>NZ_JAFMZJ010000001.1:4800000-6832311 GCF_048595525.1 Nocardiopsis oceanisediminis | reverse complement strand
GATCTGGAGGCCGATCTCGCCCGCTACTACCCGCGGATCAGGACCACTCGACGCCTCCTCGCCGCGGCGACATGACCATCCGCCGCCTGCAGTCCTGGTCTCCCGACTCCCGCACGGCTCTGCCACCTACGCGGTGAGGCCGGCGGCCGGGCGCTGGCGGACTGGACCGAGCAGGTGGAACTGCTCGCCGAAAGTTCGAGGAGCTGCGTCCGCTGCGCTTGACTACCTGCGGGTGAACACCGACGCCAAGAAACGGCACCAGCTCCCGGACGGCATCGACACGTGCCCAGACCGGCCATACCTGAACACGACGAGCCGGAGAACGGCTGACCCAGCGGGGAGGTGGCCCGTGGCGGCTGTCACCTCCCTCGGCTTCAACATCTTCGCCAAGTACGTCGGGAAAGGCGTCCGGACGCCGTCAAGGACATCGACGGCTTCGCCACGAAGATGCAGTCCACCGGTCGGCGGTCCGCGGGGTCGGCCAGACGATGACCGCCTCGGTCACCGCGCCCCTGGCTGCGATCGGCGGCATGGCCATCACGACGGCCGGCGACTTCGAGGCGTCCATGCAGCGGTCAAGGCTGTCTCCGGCGCGACCGGCGCCGAGTTCGACCAGCTCCGCGAGATGGCGAAGGACCTTGGGTCCACCACCCAGTTCTCCGCGTCGGAGGCTGCCGAAGGCATGCAGTTCCTGTCCATGGCGGGTTCTCCGCCTCGGAGACCATGGACGCCCTGCCCGGTGTGCTCAACCTCGCCGCCGCCGGGCGGTCGACCTGGGCACTGCCGCCGACGTCGCGAGCAACATCCTGTCCGGCTACGGGATGGAGGCCGCCGAGGTCGGACGGCTCAACGACATCCTCGCCAAGACGTTCACCTCGACGAACACCGACCTGTCGATGCTGGCGAGTCGTTCAAGTACGTCGCCCCCGTGGCCGCCTCAGCGGGGTTGTCCATCGAGAGACCTCGGCGGCGATCGGCCTGCTCGGCAACGCCGGCATCCAGGGGTCGGAGGCCGGCACGGCGCTGCGCGGGTCCATCGCCCGCCTGCTTTCACCGACCGCCGAGGTGACCTCCAAGCTCGCTGAACTCGGCGTCAGCGTCACCGACTCCAAGGGCCAGCTCCTGCCGCTGGTCGACATCATCGGCCAGCTCGAAGGCGCCGGGGCCTCGACGGCCGACATGATGGACGATCTTCGCGTGGAGGCCGGGCCGGCCATGCAGGCCCTCGTGTCCAGGGGGCGGATGCCCTCAGCACCCTCACCGGAGACCTGCGCGACGCGGGCGGAACCGCTTCCGAGATCGCCGCCACGCAGATGGAGGGGTTCAACGGCGGCGTCAAGGAGCTGCAGTCCGCTCTGGAAGGGTTGGCGATCGCGGTCGCTGAGAGCGGCCTGCTGGAGTGGCCACCGCGATTCATCTCCAAGGTCACCGAGTGGACGCAGGCGCTGGCCGAGACGAAACCCGTGGCTGCTGAAGATCGGCGTTGTCCTGGGCATCGTCGCTGCGGCGATCGGGCCGCTGCTGATCGTCGTCGGGATGCTGATCACCTCGGTCGGCGCGATCGCCGGCGTCATGACCCCGTCGTGGGCGTGGTCGCCGCGGTCGTCGCCGGGATCGCAGCCCTCGGAATCGCGGTTGGATGGCCTGGAAGCGCCTCCGACACCTTCCGCGCCGTGTGGTCGCCACCTGGGAGGCCATCAAGGCCGGCTGGTCGCGCTGTGGGACGGCGTCCTCCGCCCCGCCTGGGGCCGCTGGTCGCGTGGTGGTCGGCGACCTGGCCCCAAGATCAGGCCACCGCGCTGAGTGCCTTCGGCGCGGTCATGGACTTCATCCGCGAGGTCCGCCCGAAGTTCGAGAAGATCTTCGGTCAGATCGCCGAGATCGTCTCCGGTGCCGTCGGGGTCATCAAGGGCGTCTGGGGGAAGAGCACGGCGGACACGATCATGACGGTCGTCGACTTCCTGCAGACGGTCGTGGTCGCCAACTTCCGCGGCGCCTTCCAGATGGTCGCCGGCATCGTCTCAGGCGCCTGGCAGATGGTCACCGGATCTTCTCCGGGGCCCTGTCGGTCATCTCGGGCCTCCTCGACATTTTCATCGGCCTGTTCACCGGCGACTGGTCGAGGATGTGGGAAGGCGTCAAGGCCGTCTTCTCCGGACTGTGGACCGCTGTCGTCGGCATCTTCAACGGCGCTGTGACGATCCTGTCCGGAATCGTCACCGGGCTGATCACCACGATCAGCGCCCCGTTCCGGTGGATCTACAACTGGCTCGTCGGCAACAGCCTGGTGCCCGACCTCGTCAACGGGTCATCGGGCTGTGTCACCTCGCTTCGGACAGGGCTGCGGCGATCTCGCTGTGGTGCGGACTGGATCGTCGCCCGCGTCAACCAGATGCGGTTGCTGGCCCTGATCGCCGTCACCACCCTGCGCATCAAGGTTGCTGTCCGCGTCATCGCCGTCCGCGACAAGGCTCGGCGATCTGGGACTCCGTAAAGAAACTGGGTCGTTTCGCGGGCCCGGTCGCTGCGCGACAGCGTCTCCAGCGCCATCAACACCCTGCGCTCCAAGGTCGTGAGCCGTTCGAGCGCGCCCGCGACGGTGTGAAGAAGGCGTGAACAAGCTCAAGGAGATCGCGAAGGGACCCCGTCAAGTTCCTGATCGAGACCGTCTACAACGAGGTCTCCGCAAGCTGTGGAACAAAATCGCCGAGAAGGGTCCCGGGCCTGTCGACGCTCGGTTCGATGAACCCCCCCCAAGGGATTCCGGCCGCGGCGGCGTCATCCCGGGCTACCAGGTGGCCAAGCGCGACGACGTGCTCACCCCGATGCGGTCCGGTGAGGGCGTCCTGGTCCCCGAGGTCGTCCGCGGCCTGGGCGCCGGCTTCGTGCACGCCCTCAACCGGGTCGGCAACTCCGGCGGCGTCCAGGCGGTGCGCCGGCCTGTCCGAACGCACCAACGCGCTCGGCCTCGGCCAAGCCCCCAGGACGCCACCGCCTCCTTCTCCTCCTTCTCCCAGGGGGCCGGGTTCGCCGCGGCGCATCGTCGGGTGGCTGTCCGACAAAGTGGGACTCCATCGTCGGCAAGGTCAAGAGTGGGCCACCAAGCCGCTGAACGCCCTGAGCGACAGCCTGGCCAACCGGTTCGGCAAGGGCGACGACTTCGCGGGCATCCCCTACAGGGCGTTCCAGGCGATCAAGAAGAAGGTTCTCGACCGGTTCGGCAAGGGCCGACGACGACTACGCCGCGTCCATGGTCGGCGGGCCGCCGGGTGGGCAGGCCTGGAGAGCGCCACCAGCGGCTGCGCCGCGCCGCGAAGTTCGCGCGCGCCCAGCACGGCAAGCCCTATGTGTGGGGAGGCCGCGGGGCCCGGCGGTACGACTGCTCGGGGTTCATGGGGGCCATCGAGAACAGTATCCGCGGGGTCGGCCCCTACTTCCGCAGGTACAGGCACGCACAGCTTCCGCGGCGGCGCCCCGCCCGGGTGGGTGCGCAACCTCCGGTCACCGTTCCAGGTCGGCATCACCCATGCCGGCGTCGGCCACACCGCCGGAACACTGATGGGCGTCAACGTCGAGAGCCGCGGATCGCGTGGCGTCATCGTGGGCCGGGGCGCCCGCGGATCCCACTCCGGCCTGTTCCCGTACAGGTACGGGTTCGCGCCTGTCCGCCGCGACCGCCCTGCTAACCCCGTCCGGGGGCCGGGGGTGCCAGCATCGCCGGACAAGGGGGCTGTGCTGTCGCCGGGGCTCAACCTGCTCGACAACCGGCTCGGGCGCCCGGAGCCGCTGACGCGCGCGGACTACGAGCGGCCGCCGCAGCAGATCATCATCGACCTGCGCGGGTCGGTCATCACCTCGAAGAAGCACGCGGAGGACCTGGTGGTAGAGGCGCTTGCGGCCGCCGAACGCAAGGGCCGGGTCACCCGCGGCACAGTGAGGGTGCGCCGGTGATCACCCACGTTGCCGCGGCGTCCGCGGGCGGGTTCCAGGCCTCGGTTCACCGTGGACGTTCCCTCCGGCACGGCGACGGCGACCTGGTTGCGTCGCCTGGCTCAGCGCGAACGACGCCGACACCCTGACGCCGCCCGCCGGTGGACGCAGCTGTTGCCGCCACCCAGATCGGTACCGGCACCGCCGTTGGCTGTACACGCGCACCGCGACAACGAACCGGCCTCCTACACCTGGGAGTGGAACGCCTCCCACCAGCACCACGCGGATCCTGTCGACCTGGCGCGGGGCGGCCGCAGTGCGCGACCACGGGGTGGCCTCTGCGAGGGCGTCACCTCCGTGACATGCCGTCCCTGACGGCGGCCACCGACGACATTGCTGGTGGGGTTCGGGTTCCACTGGTCCGGCGCCGCCGGCACCGAGCCGACCTTCCCCGCTGCCATGGACACCCTCATCACGCAGGCGACCATCTCCGCCGCGGCGCAGGAACCCATCACCGCTGACGGGCCCACCACCACGCACACGGTTTCCTCGTCCAGCTCGGGGCGCATGGCGGCGGCCGCCGTGCTCCTGGAGCCCGAAGGCGAGGATCCCGGACCGGGCCCCGAACCCAACGGCGCGGAAAGGCGCGCCTCCTACGAGTTCTTCGTCGACTGGGACACCGACGAAGGTCTGGGGCTCGGCGACTTCGAGGCGGGCCTGGACGGTGGGGACGGGTCCCTGAACGCCGGCGGCCGCCCGAGCCCACCCCGGCCAGCATCCGTTCCGTGTCCTCGGCGGAGTCCGCCGAGGCGGGGTCGTTCACGTGCCCGTCCCGGCGGGGGTGGCCGACGGCGACGTGCTCGTGGCGGTGCAGTCCGCCGAACCTCGGCGACGACACCGACCTGACCACCCCGTCGGGGTGGGACGCTGCGGAGACCGTCACGGGAGGCACCGGCAGCTTGCACACGAAGGGTGGGGTGGCGGGTTGCCTCCAGTGAGCCCGGCGACTACGTGTTCACCCACGGGACCGGCGCAACAGCGTGGTGAGCATCGCGGCCGTTCAGGGCGCGGACGGCGCGGTCACCCCGGTCGTCGCGAGCTTTCGCTCCGTTCGCCGGCGACACGCTGATCCCCCACGCCCGGGATCACCCCGACGCACGCAGACGATGTGGAACTGCGGTGGGCAAGCGGCGCAGTACGAGGACCCGCCGCCTCAGCAGTTCACGAAAACCTACGACGCGGTCTGGTCCGCGGTCCTGGTACGGGTTCGGGAAGCGCAGCGGCACACGGCTCTACCAGGGTAGACACCCTGCTGGGCGACGGCACCGGCAAGCAGTACGGCAAGCCGGGTTCGACCACGCCACCATCCAGTCCGACCTGCCGGCTCCGCCATCGACCGTGTCGAACTGCGGCTCTCCAACGAGCACTCCTGGTTCAGCTCGGGGCTGACCGCCCGTTTCGGCACCCACAACAACGCCGCCGAGCCCGCGGCAGCACGTCGACGGACGGCACGTTCAACCGCAGCAGCCACTCGTGGAACAAGGGCGAGACAAGTACGTGGACCTGCCCGTGCGGTCGGCGAGGAGCTGCGCGACAACACCGCCAAGGCATCACCACCGGCCGCCCCTCGGCCGGGGACCGCAACGACTACGGTACTTCCGCGGGTACAACGCCAGCAGCAGCCAGCGGGCCGCGCTGCGGGTCACCTACACCACCGCCGGGTTCGCAGCCGATCAGCATCACCGCGCCGACCGGATTCACCCAACGCTCCGAGCAGTCCAGCAACGACTTCACCGGCGGCTCCTTGGCGACCCGCCAGCTCACCAGCAGCGAGACGAGCACGACGCACACCTTCACCGCCGCCCACACCTACGCCCGCGCCCACGGGATCACGGTCGCCGTCGCCTCCCTGCAAGCCGATCCCGGAGCCCGGACGAGTCCCCGACCCTCCAGCGGTCGACGGGCCAGGCCTACTCCGGTGACGCATCGATGCTGATCACCTGGTCGGACGGCGCCACCCAGTACGCGTTCCGGGAGCTGACAGGGCTCATCGAGGGGCGGACCTACACGGCATCGGCGTGGGTATGGGTGACCTCGGGCGGTGCCGCGGTGCGGCTGGCTGCCGGGGGCGAGGACCGGTACGGCCTCCACCGGCGCCAGCAGTGGGAGCAGATCGGCGTCGCCTTCACCGCCTCGGCCCCCACCGGAGACCTGCGCATCGAGCCCGCCGCAGCGACCTCGGGCGGTGAGCAGGTCTATGTCGACGTGGTACAGCTGCTCGGCGAAGGCGAGGACATCACCGGCCGGGTACTGGGCCTGCGCACCGCCGTCGACATCTCCTACGGTCGCGACCAGGCCCGCAACCTGTCCGCGATCGCTCCAGGCCAGACCGGGTTCGAGATCGACAACCGATCGCACGACTACTCTCCGGACAACCCGGCCTCGTCTCTGGCCGGGCAGGTGGGGCCGGGCCGCCCTGTGCTGATCCGCGCCACCTGGCAAGGCAAGATCTACTCGCTCTTCCGCGGGTTCCTGGACGACTACGAGCTGGACCCGGTGCGCGAGTCCCGCTCGGTGCAGTTCACCGCACTGGACACCCTGGCCCGGCTCCGCAACGCCAAGATCTCCACCCGCCTGTACCCGTCCCTGCGCACCGGCGAGGCGATCGGGGTGCTGCTGGACGCGATCGGATGGCCGGCCGGACCGCCGCGACCTGGACGCCGGCGCCACCACCTTGCGCTGGTGGTGGGGCGAGTACGGTGACGCCTTCGACGTGCTGTCCAAAGTCGTCGAGGCCGAAGGGCCTGCAGCGTTCGCGTTCGTCTCCAGCAGCGGCGACTTCGTGTTCCGCGACCGGCACCACCGGCTCCAGCGCGAGGCCTCGCTGAGCGTGCAGGCCGCCTTCCGCGACACCGGCGCCGAACCGGTCTTCTCCCGCCCGGTCGAATACGACATCGGGTGGAAGGACATCGTCAACTCCATCGAGGTTGATGTCGCCGAACGCGCGCCCGTCTACCAAGAGGTCGTGTGGGAGGACGAAGGCGTCCTCACGCTGGCCGCCTCCGAGCAGCGCACGATCCGGGTACAGGCCGACGACCCCTTCCTGTACGCGGTCTCCCCGGTCGCCGGCCACCGGATCACCTCGGCCGACCAGGAGCTGATCGTCCCCGCTGACTACGACTACGTCGTCCTCTCCGGGAAGTCACCGTGGCGCTGTCCCGCACCAGCGGCCAGTCCACCGAGATCCGCATGGAGGCCGGGCCCGCCGGTGCGACGATCCGCGGCCTGAGGCTGAGGGCGACACCGGTACCGGTGGTACGCACTGTGCAGGTGCGCGCCGAGGACGAGCAGTCCATCGCCGTCCACGGCCGCCGCTCCTACGAAGGGGACCTGGACCTGGCCGGTGTGCATGACGTCGCCGACATCGCCCAGATCATCCTGGGGCAGCGCGCCGACCGGCTGCCGATCATGACCATCACCGTCGTCGGCAGGGGCCACACCCAGCGCATGGACCAGATCCTGCGCCGGGACCTGTCCGACCGGGTCCGCATCATCGAGCCGGAGACCTTCACCGACCACGACCACTTCGTGGAGCGCATCGAGCACTCCATCGCCGATGTCGGCCACGACCCACCAGGCCGCCTTCGGGTGCGAGCGGGTGCGTGAGCAGCACGCGGACGCGCTGGTCTTCGACGACGAGACGAAGGGCTTCGACGAAGGAGTGTTCGCCCTGCCCGGGATCGACGACCCGGACCGCCTCTTCGTGCTCGACCAGTCCACTCTCGACGAAGGGCTGATGGGACATTGAAACTGTTCAGCGCCTTGAACGCGCGGCTTCGCGGCCACCGCCCGATTCCACCGCCGGGTGAGGATCCGGCCCGGTGGGCGCCCGCGCCCGGCCAGCTCACGGTCGAACCGGCGCGGGCCTACGTCAACCACGGCCGGTGGGTCGCCGACTGCATCCGCCCCTACTGCGGCGGCGCCGAACTCCTCCGGCCGCGGCAGACGGTCATCCAGTGCGGGAACTGCCAGCTGGTCGCGCCGGTGGAGTGGCCGCCGGACGCCGCCGAGATCTGGCAGGCCCTCGCGGAGCGGCCCGTCCCGCAGACGAGGAACTGGTACCCGGCCGGGCACCCACTGGCCGTGCGGTACGGGGCCCCGCACGGCAGACACCCACCGAGCTGTACGCCGAGGCCGCCGAGCACGCCCACGAGATCACCTCCGGCGGTGCGCCCTCCAGCCTGGAAGGGGGGACACCGTGGCGTGGTCTGCTCCGCTGACCGCAGTCGCCGGAACGGCCCTGACCGCCGCCGCCTGGAACGCGTCCGTGCGGGACAACCTGCTGGAGACCGCGGCCGGAAAGGCCACCACCGCAGGCGGCCACTTCGCGGTAACCGGGACGAACGAGATCGCGGAACGCCTCGGCGCGGGCGGACGCGGTCCTGGTCACCGAGACCACCACCTCCACCAGCTACACCGACCTGGAAACCTTCGGCCCGTCGGTGACGGTGGAGACCGGAGTGGGCGCCCTGGTCATGGTCCACGGGGTGGCCAGCAACACCGGGACCAGCGGGTCGGCGCGGATGGCCTACGAGGTGGCGGGGGCGACCGCGATATCCCCGGCCGACAACCGCGGCATCGGCATCGTCGGCGCGCAAGGGGCCGCAGTGGTCTGCTCCGGAGTCGCCCTGCACACCGCGGCGAGCCTGCCGCTCACCCCCGGGTCGAACACGTTCACGGCCAAGTACCGCTGCTCCAGCGGCACCGGGGAATTCCTGTCCCGCCGAATCGTCGTGATCCCGTTCTAGGAGGCCTCCCAATGGCGTGGACAGCGCCCATGACCTTCGTCGCCGGGTCGGTCCTGACCGCCGCCCAGCTCAACACCCACCTCCGCGACAACCTGCTGGAAAGCGCGGCCGCGAAGGCCACTGAGCAGGGCGGATACTTCGTCACCGACTCCGCTCACCGCATCGTCGAGCGCGTCGGCCGGCGGCAGACCATCGTCACCGAGGAGACCACCACCTCCACCTCATATGACGACCTGGCCACCCAAGGGCCGACCGTCACCGTGCAGACGGGGGAACTGGCGCTGGCCCTGTGGTCCTGCGAGATGCGGTCCAGCAACTCGGAGCCGACGACGTGCCGGGTCACCGTGGACGTCACCGGCGCCTCCAACATCGCCGGCAACGACGTCCGCGCCCTCACGAACTCCACCGGCGCCGAGGGCCGGCACCAGAGCAGCCACGCGGTGTTCTTCGACGACCTCACCCCCGGCGAGAACACCTGGACCATGAAGTACCGCACCAGCTCCGGGACGGCCACGTTCCAGCGCCGCCGCCTGATCGTCCTGCCCTACTGAGGAGCCGAGGTGATCGACCCCTACCGCTACGCCCTCGACCGGGCTACAGAGGTGTTCCTCCCGCACACGCCGGTCACGGTGAACCGCGGCGGCGACGGCCTGTTCCGGATCGGCGAGACCGAACTGGACGCCGACACGTGGGAGACCGCCCGCACCGCCGCCGAACAGCACGTGCTCACCACCGAGCACGGGGTCCGCGTCACGAAGTGGACCGACACCACCGCCGACGACTCCTCAGCCCTGTTCGTGACCGGTGTCGCCGTCCTCCAGTCCCCGATCTCCTAGGAGATGCCGTGGCCCTGTACGTGTGCTCGCTGATCAACAACGACGACCAGGAGATCCAGCCGGACGCCTACACGCTGCTGAAATTCCCCTACGTTGGCGAATCCTACGACCCCTGGGGGATGCACGACGCCGGTCAGCCCGACGGGGCATGCTCCACCTACCCCGACGACCGGTCCGCCCTGATCTGGCCGGCCGTCACCGGGTGGGGCACGCTCACCGCGATGATCCACTGGGAGGGCGGCGACTACACCGAGGTCCGCGACCAGTACATCCGCGACCCGCTGAACCTCGCCGGCGGCCCGGACACCACCTGCACCGAGCACGAGGCGCCCAACCCCGGCGGGCAGTACCGGGCCAAGCACCACGCCCTGTTCGTCCACCCGGACACCCCGGTCGCGATCCGGGTCCGCCACAACGCCACCTCGGCGAAGAAGGTCATCCACGCCCAGCTGAAGCTGGCCATCGAGGACGGCGTGGCCACGCCATGACCGATCCCGACCGCGAGACGCGGGACCTGCTCGTGGAGATCCGCACCCGCCTGGATGTGGCGCTGACCCGCCAGGACGACCACGAGTCCCGCATCCGCGACCTCTACCAGCGGGTCGCCACGTGCGTCACCGCCGACGACCTCAAGGCGATGCGCACCCACACCATCGCGATCGTCACCGTCGTGGCGGTCGTCGTCGGCGGGATCGTCACCCTCGTCGTCGCCCTCACCTAGGAGGAACCTTGGTCTCCATCGTCAGCCGCGCCAGGTGGGGGGCACGGGCTCCGCGCTCCCGCTCCTACGTCTCCTGGTCGCGCCGCACCGAGGTCGTGATCCATCACTCCGAAGGCCCCGTGAGCCAGACGCCCCGCGCCATCCAGGACTTCCACATGGACTCCCGCGGATGGTCGGACGTCGGCTACAACTTCCTCGTCGCCGCAGACGGAACCGCTTACGAGGGCCGCGGGTGGACCGTGCAGGGAGCCCACGCCCCCGGTCACAACACCTCCGGGATCGGCATCTGCGTGATCGGCTCCTACTCCCGGGCGCGCCCCTCGGCTGCGGCGCTGCGCACGGTGCGCGCTCTCTACGAGGAGGCGAACCGGCGCGCAGGCCGCCGCCTGGCGGTCCGCGGACACCGCGACGTCTACTCCACCGACTGCCCCGGCGATGCCTTCTACTCCTGGGTGCGCGCCGGCATGCCTCTCGACGGGCTTCCCGACACCGGCGGCCAGGAGTACCGGCGAGAAGACCGAGATGGGCTCCTGGAGCCCTACGAGTACGGCGAGGCGATCGCCGAGCTGCAGCGGGCGCTGCGCGACCGCGGCTACACCATCGGCGCCGACGGGTTCTACGGCCCGCAGACGGAACGGATCGTGCGCGAGTACCAGGCCGACCACGGCCTGGACGTGGACGGGATCGCCGGTCCGCAGACGCTCGGGCACATCGGGCTCACCGGTGCCCCGGACGATCCGCCGGAGACCGGCCCGGACGCGCCCGCCTTCCCGCTCGCCTCGGGCCACTGGTTCGGGCCGGAGTCGCCGGACCGGCGGAACCACTCCGGGTACTGGCCCGCGGACCGGCCGCACGTGCGCCGGATCCGGGGCCGGCTCCGGGAGCGCGGCTGGCGGGTGGCCCGCGGGGACCGGTACGACGCCGGACTCGCCCGCACGATCCGCGCCGTCCAGGCCGAAGCCGTGCGCGAAGGCCACGAGACCGGCGGCGTCGACGGCCTCGTGGGCGCGAAGACGTGGCCGCTGCTGTGGACCAAGCCCATCACATGAGGAGAACCCGCATGTACGACTCCATCGTCCGCACCCTCGTCCCGGTGGTCGTCGGGATCCTGCTCGTCCAGGCCGCACGCATCGGCCTGGACCTGCCCGAGGGCGCCCTCGCCGAGATCGTCACCGTGGTGGTGACCGCCGCCTACTACGGGCTGGCCCGCCTGGTCGAAGAACACGTATCGCCGGTGGTGGGGAGGCTGATGCTGTCGGCCGGGCTTACTCAGGCCAAGCCGACCTACACCAGATGATGCGGTCTTCCGGCGCCCCGCCCTCCCCGAGAGGGCGGGGCGCCTTCGCCGTGTTCTAGGGGATGCCGTAGCGGATCTTGTCCTCGCACTCCTTCGGCAGCCCGGTCTGCGCGATGCACTGGGCGATCTGCTCGTCCACCGAGGGGATTCCCTCCCCGCCGCGGGGGTCCGGGGCCGGCTCGGCGGGGCCGCCGCCGGAGCACAGGGAATCGTCCTGCCAGATCTCCATGCACTCGCTGTAGGAGGTGTCCGGCGCCGGATCGCCCGGGGCGGGCTCCGACGGGATGTACTGCTCGGCGGCGACCTTCGCCGTCGCCGTCAGCTCTGCGGGCGGCAGCTCACGCGGCGCGGGCGAAGAGGCGGCCGGGGCCTTCGCGGGCGCGGAGTCTTCGGCGGCCGTGGTCGGTGGGGGAGGGCGCTGGCTGAGGCCGCGGGGATGAGCAGGGCGGCCGCCGCTGCGAGGATGAGCGGAACGCGCATCGGGGGCTCCTCGACATGGGGATTCCAGCGTAGGCGCGGGAATTCCGCCTGTCAGGAGATACAGAAAAACGACGCGCTAAGGTGTCAAGGTGAGCACCGAAGAGCGCCGGCTGACGACGAAGGAGGCCGCCGGCCTGGCGGAGATGACGCCGGGCGGGTGGCGGAAGATGGTGTCCCGGGGTCGGCGCCGCAGCCGGACGGGCGGTACGACGAGCGCACTCCGTGGTGGTACGCCTCCACGGTGGAGGCGTTCAAGACGTCGCGCCGCCCGCGGGGGCGCCCGCGCAAGTCCGAGTAAGGGATGTCTGACCTGGAGGTTAGCCCCTTTTCCTCAATAAATGACTCGCTAGCGCGTATAATAATGGTATCGCTTCAACGAAGGAGACCCCCAATGGCCCACCAGATCGAACAGTTCGTCGACGGTTCCGCCGCCTTCGCCACCGCTCGCACCGACGCCTGGCACAAGCTCGGCACCACTCTCCCCGGCACCTTCGACGCCGCGACTGCGATGCGCGTCGCCCGGCTCGGCGGCTGGGACGTCCGCAAGACCCCGCTCACCACCGAGGTCGGCGGGCGCGAGCTGAAGGTCCCTGGCTCCTACGCGACCGTCCGCACCCACCCCGACAGCGGCGCCCCGGACGTGCTCGGCGTCGTCGGCTCCGCCTACACCCCCGTGCAGAACGAGGCATTGGCTGACTTCCTCGACGCGCTGGTCGATGAGTCCGGCGCGCATTTCGAGACCGCGGGCAGCCTCCGCCGGGGACGCGAGGTGTTCGTGACGCTCCGCCTGCCCGAGACCATGACTGTCGGCGGTGTCGACCAGGTCGACCTGTACATCGCCGCGATGAACGCCCACGACGGGACCGCCCCCATGCGGACCATCGTCTCCCCGGTCCGGGTGGTGTGCGCGAACACGCAGGCCGCCGCCCTCCGCGGCGCTCGGGCCTCCTGGTCCATCCGGCACACCGCCGGGGCGACCGCCCGAATCGAAGAGGCCCGCCAGGCGCTCGGGCTCACCTGGCGCTACCTGGAGAGCTTCCAGACCGAAGCCGAGAAGATGATCGACGCCAGCCTGACGGACGGCCAGTTCATGGACATCGTCCGCGACCTGTGGCCCATGCCCGACGACCCCACCACCCGCACCCGCGCCTACCGCGCCCGCCGGGAGAACGAGGTGGGCGCCCTGTTCGCCGACGCCGACACCAACGCCGCGATCCGAGGTACCGCGTGGGCGGGCTACCAGGCCATCGCCGAGTACCTCGACCACGTCGCCCCGGTGCGGGGCGATGGCGACGCCGACTCCGCCCGCGCCGAGCGGGTGCTGACCTCCGGCACCGCCCATGCCCTCAAGGCCCGCGCCTTCGACGCCTTCACCCCTGCCTGACCGGCGGGGCCGGACCCGCTCCCGGCCCCGCCCCTACCTCTCGGAGGCACCGATGTCCGTCCGCTACCGCCCCGCCCGCTGCTCCGCCGCCACCTGGACGACCTACCTGCAGGCCGCCGCCGACGCCCGCGCCGCCGGGGCCGACGTCGACCTGGAGCCGCTGCTCCGCCTGGACGAGATGGACGACGACCAGGCCGCCAAGACCATCGACGCCGTCTACCGGCACATCCTGTGCGGCTGACCCGAAGACCGCCCGGGGCGGGTATGCGGCCCGTCCGACTCGCTCCCGCCCCGGGCCCCACCACCTGAGGAGATCCCAGATGTCCACCCGCACCGAACGCACCGCCATCGCCAAGCTCGCCGCGGCCGCCTGGCACGACTTGACCGCCATCCTCGCCGAGCGCGGGGAGTCGTGGCCTGACCGCACCGACCCCACCCAGTGGGGCCCCGGCGCGCAGGGCGCTATGGCGGAGGCCCGCGCCTACGCCGCCTGCCTGGCCATCATCGAGGGCCGCACCCCGCTCTCCCAGTTGGAGCGGGTGGAGGAGCTGCACACCTCTTCCTGCCCTCGCTGCCAGGCCAGGGAGGAGATGAGTGAGTCGGAGGCCCGCGCGGTCTTCGGCGACATGCTCACCCTGTAGACCGCGGCCCGCCCCGAGGAGGGGACGGGGCGGGCCGCACTTCCGAGGAAGGAGACCACGATGGACGCCCGGGACCGCGGCCTGGAGACCTACGAGCAGCAGGTCGTCGACGCGGGCGCCCTGCTGGGGCGCCGCCTGCGCATCACGACCATCGACCGGTGGATGTTCGTCGAGCCCGGCTACGACGACGGCGAACCGCCCGCCGACGTCGCCGAGGAGCTGTGCCTCCGCGACGCCCGCCGCCGCGGCCGCCGGATGCACGCCTCGGCCTACCGGGCCGAGCTGCGCGCGGCCGGGTAGCCTCAAAGGCGCCCGCCGGGATGGTCGACCTCTCCCGGCGGGAAGACGCCCCGGGGGTAAGGGTGACATCTTCCCCGGGGCGTCGCCGCGCCAGACGCCAGCGACCTTCGGCAACCCCGCCCCTTCGCTGCGCTCCGGGGCGGGGTTGCGCGCGCACGCGGACCGGGATCACGCGGCCTGCGTCACCCTTACAGGAGGTCGAAATGCGCGAGTACTACGCCCGCCTCATCCGTCTCTTCCACGGTGCCGAGAACCTGGCCGCTGCTGTCGCCTTCGGGGTCGTGGCCCACCTCATCGCGATCCTCATCGTCGAGGCCATGCTGCACTGACCGCGTCGCCCCCGAGCCCCGGGGGCGGCCTTCGGCCTTCCCCGGCACCCGAGACCGACGCTGTGCAGCACGACCTCTCCTCTTCGGGCGATGAGGAAGCCACACCCCTCCGGCCCCGGGCGGCCAGAACCCCGGCCCCGCGTCCGAGACGGGGCGGGCGCAGCACACGCGCTTCCGGCCCCCTTCCAGGGTGCCTCCGGCACGCTATCCCGGTCCGCGTGCGCGCCACAGCACGCCGCACGATGAAGCGGGGCGGACCTGGTGGTCCGCCCCGCTGGGCACCGCCCCTCTGCGGTGCCGCCCGGCCCCGGCCGGGGCTTGGCCCGCGCGCCTCACGGGGTCATAGGAATAGAGACGCGCGGGGGTCTCTACACGGGTTGCAGATCACCACGCCGTAGCAGCGGCAGCGGGAGGGCGCGAGCGGGACACCCTGGTGGTGCCTCCGACGTCACCACACCCGCCTCCCTCCACGCCACCGAATCGGCTGGATTGGCCGCAACGGGCCTCGAAGGCGGTGGCATTCCGCTGGTGGTGCGCATGCTCCTCCTCGCTGGTCGATGCTGGTCGATCTTGCCGACCCCTCCCCGCCGGGGACAGGGAGGGGCCGGCGGCGGCGCCGCACGCAGAGGCGGACCGCCCGGGAGCGCCGGGTCTCCCAAACCGGCGCACTGTGGTCTCCGTGGTCTTCGGTGGCGGTGGCGGTGGCCCGCCCGGGGCGCTCCCCGGCCCGGTGGGGCGGGGGACTGCAGCACCCCGGGTGCTCTTCCGCGGTGGGGCCGGGCCGCCCGTACAGGGAAGGAGGCGGGAACGGGCGGCCCGGCGAGGTGGCCGCGCCCCGGCCTCAGCGGCCGGGTGGCCGGGGCGCGGCGGTCAGGGGCGCGGGTCGGGAGGCTGGGACGCCCCCCGCCACGGGGTCGGCAGCTGCCCGCCCCGCCGCAGGTGCCTGTCCAGCGCGGTGAACGCCTCGTCGGCGGCCTTCTGGTTCCGGGCCCGGTCGGCGACGGTCCGGCCGCGTTCGCGCAGTGCCTCGGAGAGGCGGTCGTAGAGGCCGTCGGCGTGGTCGGTGACCGGGTCCGGGCGGTGGACCCGAGGAAGAAGGAGCTTGGCCTTGGTCGGCATCAGGACCTCCCCGAAGCAGAGCGGTTCAGGAGTTCGCGGGCGGCGGCGATGGCGTCGTTGAGCCGGGCCAGGTAGGCCGCACTGGATCCGCCCGGGGAGAGCAGGACCTCCACTCCGGGGCCGGGATCAGGACGGTGCCGGCGGGGTCGGCCTCGACCTGGACCATGTCGGGGTGGGGGGCTCTGATGATGCGGTGGTGAGCGGCGGAGGAAGACACGGCCCCTCCTTCTGCGGGGGCTCGAAGCTGTTCGATGACCTCCAGGGAGAATCGCCGGTGACCCGCGGGGGTCCGCATGTACGCCAGCTTCCCTGAGTTGACCCAGCGGGCGATCGTGGTCGGGGAGACGCCGAGGAGGTCGGCGGCGGCGCTGGCGCTAAGCAAAGGCGCGCTCACGGGCCCACCTCCTGTCGACCTCGTTGACGACGTCCGAGGCTTCGCCGTGGCGGCGGGCGATGACCATCAGTGCCGCAGTCTCCTCGGCCTCGCGCTCGGCCTGCTCGCGCTCCCAGGCGACGAGGTAGGGGCGGACCCGGGCAGGCGGGTCCTCCAGGTCCAACAGCCGCTCGTCGCTGAGCCGGAGCAGCAGGGCGAAAGCTCCCAAGTCGGGAGTGCTGATGGCCAGGCCGGACCCGTGCAGTGCCTCGAAGCGGCCGGTCCCGGTCTCATCGGCGCGGTAGCCGATGTCCCAGTCCCGGTGGTCCAGGGCGATGTCGACGAAGCGCTGGTAGGCGCTGCTCGGCGGTGGCGGCGGGGTGTAGGTGATCATCACAGCGCCGCCTCCCGGTAGGTGACGGGGAAGTACGCGGCCGCCTGGCGGACGCCGGCGGTCAGGGCCTCCGTGCTCACCTCGTCGGCCATGGCCAGCACCGAGGCGACGTGCGCGGCCCGGTCGGAGACCAGGCGGTCACGTGCCCACAGCTCGTTGGCTGCGGGAGCCGGGGTGAGGACGCCGGAGATGGCGTCGAGGAGCTGGCGGGAGGCGTCAGCGGAGCGGGCGGTCATCACTCCACCTCCGAGGCGCGCAGCCGGACGGCTTCGCTGACGGGCAGCAGGATCTCGTCTCCCCGGCGGGTGCGGACGCGCAGGCGGTGTTCGGCTGGGCCGGTTCCGGCGGGAGCGTGGCTGTAGCCGACGACAGTGGCCTGCTGGGCTCGGCCCCAGCGCACACGGCAGCCGAGGGGGTAGGTGAAGCGCAGTTCGCGCCACCAGGTGGACAGCCGGGCCCGCTCAAGCCGGGCGGCGATCGTGTCGACCTCGGCCCCGCTCAGCTCGCGGCCATCGCTGTAGAGGGCGTCATCGGCCAGTACGAACTCCTGGGGTGCGGCCACGGCCACCTCCGGGGAAGCCGACGCCGAGCAGGGTCGACTACGTGATGTGCGTACTTTGACGATTTTCATGTTTGATGCTCTCCCAATCTCTCGATAGAGCTGGGCTACTCAGGTGGGCACCATCATGAGACCAGATGTGCATTCTTTGCAAGAGACTATCTGGGATTCTCTCTTTTTTCTTCCGGGCTAGACTGGTTCCCATGGCACGCACGCAGTCCTACAGCCCCTCGGTGCGCCGCCGCCGACTCGGCGCGCAGCTCCGTCAACTGCGCGAACAGGCGGGATACACGCTCCAGCAGGCTGCTGACCGGCTGGACTGGGCCCGCGCGAAGGTCGGGCGCGTGGAGACCAGCGAGCTGAAGACCGTCAAGCCCTCCGACCTGGACGCGATGCTGAGCCTGTACGGGGTCGAGGACGACGCCGCCCGCGAAGCAATGCACCAGCTCGCACGCGACGCGAAGCAGAAGGGCTGGTGGTGGAAGTACCGCGACATCTTCGGCGCCGAGCCGTTGCCTGACTTCGAGGCTGAAGCGAGCCTGATCCGGACATATGAGGTCGCTACCATCCCGGGTCTGCTGCAGACACCGGAGTACGCCGAAGCGGTCTTCCGTGGAGGCCGGCTCACTTCACCGGGGCATCTGCAGCGGCAGGTGGACGCCCGTATGGAGCGCCGAGAGATCTTGACGCGGTTCGAAGCGCCCCCGCGACTGTGGGCGATCATCGACGAGGCCGCACTGCGCCGCCCGCTCGGTGGGGCGGACGTGATGCGCAAGCAGTTCCAGTACCTGCTGCGTGTCGGTCAGCTCCCGAACATCGACATTCAGGTGCTTCCGTTCTCCGTCGGGGCGCACGCCGCGCTGGGGAGCCCGATCAGCATCCTTGAGTTTCCCGACCCGCTGGACCGGCCGATCGTCTACACCGACTCGGTGGGAAGCGGCTTGTTCGAGGAGGACCCGGACGAGGTCGCCGACTGCGTAGCGCTCTTCGCCGATGTCCAGGCGGCTGCCCTGACCACCGTCCAGAGTGCTGCCTTCATTGAAAAGATCATTTCCGAAGAAAGCGACTAGCGGCCCATGAACACCACACCTGAGTTCCGCAAGAGCAGCTATAGCAACCGCAACCAGAACTGCGTCGAAGTCGCCGACCTGGAGGCCGGCGCGGGCGCGATCCGCGACACGAAGAACAGGCAGGACGGCCACCTGGCCTTCCCCGCCGCCGAGTGGCGCTGCTTCCTCCGCGACGTCAAGGCGAACCGCCTTTGACCTGGAAACACGTCGGCCCCCTCACCAGCTAGGGGAGAGGGGGCCGACGCGCACCTGAGTGCTCCGGAGAGCATCAGAAGAATGCTAGCGGCTGCCGCACCAGGTGCGCATCACTGCGGGACCTCGCCGGCGAACGTGACCGTGTAGGTCGGCTCCGCCCCTTCCTCGTCCCAGAACTCCAGCGTGTACTGCAGCTGGGACTCCTCCTCGCCCATCCAGCAGTCGGCATCCCAGGTCGCCGACTGGCCGTCGGCCAGCGTGTCCGGTGGGTTCACCGACTCGCCGAGGACCGGTTGCTCGCTCTCCTCCAAGGGGTCTCCGACGAAGCACGCGCTCGTCGTGGACCCAGTGTGCAGCGGGGCTCCGCTGGTGTTGGTGATCTCGAACTTCCACGCCGCATACGGAAGTTCGCCCTCTTCCCCTGTCGAGCTGTTGAAGCCGTCGGGGTCGACCTCCCGGCGAAGATCGGTGATCTCGACAGTGAACCCGTCGCCGAAGTCGTGGGGCCCGTCCAGGCCCACCGTCGCGGGGCCGGCCTCCTCCTCGCCTGCGGCTTCCTCAGCGACCGGCGCCTCCTCCGGGGTGGGCTGCTCCGGGTCGGACGCCGCCCCGGAGCAGCCCGCCGAGAACAGAACGAGAGCCGCAGCGGCGGGGACGGTGATGCGCTTCATACGCGCCTCCTCGGTGTCAGGGGGATGTCCCCGGGAGGCTACGCCGTGGTGTGCCGGACACGAGGCGGAATGCCGGATGAGGCCGCTTTCGGAAACCCGGGCAACCTCAAGGCGCGGAGGCAGCCTCTCGCTGAGGGCGGGCGGGTTGCCGCCTATTCGGGTAGTGCGCCGGCGTCCCGCTCGATGGGGTAGCCCACCTCGAACCGGCCGGCGCTGACCACGGTCTCGTTGACCTCCAGGACGCGGCCGTCGGCGCCGCGGGTGGTGCGGACGATCCGCAGCACCGGGATCCCCGGCCCCAGGGCGAGGTGCTCGGCCTCGGCGGGCGCGGGCATCCGGGCGGTGATCGCCTCCTCCCACTCCAGCGGCCCGTGCCCGGCCTCCTCCATGCGGTCGTAGATGCCGCCGGGGCCGGTGTCGGGCGCGGCGAGCACTGGCAGCTCGGCGACGGCGTCGGGGGCGAGGTAGGAGGTCGCGAGCTGGGCGGCCTGGCCGGTGGCGGGGTCGCCCATGACCCGTGAGCGGACGGTCACCTCGCCTCCCGGGTCCACGCCGAGGATCCGGGCGACGTCGGCGGGGGCCGGCGCCGCGGTGACGGTCGGGGTGCGCAGGGCGCGCCATCCTTGGGCGAGGGGGTCGAAGTAGTAGCCCAGCTCGTCGCGGAAGACGCGCCGGGAGCGGGTGAGCGGGTGGCGCGGGGGATGGGCGCGCACGACGGTGCCGCGTTTGCGGATCTTGTCGACCAGGCCTTCGCGTTGGAGTTCGTCGACGGCCCGGCGGACGGTGATGCGGGAGGCGCCGTAGCGTTCCTGCAGGTCGGCCTCGCGCGGGATCACGTCCCCGGGGGCAATTTCTCCGCTGGTGATCGAATTGCGCAGTTCGCGGGCGATTTCCTCCCAGCGGGTCATTTCCGCCTCCTTCGGGGTTGGGATTGTGTGGCCGCCAGGATAGGTCATGACCTATTGACGTAGGGAGGGCGGCGAGTGACAGTGATTACGTCATAACCTAACGAAGAGTGATCTTTGGTGGTGGTGAATTGGTCACCCGCCCGGAAATCCTCCCCGTTGACCTGGATGAATTCATCCGTATCGGGTGCGCCCGTTTCGGCCCTTGGGCCGAGGCTGATCACATTCAGCGACTTATCAGCGGCCTCGATCCGGAATCCCCGGTCGTGTCCAACCCGCATGAGCACCTGCCCGCCATCCGCGCCCTGGTGCTCTCCCCGGAGGTGACCGCTCCGGCCCGGGCTCTGCTGGGCCCCCGGATCGCCGTGGAGAACACCTTCCTCATCACCAAGCCGCCCCGCGCGGACATGGAGGTCCCGCCCCACCAGGACGGCACCAACGACCGCCTCCTCCTGGACCCCCAGCGCGCCGCCACCGTCTGGCTCGCCCTCACCGACGCCACCCCCGCTTCCGGGTGCCTGCGCATCGCCCCCGGCTCCCAGACCGGCGGCTACCTGCCCACCCGCCGCGCCGAGGCGCCGGGCCGCCCGCTGACCATCGACGCCCCCGCTCCTTCCCGGTGGGAGAGCGTCCCGGTGAAGGCCGGGCACGGCCTGCTCATGGACGCCCGGCTGATCCACACCAGCCCGCCCAACCGCACGGACACCCCCCGGGTCGGTCTGAACATCCGCTACGCCGCCCCGGGCGGGTGCCGGATGCGCGACGGCTCCGCCCCCGGCCACCTCACCCCCGTGCCGGCCGCTGACCGGTGACCGGCCCCCCAGAGAAAGGAACCCCCGCAATGTCCACCCTCACGATGTACGACCCCGGCGTGGAGCCGGTGACCCGCGTCCGCGTCCTGGTCGGCGAGGACGACGACGAGACCCGCCGCGACGGCAAGACCGCCATCGCCTTCTCCGACTGCCGCTACTACTGCCCCGACCACAAGACCGCCAAGCGGGTCATCGAGGCGCTGCGCGACTCCGACGAGCGGCTGCGCGCCCGCCCCGAAGAGCTGATGCTGTGGGACTGGCAGTCCACCTACTTCGAGGCCGAGACCGGCGACCCCCAGGGCGGCGGCACCGTCCTGCTCGGGGTGGCCTGGTACGACGAGGACTTCTACACCGAGCGCAAGGGCGCCTGGTTCGGCGCGATGCACAAGCGCATCTACACCGAGCTGGGCGTGCCGCTGGAGAACGTCGAGGTGACGCACTGGCGCCGCGACGCCGCCTGATCGCCTGAACCCCTTCCCTGCGCGGGCCCGCTCCTCAAAAGGCGGGCCCGCCCCTGCGTGCTCAGCTCCGCGCCGCCGCCGGGACCCGGACCAAACGCGGCGCCATCACCAGCCCCACGCCGGCGGTGGCGATGACCGCCAGCCCCGACAGGGCGAACGCCGCCTGCGGCGCCGCGGCCACATACAGCGGCACCACGAGCATCCCGACCGTGCCTGCGCTCCGGATGACCATGTGGTCGGCAGCCAGGACCGCCACCCGCTCAGCCTGGCCGAACCGCTCGGCCAGCCAGGCGTGCAGGGTGACCCCGGAGAACGGCGCGGCCGCTCCGGACAAGAACGCCACCGCCCACAGCACCCCGAGCGTGGGCGCCAACCCCATCGCGGCCAGCGCCGCCCCGCCGGCGATCCACGCCAGGCAGTACACCCCCAGGAACCCGCCCGCCAGGCGGATCTTCACGTTGCCCACGGCCAGGTTCCCCAGCAGCGCCCCGGCCGCGGTGACGGCGGTGAACAGCCCGTAGGCGCCCGCCCCGGCACCGTAGACCTCGGTCAGCAGGATCGGCACCCCGATCGCCGCTGCGGTGCCCGCCCAGATGCCCAGACCGTGCAGGGACACCGCGAAGGCCACCGCCGGATGGGCGCGCAGCAGCGGCCACGCCGAAGGGACCTTCCGCTCGGGCCCCGGCTCTCCGCCGGAGGGCGCCCCCCCGCCTCCTGCGGTGCGTCCGATCACCGCGAGCGCCACCGCCGAGACCGCGAACCCGGCTGCGGTGATCCAGTAGAAGTGGACCTCGGAGACGACCAGCAGCAGGGCGCCGGCCGAGCCGGGCCCCAGGATCCGGGCCAGCCGCCCGGTCAGGTCGAGCAGTCCCATCACCGGCCGGGCCTGCTCCGGGGCGACCAGCGAGGGCATCAGGCCGGGCAGCACCGGGTCGAACACCGCGCCGGTGATGCCGAGCAGCAGGGCCACGGCCAGCAGCCCCGGGACGCGCGCCTCCGGTAGCGCCCACAGCAGCGGCAGGCACGCGACGATCCCGGCGCGCGCCGCCTCCACCGCGGCCAGGCGCCGCAGCGTCGCGACCCGGGTGAGGACCCCGCGGCCGGCGGCGCCCATCACGATGTAGGGCACCGACTCCAGCACGGCGACCAGGCCCATGAGAAACGCCGATCCGGTGGTCTCCCAGACCAGCCACATCACCGCCAGCGCGTACAGCCGGGCGCCCATCACCGCGAGCAGCTGCGCCCCCCACAGCCCGGCGATTCGCGGCGTCGCCAGCAGCCTCGCATACCCCACCGGTGCGTCTCCTCCGCAGCAGTCCCCGGAGTCACACTGTCCCGCAAGATCACGGCCGCTGGAGGCGGATACGAGAAGACTCTCCGGAGCCGACCCGGAAGCCGCAGGGCACTCGCCCAGGCCGTCTGCCCCAGCACAGCACGGGGCCCTCCGGAGCGGTCTCCGGAGGGCCCCG
Source organism: Nocardiopsis oceanisediminis (assembly GCF_048595525.1). Classification (NCBI taxonomy): domain Bacteria; kingdom Bacillati; phylum Actinomycetota; class Actinomycetes; order Streptosporangiales; family Nocardiopsidaceae; genus Nocardiopsis; species Nocardiopsis oceanisediminis. The sequence goes on along the minus strand of NZ_JAFMZJ010000001.1, from coordinate 6,809,557 downwards.
TTTTGGGAGCGTTTTGGGAGCGGCGAGACGCCTTCAGGCGCCTTCAGACGCCGTCAGGCTCCACCAGGCACCCCCTCCGACCTGCGGTTGAACCGTTTCCGCAGGTGGAGAAAGGCGCTGTACTTATTCGAGACCCGGGTCATCGAGTACCAGACCGGCGGCGGCCTGGACTGGGACTGACCTGAGAAGACACGGCCCTCATTCCCCGTCGGCGGAGGGGAGTGGGGGCCGTTTTCCGTGGTTCTCCGCGACGGGATCCGCGGGTGGGCCGCTGCCGGGAGGGGCCGGAGGCCCGTCCGGGAGGTCCGTCCCCGAAGCGCGGGGCCGAGACTTTCCGGCCTGCGGTTCCGGTGCCTTTCAGGGCGGAGTCGCTTCTCTCGCCGGCCCGGCGGTGCCGCGATCGGAGGGGATCCGCTCGGCGAGTTCGGTGAGCAGGGTCCCGGCGCGCCCCAGCCAGTCGGCGATGACCTCCAGTTCTTCCGGTGAGTACCGGTCGTGCAGGGAGGTCATCGCCTCGCGGAGCCCGATCGGGCCGGTCCCCCCGCTCCCTCCGCTCTCGGCGGGCTCGGCGAGGCGGACCACCACCTTGCGCCGGTCGGTGGGATGGCGGTCGCGGACGACCAGGCCGTGCGCCTCCAGCCGGTCGACCACCACGGTGACCGAGGCGGTGGCCAGTCTGAGCCCCTGGGCGATCTCCCCCGGGGTCATCGGGCCGCCCACCCGCAGCAGCGCGAAGCACTGGAAGTCGGTGGGGTTGAGGCCGGAGCCGGCCGACATGGCGTGCAGCAGCCGGATCAGGCCCGCGGCCAGCCGCTGGCCGTCGCTCTGGATCGCCCCGTAGAGCAGCTCGCGCGAGCGCGGGGCCGCTCGTTCTCCGTGCGTCTCCCCCATCGCGCTCCTTCCGGCCGGTTCGGCGGTCCGGGACCGTCCGCCGCAAGGACAGGATTCTAGTGTTCCGAGCCGCTGATCCGGCGGCGCCCGGGGACGGCCCTCCCCGCCAAAGCGCCCACCCGCACCGCTCTCCGCCGCTCCCCGCCCCGCCGCGCCGGGGCATCCGGCGACGGGACCCGGGTCGGCACCCTCCTCTGCTACTATCTCGATTTTCTAGATAAAAGTTTATCGAGGGAAAATGTCGCTATGCGGCGCCAGGAGAAGGGGGACGCGATGCATGCTCGGCAGAGCCCCGGGCCGGACCGCCCGGACGGGCCACTCCGATCGAAGCGCATCCGGTACGGCGCCGCCGTCCTGCTCGTCGCGGTCTGGCTGGCGGCCGCAGGGCCGCTGGGCTCCTTCATGGGCGGGCTGTCGGAGGTGCAGAGCAACGACTCCTCGTCGTTCCTGCCGGTGGGCGCCGAGTCCACCCAGGTCCAGGAGGCCGCACAGGACTTCCGGGACGACCGGTCCGTGCCGGCCGTCGCGGTCTACTCCGCACCGGACCCGATCGGCCGGGGCGAGCTCGCGGAGATCTCCGAGGCCGCCGAGCGCGCCGCCGAGCAGGACTGGGCGGCCGCCCCGCCGACCGGCCCGATCCCGGGCACCGAGGACGACCGGTTCGCCCAGCTCGTGGTCCCGGTCTCCGAGGACGCCGACACCGCCGAGGCGGTGCGGGAGCTGCGCGCCCTGCTCACCGATTCCGCCCCGGAGGGGGTCGAGGTCCGGGTCGCCGGCCCGGCCGGGATCGCCGCCGACCTCTCCGCGGCCTTCGGCGGCATCGACGGCACCCTGCTGGCCGTGGCGGTGGGCGCGGTGCTGGTCATCCTGATCGCGGTCTACCGCTCCCCGCTGCTGCCCCTGGTGGTGATCGCCTCGGCGATGCTCGCCCTGGTGCTGGCTGCCGCGGCGGTGTACGGAGCGGCCTCGGCCGGGTGGATCGACCTCAACGGCCAGAGCCAGGGCATCCTGTTCATCCTGGTCGTGGGGGCCTGTACCGACTACGCGCTGCTGCTGGTCGCCCGCTACCGGGAGGCGCTGCAGCAGGGAGAGGACCCCGCGGCGGCGGTGCGGACCGCGCTGCGCGGCTCGGTGGAGCCCGTGCTGGCCTCCGGCGGCACGGTGATCCTGGGCGTGCTGTGCCTGCTCGCCAGCGACCTCTCCTCCAACCGGGGCCTGGGGCCGGTGGCGGCCCTGGGCATCGCCGCGGCCCTGGTCTCCGCCCTTACCTTCCTGCCCGCGGCCCTGCTCCTCCTCGGCCGGGCCGCCTTCTGGCCGTTCCCTCCCCGCCCGGTCCGCGCCTCCGCTCCGGCGCCCAGCGGCGAGGGGGCCCTGGAGGAGGTACTGGACGGGCACCCGGTGTGGGGCCGGATCGCCCGCTCGGTGGACCGCCGCCCGCGGTGGTACTGGGCGGCCACGGTGGTCCTGCTCGCCGCAGGGGCGGCGCTGGTCCCGCAGTTCCGGGCGGAGGGCACCTCCCAGCTGGAGGTGTTCCGCACCGAGGTCGAGTCGGTCGCCGGCCAGGAGCGGCTGGACCAGGGGTTCGGCGGGGCCGGCGCCGTTCCGGCGGTGATCATCGCCGACGCCCCGCGCGCCGGCGAGGTGGCCGCCGCGGCGGAGGCCGTTCCGGGAGTGGCGGAGGCCGCCCCGCTGACCGAGGGAGGGGGCGGCCCGGAGCGGCCGGGCGCCCCGGAGGCCGGGCTGCAGCCCAAGGAGGTGGACGGCCGGGTGCTGATCAACGCGTCACTGGATGCCCCGGCCGAGTCCACCGAGGCGATGGAGATCGTGCGCGAGCTGCGCACCGCGGTGCACGCGGTTCCCGGAGCCGGAGCCGTGGTCGGCGGGACCGCCGCGGTCAACCTCGACACCCTGGACACCTCCTCCCGCGACCTGAGGGTGATCATCCCCCTGGTGCTGCTGGCGGTGACGGCGGTACTGGTGGTGCTGCTCCGCTCGCTGGTGGCCCCGCTGCTGCTGGTCGCCACGACGGTGCTCTCCTTCGCCGCGACGCTGGGCGTCGGGGCGCTGGTCTTCGACCACCTGCTGGAGCTGCCCGGGGCCGACCCGGTGGTGCCGCTGTTCGCCTTCGTGTTCCTGGTGGCGCTGGGGATCGACTACAACATCTTCCTGATGACCCGGGCCCGGGAGGAGGCCCGGCGGCACGGACCGCGAGAGGGGGTGCTGCGCGCCCTGGCGCTGACCGGCGGCGTGATCACCTCGGCCGGCGTGGTCCTGGCCGCGACCTTCGCCGCCCTGGCCGTGCTGCCCATCCTCTTCCTGCTCCAGCTGGCGTTCCTGGTCTCCTTCGGCGTCCTGGTGGACGCGCTGCTGGTCCGCTCGGTGCTGGTGCCCGCACTCGGCCTGGACGCCGGGCGGTGGCTGTGGTGGCCTTCCCGGCTCTCCCGCCGGCCGGGCCCGAACGCCTCCGGCCGGGCGGGCGGCCGGTGATGGCCCCCGTCCTTCGCGCCCGCCGGTCATCCGGCGGGAGCAGGGCCGGCTACCCGGAGGCCGGGCGGGGAGCGGGGCGGCGCGCACCGAGGGCGCTCAGCGCGCACAGCGCTCCGAAACCGCCGGCGACCAGCAGCGCGGCGCTGCGGTCCGCGGCCATGGGCAGGCCGGTTCCCATGATGAGGGCGTCGCTGAAGTCGGAGGCGACCCGGATACCGATCGCGGTGAGCAGCGGCAGGCCGCGGGGGGCGAACATCATCGCGACGCCGCAGGCCAGGTCCCGCGCGAGCACGGCACGGGTGAGCACTTCCAGGCCGGGGTCGGCCGCGCCGTCGGACAGCCCGATGGAGTCCGTCATCGCCTCGGGGGAGACGAGGACGAGGACCGCGTAGCCGACGGTGGCCGCCCCCATCAAGCGGGGGAACGCGCGCAGCAGGAACGCGCCGGTGCGGGACGGGGCGGGCGCGGAGGAGCGCCCTCGGGCGGGATCGTGTTCGGAGGACACGGGGCACATCCGTTCTTCTCGGCGGCGCGGTCCGCCGGCCCGGGAACCGGCCGTGCGGACGGGGCGCGGACGGGGCGCCGCGCGGACCCGCCCCGGGGCCGATTGTCCCCGGGTTCTCCGCCGGAAAGCGCTGAGTATAGGATCAGCGCCTGCTCTGAGGTGAAAAGCGGGGAAGATGCTGTTCTCGATTCCCATGTCCGGCTGGGTGCTGATCGCGATCGCGGCGACCGGGGTCTTCCTGGTCGGCATGCGGGTACTGGTCATCGGCGCCCTGTCCGGGGACGACGTCCCACCCGAGGTGCGGGAGCGGGGCCGGCGGACGATGCGGCGGCTGTACACCGCGACGCCGGTGGCCGCCGCCATCGCGGTGGGGATGAAGCTGCTCCGCCCGGAAGAGCCGGCGGTGGTCCTGTTCCTCTACAGCGTGGCGTTCGCGGCCATCCCGCTCTGCCTGCTTCCGATCCGGGGCCGGCTGGTCCGGTCCTACCTCGCTCAACTGCGGAACCCCGGCGCCGCGCCGGAACCGGACCGGGTCGTGACGGCCTGGATCGTCACCTCGCTGTCGGTGGTCTGCCTGGCGGCCGCGGCCGGGCTGATGGTGCAGAAGTACGGCGCTTCGTGACCTCCCCGGGGCGGGCGGAACGCGCCTCCCACCCTGTTCCCCGGGTGGGAGGCGGCGCGTGACGCGTCCGGGGCAGCGGCCCGGCCCCAGCCGGCCGGAGGGCCGGGGCCGGCGGTGCGCCAGGGGACGGGGAGTCGGCCTCCGGCGCGATCCGCGACGCGAAGGCCCGCCAGGCCGGCCGTCCGGCCTTCCCCTCCTCCGAGCGGCGTGCCTTCCTCTCCGAGGTCAGGGCCGAGGGCCTCTGCCCCCGTATCACCCCTTGTCCTGACGTCGGCGTCAAGGCCTAACGCCATTGCCATGCGCATCGGCGAACTCGCGGAGCGGTCCGGAGTCAGCACCCGGCTGCTCCAGGAGCTCGACGCGGTGTGACCCGCGCGGCCGCCGCTACCCCTCGCGCACCGGCAGGTCGTAGGTGCGGCGGACGCTGGAGCCGAGGCGGCCGATGTCCGCCCCGTACACGTGCAGGGACACGGCGAGCCCGTCGCCGGTGTTGGCGACCCGGTGGATGTCCCCCGGCGGGGCGAAGCCGCAGGTCGCCCCCGCCCCGTTGGTCGCGGTGCCGACCGGGACCAGGTGCCTCTCCTCCCCGGACCCGGCCGGCGCGTACCGGACCTCGTCCTCGGTCCCGATGTGCACGCCGGTGACGCACCAGGCGACGTGGTCGTGCACGGGGGTGTGCTGCCCGGGCAGCCACACCAGCGCGACGACGGAGAACGCACCGCCCTCCTCCACGTGCAGCACGTGCTGGGTGTAGTGGTCCGGATCCGGCTCCATACAGGACTCGGGCAGCAGCTCCGGATCGGTGAGGAACGGCTCCAGCCGCTCGGCGACCAGCTCGGCGGTGTGCGCGGCGGTCGTCCCCGCGCGCACGGCGGCGCGCACGGCGCCGACGAGCTCGTCCAGGCGGGGCGTGGTCGCGGTCTCGGAGACGGCGGACATGGAACCTCCAGGGAAGCCGGTGAGGGATCGGATGATGGGACGCTTCGGATTCGTCGAGCGCGGTGCGTGATACGACGCCCGCCGTCGGCCGGATCGCCCCGCCGGGACCGGCTCCCCGGGCGATGATCTTGACGTTGCGGGGCCATCAGAGCGCTCTGATGGCCCCGCAACGTCAAGATCATCGCCACGGTGCCCGTGCCGGCGGCATGCCCCGAGACTGCTCCGTCCCCGCCCGGATGTCGACGGCGATCTCGTTGGCCGGAGGCCAAGCGGTGCTTATCGGGAGGGCGGCGGCGCGGCGGCGGGCGGTGCGAGGCCGACGACCCCGGACGTGCCCTCGCAGCCGTCCCGGGCGAGCCGGCGGGAGGTCTCCTCCAGCACCCTGAGCAGCAGCCGGGTCGCGGGGATGCGCTCGTATTCGCGCAGCGTGTAGGCGGTCACCCGGCGGTGCGCGGCCGGTTCGACCGGGCGCCCGGCCACGCCGGGGTGGCGCAGGCAGGAGAGGACCAGGCCGGGCATGAACGCGACCCCCGCCCCGGCCGCCACCAGGCTCTGCACGGCCAGGTTGTCGTCGGTGGTGAACGCGATGTCGGGCTCGAACCCGGCGTCGGCGCAGGCCCGGACGAAGTGCCCGCGGCAGTGCGAGCAGCCGGCGATCCACCGCTCCTCGGCGAGGTCGGCCAGGTGCACCCGGTGCCGGCGGCGCAGCGGGTGGCCCCGGGGCAGCACCACCACCACGCGGTCGTCCAGCAGCGGCACGGTGACCAGGTCGTCCGCGGTCTCCTCCGGCGGCTCGGCCGGGCCGGGGCGGTAGTCGAAGGCCAGCGTCACGTCGCACTCGCCGCGCCGCAGCGCGCACAGCGAGTCGGGCGGCTCGGTCTCCACCAGCTCCACCCGGATCCCCGGGTGCTCCTCGGCCAGCCGGGCGACGGCGGCGGGGATGATGGTCGCCCCCGCGCTGGGGAAGGTGCACAGCCGGACCCGGCCCGAGCGCAGCCTGCGGACGGTGGCGATCTGCTCCTCGGCGGCGGAGAGGCTGCTCAGGATGTCCACGGCGTGCCGGAACAGCATGTGCCCGGCGTCGGTCGGCTTCAGCACCCTGCCCACCCGGGTGAACAGCGGCGTGCCCGCGGTCCGCTCCAGCGCGCGCATCTGCTGGCTGACCGCGGGCTGGGTGTACCCCAGCTCGCGCGCGGCGGCGGAGAAGGACCCTTTGTCCACCACCGCGTGGAAGGTGCGCAGATGCCGGGAGTCGAACATGCCGGGAGTATAAGGAGGGGTAGGGGGCCGCCCAAGGGCTCCCGAGGCGGCACCGGACCGACTGCGGGGCGGGCCTTCCCGGGCGCCGGAGCGGACGGCCGATCCGACCTGGGGGAACGGGTCCCGGTGCGGGAGAGCGGAGCGGCCCGGAGCCGGCCGGTGGCCCGTACCGGCCGGTGGGGATCGGCGCCGGGAGCGCGCACTGGAGTGACCGACGCCACACTGGCCGCCCGATGCGGGGCTCCGGCGGGGGAGCGGGGGCGGGTCCGGCCCGCACGGGGCTCCGATTCTCCGGAAGGTGTGGCACCGGATCGTTATCTCGGGTAGACCGTTTGTTTATGGACTTCCGGGGAATCGTTTACGAACGGCACGGCGGCGGTGACCCCCTCGTGCTGCTGCACGGGCTCGGGCACCGGCGCCAGGCCTGGGACCCGGTGCTGCGCTCGCTGGCCGAGCGGTACGAGGTGTACGCCCTCGACCTGCCCGGGTTCGGGCAGTCGGCGGCGCCCGACCCGGAGCGGCCGTTCGGCATCTCCGCGCTGGTCGACACGGTCGCGGACTGGTGCGCGGACGCCGGGGTGGAGCGCCCGCACATCGCCGGCAACTCCCTCGGCGGCGCGGTCGCGCTGGAACTCGGCGCCCGCGGCCTCGCCTCCTCGGTCACCGCGCTCTCCCCGATCGGCTTTACCCGCGGCGCCGAGATGCTCGGCTCGCGGATCCTGGTCGGCGGGATGCACGTGGCCACCCGGGTGCCGGCCCGGGTCTGGACCTCGCTGATCGACAGCCGCCCGGTGCGCGCGCTGACCACGCTGGCGCTGCACGGCAGCGTCCGCGACCCCCGCGGCGACATGGCGCGGCTCGACCCGTCCGTGGTCACCCGGGGCTCGGCCTACACCCGGCTCGCCCCCGAGGTGGTCCGGTACAGCTTCGGCGGCGGCCCGGTGGTGCGGTGCCCGACCACGGTGGCCTGGGGCGAGGACGACAGGGTGCTGCCGGTCCGCGCGGTCCAGCGGGTGATCGGCGCGATCCCGCACGCCTGGCAGGTGCGCCTGCTCGGCTGCGGCCACATCCCGATGGAGGACAACCCGGCCGCGGTCGCCGACGTCATCCTCAACACCTGCCGCGCCGCCGCCCCGCCCCGGCTGGCCGCCGCGGCCTGACGCCCCGCCCCCCTCCCGCGCGGCCGGCTCGCGGATGCGGCGGGGGCGGCGGGGCGGGCGGAAGGCCGGGCGGACCGCACAGGCCGATCGGTGCGCCGAGCGCGTCCTTCACCTGTGCACAGGCCGGGAACGCCCCTCGCCGTGCCGGAACGGGTGCCGCCCCGGGGCCGTCAGCCGCTCACGCTCTCCCCGCCGTTCTCGATGTGGCCGGCCAGGCGGCGGAGGAAGGCGTCGTCGCCGGCCAGGGTGACGGCGAGGTCGTACCAGCCCTCGGTGGGGGAGGCGGGCCAGGTCAGCGTCTTCTCCGCGCCGGGGGAGAGGCAGACCTCCTTCTCCTTCGCGCCGCGCTCGGCGGAGTGGCCCTGCGGGGTGACGGTGAAGGCCAGGTCCGCATCGCCGTCGTTGCCCAGGGTGAGCCGGACCTTGCGGCCCTCGGCCTCGATCCGGCTCTCCACCCGGGCGGAGCCGCCCGGGGCGTCGGCGGCGGCCGAGCCGGTGAACTCGCGGCGGAACCCGTTGGGGCCGGTGAGCAGCAGGTCGTAGCCGTCGCCGGGGACCGGCGCCTTCCACGGGCCGTCCTCGGCGCCCGGGGCGATGTCGCGGTGCTGCGGGGCGTCGAACTCGCCCCGGTAGCCGTAGAGCGCCAAGTGCGCGCTGGAGGTGCCGGTGTTCGCGGCCGTGATGAGCACCGCTCCCGCGCCGGCGTCGTAGCGGCCGTGGGCGTCGGGCTGGTAGGGCAGCGGCCGGGCCGGGCGGCGGCCCTCCTCCTGCACCGGCATCACCTGCTCCTTCGGCGGGCGGGGCCGCCAGCGCCGGGTGAACTCCGGGATCGGGCCGGGCTCCTGCACGGCCGGCTGCGGGCGCCCCTCGGAGAAGTCGAAGGCGCCGGTCAGGTCGCCGCAGACGGTCCGCCGCCAGCGGGAGACGTTGGGCTCCTCCACCCCGGTCAGCCGCTCCAGGAAACGCACCTGCGAGGTGTGGTCGAACACCTCCGAGCAGACGTAGCCGCCGACCGTCCACGGCGAGACGACCAGCAGCGGCACCCGGACGCCCAGGCCGGTGGGGGTGCCGTCCCAGTACTCGTCCCGCTCGCCGGGCGGCGGCACCGGCGGCGGAACGTGGTCGAAGAAGCCGTCGTTCTCGTCGAAGGAGATGATCACCGCGGTCTTCTTCCACACCTCCGGGGAGGACGCCAGCGCGTCCAGGATCCGGTAGGTGACGGTGGCGCTGTGGACCGGCGAGGAGGCGCCCGGGTGCTCCGAGTCCTGGGCGCTGGGCACCAGGTAGCTGACCTTGGGCAGCCTCCCGGCCTCGACGTCGGCGCGGAACGCGTCGGCGAGGCCGCCGGGCCGGCCGCGGTGCAGGGCGCGGTCGTACAGCTCGCGCTCCTCCGCGGAGAGCCCCTCCACCCCCTCGGCCAGCTCGGCGAGGTGCGCCTCCTGCTCGTCCTCGGGCAGGCCGGCCAGCTCGCCGTAGAACGCGCCGAAGCCGGGGTGGCCGCCGGCCTTCTCCAGCGCCTTGCGGGCGACGGCCTTGAACCGGGCGAAGTACTCCAGGTTGTTGTCGGTGAAGTTGTCCCACTCCTGGTAGACCTTCCACGTCACGCCGGCCTCCTGCAGGCGCTCGGGGTAGGTGGTCCACTCGTAGCCGGGGTGGCCCGCCTCGTCGTAGGCGTCGTTGCCGACGGCGCGCTTCCCGTTCGCCTCGAACCCGGTCCACCCGCTCACCCAGTGGTTGCGGTTGGGGCTGGTGGAGGTGTGGATGGAGGAGTGGTAGGCGTCGCACACGGTGAACGTGTCGGCCAGCTCGAACTGGAAGGGGATGTCCTCCCGGTCGTAGTAGGCCATGGTCGCGGCGGTCTTCGCGGCCACCCAGCCGTCCATCCACCCGCCGTTCCAGGCCCGGCGGCCGCCGCCCCAGGAGTGGTCCAGGTCGCCGATGTACTGCAGCTCCTCGCGCTGCCGCTCGGCCGCCCCGCGCACCGCGAACGGCAGCACCGGCAGTAGCTCGCCGCCCTGCTCGAACACCGGGCGGCCGTCGCGCCGCCGCACCGCGTTCCGGTCGCCGAACCCGCGCACCCCGCGCAGCGTGCCGAAGTAGTGGTCGAAGCTCCGGTTCTCCTGCATCAGCAGCACGACGTGCTCGATCGAGTCCAGGCCGCCGGGCGGCGCGGGCTCGGCCAGCGCCGCCCGCAGCGACGGCGGGAGCAGCGAGAACGGGGAGGCGGCCAGCGCGGCGCCGCCGGCGGCGGCCGCGCCCGCGCCCAGCAGGCGGCGGCGGGAGATGTCGGGGGCCACGGGGAGGCGTCCTTCCGGTCGGCGGTCGAGGCGGCCCCGTGAGCGTAGGGGCGCGGCGGTACCGGCGGGAGACCCGGGAACGAAGAAGAAGCGAAGCCGGTGTATCGGATGCGTCGCGGACCCCGGCCGCGGAATCCGCGGCGCGGCTCAGACCAGCCTCCGTCCCCCCTTGCGGGCGTCCCGGCGCATCAGCCAGAGGAAGAACGGGGCGCCGCACAGCGCGGTGAGGATGCCGATCGGGATCTCCTCCGGCGCGGCCAGCACCCGGGCCGCCAGGTCGGCGAGGATCATGAAGGAGGCGCCGAGCAGGATCGCCACCGGGAGTACCCGGCGGTGGTCGGAGCCGACCAGCATCCGGGCGATGTGCGGCATCATCAGCCCGACGAAGCCGATCGGGCCGCACACCGAGACCAGCACCCCGGTGGCCAGGGACGTCGCCGCGAACATCAGCGCGCGGAAGCGGTGCACGCTCAGCCCCATGCCCACCGCGGTCTCCTCGCCCAGCTGGAGCACGTTGAGCGCCGGGGCCGCGGCGGCGATCACCAGCAGCGCGGCGAGCACCGCGGCGGCGACCACCGGCAGCGTCTGCCAGGTGGTCCCGGCCAGGCCGCCCAGGGTCCACCGCTGCACCTGCTTGGCGACGTGCGGGTCGCCGGAGAGCATGATGGACAGGCTCGCCAGCGCGCCGCACAGCTGCCCGACCACCACCCCGGACAGGATCAGCCTGGTCACCGTCATCCGGCCGCGCGCCTGCGCCAGGGCGTACACGGTGACCAGTGCCAGCAGCGCGCCGAGGAACGCGGTCAGCGGCAGGGTGAACAGCCCGAGCACGGAGGCCCCGGTGACCACCACCAGCACCGCGCCGAGCGTCGCTCCGGAGGAGATGCCGAGCAGCAGCGGGTCGGCGAGCGGGTTGCGGACCAGGGTCTGCAGGGCCGCGCCGACCGCGGCCAGCCCGGCGCCGGCCAGCGCGGCCAGCACCACCCGCGGCGCCCTGGCGACCGTCACGATCGCCTCGTGCGCGGGCGGCCAGTCCGGCCGGACCAGGCCGGGGAAGGCCTGGTGGGCGATGATCCGCCAGGTGTCGGCGAAGGAGACGTCCACCGACCCGGTGATGATGCCGAACGTCGCGGCGACCGGGACCGCGGCGGCGAGCAGCGGAAGCAGCAGGAGCAGCGGCACCGGGCCGCGCCGCGGTGAGGGGCGCGCGGCGCGGCCGGCGGTGGTGGCGGGGGCGGTGCTCACCGGGGCCTCAGAACGCGTCCGGGTGCAGCTGCTCGGCGACCTCTTCCACCGCGCCGCCCACCCGGTTGCCGACGACGGAGGAGGTCAGCGGCAGCACCGCGAACCGCTCCTCCTCGACGGCGGGCGTCCCGGCCAGCGTCGGGTCGGCGAGGACCGCCTCCTTCTTCTCCTCCGCGGAGACCTCGCCGTAGTCGTAGATGAGGATCGCGTCCGGCTCGCGGTCGGCGGCCTGCTCGATGGAGACGTCGGCGAAGACCTTGTCCAGGTCGTCGAAGACGTTCCGGCCGCCGGCGTGCGCGATGATCTCGGTGCCGATGCCGGCGCCGCCCGAGGTGAAGACGGTGCCGTCGATGCTGTCCACCACCAGGACGTCCACCGGCTCGGTGCCCTCCAGGGCCTTCTCCACCCCGGCGACCTGCTCCTCGATGCCGGCGACCAGCTCCTCGGCCCGGTCCTCCACCCCGAAGATCTTCCCGATGTTGGTGATCTCGGTGGCCACCGTCTCCATGGTGACCTGGTCGGCGCACTGCTCGATGCTGGCGTAGGTGGTCATCCCGGCGTCCTCCAGGGCCTCGCGGCCCCGGCCCTCGTCCTCGGCGAAGGCGCTGGAGGCGAACCCGGCGTAGGCGAAGTCGGGCTCGGCGGCGAGCAGGTCCTCGAACGAGGGGTACTGCTCGGCCAGGACCGGAACGGCCTCGTAGGCGTCGGCGTACTCGGGCAGCACGGCGTCGTCCAGGTACGCGGTGCCCACCATCCGGTCCTCCAGGCCCAGGGCCAGCATGATCTCGGTGGTGTGCTGGTTGAGCGTGACCGCCCGCTCCGGCGGGGCGTCCACGGTGACCTCGCGGTCGCACTCCTGCACGGTGACCGGGTAGCCCTCGTCGGGGGCGGCCTGCCCGGCCGGCTCGCCGCCGCCCCCGCAGCCGGCGGCGGCGAGCAGCGCGGTGCAGGCGAGTGCGGGCGCGGTGCGGCGCACCGCGCGGCGGCCCGCCGGGGAAGGGATGGGGGATTCCTGGTGCACGTCCGGGTCCTCTCCGGGATCCGGGCACGGCGCCGGTGGTCGAGGCGTACAAAGGGCGCACATCGCGGCGGCACCGGAGACGCCCGTCCCCCCGGGGTCCGCGCCCCTGGTCGACGATCGCGACGGGTCAGTCTCCTGACTCCCGGATCAGCGCCTCCCCCGGCCTTCCAGCGCGCTGCGCCGTGGCCTTATGCGGGTTCGACTCCCCGGTCACAGTGGCGGGACCGTGCCGGATTCGCACCGGACTTCCTGGTTCCCGTCGCCCTCCCAGGCTAGTGGCCGCTCCTGATCAGAGGGCGCCCGGGGTATGTCGGATCGGCCAAAAAGGACACCCGGGTCCTAGACGAGGCGCCAATGATGGTCAAGGAATGTGACGGGCATGTCTCGAACCGGTGATGAAGTACATATCGGTCATTGATCACGCAGGTGAACGGGGACAGGATGCGGAGACCGAAGAGGAAACCTGAGATGAAGGAAGGAGCACCGTGAGCGAATCGCTGCTGGCGTCGAGCGTCACCTTCGGTGTGTACTTCGTAGTGATGGTCGGCATCGGCCTCTACGTCTACAAGCGCACCACCTCCCTGTCCGACTTCGTACTCGGCGGCCGCCGGCTGAACAGCTGGGTGGCCGGGCTGAGCGCCAACGCCAGCGACTTCAGCGGCTGGCTGCTGCTGGGCCTGCCCGGTGCGATCTACCTGTCCGGCCTCGGAGAGGCGTGGATCGCGGTCGGCCTGGCCCTCGGCTTCGCCGGCAGCTGGATCGTGATCGCCGGCCGGCTGCGGGTCTACACCGAGCGCGCCAGGGACGCGCGCTCGGGGGACGAGGCCAACTCGCTCACCCTCTCCTCCTACCTGGAGAACCGGTTCGCCGACCGGACCGGCCTGCTGCGCGGCGTCTCGGCCGTGCTCATCCTGGCCTTCTACCTCTTCTACGTGGCCTCCGGCCTGGTCGCCATGGGCGGGCTGTTCGAGGACGTCTTCAACATGCCGGGCTCGATCGCGGTGCTCGCCGGCATGGCGATCATCGTGCTCTACACCTTCCTCGGCGGGTTCCTCGCGGTCAGCTACACCGACGTGATCCAGGCCGTGATGATGTGGCTGGCCCTGCTCATCGTGCCGGTGGTCGCGGTCGTCACCGTGGTCTCCGACCCCTCGGTGGGCACCGGGGGCGAGCTCTCCGTGCTGGGCGGCTTCAGCGGCGCCGGCGAGTTCTCGCTGGGCGGCGTGCTCGCCCCGGTCGTGGTCGTCTCCGGCCTGGCGTGGGGCTTCGGCTACCTGGGCCAGCCGCACATCCTCGCCCGGTTCATGGGCATCCGCTCGGTGCGCGACGTGCGCAAGGCCGCCGGGGTGAGCGTCTCCTGGGCGGTCTCGGCGATGCTGATGGCCGTGGTGATGGGCTTCGTCGGCCTCCGCTACTTCGGCTTCGAGGAGGAGCTGCCCAACGCGGAGAACGTGTTCCCCGCCCTGATCCAGGCGCTGCTCAACCCGTGGGTCGCCGGCCTGCTGCTGGCCGCGATCCTGGCCGCGGTGATGAGCACCGCCGACTCCCAGCTGCTGGTCGCCGCCTCGGCGCTGACCGAGGACGGGTACCGGGCGTTCGTCAAGCGGGACGCCTCGGCGCTCACCCTGGTCTGGGTCAGCCGCATCGCGGTGATCCTGGTCGCCCTCGCGGCGTCGGGCATCGCGCTCTCCGGCAACAGCACCGTCATGGACCTGGTGGGCTACGCCTGGGCCGGGTTCGGCGCCGGCTTCGGCCCGGTCATCCTGCTCTCCCTGTACTGGAAGCGGATGACCTGGACCGGCGCGCTGGCCGGCATGCTCGGCGGCGGCCTCACCTCGGTCATCTGGGACGTGCTGGACAAGAACGTGCTGGAGACCGGGCTGTACGCGATGGTCCCCGCGGTGATCGTGAGCTTCGCGGCCATCTACGCCTTCAACGGGCTGGGCAAGGTCGCCGAGCACATGGACGAGGACTTCGACCGGGTCGACGCGGAGTACCGCCGGGAGAGCCAGGGCGCGGGCGTGTGACCCGGCCTCCCCGATGACCCCGCGGCGGGGGTCGCGCCCGGTGCGCGGCTCCCGCCGCATCGTGATCCTCCCGTTCTGGTGCGTAACGGGGGCTCCCGGTAGAAACGATGCCATGTGCGATCTTCCCGTGGCGTGGACCCGCGTCGACGATGCCCGGGGGACGGCCGTCGGGGCGCTGGTCCCGGAGCGGAGCGGCCACCGGATGGAGGGCGGCGAGACCGCCGTCGACGGCGGCGCGGTCTACAGCTGCCGCTTCACCGTCCGCACCGACCTCGCCTGGACGACCCGGTCGGTGCACGTGGAGGTGCTGAGCTCGTCGGGGGTGCGGACGCTGGACGTCACCTGCCGGGCCGGCCTGTGGACGGTGGACGGCGAGCGCCGCCCGCTCCTGGACGGCTGCACCGACGTGGACATCGCCGCCACCCCGCTCACCCGCACCCTGCCCGTCCGCCGCCTGGGCCTGCGCCGCGGCGAGCACCGCGACATCGCCGCAGTCCGGATCTCCGTGCCGGAACTGCAGGTCACCCGGGTCCTCCAGCGCTACACCCGGCTGGAACCCGCCGCGGACGGCCGCGCCCGCTACGAGTACCTCACCGCCGAGCACGGCCACCGCTTCTCCGTCGACCACGAGGGCCTGGTCCTCGACGGCCAGGACCTCTACGAACGGGTGCCGTGACCACGGGCGTCCTGCACCGCCCGGCGTTTCACGTGGAACATCCCGCGGACCGCCCACGGCCTGCGGAGGGGGCGGGTCAGCGGTTGAGGCGGGAGAGGTCCACGGTGACCGGGAAGGGAACGCTCAGCTCCAGGCGCCCCCGGGCCACGGCCGTCCGGGTATAGACGCCGTTGACCCGGTCCAGTTCGTAGACGTGCACGGCGGCGGCGCCTTCCTCCTCCTCGACCAGCCAGAAGTGCGGGATCCCCGCCTCGGCGTACTTGACCGGCTTGGTCTTGCGGTCGCGCTCCTCCGATTCGGGGGAGACGACCTCCACCACCAGGAGCACGTCCTCCGGCAGGTAGTAGGTCCGGTCCCCGTTCCCGCCATCGGTGTCCCGGAACACCACGAGGTCGGGCTCGGGGCGCTGGCGCTCCCCGAGCCTCACGGTCATCTCAGGTTCGACCCCTACCCCTTCGGGGGCCTGCAGGTCGAGTGCGGCTCCCAGGCGCAGGAGGGTCCTGGCGTGGAAGGAGCGCTGGGGCGCCGTCACGATGAGTGCTCCGTCGATCAGCTCGATGTGCGAAGGAGCGGAGGGCGGGAGCCGGTCCAGGTCGTCCGCCGTCCACCCCTCCGGGGGCGGGAAGAACCAGTCGGGCAGCGGATCAGCGGACATCGTCGGTTCCTTCAAGGGGATCGACATCGTCGGCCGCCTCACTCTCGGTCGGTCCGGATCTGCTGAGGCGGAATCTAACCGGAGCCTACCCAGCGCCGCAGCGGATTCCCCGAAACCGGGCCTTTCCCGCGACCCGGGTGCCGGGGCGGGGGAGGCGGGGCGGGATAATCCCCAGTCGGAGCAGCAGGTCGTACCGGCAGGGAGGAACACGGCGGTGGGCGAGTTGAGCGAGGAGCGGCGCGGGATCATCCGGGCCCTCGAGGTCGCCGAGGGGTTCGACGTCCGGGAGGAGATCGAGCGGCGCACCGCCTTCCTGGCGGAGCGGCTCACCGCGACCGGGTGCCGGGCGCTGGTGCTGGGGATCAGCGGCGGGGTGGACTCCTCCACCGCCGGGCGGCTGTGCCGGCTGGCCGCGGAGCGGGTCCGGGCCGGCGGCGGGCAGGCCGAGTTCATCGCGATGCGGCTGCCCTACGGGGTGCAGAAGGACGAAGAGGACGCGCAGCGCGCGCTGGAGTTCATCGAGCCGGACCGGGTGCTGACGGTGGACGTCAAGCCGGCCACCGACGGCCTGGCCGACATGCTCGACGTCGCCGGGCTGCACTACGCGAGCGAGGCCTCCCGGGACTTCGTGCTGGGCAACGCCAAGGCGCGGGAGCGGATGGCCGCCCAGTACGCGGTGGCCGGCGCGGTCGGCGGGCTGGTCGTCGGCACCGACCACGCCGCCGAGGCGGTCACCGGCTTCTTCACCAAGTTCGGCGACGGCGCCGCCGACCTGGTCCCGCTGACCGGCCTCACCAAGCGCCGGGTCCGCGCCCTCGCCGCCGAGCTCGGCGCCCCGGCCTCGCTGGTCGACAAGACCCCCACCGCCGACCTGGAGTCCCTCAGCCCGCAGAAGGCCGACGAGGACGCCCTCGGCCTCACCTACCAGGAGATCGACGACTTCCTGGAGGGCGCCCCGGTCCCCGAGCACGTCGAGCGGGCCCTGATCGCCCGCTACCGCGCCACCGCCCACAAGCGCGCCCTCCCGGTCGCGCCCTGACCCGAACGGGCCGGGTGGGAGAGGCGATCGCCTCCGTCCGCGGTCCTGGTGCCGAACCCCATGTCCGCAGGAAGCGAGGGCGCTAGCATCGATGGCAGTGGAGGTGGTCGAGTGCCCGCCGTGAGCGTCAGAGGACTGAACCCTGCCGTGAAGCGTCGGCTTCGGATCCGTGCCGCCCAGCACGGGCGGTCCATAGAAGCCGAGATCCGGCACATCCTCGAGGAGGCCGTCAGGGAGACCGGAGAGAGCGAAGGGCCGTTCAGTACCCTGCTGGATCGGTTCGGTGAGCTCGGCGGGGTCGACATCGAACCGCCTCAGCGCTCGGAGCCTCCCCGGTCACCGGACTTCGGCTCGTGATCATCGTCGACACCAACGTGGTCTCCGAATTGATGAGGCCCGCTCCTGAGCAGGCAGTGCTCGGATGGTTGCGTGGACAGGACGAGCAGGAGCTCTTCACGACCGCCGTGACGGTCGCCGAGATCCAGTACGGCCTCGCCCGGCTTGCGGACGGTCGACGCAAGAGCGTGCTGCAGAGCGCCGCGGAGGAGGTCTTCTCCGCTTTCGGCGACCATGTCCTCCCGTTCGACCGGCGAGCAGCGGCGCACTACGCGCGGATCGTGGCGGCACGGGAGAAGAACGGCAGGCCGATCTCCGGTTTCGACGCCCGGATCGCCGCGATCGCGTCTGTGCATCAGGCTCGGGTCGCCACTCGCAGCCTCAAAGACTTCGAGGAGACCGGGATCGCTCTCGTGGATCCCTGGGAGGAAGCGGGCTGAACGGCGGCTGCGCCCGCCCCGCACCGCGCGGGGCGGGGCGGGGCGGGCGCAGCCGTGCCCGGTGTCAGGCCGGGGGGAGGAGCTCCCGGGACGGGGTGGTCGGGGTGGAGAGCAGCTTCTTGATGTAGGAGAAGAAGCCCTCGGCGTCGATCCGCTCGACGACCACGGCGTTGGGCTCCAGGCCGTGCACGCCCCAGGACATCGCGGAGTAGCCGCGGGTGAGCTCGCCGGCCGTCTCCACGTCGACGTTGTACCGGTCGCTGCTGGTGATCAGCTCGCGGTGGAGCAGGAGCGCGGCGGTCAGCGAGTCGGGGTGGGTGGTCCCGTCGATGCCGACGGCGCGGTCGAACTCCAGGGTGGCGGCGCAGACCCGGGTGAAGAAGTCGGAGAGCGGGGTGCCCAGCGCCTCGATCTCGTCCAGCCGGCTCTGCCCGAACACGGCCTGGCGCAGGGTGAGCGGGTCCCACGGCACCACGGTGATCTCGAAGCCCGCGGCGAAGACGGTCTTCGCGGCCTCCGGGTCGACGTAGAAGTTGAACTCGGCGGCCGCGGTGATGTTGCCCCGGCCGTTGTTCGAGCCGCCCATGATGTAGAGCGACTTGACGTTCTTCGCGAAGTCCGGGTCCTTCACCGCCGCCATCGCGATGTTGGTCAGCGGGCCGATGGCGACCACGGACAGTTCGCCCGGGTTCTCCGCGGCCAGCCGGACCAGTGCGTCCACCGCGTGCTCGGACTCCGCGGCCAGCCCGCTCTCGTCCATGCTCAGCCCGCCCGCGCCGTCGCCGTGCACGTTCTCCGCGCTCTCCCACGGCCGCACCATCGGGCGGCGGCAGCCCAGGTGGATCGGGACCTCGCCGAGGCGGCCGGCGACGCTGAGGGTCAGGAACGCGTTGCGCACCTGCCGGTCGAAGCCGACGTTGCCCGCGACCATGGTGATCGCGCGCAGGTCCGCCTCGGGGTCGAGCAGGCCGACCAGCAGGGCGACGCAGTCGTCCTGCGCGGTGTCGGTATCGATGATCAGGGGAACGGGCATGGGGCTCTCCGGGGCGCTGCGCCGCGGCCGCCCGCGGGCGCGGCCAGCCGTGATGTGTCCATGGATTGTCGACTCTGATCGCCCGGCCCCGCAGTGCGGCGGGGCCTGCTTCCATCGTCCTCGCAGAACGCTATGTTACGGATCTGACGTGCGTCAATTCGTCCCCTCGCGTGCAGGTCCCCGGTAGCGGGGGCGCCATGGGTCGGGTAAGAATGTATATAGATGTCTACCCCCTGGTTCGGAACGGGTGAGGATATGCGGATCGCGGTCGTCGGCAGCTACGGCGCGGGCCTGACCATGCGCACCCCGCGGGTGCCCGGCCCCGGGGAGACCCTGGCCGGCGGCGTGTTCGCGGCGGGCCCCGGCGGCAAGGGCTCCAACCAGGCCATCGGCGCCGCCCGGCTGGGCGCCCGCACCTCCCTGCTCACCGCCGTCGGCCCCGACCCCTACGGCGAGCAGGCCCGCGAGCTGTGGCGGACCGAGGGCGTGGACGCCGGCGCGGTGCTCACCGGCCGGGCCTCGACCATGGTCGGGGTGATCATGGTCGAGGACGGCGGGGAGAACCGGATCGTCATCGCCGAAGGGGCGCTGGCCGAGCTCGCCCCGGAGCACGTGCGCGCCTTCGCCGGGCCGATCGCCGCCGCCGACCTGGTGATGGCCTGCAACGAGATCCCCGCCGAGGCGGTCTCGGCCGCGCTGGCCACCGCCCGCGAGCACGGCACGCCGACGCTGCTCAACCCGGCGCCCGCCCGGGACGTGCCGGAGTCCGACACCGCGCTGGTCGACTACCTCACCCCCAACCTGGGCGAGGCGCGGCTGCTCACCGGCCTCGGGCCGGACGCCGGCCCCGGCGAGCTGCTGGACGCGCTCCGCGGCCGCTTCCCCTCCGCCACCACCGTGCTGACCTGCGGCCCCGACGGCGCCTACGCCGACGACGGGACGCAGCGGCTGCACGTCGAAGCCGTCCGCCCGCCCCGCGTCGCCGACACCACCGGCGCCGGCGACGCGTTCAACGCCGCCTTCGCGGTCGGCGTCTGCGCCGGGTGGGACCTGGAGCGGTCCGTCCGCTACGCCGCGGCGGCCGGCGCGTTCGCCGTCACCCGGCACGAGGTGCTGCCCGGCCTGGGCCGCCCCGCCGACCTGGAGGCCCTCCTCGCCGGGGGCGCACCGCAACGATGAACCGAGAAGAGGACACCACCGTGGCCACCACCGACCACTCCGACCCCGCCTCCCTGGCCCCCTACATCCAGCACACCGCCATCTCCGCGGGGATGACCCGGGACGACCTCGTCGCGCACTGCGAGGAGGCCGCCCGATACGGCTTCAACGCCGCGATGATCCCGGCCTCCTGGGTCGGCCTCGCCGCCGAGGTGCTGCGCGGCACCGGCATCGCCGTCGCCTCCGCGCTGGACTTCCCCACCGTGGGCGTGATGACCTCCGCGGGCAAGGCCGCCGAGGCCCGCGCCATCGCCGCGGCCGGCGCCGCCCAGATCGACATGGGCGTGCAGGTCGGCTGGTTGCGCAGCGGCATGGAGAAGGAGTTCCGCGACGACATCGCCGGGGTGGTCGCCGCGGGCGTCCCGGTCAAGGTGATGCTGGAGCTCCCGCTGCTCACCGGGGCCGAGCGGGAGCGCGCGGTGGAGCTGGCGATGGACGCCGGCGCCGCCTACCTGAAGAACGCCAGCAGCGGCTCGGTCGAGATCGCCGACCCGGAGAGCATCGCCTACCTGGCCGCGCGGGTGCGCGACGGGGTGCGGGTCAAGGCCTCCGGCGGCATCAAGACCCTGGAGCAGGCCCGCGCCCTGCTCGGCGCCGGCGCCTCGCTGCTGGGCACCAGCTCCGGCGTGGCCATCGTGACCTCCGGCCGGGACGGCGGGGCGGACCGGGGCGACTACTGATCCGGGCGCCGGCCCGCCCCCGCGGCCGCCCTCCGGGGGCGGAGCAGGGCGCGGGCCCGGTCCTATACCCGGGATAGGGTTCTGTCGCACCTGGTGGGAGCGGGTGCCCGGACATGGGGGGACGACGTGGTCGACGGCACGGGGACCGGCGGGACCGCCGCCGACGGCGGCGCGGGCGGCCTGCCCGCGCTCGCCGCCTCCATCTCCCGCACCGCCCCCGAACCGATCAACGTGCAGATCGCGCGGGCGGTCCGGGAGCGCATCGCCACCGGCGCCTGGCCCGCCCACTACAAGCTCCCCGCCGAGCCGGACCTCGCCCGCGGCCTGGGCGTCAACCGCGGCACCGTGCGCAAGGCGCTCGCCGGGCTCATCGAGGAGGGGCTGCTGGTCCAGAGCCGCGGCCGGGGCACCTTCGTCACCTCGGGCAAGGCCGAGCCGGGGATCGCCCAGCGGCTCCGCTCGCTCTCCGAGGACTTCCGCGCCCAGGGGCTGGAGGTCGCCACGGACGTGCTCAGCGCCCGGCTGGAACGGCTCCCGCTGGCCGTGCAGGCGCTGCTGGACGTCCCGGCCAACACCCCCGGCCTGCGCCTGGTCCGGGTCTTCCGGGGCGCCGAGGGGCCGCTGGCCTACCTGGTCAACTGCGTGCGCGCGGACCTCTGCCCGGGCATCGAGGGGGTCGACTTCACCCGGGAGTCGCTCTACGGGACCCTGGAGCGCCGCTATGGCCTGGACCTCTCCCAGGGCCGCCGCAGCTTCAGCGCCGAGCCCGCCCGGGACGAGGTCGCCGACGCCCTCGCCCTGCCGCCCGGCGCGCCTGTGCTCTACCTGGAGCAGGTCACCTACACCCGGGACGGCCGCGCGGTGGAGTACTCCGACGTGTGGATCGACAGCACCCGGGTGAAGGTCACCTCCCTGCTGGACCGCGGCCCGGTCGCGGAGCCGCCGACGGCGGTCGGCTAGCCCGCCGCCCCTTCTCCCGGCGGACCAGGATTTTTCCGGCGCGCCCGGGACCGCCTCCGGAGGAGGCCGGCGGGGGCCGCGCGGGCACGGGGAGGTGATACTCCGCTGATCTTGGGAAGGCCGGTGGGGCAGGGACTCCCGTCGCCGTGGGGGCAGTGGTGGTCCGTGGGCGGGGAGTTCGATATCGTCCCGCTCCATGGGCCTGTCGGACCCCCTTCGGCGCGAGGCGGTCCCGGCCGACATGTACCTCCCTGCCCGCTCCTCGCCCGCCCTGCACCGAGGCGGCGGGCCGTGACCGGCGGTGGCCTGATGAACGAGACAGAGGATGCGGAGAGCGGTCTCCGCGGCATCTACACGATCGATGCCTACCGGACCTTTCCCGGCGAACCCGACCAGTGCCGGGAGGCCCGGTTGTGGGCGCGGCGCGCGATGCGCCCCTTCCCCGACATCGCGGACGCCGTTGAGCTGGTGGTCAGCGAGTTCTTCGGCAACGCGATCCGGCACACGGCCTCGGGCGAGCCCGGTGGCGAGGTCTTCACCAGCCTGGTCGGCCTGGTCGGCGGCCCGGTCCACCTGGAGGTGACCGACCAGGGCCCGTGCTCGGACCGGCCGCGCACCGCGGCCCGGGTGCTCACCCCCGACCTCACCCGCCCCGACGGCCGCGGCCTGTTCCTCGCCGCCGCCCTCACCCGGGAATGGGGACGGATCCCCGCCGAGGGCGGCCCCGGCTACCTGGAGCGCGGCTTCACCAGCATCTTCGACGTGGTCACCGAGGAGGAGCGCGCCGAGTACGACGGCCCCATGGTCACCTGGGCGGACTTCACCACGGTCTACTCGGCGGAACCGGCGGCCTGCTAGCCCTCCCGTCCCCCTTCTTCCCCAGCCGCCGCCCACCGGCCCGAGTGGACCGTTTTGACCTGGGAAAACGAGCGTGTCCGGCTTTGCTTCGGGAAGGGCGCCGCAGATCCTCGGTGGAGAGGCGCCCCGAGGGCGCCCCGGGGAGGCGATGCCGTGGGGGAGGCCGCGATGGACAAGGTCAGGGGATGCCGCCCGAACGGGCTGGAGAGGCACCGCCACCGGCTGCCGGTGCACCTGTACCGGTTGCGGCTGGGCTGGCTGCTCGGCGGGCGGTTCCTGCTGCTCGCCCACGTCGCCCGCCGCTCCGGGAGGGTGCTGCGGACGGTGGTGGAGGTGGTCGAGCACGAGCCGGTCTCCGGCGCCTACCTGGTCTGCTCCGGGTTCGGCGAGCGGTCCGACTGGTACCGGAACCTGCGGGTGCGGCCCCGGGCGTCGGTCCAGGTGGGGCTGCGCCTGCTCCGGGTGGAGGCCGACTTTCCCGAGCCCGGCGAGGGCGCCGAGCTGATGGCCCGGTACGCGGAGCGCCACCCGCGGACCGCCGGAGCGCCGGCGGGCTGCGCGGCCGGCGCCCCGGTTCCCGCCGAGGAGTACCGCCGCCTGGGCCGGTGCCTGCCCTTCGTCCGCCTCGTCCCCCGCTCGGGCCCGTACGCGGCCGTGCCCCTCCCGCGGTGACCCCCCGCCGGGGCGCGCGGCACCGCGGCCGGCGCCCCGGAGCGGTGCGCGCCCGGCCGGCGGTCTAGGTTGTGTTCCCGGCCCGGGGCCGGCGGAGCCCCGGCGGCGGGAGCGGGAGCGGACCGGAAGGACGGCCATGGCGGCGGACGGGGAGCAGGAAGGGCGGCCTTTCGACCGGGAGCGGGCCCGGGAGGTGCTGGCCGAGGCGTGCCGGTCGGCCGGTTTCTCGGCGGCGGGCGCGCGGGAGGCGGCGTTCGGGGAGAACGCGGTGTTCGCGCTGGCGGCGGAGCCGGTCGTGGTGCGGATCGGGCGCGGCGCCGCGCTCCTGGAGCGGGCGCGGAGGGAGGCGGAGGTCGCCGCCTGGCTCGCCGCGGAGGGCGTCCCGGCGGTGCGGCCCGCGCCGGGCGCCCCCGGGGCGCTGCTGGTCTCCGGCCACCCGGTGACCTTCTGGGCCCGGCTTCCCGAACCGGTCCGCCCGGCCGGCGGCGCCGACCTCGGGGCGCTGCTGCGCCGGGTGCACGCGCTCGGCGAGCCCCCGTTCCGGCTGCCCCGCCGCGACCTGCTCGCCGGGGTCGGCCGCTGGCTGGCGGCGGCGGCCGGGCACATCGACCCCGCCGACGCCGCCTACCTGCTCCGGCGGCGCGACGAGCACGCCGAGCGGATCGCGGATCTGCGCCCGCTGCTGCCGCGCGGCCCGATCCACGGCGACGCCCTGCCGCGCAACGTGCACGTCGGCCCGGACGGCCCGGTCCTGGTCGACCTGGAGACCTTCGCCGACGACCTGCGCGAGCACGACCTGGTGGTGATGGCGCTGGCCCGGGACCGGTACGGCCTGCCCGAGGCGGAGTACCGGGCGTTCACCGGGGCCTACGGGCGCGACGCGGACGCCGAGTGGGAGGGGGCCGCTGCGCTGCGCGGCGCCCGGGAGACCGCGAGCGCCGCCTGGGTGGCCCAGCACGCGCCGGGCGACCCGCGGGCCCGGGAGGAGTTCCGCCGCCGGGTCGCGTCACTGCGCGCGGGCGACCCGACGGTGCGCTGGCATGCCTTCTGACCGGCGGCCGGACCTCTCGGCACGGCCACCGGGCCGCACCGGACGTCCTCCCGCCGAGAGACGGGGAGCGGCCAGACAGGCATGGCCAGACGGGGAGCGACCGGATGAGGAACGGCCAATGGCGAGCCCTTCCGCGCTCCGGGGCATCGCCGGCGGGGGTGGGGGTGGGGTCGGGCGTCTCGGCCGGGCGCGGCGTCTCGCGGAGCGAAGGTTCAGGCGGGCGGCGAGGGTAGGGGGCGTGCCAGCCGGTCGGTCGGGCGCGGCGCCCCACGGGGCCGGGGTTCAAGCAGGCGGCGAGGGCAGGGGCGGGGGGCAGGCCTCACCCGGGCGCGGCGCCCCACGGGGCCAGGGCCCAAACCGGCGGCGACGGCGCAGGTAGGGGCGGGGCCGGGCGCCCCGGCCGGGCACGGCACCCCATGGGGTCGGGGTTCAGGCCGGCGGCGAGGCCAAGGGGCGTGCCGGCCAGCCGGTAGGGCGCGGCGCCTCGCGGGGCCGGGGTTCAAGCGGGCGGCGAGGGCGGGGAGGGGGACCGGCTGGTCGGTCGGGTGCGGCAGAGCGGGCCGGGGCGGCGTTCACCGGTCCGCCCCCGGGCGCCCGGCGAGGGGGAAGAGGAGGAAAGCGCTGTTCCGGTGGTGGGGCCGGGCCCGCCGCGCGAGTGGAGGGCGTTGTGTCCGCTGTGTCGGATCGCCGGCGGGGATCGGGCGGGCCGGGGGCGCCCTGCGCACCCCCGCAGCAGGCCCGATGACATCTACCAGCGAGTAGCACCCCCGGAAGCCTCGCCACCCCCTCGCCGGTCACCCAGAGTGGCCGAAGTGGGGCCTGCCGGGAGGACGAATGCGACATCTCACCCCCTCGTCGCCCCTCCAAGGGGTTCCGGCCCGGCCTTTCGGGCCTTCCGGGCGGCACGGATCCCCGGCCGCCGCCCGGACCGGGGCCGTTCGGGCCCCGGGAGGCCCGTTCCGGCCCGGGATGTGTGCCCGGGAATCACCGGGGTGCTCTCGCGGTGCGCAGGCCGCCCCCCACCGCCGTCACCCTCCGTATTCGCCCAGGTCAGGGAGGTGTCGGTGGTCGCCGGGCGGCCCGCCCCGGCGCCGGGGCGACGCGGGAACGGCGAACCCGCCCCCTCACCCGCCCCACCGCCCTGCCGCAGGCGACCCGCCGACCCCGGCCCACTCCCGCCCTCGCCGCCCGCTTGAACCTCGGCCCCGCGAGGCGCCGCGCCCGACCGACCGGCACGCCCCTTGGCCTCGCCGCCGGCCTGAACCTTCACCCCGCGAGACGCCGCGCCCGGCCGGGGCGCCCCGCCCTTTCCTCTGCCGTCGCCGCCTGTTTGGACCTTCGCTCCGCGAGGCGCTGCGCCCGGCCGGGGCGCCCGACCCCGCCCCTTCCTCTGCCGTCGCCGCCTGCTTGAACCTTCACTTCGCGGGGTGCTGCGCCCGACCGGCCGGCCGGCACGCCCCCCGCCCTCGCCGCCCGTTTGAACCCCCGCCCCGTGGGGCGCTGCGCCCGGACGAGATGCCCGGCCCCGCTCCTACCTTCGCCGTCGCCGCCCGCTTGAACCCCTGCCCCCGTGAGCCCGCGTCCTGGCGGTGCCTGTACTCCCCTCGGGCACGCCGTCCTGGGCCCGGGGCTCGGGGACCGGGTGGCCCGGAGACGGTGGGGAGGCGGGCTGGAGCGCCAGGTTGCCGGAACCGGCCGGAATGCGGTTTCGCGATCACGGAATATTGACAACGCGATATCCGGGGTCAATGCTGTGCGCGTCGGCAGTGCACGGCAGGACGGGGGCCCGCTGCGGGCGGTTCCGTGCTCCGCTCCACCACCGGGCCGGCGGCCCGGTGGCAGGGCGGCCGGGGCCGGCCACGGGGTGCCCGCCTCGCCGGGCCTCCGACCGCGTACCCGGTCCACCGACCCCCACCGGCGGTCCGCGGGGCCCAGCCCCGACGGCACCGCCACGGTGTTCCGCGGAACGGCCGGTGTTCGCCGCCCGGAGCGGCGTCCCGTCCACACCGGCGGGCTCCGCGGGACGGCGCGGACCGGGTCCCGGAGACGCCCGGTGCGCCTGCGGGGCCCGGTCCCGCGCGCCCCGGCTCCCGGAGAGGGGAGCGCCCCCGGTCTTGCTACCGTGCGGAGTGTCGTACACGTGCCGCGCCCCTGCCCGCAGGGGCGGGCGCCTCCCTTCGAACCGGAGAGTCCCCCGATGCGCTTCCCGCCGATCGCACCCACGTCCAGGACCGCGCTGCTGGCGGGCGTGCTCGCCGCCTCCGGCGTCCTGCTCGCGGGCTGCGGCGACCTCTCCTTCGGCGGCGAGGAGGCCCTCGGCGACCTGGAGCTTCCGGACCTGGGGGCGGTCCTCCCGTCGGCCTCCCCGGAGGCCGGGGAGGAGAAGGCCGCCGGAGACCTGCCGTCCTCCTGCGCGGAGGCCGGGGCCGAGGAGCTGGCCGGCGGGTACATCCCGGCCGGCGCCTCGCTCAGCGAGGACGACGGGGCCCCGGAGGGCGCCGGTGAGGACGCCCGGCAGCTCTCCTGCGTGTGGACCGGCTCGGGGGAGGGCGACGGCGGCGCCCCGGTCCTGGCCCTGGTCTTCACCCTCAACGCCGACCCGGCCGACGCCGCGCAGGTGATCCAGGAGGCCGGCGGGGAGAAGGAGGCCAACTGGGAGGTGGACGTCGACGTGTACGGCGACACCTACCACTCCGCGGACGCCGACGAGCTCGACGGCGAGCTGGAGTACCTGACCACCGCCGCGGGGACGACCCGCTACGTCATCCTGACCCTCCCGGGCGACCTGCACGTCACCGCCTCCGCCCTGCACACCGACGTCGCCCAGGAGGACCTGGAGCAGCTCGCGGTCCAGGCGGCCCGGCGGGTCCGCGAGTAGCGCCCGCCGGGTACCGGAAAACCGGTCGACAGCGCCGGCCGTCCCGGGTGAGGGTGGGCGGCATGCGACAGGATGAGATCTGGGACACCGAGACCGCCCTGGAGTACGACACCCCCGGCACCGGCATGTTCGCGCCGGACGCGGTGGAGCCGGCGGTGGACCGCCTGGCCGGGCTCGCCGGGGGCGGCAGAGCGCTGGAGTTCGCCATCGGGACCGGCAGGATCGCGGTCCCGCTCGCGCAGCGGGGGGTACCGGTCAGCGGGATCGAGCTGTCCCGGCCGATGCTGGAGCGGCTGCGCACCAAGGCGGACGAGGAGGCGATCCCGGTCGTCCTCGGCGACATGGCCACCGCCCGCGCACCGGGGGAGTTCCGGCTCGTCTACCTCGTCTACAACACCATCTCCAACCTGCTCACCCAGGACGAGCAGGTCGAGTGCTTCCGCAACGCCGCCCGGCACCTCGTCCCGGGCGGGCGGTTCGCCGTCGAGCTGGGCGTCCCCGAGCTGCAGCGGCTGCCGCCCGGACAGCAGGCCCTGGTCTGGCACTCCGAGGACGGCTACGTCGGCATGGACACCTACGACGTGCTGCACCAGCGGCTCGTCTCGCACCACTTCCGGTTCGGCGAGGGCCGGGAGGCGCGGCTGTCCCGCAGCCCGCACCGGTACATCTGGCCGGCCGAACTGGACCTCATGGCCCGGCTCGCCGGCTTCGAGACGGAGTCCCGGCACGCCGACTGGCGCGGGACCGAGTTCACCGCCGAGTCGGGCTCGCACGTCTCCGTCTACCGGCTCCCCGGCTGACCGGCCCCGGCCGGCGGGTTCCCCGCCCGGGGGGCCCGCTCTCCGCCCGGTTCGCCGATGGGCCGGGACGCCGGACAGGGGGCGGCCGCGTGTCCGGGGCGGGCCGGCGCCCTCGGCCGTGCTCCGCCGGCCGCCTCCGGACGGCGGGTCACCGGCGGGGCACGCAGGGCGGACCGTCCGGGCGGTCTCTGTGCCCGGGGCGGGCGGGAGAGCGCGGGCGCGCGGGGAACGCGGGAACGCGGAAGGGCGGGCGCTCCGCTGCGGAGCGCCCGCCCTCCCAGGGGCGCGGCCGGCGCCGGACAGGGCCGGCGCCGGGGGTCAGGTCTGCACAGGGATGCCCTCCAGCTCGCCGAACGGGCCGGCGCGCAGGGTCATCTCCTCCACGTCGGCGGCGGGCGCCGGGAAGACCGCGACCAGCTCGTAGGTGTTGCCGGGCTGGAGCCGGTGCACCTCCTCGGCGAAGCCGCTCCGCTTGCCGTCGCCGAAGTTCATCTGCGCCACGTAGCGCACCAGGCCCTTCTCCGGCTCCAGGAGCTGGAAGCCGCCCAGGGTGCCCTTGCTGAACTGCTCCGGGCCGCCGGCGGGCAGCGCGTCCAGGCCGCCCATGTCCGGGGTGAGCGCCTCGTCGGTGGTGTTGGTGATGTCGACGGTCCCGATCACGTAGGCGCCGTCCCGGCGCAGCGGGTAGACGTCCAGCTTCACGCCGTCCTTCTCCGCGCTGGCCGCCACCGAGCCGTTGTCCGCCTCGAACGGCGCCGGCCAGCTCACGTTCCGGTCGGCCACGCCCAGCCCTTCGCCGTCCGTCTCGTCCTCGGTGTCGGCCTCGCTGGACCGGGTGACGGTGTAGGAGAACTCCACCCGGCGGTTGCGGGCGCGGGCCTGCTCGTCGTCGGGGCCGCCCTCCCGGGCCACCGGCTCCTTGCTGCCCCGGCCCTCCACGACGTAGGAGTAGTCCCCGCCGATCTCCTCCCGGAGCAGGTCGCGCACGGTCTCCGCGCGCTTCTCCGACAGGGTCTGGTTGTAGGCGTCGGTGCCCTTGCCGTCGGTGTGCCCGATGACGGTGATCTCCGGGTCGTCCGGGTCGACGTTGGCCGCCAGCGAGGCCGCGGCGCGCCGCACCACCTCCTCCGCCTCGGCGGTGAGCTCGTACTCGTCGAACTCGAACATCACGTCGGAGTGGAGCGAGATGGTCTCGGTGTCCCCGTCGCGGGTGGTGGAGGCGATCTCGGAGTCGACGAAGCTCTCCACCTCGCCCTCGTCGGCGGAGGCGTCCTCGCCGGGCCGGCGGTTCTCGAAGACCAGGTTCTCCCCGCTCGGCGGAGGGTCGTCCGCGGTGAGGTGGTCGGGCCCGTTCGGGTCCTCCGGGTCGGGCCGCTCCTCGTCCACGTCCTGGACCGGGATCCCGGTCATCGCGCCCAGCCCGCTGCCGATGAAGGTGACCTGCTCCACCTCGTCGGGGATGCGCGGGAAGTACCGCCGGTACTCGTTGACCGCCCCGTCGTGCACCGGGTAGAGGCCGTCGCCGTTCGGGCTGACCGAGCCGTACTTCAGGCCGTCGGCGTCGTGGTACTGCCGCCACACCCGCCCGGACACCGGGTCGACGAGGGTGTGCGCCATGCTCAGGTTCCGGTTGGCGCCCTCGAACCCGTCCGGGTACTCGATCTCGTAGTACATGACGGTGTGGTCGTCGGTGCGCTCCAGCCCGGTGATGGAGAAGCGCATCTCGTCGTCCTGCCCGGTGTCCTGGAAGATGACCCCTTCCTTGGTGTAGGGGAACTCCTCGGTCACCTCGGGCGGCCCGCCGCCCCCGAACCAGCCGGTGCTGCAGCCGCTCAGCAGCAGAGCACCGGAGGCCAGCAGCGCCGTCGCCGAGAGGGCCCTCTTCCGCGCCATGCGGGTGAACTCCGATCAAGTCGGGGGATGTGTCGGGGACATCCTCCGCCACCCCCGGGGCGGAAGGCGAACCGGGCCGGAGGCGGCCGTCCCGCTCGGCCCCGGGCGGCCGGCGGGCGCTCGGCGGCGCGGCGCCGCACCGCCGGGGGCCCGGCGGGGGCGCCGTCCCGAGCCGTGCCGGGCATCGCCGCTGCGGGGCCGGGTCAGTCCCCCGGGCGGCGGCGGATCACGGCGACCGCGGCGGCGGGGGCGCCCAGCAGGAGGCAGCAGGTGAGCCAGGCGAGCACCGACGGCCCGCCGAGGCCGAGGGCGGTCGCGGGCGCCACCCAGAGCACGAACGTGATCGCGGAGAAGAGCGCCCAGGCGCGGAGCGGGCTCACCGGGCCGCGCCGGGAGGCCGGGGCCCGGTCCGGCAGGTCGGCGAGGAGCGGGGCGAGGTCGCCGCGGGTGCGGGCGGCGAGAGCCTCCCCGACCCGCCGCTCGTGCTCGGGGCCGCTCAGCATCCCCTCCCGGTAGGCGGTGCGCAGCCGGTCCAGGGCGGCGTCCCGCTCCCGGTCGGAGGCGCGGAGTCCGTCGTCGGGCACGGGCATGGGGCCGCCTCTCCTCGTGGGTGCGCCGCTCGCCCTTCCCGACGGCCGACGGCGGCCGCCGGTTCCGTGATCCGGTGTCCGATCGCGGACACGCGGGGTGAGCGGGGCGTTTCCGGGAGTGGTGTGCGGAAGGGGGCGGGAGGGCGATGAGAGTCTCCTGATCCGCCCTTTTCAAGGAGTGGGCGACGTTCCACAATGGCGGAGGTCCACAGCGGCGCGTCGAGCACGGGCGGAGAGACATGACCGAGACCGAGGCCGGGCCGGAGAGCGGTCGGCAGGGCGGGTCGGATGCGGTGCTCGGGGCCGCGCTGCGGGGCTCCGGGGAGCGGGCCTCGGCGGCGCTGGACGGCCTCTACCGGCGGCACTGGAAGGCCGTCCTGGTCTACGCCAAGACCTGCTGCCGGGACCCCTACACCGCCGAGGACCTCGCCTCGGAGGCGTTCACCCGGACCCTGGAGGCGGTGCGGGGCGGCGGCGGGCCGGGGGAGGCGTGGCGGCCCTACCTGCTGGCGGTGGTCCGGCGGACCGCCGCCGAGTGGGCGCGCACCGAGCGCCGGACCGAGCTGGCCCCCGACTTCGAGCGCTGGCTGGAGAAGGCCCCGGCCGAGGAGAGCGGCGAGGAGAGGGTGCTCCGCCAGGAGGACGGCGGCATGGTGCGGGCCGCCTTCCGGTCGCTCCCGGAGCGCTGGCAGGCCGTGCTCTGGCACACCGAGGTGGAGGGGGAGGCGGCCGGCCGGGTCGCCCCGCTGCTCGGCATCGGCGCCAGCGGCGTCGGCTCACTGGCCTCGCGGGCCCGGGAAGGGCTGCGCGAGGCCTATCTGACGGCGCACGCCGCGACGGCCGACGCCGGGTGCCTGCCGTACGCCTCGCTGATGGGCGCGGAGGTGCGCCGCGCCAGGCAGCGCCCCAAGCGCGCCCTCGGCCGGCACCTGGACGAGTGCCCCCGCTGCCGGGCCGCCTTCGCCGAGCTGGCCGGGATGAACCGGCGGATGCGCGCGGTGCTGCCTGCCGCGGTGCTGCTCTGGGCCGGGCCGTTCGCCGGCGCCACCGCCCTGCACACCACCGCCGCGGTCGGCGGCGCGGTCGGCGTGGCCGGGGCCGGTTCGGCGCTGGCGGTGGGCAAGATGTCGTCCGGTCCGCTGCTGGCCGGCGCGGCGGCGCTGGGCACCGCGACGGTGATCGGCGGCGCGGCCGTGCTGGGCGGCGTCCCCGCACCGGACGCGGGCCGGCCGGACCCGGGCGCGGCGGCGACCGACCGGGTGGAGGCGGGCACCGGAGGGGGTGCGCCGCCGGCCCCCGGAGCGGCCTCCCAGGAGCCCGCCCCCGACTCGGTCACCGAGGAGACGCCGGAGGGCGGGGAGGAGAAGGACGAGCGCGAGGACCGGAAGGACGAGGACGAAACCGACCCCTCCCGGGTCCAGGGCGACGACCTGGGGCCGGGGGCGGACGAGGCGCGGCTGGTGAACGCCGGCACCGGGGCCTGCATCCGGCCCGAGGGGGAGCAGGTGGTGCTGCGCGCCTGCGCGGGCGGCGAGGACGAGGTGTGGGAGACCTTCGCCCCGGAGCCGGGCGACGACCGCACCTGGCTGCGGAACGCGGAGACCGGAGGCTGCCTGGACTACGGCTCGGGCGGCGGCGACGGCGAGGCGGTCGCGCACGGCCCCTGCCGGGCGGACCGGGAGGGGCAGATGTTCCGCTTCCTCCAGCACCCCGACGGCACCTACTACGTCGTCACCGAGGAGGCCGACCCGGAGGGCAACACCTTCCAGCTCGGTGCGGAGAACTGGGACGACGGCGCCGCCGGCTGGTGGGGCGAGCCCGACCCGCCGCCGGAGGACGACTCCTCCCTGGTGACCGTCTACAACTACTACGACGCGATCAGCCTGCGGTTCACGGTCGCCGAGTGACCCCCGACCGCCGCGCGGCGGGCCGTCCCGGAGAAAACAGGTAACGAACGGATAACACGGCGGGACGTGCGGCGTCCCGCCTCCTCTTTACGGGTGGACCGCCCCGGCGGCGGTAACCCCGCTCGATCGCCGCCGGGGCGGCCTGCTGCGCCGCCCGGCCCGACCGGGACGGCGCGCCGGTGCGCCCGGCTCCCTCCGGGGGCGGGTGCCGGGCAGGCGCCACCGGCCGCGGCCCGCCGCGGACCAGGCGCCGCCGGGGTCTCCTCCGGGACGGAGAGGACCCCGGCCCCTGCGGAGGGCGTCCCCGGCCGCGGCGCACACCGCGGCCGGGACGTCTCCGCACCCCCGTGAGCGGGCGGCCCGCCGTGCCGGGGCGGTCCGGAAGGCACCGCCCCGCAGAACGGGCGGCGGGTCGCCCGTGCGGCCCTTTCCGCGCCTCGGCCTCCCGGGAGGGCCCCGCCGGGGTCGCGGCCGGCCGCGCGGGCGCGGCGCACCGCACCGTTCAGGCCGGGGGTTCGGACCGCCCGGGTGACCGCTCCGGGACCGGGCGGCCCGTCGGTGCCGAGTCGGGGTGCGGGGGCCTCCGGGGCGGGCCGGTTCAGCGGGAGGACTCGCCCGAGCGGAGCAGGATGCAGTCGCCGCACTTTCCGCCGTCGGGGAGGCGGTAGTAGAGGCAGCAGCTGCGGCGGGTGAAGCGCCCGCTCCCGTCCAGGCGCCCCGCTCCGTTCAGCGGGCGGCGGGAAAGAACCGCGCGGAGCAGGGCGGACGCGCCGGGGGCGGCCTCCGGGCGGGCCTCGGAGAGGTGGCGCACGGCGCCCGCGAACGCCGAGGCGGCGTTGCCGCGCAGCACGCGGGGCGAGACCGCGACCCGGGAGGCCACCGCCCGGGACACCGGCTCCACCAGGCCGTCCAGGTAGCCGGCGGCCAGCGCTTCGGCGGCGCCGGCCGGGTCGGCCTGGGGGTCGGGCACGGCCGCGCCCCCGCCGCCCGCCAGCAGCGGCAGCGGACCGCGCGGCGCCGGGCGCCAGCGCCAGGCGCCCGGGTCGGGGACGACGCCGTGCAGCACCGCGGCGCCGATCGCCGGGGAGAGCAGCCGCTCGGCGATGCCCAGGTGGAGCACGGAGGCGGCGATGCGCGGCGGCACCTCCTCCGGGGCGATGCCGGTCCGCCCGGCGAAGACGCGGCGGGTCGCCTCGACCCGCCCGTCCAGGTAGGCCGGTTCGCGCAGCCCGGCGAGCGGCCGCCAGCCCGCCTCCTCCCCGGTCCCGGCCGGCTCCTCCCCGGCCGCCGGGACCGGGAAGAACCCGCCGAGGCCGGCGAGGTCCGCGAGGGCGGCGCGGACGTCCTCGGCGGAGGCGGTCCGGAAGCGGGGAGGCGGTCCCGTCCGGTCCCGGAGGGGCGGGCCGAAGCCCGGCCCCGCGGGTCTGTGCGGAAGTGTCATCTCTCTTCGCCTTTCGGCGGCGGACCGTCGCCGGTCGCCGGTCAGGACCCCTGCTCTCCGCCTGCGCTCTCCCGGCGACGCGGCCCCGCGGCCGGCCGCCCGCACCGCTCCCTCCCGCCGGTCGCGGGCCCGCCCCGCCGGGGCGCGCACCCCGGGAGAAGGGCGGATGCCGCCCCGGGCGGGGCTCAGCACCGGAGAATGGTCGCCATGGACGACATTCTCCCCTTCCCTGACGGAGCGGAACTCGACCACATCGTCTACGCGGTACCGGATCTCGAAGCGGCGGCGCGCCGCTTCGCCCAAGAGACCGGGGTGGAGCCCGCGCCGGGCGGCGCGCACCCCGGCCGAGGCACCCGGAACCTGCTGGTCGGTCTGGGCGGCAGGGCCTATCTGGAGATCATCGGCCCCGACCCGGAGCAGGAGGACCCCGGGCGCCCGCGGCCCTTCGGCATCGACGGGCTGCCCGGCCCCGGAGCGGTCACCTGGGCGGTCCGCACCCCCGACCTGGACGGCGCGGTGCGCCGCGCCCGCGCGGCCGGCCACAACCCCGGCGAGGTCCTTCCGATGAGCCGCCGGATGCCCGGCGGCGCCCTGCTCGAATGGCGGCTCACCGATCCGGACGCGGTCCGTCCGGGGGCGGTGCCCTTCCTCATCGATTGGGGCGCTTCGCCGCATCCGGCCGATTCGGGGCTGCCGGAGGTCCGCCCGGTGGCGGCGACCCTGCACCACCCGGATCCGGGGGCCGCGGAGGGGCCGCTGGCCGCGCTGGGCCTGCCGGTCCCGGTCCGCCCCGGCCCGCCGGGCCTCTCGGTGGCGGTGGAGGGGCCGGGCGGCCGGCTCTCCCTGCGGCCCGCGGCCGCCGGGGGCTGAGCCGGCCCCCACCGCTACCGGGCGGCCGGCGGTGGCGCCGCGCGGGGCGCGGGGCGCGGTCTTCCCGGTCCCGGCCGGGCCCTTGGCGGTCCGGGACTCCTGCGCGGGCGGCGGACGGCGGTGCCGGCGGGGCGGTCCGGGCAGGCCGCCGCGCCGGGGCGGGCCGCGGCGCGGCGGGCCGAGGAACACCCCCGCCCGCCCCAGGCCGGCCTCACGCTTCCCGGAGCAGCCGCTCGGCGGTGCCGCGCAGGGCCGCGCGGTCGACGCCGAGGCGGGCCAGGGCCTCGGTGCCGCGGCCCTCGGCGCGCAGCAGGCCGAGCAGCACGTGCCCGGTGCGGATGGAGGTCCCGCGGCGGTCCAGCCGGATCGCCTCGCGCAGCGCGAGCTCCAGCGCCTTCTTCGCGGTCCGGGTGAAGGGCAGGTGCCGCCCGCCGAACAGGCCCCGGCGCGGCGCCGGGTGGCCGCGGTCCAGTGCGCGGACGGCGCCGCGCAGCTCCTCCGGTCCGGCGCCGTGCTCGGCGAGCGCCCGCGCCGCGCTCCCCGCCGCCCGGCCGGCCAGCCCGAGCAGCACGTGCTCGGTGCCGATCCGGCCGTCGCCGAGCTCCCGCGCGGCCTCCTGCGCGCCGGTGACGGCGGTGCGGGCGCCCTCGGTGAACCGTTCGAACATGATCGTCCCCCTATCGTCAGGACTGGTCAACAAAAGTTGACCGTCAACTAAAGCTGACGATAGGGGGACGGTGTGGAGTTGTCAATAAAAGTTGACGATCAGTCCCGGGGCTTGCGCAGGTGGTGGATCCAGGCCGGCGGGATGTTGGCCATCACCCGGTCGGTGCGCACGCCGTACCGGTTCACCCACTCCTCGACCACCCAGGAGGAGCGCGCCTGGCGGAGGTAGTCCTCCCGGGGCGCGATGACCGCCTTGACCTCCTTGGTGTACAGGTAGCCGAAGAACGACAGCCGGCCGCCCGGCCGCAGCACGGTGAAGTAGTAGTCCAGGATCTCCCGGACCTCCCCGGCGGTGAAGTTGGCGAACGGGAGGCCGGAGATGATCACGTCGTAGCGGCGGTCCGGCCCCATCTCGGTGACCAGCCGGTCGTGCACCTCGATCCGGTCCCGGGCCGCGGCGAAGTCCGGGTCGGTCTCCACCAGGGTGCGCAGGTGCGCCGCCATTCCGGAGTTGGCCTCGACCAGGTCGGCGGTGTCGCCGGGGCGCATGTTCGCGGCGATGGACCGGGAGACCGGTCCGGTGCCGGCGCCGCCCTCCAGGATCGAGAGCGGGGCCGACGGATCGTCCCGCTCGACCAGGTGGTGGGTGAGGGCCGCGGCCAGCGCGGGGCTGCTCGGGACGACCGAGCCGGTCGCCCGGAAGGTGCGCAGGGCCTCGCGCAGGAAGAGCCCGGCGTCGCGCAGCCGGGAGTCGATGCGGAAAGCGTCGGAGGGACTCTTTGTCGCTGCCATGCGCAGCACGTTAGTACGTGTCCTGTTCGGAACGTGTGAAGTCCGGCCAGGTGTCCCGGGTCCGGGGCGGCGGATCCGCCGCCCCGGACCCGGTGGGGCGGTGCTCAGCCCGCTGCGGCGAAGGCGTGCCGGAGCGCCGCGTTGACCGCGGCCTCGGCCCGCCGCGCGGCGCCGAGGAAGGCGCCGAACCCGAGGATGCCGTGGAATCCGTCGTTGATCCGGACCGTGGTGGCCGGGACGCCGGCCGCGGCCAGCGCCCGCGCGTAGGCTTCGCCCTCGTCGCGCAGCGGGTCGAAGTCGGCGGTGAGCACCAGCGCCGGCGGCAGGCCCGCCAGTGAGCCGGCGAGCAGCGGCGAGCACCGGGGGTCCTCCGCGTCGGAGGGGGAGGAGAGGTACTGGTCGGCGAACCAGCCCATGGCGCCGGAGGTGAGGAAGTAGTCCTGACCGTTCTCCCGGTACGACGGATAGCGCTCCCCGGTCTCGTCCGCGGTCCAGTCGACCACCGGGTAGACCAGGGCCTGGAATGCCAGGCCGGGGCCGCCGGCGTCCCGGGCCAGCTGCGCGGTGACCGCGGCCAGGCAGCCGCCCGCGCTGTCCCCGGCGACCGCCAGCCGCCCGGGGTCGATGCCGAACTCCCCGGCGTTGGCGGCGATCCAGCGCAGCGCGGCGAAGGCGTCGTCGACCGGGGCGGGGAAGGGGTGCTCCGGGGCGAGCCGGTAGCCCACCGAGACCACCGACGCGCCGGTGCCGGCCGCGATGATCCGGCACACGTGGTCGTGCGAGTCCAGGTCGCCGATGACGAAGCCGCCGCCGTGGAAGAAGACGACGCCGGGCAGGACCGCGCCGGGCTCCGGGTGGTAGTGCCGGAGCGGGACCGGGCCGGCGGGGCCGGGCGCCTCGGCCGCGCGGACCAGCGCGATCTCCGGGCCGCTCGGCGGCGTCCGCCCCTCCCGCAGGGCGGCGCGCAGCTCCGCGGCCGGCAGGCCGGCGCCGATCTCGGGTCCGTTGCGGGTCATGAGTTCGAGGAAGTCGAGGGTCTCCTGGCTGGGCCGCATCGGCACACCTGCTCCCTTCGGGCCGGGCCTGCCGCGGCGGGCCCGAGAGCCGAACCGGATTCTGTTTCCCGGACCCTAACCGCCCGCCGCCCCGCGCGGGAGGGGGGAACCCGCCCCGGATCATCCGCTGGACGGCCGGTCGGCGGGGCCCGCTCGGACCGCTGCGCCGCCCCGCTCCGGCCGCAGGCACCAGGCCGCATGCGGAGACCGGTCGCCGGGCCGGTGCAGGTCCGGGAGCGTCCCGCCGGGCCCCGGTTCCCCCGCGTCCGGCTCCGGCCGGGCTCCGCGGGGCGCCGCCGGGCCCGGCCGTCTCCGTCCCCGCCGCCGAGCCGGTCCGGGCGGTCGGCGGGCCGCTCGGCGGTGTCCGCCTCTCCCGCAGGGCAGCGCGCAGTTCGGCGGCCGGCAGGCCGGCGCCGGTCTCGGGTCCGTCGCGGGTCACGAGTTCAGGGAGGGGCGGGCCGGGACGCCGCCCGGCCCGCGTTCCGGCGGCCGCCCGCCGTGCCGCAAACTGGGATACCCCTCGGGACGATCCGGGGCGTACCGGACCCCGCCGGCGCCCCCTCCCGCGCGCCCGCGGCCGCAGGGCCCCGGAAGGCGCCGCGGGTCAGGGCCCTCCCGAGGCGACCGACCCGTCCCGGCCCGCCGGTCGGGCCCCTCGGAAGGAGCATCGATGAGCGGCACCTCCCATCCCCGGACCGCACTCGTCACCGGAGCCTCCAGCGGCATCGGTGAGCGGTTCGCGCGCGACCTGGCCGAGCGCGGCTACGCCCTGGTGCTGGTGGCCCGCCGGGCCGAGCTGCTGGAAGGGCTCGCCGAAGAGCTGGCCGACCGGTACGGCGTCCGCACCGAGGTGCTCCCCGCGGACCTGGGGAGCCCCGAGGGGGTGCGCACCGCCGCCGGGCGGCTCGCCGCCGACGGCACCGGCGACCGGGCCCCGATCGACCTGCTGGTGAACAACGCCGGCCGCGGCGACGGCGGCGTCTTCGCCGAGCAGGACCCGGACGACGTCGACGCGATGATCGACCTCAACGTGCGCGCGGTGCTCCGGCTCGCCGGCGCGGTGCTCCCGGTGCAGATCGCCCGGCGCGCGGCGGAGGGACCGGGCCGCCCGCTCGGCGTGATCAACGTGTCCTCGCTGGCCGGGGAGCTCCCGGTCAACCCGGGCGGCTCGGTCTACAGCGCCGCCAAGTCCTTCGTGACCCGGTGGAGCGAGTCGGTCGCGGCGGAGACCGCCCCGCACGGGGTGCACGTCACCGCCGTGCTGCCCGGGTTCGTCCGCACCGACATGACCCGCGGCGTGCAGGAGAGCGGCCTGCCCGACCTGGCCTTCGTGCCCAAGGAGCAGGTGGTCCGGGACGCGCTGCGGGCCTGGGCGGCCGGCCGCGGCACGGTCGTCCCGGGCGCCCAGTACCGGGCCGCCGACGGGCTGCTCCGCGGAATCCCGCGCACCCTGTACCGCGCCGTCGCCGGCCGCATCGCCCGGCGCGGCGCCTCCTCCTGATCGGGCGGAGAGGGGCGCGGTCGGCGCCGTCCGGCCGGCCCGGGTGCGCAAGGCGCGGAAATTCGCTCCGGGTCTCCGCGCCGTGTGTCCTGCCGCCGGGCCCCGTGCGGCGCCTCCTTCTGGCGATCGGCGGGGAGGGCCGCGGCCGGTGCTGTCCGGTCGGCCCGGGTGTGCGGGGCGGGGAACTCCGCGCTCGGTCTCCGCGCCGTGTGTCCTGCTGCCGGACTCTCCGGCGGAGCGGTCAGTCCGGTCGCTCTGGGAGCAGCACCGTGGTGAACACGCCCTGGTCGCGGAAGCCCAGGCGGTCGTAGAGGCGCTTGGCCGGGTTGTCCGCGGTCACCGCCAGGCCGACCTCGGCCAGGCCGGCGGCGGAGGCGCGGGCCAGTGCCCGGCGGAGCAGCAGCCCGCCGAGGCCCGCGTAGCGCGGCTCGGGGCGGCGGAACACCTCGCCGATCCACGGCACGTCGTCCGACCGGTCGTTGAGGATCAGGCCGGCGGCCACCCGGTCGCCCTCGGGGCGCTCCTCGTCGACCACGAGCGCGCTCAGCCCCATCACCGGCCCCAGGACCGCCCCGCCGAGCAGCATGAGCAGCGCCCGGAACTTCTCGACCGGGTCGTCGCGGTCGGCGGGCCGGTCCGGATGGCCGGGCGGGAAGGCCGCGTCGAGGGCCCGGAACACCTCCTCCGGGGTCCGGTCCAGCGGGGTGATCCGCAGCCCGCCCGCCTCGGGCGCCAGGTCCGGCCAGGAGGCGGGCGGCGGGTCGGAGGCCAGCGGCCGGCGCATCTCGTGCGCCCGCCGGGTCGCCCTCCCGCCCAGGCCGACGAGCTCCCGGGCGAACTCCTCCGGGGCGACCACCCGCCACCCCGCCAGCCGCTCGGCGGCGGCGCGGGCCGCCCCGGGGCCGAGCGGCCGCAGGGAGGCCGCGACCCGGGCGTCTCCGGCCGAGCGGTCCAGGTAGTCGAGGAGCGGCGCACCGTCAGGGCCGGTGAGCACGGTCCGTTCCCGAGGGGCCTTGTCCGGCATGCGACCTCCGAGCGTCCGGTTCTTCGGGGAGGACCGCAACGGTACTCCGCGGCGGCTCCGCCCGGGGCTCCGGGAGCCGGGCCGCCGCTCGCGGCCCCGGCGTCCGGGGCGGCGCCATTCAGGACACGTACGGACCGGGTTCCCGCCCACCATCGTCCCCGACACCGAACACCGGCGAAGGGATCGCGATGTCCGAGCAGGCCAGTGCCGCACCGGCGGGGTACACCACGGTCGCACCGTGGGTCGTCACCGACGACACCGGCGCCTTCCTCGACTTCGTCGCCGAGGCGTTCGGCGGCGTGGAGATCGGGCGGGTGCCCACCGAGGACGGCAAGATCGGCCACGGGGAGATCCGCGTCGGCGACACCGTCGTGCTCGCCTTCGACCGGCACTCGGACTGGCCCGTCATGCCCAGTCTCCTGCGCGTGTTCGTGCCCGACGCCGAC
The DNA here is from genome assembly GCF_048595525.1 of Nocardiopsis oceanisediminis. Taxonomy (NCBI): domain Bacteria; kingdom Bacillati; phylum Actinomycetota; class Actinomycetes; order Streptosporangiales; family Nocardiopsidaceae; genus Nocardiopsis; species Nocardiopsis oceanisediminis. The sequence goes on along the minus strand of NZ_JAFMZJ010000001.1, from coordinate 6,769,622 downwards.
GAGGCGTGCGCGCGGGCCGTCGCGGCCGGCGCCCGGGTCGTCACCCGCACCATGGACAACGCCTTCGGCCAGCGCGGAAGCCGGGTCAAGGACCCCTTCGGCAACATCTGGTGGGTGACCGCCCACGTCGAGGACGTCACCGAGGAGCGGATGTGGGAGCGGATGGAGGACCCCGTCCACATCGAGGGCATGCGCGAGGCGCAGCGGACGCTCGACGCCGAGCTCAGCGGCCGGCGGCGCGGCCGGGACAGCGCACCGGTGCGGCCGCCCGGCGGGTCCGCGGGGTCCTAGTCCTCCACGGTGACGCCCAGCGCCGAGGCGAAGACGCGCAGCAGGCTCTGCGCGTCCGAGCCGCCCACGATCGCGCCCTTCAGCGCGGCGGCGCCGCCGATGCCGTGCAGCTCGCAGCCGGTGAACCGGGTGCCCGCCATCGAGGCGCCGCTGAACTGCGCGGCCTCCAGCCGGCAGCCCTCGAACCGGGCGCCGCGCAGGTCCGCGCGCTGGAAGTTCGCCTCGCGCAGGTCGCAGTCGCGGAAGACCACCCGGGTGAACCGGGAGAAGCGGAACGACGCCAGGTCGGCCTTGCAGCCCTCGAAGAGGACCTCGCGCAGCCCGCACTCGGTCCAGGCGGCGCCGGTGAGCCTGCTGCGCAGGAACGCGGTGGTGGAGAAGGCCCCGTCCGGGAACCGGGCGCCGGCCAGGTCGGCGCCGCGGAATTCGGTGTCGGAGACCTCGGCGCGGAGCAGGACGGTCCCGGCGAGCCGGGTCCGGTCGAACCGGCAGCCGTCGACCACCGGGTCCTCGGCCCGGAGCGCGGACAGGTCCAGGCCGCCGTAGTCCAGCGCGGTGCGCACGGCGTCGTCGGCGATGCCGTGGCCGGGCAGGGCGGCGGGCCCGAGCCGATCGGGCAGCGAGGGCGCCGCCGGCTCGCGGAGCCGGGCGGGGCGCCGGGAGGCGGTTCCGGACATGCCGGCGAGTCTAGAGGCGGGGGCGGTGCCGCGGGCGCCGCCCTCCCCGGCCGCGGGCCCGGATCGGGGCGCGGTACCGGGGCCGGGCCCGCGCCGAATCCGGGGCCGCGGTCACGGGCGGGCGCCGGGGCGCCTACCCTGGTAGGGCGAGTCACCTGAGGAAAGTGATGATGAAGACCTTCGAAGAGCTGTTCGCCGAGCTGTCCGAGAAGGCGCGCACCCGGCCCGAGGGGTCCGGGACGGTCGCGGCCCTGGACGCCGGCGTGCATGCGATCGGCAAGAAGGTCGTCGAAGAGGCCGCCGAGGTCTGGATGGCCGCGGAGTACGAGTCCGACGAGGCCGCCGCCGAGGAGATGTCCCAGCTCCTCTACCACCTCCAGGTCCTCATGCTGGCGCGCGGGCTGCGCCTGGAGGACGTCTACAAGCATCTGTAGGCCGGTCCCGGGTCCGCCTTGGGGGCGCACCGCGCCCCGGGCCCGGTGATCGGCCGCGCCGCCGACGTCCGGACGCCGAAGCAGTGACCACCAGCAGAGGAACGCCGCACATGCCCGACATGCTCCGTATCGCCGTGCCCAACAAGGGCCAGCTCTCCGGTCCCGCCAGCGAGATGCTCCGCGAGGCCGGCTACCGCCAGCGCAAGGACTCCCGGGACCTCGTCCTGGTCGACCCGGACAACGAGACCGAGTTCTTCTTCCTCCGCCCCAAGGACATCGCGGTCTACGTCGGCGAGGGGATCCTGCAGGCCGGGATCACCGGCCGCGACATGCTCCTCGACTCCGGCGCCCCGGTGGAGGAGGTGCTCCCGCTCGGGTTCGGCGGCTCCACCTTCCGGTTCGCCGCGCGCAACGGGTCGTCGATGAAGGTCGAGGACCTCGACGGCAAGCGCGTCGCGACCTCCTTCGAGGGGCTGCTCGAGCGCTACCTGGAGGACAAGGGCGTCCGGGCGCGCGTCATCCACCTGGACGGCGCGGTGGAGAGCGCCATCCAGCTGGGCGTGGCCGACGCGGTCGCCGACGTCGTCTCCACCGGCACCACCCTGCGCAACGCCGGGCTGGAGCTGTTCGGCGACCCGATCCTCACCTCCGAGGCGGTCGTCATCCGCCCGCGCGGGGCGGAGGAGGACGAGAAGGTCGACCGGCTGCTGCGCCGGCTCCGCGGCGTCCTGGTCGCCCGGGACTACGTGATGATGGACTACGACGTGCACGCGGAGAAGCTGGACACCGCCGTCGCGCTCACCCCCGGCATGGAGGGGCCCACCGTCTCCCCGCTGCACCGCGAGGGCTGGGTGGCCGTGCGCGCCATGGTGCCCCGCCGCTCCGCGCAGCAGATCATGGACGACCTGTGGCAGCTGGGCGCCCGGGCGATCCTGGTCACCGACATCTACGCCTGCCGCCTCTGAGGCGCCGGTATCCGGGGAGCCCCGGCCCGGACCGGCTGCGCCGGCCCCGGGCCGGGGCTCTTCCGCTCCGGTGCCGCCGGGCCGCCCGCACGCCCGGGGGAGTGCGACCATGGGCGTGCGGGCGCCCCGGCCGGTGGCCGGCGCCCCTCGGACGATGGCCGGATGATGGGCGGGGCGGTCGGACCCCGCCGGTTCCGTGCCCGGGAAGGGAGAGCAGTGTCGGAGTCCGCGGAGCCGGAGCCGCAGGTGGTGCACCGCGCCGAAGGGGAGGCCGGCGGTGAGCTGGTGCTCCGGCGGGCCGGTGCGCACTGGGAGATCCTGAGCAACGGGGTGTTCCTGATGGACACCCGGGACGGGGCCTCGGAGCGGGAGATGGTCCGCGCGGCGCTGGACGCGCTGCCGGACGGGACCTCCGGCGCCCGGGTGCTGATCGGCGGGCTGGGCGTGGGCTTCTCCGCGCGCGAGGCGCTGGACCACCCGCGGACCGGTGCGGTCACCGTGGTCGAACTGGAGCCGGAGGTCATCGGGTGGCACTCCGGCCCGCTCGGCGCGGTCGCCGGGAACCTGCCCGATGAGCCCCGGTGCGAGCTGGTCCGCGCCGACCTGGCGGTCTGGCTGGCGGAGGCGGCCGGGCGCGCCGCCTCCGGAGGCGTCCGGTACGACGTGCTCTGCCTGGACACCGACAACGGCCCGGACTGGACGGTGCGCGCGGAGAACGGGCGGCTGTACGAGCCGGCCGCGCTCGACCTGATCGAGGCGGTCGCCGTGCCGGGCGGCGCGGTCGCGTTCTGGAGCGCGATGCGCGCCCCCGCCTTCGCCGCCCTGCTGGAGCGCCGGTTCGGCGGGGTCGCCGAGATCGCGGTGCCGGCCCGCGCGGGCGAGCCGGACGTCGTCTACCTGGTGCGCACCCGGAGCTGACCGCGCGGCCGCTCCCGGCGCCGTCGGCGCGGGCCTCCGCGCCCCGTGCTCCGTGTTCCGCGCCCGGGAGCCGCGGGGCCAGTGCGGCCCGGCAGGTCCGCCCGGGAGGTCCGCCGGGCCGCCGACCGGGCGGGCCGGCGGCCTGCTCCCCGGCCGGGGAGCAGGGCGCGACCGGGCGCGGTGCGGACGGGGCCGCCCTCCGGTGCGCCGGCTCCGGCGGCGGGAGGGAGCGGGCGGTACGGCCGCGGATCGCCTCCCGGAGGCGGGGCAGAGGGGCCGCCCGGCCCGCGGAGCCCTGGACCCTACCTAGCGCGTGCTTGATAATGCTCATATCGGAATCTGATATTCCTAATAGGAATACGATGATCGCGGAGCCCGGGGAGCACCCCGGAGGAAGTGGGAAGAGCATGGACAAGGCCGGGATCGGACGCCGCTTCGCGGGCAGGGCCGGGATCCTCACCGGGGCCGCATCCGGGATCGGGCGGGCGGCGGCGCTGCGGCTCTCCGCCGAGGGCGCGCGGCTGCTCCTCGTCGACCTCGACGAGGACGGGCTGGCCGAGACGGTGCGGCTGATCGGGGAGGAGAACGGCCCGGACGGGCCGGAGGCGGTCGCGCACCCCGCCGACGTCTCCGACGAGGCCGCGGTGCGCGGCGCCGTCGAGGCCGCCGCGGGCCGCTTCGGCGCGATCGACCTGCTGGTCAACGTGGCCGGCTTCCACAAGGTGGTGCCGCTGGAGGACATCACCCTGGACTACTGGAACCGGCAGTTCGCGGTGAACACCGCCGGCACCATGCTGTTCTGCCGGGAGGCCATGCCGCACCTGGAGGCGGTCGGCGGCGTCGTGGTCAACACCGCCTCCACCTCGGCCACCCACGCCCACCCCGCCATGGCGGCCTACGCCGCCTCCAAGGGGGCGGTGCTGGCCTTCACCCTGAGCCTGGCCGCGGAGGTGTGGAAGCGCGGCGTCCGGGTGCTGGCCGTCTCCCCGGGCGGGGTCGAGACCCCGCTCACCAGGGCGGTCTCCTTCCCGGAGAACGCCGACGGCTCCTACTACGCCCGGATCACCCCGCCGGTGGCCATGGGCGCACCGGAGGAGATCGCCGGGGCCATCGCCTTCGCCGCCTCCGACGACGGCGCCTACATGCGCGGCGTGGAGCTGCGCGTCGACGGCGGCTCGCACGCCTGACGCGCACGGGGCGGCGGCGCCTTCACCCCGGCGCCGCCGCCCCCGGACCGGCGCTCACGACTGCGCGTCGCCGGACTGCTGCTTCTCGATCTCCTTGCGGACCTCGTCCATGTCCAGCTCCCTGGCCTGCTTGATCAGGTCGTCCAGGCTCTCCTTGGGCAGCGCGCCGGGCTGGGCGTAGACCACCGTCTTGTCCCGGACCACCATCAGGGTCGGGATGGAGCGGATGTCGAAGCTCGCCGCGAGCTCCTGCTGGGCCTCGGTGTCGACCTTGGCGAAGACCAGGTCCGGGTTCTCCTCGGAGGCCTTCTCGAAGACCGGGGCGAACTGCCGGCACGGACCGCACCAGGAGGCCCAGAAGTCGATCAGCACGAACTCGTTGTCCGTGAGGGTCTCGTTGAAGTTGTCCTTGGTCAGCTCGGTGGTGGCCACTGCTTCTCCTGAATCTCGTTCGCGGGCCGGTCCCTCCTAGAGCGGTCCTGCCCGCGGATTCATTCCGCAAGCGCGATCACCGGCACCGGTTCCCGCCCCGGCGGGGATCGGGCGCGATCGGTCCCGGTTCCCGACAAAACTACTGAGCAATACCGACTTGGGAGGAAAAGCCGCAGGTCATTAAGGTCGTCGTCAAGGACCGGGCGGAGACGGGGGACGGCATGGCAGCGCGCGAGGGCGGCGGGGACGGCGGGTCGCGGGACGCCGGGAGCGAGCCGGACTACCGGTTCACCCTGGCCAACGAGCGGACCTTCCTGGCCTGGATCCGCACCGCGCTCGCCCTGGTCGCCGGCGCGGTCGCGGTACTGCACCTGGTCCCGCTGGACTGGAAGGACGGGCCGCGGCTGGTCGTCGGCTCGGTGCTGACCGCGATGGCCGTGGTGATCACCGTCTACGCGCCGCTGCGCTGGCGGCGGGTGCAGGAGGCGATGCGGCGCGGCCGCCCGCTCCCGCTCAGCCTGCTGCCGCTGCTCACCGCGCTCGGGGTGGCCCTGGTCTGCGCGGCGGTGCTGTTCGGGAACGTGCTCGGATGAGGCGGTCGGCGGAGGGCGGCGCGCCGCGCGACCCCGGGCTGCAGGCCGAGCGGACGCTGCTGGCCTGGCAGCGCACGGTGATCGTGCTGGTGGTCGTGGCCCTGCTCTACGTCCGGGACCCGTTCCAGGGGGGCGCCCCGCAGGACGCGGGGACCGGGACGCTGCTCCGGGCGGCCGTGGCGCTGGTGCCGGTGGGGATCGCGGTCGCCGCGGCGGTGCACGTGCGGCGCAGGTGGCGGGCGGACGGCCGCGGGGCGCGCGGCGGTGCTGCGGACGGGCCTGCGGCGCCGCTCGCACGGGGCTGGATGAGGATTCTGATCAGCGCGGGGACCTGCGTTTTCGCGATCGCCGTGGCACTGAGCGCGCTGATCGGATGAGGGCGGGCGTGCCGCCGGAAAGGGCCGGATGGACGGTGTCCGGCCCGGCTCGTCAGGGTCGGGCGACGGCTTCCCGCCGGTCCGGCCCGCTCGCGCGGTCGTGGTCGATGATGGACGCGATGATGTCGTTCAGCCGGCGCTGCGGCTCGTAGCCGATCAGGCCGTGCGCCAGCGAGGTGTCGGGCATCCGGCGCTGCATGTCCTCGTAGCCCTCGCCGTAGGCCTCCTCATAGGGAACGTAGGAGACGGTGCTCGGCGAGCCGGTCAGCTCGACCACCCGGTCGGCCAGCCCCCTGATGGAGACCTCCTCCCTACCGCCGAGGTTGACCGCGCGGTTGTAGGCCGCCGGGGTGTCGATCAGCTTCACCACCGCCGGGACGACGTCGAACACCGAGCCGAAGCAGCGGCGCTGGTCGCCGGTGCCGTACACGGTGATCGGCTCGCCGGCCACCGCCTGGGAGACGAAGCGCGGCACCACCATGCCGTAGCGGCCGGTCTGCCGCGGGCCGACGATGTTGAAGAACCGGGTGATGACGCAGGGCAGGCCGGACTCCTCGCCGTAGATGTAGGCGACCAGCTCGTCCAGCCCCTTGGCGGCCGCATACGACCACCTGCTCTTCAGCGGGGAGCCGAGCACCCGGTCGGCGTCCTCGGAGAGGCCGTCGGCGTCGTTCTTGCCGTAGACCTCGCTGGTGGAGGCGACCATGAAGCGGGCCCGCCGCCGGGCGGCCGACTCCACCACGTTCTCCGTGCCCTGCAGGTTGATGTGCAGCGACTCCAGCGGCTTGTCCACGATGGTGTGCACGCCCACCGCGGCCGCGAGGTGGAAGACCGTGTCGCACTCGGCGATCACGTCGTCCACCAGGCTCTTGTCCAGGATCGAACCCTTGACGAGTTCGAAGGACGGGTTCCCGGCCAGCTGCTCGAGGTTGGACTCCCTTCCGGTCGACAGGTCGTCCAGGGCCACGACGCTGTGCCCGTGGGCGACGAGGTGATCGCAGAGATGCGATCCGATGAAGCCGGCTCCGCCGGTGACGAGGGCCTTCAAGGTGCCTCCCCCTCCTGAGGGTCACGGTGTTCCGGTCAGCCCCGGCGTGCATCGGGCCGCACGCCGGGGTCGGTCGGCGCCGCCCTAGGCGAGCAGGCGCATGGCGTAGAAGCCCTCGGCGAGGGCGACCCCGGTCTGCATGCCGCGGAGCACGGCGAGGCTGCGGAGCGTCTGCTCGGACCGGGTGTGCGGGTGCTCGTGGATCTGGGTCCCGTAGAGGCGCATGGCCGAGATCTTGGCGTCCAGGTCCTCCTCGTCCAGCTCGACCAGGAGGTTCGGGGACGGGGCGGCCTCGTAGCGCCACTGGTCGGCCGCCTCCTCGTAGGCCAGGACCAGCCGCGGGTGGTGCCGCAGCCGGGTGTTGGACGGCCGCAGCGCGGTGTGCACGGCCTCCGCGGTGACCTGGTGGTCCTGGTTGTAGCTGGTGCGGTGCGGTGCGATGACGACCGTCGGCCGCAGCTCGGCGATGGAGAGCGGGCTGTGCCGCTCGATCACGTTGGACAGCTCGAACCGGGGCAGCGCGTCGAGCTTGAGGTGGTACTCGTCGCCCGGGAACGCGATGTGCCAGCCGTCCCACCGGAAGTGGTCGGCGACCTCCTTGATCTCCGCGTACCGCTCGTCGGCGGTGGAGAACCCCTTGGCCGAGTTGTCGGCGGTGTCGCCGACGGTGAGGAACTGGACGTGGACCTCGGCTCCGGCCGCCTTGGCGCGGTGCATGAGCCCGCCGCAGCCGAGGGTCTCGTCGTCCGGGTGCGGAGCGAAGACGAGGATGCGTTGCTGGGACCAGTCGATCGTCATGCGGAGTTCCTATCCATGGGGGATCGGTCGATGAAGGCACTGACCAGCTATGATCAGTGACGTCCATCGGGGTGTGACGGTTGCCACGCCGAGCGCCGGCGACGCCGGAGCGCACCTGGTCAGCTCCCCGGCGCCTCCCCTGTGGCGTCGGCCGCGTCCTCGATCTCCTGCGGCGCGGGCCCGCTCTCGCTGCGGGAGCGGCGGAGCAGGTCGATCCCGGAGGGCCCGGCGTTGAGCAGCAGGTCCAAGGCGGCCATGCGCGGCAGGAAGCCGTCCTTTGCCTTCCGGTTGAACTGCGGATACTCCGGATGGACGAAGTTCTGCCATTCGACGGCGATGCCGTAGCGCTGGAAGACCCGCTGGTCGACGTAGTCCTGGGCGCCGTCTCCGGAGAGCATCGAGGTGGCCCCGGCCTTCGCCGACAGCTGCGCGAGCAGCTCGCTCTTCTGCCCCGGGAACTCGCCCAGCTCGCTGGCGCGGACGACGGGCGTGTCGATGCCGAAGGCGTCCAGCACCAGCTCCGTGCTGGCCAGTGCGAGCTCGTCCAGCCGCTCCCACTCCCGGTCGTACAGGGAGAGGACGGCATCGGCGTAGTCGTCCCAGAAAGGCGCCTTGCGGTAGCAGTGCTCCGCTATGGTTCGCCGGTGTTTGTCCCGCCATGGCCGAGATGTATCTATCTTTTTGTCCATGATTCGCTCGTCCCGGCTCTGCTGGATCACCGGGACGGTCAGCAGGACCGGTCCGCCCTTGCCCGCGACATAGTTTCGGTTCTGCCATCCTTTGCGTTCATACTGGACATGATCGAGAACGATAAAAAGGTCCGTTCTGTCGATCTTGTCGATGAGGCCCAGCCAAGGCAGATAGTGCGGCTGGTGCATGGCTACACGCACTGGGCATCCTCTCCGAGGCGGGGTCTTCACTCGCTGTGTACGGCTGCTCGGAGGCAGGGCCGCCTCTGTCCTGCGATTGTGCGCCGAGGTCGGGCCCGCGTCCGGTAGGGACACTGCTCTGTCCGGGTCGTCGTCCGCTCTGTGCGGCCGATCGCCGCATGAAGACGGCGAATACGTAGAAACTTCGTACACGGGGTGGTTCCGCCCGCCCCTTCAGGTATTGCATCAACGGCTCTGGTCCACCGCAAGGCCGACCCCGCGATTCGCGTGGCCTACTTAGGTCGTCCCCGCCGGTGAACTTCCAGCCTCGCGGAAACGTCACCTCAATACTGGCTTTGTCGGTCAAGGTCGGCCCAAAACCGTCCGTCCGATCATGACCGCTTCGCCTCTGGGGTGTATGAAGTGTCACCAGAGGCCAAAGACCCTCCAAGTTCCGATTCGTCCGTGTGGAGGAAACCTCGGTGCGTACCGCACGCTTCATCGGCAGCTGGGTGGCGGGGCTCATCGCCCTGACGCTCGCCGTGACCCTGTTCGTCCAATGGCTGAGGTTCGCGCTGGCCGCCGCCGAGGGGGGCAGCACTCCGCTCTTCCTGTGGATGGCCTTCGGCGTCAACCTCCTGGTGTGGACCCTGATCGGCGGGGTGCGCCTCGGCGACGACACGATCCGCGGGCTGGCCTCCCGGCGCGCCGCCCGCCGCACCCGGGGCCGCCGCCGGGTGCGGCTCGCCACGGAGGAGGGCAGCGCGGCCGAGGAGCAGGTCCTGGTCCGCTCCCGGGCCGCGGGCGGCCCCGGCCGGACGCCGCCCGGCGGGGGCTCCGCCGGCGGAGGCGGGACCGGCCCGCAGGAGAGCGCCGCGGAGGCCGAGGCCGGGACGGCGGCGGGCACCGCGACGGCCGCGCCGGCGGAGCAGATCTCGATGGCGGTGATCATCCCGGCGCACAACGAGGAGCCGGTGATCGACGGCGCGATCGCCTCGGCGCTGCGGCTGTTCAACCGGTGGGACATCTACGTCGTCTCGGACAGCTCGCACGACGCCACCGCCGACATCGCCGCGGAGACCGGCGTCAACGTGCTGGAGCTGCTCAGCAACCGGGGCAAGGCCGGCGCGATCGAAGCGGTGATCACCGAGTTCGACCTGACCGACAACTACGACGCGGTGGTCATCCTGGACGCCGACACCGAGCTGGACGAGCGCTACGTCGAGGGCGCCCGCCGGCAGCTGGCCGAGCAGGGCGTCGCGGCCGTGGCCGGGTTCGTCGTCGCCGAGTGGAAGCCGCAGGAGCGCACCCTGGTCGGCCGGCTCATCTCGGCCTACCGGGACCGGCTCTACTGGATGCTGCAGTACCTGATGCGGTTCGGCCAGACCTGGCGGTTCACCAGCGTGACCTTCATCGTCCCCGGCTTCGCCAGCGTGTACCGCTCCGACGTGCTCAAGCGCCTGGACATCAACCCCAAGGGGCTGGTGATCGAGGACTTCAACATGACCTTCGAGGTGCACCACAAGCGGCTGGGCCGGATCTCGATGCGCCCGGACACCCGGGCCTACTGCCAGGACCCGTTCACCATGCGGGACTACGTCAAGCAGGTGCGGCGCTGGACGCTCGGCTTCTGGCAGACCATCCGCCGGCACGGCGTCTGGCCGAGCCTGTTCTGGTTCGCGCTGTTCTTCTACATCCTCGAGGTGCTGCTGGTCGCGGCGGTGCTCATCGCCACCGTGCTGCTCGGGGTCTTCATGCTGATCCCGGAGGTCACCGGGGGCGCCGTGCTCGGCCTGGGGTTCTACGCGGCCGGCTACGGCGCGGTGGAGGCGGTGCTGCCGCTGGCCACCATCGCGGTCGGGCTGTTCATCCCGGACTACGTGCTGACCTGCGTGATGGCCACCATCCGCCGGCGCCCCAGCTACCTGGTCTACGGGCTGTTCTTCCTGCCGATGCGGGTGATCGACTCCTTCCTCACGCTGCGCACCATCCCGCAGGCCTGGACCGCCCGCTCCGACGGCCGGTGGACCAGCCCGACCAGGGAGGCGGGGAACCTGTAGCCGGAGGCCGGGCGGTGTGACCGGCCCCGCGGAGAGACGGCTCCATACAGCACTTAGGGTCGAAGGGCAAGAGGGTCCCGGCGACCGGACGGCGGGTGCCGGGCCCGCTCTGAGTCCGAGCACACCGAGGTGCCCCTGTGGATAAGAAGCGTCTCCCGTTCACGCTCTACCGCGTGCTGGCCTACATCACCGGTATCGCCCTGCTCCTGCTGGTCTTCGTGGCCATGCCGGCCAAGTACCTGGTGGGCGAGACCTCCGCGCTGGCCCTGGTGCCGGCCCCGGCCGGGATGGAGCACCTGTTCGGACCGGAATCGGTGCTGATGCTGTTCATCGCCATCCCGCACGGCTACATCTACATGGCCTACGTGCTGGTGGTCATCTGGCTGGCGCTGGGCCGCCGCTGGGGCGCGGGCCGGACGGTCGGCGTGGCCCTGGCGGGCACCGTCCCGTTCGTCGGGATGGTCATCGAGCACCGGCTGGCCAAGGCGGAGAAGGCCGCGATGGACGCCGAGGACGCCCGGGCCGCGGCGGCCTGAGCCCGCCGCCGGGAGGCGGGGCGGCACCGGCGCCGCGGGGTCCCGGAGCGCGCTCCGGGACCCCGCGGCGCCGGGTCGTCTCTCCGCCGGACCGCCGGGTCAGCGCCGGGCGGCCGCCTCCGCGGGCTCGGCGCCCGAGCCGTCCGCGCTGCTGCCGCCCCCGGCGGGGGCACCGCCTTCCGCGGGGGAGCCGCCCTCCGCGGCCGGCCCCTCCGGGCCGGGAGGGGGCGCGCCGCCGTCCGGACCGCCGTCCCGCGGTCCGCCGCCGGCCGGGTCCTCCCCGGAGCCCTCGGCCGCTTCCTCCAGGTCGCGGCGGATCAGCGAGACCCAGAAGACGAGCACCGCGAGGCCGAACACCCCCCACTGGGCGGCGTAGCTGACGTTCCGCCAGTTCCAGGAGATCTTCTCCTCCGGCCGCGGCGGCGGCACGGGCTCCAGCCCGACCGCGGCGCCCTCGGCCGCGGTGTCGGCGGGCTCCTGCCCCCCGAGCACGACGTAGCCCTCGTAGAGCCGGTACGGCCAGGTGTTCACCAGCACCGACGGTGCGATCCGCGCGACGTGCCCCTCGGGTACGCCGATCGGGGAGTAGCCCTCATCGTTCTTCTGCGGGGGCTGCAGCCACCCGGTCACCGAGACCTCGCCCTCCGGCGGCTCCGGGAGCCCGTCGGGCACCCCGTCCTCGCCGTCGGCCCGCGGGATCCAGCCGCGGTTCACCACCACCGCGGTGTCCTCCGCGGTGAGCAGCGGCGCGATCACGTAGTAGCCGGGCTCGCCGGCGCCGCTCCGCCCGGGGGCGAGCAGCGGGGGCGTGTCGGCGTAGGTCCCCTCGGCGGTGACCGCGGTGTTGCCGTCGCTCTCGGGCATGTAGGCCCCGGGCTCGGTCACCTGCTCCAGCGGCCTGGCCTCCGCCAGCTCCTGGACGGGGCTGGACACCTCGCTGCGGTCCGGCTCCTGGGCGCGCACGAACTGCCAGTAGCCGGCCCCCATGCACACCGCGATGGCCAGCACCGCCACCAGGTGCAGGCCGAGCCACCTGGGCGTCAACAGTCGGATTCGCACCCGTCCAGGCTATGTCCGCTCGGGACCGCCCGCCGTCTGGCCCCCACTTGACCGAACCCCCTCCCCACTTGGGCCGTCACAGGTTCGGGAATGGCCATCACTTTAAGTAATTTCCTGTGACGGAGGGTTGTTAGTCGAGGTCTCAGTGGGTAATCTATGTACCAGCGCGAGAGAGAAATACCCTTCACGCGCTTCGCGAGCTTTCGAAGGCCGCGACTCCAGGGGGGAGGAGTCGCAGGCCGTTCCCAAAGCGAGGGCCGCCTCCGTGATTTTGAGGGGGGACATGGAGGCGGCCCTCGCGCTTTCCTTTTCCGGGACCTTCCCCCGCCCCTCCGCGTACCTTCGCCCCGCCGCTCCGGGCGGCCGCTCGGCTTCATCGGCCTGGACCGCTCGCACGTGAACATGCTGTTCGTCGGCGCGGCGGCGCGCGGCCGGCTCCCCGGGCTGAGTAGCGGTGCTCAGGAGAAGCCCGCCCGATCCTGCTGGGATCGGGGCATGGACCTCAACACCGAGACCGAGCAGGAGAAGCCGACCGGGACCCGCCCGGAGGACCGCCGCCGGTGGTGGTGGGCGGCGCCGGCGGCGGCATCGCTGCTCTGCCTTCCCGCGGCCTGGATCATATGGATGTTCCTCCTGATCGCGGGGTTGGCGCTGTCCGACTGCGGGATGTCCGCGCCCGCGTGCGAGGAGAGGGAGGGGGCCTATCTCGCCGCCTGGGTGCTCTACATCGCTCACCTGGCGGCGGTGTGCGCGATGCCGGCGGTCTGGCTCTTCCCGACCCGCGCCCGGTACGACCGGGCCCGCTGGGCGGTCATCGCGCTGTGGGCCGGCACCCTGCTGCTCGTCCTGCTCCTCATGGCCGGCATGTGACCGCCCATCCCCCGGACCGGGCGGACAGGGGGCGGCGGGCGGACCGACAGCCGGCGGACAGCGCCCGGCAAGGGCCTCCCGGCACGGTGGAGTCCTCAGCGAGGAACACGGGAGGACGACATGACCGCAGCGACCACCGCCGGGGCACCGCACACCGACGTATCGGACATCCCCGTCCCCGAGGTCCCGCCGCCCGGACCCGAGTACGGGTGGCAGAGCGGGGAGTTCGACCTCGACGCCTACCTGGAGCGGATCGGCTACAGCGGGCCGCGCGAGGCCACCTGGGAGGTGCTGCGCGAGCTGAACCGGGCGCACGCCCAGGCGATCCCGTTCGAGAACCTGGACGTGCTCCTCGGCCGGGAGATCTCCCTCGACATCGCCGACCTCCAGGACAAGATGGTGGTCCGCCGCCGCGGCGGCTACTGCCACGAGCAGAACGTCCTGTTCGCCACCGCACTGGACCGGCTCGGCTTCCGGGTCACCGGGCTGAGCGCCCGCCTCCTGTTCGGACGCGGCCTGGACGTGCTCCGCACGGTCGGGCACACCATCCTCAAGGTCGAGGCGGACGGCGGGGCCTGGATCGCCGACACCGGCGTCGGCGGCGTCGGCCCGCTGGAGCCGGTCCCGCTGGCGGACGGCGCCGTCTCGCACCAGGGCGACTGGACCTACCGGCTGGACGACACCCCGCGCGGATGGCTGCTCCGGTACGCCACCGCCGAGGGCTGGTTCCCGCTCTACTACTTCTCCACCGCCCCCTTCTACCGGCCCGACTACGCCGACCACAACTACATCGCCTCGCACCACCCCCGGTCCCCGTTCCACCGGATGCTCACCGTGCAGCGCAACGGGCTGCGGGAGCGCCTCGTGCTCACCGACCGGAAGCTCCAGACGCAGACCCCGAGCGCCGCACCGGCCGACCGCCGCCTGGACCCGGAGCGGCTCCCGCAGGTGCTGCGCGAGGTGTTCGGCCTCCACCTGCCCGCCGAGGACGAGCGGAGACTGGTCCGCTTCGTCGAGTCCACCCCCGAAGGGCAGGAGCTCGACTAGCGCCCCGCCCGGGCCCGCCGCCGCGCACGCGGGCCCGGCGGCGCGGCCGGTCCCGGCCACGGGGCCCGCGGAACGGCAGGGGCCCTTGCCGGTCGGCCCTCCGGCGTCGTTGGATGGGGGGTTCAGGGGGGACCCGGGAGGAGGTGCGCAGGGACGTGGCCGGCGGTTGGACGGTACGGGTGCGCGTCTTCGACACCTCCGGCGGCCGCGAGCGGCTGCGCGACTACGGCACCGGCGTCGTGCTCCCGGACGCCCGGGTGCTGACCTCGGCGCACGTACTGGCCGGCGCCGCGGCGCGGGAGACCCGGGTGGTGGTGGACGGCCCGGTGGCCGCGCCCGGCTGGGCCGAGCGGGCCGAGGTCGCCGAGGTGTTCGACGACGGGCCGGCCGACTTCGCGGTGCTCGCCCTGGACCGCGCCCCGCCCGCCCCGCTGCGCCCGCCCGAGCTGCGCCGCTGCGGCGAGCCCGCCGGCCGCGAGGTCGCCGTCTGCGGCTACCCCGGCGGCGGCGAGGCCGAGCTGTGGGCCTACTACACGCTCCGCGACCGCGGCGGCCGCCCCCGCGGCGTGCAGATGGAGGGGCAGCGCACCACCACCCAGCGCATCGTGCCCGGCTACAGCGGGGCGGGGGTGCGCGACGGCACCGGGGCCGTGGTCGGCGTCGTCACCGGCGCCTACGACGACCCGGACGCGCGGACCGCGGTCATGCTCCCGCTGGAGGTGCTGCTGGACGCCTGGGCGCCGCTGGGCCCGATGCTCACCTGGGGCGAGGAGGACCGCCCCGACCCCGCGGTGGCCAACGACGTCTGCCGCGACCTGCGCGAGGAGCGCTGGCTCGCCCGGCCGAGCGACCGCCGCCGGATGCTCACCGCCGTCGAGGTGCGGCTCGGCCGCACCCTGCAGACCGGGCCGGGGCCCGGCGACCGGGTCGACGGCGGCGAACTCAACAGGTGGGCGTTCGACCTGGTCCACGAGTGCTGGAAGCTGCCCGGCGGGCCCGCCGCGCTGTGGCAGGCGCTGAACCTGTTCGCCGAAGGGAGCCCCGCCGAGCGACGCCTGGCCGAGCTGGTCTCCCCCGGCCGGAGCCGCGGCCCCGAGGCCCGCGAGCAGGAGGAGATGCGGTCGCTGCTGCGCGGGCTGCGCACCCCCAGGCTGCGCACCGTGTACCGGATCGCTGCGCCGCGCTGGGCCACCCCGGACCGGGACACCGCGATCGAGGACGCCTGGGACGGGTTCCGCCGGCTCTCCGACGCCATGGCCGACCGGGGGGTGCCGCCCCGCCTGGTCTTCGCCGACCTGCTCCGGTACGAGCTGGACGCCGCGCACCCGCCCGACACCCGGCAGGCGCTGGCGGCCGCGTCGCTGGCGGACTGGGTCGACGCCCAGGTGGGCGCCGTGGAGCGGGCCGGCGTCCGCGGGGTCCGCTCCCGGCTGCAGGAGCGCCGCAGAGAGCTGGAGGACTACCGCGCGGACACCCCCTGCTACCTGATCCTGCAGGTGGAGCGGGAGCACGAGGACCCCGCCGATCCGCGCCGCAGGCTCAGCGTGTGGAGCCAGACCGACCCCGCCGAGTGGCGCCCCTACCGGGTGAGCGAGGAGGTCGTCGACGCCGGCCGGCTCGGCGACCGCGCGGTGCGGGCGGTGCTCGACGCCGAGCGCGGGTGGGCCCACGACCTCAGCTCGGAGCTGCTGATCGAGGTGGGGCTGCCGCTGGACCTGCTGGCCCTGGAGGCCGAGGCCTGGCCCTACCCGGTGCTCGGCGGCGACTTCACCGTCGAGCTGGGCGACCACTACCGCGTGGTGCTGCGCGGACTGGAGAGCGAGATGGCCCCGGTGCGCCGCAGGCTGCTCCGCTGGGCCGCGCTGAAGAGCGGCGCCCGCCCGCGGGTGCACTGGGTCGGCGCGGAGGGCGGCTGGGACGAGCGGCGCCGCGGCGACCTGTACCGCAGGATGGGCGAGGACCGCCAGGCGGTGATCGCGGCCCTGGAGCCGGGCGCGGCCGAGGGCGCCGGCAGGGACGGCCTGTACTGCGCCCTCGCCCACGGGTTCCCGTTCCTGCTCTGGGACCGCCGGGGCCGCCTCGGCCGCTCTTTCCGGGACCGGCTGGAACGGGAGCTGAACGGCGAGGAGGATACGAGGACGGCCGCGCGGCGGGTGCAGAGCGCGGTCGACAGGCTCCGGCGCGCCGCCCGGGACGCCCAGGACGGCGGCGAGGCCGTCCGGCCGGTGCTGCTGCACGACGACCCCGACCGCCCCCTGCGGAGGTTCGCCCCGGGAGGCGAACCGCCCGCGCGCCTCTGAGAGAGGGCCTGCGATGGACGAAGCGGCGCAGCCGGCCTGGTGGATCTACCGGGGCACCGGAGTCCCGCGTGCCCGGCCGCTCGGCGGCGACCTGCCGCCCCCGCCGCCCTGGCGCGACTTCCAGGGCGGCCCGCTCCAGCCGGACCCGCCCGAGGACGAGGAGGGGCAGGTGCGCCGGCTCGGCACCTCCGGCGGCGCCCCGGCCTCCCGGGAGGAGGCCAACGCGGTCAACGCGGCGCTGTACCTGCGGCGGCCGCTGCTGGTCACCGGCCCTCCCGGGGTGGGCAAGAGCAGCCTCGCCTACCGGATCAGCCGCGAGCTGGGGCTGGGCCGGGTGCTGCGCTGGCCGATCGGCAGCCGCACCGCGGTCGCGCACGGCCTGTACTCCTACGACCCGATCGGGCGGGTGCACGACCTGGCGGCCGAGCAGGGCCGCCCCGGAGAGGACCGCGACGAGGAGGCCGGGGAGCGCGCCGACGACATCGGGGACTACCTGCGGCTGGGCCCGCTGGGCACCGCGCTGCTCGCGCACCGGCTGCCGCGGGTGCTGCTCGTGGACGAGATCGACAAGGGCGACCTGGACCTCGCCAACGACCTGCTGGACGTGCTGGAGGAGGGCGAGTTCCGCATCCCCGAGCTGACCCGCAGGCGGGCCGCGCACGAGGTCGAGGTGCCCACCGACGACCCGGGGCGGCGCGCCGTGGTCGCCGGCGGCCATGTGGCCTGCCGGGCGTTCCCGCTGATCGTGATGGCCAGCAACGGGGAGCGGGAGTTCCCCGAGGCGTTCAAGCGCCGCTGCCTGCACCTGGACATGGGCCATCCGGACGAGGAGCGGCTCGCCGCGATGGTCGCCGCGCACTTCGAGCGGAGGTTCGCCGGAGCAGAGGACGCGGAGGAGGCCGGCGAGCAGGCGCGCCGCCTGGTCCGGCGGTTCCTGGAGCGGCGGCTGGAGGCCGGTGGGCTCACCCCCGACCAGCTGCTCAACTCGGTGCACATCGCGGTCAGCGCCCCGGGGGCGGTGGACGGGGAGTCCTGGGACGAGCTGCTCGACTTCCTCTGGCGCAGGGTGACCGGGCCCGAGGTGCGGGGGACGTGGGCGTGAATCCGCAGCGGACCGGGGACGGGCGCGCGCCGGGGGGACCGGCGCGGCGCCGGAGCGGCGCGGGCGCGGGTCCGCTCCCGGACGGCCGGGACCGGGGCGCCGAGCCGCTGACCGCCCGCGAGGCCGCTGAGGCGCTGTGGCTGGCCGCGGTCCGGGCGGACCTGGAGGGCGGCGGTGCGGGGGAGCAGGCGTCCGAGCCGGGCCCGCCCCCGGCCCCGGTGCGGGAGCCGCCCGAGGAGGACCGGGAGCCGTGGGGCGGCGGGCCGCCCGCGGCGGTGCGGGAGCCGCCGGCCGCGGAGGGCGGCCGGGACGGGGCCGGGCCGCCGTCCGGGCCGGGCGAGGGGGCCGAGTCCCCCCTGCTCGGGGCGGGGCTCCCCGGTACCGCAGCCGGAGAGGAGCTCTCCGGTGCCGGCGGCCGCCGCGCCGGCCCGCCGGGCCCGTACCCGCCCGCCGCTCCGGCTCCGCCGCGCATCGCGCCGCGCCGCGGCGACCAGGCCTGGCTGGACCGGGCGCTCCGCCCCTTCGCGGTCCCCGCCGCCTCCCCGTCGGAGCGCGCGCTCGACGAGGAGGCCACCGCGCGGAACAGCGCCGCGGCGGGCCGCTGGCTGCCCGCGCTGCGCCCGGTGCCCGAGCGCGGCCACCGGCTGCTGCTGGTCCGCGAGGAGTCGCTGACCATGCTGGCGCACACCGGCGACCTGGACGCCTTCCAGCGGCTGGTCGGCGACCGGGGCGTCTTCCGCGACGTGCGCGCCCGCCGCTGCGGGGCGCCCGGGCGGGCCCGGCCGCAGGACTGGGCGGAGCTGGACCGGGCGCTCGCGGCCGCCGACCCGGGCGCCCTGCTGCTGCTCTGCACCGACGGGATGTCGGAGGAGTGGCGGTCGGGGCGGATGCACGCCCGGCTGGCGCGGTGGGCGCGGCGGCACTGCACCGCGATCCTCAACCCGCTGCCGCGCCGCCAGTGGCACCGCGGGCACATCGACACCTACCGGGCCCGACTGGACTTCCCGGCCGGCGCCGCTTCCGGGCTGCCCCGCAACACCCGCCTGGGCGTGCACCCGACCGACCCCGGGGAGCTGCTCCGGTCGGACCGGCCGCTGCCGTCCGCCGTCCCGGTGCCGGTGGTGGCCTTCCCGGACGGGCTGGCCGAGTTCGCCCGGTTCGCCGCCGGCCGCCGGCTCCCCAGCGGCTACCACGCGCGGGTGCTCCCGGCACGGCCCGGCGGGCGGCCGCCCGCCGCGGTGCCGGAGGCGGCCGTCGAGAGCGCCGAGGACGCGGTGCTGCGGTTCCGGGCCGACGCCTCGGACACGGCGTTCCGGCTGGCCCGGCTGCTGGCCGCGGTGCCGCTGAGCCTGCCCGCGATGCGCGGCGTGCAGAGCCTGGTGCTGCCGGAGGCCGACAGCGGCCACCTGGCCGAGGTGCTCTGCGGCGGGCTGCTGGTCCGGACGGTTCCGGGCGAGCGGGCGGCGCGGGCCGACGAAGTCACCCTTGACTTCAGGCCCCGGGTGCGCGAGGTTCTTCTTGCCCACGGGCGGCGCTCGGAGACGCTGCGCGCGATGCTGGCCTGGGCCCGGTCGGTCCGCTCCGCGGTGCCCTGGGCGGCCTCGGTGGAATCGGTGCTCCTGCACCCCGCCCGTACGGCACTGATGGACGCCGTCCCCGAAGAGGCGATTCCCCATGCGAGAGCGGTACATGCTTCGCTACGCTCTGTGTCCGGAACTTATCTCTCCCTTTCGGACCGGCTTTCCGAGGCGCTCGGACCGTCCGGAGCGGGGCCGCGCTACGGCGATGAGGGGAATCGCGACCGCATGACCATCCGGACCGATGCGTCCGCACCGCACGCAGAAGACATAAAAGGTGCAGGAGACGCAGAAGTCGAAGAAGCGGACGTCAGAGCAGAACCCTCCCGGGTGGACGGGGAGGGTCCCGCCCTCCGGCCGGCCGCCGGCGACGAGGCGCCGCCCGCCCGGGACACCCCCCGAAACCCGGCAGGAGATCCGTTGGCCGCAGCACGCTCCGTTCCACCGTCCCCGGCCTCCCGGCACGAGCCCGGCGACCCGCCGCCGGTCTGGTCCCCGGCCATCCCGCAGCGGAACCGCAGCTTCATCGGCCGCAGCGCGGAGCTGGAGGAGCTGGCCGGCCGGCTGAGCGAGGGGACCACCAGCATCCTCCCCGAGGCCGTCTGGGGCATGGGCGGCGTCGGCAAGACGCACCTGGCCGTCGAGTACGTCCACCGGCACCAGGACGAGTACGACCTGGTCTGGTGGGTCCCCTCGTCCAGCACCGGGGAGATGATGCGCTCGCTCATCGACCTGGCCGAGACGCTGGAGCTGCCGGTCGACTCCACCCAGGACAAGGCGGTCCCGGCGGTGCTGGAGGCGCTCCGCCTGGGCGTGCCCTACCGGGACTGGCTGCTGGTCTTCGACAACGCCGAGTCCCCGGAGATGGTCCGCGACTTCCTGCCCACCAACGGCACCGGCCGGATCCTCATCACCTCGCGCAACCCCGACTGGGAGCGGACCACCCGGGCCCTGGAGGTGTCGGTCTTCAGCCCGGAGGAGAGCCGCGAGCTGATCCGGCTGCGCCGGCCGGACCTGCCCGACGAGGGCGCGGACCGGGTGGCCGAGGTGCTGGGCCACCTGCCGCTGGCGGTGGAGCAGGCCGCGGTCTGGCTGCTGCAGACCGGGATGAACGCCGACGACTACCTGGAGGCGTTCGAGGCGGAGAACGAGGCCCTGCTCAACGTTCCCGACCTCACCGAGTACGGCCGCCCGGTCACCGCCGCCTGGAACCTGTCGCTGCGCCGCCTGGAGGAGAAGAACCCCTCGGCGCTGGCGCTGCTGCGGGTCTGCGCCTTCCTGGCCCCGGTCCCGGTCCCGCGCCGCTACTTCCGCGCCGCCCGCGGCGCCCAGCTCGACCCCGAGCTGCTCTCCATCGTGAACAGCCCGGTCGCGCTCAGCGCCGCGTTCCGCGACATCAGCCAGCTCTCCCTGGCCCGCCTGGACCACCGGGCCGGCACCCTGCAGATGCACCGCCTGGTCCAGCAGACCCTCCGCCAGCGCCTGGAACCCGACGAGCGCAACTCCGTACGGCACCAGGCCCACCTCATCCTGGCCGCGATGGACCCGGAGGAGCCGGCGAACCCCGCGGAGTGGCCGGTCTACTCCGAACTGCTGCCGCACATCCGCGCCGCCGAGGTGCACACCTGCTCCGAGCCGTGGGTGCGCAATCTGACGGTGAACGTCACCGCCTTCCTCAACTGGTGGGGCGACATCCAGGGGGCGCTGAACGTCGGCCGCCGCGCGATGGAGATGTGGGGCGGGGAGCAGAGCGAGACCCACCCGCAGAGTGTCGCCCTGGCCAAGGAGGTGGTCGAGGTCCTGCGCGGCACGGGGAGGTTCGCCGAGGCGCAGGAGATCAACTCCCGGCTGTGCGACGCGCTGATGGCCGAGCACGGACTCATGCATGAGGACACTCTGGCGCTGACCTCGGCTCTGGCCGACGGCAAGCGGATCGAAGGGGACTACCAGGGGGCCATCGAACTGAGCGAGCAGGTCTGGCGGTCCAGCATGCAGCTGTTGGGCAGGGAGGACCCGGTGGCGATCCAGTACGCCCAGCTGCATGCGCTGAGCCTGCGCCACGGTGACCGGGTGGACGAGGCCCTGGAGCTCGACCGCGAGGCCTACGCGCTGTTCGGCCAGGTCCTCGGCCCCGGTCACCCGTCGTCCCAGGCGGCCGGGGTGTCGATCGGCATCGACCTGTTCTCTTCCGGGCGCTACCTGCAGGCGGAGGCCTGGCTGCGGGAGATGAACGAGCTGAGCGGCCGGATGTTCGGTGAGGGGTCCCGGCAGCACGTCGGAGCCCGGAGCCTGCACAGTGTCGCCCTGTACCGGGCGGGGATGGTCGAGGAGGCGGTGGAGCAGGCGCAGGAGACGTACCAGGCGCGCAAGGTCTCGCCGGGGCCGAACGCGCCGGAGACGTGGCGTGCCGGAGCCGCGCTGGCCATCGCGCTTCGCGAGGCAGGGCTGTGGGAGAGGGCACTGGAGACGAGTGAGGAGGTGCTCCGCTCCTATTCCGAAGCGTATGGGGACGACCATCCGCAGAGTCTCGCGGTGAAGAACAACCACGCGACGATCCACCGGAGGGTCGGGCGTACGTCGGACGCACTGCGGGACGGTGAGACAGTGCTGGCCGAGCTGGAGCGGCGGCTCGGTGAGAAGCACTCCTACACGCTCGTCGCCAGGATCGGGGTGGCCAACGCCCTGGCGGCCCAAGGAGAGACGGTCGCGGCCTGCGAGGCGGACCGGCGCACCGCCGAGCTCGCCCGGGAGTCCCTGGGGGCCGAGCACCCGGTGACCCTGTGCGCGGAGCGGAACTTCGCGGTGGGCGAGGCGGAGATCGACGGGGAAGAGCCTTCGGCCAGGCTGGCGGAGCTGCGGTCCCGCTACGCCCAAGCGCTCGGTGACGGCCACCCCAACACGGTGAGCCTGGCCCAAGGAGAGCGGGAGGACAAGGACATCTACCCCATCGCGCTCTGACTCAGGCCTCCTCGCCGAGTGCGATGCTCAGGAAGGCGAGCCAGGAACGGGTGGGGAAATCCAGAGGGCGCTGATCCGGGGTCTTCGAATCGCGGATTGCGAGCCCGCCGCCGAGAACGGGGCGTATCAGTACGCAGTCCCCGCCCTGTCGGCTGTGCGAGGACTTCCGCCACCCGCCCCAGGTGCGGGCGAGTCCGTCGTATGCCGTACATCCGCCGGAGGGGGAGCCGGGGTCTCTTCTCAGGTCGTCCTGCTTGGCCATGGAGCGGGCTGGTCCCTTCACCGGTGGGGGCGTCCGGGGAGGGGGTCCCGGACCACGGTCAGGTCCCGTCGGGGACCTGGTCTCCGGCGGGACCTCGTACCGTCCGGCAGCGGTGCCTCGACGGTGCTCTGCTCAAGGGGTTCCTCAAGGGGTTCTCTTCGTCCGCATTCATACCCTCTGGGCAGGGGGCATCACGTATGGGAGCCGGGGCGGTCGGCGGCAGGTATCTCGACCTGAAGATATGAGATGAACCTGTTCAGAGAGGTGACGCCTGGGGAGGCACCGGGGCGGCCGGTGTGGCCGCATCCGGCCGGGGCGGCCCCGCTGCGCGGCCCGGTCCCCGGGGGGTTCGGCGGGGCGCCCCGCAGGGAAGACCGTGCAGCAGGGCCGTGGATCAGGGCCGCACGGCAGGGCTGCAGTACCAGGGCCGCGCAGGCGGGCCGGTGAAGGGGGAGCGATGATCGGCAGGCTGTCCTCGGTGGTGTTCGACTGCCCCGACCCGCAGGCGCTGGCCGGGTTCTACGCCGAAGTGCTGGGCGTACCGGTCACCGCCGACGAAGGCGACTGGGTCGACATCGGGGACGTCCGGACCGGGCGGATCAGCTTCCAGCGGGCACCGGACCACGTGCCGCCGGACTGGCCGGACCCGGGCCGGCCGCAGCAGGTCCACCTGGACATCCGGGTGGACGAGGACGTCGACGAGGCGGAGCGGAGGCTGCTCGAGCTGGGGGCGGTCCGGCTCGCCGCCCCGGAAGGACGGTTCCGGGTCTACGCCGACCCCGCCGGCCATCCGTTCTGCCTGGAGTGGGAGTAGCCGGCGGGCAGGGGAGGACCGCGGCCCGCCGGGCCGCGGCGCGAAGGGGGGCGGGGCCGAGGAGGCCCCGCCTTCCGGCACTGCCGCTACCAGGCGTTCTTCACCTGGTCGCCCCACTCGACCGCGTCCAGCATGACCTCGGTGGTGCCGGAGCCGTCCAGCGACTCGCGGATGATGTCGGCGTGCCCGCAGTGCTGCGCGGTCTCCCGGACGAGGTGGAGCAGGATGCGCCGGGCCGACCAGGCCGCGTTCGGCGGGAACCAGGGCGCCTCCGGGAGCGGCGCGGCGCGGTCCAGGTCGGGCAGCCCGGCCACGGCGGCCTCGGTGTCCCGCTCGACCTCCTCGTAGAGGGCGAGCACCCCGGCCAGGGTCTCCTCGCCGACCAGCCGGAAGTCGTCGCCCCAGGTCTCCTCGGTGCGCTCCGGGCCCTGGGAGGGGCGCTGCAGCATGATGTCGATCCAGCCCCGCTCGGTGAGCGCGACGTGCTTGACCAGGCCGGCGAGGGTCAGCTCGCTCGCGGTGGTCCGGGTCGTGGCCTGCTCGTCGCCGAGCCCGCGGACGGTCAGCCGGAGGAACCGGCGCTGCTCCCGCAGGATCTCCAGCAGCTCGTCGCGCTCGCTCGGGGCGGTTCCCGCGTTCTCGGAGCCCATGGTGTCCCACCGTGCCTTTCATCGGAGGCGGTGCGTCGGGGAGGGCGTGCGCCCTGCCGCTCGGTACAGGGAAGACGCTACGGGGGAATCAGGACGGTTCCGGTCCGCGATCGCGGTGTTCCGCGGAGGGGGTCTCCGGGGGCGCTTCTCCGCCACCCGGGCGTCCCGGATGAACTGCGACGATGGGGATGCGGATGCGCCAGTGGCGCGTGTCACCCATGTGTTAGGTTGAGCGATCATGTCCTGACCGGCCCTGTTGTCCCGCCGGAGGTCGTATGGCCGTCGTTCCGCTGCAGCACCGCTTCGACGGGCCGCAGGACGGGCCCGTCGTCCTCCTCCTGCCGCCGTTCGGCGCCAAGTGGCCGGTCTGGGAGCCGCAGATCCCCGAGCTGACCCGGCACTGCCGGGTGCTGCGGATCAACCACCGCGGCCACGGGGCCACGCCGGCCGGGGACCAGCCCATGGTCACCGTCGGCGACCTCGGTACCGACATCGAGGCGCTGCTGGACGTGCACGGGATCGGCAGGGTGTCGGTGGTCGGCGCGGGGTTCGGCGCGATGCCGGGGACCTGGCTGGCGGTGCACCGGCCGGACCGGGTGCAGCGGATCGCCTACCTGGCCGGCGCGGCCCGGGTCCCGTGCCCGGACACCCTGCTGGAGATCGCCGAGCGCGCCCGCACCGGCGGGATGGGCCGGGTCCGCGGCGACGTCCTGCTGCCCTGGTTCACCCCCGGTTTCACCCGGGAGCGGCCCGACGTGGTGCGGTGCGTCGCCGAAGGGCTCGAAGGGGTGGACCCCGCGGGGTTCGCGGCCTGCTGCGAGGCGGCCGCGGTCACCGACCAGTTCCCCGACATCGCCCGGGTGCGCGCCCCGGCGCTGGTGGTCTCCGGCGCGCACGACCCGCTGCTGCCGCCGGGGCACGGCCGCCGGCTGGCCGCGGGGATCCCCGGGGCCCGGTTCGAGCTGCTGCGCGGCGCCGCCCACCTCGCCGGGGTGGAGCGCTCCGACCGGGTGAACGAGCTGGTGATGGAGCACCTCGCCGGGGTTCCGGCCGGCCCCGGGTAGCATCGGAGTCCGGCGGTGGGGCCCGCCGCCCCGCGAGCGGAGCGGGGGAACCGCGGTGAACCGCCGCCGACGGTCCCTGTCGGCACGGGGGCGAGCGCGCCCCCGGTCCTGCTGATGGGAGGCGCGCGTTGCCCGGAACCGCCGATGAGGAGCCCCTGGAGGGCGGGCCCCCGGAGTCCGGGGGCATCGATCCCGACGTCGACCTGCGCGACCGCCGCCAGGCGCGGGAGCTGCCGGAGGCCCCGTGGGCGGTGCTCTCGGTGATCGCCGCGGGCGGGGCGATCGGCGGCGCCGCCCGGTATGCGGCGAGCGCCCTGCTGCCGAGCGCGCCGGGGGGGGTTCCCGGCGGCGACCTTCCTGGTGAACGTCTCCGGCTGCCTGCTGATCGGGGCGCTGATGGTGCTGGTCGCCCGGTCGGGCCCGAGGCTCCGGCTGCTCCGCCCGTTCCTCGGGGTGGGGGTGCTGGGCGGCTACACCACCTTCTCCACCTACGTCATCGACGCGCAGGCCCTGCTGGACGCGGAGCGGTCCGCGACCGCCCTGGCCTACCTGGGCGGGACCCTGGTCTGCGCGCTGGCCGCGGTCTGGGCCGGGACGGCGCTGGCCGAGGCGGTGCTCGGCCGGGCCGGGGGCGGCCGGTGACCGCGCTCATGGTGGCGCTGGGCGCCGCGATCGGGGCGCCGCTGCGCTACCTGGTCGACCGGTACGTGCAGTCCCGGCACGACTCCGGGTTCCCCTGGGGGACGCACGCCGCGAACGCCACCGCCTGCCTGCTGTTCGGGGCCGCGGTGGAGGCGGCGCTGCCCGAGCGGGTGTTCGCGTTCGCCGCCACCGGGCTGCTGGGTGCGCTCTCCACCTACTCCACCTTCGGCTACGAGACGTTCGCGCTGCTGCGCACCGGGGCCCGCTTCCTCGCCTTCGCCAACGCCGCGGCCTCCATCGCGGCGGGGCTGGGCGCCGCCGCGATCGGCGCCGCGGTGGGGCGGGCGCTCACCGGCTGACCCGGTCCCGGACCGCATCCGGACACCGGCCCGGTGGTCACTGTACGGCGAGATGTAGTACAACTACTATCAATGAAGGCAGTAGTCCTACGGAAGGTCGTCGTCCTATGGCGGTAATCGGAGAGAAGGCCGGCGGCGCACCCGCCGCCCGCGGCCCGGACGGGCCGGCGGTCGTCGAGGTGAGCGGCCTGCGCATGCGCTACGGCAGCAAGGACGTGCTCAACGGCGTCGACTTCCGGATCGACCGGGGCGAGGTGCTCACCCTGCTCGGCCCGAACGGCGCCGGCAAGACCACCATCATCGAGATCCTGGAGGGCTTCCGGGCCCGCTCCGCCGGGGAGGTCCGGGTGCTGGGCGCCGACCCGATCAGCGGCGGCGAGGCGTGGCGCTCCCGGATCGGCGTCGTGCTGCAGTCCTGGCGGGACCACGCCAAATGGCGGGTGCGCGACCTGCTGGAGCTGTTCGCCGCGCACTACGCGCCCTACTCCTCGGCGGAGCGCCCGCGCCCGCGCGACGTGGACGAGCTGCTGGAGCTGGTCGGCCTGACCGGGCACGCCGGGGCCAAGGTCGCTTCGCTCTCCGGCGGCCAGCGCCGCCGGGTGGACGTCGCGGTCGGCATCGTCGGCCGCCCCGACCTGCTCTTCCTGGACGAGCCCACGGCCGGCTTCGACCCGCGGGCCCGCCGCGACTTCCACGACCTGGTGCACGCGCTGGCCGACGAGGAGGACACCACGATCCTGCTCACCACGCACGACCTGGACGAGGCGGAGAAGCTGGCGGACCGGATCCTGATGCTCGCCGACGGCCGCATCGTGGCGGACGGCAGCCCGGAGGCGCTCGCCCGGGAGCTGGGCAGCGACGCCGAGGTGCACTGGCGGATCGGCGGGGAGCGCTTCGTGCACTCCACCCCGGACGGCACCGCCTTCGTCCGGGGGCTGTTCGAGCAGCACGGCGAGGACCTCGCCGACCTGGAGGTGCGCCGGGCCGGGCTGGAGGAGGTCTACATGGACCTGGTGCGCAGATACGAGTCGGGCGGCTCCGCCGCCGGTGCGGGAGAAGGGGGCGTGCGATGAACGGCGCGGCGGGCAGGGTGCACCTGGTGCGGTTGGGCGCGCGGCGGGGCTGGATCGAGATCCGGGGGTCGCTCACCGACCCGATGGAGATGTTCGGCACGGTGCTGATGCTGGTGATCTTCCTGGTGGTCCTCTTCTTCCAGCGCGATTCCGAGCTGGACGGCACCGGGGTGAGCGCCGCGGCGGCGGGGCTGCCCGGCGTCATCGGGCTGATGGTGGTGTTCACCGGGGTCCTCGCCACGGCCGCGGCGCTCTCCATGGACCGGGAGGACGGCACCCTGCTGCGGGCCAAGGCGCTGCCCGGCGGGATGGGGGTCTACCTCGTCGGCAAGACCGTCTACATGCTGATCCTGATCGGCGCCACGGTGCTCCTGCTGCTGGTCCCCGGGCTGTTCCTGTACGACGGCACCGCGGCCGGGCTGGCCCGGGGCTGGCCGATGCTGGTCTGGGTGCTTTTCCTGGGCATCGCCGCGACCGTGCCGCTCGGCGCCGCCCTCGGCTCGCTCTTCGAGAACCCCCGGCTGGTCAACGGGATCGGCATGCTCCCGATCATGGGCCTGACCGCGATCTCCGGGGTGTTCTACCCGGTGACGGCGCTGCCCGAGTGGGTGCAGGGGATCGCCCAGGCCTTCCCGATCTACTGGACGGCGCTGGGCATGCGCGCCGCCCTGCTGCCGGACGGCATGCTCGCGGTGGAGATCGGCGAGTCCTGGCGGACGCTGGAGACGGCGGGCGTGCTCGGCGCCTGGGCGCTGCTCGGTATGGTGCTCGCACCAGTGCTGCTCCGCCGGATGGCGCGCCGGGTCAGCGGAGCCAAGGTCGAGGCGGCGCGGCAGAAGGCGATGCAGCGTGTCTGAGCAGGCCGGGGCCGCCGCGGACCGTGCGGAGAACGGGCGCGCCCGGGGCGGCCGGGCGGGCTCCGCGCCCGCGGAGCGGATCTACAACCGGATCGCGGTGATGCGGGTCGAGCGGGGCGTCTCCCGGCGCAGCCTGGCCGAGGCGCTGGGCGTGCACTACCAGACCGTGGGCTACCTGGAGCGCGGCGAGTACAGCCCCAGTCTGCACCTGGCGCTGCGGATCGCCGCCTACTTCGGGGTGCCGGTGGAGGCGGTGTTCTCCACCGAGCCCTTCCCGCTCATCGGGCACGAGGAGCGCTGACCCCTCCTCGCCGCCGGACGCCGACGCGCCGGGGCCCCGCCGAACCCGTTCGGCGGGGCCCCGGCGCGCCGGCCGTCGATGGGGCCGGAGGAGGGCGGGTCAGAACAGGAACGGGTCCGGGCCGGCCCAGCCGTCGCGGTCGCGCTCGCGGACCTCGGCCAGCTCGTCCTCGGTGAGCACCCGCGGCTCGCCCAGGCGGCGCGCCTCGGCGTAGACGCCGCAGAGCCACTCCAGCAGCGAGACGTTCTCGAAGGCCTCGGCGGCCCCGGCGCCGACGGCGACCGCGCCGTTGCAGGCCAGCAGGGCGGCCTGCCGCCCCTTGAGCGCCTTGACCGCCTGGTCGGCCAGGTCGCCGCCGCCGTAGACGGAGTACGGGGCGACCGGGACGGCGCCGCCCAGCCGGGCGGCGGCGCGGTGCACCGGGGGCAGCTCGGCGAGCACCGCGGAGACCGCGGCGGAGCGCTCGCCGTAGGACTGCACCACGGCGCCGGCCCCGGTGTGCCGGTAGACGGCGGTGTGCAGCACGGTGTCGGCGGCCGGGCCGCGGCGGCCCTCGACCACCCCGCCCTCGACGGAGAGCACCGGGCAGTCGGCCGGCTCGATCCGGTCCAGCGGGAGGCCGGCGGGGGTGACGGCGAACAGGTCTCCGCTGCGGACGCTCACCGCACCGCCGCGGCCCAGCGCGGCGCCGGTGCCGGCGAGCCGGTGGGCGGTCAGCGCGACGTCCCTGCGCTCTTGCTCAAGAAGCATGTGTCCTCGCGTGATCGCGTCGGGGGGAGGGAAGGTAGAGGGTGACGAGGGGGGACCGCCTCCTTAGGCATGCCTTATCCACGTTAACCCGAGGGCGGGCCGGTCTGTCCAGTGCCCGGACCGCCGGACGGGTGAACCGCGACACGCGCACCGGTGCGGTGCGGCCGCCGCACCTCTCGGCGATCATCACTCTCAGTGAACATGAATCGAGGTGTTGCGTGATACGCACCACCGTTGCGTGTCCGCGTTGACGCGTCTTTGTTGCGTTAATGCAGGTCAGTCGGGTGATTTTTGAATGTCTCGATGAGATAACGGCATGTTTGAGCCGTTTGAAGGCAAATCTCCTGGGCAGGACGGATCCGTGATGCAACCCTACGTAACTCTCCCGAGCAAGCAGTACCTGTCCGGCCCCGGGTCGGCGACCGCGTCGAGCATGTTCATCGGCGGCAGCTGGCGCGCCGCCGCCGAGGGCGGGACCCGCGAGGTCCTCAACCCCTACGACGCCTCCGTCCTCACCGTGGTCAGCGAGGGCACCGCGGCCGACACCGAGGCGGCGGTGGCCGCCGCGCGCCGCGCGTTCGACCAGGGCGACTGGGCGCGCCGGCCGGCGGCCGAGCGCGGGGAGATCCTGAACCGCATCGCCGACCTCCTCCAGCGCGACCGCGAGGAGATCGCGGTGATGGAGTCGCTGGACACCGGGAAGACCATCGAGGAGGGCGGGATCGACGTCGACGACGTCACCGCCGTCTTCCGCTACTACGCCGGGCTCGCCGACAAGGACGCCGGGCGGATCATCTCCGCGCCGGAGGGCGTCTTCAGCCGGGTGGTCTACGAGCCGGTCGGCGTCTGCGCGATGATCACCCCCTGGAACTACCCGCTGCTCCAGCTGGCCTGGAAGATGGCCCCGGCGATCGCGGCCGGCAACACCATGGTGGTCAAGCCGAGCGAGATCACCCCGGTCACCACCTGCAAGCTGTTCGAGCTCTGCCTGGAGGCGGGCGTCCCCGCCGACGGCGTGATCAACCTGGTGCTGGGCACCGGCGCCGAGGTCGGCGCCGCGATGGTCGAGCACCCCGACGTGGACCTGGTCTCCTTCACCGGCGGCCTGGCCACCGGCAAGCGGATCATGGCCGGCGCCGCGGAGACGGTCAAGAAGGTCGCCCTGGAGCTGGGCGGGAAGAACCCCAACATCATCTTCCCCGACGTGGACCTGGACACCGCGGTGGACTACGCGCTCACCGCCGCGTTCTTCCACTCCGGCCAGGTCTGCTCGGCCGGCGCGCGGCTCATCGTGCACGAGGACGTCCACGACGAGTTCACCGCTGAGCTGGCCCGGCGCGCCGAGGCGATCGTCATCGGCTGCGGGCAGAAGGACGGCGTCCGCTGCGGCCCGCTGGTCTCCGCCGAGCACCGCGCCAAGGTCGAGGCCGCGGTCGCGCGCGGCGTCGAGGAGGGCGCGAAGATCATCGCCGGCGGCAAGCGCCCGGACGACCCCGAGCTGGCCCGGGGCTACTTCTACCGGCCCACCGTGTTCACCGGCTGCACCCGGGACATGGACATCGTGCAGACCGAGGTGTTCGGCCCGGTCGTCACGGTGGAGACCTTCCGCACCGAGGCCGAGGCCATCGAGCTGGGCAACGACACCGACTACGGGCTGTCCGGCGGGGTGTGGACCGGCGACACCGCCCGGGGCGAGCGGGTCGCGGCCGCGCTGCGGCACGGCACCGTGTGGATCAACGAGTACGGCCCCTACTTCCCGGGGGCCGAGTGGGGCGGCTTCAAGCGCTCCGGGGTGGGACGCGAGCTGGGCAACGCGGGCCTGGACGAGTACCGCGAGGCCAAGCACATCTACCGCACCCTCGACCCCAAGCCGCAGCGCTGGTTCGGCGAGGTCTGACCTCCCCCGGACCCCGCACACCGAAGACCTCGCCCTGCTTCACAAGGAGCGTTCATGACCGAGACGGTTTACGACTACGTCATCGTGGGCGGCGGCACCGCCGGATCGGTGCTCGCCAACCGGCTCACCGAGGACCCCTCCACCAGCGTCTGCGTCATCGAGGGAGGCCCCTCCGACGTCGGCCTGGACCGGGTGCTCAAGCTGCGCGAGTGGCTCGGGCTGCTGGAGAGCGACCTCGACTACGGCTACACCACCACCGAGCAGCCCCGCGGCAACTCGCACATCGTGCACTCCCGGGCCCGGGTGCTCGGCGGCTGCTCCTCGCACAACACCCTGATCAGCTTCCGCCCGTTCGCCCAGGACATGGACGACTGGGTGGCGGCCGGCGCCGAGGGGTGGGACAACGCCACCGTGCAGTCCTACGTCGACCGGCTGAAGAACAACATCGTCCCGATCGCCGAGAAGGACCGCAACGACCTGGTCAAGGACTGGGTCACCGCCTCGGCCGAGGCCACCGGGGTCCCGGTGGTCGAGGACTTCAACGCCGCCACCTCGCACGGCGGCGGGTTCAACGACGGCGTCGGCTTCCTGTCCATCGCCTACGACCCCTACACCGGCAACCGCTCCTCGGCGTCGGTGGCCTACCTGCACCCGGTCATGGGCGAGCGGAAGAACCTCACCCTGATGCTGGAGACCTGGGCCGACCGGCTCGTCTTCGACGGCGACCGGGCCACCGGGGTGGAGGTGGTGACGCCGGAGGGCGAGCGCCGCACCGTCAGCGCCGCACGGGAGGTGGTGCTCTGCGCCGGGGCGATCGACACGCCGCGGCTGCTGCTCCTCTCCGGGATCGGCCCCAAGGGCGACCTGGAGAAGGTCGGCATCGACGTCCGGCACGACCTGCCGGGCGTCGGCGAGAACCTGATGGACCACCCGGAGTCCATCATCATGTGGGAGACCTCGCGGGACGTGCCGGACAACACCGTCATGCACTCCGACGGGGCGCTGTTCATCCGCCGGGACGAGAGCGACCCCCGTCCCGACCTGATGTTCCACACGTACCAGATCCCGTTCGACGACAACACCAAGCGGCTGGGCTACGACTCGCCGGACTGGAAGCACGCGATGTGCATGACGCCGAACATCCCGCGCTCCCGGTCCCGCGGCAAGCTCTGGCTGACCAGCTCCGACCCGAAGGAGAAGCCGGCCCTGGACTTCCGCTACTTCACCGACCCCGACGGCTACGACGAGCAGACCATCGTGGACGGCCTGAAGATCGCGCGGAAGATCGCCGAGACCGAGCCGTTCAAGTCGTGGATCGCGCGCGAGGTGGCGCCCGGCCCGGAGGTCGTCACCGACGAGCAGCTCTCCGAGTACGGGCGGAAGGCGGCGCACACCGTCTACCACCCGGCCGGCACCTGCCGGATGGGCGCGGCCGACGACGCCGCCGCGGTCGTCGACCCGCGGCTGAAGGTGCGCGGGCTGCGCGGGCTCCGGGTGGCCGACGCCTCGGTGTTCCCGACCATGACCTCGCCCAACCCGATGGTCACCGTGCTGGCCATCGGTGAGCGCGCGGCCGACCTGATCCGGGCCGACCGCACCGAGGGCTGAGCCCTCAC
The DNA here is from genome assembly GCF_048595525.1 of Nocardiopsis oceanisediminis. Classification (NCBI taxonomy): domain Bacteria; kingdom Bacillati; phylum Actinomycetota; class Actinomycetes; order Streptosporangiales; family Nocardiopsidaceae; genus Nocardiopsis; species Nocardiopsis oceanisediminis. Next base: position 6,737,239 of record NZ_JAFMZJ010000001.1, on the reverse strand, counting down.
CGCCCACGCCGTGCCCGCTCCACGGCGGAAGCGACCTGACAACGACGCGCCGTCCTCCGCGCGCCGCGCGTGCGGAGGATGGCCATCAGAGGTGACCCTTTCTCCATGAGTTCCCCTGCGAACGAAACACAACTCAACAGCGAGCCCGAGCCGAAGTTCTCCGTCCGCAGCCTGTGGAAGATCTTCGGCAGGAACGCCGACGGCATCATCGGCAGCGAGTACGAGCGCCAGGACCGCGACACCGTCCGCGAGGCGACGGGATGCACCGTCGCGGTCCGCGACGTCTCCTTCGATGTGCTGCCCGGAGAGATCTTCGTCGTCATGGGCCTCTCCGGCTCCGGCAAGTCCACCCTGATCCGCTGCCTCACCCGGCTCATCGAGCCGACGGCCGGCTCGGTGGTGCTGGACGGCACCGACATCCGCGAGTGCTCCCCGCAGGAGCTGCGCGAACTCCGCCGGCACAAGGCGGCGATGGTGTTCCAGCACTTCGGCCTGCTGCCCAACCGCAAGATCATCGACAACGTCGCCTACGGCCTGGAGGTCCGCGGCCAGAGCAAGGCCGAGCGGCACGCCCGGGCCCGCGAGATGATCGAGATGGTCGGCCTGTCCGGCTACGAGGACTCCAGGCCCGGCCAGCTCAGCGGCGGCATGCAGCAGCGCGTCGGGCTGGCCCGCGCGCTCGCGGTCGACCCCGAGGTGCTCCTCTTCGACGAGCCGTTCAGCGCGCTCGACCCGCTGATCCGCCGGGACATGCAGCAGGAGGTGCTCCGCCTCCAGCGCGAGCTGCGCAAGACCGCGGTCTTCATCACCCACGACCTGTCCGAGGCGCTCAAGCTGGGCGACCGGATCGCCATCATGCGCGACGGCGAGCTGGTCCAGGTCGGCACCGCCGAGGAGCTGGTCGGCCGCCCCGCCGACGACTACGTCCGCGACTTCGTCGCCGACGTCGCCCGCACCGACGTGCTGACCGTGCGCTGGCTGATGCGCGACCCCCGGGAGGGCGAGCCGCTGGACGGCCCGGCCGCCGAGCCGCGCACCGTGGTCCGCGAGATCGTCCCGCTGCTGGCCGAGGGCACCGCCCCGGTCCGGGTGATGGACGGCGACCGGCTGCTCGGCGTCGTCGGCCGGACCGAGGTGCTGCGCATCATCGCCGAGGACCAGTCGGACGACGGCAAGCTGGGCACCGGCCCGCAGCCGCTCGCCGACGGCGCGGAGGCCTGACCATGGCCACCGAGACCACACCCCGAACGGCCGCCGGGCCGGGCGGCGGCCCGGCGAACCCGCTCAACCGCACCTGGGTCCAGGTCGCCGCGGTCTTCGCCGTGCTGCTCGTCGGCTACGCCGTGCTCCGCGGCCGGATGCCGTTCCCCGAATCGCTCGACGTCGGCCTCGGCGCGCTCTTCGACGAGGTCTACGCCTGGATCGTCGAGAACCGCAACACCAGCCCGCTCTTCCTGTACGGCTTCAACTACGCCTCGGTCGGGCTGGGCTCCGCCGTCATCCTGATCAACCAGGGGCTGACCCTGCTCACCCCGCTCGGCGTGATGGTGCTCGGCACCTTCGCCGCCTGGCGGGTGGCCGGTACCCGGGTGGCCGCGTTCACCCTGGCCACCTTCGCGGTGTTCGGGCTGCTCGGCCTCTGGGACCAGGCGATGACCACGCTCTCGCTGATCATCACCTCGGTGCTGCTGGCGCTGCTGATCGGCATCCCGCTGGGCATCGTCGCGGGCCGCCGCCCCGGCTTCGAGCGGGCGCTCCGGCCGGTGCTGGACTTCATGCAGATCATGCCGGCCTTCGCCTACCTGATGCCGATGCTGCTGCTGTTCGGCATCGGCAACCCGGCGGCGGCCGTGGCCACCACGGTGTACGCGATCCCGCCGGCGGTGCGCATCACCGCGCTGGCCATCCGCGGCGTGGACAAGGGCGCGCTGGAGGCGGCCGAGTCGCTCGGCTCCACCCGCCGGCAGATCCTCGCCAAGGTCCAGCTGCCGCTGGCCAAGCGGACCATCATGCTCGGCGTGAACCAGACCATCATGCTCGCGGTGTCCATGGTGGTCATCGCCTCGGTGATCGGCGCCGGCGGCCTGGGCGACGCCATCTACCAGGCGCTGAACAAGGTCGACGTGGGCCGCGCCTTCGAGGCGGGCCTGGCGATCGTGCTGATGGCCATCGCGCTGGACCGGATCACCGCCGCCGCCGGCGACGAGGCCCGCGGGCCGAGAATCCCGTCGGCGCTCGGCCGCCCGCTGCTCATCGGCGGCGTGCTGGCCACCGCGGCCGCCGTGGTCGTCGGCCGGATGATCGGCCTGACCGACTGGCCCCGCGAGGTGCGGATCAGCATCTCCGACTGGGTGAACGCGGCCAACACCGCGGTGCAGGACGTCTTCGGCGGCTTCACCGCGTGGCTGGCCGAGGCCACCCTGAACCTGCTGCTGGACCCGCTCCGCTCGGTGCTCACCGACTCGCCGTGGTGGCTGGTGGTGCTGGCCGCCGCGGCCCTCGGCCTGGCCCTGGGCGGCTGGCGGATCGCGCTGGTCGGCGGGCTGTCCATCCTGGCCTGCGGGCTCCTCGGCGCCTGGGAGGAGAGCATGGACACGCTCTCCCAGGTGCTGATCGCGGCTCTGGCCACGGTGGCCGTCGGCTTCACGGTCGGCGTGCTGGCCTCGCGCAGCGACCGGCTGGCCGCGGTGCTCCGCCCGATCCTGGACGCGATGCAGACGCTGCCGCCGTTCGTCTACCTGATCCCCGCGGTCGCGCTGTTCGGCATCGGCCGCATCCCGGCGCTGGCCGCCGCGGTGGTGTACGCGCTGCCGCCGGTCATCAGACTGGTCAACGACGGCATCCGCGGCGTCTCGGCGAACACGGTGGAGGCCGCCGAGTCGCTGGGCAGCACCCGCGGGCAGATGCTGCTCAAGGTGCAGCTCCCGCTGGCCCGGCACTCGCTGCTGCTCGCGGTCAACCAGGGGATCATGATGGTCCTGGCGATGGTGGTCATCGGCGCCCTGGTCGGCGCCGGCGCGCTCGGCTACGGCGTCGTGTTCGGCATGGCCCAGAACCAGCTGGGCCTGGGCATGACCTCCGGCCTGGCCATCGTCTGCCTGGGTCTGTTCCTGGACCGGCTCACCCAGAGCGCCGCGCGCTAGGAGGAGGAGACCCATGCGCATGAAGAAGACCCGATCCCTGCTCGCCAAGGCGGCGGTGCTCGGCACGGCCGCGCTGCTGGCCACCTCCTGCGCGGTGCGCAGCACCGACATCCTGCGCGACCCCGGAACGGTGCGGATCGCACTGAACTCCTGGGTCGGCTACGAGGCCGACGCCGCGGTCATCAAGCACCTGCTGGAGGAGGAGCTGGACTACCAGGTCCAGCTGGTCCAGCTGGACGAGCAGCCGTCCTGGCAGGCCCTCGACCAGGGGGCGGTCGACGTGATCCTGGAGAACTGGGGCCACGAGGACCTGATGGAGATCTACGGGCCGGGCGGCAACGGCACCGTGGTCGACGGCGGCCCCAACGGCAACATCGGCCACATCGGCTGGTACATGCCGGAGTACCTGGTGGAGGAGTACCCCGGGATCAACACCCCGGAGGGCCTCAAGGAGCACGCGGACGTGTTCCGCACCCCGGAGAGCGGGGACAAGGGCCAGTTCCTGGCCGGCGCCCCCGGCTTCGTCACCAGCGACCAGGGCCTGATCAACCACTACGGCCTGCCGTTCGAGATCGTCTACGCCGGCTCGGAGGCGGCGCAGCTCACCGAGGTGCGCCAGCGCTACCAGGCCGGTGAGCCGGTGCTGTTCTACTCCCAGGAGCCCAGCTGGGTGCAGAGCGAGCTCGACCTGGTCCGGGTGGAGTTCCCGGAGTGGACCGAGGGCTGCGACAGCGACCCCGAGGACATCGCCTGCGACTACCCGCGCTACGACCTGAACAAGATCTACCGCGCGGGCTTCGCCGAGGAGGGCGGGGACGCCTTCGAGCTGATCGACAACTGGACCTGGGACAATGAGGACCAGAACGCGGTCGCGCGGCTCATCGCGGGCGAGAAGCAGGACCCCGAGGAGGCCGCCGCGGCCTGGGTCGAGGAGAACCCGGACGTCTGGCGGGACTGGATGCCCGAGGGGCACGACGTGCCCTGACCCCGGCGCCCCGCGGTGACCGGGCGGACCCCGGCGGCTCCGGCCGCTCCGGGGTCCGCCCGCTCTCCGGGAAGACCCGACATCCCCCGTGATCCCCCGCACGGTCCGAACACCCCGAGAACCCCAGGAACACCCATGCCCCTGTACAGGAGCGCGCCGGCCCGGGCCGCCGCGCTGGCCTCCGCCGTCCTGCTCGCCACCGCGTGCGGATCGGCCGAGGAGGAGGGGCGCGCCGGCGCCCCCCAGGTCCGGATCGCGCTGAACGGCTGGGTCGGCTACCAGGCCGACGCGGCGGTCGTCTCCTACCTGCTCGAAGAGGAACTGGGCTACCAGGTCGAACTGGTCGAGGCCGACGAGGAGGCCTCCTGGCGGGGCCTGGCCGACGGCTCGGTCGACGTGATCCTGGAGAACTGGGGCCACGAGGACCTGATGGAGCTGTACGGCGACACCGAGCGGCCGCTGGTCGTCGACGGCGGTCCCACCGGCAACGACGGCCGGATCGGCTGGTACCTGCCGGAATACCTGGTCGAGGAGCACCCCGGCATCGACACGGTGGACGGGCTGCTCGGCAAGGAGGACCTCTTCGCCGAGGGCGGCGAGGGCCCCGGCCGCCTGCTGGCCGCCGACCCCAGCTTCGTCACCCAGGACCAGGGCATGATCAACCACTTCGGCCTGGACCTGGAGATCGAGCACGCCGGCACGGAGGAGAAGCAGATCGAGCGGGTCCGCGAGGCCTACGAGAAGGAAGAGCCGGTGCTCTTCTACTTCTACGAGCCGCAGTGGCTCTTCGAGGACCTCGACCTGGTCAAGGTGGAGTTCCCGGAGTACGTCGAGCTGTGCGAGATCGACCCGGACGACGTCGGCTGCGACTACCCCGAGTACGAGCTGAACAAGGTGTTCTCCACCGCGTTCACCGAGACCGGCGGCCCGGCCCACGAGCTCATCGAGAACTGGACCTGGACCAACGAGGACCAGAACAAGGTCGCCCGGATGATCGCCGAGGAGGGCCGGGACCCGGAGCAGGCCGCCGCGGCCTGGGCCGAGGAGAACCCGGACGTCTGGCGGAAGTGGCTCCCCGAGGGGAGCTGACCGCCGGGCCCCTCCGGCCCGCGCGCCCCGGCCCCGGCCCGTCCCGCCCCGGACGGCCCGGGGCCGCCGCCGTTCCGGGGCGCCGGGCCGCCGGTCCTCCCGGGGAGCGGCGGGCTTCCGCCCTGGCCGGCCTGCGGGCCTGTTCCGGCTGCGCGGAGTCGGTTGCGGCGCCGTCCGCCCTGGACGCCCCGGGGCCGCCGTTCCCGGTCGCCGACGCACCGCCCCCGCAGAGCGGTGCGCCCCCCGCCGCGGTCGGCCTGTGCGGCGCCGCCCCGGCCGCGCGGAGCCGTCCGCCGTGCCCTCCGGTCCGGACGGCCCGGCGCGCTATCCGGCGGCGAAGAGCGGGGGCACCGGCTCCTTCCCGTACGGGTCGGGGGCCGGTCCGACGACGTACCGGCCGCCGCTCTTGTGCAGCCGCACCGGGGTGCTCTCCAGCCAGGGCACGTCCGGCAGGCCGTCGGCGACGAGCTCGGCCGGGCCCTCCCCGCCGGCGGGCAGCGCCAGGATCCGGGTCCGCGGCGGGGTGCCGTCCTCGCCGCCGCTCCCGGGGGCCCGGACGACGGCGAGCACCCGGTCGCCGCCGGCGCCGGCGACCCGCGCGAAGTGGTCCTCCGCCACCCGGCGGTTCCACCGGACCCCGCCGCGCTCCAGGTCGAAGGCGACGACCCGGTTCCCGCCCGCATCACCGGTCTCCGCGTAGAGCACCTCGCCGGCGGCGGTGAACCGGCCGCCGTGCAGATCGATCTCCCAGCGCTCCTCCTCCGACCCCACGCCGGCGGTGCCCTCGGCGCCGGTCCGGGTCCACCCGCCGCCGGCGGCGACCAGCAGCTCGTCCCCTTCGGGGACTCCGCCCTCGGTGAGGAGGTGCTCGGAGTCGGCCGCGAGGGGGTCGCTGTGCACGGTGACGGGGTCGGCCGCGACCAGGGTCAGCGAGCCGAGGCCGGAGCGGGCGGCGTCCTCGGGCAGCGCGAGCCGCTCCGACACCTCGCCGGTCGCGGTGTCCAGGAGCCCGGTGAAGGCCGCCTCCCCGCCGGGGCCGCAGGAGCCCAGCACCGCGGCGCTCCCGTCGTCCCGGGGCAGCAGCCGGAGCGGGGCGGGCGCGCACCCGTCGCCGGCGGCCGGCGGCTCCGCCGCGTCCCACAGCGGCTCGCCGTCCCCGGCACCGAACCCGGCCAGTACCGGGCCCCAGGCGACCACCGCCCGCGGCCCGGCGGACCAGGCGGAGAGGCGGCCTCCGGCCTCCCCGCCCCGCTCGGCGAGGCCGGGGACCCGGGCCTCCCAGAGCTCCGCGCCGGTGGCCAGGTCGATGCCGAGGACCGTGTCGCAGCCGCGGACGTCCTCGCCGTCTCCGCCGTCCCGCTCCACGACCAGCACGCCGACGCCGCCCTCCGCCGGTTCCGCGGCCGCCGTGCACAGCCCCGCGCCGTCGGGGGCGAACCGCCAGCGCACCTCCCCGTCCGCGGCGGCGTAGGAGGTGACCCCGGCCCGGTCGGCGCGGACCACGGTGTCGCCGGCCGGCCAGGACGCGGCGGTGTCCTCGAAGCGGGACGGGAAGCCGCGGCCGCCCCCGGAGTCGAACGCGAACGCGGTGTCCGGGGAGGCCTCCCAGAGCGGGCCGAGCACGGCACCGCTCTCCGAGATCCCCGCCTCCGGGTCCGACCACGCGGTCAGCCGGTCGCTGACCAGGAAGTACGCCAGGAAGGGCAGGATCAGGACGGCGGCGCCGAGCATCGCCCGGTCGCGCTTGCGGCGGAACGCCCGGGTGAAGTCGGCCCGGCGCGGGCCGGAGAACAGGCGCCGCAGCGAGCCGGCGCCCTCGACCGTCAGCGAGGAGCGCACGTGCCGGTCGTCCAGCGGGACGCCCCACTCGTCGCGGGGGATCCCCGCCCCGCCGCCGGACCGCTCGGAGAGCAGCGCCTCGGCGACCGCCCGCTGCGCCGCGCTCGCCCGCCTGCTCCGCGGGTCGCGGCGTTTTCCGCGGCGCGCGTCGGCCTCGCGCGCCTTGCGCAGGAGCAGCCCCCGCAGCCGCCGGCCGGCGGAGCGGCTCCGGCGGCCGGGACCGGTTCCGCGGTCCTCTGTCATCGGGGTCCTCCCGGCTCAGCGTCGGGCTTTTCGGGGGGCGTCGCTGGTCGGCGGCCACGGGATGGGACGCGCGCGCGGCGGCCGGGGTTCCGGGGGCGACCGATATGCATCATCCGCCCCATTGGTCGCAATAGAATGACGTGTCCTGCGCGGCGGCGGGCGACGGAACGCCCGCCCCGCCCGCTTCTCGGTGATAGAACGGCGCCCGCCCCGCCGGGCGCCGTCTGGTGAGGTCCGAATGCGCAGCCACCCCTCTCACGCCCGCACTCCCGACCCGAGACGCCCGGCCCGCGTGCTCCGCTCGGCCGCGGCGGCCGCCTCCCTCGTCCTTCTCGCGACCGCCTGCGGCACCGGCGGCGGAGAGGGGGGAGAAGACGACAAGACGGTGCGCATGGCCGTCAACCCGTGGGCCGGCTACGAGGCCTCCGCGGCGGTGCTGACCTACCTGCTGGAGAACGAGCTCAACGTCAAGGTCGAGCAGGTCGAGCTGGACGTCGAGCCGACCTGGCAGGAGATGGCCGCCGGCGAGGTCGACGTCAACCTGGAGAACTGGCGCCGCGACGACCTGATGGAGATCTACGGCGACCCGGGGGCCCCGAAGGTCGTCGACGGCGGCGAGACCGGCCTCTACGGCGACCACGGCTGGTACGTGCCGGCCTACGTCGCCGAGCAGCACCCCGAGGTCATGACCCTGGACGGCCTGGCGGACAACACCGACCTCTTCGCCACCCCGGAGACCCCGGGCGAGACCGGCCGGTTCATCTCCAGCGACCCGCTCTTCCAGAGCCAGGACCCCGGCATCATCAACCACTACGAGCTGGACCTGGAGATCGACTACACCGGCTCGGAGGCGAACCAGATCGCGGCGGTCCGGGAGGCCTACGAGAAGAAGGAGCCGGCCCTCTTCTACTTCTACGCGCCGCAGTGGGTCTTCGAGGACATGGACCTGGTCGAGATCGAGATGCCGGAGTACGTCGACATGTGCGAGGTCGACCCGGACGACGTCTCCTGCGGCTACCCCTCCTACGACCTCACCAAGGTCTTCAACAAGGAGTTCGCGGACCGGGGCGGCGTCGCCTACCGCTTCCTCGACCGCTGGCAGTGGTCGAACGAGGACCAGAACAAGGTCGCCAAGATGATCGCCGACGACGGCATGGCGCCGGAGAAGGCCGCCGAGGCCTGGGTCGACGACAACGAGGACGTCTGGAAGGAATGGATCCCGCCGGAGGCCTGACCCCGGACCGGGACGGAGCGGCCGGGCACCGCGGCGGGGACCCGCGGCGCCCGGGACGGCCGCGCCGGGATCAGCCGGCCCGGCCCGGGGCCCGGCCGGCCGCGGAGGCCATGCCGAGCCAGGTGTGCGGGTTGCCCTCCCAGCACCAGCCCAGCTTGGGGGCGCGGCCGCTGATCCACAGCGCGGGGACGCGGCGGTCGCCGCAGCGCGAGCCGCCCAGGGAGAAGCACTTGTTCTTCTCCAGCGCGGCCGGGAAGAGCGTCACCAGGGCGATGCCCTCCTCGATGGTCAGCGGGGTGCGGCCGCGCTCCCGGATCGCGGCCATGGCGTCGGCGGGCACCGCCCCGCAGAACTCCTCGCCCCGGTCGACGCCGGTGAGCAGGTAGGCGCGCGGATCGGGGAGCGCGGTCTCCCCGGTGGCGGTGAACCGGGCGAGCGCCCCCTCCTCGTAGGAGTGGTCGACGAACCCCGGCTTGCGCCCGCGGGGCAGCGCGGTGCGGACCATGCTCTCCTCGATCGGGACGACGTCCCTGGTCACCACCAGCACGAACGGGACCCGCCCGGGGGACCCGCCGTCCTCGTCGGGCCACGGCCCGCCGTCCGCCCCGGCCGCCTCCGCCGCCGCATCGCGCAGCGGCTTCACCAGCGCGGCGAAACCGTCCGCCCCCAGCCCGGAGAGCCCGGGGTAGTCCTTCTCCGCCAGTACGCGCACCTGGCGGTCGAATTCCTCGTATGCCCGGGATCGCTGCATGCGCTTCTCCTCACCACCGGAAGCCGTTGATCGTACGCCGTATGGTCGTACGTCGTACGGTGGTGGAACGCGGCGGTGCCGCCCCTTGTTCCCGATCGGGGGAGCGAATCCGGAAGAGCCCCGGACACCCCTCGCGGCACCCGGTGGAAGCGGGAGGGAGGGCGCGGGGCGGAGGCGGAGAGAGGGCGGCCGGGGGATCAGCGCTCGTGGCGGAGGCGCTGGTAGACCCAGTAGACGTTGAGCAGCGAGGCGGCCAGGGCGGCCGCGAAGACGAAGGCGAGCAGGGCGTTCCCGGCCCAGCTCCAGGCGAGGACGGCGGCGACGAGCAGGACGGCCGCACCGAAGACCGCGAGGATCAGGCGGAACGCCAGGGCGCTCGCGGGGCGGTCGTGGCTGCCGAGCGGCCCCTTGAGGCGTCCGCGGCGCTTGGGGCCGCCGTACTCGTTCTCCATGTCTCCCGGTCCTGTCGGGGCGCTCTGCCCCTGCTCACCAGCGTACGCCCGGGGGCCCGGGCGGCCGAGGCGGGATGACAGTTGTCACGGGGCGCGGCCGGGAAATGTCAGGGGAAAGCGATGACCTCGGCGACTGGGGCGGCCCCGGGCCGCCGCGGGATGCTCGAGGCCGGGCAGGAAGAGCAGCGTCGAACGGAGAGACCTCGATGAGCGCGTTGAGCGGACACCCCGGACCCGTGCCGGAGGAGCGCCGGGACGGCGCCGGCGGGTACCCGGCACCGGGGCCCGGACCGGAGGGGGCCGCCGGGTGGCAGGCGCCGCCGGCCCCGCCCGCGCCCCGGATCGGGGCGGCCCCGGCCGGCACCCCCTACCACCTGCTCGCCCGCAACCGGTGGAACTCCTGGTGGCGGCCGATCGTCGGGACCGTCGCCTTCCTGGTGCCCGCCCTGGTCGTGATGGTGGCGCTGAGCATCGGCGCGGGGGTCATCGCCTTCTTCAACGGGGGAATGGACGCCGGCGGCGACCCGATGGCGGTGCTGGAGGCGGCCCCGCTGGCCTTCCTCGGCGCCACCCTGCTCGGCCTGGCCAGTGCGCTCCCGATGGTGCTGCTGGCCGCCCGGCTCGTGCAGCGGCGGCCGGCGGGCACCCTCTCCTCGGTGGTCGGCCGGTTCCGCTGGCGGTGGGCGCTGACCTGCGCCGGAGCCGCGGCCGCCGCGATCGCCATCGGCTACGCGATCAGCGTCGCCACCTACCTGGCGGCCGGCCGGGACCTCGGGGAGGTCTTCGGCGCCCAGGGCTGGGAGTGGGCCGGGTGGGGCGTGTTCCTTCCCGCCGCCGCGCTGGTCCTGCTGCTCGTGCCGTTCCAGGCCGCCGCAGAGGAGTACGTCTTCCGCGGCTGGCTGATGCAGGCCTTCGGGTCCTTCATCCGCACCCCGTGGCCGGGCATCGTGGTCAGCTCGCTGCTCTTCATGTCGGTGCACGGCTACACCGGCTGGGGCGCCGCCTGGATCTTCGTCTGGGCGATGACGCTGGCCTGGCTGAGCGTGCGCACCGGCGGACTGGAGGCGGCGGTGGTCATGCACGTGTTGCACAACCTCACCGGGATGCTGGTCACCTCGGCGATGGGCGACATCGCCGCCCCGCTGGACCAGGGCGCCGTCCCGTGGGAGTTCGTCCCCGGCGCGCTCGCCCAGACCTTCGCCTTCGTGGCGCTGACCGTGCTCCTGGCCCGCCGGCACGGGGTGCAGACCCGCTCCTGAGCGGCCGCGCCCTTCGCCCGGGGCGGCCGATACGGCCCCTCGGAGCCCCGCCGGCGGGGCTCCGAGGGGCCGGCCGCTCCGTGAGCGGCGTGAGCGGGCCCGGCCGCCGCCGGACCGGGGTCCCGCCCTCCGGCGCGGAGAAAGCGGCGCCGCGGGGGGAGGGCATCGCCGGGAGGAGCGGGAGCGCTTCCCGGTGCCGTCCGGGCCGCGGCGGGGAGCGGGAGCCCCCTCGCCGCGGCCGGGCGGCCGCCGGGTCACTCGCCGTCGAAGATGCCGGGCAGGGTGGACTCGTAGGCGGTGCGCAGCTCCTGCAGCGGGATGTCGAACCCGCCGCCGGGGTGGCTCACCGACAGCGAGGAGCCGCCGACCGTGCCGATCGCGGCCGCCGGCACGCCGTGCCGGGAGCACAGCTCCTTGAAGGCGTCCTCGGCCTCCGGGCGGACCGCGACCACCGCGCGCGCACCGGACTCGCTGAACAGCGCGGTGAACGGGTCGGCCAGGTCGCCGCCGAGGCTGATCCGGCAGCCGGTGCCGCCGCGCAGCGCCGACTCGGCCAGCGCCGCCGCCAGGCCGCCGTCGGACAGGTCGTGCGCGGCCGCCGCGACGCCGTACTCGGCGGCGGAGGCCAGCACCTCGCCCAGCGCCGCCTCGGCGGCCAGGTCCACCTCGGGCGGCAGCCCGCCCAGGTGGCCGTGGACCACGTCGGCCCAGGCCGAACCGCCGAGCTCGTCCCGGGTCTCGCCCAGCAGGTAGAGCGCCGCGCCGTCGTCGGCGGCGCTGAACGCGCTGGTCAGCCGGTCGTTCACGTCGCCGATGACGCCCAGCACGCCGATCACCGGGGTCGGGTTGATCGCGGTCTCGCCGGTCTGGTTGTAGAAGCTGACGTTGCCGCCGGTGACCGGGGTGCCCAGCTGGTTGCAGGCCTCGGCCAGGCCCCGGGTGGACTCGGCGAACTGCCACATCACCGCCGGGTCCTCGGGGGAGCCGTAGTTGAGGCAGTTGGTGACGGCCAGCGGCCGGGCGCCGGTGGCGGCGACGTTCCGGTAGGCCTCGGCGAACGCGGCCCGGGTGCCGGTGTAGGGGTCGAGCCGGGTGTAGCGGCCGTTGCCGTCGGTGGCCAGCGCCACGCCCCGGTCGGAGTCGTCGGCGATCCGGATCATCCCGCCGTCGTGCGGGGCGCGCAGCACCGTGTTGCCCAGCACGTAGCTGTCGTACTGCCGGGTGATCCAGGACGGGTCGCAGACGCCGGGCGCGGCCAGCACGGTCAGCAGCTGCTCGCGCAGGGCCGCGTCGTCCTTGGGCCGGTCCAGCCGGTCCGGGGTGTCGGCCTGCAGCGCGTCCTGCTCGGCGGGGCGCGCGTAGGGGCGCTCGTACACCGGGCCCTCGTCGGCCGCGGTGCGCGGCGGCAGGTCCACGATGGTCTCGCCGCGCCAGGTCATCACCAGCCGGCCGCCGCGCTCGGCCTCCTCCGGGGTCACGTCGGTGACCTCGCCGATCACCGCGGCCTCGATGTTCCACTTGCGGCACACGGCCAGGAAGTCGTCCAGGCGGCCGGGCTCGACCACCGCCATCATCCGCTCCTGCGACTCGCTCATCAGGATCTCCTCCGGAGTGAGCGTGGAGTCGCGCAGCGGGACCCGGTCCAGCTCGATGCGCATGCCGCCGGTGCCGCCGGCGGCCAGCTCGGTGGTGGCGCAGGAGACGCCGGCGGCGCCCAGGTCCTGGATGCCGACCACCAGGTCCTGGGCGAACAGCTCCAGGCTGCACTCGATGAGCAGCTTCTCCAGGAACGGGTCGCCGACCTGGACGCTGGGCCGCTTGGCCTGGCTCTCCTCGTCGAAGGTGGCGCTGGCCAGCACCGACGCGCCGCCGATGCCGTCCGGGCCGGTGGTGGCGCCGAACAGCACCACCTTGTTGCCGGGGCCGGGCGCCTGCGCCAGCTTGATGTCGGAGTGCTCCATCACGCCCACGCACAGCGCGTTGACCAGCGGGTTGCCCGCGTAGCCGGCGCCGAAGCCGACCTCGCCGCCGATGTTGGGCAGGCCCAGGCAGTTGCCGTAGAAGGAGATACCGGAGACCACGCCGGGCAGTACCCGCCGGGTGTCCGGGGCGTCGGCCGGGCCGAAGCGCAGCGCGTCCATCACCGCCACCGGGCGGGCGCCCATGGTGAGGATGTCCCGGACGATCCCGCCGACGCCGGTGGCCGCGCCCTGGTGCGGCTCGACGTAGGAGGGGTGGTTGTGCGACTCGATCTTGAAGGTGACCGCCCGGCCCTCGCCGACGTCCACCACGCCCGCGTTCTCGCCCATGCCGACCAGCAGCGCGTCGCTGTCCGGGGCGAGTTCGCCGAACTTCTTCAGGTGCACCCTGGAGCTCTTGTAGGAGCAGTGCTCGCTCCACATGACCGAGTAGATCGCCAGCTCGGCGGCGGTGGGCCGGCGGCCGAGGATGGTGCGGACGCGGGCGTACTCGTCGTCGGCCATCCCGAGCTCGGCGTAGGGCTGCTCGGCCTCGGGCGTGCTCTCGGCGGTGGCCACGGTGTCGATGGCGCGGGAGTGGGACATGCGGTTTCCGTTCGGATGCAAGGGCGGGCGAGTGGAGCGGGCGGCTCTAGTAGTGGGCGAGCACCACTGCGGCCGGGGTCGAGTCGTCGTGGGAGACCGGGCTGGCCATCGCCATCACGGTCCCGTCGGTGAGCACGAACTCCTCCGCCGGGACCTCGTCGGGGTCGGTGTCGGAGGAGGGGACGAGCGGCTTCCAGCCGTCGTCCAGCAGCGCGCCGCGCACCTCTTCCAGTGCGTCGGCGGCGTCCAGGTCCTCCCCGCCGACGTCCAGCCCGACGGTGCGGTAGCACTCCTCGGGCCGGCCGGGGGAGATGGCGCCGCACTCCTGGTCCAGGTCGGTGTAGTCGACCGGGTCCGGGGCGCTGCCCAGGACGCCCACCGGCGGGGCGTCGCGCGGCGGCTCCGCGCTCTGCCCGCCGCCGTCGGTCCCCTGGGGGGCGGGTGCGTTCAGCGCGTTGATCAGGCCGACCGCGCCGGTGGCGACCATCCCGACCACGACCAGGCCGACGAGGACCAGCATCGTCCGCCTGGACCGCAGCAGGGCCATCATCGCGCCGACGACCCCGCGGGAACCCCGTCGGCCAGGTGGGCCAGGATCGAGGTGAAGAAGCCCAGGCCGTCCTCGGAGGGGCCGGTGAGCGCCTCGACGGCGTGCTCCGGGTGCGGCATCAGGCCGACCACGTTGCCGTGCTCGTTGGCGATCCCGGCGATGCCGCGCTCGGAGCCGTTCGGCGCCCCGCCGGCGTAGCGGACCACCACCCGGCCGGTGCGCTCCAGCTCGTCCAGGGTCTCCGGGGCGGCGGTGTAGCGGCCCTCACCGCTCTTCAGCACCACCAGGACCTCCTCGCCGGCGGTGTACCGGTTGGTCCAGGCGGTGTCGGCCGACTCCACCCGGAGCCGCTGCTCGACGTTGATGAAGTGCAGCGATTCGTTCCGGGTCAGCGCGCCCGGCAGCAGGTGGCTCTCGCACAGGATCTGGAAGCCGTTGCAGATGCCCAGCACCGGCAGGGCACCGGAGCGGGCGGCCGGCACCAGCTCGGTCATGATCGGGGCGAACCGGGCGATGGCCCCGCAGCGGAGGTAGTCCCCATAGGAGAAGCCCCCCGGCAGCACGACCGCGTCGACGCCCTTGAGGTCGGCGTCGTCGTGCCAGAGGGGGACGGGCTGGGCTCCGGCGATCCGGACCGCGCGCGCCGCGTCCTTGTCGTCGAGGGAGCCGGGGAAGGTGACGACGCCCACACGGGCTGTCATGGGCACTCTCCGAAGTTTCGTCGGTATGAGTCGCTGGCAGCCGCGGCCGCCGCGACCACGACCGGACGGGGACGGGCGGCGGACGGGAAGAACAGCGACACGTCCGCGTCCTCCCCGAGGGAGGTGGCAGGTGACGGGCGGGCTCGCTCACGAGGTTACCCGCATCGGGGGGACCGCTGGGTCCGGCCCCCGAGGTCACGGGCAGGGTTCCCGCTCGGGCAGCCGCTCGCGGAGCCGGACCAGGGTGCGCCCGGTCCGGCCCGGGGGCGGGCAGTCGAGGTCGACCTCGTCGACCAGGAGGCCCATCATCAGCAGGCCGCGCCCGGACTCGGCCTCGGGGCCGGGCATCCGCGGGGCGGGCACGGCGAAGCCGGGACCGCGGTGGGCGACGGCGATCCGGCAGTCCGCCGGACCGAAGCGGACCTCCACCCGGTAGGCGCCCCGGGAACCGTGCTCGACGGCGTTGGTGCACGCCTCCGTGGCGGCGGTGAGCAGGCGGAACGCGCGGTCTCCGGTGATGCCCCGCTCCCGGAGGGCCCGTCCGAGGATGCGTCGCATCACCGGCAGGGAACCGGGCTCCGCGGGTAGGGCGAACGAGATTCCGTCGTCCATGGGGAAATCCTCACCGTCGGCCTCACTAGAGCGATGCCCGAGGACCAGTGGACGAAACGGGGCAAGCAGAACTCAACGGATACCGCACGCCAATCGGGCGTTATTCCACCCGGAGCTCGAAGTCCTCGATGACCGGGTTGGCCAGCAGCGTCTCGGCGAGGCGGCGGACGTCGGCCAGGCGGGCCTCGTCGGCCTCGCCCTCGATCTCCACCTCGAACCGCTTGCCCTGGCGGACCTGCTCGACGCCGGCGAAGCCGAGGCGCCCGCAGGCGCCCACGATCGCCTGGCCCTGGGGGTCCAGGATCTCGGGCTTGAGCATGACGTCGACGATGACGCGGGCCACGGGGTCCTCCACGCTGGTTTTGTCCGCTGGTGCCGCGCGGGCTGCGCCGCGCGGGAAAAGCGTACGGCACCGGCCTCCGGCCGGGGCACGGAGCGCCCCCGGTCCGCCGAGGTCAGCACGGTCGCCTCCGGGCCCGGAGCGGCTGCGGCGGCGGGTGTCCTATACCGCATCACGGGTAACGAAACGGCGACGATAGGGGAATCGGCGGCACCGAGTGACGCTTATCACCGCCAAAGGTGTCATCATTGCGCGCTAGTCTGCGCGTCTAACAGTTCGATACCGATCGGTATTGAACAGCCGGTCGTCTCTAAGGGGGAGACTTGACGACCATCGAACTGGACCGCACCGAGCAGCAGAACGGCGAGACCGGGACCCTGGACTTCGCGACGGCGGTCACCCCGTACGCCGACCAGCTCTACCCCACCGCGCTGCGGATGACCCGCAACGCCGCCGACGCCGAGGACCTGGTCCAGGAGACCTTCACCAAGGCGTTCGCCAACTTCCACCAGTTCCGCGCCGGCACCAACCTGCGCGCCTGGCTGTACCGCATCCTCACCAACACGTTCATCAACGGCTACCGCAAGAAGCAGCGCGAGCCGCGCCAGGACTCCACCGACGAGATCAAGGACTGGCAGCTGGCCGCGGCCGAGGCGCACAGCTCCTCGGGTCCGCGCTCGGCCGAGGCCGAGGTCCTGGACCACATGCCCGACTCCGGCATCCGCGCCGCGCTCGCCGCGCTGCCCGAGGAGTTCCGGATGGTCGTCTACCTGGTCGACGTCGAGGGCTACCCCTACAAGGAGGTCGCCGCCCGGATGGGCACCCCGCTGGGCACGGTGATGTCCCGGCTGCACCGGGCCCGCCGCCAGCTCCGCGAGCAGCTCGTCGACTACGCCCCCGCGCCGCGCTCCGGAGCGTGAGGCCCGCCGGCCCCTCCGGCGCTCCTCCCGCCTCCCTCCGCCCCCTCTGCGGCACCCGGGCCGCCCCCGGCCCGTGCGACGGTCCCCTCGGGTGACCACGGGTGATCGTCGCCACCCCTTATCGTCACTCTCGGTGATTCACGGTTCGGTTCTCCGCGACCGGTCCGCGCTCTGCGCGGGCCGGTCGCCGCCGTTTCCGGGGGCTTTTCGGAGCGGTTCGTAGGACGCCCGAAATTTTCTTCGGACGGCCTTGCTCTTCCTAGGAAGTCCTGGTAGTTGCGGTTTTTCCGGGGTCGTGGATCATGGGGCCTCAGTCGAAAAGGCGGCGCCGGGGCTTGCGCGGGGCGTGGTGAGTTCTGTCACGATATGCGGAGGGCTGCCCGCCAAGACCCGTTACCCCGGGTGAGCGGGTGGAGGATCGGCCGATCAGCGCTCACCCTCGCGACGTCGGCCCCGAGAACCCGAGGAGCGACAGGTGTCGGACAACACCGCGCATGAGGAACCGGAGCTCGTCCAGCTCCTGACCCCGGAAGGGGAGCTGCGGACGCACCCCGACTACCCCTTCGAGATCAGCGGCGAGGAGGCGCGCGGACTCTACCGGGACATGGTCCTGGTCCGGCGCTTCGACACCGAGGCGGTGGCGCTGCAGCGCCAGGGCGAACTCGGGCTGTGGGCCTCGCTGCTCGGCCAGGAGGCGGCCCAGATCGGGTCGGGCCGGGCGCTGCGCGACGGCGACATGGCCTTCCCCTCCTACCGCGAGCACGGCGTCGCCTGGTGCCGCGAGGTCCAGCCCCGCGAGCTGCTGGGCATGTTCCGCGGCGTCACCAACGGCGGCTGGGACCCCGATGAGCACCGGCTGCACCTGTACACGATCGTCATCGGCAGCCAGGCGCTGCACGCCACCGGCTACGCCATGGGCGTCCAGCGCGACGGCGCGGTCGGCGAGGACGGCGAGGCGGTGATCTCCTACTTCGGCGACGGCGCCACCAGCCAGGGCGACACCAACGAGGCCTTCAACTACGCCGCGGTCAACAACGCGCCGGTCGTGTTCTTCTGCCAGAACAACCAGTGGGCCATCTCCGAGCCGCTGGAGCGCCAGTCCCGGGTGCCGATCTACCGGCGCGCCGCCGGCTTCGGCTTCCCCGGCATCCGCATCGACGGCAACGACGTCTTCGCCTCGCTGGCGGTGACCCGCGCCGCGCTGGACGGCGCCCGCGAGGGCCAGGGGCCGACGCTGATCGAGGCGTTCACCTACCGGATGGGCGCGCACACCACCAACGACGACCCGAGCCGCTACCGGGCCTCCGCCGAGCTGGAGGAGTGGAAGCGCAAGGACCCGATCTCCCGGCTCCACGCCTACCTGGAGAAGCAGGGCCTGGCCGACGAGGAGTTCTTCGCCGGCGTCGAGGCCGAGGCCGACGCGCTCGGCGAGCGGGTCCGCCGCGAATGCCGCGAGCTGCCCGACCCCGCCCCGCTGGAGATCTTCGACGAGGTCTACGCGGAGCCGCACACCGAGCTGGACCGCCAGCGGGCGGAGTTCGCCGACTACCTCGCGTCCTTCGAGGGCGCCGGTGCCGAAGGGGGCCGCTGAGCGATGACCGACCTCACCATTGGCAAGGCCATCAACGCGGGCCTGCGCCGCGCGATGGAGAACGACCCCAAGGTCCTGGTCATGGGGGAGGACGTGGGCCGGCTCGGCGGCGTCTTCCGCGTCACCGACCAGCTGCACAAGGACTTCGGCGCGGAGCGGGTCATCGACACCCCGCTGGCCGAGTCCGGCATCGTCGGCACCGCCATCGGCCTGGCGCTCCGCGGCTACCGGCCGGTCTGCGAGATCCAGTTCGACGGCTTCTTCTTCCCGGCCGCCAACCAGACCTTCACCCAGCTGGCGAAGATGCGCCGCCGCTCGGCGGGCACCCTGAGCATGCCGGTCGTGCTGCGCATCCCCTACGGCGGCGGCATCGGCGCGGTCGAGCACCACAGCGAGTCGCCGGAGGCCTACTTCGCGCACACCGCCGGCCTGCGGGTGGTCACCGTCGCCAACGCGGTGGACGCCTACTGGATGATCCAGCAGGCCATCACCAGCGACGACCCGGTGGTCTTCCTGGAGCCCAAGCGGCGCTACTACGAGAAGGCGGCGGTGGACACCTCGGCCGCCCTGGAGTCCGCCGAGCCGATGGGCGCGGCCCGCGTCGCCCGCCCCGGCACCGACGCGACCCTGATCGCCTACGGCCCGATGGTCAAGACCGCCCTGCAGGCGGCCGAGGCCGACGAGGACCACTCCATCGAGGTGATCGACCTGCGGTCGATCTCCCCGGTCGACTACGACACCGTCACCGCCTCGGTGCGCCGCACCGGGCGGGTGGTCATCACGCACGAGGCGCCGGTGGGCAACGGCGTCGGCGCGGAGATCGCCGCGCGGATCACCGAGGACTGCTTCTACCACCTGGAGGCCCCGGTGATCCGGGTCGGCGCGTTCGACACGCCCTACCCGCAGTCCAGGCTGGAGGAGCACTACCTGCCCGACCTGGACCGGGTTCTGGACGGCGTCGACCGAGCGTTCGCGTACTGATCAGGGAGTCGGAGAAGACATGGCCAACAGTGGAGTCCAGCGTTTCCGGCTGCCCGACGTCGGTGAGGGGCTGGTCGACGCCGAGATCCTCCAGTGGTACGTCAAGCCGGGCGACCGGGTCGAGGTCAACCAGATGATCTGCGAGATCGAGACCGCCAAGGCCGCCGTGGAGCTGCCCAGCCCGTTCGCGGGCACCGTCACCGAGCTGCTGGTGGAGGAGGGGGCCACGGTCGACGTGGGCACCCCGATCATCGCGGTGGACGACGGCACCGGCGGCGACGGCCCCGGGGACGGGGCCGCCGAGGAGACCGAGGAGCGGGAGAAGCCGCTGGTCGGATACGGCGAGAAGGCGGCGTCCACCAAGCGCCGCCCGCGCCGCCGCCCGGCCCCGGCCGAGGCGGCCGCCAACGGCGGCACCGCCGCGCCGCCCGCCGAGCCCGCCCCCGCGCCCGAGCCCGCTCCCGCGGTGCCGGAGCAGGCGGCCCCGGCCGGCCCGGTGCTCACCAAGCCGCCGGTGCGCAAGCTCGCCAAGGACCTCGGCGTCGACCTGCGCTCGGTCACCCCCACCGGGGAGGGCGGCCTGGTCACCCGGGAGGACGTGCGCCGCACCGCCGAGGGCGAGCCGGCTGCGGCCCCCGTCGCCGCCGAGGCCGAGGTCCCGACCCCGGTCGCGCCGGCCCCGGCCGCCGACCGGTCGGCGCTGGAGGAGCGCATCCCGGTCAAGGGGGTGCGCAAGCGCACCGCGGCGGCCATGGTGTCCAGCGCCTTCACCGCCCCGCACGTCACCGAGTTCCTGCAGGTGGACGTCACCAAGACGATGAAGGCGGTGCGCCGGCTGCGCGAGCGGCCGGAGTTCGCCGGGGTCAAGGTGTCCCCGCTGCTGCTGGTGGCGCGGGCGCTGCTCACCGCGGTGCGCCGGCACCCGGAGGTCAACGCGGCCTGGGACGAGCAGGCGCAGGAGATCGTGGTCAAGCACTACGTGAACCTGGGCATCGCCGCGGCCACCGACCTCGGCCTGGTCGTCCCGAACGTCAAGGACGCGCACGCCAAGCCGCTGCCGGAGCTGGCGCAGAGCCTGCAGGAGCTGACCGAGACGGCGCGGGCGGGCAAGACCTCCCCGGCCGACATGACCGGCGGCACCATCACCATCACCAACGTCGGCGTGTTCGGCGTGGACGCGGGCACCCCCATCCTCAACCCGGGCGAGGCGGCCATCCTGGCCTTCGGCCAGATCCGCGACATGCCCTGGGCGCACAAGGGGGAGCTCAAGCTGCGCAAGGTGACCACCCTGTCGCTCTCCTTCGACCACCGGCTGGTCGACGGCGAGCTCGGCTCCAAGGTCCTCCGCGACATCGGAGCCTTCCTGGAGGACCCGGAGGGGACCGCCCTCAGCTGGGGCTGACCCGCTGAACGAGGAGAACGCGGCCGCCGGACCCGGCGGCCGCGTTCATGCCGACGGAAAGCACGCCGCTTCCGAAACGGAGGGCCCACCGGAAGCAGGGGTGTTACAAGGCCGCTTCCGGGCGGCTGTCCCGCCTTCTCGAGGCGGCGCCGGCCCCCGTTTCTGCGCGGCGGAGAGTGCGGGAGCCATGTACGGGCTCGCTCCAGGCGTGCTCACGTTCGTCGGTACCGCCAGGGCCGGCCGGTGCCCCGGTACTCCTCGACCGGGATGGGCGACAGCCCGGGGCGCATGTGGCGGGTGTAGACGATGCCGTGGAGGTGGTCGACCTCGTGGGCAACCAGCCGGGCCAGGGCGTCGGTGAACACCGTGATAACGGTCGCGCCCTCTGGAGCGGTGTGCTCGACCTCGATGCGGCGCGGGCGCGGGACGAGGCCGCGGACGTCGAAGAAGCTCAGACAGCCCTCGTAGTGTTCATCGGTCTCGGCGGAGGAGCCGATGATGCGGGGGTTGAGCAGGACCAGCGGCGACGCGTCGGGGTCGGGCGGGAGGACGACCGCGGCCGCGCGGTCGATGCCGATCTGGGGCGCGGCCAGCCCCATGCCCTTGCCGAACTCGTGGTGCTCGCGCACCCTGCCGATGGCCCGGTGGAGGTGGTCGACGGTCTCCTGCGCGGCGGCGGCCTCCTCGGGCAGCCGGAACCGGCGGGCGCTGCGGGCCAGAGCGGGGTCGCCGTCCTGAACGATGCCGGCGGCGGCCATGCGGTCGCTGGAGGTGCGCAGCAGGGGGCGGGGCTCGCCCCCGGGCCGGGCGCGCCAGCGCCATTCGAGCCGGTAGCGGGCACCGATCGGCGGGTCCTGGGCGGACCAGGAGAAGACCACGTCATCGCCCTGGCAGGTGCGCTTGATCGGGTGGCGCAGCGGCACGGCTTCGGCGGTGGTGGAGGTTTCGGTGCCCCAGGCGTCGGGGTCGAGGCCGGCGGGGAAGACCAGGTCGACGCCGATGCGGTTGGTGGGCAGGCGGACGGCGCGCTGGAACCACTGGCCCCATTGGTCCTCGCCGACGGTGTAGGCGTACTCCAGGGTGGCGGCCTGCCCGGGGTAGAGGGGGAACCTGGATTCCTCGTTGTCGAAGCACAGCCACACCTCTTTGAAGCTGTCCTTGTCGTGTTTGACCGTCCAGCGCATCGGTTCGTTGTTGCACGCGGCCTTCAGGTTCAGCGCCTCCCAGGCGAGGGGGTGGCGGCGGTAGAGCTCGTTGGAGTGCTCAGGCCGGCCGGGGTAGCGGTCGACGCTGATGCGCACCAGA
This sequence comes from Nocardiopsis oceanisediminis, assembly GCF_048595525.1. NCBI lineage: Bacteria > Bacillati > Actinomycetota > Actinomycetes > Streptosporangiales > Nocardiopsidaceae > Nocardiopsis > Nocardiopsis oceanisediminis. Next base: position 6,715,278 of record NZ_JAFMZJ010000001.1, on the reverse strand, counting down.
TAGCGGCTGACCGGTTCGGTGCCGCCGTTGACGACGCGGCGGCGCATCCGCGCGGTGTAGACGCCGTCGTGGTAGCGGAGTTCTGCGTGGTCGGAGTCGACGAACAGCTCGGCCGCGCCCGTGGGGGCCGGTTGCTTCCCGGCGGCGCCCTGCCATGCCTTCCACAGCTCGCCGCCGGCATCCAGGTGCTGCTCGGCACGCCGGGCGAAGTCTCCGGAGGCCGGGTGGCGGCCGGCCTCGATGTGGCTGACGTAGGAGGGGTCGAAGCCGATGGCGTGGGCCAGGGCCTTCTTCGTCAATCCGCGGCGGGTGTGCCAGGCCGTCAGGGCCGGGGCGAAGTCGCTGGGGGTCATGAGCCGATTCTCGCGCACCGGGTGTGAGCGGGTGAGTGAACCGTGAATGAGCCCTGTTCAGCCTGTCCTCACACGGTTCACCGGCGCTCTCCTGGAGGCGGCACACTTCCGCCTTCTGGAGGACTGATGGAGACCACCGACCGGTTGCTGCTGGTGGGGGCGGGCGCGCGGGTGCGCGAGGTCCTGCTGCCCGCCCTGGACAAGGCGGGACTGCCGCTGCGGATCACCGGGGTCGCCGACCCTGACCCCGGGGCGGCCGGGCGCCTCCGGCGCGGCGCCCTCACCGCCTACCCGTCCCTGGAGAAGGCGCTGGCCGCAGACGCCTTCGACATCGCGATCCTGGCCTGCCCCCACCACCTGCACTACGAGGCGGCGCAGCGGCTCCGCGCCGCCGGCCTGACCGTGTGGAAGGAGAAGCCCCTCGCACTCACCTTGACCGAGGCCGAGCGGCTGGCGGCGCGCGGGCGCGTCCGCGTCCTGGCCCACCGCCCGCACGGCCAGCTGTACGCGATCGCCCGCCGGCTGCTGGCCGGATGGGGGCGGCTGCTGTCCTACCGCATCCGCATCACCCGCCCCACCGGCGACTACTCCGCGACCTGGCGCGCCTCACACGAGCACGCGGGCGGCGGCGCACTGCTGGACCTGGGCTACCACGCCTTCGACCTCATCGCCCGCTTCACCGAGGCCGAGGCCACCGGCGTCTACGCCCTCACCGGCGCCTCACCGGCATGGCGCGCACCCGTGGAAGTGGAGGAGACCGCGCACGTGCTGCTGACTCACCGCGGCTCCACGACGGGATCGGTGTACGTCTCGCGGTGCGACGAGCGCGCCGACGTCCTCGACCTGGTGGCCGAGGGCGGGCGCATCACCATCATCGGAGACCGGGCCCGCGTCTGCGTCGGCGACCGCGGCGGCCCCCTCCACGTCGTGGCGCTGGAAGCGACAGAGGACCCGTGGGCGCGGATGCTCGCCCACCACTTCGCCACCCGGCACGAGGCGGCGGTGGACACCGGCGAGGCCCGCGTCGGGATCGCCGCCACCGCGCTGATGGAGGCCGCCTACGCCTCCCTGGCCTCGGGCCGCCCCGAACCCCTGCCGAACGCCCCCCTGAAAAGGAGCGCCTGATGAGCCTGGACTGGCCTCCCATCGACGCCGAGGTGCGCGCCGCCGTGGACCGCCAACTCGGCACCGCCGTGTCCATCTACGACCGCTCCGGCATCATCGCCCGGTTCGAAGACGCTTTCGCGGCCCGCCACGATGCCGCCTTCGCCCTGCTCACCAGCTCCGGCACCGCCGCCCTGCACTCGGCCTACTACGCGCTGGGAATCGGCCCCGGCGACGAGGTCCTGGTACAGGACTACACCTTCTTCGCCACCGCCACCCCGCTGCTTCAGCTCGGCGCGACCCCGGTGCTGGTCGACGTCGATACCGAAGGCGCCGTCGACCTGGACCTGGCGGCCGCACTCCTCACCCCCGCCACCCGGGCGCTGGTGGCCACCCACATGTGGGGCCACCCCCAGCGGGTGCGGCGGCTGCGCGCCTTCTGCGACCGCCACGCCATCGCCCTCGTCGAAGACTGCTCCCACGCCCACGGAGCCGCCCGGGAGGGCCTCAGCGTCGGTCGGCTCGCCGACGCCGCGTGCTGGAGCCTGCAAGGCCGCAAGACCATCACCGCAGGGGAGGGCGGCATCCTCACCACCCCCCACCGCGGCCTCTACGAGAAAGCGATGCTGCTCGGCCACTTCAACAAGCGCGCCTTGGCCGAGATCCGCCCTGATGCCCCGCTGTACGCCTACGCCGAGACGGGACTGGGGCTGAAGTACCGAGCGCACCCGCTCGGACTGGCGATGGCCGAGGTCTACCTGTCCCGGCTCGATGCCTGGCTGAGCCACCGCCGCCGCCATGCCGCGGCGTTCGAAAGCGCGCTGGACGGCCGGCCCGGGATCGCCGTCCTGACCCCCGGCGGCCCCCACACCTCCACGCTGTACGCGTTCGTCTTCACCGTCGACCCCGACCAGGCCGGATTCACCCGCGAGGACCTCCTCGCCCGACTGCGCGGCGCCGACTGCGCCGAGGTGACCGACTGCGACTCGATGCGGCCCCTGCACACCTACCCCGCCTTCACCGCGCCCCGCTCCCCCCTCACCTCCTATCGGCACCCGCCGCCGCGCACGCCGACGGCCACCGCGGACCGGCTCGCAGCGCACTCCCTGCGCATCGGCGTACCGGCCGAGGACACCGCCGCCGCCGACCGCTACACCCGAAAAGTGGCCGAGGCTCTCGAAACCGCTCTGGCCGAGCTCGGTGGGCGGTAGCGTCGCCACATGGATCTCCAGAGCCTCGTCGACGACGCCGAGCGCGACCGGATCGCCAAGCTCGTGGTCGGCGCCGTCGTCCACGACCGCGGCCGCGTCCTCATCCTGCGCCGCTCCCTCAGCGACGACTTCCTGCCCGGCATCGAGGAGCTGCCCTCCGGCGGCGTCGAGGCCGGTGAGTCCCTTATGGAGGCGCTGGCCCGCGAACTCGCCGAAGAGGTCGGGTGGTCGGGGCCGGTCGAGCCCGACGCGGGCTTCACCGCCTCCTTCGACTACGTCTCCGGTAGCGGCCGCCCGGCCCGCCAGTACACCTTCGGCCTGGCCTGGAACGGCTCGCCGGTCGTCCTGTCCGGCGAGCACACCGGCCACCGCTGGATCGCCCCCGGCGAACTCGGCGCCACCGACCTCAGCCCCGAGTCCCGGCAGACGATCCGGGAGTGGGCCGCGCACACGGCGGCGTCGGGCGTGTAGCGGCACGAGGGCACCGTGCTGGATCCGGGCGCGCCCCGAGGCCCGCGTGCCTCTGACCGCCGGTGAGGCGGGGATGCCGGCCCGCTTCCGGCCTGAACGACCGCGATCCCCGGCCCGCCGGCCTTACCGGCGGTCCGGGGACCGTCTGCTGCAGAGCACGAATGCGAGGGGTCAGTCCAGCAGGTCGCGGCCGTCGTGCGCGCGCACGACGGGCGGCCCGGGGGAGAGGGCGTCGAGCAGCCGGCAGGCGTAGGCCGGCGCCATCCGCTCCCGGACCTGCTCAGGGGTGAGCCACCGGACGCCGGTGCTCTCCTCGGACGTCCGGGGCGTGCCGGAGACGGCGGAACAGCGGAAGACCAGCGCGACGACGCCGCGCTTCATGTTCTTGTAGACACCGGTCAGCGGGCCGACCCGGACGTGCAGGCCGGTCTCCTCCAGGACCTCCCGGCGGACTCCGGCCTCGATGTCCTCCCCGAGATCGAGGACCCCGCCCGGCGGCTCCCAGCGCCCGTTGTCGGCCCGCCGGATGGCCAGGACACGGCCGTCCGAACGGACGACCGCGCCGGCGACGGAGACCGAGTGCATGGGGGTCAGAAGGTGTCGTGTTTGGCTGCGTCCAGGAACGCCTGCCACTCGGGGGATGAGAAGAGCAGTGCCCCGAGGTCGCGATTCTTGGTGTCGCGTACGGCGCTCATGCGGGGGGCGTCGGCGACCTCCACGCAGTTGTTGCTGTTGGCGTTGGTGTAGCTGGACGTACGCCACACAGCGGTGGTCAGGTCCATGGGGTCCTCGTTTCAGTGGCTCCACTCAGACCAAGGCGGCGAGGAAGTCGGCGGAGTCCTCAACCGACATGGCAGTGGCTTGGACGCGATCGAACACCAGCCTATGCCTGGCGATCTCCTCTTCTGCCTCCAGGTAGAAGCCGTCTCCCGGTGACTCGATGTACACGACCGAGTCGGTTCCGCCCTCGAAGCCGAGGATGAGGAACGGGACGGTTCCGCCTGCGTGGGCGCCTGCCTCGAAGGGCAGGACCTGGATATTGATGTTGCGTCGTTTCCCCAGTTCGCAGAGGTGAGCGATCTGCTCTTTCATCACCTTGGCTCCCCCGACCTTCCTCCGGAGGGCAGCCTCGTCGATGATGCTCCAGATAGCGGGTGGGGAGTCGCGTTCGAGTACGGAGGCTTGGCGTTCCATCCGGAAGTCGATGCGCTGAACGGCCTCGTCTTCTGCGATATCCGCAGAGCGAGCGATAAGGGCGGATATGTAGGCGCGAGTCTGGAATAGACCGGGAACAAGCCCGATGGTGAAGTCCTGGATCTGCGTCGCCTCCGCTTCAAGGCTGACGAACGGTCCAGGGAAGACTTCCTTGTACCGGAACCACCAGGGCTTGTGCTTCCGGGCTTGAAGTGCGATCTCGACCAGCTCGCGTGACTCTTCCTCGCTCGCTCCGTACAGCTTGCACAAGGCCACCACGTCGGCCGAGTTGATCCGCTGGAAGCGTCCGGCTTCGATACGCAGGATCTTCTGCCTGTCCCACCCCATCTCGCGCGAGACGGCCTCCTGGGACAGACCGGCTCCAGAGCGGAGCTTCTTGAGCTGGATGATCAGGTGGCGGCGCCTCACGGGAATCGAATTCGACATCGCGTCTCTCCGAGCTGGCCTTCCAGGTGTCGCGATCATAGCGGCCTTCCCCTAAGCAAAACTTCTCATCCAGGGATATTCCAACTGAGTTTAAATCAGGCTGTTGTATTTTCCGGCTAGCCTCGGCATGCTATCGCTCACTGGTCGTACCGGCGCCGCCACCGACCGCGCACGAACCTCCTGGGGGCACCATGTCCGCTACACCCGAGACCTCCCGCCCGTTCCGCTCCACCCGCTGGGAGCCGCGGATCTATCCCGGCTCGCTCTCCCAAGCCTCCCGCCTGCGCCGCGACATCCAACGCGACCTCGCCGGCTTCCCCGACGACACCATCGACACCCTCCGGCTCTGCTGCTCCGAACTCTTCGCCAACGCCGTCAACTACACCGCCTCCGGCGAACCCGGCGGCGAAGTCGTCCGCAGCCTCAACCTGCTCCGCCCCGACCTCCTCCGGCTGGAGATCACCGACGGCGGATGGACCCACACCCGCCCCGCCGTCCCCGACCACCGCACCGCCGAGGACTGGGCGCAAGCCGAAAGCCAGCGCGGCCTCCTCCTGCTCACCGCCTGCGCCACCGCCTGGGGCTACCTCCAGGTGCTCCCGCATCCCAGGCTCAACCTCGGCCTGCGCGTCTGGGCAGACTTCACCCTCGACCCCGACCGCGTGCCCGCCGGCCTCGACTCCTACGTCTTCACCTCCTGACCGCCACCCCTATGCCGCCCCCTCCCGGGGCAGCGGGAAGCAGAACCCAGTGCGATGAACACTCGACCGCCGGCCCGGGCCGGCACCGCCGCAAGGCGCCGCTCCGCCCGTCCGCGCCGCTACGTCCGGCTCCGCCCGGCCACCGCGCCGAACCGCCCGGCTCTCCTCCGCGCCCCGGTGCGGTACCCCCGCCCCGGACCCCCGCTCAGAGGCGGATCAGGCCTCGACGGTGCGGGTCTCCACCGGGACGACCCGGCCGCCGACCTCCACCGTCCCGTCCGGTCCCGGCCGGGTGCGGATCAGTGAGGCGCGGCCCTGGTGGATGTCGAGCGGCCGGCCCAGCTCCGCGGTGAGCACGATCGCCGCCGCCCCGGTCGCCTCGTCCTCGGGGACGCCGCCGGGGCGGCGCGGGAAGCCGCGGGTGCGGACCCGGCCGGCGGCCTCGTCCAGCCACGCCCACGCGTACAGCCACCCCTCGCCCTCCGGCGGGCCGTCCAGGGCCTCCAGCTCGGCGGCCGAACCGAACCGCTCGGTGCGCCGCCCCGCCGCCCACTCCGGGCGGGCGCGGATCCAGCCGGTGCCCTCCGCGCCGCCGTCCTCCCAGGCGGGCACCGGTCCGGCCTCGGTGACCAGGCCCTCCGCCGGGAAGCCGGTGCGGCGCAGCAGCCAGGCGACCCCGAGCAGGGGGTGCCCGGCGAACGGCAGCCGGGCGCCGGGGGCGTAGATGTCCACCGCACCCGTTCCCGGGTCGTCGATGAAGACGGTCTCGCTGAAGCCGAGTCGGTCGGCCAGGGCCTGGCGGCGCGCCCGGTCGGGCACGGCCGGGCCGTCCGGGACGATCCCCAGCGGGTTGCCGCCGGTCCCGCCATCGCCGCAGAAGACACGCACGACGTGCAGCTCAATGGCGGTTTCGGAGATGCTCTTCGGAATCACGGGTAGATTCAACCAGCTTCCTCCGGCCCGGTTGAAATGTCCGTCTCTGGCCGCGTCGGAGAGGTGCCCCCGGCCGCGCGGGGTGGTATACGACGCGGTAAGGCCACCGAACCCGCGAAGGGAGCACCCCCGGGTGACCATCGTCGACTTTCTCAGCACGCGCCTGGACGAGGACGAGCGGGCCGCGCACGCAGCCTCGCCCGGAACAGGCGGGCCCGGGCGGGCCCGCGCCGACGTCGCGGCCAAGAGGCGGATCGTCAACGAGTACGTCCGGGCCCACCGCGAGCAGATGGGCGCGGTCGCCCGCGCGAGCGGCAGCCGGGGCGGCACCCCCGGCACCCCCGAGGCCTGGGGTGCGCTGCACGCGTGGCGCAAGGCGGTCGAGCACCTCGCCGCGGCCTACGCCGGCCACCCGGACTACGACCGCTCCTGGGCCGTGTGACGCCCGGGGCGGGTAACCGTCCGGTGCGGAGTCGGTCAAAGGGCACGGCGGGAGCCGCCGGGGGAGGGGGCCGCGCATAGCGTGCGCAGAGGGCGGACCGCCGCTCCGGAACGGTGACGGCCCGGGGCGCCCGGCGCCCGGGCGGGAGGAGGACCCATGGCCCCGCACGAAGCCGGCCGCGCCGAGGGGCGCCCGGACGACGTCTACGCCGCGCCGCTGAGCGGCAGGCCGCTGCCCCGGTACCGGATGCCCGACCGGGAGGCGGACCCCCGGGTCGCCTACGCGCTGGTGCGCGACGAGCTCTCGCTGGACGGCGACTCCTCGCAGAACCTCGCCACCTTCTGCACCACCTGGGCCGACGAGGAGGCCCGGCGGCTGATGGCGGAGAACCTCGATAAGAACATGATCGACAAGGACGAGTACCCGCAGACCGCGGAGATCGAGTCGCGCTGCGTGCGCATCCTCGCCGACCTCTGGAACTCCCCCGACCCCCGGAACACCGTCGGCTGCTCCACCACCGGCTCCAGCGAGGCGGCCATGCTCGCCGGGCTCGCGCTGAAGTGGCGGTGGCGGGAGCGCTGCCGGGCCGCCGGCGCCGACGCCTCCCGGCCCAACCTGGTGTGCGGGCCGGTCCAGATCTGCTGGGAGAAGTTCGCCCGCTACTTCGACGTGGAGCTGCGCCGGGTGCCCCTGGAGCAGGGCGAGACCGGGCTGCGCCCGCACCGGCTCCGGGCGCACGTCGACGAGAACACCATCGGCGTGGTCGGCATCCTGGGCGTCACCTACACCTGCGACTACGAGCCCATCGCCGGTCTGGCCGCGGAGCTGGACGCGATCCAGCGGGACACCGGCGTCGACGTCCCGCTGCACGTGGACGCCGCCAGCGGGGGCTTCGTCGCCCCGTTCTGCCAGACCGGGCTGGAGTGGGACTTCCGCCTGGAGCGGGTCGCCTCGATCAACGCCTCCGGGCACAAGTACGGGCTGGCGCCGCTGGGCGTCGGCTGGGCGGTGTGGCGCACCGCCGACCTGCTCCCCGAGGACCTGGTGTTCCGGGTGGACTACCTCGGCGGCGACATGCCGACGTTCGCGCTCAACTTCAGCCGCCCCGGCGGCGAGGTCATCACCCAGTACTACGACTTCGTGCGGCTGGGCCGGGAGGGCTACCGGAAGATCCAGCAGCGCTGCCTGGACACCGCCGCGGCGCTGGCGGAGGAGATCTCCGGCATGGGCCCGTTCACCCTGCTCTACCCGGGAAGCGGCGCGCTGCCCGCGGTCAGCTACACGCTCGCCGACCCGGAGGCCGGGTTCACCCTGTACGACCTGAGCGACCGGCTGCGCACCCGCGGCTGGCAGGTGCCCGCCTACCCGCTCCCGCCCGACCGGGACCGCACCGTCGTCCAGCGGGTGCTGATCCGGCACGGCATCAGCGCCGACAAGGCGGCCCTGCTGGCCGAGGACATGCGGCGATCGCTGCAGGAGCTCTCCTCCGGCGCGCGCGGCGGCGGCGATCGGATCGGCTTCCACCACTGAAGGACGCGCAGAGGCCGCACCGGACCGGGGTCAGCCGGGCGGCGACGGCGGGAGGGGGACCGGCCAGTCGGTCGGGCGCGGCGCCCCACGGAGCGAAGGTCCAAGCAGGCGGCGACGGCGAAGGAAGGGACGCGGTCGGACGCCCCAGCCGAGCGCGGCGCCCCGCGGGGCCGGGGCTCAAGCGGGCAGCGGCGGCAGCGGTGGGCACCGGCCGGTCGGTCCGGCGCGGCACCTCACGGGGTGGGGTTCAGACCAGCGGCGACGGCAGAGGTGGGGGCGGGGTGCAGGCGGTCACCCGAGCGCGGTGCCCCACGGGGCGAGGCTTCAAGCAGGCAGCGAAGGCGGCGGTGGGAACCGGCCGGTCGGTCCTGCGCGGCAGGGCAGGTGGGCGCGGCCGGGGCGGGCAGAGCGGGCAGGATCGCCGTTCCCGCGTCGCCCGGGCGCCGGGGCCGACCGCCCTTGAAACCGCTGCCCCTCTCCGACCTGGGCGAATACGCAGGGTGATGGTGGGGCAGAGCGCCCTGCGCACCGCGAGAGCACCCCGGTGATTCCTGGGCGCGCATCCCGGGCCGGATCGGCCCCCGAGAGGCCTGAATCGCCCTGATCGGACCGGTGTTCGGGGGTTCGAGCCGCCCGGAAGGCCGCAAAGCAGGGGCCGGAACCTGGGAAGGGGCGGCGCGGGAGTGAGATGTCGCATTCGCACCCCACAAGGCCCCACTTTGGCCACTCTGGGTAATCGACGAGGAGGTGGCGGGGGCTTCGGGGCTTACTACTCGCTGGTAGATGTAATCGGGGTGCTGCGGAGGTGCACAGGGCGCCCCCGCCCCCGCCCGTTCCCTGCCGCAAACCCGGCATAGGGGATATGGCCACCCTTGGCGGCGCGGCCGGGCGGCCCGCCTCCTCCACCGGGGCGCCGCCTCCTCCCGCCGGGAGGCTCGACCGGGCCGGTGAACGCGGCGCCCACCCACTCCCGCCTTCGCTGCCCGCTTGAGCCCTCGCCCCGTGAGGCGCCGCACTCGACCGACCGGCCGGTCCCCATCGCCGCCTTCGCTGCCCGCTTGAACTTGCACTTCGCGGGGCGCCGCACCCGGGCGACACCCGAACCCCGCCTCCACCGGCGCCGTCACCGCCCGTCTTGACCTTCGCTCCGCGAGGCGCCGCGCCCGACCGACTGGCTGGCACGCCCCCTCCCGCCGTCGCCGCCTGCTTGAGGGCCGCCCCCGTGAGGCGCCGCGCCCGACCGGCCGGCCGGTGCCCCCTCCCGCCGTCGCCGCCCGCTTGAACCTTCGCTCCGTGGGGCGCCGCGCTCGGCCGGAGGGCTCGTCCCACTCCTACCTGTTTCGCGTCGTTGCAGGTCAGGGCTCCAGTCGCTCCAGGGCGATGAGGTAGCCCTCGCTGTAGGTGGGGAACTGGGCGATGCCGTCGGTGAGCCGGTCGACCGGGATCCGCTCGCGGATCGCCAGGGCGGCGAAGTGGATCCACTCGCCCGCCATCGGGGCGAGGGCCCATGCGCCGAGGAGCACCCCGTGCCGGTGGTCGGCCAGCACCGCCAGCCGGCCGGTGGGGGAGGTCGAGTAGGTCCACGGCCGGGCCAGCTCGGCGGTCAGGTCGATCTCGGCGTAGGAGGTCTCCAGCCCCATCTCCCGGGCCTGGGCCGGGGTGAGGCCGACCGCGGCCGCCTCGGGATCGGTGAACAGCACCCGCGGCACCCCGGTGTAGTCGGTGCGCCGCTCGCGGCCGAGCAGGTTGTCGGCGACCACCCGGCCCTGGTACTTCGCGACGTGGGTGAGGAGCGCGGTGCCGGTGGCGTCGCCGACCGCCCACAGCCCCTCCGCGGCGCGGCACCGGTCGTCCACCTCCACCCCGCGCCGACCCACCGGCACGCCCAGCTCCTCCAGGCCCAGGCCGGAAGTGTTCGGCACCCGGCCGGTGGCGGCCAGCACCACCTCCGCGGAGACCTCGCCGCCCCCGTCGAGCTCCAGCACCGCCGACCCGTCGGGGGCGCGGCGGGCCCGCTGCACCGCGGTGCCGGTGCGCACGTCCGCCCCATCGGCGCGGAGCGCTTCGGCCACCGCTGCGCCGAGCCGCGGGTCTTCCCGGCCGAGCAGGTGGCCGCCGCGCTCCAGCAGCGTCACCCGGGCGCCCATCCGGACGAGGAACTGGCCCATCTCCACCGCGACCGCGCCGCCGCCGATCACCGCGACCGAGGACGGGATCCGGTCCAGCGCGGTCGCCTCCCGGTTGGTCCACACCTCGACCGAGTCCAGCCCCTCCACCGGCGGGACCAGCGGCGACGACCCGGTGGCCAGCACCACCTCCGGCGCGGTCAGCTCCCGCCCCGCGGCCGCCACCCGCCACGGGTCGCGGCCGGTCAGCCGGGCCTCGCCCTTGACGACCTCGACGCCCTGCTCCTCGTACCCCGCGACCTGCCGGGAGTCGTCGCGGTGGCGCACCATGGAGTCCCGGTAGGCGCGGATCCCCTCCCAGTCCAGTGCGGGTTCCGCGGTCCCCGCGGCGCCCCGCGCCTCGGCCCGCACCTCGGGCGGGCGCAGCAGCGCCTTGGACGGGATGCACGCGTAGTAGCCGCACTCCCCGCCGATCAGCTCCCTCTCCACCACGGCCACCCGCCGCCCGGCGGCGGCCAGCCGTGAGGCGACCGTCTCCCCGCCCGGCCCCATTCCGATGACGATCGCGTCGAACCGCTCCACCATGCCGTCTCCTCGTCCGGTGCCGTACGCCTTCAGGGTCCTGGCTACCCCGCCCCGGGCCGGTGCACCGCGAGACGCGCCGCACGGCCGGGCCTCGCTCCGGCGGCGGCCGCGGCGGGTGTGCGCACCGGCCGGGAGGGCCGCCTTTCCCCACCCGGGGGAAGCGGACCCGGGGCGGGCCCGAAGCCGTCTGCGGAGGACCGTACCGGGCCCGTCGCCGGGAGAACAGGGGCGGCGGCACCGGCGGTCCGGACGGGCGCCGCGCCGCCGGACGGGCGGCCGGAGGGATCGCGGGGCGCGGCCGGGAAAGGGCTCCTCCCGCAGCCCGCCCGGACCCGGGACAGGGCCCGCGGGCCTTCCGCGCCGCGCCGCGCCCGGCTCGGACCGGCTCCGGTCCCTCTCGGCCCGGGGCGCGGGTCGGCCGGTGAGCCCGCCCGGGTGCCGATGCCGCCGCGGAGGCGCCGGGGCCGAGACCGTCGATGGGGTGAAGGGGCGCGGGGAACGCCTCTCCTCCCCATTCCGCCGAGACCAACGCGGCGGAAGGCCGCTCCCCGGCGCGCGGCCGCGCCGGCCTGCGGCCGCCGACCGGGGCGCGCGTTTCCCATCGGCGGTGCGAGGGCGGGGCGGGGGCGCCGGCGGCTTCGGTGCGCGGGCAGGGCGGCCTCCCGGCCGGGGCGGCCCTGCGCGGAAGTGCTCTTCCGCTGCCGGCCGGAGCGGGTGCGGGACCCCGCCCCCCTCGGTCGGTGCCGCACGGGCCAAAGCGGCCGTACGGCGGTCAGCCGCGGCGGACCGGGGACGGCAGGGAGAAGCGGACCGTCTCGCGGGTGGTCTCGTGCTCGGTCACCGAGAGCGGGCCCAGGCCGCGCAGCGCCGCGATGACCTCCTCCACCAGCACCGGCGGCGCCGAAGCGCCGGCGGTGAGCCCGATCGCGGACACCCCCTCCAGCCAGCCGGGGCGGATGTCGGCGGGGCCGTCGATCAGGTGGGCCGGGATCCCGTGCCGCTCGGCCAGCTCCACCAGCCGCACCGAGTTGGAGGAGTTGTCCGACCCGACCACCAGCACCAGGTCGGTCTCGGCGGCGATCGCGGACAGCGCCTCCTGGCGGTTGGTCGTGGCGTAGCAGATGTCGGCGGAGTCGGGGCCGCGCAGCTCGGGGAAGCGGCCGCGCAGCGCGTCCACCACGCCGGCCGTCTCGTCCACCGCCAGCGTGGTCTGGGTCAGGTAGGAGACCCGGCCGGGGTCGTCCACCTCCAGGGCCGCGGCCTGCTCGGCGTTCTCCACCAGCACCGTCCGCTCCGGCGCCTCGCCCAGTGTGCCCTCCACCTCCTCGTGCCCGGCGTGCCCGATGAGCACGACGGTGTCCCCCCGCCCGGCGAACCGCCGGGCCTCGGCGTGCACCTTGGAGACCAGCGGGCAGGTCGCGTCGATCACCCCGAGCCGGCGGCGCTCGGCCTCGGCGTGCACCGCGGGGGAGACGCCGTGCGCGGAGAAGACCGTCACCGCGCCCTCCGGGACGGCGTCCAGCTCGTCCACGAAGACCGCGCCGCGCTCCTCCAGCTCGGCGACGACCCGGGTGTTGTGCACGATCTGCTTGCGCACGTACACCGGCGGACCGTGCCGCTCCAGGGCGCGCTCGACCGCCTCCACGGCCCGCTCCACCCCGGCGCAGAACGAGCGCGGCGCGGCGAGCAGCACCCGGCGCGGCACGCCGGCCACCGCCCGCCAGGCGCCGAACGCCGCGCGGACGGCCTCCCCGGCGGCGGGGTCGTCCGGGGCCGCGGCCGCGCCGAGGCCGACGGCCCCGCCGTCCGGGCCGTCGAACACGGCGGTCATCGCCCCCTCCTCGGCCCCCGGACCGGGCAGCGGGATCGGTCCGCTCCGGTGCGCGGCGCCGGCCCGCGCGAGCTCCCCGGCGAGCAGCACGCCCGCCGGGCAGGGCACCGCGGGGCCGTCGGGGGGCAGCAGGGCGTCGGCGACGAGCGCCCGCGGGGGCGTTCCCCCGCCGGCGGCGTCGGAGTCGCTGGTGGGCATGGGAAGGGCCTCCTCAAGGGTCGGTGTGCGGGACTGCGCCGCGGGTCGGTCCTGTGCTGCGGGCCGCTCCGCGGCGGCGGTCAGGGGGACGGCGCCCGCAGCGGCGCTCGTGCCGCCCCGATCGGGACGGACGGCCCGCCGGTTCCGCGGCCCGGGGGCGCCGACCGGGGCGGTCTCCGCCGCTCCCGGCCCGGTGCCGGTTCCGCCGGGCGGTGCGCCCCGGTCCGGGGCGGTGGGAGCGCCGACGACCCGCGACGGCCTGAAGAGGGACGGGGCGGGGACCCCGGAACCGGTCCGGAGCGTGGGGGAGCCGTTTCCGTCCTCCGGGCCGGCCGCCGCCTCCCGGCGGGTGCGGGGCACGCCGGCGCGGCCTCAGAGGCAGGGCGGGGGGCGGCGGCGAGTCCCCGCTCTTCCCCGGCCCGGGGCGCCGGCGGGCCGGGACCCCGGCCTCCGGGCCGGGCCGCCCTCCGGGCTCCCGGGCTCCGTGCCGGAGCCCGCTTCCGCGCCGCCCGGAGGCGCGGGGAGACACGGCGGCCCGGCCCTGCGGCTCCGCCCGGCACCGGCCCAGGGGCGGACCGGCACGGCTCCCCGGCACCGCGCGGCCGCCGCGGCGGGATGGCCGCCCGGCCGGTGATCGGGCTCAGGCCGGGGGCGGCCGGTGCCGCCGGTCCCGGCCCGGTGGCGGGCCGGAGGTGTGTGCAGGGCTCGGGGGCGCTGGGACCTGCGCTGTTCTCGGGGAAGCGGGTGGGCGGCCGTTCGCGGTGTCCGTCCTGGGACGTGCGGCCGGGCACGGCCGGTGCCGTCGGTGTCGCCCCCGCGGATGCGAACCCGTGGAGGGCCCGGGAGCGGGGCCTAGCCATCGCGGTGCGCGGCGAGGCGGGCCAGGGCGGCCAGTTCCTCGCGGGGCGCCTCGCGCAGGGCGGCGCTGTCCAGCGAGGCCGAGGAGCGCTCCAGCAGCTCCTCCGCGCGCTCATCGCACCAGGCCCGGCCCCCGGCGGCCTCCACCAGCTCCGCCGCGTGCGCCGCCGCCTCGTCGGTCATCGGCTCCTCCCCGGCGAGCAGGACGCCCAGCCGCTCGCCGGCGTCGGTCCCCGAGGTCAGGGCGGCGACCACCGGCAGCGACTTCTTCCGGCTGCGCAGGTCGGAGTGGACCGGCTTCCCGGTGGCGGCCGGGTCGCCCCAGATGCCGAGCAGGTCGTCGGTGATCTGGAAGGCCAGCCCCAGATCCGCGCCGAAGTCGCGCAGCGCGTCCACCCGGTCCGGCTCGGCGCCGCCGAGCAGCGCGCCCAGCGCGGTGCAGCAGCCGAGCAGCGCCCCGGTCTTCCCGCAGGCCATGGTGGTGCACTCGGCCAGGTCGACATCGCTGCGGCGCTCGAAGGAGAGGTCGGCGGCCTGCCCGCCGACCAGCGCCTGCACCGCCGCGCCCAGCATCCGCCCGGCCTCCGCGGCGCGCGGGCAGCCGTCGGCGGCCAGCACCTCGAAGGCGAGGGTGAGCAGGGCGTCCCCGGCGAGCACCGCCGGACTGGGGCCGAACACGCTCCACGCGGTGGGCCGGTGCCTCCGGGTGGTGTCTCCGTCCATCACATCGTCGTGGAGCAGGGAGAAGTTGTGCACCAGCTCCACCGCGACGGCGGCGGGCAGCGCCGCGCGGGCGGTGCCGCCGACCGCCTCCGCGGCCAGCAGCACCAGGGCGGGGCGGAGCGCCTTCCCGCCGTCCTCGGAGGCGGGGCGGCCCTCGGCGTCGCACCAGCCGAAGTGGTACCCGGCGATGCGGCGCATCGGCTCGGGCAGGCCGTCGGCGGCCTCGCGCAGCGCGGGGGCGACCAGGTCGCGGGCCCCGGTCAGGATCTCGGTCGTGGTGCGGGCGGTGGCCGCCGGGCCGGCGGCGGCCGGCTCGGTGGCGGAGTCGATGGCGGTCACGGGGCCTCCCGTTCGTTCGGCGGTCGGGTCGGTGGCGCTGGAGTCGGCCGTCGGGCGCGGGCGGTCAGCGGCCGAGCTCGACCCCCTCCAGTACGCCGAGGGCGTCGGGTACCAGCACGGCGGCCGAGTGGTAGGCGGTGACGAGGAACCGCCGGACGGCCTGGCCGCCGATGTCCATCTGCCGCACGGACACCCCGGGCTCGTACTCGTCGGGCAGCCCGGTGCGGTGCAGCCCGACCACCCCGGAGTGCTCCTCGCCGGTCCGCATCACCAGCACCGACGTGGTCCGGGTCCGGCTGACCGGGATCTTGTCGCAGGGCAGCAGCGGCACCCCGCGCCAGGCGGTGACGGTGCGCCCGGCGACCTGGGCGGTCTCCGGCAGCACGCCGCGCCGGGTGCACTCCCGGCCGAACGCGGCGATCGCCGCCGGGTGCGCGAGGAAGAAGTCCGACCGGCGCCGCCGGCAGAGCAGGTCGTCCAGGTCGTCCGGGGTGGGCGGGCCGCTGCGGGCCGGGATGCGCTGCTTGGCGTCGGCGCTGTGCAGCAGCCCGAAGCCGGGGTCGTTGACCAGGTCGTGCTCCTGGCGCTCGCGCAGCGCCGCGACGGTCAGCCGGATCTGCTGCTCCTGCTGGTCCATCGGCTCGCTGTAGAGGTCGGCGACCCGGGTGTGCACGCGCAGCACGGTCTGCGCGATGCCGAGCGCGTACTCTCGCGGCGCCGGGTCGTAGTCGACGAAGGTCCCCGGGATGTCGGGTTCGCCGGTGTGCCCGGCGGCCATCGAGATCGCCGCCTCGCCGTACTTGTTGCCGTCCGGGGGCGGGGCCTCGGCGGCGGCGCGCACCCGCCGGTCCAGCAGCGGGGAGCGGTCCCGCAGCCTGCGGAAGGCCTCGCGGGTCAGCTCCAGCACGGTGCACGGGGTGGCGGCGCGCAGCGTCTCCGGCCAGGCGCCGTCGGCCCGGGAGCCGTCGGCGCCGAGCACGGCGGAGCCGGCCACCTCCCCCGCGGTCATGGTGCCCAGCAGCACCGGGTCGCCGTGCTCGCCGGAGCGCGTCCGCCGGACCCGGCCGTGCGCGATCAGCAGCACCCGGTCGGCGGGGCGGCCGGCCTCGGCGATCACGTCGCCGGGGTGGTACCGCGCGGCGGTGAAGGCGTCGGCGACCGCGCACAGCGCCGCCATGCCGCCGTCCGCGCCCTCGTCCAGCCCGCGCAGCACGGTCAGCTCGCGCAGGCCGGCCGGGAGCGGCCGGGGGTCGGTGCGCTCGCCGACCACGGGGACGCGGCCGTCGCCCACCCGGTGGGTGAGCCGCCGGTTCACCCGGTAGGCGCCGCCGGGCACCTCCACCCACGGCAGCATCCGGAGCAGCCAGCGCGGCGAGGTCTCCCGGGTCTGCGGGGGCGTCTTGGTGGTGGTGGACAGCTGCCGCGCGGCCCGGGTGTCGAGGCTCTGCCGCGAAGCGGCTCCGCCGTCGGGGCCGCCGGCGGCGTCCGTCTCCGGGGTGAGGGTCATGATGTGCACCGTCCGTCCAGTCGGGGGTCGAGGTCTCTCCGCCCGGGCGGCCGGGCGGCCGAGGTGCCCAGGCCGCGCGCTCCGCCCAGCAGGCGGTTGAGGGCCGGCGGCCGCGGCCCGGCCTCCCGGGCCCGGTAGCGGCCGGTGGTCAGCGTCCACTCCCGGTGCCCGGCGAGCCACAGCCGCAGCGCCTCGACGTAGCGGTCGACCAGGGACCGGGCGGACCCCTCCAGGCCGAGCTCCGCGCAGAGCGCCGGGACGTCCTGCCGGGAGGCCCGGTCGAACTCGCGGAGCCGGGCGTCGGCCGCGTCCGCCAGGACGTCGGCGGCCTGCTGCGCGGTGATCCCGAAGAACCGCTGCGCCACCAGCACCCCGTTGTTGACCTCGGCCTCCTCCTCCATCTCCCGGCGGAACGAGGCGATGTCGTTGCGGAGCGGCCCGATGTCGGACCACGATTCGGTGAGCGAGCGGACCTGGTCGGAGGCGAGGAACTCCTCGGGGAGCGGTTCGCCCCCGGGGCGGGGAAGCGCCAGCCGGGCCAGGGCCAGGGAGAACGCGGTGCCGCCGGTGCGGCGGCGCATCTCGATGTAGTCGATCGGGTCCGGGATGCGGTGCTGGGTGTCGTTGCCGAGCTCCCACAGCCAGGACCCGGTGAACTCCCGGAGCAGGCCGGGGAACTCCCGCCGGACCGCCTCCGGCAGTACCGGCGCGGTGCGCCGCCACAGGTCGGCGAGGCCGAGCTGGGCCGGGTCGGCCGGCGCGGGGGCGGCCGCCGGGTCCGGTGGCATGAGCGCCCAGAGCGCCTCCAGGTAGGCGCGGGCCCCCGGGGCGTCCCGGGGCACCTTGAACTCCTGGGCGAACAGGTCGTCCAGGTAGGAGCTCCACAGGTGCCAGCCGCAGACCAGCTCCAGGGTGTCGCGGTCGGCCCAGGGGTGGGTGAGCGCCGCGAACCGCGGGTGGTCGGCGGCCTCGAAGGCCGCCTCGTCCCAGACCCGGCCGTCCAGCAGGCCGGTCCGGCGCGCCCAGTCCCGGGCGCGCGCCCGGACCGCCTCCAGGTGCGGGCTGACCCGGTGCGGGTAGGGCATGGCGAACGCCGGGACCCGCACCGGTTCGGCCGGGGTCCGCGGCACCGGGGCGTGCGCGGCGGCCAGCGCGCGCGCCCCCAGGGAGAGCGTCGCCGCGGCGCGCGCCGCGGCGGTGCCCAGGCCCTCGGCGCCCGGTGGCCCCCCGGGGGCGCCGGCCGCCGCCGCGCCCGGGTAGCGGCCGGAGCGCAGGTGCCACTCGTCGGTGCCGGAGAACCACTCCTGCAGGCCCTTCACGTAGCGCAGCACCCGGCCGCATTCCCCGGGGTCCAGGGCGTGCTCGGCGAAGAGCGCCGGGAGCTCGGTGGCGGCGGTGTTCTCGATCTGCCGCATCCGCGAGCCGACCACGTCGCGCATGATCTCCGCGGCGCGCTGCGGTCCGCAGCCGAAGAAGGTGTCCATCACCAGGACGCCGTTGTCCAGCTCGCCCTCCTCCTCCACCTCGCGCTGGTAGGAGTAGACGTCGTTGTGCATGCCGGCGGCGTCGGCGAACGAGTCGGTGATCACCCGCAGCGGGCGGGTGCGGGCGACGCGGGCCGGCAGCTCCGCGCCCAGGGCCGCCTCGACCAGCCCGGCGGACCACTCGGCGCCCCCGGCCCGGCGGCGCATCTGCAGGTAGTCGATGGGGTTGGCGACCTCGCCCGAGGCGATGGAGACCAGCTCGCGCAGCGACTCGTCGGTCAGGTTCCGGGTGTAGCCGAGGAACCGCTCGCGCCAGTCCACCGACATCGTCGGGGCGGTGCGCCGCCACAGGTCGGCCAGGGCCCGCTCGACCGGGGCGGAGGTCTCCGGGACCTCCGCCTCCGGGTCGAGCGGCATGAAGGCGCGCAGGCCGGTCAGGTAGGCCTGGGCGGCTTCGCGGTCCCGGCCGCGCTTGAACATCTCCAGGAAGTGGTCGTCGAAGTAGAACACCCACACGTACCAGTCCGCGACCAGCCCCATGACCTCCTCGGAGCAGTCCGGGTGGGTGTAGGCGGCCAGCAGCGGGAAGTCGTGCGCCTCGTACTTCGCCCGGGTCCAGACGGGGGAGCCGTCCGGGCCGGTGTCGTCGAGGATGCCCATCTCCTCCGTCCAGGCTCTGGAGTGGGCCCGCGCGGCCTCCGCGTGCGGGTTGAGCCGCGCGGGGTGGGGCGTGTAGAACGCCGGGATCTCGTAGGGGTGCATCGCGGCTCAGGAGCCCTCTCGGCCGATCTCCACGTGCTCCAGGACCCCCAGCGCGTCCGGCACCAGCACCGCGGCCGAGTAGTAGGTGCTGACCAGGTAGGAGATGATCGCCTTCTCGTTGATGCCCATGAAGCGCACGGACACCCCGGGCTCGTACTCGTCGGGCAGGCCGGTCTGGTTGAGGCCCACCACGCCCTGGTTCTCCTCGCCGGCGCGCATCAGCATGATGGAGGAGGTGCGGGTGGAGGAGACCGGGATCTTGTTGCACGGGAAGATCGGTACCCCGCGCCAGGCCGGGACGTGGTGCCCGGCGTAGTCCACGCTCTGCGGGTAGATGCCGCGCTCGGAGCACTCCCGGCCGAACGCGGCGATGGCGCGCGGGTGGGCGAGGAAGAAGGTGGGCTCCTTCCACACCAGGCTGAGCAGCTCGTCCATGTCGTCGGGGGTGGGCGGCCCGGTGCGGGTGGGGATGCGCTGGGACAGGTCCGCGTTGTGCAGCAGCCCGATCTCGCGGTTGTTGACCATCTCGTGCTCCTGGCGCTCGCGCAGCGCCTCGATGGTCAGCCGGAGCTGCTCGCCGACCTGGCTCATCGGCTCGTTGTAGAGGTCGGCGACCCGGGTGTGCACGCGCAGCACGGTCTGCGCGACGCTCAGCTCGTACTCGCGCGGGGAGAGCTCGTAGTCGACGAAGGTGCCGGGCAGGTCGGGCTCGCCGGTGTGCCCGGAGGACATGCCGATCGCGGCCTCGCCGTGCTCGTTGCGCGGGGTGTCCCGGCCGGCGAGGAAGGCCGACACGTGCTCGCGCAGCTCCGAGGAGTTGTCGGCGACCTCCTGGAAGTCCGACCGGTGCAGGGAGAGCACGGTGGTCGCGGTGACCGCCTTGACGGTGATCTCCCACCGGTCGTCCTCGTCGACGAGCGAGAGGTCGCCGAAGTGGTCGCCGCCGACCAGGGTCTCCAGCACCACGGGGTCGCCGAACTCGCCGGTGCCGATCTCGTTGGCCTTGCCGTGCGCGATCAGGTGGACGTGCTCGGCCGCGTCGCCCGCCTGCACGATGGGCTCGCCCGCCGCGTACTCCCGCTGCTGGAAGCGGCCGGCGAGCGCGGCGAGCGGGGCGTCGTCCTCGAAGCCGCGGAGCAGCGGCAGTTCGCGCAGCTCCTGCGGGACGACCGAGATCTCGGCACCGGTGTTGGTGAAGGAGACCCGGCCGTCGCCCACCACGCAGCTGAGCCGGCGGTTCACCCGGTAGGCGCCGCCGGCGGTGCGCACCCAGGGCAGCAGGCGCAGCAGCCACCGCGAGGAGATCTCCTGCATCTGCGGCGGGGTCTTGGTGGTCGTCGCCAGGTTCCGTGCGGCCGCCGTCCCCAGGCTGAGTCGGGACTGCTCGGCACCGCCGTTCTGTGCGCCGCTCTCGGATTCGAGCTGCTCGGTCACAGTGCACCGCCGTTTCTGCGTGCTCGGGAAAAAGAGGGTCGTTGATTCGGGGGTTCGCCCGAGCGGGGGCGGCCGGGGCGCGCGGGGGCGCCGTCGGGGGTCGGTGGTGATTCCGCCCTGTCCGCTCCTCGGTGGAGGAGCGCGCTCGGTCGCCACCCGTTCTACCACCGCGTTTCTCCCGGCATGCGGTCGATTGTGAACAGGGGCTGTGGAAAAACCCGGAAGTGCGGCGGGGTGGTGTCATTCGGACATGGCGGATCTCCCGGGTTCGGAGCGGAGGAGGCCGTCATGATCAGCCTGAACGTCGGGATGCCGGGGTTGCGGACACGATATAAAAAGTCCGAATCCGATCCGGCCGGGAAAATTCGGGCCTTGCGGTGCACGCGGTTCTCCCCGGAGGCGAATTGCCGCCCCCGGGGAGACCGATTCCGATTTTCTGAAATAAATAGTTCGAGTGTTCAGCGGCGTGTGCGAGGAAAGTCTGTTTCGGGCTTTATATCGGTAGATGTAAGGCGAAGGCGGTTCAACCGGCCGTGTCGAGCAGCTCCCGCTGCTCCGCGGTGAGGTCGAGTTCGGCGGCGGCGAGCACCTCGTCCAGCTGGGCGAGGGTGCTCGCGCCGACCAGCGGTACCACCGGCTCCGGCCCGCCCATCAGCCAGGCGAGGACGACCTGGTTCCGGGTGGCGCCGGTCTCGGCGGCCACCCGGTCCAGCGCGCGCAGCCGCTCCCGGGTCCCCGGGTGGTCGTAGGCGGCGGGCAGCGGGCGGTCGGCGCGGGTGTAGGCGCCGCTGATCAGCGTGCTGTAGGCGACCAGGGGCATGCCCTCGGCGCGGATCCGGCCGAGCAGCTCCGGGGTGGTGTGCACGTGCGCCGACTCCGGCAGCGCGGCGCCGGGCAGCGGCCGCAGGTAGCTGTGCCGGTACTGGGCGACCTCGACCCGGGGGCGGGCGGCGGCGTGCGCCCGCGCCCGCCCGATGTCCTCCGCCTCGTGGTTGCTGATCCCGAGCAGCCCCACCGCCCCCTCCTCCACCAGGTCGGCGAAGACGCCGGCGGTCTCGGCGAGCGGGGTCGACGGATCGGGCACGTGCGCGTAGAGCAGGTCGATCCGGTCGGTGCCGAGCCGCTCCAGCGACCCGGCGACCGCCGCGCGCACCGCCGCCGCGGACAGCCCCTCCGGTTCGTACCCCGCACCGCCGCGCGGGCGGACCCCGCCCCGGGCCGCCGGGCGCGCGCCGGCCTTGGTCGCGACCACCGTCTCGCCGCCCGCCCCGCGCGAGCGCAGCCAGCGGCCGAGCACCGCCTCGCTCTCCCCGCCGACCCGGCCGGGCAGCCAGAACGAATAGGCGTCGGAGGTGTCGACGAAGGTCCCGCCGGCCTCGGCGAACCGGTCGAGCAGCGCGAACGAGTCCGCCTCGTCCACGGCGGTGCCGAACGGCAGCGCGCCCAGGCACAGCGTGCTCACCCTGCGGGCCGCGGCCCCGGTCCCGATGGTCCGGTAGCGCATGCTCAGACCCCTTCCGCTTGCACGGCGGCGGTCTCCTCCAGCACCGACCGGTAGTAGCCGATCTTGTGCCGGATGGCCCGCTGGTGCGAGCGGAGCTCGGCGATCCGGGCGTCCAGCCGCTCGTCGTGCTCGCTCAGGAAGTCGGCGCGCCGCCCGATGGTCGCGTCGCCCTCCCGGACCATCCCGGCGAACTCGCGCAGCCGGGCGATCGGCATCCCGGTGTCGCGCAGGCACCGGATCAGTTCGAGCATCTGCAGGTCGCCGGCGCGGTACCGGCGCCGCCCGCCGGGGTCGCGCTCGACCGGGGGGAGCAGGCCCTCGCGCTCGTAGTAGCGGAGCGCGTCGACGCTGACGCCGAAGCGCGCCGCCGCCTCGGAGGGGGTGAGGAAATCGGTCATACGGGGGAGCATGCATGCTGGAGCGCGCTCCAGGTCAAGCGGGTGTGATCCGCGCCGTCCCGGGAAACCGCCGGGGCCGCGGGAGCGTCCAGGACAATGCGGGGGCGGTGGCGGGCGGCGGCGCCCTCCTCCGCGAGCTTGATCCGACGGGCAGGGCCGGAGCGGGAAGGGGCGCCGATGGAGCGGAAGCGGCGCGCGCGGCGCAGGACCGCGCGGGAGTGGGCGCTGGACGTGCCGGCGTTCCTGTTCGCGGTGGGCTGGGCCGCGCTGGTGGCGCTGGCCTACGAGCTGGACGACGCACCCATGTCCGTGCCCCGCTGGGCGGTGACCGCCGACTTCTACGGCTGGGCCACCGGCTGCCTGCTGGTGTGGGCGCGCCGCAGCCGGCCGGTGCCGGTCGCCCTGGCCTCGGTACTGCTCTCCGCGGTCTCCGGTGCGGCCGCCGGGGCGATGCTGGTGGCGCTCTACGGCGTCGCCGTGCGCCGGCCGCCGCGCACCGCGCTCCTGCTCGGCCTGCTCTCGGTCGCCTGCGGCGCGGCCAACACGCTCATCTGGCGCGACCTGACCATCCCGATCTGGGGCAACCTGCTGTTCGGAGCGGTGCTCACCGCGGTCATCTCCTTCTCGGTCATCGGCTGGGGGGCGCTGGTCGGCGCGCGGCGGCGGCTGATCGGCTCGCTCCGCGAGCGGGCGGTGCGCGCGGAGCGGGAGGCGGAGCTCCGGGCCGAGCAGGTCCGGCTGGCCGAACGGGAGGCCCGGCTCCTCGCCGAGCAGGCCAGGAGGGCCGAGCGGGAGCGCATCACCCGGGAGATGCACGACGCCCTGGGGCACCGGCTCTCCCTGCTCAGCGTGCACGCCGGCGCGCTGGCCTACCGCACCGACGCCTCCCGGGAGGAGGTGGCGCAGGCCGCCGGGGTGATCCGGGAGAGCGCCCACCAGGCCCTGCAGGACCTGCGCGAGGTGATCGGCATGCTCCGCTCCGGCGAGGAGGACGGGGGCGCCGGCGCGGAGCGCCCGCAGCCGACCCTGGCCGGGGTGGAGGAGCTGGTGGCGGAGTCCGCGGACGCGGGCATGCGCGTCCGGCTGGACCGCCGGGTCGACGGCGCGGACGCGGAGCGGGCCCCGGGCACGCTGGCCCGCAGCGCCTACCGGATCGTCCAGGAGGCGCTGACCAACGCCCGCAAGCACGCCCCGGGGGCCGAGGTCGAGGTGGTGCTGGAGGGCGGCCGGGAGCAGGGCCTGACCGTGCGGGTCGCCTCCGGCCCCGCGGCCGAGGCCGGCCGGCGGCTCCCGGCCGGCTCCGGACAGGGCCTGATCGGCCTGGCCGAGCGCGCCGCCCTGGTCGGCGGCCGCCTGGAGCACGGCCCCGCCCCGGACGGCGGCTTCCGGGTGCGCGCCTGGCTTCCCTGGCCGCCCTGACCGGGCCGGTGCGGCGGCCGGAGCGGGCCGCTCCGGCCGCGGTGTCGTTACCCTGGCCCCCATGACCGACACCCAGTCCCAGCCTCCCGTCCGCGTACTGCTCGTCGACGACGACGCCCTGGTCCGGTCCGGGCTGGTGCTGATGCTCGGCGGGGCGCCGGACGTGGAGGTGGTCGGCGAGGCCGGCGACGGCTCCGAGGTGATGGACCTGGTCCGGCGGACCCGCCCGGACGTGGTGCTGATGGACATCCGGATGCCGGGCACCGACGGCCTGGAGGCGACCGAGGCGCTGCGCGCCCTGCCGGACGGGCCCGAGGTCATCATCCTGACCACGTTCGACACCGACGAGCACGTGCTGCGCGCGCTGCGCGCCGGCGCCGCCGGGTTCCTGCTGAAGGACACCCGCCCGGAGGACATCGTCGCCGCGCTGCGCCGGCTGCGCGCCGGGGAACCGGTGCTCTCCCCGGCGGTCACCCGCCGGCTCATCGCGCACGTCACCGGACCGGTCGACGAGACCGCCGCCCGCCGCCGGCGCGCCCGGGAGCGCCTCGCCGCGCTCAGCGACCGGGAGCGCGAGGTCGCCGCCGCGATCGGCCGCGGCGCCTCCAACGCGGAGATCGCCGCCGGCCTCTACATGAGCCTGCCCACGGTGAAGACGCACGTTTCCCGGATCCTCACCAAGCTGGACCTGAACAACAGGGTGCAGATCGCGCTGCTCGCCAGCGACGCGGCGGACGACGGCGCCTGACGGATCGGGTCTGACGGACCGCGCCCCCTTCGCCGGGGCGCCCTCCGCTTCCCCGGCGACCGCTGACTCCGGGGCGAAGACGTCCGATCCGTCCAAGCCCCGGGTCGCACCGGGAGCGGAGACTGGGCCCATGAGCGAGATCTCCGAGCGATACCGTGTCCGCGCCGCCGAGTTCACCCGCCGGGTGGAGGCCGTCCCCGAGGACGGCTGGGACGCCCCGTCGCCCTGCGAGGGGTGGACCGCCCGCGACGTGCTCGACCACATGCTGGACAACCACCGCAACATGCCCGGCTACGCCGGGGTGAAGCTGGACCTTCCGCGCACCGCCGCCGACGATCCGAAGAAGGCCTGGTCCGAGGCGGTCGCGGCGATGCAGGACCTGCTGGACGACCCGGAGCGGGCGGGCAAGGAGTACGACGGATACTTCGGCCGCACCAGCATCGAGAAGACCGTCGACGAGTTCCTCGGCACGGACCTGGTCGTCCACGCCTGGGACATCGCCCGCGCCACCGGCCAGGACGAGGCCCTTCCCGCCGATGAAGTCCACAGGCTGTGGATCGGCTCCCACGAGTGGGGCGACGCCATCCGCATGGAGGGCATCTGCGGCCCGGCGGTCCCGGTCCCGGACGACGCCTCGGAGCAGGACCGCCTGCTGGCCTTCTTCGGCCGGAGGCCCTGACCCGGCCGCCGACCGATCCGCTCGCCGGCCGGGCCGAGCCGTGCGGCGGGCTCCCCGCGTGAGGGCGGGGAGCCCGCCGCCTCCCCGGGTCAGATGCTCGACGCGTCGATGACGAACCGGTACCGGACGTCGCTGGCGAGCACGCGCTCGTAAGCCGTGTTGATCTCGTCCGCCCTGATCAGCTCGATCTCGGCGCCGAAGCCGTGCTCGGCGCAGAAGTCCAGCATCTCCTGGGTCTCCGCGATGCCGCCGATCATCGATCCGGCGAGCGTCTTGCGGCCGCCGATGACCGAGAACAGGTTGATCGACACCGGCTCCTCCGGTGCGCCCACGTTCACCAGCGCGCCGTCCGGCTTGAGCAGGGACAGGTAGGCGTCCAGGTTCAGCGGGGCGGACACCGTGGACAGGATCAGGTCGAACGAGCCGGCCAGCTTCTCGAAGGTCGCCGGGTCGGCGGTGGCGTAGTAGTGGCCGGCGCCCAGCCGCAGCCCGTCCTCCTCCTTGCGGAGCGACTGGCTGAGCACGGTCACCTCGGCGCCCAGCGCGTGCGCGATCTTGACGCCCATGTGCCCGAGGCCGCCCATGCCCACCACGGCGACGCTCTTGCCCGGACCGGCCTGCCAGCGCTTCAGCGGCGAGTAGGTGGTGATGCCCGCGCACAGCAGCGGCGCGGCCGCGTCCAGCGGCAGCGCGTCCGGGATCCGGAGGACGTAGTTCTCATCGACCACGACGGCCCGGGAGTAGCCGCCGTAGGTGGGCTCCCCGTTCCCGTCCAGGTCGTTGTAGGTGTTGACCGCGCCCTTCGCGCAGTACTGCTCCTCGCCCTTGCGGCAGTACTCGCACTCGCGGCACGAGTCGACGAAGCAGCCCACGCCCACCCGGTCGCCGACCGCGTACCGGGTGACGCCGGGACCGACCTCGGCGACGACGCCGGCGATCTCGTGCCCGGGGACCATGGGGAAGATCGCCTCGCCCCACCCCTCCCGGGCCTGGTGGATGTCGGAGTGGCAGATGCCCGCGTACTTGATGTCGATCAGGACGTCGAACTCGCCGACCGGGCGGCGCTCGATGGCGGTGCGCTCGAGCGGGGCCTTGGCCGCGGGTGCGGCGTAAGCGGCGACGGTGGTCATCGGTGAGTGCTCCTAGAAATCGGTCTGCGCCCGGTCTCCCTCTAGAACCGGGCACGGTACCGAGCATGCCGCGGCGCTCCGGGTTCTCCCAGGCCTCCGTTCTGCCTACGACCGCCGTTCCTACCACTGACAGGATCACGTTCCCGCAGCTGACACGGGGAATACTGGACGGCATGGAAGAACGATCGGATGAGGGGAGCGGGCCGGCCGGCCCCGGTTCGGAATCCGGGGCGGAAGAGGGGCAGATCGACCGCCGGTCCGAGCTCAGCGAGTTCCTGCGCACCCGCCGGGCGCGGCTGAAGCCGGAGGACGTCGGGCTGCCGGACTACGGCCGCTACCGGAGGGTGCCGGGGCTGCGCCGGGAGGAACTGGCGCAGCTCGCCGGGGTCTCCGCGGCCTACTACACCCGCCTGGAGCAGGGCAACGGGCGCAACGTCTCGGCGGACGTGCTGGACTCGATCGCCAGGGCGCTGCGGCTGACCGAGGCCGAGCACGCGCACCTCACCCACCTCGCCAAGCCGAAGCGGCACAAGAAGAAGGCGGAGGCGCGGACGCAGAAGGTGCGGAGCGCGCTTCGGCAGCTGCTGGACACGATGGAGGGCGTGCCGGCGTACGTGGTGGGGCGCCGGTCCGACATCCTCGCCTGGAACAGGATGGCCGCGGCGCTGTTCGGCGACTGGGGGGAGCTGCCGCCCCAGGAGCGGAACTGGGCGCGGCTGGTCTTCCTCCGGCCGGACTACCGGGAGCTGTTCGTCGACTGGGATTCGAAGGCGGCCGACATCGTCAGCTACCTGCGGATGGACGCGGGCTGCTACCCGGACGACCCGAAGCTGTCCTCACTGGTCGGAGAGCTGTCGGTGAAGAGCGACGACTTCCGGCTGCTCTGGGCCGCGCACAACGTGCGGGAGAAGGGGCACGGCACCAAGCGCTTCCACCACCCGGTGGTGGGCGACCTGACGCTCGCCTTCGAGACCTTCCACCTCCCGGACGGCTCACCCCAGTCCCTGGTCACCTACCACGCCGAACCGGACTCCCCCTCGGCGGAGGCGCTCCGCCTCCTCTCCAGCTGGGGCGTGGACGCACTGGGGGAGGAGCCGCGCTCCCGCTCGCGGACGGAGTGACCGCCCAGGCCTTTCCCGAAAGGGGAAAGGGCCGGAGGACGGGAGCGGGGTCCTCGACGGAAGCGAATGAAAACGAGCCCTGACCCGGAGAGAGCCCCAGGTCGAGAAGTATCCGCCCCGCGTACGCGGGGATGGCTCGCCGGTTCGCATCTCGTCGCGCATCAGGGTCAGATCCGCCCCGCGTGTGCGGGGACGGCTCCTGTTCAGGGGAGCAGGACGGCCTACCCCGGCCGGGCCGGGGCCCTGCCTGCCCGAGACCCGTACGGCGGTTCCGGGCGGCCCGGGTGCGTCGGCCGGCCGTCGTCGGCCCCGCACCCGGCCCGCCGCGTTCCGCCGCCCGGTCAGGGGGTCACGATGATCTTGCCCCGCACCCCGCCGCGTTCGAGCATGCGGTGCGCCTGGGCGATGTCGTCCATCGACAGCACGGCGGCGACCACCGGCTTGACCGCGCCTTCATCCACCAGGGCGGCCAGCTCCTCCAGCTCCTGCGGGGAGGGATCGTTGCTGAACGGGCTCAGCCGTGTGCGCCGGTCGAGGCCGCCCGCCGCCGTCCACAGGGCCGATCGGATCGGTCGGCCCGGGTCGAGGGCGAGCGGGAACAGCGTGCCCCCGCGGACGAGGCGGCTCCGCAGCGGGGCCATTTCCGTGCCGACCAGGTCGAGGATCACGTCGAACCGCCCCAGGTCCTGCACCCTCGTACTGCGGTGGTCGAAGGCCTCGGAGGCGCCCAGTCCGCCCAGCCAGGAGAGGTGGTCGGCCCCGGCCAGTGCGGTGACGTGCGCGCCCAGGGCGGCTCCGAGCTGCACGGCGACCACCCCCACGCCCCCGGCGGCTCCGCGCACCAGCAGCCGCTGCCCCGGGCGCAGCCGCCCCCGGCGGGTCAGGGCGTGCAGTGCCGTCGTGCCCGAGGCCGGCAGCGCGGCCGCCTCCTGGGCCGGGACCGACGCCGGGGCGGCGGCGATGCGCTCCTGGGGAACGACGACCGACTCGGCGATGGAGCCGAAGGTGCCGTGCGGCATCACCCCCCACACCAGGTCGCCGGCGCTCGCGCGGGTGACGGCCGGCCCGGCCTGGGCGACGGTCCCCACGAAATCGACGCCCGTCCCGGCCGGAAGGCGCTGGCGCAGCACCCGGCGCAGCCGTCCGGCGCGGATGGGGGCCTCGCCGCCGCCGACGGCCGCGGCGGACACCCGCACCCGCACGTCGGCGGCGCCCACCGGGGGCGGGGTGAGCCCGTCGACGACGCTCAGGACGTCGGGTCCTCCGTAGCGTCCGTAGCGGACTGCGCGCATGGTTCCTCCCTGTGCGGGGGAAGCCCCCGCCTCGTCTGTGGGTTCTCACCGGTGGCGGCCGGTACCGACGTGGGCAACCAGGGCCCGTCGGCCGCCCATCCCGACGGCGCGGAAGTGAGACGAGACGTGGACGAGGACGCGCAGATCCACCCCGGGGACGGGTACCGGGAGCTGAGGCGGGACGCCCGGCTCAACCGGATCAGCGTGCTGCGGGCCGCCCGAGAGGTCTTCCGCGTACGCGGCCTGGAGGCGACCGTGCAGAACGTGGCCCGCCGCGCCGGGGTCTCGGTCGCCACCGTCCACCGGCGCTTCCCGGGCCGGGACGCGCTCGTGGCGGACTTGGCCGAGCACGCCGCGGCGGAACTGGCGGAGCGCTTCGAGGAGCTGGCCCGGACGGTCCCGGCCGACCTGGCGCTGGAGCGCGCCCTGCGGCTCGTCGCCGCCGAGGCGGTCGCCACGCGCGCGTGCGCACCGGACCACCGGGAGCGCTTTCCCGACCTGGCGCGCGACCTCGACGAGCGGGTCCACCGCGGGCTGCACCGGCTCCTGGCGAGCGCGCAGGAGGGCGGCCGGGTCGCGGCGGCGGTCACCGGTCGGGACCTGCGGCTGGCCACGGACGCCGTCGCGGCGTCCGTGGCCGCCGAGCCGGACCCGGAACGGGCCGGCCGGACGGCCCAGCGGCTGGTGACGCACTTCATGCGGTCGTTCCGCAGTACGGGCTGACCCGGTCCGGCGGGCGGCCTGCGGCCGCTTCCCCCGCCCCGGGCCAGGGCGGGACCGGTGCCGGCCGGCCGAGGGGCCACCCGCCGCGGGTGCGGGGGGAGGGCGTGTTCCCCGGCATCGGCGCGGGACGGTGCGGACGGGGTTGCACCTTCCGCAGCGGCATGTGGTCCAGTGGACTCGCGTCCCGCTCCCTTGAGGAAAGGCCCCTGCCCATGCTCTCGTCTTTCATGCCGCCCCGCCGGGTCGGGATCGGTGACGCGGCGGCCTTCGCCGGCACCACGCCGCGGGCGATCCGCCACTACCACGAGATCGGCCTGCTCCCCGAGCCCGAGCGGGGCGGCGATGACCGCCGCCGCTACGGGTACGAGGACATGATCCGCCTGCTGTGGATCCGCAAGACGGCCGAGGCCGGGGTCGCCCTGGACGACATCCGTGACGCCTTCACCGCCGGCGCGGCCTCCGCCCATGCGGACGGCGGAGACGGCGTCGCGGGCGTCCTGGAGCGGTTGGAGGAGACCCTCGCCGAGAAGGAGGCGGAATTGCGGCGGCAGCGGGCCGCCGTGCGGCGGATGCGCACCGAAGGCAGCCGGATGGGCCTGCTCTCCGACTTCGTCACCGAGCGCCTCAAGGGCCTGCCCGAGGGGGCCCTGCGCCAGGCGGACCTGGACGGCCTGCTGGTCACCGAGCGGATCTTCGGCCCGCTCGGCGCGGCCCTCCAGGCCGCCCGCTTCGTCGCCCTGGCCGCGCACCCCGCTCTGCGGGAGGAGTCCGACCGCATCGACGAGGCCGAGGAGGCGCTCGATGACGGCGTCGCCGTCGATGATCCGCGGGTGGCCCGGGTGGCCGCCGAGCGGCACGCCTTCGAAAGCGCCCTGCAGGCCGCCATCGAGGAGTCCGGCCTGAGCGAGGACGACGACGCCCTCTGCGACGCCTGGGACGCTCTGCACCCTGCCGCCGCCGAGGACGGCGGGGACGGGGCCGGCCCCGGCGGCGGCAGGGGGGAAGCCGGCTCCATGAGCGCGTACGAAGCCGTCGGCAAGATGCCCTACGACTTCTCCCCGGCCCGCCTGCGCTGCATGGAACTGGCCGAAGAGCTGGCCGCCCAGGACCCGCCCGCCGCCTAGCCCCGCCGCTTAGGGTATGGCCGGGGCCTCCTTCGGGGCCGCGCGCATGCCGATGGAGACGTACGGGGTGCCGTCCGGTAGGGCGGAGAAGACCACCGGCATCCAGTCCTCGTTGAACGCGGTGCCCGCGCCGGAGGCCGCGAAGACCGTTTCGGGGACCGGTTCCCCGTCCGGGCCCCGGCCGGTCTGCCGGGCGACCGGCACCAGCTCGGCCTCGATCGGCGGGGAGAAGGCCGCCATTCCTCCGGTGAGCTCGTAGACCATGTGCAGTGCGCCGGACCGCTCGGCCACCCTGGTGGTGACGCCTTCGCGCGGGTAGGTGCCGATGAACGGGGCGGGGTCGATCGCGGGGGGCCGCGCCGGCGGCCCGAAGGGGTCCGGCATCCGCACCCCGGCCGATTCGGCGAGGAGTTCGCGGAGGAGGTCGGCGTAGAGCCGCCGCGCGGCCCCGCCGTTGGTCAGCAGCGCGACGGCGACGCCCGCCTCGGGGACGACGCGCAGGTAGGAGTACTGCCCGAGGGTGGCGCCGTCGTGGCCGAAGCCGGGGACGCCGCCCCAGTCGTACAGGGGCCAGCCCAGGCCCCAGCCGTCCGCGCCGACCGTCCACTTGTCCGGCACGTCCACCACGCGGCGGCGCATCTCCGCCGCGCTCTCGGCGGAGAGCACCCGGGTGCCGTCCGGGGCGGTGCCGCCGTCCAGGTGCATCCGGGCGAACCGGACCACGTCGCCGGCGGTGGCGCAGACCCCGCCGTAGGGGCCGGCCGAGCGGGGCAGGGCGTTCCATTCCGGCGCGGGCTCGGGGCCGCCGCCCGGCCCCTCCAGGTGGCTCATGGCCGCGCGGAACCGGAGCACCTCCTCGGGCAGCGTCATGGTCTGCTCCAGTCCGAGCGGGGCGAGCAGCAGCTCCTTCAGCGCCCGGTCCCAGACCCGGCCGGTCAGCACCTCGACGATCCGGCCCAGGACGTTGTAGCCGGTGCTGCTGTAGGAGGCGACCGTCCCCGGCGGGCAGTCCAGGGTGACGTCCCGGCAGGCGTCGACGTAGCGGGCCAGGCAGTCGTCGCCGCGTCCGGTGTCCAGGGTGAAGTCCCCGCTGATGCCGGAGGTGTGCGAGAGCAGCAGGCGGGGCGTGACCGACGCGGAGGCGTCCGGGTCGGCCACGGCGAAGTCCGGCAGCACGTCGCGCACCGGTGCGTCCAGGTCGAGGTCGCCGGAGTCGGCCAGCCGCATGATGAGGGAGGCGGTGTAGACCTTGGCGACCGAGCCGAGCTGGAAGACCGAGTCGGGGGTCGCGGCGACGCCGGTGCCCTGGTGCAGGACACCGGCGGCCAGCTCGTGGACCTCTCCGTCGACCAGCACGGCCAGGGCGGCGCCGGGCACGCGGTGGGCGGCGAGCAGTTCGTCCAGCAGGGCCTGCCAGCGGGCGGGGTCGGGCGTGCGCGTGCTGCGGGGCGCTTCGCGGACCGTCATGTTCTTCTCCTCCTCGTCGGAGTCTGCCGGGGCAGAGGTCGGCGGAGGGTGGGGGGCGGGCGCCGCTCCCTCTGCCGCCATGGCCCGGCGCGATGATGCGTACACCGTTCGCTTGATTGCGCACACTGTACTCATCGGGATGGGTGTGCGCAATGGCGAACACCGTGCGCTACGGTGGCCCGGAACGGGAGGAGAGGACATGGCGGACGACGGCGAGCGCCCCATCGCCTCGGCGTGGACCCGGTCGCGGAAGCGGCGCGAGCAGCCCGCGCTGAGCAGGGAGCAGATCGTGGCCGAGGCGGTCCGGCTGCTGGACGGGGAGGGGCTCGACGCGCTGAGCATGCGCCGCCTGGGCGGCCGGCTGAACGCCGGGGCCACCTCGCTCTACCGGCACGTGGCCAACCGCGACGAGCTGCTCGAACTGGTCGTGGACGAGGTCTACGGCGAGATCGAGGTGCCGCAGGCCGATGCTCCGGGGGAGTGGCGCGGGGCGGCGGCCGTGTGCGCCGGGAGCATCCGGTCGGTGGTGCTCCGCCACCCCTGGATCGCGCCGCTGATCGGCGAGATCGGGATGGCCTACCTGGGGCCGAACGTGATGCGGCTGCACGAGGGGATGCTCGCCCTGTTCGAGGCGGGGGGCTTCGGCCCGGTCGACGCCGACGGCGCGCTCAACACCCTGGTGGCCTTCGTGCTGGGGTCGGCGAGCAGCGAGGCGGCGTGGAAGACCACGGTCGCCCGCAGCGGGATCGGCGAGGACGAGTGGCACCGCCGCCTGCGCCCGGCGGCGGAGGAGGCCGCCCGCCCCTACCGGCGGCTGCACGCCCGCTACATCGCCGACGGGAAGGAGGACCCGGCGCAGGTCCGCGACGCCTCGTTCGACTACGGCCTCCAGCGGGTCCTCGACGGCCTGGAGGTGCGGCTCGGGCGGGCGGGCGACTGATCGGAGCCTGAATCCGAGGCGATCCGCGTTCCGGGGACCGGGTTCGATGACTAGGCGTGCAACAGCGAGCGACGTAGAATGCGCGCGGGATGCTTTCAGGTGAAGCACACGTGAGGCCCCGGCGGGTGTTATCGCCGGGGCCTCACGTGTTTCCTCAGCTCAGAAGCGGTTGTGCTTCACGCTGTCGATGAAGGACTTCCATTCGTCCGCGGGGAACATGAGGTGCCCGGCCCCCGGGTGCTTGGAGTCCCGGACCGCGGAGGCGCGCAGGGTGTCGGCGACTTCGACGCAGTCCTGTCCCTTGCCGACGCTGTAGCTGCTCTTGCGGAACTCGAAGTGAAGGTTCTGGTCCACGGTTCCTACTACTGGTAGTTGCTGCGGAGTTCATGCAGCCGGGCGACGGAGGCCTCCGATCGAGGGATCCGCGACGTTGGAGAAAGAAGGTCCAGGAAGGTGAACGCCTCGGCGGTACCTGTGTGGAGTCCTACCTCTAGCGCGAGCACTTGAACCTTGATCGGATCGCCCCTTCTGACGCCTCGATGAGCTTGTCGATCTGCGCCTGCATCACCTCGGCGCACCGGCCTCCAAGAGCCGCTCCCCAGCAGGGCGTGACCGGATCCGGCACCTGGGCCGCCGGCGCGCCCCGGGGTACACTCCCGGTGGGAAATACATCGGGTATGTATGGCGGAAGCCCCCGGCGTGCACGCCGGGGGCTTCCTGCTGTCCTGGGTTCCCTAGATGTCGTCCCTCTTCAGGGCTTCCAGGAAGGCGCGCCATTCGCGAGCCGGGACGGACAGGTACCCCGCACTGCGGTTCTGGGTGTCGCGGACGAGGGTCGCGGCGCCCTCGGCGACCTCGACGCAGTTCTCCTGCTTGCCTGAGCTGTAGCTGCTCTTATGGAACTTGCGGTGGGAAATATCGGGCATCTCGTACCTTCTATGTGATCGCGCTCAGTCGCTCCTGAATGAACGCGCGAGAGTCGTCCACACTGAGGGCCGACGACTGCACGTAGCCGTACAGCAGCTCGTACTGTCGCAGCTCGACCGGGTCTTCCAGGAAGAGCTGATCCTCGGCGCTCTCCAGGTAAACGACGCCGGGGTCCTCTGGAAAGTCTAGGAGCACGAACTGCCCCGTCATGGCCGCATGCGGTCCCAGACGGTCAGGAAGAACCTGGATCCGCAGGTTCGAGCGCTGCACGTCGAGGAGATGCTGGAGCTGGTCCGCGAGGTCCGGTGTGACCTTGCGTAGCGCCGACTCGTCGATGATGGCCCAGAAGGTGGGGGCATCCGGGCGCGCGAGAACCTGCTTGCGGAGCATGCGTGCTTCGACTCGCCTGTCGACCTCGTCCGCGTCGGTGACCCCGCTTCCCCGGATGACGGCCGGTGAAGTGGGCCGTCAGGAAGCCGCGCACCCGCCGGTGAGCCGGCCCAGGACCCCGTCCAGGCCGCTCCGCACGTAGGCGGGGGTCCCGGTGTCGATGCCGTGCAGCACCTCGTGCCAGGGGCCGAGCCGGTGCCAGGTGAGTGCCCGGTCGAGGTCGCCGCCGGACGGCCGGTAGGCCGCGGCGACGGCGCGGGCGAACGGCGGGGCGGCCCCGTTCAGGGCCCAGGCCAGGTCGATGGCGGGGTCGCCGGCGTGCGCGTCGCCGAAGTCGATGACACCGGTGGGCGAAGCGCCGTCGGTGAGCACGTGCTCCGGACCGAGATCGCCGTGGACGACGGTGTCGAACGGCAGGCCGGAGGCGGTTGCGAGGAGAGCCGATGCCGCGGTCCGGTAGTCGGCGGGGAGCAGCGGGACGACCTCGGCGCGGAACCGGTCGAGAAGGTCTTCGTGCTCGCGCCGCGCCTCGGCGGCCGGCTGCAGCCCGTGCCGGACGGCCTCATCGACGGGGACCCCGTGCAGGGCGCGGAGGAACAGGCCGAGGAGGCGGCCGATGGACTCGGAGGCCTCCCCGGACTCGTCGAGCGGTTCACCGGGAACGAGTTCGTGCCGCACGACCAGCGGATCGGCGCCGACGATCTCCGGGACCGGTACCGGGAGCGGGAGGCGGGGAGCGAGCCAGGGCATCAGGACCGCCTCCCGGCGGAGCGACCCGGCCGCCTCCGGGCTGCGCGGGCTGCGCTCCACCCAGTGCCCGTCGACGAGTACCGCCCTGCTGTCCCAGCCACCTGAGAATTCCACCCGGGCATCGTAGGGCTCGGGGGCTTTCGGCACGGCATGGTTTTTCTGCGGGGGGCCGCCGTTCCCGGGCGAGCAGAGGGGGCGCCCCTGCCGAGGGTTCGATGCGAAGTGATTGAAAACGGCCCTGCGGCTCGGGAGAATCCCAGTTCAGCAAGAGTGCTCCCCGCGTACGCGGGGATGGGCCCCTCGACCCCAAATGGCGCGACCCCTCTAGCCGGTGCTCCCCGCGTACGCGGGGATGGTCCGGTCCTCGACTTGTCCTCCTGACCGTCCGACCCGTGCTCCCCGCGTGTGCGGGGCTTCCTTCCTACTCCGCGCGGGTGAAGCGGATGTCGTAGTCCGCCGCCTCCGGGGACCAGAAGCCCAGGAGGCGGGCCGCCTCCTCCGTGATCGCTCCGCGGGTTTCGCCTCGGGTGGGGGTGAACTCCTCGACGGTGAGGACGGCCGTGCCGTTCCGCTCGGTCACCCGCCACATGGCGCGGACCTCGCCGTCGACCAGGACGGTCGGGGCGACGACGGCGCCGATGCAGACGCGGCGGCGGACGTCGTCCTGCATGACCCGGGTCCGGTCGTGGTAGGCGACCAGCAGGTTGTCGAAGTCGGGGAGGAGGCGGACCGGGGCCTCGGCGTCAGGGGAGGCCGTCGGGAGGTCCGCCAGGTCGAAGAGTTCGCGGCCGGTCTCGTCGGTGAAGGTGCGCAGCTCGGGGCGGAGGCCGTCGAAGACCTCCCGGGTCCGGCTCAGCCCCGACCAGGCGTGGAAGTCGCGGATCGAGGCCGGGCCGAACGCCGCCAGGTAGCGGCGGATCAGGTCGGCCACCGGGCGGCCGGGTTCCATCGGGGCGGCCATCCACTCCTCGGCCAGGGTGAACGGGGTGCGGCCGCTCCTGCCCCACAGCCCGCTCGGCGGTTCGTGGATCAGCGGCAGCATCGACTGCGCCAGCCAGCCCAGGGCCCTCCGGTCGCAGTCCGGCCACCGCTCGGCGAGCAGGCGGGCCAGCTCGGGGCGGGTCAGGGGGCGGCCGGCGAGCAGTTCCGCGGCGGCCTTGGCGGCCTCCTCCGGGTCCACGCCCGGGTTGTGCTTGCCGAACGAGGATCTCCAGGTCCGCTCCAGGAGCGGCTGGACCAGCGGGCGGATCCAGCGGAAGTCCTCCGCGGCGGCCATGTGCTGGGTGCCGCGCAGGATCGACGAGCGCACCACCTCCCGGCCGTGCAGCAGCCCGGCCAGGTCGTCCTTTTCGAAGGCGGCCAGCCTGGTCCACAGCCCGACGTAGGGCGGGTTGGCCTCCTGGGCCTGCACCGCGACCAGGTGCCGCACCGCGTCCAGGGCCGAGCGCGGCTCGCGCCGCAGCAGCCACTGCCGCTCCAGTGCCGTCCGGTTGAGCGTCCGGCGGTCGATCCGGTTCCCGCTGCCGTTCTCCATATCAGGATCATCCCCCTGGATGCGGACGTTCTTCGTCCGCGATTCGCGGATTCGTTCGGCCCCGGCCGGATTTCCGCCGTGATTTCCGCCGGCGCGGCCGCGATCCGCGCGCCGGCCGGGGCGGTGGGGTCCGGGCGGAGCCCCCGGACGTGCGGGTCAGGTCGCGGCCCTCGCGCCGTCCGCCTCCTCGGCGGGGGAGGGGGCAGGGGCGGGCGGGGTGAGGAACAGGCCGATCAGGACGGCCAGCGCCAGGGCTCCGGCGGCGCCGGCCGCGCCGATCACCGTGAAGCCGGTGAGGAAGGACTCCCGGGCCGCGGACATCAGCTCGGCGGCCGCCTCCGCGGGCAGGTCCGCCGCGGCCGCGGCGGCGCCGGGGAGGCTCTCCCGGGCCCCGTCGGCGGCCCCCGGCGGCAGCCCGCCCTCGGCCGCCGTCCGGTAGACGGCGGTGGCCAGCGCGCCCATCAGCGCCACGCCCAGGCTCGCCCCCATCTCGCCGAAGGTCTCCGTGACGGCGGAGGCCGACCCGCTCCGCTCCTTGGGGGCGGCGCCGATGGCCAGGGTGACCACCAGCACCCCCAGCGGGGTCATGCCCAGGGCGACCACGGCGGTGGCGGCCAGCGTCCAGGCGAAGGCGGCCGGGCCGTCCGGGGCGACGGCGACGAGGACGAACCCGGCGGCCCCGATCAGCAGCGAGCCGATGATGGTCGCCCGCTCGCCCAGCCGGGCCGCCACCGGCGGGGTGGCCAGCGCGGCGACCAGGGTGGTCAGCGCGAACGGCAGCATCCACGCCCCGGACAGGGCGGGGGAGAGGCCCTCCACCAGCTGCAGGTACTGCACCAGCAGCAGGACGAACCCGCCCATCAGCGCGTTGGCGGCCAGCACCGACCCCAGCCCGACCGAGAAGACGCGGTGCCGGAAGAGCGACAGGTCGAGCAGCGGGGCGTCGAGCCGGTGCTGCCGGCGGACGAAGAGCCACCCGAAGACCGCGGCGGCCAGGACGGCGGCCGCGGTTCCGGCCCCCCACCCGTCCTTGGCGGCCTCCTTGAGGCCGTAGACGAGCGGCAGCACCGCGGCCATCGAGAGCAGCACGCTGAGCGGGTCGATCCGGCCGGCCTCCCGGGCGCGGAACTCCGGCAGCAGGAACGGCCCGGTGACCAGGAGCAGCAGCATGACCGGCACGGCCATCAGGAAGACCGATCCCCACCAGAACCACTCCAGCAGCACGCCGCCGATGAGCGGGCCCGCCGCGCTGCCCGCGAAGAAGCAGCTCATCCAGATCCCGATGGCCATGGCGCGCTGGCGGTCGTCGAGGAACATGTTGCGCAGCAGCGACATGGTGGACGGCATCAGCGTGGCCCCGGCGACGCCGAGCAGGGCCCGCGCGGCGATCAGCGCCTCCGCGGTCGGGGCGTAGGCCGCGACCAGGGAGGCGGCGCCGAAGGCCGCGCCGCCGATCAGCAGCAGCCGGCGGCGGCCGATCCGGTCGCCCACCGTTCCCATGGTGATGAGCAGCCCGGCCAGCAGGAAGCCGTAGACGTCCAGGATCCACAGCTGCTGCGCGCTGTCCGCGCCGAGCTCGGCGGTCAGGTGCGGGAGGGCGAGGTGCAGCGCGGTCAGGTCCACCGACATCAGGAAGACGGGGAGGGCGAGCACGGCCAGGCCGGTCCACTCGCGCGGGCCGGCCTTGGGCGGCGTCGGCTCGGTCATCGGGCTCCTCTGGTCGGCGGGGAGGTCACCGAGGAGCCTAGAAGTTCGAGTTAACTCGAAGTCAAATGCGTGTCGCCGCAGCTCAGGCGGTGATGTCGCTCAGCTCCAGGCCGAGCAGGACGCGGGGGGAGACACCGGCCAGGGCCCGGCAGTCCCGGTTGAGGTGCGGCTGGTCGGTGTAGCCGGCCATGGCGGCCAGGACGGAGAGGTCGGTGGTGGCGGCGGGGTGCCGGGCCAGGCGGAGGAAGCGCTGCAGGCGGAGGATGCGGCGGAGCACCGCCGGGCCGTAGCCGAACGCGGAGGTGCAGCGCCGGTGCAGCTGGCGCTCGCTGAGCCCGGCGGCGCGGGCCAGCTCGGCCACCGGCGACGACGGGTCGTCGCCGAGCATCCCGGAGACCAGCGCGGCGGTCCGCGCCGACCCGTGCACCGCGCGGGGCGGCGGTACGGTGCGCAGCCGCTCGCGCACCCCGTCCTGGAGCAGGTGCAGCCGGTGCTCCGCGGTGCCGGCCCCGTCCATCCGCTCCAGCAGGATCCGCTGGGTGCGGGCACCGAGCACGTCGGCCAGGTCGATCCGCCGGTTCAGCGACCCGGGGGTGTCCAGCCCCAGTGCGGCGGCGGCCAGCCCGGGGCGGAACCGCACCCCCACCGCCTCGGTCCCTGCGGGCAGCTCGAACGACCACCCGGAGGTCTCCGGCCCGCACACCACGATCCGGCCGGTGCTCAGCCACAGCACGTCCACGCAGCCGTCCGGCACCAGCATGTGCGCCCCGCCGGCGCGCGCGGTCCACCCGGTGGCCAGCTCCGCGGAGAGGTCATCGGCCACCGGGACCGGGGTGTACCAGGACATGGCCCGAATGGTAGGCCGCCGGGGTGACGGTCCGGAGGGGGGAGGGCCGCGACCGTCCGCCGGACGAGGCGGTGTCAGACCTGGCCGACGGGGATGATCCAGCGGGTCGGCTGGCCTGTGATGCCGGAGATCAGGTCGAAGTCCTTGTCATAGTGGACGATGGTGGCGCCGTGCTCCTCGGCGGTCGCCGCGATGATGAGATCGGGGAGAGGGCGGCGGTGCAGGCCCTTGCGCGCCAGCTCATGCTGCACATCCACAGCTCTGCGGAGCGCGGAGCTCGTGGTCTCGAGCCAAGGGAGCCTCTGGTAGGAATCCCTGAGACGCTCGTAGTCGCTCAGATTGCGGGCCGAGTAGAGGAGTTCGAGGATGACCATTTCGCACATCGCGATGGTCCCTCCGTGCGAGACGAGGTCGTGGAGAGCCTCCTTCGCCTCCGGGCTGCGCTTCACCGTCTCGTAGGCGGATTTGTCCACCAGGTAGTGTGTCAACGCCAGGCTTCCCGCATCGTTTCCGGAGAGAGGTCCAGGTCGAGTTCGTCGACGAGGTCGATGAACTCGTGGGAGCGGCGTCTGGCGGCGATCTCTGCCAAGGCCCGGTTCACGGTTTCGACCTTCGTCTTGGTGCCGAGTTCTTCCGCGGCGATGGCCAGCGCTTCGTCATCAAGATCAAGCACGGTTCTGGACATCTTTCACCATTCCTTTCCTGTATCTCCATCCTGCTCTCCAAGATATCAATTTAAGGGCCACTCTGGTCGGGAGATCCCGGGCAGAGTGGCCCGGTGGCGGCTTCGCGGCCGGTCAGCCCGGGCCCGGGAAGCGGTCCGCGGCGCGCTCGATGGCGGAGTGGACGTCGCCGACCCGGTCGGCGAGGAGGCCGACCGCGCCGACCGCGCGGGAGAGCGGGTCGTCGGTGTCGCCGCCCAGCGCCTTGGCGCGCAGGTAGCCGGCCTTCACCTCGGCCCACCGCTCCGCCTGCTCCGGGGTGAGGGTGCCGCGCAGCTCGCCCAGTTTGAGCAGGTTGGCCTCGGCGCCGGAGGTGAGGGTCTGCGCCTCGCCGAGGTAGTGGTCGTCGATCACCGCCTCCAGCTCGGCGTCGTTCATCACCGGCACCACCTTCTCCGCCAGCCGGTTCATGTTCCGGTAGGAGCCCTGCAGCCGGAACGGCGGCTCGGTGCGGGCGTCGTCGGAGCGCGCCGCGGAGGCGATGTAGGCCTGGTTGACGGCGAGCACCACCTGCTGCACCCGGAGCAGCTTGCCCAGCACCGCCAGGATCTGCTCCAGCTCCACCTGCGAGTACGGGTGGGAGAGCCGGTCCGGGCGGACCGAGTCGTCGCCGCCGGCCATCCGCACCAGCAGCTCGGTGTCGCCGCGGTCCCGGCCGGACAGCGGCGCCAGCACCGGGTTGGCGGTCAGCGCGTTCTCGATGTAGCTGAGCGCGAACACGTCCTCCCTGCCGGAGAGCACGTCGCCGAGGTTGTACACGTCGGCCCGGTTGGCCAGCATGTCCGGGATCCGGAACTTCTGCCCCTGCTCGGTGTAGGGGTTGCCCGCCATGCACACCGCGAACCGCTTGCCGCGCAGGTCGTAGGTGCGGGTGCGGCCCTCCCAGACGCCCTCCATCCGGCGCTGGCCGTCGCAGAGCGAGATGAACTTCTGCAGCAGCTCCGGGTTGGTGTGCTGGATGTCGTCCAGGTAGAGCAGCACGTTGCTCCCCATCTCCAGGGCGAACCCGATCTTCTCCACCTCCTGGCGGGCGGTGGCGTCCGGCGCGTCCGCCGGGTCCAGCGAGGTCACCGCGTGCCCCAGCGCAGGGCCGTTGACCTTCACGAACACCAGGCCGAGCCGGCTCGCCACGTACTCCATCAGGGTGGTCTTGCCGTAGCCGGGCGGGGAGATGAGCAGCAGCAGGCCGTTGTTGTCGGTCCGCTTGCCGTCCCCCGCGGAGCCCAGCTGCTTGGCCAGGTTGTCGCCGATCAGCGGCAGGTAGGAGTCGTCCAGCAGCCGGTTGCGGACGAACCCGCTCATCACCTTGGGCGTGTACTCCTCCAGCCGCAGCCGGGACCGCTCCGCCCCGACCAGCTCGTTGCGGCGGCGCAGGTACTCCCGGAACGCCGGGGCGCGCTCCTCGCGGAACCGCCGGGTGCGCTCCAGGAACTCGTCCAGCCGCAGCTCCAGGCGGCGCTCCGCGATCCGCGGGTGCGTGCCGAGCAGCCCCTCCACGCTCGCCGACAGCTCGGCGGAGGAGTCGTACTGCTGGACCTCGGCCCCGCACAGCTCCGCAGCGACCGCCTCCTCCAGCACGTCGGCGGGGGGCGCGGCGCCGTCCAGCGTCGCCGCGTAGCCGCCCAGCCAGGCCGAGGCGAGCTGGTGCCGCTCGGCCAGCCCGCCCAGCGCGGCCAGGTCGGCGGCGAACTCCTTGTGCGCCGCGGACGACGGCCCGCCCAGCGCCGCGCGGAACCCCTCCAGCAGCGACCGGGCCTCCGCGCTGGTGCCGAAGCCCGCCGGGGCCTGGGAGAGCTCCTCGAACAGGTAGCCGCCGGCCGCCGCCGAGGGGGCGTCCGGCAGCCCCGCCCCGCCGAGGAACGCGCCGATCGCGCCGGCCAGCTCGGCGCGGAGGGCGCCGACCGCCGGCGAGCCGCGCAGCCCGAACGCGTCCCGGGCCCGGGACAGCGAGACCGCCCGGGTCCGCCACGCCTCCCGGGCCTCCGGCGCGGTGCCGAACGCCCAGAACAGCCGGGCCGCGGCGCGCGCCCGCGCCGGATGCCGGAGCAGCCCGGCGCCGGCCCGCAGCCGCAGTACCTCGCGGAGGATCAGCGCGGCGTCGTGGTCGTGCACGCCGCGCTCGTACCCCTCGTCGTAGCGGGCCTCGGCGGCACCGCGCACCGCGGCGGCCAGCCCGCCTCCGCCGCCCAGCGCGGCCTCGGACAGCTCCGCCACCGTCGGGCCGTCCGCGCCCGCCTCGGCGTCCGCCAGCACCGCCGCGGCCAGGTGCTCCGACCGGTACACCTCCGGCGACTCCGAGGGCAGCAGCTGCTCCCAGAACCCCCGGGTGGCCTGGAAGTCCGGGTCGCGCACCGGCTGCCGGAAGTCGGTGCCGGTCACCGTCACGGCCATCTCGCCCCGGTGCGGCACCATGGTCAGGTCGATCGGCTGGGTGTTGACCGCGAACCGGTGCCGGCCCAGCCGCAGCGTCTCCCCGCCGTCGTCGTAGAGGT
Organism: Nocardiopsis oceanisediminis; assembly: GCF_048595525.1. Lineage (NCBI taxonomy): Bacteria > Bacillati > Actinomycetota > Actinomycetes > Streptosporangiales > Nocardiopsidaceae > Nocardiopsis > Nocardiopsis oceanisediminis. The sequence continues at coordinate 6,673,131 of NZ_JAFMZJ010000001.1, read as the reverse complement.
CGATCCGGTCGAGCAGCGCCCGCCCGGCCTCCTGCCGGGCCGCCTTGACCCGGCCGTCCAGCTCCTCGGCGCGCACCGTGTCGCCCAGGCCGCGCAGCTCCTCGGCGGTCGAGCGGAGCTTGGCCACCATCGGGTCGGAGGCGAAGTAGGTGTTGACGTCGTCGACCGACTCCAGGGCGGCGGCGCGGCGCCGCACCCCGGACAGGATCCGCTCGGCCGAGGCGGCCAGCCGGTCGGCCCGGCGCGCCCGCTCGTCCAGCAGCGCCTGCTTGCGCGCGGACAGCGCCTCGTAGACGTCCTCCCGCTTGGCGGCCAGGTCGGTGAGGAAGTCGTCGAACTCGGCGAACCGCGACTCCAGGTTCTCCAGCCGCAGCATCAGCCGGCCGAGCTGCTCGTCGCAGGCGTCCGGGGTGTCGGCGGCGGCCAGCGCCGCGGTCACCGCCTGGCCGAGCAGCGCGAACTCGGCGGCGAACTCGGCGCGCCCCTCGGAGTCCATCAGCTCCCGGCGGCGCGCCCGCAGGGCGGCGCGGGCCCGGTTGACCGCACCGGCCACCTCGCCGATCCGCTCCAGAACCGCGGTGCGCACCTGCGCGTCGCCGATGTCCAGGGCGCCGACGACCTCGGTGACCGCCTCCAGGCCCTCGGTCTGCTCGGCGAGCCGGTCGGACACCGGCCCGGCCCCGGCGACCGAGGAGATCGCCTCCGCCTCGGCGGCCAGCCGGTCCACCTCGGCGTGGTAGGCGGCGAACGCCTCCTCGCCGCGGAGGAACTCCACCGCGCGGCGGCCGGTGGCGTCCAGCTCCTCGGCGAGCCGCCGCCGCAGGCCGTCCACCCGGTCGGCGTCGATGTAGCGCATCTCGCCGAGGGCCACCGCCCGGCCCTGCGCCCGGCGCAGCTCGGCCAGGAGGCCGACCCAGGCGTCGGCGGAGCCGCCGCCCTCCGCGCGGGCCCGGCGGACCAGCGCGGCCGCCTCCGCCTCGGCGGCGTCCATCGCCTCGGCGGCCTGCGCGGTCAGCGCCTGGACCTTCTCGAACTCCTCCAGCACCTGCCCGGCGGTGGCGCGCACCTCCTGGACCGGCCCGGCCAGGGCGCCCAGCTCCTCCTCGCCGAGCCAGTGGTAGTGGTCGCCGAGCCGCCGGCAGGCCGCGATGAGCGCCTCGAACACCGCGGTGGACGGCGACATCTCGTCCACCATCCGGGTGATGGACAGGCAGTCGGAGATGCCGCGCACCAGGTCGGCGTTGCCGATCCGCTCCAGCGGGCCGGTGCCCGCGGGCTGCGCCGCGGCGTGCACGTCGGAGACGAACGGGGTGGCCCACACCTGCAGCGGGTGCACCCGGGTCGGCTCGTCGCCGGAGCTGCGGAACACCACCAGGGTGCCGTCGTCGAAGAGCGAGTACCCGTGGCAGTCGATCGGGTTGGCGACCTCCTTGCGGATCACGTTGTAGGGCAGCAGCAGGCTGCGCCCCTCCGCGCGCCCGTGGAAGGCGTAGAGCACGTCCTCCCCGTTGGGCGACCGGATGGTCCGCTCGAACTCCAGGTCGGCGATGTCGGTGTCGAAGGTCTTCACCGCCCCGGTCGCCAGGTAGCAGCCGCCGGGGAAGATGATGCCCTGGTCCTCGGGGAGCCGCCGGCAGGCCCGGCCGATCCCGTCGAGGCGGACGACCTCCTTGGTGCGGGTGTTGAACACCAGGTACCGGTGGGCGTCCTCGTTGTAGGGCCGGACCCGGAGCAGGATCAGCGGCCCCACCTCGGCGTAGTGCACCTCGGCGTCGGCCAGGCTCTGCAGCGGCTCGGCCACCGGCTCGCTGTAGACGCCCTCGCCCACCTCGGTGTTGTTCTCCACCTTCACGGTCAGGTCGCCGCCGACCGTCTCCACGAACACCTTCCCCTGGACGGAGATGTGCGGGTGGCGGCCGAGGACGTGGTCCTCCCGGGTGGTCTCGGTCCAGGCGAAGTCGTACGGGGACGGGAAGACGTGGTCCTTCTCGCCCCGGTTGTCCCGGTAGGAGACCTCGCCGCGGGGGGTGACCGACCAGCGCAGCACCCGGGTGTCGTCGGTGCGCGGCCCGGTCTGGAAGACCGCCAGCAGCCGCCCCTCGACCCGGCGCAGCTGCATCAGCCGGGTGTCCTTGTAGTAGCGGTACAGCTCGCCGAAGTCGCGGCGGAACCGGTCCTCGTCGAGCAGGCCGGGGAGTTCGCCGCGGCCGGCCTCGGCGAACCGGAACCCGTCGCCCCCGTGCTCCCGCTCGAAGGCGTGCAGCGCGAACACGTCGCCGACGGTGGTCTCCGGTTTGAGGCCGATGAACACGTTGTAGCCGAACAGCATCAGCCCGCCCACGGCCACGATGTCCCGCGGCACGCAGTTGTGCTCGGTGCGGATGCGCTCGGTGCCCAGCAGCCGCAGCTCGCTGGAGCCGAACACCTCCAGCCGGCGCTCGTTCAGCCGCTCGGCGCGCCGGGACAGCTCGGCCGCCTGCTCGGCGAGGCGGCCGCGGAGGACCTCGTAGGTCCCGGCGTCGAGCTCGGAGGCCGGGCCGGAGCCGGGGGCGGGGCCCTCCGCCGCGGCGGAGGGCCCGTCGGTCTGCACGCCGGTCACGCGCCGATCACCGCTTCGCGCCGTCGAGGGCGGCCAGTGCGGCCACGCTGTGGTCGGCGACGCCCAGCTCGCGGGCGGTCTCCAGGAGCCGCTGCAGCTTGTCCGACTCCGGCGAGCCGCCCCTGATCAGCTTGACCAGCAGCGCGGAGACGGTGAGGTTCTTCAGGTCGGCGGTGTCCACCGAGCCGAGCAGCCGGGACATGTCGGCGGTGAAGTCGGCCTCGCCGCTCAGCCACGGCCCGGCCAGGTTCTGCGCGACCTCGGAGTTGCCGACGAAGCCGTCCACCGCCTTGCCCAGCCCGATCGAGTTGACCATCCGGTCGAAGAACATGCCGTCGCCGCCGACGATGTTGATGTCGGCGTTCTCCAGCCCGGTGGCGAGCACCGTGGCCTGCGCCTCGGCGACCTGCCGGTGCACGTCGATCCCGGCCAGGCGGACCTCCTTCTCCGCCTCCAGGCGCAGCCGGTACTCCTCGTGCTCCCGGCTGACCTGGTCCAGCGCGGCCATCGCGCCGGCCTTGTCGTTCAGGCCCTCCGCCTCGGCCTTGAGCTTCGCGGCGATGGCCTCGGCCTCGATCGCGGCCTTCTCCCGGGCGACGGTGTTCTCCGCGCGGCCGACCTTCTCCACCGCGGCGGCGTCGGACTCGCGCACCTGGACGGCGGCCAGCCCCTCCGCGGCGGCCTCGGCCTGCTTGCCCTCGGCCAGCCGGATCCGGGAGCGGGCGTCCAGGTCGGCGGCCTGCTGCCGGGCCTCGGCCAGGGTGAGCTCCTCGGCGGCGCGGTGCTTGGCCGCCTCCTCCGCGGCCTCGGCGGCCTTGATGTCCTTGACCAGGTTCTCCTGCGCCTCGGCCTCGGCCTTGATGATGATGGCCTGGCGCTCCCGCTCGGCCTCCTCGACGGCGCGCAGCCGCTTGATCGCCTCCTCCTGCTCGGCCACGGTCTTGTCCACCGCGACCCGCTCCCGGATGACGTCGGCGACCTCGCGCTTCTCCGCCTCGACCTCCTTGTCCTTGGCGATCGTGGAGAGCTGCACCTCGCGGTCGCGGGCGACGACCTCCAGCAGCCGGTCCTTCTCGATCCGCTCGGACTCCACCGCGATGACGCGCTCGCGGTTCTTCTCCGCGACGGCGATCTCGCGCTGCTGGTTCTCCCGCTGCACGCCCAGCTGCTCCTCGGTGCGGAGCTGGGCGGCGCGCGCCTTGAGCGCCTCCTCGGCCTGGACGCGCTGGGTCTCGGCCTCCTCGCGGGCCCGGATCGTCTCGATCTCGCGCGTGGCGCGGGCCTTCGCCTCGGCCTCCTGGCGCTCCAGCTCGGCCAGGGTCTCGGCGGTCTCGGTGTCGCTCCGCTTGATCTCCTTGTCGCGCTCGTTCTCCAGCTCGTTGGTGCGCCGGTGCTGGATGGCGGTGCGCTCGGTGATCTTGGTGATGCCCTCGGCGTCGAGGATGTTGTTCGGGTCGTGCTGGTCCAGCGGGGTCTGCTTGAGGTCGGCGATGGCCGCGTCCTCCAGGACGTAGCCGTACAGGTCGTTGCCGATGACCTCGACGATCCGGTCGCGGAACTCCTTGCGCTGGGTGTACAGGTCCTCGAAGTCGAAGTACTTGCCGACGGTCTTCAGCGCCTCCTCGAACTTGGCGTCGAAGAGGTCCTGCAGCTTCTCCTGGCTGCTGGCGTTCTCCACGCCGATGTTCTTGGCGACCCGCAGGATGTCGGTCTTCTCCGGGTTGACGCGGATGAAGAACTTGATCCGGATGTCGGCGAGGATGTTGTCCTTGCAGGTCAGAGCGTTCCTGCCGAAGCGCTCCAGCAGGATGGACTTCTGTGAGATGTCCATCAGCTCGGCCTTGTGCAGCACCGGGAGGACGACCGCGCCGGTCAGCGTCACGTCGACATCGCGGACCTTGGAGATGATGAGCGCCTCACCCTGCTTCACCTTGCGGAACAGGCGGATGAGGATGATCGGGAGCACGATCGCGATGAGGACGAGAGCGGCGATGAGCACACCGCCGGCGATGCCGATGGCTTCCATACGGGGCTGGTCTCCCTACCTGCCGAGGGGATGAGTACGGCGGGCCGCGGACCCGGCGCGGGGGTGAGCGGCGGGGGCGGGTGCGGGGTCCCCGCGGGCCGCTCTTCCGGTTCCGACCCGCTGGATGCGACGCGGACCGGAACCCCCCGGTTCCGCGTCCTGCCTGGCCGCAAGCGGCCTCGGGGGAACCCGGGGCTCAGGACTCCCCGGGGTCCAGGGCCGGGTCGAACCGGGAGACGCGGAAGAAGCCGGCCTCGGCGTCGTGGTCGAAGATCAGCGCGGTGTCGCCGGAGGCGAGCGGCTCGTCGTCGATCGTGCGCACCTGGATGAGCATGGTCGTTCCGTCCCCGGAGACCACCTCGGCCTGCCCGAACTCGCGGTCCACCCGCAGGGTGCGCACGGTGCAGGTGCGCCCGACCAGCTTGCCGGAGGTGCGCGCCGCCCGCACGCCCGGGAGGAATCGGCGCACCCCCATGACGATGGCGCTGGTCACCCCCCAGGCCAGGGTGGCGGCGATGATCAGGGCGAGGACGCCGAGGACGATGAGGACCGGGGTGGACAGCGACCCCGCGAGGGAATCGATCACGACGTTCCCAACCAGGCTGAAGAACCAGGCCAGCGCGATGAGCAGGGACAGGGAGACGGTGGCCGGCACTCCGCGGAGCCCGGCGGCGCCGAGCAGCGCGGCCGGGCCGGTCCCGTCGCCGTCACCGGCGCCGGAGTCGAGCAGGTCGACGTCGAGCGCGCCGAGCAGCGCCAGCACCCAGTAGGCGAGCACGGCCGCCATGGCGAAGGAGAACAGGGCCGTGGGGAACCCCAGTGCCGCGTCGAGGAACTCGTCCATGCTCCGCCCCGCCGCTCCCTCCGGCCTCCGGCGCACCGCCCGGTGCGGGCGGTGCGGATGCCCGACGACCTTATAGGAGGCCCTCCTTCGGGGCCGAAGCGGACCCGTCCGCTGACCGGAACCGGCCGCGGGGGAGCCGGCGGGGCCGGATCGGGGAGCGCTCCGGGGCGCCGTCCGGGGAAGGGGCGCGCCGGGACCGGGGGCGCGGGGAGGGGCCGCGCCCGTCCGGCACCGACATCAGCGCGATGCCGTAGGCGGCGAGCAGCCCGCACAGCACCGCGATCCCGGCGCCGGTCCACCCGGCGGTGTAGGACTCGCCCATGAAGGCGACGCCGACCACGGAGGCGGAGACCGGGTTGGCGACGGCGGTGACGCCGAGCGGGGCGCCCAGCTCCATGCCCTGGTAGGCGGCCTGCGCCAGGAGCAGGCCGAGGACCGCGACCGCCGCGGTGCCGCACGCGGCGGGGTGCAGCAGGAACGCGGCGCCGTCGGCGGCGGCCACCGCGACGGCGGTCTTGGTGGTCGCCGAGGCCACCCCGAAGGCGGTCCCCGCGCCGGCCCCGAGCAGGCAGCTCCGCAACCCGGGGGAGGGCGCCCGCCCCGCGGCCCAGGCGAGGCCGCTGATCAGCAGCAGCGCCCCGACCACCACGGCCGCCGCGGTCCAGGCCTCCATCGGGCGGCTCCGGCCGCCGGTCACCGCCGCCCACAGCAGCAGCGCCAGCGCCAGCACGGTGAGCACCGCGCCGCGCCACTCCCGGGGCGTGACCCGCCGCCCGCCGAGCCGCGCCGACCACGGCAGGCCGAACACCAGGACCAGGACGCCGAGCGGCTGCACCACGGTCAGCGGAGCGAAGGCCAGCGCCCCCACCTGCAGCCCGGCCCGCCCCGCGTTGAGCCCGGCCGAGGCCCACCACAGCGGGTGCCTCAGCAGCCGCGACAGCGGCCGCCCGCCGGTCAGCGGCTCAGGCAGCGCGACGGCCAGCCGGCGCTGCGCCACGGCCGCCGCGCTGTAGCAGGCCGTGGAGAGCACGCCCAGCACGACCCCGGTCCAGATCCCGATCTCCATGCCCCCGACCTTCCCGGGGGAAGGGGCCCGCCGTCATCACCCTCCGGGCGTCTTCGGCGTACGTCAGCCGTCGTATGTCCGGCCTCACACACCGTCCCGGCCGTGCGGGCGCCCCGTCGATCGGCCGCCCGGCGGGGGCGGCAGGAGGCCGTCGGAGCGGTTCGGCGGCAGTGGCCCACACCGCGACCGCACCCCGGCCCCGAGTCGCCGGGAAGGGAACGCCGCAGTTCAGCGGGGCGGTCTGCCGGGAGCAGATCTCCCCCCGGCAGAAACCGTGGCATCGGGGTCCGCGGCCGCCGCAGGGTGGGGGCACCGGACGCGGCGGGCGGGTGCCCGCCTCAGGGCCGGGGCGAGGAGGAGCACATGCTTGCGGACACACTGCGGGCGACCGCGGAGGCCGGAGCGGCCGGCGGCATCGACGACCAGATCGCGACGCGGCTGCTGCACGGCCGGACCGTGCTGCTCGGCGCGGCCGTGGACGACGCGGTCGCCAACCGGGTGAGCGGGCAGCTGATGCTGCTCGCCGAGGAGAACCCCAAGCGCGACATCACCCTGCTGATCAACAGCCCGGGCGGGTCGGTCACCGCCGGGATGGCCATCTACGACACCATGCGGTTCATCCCCAACGACGTGGCCACCCTGGTCATGGGGTCGGCCTACAGCATGGGCCAGTTCCTGCTGTGCGTCGGCGCGGCGGGCAAGCGGTACAGCCTGCCGCACGCGCGGATCATGATGCACCAGCCCTCCGGCGGGCTGGCCGGGACCGCGGCCGACATCGCCATCCAGGCGGAGAACCTGGCCTACACCAAGAAGACCATGCAGCGGCTGATCGCCGAGCACACCGGGCAGAGCCGGGACCGGGTCGCCGAGGACCAGCGGCGGGACCGCTGGTTCACCCCCGAGCAGGCCAAAGAGTACGGCTTCATCGACAAGGTGGTGGAGAGCGTCGCCGACATCGGCGGGGACACCGCGCGCCGGTTCGGCTTCGGCGTCCCGGACGGCATCGGCATGGGGGCGCGGAAGCCGGCGGAGGAGAAGGGAGCGGGCGAATGAGCACCTACACCGTGCCCACCGTGGTCGAGCGGCGGCCGGACGGGGAGCGCGCCTACGACGTGTTCTCCCGGCTGCTGGCGGAGCGGATCATCTTCATCGGCACCCCGATCGACGACGGGGTGGCCAACGTGGTGATGGCCCAGCTGCTCCACCTGGACCACGAGAGCTCCGAGCGGGACGTCCAGCTCTACATCAACTCGCCGGGCGGCTCGAACACCGCGCTGACCGCCATCTACGACACCATGCAGTACGTCCGCTCCGACGTGGCCACCGTGTGCATGGGGCAGGCGGCCTCGGCCGCCGCGGTGCTCCTCGCGGCGGGCGCGCCGGGCAAGCGCGCCGCGCTCCCGCACGCCCGGGTCCTGCTCCACCAGCCCTCCACCGAGGGCCAGGGCGAGGCCGCCGACCTGGAGATCCAGGCCGCGGAGATCCTCCGGGTCCGGGCCCAGATCGAGGACATCCTCGCCCGGCACACCGGCCAGAGCACCGAGCGGCTGCGCGAGGACACCGACCGGGACAAGATCTTCACCGCCGAGCAGGCCAAGGAGTACGGCCTGATCGACGGGATCATCGACGCCCGCTCCCTGCCGACCCGGGCCGCCTGACCGGCGCCCCGCGCCGCCCGCCCGCGGCCCCCTCCCCGCGGGCGGGCGGCGTCCCGTGCCGCCGCTCGGGCGGTCCGCCTCCCCGGGCGGGCCGATCCGGTCCGGGGCGTTCAGGGGCCGGGCCGGTACCGGTGGGCGCCGCTCGGAAAGGGGGAAGGGACCGGGCGGCCGCGCGGACGAGGGGCGGCCCCCTTCCCGCAGGCGCCCGCTCGCCGGGGCAGAACCCCGGGCGGGACGGCCGCCCCGGGCGTTCTGCCGTGCGCAGAACGGGGCGGCGCCCCATGGCGGGGGAGGGGGCTCCGAACTATCGTCGGGGGGACGGCGCACGCGAGCACCGCGCCGAGTACGGCGGGCCGAGCACAGCGGAGGCATCCATGACCGAGCGCGTCCTGCGCCCTGTTCTCGACGAGGCCGCCGAGGACGGCGCGGAGCACCGCTCCGGCGGCTTCCCGATCGGCTTCTCCCTGCCCGGCGGGGCGCCCCGGCCGGCGCCGCCGGCCGAGGGGCAGGACGACGAGCCGCTGATGCGCGAGGCGGTCGGCGCGCTGCTCCGCCGGGTCCGCCTGGAGCAGGGGCGGACGCTGCGCGAGGTCGCCGACGACGCCCAGGTGTCGCTGCCCTACCTCTCCGAGGTCGAGCGCGGCCGCAAGGAGCCGTCCTCCGAGGTCCTCGCGGCCATCCGCCGCGCCCTCGGCCTCCGGCTGATCGACCTGATCGGCGGCCTCCACTTCGACCTGGCCTCGGCCGAGGCGATGCCGGCCCGCCGCCCGGTCGGCGGTCCCGCCTTCGGCGGCCCCCGCGCCCTGCTGCTGGCCGCCTGAGAGACCGTCGGGCACAGGAGGCCGCCCGGAGTGCTCGGCAGCGGCCCGGCGGCGCGCGGCGGCCGCCGCGCGGCACGGCCGCGGTGGACGCGTCCTGCTCGCGCCGGGTGCCCCGCCCGGCGGGCCCTCAGGGCGCCGGAGCGCGCCGCCCCAGGGCGGCCGGGGCGCCGATGAGCAGGGCGGCCAGGGTCATCGCGCCGAACACCAGGGCGGTGCCCGGGTGCCCGGCCAGGGCGAGGCCGGCGCCGCCCGCGGCGGCGCCGGCGAAGACCCCGAGGCTCTGGCCCGCGGCGTTGAGGCTCAGCGCGGACCCGCGGAGCGGGCCGCACCGCCGGACCAGCAGGGTGACCACGGAGGCGGCGACCACCGCGTGCGAGGCGCCGATCAGCGAGGTCAGCGCCAGGGCGAGCGGCAGCCACGGGGCGAAGTAGAACGCGGCGGTCGCGGCGGTCGCGCCGGCCGCTCCGATGGGCAGCAGCACCTCGGCGCCGATCCGGGAGGAGACGCCGGCGATCCGGCCGGCGAACAGGTTGCCCGCGAAGAACGAGGCGCCGCTGACCGTCCAGACCAGCGCGAACGCGGTGGGGGCGAGGGAGAACCGGTCGTCGTAGAAGGCGGCCAGGTAGGCCAGGTACCCCATGAACGCCGCGGTGCGCAGGAAGCCGACCAGCAGCAGCGACACGGCGCCGGGGACGCCCGCCAGGCGGCGGAACGACGCGAGGTAGCCGGTGCGCCCGCCGGTCCGGGGCGGCGCCCCGCCCTCGGGGCGGAGCAGCAGTACCGCGGCGAGCAGCACGGAGACCGCGGCGACCGCGACCAGGTCGCCCCGCCATCCCCACAGCGCGGCGGGCAGCGCCACCAGCGGAGCGGCGAGCATCGCGGTCATCGACTGGGTGGCGGTGACCAGCGTCGCCGCCCGCCCGGACGCGGCGTCGGAGGTGTAGCGGTCCGCGGCCTGCGCGGTCAGCGCCGGGTTGAGCACCGCCGTCGCCGCCCCGACCAGCAGGCAGAACGCCCCGAGGGCGAGGAGTTCCCCGGCGGCGCCGAGCAGCGCCGCGGCGGCCAGCGCGGCCAGTGCGCCGGCGGCGGCCCGCCTCTTCGGCAGCCGGTCGATCAGCGGGGCGAGCGCCACCCCGACGACCAGCGCGGACAGCCCGCCCAGGCCGCGCAGCGACCCCAGCGCGGCCACCCCGGTGCCGGCGTCCTCCGCCATCGGCACCAGGAAGTTGCCGAACACGGTGAACGGGAGCAGTCCCACTGCCCCGGCGAGCAGGACCGGCCACAGGTCGGCGGCCATCCGCAGGTCCCCGGGGACCCCGGTGTCCCCGGGCGCGCCGGGGGCGGTCCGCCCGCCGGAGGGCGCGGGCGCCGGGCCCGGAGGGGAGGGCGGTCCGCCCGCCTCCCCGGCGGCGCGGGGCGGTGCTGCGCCCCCGCCCTGCTCAGGGGCGGCGGCGGGGCCGTCGCCGGATGCGGGGCGAGAGGCGGTCATGGGCTTCCTTGCCGGTCGTGGGCGGTCATCGTGCTCGCGGAGCGGGGGCCCGCCGCCCCGGAGCGCGGGCGGACGGGCGGAGGGACGGAGGTGGTGCCGGGGCGCCCACCGCCTCGGCGGTGCGCCCGCCTCGGGTCACCGCCCGATCGACCGGAGGTAGCCGGCGAGCCCCTCGGCGGCGTCGATGTTGCGCGGGGCGCTGACCGCCTCGGCGTAGTCGATCACGTGGAAGCGCTCCTCCTCGATCGCGGGCACCGAGGCCAGCCGCTCGTTGGAGAGCAGGAAGTCGATCTTCTCCTCGGCCGGCCGGTCCCCGTAGTCGATGATGACGATGACCTCCGGCTCGGCCTCGATCACGCTCTCCCAGCCGACGGTGGTCCAGCGCTCGTTCAAGTCGGCGAAGACGTTCTCCCCGCCGGCCGCGTCGATGATCGCGCTGGGCGCGGCCTGCCCGCCGGAGGTGAACGGCTCGTCGGTCCCGGAGTCGTAGACGAACACCGGGGCGCGCTCTTCGGGTACCTCCTCCTCCAGCGCGGCGAACCGCTCCTCCATGTCGGCGATGAGCGCCTCGGCCCGGTCCTGCACGCCGAAGATCGCCCCGATGTCGCGCAGGTCGGTGTAGAGCGCCTCGACCGGCTCCACGTCCACCGGGTCGTCGCCGTAGTCGAAGCAGCTCTCGGTGAACATGTAGCTCTGGATGCCGACCTGGTCCAGCAGCTCGGGGGTGATGCCGCGCTCCTCGCTGAACCCGGAGTTCCAGCCGGCCAGCACCCAGTCGGCCCGGGCCTCCACCACGATCTCCCGGCTGATCACGTCGGTGCCCAGCACCTCGACCGACTCGTAGTCCTCCTTGTAGGGGGAGCGCTCCACCGACGGCTCGGTGGTGGCGGGCATGACGATGCCGCGCATCCGGTCGGCCAGGCCGAGGGCGAACATCTTCTCGGTGGCGCTCATGTCGTAGGCGACCGGGCGCTCCGGGGTGCGGTACTCGATCTCCTCGCCGCAGTTGGACACGGTGACGGCGGCGCCCTCCTCGGCCGGGGCGACTTCGGCGCCGCAGCCGGCTGCGGCGAGCACCGCCGCGGCGGGCAGCGCCAGGGCGGTCGAGGTGCGGGCTCTTCTCACGTCGGGGTCCCTTCGTCGAGGTCGTACAGGAGCTGCGGGGCCCCGGTGGCGGGATGCGGGACGACGTGCGCGCCGACGCCGAACACCTCGCGGACCAGCTCGGGGGTGAGCACGTCCTTCGGCGTCCCGGAGGCGGTCAGCGCGCCGTCGCGGAGCACCGCGATGCGGTCGCACGCGGCGGCGGCCAGGTTGAGGTCGTGCAGGGCGACCAGGACGGTCGGGCCGGCGCCGCGCAGGTCGGACAGGAGCGCCACGGCGTGCCGCACGTCCAGGTGGTTGGTGGGCTCGTCCAGCACCAGCACCCGGGGCTCCTGGACCAGGGCGCGGGCGATGAACACCCGCTGCCGCTCGCCGCCGGAGAGGGTGAGCACGCTGCGCGCGGCCAGCCGGGCGGTGTCGGTGCGCTCCATCGCGTCGGCGATGAGCCGCCGCTCGCGCCCGCCGGGGGCGCCGGCGCGGTGCGGGAACCGGCCCAGCGCGACGATCTCCTCCACGGTGAAGTCGAGCTCCACGGTGTTCTGCTGGGTGACCGCGGCGACCGAGCGGGCGCTCTCCCGGACCGGGACGGAGGCCAGGTCGGCCCCGTCCAGCAGCACCGCCCCGCCGCTGGGGCGGAGCGCGCGGTAGACGCAGCGCAGCGCGGTGGACTTGCCGCTGCCGTTCGGCCCGGCCAGCGCGACCACCTCGCCGGAGGCCACGTCCAGGCTCAGCTCGTCGACCAGCCGCCGCCCGGCGGCCCGCACGGTGAGGGAGTCCAGGGAGAGCCTCATCGGGCGCCTCCGAACAGGTGGCCGCGGCGGCGCATCAGCCCGACGAAGACCGGGACGCCGATCAGCGCGGTGATCACGCCGAGCGGGAGCTCCTGCGGGGCGACCAGGGTCCGCGCGACCAGGTCGACCCAGACCAGCAGCAGCGCCCCGGCGGGCGGGGCGACCAGCAGCACCCGGGCGTGGCCGGCGCCGACCAGCATCCGCACCAGGTGCGGCATGACCAGGCCGACGAACCCGATCGCGCCGCTCACCGCGACGAGCGCCCCGGTGACCACGGCGGTGAGCAGGAACAGCCGGCGGCGCATCCGGGACGGGTCGACGCCCATGCTGGCGGCGGTCTCGTCGCCGAGCGCCAGCACGTCCAGCGACCGGGCCGAGCGGTGCAGCGCCACCACCGCGAGCAGCACCGCGGCGGCGGCCACCGGGAGCGAGCCCCAGGTCGCCGAGCCCAGGCTGCCCATCAGCCAGAACAGCACGGTCCGGGAGGCCTCGCCGTCCGCGGAGGCGAACACCAGCACGCTCATCAGCGCCTGGAAGCCGAACGCCATCGCGACGCCGGTGAGCACCAGGCGGAGCGGGGCGACGGTGCCGCCGGGGCCGCGGGCCGACGCGTAGACCAGGGCCGACGCGGCCAGTGCGCCGAGGAAGGCGGCGAAGGAGAGGGCGTACACGCCGAACGCGGCGAACAGCCCGAACACCACGACGCAGGCGGCGCCCACCGAGGCCCCGGAGGAGACCCCGAGGATGAACGGGTCGGCCAGCGGGTTGCGCACCAGCGACTGCACGGCGGCGCCGGTCGCGGCGAGGCCGGCCCCGACCACCGCGGCGAGCAGCACCCGCGGGGCGCGCACCTGCCAGATGATCGTGTACGGGGTCACCTCGTCGGCGCCGATCGGGCCGCCGGTGAGTGCGGCCCAGACGTAGCGGAGGGTGTCGCCCGGCGGCACCGTCGCCGCGCCCAGGGAGACCGCGAGCAGTACCGAGGCGGCCAGCGCCGCGGTGAGCGCGGCGGCCAGCGGCACCGCCCGGGTCCGGCCCGGGCGCTCGCGCGCCGGTCCGCCGGCCGCCTGCGGGCGGACGGTCGTCGCCATGCTCGGTCTTCCTTCCGGCGGAGTGCGGGGCGGCCGGGGATAGAGGGAGGGTGCCCGGCCGCCCCAGGGGGATGGTCCGCCCGAAGCATTGCAGAAATGAAAACCGTTTTCAATCCCAATGTATCGGAATGCGGCCCCGGACGCACCGCCGCCCGGGGCGGGCCCGGAAAGCCGAAGGGGCCGCCTCCCCTTCCGGGAAGGCGGCCCCTTCGGCCGGGCGCGGCGTCAGACCCCCGCGGGCTGCCCGGCGCGGGAGACGGTGAGCCGGTCGGCGGTCTCGTCCAGGTCCACCCGGACGGTGTCGCCCTCGGCCAGCTCGCCGGAGAGCAGCTCCTTGGCGAGCGGGTCGCCGATGGCGGCCTGCACCAGGCGGCGCAGCGGGCGGGCGCCGTAGGCCGGGTCGTACCCGGTGAGCGCCAGCCACTCGCGGGCCGCGGCGGTGACCTCCAGTCCGAGCCGGCGGTCCGCCAGCCGCCTGCCCAGCTTGTCCACCTGAAGGTCGACGATGCGGGTCAGGTCCTCGGTGGAGAGCGCCTCGAACATGATCACGTCGTCCAGCCGGTTGAGGAACTCCGGCTTGAAGGTGTTCTGCACCACCTGCATGACCTTCTCCCGCTTGGCGCCGTTCTCCAGCTGCGGGTCGACCAGGAACTGCGAGCCCAGGTTCGAGGTGAGGATCAGCAGGGTGTTGCGGAAGTCCACCACCCGGCCCTGGCCGTCGGTGAGCCGCCCGTCGTCCAGCACCTGCAGCAGGGTGTCGAAGACCTCCAGGTGCGCCTTCTCCACCTCGTCCAGCAGCACCACCGTGTAGGGGCGGCGCCGCACGGCCTCGGTGAGCTGGCCGCCCTCCTCATAGCCGACGTACCCGGGGGGCGCGCCGACCAGCCGGGAGACCGAGTGCTTCTCGGAGTACTCGCTCATGTCGATCCGGACGATCGCCCGCTCGTCGTCGAAGAGGAACTCCGCGAGCGCCTTGGCCAGCTCGGTCTTGCCGACACCGGTCGGGCCGAGGAACAGGAACGAACCGGTGGGCCGGTCCGGGTCGGAGATGCCCGCGCGGGCCCGGCGGACCGCGTCGGAGACCGCGGAGACCGCGGCCCGCTGGCCGATCAGCCGCCGGCCCAGCTCGTCCTCCATCCGGAGCAGCTTGGAGGTCTCGCCCTCCATCAGCCGGCCGACCGGGATGCCGGTCCACGAGGAGACCACGTCGGCCACGTCGTCCGCGCCGACCTCGTCCTTGACCATCGCGTCCGGCCCGGCCTCCGCCTCGGCCTCGGCCGAGGCGGCCTCCTCAAGCTGCTTCTCCACCTCGGGGATCTCGCCGTACATCAGCCGGGACGCCTCGGTGAAGTCGCCCTCGCGCTGCGCCCGCTCGGCCTGGGTGCGCAGGCCGTCCAGGCGGGTCTTGAGCTCGCCGACCCGGTTCAGCCCGGCCTTCTCCTGCTCCCAGCGCGCGTTGAGCGCGTTCAGCTCCTCCTGGCGGTCGGCCAGGTCGGCGCGGAGCCGCTCCAGCCGCTGGCGGGAGGCGGCGTCGGACTCCTTGTCCAGCGCCATCTCCTCCATCTTGAGCCGGTCCACGGTGCGCTGCAGCTCGTCGATCTCCACCGGGCGGGAGTCGATCTCCATCCGCAGCCGGGAGGCGGCCTCGTCGATCAGGTCGATGGCCTTGTCCGGGAGGAACCGCGCGGTGATGTACCGGTCCGACAGGGTGGCCGCGGCGACCAGCGCCGAGTCGGCGATCTGCACCTTGTGGTGCGCCTCGTAGCGCCCCTTGAGCCCGCGCAGGATCGCGATGGTGTCGGCCGCGGACGGCTCGCCCACCAGCACCTGCTGGAACCGGCGCTCCAGGGCCGGGTCCTTCTCGATCCGCTCCCGGTACTCGTCCAGCGTGGTCGCGCCGACCATGCGCAGCTCGCCGCGGGCCAGCATCGGCTTGAGCATGTTGCCCGCGTCCATCGCGCCCTCGGCGGCGCCCGCGCCGACCATGGTGTGCAGCTCGTCGATGAAGGTGATGATCTGGCCGTCGCTCTCCTTGATCTCGTTGAGCACGGCCTTGAGGCGCTCCTCGAACTCGCCCCGGTACTTGGCGCCCGCCACCATCGCGGACAGGTCCAGCGAGATGAGCCGCTTGTCCCGCAGCGACTCGGGCACGTCCCCGGCGACGATCCGCTGCGCCAGCCCCTCCACCACGGCGGTCTTGCCGACGCCGGGCTCGCCGATCAGCACCGGGTTGTTCTTGGTCCGCCGGGAGAGCACCTGCACCACCCGGCGGATCTCGGTGTCCCGGCCGATCACCGGGTCCAGCGAGCCGGAGCGGGCCTGCGCGGTGAGGTCGACGCCGTACTTCTCCAGCGCCTGGTAGGTCTCCTCGGGGTTCTGCGAGGTGACCTTGCCCGGTCCGCGGACCCGCTCGAAGGCGTCCAGCAGGGCCTCGGGGGCGGCGCCGGCGTCGTTCAGCAGCCGGGCCGCCTCGCCGCCGTCGGCGGCCAGCCCGACCAGCAGGTGCTCGGTGGAGACGTACTCGTCCTCCATCTGCTTGGCGCGCTGCGCGGCGGTGTTCAGCGAGACGATGAGCTGGCGGGAGCTCTGCGGTGCGCTGACCGTGCTCCCGCTGGCCTTGGGCAGCGCGGCCAGCGCCTGGTCGGTCCGCCCGGCGAGCGCGTCCGGGTCGGTCCCGACCTCCTTGAGCAGCGGCCGGATGATCCCCTCGCCCTGCTCCAGCAGGGCGGCGAGCAGGTGCACCGGTTCGACCTGCGGAGCACCGTCGGCGGTGGCCCGGCGGATCGCCGCCGACAGGGCCTCCTGGCTCTTCGTGGTGAGTTTGTAGTTCATGTGTTCGCCGCCCCCTTCACGCGAATCACCAAGCGGTCGTGCAAATCGGTCCGGGGCCGGGGCGCACGGGTGCCCCCGGCCGTCGCGCCGGCCCCGCCGGGGGGCCGGTCACTCGCCCTGGTCGCCCTGCCCGTCCTGGGGGCGGCCCGGGTGCGCCGCGGGGTTGAAGATGGTCACCCGGGTGCGCCGCACCGGGATGAGCTCGCCCCCCTTGGGGCGGGGCGCGCCGCCGCGCCGGGCGACCGCGCTGCGCGCCGCCTCCAGCTCGTTGTGCAGGTGGAACACGGTCTCCCGGAGGTCCTCCACCTCCTGCTGCAGCTCCAGGATCCGCTTGATCCCGGCGAGGTTGATGCCCTCCTCCTGGGAGAGCCGCTGCACCTCGCGGAGGAGCCGGATGTCGCGCATCGAGTAGCGCCGGCCGCGGCCGGAGGTCCGGCCCGGCCGGACCAGGCCCAGCCGGTCGTACTGGCGCAGCGTCTGGGGGTGGAGCCCGGAGAGTTCGGCGGCGACCGAGATCACGTAGACCGGGATGTCGTCGCCGACGCCGCCGTAGTTCATCGTGTTCACGCTCCCTTGGCCCGGGCCTCCAGCCCGCGGCGCGGATCCTGGTCGGAGGTGGCGGCCCGGTACTTCTCCAGCGCCTCGCGGGCCTCGCTCCCGAGGTTCTGCGGCACCTGCACCTCGACGGTGACCAGCAGGTCCCCGAGGGTGCCGTCGCGGCGCCGGGAGCCCTTGCCGCGCACCCGCATGGTCCGCCCGCTGGGCGTGCCCGGCGGGACCTTCACGGTGACCGACACCCCGTTCAGCGTGGGCACCCGGATGTCCGCGCCGAGCACGGCCTCCGGGAAGGTCACCGGGACGGTGATGGTCAGGTTCTCCCCGGACTTGCCGAACACCGGGTGTTTCTGCACGTGCACCACCACATAGAGGTCTCCGGCCGGTCCCCCGTTCTCGCCCGGCGCTCCCTTCCCCGCGATCTTGATCCGCTGGCCGTCGGAGACGCCGGCGGGGATGCGGGCCTGGATTCTGCGGGTGCTCTTGCCGCGCCCGCTTCCGCTGCAGGTCGGGCAGGGGTCGTCGGTGACCAGACCGCGCCCCTTGCACTCGCTGCACGGCTCGGACAGCGAGAAGCCGCCCAGGTTCTTGCTCTCATGGCCGGTGCCCGCGCACTTGGGGCAGACCTTCGGGTCGCTGCCCGCCCGGGCGCCGCTGCCCTTGCAGGTCGGGCAGGCGGCGTCGCTGCTCAGCGCGAACGTCCGGGTGACGCCGTCGGCCGCCTCGTTGAAGGTCAGCGTGGTCTCGGTCTCCACGTCGGCGCCGCGCCGCGAGGACGCGGCCCGGCCCCGGCCGCCGAACAGCCCGCCGAACAGGTCGCTCAGCCGCTCACCGCCGCCCGGCGCGCCGCCGGTCCCCCCGCCGGCGCCGCCGAACAGGTCCCCGAGGTCGAATCCGCCCGCGCCGGTCCCGCCGCCCGGCCGGTAGGACCCGCCGAACAGGGAGCGGGCGTCGTCGTACTCCTTGCGGCGCTTCTCGTCCGACAGGACGCTGTACGCCTCGGAGATCTCCTTGAAGCGCTCCTCGGCCTGCTCGTCGCCGGTGTTGGCGTCGGGGTGGTTGGCGCGGGCGAGCTTGCGGTAGGCGGACTTGATCTCGTCCTGGGACGCCGACTTCGAGACTCCGAGGACCTTGTAGTAGTCCTTTTCGAGGTAGTCCTTGGTGCTCATCGACGCGTGCCTTCTCCCGCTTCCGAGTCCGCTGTGTCCCGCTGCCGGCGTCCCCCGCCCCGGGCGCGGCCGTGCGCCCGGGGCGGGGGACGTCTCCTACTTCTCCTGCTGTCCGCCGCCGGCGGAGTCGGCCCCGGGGGCCTCCTCCTCCGCCGCGGCCTCCCCCTCGGGGGCGGGCGCGGCGTCCGCGTCCGCGGCGGGGGCGGGAGCCTCCTCCTCGGCGGGGCCCGCCACGACCACCCGGGCCGGGCGGAGGACCCGCTCGCCGATGAGGTACCCCGGCTGGAACACCTCGATCACCGTCGGCACCTCGACCCCGGGCTGGGGGACGAGGGTCAGGGCCTCGTGCACGTTGGGGTCGAACTCGTCGCCCTTGTCCGCGTACTTCTTCAGCCCCAGCCGGGTGACCAGCGACTCCAGCGACTCCCCGACCGACTTGAAGCCGCCGTTGAGCTCGTCGTGCTCGCGGGCCCGCCCGATGTCGTCGAGGATCGGCAGCAGCTCGCCGAGGACCTGGGCCAGCGCCTGCTCCTTCACCGCCTGCCGGTCGCGATCGACCCGCTTGCGGTAATTGGCGTACTCCGCCTGCAGGCGCTTGAGGTCGTCGGTGAGCTCGGAGACCCGGACGTCCGCCTCGACGGCCGCCACGGCCTCCGCGTCGATCACCGGCTCCTGCGCACCGGCGCCGGCCTCCTCCGCGGAGGCCTCCTGCGGCGCCTCCCCCTCCGGGGTGCGCAGCTCTCCGGTCTCCGGATCGATGCGCCGCTTGTCGCGGATCACCGGCCCTTCCCCCTTCTCGCCGTTACCGTTCTCCGGCAGCGCCATTCGCTGCGCCTCCTTGCCTCGAAGAGTCCGGCCGCCGGTCAGGCGTTCCCGTCGCGCTTGCCGTTGTCCTCGTCGACGATCTCGGCGTCGACGACGTCCGGCTCCTCCTGGTCCTGCGCGGCGCCGGCGCCGGCGGCGCCGTCGGCGGCCTGCTGCTGGCCGTAGATCGCCGAACCGATCTTCTGGCTGGCCAGGGCGACCTTCTCGCTGGCGGAGCGGATGGCCTCGATGTCCGAGCCCTCCAGGGCCTTCTTGAGCTCGCCCACGGCGCCCTCGGTCTCGGTCTTCACCTCGGCCGGGATCTTGTCCTCGTTGTCCTTGATGACCTTCTCGGTCTGGTAGACGAGGGACTCGGCGTTGTTGCGGACCTCGGCCTCTTCTCGGCGCTTGCGGTCCTCCTCGGCGTACTGCTCGGCCTCGCGGACCATCTTGTCGATGTCGTCCTTGGACATCGCGGACCCGCCGGAGATGGTGACCGACTGCTCCTTGCCGGTGCCCAGGTCCTTCGCGGTCACGTTGACGATGCCGTTGGCGTCGATGTCGAAGGTGACCTCGATCTGCGGCACGCCGCGCGGCGCCGGGGGCAGGCCGGTCAGGTCGAAGACGCCCAGCTTCTTGTTGTACTGGGCGATCTCGCGCTCGCCCTGGTAGACCTGGATCTGCACGGACGGCTGGTTGTCGTCGGCCGTGGTGAAGATCTCCGAGCGCTTGGTCGGGATGGTGGTGTTCTTCTCGATGAGCTTGGTGAACACCCCGCCCTTGGTCTCGATGCCCAGCGACAGCGGGGTGACGTCCAGCAGCAGGACGTCCTTGACCTCGCCCTTGAGCACGCCGGCCTGGAGCGCGGCGCCGATGGCCACGACCTCGTCGGGGTTGACGCCCTTGTTCGGCTCCTTGCCGCCGGTCAGCTCCTTGACCAGCTCGACCACGGCCGGCATCCGGGTGGAGCCGCCGACCATGACCACGTGGTCGATCTTGTCGACGCCGAAGCCGGCGTCCTTGATCACCTGGTGGAACGGGGCCTTGGTCCGCTCCAGCAGGTCGGCGGTGAGGCGCTGGAACTCGGCGCGGGTGAGCTTCTCGTCCAGGTGCAGCGGGCCCTCGGCCGAGGCCGTGATGTAGGGCAGGTTGATGGTGGACTCGCTGGAGCTGGAGAGCTCGATCTTGGCCTTCTCGGCGGCCTCGCGGAGCCGCTGCAGCGCCATCTTGTCCTTGGCCAGGTCGACGCCGTTGGCGTTCTTGAACCGCTCGACCAGCCAGTCGACCACGGCCTGGTCCCAGTCGTCGCCGCCGAGGTGGTTGTCGCCGTTGGTGGCCTTGACCTCCACGACGCCGTCGCCGACCTCCAGCAGGGACACGTCGAAGGTGCCGCCGCCCAGGTCGTAGACGAGGATGGTGGCCTCGTCCTCCTTCTCCAGGTGGTAGGCGAGCGCCGCCGAGGTCGGCTCGTTGATGATGCGCAGGACGTTGAGGCCCGCGATGGTGCCGGCCTCCTTGGTGGCCTGCCGCTGCGAGTCGCTGAAGTACGCCGGGACGGTGACGACCGCGTCGGTGACCTCCTCGCCGAGGTAGGCCTCGGCGTCCCGCTTGAGCTTCTGCAGCACGAACGCGCTGATCTGCTGCGGGTTGAAGGTCTTGCCGTCGACCTCGGTGCTCCAGTCGGTGCCGATGTGGCGCTTGACCGAGCGGATGGTCCGGTCGACGTTGGTCACCGCCTGCCGCTTGGCGACCTCGCCCACCAGGACCTCGCCGTTCTTGGCGAACGCGACGACGGACGGCGTGGTCCGCGCGCCTTCGGCATTGGCGATGACCGTGGGCTCCCCGCCCTCCAGCACCGAGACGACCGAGTTCGTCGTTCCCAGGTCGATACCGACCGCACGTGCCATGAGTACGTCCTCCGTCAAGGTTGAGTGCTTCGGGCGTAAGTTTGCTTCGTCCGCAGCGGGCTGTCAAATGACTTGAGTCGACCCGACTCAATGTCGGTGTCATGCGCTTCAACGCGGCGCGGGGGGAGGATGTTCCCGAGGGGGCGAACTTTTCCAGGATGATTGGGCGAACCCGGCCGAACCCCTGACCCGGGGATTCGAGAGGATCACCGGGGCGGGGCGGCGGTCGCGCCCCGGTGCGCGCCGCGGCGTACGGGGCGGGCCGGGGGCCCGGCGTGGTATTACCCGCTAGTAACATGCTGGGGGGATCCGGTGTGTGGCGCACCGGACCCGACGAAACTGCAGGATGGGAGGCCGCGGGCGATGCTGTACATCGTTCTGGGGGTCATCACGACCCTCTTCGCCGTGGTCGGGCTCGGGATGTTCGCCGTCGGCGTCAGCCGGATGGTGCGCATCGTGGGCGTCGGCCGCCCGGTGGAGAAAGAGCGCAAGGGCCCCTTCGGGCGGCGTTTGACGAACACGCTGATCGAGACGCTCGGGCACACGCGCATGCTCAAGTGGCGCTGGATCGGCGTCGCGCACTGGTTCGTCATGGTGTCGTTCCCGCTGCTGGCGTTCACCGTCGCGGAGGCGCACGGCGAGGTCTGGGACCCGCACTTCCACCTGCCGGTCATCCACGACTGGACCGTCTACGGCCTGGCCATCGAGGTGATCACCGCGCTCAGCCTCGTCGCGCTGGTCGGGCTGGCCGCCTACCGCCAGGTGAAGAACCCCAAGCGGCTGGGGCGGGCCTCCCGGTTCGCCAACTCCCGGTCCTGGCAGGCCTACTACGTCGAGGCCTACATCTTCCTGCTGCTGGTCTCGATCTTCCTGATCCGCGGGATCAAGGTCGCGATGGACGACTTCGCGTTCCCGGTGTGGGCCACCCCGGTCTCGCACGCGCTGGGCGCGGTCATGCCGGCCAGCGAGCCGCTGCTGGCCGTCATCGCGGCCTTCAAGCTGATCATCTCCTGGCTGTTCTTCATGGCCCTGGCGGCCATCCTGACCATGGGCGTGGGCTGGCACCGGTTCACCGCCCCGGTCAACATCTACTTCAAGCGGAACGCCGACGGCGCCCCCGCGCTCGGCGCGGCCAAGCCGATGATGGACGCCAAGGGCGAGAAGCCGCTCGACTTCGAGGAGGCCGACCCGGACGAGGACCCGTTCGGCGTCGGCAAGATCGAGGACTTCACCTGGAAGGGCCTGCTCGACTTCACCACCTGCACCGAGTGCGGCCGGTGCCAGTCGCAGTGCCCGGCGTGGAACACCGGCAAGCCGCTCTCGCCCAAGAAGCTGGTCATGGACCTGCGGGAGCACGCCTACGAGAAGGCCCCGTACCTGCTCCAGGGCATCACCGAGGAGACCCTGGCGGAGAAGCAGGACGAGTCGCACGCCGGCGTCGACGTGCTGGCCCTGCTGCAGAAGCCGCTGGTGGGCACCGAGGAGGAGGGCGGGGTCATCGACCCCGACGTGCTCTGGTCCTGCACTAACTGCGGCGCCTGCGTCGAGCAGTGCCCGGTGGACATCGAGCACATCGACCACATCCTGGACATGCGCCGCTACCAGGTGATGATCGAGTCGAGCTTCCCCTCCGAGGCCAACACGCTGCTGAAGAACCTGGAGAACAAGGGCAACCCCTGGGGCATGGCCGAGGACAAGCGCCTCGACTGGATCTCCGAGGTCGACTTCGAGGTCCCCGTGGTGGAGGAGAAGCTCCCCGAGGGCACCGAGTACCTGTTCTGGGTGGGCTGCGCCGGCGCCCTGGAGGACCGCGCGAAGAAGACCACCAAGGCCATCGCGGAGCTGCTGCACATGGCCGGCGTCAAGTTCGCCGTGCTGGGCGGCATGGAGGCCTGCACCGGCGACCCGGCCCGCCGGCTCGGCATGGAGTACGTCTTCCAGATGCTCGCGCAGCAGAACGTGGAGACGCTCAACGAGATCGGCGCGACCAAGATCGTGGCCAGCTGCCCGCACTGCTTCAACACGCTCGGCAACGAGTACCCGCAGCTGGGCGGCGAGTACGAGGTGGTCCACCACAGCCAGCTGCTCTCCAAGCTGGTGGACGACGGCCGGCTCACCCCGGTGCAGCCGATCGACGAGAAGATCACCTACCACGACCCCTGCTTCCTGGGCCGGCACAACAAGGTCTACACCCCGCCGCGCGACATCATGGCGCAGGTCCCCGGGGTGAAGACCCAGGAGATGCACCGGCACAAGGAGCGCGGCTTCTGCTGCGGCGCCGGCGGCGCGCGGATGTGGATGGAGGAGCGGATCGGCAAGCGCATCAACACCGAGCGGGTGGACGAGGCGCTGACCACCGATCCCGACACCGTCTCCACGGCCTGCCCGTTCTGCCAGGTCATGCTCGGTGACGCGATCAACGAGAAGAAGTCCAAGGGCGAGGCGAAGGAGACCCTGGAGGTCGTCGACGTCTCCCAGCTGCTGCTCCGCTCGGTCAAGGGCGACGCCCCGAAGCCGGGGGAGCAGGAGAAGGAGAACGCCTAGCGCTCCGGCCGGGGAGCCGGCACCGGACGGGGAGGGCGCGCCGCGGGCGCGCCCTCCCCGCCGCTCTTCCGCCCGGCCCGGGGCGGCGGGGCCGCCGCGCTACCGGCGGCGCCTGCCGCGGGCGGTGCGGCGGCGCGGCCGGCCGGCGCGCGGGCCGGGGCCCTCGTGCCGGTCGTGCCGTTCGCGGCGCTCGTGCCGGGAGGCGACGCCCAGGACGCGGTCGAGCTCGGCGGTGCTCAGCGAGTGCTCCACGTCGGCCACCGCGATCAGCACGTCGGCGTAGAGCTCGATCTCCTCCATCGCCTCGCGGTCGTGCAGGCGCGCGTCGATGTCGGGTTCCAAGCGCGCACCTCCGTCGAGCCGGCCGGGGGCGCCGAGAGGCGGCGCCGGACCGGCCACCGGGCGGGGAGACCCGGATGTCGACTCAGGTTACGCCCGGGTAGCGTCGGTGAACATGACCCGTTAGGACCATTCGGAGCCGCCCCGGGTAGTCATCAGGGACCGGGCGCTCAGCGCTCTCCGCGCCAGGTCACCGACCGGTGCAGCTCCGCGTAGCCCGCGTACTTCTCCGGCGTCTCGGCGAACAGGGCGCGGTCGGCGTCGGTCAGCTCGCGGACCACCCGGCCGGGCACCCCGGCCCAGAGCGTCCCCGGCGGCACCGCCTTTCCCGGCGGCACCAGCGCCCCCGCGGCGACCAGCGCGCCCCGGCCGACCCGGGCGCCGCCCAGCACCCGCGCGCCGATGCCGATCAGCGCGCCCTCCTCGACCACCGCGCCGTGCACCATCGCCTGGTGGCCCAGGCTGACCCGGTCCTCCAGCACCGCCGGCTCCCCCGGGTCGGAGTGGAGCCCGCACTGGTCCTGCACGTTGCACCGCTCGCCGACGACGATGTCCTCGGTGTCGGCGCGCAGCACCGAGCCGTACCAGACGCTGCTGCCCGCGCCGATCCTGACCCGGCCGACCACCACCGCGCCCGGCGCGATCCACGCCTCCGGGTGGATCTCCGGGCTGCCGAACGGGGCATCGCCCACCAGGGGACCCGTCATCTCTGCCGCTCCTCGTGCTCGCTGTCCGGACGCGGCCGCGCCCGCCTGCGCGGCGGGTGCGGCCATGGGGGCGGGAGGACGCTTCCGTGGCGGAAGGAATACCCTCCGAGGGCCCCGCGCACCCCCGATCCCGCATACCTTAGTAATCGGTCGAGCGGCGGGAAGGCGAGCAGGCGGCCTTCCGGCCCTGCGCGGCCGCGCCTCGCGTGCGACCCGGGTCCGCCCGCCCGGCATCCCCGATGATTCCGATTCGTGAGACTTGAGAGTCGCTGATGCGTATTCGGGTTGTTATGGGAATGATGGGCGGAGGGAACGGATCACCTTCCCCGACATGCCGCCAACCCGGTTGATTAGGACATGAACGAGCAGAACTCAGAGATCGTGTCGAACCTCCTCCGCGAGGAGGCGTTCCCGAGTGTCCGCAAGGGCTACGACAAGCGCCAGGTCGACGACTTCATCGTGCGCAACCACAACCACATCCGCGACCTCCAGGAGCGGCTGGCCCGTGCGCACGACGAGCTGGAGCAGCTCCGCCGGGAGCTCGCCGAGGCCCGCGAGAAGGCCGCGACCAAGCCCGAGCACGAGCAGATCAGCGAGCGCATGGCCACCATCCTCCGGATAGCGGAGGAGGAGGCCAAGGAGAAGCGCTCCAAGGTCGACAGCGACGTGGAGGCCATCCGGTCCAGGGCCGAGGAGGAGGCCGCCAAGGCCCGCAAGGACGCCGAGGAGCACGCCGAGCGCGTGCTCTCCAGCGCCCGCTCCGAGGCCAACGACCTGGTCGCCACCGCCAAGCAGGAGTCCGAGCAGCTGCGCGGCCAGGCCGAGAAGGAGGCCGAGCGGCGGATCGAGGAGGCGGAGACCCGCGCCACCAGGATCCACGAGACGGCCGACCGCCGCCTCGCCACGCTGACCGCCACGCACGGCGAGGCGGTGCGCCGCCTCGGCGACATGCACCAGACCCTCGCCGAGCTGCTCCAGGCGGAGACGGACTCCGGTCCGCTGGAGGCGGGCCTGTCCCGGGAGGAGACCACCACCCCGGGCAGCAAGCCGCAGATCAAGCCGGCCGCCGCGCCGGGCACCGGCCCGCAGGCTCCGGCCAAGGCGCAGGGGACCGGCCCGCAGGAGCCCGCGAAGGCGCAGCCGGCCGCCGCTCCGGGTACGGGGCCGCAGGCCCCGGCCAAGGCGCAGGGGCAGGGGACGGGTCCGCAGGCCCCGGCGAAGGCCCAGGGCACCGGCCCGCAGGCTCCGGCCAAGGTGCAGGGGCAGGGCACCGGTCCGCAGGCTCCGGCCAAGGCGCAGGGGACCGGTCCGCAGGAGCCCGCGAAGGCGCAGCCGGCCGCCGCTCCGGGCACCGGTCCGCAGGCCCCGGCGAAGGCCCAGGGGACCGGTCCGCAGGAGCCTGCGAAGGCCCAGGGCACCGGCCCGCAGGCCCGGCCGGCGCAGCCGGCCAAGCCCACGCAGCCCGCCCAGCCCGCGCAGCAGGCCAAGCCCGCGCAGCCCGCCCAGTCGGCTCAGCCCGCGCAGCAGGCCAAGCCCGCCCAGGCGGAGCCGGCCCCGGACGAGGCCACCATCCGGATCAACCCGCAGAGCGTGCAGAAGCCGGCGGAGCAGGAGAACTCCGCCGCTGCGATGCCGCAGCCGCAGGGCGCCCGCTACACCATTCCGGCCCCGCCGGAAGCGCCTCAGCAGCAGGCTCCGAAGCCGGCCCAGCAGCAGCCCGCGAACGACCCGGGGGTCACCTCCGTTCACCAGCGCCCCGCGGCTCCGCAGAAGCCGCAGGCGCACGAGCAGACCGAGGGCGTCCGCATCATCAAGCCCTGAGGGGCGGACGGCCGCGGCAGCGGCGACCCGGGGGCATGTCGGACGCCGGGGCCGGGACGGATCCGTCCCGGCCCCGGCGGCCCCCCGGACCGGGGCGGCCCGGTCCGTGTCCCGACTTATAGGGCTGCGTCGGCCATGTCACGCCCGGTCGGCTACGATTCCGGAAGCCATGATTATCCGCGCGGCCATTAGGTCTGACCTCGGTGCCATCCTGCGCCTCCTGCGTGAACTCGGCGACGGGGCGCCGGAGCAGAGCGGCACCGTCCGCATGTCCTCGGCCGCGGTGCGCGCCTGGACCCGGATCGAGGCCGATCCGGACCGCTCCGTGCTGGTCGCCGAGCGGCGCGGGCAGATCATCGGCACCCTGGACCTGCTGGTCGTCGCCAACCTGACGCACGACGCCCAGCCCTGGTGCGTGGTGGACAACCTGGTCGTCGACCCCGCCTCGCGGCGCAACGGCGTCGGCCGGGCGCTGCTGGAGGACGCGGTGGACCGCGCCTCCCGGGCCGGCTGCTACAAGGTCGAGCTGGTCTCGCACGAGAGCGGGCACGCCGCCCCCGAGTTCTACCGCTCCGTCGGCTTCGAGGGATCCGGCGAGGTCGTCCGCCGCTACCTGTGAGCCCCGGGGCACCCGCCCTCCGAACCGCCCCCATCCTTCCCTCGCGATGATCTTGACGTTGCGGGGGCATCAGAGCGCTCTGATACCCCCGCAACGTCAAGATCATCGGGGGACGGCACGGGGCCCGGGGCCGCCGACCGGGGTCAGCGCCCGGAGCGGAGCGGGACCTGCTTGAAGAACAGCACCAGCACGAACCCGACCACCGCGATCGGCACGCCCAGCTGGAACACGGTGTGCATCGAGTTGTTGAACGCGGTCACCACCGCGTCCTGGGCGGCGGCGGGCAGCGCGTGGATCGCGTCGGGGGAGCCCAGCGCCGACTCGGAGACGTCCGGCGCCGCGGGGACCGGCCGCCCGGCGGCCGCGGCCTGCTCGGCCCGCTGCGCCGCCTGCTCGGCCAGCCGCCCCAGCTCGGAGTGGAGCCGGTTGGTCATCACCGCGCCGAACGCGGCCACCCCCACCGCGCCGCCGAGGTTGCGGAAGAAGGAGACCGCCGAGGTCGCGGCGGCCATGTCCGCGCGGGCCAGCGCGTTCTGCGTGGCCAGGATGAGGATCTGCATGGACAGCCCCAGGCCGAGCCCGATCAGCAGTACGCCGAGGCCGACCATCGGCAGGGCGGAGTCGACCTGGAGCCGGGAGAGCACCAGGTAACCGGCGACCACCAGCACCATCCCGGCGACCGGGTAGGCCTTCCACTTGCCGGTCCGGCTGACCAGCATCCCGGAGCTGATCGAGGCGGTCAGCATGCCGAGCACCATCGGCAGCGTCATCAGGCCCGAGGCGGTCGGGCTCATGCCCTTGACGATCTGCAGGTACTGCGGGAAGTAGATCATCACGCCGAACATCGCCATGCCGACCGCGGCGGAGGCGGCCGAGGCGACCAGGAAGGTCCGGTTGCGGAACAGCCGGGGCGGCAGGATCGGGTCGGAGGCGCGGCGCTCGGCGGCCACCGCCAGCGCGGTGAGCAGCACCGCGGCGGCGACGAACAGGTAGGTGGGCACCGAGTTCCAGGCGAACTCCTTGCCGCCCAGGCTGAGCACCAGCATCACCGCGCTGGCCGCGCCGACGATGCAGGTCGCGCCCCACCAGTCCACCCGGGCCCCGCCGCGCGGCCGGACCGGCAGGCGCAGCAGCCGCTGGATGGTGATGAACGCGGCCACCGCGACCGGGACGGTGATGAAGAAGCACCAGCGCCAGCCGAGCGGGCTGTCCACCAGGAACCCGCCGAGCAGCGGGCCGGCCACCGTGGACACGCCGAAGACCGCGCCGAGGAAGCCGGAGTAGCGGCCGCGCTCCCGGGGCTCGACCACGTCGCCCAGGATCACCTGGGGCAGCGTCGCCAGGCCGCCGGCGCCGATGCCCTGCACGAAGCGGGCGGCGATGAGCCAGGTCATGTCCTGGGCGAAGCCGGCCGCGACCGAGGAGCCGATGAAGATCACCAGGGCGGTCTGGAACAGCAGCTTGCGGCCCCAGATGTCGGACAGCCTGCCCCAGAGCGGGGTGGAGGCGGTCATCGTCAGCAGGGTCGCGCTTGCCACCCAGGAGAGCTTGTCCTGGCCGCCCAGGTCGCCGACGATCGTGGGCAGCGCGGTGCCCACGATCGAGGTGGTCAGCATCGAGGTGAGCATCGCCAGCATCAGCCCGGCGAGGATCTCGATGACCTGGCGCTTGGAGTAGTTCGGTGCGGGCGGCTCGGCCGGGGCCCCCGACGGGCGGGGCCCCTGTTCCGCCCGGCCCGCGGCCACCTGTTCTGTCACGTGCGTCCCCCTCGACACGGATGGATGGAAAACGGCTCTGCGGACACGGCCCCGGGCGGTCGCCCGTCCCCGGGCACACTGAAGGGCCGCCGGAGAGCGGTCGGGTGAAACGGGAAGAGAAGGGCCGATTGTCCCCATCCGGTATAAGTAAACACTGTTGACTTGTCAAGTCCGGGTGTTATGGATCGGTTGCCCCGGCGTGGTTCCATGGGGGGTGACCAGGGCGGCCCGGCCGGTGCGGCCGCGCCGCCGGAGCAGAGGGAGCGTGCGATGGACCAGGCGGACGCCGGGGAGAGGTGCCCCGGGCGGCCGCGCGACCGGGAGGCCACCCGCAAGCGCATCCTGGACAGCGCACGCGAGCTGTTCACCACCGAGGGCTACGCCCAGGTCTCCTCGCGCCGGATCGCCGCGCACGCCGGGGTCAACGTCGCTCTGATCAACCGCTACTTCGGGGCCAAGCGCGGGCTGCTCGCCGAGGTCATCGCCGAAGAGGCGGCCTTCCCCGGGATCATCGAGGGCGACCGCGCCGGGCTGCCCCGCAGGCTCGCCGAGCACGTGGTCAACCGCATCCTGGCCGGCGGCACCCCGCTCTCCCGCGCGCTGGAGCACTCCGCGGGCGACCCCGACCTGGTCTCGGTCCACCAGGAGCGGCTGCGCAACGCGATCATCGGCCCGCTGGCCGCGGCGGTCGGCGGCCCGGACGCCCGGGCGCGCGCCTCGCTGGCGGCGTCGCTGCTGCTCGGCGTCGGGCTGGTGCGCCGGATCGAGGGGGCGGGCTCGCTCGCCGAGTACGACACCGGGCGGTTGGTCCGCCGGCTGACCCGGATCATCGAGGCCTGCCTGGAAGAGGACCCGGAGGAGGGCGCGGCCTGAGCCGGCGCCGCCGGGTCCGGGAGCGGCGGAAACCTTCCGATCCTCGCCGGAGCGGGGGCCGGGCGCCAGGCCGTTCCCTGCTCCTTGACCCTTCCTTTCCGTTCTTCTTTCCAAGAATCGAAAAGACACGCCCTGCGTTAGTGCTTTTCCGAAATCGGGTTCGCGCTGTGTTTCGCTGTGGAGCCAAGCGGGCCGGTCCGCAAAGGGCGGGCCGTCTCGCCGGTATTCAGGAGGAGAAATGCAGCCGATCGCCGAAGAAGCGGGCATCAAGCGGAGAAATCCGGACAAGGGTATCCACTGGAAAGGGAAACCCGGGGTGCCCGTGCGCACCTGCATCGTCTTATCCGCGGTGCTGGCGCTGTGCGCCGCGGAGGCGGTCGCCGCTCCGGAGGCCTCGGCCTCGGCGGTGGCGGAGAAGGCCGCCGAGCACGCCCTCGACCAGGTCGGGAAGCCCTACCGGTACGGCGGCCGGGGGCCGGACGGCTTCGACTGCTCCGGCCTGGTGCAGTGGTCCTTCAAGAAGGCCGGCCGGTCCGTCGGGCGCACCACCCACGACCAGTACGCGAAGGGGAACGGGGTGAAGCGGAGCCGGCTGCGAAAAGGCGACCTGGTCTTCTTCTATTCGGGTCCGTCGCACGTGGGTATCGCTCTCGGTGACGGGCGAATGGTGCACGCGCCCAGTTCCGGAAAGAAAATCCAGGTGGTCCGGATGGCCGATTACTTCGATGCGCACTTCACCGGCGCCAGACGGATCCCATGAGCTCTGGGCCGCGTTCCGGGGCGTGGATATCGACTGTCCGAAACCAGGGGAGCGGCGGAACCGCCCTTCCCGCCGAGCCCCGGGCGCGGCACCCCGGCACCGGCGCCGAAACGGCATCGGCCGGAGAACCGCCGCCCGGCCCGGAGTCCACCCCCGCGGACACCCCGGGCCGGGCGGGCGGCCCGATGGGCAGTCTCCGCGGTGAAGCTGAGAGGCCGATGAGAGCCGGCGGGCGGCCCCGGACGGGCCGGGGCGCCCGGCCCGTCCGGGCGGGTACCGGACCGGGCGCCCGGTCCGGCCCGGCGGCGGGGCCGGCCGGGGGCCGGGTCAGACCTCGTAGCGGACCGGGGCGCGGTCCTGCTCGCGGATCCAGGCGCAGGTGCGGGCCAGGCCCTCGCGCAGGCCCACCCGCGGCTCCCAGCCGGTCAGCTCGCGGGCCTTGGCGGAGTCGGCCAGCAGCCGCTCCACCTCGCTTCCGGCCGGGCGCATCCGCTCCGGGTCGGCGACCACGGCCGCATCGGACCCGGTGATCTCGATCAGCAGCTCCGCCAGCGCGCCGATGGAGATCTCCTTGCCGCTGCCGATGTTGACCACCTCGCCGAGGGTGCGGTCGCTGCCGGCCACCGCGAGGAAGCCGCGCGCGGTGTCCTCGGCGTAGGTGAAGTCGCGGGTCGGGGTGAGCGACCCCAGCCGCAGCTCGCGGGCGCCGGCGTGCAGCTGGCGCAGGATCGCCGGGATGATCGCCCGCGCCGACTGCCGGGGCCCGTAGGCGTTGAACGGCCGCACCACCGACACCGGGAGGCCGAAGGCGTGCCGGTAGGAGAGCGCCATCATGTCCGCGCCGATCTTGGAGGCCGAGTAGGGCGACTGCGGCTGCAGCGGGTGCTCCTCGGAGATCGGCGCGGTGCGCGCCGTCCCGTACACCTCGCTGGTGGAGGTGTGCACCAGGCGGGCGCCGTGCCGCAGGCAGGCGGCGGCCACCGCGTGCGTGCCGGCCACGTTGGTCTGCACGTAGGAATCGGGCGCCCGGTAGCTGTAGGGGATGCCGATCAGCGCGGCCAGGTGGAACACCGCCTCCCGGTCGGCCACCGCGGCGTCCACCGTCCCCGGGTCGCGGACGTCGCCCGCGATGATCTCCACGTCGTCCTCCCGGCCGGCCAGGTTCCCGGCCGAGCCGTACGGCTTGTAGTGCGCCAGGGCGCGCACCTCGGCGCCCTCGGCCAGCAGCAGGTCCACCAGGGTGCTGCCGATGAAGCCCTCGGCCCCGGTGACCAGGACCCTGCGTCCGCTGAAGTCCATGTCCGTCCTCTTCTCTTCCGTCTCGTCGTCTCGTGTCCGTCTCGATGTGCGCCGTCTTCGGGGGAGGGGGCGGCCGGCGCGCGGGGGCAGGGCGCGCCGGACCGGCCGGCCGGGGTCAGGCGGCCCGGCCGGCCGCCGCCGGGCACAGGTCGAGCACCCAGGCGGCCAGCTCGTCCGCGGCGCCGGCGTTCGAGCCGTCCCGGGCCGCGGCGGCCATCCGCTCCCGCCGCCCGGCGTCGGTCACCAGGTCGTGCAGGAGCGGCCCGAGCCGCTCGGCGCCGGCCCCGGCGTCGGGCAGCAGCACGGCGGCGCCGCGGTCGGCCAGCGCCCGCGCGTTGCGGGTCTGGTGGTCCAGCGGGGCGTGCGGGTAGGGCACCAGCACCGACGGCAGCCCCACCCGGGCCAGCTCGGCGACGGTCGCCGAACCGGCCCGGCCCAGGGCGACGTCGGCCGCGGCGTAGGCCAGGTCCATCCGGTCCAGGTAGCCGACGGCTCGGGCGATCCGGTCGCCGCCGCACGCCCGCAGCCGGCGCGCCAGCTCCTCCGCGCCCTCCGCGCCGGCCTTGATCAGGAACCGCACGTCCTCCCGGTGCCGCCAGCGCCCGGCCAGCTCCACCGCGGCCGCGTTGATCCGGGTGGCGCCCTGGCTGCCCCCGTTCACCAGCACCAGGGCGGCGCCGTCCGGGACGCCGAACCGCTCGCGGGCCCCGGCGCGCAGCGCGTCCCGGTCGAACGCGGCCAGCTCCGGGGCGAGCGGCATGCCCACGGCGCGGCAGTGCCGCGCGCCGGGGAAGTACTCGGCGGCCTCGGCGAAGGCCAGCGCCACGTTCCGGGTGAACCGGGCGGAGAACCGGTTGGCCCGGCCCGGCACCGCGTTGGACTCGTGGATCAGCGCGGGCACCCCGGCCAGCCGGGCCGCGGCGATCAGCGGGGCGCTGCTGTAGCCGCCCATGCCGACGGCCGCCCCGGCGCGGGTGGCCGCGATGATCTCCCCGGCCTGCCGGACCGAGGCGGCCAGCGCGAACGGGAAGCGCATCAGGTGCCCGCGGGACATCGGCACCATGTCGACGGTGTGCAGCTCGAACCCGGCCTCGGGCACCAGCCGGGTCTCCAGCCCCCGGCCGGTGCCGAAGAACGCGACCCGGGCGCCGGGGGCGGCCCGCCGCACGGCGCGGGCCAGGGCCAGCCCGGGGTAGATGTGCCCGCCGGTGCCGCCCGCGCCGATGAGCACGCAGGGCGCCGCGGTGTCGCCGGTCCGGCCGGCGTCGGTGGTGTCAGCCATGCGGGTCACGATCGGGTCACAGGCTGAGAGAGCGGTGAGAAAACCGGCCCCCGGCGGATGAGAGCTTGCTGAGAGAAACCGCCGCGGCGGCGTCCTCCCAGGTCAGGGCCTAGTAACGTCGGTGGGTGTGAAGAAGGGGACGGCCCCCGCCGGGAGCGGGGCACGGGTGCTGGTGGTCGAGGACGAGCCCGCGGTCCGCGAGGCGGTCGCGGAGGCGCTGGAGCTGGAGGGCCACCGGGTGCGGTGCGCCACCGACGGCGGCACCGGCCTGGAGGCGGTGGCGGCCTGGCCGCCCGACGCGATCGTGCTGGACGTGCTGATGCCGTTCATGGACGGCATCACCATGTGCCGGCGGCTGCGCGACCGCGGCGACCGCACCCCGGTGCTGATCCTGACCGCCCGCGACTCGGTCGGCGACCGGGTCGCCGGCCTGGACGCCGGAGCCGACGACTACCTGGTCAAGCCGTTCGACCTGGACGAGCTGCTGGCCCGGCTGCGGGCGCTGCTGCGCCGCGCCTACCCCGAGGAGCCGTCCTCCATCGGCTACGCCGACCTGGAGGTGGACGCCGGCGGCGGCCGGGCCTGGCGCGGCGGCCGGCTGATCGAGCTCAGCCGCACCGAGTTCGCGCTGCTGGAGGTGCTGGCCCGGAACGCCGGGCGGGTGGTGCCCCGGTCCGCCATCAGCGACCACGTGTGGGGCTACGACTTCGGCCCCGGCTCCAACTCCATCGAGGTCTACATCGGCTACCTGCGCCGCAAGCTGGAGGCGGGCGGCGAACCCCGGCTGGTGCACACCGTCCGCGGCGTCGGCTACGTGCTGGAGGAGCGCTCCGCGGAGCGGGAGGGCGGCGGTGGCTGAGCCGCCGGCCCCGGAGCCGGCCCGCAGGGCGTTCTGGCTGCGGTGGCCGCTGCGGGTCCGGCTGGCCGCGGCGACCGCGGGCGCGGTGGCCGCGGCGGTGGTCGCCGGGGCGGTGGTCGGCTACCTGATCGTCCGGGACCAGCTCTACGACTCGCTCGACCTGAGCCTGCGCCGCGAGGCGACCCGGGTGGAGCGGCAGATCGGCGAGGCCGACTGGATCGGCTCCGCCGAATGCCTCTACCTGACCGCGCCCAGCTGCGTGCAGATCATCGGCGCCGACGGCGGGGTCGACCCGCGGCCGGGCCCGGACACGCCGTGGATCCCGCAGCGCGCCTTCGCGGCGGCCCGCGGCGAGTCCGGCCCGTTCTACACCGAGTCCGGGATCGGGGAGATCCCGATCCGCGGCTATGTCGCCCCGCTCGACGGGGGCGGGGCGGTGCAGGTCTCGGTCCGCGCCGACCAGGTGGAGCGCTCGGTGGCCGACGTGGGGATCCGGCTGGCCGCGGCGGGCGCCGGCGGGGTGGCGCTGGCCGGGCTGCTCGGCTACGCGGTGGCCCGCACCGGGCTGCGCCCGGTGGAGCGGCTCACCCGCACCGCCGAGACGATCGCCGCCACCCGCGACCCCCGGCACCGGATCGGCCTGCCCGGCCGGGACGAGCTCTCCCGGCTGGCGCAGAGCTTCGACACGATGCTCGCCGAGCTGGAGGCCTCGGCGGAGGCGCAGCGCCGGCTGGTCGCCGACGCCTCGCACGAGCTGCGCACCCCGCTGACCGGGCTGCGCGCCAACATCGACCTGCTCGCCCGCGACCTGCCGCCGGAGCGCCGCGCCCGGCTGGTGCGGACCCTGCGCGGCCAGACCGCGTCGATGACCGGCCTGGTCAACGACCTGATCGAGCTGGCCCGGGGGGAGAGCCCGGACCGTCCCGCCGAGGCGGTCCGGCTGGACGAGCTGGTCCGGCACTGCGCCGGGGAGCAGCGCCGGAACCGCCCCGGGGCCGAATTCGACCTCGGGCTGGAGCCGGCCGTGGTGGAGGCGGTGCCCGAGCGGCTGGCCCGCGCCGTCACCAACCTGCTGGACAACGCGGCGAAGTTCGGCTCCGGCGCCGGGCCGATCGAGGTGCGGCTGCGCGGCCCCGCCCCGGAGGGCCCGGACGCGCCGGCCGGCGCCGAGCTGACCGTCCGGGACCGCGGCCCCGGCATCCCCGACGAGGACCTGCCGCACGTGTTCGACCGGTTCTACCGCTCGCCGTCGGCCCGCTCGCTGCCCGGCTCCGG
The DNA here is from genome assembly GCF_048595525.1 of Nocardiopsis oceanisediminis. Taxonomy (NCBI): domain Bacteria; kingdom Bacillati; phylum Actinomycetota; class Actinomycetes; order Streptosporangiales; family Nocardiopsidaceae; genus Nocardiopsis; species Nocardiopsis oceanisediminis. The sequence continues at coordinate 6,638,240 of NZ_JAFMZJ010000001.1, read as the reverse complement.
GCTGGGGCTGGCCATCGTCGCCCAGGTCGCCGAGGCCTGCGGCGCGTCGGTGCGGGCCGAGCGCCCGGAGGGCGGCGGCACCCTGGTCCGGCTCTCCTTCCCGGCGGCGGACGGAGCGGGCCCGCCGGGGCCCTGACCGGGCCCGGACAGGGGACCGCCGCCCCGCAGGACGGAGGCGGGGCGGCGGAGCGGGCGGGAGGTCAGCCGAGGACGACGGCCCCGGCGAAGACCGGGGTGCCGAAGGAGGCCGCCCCGGTTCCGGTGGCGATGGCCCTGGCCCCCTGGCAGCTGGTGCCGGCGTACAGGGCGAACCGGGTGCCGCCGTCGGCCTCCAGCGCGACGACCCCGCCCTGCCCGGAGTCGAGCATCCGGCAGCCGCCCTCCTCCAGCTCCTGCCGGTGGCCGCTCTCGAAGACGACGGCCACGGTCCGGGTGGGGCCGTCGCCGGTGTTCCTGCCGATCCGCGCGCCGGCGAGGCTGGCGGACATGGTCGCGAGGTGCTCAGGGCGGATGGGCACGGTGGGAGTCCTCTGGTCGCGGGGACGATAATCACTCAATGTCATTATTGACACCGGACTGTGATCGGGGTGCTCAGGTAGAGGCGTGTCGCCGGATCCACCTGCACGGACTCTCCTCCACCGGGCTTCGGACCGGCCCCGCCGCACCGCCCTTGACCGAGCCGGCGGTCCGCTCCCGTCCGGGCTCCGGCGCCGGTGCGCACCCGGGGCGTGCGGTGCAGGGGCGGGTACGGCCCGGATCCCGGTCCCGGGCGGCCCGATGGGGGAGGGCCTTCCGTCCCCAGCGGAGGGCGGCCCGGTCCGGGGATCGGCGGGGGTGGTCTTCCGGCCCCGGGATCCGGGGCGCCGCCCCCGGCGGGAACTTCTGCGGCCGGTTCCGCGTCGGAGGATGCGGGGCCGCGGAGTGCGGCTCCGGTCAGGGACGGAAGAGGGGGACGCGATGGCACTGCTGCACGCGCTCCTCTACACGCTGCTCCCCGCCCTGCTCGGCACCGACTCCGCTCCGGAGCTGTTCACCGGCACCGCGCCCGCGCTCGGCGGGGTCGCGCTGCTGGCGGTGGTCGCGGTCGGCGCCGCCCTGGCCTGGGCCGCGGTGCGCGGTATCGCGACCTGGCCCCCGCTGGACGGGGCCGGACCCCTCGGCGACGCCCTGCGGCGGCGCGCCGAGCGCACCCCGGTCGCCCCCGCGGTCGCACCCGACACACCGGGCAAACCCCGGCCCCGAGCGCCCGGCGCCGCCCCGGCGGCCGCCTGACCGCGCGCTCCGGTCCTCTTCTCCTCCGCGCCTCCGCGCCCACCGGTGCGGTCCGGCGGCCTCTTCAGGTCCGACCCGTGTCCGACCCGTCCGAAGGGGCTCCACCGACCATGTACAGCTTCGGCCCGATCGCGGCCGCCATCGCTCTGGCATCGACCGTCGTCACCGCGCTGACCGGCGCACTCACCCCGATCTTCGGCGGCGCCGCGGCGGCCGCCGCCGTCGTCGCCCTCACCGTCCTGGTCCGGCTGGCGCTGCTGCCGCTCAGCCGGGCCGCGGTCCGCGGCGAGAAGCAGCGGGCCCGGCTCGCGCCGCGCATCCGGGAACTGCACGCGAAGCACGGGAAGAACCCGCAGCGGCTCGCCGAGGAGCAGCAGCGGCTGTTCCAGCGGGAGGGCACCTCGCCGCTGGCCGGCTGCCTGCCGATGCTCGCCCAGACCCCGGTGTTCATCGTGCTCTACGGGCTGTTCGCCGGCTTCGGGGCGGGCGGTGCGGAGAGCGGGCTGCTCGGCCACGAGCTGGGCGGCACCCCGCTCGGCTCGACCCTGTCCGACGCGTTCTCCGCCGGGCCGGTCGCGGTCGCCGTGTTCGCGGTGCTGATGCTGGTCGCGGCCGGTGCCGCGTGGGCGACCCGGCGCTTCCTCACCCTGCCCGCGATGCGGGAGAACGCGGCCGCCGCGGAGGCGGCCGGCGGGGCGGCCCCCGCCCTGCCGGGGGCGGGCCTGATCGGCTACCTGCCGTTCATGACCGTCGCGGCGGTGGGGTTCGTCCCGCTGGCCGCCGGGCTCTACTTGGCGGTGAGCAGCACCTGGACGGTGGCCGAGCGGCTGGTGCTGCGCCGCGTGGTCGAGGTCTGAGCGGCCGCCGGGCGCGCCGCCGGACGTCCGGCCGCGCGCCCGGGCCCCGCCCCGCGCCCCTACCGCGCCTCGGCGGGAATCGGTCGCCGTGCCGCGGTGCGGCCCCGCCCCGGCGACCGGCCGGGGCGGGGCCGCACCGGCGGTCTACTTCAGTTCGACGTTGACGCAGGCCAGGCGGTCGCCGGCCATGCCGGCCTCGCCCTCGGCGGTCTTGGTGTGCTCGGCGTGGATGACCAGGGAGCGCATCTCCTCCGGGCGCGGGGACCAGTCGACGTCGGTGTCGGAGTCGCCGTCGCCCCGGGAGTCGGTGCGCAGGTCGAGCCAGACCTCGTTGTCGTCGTTGGCGTACCGCGGGTCGGTGGAGGGCTGCTCGGGGTCCTTGCGGTCCTGGTAGTGCGGTCCGGAGTCGTCCGGTTCGGCGCCGCACGGCTCGGTGTGCATGTGCGCGCCGAAGTCGTGGTCGCCCTGGAGGCCGGACACCTCCAGGTCGAACTCGGTGCCCGGGGCCTCCTCGCCGTCCTCGTCGCCGGAGGCGATGGTGAGTTCGACGCGGGAGCCCTCGGGGACCATCTCCTCGTCGTAGGTGACCGCGGCCGCGCCCTCGGAGTAGGGCTCGAAGACCTCCGCGACCTGGGCGATGGTGCGCTCGCCGCCCCCGCCGTCCTCCCCGCCGCCTCCGTCGGCGGCACCGGGCTCGGTCGGCGAGGGCACCCCGGGTTCGCCCCCGCCGGTGTCCTCGTCGTCGGTTCCGCCGCAGCCTGCGGCCAGCAGCAGCGGCAGGGCCAGTGCGGCGAGTGTGCGCTTCAGGGTCACGGTGGGTCACCCCCGGGTCGGCGGAGCGGCGGTCGGATCCAACGCTACCCAAAGTGAACGGGTGGATGCGTCAGGTGCGCACCCCGGGGGCGGCCGGATCCGGGGCGGCGGCGGGCGGGTCGAAGGGGGTCCGGAAGGTGAACGCCTCGGCGGTGGGGCCCTGCGCGCGGAGCAGCTCCATCCGCTCGCCGGCCTCGCCGAGGGTGGGGACGGTGCCGGCGGGGATCCACCACATCACCAGCCGCACCCCGTCCAGGTGGTCGAACCACTCCCGGCGGCGGCGCAGCAGGTCCAGGTGGTCGGTGCGGTAGCTGAAGTTCCACAGCGACTCCAGGTCCCGCCAGACCGAGAAGTTGATCAGCAGGTCGGGGCCGAAGGGGCGGGTGAGCGTGGCGTCGTCGCGCCCCTCGTCGGTGTAGCGCCACACGAAGCCGGGGCTCGCGTCGGCCAGTGCGTTGATCGGGGCGAAGGCCGCGGTGAACTCGGCCATGGCCGGGTCGTCCAGTGGTGCCTTGAGGAGTCCGAGGTTGATCTGGGCGAGGTGGAAGGCGCTCATGGCGCCCAAGCAGAGCACGCCCCCGGCTTCTATGTCAATCCTCATTGTTTTTAGAGTCGGGGGCGGGGTCCGGAACGATCTCGACGCAGCACCCCTCCCCGGAGCGCGGGGCCATCCGCGCGGTGAACCCGGTGCCGTACCCCGCCACCAGGGCCCGCAGCAGCTCCAGGTTCATCCCGCAGGCCAGCGGCGGGTGGGCGGCGGCCAGCGAGTGGAACGGGCAGTTGCGCAGCCGGAGCGACCCCCGGCAGCCCTCCCCGCCCTCCGCCGCGGGCTCGTAGCCGCACCCGCGCAGCACCTCGGCCAGCTCCTCGCGGGTCCGCGGCGCATCGGCGCCCCGCTCCGCGGCCCGGCGCGCCCCCTCCTCCCGGGCCGCGGCGTACAGCGCCTCCTCCGCCCCGGACCGCTCCACCGCCTCCGCCAGCAGGTGCGCCGCCGACGCGTAGTCGCGCGGCGGCAGGTGCAGGCCGAACTCCCGGTCGGCCCGCCGGTACAGCTTGGCCGGGCGGCCCGACCCCGGCCCCTCGCGCCCGGACACTTTGCGCAGCTCCACGGTGAGCAGCCCCGCCTCGGCCAGCCGGTCCAGGTGGAAGGCGGCCAGGGTGCGCCGGATGCCCAGGGCGTCGGCGGCCTCGGCCCGGCCGGCCTCGCCCTGCTCGGCGACGTAGCGGTAGAGCCGGCGCCGGGTCGGGTCGGCCAGCAGCCCGGCGGCGTCGATCACGGAATCGTCGGTCATCGGCCCATTCTCCGCCGCACGGCGTCGTCGGCGATCGCCCGGCCCGCCTCGGCGTGCATGTGGTGCACCTCGTCCACCCCGCGCCGGCGCAGTTCGTCCAGCTCCTCGGCGTGCGCGACCACGCCCGCCACCACCGCCCGGTGGCCGACCCGGCGCAGGCCGTCCAGCGCGGCGAGGTTGCCCTTCCCGCTCGGCATGGCCAGCACGATCAGCTCCACCTCGGTGGAGAGCTCCAGCCGGGCCCAGAAGCCCGGGTCGGCGGCGTCCCCCTCCACCACCCGGTACCCCCGCGCGGCCAGCCGCCGCACCGCGGCCGGGTCGTGCTCCACGCCCACCGTGGGCAGGCCGTGGGCGTCGTGCAGCCGCTCGTAGGCGCCGCAGCCCACCCGGCCCATGCCCAGCACCACGGCCCGGGCACCGGTGATGTCGATCGGGCGGTCCCCGGGCAGCGGCACGGCGCGCTCCCAGCGCTGCAGCCAGGGGGCGAGCCGGTGGTACACCGCCTCGCCGCGCGCGTTCAGCGGCGCCGAGGCGATGAAGCTCAGCGCCACCGTCAGCGCCAGCACCGCCAGCCACTCCTCGGGCAGCCAGCCCCGGGCGACCGCGCCCGCCCCGACGATCAGCCCGAACTCCGAGAAGTTGCCCAGCGCCGCACCGGCCAGCAGCGCGGTGCGCCCGCGCAGCCGGAAGGCCAGGAACAGCGCGGTGAACAGGGCGCCCTTCAGCGGTGCCAGCAGCAGCAGGCCCAGCGCCAGGCCGAGCGAGCCCGGCTCCGGCATCGCGGACAGGCCGATGGCGAGGAAGAACCCCACCAGGAAGAGGTCCTTGAGCGCGAAGACCGCCTTGGCCAGCGGCACCGAGTTGGCCGCCGGGGCGAGCAGCGCCCCCAGCACCAGCGCGCCCAGATCGCCCTTGATCCCGGCCAGGGCGAACAGCGCGTACCCGAGCACCAGGGCGGCGAACACCCCGAACAGCACCTGCATCTCGCCGTGGCCGATCCGGTCCAGCAGCCGGCGCAGCAGCGGCGCCAGCGGCAGGAGCAGCAGCAGCGCCGGCGCCCACACCTCGGGCCGCCCGGTGCCCGCGGCGGTGATGAACACGACGGCGAAGACGTCCTGCACCACCAGGACGCCGATGGCCAGCCGGCCGTAGAGCGACCTGGCCTCGCTCCGCGCGTCCAGCACCTTCACCGCGAAGACGGTGCTGGAGAAGGAGAGCGCGAAGCCGAGCAGCAGCGGGGCCGCCCACCCCGTCCCCTGCAGCAGCACCAGCCCGGCCGCCTTCAACCCGCTGAGCAGCAGGACCAGCAGCGGCATGCTGAGCGCCAGGTGCGCCGAGGCCGTCCCGCACACCTCGCGGCGGAGCAGCGCGCGCACGTCCAGCTTCAGCCCGATGGTGAACAGCAGCAGGGCGACGCCGAGGTCGGCGACGGCCTCCAGGGCGGGGGTGGACTCATGGCCCAGCGCGTTGAGCGCGAAGCCCGCGACGAGGAAGCCCACCAGCGGGGGCAGGCGGAGCGCGAGGGCGGCGAGGCCGCCCGCGAACGCGGCGATGATGAACGCGGGTTCCATGCCTCTCAGGTTCCGCCCTCGGACCCCTGTTCGCCCAGGTGGCGCGGCCGGTTCCGACAGGTCGCCGCGGAGGCGCGCGGCCCCGCCGCCCGGCGGCGCGTACGATCGGTCCCGGATATGAGGACGATCAGCCGCGATGGCGAGCACGAGCTCGAGATCAAGAAGTCCCGGTTCATCTGCGCCATGGCGCGGGTGGGCGACGAGGAGCAGGCCCGCGCGTTCATCGCGGAGCGGCGCCGGCTGCACTGGAGCGCCGCGCACAACTGCACCGCCTACGTGCTCGGCCCCGACGGGGGCGTGCAGCGCTCCAGCGACGACGGGGAGCCGTCCGGCACCGCCGGGGTCCCCATGCTGGAGGTGCTGCGGCACCGGGGGATCACCGACGCCGTCGCCGTGGTCACCCGCTACTTCGGCGGGGTCAAACTGGGCGCGGGCGGGCTGATCCGCGCCTACGGCGGCGCGGTCTCCGCCGCCGTGGACGGACTGGGCGTGCTGGAGCGGCGCCGGCTGCTCGTGGTCGCGGTGATGGCCGACTACCTGCAGGCCGGCCGGCTCGAAAGCGACCTGAGGTCCTCGCCCTACACGGTGCGCTCGGTGGAGTACGGCGCCGACGTCCGGATCGACGTCGCCCTGCCGGAGGGCGGGCTGGCCGGTTTCGAGGCCTGGCTGGCCGAGGCGACCGCCGGGCAGGCGGTCAGCGAGGTCGTCGGCACCGCCGAAGTCGAAGTGGAACCGGACCCCGGCGCCTGACCCTCTCTCCTCCCTCTGCCCTGTTGATCTTGACGCTGGTGCTCTCTCAACAGAGGACAGAGCAGAGGACGGAGGACAGGAGAGGCCGACAGGTCGGTCGGGTGCGGCGCCCCGCGGAGCGAAGGTTCAAGCAGGCAGCGAAGGCGGGGAGGGGGACCGGCCGGTCGGTCGGGCGCGGCGCCCCGCGGAGCGAAGGTCAAGGCGGGCAGCGAAGGCGGGGAGGGGGACCGGCCGGCCGGTTGGGTGCGGCGCCCCGTGGAGTGCAGGTTCGAGCAGGCAGCGGTGGCAGCGGTAGGGGCGGGGCCAGGGCCTCACCCGAGTGCGGCGTCTCGCGGAGCGGAGGTGCAAACCGGCGGCGACGGCGAGGGCAGAGCCGGGCGGAGGCCTCACCCGGGTGCGGCGCCCCGTGGAGTGCAGGTCCAAGCAGGCGGCGACGGCGGCGGTAGGGGCGGGGCCAGGGCCTCACCCGGGCGCGGCGTCTCGTGGGGTGCAGGTTCAGGCGGGCGGCGAGGGCGGGCAGGGGCACCGGCCGGTCGGTCGGGCGCGGCGTCTCGCGGGGTGCAGGTCCAAGCAGGCGGCGACGGCGGCGGGCCGCCCGCCCGCCCGCGCCGACCAGGGGCCGTATCCCATATGCCGGGTTTGCGGCGGGAATCGGGCAGGGGCCGGGCGCCCTGCGCACCTCGGCGGCACCCCGATTACATCTACCAGCGAGTAGTAAGCCCTGAAGCCCCCACCGCCCCCTCTCCGGTTACCCAGAGTGGCCAAGCTGGACCCTCCTCGCAGGGCAAAAGCGACATCTCGCCCTCGCCTCTGCCCTTCCCGGGTTCCGGCCCTCTGCTTTGCGGCCTTGCGGGTGGCTCGAACCCCCGATCGCCGGCCCGGTCAGGGCGATTCGGGCCTCCCGGGGGCCGATCCGGGCCGGGATGCGCGCCCGGGAATCACCGGGGTGCTCTCGCGGTGCGCAGGGCACCCCACCCCGCCATCACCGTGCGTATTCGCCCAGGCCAGAGGAGTGTGGCGGTTTCGAAGGCGGCCGGCCCCGGCGCCCGGGGCGGCACGGGAACGGCGATCCCGCCCCTACCCCACCCCTGCCGCCCCGACCCGCCCCGCCGCACCCGACCGACCAGCCGGTTCCCCTCCCCGCCCTCGCTGCCGGCTTGAACCCCCGCCCCGTGAGGCGCCGCGCCCGGGCGACCACCTGCACCCCGCCCCTACCGCCACCGTCGCCGCTGGCTTGAACCGCCACCCCGTGGGGTACCGCGCCCGACCGACCGGCCGGTCCCCACCGCTGCCCTCGCTGCCCGCTTGAACCTTCGCTCTGCGGGGCGCCGCGCCCGGCTGGGGCGCCCGGCCTCGCTCCTTCCTTTGCCGTCGCCGCTGGTCTGAACCCCGCCCTGTGAGGCGCCGCGCTCGGGTGAGGCGCCCGGCCCCGTCCCTGCCCGCGCCGTCGCTGCCCGCTTGGACCTTCGCTCCGCGGGGCGCCGCGCTGGACCGACCGGCCGGTCCCCCTTCCGCCTTCGCTGCCTGCTTGAACCTTCACCCCATGGGGTGCCGCGCCCGACCGGTCAGCCGGTCAGACGGCAACGGCGTCGGGATCAACGCCCAGGAGCGGGGCGGGGGAGCTGCGTCCGGGGCGTGTTCAGTGCGGCGGCGGCGATCTAGGATTCCTCCTACGGAGAGTCGTCCGAGGGAGTCGCCATGCGCACCACGCGGCGGTCGGCGCCGGTGCTGGTCGCCGGGGCCGTGCTGGCCGCGTCGGCGGGCGCGTGCACGACCGGGGGCGACGAGCCTGCGCCGGACCCCTCCCCGGCGCCGCTGCCCACCTCCTTCGAGGGGGAGCGGCCGCCCGGTGTCGGCCCCGAGCCCGTCCGCTACCTGCACGGCCCCGGAGGGCAGGCCCCCGGGATCCTCGGCGAGCCGGGCGGGGTGCGCATCACCGCCTTCGGCGGCTCCTTCCTGGTCAGCTCGAACACCGAGGACCGGCACATGGTGCAGCGCGCCTCCGACGGCGCGGTGCTGTGGGAGGGGGAGGCGCGCGTCGACGGCTTCGCGCCCGGCCCCGAGCCGGGCGGGCCGCCCGTGCTGCGTACCGGCGGCACCGGCGACGCCGGGGGCACCGTCCTGGACGATGGCGGCGAGGTGCTCTGGGAGGGCGGCGAGCGCGAGGTCTACCTCTCCGGCCTGGTGGTCCGGCGCCCCGAGGGGTGGACCCCGGACGACCCCTACGGCGGCTTCGAGGTGGAGGACCCGGACGGCGAGCGGCTCTGGGAGTACGAGTTCACCGAGCCCGGCGGGGCCCCGGAGGAGGCGCCGGGCGGCGGCGCGGAGGAGGGCAACGGCGACACCGGGCCGCCGCCCGAGGGCGGCGCCGGCCCGGGCCGGCACGGGGTCCCGGTCGCCGCGGCCGGGGGCGCGGTCCTGCTCGACGACGGCGCCGGGCTGCTCCAGGCCCGCGCCGCAGCGGACGCCCCGGAGGGGGAGGACGGCGCCCCCGAACCCGGCGACCTGCTGTGGAGCTTCGCCGGGGACGACCCCGAGCTGCTCGGCGCGGACACCGTGCCGCGCCCCCGCCCGCAGGTCCTCGGGGCCTACGCGATCCCGGCCGAGGAGGGCGGCGATGAGGCCTCCCCGGAAGGGGCGGAGGCCTCCGGGGACGGCGCCGAGGACGCCCCGGAGCGGGACGCGGTCCTGGTCCGCTGGTCCCTGCCGGAGGAGCCGTCCCTGCTGGCCATGCACGACGCGCGCACCGGGGAGATCGCCTGGACCCTCCCCGAGCCCGGCGCCAACCCCGCCCCCGGCGACTTCGCCCCGCCGGACGCGGCCGGCGACCGCTTCGACGCGGAGACCGGCACCCTGCTCCTCCCGCAGGCCAGCGGGGAGGTCCCGCTGATCGCGGTGGACGTCGCCGACGGCGAGGAGCTGTGGGAGTTCCGCGAGGACGAGGCAGGGCTGTCGCCCGCCTTCGCCGCCGGCGGCTACGTCTACGGCGACGCGCGCGGCGCCGACGACGCGGACTCCGCCCAGGTGGTGCTGGAGGCCGCCACCATGGACGTGGCCGCCGAGGGCCTCGACTCCTACGTGGAGGCGGTCACCGACGACGGGTACGCCATGGTGGTCCGCGACCGCCAGCGCTTCGTCTTCGCCCCCGGCCCGGACGGCGGATAGCGCGAGGCGTCCCGCCCCCGCGGCCGCCGCGCCGCTCGCACCGGTCCGGCCATCGGGGGAGCGCCGCGGACCGGCCGCCCCCGCGCGCTCGCCCGGGGCGCCGGCGGAGCGGAGCGCCCCGCCGTGCGCTGCGGAAGGGCGGAGGACCCCGGCGGGCGGACCGGCGGCGCGGTGCCGGTTCCGGACGCCCGGACGCCCGTGTCCGCCGGGCCGGCGGAGCGCTTCGGGGGACGTGGCGCGGGACACAGGGGGTGACCCCGGTCTCCGATGGGCGGTGCCGGGGTCTATAGCATCTCGAGGTATGGACAAGCCGGAGAGTCAGGGCCCCGGCGGCGAGGGTCGGCCGCTGGGCGACGGGTTCCCCGCCGCGTCGCGGGAGCAGTGGCGGACGCTGGTCGCGGGGGTGCTGAAGAAGAGCGGGATCGATCCGGACGGCGCCGGGTCCGAACCCGAGGCGCTGCTGGCCTCGGCGACCTATGACGGGATCGCGATCAGCCCGCTCTACACCGCGGAGGACGGCCTCGACTCCGGGTTCCCCGGGCTCGCCCCGTTCACCCGCGGCGGCCGTCCGCAGGGGCCCCTGCCCGACGGGTGGGAGATCCGCCAGCTGCACGCCGACCCCGATCCGCCCGCCGCCCGCAAGGCGATCCTGGCCGACCTGGAGAACGGGGTCGGGGCGCTGTGGCTGCGGGTCGGCGAGGGCGGCCTCCCGGTCTCCGGCATCCGCGAGGCCCTCACCGACGTCTACCTCGACTTCGCCCCGGTGGCGCTGGACGCCGGCGCCGAGTACCGGGAGGCCGCCGGCGAGCTGCTCGCGCTCTGGGCGGAGCGGGACGCCCCGGACTCGGCGGTCGCCGGCGCCCTGGGCATCGACCCGCTGGGCACCGCCGCGCGCACCGGCGCCCCGGCGGAGACGGAGGCCGCCGCCGAGTACGCCGCCGGCCGCGCCGCCCGCCACCCGCGGCTCCGGCTGATGACCGCGGACGCCTCCCCGGTGCACGACGCCGGCGGCTCGGAGGCCCAGGAGCTCGGCGCGGCGATGGCCGCCGGCGTCGCCTACCTGCGCGCGCTCACCGGAGCCGGGCTGGACCTGGCCGAGGCCGCCGGGCGCCTGGAGTTCCGGCTGGCCGCCTCCGCCGACCAGTTCCTCACCATCGCCAAGCTGCGCGCCGCCCGCGCCATGTGGGCCCGGGTCACCGAGGTCTGCGGGCTGGGCGGCGAGCACCGGTCGATGCGGCTGCACGCGGTCACCTCCGCGGCGATGATGACCCGCCGCGACCCCTACGTGAACATGCTCCGCACCACCCTGGCCTGCTTCGGCGCCGGGGTGGGCGGCGCCGACGCGGTCACCGTCCGCCCGTTCGACGCGGCGCTGGGCCTGCCGGACGACTTCGCCCGGCGCATCGCGCGCAACACCCAGTCGCTGCTGATCGAGGAGTCCAACCTGGCCCGGGTGATCGACCCGGCGGGCGGCTCGTTCTTCGTCGAGCGGCTCACCGCCGACCTGTACGACCGCGGCTGGGCGTTCTTCCAGGAGCTGGAGGCCGCCGGAGGGATGGCCGCCGCGCTCTCCTCCGGGCTGCTCCGGGAGCGGGTCGACGAGGTCTGGGAGCGCCGCCGCGGCGCCATCGCGCACCGCACCGACCCGATCACCGGGGTCAGCGAGTTCCCCGAGGCCGACGCGGTGCCGCCGGCCCGCCGCCCGGCGCCGGCCGCCCCGCCCGCCGCCGACCCGGCCACCGCGCTGCCCGCCCGCCGCTACGCCCAGGAGTACGAGGAGCTGCGGGACCGCTCCGACGCCCACCTGGAGGCGACCGGCGCCCGCCCCCGGGTGTTCCTGGCGACGCTGGGCCCGGTCGCGGCGCACACCGCGCGCGCCTCGTTCGCCGCCAACCTGCTCCGGGCCGGCGGGATCGAGCCGGTCGGCGGGGAGAGCACCGGCGGCGCCGAAGAGGCGGCCCGCGCGTTCGCCGGCAGCGGGACCGGCGTCGCCTGCCTCTGCTCCGGCGACGCGGTCTACGCGGAGGAGGCGGCGCGGGCGGCCGCCGCGCTGAAGAAGGCCGGTGCCTCCCGGGTGCTGCTGGCCGGCCGCCCGGTCGAGGAGTACGCCGCCGCCGGTGTGGACGCCTTCCTGCACACCGGATCCGACGCGCTCGGCCTGCTGGCCGGGCTGCACGACGCACTGGGGGTGGGCAGATGAGCCGCCGCGGGGAGATCCCGGACTTCAGCACGGTCGACCCGGGCACCGCGGCCGCCGGGGACGGCTCCGCCGCCGAGTGGGCCGAGGCGCTGGCCGCGGCGACCGGGAAGGGGCCGGACGCGCTGGTCTGGGAGACGCCCGAAGGGATCGGGGTCAAGCCGCTGTACACCCCGGCCGACCGGGCCGGGCTGGACTTCCCCGCCGGCTACCCGGGCATCGCCCCCTACCTGCGCGGGCCCTACCCCACCATGTACGTCAACCAGCCGTGGACCGTCCGGCAGTACGCCGGGTTCTCCACCGCGGCCGAGTCCAACGCCTTCTACCGGCGCAACCTCGCGGCCGGGCAGAAGGGCCTGTCGGTCGCCTTCGACCTGGCCACCCACCGCGGCTACGACTCCGACCACCCTCGGGTCGCCGGCGACGTGGGCATGGCCGGGGTGGCGATCGACTCCATCCTCGACATGCGGCAGCTGTTCGACGGCATCCCGCTGGACCGGATGAGCGTGTCGATGACCATGAACGGCGCGGTGCTGCCGGTGATGGCGCTCTACATCGTCGCCGCCGAGGAGCAGGGGGTGCCGCCGGAGAAGCTGGCCGGGACCATCCAGAACGACATCCTCAAGGAGTTCATGGTCCGCAACACCTACATCTACCCGCCGCGGCCGTCGATGCGGATCATCTCCGACATCTTCGCTTATACCTCGCAGCGGATGCCCCGGTTCAACTCGATCTCCATCTCCGGCTACCACATGCAGGAGGCCGGGGCCACGGCCGACCTGGAGCTGGCCTACACCCTGGCCGACGGCGCCGAGTACATCCGGGCCGGCCGGGACGCCGGGCTGGACGTGGACCGGTTCGCCCCCCGCCTCTCCTTCTTCTGGGCGATCGGGATGAACTTCTTCATGGAGGTCGCCAAGCTCCGCGCGGCCCGGCTGCTCTGGGCCGAGCTGGTGGACGGCTTCGGCGCGCAGAACCCCAAGTCGCTCTCGCTGCGCACCCACTCCCAGACCTCCGGGTGGTCGCTGACCGCCCAGGACGTGTTCAACAACGTGGTGCGCACCTGCGTGGAGGCGATGGCCGCCACCCAGGGCCACACCCAGTCGCTGCACACCAACGCGCTGGACGAGGCGCTGGCGCTGCCCACCGACTTCTCCGCGCGCATCGCCCGCAACACCCAGCTCCTGCTCCAGCAGGAGTCCGGCACCACCCGCGCGATCGACCCGTGGGGCGGCAGCCACTACGTCGAGCGGCTCACCGCCGACCTGGCGCTGCGCGCCCGCGCGCACATCCGCGAGGTGGAGGAGGCCGGCGGGATGGCGGCCGCCATCGACGCCGGCATCCCCAAGATGCGGATCGAGGAGGCGGCGGCGCGCACCCAGGCGCGGATCGACTCCGGGCGCCAGCCGGTGATCGGGGTGAACAAGTACCGGCCGGACACCCCGGACGAGATCGACGTGCTCAAGGTGGACAACAGCAAGGTCCGCGCCGAGCAGCTGGAGAAGCTCCGCCGGCTCCGCGAGGAGCGGGACGAGGGCGAGACCCGGGCCGCGCTGGACCGGCTCACCGAGGCGGCGTCCCGCGCCTCCGGCGGCGACACCCTGGAGCACAACCTGCTCGCCGCCGCGGTGGACGCGGCCCGCGCCAAGGCCACCGTGGGGGAGATCTCCGACGCGATGGAGCGGGTCTTCGGCCGGCACTCCGGCCAGATCCGTACCATCCAGGGGGTGTACCGGGACGAGGCCGCCGGGTCGAAGGGGGGCGTGCGCGCGATGGACGCCGTCGCCGAGCGGGTCGGGGCCTTCGAGGAGCAGGAGGGCCGCCGCCCCCGCATCCTGGTGGCCAAGATGGGCCAGGACGGCCACGACCGCGGCCAGAAGGTCATCGCGACCGCCTTCGCCGACCTCGGCTTCGACGTCGACGTCGGCCCGCTGTTCCAGACCCCCGACGAGGTCGCCGCGCAGGCCGCCGAGGCCGACGTGCACATCATCGGGGTCTCCTCGCTGGCCGCCGGGCACCTCACCCTGGTCCCGGCGCTGCGCGAGGCGCTGGCCGCCCAGGGGCGGGAGGACATCATGGTGGTGGTCGGCGGGGTGATCCCGCCGGCCGACTTCGACGCGCTGTACGAGGCGGGCGCCGCGGCGATCTTCCCGCCCGGCACGGTCATCGCCGAGGCCGCGGTGGAGCTGCTGGCCCGGCTCGCCGAGAGCCTGGGCCACGAGCCGTCCGCCGCGGACGCGGCGGCCGGGGGCTGATCGGGGTGCGGCGCGAGATCGACGTGGACGCGCTGGCCGAGGGGGTGCTCGCCGGGCACCGGCCGACGCTGGCGCGCGCCATCACCCTGGTCGAGTCGCGGCGGCCCGACCACGCCGAGCGGGCCCAGGAGCTGCTGGTCCGGCTGCTGCCGCACGCCGGGAAGGCGCACCGGGTCGGCATCACCGGGGTGCCCGGGGTCGGCAAGTCGACCTTCATCGACGCGCTGGGGTCGCGGCTGACCGCGGGCGGCCACCGGGTCGCGGTGCTGGCGGTGGACCCCTCCTCGACCCGCACCGGCGGCTCCATACTGGGCGACAAGACCCGGATGGAGCGGCTGTCGGTGGACCCGGCCGCGTTCGTCCGCCCCTCGCCCACCGCGGGCACGCTGGGCGGGGTCGCCCGGGCCACCCGGGAGACGATGGTGCTGATGGAGGCCGCCGGGTTCGACGTGGTGCTGGTGGAGACGGTCGGCGTCGGCCAGTCCGAGGTGACCGTGGCCGGCATGGTCGACTGCTTCTGCTTCCTCACCCTGGCCCGCACCGGCGACCAGCTGCAGGGCATCAAGAAGGGCGTGCTGGAGCTGGTCGACGTGGTCGCGGTGAACAAGGCCGACGGCCCGCACGAGGCCGACGCGCGCAAGGCCGCCCGGGAGCTCTCCCGGGCGCTGCGGCTGCTCCGCCCGGTGCACGAGGAGTGGCGGCCCAAGGTGCTCACCTGCAGCGCCCTCACCGGGACCGGGCTGGACGGGGTGTGGGGGGCGGTCCAGGAGCACCGGGCCGCGCTGGAGCGCACCGGCGCCTTCGACGAGCAGCGCAGCCGCCAGCAGGTGGACTGGATGTGGTCGCAGGTGCGGGAGCGCCTCTTCGACCGGCTGCTGCGCGACCCCGGGGTCCGCGCCGGGCTCCCGGAGCTGGAGGAGGCGGTGCGGACCGGATCGCTCACCGCGACGCTGGGGGCCGAAAAGCTGCTCCGGACCTTCTCCGAGAAGTGGGCGGAGACCGGCGAAGGCCGCGGAGCGGACCGGTCGGACCCGCCCTGACGAGGCGGGATGGCACAGGCCACATCCGTTCTCCGGTTTGTTTCGCGACTCATGGTCGAAAATATCTTGAGCATCGGCATTCCCGAGAGGCCGCTCGGCTAATACCGTGGGTGGTCAGGGATTGACGCACCATCGACGGCGGGACACCGGAAGCGGCCCCTCGAATCCGCTCCGGCAGGGCGCCGTACAAGACCGCTCCCCGGGGCGCGATGCGTGCGTCGGGGACCCCTCACGTCGTGTGGGGCTGGGAGGAGACAACGTGCACAGGCTTGGGCTGGACACCCGGGTCGACGACCGCACCGTGATCGTCACGGTCGAAGGCGACCTCGACATAGCGACCGCCGGCGACCTCCAGGAGCATGTCCTGGCGGCCGTGCAGGAGCACGGCCCGTGGCTGGTCCTCGACCTCTCCTCGCTGGAGTTCATGGACTCCAGCGGGCTGAACGCGGTCATCCACATCTACCGCGCGGTCAAGGAGCGCGGCGGCAGCCTCGCGCTGGCCGCCCCGAACGACCGGGTGACGAAGGTCGTCCGACTGGTCGGCCTGCACCGGCAGGTCCCGGTGCACCGCACCGTGCAGGTCGCGGTCAGCGCCATGGAGGCCCTGGAGGCCAAGCAGGCCGGCTGAGGCCGCTCCGCAACCCCGGTCCGCCCTCGCCGTCCGCCGCGGGCCGGAGTCCGGTGCTGTCCTGAGGCCGGTGCGCCGCGGCCGCCCCGGGTACCGGTCCCGGCCGCCGATCGCCTACCCTGCCGGTTCAGGGCCGCCGTTCCCGCGCCGCGCGGGGTCCGCCCCGCCCGACGCGCTCCGGGGCGCCCCGGACCCGCCCGCGCGGACCGCCGGCCTCCCGACTCGGCCGACGACGCGAACGAGAGGACGGCACCCCCGTGGCCGCTCCCCGGATGTACGGTCTGCGCTACCGGGACTTCGCCTGGAACCACAACGCGCACTACCACGACACGCTGCTCCGGCACGTCCCGCCGGGGGCGCGGCGGGCGCTGGACGTCGGCTGCGGCGACGGCCGGTTCGCCCGGCGGCTCGCCCTGCGCGGCCTGGAGGTCGACGCGATCGACCCCGACGCCGCCGCCCTCGGCCTGGCCCGGGAGCGCACCCCCGCCCGGCTGGACGTGCGCTACACGGCGGCCCCGCTCTCCGGGATCGATCTGGAGCCGGGCGCCTACGACTTCATCTCCGCCATCGCCTCGCTGCACCACATGCCGCTCGGCGACGCGCTGCGCCGGCTGGACGCGGCGCTCGCCCCGGGCGGGGTGCTCGCCGTCCTCGGCCTGTACCGCGAGGACACCGCCACCGACCGGGCGGCCGGCCTGGCCGCGCTCCCCGGCCAGTGGGCCACGGCCGCCGGCCTCAAACTCGGCCGCCTGCTCACCGGGGTGCCCGACCCCGCCTCCCTGTCGGACATGCGCGTCACCGACCCGCAGTCCACCCTGCACGAGATCGCCGCCGAGACCGGCCGCACCCTCCCGGGCGCCCGGATCCGCCGCCGCCTGTACTGGCGGTACTCGCTGGTCCACGTCCGGCCCTGAGGCGGCCGCGGACACCGCCGGAGAGGCGCCGACCGCCTGCCCGATGTCGAAGAGAGGGAGGTTCGGATGCGGATGGAGCGGAGCGGCATCGACGCCGAGGCGCTGGCCGAGGCCGTGCGGCTGTCCGGCTGCGCGACGGAGAAGGAGGCCGTGGACCTGGCTCTGCGGGAGTACGCGGCACGGCGGCGCAGGGCCGCGCTGGAGTGCCTGGAGCACTATGCCGACCTCGGATCCGGCTGGGACTACGAGGGGTGGCGCGTGCGCCGGGAGGCGGAGAAGAGGCCGGGGGCGTGATCGGCCTGCGCCCCCGCCCGGCCGCTACAGCGGGCGCTCGAAGCGGACCCGGTCCAGGCCGGGGCCGTCGTAGTCGGGGACCGGGTCGGAGGCGGTGAAGCCCATCGCGGTGTGGAAGGCGATGGAGCCGGTGTTGAACGGCGCGGTGACCGCGTGCACGCGGGTCCGGCCGTCCGCCTTCGCCAGGGCGAAGAACCGCCGGTAGAGCTCGCGGGCCAGCCCGGTGCGGCGCTGGTCCGGGGCGACCCCGGTGAAGTGGATGTAGGCGGTCCGCCCGTCGCCGGGGGAGAAGAACCCGATGACGAAGCCGGCCAGGTCCTCCCCGGCGTCGGCGACCAGGCTGCTCGGGTGGAAGTGGTCCAGGAAGAGCCGGGGCAGGATCCCGGTGACCGGCCGCCCCCACCAGGCGTCGGCGACGGCGGTGATGCGGGCGTGGTCCTCGGGGCGGGCGGTGCGGATCACGGTCGGTTCGGCCATCGGGCCATCATGGCGCGGACCGCTCCGGGATCACAGGGCCGGGGCGGCGTGCTCGGCGAGGAAGCGGTCGAGTTCCGCCGCGCCCGGCGCGGTGGCCGGGCCGCGGCGGGTGACGGCGACCGCCGCGGCGGCGTTGGCCCGGCGGGCCGCCCGGACCGGGTCCAGGCCGCCGGCCAGCGCCGCGGTGAAGACCCCGACGTGCGCGTCGCCCGCGCCGTTGGTGTCCACCGCGCGCACCGGGAACCCGGGTACCCGGACCGGGGCGGAGCCCGCCCCGGCCACCAGGCAGCCGTCCGCCGAGTCGCGCAGCACCACGGTCCCGCCCGACCGGATCCGCCCGGCGAGCAGCGCGGCGGCCCGCTCGGCGTCCCAGGCGCCGGTGGTGATCGCTGCCTCGCGGGCGTTCAGGCTGAGCACGTCGGTCCGGCCGAGCACCGCCGCCAGCGCCTCCCCGGGGATCTCGCCGACCACCGGGGCGGGGTCGAAGACCAGGCGCACCTCCGCCGGCAGCCCGCCGATCCAGGTGAGCAGGTCGCCGGTGCGCGGCCCGGACATCAGCGCGTAGCCGACCGCGTAGGCGAAGTCCCCCGCGGCCGGGCGGAGCGCGCGCAGCTCGCCGAGGGTCAGCTCGCCCTCCGCGCCCAGGCTGGTGACGAAGGTGCGCTCCGCCGAGGAGTCCACCAGCGCCACGCAGAAACCGGTGTCGCGGCCGGGCTTCGGCGGGTGCGCCACGGCGACGCCCTCGGCGCGCAGCGCCTCCCGGGCCATGTCGCCGTAGGGCCCGGTGCCGTGCGCGCCGCCGTAGACGACCGGCATCCCGGCCCGCGCGGCGGCGGCCATCACGTTGAACCCGCCGCCGGGCAGGGTCCGCGACGAGGTCGCGAAGACGTCCCCGCCGGGCTCGGGCAGCGCGTCGACGTCCAGCACGACGTCGGCGATCACCGCGCCCACGTGGAACAGGCGTGGCCGTGCGGCCATGGTCGGTGCTCCTCTCACTCGGTGCGGCCGGACCGGTTCCGGGCGGGGGCGCGCCGGACCCCGCCGCACGCCGCGTACACCCCGGCCGCCAGCACGAAGGCGGCGACCCAGCCCAGTCCGTTCTCGCCGACCCAGGTCCCGGCGAGCGGCCCGGCGAACCAGACGTCCTCCCCGGCGGCGGCGACGGTGAACAGGTACCCGCCGGCGATACCGGTCGCCCACGCGCCCAGCGCCGGCCACCGTACCCCGCCGGTGTACCAGTAGCCGCTGGTGGGGGCGGTGTCCATCAGCGCCGCGTCGTCGTAGTCGCGGCGGACGAGCATGTCGGTGAGGAAGACCGCGGTCCACGCGGTGATCGGCACCGCGAGCAGGGTGAGGAAGGTCAGGAACGGCCCGTAGAAGCCGTCCGAGACGAGCATGAAGTAGATCGCGCCGGCGAAGGTGACCAGCACGTCCAGCAGCACCGCGGCGGCGCGCGGCACCCGCAGCCCCAGGGTGAGGGTGGTCAGCCCGGCGGAGTAGACCGACAGGTGGTTGGAGAGCAGCAGCCCGCCGAACGCCGCGACCAGGTAGGGCACCGCCATCCAGGCGGGCAGCATCTCGCGGATGGCGGCCACCGGGTCGGAGGCCGAGGCCAGCGAGGCGTCGCCGGCGGAGACCAGCGAGCCCAGCCCGATCAGCAGCACCAGCGGGACGCCCGCGCCGGCCGCCGCGCTGAGCACCAGCGCCCTGGAGCGCACCGTCACCGGCTGGTACCGGGACATGTCCGCGCCGGAGTTGGCCCAGCCGATGCCGGTGCCCGCGGCGATCACGCCGACGCCGACGACCACCGCGCTCACCGGCCCGGCCGGGGCGGCGGCGACCGCGTCCCAGTCGACGCTGGCCACCAGGAACGCGGCCACCGCGATGTTCAGCGCGCCGAACCCCCAGGTCGCCCACTTCTGCACGGTGACGAGGACCTTGTGGCCGAGCCCGGAGACGAGCAGGGTCAGGCCGACGAAGACGGCGATGGAGACCAGGGTGAGCACCGGGTGCTCCTTGGCGCCGCCCTCGGTGCCCAGCACGATGCCGAAGAGGCTGAGCAGGGCGAACGCCGCCGTGGTGGTGTTGACGGTCTCCCAGCCCAGCCGGGACAGCAGCGAGACCACGGTCGGGCCGGCGTTGCCGCGCACCCCGAACACCGCCCGGGACAGGGTGAGGCTGGGCGCGCCCCCGCGGCGCCCGGCGATCGAGACCAGCCCGACCACGGCGAACGAGCCGACCGCGCCCAGCGCCGCGGCGAGCAGCGCCTGCCACAGGTTGAGCCCGTTGAACACGATCAGCGCGGCGCCCAGCGGCAGCCCGAGGATCGAGATGTTCGCCGCGAACCAGACCCAGAAGAGCTGCATCGGGGAGCCGGAGCGCTCGTGCGGCGGCACCGGTTCGATGCCGCGGGTCTCCAGCGCGCCGGAGTCGGTCCCGGCGGCCCCGGCCGGCGGGGCGCCGGCGGCGGGCGCGGGCGGGGAGGGTGCGGACATGGCTGCCCCCTTGGGGTGCGGAGGTGAACGGGGAGGGGGAGGGCGGGCCGGGCGCCCCGGCGGACGGTGCCGGGGCGCCCGGCCGCGGCGGCCCTCCGGGGGCGGACGGTGCGCCCGGGGAGCCGCCCCGCGCCGGGGCGGCGCGGGTCAGGTGGTCTCGGGGGCGCCGCGGCGCAGCGCCAGCAGGCCGTCGGCGAGCTCTTCGAACGGCAGGTCGTTGGCGGCGCGGACGGCGGCGACGGCCTCGGCGGGCCAGGCCGCGGTGCCGTGGCAGGCGCCGAGGACCGCGCCGAGGACCGCGGCGACGGTGTCGGTGTCGCCGCCCAGCGAGGCGGCCAGGCGCAGCGCGGCCCACGGCCGGTCGCCGCGCGCCGCGGCCAGCGCGAACACCGCGACCACCGACTCCTGCGAGGCCACGCTGGTGCCGACCACCTCGTACAGCTCGGTGCAGAGCCGCTCGTCGTCCAGCCCGGCCACGTGCCGGCGGGCCCAGCCGATCCGGGCGGCGATGTCGCCGCCGGCGACCCAGTGGCCGCGCCGGGCGCCGTCCCGGGCCGCGCCGGCGGCGGCCGCGAGCGCCTCGGCGGTCCCGGCGCCGCCGACGCCGGCGCTCACCGCCGCGGCGACCGCGGCGGCGGCCGAGATGCCCACCGTCGTGTTATGGGTGACCAGGCAGGACTCCACGACCAGGTCGAGCAGGCCCGGCCCGGGCGGCGCGGCGACGCCGACCGGGGCGACCCGCATCGCGGCGCCGTTGGTGGTGCCGGTGCGGCCGGCCTCCTCCACCGGCCCGCCGGCGTTGATCACCTCGATGGCGTGCTTGGTGGACGGGCCGAGCAGGTCGGCGGAGCCGCGCTCGGCCATGCCGCGCTCCCAGTCGCTGAGCGCTCGGGCGAAGGCGAGCGGGGCGATGTGCCCGCCGCCGTCGACCAGCAGCCGGGCGACGAGCAGCGCCTGCTCGGTGTCGTCGGTGACCGAGGCGGCCGGCATGCCGGGGGCGATCGGCTGGTCGGCGGGGCCGGGCTCGAAGCCGGAGAGCAGGCCCCAGCGGCGGGCGATCTCCGCGCGCGGCATGCCCTGGGTCGGCATGCCGAGGGCGTCGCCGATGGCGAGGCCGTACAGCGCGCCGAGCGCGCGGTCGCGGGTGTCCGGCGCGGTCTCCGAGGCGTGGAGGGCGGGGGCGGCGGCGGTCATCGCGCCGCTCCGAAGGTGTGGTGCAGGCGGAAGCGGTCGGGGTCGAGGAGGCTGGTGACGTGCTCGACGAAGGCGCCGTCGGCGGCGAAGGAGAGCCGGGCGGTGTGCAGGAAGACGGTGCCGGGCGGGCGGCCGAGCAGCTCGGCGTCGCCGGCGGGGAGCGGCCGGGCGCCGGCCCAGGACTCGCCGTGGTGCGGGACCAGCCCGGCGCGCTCCAGCTCGGTGCCGAGCGACCCGCCGGCCAGCCCGGTCTCCGGCAGGTCGGCGAGGTCGGGGGTGGCCGGGACCAGGCTGCGCTCCAGGGAGACCGCGGGGCCGCCGATGATCCGCCGGACCCGGTCCACCGCGACGAAGGCGGCGGTGCCCAGGCCGTGCTCGCGGGCGAAGCCGGGGTCGTCCCGCCGCTCCAGCAGCACCACCTCGGTCTCGGTGGGGACGCCGGCCTGGGTGAGCGCGGCCGTCCAGCCCATCGAGAAGTCCAGGTCGGCGCCGTCGAAGGCGACGAAGGAGCCGATCCCGGTGCGGGTCTCGATCCGCCGCTGCCGCTGCAGCTCGGCCAGGGCCCTGCGGACCGTGCCGCGGCTCACCGAGAACTCCTCGGCCAGCCGGTTCTCCCCGGGCAGCCGGGTGCCGGGGCCCAGCTCCCCGGTGGAGATGCGCCGCACCAGGCCGTCGATGACCCGCCTGTGCTGCGAGGTGCCGCCGTATTCGGTCATGGGTACCTGGATACAGCCGGCGGGTGTGCCTGTACAACACATGTTCACAGGGTCTAGACCAATTTTTCCCGGGGTGCGCCCCGGGAGCCCCTGTGCGGCGGCGGATGCCGCGGATGGGAGGCGGTGATATGCCGTGCGTCACACCCGCCTCCCTCCGCGCCGCCCCGCGCCGCTCGGCGGTCCGGCGGGCGGCCCGCGGCGGATAGTGTCGGCGCCATGCCGACCCCTGAGTTCATCCGCGAGCTGCGCGAGCACGTCGGGCACGCCCCGCTGTGGCTGATGGGGGTGACCGGCGTGGTCATCGCCGAGGACGGCTCGGTCCTGCTGCACCAGCGGGCCGACGACGGGTCGTGGGCGCCGCCGGGCGGCATCCTGGAGCCGGGCGAGCAGCCCGCGCAGGCGCTCGCCCGGGAGATCCGGGAGGAGACCGGGATCCGCGCGGTGCCGGAGCGGATCGTCAGCGTGGTCACCGAGCCGCCGTTCACCTACGCCAACGGCGACGTCGTGCAGTTCATGGACGTGGCGTTCCGGTGCCGCCCGGTGGGCGGCGAGATCCGCCTGGACGAGGACGAGTCGCTGGACGCCGGCTGGTTCGCCCCCGGCGGCCTGCCGCGGATGAGCGAGCGGGTGCTCCGCCGCATCCGGCACGCGCAGGCGGCCGCCGGGGAGACCGACGCCTGGTTCGTCCCGCCGCCCGGGACCGCCGACCGGGCCTAGGACTCGGCCCAGACGCCGAGCTCGTTGCCGCTCGGGTCGGTGAAGTGGAACCGGCGGCCGCCCGGGAAGGCGTAGGGCCCGTTGACCACCCGCCCGCCGGCGGCGGTCACCTCCTCCACCGAGCGGTCCAGGTCCTCGGAGAAGAGCAGCACGAACGGCCCGCCGCCGCGCACCTCGCCCCCGAGGGCCAGGCCGCCGGCCTCGCCGCCGTCCGGGTCCCGGATGCCGGCGTAGCCGGGGCCGTAGTCGTTGAACCGCCACCCGAACGCCTTGGTGTAGAAGCGCTTGGCCTCGTCCAGGTCGGTGACGGTGATCTCCACGTAGTTCAGGGCGTGGTGCCGGGGAGCTGCCATGCCCGGCATTCTCCGGCAAGGCGCCGACGAACGGCCCCCCGACATACCGGCGCCCCGAAGCCCGGTGCGGGTGCGGCCGGGCCTCGGGCCGCCAGGACGGGACGGCCGAGGGAGGGGGAGGGGCGGGTCAGGCGCGGTCGGCCCTGACTGCGTCGATGAAGGCGGCCCACTCGGTTGCGGGGAATTCGAGGTGGCCGAGGTGGCGGTGGCGGGTGTCGCGCACGGCGGTGGTCCGGCCTTCGGCGACCTCGACGCAGTCCTGGTGGGTGCCGCCGCTGTAGCTGCTCTTGTGCCAGAGGGATTCAGTCATCAGTCAATCCTTCCAGTGTCTCCTTAAGGCGATCGACCGATTGGCCGGGCGACAGCGCTTCTGCCTGCAGATGCCCGAACCTTAGCTTGAAGTCTGCAACCGCCGGTGAAGCATCGACGAACTGCCCTCGGGCCGCTGACTCCACGTACACCACCTCTGGCCCCTCTGATGGGGCGAAGATCTTGAACGGACCGACCAGTCCGGGGTGCTTGCCGACCGGGACGACCTGCAGTGTCACCCTGCCGCCCTGAGCGAGCTGGAGGACATGCTCCAACTGCTCGACCATTGCCTTGCTCCGATCGATCGGAGTGGTGAGGATCTGCTCGCTGAGGACGGTGACGAGGACCGGTGATGTCGAGTCGAGGAAACGGCGGGCGCGCGCCATGCGGGCGTCCGCGCTGGAGTCGATCTCCTCTTGGCTCACCCACGGGGAGATGGCCCGCATGACCATGCGTGCGTATTGCTCGGTTTGCAGTAGTGAAGGGAAGAGGAGCGGCTGGTATTCCAGAAGGGAGACCGCATCCCTTTCCAGTTCGGAGAGCTTTCCCAGCCAGGCGAGTTGGCCGTTGTTCTTGAGCTCTTTCCACAGGCGCTCGAGTCGGCCTCCCGCCTGAAGCGTGGAGTCCAGTAGGCGAAGGTTCTCAGGGGAGGGGGCCCGGATACCGCGTTCCATGTTGGAGATGGCGGTACCTCGTATGCCGAGTGCGCGCCCCAGGGCGGACTGGGTCATACCGCGCATGGTGCGGCGTTCTTGCAGGGCACGACCCCAGCGCTCGGCGATCTCGGGGCTGACCTTGTTCATGTCGCAGAGTGTCGCATGCTGGATGCCGCCGAATCCGGTTATCCACAGAAATCCACAGAGGGTCCACAGGGTTCGCGATGTTTCGCTCCTGCGTCATCTCTTTTCTTACTTAATCCACTGCCACTGGAACAGTGTTTATGCAGGTGGAAGTCTTCTGGCATAGCAAGGCCCCCGCGACGGTGGCAGCCGTCCGAGGGCGTGGCCATCACCCGAAGTGTCCGAGGTGACGACATGTGCCAGGGTATCCACCATCGCGATGGGGAGCGCTTCCCGACCCTGTGGAACCTGCTGTCCGTACTGATCCTGCTCGTGGTCCCGGTGCTGGGCGTGCTGCCCAACCCCGGGCCCGGCCCGCGCCACGCGCGCGGGGCCCGCCGCCTGCCCGAGCCCCCGCCCCTGCGGGAGGACCCGCCTGCGGTTCCGCCGTCGCGGTGCGTCCCCGGGGTGGCCCCGGACTACAACGCCTTCCTCGCGCTGCACACCGAGCACCGGGCCACCTGGCTGCTGACCTACCGCGAGGAGTCCGACAAGCCCTACCAGGCCGGCAACCGCATCGACCCCGACATCGCCCTGGCCGCCACCACCCTGCAGGCCCTGGCCCGCGCCCTGGCCTCCTTCCCCGCCCCGGCCTACGCCCGCCCCTACATCGACTGCATCCGCACCGACTGAAGACCGCCCCGCCCGCCGGGAACCGGCGGACGGGGCGGGGGAGAAGGCGGCACCCGCGCGCAGGGATCAGGAGGGGGCGCGCGGGTGCCGCTCCGGGAAGGGCCGGGAGGGGGTGGCCCGTTCTGTGGTCGGGGAAGGCCGGTGCCGGGGCTACAGGCTGAAGCCCAGCACCTGCCCGGCGATGGTGTACATCACCACCATGATCAGCACCAGCGCGGTCAGGTTGAGGATCAGGCCGCCGCGCATCATCTGCTGGATCGTCACGTTGCCCGAGCCGAACACGATCGCGTTCGGCGGGGTGCCGACCGGGAGCATGAACGCCATAGTCGCCGCGATGACCGCGGGCAGGATCAGCACCATCACGTCCATGTCCATCCCGACCGCGACGCCGCCCATCACCGGCAGGAACGTCGCGGCGGTGGCGGTGTTGCTGGTCAGCTCGGTGAGGAAGAGGACCAGGGCGGCCACGATCAGGATCAGCAGCCACACCGGGATCCCGGCCAGCCCGCCGACCATCTCGCCGATCCACGAGCTCAGCCCGGTCTCGCTGAACTGCTTGGACAGGCTCAGGCCGCCGCCGAACAGCAGCAGGATGCCCCACGGCAGCTGCACCGCGGTCTCCCAGTCGAGCAGCCGCTTCCGCTCCCCGCCGCCGGCCGGGATGATGAACAGCACCACCGCGACGGTCATCGCGATCCCGGCGTCGCTGACGTTGGCCAGCCAGGGCAGCGCCTCGCCGACCGAGCCGTCCGCCAGCAGCGGGACGCCGACCCAGGCCGCGGCGGCGGAGACGAAGACCAGCAGCACCAGCTTCTCCGCGGTGGAGGCCGGCCCCATCGCGCGCAGCTCGCCGCGGATCAGCTCGCGGCCGCCCTCCAGCTTCTTGATCGCGGGCGGGAAGGCGATCTTGGTCAGCACGAACCAGGCGATCAGCATGAACACCGCGGCGAGCGGCAGGCCGACCATCATCCACTGGCCGAAGCCGATCTCGATGCCCTGCTCCTCGGCGAGGTAGCCGACCATCAGCGCGTTCGGCGGGGTGCCGATCAGGGTGGCGACCGAGCCGATCGAGGAGGAGTAGGCGATGCCGAGCATCAGCGCGGTGGCGAAGTTCGGGTCGGTCTTCCCGTCCCGCAGCTGGGCGACCATGCCGACCACGGCCACGCCGATCGGCAGCATCATCACCGCGGTGGAGGTGTTCGACACCCACATGGTGATGAAGCCGGTGGCGATCATGAACCCGGCGATGAGCATGGTGGGGCTGGTGCCCACGGCCGCGACGATGGTCAGCGCGATGCGCCGGTGCAGGTTCCACCGCTGCATCGCCAGCGCGAGCATGAACCCGCCCATGAACAGGAAGATGATGTCGCTGGCGTAGGGGGCGGCCACGTCGCCGATGTCGGCCCCGATCAGGACCGGGAAGAGCACCAGCGGGACCAGCGCGGTGGCCGGGAGCGGGATCGCCTCGGTCGCCCACCAGACCGCCATCAGCAGGGCGACGGCGGCGGTCATCTTGCCCTCGGTGGACAGCGAGTCGGGCAGCACCAGGACGAGCAGTGCGGCCGCCAGGACGCCGCCGAGCAGGGAGGCGACCTTGATGATCAGCCGCCCCTCCCCGCCGCCGCGCGTCTCGGCGCCGGCCTGCTCGGCGGGGGCCGGCGCGTCCGTCGGGCCCGCGGATCCGGGGCGGGGGGAGCCCGGGTCTCTGCTGCTGGGGGACATGTTCGTCTGCCTTCTTCCGTGTGGGGTGCGGGGCCGGAGCGGAGCGCCGCAGGGGGCCGGTGCTCCGTCACAACCTGCCGTGATGCTCGTCACGGGCGCGCCGGAGGGCAAACATCGGTCGGGAACTTGGGATTCTCCTGACATTCCACTCCGGAGGGTGGTCGGCCGGTTCCCCGGCGCATCCGCTCGTGCGCATGTGACCTGTCTCCCCGGGGAGGGTGATCTGGGCCCGGTCCGGCCCCGGGCGGGCGTCTATCCTGGCCGGATGGGGTCAGCTGAGCGTGCGGGAGGCCTCCCGCGGAGGGCGGTCCTGCTCGGCGCGCTGGCGGGCGCGGCGGGAGTGGCCGCGGGGGCGGAGGGGTGCGCCCGCCGGGGCACGGCCAAGGCCGAGCGGCTGACCATCGCCACCGGCCCGCGCGGCGCGGTGTTCCGGGAGATCGGCGGCGCCCTCGCCGGGTACCTCCGCGACGTGCTGCCCGGCACCGAGATCGAGACGCTGGCGACGCACGCCTCCAGCGACAACCTGCGGCTGCTCGCCCGGGGCGAGGTCGACATCGGCCCCACCAGCCTGGACGCGTTCGACCCCGACACCGCCGGCGTGGCCGCGCTGTGCCGGCTCTACGACAGCTACCTGCACCTCATGGTCCCGGCCGAGTCCGGCATCCGGGAGCTGGCCGACCTGGACGGCGGCCGGGCGTCCCTGGGCGCGGAGGACTCCGGGACCGAGTACACGGTGCGCCGGCTGGCCGAGCTGACCGGTGTGGAGATCGAGCCGCTCCTGCTGAACCAGGCGGGCTCCGCCGAGGAGCTGGAGGCCGGCCGGATCGACGCCATGTTCTCGCTGACCGGGGTGCCCACCCCGGCCATCGTCGGCCTGGCCGAGCGGCTGCCGCTGCGCGCCGTCGAGCTGCACCGGGAGGCCGACCGGATGGCCGACGCCCGCCCGGAGGTCTACTACCCGGGCACCCTGTCGGGCACCGCCTACCGGGGCGTCCGGCCGGTCCGCACGCTGAGCGTGCCCAACGTGCTGCTGGCCCGCGCCGACCTCCCCGACGACATCGCCGAGGCCGTCACCGGGACCGTCTTCGACCGGGCCCCGGCCATGGCCCGCACCCGCCCCGAGGCCGCGCAGATCAACGTACGGACCGGCATCGCCACCGGCGCCGTCCCGATGCACCCCGGCGCCGCCCGCTGGTTCCGGAGCCAGAAGCCCTAGCCGTATTCCCCCGATCCGTCGCCCCCGATGATCTCGGCGTTGCGGGGGTGTCAACGCGCGCCGTCACCCCCGCAACGCCAAGATCATCGGGGGAGGGGCGCGGGGCTACTCGGGCGCGCTCTCCGGGGCGGCGGGCAGCCGGATCGCGACGTCCAGGCCGAAGCCGCCGCCGCCGTCGGGCAGGCCCGGCAGCAGCCGCAGCCCGCCGCCGGCCGACTCCACCAGGTCGGCGCAGATGGCCAGGCCCAGCCCGGTGCCCTCGGTGTTCTGCTGGCCGGCGCCGCGCCAGAACCGCTGCAGGGCCTTCTCCCGCTCCTCCGGGGTGAGCCCGGTGCCGTCGTCGGCGACGTGCAGCACCACCATCGGCGGGCCCTCCCCGACCGGCCGGTCGGCGGACGCGCTCAGCCGGATCGCCGACGCCCCGGACAGCCGGGTGGCGTTGCTCATCAGCTCGTCCAGCACGCTGCCCAGCCCGCCGGGCGGGGCCAGCACCCGCAGCCCCTCCGGCACCGCGTTCTCCACCCCGATGCCGTGCCCCTCGGCCAGCGCCCGCCACCGCGGCAGCCGGGTGGCCAGCAGCTCGTCCAGGTCCACCGGCTCGGCGCGGCTGAAGCTCTCCAACCGGGTCGCCGCCAGCAGCGAGTTGAGCAGCCTGCTCATCGCCCTGGTCTCCTCCACCGCGTCGCCGTGGATCTCCCGGGCCTCCGGGTCGCCCAGGTAGGGCTGGAGGTTCTCCACCGCGAGCCGGAGGCTGGCCAGCGGGTTGCGCAGCTGGTGGGAGGCGTCGGAGACGAACGCGCGCTGCCGGTGCAGGGCGCGCTCCACCACGTCCACCATCGCGTTGAACGACCCGGCGAGCCGGCGCAGCTCCGGCGGCCCGCCCTCGTCGTCGGCGCGCACCGACAGGTCGCCCCCGGCGATGGCGGCGGTCGCCTCGTCCAGCCGGTGCACCGGCCGCAGCACCCAGCGGGACAGCGGCCAGGCCACCGCGCACAGCAGCGCCAGCGGCACCGTGCCCAGCAGCGCCATCAGCCCCCAGTCGGCGAGGATCGCGGAGCGCAGGTCGCCGGTGGGCACCGAGAGCACCACCGCGCCCTCCACCATGCTGTCCCGGCCGACCGGTTCGGCGATCACCAGGTCGGCGCCCTCCCACGGCCACACCGCGGTGGGCGGCTCGGGGCGGAACCCGGCCAGCGCCCGCCGCACCGCCTCGTCCTGCACCGACGGGTGGGCCTCCGGGGGGCCGTCCCCGGGGCCGCCGCCGGAGCCCGACTCCAGCAGCGGCTCCCCGGTGGTCCCGACGATGGCGACGTGCCCGCCGTACAGCTCCCGGTACCGCTGCAGCTCCACGCGGAGCGCCTCGTCCCTCCCGGTGACCAGGGCGGTCGCGCCGAGCGAGGCGAACCGGCCGGCGTCGTTCAGCCGGTCCACGTAGACCTCCTGGGTCTGCTGCTGGGCGACCACCGTGGCCAGCGGCACGGCGAGCGAGGCCATCAGCAGGAACGCCAGCGGGACGAGGATGGCGAGCAGCCTGCGCAGCACGGTCCGGCCCCGCTCAGGCCGACTCGGCGTCGGCGGAGAGCCGGTAGCCGACGCCGCGCACGGTGTGGATCCGCACCGGGCCGCTCAGCTTGCCGCGGAGCGCGGCGACGTGGGTGTCCAGGGTCCGCGAGGACGACTCCCAGGAGGCGCCCCACACCTGGTCCAGGATGGCGTCCCGGGCCACCACCTCCGGCGAGCGCGCCGCGAGCAGCGCCAGCAGGTCGAACTCCTTGCGGGTGAGCTGCACCGGCTCGCCGCCGAGCAGCGCCTCGCGCAGCCCGGGGTCGAGGGAGAGCGGGCCGATCTCCAGCCGCGGCTCCGGCGGCGCCTCGGCGCGGGCGGGGCGGGTGCGGCGCAGCACCGCCTCGATCCGGGCGAGCAGCTCGGCGATGCCGAACGGCTTCACCACGTAGTCGTCGGCGCCCGCGCGCAGGCCGCGCACCCGCTCGCGCTCCTCGGCGCGCGCGGTCACCGCGATGATCGCGGTGTGCGGGCGGTCGCGCAGCCGGCGCAGCACCTCGAACCCGTCCGCGTCGGGCAGGCCCAGGTCGAGCAGGACGACGTCGGCGGGGGCGGCGCTCAGCGCCCGCTGCGCCGTCGCCGCGCGCTCCACCTCGTACCGGGCGTTGCGCAGCGCCGTGACCAGGCCGCGCGCCACCCGGTCGTCGTCCTCGACCACCAGAATGCGCATCGCGCCCCATCGTAGAGTCCCGCGGCCGGCCGGCCCCTCCCGGCGGGGGCGGGCGGCCGGTCCGCGTCATCCGGTCGGTGTCACCCGATCAGTGTCATCCGATCGGTGTCATCCGATGAAGCCGTTCTCCCGCAGGAAGTGGAGCGCGGCCTGGTCGGCGGAGGCGCCCTCCAGGTCGACCATCCCGTTGAGCTCGATGATCGCGTCCTCGGTGAGCGCGTCGCCCAGCTCGGCGGCGAGGTCGCGCAGCTCCGGGTGGTCCTCGACGGTCTCCTCGCGGGCGGTCAGCGCGGCCGGCTGGGTGGTGAAGTAGCCCTCCGGGTCCTCCAGCACCTGCAGGTCGAGCGATTTGAGCCGGGCATCGGTGGTGAAGACCTCGGCGAAGCCGCACGGGTCGCCCTTGGCCACGTTGACGTAGTTCAGCGCCAGGTCCATCTGGTAGACGCCGTCCACCGGGAACGGCGCCCCGTAGTACTCCTGGAAGGCCTCCCACTCGCGGTCCATGAACTCCGCGGCGCCGCAGAACGACGCCTCGTCCGGGTGCTCGCGGACCATCGGGCCCAGGTCGGCGAGGGTGTCCACCTCGCCGGCGGGCCCCTCGGCGTCGGCGGCGCGGGCGATGCCGTACTGGTTGCCGAACCGCGCGGGGCCCATCCACTCCACGCCGTTCTCCTCCAGATCCGCCTCGGCGGTGGCCTCGAACTGCTCCTCGGAGTCGGTGATCCGCTCGTCGCGCTGCAGGTACTGGGTCCACCCGGTGCCGGAGTACTCCCAGTACAGGTCGACCTCCCCGGTCTCCAGCGCGCTGCGCAGGATGTTGGAGCCCATCAGGCCGGTCATGTCCTCGGCCTCCGCACCGGACGCGCGCAGCGCGTACACGGTGATCTTGCCGAGGATCACGCTCTCGGTGAACTCCTTGGAGGAGACCCGGAAGGAGGCGCCGGACAGGTCGATGCCGGAGGCGAGCGAGCCGCCCGCCAGGTCCACGTCGGCGGCCTGCGGCAGCGACTCGGCCGTGTCGGGCCCGCCGCCGCAGCCGGCCAGCATCGCTCCGCACAGCGCCAGCACCGCCGCGCGGACCGGGGTCCGGGCGGCGGCGCGCCGCACGGCGCTCGGTTCGGGGGTTTCCACGGGAGGCTCCTCTCAGATCCCGCGCGGGCGCAGCACGTCCTCGACGATGCCCGCCAGCCAGTCGACGGCCAGGGCCAGCACGGCCACCAGGACGCTCCCGGTCACCAGCACCACGGTGCGGTTGGAGGAGATCCCGTTGGAGATGACGTCGCCCAGGCCTCCGGCGCCGATGAAGGTCGCCAGCGCCACCGTGCCCACGGTCAGCACCAGGGCGGTGCGGATGCCGGCCAGCATCACCGGGACGGCCAGCGGCAGCTCGACCCGCCACAGCACCTGGGCCCGGCCCAGCCCCATGCCGCGGGCGGACTCGATCACCGCCGGGCTCACCTGGTCCAGGCCGACCATGGTGTTGCGCAGCACCGGAAGGATCCCGTAGAGCACGATCGCGGTGATCGCGATGGTGTGGATCCCCCAGGAGACGAAGGCCACCGCGAACAGCACGATCAGGCCGATGGTGGGGACGGCCTGCCCGATGTTGGCCAGGGCCAGCACCGGGCCGGAGAACCGGCGCGCGCCGGGGCGGGTGAGGGCCACGCCCAGCGGCACCGCGACGGCCAGGATCAGCACCACCACGACCAGGCTCAGGCCGAGGTGCTGCCAGGTCCGGCTGAGCAGGTACTCGGCGTTGAGGCTGCGCCGCTCGATCCGGTCCAGGTCGTGCGCGCCGACGTAGAGGTAGAGCGCGGCCAGCACGGCGAGCAGCGCGGCCGGCGCGCCGGCGTAGCGCAGCAGCCGGCGTGCGCCGCCGGGGCGGGGTGCGGGTCCGGCGGCCCCCGTGCCGCCGGTGGGCTCCGCGGGAGCCGGGGCGAGCGCCATCTCTCAGCGCACCTCCTTGCCGGGGGAGTCGGTGCCGGGCGAGTCGGGCCCGCCGGGGGCCCGGCCGGCGGCGCGCTCCGGGCGCGCCCCCGCCGCCGGGGAGGCGGTGTGGATGAGCTCCTGGATCGCGGCCATGCCCAGGGTCCCCCGGTAGCGGCCGTCCTCGTCGGTGACCACCACGACGTCGGCGTTGCTCGCCAGCATCGCGTTGAGCGCGTCGTACAGGGTGTCGTCCGGGCCGAGCGAGGAGAGCAGCGGCAGGCCGTCGCCGGTCAGCCGGTCGTCGTCGGGGGCCAGGTCGCGGCCGAGCCAGCCGACCGGGCGCCGGTCGCCGTCGAGCACCAGCACGAAGTCGCGGTCGGCGGAGCGCAGCGCGGCGACCCGCGCCTCCCGGCCGGCCGAGGAGGGCACCGTCGGCCAGTCGGCGGCGGCGCCCACCCGGGACAGCCGGGTGAGGGTGAGCCGCTTGACGTAGGCGCCGGAGCCGATGAACTCGGCGACGTAGTCGTCGGCGGGGTCGCTGAGCACCGCCTCCGGGGTGTCGTACTGGGCGATCCGGCCGCCGGGGCCGAACACCGCGATCCGGTCGCCCAGCTTCACCGCCTCGTCGATGTCGTGCGTGACGAAGACGATCGTCTTGCGGATGTCCCGCTGGATGCGGAGGAACTCGTTCTGCAGCGCCTCCCGGGTGATCGGGTCGATGGCGCCGAACGGCTCGTCCATCAGCATCACCTCGGGGTCGGCGGCCAGCGCGCGGGCCACCCCGACCCGCTGCTGCTGCCCGCCGGAGAGCTGCCGGGGGTAGCGGTCCCGGTAGGTCTCCGGGGCCAGGCCGACCATGGTGAGCAGCTCGTCCACCCGGGCGGCGACCTTCTCCGCGGGCCAGCCGAGCAGCCTGGGCACGGTGGCGATGTTCTGCGCGACGGTGCGGTGCGGGAAGAGCCCGGTCTGCTGGATCGCGTACCCGATGCCCCGGCGCAGCTCGTCCGGGTTCATCTCGGTGACGTCCCGCCCGTCGATCACGATCCGGCCGGACGTGGGCTCGATGAGCCGGTTGATCAGCTTCATCAGGGTGGTCTTGCCGCACCCGGACGGGCCGACGAAGACCACGATCTCGCCGCGCGGGATCTCCAGGCTGAGGCCGTCGATGGCGGGCTCGGCCTGCCCCGGGTAGGCCTTGGTGAGGTGCTCCAGCCGGATCATGGCGTCGGGCGCGGCGGTGGCGGAGGCGTCAGTCAACTCGGAGTCCTCTGGAGGTCGAAACGCGGTTCAGGGCGGCGAAGGCGAGGTCGGCCAGGACCGCCAGCACGACGATCCCGAGGATGCCTTCGAGGGCGAGGTACACCGCGAACGGCGTGCCCGCGCTGGACAGCCCTTGGAAGATCAGGTTCCCCAGGCCGGGGCCGTTGACCGCGGCGGAGATCGCCGCGATGCCCAGCAGCAGCTGGGTGGCGACCCGCAGCCCGGTGACGATGACCGGCCAGGCCAGCGGGAGCTCGATCTGCCGGAGGATCTGCCGGCGGCTCAGCCCCATGCCGCGGGCCGACTCGATGACGGCGGGGTCGACCCCGCGCAGCCCCACCACGGTGTTGCGGACCACCGGCAGCAGCGCGTACATGGTGAGCGCGGTGACGGCCGGCGCGGTGCCCAGCCCGAGCGGGGCGATGAGCAGGCCGAACAGGGCGTAGGAGGGGATGGTGAGGAACACCCCGGCGATGGCCAGCACCACGCTGCGCGGCAGCTCGGCCCGGTAGGTGAGCACGGCCAGCGGGATCCCGATCAGCGAGGCCAGCACCAGGCCCTGCAGCACCAGCACGATGTGCTCTCCGGTGAGCGCCAGCACCTCGGCGTAGTTGCCCGCGAGGTAGTCGAAGAAGTTCATCGGCACGCCCTCCGGCGCACCGGGCCGCCCCGGCGCGCCGCGGCGAGGGGTGTGCGGCGGCCGCTCGCGCGGGCGCCGGACCCGCGCAGGGGGCGGGAGTGGATCAGGTCAGCGCGCATGATTTCCAGGATCGCACGGTTTCCACCGCTTTCCCGGCAACGCCCCAGCGCAGAGCGATATCGATGTGAGGGCGCGCCCGTGCCGTTACCGCCCCTCCACCGGGGCCGCCGCTCCGCGGCCCCGGCGGAGGCCCGGGTCACTCCCAGAGGCGGCGCATGGTCCAGCGGTCGGTGGCGTCGTCGACCGCGATGTCGGCGATGCTCGGCTCGCCGCGGTCGGACTCGGCGGCGACCCGGACGAGGCGGACGTCGGCCTCGCCGGCGGCGCCGTTCCAGCTGCCGATCACGCGGCGGACCCGGTACATGCGGCCGCGCCAGGAGAACAGCGCCGGGTGGCCGCCGGTGGTCGATCGGACGTCGATCCGTTCGTTGTACAGACTCACCGGGGAAGGATATCGAACACCGGTTCGATTTCCGCCGGTTTCCCGCGCCGAATCCGGTACGGCCCCAGCCTAGGGCCGGGGGCGGGCGGAACCGCTCCGCCGCGGCGGGCGTGTCGCGGCGGGCGCCGCGGTGCGGCAGACCGGGCGGTCTGCCTATCCTTGGTGGGCTGCGCGGCGGGCGCGCGGACCGACGAGGGGAGGACGGCCCATGGGGGACGACGCGGACCGGGGAGAGCGGTCCCAGGCCGTTCCGGACCGGCTGCTGGCCGAGGCGACCCGGATGTTCGCCGAGCGCGGCTTCGAGCGCACCTCGGTCCAGGAGCTGGTGGGCGCCGCCGGGGTGACCAAGGGGGCGATGTACCACTACTTCGACTCCAAGGACGACCTGCTGTACGCGATCTTCCAGCGGCTGCTCGCCATGCAGCGGGAGCGGCTGGACGGCTACGCCAAGGCCCCCGGCCCGGTCGCCGACCGGCTCCGCGCGGCGGCGGCGGACCTGGTCCGCACCAGCATCGAGAACACGGACGAGGCGGTCATCGTCTCCCGCTCGCTGCACATGCTCTCCCCGGAGCGGCAGCGCGCCATCCGCGCCGAGCGCCGCGACTACCAGGAGCGCTTCCTGGCGATGGTGGAGGAGGGGCGGCGCGAGGGCGTGTTCCGCTCCGAGGTCCCGCTGAACATCGTCGCCACCCAGTTCTTCGGCGCCGTCCACCACCTGGGCATGTGGTACCGGCGCGGCGGCGGCCTCGGCGGCGCCGAACTCGGCGACCACTTCGCCGGGCTGCTGATGTCCGGCCTGCTCGCCCGGGGCTGAGCCGCCCGCCTGCCCGCCCCCGGCGATGATCGTGGCGTTGCGGGGGCATCGACGCGCGTCGATGCCCCCGCAACGCCACGATCATCGGGAGGCGGGTCAGAGGAAGAGCCGGCCCGGGCGGCTGCGGTCCCGGATCGCGGCGATGCGCTTGATGTTCACCGGGCGGCTGGACAGCAGGTTGTACAGGAAGACGAAGCCGCCCCGGTCCCGGCGGCCGCGCTCGGCCATCTCGCCCATGCCGACCTGCCGGTAGAGTGCCCTTCCCGCGGCCAGCATCCGGATCGCGTGCGCCCCCTCCGGGCAGTGCGCGTGCGCGTGGTTGTCCGCGGTGTACTCCATCGCCCGGGACAGCGCCGGGCCCAGCACCGGGACCAGCCGCCCGATCGAGGTGCCGGCGCGCAGCCAGAACGAGGTGTGCCCGGCGGCGATGTGCCCCAGCTGGTGGGCGAGGACGAAGCGGAGCGCCTCCGGGTCGCGCAGCCGGGCGTCCGGCTCGAACAGCTCGCCGGGGACGACGATGAACCGGCGCGCCCCGTGCCCGCCCGCCGCCGCGGACCGCGGCCGCCGCGCTTCGGCCCGCACGTAGGCGTCCGGGGTGGTGTTCAGGCCCATCTCGGTGGCGAGCCGGGAGATCTCGGCGTGCACCTGGGGGAACTGGGTGGGCGAGACGCGGACCGCCTGGGCCCGCTGCTCGGCGTGGCGCATCCCGCGCACCGCCCAGCAGGCGCCCGGGAGGGCGAGCAGCACGGCCGCGGTCCAGGCCTGCGCGCCGCCCGTCCACAGCATGTGGACGGCGAGGGCGAGCGCGGCCAGCGTCGCCGCCGCCGCCGCGGCGAGCAGCGGCCGCTCCCACGGGTGCCGCTCGGCCTGGGTCCACTCGGCGGCGGCCCCGCCGTCCGGCGTCCACGGGTGCTGGGGCGGCACGGACCCGGTCGGCGCGGACCCGGGCGCCCCTCCCGCCCCCGCGCGGCCCTGTGGTCTCATCGCAAAAGTCATCAGTAGTGCCTCCCCAGGGGGCCCAGCACGCGCTCCGACACGCGACGATCACGTCAAGTAATCACATATTACTTTCCGTATCAATCGTGTCCGGGCAGGTCGGGGCGTGTCTCCGCGAGGGGTCGGGGCGCCGGGGCCGGGGGAGGCAGCGTGCGCGGCGGCACCCCGCCGGGCCGGGGGCGGCGGCGGGGCGGAAGCCGGCGGCGTCAGTCGGAGGGGACCGTGAACTCCGAGGTGTCGAGCTTGACGTCGAACGGCTCCGGGAGGTCGACCGGCTCGCCCCATTCGACGGCGTGGCTGTCGGAGTAGTCCGTTCCGCGCGGGTTGGAGAAGAGGGTGATCCGGGGGCCGCGCGGGTCGTAGCCGTCGATCAGCAGGTAGAGCGGGATGCCGGCGGTGGCGTACTCGACCCGCTTGGCCTCCCGGTCGTCGCGGGCGTTGTCCTTCGAAGCGATCTCGGCGACGAGGAGCACCTCGTCGGGGTCGATCCCCTCGCCCCGCCGCTCGGGCATGGCGGCGCGGTTGAACAGGACGATGTCGGGTGAGCGGAGCCGGGCCTGGTCGGCGATGACCACGCCGCTCCCTTGGTGGAAAGCGATCTCCTTGGGCAGGACCGGGTAGAGCTGCCGGGCGATCCAGTCCGGGACGTCGTTGTGCTTCGCTGCGGGTGGGGGAACCAAGACGATGCCTTCCTTGCGGATCTCAGCCCGCCATCCGTCGGGCATGTCGACTTCTCGCCAGGCGTGCAGCAGGGTCTCCCAGCGGTCGTCGACGGCCGTCTCCCCGGGCTTCTCCTCGATCACGGCGATCCCCATACCGCGCCACCTCCTGGAACCGGAGGGTAGCGGCGCGTGATAGTCGGCATCGTGCTTTTCCACAATACGGTCGGTGGTCGGCGGGCGACAGTCCGACGGGCCCGGGCCGGGGCGTTCCGGCCCCGGGCTACTCGCCGCCCTCGTAGAGCCGGAACTCGGCGGCCAGCTCGTCGAGGAACGCGTCCACCTGCCCCGGATCGTAGCCGGGGCGGGCCCTGGTGGTGGAGAAGCGGACCCGCTCCACTTCGGAGGCGGTGATCAGCACCCCTTCCGGGCGCCTCTTGATCAGCGCGTCCAGGGTGGCCTCCGCCGCGTCCAGGAAGTCGTCCACCTCGTCCTCGTTGTAGCCGGTGGTCAGCCGGGTGGTGGCGAAGCGCTTGCCGCGGATGTGCTCCGGGGACATCGAACCGCGCGGTTCGGCGCGGGCGTGCGCGCCCGCGCGCGACGGCGGGGGCGGCGGCGAGGCGGGCCGCTCCACCGGGGGCGGGGCGGCCGGCACCCGGGGCTGCGGGCCGGTCCAGGTGACCGGGCCGCTGGACGGGGTCTTCGGCGGGGGCACGTCGCCCTTGCGGACCAGTCCGCGGGAGCGCAGCTCGGCGGCGATCTCGTCGAGGAAGTCGTCGACCTCCTCCTCGTTGTAGCCGGAGGAGAGCCGGGTGCCGCGGAAGCGGGACTCCTCGATCTCCTGCGCGGTGATGAGGGGGCCGTCGGGGTCGCCGCTGTTCAGCGCGGAGAGGGTCTCCTCGACCCGGTCGAGCAGGGCGTCGACGTCGTCCTCGTGGTAGCCGGGGCGGAAGCGGACCGTGCTGAAGCGCTTCTTTCTGATGTCGGCAGGGGTGAGCGGCATTCCTCCATTGTGCCGACCCCGGTCTCCGCGGACACGCGGCGACACCTGCGCGGGTCGGGGGCTCAGGCCGGACCCCCCTGCTCGGCGGCGTCCTGGAGGGCCTGCCGGATCGCCGCTTCGACCTGGTCCCGGTCGTAGCCGCGGAGCACGACGTCGAACTCGGGCCGGGGGTCGGCCTCGGCGGTGGGCGAGAGGAGGGCGTCGAACCACTCGTCCACCTGGCCGCGGTGGTAGCCGCGGAGCACGACGTCGAACTCGGGACGGGAGGAGGGGCTGAAGAGGGGATCGAGCATGGGGCAAGTATGTCGTGAAGATCACTCATGATCGCCACCGGGGGGTGGCCGGAACAGGACAGACGTCCCGGCCGCGGATCATCCGCCGATCGGGGCGCCCCGGGTCAGGGCCTCTCGCCCTCGGCCCCGGTGAGGAAGTCGACGACCGCCCCGGTGATCGCGTCGGCCGCCCGCTCGCGCCACTCCCCGTCCTCCAGCAGCTCCGCGTCGCCGGGGTTGCGCATGTTCCCGGCCTCCAGGAACACCTTGGGGACGGTGGACAGGTTGAGCCCGCCCAGGTCGGTCCGCTCGTCCAGTCCCTCCTCGGCGATGTAGTCGGCCGGATCCATCCCGGTGCCCTCGGCGTAGGCGTCGCGGAGCAGCCCGGCCAGCCGGGCGGAGGGCACCACGATGTCCTCGTTCCCCTCGACCTCGCCGGGGGCGATGACGTGGAAGCCGCTGCCGGACTCCGGACCGCCGTCGGCGTGCACCGAGATCGCCGCGTCGGCCCCTGCCTCGTTGCCGATCTCGGCCCGCTCGTTCACGCACGGGCCGACCCCGTCGCCGTCGGAGCGGGTCATCACGACCTCCGCGCCCTCGGCCTCCAGCCGGTCGCGGAGGAGGAGCGACAGGTCCAGGGTGAACGCGTGCTCGGGGTAGCCGCTCGCGCTCTCCGCGCCGACGGTGTCGCAGGCCTTCTCCTCCCCGGGGCCGGAGGGGACCTGCTCGTTGATCTCCTCCGGGGCCTCGGCGTTGCCGCCGTTGTGGCCGGGGTCGATGAGCACGGTGGTGCCGGCGAGGGGGCCGCCGTCCCGCTCCCCCTCCTCCTTCCCGGGCTCGCCGGAGCCGTCCGCGCCGCCCTTCCCGCCGTCCTTTCCGGAGCCGTCCCCGCCGTCCCCGTCACCGGGGCCGGGGAGCGGGAGCAGTGCGGTGGGGGCCGCGGAGGGGTCGCCCCCCGGGCCCGAGCCCGAGCAGCCGGTGAGCGCGAGCACGGCGGCGCAGGCCAGCGAGGCGGGGAGGAGAAGGGCGGGGCGTGCGGAGGAGGATCCGTTCGGCATGGTCGGTCGGCGCCGTCCTGGGAGGGGATCGGGGAGCGAAGGCCCCATCAACCTAGCCGTTCCGGGGAACACTACGGGCCGGGTTCGCGTCATATCGTGAGAGAAGGGGTGGTGGGAGCCTCCCGCCCCCGAATACCCCGACGAGGTGGTCAGATGCGCAAGTCCAACCGGGCGGCGGCGGGCGCCGCCGCGTGGCAGGCGGTGTACGAAGGGGCCCGGCCCGGCAGGCCCTCGGTCTGGGAGCGGGCCGGATCCGTCCCGCGGATGATGGGCGCGCGGATGCGCGGCCGCTACACCGGGCTGTCGTCCTCGCGGCTGCTGCTCTTCATCGCCGCACTGCTCTACATCGTGAGCCCGATCGACCTGGTCCCGGAGCTGTTCATCCCGCTGCTCGGCGTCGCCGACGACGCGTTCGTCGCGGTGTGGCTGGTCTCCGGGCTGATGAACGAGACCGAGCGGTTCCTGGAGTGGGAGCGCACCGGAGTGCCGCACGGGGACGGGCAGGAGTACGTGCAGGGGCACGTCGTGGACTGACCCCCGCGCCGACTTCCGCCGGCCCCCGCCCTGGCCCAGGGCGGGGGTCGGCCGTGTGCGCGGAGGCGGGAGGCCCCGCGCGGCCACCGGGGACCGCGCAGGCGTATCTTCACTATTGCAAATCGTTCGCAACTAGTGGGGAACAATGATCCGTTCGCGATCCGCGATCGCCGCCGGCACCGGCCTCGTCCTCCTGCTCACCGCCTGCTCCACCGGCGGGACGCAGGGCGGGGCGGCCGGCGACACCCTGACCTACGCCCTCGGCGACGAGCCGGAGCAGCTCAACCCGGTCCTCGTCGACGAGCACCTCGACCCCGTCACGGAGATGGTCTTCCGCGGGCTCACCGCGCACGACGCCGACAACGAGCCGGTCCCGGCGCTCGCCGAGAGCTGGAAGATCAGCGACGACGGGAAGACCTACACCTTCGCCCTGCGCAAGGACGCCACCTGGCACGACGGGGAGCCGTTCACCGCCGGCGACGTGGTGTTCACCATCGAGGGCGTGCGCGACGGGGACCTCCCCACCAGCAACAAGTTCGCCAACGTGAAGGAGGTCGAGGCGGAGGGCGAGCACGGCGTCGTCATCCGGCTCACCGAGCCCACCCCGGCCCTGCTGGACACCCTCTCCAACGGGATGCTCCCCGAGCACCTGCTCAAGGAGAAGGGCCTGGACGACCCCGACTTCGGCGAGCACCCGGTGGGCACCGGCCCGTTCCGGCTGGACACCTGGAAGCACGGCGAGTACGCCAAGGTCACCGCCTTCGAGGACTACTACGGCGGCGCCCCGGGCCTGGACGCGATCACCATCGCCTACGTGCCGGACGCCGCCTCCCGGCTGATCCGGCTGACCAACGGCGAGGTCGACGCCGCCTACCTGGAGCCCGGCCAGGTCGAGCAGGCCGGCGGGATCGACGGGGTGCGGCTGGAGACCGCCCCCACCGCCGACTACCGCGGAATCATGTTCAACATGGAGGACGAGCGGTTCGAGGACCCCGCCCCGCGCCGCGCGATGAACTACGCGATCGACCGGGACGCGGTCATCGAGAGCGTGCTGCACGGCCACGGCAGGCCCGCCACCGGCCCGCTCGACCTCAGCCCGTTCGGCACCGACGCCGCCGGCTACACCCACGACCCGGCCGAGGCCGCCGAGATCATGGAGAAGGCCGGCTACGAGAAGAACGGCGACGGGATCTGGGAGCGCGACGGCGAGCCGTACTCCTTCGAGCTCACCACCTTCGCCGAGGACGGCGTGCGCGCCGCGATGATCGAGGTGCTCGCCACCCAGCTGCGCGAGGAGGGCTTCGACGTCACCGCCGAGCCCAAGCCGAGGGACTCCGTCGACTGGGCGGAGCTGGAGGGCTTCCTCATCGGCTGGGGCACCCCCTACGACCCGGACGGCTCGCTGTACGGGCCGTTCCACTCCTCCGAGGCGCTGGACGAGGGCGGATCCAACTACGGAAGCTATGCCGACGACGCCGCGGACGAGGCGCTGGACGCGGGCCGGAGCACCAGCGACGAGGACGAGCGCGCCGAGGCCTACGCCGACTTCCAGGAGGCCCTGGCCGACGACCCGCCCTACGTCTTCGTGTCCTACCTGGACGCGGTGAACGCCGTGCCCGAAGGGCTGGACGGGATCACCGAGCGGACCCTGGCCCACCACGGCTACGGCTTCTTCTGGAACGCCGAGGAGTGGAGCCACCGGGAGTAGCGGAGCAGGAGGAAAGGAAGAGGAGGAGAGCATGGAGACGCCCCCGCCCCGCGCCCTGCTGGGCCTGACCACGCTGGTCGTCGCCGACTACGACGAGGCGATCGCCTTCTTCACCGGGCCGCTCGGCTTCACGCTGGCCGAGGACGCCCCGCTCGGTGGCGGCAAGCGGTGGGTGGTGGTGGCGCCGGGCGGGGGAGGGACCGGACTCCTCCTGGCCCGGGCGGCGGGGGAGGACCAGGCCGCCCGGGTCGGCGACCAGACCGGCGGCCGCGTCGCGTTCTTCCTGTACACCGAGGACTTCGAGGCCGACCGCCGGCGGATGCTCGACGCCGGGGTGCACTTTGAGGAGGAGCCCCGGCACGAGCCGTACGGCACGGTCGCGGTCTTCCGCGACCTGTACGGCAACCGCTGGGACCTGCTGCAGCCGGCCGGCACGGGCCCCGGCCCCCGATGACCTGGCACCGGAGCCCTGCCCGGGCGGGCGGCTCCGCCCGGCCGCCGCGCCGGGGTGCGGCGGGGCGGGGCGGTTCCGACGACCGCCGGAACGGGCGGGAGCGCGTGCGGCCGCCGGAACGGGCGGGAGCGCGTGCGGCCGCCGGAACGGGCGGGAGCGCGTGCGGCCGCCGGAGCGGGCCCGGCCCGGTGCCCCGTCCGGGCGGATGGTTCCGGCCGGCCGCCGGAGCGGGCTCCGGTCCGGTGCCCGTTCGGGCGGGTGGTTTCGGTCGGGTGTCTCGCCGGGCGCGGCGGGGCGGTTCCGGTGGCCTGCGGAGCGTGTGGCCGCCGGGCGGGCGCCGGCTTCCGGGGCCCTGTCCGGGCGGCCGGTTCCGGCGTCCCGCCGCGCCGGGGTGCGGCGGGGCGGTTCCGGTGGTCGTCGGAACGGGCGGGGGCGCGCACGGCCGCCGGAGCGGGCCCGGCCCGGTGCCCCGTCCGGGCGGGTGGTTTCGGTCGGGTGTCTCGCCGGGCGCGGCGAAGGGGTTCCGGCGCCCCCCCGCGCCGGGGCGGGCCCGGTGGTCTTCAGAGCGGGCGGGGCGTCCGGCCGCCGGAGCGGGCCTGGGCGGGCCCGGGTCCGGAAGTCGGGGCCCTCGCCCCTCCGGGAGCGCGCGGGGCCGGAGCCCGGCGGCGCGGGGCGGCGGAGCCTCCCGTCGCAGGGGCCGTTCGGGGCGGCGGCGCTCCGGTCGCCCTCCGGCGCGGGGTCTTCCTGCGGCGCGCGGGGCGGTGCAGGACCCGCCCCCTCGGACCGGAACGCCTGATCCCAGGGGCCGTTCGGAGCGGGGGCGCCCCGGTGCCCCGAGGAGCCGGGGTCCCCGGAAGGGGCGGGGTGCTCCGGAACGCGAATCGGAAAGGAGGCCGGCCATCGCCGGATACGCGGTGCGCAGGGCGGGGGCGGCGCTGGCCGTGCTGGCCGCCCTGTCGGTGTTCTGCTTCCTGATGCTCGACCTGGCGCCGGGGGACCCGGCCCGGTCGGTGCTGGAGGCCCGGTCCGGCGGCCGCCCGGTCCCCGACGCCGCCGTGGAGGCGCAGCGCGCGGCGATGGGGCTGGACGAGCCGCTCCCGGCCCGCTACGCCGACTGGCTCGGCGGCCTGCTCCGCGGCGACCTGGGCACCTCCTACATGACCGGCCGCCAGGTGGCCGGGGAGATCGCGGCCGCGCTGCCGTGGACGCTGCTGCTGGCCGCCGTCGCCACCGTGTTCAGCCTGGTCGGGGCGGTGGCGCTGGGCCTGGTCGCGGGGACGGCCCGCAGCGCCGCCGTGCCCCGGGCGATCGGGCTGGGCGTGTTCGCCCTCGGCGGCCTGCCCGGGTTCGTCTCGGCGCTGCTGCTGCTCTTCGCCGGATCGGTCTGGCTGGGCTGGTTCCCCTCCGGCGGGCTGGGCCGCCCCGGCGTCGAACCGGACGCGGCCGCCGTCGCCTCCGCGGTGGTGCTGCCGGCCCTGGCCCTCACCCTCGGCCACCACTTCGGCGTCTACGTCCGCTTGGTGGAGACCGGGGTGCGCCGGGTCCGCTCGGCGCCGCACGTGCTCAACGCCGAGGCCCGCGGGCTGCCGCCGGGCGCGGTCCGGCTGCGCCACGTGCTCCGCCCCGGCCTGGTGCCGTTCGCCGCGCGGTTCGGCGTCGGCGTCGCCCAGCTGCTGGCCGGGGCCTACGCGGTCGAGGTGGTCTTCGCCTGGCCGGGCATGGGCCGGCTCGCCCTGGACGCCGCCCGGGCCCAGGACTACCCGGTGCTGCTCGCGGTCGTCCTGGTCACCGGCGCGATCGTGGTCGCTGCCAACCTGGCCGGCGAACTGGCCACCGCCCGCCTCGACCCCCGCATCCGGCTGCTCCGGGAGGTCTGAGATGACCGGTCCGGGTGCTCTCCGCCGCGGCTCCTCCGCTTCGGGGGCCGCACCGCTCGCCGCCCGAGGGGCCGGTGCCTCCGGACCGCCGAGCGCAGCCCCGGGACCCGCCCCGGTCTCCCGGGACCGCTCCCGGCGGCGGCTCCCGGGGCCGAGGGGCGGGGAACCGCATTCCGGGCCTCCGGCCGAGGCGCGGGGGCCGACACCGCCCGGCTCGCCGGGGAGATCGCCCGAGGACCGGGTGGAGCGCCGGGGCGGCGCCCCGGAGGGGATCCGGTGGCAGGGAGCCCCGGAGCGGACGGACGGAGAGGAGGCGCGGTGGACCGGCAGGTGATCGGGGCGGGAGGCGCGGAGGAGGGCACCGGGGGCGCGGGGGCGCTCCCGGCGCCGAAAAGGACCGCGCCCTG
The DNA here is from genome assembly GCF_048595525.1 of Nocardiopsis oceanisediminis. Lineage (NCBI taxonomy): Bacteria > Bacillati > Actinomycetota > Actinomycetes > Streptosporangiales > Nocardiopsidaceae > Nocardiopsis > Nocardiopsis oceanisediminis. Next base: position 6,594,175 of record NZ_JAFMZJ010000001.1, on the reverse strand, counting down.
GACCGCGCGGCTGCTGCCGCGCGGGCCCGGCGGGCGGGCCGGGGCGGTGGCGGCGCTGGGCGTGCTCGGCGCGATGGCCCTGGCCGCGCTGCTGGCGCCGGTGCTGGCCGGGCACGACCCGGTGGCCACCGACACCGCGGCGACCTCGCTGCCCCCGGGGTCGCCGGGCCACCCGCTCGGCACCGACCGGCTGGGCCGGGACCTGCTCGCGCGGATGCTGTACGGCGCGCGCTACTCGCTGGCGGTCGGTGTCGCGGCGAGCGCCGCCGCGGTGCTGCTCGGCACCGCGGTGGGGGCGCTGGCCGCGGTCGCGCCGCGCTGGCTGGACGCCGCGGTGGCGCGGACCGCCGACGCGCTGCTCGCGCTGCCGATGATCCTGGTCGCGCTGACCCTGGCGGCGGTCGCCGGGCCGTCCCCGGCGACCGTGGTCGCGGCCATCGCGGCGACCGGCTGGATGCCGGTGGCGCTGATCGCCCGCGCCGAGGTCAAAGCGGTGCGCGGCCGCCCCTTCGTCCGGGCCGCCCGCTCGCTGGGCCTGACCCGGACCCGGATCTTCCTGCGCCACCTGGTGCCCAACGCGCTGCCGCCGATCGCCGCGGTCGCCGCGTTCGAGGTCGGCCACGCGGTGCTCACCGAGTCCACCCTGAGCTTCCTCGGAGTGGGGATTCCGCCGAACACGCCCAGCTGGGGGAACATGCTCACCGACGCACGCGCCCTGCTGCTCACCGGCCAGTGGTACACGGTCGCCCTGCCCGCCGGGGCGATCGTGCTGCTGATCATCGCGGTCAACGCCGTCGCCACCGGCCTGGAGCGGCGCGGCGCCGGAGAGGGGAGGGCCTGGTGAGCGGGGCGGTGCTGACCGTGGCCGGGCTGCGGATCCGCCTCGGCGGGCGGACCGTGGTCGACGGCCTCGACCTGGTGCTGCCCCCGGGGCGGGTGACCGCGCTGGTCGGGCGGAGCGGCAGCGGCAAGAGCCTGACCGCGCGCTCGCTGATCGGGCTGGCGCCGCGCGGCGCGGAGCGCTCCGGCGAGGCCCTGCTGGACCTGGGCGGCGGCCGCTGCGCCGACCTCCTCGCCGCACCGCCGGACCGGCTGCGCGCGCTGCGAGGCCGGGAGGTCGGCTACGTCTTCCAGGAGGCCCAGGCCAGCCTCAACCCGACGATCACCGTCGGCGCGCACCTCGCCGAGACGCTCAGGGCGCACGGGGTGCCGCGCCGGCACCGGCGCGAGCAGGGCCTGGCGGCGCTGCGCGGCGCCGGGCTGGACGGCCCGGCCGCACTGCTCCGGGCCTACCCGTTCGAGCTCTCCGGCGGGCAGGCGCAGCGGGTCGCGCTGGCGCTGGCCCGCGCGCTGCGCCCGCGGCTGCTCATCGCCGACGAGGTGACCTCGGCGCTGGACCCGGTGACCCAGGCGGGGGTGCTGGACGTGCTGCGCGCCGACGTCGCCGCGCCGGACGGCACCGGGCGGGCGCTGCTGCTGGTCACGCACGACCTGGCGGTGGCCGGCCGGTGGGCGGACCGGATCGCGGTGCTGGACGGCGGCCGGATCGTCGAGGAGGGGCCGGCCCGCGCGGTGCTGGCCGGTCCCCGGCACCCGTTCACCGCCGCGCTGGTGCGCGCCGCCGGTCCGCCGGGATCTCCGCCCTGCCCGGAGGAGCCCGCCGAGGCGCCCGGAGCCGCACGGTGAGCGCCGCGATCGGCTGCGCCGGGGTGGTGCGCAGCCTCGGCGGGCGGCGGCGCCGCGTCGAGGCGCTGAGCGGCGTCGACCTGGAGATCGCCGAGGGCGCGTCGGTGGCCGTGGTCGGGGAGAGCGGGTCCGGCAAGTCGACGCTGGTGGGGGTGGCGGCCCTGCTGGACCGGCCGGACCGGGGCCGGGTCGCGGTGGGCGGAGTGCCGGACGTCTGGGCGCTGCCCGGCCGGGAGCTGCGCCGGCTGCGGCGCCGGATCGGCTGGATCCCCCAGGACGCGCTCTCCTCCTTCGACCCGCGGTTCACGGCGGGCGAGGTGGTGGCCGAGGCGCTGCCCCGGGGGGAGGCCCGGGGCGGGGCCGCCGCCGGGCGGGTGGCGGAGCTGCTGCGCCGGGTCGGCCTGGACCCGGCGGCGGCCGGGAGGTGGCCGGCGACCCTGTCCGGGGGCGAGCGGCAGCGGGTGGCGGTCGCCCGGGCGCTGGCGGTCCGCCCCGAGGTGCTGATCGCCGACGAGCCCACCACCGGGCTGGACGTGCTGGCCCAGGAGCGGGTGCTGGACGTGCTGGCCGCCGAGGCGCGCGGCCGCACCCTGCTCCTGGTCACCCACGACCTGCGGGTGGCCCGCCGGATGGCGGACCGGATGGTGGTGCTGGACCGGGGCCGGGTCGCCGCCGACGTCCCGGCCGGCATCGGCCCGGAGGAGGCCCGGGAGCGCTCACCGGAGCTGGCCCGGCTGATCGGGGCGACGCCGTGAGCGCCCGGTCCGCCCCGGGCACGGGAAAGGCGGGCCGCCGCGTACGGCGGCCCGCCTCGAGCGGACCGGAAGGGCCGGAACCCTCCCGGGTGCTGCCTCCCCCCGGAAACCGGCACGCGCCGGGGAGGTCACTCCGAGCGCTGGCTGGGGATGCCGGACAGCAGGGCGCGGACTTCCGTCTCGCGGTAGCGGCGGTGGCCGCCCAGTGTCCGGATCGAGGTCAGCTTGCCCGCCTTGGCCCAGCGGGTCACGGTCTTGGGGTCCACGCGGAACATGGTGGCGACCTCGGCAGGGGTCAGCAGGGGCTCCGCCTCGGGCGTGCGAGTCGACATGTGTACGGCCTCTCCTCCTGGATCTGTGTGCCGATCCTGAGCCTTGATCCTGGCACTTGGCCCGGATGTCCAATATTTGCCCGTAGGCCCATATTGGCATCACCCGAGGTGATTGAACAAACACTTAACGCGACTTTGTTTGATGAGAGGTCGCAAAGCCGTGCAAGTGCTGCGTCACGCTGAGTGATTCTAGCGACACGTTTAGTGGCATGTGGCGTATTCGGTCAAAACTTCGTTCTCCGGCCCTGTTTTTCTCGATGCGGCGGACCGAAAGTGCTACGGCGCTCCGGGCGGAACCGGGGGCGGAGGATGAGGTGCGCACTCGTACGCCCTGGCGGGCGGGGTCGTCCGCGGCTGGACGGCAGGGGACCGGTGGATAGGGCATCTCCCCTCGACGACGCGGAAGCGATGGCGCCGGATCCGCAGTGCAGCACCGGGTTCCGGTTACACAGAGTGCACTCGGTGACGAGCTGAACACAGTCTATGTGGTTATCTATCGACTGGTATGCCCACTTTGGTGGATCTTGATGCGGACTGGGAAGCTCGTCCCCACTTCACCTGCATCGACGTGGGAAGAAATTTGTGGCGCTGAGTGAGAAACCTGGTACACCAGGTTGCGGTTCGGCGTGGCGCGGCCATGACGAACCCGAAACCGGCTCATGAAATCCCAGGTGAAGCCGTGACTCTCAGTTGGCCCGCTCCAGGGCCCGCACCGACTTCCAGCGCTGCGCGGCCCGCCGGTACATGGCCACCGCCAGCTCGTCCTCGCCGCGCTCCAGCCCGGCCACCGCGGCGGAGATCTCCGCGGCCGACTCGTCCTCGCGCAGCCGCTCGTCGTCGAGCAGGTGCACCAGGCCGCCGTAGTCCAGCTCCAGCAGCGCGTCCGGGTGCGCGACGCCGGCCAGCCAGTCCTCCAGGTGCTCGGCGGCGGCCAGCAGCGGCCCGTCGCCGATGTTCTCCTGGAGCGCGGCGACCGCCCGCTCCAGCCGCTCCCGGGCCAGCGAGGCCTCGGTGACGTAGAGCAGCACCCGCGGCGCGGTCCGCCGGGGCGCGCCGGCCGCCCCCGCCGGGCCGGCCTCCTCCCGCTCGGCCGCCGGGTCGGCGCCGCCGTCCAGCACCAGGCAGCGCTCCTCGGCGGTGAACGGGGCGAACCACGGAAGCGGTACGGTCCAGTTGCTGCCGAGGATGTGGGTGCGGAGCGGCTCGCCCCGGTCCCGCCAGCGGCGGAACGCGTCCTCGGCGGAGCGGGCCACCGCCTCGGGCAGGTAGGCCGGGCTCAGCGCGGCGGGCGTGTCGGTGCGGAACTCGCGCAGCCCCAGCCAGGAGCGGAGCCGGGTCTGCCAGGGGCAGATGTAGGTGCGCCCGCCCATCCGGCGGACGTAGGCGTCGCCGCTCTCCTCCTCGGGGGCCGGCCGCGGCGGGGCCGCCACCAGCCGGCGCAGGCTCTCCCGGTGCTCCGCGGCGACCGCGCCGGCCCTGCGCGGCCGCTCCGGCGACTCGGCGTACTCCAGCCAGTACGCGCGCTCGGCACTGGGGAAGGCGGTCAAGGGCTGGTATACGCGGAGATAGGCGGTGTAGGGCAGCACGCTCGAAATCCTGGCACAGATCACCCTGCCGGGCACCCGCCGGGCCGCCGCGCGGGCGGCGCCCGGAAGCCCGCCGTGCACGGGCGGATCGGGCCGGAGCAGGGCAGGGCGGGGCGCCGCCCCGGCGGTCGGCCCGCCTGTCGGCCCGCCCGTTAGGCGTGGGCGGCGTAGGCAGGTCGGTTCCAAACCGGGTACGGTTGTATCCGTACGTAAGCTGGCGCCAAACGTCAGTGCGCTGACGGCCGTCAGCCCGGCATTGCGGTTTTGCTAGTGATCTGGGGTTTTCGTCAAACCCAATCGTTGAGGGGGTCGAGCCAATGGGGCGCGGCCGAGCCAAGGCCAAGCAGCAGAAGGTCGCACGGAGGCTGAAGTACAGCTCCGGGGGGACCGATCTTGACCGGCTGCGGTCAGAGCTGGGTGTCGCTGAGGACAGCGGGTCCGAACCGGACCCGTACGACGACCTGGTCGACCGCTACGCGGACCTGGCGGAGAATTACTCCTCGCCCGACGAGCCCGCGGAGGACGAGTCCGATCGCTCGGACAGCCTCCGCTAGCACCGTCGGATAGGGACGGCTGAAGACCCAGGTCTCCGCCGATCTCCGCCTGAGCCGGTGGCGCGGTCGGGCATAGCCGGTGCGATCCACCCAGGTGGTTCCTGCCGGCCATGCCCGACCGCCGGGCAGGGGCGGGCGTCCGGGCCCCGGACACCCGCCCCTGCTCACTGTTTCCGGACACCGTCACAGACCGTGGCCCTCAGGCGTACTCGCCGCTCAGCCGGACCCCGTCGGCGCCGGAGTGCACCGTCCCCGCGCGCCAGGCGGGAACGCCCCGCTCGGCCAGCACGGCCAGGGCCCGCTCGGCGTCGTCCTCGGCCACCAGCGCCACCATGCCCGCGCCCATGTTGAACGTGGCCTCCATGTCCTCCCGGGAGACGCCGCCGCGCTCGGCGATGAACCGGAAGACCGGCTGCGGCGACCAGGTGGACCGGTCCAGCTCCGCGCCGAGCCCGCCGGGCAGCGAGCGCTCCAGGTTGGCGGCGAGCCCGCCGCCGGTGATGTGCGCGTAGGCGTGCACCGGGACCCGCGCGGCCAGCTCGATGCAGTCCCGGGCGTAGACCCGGGTCGGGGTGAGCAGCACCTCGCCGAGGACCCCGCCGAGCTCGGGCACCTCCTCGGTGAGCTCCAGCCCGGTCTGGTCCACCACCCGGCGGATCAGCGAGTAGCCGTTGGAGTGCGGACCGGAGGAGGCCATCGCGATGACCGCGTCGCCGTCGCGCACCCGCTCCGGGCCGAGGATCGCGTCCTCCTCCACCACGCCGGTGCCCGCGCCCGCCAGGTCGTACTCGTCGGGGCGCATCGCACCGGGGTGCTCGGCTGTCTCCCCGCCGATCAGCGCGCAGCCGGCCTGGGCGCAGCCCTCGGCGATGCCGCCGACGATCTCCGCGATCTTCTCCGGCACCACCGCGCCGGTGGCGATGTAGTCGGTCATGAACAGCGGCTCGGCGCCGGAGACCACCAGGTCGTCGACGACCATGCCGACCAGGTCGATGCCGATCGTGTCGTGCTTGTCCATCCGCTGGGCCAGCAGCACCTTGGTGCCGACGCCGTCGGTGGAGGTGGCCAGCACCGGCGCGGTGTACTTCGACGTGTCCAGCCGGAACAGCCCGGCGAAGCCGCTCGCGTCGGCGACGAGCTCCGGTCGGGCGGTGCGGGCCACGTGCCGCTTCATCAGGTCGACGGCGCGCTCGCCGGCCGCGATGTCGACACCGGCGGCCGCATAGGCCGAGGTGGGCTTGGCAGCCTCTGCCACGGGGAAACCTCTCACTCGCATTCGACTCGGCGCCCGGGAAGGCGGGCGCGGGCGGCGGCGCCTGCCGCCGCCGGGGGCCGGGCTAGGCCGGGGAGCCGGCCTTCGGCGCGCCGCAGGCCTTCTCCAGCAGGTACTTGCCGCGGTTGGCCTCGTCCACCTCGATCGGGTACACCCCGTCGAAGCAGGCGCGGCAGAGCCGGTCGGCGGGGACCCGGGTCGCGGCGGTGAGCTCCTCCAGCCCGATGTAGGCCAGCGAGTCGGCGCCGATCGAGGCGCGGATCTCCTCGGTGCTCAGGTTGCCCGCGATCAGCTCGGCCTTGCTGGCGAAGTCCACCCCGTAGTAGCAGGGCCACATCACCGGCGGGCTGGAGATGCGCACGTGCACCTCGGCCGCGCCGGCCTCGCGGAGCATCCGGACCAGGGCGCGCTGGGTGTTGCCGCGGACGATGGAGTCGTCCACCACCACCAGCCGCTTGCCCTCGATGACGTCGCGCAGCGGGTTGAGCTTGAGCCGGATGCCCAGCTGGCGCAGGGTCTGGCTGGGCTGGATGAAGGTCCGCCCGACGTAGGAGTTCTTCACCAGGCCCTGGGCGAACGGGATGCCGCTGCCGCGGGCGTAGCCGACCGCGGCCGGGGTGCCCGACTCGGGGACCGGGATGACCAGGTCGGCGTCGGCCGGGTGCTCGGCGGCCAGCCGGCGGCCCACCTCCACCCGGGTGGAGTTGACGTTGCGGCCCGCGATGGTGGTGTCCGGGCGGGCCAGGTAGACGTACTCGAAGAGGCAGCCCTTCGGCTCGGCCTGGGCGAAGCGGAGCGAGCGGATGCCGCGCTCGTCCACGGTGATCATCTCGCCCGGCTCGATCTCGCGGACGAAGGAGGCGCCGACGATGTCCAGGGCGGCCGTCTCGCTGGCCACGGCCCAGCCGCCGCCGTCCAGCCGGCCGAGCACGAACGGGCGGATGCCCTGCGGGTCCCGGGCGGCGTAGAGGGTCTGCTCGTCCATGAACACCAGGGAGAAGGCGCCCTCCACCTTGGGCAGCACGTCGAGTGCGGCCTCCTCGGTGGTCCGGCCGGAGCTGGAGGCCAGCAGGTTGGTCAGCACCTCGGTGTCGGTGGTGGCCCCCAGCCGGTCGCCCGGCAGCATCGCCGCGAGCTCGGAGGTGTTGATCAGGTTGCCGTTGTGGCCCAGGGCCAGCCCGCCGTCGCGGGCGGTGTAGAACGTCGGCTGCGCGTTCTCCCAGACCGGCGAGCCGGTGGTGGAGTAGCGGCAGTGGCCGATCGCCAGGTGCCCCTTCAACGAGTCCAGGGTGGCCTCGTTGAAGACCTGGGAGACCAGTCCCATGTCCTTGTAGACGACGATGCGCTCGCCGTCGCTCAGCGCGATGCCGGCGGATTCCTGCCCGCGGTGCTGCAGCGCGTAGAGGCCGAAATAGGTGAGCTTGCTGACTTCTTCGCCGGGCGCCCAGACGCCGAAGACGCCGCACGCGTCCTGTGCGGGTCGTTCGAGCGGATCGATGTCCATGCTGAGCCGGCCGTCGGGATGCGACACACCATCAGCTTAGTGCCTGCCCGGTGCCGCCGCGCCCGGCGGGGGTCAGGCCCCGGGCCGGAGCGGCAGGTAGGGGGAGAGGTCGGCGCGCTCGCCGCTGGCCGAGACGCGGTGCGCGGCCACCGCCTCCGCCCACTCCGCGCGGCCCAGCGCGAGGCCGAGCCAGACCTCCGGGGAGGTCTCCACCACGCCGGGCGGGGTGCCCCGGGTGTGCCGGGGGCCCTCGATCACCTGCACCGCGCCGAACGGCGGCACCCGCACCTCCAGGCTGTGCCCGGGGGCGCGGGCGGCCAGCTCGTCCAGGGTGCCCCGGACGGCGGCGCGCACCGCGGCGCGCTCCGGGCGCAGGCCGGCGGCGTGCGCGTCGAGCACCGCCGCGGCGCAGGCCGCGAGCGCGGCGGAGGGGGTCTCGGGGCCGTCGTAGGGCGGGCGGCCCAGGGCGGCCAGCTGGGCGTCGAGCGCGGTGCGCAGCGCGGCCCGCCGGCGCTGCGCCGCGGTGGAACGGGCGGGCATGCCCCGACCCTAGCGCCGAAGGGCCGGGAGGGGCGGGGTTCTGGGCCGGGGGTAAGGGTGCCGGGCGGTCGTCCACAGGTCGCTTCCGCGACACTTGTCCGAAGTGTCGCCCGGGAGGACACTGGGCGCGGAGCGAACGGGTCCCGACGCGCCGGTGAACACCGGAGGGCGAGGGTATGGAGCAGGGGTTGCCGGGCCTCGGCCGGGCGGTGTTCTACTGTGATTCATGTCCCGTTCGGGGGACTCCGTCGTGTTCTCGGAACGTTGTGCGGGGTGTGCGTGGTGAGGAGTGCAAATGCCTGGGTGGATAAGATGAGCGGGCTCCTGGGCGGCTCTCGGCGCCCCCCTGGCCGGACGATGAACGGGGAGTGACGCGCCTTCCTGACCGACGCGCGGGGCCGCTCGGCCGCCCCCGCGCCGCAAGTGCGACCCATTTGTCCGAATAGTGCCCGTACCATCCCTCACGGACGACTCACCGCACTTCGGGAGATAGATGTGCGCCTGCGCTTGAGACCGCGCGACGACAGCTACTACGAGATGTTCGCCGACTCGGCGAACAACCTGGTCACCGGGGCACGCCTGCTGACCGAGCTGATCAGCGAGGACGCCGATCGGGAGGCCGTGGGCGAGCGGATGCGCGCCTGCGAGCACGCCGGCGACGAGCGCACCCATGCCATCATGCGGCGCCTCAACGGCAAGTCGGCGACGCCGTTCGACCGGGAGGACATCTACCGGCTGGCGTCGTCCCTGGACGACGTCATGGACTCGATGGACGCCGCGGTCGACCTGATCGGCCTGTACCGCCTGGAGCGGCTGCCCAAGGGCATCATCGCCCAGGTGGAGGTGCTGGAGCGGGCCGCGGAGCTGACCGCCGAGGCGATGCCCCGGCTGCGCACCATGGACGACCTGGCCCGGTACTGGATCGAGATCAACCAGCTGGAGAACCAGGCCGACCAGATCTACCGCCGGCTGCTGGCGCACCTGTTCAGCGGCGAGTACGACGCGCTGACCGTGATGAAGCTCAAGGACGTGGTGGAGGAGCTGGAGACGGCCGCGGACGCCTTCGAGCACGTCGCCAACACGGTGGAGAGCATCGTGGTGAAGAAGTCCTGACCGCCCCGGGCGCGCGGCCGCCGCCGCGCGCCCCTGAGCGGCACCGTGCGCCCCCGGCGGGGCGCGCACCCCCCCGAAGCGCGGCGAGGGCGCCCCGGATCCGATCCGGGGCGCCCTCGGCCGTTCCGAGCCTTCCGGCGGCTCAGCCGAACCGGCCGGTGATGTAGTTCTCGGTCTCCTGCTTCTCCGGCTTGGTGAAGATCTTGTTGGTCTCGTCCATCTCGATCAGCCTGCCCGGCTTGCCGGTGCCGGCCAGGTTGAAGAACGCCGTCCGGTCGCTCACCCGCGCGGCCTGCTGCATGTTGTGGGTGACGATGACGATCGTGTAGTTCTCCTTGAGCTTGTGGATCAGGTCCTCGATGGCCAGCGTGGAGATCGGGTCCAGCGCCGAGCAGGGCTCGTCCATCAGCAGCACGGTCGGCTCGACCGCGGTGGCGCGGGCGATGCACAGCCGCTGCTGCTGGCCGCCGGAGAGGCCGGCGCCCGGCTTGTTCAGCCGGTCCTTGACCTCTTCCCACAGGTTGGCCCCGCGCAGCGAGCGCTCCACCAGGTCGTCGGCCTGGGCCTTGCTCATCCGCTGGTTGTTCAGCTTGGCGCCGGCGATGACGTTGTCGTAGATCGACATGGTGGGGAAGGGGTTGGCCTTCTGGAAGACCATGCCGATCTCCCGCCGGACCTGGACCGGGTCCACGTCGGGCCCGTAGATGTCCATGTCGTCGAGGAGGACCTTGCCCTCGGCCCGGGCGCCGGGGGTCACCTCGTGCATCCGGTTCAGGGTGCGCAGGAAGGTCGACTTGCCGCATCCGGAGGAGCCGATGAAGGCGGTCACCGACCGCGGCTCGATGGTCATGGAGACGTCCTCGACGGCGAGGAAGTCGCCGTAGTACACGTGCAGCCCGGAGACGTCGATTCGTTTGGCCACTGGATGTCCTCAGATGTTCCGTGAAGTTCGTGGTGGGTCGTCGGGTGCCGGTCAGCGGCCGAGCTTGGGGGCGAAGAAGCGGGAGATCAGCCGGGCGGCGAGGAAGAGCAGCATCACGATGACGATCAGCGTCAGTGCGGCGGCCCAGGCGCGCTCCATGTTGATCGCGCCGCCCATCCGCACCTGCGCGTAGATGAACACCGGGAGGCTCATCATCTGCCCGTCGAACAGGTTCCAGTTGATCGCGACCGCCGAGGACCCCGCGGTGAGGACCAGCGGCGCCGTCTCTCCGATAACGCGGGCCAGGGCGAGCATGATTCCCGTGGTGAGCCCGGCGATGGCGGTGGGCAGTACCACCTTCACGATGGTCAGCCACTTGGGCACGCCCAGCGCGTAGGAGGCCTCGCGCAGCTCGTTGGGGACCAGCCGGAGCATCTCCTCGCTGGACCGGACCACGACCGGGATCATCAGCACCGCCAGCGCGACCGCGCCGGCCGCGCCGTTGGTCTCGCCGGGGCCGAAGAGCATCATCCAGAGCGCGACGACGAACAGCCCGGCCACGATGGAGGGGATGCCGGTCATCACGTCGACGAAGAAGGTGATCCCCTTGGCCAGCCGGCCTTTGCCGTACTCGACCAGGTAGATCGCGGTGAACAGGCCGATCGGGATGGAGATGACCGCGGCCAGCAGGGTGATCGCCACGGTGCCGACGATGGCGTGGTAGACGCCGCCGGCGTCCATGCTCGGCGTCACGCCGTTCATGGAGACGGTGAGGAAGTAGCCGTCCAGCCGCTCCAGGCCGTTGATCAGCACCGTGGACAGCAGCGACACCAGCGGCAGCATGGCCAGCGCGAAGCAGACGTAGACGATGCCGGTGACCATGCGGTCCTTGGCCTTGCGGCCGTTCTCCACCGCGGTCGAGAGGGCGCCGATGGCGACGATGTAGAGCACCGCGGTCAGTACCGCGGTCCCGGGCCAGCTGAACGCGCCCAGCGCGGCGAGGACGCCGGCCGAGGCCAGGGCGGCGGCGACCAGCACGGCCGGCGGGGCGAACCGCGGCAGCGAACCGCTGAGCAGCCGGGGCTGGCGCTGCGCCGGACCGTCGCCGGAGGCGCCGGTGGACGGGGTTCGGGTCGTGGTGGTCATTTAGGAGAACTCCTTGCGCCGCGCGACGACGAACCGCGCACCCATGTTGACGACCAAGGTGATGGCGAAGAGGACCAGGCCCGCGGCGATCAGGGCGGACACGCCGTAGCCGGTTGCCTCGGGGTACTGCAGCGCGATGTGCGCCGCGATGGTCTGGTTTCCGCTCTGCAGCAGGAAGGGGGAGATGACCAGGGAGGGGGAGAGGATCATCGCGACCGCCATGGTCTCGCCGAGGGCCCGGCCCAGGCCCAGCATGGCGCCGCCGATGACGCCGGGGCGGCCGAACGGCAGCACCGCCATCCGGATCATCTCCCAGCGGGTGGAGCCCAGCGCCAGCGCGGCCTCCCGGTGGCCCTGCGGCACCTGCCGGAAGACGTCCCGGGACATCGCGGTGATGATCGGCAGGATCATCACCGCCAGCACGATGCCCGCGCTGAGCATGGTGCGGCCGGTGGTGGAGATCGGGCCGGCGAACAGCGGGATCCAGCCCAGGTAGCGCTCCAGCAGCTCGTAGAAGCCCTGCAGCTGGAAGACGAGGTACCCGATGCCCCACAGGCCGTAGACCACGCTGGGGATCGCCGCCAGCAGGTCCACGATGTAGCCGAGCACCGCGGCCAGCCGGCGCGGGGCGTAGTAGACGATGAACAGCGCGATGCCGATGGCGACCGGGGTGGCGATCAGCAGCGCGATCGCCGCGGCCAGCACGGTGCCGAAGGCCAGCGCCGCGACGCCGAACGCGGGGTTCTCCCGGGTGTTGGCGTCCCACTCCTCGGTGGTGAGGAAGTTCGCCGTGTTCGCGGAGAGGGAGTCGAAGGACTGGATCAGCAGGAAGGCCGCGACTCCGGCGAGGATCAGGAGGATCAGCACCCCCGATCCGCGTGCCGTGTTGGCGAATACGACGTCGCCGATACGGCGCTTCCCCCGGGATATCGGGGTCGCCGTAGACGAGTCCGTGGTGCTCATGTGAGACTCCGGTCGAAATGGGTCAAGATTCGCCCCCGGGCGAACATGGGTTGTCCTCGGGACATGCCATGACAGGGCCGTTTACATTCTGAGGTCTCCGGACGAGAGCTTCGGCCATGCCGCTCCGAGTCCGCCGGAAACGCCGCCGGGGCGGGGGCCGCACCGGTCGGTGCGGCCCCCGCCCGGAGACGGGGCCGAGGCCGGGTGATCAGGCACCCGCCACGGCGATCTTGTCGATGGTGGCCTTCAGGGCCTCCCTGGTGTCGGTGCTCAGCGGGGCGGAGCCGGCCTCGTCGGACGCGGCCTTCTGGCCCTCCTCGCTGACCACGTAGGAGAGGAAGCTCTTGGCGAGGTCGGCGTCGGCCTGCTCCTCGTACTCCATGCACGCCACCTCGTAGCTGACCAGCACGATCGGGTAGGCGTCGGCCTGGTCGGTGGTGTAGTCGAGCTCGATCGCGTGGTCGTTCTCGGTGTTGGCCTCCCGGGCCGGGGAGGCGTCCACGATGGCGGCCGCGGCCTCGGGGCTGTAGGCGACGAACTCCTCTCCGACGCCGACCGAGGCGGTGCCCAGGTCGCCGGCGTGCGAGGCGTCCACGTAGCCGATGGTGCCCTCGCCGCCCTCGATGGCGGAGACCACACCGGAGGAGCCCTGCGCGGCCTCGACCGGCTCGATCGGCCAGTCGCCGCTGACCTCGTGCGGCCAGGCGTCGCCCGCGGCCTCGGCGAGGTAGGCGACGAAGTTCTCGGTGGTGCCCGACTCGTCGGAGCGGTTCACCGGGACGATCTTGGTGGAGGGGAGGTCGGCGTCGGGGTTGGCCTCCTTGATCGCCTCGTCGTCCCAGGAGGTGATCTCCTGGTTGAAGATGTCGGCGATGACCTCGGGGGTGAGGTTGAGGGAGTCGACGCCCTCCAGGTTGAAGGCGACCGCGATGGGGGAGATGTAGGCGGGGAGGTTGACCACCTCGGAGCCGCAGCGCTCGGTGGCCTGCTTGGTCTCCTCCTCGTCCAGCGCGGCGTCGGAGCCGGCGAAGGCGACCGAGCCGTCGATGAACTGGGAGCGCCCCGCGCCGGAGCCGACCGCGTCGTACTCGACGGTGGTGTCGGAGCAGGCGCCCTGGTACCCGGCGATCCAGGTGGCCATGGCGTTCTCCTGGGAGCTGGCCCCGGCCCCGGAGAGCGTCCCGCCGCCCTCGACGCAGTCCGCGTTCGCGGCGGCGCCGCCGGTCGCTTCCGGGTCGACCGCCGCGTCGCTGCCGCACGCGGAGAGGGCCACGGCCCCGGCGAGCGCGACCCCGGCGTAACCGGCGAACCGGCCGTACTTGAAGAGCTTCACAGCCCCGGTGTCCTCTCTCTGGACGTCCGAACGTGTCGTCGTGCGACGAGGAGCGGGGTGGAGATTGCCCGTCCATGCGGACCTTTGTCCGGATTGTTCCGCCAACCTCCGTTGACCTCGTCGAATGCGACGTTAGGGAGACGAGGTGACCAGCTGTCCCAGGCAGGGTGAACGGGGAGTGAACGAGGGGCCGAGATTGCCGGAAGACGGGAGGGAGAACATGTGGACGTGAGGTTAACCACGGCGCGCCGCGCGCGCCAAGGCGCCACGCCCACGCTATCGCCCCTGATCAGGGCGGATGTGCAGGGGGGCGAGCGGCGCCGGAGGAGCCTCCGGCCGGACCGCCGCCGGGGCCCGGTTCCGGTGGATTCGGCCTGCGACCGGCGGTGATTCCGGAATCGCACTGCGGAAACAGAAGGGCCGCTTCCCTCCTTCCGGCCGGGCCGGAACCGGTGCCGCCGCGCCGGACCGCCGGCGGAACCCCGGCCCGCAGGCGGATCCCCCGGAGCAGAGGGCGGGAGCGGAGGCGGGGGGCCCGAGCCGGGCAGGGGGAGCGGGGGGAAGGGAGCGGGGCCGGCGGCCCCGAGGCTCCGGTGCGCGGCGGCCGCCGGAACCACGGCCGGGCCCTGCCTCCCTCTCCGGAGCGCCCCGGAGGCCCCGCCGGGGTCAGCCCGGGGCGCCGCCATCGGAGAACGGGCCGTGCCCGACGAACCCGCGGAGCACCCGGGCGAAGGCGGCCGCGTCCTCCGCGGGCACCCCGGCCAGGTGCGCGTCGATCTCCGCGGCCAGCCGGTCGCGCATGGCGGCCACCGCCTCCCGGCCTGCGGGGGTGAGCTCCAGCAGGGTGCCCCGCCGGTCGCGCGGGTCGGGCGAGCGGGCGAGCAGCCCGGCCGACTGCAGGGCCGTCGCGCGCCGGCTGACCACCGAGCGGTCCAGGCCGACGTCGGACGCGAGCTCGGCGGCGGTGCACGGCCCGCGCCGGGCCAGGCCGCTGATCACCGGGTAGGACGCCTCGTCCACCCCGTCCGCGCCGCGGGTCAGCGCCGCGTAGATCCGGGCCCGGCTCTCCCTGCGCAGCAGCGCCCCGAGCGCCTCGGCCACTTCGGCCCCGTACCGTTCCCGTGCCACCCGCCCACCATAACCGTGCTCCCTGCACGCACACCCGGTCCGCGCCGGTGAGGGGCCGGCCGGCGCCCGCCGGGCCCGCGCCGCCCTGCGACTCCGCACGTCTCCGCGCGTTGGCCCGCTCCTTCCGCCGTACCGGGAAGGGGGCCGCGGCCGAACGCGGTCCGCCCTGGGCCGGGCGGCCCCGGCGCACCCGTCCGCGCAGGTCGGACGGGGCGGCTCGGGGCGAAGGGACCGGGCGGCCGGCCGCGTACCCGACAGCTTGTCAGACCGTTGACGGGAGAAGGCGGCGGGCGCAGAAGAACCCCCCGCCCCTCCCCCCCGCGATGATCTTGACGTTGCGGGGCCATCAGAGCGCTCTGATGGCCCCGCAACGTCAAGATCATCGCTCTGGGGCGGAATCTCCCATCAACGACCTCAGGCGGTCGGGGCGTACATCACGTCGCCGTCCCAGACCTCGAAGCCGAGGGACTCGTAGAGCCGGACCGCGGGGCGGTTCTCCTCGTCGACGTAGAGCAGCACCCAGGGCAGGCCCCGGTCGCGCAGGTGCCGGACGCCGGCCAGGGTGAGCAGCCGGCCCAGGCCGGTGCCCTGCCAGGACGGGTGCACGCCCACCACGTAGACCTCGCCCACCGGCTCCCCGTCGGTCAGGCCGGCGCCGTCGGCGTGCACCTTGGTCCAGTGGAACCCGGCCAGCGCGCCGCCGCGCTCCTCGGCGACGAAGAAGCCCTCCGGGTCGAACCACGGCTCGGCCTGGCGCTGCCGCAGGTCGGAGAGGGTCACCCCGCCCTGCTCCGGGTGGTCGGCGAAGGCCGCGGCGTTGGCCCGCAGCCAGGCCTCCTCGTCCGCGCCGACCCGGAAGGCGCGCACCGAGAGCGCCTCGGCGACCTTCGCCGACGGGGCCGCCTCGGGCAGCTCCACCGGGGCGCCGTCCGCGCCGCGCAGCGCCATCCGCATCTTCAGCAGCCCGCGCACCCGGCGCCAGCCCAGCGCCTCGGCCATGCCCGCGGCGGCCGGCAGCCGCCCGTGCGCCCACACCCGCAGCCCGGGCGCTCCCCCGGCGGACCCCTCCCCGGGCGCCGGCACGCTCGCGTCGCGCAGCAGCGAGCGGACCAGCGCGGTGCCGTGCCCGCGGCGGCGCCGACCCGGTGCCACCACCAGCTCCGCCGAGTCCGGCTCGCCCTCGGACCGCTCGGCGAGGGCGAACCCGGCCAGCACCCCCTCCTCGTAGCGCAGGTGGAAGCGGGCCGTGCCGCCCTCGGAGCCGTGCCGGACCCGCAGCAGGGTCTGCTCGGAGAGCGCCTCGGCGCCGTCCAGCGCGCGGGCCTCCTCGGCGAGCGCGAGCACCCGCTCCGCCTCCCCGGTCTCCAGCTCCGTCCTGACCAGCACGTCGTCCATGCCCACTCCTCGTCGTCGCTGCGGCCGCTCACTGATGCGGCAGCACCTGCTCCAGCTCCGGGAACGCCTTGAGATATTCCGCCAGCAGGACCCGCGCGGTCGGCACCGAGCCGACCAGCGGGTGGGTGCCCAGCGCGCGCAGCGCCGCGGTCCGCGAACCGGTGCGCACCGCCTCGATCACGTCGCGCTCCACCGACTTGACCGCCAGCACCAGGGCGGCCTGGTGCGGGGCGAGCGGCGCGGCCGGCTCCGGTCGGGCACCGGAGGCGTCCACCGTGCAGGGCAGCTCGACCACCGCGCCGGGGTCGATCCCGGGCAGTGCCCCGCGGCCGGCGGTGTTCACGATCAGCCGGGCCGGCTCGTCCCGGGCGATGGCGCGCATCACCGCCAGCGCGACCTCCTCGTAGCCGCCCCCGGCCAGGTCGGCGGCGTCGCGCCGGAACCCGCCCGCGGCGCTCCGGTTGTCCGCCATGTAGCTCTCCTCGCGGGCCAGCCGGGCCCGCTCCCACAGCTCCCCGGCGCCGGCCGGGTCCGCGGCGGCCCCGGCGTAGAACCCGGCCTGCTGCCCGATGATCTGCTCGCCGCGGGTCCGCTCCGCCCGGCCGGCGGCGGCCAGCGCCTCCCGGGACATGTAGTAGTAGTGCAGGTACTCGTTGGGCAGCGCGCCGATCGCGCGCAGCCACTCGGCGCCGAACAGCCGCCCCTCCTCGAACGAGGCCAGCGCCCCGTCGTCGGCGAGCAGGCCGGGCAGCCGGTCCCGGCCGTCCGCGTGCAGCCCGCGCAGCCAGCCCAGGTGGTTCAGGCCCGCGTAGTCCACCCGGACCCGCGCCGGGTCCAGGCCGAGGGCGCGCGCGGCGCGCCGGCCCAGCCCCACCGGGGAGTCGCAGATGCCGAGCACCCGCTCGCCCAGCACGCCGGCCATCGCCTCGGTGACCATCCCGGCGGGGTTGGTGAAGTTGACCGTCCAGGCCTCCGGCGCGGCCTCGGCGATGTCCCGGGCCGCGGCCAGCGCGACCGGCAGGGTGCGCAGCCCGTAGGAGATCCCGCCGGCGCCGACCGTCTCCTGGCCGATGACGCCGGCCTCCAGCGCCACCCGCTCGTCGAGCGCCCGGCCGGGCAGGCCGCCGACCCGCATCGCGGAGAAGACCATCCCGGCCCCGCGCAGCGCGGTGCGCCGGTCCGGCTCGGCGCGGACCGGCAGCACCGCGGGGGACCGCTCCGCCTGCGCGGCCAGCACCGCCTCGATCGCGCGCACCCGGGACGGGTCGGTGTCGTGCAGCACCAGCTCGTCGATGACCGCGTCGCCCCGGGCCGCGTCGTCCAGCAGCGCCCGGTGCACCAGCGGCACCCGGAACCCGCCCCCGCCGAGGATCGTCAGCCGCATCACGCCCGCCCTTTCCGGCCGCCTTCCGCTCCGCCGGCTCCCACGCTACTCGCGGGCCCGGCGGGCGGACCGGTGGCCTGGAGGGTCTCGTTCAAGGGGGGGAGAGGCGTAGGGGGCGGGGCCCGGAGGGTCTCGGTTGAGGGTGGGGGTGGGTGACGGGCGGAGAGAGGGGGCCCGGAGGGCTTCGGTTGAGGGTGGGGGTGGGTGACGGGCGGAGAGAGGGGGCCCGGAGGGCTTCGGTTGAGGGTGGGGGTGGGTGACGGGCGGGCGGGTTCAGAGGCGGTTGCGTAGCCTTCAAGGACGCACCCGGTACGGGGGGCGCGGCGGACGGCCGCAGGCCGGCCAGGGGGAGGAGGACGCTGATGGAGGACCGGACGCGCGCGCTGGAGTCCGCGCCACTGGTCGGGGAGCCCGCGGACGTACTCGCAGAGGAGCGCGCCGGGGAGGGCTGCGGCGGTCCCGCGGTCGACCTCGCCCTCAGCGGCACGGTCTTCTTCGACATCGTGCTCACCGGGCTGGCCGCGCCGCCGGCGCCCGGCACCGAGGTCGGCGCGGACGGGATGGGGTCCTGCCCGGGAGGGGTGGCGAACATGGCGGTGGCCGCGTCCCGGCTGGGGCTGCGCACCGCGGTCGCCGCGGCCTTCGGCGAGGACGTCTACGGAGACTTCTCCTGGGAGACGCTGGAGCGCCAGGAGATGGTGGACCTGTCGGCGTCCCGGCGCTTCCCGGACTGGCACTCGCCGTTCACCGTCTCGCTCGCCTGGAAGGGCGACCGGGAGATGGTCACCCACGAGCACCCGCCGCCGGAGCCGCTGGACGGCCTGGCGGCGAAGCTGCCGCAGGCCCGGGCGGCCTTCATCGGCCTGCACCCGGACCAGCCGATGCCGGAGTGGGCGGTGCGCCAGGCCGAGGGCGGTGCGAAGCTCTTCGCCGACGTCGGCTGGGACGACAGCGAGACCTGGTCCGGGGCGGTGCTGGAGCGGCTCGGCCACTGCCACGCCTTCATGCCCAACGCCATCGAGGCGATGTCCTACACCCGTACCGGCAGCCCCGCCTCGGCGCTGTCCGTGCTGGCCGAGCGGGTGCCGATCGCGGTGGTCACCGACGGTCCGCGCGGCGCCATCGCGGTGGACCAGCTCACCGGGGAGAGCGCGGAGGCGGAGGGCGTGGTGCTGGAGGCGGTGGACACCACCGGCGCCGGCGACGTGTTCGGCGCGGCGTTCATCGTGGGCACCCTGGCCGGCTGGCCGCTGAGCCGGCGGCTGCGCTTCGCGAACCTGTGCGCGGCGCTGTCGGTGCAGCACACCGGCGGGTCGCTGGCCGCCCCCGGCTGGGCCGACATCGCCTCGTGGTGGGTGCGGACCAGGGCCGAGGCGGGCCGGGCCGGCCTGGGCGCCGACTACGAGTTCCTCGACGGCCTGGTGCCGATGCCGTGGCGGCCGACCGACCGCCGCCGGGCCAGCGCCACCATCGGCCTGCGCACCTGACCCCCGGGCCCCCGGGGAAGAGGGCGGGGTGGGGCCGCAGTGCGCCGAGGGAAACATGGGGCCCGGAACGGCGGGTAGGGAGCAGGGGAGCGCGGGGCGCGCCCCGCGACGGCCTGTCGTCTCTGGGAAGGGGAGTGGCGAATGAGCCTGGAGGAAGCGCAGCGCCAGCTCGAAGCGGCGATCCACGACGCGCGGGTGTCGTTCGACTGCATCGCGCTGGACGACCTGGAGCGGTCGCACACCAACGCCATCACCGCGCGGGCCGCCGTGGACGCGGCCGAGTACGCGATCAGGGTCGCGCTGGAGGAGCGCCGGAAGGCGGAGGAGTCCGAGGAGGCCAAGGGCGCCGGCGGCTGACCGCCGGGGCCGGTCGAACACGTGTTCTAGCCGGTCGGGTATGCTTCGGAGCATGCCCGACCAGCACGTGCCCGCGGAATGGCCGGCGGGCGTCCACCCGCCGGGAACGGAGTCCTTCGAAGAGACCGCCGCGACGTGGCTGTTCGACCACGTCCCCGCCGACTACCGGCTGCACGGCGTGCTCCGCCGCCATCCGGTGGCGCTCTCCCGGCTCGCCGTGCGGCACGTCGCCGCCTGCCTGGAGGCCGCTCGCGAGGGCTACCGCACCGCCCGGGTCGACCTGCGCGACCACCTCGCCCCGCACGCGCTGGACCAGGTGATGCAGGCCTACATGGAGGAGGGGCGGCGGCTGTCGGCCCTGCTCCGCGAGGTCGAGGCGGTCGACGGGGCGCTCCGCTCCCAGGCCCGCGGCGGCCGCGCCGCAGCGGCCGATTTCTGACCTGCCGGCGGACGGGTCGGCAGGACCAGGCCGGGGCGGATGCCCGCCGGCAGGCCGCGGAGCCGCGTGGCGCGGCGGGTGGCGTCGGTGACCAGGCCCGCGGCGGTGGCCGACCAGCAGCCGGATCTCGACCTGGAGCTCCTCAGGCACCTCGACGGGCCGCAGTTCGCCGGCGCGGAGCATGGCCTGCTCGGCGATGACCCGGGCGTCGCGGGGGTCGGACCTGTTCTCCCCGCCCCGGGTGGCGCGCCGTGCCCGGTCGACGGCCGGGCCGGGCACGTGCACGCAGTCCAGGCCGGCCTCGGCCGGGACGGCCTGGAGCAGCCGGGCGATGCCGCCCATGACGTCGATGCCGGTGGTGAGGCCGCCGCGGTCGTCGACGGCGGCCGGCCAGGGGAAGTCCTGGGCGATGTCGAATCCGGCCCGGGCGCTCAGGGCGCTCCTCCCGGCGGTCCGGGGTACGGGGCGCGGCTCCTCCCGCCCGTCCCCGCCCCGCACGGTGATGGTCCGCGGATCCTGATCAGCGGTGTGGGAGAAGGTACGGGACAGGGGGTCCCGCCTCCCGGGCCATCGCGGGCGGCCGGAGTGGGAGCCGTCCCTGTCCCGCTCGCACGGCCCCATCGCCGCGACCGATCGGGCCGCACGCGAGAAGGCGGGGCCGGCGGAGGGGCGCCCCCGTCCGCGCGGGCGGCGCCGCCGCGCCGCAGGGCGCCCGAGCCGGACGGAACGGGGACCGGGGCCGTCCGGAGAGCCGGGGTCCCGGTGGTGGCACGGGCGCCGCTCCCGGGTCAGGCGGTGGCGCGGACCGCCACCGCCGTGCCGTCACCGGTGTTGACCAGCCAGTTCCCGGTGCCCGCGGCGAGCAGCAGGGTCCGTCCGGGAAGTAGCTCGCGGACCGAGCGGAGCTCGCCGCCGGGGCCGGCGGAGAGCACGTGGGCGCGGCCGGAGACCAGGCGGAGCGCGGTCGCCGAGCCGGAAGGGGCCGGGGGGAGCGCGGTGGAGCCGTCGGGCGCCAGGGTCGCGCCGCTGATCCGCATCCGGCCGGCGGCGCCGCGCCGGGCCGGGCGCGGTGCGGGGCGCCAGCGCCCGGAGCGGTCCGCGGCCGCGGGGGTCCGGGCGAGCGCGTCGGCCGCGGCGGCCGCGGCGGCGGCCAGCCGCCCCGCGGTGGGCGCGGTGCGCGGGGCGGCGGCCAGATGGGCGTAGCCGGAAGGGCGCCCGGCGTCCACGATGTCGCCGATCCCGTCCAGGCCGGAGGGGTCGAGGTCGGGCTGCGGGGCGCGCTCGGCCTGCTGCGGAGCGTGCCGGGCGGCCGGGGAGCGGAGGGCGGAGGCGGTGGTTCGGTTCGACACCGGTGCGAGTCCTTGGATCCGACGTGTGCGGGCTGCGGGACGGAGGCGGCACGGCCGCGGGCGCGGGAACGGGCCGGGAGCGGCCTCGGCGGCCTCCGACGGATGCGCGGGACCGGGCGCCGGCGTCGGCCGGCGGACACGGCGGTCAGCGCGGGAGAAGAGCGGAATGCTCAGGCGTCACTGCGGGAGAGAACGCGCGCTCAGCAACACGAAGGGCGCGTACACGGCTGCGGACACGACACGGCGGCCATACGGCGAAGGGCCGCGGAGGCGCGGCCGGCCATGACCGGTCGAATCGGCTGCGTACGCGGGTGCATGGGGTCAAGGACACCAACGCCGGGCCGCCCTGTCAAGGAGTTCGGGGGAACCGGGGAGTCGCCTGCGTCACGTGCCCGGCCGCATCCCCGGCCTTCCCGGCATTCCGCCCGCACCGACGGGGGCGCCGGGCCGGCGGAGGCGCGGGGGCGTGCTTCGTCCGCCGCCCCGGGCCGGGATCGTTGGCGGGAAAGGGCGGCGGGCGCAGAAGAACACCCCGCGCCCTCCCCCTTCCGCCGATGGCCCCGCAACGCCGAGACCATCGCCCGGGGCGGGCTTCTCCCATCGACGATCGAGGCGGCCGCTCGCGGTCGGGCCGCCCGGTCCGCCGCCCCGGGCGCGGGGGCGCCCGCCGGGGGCCGGGGGCGGCGGTGTCCGAGAGCGGGCGGAACGGCTCCGGCCCGGGGCCGCCGGGCTCCCCGGAGGTCCGCCCGAAGCGCTGCTCACGGGCGCGCGGGGTGGGCGGACGGACACGAGGGGGCGGCACCGGGGGCGTGCGGCCGGGCGGCGGCCGCGGCCGCCCGGCGTGTCGGGAGAGGGCGGAAGGCAGGGGAGGGGACCGGGAGGTGACCGTCAGTGCGGGTTATCGGTCCAGGTCGGGATGGAAATGGGAGGGATGGCCGCCGGGAGGGCCGCTCGTGCCCCCCTGGGAGAACCACCGGTTTTCCGCTGAAGCCGTTGCGGGGTGCCGCGTTTCGGTGATGCCATGAAGGAGATCGCGGGTGGGTTGGCGTGACCGAAACAAGCGAAAGTGCGGTGCGCGTTGGCGGACGGAGGGCCGATCCGTCCCGGTGATGCCGCCGGGAGGGGGACCGGTGCGCTCGGGGAGGGGCGCGCCGGAGCCGTGGTGCGGTTCGCGGTCCGCGCCGCGGTCGCCGCGGCGGCCGGGGTGATGGCCGCCGGCTTCCTCAACTGGCGGGCCGGACTGCTGGTGGCCGGGCTGGTGGTGGTCAGCCACCTGCTCCTCGGCGGCTCCGCCGCGCACCTCCCGGCCCCCTGGGGGCGGGGGCGGCTGCTGCGCGCACTCCAGCGGCACGGCTACCGCTTGGCCGCCGATCCGGCCGGCCGGCACGTGCTGATCGGTCCGGGCGGGGCGTTCCTGCTGGAGAGCCGGGCCGCCCGGAACGCGGTGTCGCGCGCGGAGGGCGGGTGGCGGATCGGCGACCGCCCGGCCGAGCGGGTGGTGGACCGGATCGCGGCGGCGGCCGCCCGGGTGGAGCGGGCGCTGGCCAGGACCGCGCGCGCCCGGGGGCTGCCGGAGCCCGTGGTCGTCCCGGTGATCGTGGCCTCCGGGCGCCTGCCCGAGCCGGTGATGCGCGCCGACCGGGCGGTGATCGCCCGCCCCCGCGCGGTGCTCCGGTTCATCCTGGACCGCCCGGAGGTGCTGGCGCCCGCCGAGGTGGACGCGCTGACCGCGGCGGCCCGGCGGGCCCTCGCCCCGCGCTGAACGGAACACCGGCCTCCGCCCGCCGAGCGCCGGTGCCCCTCGGCGGGGTCCGGCCCGCACCGGCCGGGCCGCGTGCCCGCTCTCCGCTCGCCCGGCGGTGCGGGTTCCGGTGCCGGGGCGAGCGGATCGGCGGCGGGCGGGGGCGGTTCCGCGACGTGCATCCTCGGGATGGGAACGGCAGGTCGGAGGGGCGGTACCGGGAGCAGGAGGGGGATCGTCCCGGAAGCCGGGCGGAGGCCGGGTCGGGGCCGTCGATCCGGAATCGCGCCACGCCCGAAGCGTGTGAAGTGAGTGCAAGACGGGCGTTCGCGGTGTATTTCGGGGAAAGACTCCCGTTCCTCACCCGATGACCGTAGATTCTTGTCACATGATGGACCGGGACCTTGCCCTCGCCCTGCGATCCAGCCGCCCGTGCCCGACTCTGGCCTACGAACGCCTCTACGACGCCTACGGCGACGAGCTCTACCGCCTCTGCCTGCGCCGGCTCGGCGATCCCGACAAAGCCCAGGCCGTCCTGCGCGACACCTTCATCGTCGCCGGCGCGCACATCCACCGCCTGGCCGATTCCGGCCGCCTGCGGGAGTGGCTCGCGGCCATCGCCCGAGCCGAGTGCGAATACCACCTGCCGCCGGACGGAACCGGCCGGGGCGCGGCCGCGGGCGACCGGGCCGCGGCCGCCCCGCAGCCCTGCGGGCCGGAGGCGCGCGCCCCGGAGAAGTGCCCGGTCGGGGTCAGGCTGCGGGTGCTCAGCGGGCTGGTCGGCCCCGACCTGGAGGGGCACCGGGAGCACGTCGCGGACCGGGCCGCCGGCTTCGACCGGGACGGCTTCCCGCTGCCCGCCCCGGAGCGCGGCCGGCCCGGCCTGCTCCGCACGCTGCTGCCCGCGGCGGCCGTCGCGGCCTGCGCGCTGCTCCTGGTGATGCTGGCGGTCTACGTCTTCACCAGGACCGGACCGCAGCAGGAACCGTCCTCCTGGAGCGGCCTGCCCTCGGTCTCGCTGCACCGCTGAACCGGGCGGACCGGATGAGCGGTGCGGCCGCCGGAGCGGCGGGGCGGAACGCGGCGGGGCCCGGTGCGCCGCGTGCGCACCGGGCCCCGCCGGGATCCGGGGCCGGCCTTACTCCTCGCCGCCCAGGGAGATGTGCGAGCGGTCGCCGTGCACGCCCGCCTCCTCGGCGCGCTTCACCGAGGCGATGACCTCCTGCTCGGCGTCGTGCCGACCGCCCCAGGTGGCGCCCTCGACCGACTTGCCGGGCTCCAGGTCCTTGTAGACGGTGAAGAAGTGCTCGATCTCCAGCCGCTCGAACTCGTTCACGTGGTGAATGTCACGGAGGTGCTCCATGCGCGGGTCCGTGGCGGGCACGCAGAGCAGCTTGTCGTCGCCGCCGGCCTCGTCGCGCATCCGGAACATGCCGATGGCGCGGCAGCGGATCAGGCAGCCCGGGAAGGTCGGCTGCTTGAGCAGGACCAGGGCGTCCAGCGGGTCGCCGTCGTCACCGAGGGTCCCCTCGATGAAGCCGTAGTCTGCGGGGTAACTGGTCGAGGTGAACAGCATGCGGTCGAGACGGATCCGGCCCGTCTCGTGATCCATCTCATACTTGTTGCGCTCGCCCTTGGGGATCTCGATGGTGACGTCGAATTCCATGCTGTTCTCGGCTTCCCTTACGACGACTAGTGTCGCTTCATCTGCAAAAGTCTCGCTGTGGCAGAGCCAGGAGGAAGGCGGGTGGCGGGGTGCGGACGAAACGGGTCCGGATGCTCCTGGCCTTGGCCATGCTCAACATATTCGTGCTGGCGGCGGGCTTCACCTCGCTGGACGTGATCGAGTCCCGCCCCGGGGAGCCCCTGCCTTATCCTGTCGCGCTCGCTGAGGAGAAGGCTGAGGCGGAGCTTCCGGACGCGAAGCCGATCGACCCCGACCGCCTGGCGGATCAGCTCGATGATCGCATGTCGGACACCGGTCTCGGTGACGGGCTCTCCGGGTATGTGGCGGACGGCACGACGGGCGAGCCGCTCTACGAGCGGGACGCGGACAAGGCGTTCACCCCCGCCTCGACCACCAAGATCGCCACCGCGCTGGCCGTTCTGGAGTCCACGGGCCCGGAGAAGCGGCTGCACACCGACGCCGTGCTGGACGGCGACGGCCGGCTGATCCTGGTCGGCGGCGGCGACCCGACGCTGACCGCCGAGTCCGGCCCGGACGACTACCCGGTCCCCGCGACGCTGGCCCTGCTCGCCGAGCGGACCGCCGCGGCCCTGGAGCAGGCCGGCGTGGACTCCGTCGAGCTGGGCTACGACGACTCGCTCTACCCCGGCCCGGACACCGGCCCCGGGTGGAAGGAGAACTACGTCCACGAGGGCAGCGTCGCCCCGGTGCACGCCCTCATGCTCGACGGCGGCCGGGTGAACAAGGACGAGAACTACAGCGAGCGGGTGGGCGACCCGCCGCGCACCGCCGCGGAGGCCTTCGCCGGCCTGCTCCGCGACGAGGGCGTGCGGGTCGAGGGCGACCCGGAGCCGAAGGAGGCCCCGGACGGGGCCGAGCGGGTCGCCACGGTCGCCTCCTCCCCGATGTCCGCGCTGGTCGAGTGGATGATGCTGGCCAGCGACAACAACATCGCCGAGGCCCTGGCCCGCCAGGTCGCCCTGGCCGAGGGCGAGGAGCCGTCCTTCGCCGGCGGCGCCGCGGCCATGCAGGCGGTGCTCGGCCGGCTCGGCGTGGAGGACGTCCACGTGGAGGACGGCAGCGGGCTGTCGGTGAAGAACCGCATCTCGCCGCGGGCCCTGGGCACGATGCTGCGGCTGGCGGGCGACCCGGAGCACCCGGACCGGAGCTTCACCATCAGCGGCCTGCCCACCGCCCACTTCACCGGCACCCTCGCCTACCGGTACGGCCCGGACGGGGACTCCGGGCAGGGCGCCGGTGTGGTCCGGGCCAAGACCGGCACGCTGAACGGGGTGAGCACCCTCGCCGGCACCGTCCGCGACGCCGACGGGCGGCTGCTGGACTTCGTCTTCATGGCCAACGACGAGGCCGCCACCGGGGCGCTGCTGGACACCCTGGCCGCCGAGGTCGCCGGCTGCGGCTGCGCCTGACCCCGGCCGGAGCGGCGGTTCCGGCGCGCCGCCGCGCCCGGCCCGCCCCCGGGACCCTGACGAACCCTGAGGAAACCCGGAAAATCGGCGCGGTCCCGCCTCCGGCGGGGTACGCGTGGGTACGGTGAGGGCGTGACTGTGATCGACTGGGACGTAGCCGTCAACACCGGGATCCGCCTCGCGCGCCCCGGCCCCCAGGTGGACCTGGCCGATGCCCGGCAGGCCGTCGCCCAGCTGCGAGAGCTGTCGGTGACCGCCCAGGGGCACGTGCAGGACTTCACCGGAATGACCCTCCTCGAACCGGCCGGACCGGCGGTCATCGTCGACCGCCCCGGCTGGATCAGGTCCAACGTGGACGGGTTCCGCGTGGTCCTGGAGCCCATCCTGGACCGGCTCGGGGCCAAGCGGATCGCCGCGGGCGCCGGCGCCGCCGGGTCCATCACCACCGCGGTCGGCTCGCGCATCACCGGTGCGCAGCTGGGCGCGGTCCTCTCCTACCTCGCGGGGCGGGTGCTCGGCCAGTACGAGCTCTTCCTGCCGCCGGACCCGGACGGCAACGCGCCGACCGGCCGGCTCACCCTGGTGGCGCCCAACATCGTGCAGGCCGAGCGCGAGCTCGACGTGGACCCGCGGGACTTCCGGCTCTGGGTCTGCCTGCACGAGGAGACGCACCGGATGCAGTTCAGCTCCAGCACCTGGCTCCGCGGCCACGTGCAGGGGCTCATGCAGGAGATGCTGCTCTCCTCCGAGATGGACGCCGCCGCGTTCCTGGACCGGCTGCGCGCCGCCGGGGAGGCCGTCGCCGAGGTGGTCCGGGGCGGCGAGGGCAGCCTGCTGCAGGCCTTCCAGAGCGAGGAGCAGAGCGAGATCATGGACCGCATCACCGCGGTCATGTCGCTCGCCGAGGGGCACGGCGACTACGTGATGGACGCGGTCGGCCCCGAGGTGGTGCCCTCGGTCGCGGAGATCCGCCGCCGGTTCCAGCGCCGCCGCGAGGGGGCCAACCGGATCGACCGGGTCATCCGGCAGCTGCTCGGCCTCGACCTCAAGATGAAGCAGTACGAGGAGGGCGCGGCGTTCGTCCGCACGGTCGTCGCCCAGGTCGGCATGGCCGACTTCAACCGGGTCTGGGAGTCCCCGGAGACCCTGCCCACCCTCGCCGAGATCCGCGACCCCGACGCCTGGATCGCCCGGGTGGTCCGCCCGGCCGCCCTCGCCCCGGGCGCGGCAGACACCGCGGTCGAGGGGGGCGGGAGCGCTCCGGCATCGGACGGCGCCGCTCCGGCATCGGAGAGCGCGGCCCCGGCGGCGGACGACGGCGGGGCCGCTCCGCCGGAGGACGCCGCGGACGGTACGGACGACACCCCGCCGCGGGGCACCGCAGAGGGCGCGTGACCGGTCCGCCGCCGCCGGTCGCCGACGTCCGGCGGGCGGTGCGCCGGGCGCTGTCCGGCCTGCCCGCCGGCTCCCTGGTCCTGGTCGCGTGCAGCGGCGGCGCCGACTCGCTGGCGCTGGCCGGCGCGGCGGCGTTCGCCGCGCCCCGGATGGGCCTGCGGGCCGGCGGGGTCACCGTCGACCACGGACTGCAGCCGGGGTCCGCGGAGCGCGCCGAGCGGACCGCCGCCGCGATGCGCGGACTCGGCCTGGAGCCCGCGGTGCCGGTCGCCGTCGAGGTGGGCCGCTCCGGCGGCCCGGAGGCGGCGGCCCGGACCGCCCGCTACGCCGCGCTGGACGCCCGGGCCGACCTGCTGGGCGCCGCCGCGGTGCTGCTCGGGCACACCAGGGACGACCAGGCGGAGACGGTCCTGCTCGGGCTGGCCCGCGGCTCCGGGGCCCGCTCGCTCTCCGGGATGGCCCCGCGCTCCGGCCGCTACCTCCGCCCCTTCCTGGGCCTGGGGCGGGACCGGGTCCGCGCGGCGTGCGCGGCGATGGGGCTGGAGCACTGGGAGGACCCGCACAACACCGACCCGGCCTACGCCCGGTCCCGGGTCCGGCACGAGGCGCTGCCCGCCCTGGAGCGGGTGCTCGGCCCCGGCGTCGCCGAGGCGCTGGCCCGCACCGCGGGGCTGCTCCGCGACGACGCCGACGCGCTGGACGGGTGGGCCGAGCGGGCCGCCGGGGCGGCCGCGCTGGGGCCGGGCCTGCTGGACGCCGGGGCGCTGGCCGGGCTGCCGCGCGCGGTGCGCACCCGGGTGCTGCGCCGCGCCGCGCTGGACGCGGGGGCCCCGGCGGGCGCACTGAACGCGGGGCACGTCGCCGAGCTGGAGCGCCTGGTCACCGAGTGGCGCGGGCAGGCCCACGTCGACCTGCCGGGCGGCCTGCGCGGCCGGCGCGAGGACGGCGCGGTGCGGATCGGCCGCTGACGCCTCCACGCGCCTCCGCGCCCCGTCCCCGTTTCCGATGGTCTTGGAGTTGCGGGGGTATCAGAGCGCTCTGATGGCCCCGCAACTCCAAGATCATCGCGGGGCGGGCGGTCACCGAGCGCGACCGCGCGCGTCCGCGGTGGTCACCGCGGATGTCGGGGGCGCCGCGGGGGGTTCCGGCGCCTTTATCCTGGTTGGGTTCCGATGGATCGCGAGCCGAGCAGCGAGGGCCGAGAAGCGTGGACGCCAAGGACATGGGTGACGACCTGGAGAAGGTCCTGGTCACCGAGGAGCAGATCAAAGCCCGCCTGCGGGAGCTGGCGGCGGAGATCGACGCCGGCTACGCCGGGAAGGACCTGCTGCTCGTCGGGGTTCTGAAGGGGGCGGTCATGGTCATGGCCGACCTCGCCCGGGAGCTTCACCACCCGGCGGAGATGGACTGGATGGCGGTGTCGTCCTACGGCGCGGGCACCACGTCCTCGGGGGTCGTGCGGATCCTCAAGGACCTGGACGCCGACCTCAAGGACCGGCACGTGCTCATCGTGGAGGACGTGATCGACTCCGGGCTGACCCTCTCCTGGCTGGTGGGCAACCTGCGGTCGCGCGGCCCGGCGTCGGTGGAGGTGTGCACGATGGTGCGCAAGCCGCTGGCCTTCGACGTCGACCTGGACGTCAAGTACATCGGGTTCGACCTGCCCAACGAGTTCATCGTCGGGTACGGCCTGGACTACGCGGAGAAGTACCGGAACCTGCCGTTCATCGGCACGCTCGCGCCGCACGTCCACGCCTGACGGGGGATCGGGGCACCGGGAACAATCGGGGGCGGCGGAGGCGTTGCCCTCTTGACGGTCCGGTGCCGAGCACCGCGCCCGGACTGGCCAGTGCGGCCGGTGAGAAGCGGGGTGTACCGTCGATTATCCCGGCATCAATATGGGGAATTACGTGTCCGATAGGTCCCGTTTCCGGCCCGGTGCCCGCAATGCCGTGTCGGGGCAGAGGCCGCCTGGTCAGGAGGGACGGACCCAGCGGGGTTCCGTATAGATGAATCTCAAGCGCTTGTACCGCGGGCCGTGGCTGTGGATTCTGGCCATCGGTCTCATACTCTTCGCCGTTTTCCAGTTCACCGGCCTCGGCGGCGGCTCCGGCCCGGAAAAGGTCGACACCTCGAAGGCCCTGGAGGTCATCGAGAAGGACCAGGTCGACAACGCCAAGCTGGTCGACAAGGAACAGCGGATCGAGCTGACCACGACCGACGGCAAGGTCTACGAGGCCTACTGGGTCGAGGGGCAGGGCGACCAGATCGCCTCCAAGCTCGCCGAGCTGGAGCAGGACGGCAACCTCTCGTCCTACGACGTCGAGGTGCCGCAGGAGAGCATCTTCGCCTCGCTCCTGTTCAGCTTCCTCCCGCTGATCATCATCATCGCCATCTTCCTGTTCATCATGAACCAGATGCAGGGCGGCGGCTCCCGGGTGATGAACTTCGGCAAGTCCAAGGCGAAGCTGATCAGCAAGGACACGCCCAAGGCCACCTTCGCCGACGTCGCCGGGGCCGATGAGGCCATCGAGGAGCTGCAGGAGATCAAGGACTTCCTGCAGACCCCGTCGAAGTTCCAGGCGATGGGCGCCAAGATCCCCAAGGGCGTGCTGCTGTTCGGCCCGCCCGGAACCGGTAAGACGCTGCTCGCCCGGGCCGTCGCCGGCGAGGCCGGGGTGCCCTTCTACTCCATCTCCGGCTCCGACTTCGTGGAGATGTTCGTCGGCGTCGGCGCCTCCCGGGTGCGCGACCTGTTCGAGCAGGCCAAGGCGAACGCCCCGGCGATCATCTTCATCGACGAGATCGACGCCGTGGGCCGGCACCGCGGCGCCGGCATGGGCGGCGGCCACGACGAGCGCGAGCAGACGCTCAACCAGATGCTGGTCGAGATGGACGGCTTCGACGTGAAGACCGGGGTCATCCTGATCGCCGCCACCAACCGCCCGGACATCCTGGACCCGGCGCTGCTCCGCCCGGGCCGGTTCGACCGCCAGATCGTGGTCGACCGCCCCGACATGGAGGGCCGCAAGGGCATCCTCAAGGTGCACGCCAAGGGCAAGCCGATGGCCGACGACGTCGACCTGGACGTGGTCGCCCGCCGCACCCCCGGCATGACCGGCGCCGACCTGCAGAACGTGGTCAACGAGGGCGCGCTGCTCTCCGCCCGCGGGGGCCGGAGCCAGATCGACATGGCCACCCTGGAGGAGGCCATCGACCGCGTCATGGCGGGCCCGGAGCGCAAGACCCGGGTGATGAGCGACGCGGAGAAGAAGGTCATCGCCTACCACGAGGGCGGGCACGCACTGGTCGGGCACGCACTGCCCAACGCCGACCCGGTGCACAAGATCACCATCCTGCCGCGCGGCCGCGCGCTGGGCTACACCATGTCCCTGCCGACCGAGGACAAGTTCCTCACCTCGCGCTCGGAGATGATGGACCAGCTCGCCATGATGCTCGGCGGCCGCGCCGCCGAGGAGCTGGTCTTCCACGAGCCCACCACCGGTGCGAGCAACGACATCGACAAGGCCACCACGCTGGCCCGCAACATGGTCACCGAGTACGGGATGAGCGAGCGGCTGGGCGCCCGCAAGTTCGGCTCCGGCAACACCGAGCCGTTCCTGGGCCGCGAGATGTCGCACGCCCGCGAGTACTCCGAGGAGATCGCCTCGCTCATCGACGAGGAGGTCCGCCGCCTCATCGAGTCCGCGCACGACGAGGCCTACGAGGTCCTGGTCGAGTACCGGGAGGTCCTCGACGACCTGGTGCTGCACCTGCTGGACAAGGAGACCCTCTCCAAGGAGCAGGTGCTGGAGATCTTCGCCCCGGTGCGCAAGCGGGCCTCCCGCGGCTCGTTCACCGGCTACGGCAAGCGCCAGCCGTCCACCCAGCCGCCGGTCAAGACGCCCAAGGAGCTGGCGCTGATCGGCCCGAAGGACGTGGAGGGCCTGGCCTCCGCCAACGGCCGCAGCGGCTACACCGGCGAGCACGCCGGGCAGCAGGCGCCGGACGCGGAGCCGGACGCCGACGGGCAGGGCGCGGACGGCGACCGCGGAGAGGAGTCCCGTTGATCCCCGAGGAGGCGCCGGAGACCGGTGTCGACCAGGCGCGGATCGAAAAGGCGGTCCGGGAGATCCTCCTGGCCGTCGGGGAGGACCCCGACCGGGACGGGCTGCAGGACACCCCGGCCCGGGTGGCCCGCGCCTACGCCGAGCAGTTCAGCGGTCTGCAGCAGACGCCCGAGGACGTGCTCACCACGGTGTTCGAGGCCCAGCACGAGGAGATGGTGCTGGTCAAGGACATCGAGCTGTACTCCACCTGCGAGCACCACCTGGTGCCGTTCTACGGCAGCGCGCACGTCGGCTACATCCCCAACGCCAAGGGGCAGATCACCGGGCTGTCCAAGCTGGCCCGGCTGGTCGACGTGTTCGCCCGCCGCCCGCAGGTCCAGGAGCGGCTCACCTCCCAGGTGGCCGACGCGGTCATGACCCACCTGGAGCCGCGCGGCGTCATCGTGGTGATCGAGGCCGAGCACCTCTGCATGACCATGCGCGGGGTGCGCAAGCCCGGCGCGAAGACGGTCACCTCCGCGGTGCGCGGCGACTTCCGCAACCGGGACCGGACCCGGGCCGAGGCGATGAGCCTCATCCTCGGCCGCGGCTGACCGGGGCCATGGGCACCGAGCGCCCGCGCCGTCCCCGACGGCGCGGGCGCTCGCGCGTCGCGACGACATCCAGCGCCGATGCGACGCCGGGGGCGTCTCTCTCATAGGGTTGACGGCATGGTGTCACCGCATTGCGATCTGCCCGGCCTCCCCGCCAAGGGGCGGTGCCTGGTCATGGGGGTGGTCAACGTCACCCCGGACTCCTTCTCCGACGGAGGGGAGTGGTTCGACCGCGGCCGCGCGGTCGAGCACGGCCTGCGCCTCGCCGCGGACGGCGCCGACCTGGTCGACGTCGGCGGGGAGTCCACCCGCCCCGGCGCGCAGCGGGTCCCCGAGGAGGAGGAGCTGCGCCGCACCGTCCCGGTGGTGCGGGAGCTCGCCCGGCAGGGCGTCCCGGTCAGTATCGACACCATGCGCTCCCGCGTCGCCGACCAGGCCGTCCAGGCGGGAGCGGTGCTCGTCAACGACGTCAGCGGCGGACTGGCCGACCCGTCCATGGCCCGGATGGTGGCCGATACCGGGGTCGCCTACGTACTCATGCACTGGCGCGGGCACAGTAACGACATGGAGAAGCGCGCGGTCTACGCCGACGTCGCCGGAGAGGTCCACGACGAACTGCGCATGCGCATGGAGTCCGTGGTCGGCGAGGGCGTGGACCCCGGCCAGATCGTGCTCGACCCCGGACTCGGGTTCGCCAAGAGGCCCGAGCACGCGCACAACTGGCGGCTCCTCGCGCACCTCGACCGCTTCGACGATCTGGGACGCCCATTGCTGATCGCCGGCTCACGCAAGCGCTTCCTCGGACGGCTCCTCGCCGACGAGCACGGCGCCGACCGCCCCTTCACCGAATCCGACGACGCGACCCTGGCCCTGACCACCCTGTCCGCCGCCGCCGGCGCCTGGGCGGTCCGCGTGCACGACGTGCGGCCCAACGCCGACGCGGTCCGGGTGGCCGCCGCCTGGCAGGACGGCGGGGCCTCCCTGAAGGCCGGCCGCGGCGAGCCGGTCGGCTCCCTGGAGAACGGCGCCGCCCCCACCGAGCCCCGGAGCGGCCTGTGAGGTCCCGCCAGGAGGTCATGGAGCGCGTGGCGGAGGCCAACGCGCAGTTCTACGGGGCCATCGAGAACGGCGACATCGACGCGATGCACCGGGTGTGGGCCGAGGAGGACGACGCCCCGGACCTGGTCTGCGTCAACCCCGGCTGGCCGCTGCTGCGCGGCCGCGCGGAGATCCTCCGCGCCTGGGCGCTGATCATGGCGAACGTGCCCTACATCCAGTACGTCCTCACCGACACCCACATCGGGGTCAGCGGCGACGTGGCGATGGTGACCTGCGAGGAGAACGTCCTCACCGCGGAGGACGACAGCCCCGGCTTCATCGCGGGGGGCCAGGTCGTCACCACCAACATGTTCGTGCACACTGCTGCGGGGTGGAGGATGTGGTCGCACCACGCCTCCCCGGTGATGCCCGACGAGGACGAGGAAGACGAGCAGGGGAGCGCGGCCGAGGCATGACCACCGACATCGGGACGGACCTGCGGGGCGACCGGATCGCCCTGCGCGGGCTGCGGGCCTACGGCTACCACGGGGTCTTCGCCGAGGAGCGCCGCGACGGGCAGTACTTCACGGTGGACGCCGTCCTCGACGTGGACACCGCGCCCGCCGCCGCCAGCGACGACGTCGCCGACACGGTGCACTACGGCGAGCTCGCCTCCCGCCTGGTGGAGGTGGTCACCGGGGAGCCGGTGAACCTGCTGGAGAGGCTCGCCGAGCGGCTGGCCGGGGTCTGCCTGGCCGAGCGCGGGGTCCGCCGCGCCCAGGTGACCGTGCACAAGCCCGGCGCGCCGATCCCGCACGAGTTCGACGACGTCTCCGTGACGATCGTGCGGTCCCGCTGATGGGCCCCGCGGGCACCCGGCGCGCCGTGCTGGCGCTGGGCGGCAACATCGGGGACCGGATGGCGGTGCTGCAGGGCGCGGTCGACGCGCTGTTCGGCGCCGGCACCGGGCTGCGGCCGGTCGCGATCTCCCCGGTCTACGAGACGGAGCCGGTCGGCGGCCCGGAGCAGGGCCGCTACCTCAACGCGGTGGCGGTGGCCGACTGCTCCCTGGAGCCCGGGGAGCTGCTCGCCCTCACCCAGCGCACCGAGCAGGACTTCCACCGGGTGCGCGAGGTCCGCTGGGGGCCGCGCACCCTGGACGTGGACGTGATCGCGCTGGGCGGGGAGATCAGCGACGACCCGGACCTCACCCTGCCGCACCCCCGCGCCCACCGGCGCGAGTTCGTGCTGCGCCCGTGGTCCGAGGCCGACCCGGGGGCGGTCCTGCCGGGCCGCGGGCCCGTGGCCGACCTGCTCCGCGCCCTCGGCGACCAGGGCGTGCGGCGCCGCGACGACCTGGAGCTGCACGCGCCGGGCAGCGCCGGCTGAGAGGAGCGCGGCGATGGCGAACGAGGAGACCGAGGGCCGGATGCGGCCGAGCGGCTGGCGGGTGCCGCTGGCCGTCGCGGCCGTCGCCGGGGCCCTCTGCTACCTGCTGGTGGGGCAGGTCTACGGCGGGATCCCGCCGCTGCCCTGGACGGCGATCCCGACCCTGCTGCTGCTCGCCGCGGGCGAGGGGATCGCGGCCTTCCACACCCGCCGCCGGATCCGCCGCGCCCCGGGCACCGAGCCGGTCGAGCCGCTCAGCGCCGCCCGCCTGGTCGCCCTGGCCAAGGCGAGCATCCTGGTCGCGGCCTTCGCCGGCGGCGCCTTCGCCGGCACCGCGCTCTTCCTGGCCGGCCGGCTGACCGCCCCGCTGCCCCGGCAGGACTTCACCGTCGCGACCGGCAGCCTGGCCGCGGCGGCCGTCCTGCTGATCGCCGCCTACCTCCTGGAATGGTCCTGCCGCGTCCCCGACGACGAGGACGGCGAGAACGGCCCCGGCCCGGCCTGAACCCGGACCCCGCGCCGGCCCGGTCCCGGGAGGGCCGGAGCGGCGCACCGCCCGGTGACCGGAACCGGCCGCCCCGCCGCAGCGGAGGGGCGGCCCCCGTCCGATGGCCCCCGCCTCCCGGAGGGGCCGGCCGGGCCTGCCGCTCGGGAGAGAGCGCTTCGGCCGGGCGGTGCGCGGCGGCCTCGCGCGGTCTGCGGGCTCCGGGTGTCCCCGGCGGGAGCGGAGGGCGGTGGTTCCCGTCTGGCTGAGGGAGTGTTGGGTATGCGGGTGGTCGCCTGGAGTGCTCGGCAGCGGACCGCCTCGCAGGGGCCGTTGATCTTGGAGTTGCGGGGGTATCAGGGCGCCCTGATACCCCCGCAACTCCAAGATCAACGGGGAAGCGGGACGGCGGCGCGTGGCCCGCGGCGGCCGCGGCGACCTCGAGCCTCTGATCCCCGCCTCTGCCGACCCGCGGCCGGACACTTCGGGCGACCAGCCGCATACCCAACAGTCTCTGAGCCCTTTGAGCCCTCTGAACCTCCGCGGAGCGGGGGCCGCCCGGTGAGCGGTCCGGCCGGGCGGTGCGGGGCGGACCCTCGCGCGGTCTGCGAATCCCGGGCGTCCCCTCCCGCGCGGATCCGGTGCCGCGGGCCGGGTTCACGTCCCGCCGGGACCGGGCTCCGGGCGGTGCCCTGGGACGCGGCGCGCGGGCGCGTTCCGACGCAGGGCGCCCGGGGATGATTGACTGGAATCGTGGAATACGCCGCGTCTGACGCAGAGCACCGCGCCGCGGAGCCCGGGGCCGACGGGGGAGCGCCCCCGGAGGGCCGTGCGGGCACCGACGGGGCCGCCGCTCCGGAGCAGCAGGGCGAGGGGACCGGGCGGGGCGGAGAGGCGCCGCCCGGTCCGGAGCCGTCCGCGCAGCCCGACGCCGTGCGGGCCGGGCCGGCGCCCGGCACGGTGGAGGCGGCCTTCGCGCCGCCCGACGGGGGGTCGTGGGTCCGGGTCTCCCCGGCGCTCGACCACTACCTGCGGTTCACCGGCATCGCCGTGGCCGTCGTAGCGGGGGTGCCGCTGAGCGCGCTGTGCTGGGTCTGGCTGGGGCCGGTGTGGGCGCTGGCCGCGGCCGCGCTCGCACTCGCCTCGGTGCCGGCCGCCTGGTTCACCGCGGGCCGGGTCCGCCGCTCCTGGGGCTACGCGGAGGGGCGCACCGACCTCTGCCTCACCTACGGCCTGGCCGTCCGCCAGCTGGTCGTCGTCCCCTACGGGCGGATGCAGGTGGTGGACGTGACGGCGAACCTGCTGGAGCAGGCGCTGGGCATCGCCACGGTCCGGGTGCGCACCGCGGCGACCACCGCGGACACCCGCATCCCCGGCCTCGACCTGGACACCGCGGTCGGCCTCCGCGACCGCCTCGCCGCCCGCAGCGAGACCTTCTCCACAGGACTGTGAGCGTGACCGAACCCGACGACACCCGGAGCCGCCCCGCGGCCAGCCCGCCCGAGCGGTCCGGCGCCTCCGCGGAGGAACCGCGCCCCGCGTCCCCGCCCGCACCGGAGGGACCCCCGCCGCAGCCCGCGCCGCCGTCCGGGACCGGGCCCGGCCAGGACGCCCCAGGGGCCCCCGAGGGCCCGGAGGCCGCGGACCCGGAGACACGCAGCGGCGCGGCCCCGGAGGCGCCCGCGAGCGGAGAGGCGCCGGGCGCCGAGGACCCCTCCGGAGAGGGCGCCGCCGAGACCGGGCGGCCGTCCGGCCCGGGAGCGGCCCCCGGGGTCGTGCCCCCGGTCGGCGGCCGGCCTGACCGGGCGACCGCGGCGGTGCGCACCGGCGCGGTTCCCGAGCCGCCCGGAGCCGGGGCGGAGCCCGGATCCGAACCGCCCGCCGGGGAGCGCCCCGGCCGCGTCGGCCCGGCGGACGCCGGCGCCGCGGGCCCGTCGCAGGGCAGTGGAGGGGAGCACGGAGCAGAGGGAACCGGGCGGACGGCCGCCTCCGCCGGCCCGTCCTGCGGAGAGCAGGACCCGCCCGTCGTGGGGAAGCCCGGAGCCGGGGAGGGCGGCGCGGGCCCGGCCGCGCGCACCGGTGCGGGGCCGGAGGGCACCGGGGCTCCGCAGGGGGCCGTCGGGCCGGACGGGCTGCCCGGGTTGCGGGAGGTGACCGGGCCGACGCAGGGGCGTGCGGCCCGGGAGGTCGCCCCGCCGCCGGTCGATCCGGAGCGGTTGCGCAGCGGCGGCCGGGCCCCGGGCGCCGCGCCGTCCGGTGCGGCACCGCAGGGGGCGGCCGGCGCGGCCGGTCCCGTCCCCCGGACCGGTGCGCCGTCCGGCGCGGCCGGTCCGCCCGCCGGGCCGCCGGGGCGGACGGCCGTGCCGGGGGGACCCGCGGCGGCGCACCCCGGAGGGCCGGCCGGAGGCCCGCCGCCGGGACCGCCGCCGGGGCCCGGCCCGTACGGCGGGAGCGTCCGGTTCCTGCCGCCGAACGGGGCGGCCGCGCCGCCGCCCGCACCGCCGGCGCCGCCGCCCGCCGGGCCGCCGCCGGATGACGCCATCCGCGGCCTGCACCGGCCGCACGGGGCGACGGCGGCGTTCCAGGCCGCCCTCGCCACCCTGCTCTTCGTCGCGCTGCCCGGACCGATGCTGACCTCCCTCGGCCTGGCCTGGGTGCTGCTGCTGACCCTGGCCGTGGCCTCCGGAGCCACCGCCTACGCCCTGGTGGCCTGGTGGAACTCCGGCTACGAGCTGAACGGGGACCACCTGGTGGTCTACGGCGGCCTGCTGCGCCGCACCACCCGGGAGATCCCGCTCAGCCGGCTCCAGGCGGTCGACGTGGTGCGGCCGGTCCCGGCGCAGGCGGTCGGCCTGGCCGAGCTCCGCATCGAACTGGCCGGCGGGGACGCCGGCGAGATCCGGCTCCGCTACCTGTCCCGGGGGCAGGCGGAGCGGCTGCGCGCCGCGCTGCTGGCGCACGCCGCCGGGCTCGCCGGGAGCACCCCGGAGGCGCCGGAGTGGCCGCTGTACCGGCTGCCGTTCGGCCTGCTGCTCGGCGCGCTCGCCTTCCGGCTGCCGGTCATGGGGGCGTTCCTGCTCTTCATGGCGCTGATGGCGGCCGGGTTCGCGTTCGCCGAGCCGGGCGTGCTGGGCGGCGCGGTCCCGGTGCTGCTCGGCCTCTTCCGCGGCTTCATCGGCCCGCTGGTCCGCTACACCGACTTCTACGCCTCGCTCTCCCCGGACGGCCTGCGGCTGCGCTACGGCGCCTTCCAGGCCCGGATGCAGACGGTGCCCCCGGGGCGGGTGCAGGCGGTCCGGATCGTCGAGCCGCTGCTCTGGCGGGCGCTGGGCGTGGTGCGGGTGGAGGCCAACGTCGCCGGCTACGTGGGGGAGCGCCAGATGGACTCCTCCACGCTGCTCCCGGTGGCGCCCCGGCGGCTCGCCTTCGCGCTGATCGACGAGCTGTTCCCGGAGGGCGGCGCGGCGCAGGTGCCGCTGTACGCGCCGGGGCGGGGCGGCCCGGAGGCGATGGGCATCGGCGACCGGCTCTTCGTCACCCGCCGGGGCCGCCTCTGCCACGTGACGGAGTTCGTGCCGCACGCCCGGACGCAGAGCCTGCGGATGGCGATGGGCCCCCTGGACCGGCTCCGCGGGACCGCGGTCATCGGGGTGGACACCCCGCCCGGCCCGGTCCGGGCGCGCGCCGCCGGGCACGGCGCCGCCGAGGCCCGGTCCGCGGTCGACCGCCTCGCCGCCCTGGGCCAGGAGGCCCGGATGGCCGGCGGCGGCCCCGAGCGCTGGGCCACCCGCGGCGACGCACCGGAGCGGACGGCTCCTCCGCCGGGCTGACCCCGGTCGGCGCGTCCCTCCCCGGGGCCGGCCCGCCCGAACCGGAGCGCCGCCCCGGCCGGGGCCGGCCCGGCCCGCGGGCCGCTTCGGCGATCGGAGGGCGGCCGCCGCCCCGGCGGGCGGGGGCGTTCGCCGAACGTGTTCCGCGGGACGGTTCGGGCGGGCCGGGCACGGTCGGGCACCCCGGGGCGGCCGGGGAAAGCGGCCGCCGACGGGGCCCTGAGCGGCGGTTCTTCCGCGGACATGCCGCGGCCGGCCGCGCCGGCCTCGCGGGGCGGGGGAGGGGGAGGCCTCCGCCGGGCGGCGCCGGGGCCGCGCAGGGCGGGCGCGCCCCCGGGGGCGGGGGCGGGGTCACCCGCAGTAAGCTGTGCCGACAGCGTCCGGTACCCGGCCAGGGACCGGAACCACGGCGTGCACCGTCCCCCGCGGCTCGGCGGCCGACCGCCCCCTGCGGCGGGGCGGCGGGGAACGACCGTGCCCGCGGGCACGGGGAGAAGGACCGTTCATGGGCGTAGCGGACGACGACACGCGGAACAGGCCGGCGCGGCTCGCCATCGGCGTGATCGGGCCGGGCCGGGTCGGTTCGGCGGTGGGGGCGGCGCTGGAGCGCGCCGGGCACAGGGCGGTCGCGGCGACCGCGGTCTCCGAGGAGTCCAAGTGGCGGGTGGCCGAGCGGCTGCCCGACGCCCGGATCATGGAGCCCGCCGCCCTGGTGGACGCCTCCGACCTGGTGCTGCTCACCGTCCCCGACGACGCGCTGGCCCCGCTGGTGCGCGGCCTGGTCGAGACCGGCGCCCCGGTGGAGGGCAAGCTCCTGGTGCACACCAGCGGCAGCCACGGCCACGGCGTGCTGTGCAGCGCCACCGCGGCCGGGGCGCTCCCGCTCGCGCTGCACCCGGTGATGACCTTCACCGGCCGCGACGAGGACCTGGACCGCCTGGCCAGCTGCACCTTCGGCGTCACCGCCCCGGAGCCGCTGCGGCCCATCGCCGAGGCGCTGGTGGTGGAGATGGGCGCCGAACCGGTGTGGATCGCCGAGGAGTACCGCACCCTCTACCACGCGGCCCTGGCCGGCGGCGCGAACCACCTGGTCACCCTGGTCGCGCAGAGCGCGGAGCAGCTGCGCACCGCCGGGGTCGCCGACCCCGGCCGGATGCTCGGCCCGCTGCTCGGCGCGGCCCTGGACAACGCGCTGCGGCTGGGCATCGACGGACTCAGCGGCCCGGTGCTGCGCGGCGACGCCGAGACCGTCGCCGGGCACCTGTCCGAGCTGCGCGCCCACTCCCCGGAGAGCGTCGACGCCTACATCGCCCTCGCCCGGCTCACCGCCGGCCGGGCGCTCGACGCCGGCCTGCTCAAGCCGCACGACGCCGAGCGCCTGCTGGACGTCCTCCAGGCGTGAGCACGCACCC
The DNA here is from genome assembly GCF_048595525.1 of Nocardiopsis oceanisediminis. Taxonomy (NCBI): domain Bacteria; kingdom Bacillati; phylum Actinomycetota; class Actinomycetes; order Streptosporangiales; family Nocardiopsidaceae; genus Nocardiopsis; species Nocardiopsis oceanisediminis. The sequence continues at coordinate 6,553,860 of NZ_JAFMZJ010000001.1, read as the reverse complement.
CGAACCGACGAAGAGGACATCCCCGATGAGCGAACCCGCCCCGCGCACCGAGCCGGTGGTCGTCCGCACCCCCGCCGAACTGGACCGGATCCGCCCCGGACTGGGCCGGATCGCCCTCGTCCCGACGATGGGCGCGCTGCACTCCGGGCACCGCGGGCTGATCGCCGCCGCCCGGGGGCGGGCCGACTCGGTGGTGGTGAGCATCTTCGTCAACCCCCTCCAGTTCGGGCCGGGGGAGGACCTGGACCGCTACCCGCGCACCTTCGAGGCGGACCTGCGGGTCTGCGCCGAGGAGGGCGTCGCCGCGGTCTACGCCCCCGAGGCGGAGACCATGTACCCGGGCGAGCAGCTGGCCACCGTCGACCCCGGGCCGATGGGCGACGTGCTGGAGGGCGCCAGCCGCCCCGGCCACTTCCGCGGCGTGCTCACCGTGGTCGCCAAGCTCTTCAACATGGTCCGCCCGGACACCGCGCTGTTCGGGCAGAAGGACGCCCAGCAGCTCGCGGTCGTCCGCCGGATGGTCCGCGACCTCGCCTTCCCGGTCGCGGTGGAGGCGGTGCCCACCATGCGCGACCCGGACGGGCTGGCGGTCTCCAGCCGCAACGTCTACCTCTCCGAGACGGAGCGGGCCAGCGCCCGCGCGCTCTCCCGGGCGCTGCTGGCCGGCGCGGACGCCGCCGTCACCGGACCGGTCGGCATCATCGGCGCCGCCCGCGAGGTGCTGGACCGGGCGGCCGCCGCCGACCCGCCGGTGGAGCTGGACTACCTCGCCCTGATCGACGCGCACACCTTCGCCGAGGTGCCGGCCGGCCACCGCGGCGAAGCGGTGCTCGCGGTGGCCGCGAAGGTCGGCTCGACCAGGCTCATTGATAACGTGCCGCTCACACTCTGACGCGACCGAGGAGCAGTGGTGGACACCTCCGCTACCCCCGTACCGCCGGGGCGGCTGACCGCCCCCGAACCGGGCTGGACCATCGAGGCCGAAGCGGTGATCGTCGGGTCCGGCATCGCCGGGCTCAGCACCGCGCTGGCCTACGTGCGGCACGCCCCCGGCGCCCGCGCGGTCCTGGTCACCAAGGACGTCCTGGACACCGGGTCGACCAGGTGGGCCCAGGGCGGCATCGCCGCGGCGGTCGCCCCCGGCGACGAACCGGTCGCGCACATGGCGGACACCCTGGAGGCCGGCGCCGGCATGTGCGACCCGCTGGCGGTGCACGTGCTGGCCACCGAGGGGCCGGCCGCGCTGCGCCGGCTCATCGGGCTGGGCGCCGAGTTCGACCGCGCCCCCGGCGGGGAGCTGGCGCTGACCCGCGAGGGCGGCCACCGGGCGGACCGGATCGCGCACGCCGGCGGCGACGCCACCGGGGCCGAGATCGAGCGCGCGCTGATCGCCGCGGTCCGGGCCGAGCCGCGGATCGAGGTGATCGAGCACGCCCTGGCGCTGGACGCGGTCCTCGGCGCCACCGAGGACGGCGGGCACGACGCGGTCCGCGGCATCACCCTGCACGTGATGGGCGAGGGCGAGCGGGACGGCGTGGGCGCCGTGCTCGCCCCGGCGGTGGTGCTGGCCGCCGGCGGCGTGGGCCAGGTCTACGCCGCCACCACCAACCCGGCGGTCTCCACCGGCGACGGCACCGCGCTGGCCGCGCGCGCCGGCGCGGTCCTGGCCGACATGGAGTTCGTCCAGTTCCATCCGACCGTGCTGTGGCTGGGCCCGGAGAGCCGCGGCCAGCAGCCGCTGGTCTCCGAGGCGGTCCGCGGCGAAGGCGCGTTCCTGCTGGACACGGCGGGCCGGCGGATCATGGAGGGCGTGCACGAACTGGGCGACCTGGCCCCGCGCGACGTGGTCGCCTCCGCGATCGCCTCCGCCATGGCCGGCACCGGCGCCGACCACGTGCTGCTGGACGCCCGGCACTTCGGCGAGGAGAAGTGGCGGCGGCGCTTCCCGACCATCCTGGCGTCCTGCCGGGCGCACGGCATCGACCCGGTCACCGAGCCGATCCCGGTCGCCCCGGCGGCGCACTACTCCTCCGGCGGCGTCCAGGTGGACCTGTCCGGCCGGACCTCGGTGCGCGGCCTGTACGCGGTCGGCGAGACCGCCCGGACCGGCGTGCACGGCGCCAACCGGCTGGCCTCCAACTCGCTGCTGGAGGCGCTGGTCTTCGCCGAGCGGACCGCGGCCTCCATCGCCGCCGAGCCGCCCGCGCCGGCCGGCCCGGGGGACGGCCCCGACGACCGGATCCCCGGCCTGGTCGACCCGGCGGCCGTGCCCGAGCTGCGCGCGCTGATGTCCCGGCACGTCGGGGTGGTGCGGGACCGGGCGGGGCTGGACGAGGCGCGCCGCGGGCTGGCCCGGCTGGCCGGGGCCGGCTCCGCCGAACCCGGCACCGAGGCCTGGGAGGCGGCCAACCTGCTCACCGTCGCCGCGCTGATCACCGCCGCGGCGCGGCGCCGGTCGGAGAGCCGCGGCTCGCACCGCCGCTCCGACCTGCCCCGGTCCCGCGCGGTCAGCCGGCGCCGCCCGATCCTGCTGGAGCTGGACGGGGAGGGCGTGCACGCCTCCGTCTCGGACTGGGACCCGGCGGTGCCGGAGCGCCTCGCCGCCGAACTGGAGGAGATCGGCGGGCAGCGGCTCACCGGGTTCCGCCGGGCCTCCCGCCCGGAGCTGCTCAGACGGGTCTTCCACCCGGTCGACGAGCACGTCGGGACGGTCGTCGCGGCGCTCTCGGAGGACCTGGCCGCCGACGAGCAGGTGGACGTCACCACGGTGGCCACCGTGCCCGCCGCCCAGCTGAGCACCGCCGACGTGGTGGCCCGCGCGGACGGCACGGTGGCCGGCCTGGCCCTGGCCGAGCTGGTGTTCTGGATCGTCGCCGAGGGCGCGGTGCAGGTGCGCCGGGAGGCCGCCGACGGCGACCGGGCGTCCCGCGGCGACGTGCTGATGACCGTCACCGGCCGCACCCGCGACCTGCTCACCGCCGAGCGCACCGCGCTCAACCTGCTCACCCACCTGTCCGGGATCGCCACCGCCACCCGCGCCTGGGTGGACGCGGTCGCCGGGACCGGCGCGCGGATCCGGGACAGCCGCAAGACCCACGCCGGGCTGCGCGCCCTGGAGAAGTACGCGGTGCGCTGCGGCGGCGGCGAGAACCACCGGTTCGGCCTCTCCGACGCCGCGCTGATCAAGGACAACCACGTCGTCGCGGCCGGCGGCGTGGAGGAGGCGGTGCGCGCCGTCCGGGCGGCCTTCCCGGACGCGCCGCTGGAGGTCGAGGTCGACCGGATCGACCAGATCGAGCCCGCGCTCAAGGCCGGCGCGGAGGAGATCCTGCTGGACAACTTCACCCCGGAGCGGCTCCGCGAGGCGGTCGCCCTGGTCGCCGGGCGGGCCCGGCTGGAGTCCAGCGGCGGCCTCACCCTGGACACCGCCGCGGAGGTCGCCGCCACCGGTGTCGACTTCCTCGCGGCGGGCGCGCTCACCCACTCCAGCCCGGCCCTGGACATCGCGCTCGACCTGCGCCCCGTCGCGCCCGCGGCGCGCTGAGCCCGGCCCGCGCGGGGCCGGCTCCGGCGCCCGCGCGGGCCCGCCACCCGACCCTCCCAGCAGAGACGAACGAGGAATCCGATGCTGCTCGCCATCGATGTCGGCAACTCCCATACGGTCCTGGGGCTGTTCGACGGTGAGGACCTGGCCGAGCACTGGCGGGTCGCCACCGAGTCCCGGCGCACCGCCGACGAGTGGGCGGTGATGCTCAACGGCCTGATCGGCGGCTCGGTGGGCGGCGCCGACGTGAGCGGGATCGCGATGTGCTGCTCGGTGCCGAGCGTGCAGCACGAGATGCGGGAGATGTTCCGGCGCGGCTACGGCGACGTGCCGGCGGTGATCGTGGAGCCGGGGGTGCGCACCGGGATCCCGGTGCGGATGGACAACCCCAAGGAGGTCGGCAGCGACCGGATCATCAACGCGCTGGCCGCGGTGGGGCTGTACGGAGGCCCGGCGGTGGTGGTCGACTTCGGCACCGCCACCACCTTCGACGCGGTGAGCGCCAAGGGCGAGTACGTCGGCGGCGCGATCGCGCCGGGCATCGACATCTCGGTGGAGGCGCTCTCCCGGCGCGGCGCGCAGCTGCACATGGTGGAGATCACCCGGCCCCGGTCGGTGATCGCGAAGAACACCGCGGAGGCGCTCCGCTCCGGCATCATCTACGGCTTCGCCGGCCAGGTCGACGGCCTGGTCGACCGGATGGCCGCCGAGCTGGCCGGGGAGGGGGCGGACGCGGACGACGTGACGGTGGTCGCCACCGGCGGCCTGGCCCCGCTGGTGGTCGAGGAGTGCGAGACGGTCGACGTGCACGAGCCGTGGCTGACCCTGATCGGGCTGCGGATGGTCTTCGAGCGGAACACCGGCTGACCCCCGCGGTGACGAGGCGTGTGCGCACAGCGCACGCGACCGGCGGTGAACCCCCAGGCCGGACGGGACTTCGCGCTGCTCCGCAGCGGTTAGGATCGACGCTGTGAGTGACGTGCTGGACGATTCCTACGACGACCTGCCCGAGCAGATGCGGGTCCGGCGAGAGAAGCTGGACCGCATGCGCGAGGAGGGCATCGACCCCTTCCCGGTCGGCTTTCCCCGCACCACCGGTATCGGCGCCGTCCGCGAGAAACACGGGGACCTGGAGCCGGACACCGCGACCGGGGAGCGCGTCGGGATCGCCGGCCGGGTGATGCTGTACCGCACCGGCGGCAAGCTCTGCTTCGCCACGCTGCGCGACGACAGCGGTTCCGTGCAGGTCATGATGTCCCTGGACCGGCTGGGCGCCGATGAGCTGGCCCGCTGGAAGAGCGACGTCGACCTGGGCGACCACGTCGGCATCGAGGGCGAGGTCATCACCTCCCGCCGCGGCGAGCTCTCCATCATGGCCGACTCCTGGACGCTGACCGCCAAGTGCCTGCGGCCGCTGCCGGACAAGCACAAGGGCCTGACCGACCCGGAGGCGCGGGTCCGCCGGCGCTACGTCGACCTCATCGTCAACCCGGAGTCCCGGGAGATGGTGCGGCGGCGCTCGGCCGCGATCAAGTCGGTCCGCGACACCCTGGACCGGCGCGGCTACATCGAGGTGGAGACCCCGATGCTGCAGCGGGTGCACGGCGGGGCCACGGCCCGGCCGTTCAGCACCCACATCAACGCCTACGGCCTCGACCTCTACCTGCGCATCGCACCGGAGCTCTACCTGAAGCGGCTGGTCGTGGGCGGGATCGAGAAGGTCTTCGAGATCAACCGGAACTTCCGGAACGAGGGCGCGGACTCCACGCACAACCCCGAGTTCACGATGCTGGAGTTCTACCAGGCCTACGCCGACTACAACGACATGGCCGAGATCACCAGGGAGCTCATCCAGGACGCCGCGCGGGCGGCGTTCGGCTCCACGGTGGTCCCGCGCGGCGGCGAGGGCGAGGAGTTCGACCTCGGCGGCGAGTGGCCGCACGTGACCCTGTACGGCACGGTCTCCGAGGCGCTGGGCGAGGAGGTCACGCCGCGCACCCCGATCGAGGCGGTGCGCAAGCTGGCCGACGGCCGCGGCGTGGAGTGGAGCCCGGACTGGGGCCAGGGCAAGCTGGTCGAGCACCTCTTCGAGGAGCTGGTGGAGCACACCATCGTGCAGCCCACCTTCGTCCGGGACTTCCCGGTGGAGACCAGCCCGCTCACCCGGCAGCACCGCGAGGACCCGCTGCTCACCGAGAAGTGGGACCTGATCGGCTTCGGCATGGAGATGGGCACCGGCTACTCCGAGCTGGTGGACCCGGTCGAAGAGCGGCGACGGCTCACCGAGCAGTCGCTGCTGGCCGCCGGGGGCGACCCGGAGGCGATGCAGCTGGACGAGGACTTCCTCCGCTCGCTGGAGTACGGCATGCCGCCGAGCGGCGGGGTGGGGGTCGGCATCGACCGGCTGCTGATGGCCTTCACCGGCAAGGGGATCCGGGACACCATCCTGTTCCCCCTGGTCAAGCCGGAGTGAACGGACGGGCCGCCGGGGCGCCGAGAGCGCCCCGGCGGCCCGCTTCATCGGGCGGTCCGCGGGCCCCGAAGGGGCGAGTGTTGCCGGATCGTGATGTAACAGGTCGAATGTGCCGGTCTGACCTGCGGTTTCGTCATCGATGCCGGTCGGGGTGGGGGTTGTGCGGCGCCGCCGTGTCCGATGCCCGCGATGAAGGTTCTTTGCGCAGGTCAGTCGAGATCTCGAAAATATGTGCAGCCGGGCGTTATGACGCTATAAATTCACAGTGTCACCTACTGTGACACCTTCGACCTTGACGCCCTCACCCACTCCGCTTAGCGTTTTCCAGGCGAGCGGAGTTATCCGCGCGCCCCGAGCAGCAGAATCATCCGATGGCGAGTCGGGGTGGTCGGGTCAGGCCCTTCTCGGTCGACCTCCATCCCGCGGCGTGCGCGCCCGCGCGGCCTGTCCGTCCCAGGCCGCCGAACACGGGCCGGTGCGCCGGACATGCGCTCCGAGTGCCAGGAGAGCGCATGACCCGGTTCCCGGACCCCCGACACGGGGACCCGTCGCGCCCGCCGGGAGGCCTCACCGCCTCCGCGCGCCCCGGACTCCGCTGCGCAGGGTCGATGTTCCGCACTCATTACGGATGAGGGAGGACGGAGTGGAACAGGCCACACTGATTCGACGTGCTGTGAAGGACCCCGCGGCCCACCCGCTGCGCGACGGCGGCATGGTGCCGCCGCCCGCGATGCCGCGCGAACCGGCCCCGACCGTTTCCCCCAACGGCGGTCTGACCGAGGACGAGATCCAGCTGCTCGCCGAGATCGCCACCGGTGTCACCACCGATGTCGCGGCCCGCCGGCTGGAGCTCAGCGCCCGCACCCTGCGCCGGCGGCTGCGCTCCATCTGCGACCAGCTGGGCGTGAACACACCGATAGAGGCGGTCGTCTGGGCCGCCCGCAAGCAGCTCATCTGAGCCCCGCGCGAGGTCCTCGCGCAGTGCGCCCCGCCCGGGGGAAGCCAGGCCCCGGGGCGGGGCGCCGCGCGTTCGGCCCCCGGGCGGGCGCTAGCCTTTCGCACCATGGGCCACCAGGAGATCCGACCGGAGATCGCCGTGCGCCGCGCCCGCACCCGCGACGTCGCCTCGATCCGCCGCCTCGTCGACGCCTACAGCGGCGAGCGGCGCGTGCTCTCCAAGAGCACCGTCACCCTCTACGAGGACATCCAGGAGTTCTGCGTCGCCGAGCAGTCCGGCGCGGAGCGCCGGGTGGTCGGCTGCGGCGCGCTGCACGTGCTCTGGGAGGACCTGGCCGAGGTGCGCACCGTCGCCGTCGACCCGGCCGTCCAGGGCCGCGGGGTGGGCCACGGGATCGTCTCCGAACTCCTCGGCCGCGCCCGGGAACTCGGCGTCCGCCGGGTCTTCTGCCTCACCTTCGAGACCGCCTTCTTCGGCCGGCACGGCTTCCAGCCGATCCAGGGCACCCCGGTCTCGCCCAAGGTCTACGAGGAGCTGCTCCGCTCCTACGACGAGGGCGTCGCCGAATTCCTCGACCTGGAGCGGGTCAAGCCGAACACCCTCGGCAACACCCGGATGCTCGTCCATCTCAACGAACCGGGCACCCCGCGCGCGGTCTGACCGCTTTGCGATCCCGTTCCGCGATGACCGCGGCCTTCCGGGGCCGCCCGAAGACCCGGTTCCCTCCCGGGCGGTGTCCAGTGGTTCGGCCAACGGGAAAGTTCGAATTCCGTACTACCGGACACACCATGGGACCGGAGGAAGGAGCACCGTGGAGAAGAACGCCGAACGTGCCGAGGACGTCCGCGAGGCGTTCATACCTGATGTGCAGGCGGACCCGTTCCAGGGCCGCCCTGAGCAGGGCGGGGGAAGCCTCGGTCGCCTGCCGGTCAGATGAGCCGGAGCTGGCGGTCCCTGGGGCGGCGGCGGGCCGCGGACTCCTCGTCGACCGGCATGGTCAGGGCGGGGGCGATGGCGGACAGGAACGGCGAGGGGGCACCGTCCGCCGCCGTGCCGCGCCGGGTGCGGCGCCGGGCCCGGGAGAGGTAGAGCCGGTGCCGGGCCCGGGTCATCCCGACGAAGAAGAGCCTGCGCTCCTCGGCCTCCTGCTCCGCCGCCTCCTCGGCGCCCTCCCGCCCGCCGGGCAGCCGGAACGGGAGCAGCCCGTCCTCGCAGCCGACCAGGAACACCACGGGGAACTCCAGCCCCTTGGCGGCGTGCAGGGTGAGCAGCGAGACCCGGTCCGCGCGCGGGTCCAGCGCGTCCACCTCGGCGCCCAGCGCCAGTTCGGCGAGGAGCGCCTCCAGATCGGCACCGCACCGCGCGGCGAGCGGGCCGAGCAGCTCCCCGGCGGTGCGCAGCGCCACCGCCTGCTCCGACCCCTCCGGGTGCCGGCCGGCCAGCGCGGCGGCGGCCGCCCGGACCCGGTCGGACATCCCCTCCTCGGAGCGGAGCGGCAGCTCCGCCGCCAGCTCGCGCACCCCGGGTCTGGAGGCCAGCGGGTCGTGCGTGCGCCGCTGGAACGGCACCCCGGCCGCGTCGAAGGCGGCCATCACCGCCTCCGCCTGCGCGGCGGTCCGGTAGAGCACGCAGAAATCGGAGAAGGAGAAGGACTCCTCCCCGGAGAGGCCGGGCTCGGCGCCGGTGGCCCGGCCGCTGTCGATCGAGTGCAGCGAGGTGCCGCCGAGCAGCCGGTCCACGGCGCGGGCCGCGAAGGAGGCCTCGGCCTGCTCGTCGGCGGCGGTGTGCAGGCCGATCCGGGGCGGGTCGCGGAAGTCGCCCACCGCCCGCAGCTCCCGGCCGGGGACCAGCGTCCCCGGTGCGATCGCCTGCACCGCCGCGTCGACGATGGTGGCGTTGGACCGGTAGTTGCGGGTCAGCCGCACCTCGGCGGCGCCCGGGAAGTCCTCGGCGAAGCGCAGGAAGTACCGCACGTCGGCGCCGCGGAACCGGTAGATCGCCTGGTCCGGGTCGCCGATCGCGGTCAGTCCGGAGCCGTCCCCGCCGAGCAGCCGGAGCAGCTCGTACTGGACGCCGTCGACGTCCTGGTACTCGTCCACGCTGATCCACGGCCACTGCTCCCGGTAGGACGCGGCCAGCCCGGCGTCCTCGGAGAGCAGCCGCACCGGCAGCTCCACCAGGTCGCCGAAGTCCACCAGGTCCAGCTCGCGGAGGCGGGCCCGGTAGGCGTCCAGCGCGGCCGGGGCGTCCGCGGGGCCCGCCCCGCGCTCCCGGTCGCGCTCGGCCAGCAGCTTGCGGCCGTCCGCCTCGGAGCCGCTCACCTCGGCGGCGACCTCCAGCGCCCGGGCCGCGTCGGCGACGCCGAACCGGGCGCTCAGCCCGGCCCGCCCGTGCTGCTCGCGGAGGAGGGAGAGGCCCAGGCCGTGGAAGGTGGTCACGGTCAGGCCGCGCGCCTCGCCGCCGAGCAGCTCCTCCAGCCGCTCGCGGAGCTCGGCCGCGGCGCGCCGGGTGAAGGTGATCGCCAGGCAGCGCTCGGCGGGCACGCCGCGCTCGGCGACCAGGTGCGCGATCCGGCGGGTCAGCGTCCGGGTCTTGCCGGTCCCGGGGCCGGCGACGACCAGCAGCGGCCCGGCGGGCAGCTCCGCGGCGGAGCGCTGCTCCGGGTCGAGGCCGTCGAGCAGGCCCTGCGGGCGCGCCGGGCCCGCCGGGGTGTCCGGGAAGAGCAGCGGGTCGTCCCGGCCGTCCGGGGCGTGCCCGCTTCCTTCACCGGGGACCGGCTCTCCGGGGGACGGCGCACCGGCCGGCGCCGGGTCCGCGGGGTCGGAGAAGAGCGCGTCCATCGCGGGCGGCGGCGTGCCGCGCCGCCCGCCCTTGCCCGGCCGGGGCGCGGCCGGGCCGCCTCCGGGGGCCGCAGGGCTCCCCGCGGCCGGGGCGCCGCGCCGCCCGCCGCCCTCGCCGGAGGCCGTCCGGGGCGCGCCTCCCTCCGCCGGGTCCGCGGCCCCGGGGGCCGCGCCTCCGCGGTTCGCCGCGGCCGCACCGTCGCCGGAGCCGGCCGGGGAGGGGCCGCCCTGCCGAGGGCGCTGCACCGCGCCGGGCCCCGCGGGCTCCGCCGGTTCCGGGGCGTCCGGGAGGTCGAAGAGGGCGGCCTCATGGGCGGGGGCGGCCAGTTCCTCGGGCCGGAACATCCGGATGGTGCCGTACTCGCCGTCGAAGCCGGCCTCCCGGATCACCTCGCCGCGGCGCAGCCGGGCCACGGCCTCGCCGAGCAGCTCGCCGCCGTGCCGCCGCACGTCGTCCAGCGGCGCGTCGAGCAGGATGTCCAGCTCGGGGCCGAGCTCGGCGGCGAGCCGGTCGCACTCGCGCTGCACCCGCTTGCTCTTCGGGCCGACCCCGGTGATCTCGCTGACGATCTCCGGCAGCGGCACCAGGCTGGTGAAGGAGGCCTCGCCGTCCGGCCGGCGCCCCGGCTCGCGGTCGGCGAGCACCGAGACCCGGTTGGCGGTGCCCACGGTGAGCGGGCCGCCGCAGACCGGGCAGCGGCCGCCGTGCGCGCGGGTGCCCTCCGGGTCGGTCCGGACACCGCATTTCCGGTGCCCGTCGGAGTGGTATTTCCCGTGTTCGGGGAAGAATTCCAGGGTTCCGCGGAATCCCGCGCCGCCCTCCAGCGCGCGGCGGACCGCGAAGTAGTCCATCGCGGTGTCGAAACGGGTCGCCTCCCGGGCGAGCATCGGCGGCGAGTGCGCGTCGGAGTTGCTCACCTTGGTGTAGCGGTCCAAGGAGGAGACGGTCCAATTCATCGCCGGGTCGGTGGAGAGCCCGGTCTCGATGGCGAAGACGTGCCCGGCCAGGTCCGCATAGCAGTCCTCGATCCGGTCGAAACCCGATTTCGACCCGAGCACCGCGAACCACGGGGTCCACACGTGCGCCGGGACGAGGTAGGAGCCCGGGTCGCTGGCCAGGGTGATCTCCAGCAGGTCCCGGGAGTCCAGGCCGAGGATGGGCCGCCCGTCGGAGGCGAGGTTGCCGATCCGCCCCAGGGCCGCGGTGATCGCGTCGGCCGCCTCCAGCGAGGGCGCGTACAGCAGGTGGTGCACCTTCCGGGTGCGGTCGCCGCGCTTGTAGATGGTGGAGATCTCCACGGAGAGCATGAAGCGCGGGGCGCGGCGGCAGGACGGGGGGAGCGAGCGCAGCACCCGCGCCTCGGTCCCGGGGGCCAGCCGGAACAGCCCCGGCTCGGCCGGGACCAGGCGGGAGCCGATCTCCTCGCGCCACGCCGGGTGAGTGAAATCACCGGTCCCCACCAGCCCGATGCCCTTGCGCGCCGCCCACCAGGCGAGGTGCTCCAGGTCGCAATCCCTGCTGCAAGCCCGCGAGTACTTGGAGTGAATATGCAGATCCGCGCGGAACTCCACGTCTGAGTCCTTCCAAAGCCCGCGGAGAAGGGAAGCGGGCGACTCGTGGGGCGCTCGTGCCGCCGGCGCGGGGGGCGTTCCGGCGCACCGGTCTGTAGAAGACACGATCCCACAACTCTCAGGCCGGATCGAAGCATATGCGAACCCGAGCGTGCTCTGCTTAAAGGGAGGGGTAATCTGGCGGTGCCATGGAGAACTCCCCGATCGGTCCCGGCCCGTCCGGGAGGGGAGGGCCAGGGCGCCGATAAGTCGCCGGCCCGGGGCATCCGGGGCCGGCTCCCGCAGCTCTTTATCGGCGCCGAATCGGCCGGGAAGCCCGTAGCTAAGGGAGATCGGGAACTCTGAGGGGCCTCCCGGACGCTTAACGGAACGCAGCCATAGCGGATCCATAGCGGTGGCCGTAATGCGGGCACGGGGCCCGCGGGGGACGGGACGGGTTGCGAAGGTGTCTATGATGTCGGGGTCCCCACCCTCAATCGCGGGTTTCGCAGGGCCGATCGCCGCTGCCGCGCCGGTGGCCGCCGAGGCGGCCGACCAACCCTCTCCGTGGGGTAATTGCTGCATAAAGTAACAACAAGGAAGGGTGTGCGCCTGATGGGTGATGTTTTGTCGGCGCTGATCCCCCCCGCTGTTGTCGCGGCGGTCTTCTGTACCTTCGTCATCAAGCTGCTCCGCAAGGAGATGGCGCCGAGGACGTCGGACGGGCGGCTGGTCAGCGAGGTGCGCGCGGAAGCGGCCGGGAATGGCGGGGGCTCCGCCGGTTCCTCCGCCGACGGATCCGCCGCGAGCGCGGGGGACGGGGCAAAGTCGTCTTCGGGTACTTCTGCGGAAGCCTCCGGCGATCGGCGGGCGGAGGAGGCCTGAAAGCGCGGCGCCTGCGGTAACGGTGAGCCGCCCGAGCGGCCGCTCCGTATCCGCGCGCGGCGGTCTTTTGCGGCCCGACGCCGGATCGCGGCGATTTCCGACGCGCGGAGAATTGTCTTCCGCTCGGTATCCGGCTAGCTTTATATTCAGGTGCCGAACGCACCGACTGCTGAAAGGTTCGCATCCATGGCACAAAAGGTTCAGGTGCTTCTCGTCGACGATCTCGACGGCGGCGAGGCCGACGAGACCGTTTCGTTCGGCGTAGACGGCACCACTTATGAAATCGACCTCAGCGCGGGCAACGCCTCCCAGCTGCGCGACGCCCTGGCACCGTTCGTCCAGGCCGCGCGCAAGGCTCCGGGTAAGGCCGCCCGCGGGCGCCGCCAGCAGCGCAGCGCCCCCAGCCGCGAGCGCAGCGCGGAGATCCGCGCCTGGGCCAAGGCCCAGGGCAAGCAGGTGAACGAGCGCGGCCGCATTCCGGCCGCCATCGTGGCCGAGTACGAGGCCGCCCAGCGTTAGCGGCACGCTCCAGGCACCTCCCGGCGCGGGCCGTCAAGGCCCGCGCCGGCCGTGTTCGCTCAGAGTGAATTCCACATGAATGCACTGCACGGTCCGCATGCCCCGGCAAAGACGGGGCGCGCGGACCGTTCGCTTGCGGCGTACTTGGAACACTGAAGGCCCGATTGGTAGTTGGATGAGGGTGAACGCCCTATCGTCGGGGAAAGTCTCTGGCTGACGATGGTCGGAGGCAACCGGATGAAGCGGGATGTGGCCATCGGTCCGCCGGGGCGCCGGCGGAGCGGTGACCGGGTGCGGCAGCGCCCTCCGAGGGCTTTCACCCCCCGAAGGGCCGAAAAGCGGAAAAGCGTGAGGGTCGGAACTCCCGTCCCTGCCTGACCGCTCTGTGAGGAGCGACGACATGTTCGAGAGGTTCACCGACCGCGCACGGCGCGTGGTGGTCCTGGCCCAGGAAGAGGCCAGGATGCTCAACCACAACTACATCGGTACGGAGCACATCCTGCTCGGTCTCATCCATGAGGGTGAGGGCGTCGCCGCGAAGGCTCTGGAGAGCCTGGGGATCAGCCTCGAAGCGGTTCGGCAGCAGGTGGAGGAGATCATCGGCCAGGGCCAGCAGGCCCCGTCCGGGCACATCCCCTTCACCCCGCGGGCGAAGAAGGTCCTGGAGCTCTCGCTGCGCGAGGCGCTCCAGCTCGGGCACAACTACATCGGCACCGAGCACATCCTGCTCGGCCTCATCCGCGAGGGCGAGGGCGTCGCCGCCCAGGTGCTGGTGAAGCTGGGCGCCGACCTGAACCGGGTCCGCCAGCAGGTGATCCAGCTGCTCCACGGCTACCAGGGCAAGGAGCCCCAGGCCACCGGTGCGTCCTCGGAGTCGGCCCCCTCCACCTCTCTGGTGCTCGACCAGTTCGGCCGCAACCTCACGCAGGCCGCGCGGGAGAGCAAGCTCGACCCGGTGATCGGCCGGGACAAGGAGATCGAGCGGGTCATGCAGGTCCTGTCCCGCAGGACCAAGAACAACCCGGTGCTCATCGGCGAGCCGGGCGTCGGCAAGACGGCCGTCGTCGAGGGCCTGGCGCAGAAGATCGTCAAGGGGGAGATCCCCGAGACGCTCAAGGACAAGCAGCTCTACACGCTCGACCTGGGCGCGCTGGTCGCAGGCAGCCGCTACCGGGGCGACTTCGAAGAGCGCCTGAAGAAGGTGCTCAAGGAGATCCGCACCCGCGGCGACATCATCCTGTTCATCGACGAGCTGCACACCCTGGTCGGAGCGGGCGCGGCGGAGGGCGCCATAGACGCCGCCTCCATCCTCAAGCCGATGCTGGCCCGCGGTGAGCTGCAGACCATCGGCGCCACCACGCTGGACGAGTACCGCAAGCACCTGGAGAAGGACGCCGCGCTGGAGCGCCGCTTCCAGCCGATCCAGGTCGACGAGCCGACCATCGCGCACACCATCGAGATCCTCAAGGGTCTGCGCGACCGGTACGAGGCGCACCACCGGGTCTCCATCACCGACTCGGCGCTGGTCGCCTCCGCCCAGCTGGCCGACCGCTACATCAGCGACCGGTTCCTCCCGGACAAGGCCATCGACCTGATCGACGAGGCCGGCTCCCGGATGCGGATCCGCCGCATGACCGCCCCGCCGGACCTGCGCGACTTCGACGAGAAGATCGCCGACGTGCGCCGGGACAAGGAGTCCGCGATCGACGCGCAGGACTTCGAGAAGGCGGCCTCGCTGCGGGACGACGAGAAGCAGCTGCTGAACAAGAAGGCGCAGCGGGAGAAGGAGTGGAAGGCCGGCGACATGGACGTCGTCGCCGAGGTCAACGAGGAGCTCATCGCCGAGGTCCTGGCCGCCTCCACCGGCATCCCCGTGGTCAAGCTGACCGAGGAGGAGTCCTCCCGGCTGCTGCGCATGGAGGACGAGCTGCACAAGCGGGTCATCGGCCAGGAGGACGCGATCAAGGCGCTCTCCCAGGCGATCCGGCGCACCCGCGCGGGCCTGAAGGACCCCAAGCGCCCCGGCGGCTCGTTCATCTTCGCCGGCCCGTCCGGTGTCGGTAAGACCGAGCTCTCCAAGACGCTGGCGGAGTTCCTGTTCGGCGACGAGGACGCGCTGATCCAGCTCGACATGAGCGAGTTCATGGAGAAGCACACGGTCTCCCGGCTGTTCGGCTCGCCTCCCGGCTACGTCGGCTACGAGGAGGGCGGCCAGCTCACCGAGAAGGTCCGCCGCAAGCCGTTCTCCGTGGTCCTGTTCGACGAGATCGAGAAGGCCCACACCGACATCTTCAACTCGCTGCTCCAGGTTCTGGAGGAGGGCCGTCTCACCGACGCCCAGGGTCGCAACGTCGACTTCAAGAACACGGTCATCATCATGACCACCAACCTGGGCACCCGGGACATCTCCAAGGGCGCGGCCATGGGCTTCGCCAAGGAGGACGACGAGAAGACCAACTACGACCGGATGAAGGCCAAGGTCCAGGAAGAGCTGAAGACCAACTTCCGGCCCGAGTTCCTCAACCGCGTCGACGACGTCATCGTCTTCCACCAGCTGACGGAGAAGGAGATCATCGACATCGTCGACCTGATGATCAACAGCGTCGACAACCGGCTCAAGGACCGCGACATGGGTCTGGAGCTGCGGCCGAGCGCCAAGAAGGTGCTCGCCTCCCGCGGCTACGACCCGGTGCTGGGGGCCCGGCCGCTGCGCCGGACCATCCAGCGCGAGATCGAGGACACCCTGTCGGAGAAGATCCTCTACCAGGAGCTCCGCCCGGGCCAGATCGTCGTGATCGACGTCGAGGGCGAGGGTGCCGACGCGAAGTTCACCTTCACCGGCATCCCCAAGCCCGACGCCGTCCCGGAGACCCCGCAGGTCGAGGAGACCGCGGCCTCCAAGGGCGAGTAGTCCGGCGCCCGCACCGCACCACCCGCGAACGGCGGCCCCGCACCACCCGGTGCGGGGCCGCCGTTCGTCTGCGCCCCGCCCCCTCCCCCGGAGACCGCCGAGCTGCGGCCGATACGGGGTCTCAGCCGATGAGGCCCAGGGCGTAGGCGAGCAGCACCATGCCGAGGAGAGTGCATTCGAGGCGCCTGCCCCCGCTGTCGAAGGGGTCGGTGCCGAAGCGGAAGAACAGGGCTCCGCGCCTGCTGCGGACGCGGGGCTCCAGGAGAGCGGCGGGACCCTGCCCCCTCGCTCGGCCGGGCTCCCCGGAGGGGGGAGGGGAGGCCCCTCCCTCGGCGGGGGGCGCAGCGCAGGCGGACGGTGCGAGCTCGTCCTGGAACCGGGTGAGCCAGGCGGGCAGGGCCCCGCGCTCACCCGGAGGGGGAGCGGAGGAGCGCACGCCCGCCGGGCGGTCGGGGGGAGTGGGCGGGCGCAGCTCGGTATAGCGCCGGGCGCGGTTGAACCGCCGCCCTCGCGGTGCGGCCAGAACGGCGCGCACGTGCGTACCTGCTGCCGGGGGGACATGCGAGCGGGACATGGGCGGTACCTCTTTCTGATCCTCGCTCGCCGTTCAGGCGACGGCGCAGGAGACGGTCCAGGCGGCGACCACGGAAGCGCCTTCGGGCAGGGGAGGGACCCCGTTCGGCTCGCAGGTGCGCACCCACAGGTCGGTGCCGGAGGCATAGGGGCGGTAGTGCTCCAGCGCTTCCCAGAGCGTGGAGAGCAGGGGAACGCAGCCGCAGGCGCAGCGCCGGCCGTCCAGCACGGGCCGGTAGGGGGAGAGCAGGCCGGCCAGGGACGTCCCGTCGTCGTCCGGCTCGCCGCCCTTGACGAGCTGGACGATCGTGGTCGTGGCCTCACCGGCGTCGAGAAGAGAGAAGGACATGGAGGTGGCTCCTTGTCGTGAGGGAAGCACCACGGAGGGTGCTCGACCACCTTCAGTATGATTGAGTCTGAACTCAATCACAATAGCTTTCTGAGTTTGGACAAAAAATTAAGATCTCGTATGGGTGGCTACGATCGAGGCAGGCGTCTACCGGAGATAGGGGATCCGTGACTCAGAGCCACTCGCCCGGCGTGCGGCGCCGCCGCCTGTCCGCCGCGCTCAAGAGGCTGCGTGCCGAGAGCGGCATGTCCGCCGCCGATGTGGCCAAGCGGCTGAAGTGGTCGTCGGCCACCAAGGTGACGCGGGCGGAGCGGAACGAGTGGAGATATCCCAAGCCTGGGGATGTGGAAGCGCTGCTCGACCTCTACGAGGTGGAGGGAGCGGATCGCGCGCATCTCCTCAGTCTGGTGGAAGAGGCGCGCGGGCGCAGCGATTGGCACCAGTACGCCGATCTCTATACCGGCCCCCTGCCGGAGCTCGAAGCCGAAGCCGTCCGGATCCGGACCTATGAGTCGGTGCTGATCCCCGGTCTGCTCCAGACCCCGGATTACGCGGCGGCGGTCTCCCGTGCGAGTCAGATCGTTCCCGCGGAGCAGATCGAGCGCAAGGTCGAATCCCGGATGCTCAGGAGGGGCGTGCTCGACGCCCCGAACGGGCCGCGGCTGACCGCGGTCGTCGATGAGCCGGCGCTCCGCAAGGCGGTCGGCTCGCACGCGGTCATGGCCGAGCAGCTGCGCTTCCTCGCCGGAATGGCCGCGCACTACAAGGTGACCGTGCTGGTGCTCCCGGACGAGGCCGGCGCGCATCCGGCCGTCGACGGCGCGTTCACCCTGTTCGACTTCCCCCGGCCGGAGCCGGGGATCGTTTCCGTCCCGACCGCCGTCGAGGCGCTGTACGTTGAGGATCAGGAATACTTCGACCGGCATGTGCTGATCTTCGACGCCGTCCAGAACCTGGCGCTGGACCCGCAGGGGTCGCTCGACCTGATCGGGTCCATCGCCGCCGAGCACGACAAGCGAGCCTGATCATGATCGTGGAGTTCCGCAAGTCCTCCTACTCGACGAGCGGGGAGAACTGCGTCGAGGTGGCCCGGGTGGCCCCGGTGTTCCGCAAGTCCTCCTACTCCTCGGGCGGAGACAACTGCGTCGAGGTCGCCGAGCTGGCCACCGGTGCGGCGGTCCGCGATTCCAAGCACCCGGAGCTGGGGTACCTGCCCGTCGATGCGGCCGAGTGGGCGGCCTTCACCGGCTCCCTGCGCCTGGGCGCCTTCGAGGAGTGACCTCCCGGTCTCCGGTGGAACCGGCGGCGCGGCCGCCGCGTCGGTTCGCTCATGAGCGCTCTCACTGAATTCGCCGACCAGGACGACTACCTGCTGGACGGCGACCGACTGAACGCCGCAGAGGTCGCCGACGCCGTGGCGGGCATGGTCTCCGACCTCCCGCCCGGGGACCCCGACGGGCTGCTGGTCTGGCTGGCCGCGCGGCTGCGCGGGCAGGCGCCGGAGGGGGAGGCCCCCGCGCTGCTCACCGCGCTCTACGCGGCCCGCTGGTACGCGGTCCACCGGCTGCGCGACGCGGAGGTGCTGGAGGCGATGACCGGGGCGCTCGCGGCGGCGGAGGCGGAGCTGTCCGGCCTCCCGTGCCCGCACGCCGAGGATGAAGGCGCGCACCCGGTCTTCGACGACTGGGCGGACCCGGAGCAGGACGCCGGGTTCGTGGCGGCCCTCCAGGACGAGGCCGCCTGGGAGGAATGGCACGAGGAGATGGCCGGCGCCGGAGACGAGGGCCGGGGAACCTGGGAGGGCGCGCGCTGCCCGGGCCACCTGGCCGCCCTCGCCCGGGAGGCCCTGAGCGACCTCGCCGGCGCCCGCGCGGAATGGGGAGAGGACGGGGACACCCAGGCGTGACGTCATGGGGCGCTGACGCGAAGTTCACCTTCACCGGCATCCCCAAGCCCGGCGCGGTCCCGGAGACCCCGCAGGGCGGGGCGACCGCCGCCTCCAAGAACAAGTAGTCGGTCGGCGGCGGCCCTTTCGGGAGAGCGGCTAAGCGTCTTTTAGAAGCCCGGATTCGAGATAGCGGGTCTCCCGGTTCTCCCGCGCTTCGATCGCCGCGCGTACTCTGCGCGCCAAGCGAGGGATGAGGAGCGTGTCCGCGTCTTCTGCGGAGTGGAACTCGAACCGGTCGATCTCGGCCCCGTCCGGCCGGATCAGCGCCCGGTCGGTATCGTTCAGCACGTCGCCGTCGAAGACGAACAGCAGCTTGTCGCCTTCCTTCGGATGCGGAGCCCAGTCGGCGACGAGCAGGCGTCCGATGGGCGGTGTGATCCCGAGTTCCTCTTTCACCTCGCGGGCGGCGCCCTCGCTGGGGGACTCGCCGGGGTGGAGGTAGCCGCCTGGGATCTCCCAGCCGGGCTTGTACGTGGGGTGGACGAGCAGCACGCGGCCGACCGCGTCGAAGAACAGTACTCCGGCCGCTGTACGGGGCCGGGCGATGGGCCCGGGGCCCTCGGAGTCGCTCATGGACTCGACTCTAGTCTCCGTCGTCCAGGTCAGCCGACGACGCCTAATCGCTGAGCGACCCCGGCCAGAAGATGGCTCGGTTTTCCACGTCTCCGACGGAGCCAGGTGGTCACCAGCGCTCGCGGGATGAAATGGTGGCGAACCTGTTCGGGCGCCAGCTTCTCGGCATCCAAAAGGAGGGAGAGCGCCTCTTCCGAGCGATTCACGGCGTTGTAGGCCCGGGCGACCTCAAGGGCATGGCGTACGCGGCGTTCAAGGGGAAGAGCGGATGCGTTGACGTGTGATCCTTGAGCGGCGGCGAGTTGGACATCCCCGAGTTCCATTGAGGTGGAAACACGGTGGATGGCGACGTTGGTGGGGCCGAAGGCGGTCCACATGTGATTGGCGTCCTGGCCGAGTCGGACGGCCGTTCGATCCGCTTCGGCCAGGAAGTCGTCCACCGCAGATCGGTCTTCAAGGCGGGCCGCGGCCATGGCACCGACCAGGAGAAGGGTCCCGTAGAGCGAAAGGCGGGTCGGTGATGCATCGGCGGCACCACCTTCTAAGAAGTCGGCGGAAGCGGTGACGAGATCACATGCCGAGGCGATCCGGTCATTGGCGAGGAGGCAGTGGGAAACCGAACGGGAAAGGGAGCCCAAGACCATGGGGTCTCCGGACTCCTGCGCAGCGTTCAGGCCGCGGTCGGCGGCCATCCAGGCCAGCCCCGTTTCACCGACCTTGGTCAGCACCATGGCTGCTCCTTGGTAGGACAAGGCCAGGAGGGCTTTGGCCCGTCGCCGTCGGTCTCCCTCGAGTAGACGGACGGCCTGCTGGGTTTCGGTCAGCGTGCCGGAGAGCAATCGGGCTGCATGGCCGTACCTGCCGTGCTGGTAAGCAGACCACGCATCTCCGACATCGGCCCGCAGACGGCAGAGGTCCATGGCCGCCCCCTTCTCGTCGACGGTGAGAAAGGCCGAGATCTGTTGGTAGTCGGTGAGGGTTTCGCGGAGCCGTGAAACCGAGTCGCCGAGACCTTTCGAAGAGGAGGCGTGGGCGGTCGGCTCAGCAAGCAGGGCATCGAGTCTGACGCCGAGTGCCTCGGCGAGTGCTCTGAGCACGGATAGCCGGTCAAGGCCGATACGTCCGTTCTCTACCTTGCTCAGCCAGTCGGTGGTCCGGCCTACGAGGCCTGCGAGGGCTTCTTGTGAAATACCCCGACGGCGCCGATACCAGGCGATGCGTTCTCCTATGCCGAGCCCTTCCGGGTTTCGCTGCATACCCCCAGCCTGGCCTCTCTGCCGAACCGATCCCGGAAGAATTTTCCGGGTGGAGGACTCCCCATCCTTCTATCGTTTCCGTGCGCCATCAAGCGCCCCGAAGTACTGGTCCGCGTGGGTCCTGGACGGCGGCGACCGCCGGCTTCCCCATCCAGGGCCCGCGCGGGCCCGGCGCCCGGGTCCGGCCCCCGATGAGCGAGGGAGAGCACATGCTGAACGGCAGGGACCTCTACACGGCCGAACTGCCCGAGGAGGGCTGGACGGCCTTCTGTGGCGGCAACAACGAGGAAGAGGACATGGAGACCTGCGTGGCGGTGGCCGTCACCGACTCCCTGGTCGCCATCCGCGACACCAAGCGCCCCGAACTGCCCGCGCTCCGGTTCACCCCGGAAGAGGTGGCGGCGTTCGTGCGCGGCTACACCGAGAAGGCCGGGCTGACCGCGTGATCCACCGCGAACCGGACCGAGGTCCCCGGCGCGCCGGGGACCTCCCCGACGACCGGCCGCACTTCCACGGCTACCTCTGGCAGGGCTCCGGGGAGGAGCGGTACCGGGGGACGCCCGAGACCTACCCCGACCACCCGGCCTTCCCCTCCTCACCGCTGCCGCCGCAGCGGATGTGCTGGTGGCTGCGGAAGCCCGCCTCGGCGGTCCGCGGCACCTGGGACGGTGCGGACGGGGCCCTGGCCTGGCTCACCGGCGAGTACCGCAAGGTCCTGCCGCAGCTCCGAACCGACTGGCCGGAGCTGATGGCCCCGGAGGCGCGGAAGCCCTTCTGGCGCGACTCACTGGAGCAGGGCACCGATGTGGTGTGCGGGCACTGGCTCCGGGGCGGGAACGCGTTCAGCGCGACCCTGGTCTGCTGCCCGAACCGGTGGGAGGGCAACCTCTGCCCGACGAGCGGGCGGCAGTCGCCCGCCGCTGGGAGGGGATGAGCGCCGGTCCCCGGCCGGGGACCGGGGAGGGGACCCTGGCCGGGGACCGGTATCCGATCCATGATCGCGCGAGGCGCGACACGAAAAGAAAAGGAGTCACGGACACATGCCGGAGCTTGTTCCTTTCGATGAGATCGACTATTTCTTCGACGGCGGGTTCGAGCACACCGCCTGGCGGCTGGAGACCCGGACCGGCTACGCCTCGGACAAGGCCGAGCCGGACTACCAGGACTTCCTCCGCACCGGAGAGACGCCCGACGACAGCGATAATCCCTGGTTCGCCGATGTCCGGCGGATGGTCGCCGAGGGCAAGCGCTACGAACGGGTGCGGCTCGTGGACGATCCGCCGACCGAGGGGCAGCGCTACCTGCTGTCGAACGCCCGGGTCAACATCGCCGCCGGGGAGGACATCCGCTACATGTGGCGCTCCGACGCCCAGCGGCACGGGGTGGACCTGACCGACTTCTGGCTGTTCGACTCCCGGACCCTGGCCCGGTTCCACTTCGACGGTGATCGGACGGCCGGAATGGAACTGATCACCGACCCGGCCGAGGTGCTGCGGGCCTGCCAGATCCGCGACGCGGCCTGGCACCACGCCGTCCGCTACGAGGAGTTCAAGGCCGAAGCGGTCCCGGCCGGGTAGAAGCGGCGCAGGCCGGGCGGCCCGGCCGAAAAGCGGTTCCCCGGCGGTCGGGGCGCGGCCATACTGGCGGGCGATGAGCGCAGGACACGGCTCGGGAGGAGGCCGCCGCTGACACGGAGAGCCCAGCGCCCCGCCGCCCGGCGCGGGAGCGCGGACCGGATGAAGCTGCACCGGCACCGGATCCGGCTGGACGGGCGGGACTACACCGCCGTCACGCCCCGGCCCGGGACCGACGTCCGGTTCGCCACCGACCGGATGCACGGCATGTGGCACCTGGTCACCGACCCGCGCGGCGCGGTGTTCCTCGCCCGGCTGCTGTGGGGGCTCTCCTACCAGCGCAGACCGGGGACGCTGGTCTTCCTCGGGCCGGGGTTCCTGCTGCCCGCCCCGTTCGGGGCCGAGCCCTCCGACCCGGTGGTGCTGGCCCCGGTGCCCGCGACCGCGCTGACCGCCGCGGCCGCCCGCGGGCTGCGCCGACGGGACCCGTCCGGCCCGGGCGACGGCACGGTCCGCTGGCACACGCCCGGCCTGGAGCCCTACGCCGTGAGGAGGCGGGAGAGGAGCGGTTTCGACGGTCCGCAGGAGGACCGGCTGTACCGCAGGCCCCTGGACTTCGGTGTGCGGCGCACCGGCGGGGTGCTCGTCTTCGCCGCCTCCCCGGAGATCATGCGGATGTGGGCGGCGAACGCGCTCAGCTGCTCGGGTGAGCACCGGGTGCTCTCCTACGCCTACCTGACCGGGTGGGGGTGGCCGCTCAACAGAGGTCCTGAGCCGGGCGAGCTGCTGGTTCTTCCGGATTTCCGCCGACGGGCCCGGCGCGCCGCCCTGGCCCGGGAGGAGCTGCTCGCCGGTCCGGAGGCGCCGGACACCCCCGCCCTGCTCCGCGATGCGGTCTGGGCCCGCGTCGCCGAGGACCTCGACTGAACCGGCGGCGGACCATGCCGGAAGGCCCCGAGAGACTGCCGGGTATGCGGTCGGCTCCGCGCGGTGACGCTCCCACGGAGTGAGGGTTCAGGCGGGCGGCGAGGGCGGGAGGGGGACCGGTTGGCTGGTCGGGTGCGGCGCCTCGCGGGGTCGGGGTTCAGGCGGGCGGCGACGGCGGTGGTGGGGGCGGGGCGGGGGTGGTCGCCCGGGTGCGGCGTCCCATGGGGTCGGGGTTCAGGCGGGCGGCGAGGGCAGGAGTGGGCGGGTGCCGCGTTCACCGGCCCGGCGCCCGCTTCCGGCGGGAAGTAAGGGGCGCCCTGGCGAAGGGGGCGGGCGCGCCCGTACCGAGCAGGGGTTATGTCTCATAGGCCGGGCCGGGCCGGTGGCGGGGATCGGGCAGGGCGGGGGCGCCCTGCGCATCTCCGCAGCAGGCCCGCTGACATCTACCAGCGAGTAGCAGACCCTGCGGCCCCTGCCGCCCCCTTGTCGGTTACCCAGAGTGGTCAAGCGAGGCCCTGTAAGAGGGGAAAGCGGCATGTCGCCCCCGCTCCTGCCCCTCCCGGGTTTCGGCCCCCGGGTCTGCGGCCTTGCGGGCCGGTTCCAACCCCTCATCACCGGCCTGATCGGGGCCGTTCGGGCCTCTGGGGGCCTGTTCCGGCCCGGGATGCGCGCTCGGAAATCACCGGGGTGCTCTCGCGGTGTGCAGGGCGCCCCCTCTCGCCATTACCCTGCGTATTCGCCCAGGTTGAGGAGGGGGTGGCCGTTTCCCGGCAGCCGGCCACGGCGCTCGGGAGATACGGACGCGGCGATCCCATCGCCTCGGCCCGCCTCGACCTCGCCCCGCGAGGCGCCGCAGCCGGGCGACCACCTCTGTCCCGTTCCCCCTCTGCCGTCGCTGCCTGCTCGAACCCCGGCCCCGTGGGGCGCCGCGCTTGACCGACTGGCCGGTTCCTCTCCTGCCGTCGCTGTCTGCCTGGACCCCCGCCCCGTGGAGTGCCGCGCCCGGGTGAGACGCCCAGCCCTGCGCCCGCTTCTGCCGTCGCCGCTGGTTTGAGTCCCCGGCCCCGTGGGGTGCCGCGCTCGGGCGACCGGTTCCGCCCTGCCCCTACCGCTGCCGTTGCCGCTGGTTTGAGTCCCCGGCCCTGTGGGGTGCCGCGCTTGACCGACTGGCCGGTCCCGCTCTTGCCCTCGCCGCCTGCCTGAACCCCGGCCCCGTGGGGCGCCGCGCCCGGGTGATCGCCCTCGCTCCCACTCCCGCCTTTGCCGTCGCCGCCCGCCTGAACCCCGGCCCCGCGGGGCGCCGTATCCGACCGTCCGCCCGTCCGCCCGCCCGACCCGCCGCACCCGCCGTACGCCCGCCGGTCGCCGGAACGCCGGTGGCCGGGCCGGGGGTCGGGGAGGCGAGGTGAGAGACTGCCCCGGCAGAACCGGATTCGGAAACCGGGTCCGGAGGACCGGCAGCGGAATCGGACGGGAGCGGCCATGGCCGACCATGACCTGTCAGGCTTCGAGCGCGGCGCTTTCACCCACGGCGGCACCACCCGCGACGTCCTGAGGCGCGGGACCGGGCCGGCCGTCGTCGTCATGGCAGAGATCCCCGGGATCACGCCCAAGGTGCTGGAGTTCGCCGAGCGGGTGGCCGCCATCGGGTGCACCGCGGTGCTGCCCGTGCTGTTCGGCGCGCCCGGGCGCGACCCCGACCCGGCGGCGCACGGGCGGCTGCGGACCGCGGCCTACATGGCGTCGAGCATGGCGAAGGTCTGCGTCAGCCGGGAGTTCACGGTGCTCGCCACCGGCCGCAGCTCCCCGGTGGTCGGCTGGCTGCGGGCGCTGGCCGCTGCGGAGCACGAGCGGTGCGGCGGGCCCGGCGTGGGAGCGGTCGGCATGTGCCTCACCGGCGGGTTCGCCCTGGCGATGGCCACCGACGAGCGGCTGCTCGCCCCGGTGCTCTCCCAGCCGTCGCTGCCGCTGGCCGTCACCGCGAGCCGGCGCGGAACCACCGACATCTCCGCCGAGGAGCTCGCCGCGGTCAAGGACCGCTGCGCGCGCGGCGGCCTGCGGGTGCTCGGCATGCGGTTCCGCGGCGACCGGCTCGTTCCCGGGGACCGGTTCGCCGCGCTCCGCCGGGAACTCGGCGATGCGTTCACCGCCGTCGAGCTGGACGGAGCCGACGCCGCCCCGGAAGGGCTCATCCCGCCGCACTCGGTCCTGACCGAGCATCTGATCGACGAGCCGGGCCAGCCGACCCGGGACGCGCTCGACCGGGTGCTCGACCTGTTCCGGGACCGGCTCCTCACCGACCGGGGGTAGCGGCCCCTTCCCGCAACGTCGAGATCATCGGCTGGGGCGGGGGCGGTACGCGTCATACGCGCCGGACGAGGATGCGCTTCGGGACCAGCTTCTCCAGGTCGCCGACGTCCGAGGTGAGAACCGTGACCTCGCCTTTCAAAGATCGGGCGATGACGGCCAGGACCGCGTCGATGGCGTGCTCGTGGCCGTGCAGCCCGGCGTCGGCCAAGAGGCGGCGGGCTGCACGCGCCTCGTCCTTGCCGATGCCGATGACGTGGATGCGGGAGAGGATCCAGTCCCAGCGCTGCTCGGTCGTTCTGCCGTCGTAGGCCCCGATGAGCGCCATGGGGGAGGTCACGATCGCGGCCTCCCGGCGGGCGGCGAGTTCAAAGCGGATGAGCATCCTGCGGTCGCCGCGCACCGCCAGGGACAGCGCCTCACTGTCGAGTACGTAGAAAGGCGGCGACTTCGCAGCCTTTTCTTCTTTCTTCCTCACGCTGCTTCTCCCGAGCGCTGGCCGCGCCTGCGCTCATGCTCGGCGGCGAGCTCCTCCAGCTCGGCACGTCCAGCGGCGAGCTCCTCATCGGTGACCGGTCCGTGCTCTTCCTGAAGCCAGTCGGACAGTTCGACGAACAAGTCATGCTCGCGCTTCTGCCGGATGGCCTCGGTCACGTACGCGGAGATGCCCCGCTCTGTCGCATCGTCACGGATCTCCTCAAGGAGCTCTTCCGGCACCGTCACGGTTATCTTCTTTGTTGCCATACTTGAAGCCATACCCCGCTTGCGTGGCGCGGCGCCGGGTTTCCGAGGCGGTTCCGCGCGGCCGTTCAGCCCGGCAGCGCGTAGCGGCCGTCGTCCAGCGGGTCGACCAGGCCGTCGGCGACCAGGGCGTCCAGGGCGCGCTCGCGCTGGACCGGGTCGTCCCAGACCGCGTCGAGGGCGGGCTTGTGCACCGGGGCGTCCGAGGCGCGCAGCACGGCCAGCAGGCGGCCGCGGACCTGGCGGTCGGTGCCGGCGTACTTCTGGCCGACCCGGGGCGGGCCGGAGTGCGGCGGGTGGCCGGCCGCCCGCCAGGCGCACCGGTCGGCGATGGGGCAGGCGGAGCACTCGGGGGAGCGGGCGGTGCAGACCAGCGCGCCGAGCTCCATCACCGCCGCGCCCCAGCGGACCGCGGTGGCGGGGTCCTCGGGCAGCAGGGATTCGGCCAGCCGGGTCTCGGCGCGGGTGGGCGCCTTCGGCGGGTACTCGATCCCGGTGTGCGCGCGGGCCAGAACCCGGCGCACATTGGTGTCCAGAATTGCGTGCCGGCCGCCGAAGGCGAAGCCCGCCACCGCCGCCGCGGTGTAGGAGCCGACGCCCGGCAGCGCGAGCAGCTCGCCGTGGTCGGAGGGGACCTCGCCGCCGTGCCGCTCGGTGATCTCCCGGGCGCAGGCGTGCAGGTTGAGCGCGCGGCGGGGGTAGCCGAGCCGGTTCCACATCCGCACCGCCTCGCCCGCGGGCTCTTCTGCCAGCGCGGACGGGGTGGGCCAGCGGCGCATCCACGCCTCCCAGGCGGGCAGCACCCGCACCACCGGGGTCTGCTGCAGCATGATCTCGCTCACCAGGATGGACCAGGGCGAGGCGTCGACGGCGCGCCAGGGCAGGTCTCGGGCGTGTGTCCCGAACCAGGCGATAACGGCCGAGGAATAAGGGTTGTCGATCATGGGCAATCGTGGTCGGTTAACGGCGGGTTGAGTATGTGCCGGGCGGAGGAACCCGGAATACTACGCGCATGGCGTCAAGTGCTGGACACCCGGGCCCGGTCAGCCCCGGGACGTATTGGAAGCGCAGGGTCTTCGTCCTCGTTGGTCTGCTGGCGATCGTGACGCTGATCGTCTACGCGTGCGGGCCGTCCTCCTCCGAGGAGGAGCCGACCGGCGCGTCCGCCCCCGCGGACCCCTCCGCCTCGCCGGACTCCGAGGACCCCACCAGTGTGCCACCCTCGGCCTCGCCCTCGCCCAGCCCCAGCGCCTCCCCCGAACCCGGTGAATCCGGCGAAGCGGGCTCCGGCGGCGGAGAAGGCGGTTCCGGCGGCGACGGCGGGAAGGACGAGGGGGAGAAGGGCGGCAAGGACTCCGGCTCCTCCTCTGAGGAGTTCCCGGCGCCGAAGAAGGCGAGCGACGCCTGCCGCCCCTCCGACGTGGTGCTGACCCTGGAGAGCGACCGCTCCGACTACGCCTGGGACGGCGAGCCGGAGCTGGAGATCTCCGCGGTGAACCTCGGCGAGCAGACCTGCACCGTGGACCTGGGCCCCGGCACCGTCGAGCTGCTCATCAAGTCCGGCGACGACCGGGTGTACTCCACCGCGGACTGCGCTGAGGCCGAGGACGCGGAGAAGGTCGAGCTGGAGCGCGGCGTCCCCGGGCGGACCACGGTCGAGTGGGACCGGACCCGCTCCTGGAAGGACTGCCGGGAGTCGAACCAGGAGGCCAAGCGGCCGGGCACCTACGTGGCCCAGCTCAAGGGCGACTACGCCTCGGGCAGCAAGAAGGAGCAGGCGGTCTTCCGGCTCAACTGACCCGCGGCGGCCGGGCCCCGCCGGAGCGCTCCGGCGGGGCCCGGCCGCCGTGCGGGAGGGGCGGCGCGGCTCAGGCGTCGTCCGCCGCGGGCGCGGCGGCCTTCTTCGCCCGGCGGCGCTTGCCGGGCAGGGCCAGGGCGAGGGCCTCGGCGACGTCGTCCACCCCGACCACCTCGATGCCGGGGACCGGCTCTTCGCTGTGCCGGGGCACGATGGCCCGGGTGAATCCGAGCCGCTGCGCCTCCATCAGCCGCCGCTCCACCCCGCTCACCGCGCGGACGTCTCCGGCCAGGCCGACCTCGCCGATCGCGATCAGCCCCCGGGGCAGCGCGACGTCCTTGGCGGAGCCGGCCACCGCCAGCGCCAGCGCCAGGTCGACCGAGGGCTCGCCCAGCCGCACCCCGCCCACCGTGGAGGCGTAGACGTCGGCGTTGGCGATGTGCACCCCGGCGCGCCGCTCCAGCACCGCCATCACCATGTTGACCCGGGCGGTGTCCAGCCCGGAGGTGGCCCGCCTGGGCTGCGGCAGGTTGGTC
Source organism: Nocardiopsis oceanisediminis (assembly GCF_048595525.1). Lineage (NCBI taxonomy): Bacteria > Bacillati > Actinomycetota > Actinomycetes > Streptosporangiales > Nocardiopsidaceae > Nocardiopsis > Nocardiopsis oceanisediminis. The sequence goes on along the minus strand of NZ_JAFMZJ010000001.1, from coordinate 6,525,597 downwards.
GGGGCGGCCAGCGCCTGCACCTCGGCGATGAGCGGCCGGCGGCCCTCCAGGGTGACCGTCACGCAGGTGCCGGGCACCGGCTCGTTGCGGCGGGTGAGGAAGAGCCCGCTGGGGTCGGGCAGGCCGATGATCCCGGAGTCGCTCAGCTCGAAGCAGCCGATCTCGTCGGTGGGGCCGTACCGGTTCTTCACCGCGCGCAGCATGCGCAGCTGGGAGTGGCGGTCGCCCTCGAACTGGAGCACCACGTCGACCAGGTGCTCCAGCATCCGGGGGCCGGCGATGGAGCCGTCCTTGGTGACGTGGCCGACCAGCACGGTGGCGATGTTGCGCTCCTTGGCGATCCGGATGAGCGCGCCGGCCACCTCGCGGACCTGGGTCACCCCGCCGGGCACCCCGGAGACCTCCGGGGCGGACATGGTCTGCACCGAGTCGACGATCAGCAGGGACGGCGCGACCGACTCCACGTGCGCGGCGACCGCGCCGACCGTGGTCTCCGCGGCGAGGAAGAGCTTGGGGGAGAGGGCGCCGAGCCGCTCGGCGCGCAGCCGCACCTGGCCGGTGGACTCCTCACCGGTGACGTAGAGCACCGGGCCGGCGTCGGCGCACATCGCGGCGACCTCCAGCAGCAGGGTCGACTTGCCCACGCCGGGCTCGCCGGCGAGCAGCATCACCCCGCCGGGCACCACGCCGCCGCCGAGCACCCGGTCCAGCTCGTCCAGGCCGGTGGGCGAGGCGTGCGCGGACTCCACGTCGATCTCGGTGATCGGCCGGGCCGAGGTGGCGACCCGGGTGGGGGTGATCGACGCCGAGGGCGCGCCGGCCTCCTCCACGGTGCCCCAGGACTGGCATTCACCGCAGCGGCCCACCCACTTGAGGGTGGTCCACCCGCATTCGGTGCACCGGAAGGAACTCTTCGCACTCTTGGCCATGCCAAGCACGCTAGCGCCCGGTGCGGACAGTCCGCACCGCGGACCGCGCGCCTGTGGACGGGGCCGGCCGAAGCGGGGCCGGCCTGGGTGTCCGCACGGCGCGCAGCCGCCCGATCGCCTAGAGTGGCGGAAACGCCGCTGACCGGAAACGGCCGCGCCGGTTGACGGGGTGTTACCCGCTGGTCACATTCAAGGCGGCAGGTCCGTCCGCACCGCGAGGAGAACCGCGTGTCGCTCGAATCCCCCGACGCACCCTCCGCCTCCGAGCCCCCCGCCCGCCCCGGATCCCGCGCCGCCCTCCGGATCGCCGCCGCCACCGCCGCCTTCGGCCTGGCCGGGGTGCTCGCCTCGGCGCCGGCCGCCGCCGAGGAGGCGGACCCGGCCGACCGCTACGTGGCCCTGGGCGACTCCTTCACCGCCGGCCCGTTCATCCCGGTGACCAGCGGAGATCCGCTGCTCTGCCTGAGGTCCACCAACAACTACCCGCAGCGGGTCGCCGAGGCGCTGGGCGCCGCGGACTTCACCGACGCCAGCTGCTCGGGCGCGGTCACCGAGCACATGACCGAACGGCAGGACCTCTCCCTCGGCCAGTCCAACGCGCCGCAGTTCGACGCGCTCACCCCGGACACCACCCTGGTCACCGTCGGCATCGGCGGCAACGACCTGGGCTTCGGCGAGGTGGTGCTGCGCTGCGCCGAGGAGAGCGTGACCGACCCGGGCGGCGACCCGTGCCGCCGCCACTACGAGCAGGACGACGGGAGCGACGAGCTGGCCGGCCGGATCCCGGAGACCGGGGAGAAGGTGGCCGCGGTGCTGGAGGGGATCCGCGAGCGCAGCCCGCGGGCGACCGTGGTGGTCGTGGGCTACCTGCAGCTGCTCCCGGAGAAGAAGGGGTGCTGGCCGGTGGTCCCGGTGGCCGAGGGCGACGTCGGCTACCTCGACTCGGTGCAGTCCGCGCTCAACGCCGAGCTGGAGGCGCGCGCCGCCGAGGCCGGCGCGGTCTTCGCCGACGTCTTCGAGCGCGGCCGGGACATGTGCGCCCCGGCCTCGGAGAAGTGGGTGGAGGGCATCTTCCCGACCCGCCCGGCCGCCCCGGTGCACCCGAACCGCTCCGGGATGGACGAGGTCGGCGACCGGGTCCTGGAGGCGCTGGGCGTCCGGGAGCACTCCCCGCAGGCCTGAGGGCGCCGGCGGGAGGGGGAGCGGTGGGCGCGGGGAGCACCCGGCCCGCCGGCCCCTGTCCCGATGATCTCGGCGTTGCGGGGGTATCAGGGCGCCCTGATACCCCCGCAACGCCGAGATCAACGGGGAAGTGGGACGGCGGCGCGCGGCCCGCCGCCCCGCGGTCCGGGATCAGCGGTCGCTGAAGGAGACCCCGCTGCCGTCGGCGGCGATCTCCACGCCGGCCGACTCCCCGCCGGAGGTCTCGCAGGAGATGCCGCTGGCCCCCGAGCTGACCAGCTTGTACTCGCCCATGTCGCAGAGGACCGCCTCCTCGCCGGTGTGGTGGCGGTACCGCTCCTCCAGGGCGTTCCGGGAGACCGGGAGCCGCCCGGTCTCGTACTCCACCGAGCCCTCGTCGTCGGTGACGGTCACCACGAACTCGGCCTCGTAGTCGGCGTAGCCGGCGGTGCAGGTGCCCTCGAAGCCGCTGCTCGCCTCCATCTCCTCGCAGGAGACCGAGGAGTCGGGGTCGTGCTCCATGGCGAACATGTTCACGAACCGGTTGATCTCGTACTCCACCGCCGCGGTGAAGTCGTCGCCGGAGGGGGCCGGGCCGAGGACGCTCTCGTCGAACCGGGGCTCCTCGGCGGGCACGGTGCCGGTGCGGAACTCGCCCTCCGGGGCCTCCGAGGCCGACGGGGAGGGCTCCGGGGCCTCGGTGGCCTGCTCCGCCGCGGAGGCGCCTCCGCGGCCGGGGGGCGGCTCCCCCTCCCGGACCGGGGCCGGGATGATCCCGCAGGCCCCGACGGCGAGCAGGGAGCCGGCGCAGACCGATGCGAGCACGGCGCGCCGGAGCGAAGATCTGCTGTTCAGGGGTTCCACGGTCTCCTCTTCCGCGCGGGGGATGAACAGGGGGGCGCACCGGGCGGAACCGGTGCCTGCCCGGTAGGACTCCGGAACCGGACGTCCGGTTCCGAACCGCCCGGAGCGGGCGCGGCGGCCCGCCGCCGGGCGGCGGCGCGGCGCCCCGGTCCGGGGGCTCAGTACTCGCGCCAGTGCAGGTCGACGGCGTAGTCGACCTCCAGGCCCGGGTGCTCGGCGATGATCTCGTCGGCCAGCCGGGCGGGGAACTCGATCCGCACCACCGCCTCGAAGTCCTCCCGCCGCTCGAACCGCCAGCGCATGTCCAGCGGCTCCCGGCGGAACCCCTGCGCCGCCCAGAACCGCCGCACGTCCTCCGGGTCGTAGCGGGGCAGGAACCGGCGGAACCAGCCGCCGAAGGTGCTCCGGGAGGCGTCGTTGTCGATGATGAACGCGACCCCGCCGCGCCGCATCACCCGGGAGAGCTCGCGCAGCCCCGGCTCGCAGCCGCGGCCGAAGAAGTAGGCCCAGCGCGCGTGCGCCACGTCCACCGACGCGTCGGGCAGCGGCAGCCGCTGGGCGACCCCGGTGCGCACCGAGACGTTGCCCAGCCCGGCGGCGCGTGCCCGCGCCGCGGCGGCGAGCTCGCCGTGCGGCTCCACCCCGGTCACCCGGTCCGCCTCGGCGGCGAAGGCGGGCAGGTGGAAGCCGGTGCCGCAGCCGATGTCCAGCACGTGCGCACCGGACGGCGGCCGGATCCGGTCCATGGCGGCCCGGATCACCCCGTCCGGGTCGACCGCGCGGTTCTCCAGCTCGTAGACCTGGGGACTGTTCCAGATGTTGGGGCTGGGAACCGCCCCGTCCAGCGCTGCTCTCACCCTGGGGACGGTAGCGGGAGCGGCATGCGCCGAGCCAATCCGCCCGGCACCGCATAGTCTTGTTCGGGTGAGCGCTATCGAGGTTCCCGACGCGCCCGTCGTCCTGTCCACCGCCTCGGTCTACCCGGAGAAGACTCCGGCCGCTTTCGAGATCGCCGCCGAGCTGGGCTACGACGGCATCGAGGTGCTGGTCTCCTCCGACCCGGTCAGCCAGGACGCCGAGATGCTGCGCAGGCTCTCCGACTACCACGGCATCCCGGTGACCGCGGTGCACTCCCCCTGCCTCATCTTCACCCAGCGGGTGTGGGGCAAGGACCCCTGGGAGAAGCTGGTCCGGTCCAAGGACATGGCCGAGGCGCTGGGCGCCACCGCCATCGTGGTCCACCCGGCCTTCCGCTGGCAGCGCGAGTACGCCAAGCAGTTCGAGGCCGGCGTCGCCCGGATGCAGGACGAGACCGACGTGGTCTTCGCGGTGGAGAACATGTACCCGGTGCGGATGGGCGACCGGGAGGTCGTGCCCTACGCCCCGAGCTGGAACCCGCTGGACCGCGACTACCCCGACGTCACCCTGGACCTCTCGCACACCGCGATGTCGGGGTCGGACGCCATGGACATGGCGCGGCGGCTCGGCGGCAGGCTCTCCCACGTGCACCTCGCCGACGGCTTCGGCGGGCAGAACTTCGACGAGCACCTGATCCCCGGCCGCGGCTCGCAGCCGGTCGCCGAGGTGCTGGAGCACCTGGCGGGCAACGGCTACGAGGGCCAGCTGGTGCTGGAGGTGAACACCCGCAAGGCCCCCGACCGGGAGGCGCGCAAGCTGGAGCTGGCCGAGGCGCTGGCCTTCACCCGGCTGCACTTCGCCGAGGTCCGCCGGCAGGGCGCGGGCGCCGGCGGCCCCGGGGAGGGGAGCGCCGACCGGCGGGAGCGGATCGCGCTGCGCCGCTCCGCGCCGCCGCCCCCGCCGCGCACCTTCACCGTCGACGCGGGCGGGACGGCCAAGGAGGGCGACTGACCCGGCGGCGGTGCGGTGGCCCCGGCGGCGCGGCCGCCGCGCCGGGCGGCCGGGCTCAGGCCTCCTCCGGGGAGGCCTCCGGGTCGGTGATGCGCACCGCCAGGAGCACCGCGAGGATGACCGCCGCACCGGCGGAGACCAGCAGGTAGGCGGTGCCGATGGAGAGCGCCTCCACCACCGGGCCGAGCACCAGCGGGGCCAGGAACTGCCCGGCGAAGGTCGCCGTGGTGACCAGGGCGGTGGCCCGCCCGCGCTGCGCGGCCGGGACGCCCCCGCCGACCAGGACGGTCAGCGCGGGTACCGCGATCCCCATGCCGAGGCCGAACAGCACCACCGCGGCCCACACCGGTACCGGGCCGCCGCCCAGCGCGAGCAGCGCGAACGAGGCGGTCCACAGCGCCGCGGCCAGCCGCAGCATCCAGCCGTAGCCCAGCCGCGCGCGCAACCGCGCGTACACCACCCCGACCAGGCCCATCGCCCCGGACCAGCTGACGGGGTAGACCGAGACCAGCGACGGGTGCGTCACGCCCAGCTCGGCCAGGAGCTGCGGCACGAACACCACCAGGGTGTACAGCATCATCGAGGTGGCCACGGTGAGCAGCAGGAAGCCGAGCACGGCCGGGGTCGGGCGGAACCGCGGCCCCCGGGTGCCGCGCGCGGGCGCCTCCGGCCGGGCGTCGGGCAGCAGCGCCAGCACGGCCAGCCCCAGCGGGACGCCGACCAGGTAGACCGCGAACGGCGCGTGCCAGGACAGGGCGCCCAGCGCGCCGCCGAGCAGCGGGCAGACCACCCCGCCGAAGCTCACCGCGGCGGACCGCCAGCCCATCGCGCGGTCCCGCAGCACGCCCCGGTAGAGCGAGAGCATGGCCACCGTGCTCGCGGCGAACACCGCCGCCGCACCCAGCCCGAACACCAGCCGGGTGGCGATCAGCAGCGGGTAGGAGCCGGCGAGCGCGCCGGCGCCGCCGGCCAGCCCGTAGAGGACCAGCCCGGCCCCCAGCGGGGTGCGGTACCCCCAGCGGTCCATCGCCCAGCCCACCGCCGGCGCGCTCACCGCGATCACCGCGGTGTGCGCGGTGACGACCATCCCGGCCTGGGTGGAGGTGAGGCCGAGGTCGCCGCGGAGCAGCTCCACGATCGGGGTGAGCACGCCGCCGGCCATCACGGTCAGGGTGGAGGCGAGCAGCAGCAGGGCCAGCGGAGCGGCCCGGACCCCGGGCGGCTCTTCCGGGGCGGGGCCGGCGGCCCCGGGGGCGGCCGGCCCCCGGGGCGCCGCGGCCGGGGCCGGGCTCATCGTCCGGCCCCGGAGGCCTGCAGGGCGTCCAGCCGCGGGTAGTCGGTGTAGCCCTGCTCGCCGCCGCCGTAGAAGGTGGCGGGGTCGGGGTCGTTGAACGGCCCGCCGGCCTTGACCCGGACGTCCAGGTCGGGGTTGGCCAGCCACTCGGAGCCGATGGTGATCGCGTCGGCCAGCCCCGCGGCGAGCGCCTCCGCCCCCGACTCGGTGGTCCGCGCCCCCGAGGCGGGGTCCGGGTGCGGGTTGAGCAGCAGCGCGTTCGGCCACGCGGCGCGCACCGCCTCGGTCACCTCGCGGTGCCCCTCCTCGGCGATGTGCAGGTAGGCCAGGTCGATCGGGGCCAGGGCGCGGGCCAGCTCCGGGTAGAGCTCGGCGGTGTCGCTCTCGGTGATCCCGTTGTTCGGCGTCCCCGGGCCGATGCGCATGCCGGTCCGCTCCGGGCCGATCGCCTCGGCCACCGCGGCGGCGACCTCGGCGGCGAACCGGATCCGGTTGGCCCGGCTCCCGCCGTAGCGGTCGGTGCGCCGGTTGGTCCCGTCCGCGAGGAACTGCTGGATCAGGTAGCCGTTGGAGCCGTGCAGCTCCACCCCGTCGAAGCCGGCGTCGATCGCGTTCCGGGACGCCTCGGTGAACTCGTCCACCACCTCCTCGATCTCCGCGGTGGCCAGGGCGCGCGGCACCGGGTGCTCCAGCAGCCCGTCCGGGGTGTAGAGGCGCTCGCCGGAGGCGATCGCGGAGGGCGCCACCGGCAGCCCGCCGTCCGGGTAGAGCACCGGGTGCCCGATCCGGCCGGAGTGCATGATCTGCGCGAAGATCCGCCCGCCGGCGGCGTGCACCGCCCCGGTCACCTCGCGCCAGGCGGCCACCTGGTCGGCGGAGTGCAGACCCGGGGTGTCGATGTAGCCCTGGCCGCGCACGCTGGGCTGGATGCCCTCGGCGATGATCAGCCCCGCCGCGGCGCGCTGGGCGTAGTACTCGGCGGTGGCCGGGCCGACGATCCCGCGAGGGGCGCGGGAGCGGGTCATCGGGGCCATCAGCAGGCGGTTGGGCAGCTTCAGGGCGCCGACGGAGACGGGCTCGAAGTATCCGGTCATGGTTCTTTCGTCCTCACAGGTCGTGGCGGTGTCGGAGAGGAAGTGCAGGGGGCGGGGGAGGCCGCCGGGGAGCGCGCCGGAGCGGGGCACCCGGGCGCCGGCGGCGCGCAGCACCGCGCGCAGCCGGGCCCGGACGCCCCCGCCGGCCGGTTCCGCCCCGGCGCCGATGACGGCGGCGGGCGTCCCGGTGAGCACCCCGCCGAACGGGTAGCCGGCCCAGTCGAGCGCGGAGAGCAGCCGGGGCGGCGGCGGACCGCCGTCCTCGGCCGCGCTGATCAGCAGCGCGTCGGCGGCGGCCACCGCCCGGTAGAGCTCCCGGACCAGCCGCGGCGGCACCGGGCCGTCGGCGGACCGGCACTCGGGCAGGTCGGCGCAGAGCGGGAAGCGCGCGGTCCGCGCGGAGCCGGAGAGCCGCTCCTCGGCGGTGCGCAGCACCGCCAGGTCGGCCGAGCCGGTCCGCCCGTCCGCGGGGATCCCCAGGACGAGCGGGAGTCGGCCCGGCGTGCGGTCCACTCCCATCGCGGTGCCTCCTTCCGGTCCTCGGCGGCCCTTCTCGGCCGCTGCACCGAGCATCGGCCCCGCCCCTCGCCGGACCCTCACCGCCGACTCACCGCCCGCTCACCACCGGGCCGTCCCCGCGCCGCCTCTGCCCGCCCCGTCCGTTCGGGCCCCTGCCCCGCGGGGCGGCGAGCTCGGGCGATCGACTCGGCCCGGTTCCCTCCTCGGCCGCTGCCGTCCGTGCGAACCCCTGCCCTGCGGGGCGCCGCGCCCGGGTGAGGTGCTGAGCCCCGTCCCCTCCTTCGCCGCCGCCGCTCGAACCCCTGCTCCGTGGGGCGCGGGTCCCGGTGGACGCCGGGAGCCGGGTTCCGGGCTGTCCGGAGAGGCCCCTGGAGGGGCTTCTCGCGGGGCGGGGGAGGGGCGTCGTCTAGCGTTGGCGGCATGAGATTCGGAGTGCTCGGCCCGCTGGAGGTCAGGACCGATGCCGGGGCGGAGGTCGCCGTCCCGGGGGCGAAGGTCCGGGCGCTGCTCGCGGCGCTCCTGGTGGCCGACGGCGAACCGGTCTCCGCCGACCGGCTCCTGGAGGAGGTGTGGGAGGGGGACCCGCCGTCCCGCGGCGCCGCGGCGCTGCAGACCGCCGCCTCCCGGCTGCGGCGGGCGCTGGACGCGGCCGAGCCCGGCGCGCGGGCCCTGGTGGAGTCCGGGCCGTCCGGCTACCGGCTGCGCGCCCCGGAGGAGGCGGTCGACGCGGCGGGGTTCGCCGCGCTGCTCGCCCGCGCCCGGACCGCGCCGGCGCCGGGCGAGGCGGCCGCGCTGCTGGACGAGGCCCTGCAGCTGTGGCGCGGCCCCGCCCTGGCCGACCACGCCGACGCCGCCTTCGCCGCCCCCGCGATCGCCCGGCTGGAGGAGCAGCGGGCGGCCGCGCTGGAGCAGCGCGCCGAGGCGCGGCTGGCCGCCGGCGAGCACGCGTCGCTCGTCGGCGAGCTCGGCGAGCTGGTCTCCCGGTACCCGCTCCGCGAGCGGCTCCGCGCCGCGCACATGCGCGCCCTCTACCGGGCCGGGCGGCAGGCGGAGGCGCTGGAGAGCTTCCGCTCCTTCCGCGCCCTGCTCGCCGAGGAGATCGGCGTCGACCCGGGCCCCGAGCTGGAGCGGCTGCACACCGCGATCCTCACCGGGGACGCGCCCCGGCCCGCCCGGGCGGACCCGTGGCGCGAGCCCGGCCCCCCGCCCGGCGGGGAGGGGCCCCGCCCCGGCGCGGGCCAGGACCCGGCCGGCCCCCCGGACGGCGCCCCCGGCAACCTCCCGGCGCCGCTGGTCGAGGCGGTCGGCCGGGAGAAGGCGGTCGCCGAGGTCGGCGCGGCGCTCGCCGACGGCCGGCTGGCCACCCTGACCGGGCCCGGCGGGGTGGGCAAGACGACCCTGGCGGTGGCCGCCGCGGGAGCCGTCCGGGAGCGCTTCCCCGACGGGGTCTGGTTCGCCGAGCTGACCGCCCGCGACGCCTGCCACTGCGACGTCGAGGACATCGCCCAGTTCGTCGCGGCCACCGTCGGGCTCCGCGAGGACGTGGAGGAGCGCGGCGGCGCCGCGGCCCGGCCGCGCGCGGTCAGCGACCGGCTGGTGCGCGCGCTCCGCGGCAAGGAGGCCCTGATCCTGCTGGACAACTGCGAGCAGGTGGTGGAGTCGGTCGCCGGCCTGGCCGCGGTCCTGCTGCGCGGCGCTCCCGGCCTGCGGCTCCTGGCCACCAGCAGGGAGCCGCTGGGGGTGCCCGGCGAGGTGCTCCACCCGGTGCGGCCGCTGGAGCCGCCGGCCCCGGACGCCCCGCACGACCCGGAGCGGCTGCTCGACTCCCCGGCGGTGCGGATGTTCGCCGGCCGCGCCGCCGCCGCGGTCCCCGGGTTCACCGTCCACGCGGGCAACGCCGCCGCCGTCGCGGCGATCTGCACCCGGCTGGACGGCCTCCCGCTGGCGCTGGAACTGGCCGCGGCCCGGCTGCGCGCGATGGACGTGGCCGAGCTCGCCGACCGGATCGGCGACCGGTTCCGGCTGCTCGCCGCGCCCGGGCGCGGCGGCGGCACGGCCCGGCACCGCACGCTGCGCGCGGTGATCGACTGGAGCTGGGAGCTGCTCGGCGCCGGCGAGCGCACCGTGCTGTCCCGGGTCTCGGTGCACGCCGGCGGGTTCCCGCTGGCCGCGGCCGAGGCGGTCTGCTCCGGCGGCCCGGTCGCGGAGGGCGAGGTCTGGGAGGTGCTGGCGCGGCTGGTCGACCGGTCGCTGGTGGTCGCCGAACCGGGGCAGGGCGGCACCCGCTACCGGCTGCTGGAGAGCGTCGCGGCCTACGGCTGGGAGCGGCTGGAGGAGGACGGCGCCGCCGATCGGGTGCTCGGGCTGCACGTCGGGCACTGGACCCGGTTCGCCGAGCGGAACGCGGGCCGACTGCGCGGCCCGGAGCAGGCCGCGGCGCTGGCCGCGCTGGACGCCGAGCGCGCCAACCTGCGCCTGGCGCTGGAGCGGGCGGCCGCCCGGAGCGACGCGGAGTCGGCGCTCCGCCTCGCCGGAGCGCTGGGCCGCTACTGGTACCTGCGCGGCCGCAACGGCGAGGCGCAGCGGTCGCTCCGGATCGCGCTGGGGGTGGACGGCGCCGCGCCGCCGCAGGTCAGGGCCCGAGCCCGGATGTGGTTCGCCGCGATGGAGTACCTCCAGGGGCGCCCGGTCGAGGCGGGTGAGGAGGCCCGCGCGGTCCTGGAGGCCTACGGGCGGATGGACGACCCGGCCGGGCTCGCCGAGGCGCAGGCGCTCTTCGCGATGCTGCTCTCCGCGGCGCGCGGCACGGGCACGGGGTTCCCTTCGGCGATCGCGCTCACCGAGGCGGCCCAGGCCGCGTTCCGCCGCTCGGGCGACGACTGGGGCCTGGCCCTGGCGCTGCACGCGCGCGGCTGGGAGGAGCTGCGCCGCAGCGACCTCGGCGCGGCGCGCGAGGACGCGGAGGAGAGCCTGGAGCTGTTCCGCCGGGCCGGCGACCCGTGGGGCGAGGCGCGCGCCGCCGACCTGCTCGGGGTGCTGGCCGGGATCGCCGGCGACCACGAGGGCGCGGCCCGGCTGCACCGCAGCGCCCAGCGGCTGGCCGAGGAGATCGGGCTCTGGCCGCAGGCCGCGGAGGAGGTGGTCCGGCTCGGCCGGGTCGCGCTGGCCGTCCGGGACTACGCCGAGGCCGAGCGGCTGCACGCCGAGGCGCTCGCCCGGGCCGGGGGCGACCACTTCACCGGCCTGGTGACGATGGCCCGCGGCGGTCTGGGCATGACCGCGCGCCGCCGCGGCGACCTGGACCGGGCCGAGCGGGAGCTGACCGCCGTCCTGGAGGTGCACGAGGCCGAGGGGTACGCGGCGGGCCGGGCGTCGCTCCTGGCCGAGCTGGGCTTCACCGCGGAGCAGCGCGGCGACGCGGCCGCCGCCCGCCGGCTGCACCTGCGGGGGCTGGCGGCGTCCTGGGAGGCGCACGACCCGCGGGCGGTCGCCCAGGCGCTGGAAGGCCTCGCCGGCGCGGACGCGCTGGACGGCGCCGGGGAGGGCGGAACCGCCCGCTCCGCCCGCGGCGCCCGGCTGCTCGGCGCCGCGGCGGCCGCCCGGGACGCGGCCGGCGCCCCGCAGCCGGAGGCCGAGCGGTTCGACGTCGACCGGATCGGCACCGCCCTCCGCGCCCTGCTCGGCGAGGACCGCTTCACCGCGGAGTTCACCGCCGGCGCCGGCACCCCGCTGGAGAAGGCCTCGGCCGAGGCGGAGGCCGAGCGGCCCCCGGAGGGGTGAGCCGGCGGGCCCGAGCCCGCCGGCGCCGCCCGCTCCGGGGAGCCGGGGACGGGGTCGCGCCTCCGGCCCCCGGAGGCGGTACCGCCGGACAGCGGGCGCCGGAGGACGTCGCGCGACTCTGCGCGGGGGCCGGGACAGGGCGGGGGAGCCGACGTAGGCTCGGGGGAGGCCTGGGCGGCGGAATGCAGGGAGCCGGGATGGTGCTTCGGAACGCGTTGCTGGCGGCGTCGGGGAGCGGGCGGCTGCGGTCGGCCGCCGAGCGGAGCGCGGCCGCCCGCGGGATGGTGCGCCGCTTCATCGCCGGGGAGGAGCCCGGGGACGCCGTCCGCGCCGTCGGCGAACTGGCCGGGAAAGGACTGCTGGCCACCGTGGACCGGCTGGGGGAGGACGTCGGCCACCCCGCCGGCGCGGAGGAGGCGGTCCGCGGCTACCTGGGGCTGCTGGAGCGCCTGGACGACGCCGGGCTGACCGGCGCCGCCGAGGTGTCGGTGAAGCCCAGCGCGGTCGGGCTCGGCCTGGGCCCGGAGGGCGCGGCCCTGGCCCGGAGCGGGCTGGACCGGATCTGCGCCGCGGCCGCCGAGGCCGGCACCACGGTCACCCTGGACATGGAGGACGAGTCCGCGGTGCAGCCCACCCTGGACCTCCTGCGCGAGCTGCGCGGGCGCCACCCCTCGCTGGGCGTCGCCGTCCAGAGCCAGCTGCGCCGCACCGAGGAGGACGTGCGCGCCCTGGCCGCGCAGCGGGTCCGGGTCCGCCTGGTCAAGGGGGCCTACGCGGCCGGGCCGCCCGGCGCGTTCACCGCCCGCCGCGACGTGGACGCCTCCTATGTCCGCTGCCTGCGCACCCTGATGGCGGGCGACGGCTACCCGATGGTCGCCACGCACGACCCCCGGCTGATCGGCATCGCCCGCACCCTGGCCGCCCGGTACGGCCGGGACCGGAAGGGCTACGAGCTGCAGATGATCTACGGCGCCCGCCCCGACGAGCAGCTCCGGCTGGCGGCCGCCGGGGAGCGGATGCGGATCTACCTCCCCTACGGCCGGGACTGGTACGGCTACCTGCTGCGCCGCCTGGCCGAGCGCCCCGCCAACGTCGTCTTCGCGGCCCGCTCCCTGGCCACCCGCGGCTGACCCGCCCACCCTCCGTTGATCTTGGACTTATCGACCGGTCCCGGCCCGCGGCCCGGTACCGGTGAGCGTTCCTCGGCCGGTCGATAAGTCCAAGATCAACGTGGAGGGGGGAGACGGGGTCCACTCCGCTCCGTGACCGCTATAACGTGGAAAGGGTTCGAAGGGGTGGATGCATGATCGCGATCATCGGCGCGGGCAAGATGGGCGAGGCGCTGCTCGCCGGGCTGCTGGCCACCGGGCACGACCCGGCCGACGTCCTGGTGACCGAGCCGCGCGAGGAGCACGCGGCCGAGCTGCGCGAGCGCTACGGGGTCGAGACGGCCGGCGCCGCCGAGGCGGCGCGCCGGGCGCGGACCCTGCTGCTCGCGATCAAACCGCAGGACATGGTGGAGCTGCTCGACGCCGTCGCACCGCACCTGGGCGAGGGGCGGCTGGTGGTGTCGGTCGCCGCCGGGATCACCACCTCGGTGCTGGAGAAGCACCTCGGCGACGGCGTCGCGGTGGTGCGCGCGATGCCGAACACGCCCGCACTGGTCGGCAAGGGCATGACCGCGGTCGCCGCGGGCCGCACCACCACCGCCGAGCAGATGGACCACGCCGAGCGGCTGCTCAGCGCGGTCGGCGAGGTGGTCCGGGTGGACGAGAGGCACATGGACACCGTCACCGCGATCTCCGGCAGCGGGCCCGCCTACTTCTACTTCATCGCCGAGACGATGATCGAGGCCGGCGTGGCCATGGGCATGCCGCGCGCCACCGCGCAGCGGCTCGTCGACCAGACCATCGCCGGCGCCTCGGCGATGCTGAACGAGTCCGGCGAGCACCCGGTGGTGCTGCGCGAGGCGGTCACCTCGCCCGGCGGGACCACCGCCGCCGCGGTGCGCGAGCTGGAGCGGCACGGGGTGCGCACCGCGTTCACCGACGCGATCGAGGCCGCCCGGGACCGGAGCAGGGCGCTCTCCGAGGGCTGAGCCGGCCGCGCCCGGATCCGGGACCTCCCGTCGGCGCGGCGGATCCGGGTGTGCTTGAGTTGAACGTGTCGCACCGCACACGCCCCTGACCGATCGGACCCCTCCGGGAGAGCGCATGGCCTGCTCGCTGCACGTCGCCTGGGACGACGGGCTGACCGCGTACGACTTCGGGCCGGAGCACCCGCTGAACCCGGTCCGGGTGGAGCTGACCATGGCGCTCGCCCGCGAGACGGGCGTGCTGGACGCGCCCGGCGTCGCGTTCACCCCGGTCGAGCCGGCCTCCGACGAGCTGCTCAAGCTGATCCACGAGCCGTCCTACATCGAGGCGGTCAAGAAGGCCGGGCAGACCCTGGAACCGGACGAGGCGTACTACCTCGGCACCCCGGACAACCCCGTCTTCCCGAACATGCACGACGCGGCCGCGCTGGTCTCCGGGGCGTCGGTGGCCGCCGCCCGCGCGGTGTGGAGCGGGGCGGCCCCGCACGCGGTGAACATCGCCGGCGGCCTGCACCACGCCATGCCCGGCCACGCCTGGGGGTTCTGCGTCTACAACGACGCCTCGCTGGCCATCGCCTGGCTGCTGGAGCAGGGCGCCAAGCGGGTCGCCTACGTCGACGTGGACGTGCACCACGGCGACGGCGTGCAGGCGATGTTCTACGACGACCCGCGGGTGATGACGATCAGCCTGCACGAGTCGCCGCTCACCCTGTTCCCCGGCACCGGCCGCCCGGCCGAGACCGGCGGGCCCGGCGCCGAGGGCTACTCGGTCAACGTCGCCCTCCCGGCCGGCACCGACGACGCCCGGTGGCTGCGCGCCTTCGACGCGATCGTCCCGCCGCTGCTCCGCGAGTTCCAGCCGGAGGTGCTGGTCACCCAGCACGGCGCGGACGCGCACGCGCTCGACCCGCTGGCCCACCTGATGCTCAGCATGGACGGGCAGCGCCGGATCGGCGCCGAGCTGCACCGGCTGGCCCAGGAGACCGCGGGCGGCCGCTGGGTGGTGCTCGGCGGCGGCGGCTACGAGCTGGTGCAGGTCGTCCCTAGGGCCTGGACGCACCTGCTGGCGGAGGCGTGCGGCGCGGAGCTCGACCCGGAGGCCGCCACCCCCGACGCCTGGCGGCGCTTCGTCCGGGAGCGCACCGACGACGTCCCGCCGCTGTACATGACCGACGGGCGCACCGCCGAGTTCACCCCCTTCGAGGCCGGGTTCGACCCGGCGGACCCGGTGGACCAGGCCATCCAGGCCACCCGGCGCGCGGTCTTCCCCAGCCAGGGCATCGACCCCAGCCTGTGACGGCGAACCGGGCGCCGGAGCGGTTAACCGGCCCGGGATCGGGGGCAGGGACGAGGAAAGCGCATGAGCGGCCGAGAGGCCGGGAAGGGGGAGCACGGGTGACGCCGCCTTCACGGAGCGAGCTGATCGCGCACCTGGTGCGCACCGGTATCGCCGGACACGTGAACACGCCCAGGCAGGGCAACCTCCGGCACTACCGCCGACTCGCCGAGGGCGACCCGTACCACCGGTTCGGCCTCTCCTTCGACCGGGACTGGACCTACTCCGAGGTGCTGGCGCTGATGGCGAAGCGCTGCGGCGTGGTCGCCGACCCCGAGCACACCTCCGGCGTGGACACCATCGACCCGGACCGCACCGTCGACGCGCTGGAGGCGCTGGCGGACCGGATGGCGCGGGCCGCCCGCGGCGCCGAGCGGATCATGTTCGCCACCGGCCACCCGATCAACCTGCACGCCACCTACCGCGCCTGGAAGGAGGCGCTGGTGCGGGCCGGCTGCACGGTGGTCACCGGCGGCGCCGGGTACGCCTACGAGGTGGAGGCCGGCTCGGCGCAGGGCCGCCGGACGCTGGTCTGGGACGAGGGGATCGGCCTGGTCACCGACGCGGCCGGCGGTCCGCGGCACAGCCACCACCCGTTCGCGATGGAGGCCGCGCTGGAGGACCTGGAGCGGCGCGGCGAGCCGTGGCCGCAGCTGGTCATCGCCGACCACGGGTTCGCCGGTGCCGCCGGCGAGGCGGGCCTGTCCGTGGTCGGGTTCGCCGACTGCAACGATCCGGCACTCTTCCTCGGCGAGGACGAAGGAAAACTGCACGCCACGGTGCCGCTGGACGACGGTTACAGCACCGAGGACTACCGGCCGCTGTCGGAGTACGTGCTGGACCGCGCCGGGCTCGCCCCGGGCGGCGGCGACGCAGGGTGACCGGGGCGCCTTTTTATACCCACCCCCTAAACCTCACGGGACCCGCCTCCCCCGTGTAGCTGCAGGGACAGCAAAACCGGGCTTTCAATGGCGTGACCCCGGATCTACCCTGAAAACGGACGTGTCAGCAGTTACGTCAACGACACCCGGGGCGGTGGTGGGGCCGGGCGGAGCGGGGCGGGGCCCCGTGCCGCCGGTCGACGCCCCGGTGGGCAAGAGGCCAGGGAAACCACGCGCACGTCCGGAAGCGAGGGCGTTCCGAACATGAACGGGAGTAAGGCTCCACTGGAAGAGGTCAGGTTCCTGACCGTGGCCGAGGTCGCCACGATCATGCGCGTCTCCAAGATGACCGTGTACCGGATGGTCCACTCGGGTGTGCTTCCCGCGATCCGGGTGGGGCGCTCGTACCGGGTGCCGGAGCGGGCCGTGCACGACTACCTCCGAGAGGCGTTCGTCGAGGCCGGCTAGGACCCGGCGGGCCCACCGGTTCATCCGAGGGGCGGTGCCTCCCCCCGCTCACCGCCCTCGGGTGGGTCTTCGTGCGGGCCGGGGAAGGGAACGCGAGGGCATCTACTACACTTTGTCGTCGTTGACATAGTGCCCACCTCACCTGTGCGTTTCGAGGTTCAGATGCCCTCTCCCAGTACCGGTGCGCGCCGTCGCGCCGGGCGGTTCGCCGCTGCGGCGACCGCGCTGACCGCGGCAGCGGCGCTCGGGGGATGCGCCGCCGACCCCGCGCAGACCGAGAACGCCGGCTCGGAGAACCGCTACGTCTCCGGCGACGGGTCCAGCACCGTCTTCGAGGCGGGCGAGCGGACCCGGGCCCCCGAGGTCTCCGGGAAGACGCTCGACGGCGAGGACGTCGCCCTCGCCGACTACCGGGGCGGCGTCCTGGTGCTCAATTTCTGGGCCAGCTGGTGCGGCCCGTGCCGGTCGGAGACGCCGGTGCTGAACGAGGTCCACGGCGAGTTCGAGGACCAGGGGGTCGACTTCCTCGGCGTCAACATCAAGGACGACGAGACCGCCGCCCTCGCCTTCGAGAAGAAGCAGAAGGTGGCCTACCCCAGCCTCTACGACCAGCCGGGCGAGGTCGCCCAGGCGTTCCGGGACACGGTGCCGCCCCAGGCCATCCCCTCCACGCTGGTGATCGACCGGGACGGCGCCATCGCCGCCCGGGTCATCGGCGAGACCGATTACGACCAGCTCACCGGGCTGGTTGAGCAGGTCGTCGCCGAGGACGCTGATACGGAATGATCGCCGAAACCGTCCTGCAGGGCTCGCTGCTGCTCGCCGTGCCGCTGGCGGTCGCCGCAGGCCTGGTCTCCTTCCTCTCGCCCTGCGTGCTCCCGCTGGTCCCCGGCTACCTGTCGTACGTGACCGGCCTGTCCGGCGCGGACATCGCGGCCCGCAACCGGGCGGCCGCCGAGACCCGCGCCGAGGGCGGCACGGTGCGCACCCTCGACCAGGAGCTGGAGACCCGGCGGTGGACCATGCTCGCCGGGAGCCTGCTCTTCATCGCCGGGTTCACCTTCGTCTTCGTGGCGGTGGGCGCCTTCGTCGGCGGGATCGGCGGGCTGCTGCTCGACTACGCCGACCCGATCACCCGGGTGCTCGGCGTGCTGACCATCGTGCTCGGCCTGGCCTTCATGGGCGTGCTCCCCGGGCTCGACCGGCAGTTCCGGATCCACCGGACGCCCGCGGCCGGCCTGCTCGGCGCCCCGCTGCTCGGCATCCTGTTCGGGCTGGGCTGGACGCCGTGCATCGGCCCGACCCTGGCCGCGGTGCAGACCCTGGCCTTCACCGAGGGCAGCGCCGCGCGCGGGGCGCTCCTCTCCTTCTTCTACTGCGTCGGCCTGGGCGCGCCGTTCGTCGCCGCCTCGCTGCTGTACCGCAAGGCGCTGGGCGCGTTCGGCTGGGTGAAGCGGCACTACCGGGCGATCACGATGATCGGCGGCCTGATGCTGGTCGCCCTCGGGCTGCTGCTGGTCACCGGGGTGTGGACGCAGATCACGGCGGTCATGCAGGGATGGACCGACGGCTTTGCGACGGTGATCTAGGACCATGGCGACCTCCACCGGAAGCACCGGGACCGCGCCCGGCAAGGGCCCCGAGGACGCGCCCGCCCCGGGCCGGCTCTCCCCGATCGGCTGGGCGCGCTGGGCCTGGCGGATCCTCACCTCGATGCGGACCGCGCTCATCCTGCTGTTCCTGCTGGCCGTCGGGGCGATCCCCGGGTCGATGCTGCCGCAGCGCGTGGTCAACCCGGACGAGGTCCGGGCCTACTACACCGAGAACCCGGACCTGGCCCCCTGGCTGGACCGGTTCTACCTGTTCGACGTCTACTCCTCGCCCTGGTACGCGGCGATCTTCCTGCTGCTGTTCACCTCGCTGATCGGCTGCGTGATCCCGCGGGCCGCCGCGCACTACCGGCTGATGCGCTCCCGGCCGCCCAAGACGCCGCGGAACCTCGGCCGGATGCCCTACTCGGCGCGGTTCACCACCGACGCCTCCCCGGAGCGGGCGCTGGACGAGGGCGCGAAGCTGCTCAAGCGGTACCGGACCGACCGGCACGCCGACTCGGTCTCCGGGGAGTCCGGCTACCTGCGCGAGACCGGCAACGTGCTGTTCCACGTCGCCCTGCTGGGGCTGCTGGTCGCACTGGCCGCCGGCTACGTCTTCGGCTACCGGGGCAACATGCTGGTGGTGGAGGGCGACTCGTTCGCCAACACGCTCCCCTCCTACGACGCCTTCCACCCCGGTGCGGCGGTCGACGGCGAAGGGCTGGAGCCGTTCTCCTTCACGGTGGAGGACTTCCGGGCCCGGTTCCTGGAGGAGGGCGCCTTCGCCGGGCAGGCCGACTCCTTCGAGGCCGACCTCACCTACCGGGACGAGCCCGGCGCGGAGGAGCAGGAGCACCTGCTCCGGGTCAACCACCCGCTCTCGGTGGCCGGGGTCCAGGTGTACCTGCTCGGCCACGGCTACGCGCCGGAGTTCGAGGTGGTCGACGGCGAGGGCGACGTGGTCTTCGACCAGCCGGTGCCGTTCCTGCCGCGGGACCAGGACCCCGGCTTCACCTCCGACGGGGTGGTGAAGGCGCCCGACGCGCTCCCCGAGGGCCTCGGGTTCAGCGGGGTGTTCCTGCCGACCCCGGGGGAGAGCCGGGAGGACCCGGACGAGCTCGTCTCCACCTTCCCCGACGCCACCGACCCCACGGTGGTGCTCACCGCCTACGAGGGCGACCTGGGCATGAACGAGCCCCAGTCGGTGTACCAGCTCTACACCTCGCGGATGGAGAAGCTCGGCGAGTCGGAGCCGATGCGGCCCGGCGACTCCTGGGAGCTGCCGGACGGCGCCGGGACCCTGAAGTTCAAGGGCTACAAGGAGTTCGTCAGCCTGCAGATGACGCACAACCCCGGCCGGGTGCCGGCGCTGCTCTTCTCCTCGCTGGCGGTGCTCGGCCTGCTCGGCACCCTGTTCGTCCGGCCGCGGCGGGCCTGGGTGCGCGCCACCGCCGGGGAGGACGGGCGTACCGTGGTCGAGGTGGCCGGCCTGGGCAAGACCGAATCGGCCGCCAACAGCCAGGAGTTCCACCGCATCGCGACCGGACTGAGGGACACGCTGCGCCGCACCGGCGGCGCGGAGCGCACCGGCGGCGGGCCGGGCGGCGAGGGCACGAGAGAGTCGGAGGAGTAGCCGGTGGTGTACGAGCTCGCCGCGGAGGCGGCGGTGGACGAGGGGATGGCCGCGTTCAGCGACGGCCTGATCATCGCGATGATCGTGGCCTACGCGATCGCCCTGTTCCTGTTCGCCCTGGAGGCCGCCTACGGCCGGCGCAAGGCGCTGGCGCCGGGCCGGATGGACCCGGTCGGCGCGACCGCCGGCGCCGGGCCCGGCGCGAAGGGGGCGGGCGGGGCGGCCCCTGCGGCGGCCGGCGGCTCCTCCACGGTCGACCTGGACGCCGAGGAGGAGGCGGCCGCGGGCGGCGGCGACGGCATCGAGGTGAGCGTGCGCGGCGCCGGGCCGCGCCCCTCGGCCGCGCGCAACGGCCTCGGCCTGGTGGCGCTGGTCGTGACGGTCCTCGGCTTCCTGCTCAACCTGGGACAGATCGCCACCCGCGGCCTGGCGGCGGACCGCTGGCCGTGGGGCAACATGTTCGAGTTCGTGGTGGCGATCTGCCTGTGCTCGGTGGGCGCCTTCCTGTACGCGGCGTTCCGCTACAAGGCCCGCTACCTGGGCACCTTCGTACTGCTCCCGGTGGTGCTGCTGCTGGGCATCGCGGTCCGCTGGCTGTACAGCGAGGCCGGCCCGGTCATCCCGGCGCTGCACTCCTACTGGATCGCCATCCACGTCTCCGCCGCGATCATCGCCACCGGCGCGTTCATGGTCTCCGGGGCGGCCGGCATCACCTACCTGATCGCGCACCGCAGCGAGATGAAGCGCGCCGCGGGCGAGAAGGTGGCCGGCATCGCGGCCAAGCTGCCCGCGCCGGAGCTGCTGGACCGGGTCTCGCACCGGTTCATCGTGATCGCCTTCCCGCTCTGGACCTTCGCGATCATCGCCGGCGCCATCTGGGCGGACGAGGCCTGGGGCCGGTTCTGGGGCTGGGACCCCAAGGAGGTCTGGTCCTTCATCACCTGGGTGGTGTACGCGGCCTACCTGCACGCCCGGGCCACCGCGGGCTGGCGCGGAACCCGGACCGCCTGGATCGGGGTGGCCGGCTTCGCCTGCCTGATGTTCAACTTCTTCGCGGTGAACTACCTGTTCAGCGGCTTGCACAGCTACGCCTGAGCCCGCACCCGCGCAGACGCGAGGGGCCGCCCCGATCCATCGGGGCGGCCCCTCGCGCCGTCCGGCCGCCCCCGCGGGTGCGGCCGGGCCGGCTAGTCCTCCTCGGGACGGATCCGCCGGTTCAGATCGCGCAGGAACTCCGGGTCGTCCTCGGGGCCGATCGGCGTCGGGTTCCCGGGGGACGCGGTGATGTCGGACGGGTCGATGTGCTCGAAGGAGGGCACACCCTGCGCCGGCGGCGCCGCCGCGGGAGGGGCCGCGACGCGCGGCCGGCCGAGGAAGAGCCAGAGCAGCGGACCGACCGGGGTGAAGACGACGATCGCGATCAGCCACAGCAGCTTGGGAAGCGTCCGGACCTCTTCAGCCGGAGTGGTGAGCGCGTCGAAGAACGCGTACACCCACAGCACGATCGACAGGAGCGTGATTAGGCCAGCGAGCCACACCATGCTTCAAGCCTATCCGCGATCCGCCGTGTCCGTGCGGGGGAGCAGGGTGTCGAGCGCAGGCGGGATCGCGCGGACGGGCATGGCCGCGCCGGGGGTGCGGTGTACGGGGGGACCGGGCCCGGGTCAGGGGGTCGGTTCGGTCGGTTCCCCGTGCAGCAGTGCGCGGACTTCGGACTCACGGAACCGGCGGTGCCCGCCGGGCGTTCTGATGCTGCTGATTCGGCCGGAGGCCGCCCATCTGGTCACCGTCTTGGGGTCCACCCGGAAGAGGGACGCTACCTCTCCGGGGGTGAGTAGACGTTCGCTTCCTCTTTCCACCTTCACAATCCCCCTTCGGGCCCGCCGGAGACGTTGTGGGGGAGGCGGGCGTTAGGTCCCCTAGTGTGCACGAGTAAGTCCGTTTCATCCCTAGTTTTCGTAAAAACCATCCGGGTCGGGGGAAGAGTGCGTGATATGTGATTGGAACGTGACCTTCGGCGTCGGCTGTCGTTTTCAAGACGTCCGATCATCCGCGCACCGGCCTCCCGCGCCCGGCGCCCGACCGCGGGCGCGCCCTTGCGGCAGGGGTGCGCGGCGGTCCCGCGGGACCGCCCTTACCCTTGTTGAAGGGCGGCCCGGCCACCGGCCGGACCTGCGTCGACGCCTCCGAGGGCACCCGGGCCGCCGTGTGCGGGCCGGGCGGGACGAAGGAGCCGCCGCACCCACGATAGTGAAATGGACCACCCGTTGTGAGGCAGTTTCATGCGTAGCGTCCTCGCTTACACCTCCGCCCGCCTTCTGCTCTTCGCCGTGGCCTACGGCGTCCTGTACCTTCTGGGCGCCCGCGGCTTCCTCGCGATCGCGCTGGCCTTCCTGATCAGCGGCCTGGTCAGCTACGTCCTGCTGTCCAAGCAGCGGGACGCGATGTCGGTGCACGTGGCCGGCGGGATGGACCGGATGCGCGGGATGGGCCGCCGGCTGGAGTCGGGCGCCTCGCACGAGGACGGCGCCCAGCGCCCCGGCGCCGCCCCGGCCGCCCCGACCCCGCTCAAGGACCTGGGCGCCGAGGCCTCCGCCGAGGGGGCCGCGAGCGCCGGGGAGACGGAGGGCGCCGAGGGCGCGAAGCGCGCCGAGGGGGCGGAGGAGGGCGCCGGGGAGGAGCCCTCCGCCGGCCGGAGCGTCGGCGCCTCCTCCCGGGACTGACCCGGGCCCGCCTCCGCGCCGATCCGGGACTCCGCTGGAATTCCGGGTCGGCGCGGCCGCGTCCGGGCCCTCTCCGGCGCCGCCTCCGGCCCGCCCTCCCGGAGCCGGCCCCGCCCCTCAGATGGTTGACGGGAAAAGGCGGTGAGCGCAGAAGAACACCCCACTCCCCTGCCCTTCCTCCGATGATCTTGACGCTGCGGGCCTATCAGAGCGCTCTGATAGGCCCGCAACGTCAAGATCATCGTCTGAGGCGGGCTTCTCCCAGCAACGATCTCAGGAGGGCAGCGGGAACATCCCGATCCGGTCCCGGCGCTCGCCGCCCAGCCGGGTGGTGTCGCTGCCCACGTAGAGGCCGTCCTCGGTGGCGGTGAGCGCCTCCACCCCGTGCCCGCGGGCCCGCCCCGGGTTCCACGGCAGCGCCTTCCCGGTCTCCGGGTCGACCGCGGCGATCCCCTCCCGCGGCACCGCGCCCGGACCGGCGTCCCCCCGGCCCTCCGGGTTGTCCATCCAGCGCTGGTGGCCGCCGACGTAGACGGCGGCCCCGGTGGCCGCCACCGCGTACAGCGAGTCGCCCCCGGTGCGGTTCACCCAGGTCGGCTCGGACCCGGCCGCCCCGTCGCTCTCCCACCGGGCGACCGCCTTGCACAGCCCCGGCTTCGGATCCGGGCCGCCGGTGGCGGCCACCGCGAAGTAGGAGCCGTCCGGGGCGAAGTCGATCTGCCGGATGTAGGTGTGCATCCGGGAGTGGTCGCACGGTGCCGCGTAGGCCTCGGTCGACCAGTCGGCGAGCCGCGCGGGCGAGGCGGCCGTGTCGACCATCGCGATCTGCGGCCGCGGCTCGCCGTCCACCCGGGTGAAGGTGCCGCCCGCGACCAGCCGCCGGCCGTCCGGGCTCAGCGCCATGTCCTGCACCCGCAGCGTGCCCCGGCGGGGTTCGGCGATCCGCACCGCGAACGAGGGGTCGGCGGCGCCGGTGCCGGCGTCCACCCGGGCCAGGCCGGGGCCGGAGGAGCCGCCCGCCGAGCGGAACGAGCCGGCCAGGTAGAGCGAGCCGCCGTGCCGGGCCAGCCGGTAGACGCTCCCGCCGTCCAGCCGGGCGTCGAACCCCGGGCGCAGCCGGCCGCCGCTGGTGAGCAGCGCGGCGCCGCGCCGCTCCGCCCCGTTCACCTCGGTGAACGAGCCGCCGATGAACACCCCGCCGTCCGCGGCGGCCAGGCTCGCCACGGTGCCGTCCACCTCCGGGGCGAAGTCGAGGATCCGCCCGGTGCCGTGCTCGAAGGCGAACACGCCGCTCCGGTGCAGGGTGCGCGAGCGGTCCGGAGGGCTCACCCGCTCGAAGGAGCCGGCCGCGTAGACGGTCCCGCCGACCCGGACGATCGACTTCACCGCCCCGTCCAGCACGTGCGGGGTCCAGTCGGCGGGGTCCCGGCCGACCACCGCGGGGTGGCCGAGGGGGCCGGCCGCGGCGGGCCGCTCGGCGGTGTGCAGCGCGGCGGCGAGGGCGAGCGCGCCGAGCGCGGCGAGCGCCCGGTGCCGGCGGGTCGGCGGCACGCGGCCACCTCCTCGGGGAGATCGTTTCCTGGTGCGGTCGGTCGGTTACGTACCGTAACGCCTCCCCGGTCGGGTGCGGACCGGAACCCGCTGAGCGGGGGCGCGGGGGGCGGTCGGCCGGGCGCCGCCCCGCCCTTAGGGTGGGGGCATGACCCGTGCCGAACTCGATAAGTCGCCTGCGGACGTCGCCGCCATGTTCGACAGCATCGCGGCCCGCTACGACCTGCTCAACGACGTCCTCTCGCTCGGCGAGGACCGGCAGTGGCGGCGCGCCGTCGTCCGCGCGGTCGAGGCCTACGGCGGAGAGCTGGTGCTCGACCTTGCGGCCGGCACCGGGACCTCCTCGCTCGCCTTCACGGACAAGGGTGCGAAGGTCGTCGCCTGCGACTTCTCGCAGGGCATGCTGCGGGTCGGCGCCGAGCAGCGCGGCGGGGCCTCGGCGCAGGGGGTCACCTGCGTGGCCGGCGACGCGCTGGCGCTGCCCTTCGCGGACGAGACCTTCGACGCGGTGACGATCTCCTTCGGGCTGCGCAACGTGCAGGACCCGGAGCAGGCCCTGCGCGAGCTGCGCCGGGTGACCAAGGTCGGCGGCCGCCTGGTGGTCTGCGAGTTCAGCCATATCCCGGTGCGGCCGGTGGACCGGCTCTACTCGGGGTACCTGATGGCGGCGCTGCCCCGGGTGGCGCGGCTGTTCACCCGGAACACCGGGGCCTACGCGTACCTGTCCGAATCCATCACGGAGTGGCCGGACCAGCCGGCCCTGGCGGCGCGCCTGCAGCGCGCCGGGTGGTCCCGGGTGGCGTGGCGCAACCTCACCTTCGGGGTGGTCGCGCTGCACCGCGGCTACCGGGAGTCCTGATCGCCCCCGCCCCCTGAACAACTCAATTCACTTCAGCAACAAAGGCACCGAAGAGCACTTTTCGGTGCCTTTAACTCTTGTTAAGGCTGAAAAGTGATTTACGAGGATGAAACGGACGTAGGTTTACCTTATTAACCGAGGTAAAGCGTGCTACGTCCGGTTTGGGGGCGAAAATGCCCTAACAAGATGAATGGCGGTTGGGGGTCGCCCGTGGAACGCGAAAGGTCTAGACTTCGGGGCAGCAGCCTTGTGAAGCCCTTCACAAGCGTACGTGCGATTCGTCGCCGTTCCGGCTCGCCGAGCCGGCCCGCGGCGGATAAAAGGCGTTGAGCCACATAGCCGGAACCCCCTGAAGAACAACCGAAAAGCGTTATCCGCGCACCCCCACAGCCGCAGGGAACCACTCGTGAGCGCCACAGCACCGCCCCCGCCCACCGAGCGGGGCACCGCAGACCTCGAAGCCGACGTCATCATCGTCGGGGCCGGACCGGCCGGCTCCACCGCCGCCTGCCACATGGCCCGTTCCGGTCTGGACGTCCTCGTCCTGGAGAAGACCTCGTTCCCCCGGGAGAAGGTCTGCGGCGACGGCCTGACCCCGCGCGCCGTCAAGCAGCTGGCCGCGCTGGGCGTCCCCTTCGACGGTCCCGGCTGGATCCCGAACAAGGGGCTGCGCATCATCGGCGGCGGCGTCCGCCTCGAGCTCCCCTGGCCCGAGCTGGCCGAGTACCCCGGCCACGGCCTGGTCCGCACCCGCTACGACTTCGACCGCATCCTGGTCGAGCACGCCCGCGCCGCGGGCGCCAAGCTCCTGGAGCGGACCACCGTGCAGGCCCCGCTGCTGGACCCGCGGACCGACCGGGTGCAGGGCGTGGTGGCCAAGGACCCCGCGGGCGAGCGGGTCGTCTACCGGGCCCCGCTGGTGATCGCGGCGGACGGCAACTCCTCCCGGCTCTCGGTGGCACTGGGCATCCGCAAGCGCGACGACCGCCCGATGGGCGTCGCGGTGCGCACCTACTTCACCAGCCCCCGGCACGACGACGACTACCTGGAGTCCTGGCTGGAGCTGTGGGACTCCAGCAGCGGCAAGGACGTGCTGCTGCCCGGCTACGGCTGGGTCTTCGGGGTCGGCGACGGCACCTCCAACGTCGGCCTGGGCATCCTCAACTCCACCGCGGCCTTCCAGGACGTCGACTACCGCCGGCTGCTCCGCCGCTGGACCGAGAGCATGCCCGCGGAGTGGGGGTTCACCGAGGAGAACCGGACCGGGCCGGTCCGCGGCGCCGCCCTGCCGATGGGCTTCAACCGCACCCCGCACTACTCGCGCGGGCTGATGCTGGTCGGCGACGCCGGAGGCATGGTCAACCCGTTCAACGGCGAGGGCATCGCCTACGCCATGGAGGCCGGGGCGATCGCCGCGGAGGTGGCCGTGCAGGCACTCTCCCGGACCACCGTGCAGACCAGGGAGCGGGCGCTGCACCGCTACCCCGACATCCTCTCCGACGTCTACGGCGGCTACTACACGCTGGGCCGCTACTTCGTGAAGGTGATCGGCAACCCGGACTTCATGAAGTACGCGACCAAGTACGGCCTGCCCCAGCGCACCCTGATGAAGTTCGTGCTGAAGATGCTGGCCAACCTCACCGAGCCGAGCCGGGGCGATGCGATGGACCGGGTGATCAACGGGCTCTCCCGGATGGCGCCCGCCGCATAGGCGGACCGGGCACGCGCAGGACGGCGAGGCGATGGCGACGGCGAAGCGGAGCACCGCGCACCCCGGGCACGTGAATGCGTTCACAAGCCCCCGGGCCGACCCGGCGGCGCACCCGGCCGGGCGCCGCGGTCCCGCCAGGCAATGAAGGGGAACGACCCACGATGGAGCTGTACACGCCCGTATTCGTACTCGGTGCGATCGGCGCCGCGTTCGTCGTCGTATCGATGGTCGTCGGCAGCATCGCCGGCCCCAAGCGGTACAACCGGGCGAAACTGCAGGCCTACGAATGCGGCATCGAGCCGACCCCGCAGCCGGCCGGCGGCGGCAGGTTCACCATCAAGTACTACCTGACGGCGATGCTCTTCATCGTCTTCGACATCGAGATCATCTTCCTCTACCCGTGGGCCGTGCACTTCGACGCACTCGGCCTGTTCGGCCTGATCGCGATGGTCCTCTTCCTGGTGAACGTGTCGATCGCCTACGCCTACGAGTGGCGCCGCGGAGGACTGGAATGGGACTGACGAGGAGCCCCGGGCGCCCCGCCCGCGGATGCACCGCCAACGGATCGAGCGAACGGAAAGGGGGGCCGACGCATGGGGATTGAGGAGAAGCTCCCGAGCGGGGTCATCCTGGGCACCGTCGAGCAGGTCGCGGGCCTGGCCCGCAAGAGCTCGATGTGGCCCGCCACCTTCGGCCTGGCCTGCTGCGCCATCGAGATGATGTCGGTCGGCGGACCGCACTACGACCTGGCCCGGTTCGGCATGGAGAAGTTCGGCGCCACGCCGCGCCAGGCCGACCTGATGATCGTCGCCGGACGGGTGAGCCAGAAGATGGCCCCGGTGCTGCGGCAGATCTACGACCAGATGCCCGAGCCCAAGTGGGTCATCGCGATGGGCGTCTGCGCCTCCAGCGGAGGCATGTTCAACAACTACGCCGTCGTGCAGGGCGTGGACCACGTCGTCCCGGTCGACATCTACCTGCCCGGCTGCCCGCCGCGGCCGGAGATGCTCCTGGACGCCGTGCTCAAGCTGCACGACAAGGTGCAGAACACCAAGCTCGGCGCGCACCGGCAGCGCGAGATCGAGGAGCTGGAGGAGCGCGCGCTCCGCCGCTCGCTGCCGCTGGTGAGCCAGGACGAGGGGGCGGCCCGATGAGTCTGGGAGAGCCCGGGCGCAACGGCAGCGGCGGCGGGCACGAGGAGGAGAACCTCCCCGAGGTCGCCGGGCGGGAGCGGCTCGCCGCCCCGGTCGAGCGGACCGGCATGTTCGGCGCGAAGACCAGCGGCGACACCTCCGGGTACGGCGGCCTCCGCGTCCGCCGCACCGGACCGCCCGCCGCGGAGCGGCCCTACACCGACCCCGGCGACCCGCGCACCGAGCGGTTCGACGCGGTCGCCGACGCCCTGGAGGAGGCGCTCCGCGACGCCCCGGTCGGCTACCGCGAGGCGGTGGAGCGGGTCGTGGTGGACCGCGGCGAGATCACCTTCCACCTGCGCCGCGAGCACCTGGCCGAGGTCGCCCGCCGGCTCCGCGACGACCCGGCGCTCCGCTTCGAGCTCTGCCTGGGCGTCACCGGGGTGCACTACCCCGAGGACACCGGGCGCGAGCTGCACGCGGTCTACATGCTCCGGTCCATCACGCACAACACCGAGATCCGGGTGGAGACGGCCTGCCCCGACGCCGACCCGCACATCCCCTCGCTCGTCGCGGTCTACCCCACCAACGACTGGCACGAGCGCGAGGCCTGGGACTTCTTCGGCATCGTCTTCGACGGCCACCCGTCGCTGACCCGGATCGAGATGCCCGACGACTGGCACGGCCACCCGCAGCGCAAGGACTACCCGCTGGGCGGCATCCCGGTGGAGTACCGCGGCGCCAAGATCCCGCCGCCCGACGAGCGGAGGTCCTACGCATGACGCGCACCGCACCCGCGGGCGCCGGCGCGCCCGCGCGCCGGGGGAACAGGGCGACGAGGGGGACAGACCAGTGACCACCCCGACCACCGAGGACTACATCGACGCCGCCGGCGGCGACTGGGACGAGGTCGTCGCCGCCGCCCAGGCCAGCAGCGCCGAGCGGCTCGTGGTGAACATGGGCCCGCAGCACCCGTCCACGCACGGCGTGCTCCGGCTCATCCTCACCCTCGACGGCGAGACGGTCACCGAGGCCCGGGTGGGCATCGGCTACCTGCACACCGGCATCGAGAAGAACATGGAGTACCGGACGTGGACCCAGGGGACCACGTTCGTGACCCGGATGGACTACCTCACGCCGATCTTCAATGAGACGGCGTACTGCCTGGCGGTGGAGAAGCTGCTCGGCCTCACCGACCGGATCCCCGACCGGGCCAGCGTCATCCGGGTGCTGATGATGGAGCTCAACCGGATGTCCTCGCACTTCGTGGCGATGGCGACGTTCGGGATGGAGCTCGGCGCCACCACCGTGATGACCAACGGCCTCCGCGAGCGCGAGATGGTCCTCGACATCTTCGAGCTGATCACCGGGCTGCGGATGAACCACGCCTACATCCGGCCGGGCGGCGTCGCCCAGGACCTGCCCTCCGGCGCGGTCGGCAAGGTCAAGGAGCTGCTGGAGGAGATGCCCAAGCGCCTCGCCATCATGCGCAAGCTCCTCGACGAGAGCCCGCTGTACCTGGCGCGCACCCGCGACGTGGCCCACCTCAACCTGGCCGGCTGCATGGCGCTGGGCGTCACCGGCCCGCTGCTGCGCGCCTCCGGGCTCGGCTGGGACCTGCGCAAGGCCAAGCCGTACTGCGGCTACGAGGACTACGAGTTCGACGTCCCGGTCTCCGACGGCGGCGACGTGTACGCCCGCTACCGGGTGCGGATGGCCGAGGTCGAGCAGAGCCTGCGGATCATCGAGCAGTGCCTGGACAAGCTGGCCCCCGGCCCGGTCATGGTGGACGACCCCAAGGTCGGCTGGCCCGCCAAGCTGGCGCTGGGCCCGGACGGCCTGGGCAACTCCCCGGACCACATCGCGCACATCATGGGCGGCTCCATGGAGGCGCTCATCCACCACTTCAAGCTGGTCACCGAGGGCTTCCGGGTCCCGGCGGGCCAGGCCTACGCCGCGGTCGAGAGCGCCAAGGGCGAGCTGGGCTGCCACGCGGTCAGCGACGGCGGCACCCGGCCCCACCGGGTGCACTTCCGCGACCCCTCGTTCACCCACCTGCAGACGGTCGCCGCGATGTGCGAAGGCGGCACGGTGGCCGACGTCATCGCCGCGGTGGCCAGCATCGACCCCGTGATGGGAGGCGTGGACCGGTGACGGAACGAGCGAGGAGGGGAGCACCGGCATGAGCGAGCGCTTCGACGACGCCACCAGGACGCGGCTGGAGGTCGACGCCAAGGAGGTGATCGCCCGCTACCCGAAGTCGCGGTCGGCGCTGCTGCCGCTGCTCCACCTGGTCCAGGCGGAGGAGGGCTACGTCAGCAGGGCGGGCATCGGCTTCTGCGCCGAGACCCTGGGGCTGACCGCCGCCGAGGTCACCGCGGTGGCCACCTTCTACACCATGTACAAGCGCCGCCCGATGGGCGAGTACCACGTGGGCGTCTGCACCAACACGCTCTGCGCGGTGATGGGCGGCGACGAGATCTTCGCCGGGCTCAAGGAGCACCTGGGCGTCGGCAACGACGAGACCACCGAGGACGGCAAGGTCACGCTGGAGCACCTGGAGTGCAACGCGGCCTGCGACTTCGCCCCCGTGGTGATGGTCAACTGGGAGTTCTTCGACGACCAGACCCCGGAGAGCGCCAAGAGGCTCGTCGACGACCTGCGGCTCGGCAACGACGTGGTGCCCACCCGCGGCGCCGGGCCGGTCTGCACCTGGAAGCAGGCCTCCCGGGTGCTGGCCGGGTTCTCCGACGGCCGGGCCGGCGAGGGCCCGCAGGCCGCCGGCCCCTCCCTGGAGGGCCTGAAGCTGGCCCGCGAGCGCGGCTGGACGGCGCCGCCCCCCGGCGCGTCCGGCCCCGCCCCGACCGAAGGGGGCGACCGATGACCGGGACGACGCTCACCCCGGTGCTCTCCGCGCACTGGGACCGCGAAGACCTCTACACCCTGGACGGCTACCGGGCGGTCGGCGGCTACGGCGCGCTGCGCAAGGCCCTGGCCATGGAGCCGGACGCGCTGGTCGACCTGGTGAAGGCCTCCGGCCTGCGCGGCCGCGGCGGCGCCGGGTTCCCCACCGGGATGAAGTGGGGCTTCCTGCCCGCGGACAACCCCAACCCGCGCTACCTGGTGGTCAACGCCGACGAGTCCGAGCCGGGCACCTGCAAGGACATCCCGCTGATGATGGCCAACCCGCACGCGCTGGTGGAGGGGGTGATCATCTCGGCCTACGCGATCCGCAGCAGCCACGCCTTCATCTACGTGCGCGGCGAGGTGCTGCACGTCATCCGCCGGCTGCGGCAGGCGGTGGACGAGGCCCGCGAGGCCGGGCTGCTCGGCACCGACATCCTGGGCAGCGGGTTCGACCTGGACGTGGTGGTGCACGCCGGCGCCGGGGCCTACATCTGCGGCGAGGAGACCGCGCTGCTGGACTCCCTGGAGGGCTACCGCGGCCAGCCCCGGCTCAAGCCGCCGTTCCCCGCGGTGGCCGGGCTGTACGCCTCGCCGACCGTGGTGAACAACGTCGAGTCGATCGCCAGCGTCCCGCCGATCGTGGCCAACGGCGCCGAGTGGTTCACCTCGATGGGCACCGAGAAGTCCGCCGGGTTCGGCTTCTTCTCGCTCTCCGGGCACGTCACCCGGCCCGGCCAGTACGAGGCCCCGCTCGGCGTCACGCTGCGCGAACTGCTCGACATGGCGGGCGGCATCCGGGCCGGCCACCGGCTCAAGTTCTGGACCCCGGGCGGCTCCTCCACCCCGATCTTCACCGAGGAGCACCTGGACACCCCGCTCGACTTCGAGTCGGTCGGCGCCGCCGGGTCCATGCTCGGCACCCGCGCGCTGCAGATCTTCGACGAGACCACCTGCGTGGTCCGCGCGGTCGGCCGGTGGATCGCCTTCTACGCCCACGAGTCCTGCGGCAAGTGCACCCCCTGCCGGGAGGGCAACTTCTGGATGGTCCAGGTCCTGGACCGGCTGGAGAACGGCGAGGGCACCGAGGCCGACGTGGAGAAGCTCCTGGACATCTGCGACAACCTGCTGGGCCGCTCGTTCTGCGCCCTCGGCGACGGCGCGGCCAGCCCGGTGATGTCGTCCATCAAGTACTTCCGGGACGAATACGTGGCGCACATGGAGCAGCGGGGCTGCCCGTTCGACCATTCGAAGTCGACCGTGTGGGGAGGGAGCAAGTGACCGTCACGACCAACACCCCGTCCGGCGGCGCCCCGGCGGTCCCGCCGGAGGACCTGGTGACCGTCACCATCGACGGGTTCCAGATCAGGGTGCCCAAGGGGACGCTGGTGATCCGGGCCGCGGAGCTGCTGGGCATCCAGATCCCGCGGTTCTGCGACCACCCGCTGCTGGACCCGGTCGGGGCCTGCCGCCAGTGCCTGGTGGAGATCCCCGACGCGGGCAACGGCCGGGGCATGCCCAAGCCGCAGGCCTCCTGCACCATCACCGTGATGGACGGCATGGTCGTCAAGACCCAGCTGACCTCGGCGGTGGCGGACAAGGCGCAGCAGGGCATCATGGAGTTCCTGCTGATCAACCACCCGCTGGACTGCCCGGTCTGCGACAAGGGCGGCGAGTGCCCGCTGCAGAACCAGGCGATGTCCAACGGGCAGGGGGAGACGCGCTTCACCGACACCAAGCGCACCTTCCCCAAGCCGGTCCCGCTCTCCACCCAGATCCTGCTGGACCGGGAGCGGTGCATCCAGTGCGCCCGGTGCACCCGGTTCTCCGCGCAGATCGCCGGCGACCCGTTCATCGAGCTGCTGGAGCGCGGCGCCCAGGAGCAGGTCGGCATCGCCGAGGGCGAGCCGTTCCAGTCCTACTTCTCCGGCAACACCGTGCAGATCTGCCCGGTCGGCGCGCTGACCGGCGCCGCCTACCGGTTCCGCTCCCGCCCCTTCGACCTGGTCTCCACGCCCAGCGTGTGCGAGCACTGCGCGTCCGGCTGCGCGCTCCGCACCGACCACCGCCGGGGCAAGGTCACCCGCCGGCTGGCCGGCGACGACCCCCGGGTCAACGAGGAGTGGAACTGCGACAAGGGCCGCTGGGCCTTCACCTACGCCACCCAGAGCGACCGGCTCAAGCGGCCGCTGCTGCGCCGCGCCGACACCCGCGCCCTGGAGTTCGCCTCCTGGCCGGAGGCGCTGGCCGAGGCGGCGCGCGGACTGCGCGGGGCGCGCCGCACCGCGGTGCTCACCGGCGGCAGGCTGACCCTGGAGGACGCCTACGCCTACGCCAAGTTCGCCCGGGTGGCGCTGCGCACCAACGACATCGACATGCGGGCCCGGGAGCACTCCGAGGAGGAGGCCGAGTTCATCGCCGCCCGGGTCGCCGGAACCGGCGTCCAGGTGAGCTACGACGACCTGGAGAAGGCGCCCGCGGTGCTCCTCGCCGGCCTGGAGCCCGAGGACGAGTCGCCCTCGGTCTTCCTCCGCCTGCGCAAGGCCGCCCGCAAGCGCGGACTCGACCTGTACGCGGTCGCGCCCTACACGAGCCGGGGACTGGCCAAGGCCGACGGGACGCTGATCCCGGCGGCCCCCGGCGCCGAGGCGCGGGTGCTGGACGGGCTCGCCGACGCGTCCCCCGAGGCGTTCCGCGCGCTCGGCGCCGAGGGCGCGGTCCTGCTCGCCGGGGAGCGGCTGGCCCGGACGCCGGGCGCGCTCTCCGCGCTGGCCCGGCTGGCCGACCGGACCGGCGCCCGGATCGGCTGGATCCCGCGCCGGGCCGGGGAGCGCGGCGCGATCGAGGCCGGGGCGCTGCCCAACCTGCTGCCCGGCGGGCGGCCGGTGGGCGACGCGCACGCCCGCGCCGAGGCCGCGCGCGCCTGGTCGGTCGCCTCGCTGCCCGAGCGGGAGGGCCGCGACACCGCGGAGATCCTCGCCGCCGCGGCCGCCGGCGACCTGGACGCCCTGGTCATCGCCGGTGTGGAACTGGACGACCTGCCCGACCCGGACGCGGCCCGCGCGGCACTGGCCGAGGTGCCGTTCATCGTCTCCCTGGAGCTGCGCGCCAGCGAGGTGACCGACCGCGCCGACGTGGTGCTGCCGGTGGCGGCGGTGGCGGAGAAGTCCGGCACCTTCGTCGACTGGGAGGGGCGCGAGCGGCCGTTCGGCGACGCGCTGAAGATCCCCGGCGCCCTGTCCGACCTGCGAGTGCTCTCCGCCGTCGCGGACGAGATGGACGTCCACCTGGGGCTGCCGGACGCGGCCGCGGCCCGCCGCGAGCTGGCCGCGCTGGGCGCCTGGGCCGGCGAGCGGGTGCCCGACCCGCTGACCGGGCCGGCGCCGGTCGCCGAACCGGGGCCGGGGCGGGCGCTGCTGGCCACCTGGAAGCAGCTGCTCGGCCGGGGCCGGATGGAGGACGGCGAGCCCTACCTGGCCGGGACCGCCCGGCCGGCGCTGGCCCGGCTCTCCGCGGCCACCGCCGCCGGGATCGGGCTGGCCGACGGCGGCCGGCTGGAGGTCGCCGGCCCGGCCGGGTCGGTCTCGGTGCCGGCCGTGGTCGCCGCCGGGATGCCGGACGGGGTGGTGTGGCTGCCCGCCGCCGCCCGCGACTGCGACGTCCGCCGGGACCTGGGGGCGTCCGCCGGGGACACGGTGCGGCTGCGCCCCGCGGGCGCCGCCGCCGAGACC
Organism: Nocardiopsis oceanisediminis; assembly: GCF_048595525.1. NCBI lineage: Bacteria > Bacillati > Actinomycetota > Actinomycetes > Streptosporangiales > Nocardiopsidaceae > Nocardiopsis > Nocardiopsis oceanisediminis. Next base: position 6,491,449 of record NZ_JAFMZJ010000001.1, on the reverse strand, counting down.
GCGAGTGCTGGGAGCGCGAAGTGATGCCCACCGGATGGCCGGCCGCCGCGGCCGGCACCGCGCAGGCGGCGGCCGGGGAGCCGGGACTGGAGGCCTTCGGCGGTGACCCGTGGTGGATCACCCTGATCAAGGCCCTGGTCATCTTCGTCTTCCTGATGGTCTGCGTGCTGATGATGATCATGGCCGACCGCAAGGTCATGGGGCGGATGCAGCAGCGCCACGGCCCCAACCGGTTCGGCCCGCTGGGCCTGCTGCAGTCGCTGGCCGACGGCGTCAAGCTGTCGCTCAAGGAGGACGTGATCCCGCGCAACGTGGACCGGCTGGTCTACATCGCGGCGCCGATGATCGCGGCGGTCCCGGCGTTCATCGCGTTCTCCATCATCCCGGTGGGGCCCGAGGTGAACATGTTCGGGGTCACCACCCCGCTGCAGCTCACCGACCTGCCGATCGCGGCGCTGCTGGTGCTGGCCACCGCGGCGGTCGGCGTGTACGGCATCGTGCTCGGCGGCTGGGCCTCCCAGTCGCCCTACGCGCTCCTCGGCGGGCTGCGCGCCTCGGCCCAGGTGATCAGCTACGAGATCGCGATGGGGCTGAGCTTCGTCGCGGTGTTCATGTTCTCCGGGACGCTGACCACCTCCGGCATCGTGGAGGCGCAGCAGTCGCTCTGGTTCGCGGTGCTCCTGCTGCCGTCCTTCCTCATCTACCTGGTCACCATGGTCGGCGAGACCAACCGGCTCCCCTTCGACCTGGCCGAGGGCGAGGGCGAGATCGTCGGCGGCTTCATGACCGAGTACGGGTCGATGAAGTTCACCATGTTCTTCCTCGCCGAGTACGTGAACATGGTGACGGTCGCCGCGGTCTCGGTGACCTTCTTCCTCGGCGGCTGGCTGGCGCCGCCGCCGATCACGGCGTTCTGGCCGGGGGCCAACGAGGGCTGGTGGCCCGTCCTGTGGTGGCTGCTCAAGTTCCTCGCCGTGATGTTCCTGTTCATCTGGGTGCGCGGCTCGGTGCCCCGGATCCGCTACGACCAGCTGATGCAGCTGGGCTGGAAGCTGCTCATCCCGGTGCAGCTGGTCTGGATCACCGCGGTCGCGGTGCTCAGGCTGATGGTCAACGAGGGCGCCCCGCTCGGCGCGACCGCCGGGGCCGGCGCCGCGTTCGCGCTGGTCTCCATCGCGGCCTTCGCCGGCTACGCCCGGTCGGCCCGGCGGAGCAGGGCCGCGGAGGAGGCCCGGCGCGCCGAGGAGGCCCGCCGGATCCATGCCGACCCGGCGGCCGGCGGGTTCCCGGTGCCGCCGCAGAGCGCACCGCACTACGGCAGCAGCGTCCCCGCCGAGCCGCCCCGAAACCCCGCACCGGCCCCGGCCGGCGAGAAGCGCGGCGAGCGTGAGGAGGTAACCGGTGCTTGACTGGCTCAACCCCGTGAAGGGGTTCGGCGTCACCTTCCACACCATGTTCAAGAAGGTGCCCACCATCGAATACCCGGAGGTGAAGCGCCCCACGGCGCCGCGCTTCCACGGCAGGCACCAGCTGAACCGGTGGCCGGACGGCCTGGAGAAGTGCATCGGGTGCGAGCTGTGCGCCTGGGCCTGCCCGGCCGACGCCATCTACGTGGAGGGCGGCGACAACACCGAGGAGGAGCGGTACTCGCCCGGTGAGCGGTACGGCAGGGTGTACCAGATCAACTACCTGCGGTGCATCCTGTGCGGGCTGTGCGTGGAGGCCTGCCCGACCCGCGCACTCACCATGACCAACGAGTACGAGCTCGCCGACGACGACCGCGAGAGCCTCATCTGGACCAAGGAGCAGCTGCTCGCAGGGCTCCGCGAGGGCATGGAGGCGCCGCCGCACCCGATGCGGCTCGGCGAGACGGAGGAGGACTACTACCGGTCCGGCCGCTCCTCGGCCGCCGAGCGGGAGCCGGCCGGCGGGGAGGTGGCCCGATGACCCCCGCGACCGCGGCGGGCACCGTGCTCGCCGCCCCGGTCTCCGGCACCGAGGCCGCCGCGTTCTGGGTGCTCGGCGGGATCGTGCTGCTCGCCGCGCTCGGCGTGGTGCTCTCCCGCAAGGCCGTGCACTCCGCGATGATGATGGCCGCCGTCATGCTCGGCCTCGCCGTGTTCTACGGCATGAACGAGGCGCCGTTCCTGATGGTGGTGCAGATCGTCGTCTACACCGGCGCCGTGCTGATGCTCTTCCTGTTCGTGCTGATGCTGGTCGGCGTCAGCTCGGCGGACTCCCTGGTGGAGACGATCCGCGGGCAGCGGGTGCTGGCCGGTGCCGTGGCGCTCTGCTTCCTGCTCGCCCTCGGCTTCGGCCTGACCCGGATCTCCGTCGGCGACCCGGCCGGGCTGGCCGCGGGCGTCGCGGCGGCCGGCGGCGGCGTGCAGTGGATCGCCGGAGAGGTGATCTTCCGCTACGTCATCGCCTTCGAGGCCACCGGCGCGCTGCTGATCACCGCGGTGCTCGGCGCGCTGGTCCTGGCGCACAGCGCCCGCACCAAGCCGCGGCGGACCCAGCGGGAGATGGCCAGGGAGCGGATCCTCGGCGACCACCCGACGCCGCTGCCCGGACCGGGCACCTACGCCCGGCACAACGCCATCGACATGCCGGCGCTGCTGCCCGACGGGTCGGTCTCCCGGCTCTCGCTCAACCCGGTGCTCACCGCACGCGACCCCGAGCTGCAGTCGCAGGTCCCCCGGGACATCCGGCTGGGCGCGGTGCCCAGCCCCGGCGGCGCCTCCGACTCGGCCCGGTCCAAGGAGGGCCGCGCCGAGGGCGAGCCGCCCGAGTCCGGCCCCGGCGCCGAAGAGCGCGGGACCGGCGGGGACGCCGAGGACCGCGGGGACGGCGGGAACGGCGAGGCCGAAGGAGAGGAGGCCGAGCACTCGTGGACCCGATGAACTACATCGCGCTGGCCGCGCTGCTGTTCACCATCGGCGCCCTGGGGGTGCTGGTCCGGCGGAACGCGATCATCGTCTTCATGTGCGTGGAGCTCATGCTCAACGCCTGCAACCTGGCGTTCGTCGCCTTCGCGCGGATGCACGGCGACATCGAGGGGCAGGTCATCGCGTTCTTCGTGATGATCGTGGCCGCCGCCGAGGTCGTGGTGGGGCTCGCGATCATCATGCAGATCTTCCGCACCCGCAGGTCCGCGTCGGTCGATGACGCCAACCTGCTCAAGTACTAGAAGGCGACGTGGCCGTGTCTATGACCGACTCCCTCCTCGCCGCCGACGCGCAACCGGCGGTCACCGCCCCGGCCGAAGGGGCGGTACTGGGCAACGCCTGGCTGCTCATCGCGCTCCCGCTGATCGGGGCGGCCGTCCTGCTGATCGGCGGGAAGCGGACCGACGCCTGGGGACACTGGCTGGCGACGGCGCTGCCCCTCGCGAGCTTCGCCTGGGCGGTGCTCGCGCTCGTCCGGCTCCTCGGGATGGACGCCCACCACCGCAGCGTCGGCGTCGACGTCTACACCTGGTTCTCCTCCGGCGACCTGGAGGTCGGGGCGAGCCTGCTGATCGACCCGCTGTCGATCAGCTTCGTCCTGCTCATCACCGGCGTCGGCTCGCTCATCCACATCTACTCGGTGGGCTACATGGCCCACGACGAGCGGCGCCGCCGGTTCTTCGCCTACCTCAACCTGTTCGTCGCGGCGATGCTGGTGCTCGTCCTGGCGGACAACTTCGTGCTGCTCTTCCTCGGCTGGGAGGGCGTCGGCCTGGCGTCCTACCTGCTCATCGGGTTCTGGCAGCACAAGCCCTCGGCGGCCGTCGCCGCGAAGAAGGCCTTCCTGGTCAACCGGGTCGGCGACCTGGGCCTGCTGATCGCGATCATGCTGATGTTCTCCACCTTCGGCACGGTCGCGTTCAGCGGGGTGCTCGGCGGCCTGGACGGCGCCGGGCAGGGCGTGCTCACCGCGATCGGGCTGCTCCTGCTGCTCGGCGCGTGCGGCAAGTCGGCCCAGTTGCCGCTCCAGTCCTGGCTGCTGGACGCGATGGAGGGCCCCACCCCGGTCTCCGCGCTGATCCACGCGGCGACCATGGTCACCGCGGGCGTCTACCTGATCGTGCGGGCCGGGCCGATCTTCGAGGCCGCCCCCGCCGCCCAGACGGCGGTGGCCGTCGTCGGCGCGGCCACCCTGCTGGCCGGCGCGGTCATCGGGTGCGCCAAGGACGACATCAAGAAGGCGCTGGCCGGGTCCACCATGAGCCAGATCGGCTACATGACCCTGGCCGCCGGGCTGGGCCCCGCGGGCTACGCGGTGGCCATCGCGCACCTGATCACGCACGGCTTCTTCAAGGCCGGGCTGTTCCTCGGCGCCGGCTCGGTGATGCACGGCATGAACGACGAGGTCGACATGCGCCGCTACGGCGCGCTGCGCCGGTACATGCCCGTCACCTTCGCCACCTTCGGCCTGGGCTACCTGGCGATCATCGGGTTCCCGCTGCTCAGCGGCTGGTGGACCAAGGAGGGCATCATCGAGGCGGCGTTCGGCGCCGGCGGGCTGACCGGGCAGCTGCTCGGCACCGCGGCGCTGGTCGGCGCGGCGCTCACCGCGTTCTACATGACCCGCGTGATGATCATGACCTTCTTCGGCGAGAAGCGCTGGGACGACGGGGTGCACCCGCACGAGTCCCCGGCCTCGATGACCGGGCCGATGGTGGTGCTGGCCATCGGATCGGTCTTCCTCGGCGCGGCGCTGGTCTTCGGCTACCGGTTCGCGCACTTCCTGGAGCCCGCGGTCGGCGCCCCGCCGGAGCACCACGAGTTCAGCCTGGCCGCCATGTTCACCGCCCCGTCCGCGCTGGCCGCGCTGGCGCTGATGGCCGGCGGCGTCGCGGTGGCCTGGTTCATGTACGGCCGCCGCCCGGTGCCGGTGACCGCCCCCGCGGGCAACTTCATCACCGCCGCCGCCCGCAACGAGCTGTACGGCAACGAGATCAACGAAGGGCTGCTGATGCGCCCCGGCCAGGTCGTCACCGAGGCGCTGGTGGCGATCGACACGCACGTCGTCAACGGCGCGGTGAACGGGGTGGCGGACAGCGTCCGGGACGGCTCGTCGCGGCTGCGCCGGGCACAGACCGGGTTCGCCCGAACCTACGCGCTGACCATGCTGTTCGGCGCCGCCATCGTCGTCGCAACGCTGGCTGTGAGGATCTAGATGACCGACATCCCCTGGCTCACACTCGCCATCGCGCTGCCGGCGCTGGGCGCGCTGGGCGTCGCGCTCACCCCGGTCGAGCGGGCCGAGCAGGCCAAGCGGGCGGCGTTCGCCGTCTCGGTGGCCGTGCTGGCCCTGCTCGGGGTCATGGCGGCGCGGTTCGACACCTCGGCGGCGGGGCTGCAGTTCGAAGAGGTCCACCCGTGGATCCCGCGGTTCGGGGTCAGCTACGCGGTGGGCGTCGACGGGATCGCGCTGCTGCTGATCCTGATGTCGGCGGCGCTGGTCCCGCTGGTGATCCTGGCCGCCTGGCGGGAGAACGACGACGCCCCCGACCGGGGCAAGGGCTACTTCGCGCTGATCCTGGCCCTGGAGGCGATGATCGTCGGCGTCTTCGCCGCGACCGACGTCTTCCTGTTCTACGTCTTCTTCGAGGCCATGCTGATCCCGGTCTACTTCATGATCGGGCGGTACGGCCGCGGCGAGCAGCGCCGCCGGGCCGCGATCACCTTCCTGCTGTACAGCCTGGCCGGCGGCCTGCTGATGCTGGTCGCGGTGATCGGGGTCTACGTCTACGGCGGCACGTTCCTCTGGAGCGACCTGGTCTCCGGTGGGGCCCTGGCCGAGCTGGACCCGGCCGTGCTGCGCTGGCTGTTCCTCGGCTTCTTCATCGCGTTCGCGATCAAGGCGCCGATGTGGCCGCTGCACAGCTGGCTGCCGACCGCCGCCGGGTCGTCCCGGCCGGGCACCGCGGTGCTGCTGGTCGGCGTGCTGGACAAGGTCGGCACCTACGGGATGCTCCGCTACTGCCTGGAGCTGTTCCCCTCGGCGGCGGCCTGGTTCGTCTGGCCGGCGGTGGCGCTCAGCCTGGTCAGCATCGTCTACGGCGCGATCCTGGCGATCGGCCAGAGCGACATGCTGCGCCTGGTCGCCTTCACCTCGGTCTCCCACTTCGGGTTCATCACCCTGGGCATCTTCGCGATGACCACCCAGGGGCACTCCGGGGCGGCGCTGTACATGGTCAACCACGGCTTCGCCACCGGCGCGCTCTTCCTGATCGTGGGCTTCCTCATCGCCCGCCGGGGCTCCTCGCTGATCGCCGACTACCAGGGCGTGCAGAAGGCCGCCCCGGTGCTGGCCGGCACCTTCCTGGTGGCCGGCCTGGCCGGGCTCTCGCTGCCCGGACTGGCCCCGTTCGTCAGCGAGTTCCTGGTGTTCATCGGCGCCTACATGTTCAACCCGGTGCCGGCGGTCATCGCCGCGGTGGGCGTGGTGCTGGCCGCCCTCTACATCCTCTGGATGTACCAGCGGACCATGACCGGCCCGCTGCCGGAGCGGCTCTCCGGCCTGGCCGACCTGGACCGGCGCGAACTCGGCGCGATCGCGCCGCTGGTCGCGCTGATCATCCTGTTCGGCGTCTACCCGCAGCCGCTGCTCGACGCGGTCGAGCCGTCGGTGGAGCGGACCATGGAGCAGCTGGACGCCACCGACCCCGCGCCCGCGGTCGGCGGCACCGGTCCGACGGCGGGCGGCCAGGAAGGAGCCTCCGAGTGATCTCCGCGACCCAGGCGGTACCGGGTGCGGCGCTCGCCGCACCGGTCATCACCGATTCCCCGCCCGCCATCGACTACTGGCTGCTCGCGCCGATGCTGGTGGTCTTCGCGGCGGGGGTGCTGGCCGTGCTGGCCGAGGCCTTCGTCCCGCGCCCCCGGCGCCGCCCGGTCCAGCTGCTGCTGGCCCTGGGCGGGGTGCTCGCCGCGTTCGTGCTCACCCTGGCCCAGGCCTTCACCCTGCCCGAGGGGGAGGCCGGCACCACCCTGGCGCTCGGCGCCGTCGCGGTGGACCGCCCCGCGCTCTTCCTCCAGGGCACCATCCTGGTGCTGGCCTTCATCAGCCTGCTGCTGATCGCCGAGCGGCACGGCGGCGAGGACGCGTTCGCCGCGCAGGCCGCGGCGGTGCCCGGCAGCGAGGAGGAGCGCGAGCACGTCCTCGCCGGGTCCGAGCACACCGAGGTCTACCCGCTGGTGCTCTTCGCGGTGCTGGGCATGCTGCTCTTCCCCGCCGCCAACGACTTCCTCACCCTGTTCGTCGCGCTGGAGGTGATGAGCCTCCCGCTGTACCTGCTGTGCGGGATCGCCCGGCGGCGCCGGCTGTTCTCCCAGGAGGCCGCGGTCAAGTACTTCCTGCTCGGCGCGTTCTCCTCGGCGTTCTTCCTGTTCGGCATCGCCCTGGTGTACGGCTACGCCGGCTCGGTGAACTTCGCCCGGGTCGACGAGGCGGTGCAGGCCGGCGGCGCGGAGATCTTCCAGGGCGGCAACGGCGAGCCGCTGCTGCTCCTGGGCATCGGCCTGGTCGCGGTCGGCCTGCTGTTCAAGGTCGGCGCGGTGCCCTTCCACAACTGGAAGCCCGACGTCTACCAGGGCGCCCCCACCCCGATCACCGCGCTGATGGCCTCGTGCACCCTGGTCGCCGCGTTCGGCGCGCTGCTCCGGGTGTTCTTCACCGCCTTCGGCGGCTCGGTGGAGTCCTGGCGGCCGATGCTGTGGGTCGTCGCGATCCTCACCATGGTGGTCGCCGCGATCGTCGCGGTCACCCAGCGCGACATCAAGCGGCTGCTGGCCTACTCCTCGGTGGTGCACGCCGGGTTCGTGCTGACCGCGGTCGTCGCGGCCGACTCCGCGGGCCTGGCCGGCGCCATGTTCTACCTGGCGGCCTACGGGTTCACCACGATCGGCGCGTTCGCGGTGGTCACCCTGGTGCGCACGCACGAGAGCGGGGCCGAGGCGGGCGACCTGGAGCAGTGGGCCGGCCTGGGCCGCACCTCGCCGCTGCTGGCCGGGGCGCTCTCGCTGTTCCTGCTCGCCTTCGCCGGCATCCCGCTGACCAGCGGGTTCATCGGCAAGTTCGCGGTGTTCGAGGCGGCGCTGGCGGCCGGCGCCGCGCCGCTGGTGGTGGTCGGCGTGCTGAGCAGCGCGGTGACCGCGTTCTTCTACGTGCGCATCATCGTGCTGATGTACTTCTCCGAGCCGGCCGAGAAGGGCGGGCCGCGGGTGGTCCCGGCCGGGCTGCTCACCGGGTCGGTCATCTCGATCGGCGTGGCGGCCACCTTCCTGCTCGGCGTCTACCCCACCCCGGTGCTGGACCACCTGATCCCGGCGCCGGGCGGCGGCACCGACGCCGAAGTGGCGGCCACCGCCGACGGATTCACCAGGTAGGGGTACCTTTTCAGGTACGACCGAAGGCGTCGGAGGGCCGGCGGGACGTGTTCCGCCGGCCCTTCCGGCGCCTGCCTCCGAGTCGCGGAGCGGGTGCGCTCCGCGGCTTTGGCGGTTGAAACCGGGTCCGATAACTTGGCTAGTCGGTCGATGTTCATCCCGAGAGCGCGCGATACGCCGGAAATGGGGTCACGCGCGCCCGTTGACGTGTGGAGCTTTCAGGTGAGCGGTGCTGTCCCGAGCGGTTTCCTCGCTCTGCCGAGTGTCGACGCGGCCCTCGCCCGGGAGGTCCAGGAGGACCTGGAGAAGGTCGAGGCGCTGCTGCACGAGTCGGTCGAGGCGAGCGACCCGCTGCTGACCGACGCGGCCGGCCATCTGCTGGCGGCCGGCGGCAAGCGCTTCCGCGCCACCCTGGTGCTGCTCGCAGCCCGGTTCGGCGACCCCCGTGTGCCCGAGCTCATCCCGGCCGCCGCGGTGGTCGAGCTCACCCACGTCGCCACGCTCTACCACGACGACGTCATGGACGAGGCGGAGATGCGCCGCGGCGAGCCCAGCGCCAACCAGCGCTGGGGCAACACCGTGGCCATCCTCACCGGCGACTACGTCTTCGCCCGCGCCTCGGAGATGCTCGCCGACCTGGGCACCGACGCGGTCCGGATGCAGGCCCGCACCTTCGGCCGGCTGGTCCAGGGACAGATCCTGGAGACCTCCGGCCCGGCCGAGGGGGCCGACCCGCTCGGCCACTACATGCAGGTCATCGCGGACAAGACCGCCTCGCTGATCGCCTCCTCCGCGGAGTTCGGCGCGACCTTCGGCGGCGCCGCCCCGGAGGTCACCGCCACGCTCACCCGCGCCTGCGACGCGCTGGGCACCGCCTTCCAGCTCTCCGACGACATCCTGGACGTGGCCAGCGAGTCGGCCGAGTCCGGCAAGGTGCCCGGCACCGACCTCCGCGAGGGCGTGCTGACCCTGCCGATGTTCCACGCGCTGCGCGGCACCGACCCGGGCGGCGAGCGGCTCCGCTCGCTGCTCGGCCGCCCGCTGAGCGAGGCCGAGGCCGAGGAGGCGCTGGCCCTGCTCCGCCCGCACCCGGCGATGGCCGAGGCCCGCGCCGACCTGCAGGGCTGGGCCGGCAAGGCCCGCGCCGAGCTGGCGTCGCTGCCCGAAGGGGCGGCCCGGGAGGCCTTCGAGGCGCTCTGCGACTACGTGGTGGAGCGCAGCGGCTGACCCGCCGGACCCCCGCAGGCCCGCCCCGCCCGGGGCGGGCCTGCGTGTTTTCCGGAGGATCGGGAACCCCATGACCGTCACTCTCCGAAATCAAAATGTGCAGATTGGTTACTCTTCGCCTACATCGTGGGTACCCACCAGGTATCGCCGCAGGCGAGCGCCGCAGTGCTGCGGCGTGACAGGGGGGAGTGAACCGCCGTGGGGGAGAACACGGGAGCAGGGCGAATGATCGGGCACCGGCTGTTCGACCGCGACGGAGCCGGAGTGGGCCGGATCGGCCAGGTCTTCTACGACGACCAGACCGACGCCCCGACATGGATCACCGTCCGTACCGGCCTGTTCGGGACCAGCGAGAGCTTCGTCCCGCTGCGGGGCGCGCGGGCCCTCGGGGACGGGGTGCAGGTGCCCTTCGACCTGGAGACGATCCGCAGCGCGCCCAGCTTCGACATCGACCAGCACATATCGGTCGAGCAGGAGGACATGATCTACCACCACTACGGGCTGCCGCCGGAGCCCGGGGTTCCGGCCCAGCGCCCGGCCGAGACCCGCCCGCGCGGGCGGCACCGCCGCCCGGACCCGGAGGGGCAGAGCGAGCGTCAGCCGGGCTGAGACCCGGTGTCCAGGGCACGGGGCCGCCCGCCGGCGCCGTGCCCTTCCTCATGCCCGCCCCCGGCGGGCCGCGCCGCGGGGCCGGCGGAGGCCTCCGCCCTCTCACCGGGCCGGCGCGCGTTGCGCAGCATGTCCGCGGCGAAGACCAGCAGCGCCACCCAGACCACCGCGAACCCGGCCCACCTGCTGGCCGGCAGGTCCTCGTGGAACACCAGCCAGGCGAAGAGGAACTGCATCACCGGCACCACGAACTGGAGCAGGCCGATCATGCTCAGCGGGATGCGCCGGTTGGCCATGCCGAAGCAGAGCAGCGGCACCGCGGTCACCACGCCGCTGCCGATCAGCAGCAGGGTGTGCCCCGGCGACACCGAGGCGAACGTTCCCGCGCCGGTCGCCTCCAGGTACGCCACGTACCCGGCGGCCGGCGCGAACATCAGCAGCGTCTCCACGGCCAGGCTCTCCAGCCCGTCCAGCGAGACGAACCGCTTCACCAGGCCGTAGGTGGCGAAGGAGAACGCCATCCCCAGCGAGAACCAGGGCACGCCGCCGTAGGCGAAGGTGAGCACCGCCACCGCCACCGCGCCGAGCGCCACCGCGCACCACTGCGCCGGGCGCAGCCGCTCGGCGAACACCACGACCCCCATCACCACGCTGACCAGCGGGTTGATGAAGTAGCCCAGAGCCGCCTGGGAGGTCTGCCCGGAGTTCACCGCCAGGATGAACAGCCCCCAGTTCACCGAGATGACCAGGGCCGCGGCGGTGAGCAGCAGCAGCGTCCGGGGCGAGCGCAGCACGCCGAGCAGCCAGCGCCAGTGCCGCCGGACCGCGAGCACGGCCGCCACGGCCACCAGCGACCAGACCATCCGGTGGGTGAGGATCTCCAGCGCCCCGGAGGAGGCGAGCAGCGGCCAGTACAGGGTGGACAGGCCCCACATGAGGTAGGCGCTCGCCCCGTAGAGCACGCCCCGGTTCAGCTCGGACACGCCGTCACCCTAAGGGATTCATCCCATGAATGAGTAGCGAGTTCTGCTAAGGACGGGGGTTCAGCTCCGCTGAACCCCCGCCGGGACCGCCCCCGCCCGCCCCCGGCCGCCGCTTCCCCCGCCGGATAGGCTGGAGCCATGTTCACGTTCGGGCGCAAGGCCACCATGATCGGACCGGAACAGGCGCTCCCCGGCCGGGACGCCCCGATGCCGGTGCCGGACCGCCACGAGGTGCTGGGCACCCCGCTCGCACCGCCCTACCCGCCCGGCAGCGAGACCGCCGACTTCGGCATGGGCTGCTTCTGGGGCGTGGAGCGCGCCTTCTGGCGGCTGGGCGCCGAGCGCGGCATCATCACCACCGCCGTCGGCTACCAGGGCGGGTACACCCCCAACCCGACCTACGAGGAGGTCTGCACCGGCGCCACCGGCCACACCGAGGCGGTCCGCGTCGTCTTCGACCCGGAGAAGATCTCCTACACCGAGCTGCTCAAGGCCTTCTGGGAGGGCCACGACCCCACCCAGGGCTTCCGCCAGGGCAACGACGTCGGCACCCAGTACCGCTCGATGATCCTCTACCACTCCGACGCCCAGAAGGCCGCCGCCGAGGCGACCCGGGACGCCTTCCAGCCGGTGCTCTCCCGCTCCGGCTACGGCCCCATCACCACCGAGATCGTCCCGGCCGGCCCTTTCTACTTCGCCGAGGCCTACCACCAGCAGTACCTCTCCGACGCCAAAAACCCCAACGGCTACTGCGGCGTCGGCGGCACGGGCGCGACCTGCCCGATCGGCGTCGCGCGCACCGACGACGGCACCGACGGCTAGGCCGCTTCCCGGGCGCATTCGAGCGCGTCGCGGTACTCTCGCGCCCACTCGGCTCCCCGCTGGTCGGCGGGGAGTCCGTCGAGACCGGTCCGGAGGTTCTCCGCGGCGTCGGCGTACTCGGCGAGCGCGAGCAGAGCGAGCCCGATGCCCATCCGGGAGAACGTCGGCGACAGCCAGTAGGCGGTGCCGGGCGGCTCGCTGGTCGCCGCCCGGTCGGTCAGTGCGGTCGCTTCGTCGAGTAGCCGGCGGGCCGCGTCCCGCTCGCCGAGCAGCGCGTACCCGTGCGCGGCCTGAACGGCGTCGCCGACCCGTTGCAGCAGCGTCGCGCCGGGTGTGTGGTACGCCGCGAGGAACCAGCGGACCACCGCGTGCGGGCGTTCCTGCTGGCGCGCGAGGTAGCCCTTGAAGTTGGCGGCCTGCGCGGCCAGGGCGCCGTCTCCGACGTCGTCGGCGCGGGCCTCGGCTTCGCTGAGCCAGGTGAGCGCCTGCGGGTCGTTGCGGGCCTCCGCGTGCAGCCACCCGATGAACTGCACCCACTCCGCCGCGACCCGGTGCAGCGCGCCGGCGTGCGGGCCGCGTGCCTCACCCGCCAGTCGCTTCACCTGCTTCCACTGCGCGGTCGTCGCGGGCAGCATCGCCACCGCGGGCATCACGTCGTCGAGCCGCCGCTGCGCCGCGAGCACGTCGGCCAGAGCGGTGACCGTGGCCTGATCGAGGCGGGAAGGCGCGTCGAGCGCGCCGTTCACCCGGTCGCGGTCATCGGGCGTGAGCGTGCTCGCCAGTGCGGTGAGGGCGCCTTCCGCTCTGAGTTCCCGGTCGAGCCGCTCGGTCAGCAGCGGAGAGGGGCGCTGCTTTCCGGAGAGCACGCGCGAGACGTACCCCGGGTCGTAGTTGACCGCGCGGGAGAGCGCCCGCAGGGACAGGCCCCGCTCGGTCATGGTGCGGCGGACGAAGTCTCCGAAATCGGTCATAGGGCAGCGCTCCCAGGGGGTGTTGACCGTTGCCGTCTCCAGAGTAGGCAACACGGTCACACTCCCGCCTGGTTGTTCAGCGCACGAGCATTGGCGGACACGAAGACCCCCGCGACGCGGGCAAGGCGTCCGGGGGCGTGGCCACCAGCTACAGGGAGCTGATGACATGGGAGACACTAGCCGGAACGCCGGCCAGGGTGCGACGCTGTGGGGGCGCTCGCCGGAGCACGCCGACCACCACGCCGGGGCCGCTCGGCTGCAAGCCCGGTACCCGCACATGGTGATCTGGTTCGGCGAGACCTCCGGTCATTTCTACGCGATGGACGCCGCCGGCCTGCACGAGCGCCCCACGCTCGACGCGCTCGCTCAGCTGGCATGGCGGCGGACCAACCGGCCGCGCCCGCGCGGCGCCGCGACGGTGAGTGTCCGATGACCGCCGTCCCCGAACCGCTCCGCTTCGACGACTTCGCCGACCTAGAAGACTGGGCGCGCGCCATGGACGCCCCCGTCGAGCTGGTCGAGCGGGCGCCCGACGCCGACGTCTACGCCGCGCGTGCCGACCACGCCACCGCCGAATGCCGGGTTCCGGTGCCCCAGGACGAAGCGGCCCTGCGGCGGCTCAACACCGAGCACGCCGGCCGCTGGCACGTGTGGCGCTCCACCAACGAATTCGGGCGCCCGGTCGCGTGGGTCGCGACCAACCTCGGCGTCCCGGGCGCGGCGCCCACGCTGCACGAGACCACCCCCGAACGGCTTGAGGCCCAGATGGGCGACCCGCCGCGCGGCTTCGCCGGTCCGCTCGCGGAGCTGCGCCCGATGACCTGAGGGAAAGGGGAGCCGCACGGGCGGCCGCGGTCGGTGGACTCGGCCGTTCGGGCGGGAAGGAAGACGGCTCCGGTGCCCTCGCGAGAGCGGCGCCGGAGCCGTTGCCATCCGGCGGAATCGCCCGGGTCTGGCCTCCGATAAGTCAACATTAACGGGGGTGAGATGCTGCGTCTCGCGCGCGTGGGTGGGGTGGACCGGTCCGCACGGGCGCGTCCTGCCCGATCGGCGTCGCGCGCACCGACGACGGCCCCCAGGGCTGACCGCTCCCGGACGCCCCTCCGCCCCTGTGCGGGGAGGGAGGGGCGGTGCCGCGGGTCAGGGCTTGCGGGCCACGCCGCAGAAGGCGTCGACCTCCGGCGGCTCGCCCCAGGGGCTTGCGGGCGGGCGCCAGCGGGACACCGAGACCACGCCGGGGTCCAGCAGCTCCAGGCCGGTGAAGAAGCGGGACAGCTCCTCGGGGCTGCGCAGGCGGTAGGGCTCGCCGCTCTCCGCGAGCGCCCTCTCGGAGCGGGCGGCCTGCTCCGGGTGGACGGCGTTGGAGCCGTCGCTGACGACCAGGTGGCTGCCGCCGGGAAGCGCTCCGACCAGCCGGTCCCGGACGCCGTGCGCGGTGACGTCGTCGGTGATGCTCCCCATGATGCCGATCATGATCAGCGCGACCGGCCGGGAGAAGTCGAGGGTGCGGGCGGCCTCGGCGAGGACGCGGCCGGGGTCGCGGGCGTCGGCGTCGACGTAGTCGGTGGCCCCTTCGGGGGAGCCCACCAGCAGCGCGCGGGCGTGCGCCAGCACCAGCGGGTCGTTGTCCACGTAGACCACCCGGGCCTCCGGCGCCGCCCGCTGGGCCACCTCGTGCGTGTTGTCGGCGGTGGGCAGGCCGGTGCCGACGTCCAGGAACTGGCGGATCCCCTCCTCGGCGGCGAGATGGTGCACGACGCGGCGGAGGAACTCCCGGGAGTGCCGGGCGATGTCGACGATGCCGGGGTTGACCCGCAGGACCTCGTCGCCCACCCGCCGGTCGACGGGGTAGTTGTCCTTGCCGCCCAGCCAGTGGTTCCAGACCCGGGCCGGGTGCGGCACCGAGGCGTCGATCCCGGGCGCGGCACGCCCGCCCCCGGCCCCGGCGGCATCTCCGCTCACGGCACGCTCCTCTCCGCCCGTCCATCGCCCACGGCCCCATCCAAACGGGGGCGGACGACTCCGGCAATGCCCTCCCATGGCCGGAACCGGAACCGGCCGCCCGCCCTGTTCGGCGAGGAACGCGGAGGCGACGCGCCACGTTCTTGCGTTTGCTGCGTTCATTGCGGATAATTCGATTGAGAGGGGCGACGGCTTCAGAGAGGAGCGGGCATGGCGCCGAAGGCATTCACCCCCGCCGCAGATGAGGCGAAGGCGGCCGAGGAGGCCCTGCCGAAGATCCGGCGCTACCTGCAGGACCACCCCGACAGGCTGACCGGGATCCCCGTCGCGGACGAGGACGGCCGCCAGGGGCTCGTACTGCCGCGCGCGGCGCTGGAGCTCCTGGAGGGCATCCTCGCGCACATGGCCGCGGGCAGAGGGGTCTCGATCGTCCCCGCACATGCCGAGCTGACCACACAGCAGGCGGCCGACATGCTCAACGTCTCCCGGCCGCACCTCATCGGCCTGCTGGACGCAGGGGAGATCGACTACCGCAAGGTGGGGACCCACCGCCGGGTCCGGGCGGATTCCCTACTCGACTACAAACGCCGGGACGACCGGCGGCGGCGCGAGGCCGCCGATGAGCTCTCGTCGATGACCGGGGAGCCGGGGCTCGACTGACACGGATTCCATCCGTGAACAGGAAGAAGGCACGTGTCCAACATCTATACGAGCTTCCTGCGCATCCCCGCCCTTCCAGGGCGGAGTATCGACCGCGGCGAGGCCGAGCGGATCATCGGGCTGATCCTCAACGACCGCGGGTCGTACAACGTGCCGGTGGCGGTCCGGCCGGCGGCCGACGGGAGCCTCCTGGACGTCCAGGCCGGGCCCGGGAAGAACCCGGACTTCTACGATTTCTGGTACGACCATCCCGACCGGTACGCCTGCGTGTGGGAGCGGTTCTTCGACGAGGGGGGCTCCCAGGACGTCATCAGCCGTCACGGGCAGGACGGCGAGAGCGGCGACCACGGTCCGGTCTGGTACGGGTTCGACGAGGTGCGCGTGGCCGGACCCGCCGACCGCCTTCCCGGTCTCGGTGCGCCGTCCGCCTCCTGGGAGCCGGTCGGCGACGGTCTCTGGCGCGCCGGAGTGGCCGGCCGCTACCAGACCGGCAACGACCGGACCGACATCGGGAAGGCGGGCCCGTGCGCGATGGATGTCGAGTGGGATCCGCCGGTCACCGAGGTCGCCCCCGGTGGTCTGGTCACGCCGACGACTCCCACCTACGACCGCGCCGAGACGGTTCGGTCGGAACCGGACGGACTCCGCCCTCTGCTGGAGCACGGCGACCGGGACGCCGGAGGAGAGCCCCGAGTGGAGCGGGTGGAGCTCCTCTGGCGCGGACGAGTGGTGCGCAGGGCCCGACCGGAGCCCGACGTCTGCGGTGAAGGGCGTGAATGGGAGCAGCGCAGCGCCGACGACTGGGACAACTGCCTGCACCCGGCCTACCTCGCGAGCATGGAGGAAGTACGGCGGCACCGGCGGCGTGCCTGAGTCGGCCCGGGAGGCCCGGTTCGCCTGCGGCCCGGGTCCTCCGGGCCGCAGGCGGGTTCGGTCAGGCGGCGGCCTCGGCCAGGGCGAGGCGGGCGAAGGCCGCGAGGAGGGCCGGGTCGGACCACTCCTTGCCGTTGAAGCGGCGGATCAGCGGGTGGGAGGCGCGGCCGTCGCGGAGGAACGGGATCGCCGAGGCGAGCCGGGGGCGGCCCAGGTCGGTGAAGCGGGGGTCGAGGGGCGGAGCGTCCTCGGCGATGGGAGCCAGTGCGCGGGCGAGCTCCTCCGCGGCGCCGGGCACCTCGGCGTACCAGAGCGGGTGCCGGGCGGCGTGGGCGACCGCCAGGACCAGGCCCGCGTACTCCGGGGTCCCCGGTTCCGGGGCCGAGGCGCCGGCCAGCCGGCGCGCGCACCACACCGCCGGGGTCCCCTCCGGGGCGGCCGCGGTGCGGTGGAAGCGCACGTCCCGGCCGAGTACGTCGAGCCGGAGCGCGCCGCCGTCCAGGTACCGGGCGTCCAGGCCGTCCGGCCCCGCGGGCAGCGGCGCGCGGCGGGCGAGGTCGGCGCGGAGCGCGGCCAGCACGGACAGCGCCTCGCCGCGCAGGAAGACCGGGCAGAGCGCCTGCTCGGCGGCGGCCGGACCGGTCGGCGGCGGGACCTCCAGCCACTTGTGGGTGAAGTCCGGCCGCCAGGAGCGCAACGCCGTCGCGACGCGGTCCAGCGGCCCCAGCGCCTCGGCGAGCGGGTGGCCGGGGTGCGTGCAGACCGCGTCCGCCCGGGCCCGGTGCGCCTCGGAGAGCGCCTCGATCACCTCCTCGCGCAGCACCCGCTCCGGCGTCTCGTCGGAGAGCGCGGTCCGGTGGCAGGCCGAGAGCAGCAGCACCTGCGCGGCGGAGTCCGCGGAGCCGCCGCCGTGCTCGCGCAGGTCGCGGGCGCACCAGAGCAGCTCCGTGCGCGGGTCCGTCTCGGGGTCGTCGGAGGCGGACCCGCCCGCGGCGAGCTTGGACAGGCCCCAATAGAGGGAGTCGGTGTGGAAGGCGCCCTGCCTGCGGACGACGCGCCCCTTCCAGTACACCCGGTTGTGGAAGTGCAGGTCCGGGAGGTCCTTCAGCTCGGGGGAGTGGATCCCGAGCCCTTCTGCGGCGACCGGGCCGTCCTCGGCCAGGGCCTCGTCCATGAAATCGGCGTGCTCGGCGGCGAGCCGGCGCAGGTTCTCCGCGCACAGCCAGACGCGGACCTCCTCCGCCCACTCCCCGGTCTCCGGGTCGGCCGCCTCGTACTCCTCGGGGTCGAGGATCTGCTCGATCCGGTTGGTGAGGTCGTCGGGGTCGGTCTCCCCCGGGTACACGGGGCACTCGTGCCGGCACTCCGCTCGGGCGAGGCGGTCCGCGGCCGCCCCCAGGGCCTCCCGGACCTCGCGGATCAGCCGCCGGCTGTCGGAGCGCCAGACCGCGTAGGGGGTGGAGGCGGCCAGTCCGAGCAGCGGGAGGACGATCGCGGAGCCGCTCCGGGCGGCGCTCTCCGTGCAGCCGGCCAGCCAGTCGATGGCCAGGAACGGGTCCCCGGTCGGGTAGTCGTCGATGAAGCCGTTCAGGTCCTCGGCGAGGTCCTCGTACTCCTCGCGGGCGGCTCCGTCGATGCGGAGGAGTTCCGCGAGGGTGCTCTCCGGGTCCGCTTCCGGAGCGGGGGAGCGGCGGTCTTCGGCAGGGGAGTAGTCGGCCATGGCGGTTAGGACGCCGCACCGCCCGCCGCCGTTCCCGCCGTCGGGCGGTCGGCGGCATGCGCGCCCGGGGCCCGCCGCGAGGGGCGGGCCGCAGGCCTCAGTCGCCGCCGATCTGCTTCTTCCAGGGGCCGTCCGCGGTCAGCCAGTGCGGGACGATCCGGAGGGGGAAGGGGAGCTCGGTCTCGAAGACCTCCTCCCCGTAGGCCTGGGTGACCTCGCGGTAGCCGCCGTTCTCCAGTCGGAACTCGACCAGGCCGGTCTTGTCCGGCGCGGGGTTGACGATCCAGTACGACACGATGCCGAACTCGGCGTACTCCCGCCGCTTGGTGTGGTTGTCCCGGATGACGCTCTCCGGGGAGACGATCTCCACCGCGAGCAGCGGCGGCCGGGTGAGGTAGGGGCTCTCCGCGTCCTCCGCTCGGATCACCGCCAGATCGGGGATCCGGTGGTGGGTCCGGTCCGCGTTGAAGTTGATCCCCGGGCCGGTCAGGACCACATGGTCATCTGGACCGATGTTGTTCAGGTGCGTTGTCAGCCGGGAATCGACGAGCGTGTGCAGGAAAACGGGCGCAGGCGACACGTCAAGCCTCCCGTCGACCAGCTCGTAGCGGCGCCCGTCGTCGGGGGTGCGTGCCAGGTCGTCGACGGTCAGCGGCCGGGGCTCCGTCTTGCCGATGCTCATGACAGACATACTGCCTCCTCGTATTCACGGCGGCCAGTATTCCGCGCGGAGCCTCGGCTACCCGCGGGTATCGGAGAAGTCCCTTCGTTTCTGGGGGCGGGGCACCGAGGCCGGGTCCCGCAGGCCGGGTTCCGTCCCCGGCACGGCGGCGGCCCGGCGCCGGGGCGCCGGGCCGTTCGGAGGCGCCGGGGTCACTGGACGCCGGTGCCCTCCTCGGTGTGCAGGTCGAAGTTGGAGCAGCCGTTGAGGGCCTTGCCCTCGGCGGAGAGCACCTCGAGGCAGATCGGCACGGTGATGTTCTGCACCTCGGCGTTGTTGTCGGCGGAGGCGGTGCCGGTCATGGCGCCCAGGGCGAGGGCGGTGGTGGCGAGGAGGCCGGAGACGGCGGCGATGCGCTTCATTGCGTTCCTTTCGGGTGGTTCCGGGTGGGTTCGGGGCGGATGGAGCGGTCGTGGTCGCGGCCGGGCTACTGGACGCCGACGCCCTTCTCGGTGTGGATGTCGACCTTGGAGCAGCCGTCCGCGTCGATGCCGCTGACCGAGAGCACGTCGGCGCAGATCGGCACGGTGATGTTCTGCACCTCGGCGTTGTTGTCGGCGGAGGCGGTGCCGGTCATGGCGCCCAGGGCGAGGGCGGTGGTGGCGAGGAGGCCGGAGACGGCGGCGATGCGCTTCATTGCGTTCCTTTCGGACAGGCTGAATCTAGGCGAACCCGTTGTCCGCGATTGGTAACTTAGCGTAGCGGCTCCGCCTCGTGTGGCAGATCCGCGAAACGGATCGCCGATCGCTCGGATTCAGCCCCGCGCCGCCCTTCCCGGCATACGGCGACGGGCCCGCGCGCACGATGCGCACGGGCCCGTCGCGGCGGCCGGCGGCCGCCCGGAGTGGGAGGGGGCTACCAGCCCTGCTGCTGGCCGTAGCCCGGGTACTGCTGGCCGTACCCCTGCTGGGGCTGCTGCTGGCCGTAGCCCTGCTGCTGCCCGTACCCCTGCTGCTGGCCATAGCCCTGCTGGGGCTGCTGGCCGTAGCCGTAGCCCTGCTGCCCGTACCCCTGCTGGCCGTAGCCCTGCTGCTGGCCGGTGGCGTACTGCTGCTGGTACGCGGCGGCGTAGGGGTCCTGCTGCTGGCCGCCGGTGGGCTGCTGGTGGGACTGCTGCTGGCCGGAGTTGGAGTCCTGCTGGGCCTCGGCGGCGGAGGAGTCGCCCTTGTCCGGGGCCGGCCGGAAGAGGCACAGGTGGGTGGCCCCGTCCTCCTCGTCCTGGGCGGGGATCATCTGGTCGAGCAGCCAGCCGGCCTCCTCGATGCCCTCGAGGATGCGGGTCAGGCCCGGACGGACCTTGCTGCTGCCTTCGTCATAGCCGTTGACGTCCAGCCGCACGATGAACATCCTGCGCTTCTGCTGGGCGGCGACCTTGGCGTGCTCGACGACGGTGCTGTCTCTCACGACCTGCGTGACGCTCATGAATGAACCGTACCTATCTGCTCTCGCGGCGCTGCCATGCCCGTGTTCGCCGCGGCCCGTCGTCCACGTCGCGTGCGCCGCGGATGAGGAGGGCCCCGCCGGGCCGTCCGCGTCCCATGATGCCCGGAAAGGGGCGGCTCTGCCATACGTGGCCGCGACAGGCCGCGACCGGTCAGGACAGCGCGCCCTCCACGGCTTCGGCGACCGGGGTCTCCCCGCCGACCAGGTCCAGGACCCGGCCCGCCGAGCGGGACGAGGCCGGCTCGGCCAGCAGGGCGGCGATGACCGCGGCGACGTCGTCCCGGGCCACCTCGGCCTTGGGCACCGACGGCCCCAGCCGGACCAGCCCGGTGCCGGGCCCGTCGGTCAGCCGCCCCGGGCGCAGGATGGTCCAGTCCAGCACCTCGCCGCGGGACCGCAGGTCGTCGTCGGCCTCCTTCTTGGCCTGCACGTAGGCGGCCCAGACCGGCTCCGAGCCGGGGGCGGGGCCGTCGTCCACGCCGATCGCCGAGACCAGCACGTAGCGGCGCGTCCCCGCCAGCGAGGCGGCGTCGGCCAGCAGCACCGCGCCGTCCCGGTCGACCGTCCGCTTGCGCTCGGCGCCGCTGCCCGGCCCGGCGCCGGCGGCGAACACCACCGCGTCGGCGTCCATGACCTTCTCGGACAGCTCGGTGACGGTCGCCTTCTCCAGGTCGATCACGACGGGCTCGGCGCCGGCCGCGCGCACGTCGTCGGCCTGGGCGGGGTCGCGGATCAGGGCCACCGGCGTGTCGCCCCTGGCGGCCAGCAGCCGCTCCAGGCGCAGCGCGATCTTGCCGTGGCCTCCGGCAATGACAATACGCATGAGAGCAGGCTACGCCCCGGGCGGCGGGGGCCGGTTCAGCCGCCCTGCCCGCCCCCGCCGGTGAGCTCCTCGCGCAGCACCCGCTTGAGCAGCTTCCCGCTGGCGTTGCGCGGCAGGTCCTCGACCAGGTGCACGCTCTTCGGCACCTTGAACCCGGCCAGGTGGCGCCGGGTGAACGCGATCAGCTCGTCCCCGGCCACCCGGGCCCGGGGCACCACCACCGCGGTCACCGCCTCGCCCCACTTCTCGTCGGGCAGCGCGATCACCGCGGCCTCGGCCACCGACGGGTGCCGGTAGAGGACCTCCTCCACCTCGCGCGAGGCGACCTGCACCCCGCCGGTGTTGATCACGTCCTTCAGCCGGTCGACGATGGTGAGGTAGCCCTCCTCGTCCCGCCGGGCCAGGTCGCCGGAGTGGAACCAGCCGCCGCGGAACGCCTCCGCGGTCTCCTCCGGCTTCTCCCAGTAGCCGGTGCACAGCTGCGGGGACCGGTAGACCACCTCGCCGGTCTCCCCGGGCAGCACCTCGGCGCCGTCCTCGCGGACCACCCGGGCCTCCACGAACATCACCGGCCGGCCGCAGGAGTCCATCCGGCCGGGGACGTGCTCCTCCGGGCGGAGCACGGTGGCCAGCGGCCCGATCTCGCTCTGCCCGAAGCAGTTGTAGAACCCGATCCCGGGGTGGCGGTCCCGGATCTCGGTGAGCGCCTGCACCGGCATGGCCGCGGCGCCGTAGTACGCCTTGGCCAGCCCGGACAGGTCCCGGGAGGCGGAATCGGGGTGGTCCTTGACCGCCAGCCACACCGTGGGCGGCGCGAAGAACGAGGTGACGCCGTCCTCCTCGACGCGGCGCAGCACCTCCGCCGGGTCGGGGGAGTCGATCAGGACGTTCCGGGCGCCCACCGCCAGCCCGGGCAGCAGGAAGACGTGCATCTGCGCGGAGTGGTACAGCGGCAGGGCGTGCAGGATGCGGTCGCCGGAGCCGATGTCCAGCGCCTGCACGCAGGAGGCGTACTCGTGCACCAGGGCGCGGTGGGTCATCATGGCGCCCTTGGGCGAGGAGGTCGTCCCGGAGGTGTAGAGCAGCTGCACCAGGTCGCCGTCGGCGGCCTCGGGGCCCTCGCCGACCGGGGCGTGCGGATCGCGGGCGACCTCCAGCAGCGACTCCAGTGCGCCGCGGAGCGCCAGCACGTCCCGGGCGGGCAGGGCGGAGCGGACCTCCTCCACCGCGCCGGCCAGGTGCGGGTCGGCCAGCACCACGGTCGCGCCGGACTGGGCGAGCACGTAGGAGAGCTCGTCGCGGCGGAGCGCCGGGTTGACCGGGACGTGCACCAGTCCGGCCCGCGCGCAGCCGAGGTAGGACAGTAGGTAGGCGTCGGAGTTACCGCCGAACGCCGCCACCCGGTCGCCGCGGGCCAGCCCCAGGCCGAGCAGCCAGGCGGCCACTCTGCTCACCCCGCGGTCCAGCTCGCCGTAGCTCCACCGCCGGTCGCCGTAGTCCAGCGCGGTGCGGTCCGGGATGCGCGCGGCGGTGCGCCGCAGGACGCCGTCCACCGTGCTCGCCGAGACCGCCGCAGGGACCTGGCCGCTCATCGCTCCTCCTGGAAGACAACGCGCACGCCGCCGCTCGGCGTGACCGATGTCACCAACCTAGAGGGCGCCGGACCCGCCGTGCCAGCGCCTCGGCGCGGCCGCGGGCCATCGTCCGCGACCGCGCCGAGGGTCCGCGGCCGCGGGCGGGGCGCCGCGGCGCCCCGCCCGCCGGGGGACTACTCCACCGTCCAGGTGTCGCCGCTGGCCAGCAGGGCGGCGAGGTCGCCCTCGCCCTGCCCGGCGCGGGCCTCGGCGATCTGCTCGTTCATCAGCGCGTCGTAGGCGGGCCGCCGCACGTCGCGGAAGACCCCGATCGGCACGTGCTCGAAGGCGGGGTAGTCCAGCCGGGACAGCGCGAAGGCGTACCCCGGGTCCTCCCGGTGCGCGTCGTGCCGGAGCAGCGCGTCCTCACCGGTCTCGGCGACGTCGGCCACCCGCAGCCCGCCGTACTCGCCCGCCACCACGCCGCGCTCCGGGCCGACCCGCAGCGGCTCGCCGTGCTCCAGGCGGAGCAGCCGCAGGTCCCGCTCGGCGGGGTCCTTCAGCGGCTCGAACGCGTCGTCGTTGAAGATCGGGCAGTTCTGGTAGATCTCCACGAACGACGCGCCCTCGTGGTCGGCCGCGGCCCGCAGCACCCCGGTCAGGTGCTTGCGGTCGGAGTCGACGGTGCGCGCCACGAACCCCGCCTCGGCGCCGAGCGCCAGCGAGACCGGGTTGAACGGCGAGTCCAGCGACCCCATCGGCGAGGACTTGGTGACCTTGCCGGGCTCGGAGGTGGGCGAGTACTGCCCCTTGGTCAGCCCGTAGATCCGGTTGTTGAACAGCAGGACGTTGATGTTGACGTTCCGCCGCAGCGCGTGGATCAGGTGGTTGCCGCCGATGGACAGCCCGTCGCCGTCCCCGGTGATCACCCAGACCGACAGGTCGGGGCGGGAGGCCGCCAGGCCGGTGGCGATCGCCGGCGCCCGGCCGTGGATCGAGTGCATCCCGTAGGTGCTCAGGTAGTAGGGGAACCGCGAGGAGCAGCCGATCCCCGAGACCACCACGATGTTCTCCCGGGGCACCCCCAGTTCGGGGAGGAATCCCTGGAAGGCGGCGAGGATCGCGTAGTCCCCGCAGCCCGGGCACCACCGGACCTCCTGGTCGGATTTGAAGTCCTTCATCTTGTAGGCGGCCTCGGAGCGCGGGACCAGCTTGAGCCCCTCGAAGCCCCGGGCGGAGCCGTTCTCACTCGGCACGATCGATGACCTCCTGGACCACGCCCGCGAGCTCTTCGGCCTTGAACGGCAGGCCGCGGACCTTGGTGTAGCCGATGACGTCGACGAGGAACCTGCCGCGCAGCAGCAGCGAGAGCTGGCCGAGGTTGATCTCGGGGACCAGCACCCGCTCGTAGCGGTGCAGCACCTCGCCGAGGTTCTCCGGGAACGGGTTGAGGTGGCGCAGGTGCGCCTGGGCGACCCGGGAGCCGGCCCGGCGCACCCGGCGCACCGCGGCGGCGATCGAGCCGTAGGTGCCGCCCCAGCCGAGCACCAGCACGTCGGCGCCGTCCGGGTCGTCCACCTCCAGCGGCGGGACGTCCCGGGCGATCCCGTCGACCTTGGCCTGCCGGGAGCGGACCATCAGGTCGTGGTTGGCGGGGCTGTAGGAGATCCCCCCGGCGCCGTCGGCCTTCTCGATCCCGCCGATCCGGTGCTCCAGCCCGGCCGTGCCCGGTACCGCCCACGGCCGGGCCAGCGTCTCGGGGTCCCGCAGGTAGGGCAGGAACTCCCCGTCCTCCCCGTTGGCCTCGGCGGCGAACTCCACCGACAGGTCCGGCAGCGAGGCGGTGTCCGGGACGCGCCACGGCTCGGAGCCGTTGGCCAGGTAGCCGTCGGAGAGCACCACGACCGGGGTGCGGTACTTCACCGCGATCCGGGCCGCCTCGATCGCGATGTCGAAGCAGTCCGAGGGGGAGCGGGGGGCGAGCACCGGCAGCGGCGACTCGCCGTTCCGCCCGTACAGCGCCAGCAGCAGGTCGGCCTGCTCGGTCTTGGTGGGCATGCCGGTGCTGGGCCCGGCCCGCTGCACGTCGATCACGATCAGCGGGAGCTCGGTCATCACCGCCAGGCCCAGGGTCTCGCCCTTGAGCACCATGCCCGGCCCGGAGGTGGTGGTGACCCCCAGCGACCCGCCGAACGCGGCGCCCAGCGCCGCGCCGACCCCGGCGATCTCGTCCTCGGCCTGGAAGGTCCGCACGCCGAACCGCTTGTGCCGGGAGAGCTCGTGCAGGATGTCGGAGGCGGGGGTGATCGGGTAGGAGCCGAGGAACAGCGGCAGCCCGGTCAGCCGGGAGGCCGCCACCAGGCCGTAGGAGACGGCCAGGTTGCCGGTGATGTTCCGGTAGGTGCCCGAGGGCAGCCGGGCCGGCCGCACCTCGTAGGAGACGGCGAAGTCCTCGGTGGTCTCACCGAAGTTCCACCCGGCCCGGAACGCCGCCAGGTTGGCGGCGAGGATCGCCGGCTTGGCGGCGAACTTCGACTTCAGGAAGGACGTGGTGCCCTCGGTGGGCCGGTTGTACATCCAGGACAGCAGCCCGAGCGCGAACATGTTCTTGGCCCGCTCGGCGTCCTTCTTGGAGACGTCGAACTCCTCCACCGCCTTGACCGTCATCGAGGTCAGCGGGACCCGGCTCACCTTGTACTCCGACAGCGAGCCGTCGGAGAGCGGGTCCTCGGTGTAGCCGACCTTGGCCAGGCTGCGCTTGGTGAACTCGTCGGTGTTGGCGATGACGGTGGCGCCCCGGGGCAGGTCGCCGATGTTGGCCTTGAGCGCCGCCGGGTTCATCGCCACCAGGACGTCCGGGGCGTCGCCGGGGGTCATGATGTCGTGGTCGGCGAAGTGCAGCTGGAAGCTGGAGACGCCGGGGAGCGTGCCGGCCGGGGCCCGGATCTCGGCGGGGAAGTTCGGCAGCGTGGAGAGGTCGTTGCCGAAGGATGCGGTTTCCTGGGTGAAGCGATCGCCGGTCAGCTGCATGCCGTCGCCGGAGTCGCCCGCGAATCGGATGATCACCCGATCAAGACGTTCGACCTTCTTGGTCACTGAGATCGCCGACCTCCTCGACGAACCGCCGCGCCCTGCGGCGGCTCAGGTTGCCTCGGCCCGCAGCCGGAGGGGTGCCGAGCGCGGACTCGGCGCCGGCGGCGGACCGCTGTCGCTTGAGTGGGGACCTGGCGGCCGGCCCGGGGGCGCCTGGCGCGCGCCTCGGGGCCGAGACCAGGTGGCCACGCCGGCTCAGGGGACGATCGCCGCCGCCGCACGCCCGACCCGCCCGGGTGCCCGGCGGAGCCGACACAGGGCGCTGTCGTCGTGTGCGAGATCCACGTGCCGCCGCCCGCCGGGCGGACCCGGCGGAGCGGTGGGCGGAGTGATAACGGCCACTCTCGCAACTATAGGTGCCCCCTCGCGGGCGGACGCGGGGCGGGTGTGCGGAATCACAGTCCGGTCGGGGCGGGCCGGGATCGCGGAGGCCGGGAACGCGCCGCGGGCGTCCGCGCGTTCGTAACAGTGGGCGGCCCCGGTCGGGGCGCCGCCGGGATCTCGAAGGAGGCAGAGGACAGCCGTGCTGCGCAACCCGTTCCGGGCAGCGGCCCTGATCGCCGTGCCGTCGGCGCTGATCGTGCTCGCCGCCTGGCTGATCTGGGGCGACGAGGGGCTGCGCTCCGGCGTGGTGCTGGTGCTCGGCGTGGTCGGCCTGGTCTGCTTCTTCGGCGACTCGCTGGTGCTGCGCGCGATGCGGGCCCGCCCGGTCGGCGAGTTCGAGCAGCCCGAGCTGCACCGGGTGGTCCGGGAGCTGGCCACCGAGGCGCGGCAGCCGATGCCGCGGCTCTACCTGTCGCCGACCCCGGCGCCGAACGCCTTCGCGGTGGGGCGCGGCCCGCGCTCCGCCGGGGTGTGCTGCACCACCGGCCTGCTGCGGCTGCTCAGCGAGCGGGAGCTGCGCGCGGTGGTCGCGCACGAGCTCGCGCACGTGCGCAACCGGGACACCCTGGTCTCCTCGGTCGCGGTGGGGCTGGCCACCATCATCGTCTCGCTGACCGCCCTGGCGCTGCTGCTGCCGCTGGGCGACTCCGACGACGAGGGGCCGGGGCTGCTGGAGGGGCTGCTCTTCCTCGGGCTGGGGCCGCTGGCCGCGCTGGTCATCCGGAGCGGGGCGGGCCGGGGCCGGGAGTACCGGGCCGACGAGGCGGCCGCCCGGCTCACCGGCGACCCGCTCTCGCTGGCCTCGGCGCTGCGCAAGATCGAGGTGGGCGCCCGGACGCACCCGCTGCCGATGGAGCGGCGGCTGCTCGCGGCCGGGCACCAGATGATCGCCAACCCGTTCCCGCGCCGGGGCATGTGCCGGCTGTTCGACGCGCACCCGCCCACCCCGGAGCGGATCCGCCGGCTGCGCGCCCTGGACGAGCGCTGGCGGATCGGCTGAGCGGCGGATCCGCCGCCGGGGCCCGGTCCCCGGAGTCCGGCCACCGGGCCCGATGGCGGCCCCGCCGCCCGAAGGGCTAGCGGTAGTTCACGAACTGCAGGGCCACGTCCAGGTCCTTCCCCTTGACCAGGGACATCACCGCCTGCAGGTCGTCCTTCTTCTTGGAGCTGACCCGGAGCTCGTCGCCCTGGATCTGCGCCTTGACGCCCTTGGGGCCCTCGTCCCGGATGATCTTGGAGATCTTCTTGGCGTCCTCGGAGGTGATGCCCTCCTTCAGCGCGACCGGCAGCCGGTACTCCTTGCCGGAGACCTTGGGCTCGTCCGGGGCGTCCAGGATCTTCAGGGAGACGTTCCGCTTGATCAGCTTCTCCTTGAAGACCTCCAGGGCGGCGTTCACCCGCTCCTCGGAGTTGGCCCTGAGCTCCACGCCCTGCTCGCCGGACCAGGTGATCTGCGCACCGGTGCCGCGGAAGTCGAAGCGCTGGGAGAGCTCCTTGGCGGCCTGGTTCAGCGCGTTGTCGACCTCCTGGCGGTCGAGCTTGGACACGATGTCGAAACTGGATTCAGCGGCCACGTGCGCTCACACTTTCGGGTTCGGAGTCGTTCATCGCCGCGGCGGCCGGTCCCGGGCGTCCCGCCCGGAGCGGCCCCGTCCTCGGCAGGCACCGAGCTTATCCGCGCGGCCCCCGGCCCGCCCCGCGCAATCGATTCGCGCCCGCCCGGCAGGTCCGCTATCATCGTTCGTGCGCCGCCAAGAGCGGCGAAATCCCAGGCAGGTTGCCCGAGCGGCCAAAGGGAGCAGACTGTAAATCTGCCGGCTCAGCCTTCCAAGGTTCGAATCCTTGACCTGCCACACCAGGGGGACGCCCCCGGCCCGAGAGGCCGGGGGCGTTCTCGTTTCCACGGCCCCCTCCGGCCGCCCCGCTCCCTCCCTGGCGGCAGCGCCCCGTCCTCTTCCGCCCGTTTTCGGCGATGACCGGGCGGTGCGCGCCGGAGCGGGCTAGGCTCGGACCGCCCCCGGCGCCCCCGCGGTCTTCCCGGGCAGGGGCTGTGTGCGCTGGGTGACCGTATAGGGCGTGACCGAAACCCGGGCGCCGTGCGGGCCGCCTGCCCGCCCCGCCGGACCGCCCGCGGCGCGCGAAGCCCGCGCCCGCCGGATCAGCCGTCCGCGGCGCCGCCGCTCCCGGCCGGCTCCCGCCGCCCCGCCTCCGCAGGGGCCCCTCCACGCCTCCGCCGCCCGGCGTATCCGACTCGACGGAGGAGATCCGATTCTTCCGGTTCGGCTGTTCGGCGGGGAATATCCGGGGATATCCAGGCGGCCGGGAATTTCTTTGCCGATGGATGGCCCCGGAATGCCCGGATTAGGCACTCTCCTTCCCCTGTTTCGGCGTTGACAAAATACGGTGAGTAGCCCGATGATTACGGCAGTCCACCGCGAGAAGGCGCGTCACTGCGCTTTTTCATCAACCTCCCGCGGAATTCTCCGGAGGAATCCCAATGAAGAAGATCACCGCTGCCGGCCTGCTCGTCGGTGCCGCCCTGGGCTCCGTGCTGATGGCCGCCCCGGCCCACGCCGGCGACAGCAGCGACCAGCAGTTCAACCAGAACCTGCAGCTGGTCCCGGTCCAGGTCTGCAACGCCAACGTCGCGGTGCTCGGCGCCAACGTGCCGATCCTGTCGCCGCAGACCACCGGCGACTGCACCAACGGCCCGGTCCAGACCAACGTCGACGACTAGATTTCGCCAAAAAACGGGCATCGCGCGCCCGAATACGGCATTCATCGGCTTTAACAATAACTTGGGAGAATCTCAATGATGCGCAAGTTCGCCGTTGCCGGCCTGGTGGCCGGCGCCGCGCTGGGCTCCGTCCTGATGGCGGGCCCCGCCCAGGCGCACGACAGCAGCGACCAGCAGTACAACCAGAACCTGCAGGGCGTGCCGGTCCAGGTCTGCAACGCCAACATCGGCGCGGTCATCGGCGTCAACGTGCCGGTCCTGTCGCCGCAGACCACCGGCGACTGCACCAACGGCGCCATCCAGACCAACGTCGACGACTAGGAGCAGCAGCCATGATGCGCAAGTTCGCCGTCGCCGGCCTGGTGGCCGGCGCCGCCCTGGGCTCCGTCCTGATGGCCGGCCCCGCCCAGGCGCACGACAGCAGCGACCAGCAGTACAACCAGAACCTGCAGCTGGTCCCGGTGCAGCTGTGCAACCCGAACGTCGCGGTGCTCGGCGCCAACGTGCCGATCCTGTCGCCGCAGACCGCCGGCGACTGCACCAACGGCCCGATCCAGACCAACGTCGACGACTAGGGGTCCGGGAATGCTGCGCAAGTTCGCCGTCGCCGGCCTGGTCGCCGGTGCCGCGCTGGGCTCCGTCCTGATGGCGGGCCCCGCCCAGGCGAGTGGTGACAGCAGCGACCAGCAGTTCAACCAGAACCTGCAGGTCCTGCCGGTCCAGGTCTGCAACGCCGACGTCGCGGTGCTCGGTGCCAACGTGCCGGTCCTGTCGCCGAAGACCACCGGTGACTGCACCAACGGCCCGGTCCAGACCAACGTCGAGGACGACGGGCACGGCGGCTACTGACCGACCGCCACCGGTCGGCGGTCCGGGCGCGGAGGCCTCCGCCGGAACGACGCCGCCCGGACCGGGACGCACCGCTCGAACAGGTCCCCGGCGCGCCGCGTGCGCGCCGGGGACCTGCGCTTTCCCCCGGTCGCGGCCGCCGAACGCCCTGCTTGAGCAGGGCCGATGGCGGGAACGATCCCCCTGCCGGTCCGCCGGGGGGCGGCCGCGCGGAGAGGAGGCGACCATGTCCGGAGGCACTGCGCAGGCGGCGGTCCTGGGAGCGGCGTGCGTCGCCGTTCTGGCGGCCGGGTGCTCGGCGGGGGCCGGAGGCTCCGCGCAAGGCTCGCCCGACCCCGCCCCGGCCCCGTCGGGCCCCGAGTCCTCACCGCCGCCCGCCGAGGGCACCGACCGGCAGGACGGCGCGGAGGAGCGGGCCGGAGAAGGAAGGACCGAAGAGGACCGGGCCGCGGCGGAGGAGGAGGCGCGCACCGGGGAGGGGGCCTACGTGTTCAACACGCACGGCGACGAGCAGGGCCGGCCCCAGCAGCGGCCGGAGGACCTGGTCGCCTCGGAGTTCACCTCCTTCACCGGCCTGGAGTGGCAGGAGTGGGGCACCGACTCCGCGGTCGGCCGCGGGGGGCTCTCCGGCACCTGGTGCCTACCGGAATGCCAGGACGACCCCTACCCCGCCACCGTCGAGCTCGGCGACCCGGAGAACGTCGGCGGGACGCTCTACTTCACCACCTACCGGGTGACCGAGGCGGAGGGCCTCAGCAAGGCGGACCGCACCGCGATGGAGGAGGCCGACCAGGGGATGCTGGTCCGCCCCTGAGCCGCCCGGCAGGACGCCCCCGGGGAGGGGCCGCCGGGAGAAAAACCGCCCCGATACGGACCGTGGAAGGTCCAGTTCACGACCGTGATTTCGGGCATGCCGGGCCGGTCGGACCGGCCGATCCGGGCCCGGCGGTGGCCAGGGGTCTCTAGTCTGCTGGGTTGTGGGTGACTCAGCAGTTGAAGACGCGGGCGGACAGGGAGCGCACCGGCGCGGCCGGGCGGCCCTGCTGCGCCTCGCCCGATGGTTCGACCAGGCCGACGCGCCGGCCGCGCACGACGTCTACGCCGCCGCCTTCGCGGCCTACCCGGCGCGCTTCCTCGGCGGCGCCGGGGACGAGGCCGCCCCCGCCGCGGCGAGCTGGTGGAACTCGCCCCCCGCGCACGTGGCCGCGGCCCCCGCGGACGGCCCGCTGCCCACCGCCCCGGTCCCGGACCACGCGGACCAGCGGGCCAGGCTGCGCGACGCGGCCGAGGCCCGGGCGCACTGGCGCCGCTCGGCCGCGGCCGAGGTGCGCACCGCCCTGGCCGGCGGCGCGGAGCGGCTGGAGCTGTCCACCCCCGCGCTGGACGTGCTGATGGAGCTGCTCACCGCCGCCCTGGGCTCCGGCTCCCCGGAGGCCCGCCAGGTGACCGCCGGCGACCTGGAGCTCGGCGTCCGGCTGCACGTGGGCTCCGCCCCCGGCACCAGGATCGCGATCGCCTCCCCCGGCGGCGGCCTCGACCTCGCCGACGTGTGGCTGCGGGTGACCGACCACGCCGAGCAGGGGCCGCTGCCCGAACCGGAGGCCGACGGAGCCGGCGAGGAGGACCGCCCGTGCTGATCGACGACGTGGCGCTGATCGGGGAGCGCCGGGCCGCCGCCCGCAGGCTGCTGGCCACCCCGTTCGTCACCGCCCGCACCGACCCCGAGGCGTTCGCGCTGATCCGCGCGCACTCCGACTGGCTCACCCAGCGCTTCCGCCGGGTGCTCGGCTACGAGCTGACCGTCGGCGCCGAGTACGCCCGGCTGGCCAAGGCCGGGCGGGTCCGCGGCACCGGGCCCGCCCGGCGGGCCAGCGGCGCCCCGTTCACCCCGCGCGGCTACGCCTACCTGGCGCTCGTTCTGGCCGTCCTGGCCGAGGGCGGGGACGAGGAGGTCCCGCTGGACGGGCTGGCCGCCGGCGTGCGGGACGCCGCCCGCGAGGCCGGCCTGCGCGCGGACCCGGCCGGGCGGGCCGCGGAGCGCCGCGCGTTCGCCTCCGCGCTGCGCCTGCTCGCCGACTGGGGCGTGCTGGCGGAGAGCAAGGGCACCTTGGCGGAGTACGCCGCGGGGGAGGGGGAGGAGGTCCGGCTCATGGTCGACCGCGAACTCGCCGCCCTCGCGGTGGCCCACCCGCCGCACGCCGCCGCCGACCCGGACTCCTTCGTCCGGGACGCCGCGCCGGACGACTTCGACGGCGACGCCGCGGGCGAGGTGGCGCTGCGCAGGCTGCTCGCCGAGGAGGCGGTGGTCTACCGGGAGGACCTGCCGGAGCGGCAGCGCGGGCGGCTGGCCCGGCACCAGTGGCGGGCCGCCGCGGAACTGGCCGACCTGCTCGGCTCCGAGGCGGAGGTCCGCGCCGAGGGCATGGCGGTGATCCTGCCGGACGAGGCGGACGGCGCCGGGGAGGTGCCGGGCCCGCTGCTGCCGGCCGCCGGCCCGGCCGCCGAGGCGGCGCTGCTGCTCGTCCGCAGGCTGGCCGCGCGGATCCGCCCGGAGAACACCCCCGCCCACGAGGCCCCCGTGCCCCCGGAGGTGCTGGCCGAGGAGCTGGAGGCGGTGGTCGGCGCGGACTCCGCGCACCGCCGCCGCTGGGAGCTCGGCGCCGCCGAGTACCTGCCGGACGAGGACGCGCTCGGCCGGCGGGCGCTGGAACTGCTCGCCGCGGCCGGCCTGGTCCGCGACCGCGGCGCGGCGGACGGCGCGGGGGCCGGGGGAGGGTGGGCGCTGCGGGCGGCCGCCGCCCGGTTCGCGCCCGCGGAGACCCGGGACGGGGTGTGAGATGGATCCGTTCCGCGAGGAGCGCACGTCGGCCGGGGGCGCCCGGCGCACTCCGGGGATCCGGGAGAATGACGCAGATCGCCTGAATCTCACCCGGGAAGGCGATCCGAGCGGCACCGAGAGAACCGGAGGGCGGTCGATGAGCGACGCGAGCACGACCCGGCAGACCGAGGCCCGCACGCCGACGGTTCCGCCCGGCCGCCCGCTGGCCTCCCGCCCGATCCCGACCGGCCGCCCCCGGCCCTGGGACGCCCCCGCCGAGCCCGGGGCCGTCGGCGACGAGCAGGTCACCGCGCCCATCCCGGTCGTCGGCGATGCGCAGGACGCGCCCGGCGGCGAGGACCCGGCCGGTCCCGAGGCCGCGGAGGAGCGGGACGGCGGGGATCCGGAGCGGCCCGCCGGGGAGCGCGCCGCGGACGGGGGAGCCCCCGGGGCGGCGGAGCCCGCGGAGGCCCCGGAAGCCGCGGGCGGGGAACCGGCCGCCTCCCGTCCGGAGCCCGGCGCCGGCTCCGCCGGGGCGGCCGCCGGAAAGGACTGGGCGCTCCCCTCGGCCCTGACCGGTCCGCAGCAGCCGCTCGCCCCCCGCTCCCCGGCCACCGGCCCGCAGCCCGGCCCCGGCGCGGACCTGCTCGGCTCCGCCGGAAGCGCGGCGGGCCCCGAGGCGCAGGCCCCGGAGCAGGGCGCCGACTCCGCGCGGGCGGCCTCCGCCGGTCCCGCGGCCGAGCGGCCCACCGGCCCGCAGCGGGCCCTCGGCGCCGACCTGCTCGGCGCGCCCGCCGACGGGGAGGGCGTGCCCGGCGGCCGGTCCGCGCCGTCGTCGGAGGAGCGCTCGGAGGAGCAGGGCGGCGCGCGGGCCGAGGCCCGCAGCGCCGGGCCGGAGGCCGAGCGGCCCACGGGCCCGCAGCGGGTTCTCGGCGCGGATCTGCTCGGTTCCGCCGGTGCCGGTGCGGTGCAGGGGCGGGAGGACGGCCGCCCGGTGCCGCCCGTCGCCGACCAGGGCGGTGAGCCTGTGGAGGCCGCTGAGGCCGCTGAGGCCGATTCGGGAGAGCCCGCCGCCGAAGGGGCCACCGGCCCGCAGCGCGCCTTCGGCGCCGATCTGCTCGGTGTGCAGGGTCCGGAGGACGGCCAGGCCGCCGAGGCCGCTCCGGGAGAGCCCGCCGCCGAAGGATCCACGGGTCCGCAGCGGGTTCTCGGCGCGGATCTGCTCGGTTCCGCCGGTGCCGGTGCGGTGCAGGGGCGGGAGGACGGCCGTCCGGTGCCGCCCGTCGCCGACCAGGGCGGTGAGCCTGCGGAGGCCGCTGAGGCCGATTCGGGAGAGCCCGCCGCCGAAGGGTCCACCGGTCCGCAGCGGGCCCTCGGCGCCGACCCGCCCGGTTCCGCCGCGGGGACGGCCACCGGCGCGCAGCCGAGCCTGCGCGCCGACGCTCCGGCCGCGTCTCCGGACGCCCCGGCGGAGTCCGCCGGGGACCGGACCGGCGAGGCCACCGCCCCGGACTCCGGGGAAGAGCGACCGGAACCGGTCGAGCGACGCAACCGAAACCGGTTGCACCGCGCCGGGATCCACAACATCTGGCACTACGACGACCAGGTCTTCGACTTCGCCGACGGGCGGCTGCTGCTGCGCGGCCGCAACGGCGCCGGCAAGTCCAAGGCGCTGGAGATGCTGCTGCCGTTCCTGCTCGACGGGGACGCCCGGCGGCTGGACACCACCGGCACCGGGCGCACCGGCTTCCGCTGGCTGATGGCCGACGGCCGGGCCGCCGCCCCCGCCCGCCCGGACGGTGCCGCCGAGGCCCCGGACGGAGAGGACCCCGCCCCCGGGGAGGGGCCGGACGAGGCGGTCCGGATCGGCTACCTCTGGGTGGAGTTCGCCCAGGACGGCGAGGACGCCCCGGCGGTCACCCTGGGCGCCGCGGTCACCGCCGCCCCCGGCCGGGACGTGCGCTGCACCCACTTCGTCACCGAGCGCCGCGTCGGCACCGACCTGGAGCTGGTCCGCGACGGCCGGCCGATGCCGGTCGAGCGGCTCCGCGCCGAGGTCGGCGCCGAGAACTGCTACGACACCGCGGGCCCCTACCGGACCCGGGTCATGCGCGACCTGTTCGGCCTGGACGACCCGGTCCGCTACCGCAACCTGGTGCACCTGCTGTACCGGCTGCGCCGCCCGACCATCGGCGAGCGGCTGGAGGCCGGCGAACTGGTCTCGGTGCTCGCCGAGGCGCTGCCGCCGATGGACGAGTCGGTGCTGGACCAGGTCGCCCGGAACGTCGCCGACCTGGAGGAGGCCCGGGGCCGGCTGGAGGCGCTCCGCGGCGCCCGCGGCCACGTCGAGGAGTTCCTCACCGGCTACCGGGGCTACCTGCACCGGGTGCTCGGCGACCGGGCCGCCGAGGTCCGCACCCGGCTGGACGAGCACGGCCGCCGCGCCGCAGAGGCCGAGCGCCTCGAAGAGGAGCTCGACCGGCTGGTCACCGAGGAGAGCGCGGTCCAGGAGGAGCGCGACCGGGCCCGGCGCACCCGGGACACCGCCGGCTCCGACGCCGCGACGCTGACCGCCGCCGGCGAGGCCGCCCCCACCGCCACCGACCACGAGCTGCAGGCCCGCTACGCCGCGGTGACCGCCTACATCCGCGCCGCGGAGGCCGCCTGGACCGCCGCCGGGTACGCGCTCACCGCCGAAGAGCGGGCCAAGGAGACCCTGGCCGGCGGCCTGGCCGCGGTGGACGACGCGATCGCCGCGCTGCGCGCGCTGCACGCCGAGGCCGCCGAGGCCGCCCGGGCCGCCGGGATCGACCCCGAACCGCTCGGCACCGTCCCGCAGCCGGTGCGCACCGTGCTCGCGCCCCGGGAGAGCGTCACCCACGTCGACTTCGAGGGCCTGGAGCGGGCCGTGGAGCGCGACCCGGTCCCGGGCGTCGACCTGGACGCGCTCCGCGACGGCCTCGCCGACCTGCACGACCGGCTCAGCCGCGCGGACGAGGCCGCCGCGGAGCGCGCCGAACTGGCCGAGCGGCTGCGCACCGCCGCGGCCGAGTGCGCCGGGGCCGAGGAGCGGGAGGCCGCGCTGCGCGGCGAGGCGGAGTCCGCCGACGCCGCGCTGGAGCGCGCCCGCACCCGGGAGCGCACCGCGGTGGAGGCGGTGCGCGCCGCCGGCGCCTCCTACGCCGCCCGGGTCCGCACCTGGCTCTCCGACCTGCGCGAAGCCGCCCCCGACGCGGACCTGGACACCGCGGCCGCCGCCCTGGAGCAGCTGGTCGAGCCGCCGCACGACGATGCGCTCGGGCTGCTCGGCCCGGACGTTCCGGACCGGGTGGCCGAGGCGGCGCACGCCGCGGTCGACCCGCTGCTGCGCGAACTCCGGTCCCGCCGGGACACCGCGCTCGGCGAAGAGCGCGAGCTGGTCACCGAGCTCGACGAGCTCTCCGAGCGCAAGGCCGGCGGCGCGGCCGACCCGGCCCCGCCCGCCCCGCCCTGGGCCGCCGCGGTGCGCGACCGCGGCGCCGGCGCCCCGCTGTACGCCCTGGTCGACTTCGCGGACGGCCTCAGCGCCGCCGAGCAGGCCGGGCTGGAGGGCGCCCTGGAGGCCTCCGGCCTGCTCAACGCCTGGGTCGCCGCGGACGGCAGCGCGCTCTCCGCCGACACCTCCGACATCGTGCTCTCCCCGGGCCGGCCCGCCCCCGGCCCCTCGCTGCTCGACGTGCTCGCCCCGCTCCCCGACGGCGCCGAGGAGGACCGCGCCGGGATCGGCCGGGACCGGGTGGAGGCCCTGCTGGCCGGCGTCGCCCTGCTGCCCGCGGACGGCGGCCCGGGGGCCGAGCCGAGGCACCGCCGCCGCCGCGACGGCGAGCAGGCCGGCCCCGCGTGCGCGGTCGCCCTGGACGGCCGCTGGCGGCTGGGCGCCCTCTCCGGCGCGCACCGCAAGACCGCCGTCGAGCACATCGGCACCGCCGCCCGCGACACCGCCCGGGACCGGTCGCTGGCCAACGTGAAACGCCGGATCGACATCGCCGAGGCGCTGCTCGCCGAGGCCGGGGAGCGCCGCGGCGACGCCGAGCGCGCCCAGGACGAACTGGTCGGGATCTCCAGGGGCCTGCCCGGCCCCGGCGGGCTCGCGGCCGCCTGGGCCGCACTGGAGGACGCCCGCGGCTGGCTGGCCGGCACCGAGGCCGAGCAGCGCACCGCCGCCCGCGCCGCCGAGGAGGCCCGCACCCGGGCCCTGGCCCTGCGCCGCTCGGTGCGGACCGAGGCGGAGCGGGCCGCCCTGCCCGCCGAGGCCGCCGAGCTGGACGCCACCGCCGCCGCACTGGACGGCCTGCGGGTCCGGCTCGCCGCCGCCCTGCGCGACCTGCAGGCGCTGGCCGCCCTGCTGGACCGGGCGCACGACGGCACCGAGCAGTGGCGGCAGGCCCGCGGCGACCGGGTGGTCGCCGAGGACGCCCGCACCGCGGCCATCGGCGACATGATCACCGTCCGCCGCGACATCGAGCTCACCGACCGGGCGCGCGCCGCCGACCCGGACCGGATCGGCGCCGCCGTCGCCGAGGTCCGGGAGCGGATGGAGGCCGCCGCCGACCGCGTCCCCGACCTGGAGCGCTCCGCGCAGCGGGCGCGCGACGAGCGGGTCGCCGCCGAGACCCGGCTGGGGTCGGCCGCCGCGGAGCGGGCCGAGCAGGCCCGCCGGGCGCTGGCGGCCGGCGCCGCGCTGCGCGCGGCGCTCACCGGCGCCGACGCGGCGCCCGACCCGGACCTGCTGGCCGCCGCCGGGCTGGAGGGCGCCGCGGAGCCGCTGGACCGGCTGGTCGCCGCGGACGCCGCCGAGGAGGGCGAGCGGCTGGCCGCCCTGGAGGAGCTGACCGCCGCGGTCCAGGACGGCCTGGGCGCCGCGGAGGCCCCCGAGGAGGAGGTCGACGACAGCGGCATCCTGCGCCGCCGGGAGGCGCTGCACCGGCTGCTGGCCGGAGGCTCCTCGGTCGGGGCCCGCACCGAGCTCACCGAGCACGCCGGGGTCAAGCGGGTCACCGTGCACGACGACGCCGGCGCGCACGACGTCACCGCCTACGCCGCCCGGCTGGCGGAGGCGGAGGCCGACGCCGAGGAGGCGGCCCTGCTCCGCGAGGAGGAGGCCTACGAGCGGCACCTCCTCGGCGAGCTCGCCGGGCACCTGGCCCGCCAGATCGACGAGGCCCGCGCGCTCATCGCCACCATGAACGAGGTGCTCGGCGACGTCACCACCTCCCAGGGGCTGGGGGTGCGCATCGAGTGGGGGCTGGCGCCCGACGCCGACGAGGACGTGCGCGCGGTGGTGCCGCTGCTCGCCCGGCCCGCGGAGCGGCGCACCCGGCTGGAGACCACCCGGCTCCGCGACGCGCTGCGCCGCTGCATCGAGGCGATCCGCCGGCTCGACCCGACCGCCACCGGGGGCGCCCAGCTCCGCGCGGCGCTGGACTACCGCTCCTGGTTCGCGTTCACCGTGCACATCACCGACGCGGCCCGCCCGGAGCGGGAGCGCAGGCTCAGCCACCGCACCGGCCTCAGCCAGGGCGAGCAGCGGGTCGTCGCCTACCTGGTGCTGTTCGCCGCGGCGGCGGCCCAGTTCGACGCGGTGCAGGCCAACGCGCCGGCCGCGCCCCGGCTCATCCTGCTGGACGACGCCTTCGCCAAGGTCGACGAGCCCACCCACGGCCGGCTGCTGGGCCTGCTGGTCCAGCTCGACCTGGACTTCGTGCTCACCTCCGAGCGGGTGTGGGGCTGCTTCGCCTCGGTGCCGGGGCTGCACATCTACGAGTGCCTGCGGGATCCGGCCGTTCCCGGCATCGCCACCCTGCACTTCAGCTGGGACGGGGCGCGCAGGCGCCTGCTCGGAGTGTGACGGGGGAGGTGCCGCTTTCTTCGGGGCTGTCCTAATCTGCTAACTCTGCGGCGACTGATGAGGCGGGTGTGGTGACGACCGTGACGACGGCAGAGGCGATCGCCGGGGACCCCGGAGAGGAGGGCGGCTCCGGCCCGGACTGGACCGTCCGGACCGTGCTGGGCCGCCTGGCCCGCTCACCGCTCGACGGAGAGGCGCGCCAGTGGGTGGTGGCCTCCCTGCACGGCGAGGAGGCGCTGGAAGGGCTGCGCCGCGGCGAGCCCGCCCCCGACCCGGCGTCGCTGCTGCGCGGCGCCGAGGAGCGTCCCGCGCACCGCGACCCCGGCCGCCAGGGCTACCTCTCCCGGATCGAGGTGCAGGGCTTCCGCGGCATCGGCCGCCCGGCCGAGCTGCGGCTGCGCCCGGGGCCGGGGCTGACCGTGGTGGTGGGCCGGAACGGCTCGGGCAAGTCCAGCTTCGCCGAGGCCGCCGAGGCCGCGCTGACCGGGCGCAACATGCGCTGGGACGCGCTGCCCGCCGGCTGGCGCGACGGGTGGCGCAACCTGCACTACACCGAGCGCACCGAGGTCAGCGTGGACATCGTGCACGCGGGCGACCCCGCCCCGACCCGGGTGACCCGGTACTGGGCCGGCGACAGCGTCCGCTCCGCCCGCGGCCGGGTCATCGCGCCGGACGGCACCGACGGCCCGCTGCGCTCCCTGGGCTGGGGCCCGGACCTGGAGCGCTACCGGCCGTTCCTCTCCTACGACGAACTCGGCCGGGCGGTGAACGGCCGCGCCGCCGAGCTCTACGACACCATCACCACCCTGCTCGGCCTGACCGGGGTGGCCGACGCCGAGCGGGCCCTGGCCAGGGCCTGCGCCCGGCTGGCCAAGCTGCGCGACCGCCCCCGCAACGACCTGGACCACCTCGTCGCCCGGCTGCGCGAGTCCAGCGACCACCGGGCCGCCCGGGCCCTGGAGGTCCTCGGCTCCGGCGACCTCGACCTGGGCCGGCTGGCCGAGGTCGCCGCGGACGACGGGCCCGCGGATCCGGCCGCCGAGCGGGTGCTGCGCCGGCTGCGCCGGCTCGCGGTCCCGGAGCGGGCCCTGATCACCGATGTGGTCAACGAGCTGCGCGGCGCCGCCATGGAGCTGGCGATGGCAGCCGGGAGCAAGGGCGACCGGGCCCGCGGCACCGTGCTCCTGCTCCGCCAGGCGCTGGAGCACCACGAGCGGCACCCGGCCGAGACCGACTGCCCGGCCTGCGGCACCGGCGGCGCCCTGGGCGGGGACTGGTCGCGCCGGGCGCGGGCCGAGATCGCCCGGCTGGAACCGGTGGCGGAGAGCGCCTCGGCGGCCTACCGGCGGGTCGAGGACGCCCGGGACCAGGCCCGCTTCCTGA
The DNA here is from genome assembly GCF_048595525.1 of Nocardiopsis oceanisediminis. Lineage (NCBI taxonomy): Bacteria > Bacillati > Actinomycetota > Actinomycetes > Streptosporangiales > Nocardiopsidaceae > Nocardiopsis > Nocardiopsis oceanisediminis. The sequence goes on along the minus strand of NZ_JAFMZJ010000001.1, from coordinate 6,451,532 downwards.
TGGCCCCCAAGCCCTCCTGGCTGCCGGAGGAGAGCGAGCTGGGCCGGATCTGGGCCGAGTGGGAGTCCGGGGCGGAGATCACCGACCCGGTGCAGCTGGCCGAGCACATCGAAGGCGTCGGCCGGCGGCTGCGCTCGGCCGCGCTCGCCGCCCGCAAGGAGGCGGGCCGGCGGCTGGACGCCCCGGACGACGGCTGGGGCGGGCTGGCCGAGATGCTCGGCGCCTGGGTGGAGGACGCGCACGCCGCGGTGGCCGCCCGGGAGCGGCTGGGCGCCGCGGAGCAGGCGCTGGAGTGGTTCTCCGGCTTCGCCAAGGAGGTGCGGGACGAGCGGCTCGGCCCGCTGGCCGCGCAGACCGAGCACGTCTGGCACCGGCTCCGCCAGGAGCGCCACATCGACCTGGAGTCGCTCCGGCTGGTGGGGCGCGGCGCCCGGCGCCGGGTCGAGGTGGACGTGGCGGTGGACGGCGCCGAGGCGGAGCAGAACGCCCCGGGGCTGCTCAGCCAGGGCGAGTTCCAGGCCCTGGCGCTCTCCATCTGCCTGCCGCGCACCCTGGCGGCCGGGAACCCGTTCGGGTTCCTGGTGCTGGACGACCCGGTCCAGGCGATGGACACCGAGACGGTCGAAGGGCTGGCCGGGGTGCTGGCCGAGGTCGGCGCGCACCGCCAGATCATCGTGTTCACGCACGACACCCGGCTGCCCGAGGCGCTGCACCGGCTGGGCCTCCCGGCCGACGTGCGGGGCATCGAGCGGGACGCGTCGTCCAACGTCCGGGTCGCCGACCCGGCGGCCTGAGCGGGCCGGAGGGCCGCCCGGTCGCGGCGGGAGGAGCCGGGGCCCGGACGGCCGCCGCCGTCCGCGGAGAGGACGCCTGAGCGGGGCGGAGGGCGCCGGCGGGCGTGGTGAAGGTGCCGGTCCCGGAGGGTCTCCGTTGAGGGGGGTGGCGGGTGACGGGCGGGAGCGGGTTTCCGATTTGGCAGACCACCCCCGAAGACCTGTATAGTCATGACCAACGCGAAGGGCGGAACCCCGGAAGGGGGGAAGCCGCAGGAGCGTGCCCCTTTAGCTCAGTCGGCAGAGCGTCTCCATGGTAAGGAGAAGGTCTACGGTTCGATTCCGTAAAGGGGCTCCACCACTTGATGAGGTTCCCGACCCACCAGGTGGCCGGGTGCCGGTAGAATCGGTGCCCAGGTCCCGGGGCGGTATCCTGGAGAAGGATACGTCGGCTCCGAAGAGGACCGTCGCGGCGGAGTAGCTCAGTCGGTAGAGCAAGCGGCTCATAATCGCTGTGTCGTCGGTTCAAGTCCGGCCTCCGCTACTACCTGCGCGACCCCTGCCCTGCGATGACAGGGGTCAACGCGGGTCTTTTTCAGTGTTCGTCACCAGCAGAAAGGCACTCCACGTGGCTGCCACTGACGTGAGGCCGAAGATCACCCTGGCCTGCCAGGAGTGCAAGCACCGCAACTACATCACGCGCAAGAACCGTCGGAACAACCCCGACCGTCTCTCGCTGCAGAAGTACTGCCCGAACTGCCGCCGGCACAACGAGCACCGCGAGACCCGCTAGTCCCCGGCGCACCGCCCGCGGCGGTCGCTCGGATGAGCAAGCAGCGCACATGGCCCAGTGAGCCCCGGCTCGCTGGGCCATACCCATGCGCGGACCGCGCCGGCGGAACCGGCCGCGCGGATCGGACACGGTTCGAAAGGGATTCCATGGCGATCAACCGCGAGCTGCTCGGGCGGGAGTACCCGTCGCCGGAGCCCTATGAGGTGACCCGCGGCAAGATCCGCGAGTTCGCCGAGGCGATCGGCGATGCCAACCCGGTCTACACCGACGCGGAGGCGGCCCGGAAGGCCGGCCACCCCGACGTCGTGGCCCCGCCCACCTTCCCGATCATCCTGAGCATGGCCGGCGCCGGGCAGGCCGTCACCGACCCCGAGCTGGGTCTGGACTTCTCCATGGTGGTCCACGGGGAGCAGCGGTTCCGCTACAGCCGCCCGGTGGCCGCCGGCGACCTGGTCCGCTCGGTGACCCGGATCACCGAGATCAAGAGCCTGGCCGGCAACGAGCTGGTGACACTGGAGAGCGAGATCTCCGACCTCGACGGGGAGCACGTGGTGACCGCGGTCAACATGCTCGTCGTCCGGGGCGGGGCCGAGGAAGCGGGGAGCGCCGCATGACCGCCACCGTCCGCTACGACGACGTCGAGGCCGGCACCGCCATCGGTGAGCGGACCTTCCCGGTGCGCCGGGTGGACCTGGTCCGCTACGCGGGGGCCTCCGGCGACTTCAACCCGATCCACTGGAACGACCGGACCGCCAAGGCGGTCGGCCTGCCCGGGGTCATCGCGCACGGCATGTTCACCATGGCCGAGGCGGCCCGGCTGGTCACCGACTGGGCCGGCGACCCGGGCGCGGTGGTGGAGTACGGCACCCGGTTCTCCGCCCCGGTGGTGGTCCCCGACGACGACACCGGCGCCGAGATCACCGTCTCCGGCACGGTCAAGGAGAAGCGCGAGGACAACCTGGTCCTGGTCGCGCTCACCGTGCGCGCCGCGGGGACCCGGGTGCTGGCCCGCCCCACTCTGCTGGTCCGCCTCGCCTAGAACCCCCGCTCCTCCCCGCGCCGGCCCCGGCGCCCCGCCGCTCCGACCGGGCGCGGGGCCGGGAGCGGCGGGGAGAACGCAGTCCGACCGTCCGGTCCCCCGCACGTCCCCTGGAGGGCGCCCCATGACCGCTGCTCCCGCCGCCGGAGTCCGGCTGGCCGACCACACCACCCTGGGCCTGGGCGGCCCGGCCGCCCGGTTCACCGCCGCCGCCGGCACCGATGAGCTGATCGCCGCGGTGGCCGCGGCGGACGCCGCCGGCGAGCCGCTGCTGGTGCTGGGCGGCGGCAGCAACCTGGTCGTCTCCGACGAGGGGTTCCCCGGCACCGTGGTGCAGGTCGCCGCGGCCGGGACGGCCCGGGAGCCGGGCGGCGCCCCGGGGGCGGTGCGGGTGCGCGCCGAGGCCGGCGTGGAGTGGGACCCGTTCGTGGCGCGCTGCGTCGCCGAGGGCCTCAGCGGCGTGGAGTGCCTCTCCGGGATCCCCGGCCGGGTCGGCTCCACCCCGATCCAGAACGTCGGCGCCTACGGCCAGGAGGTCGCGCAGACCATCGCCGAGGTGGTCGTGTACGACCGGCGCACCGGCGAGCGCCGCGCGCTCTCCAACGCCGACTGCGGCTTCTCCTACCGGGACAGCGTGTTCAAGCGGGAGGGCGCCGACCGCGGCCGCTACGTGGTCTGCGAGGTCGTCTTCGAGCTGGAGGAGTCCGGGCTGAGCGCCCCGGTGGCCTACGCCGAGCTGGCCCGCCGGCTCGGCGCGGCGCAGGGGGAGCGGGTCCCGGCGGAGCGGGCCCGCGAGGCCGTGCTGGAGCTGCGCCGGGGCAAGGGCATGGTGCTCGACCCGGCCGACCCGGACACCCGCAGCGCCGGCTCGTTCTTCACCAACCCGGTGCTCACCGAGGAGGACTTCGCCGACCTGCGCAAGCGGGTCGCCGAGCGGCTCGGCCCGGACACCGAGCCGCCGGCCCACCCGGCCGGCGACGGCAGGGTGAAGACCTCGGCGGCCTGGCTCATCGACCGGGCCGGCTTCGCCAAGGGGCACGCCCGCGGCCCGGTGCGCATCTCCACCAAGCACACCCTGGCGCTGACCAACCCCGGCGGCGGTACCACCGCCGACCTGCTCGAACTCGCCCGCGAGGTGCGCTCCGGCGTGGCCGCGGCGTTCGGTGTCACCCTGGTCAACGAACCGGTCATGGTGGGCGTCTCGCTCTGACCCGGACCGGCGCACCGGAAAGGCGCCCCGCATTCGCCTCGGCGGCGAATGCGGGGCGCCTTTCTCATCTCTTGAATTAGGTGTGCCTAACTCTATTTTTAGGTGGAATTCGGCGAAACGATCGCCGTATCCATGAATTGCATTCCGAAAAAACGCGCTGCTACCGTTTTCTCCGTCGAAGGGGAGTAGTCCCCAATCCCTGCGGTCGACACACCGGCCCCCGGCCCGGCCGCAGGAGCCCGGCGGGCCCTGCGCACGTCCCGGGCGGACGAGACCTTCGGCCCGGCAGGAGACGCCGGGCCGAAGCGCCGCGCCCGAAAAAGGCCCGCATCGGTTCCGGCGCCGCCCGCGGGGCGGACGGATCCGACGACGGCGAAGGGGCGGCAGGCGTGGAATTCCTCATGGCACTCGCGGCGGGGACCGGGGTGGTCTTCCTGGCCGAGATGGGCGACAAGACCCAGCTCGTCGCGATGTCACTGGCCACCCGGTACCGGGTGCGCACCGTCCTGCTCGGCATCACCCTGGCCACGGTCGCGGTGCACGGGCTGAGCGTGCTCATCGCCGAGGGGCTCGGCCTGGCGGTCCCCACCGACTGGGTGACCCTCATCGCCGGCCTGGCCTTCCTCTGCTTCGGCCTGTGGACGCTCCGCGGCGACGAGCTGACCGACAAGGACGAGGAGCGCACGGCCTCGCGCAGGATCCGCTCCGGGCTGCTCACCGTGGCCACCGTCTTCTTCGTCGCCGAGCTCGGCGACAAGACCATGCTGGCCACCATCACCGTCGGCACCCAGTACCACTGGCTGCCGATCTGGATCGGCTCCACGGTGGGCATGGTCGCCGCCGACGCACTGGCCATCTGGCTCGGCTCGCTGCTCGGCAAGCGGCTCCCGGAGCGGGCGGTGCAGCTCGGCGCGGCGGTGCTGTTCTTCCTGGCCGGCACCGTGATGACCTTCCAGGGGCTGCTGGCGGTGGCCGGCTAGGCGGGGCGCCCTGCCTTCCCCCGATGATCTTGACGTTGCGGGGGTGTCAGAGCGCTCTGACACCCCCGCAACGTCAAGATCATCGCCTGGGGCGGGCCCGGCCGGGCTCAGCCGGCCCGCTGCACCGGCTCGGCGGCCAGCCAGTCGTCCACCCCGGCCAGCAGCTCCTTGCGGAGCCACTCCGGGGCGCCGGAGCCGCGGATCGACATCCGGGCCAGCTCGGCCAGCTCCGGATCGGTGAAGCCGAACACGGTCCGGGCGATCTCGTACTGCTCGGCCAGCCGCGGCCCGAACAGCAGCGGGTCGTCGGCGCCGAGCGCGATCGGGGCGCCGCCGTCGAAGAGCCGGCGCAGCGGCACCTGCTCTATGCGGCCGGCCACGCCCAGGCTCACGTTGGACGACGGGCAGACCTCCAGGGTGACGCCCTGGGTGGCGATCCGCTCCACCAGGTAGGGGTCGTCCACCGCGCGGACGCCGTGCCCGACCCGGTCGGCGCCCAGCTCGTCCAGGCACTCCCGGACGCTGCGCGCCCCGGCCAGCTCGCCGCCGTGCGGGGCGGAGAGCAGCCCGGCCCGCCCGGCGATCCGGAACGCCCCCTCGAAGTCCAGCGCCCGCCCGCGCCGCTCGTCGTTGTTGAGCCCGAAGGAGACCACGCCCCGCCCGGCGTACTGCTTGGCCAGCCGGGCCAGCGCCTTGGCGTCCAGCGGGTGCCGGGTGCGGTTGGCCGCCACCATGATCCCGATCCGGACCCCGGTCTCGGCCTCGGCGGCGCGCGCCGCGTCCAGCACCAGCTCAAGGGTGGCGGTGAGCCCGTCGAACCGGGAGGCGTAGCCGCTCGGGTCGACCTGGATCTCCAGCCAGCCGGACCCGGCGGCGCGCTCGTCCTCGGCCGCCTCGCGCAGCAGCCGGTACATGTCCTCGGGGCGCTGCAGCACCGAGCGGGCGATGTCGTAGAGCCGCTGGAACCGGAACCAGCCCCGCTCGTCGGCGGCGCTGAGCCGGGGCGGCCAGTCGTCCACCAGGGCTTGCGGCAGGTGGACTCCGCGCTCCTCGGCGAGCTCCACCAGGGTGGTGTGCCGCATGGAACCGGTGAAGTGCAGGTGCAGATGGGCCTTGGGCAGCCGGTCGATGGGGCGTTCCATGACCCAATGGTGCCGTATGCGGCGCGGGCCCGGTCCCCGAAGCCGGAGACCGGGCCCGCGCGGGCCGCGCGGTGCGCGGCGGTGCCTCAGGAGGCCTCGCCCAGCAGCTTCTGGATCCGGCCCACGCCCTCGGCCAGGTCGGCGTCGCCCAGCGCGTAGGAGAGCCGCAGGTAGCCGGGGGTGCCGAAGGCCTCGCCCGGGACCACCGCGACCTCGGCCTGCTCCAGGATCAGCTCGGCCAGCTCGGTGGAGCTCTGCGGGCGGCGGCCGCGGATCTCCTTGCCCAGCACGCCCTTGACCGAGGGGTAGGCGTAGAACGCGCCCTGCGGCTCGGGGCAGACCACGCCCGGGACGTCATTGAGCATCCGCACGATGGTGCGGCGGCGCCGGTCGAAGGCGGTGCGCATCTCGGCCACCGCGGACAGGTCGCCGGAGACGGCTGCCAGCGCGGCGGCCTGGGAGACGTTGGCGACGTTGGAGGTGGCGTGCGACTGCAGGTTGCCCGCGGCCTTGACCACGTCCTTGGGGCCGATCACCCAGCCCACCCGCCAGCCGGTCATCGCGTAGGTCTTGGCCACGCCGTTCACCACCACGGTGCGCTCGGCCAGCTCGGGCACCTCGACCGGCAGCGAGCTGAACCGGGCGTCGCCGTAGACCAGGTGCTCGTAGATCTCGTCGGTGAGCACCCACAGCCCGGCCTCCGCGGCCCAGCGGCCGATCTCGCGGACCTGCTCGGGGGTGTAGACGGCGCCGGTCGGGTTGGACGGCGAGACGAAGAGCAGCACCTTGGTGCGCTCGGTGCGGGCCGCCTCCAGCTGCTCGACCGTGGCCAGGTAGCCGGTGGACTCGTCGGTCACCACGTACCGCGGCACGCCGCCGGCCAGCTTGATCGACTCGGGGTAGGTGGTCCAGTAGGGGGCGATCACGATGACCTCGTCCCCCGGGTCCAGCATGGTGGCGAAGGCCTCGTAGATGGCCTGCTTGCCGCCGTTGGTGACGAGGATCTGGGACGGCTCGACCCGGTAGCCGGAGTCGCGCAGCGTCTTGGCGGCCAGCGCCTCCTTGAGCTCGGGCAGGCCGCCCGCCGGGGTGTAGCGGTGGAAGCGCGGCTCGCGGCAGGCCTTGATCGCGGCCTCGACGATGTAGTCCGGGGTCGGGAAGTCCGGCTCGCCGGCGCCGAAGCCGATGACGGGGCGCCCTTCCGCCTTCATCGCCTTGGCCTTGGCGTCCACGGCCAGCGTCGCCGACTCGGAGATGCCGCCGATGCGTTCGGAGATACGGGGTCGCTCACTCATGGGCCCATCGTTTCACGGGGCGCACCGGACCGCCCCGGAAGGGGGCGAACGGCACCCCGGCCCGGTTTTCCGGTTGGCCCCCGGAGCCGATAGGGCATAGACTCGCCCTCGATCCGGAGCCGGATCCTCCGCAGTGCGCCGCCGGTGGCGCGAGCACGGCGGAATCCGGCTATGGTGGGTACGCAAGCGGTACCCGCGAAGGGCAGTGGCTCAATTGGTAGAGCACCGGTCTCCAAAACCGGCGGTTGGGGGTTCGAGTCCCTCCTGCCCTGCAAGGAACGTGACAGACGCGCACCGCTCCCGGCGGCGGTCGGCCGGGGGTCCGGCGGCGAAAGGCCGGCGCCGTTCGCCGAGCGGAACCGGCGCCGGGCGGTGCGGCCCGGCCGTCCCTGCCAGCCACGACCTTAAGGACCACAGGTGACGCAGACTGACGCCGACGCCAAGCCCGAGAAGGGCCCGCAGCGTCGTACCGGTCCGGTGACCTTCACCAAGCAGGTCGTCGGGGAGCTCCGCAAGGTCCGCTGGCCCACCCGGCGCGAGCTGCTCACCTACACCGTGGTCGTCATCGTCTTCGTGGTGATCATGGTCGGCTACGTCACGCTGCTCGACTTCGGCTTCGGTGAGGCCGTCACCTGGCTCTACAGCACCCTCGGCGGCGGTAGCGGCGCCGGCGCGGCCCCGCCCTTCTGACCTCCCGCGGAGCCTCCGCTCCGCCGAACGGCCCGAGCGCCCCGCCCCGATCTTCCCCTCCGCCGGTCCGGCCTGGTCCCATCGTGCCCGCTGAGAACGTAAGCTGGCACGACCGGCACCGGTGCCCTCGGCCGCCCGCGGCCGCGCCGGTCCGCAGGGAGAAACACCTACGGTGCAACCGTCGAGAGAAAGAGCTGCCGTGTCCGAGTCCCCACTGACCTCTGACGACCTCCCCACCGAGGACCTGGGTCAGGCGTCAGAGGAAGAGGCCGGCCAGCGCGCCGAGGAGGAGCAGGCCGCCACCGCCGAGGCGGAGCAGGGCGCCGGCGACGGCGCCGAGGACGCCCCGGAGGAGGAGGGCGCCGAGGAGGCGCAGGCCGAAGAGCCCGCGGCCCCCGCGCTCGACCCGGTCGAGGAGTTCAAGATCGAGCTCCGCCTGCTGCCCGGCGACTGGTACGTCGTGCACACCTACGCCGGCTACGAGAACCGGGTCAAGGCCAACGTCGAGAGCCGCACCCAGTCGCTCAACATGGAGGACTACATCTTCCAGGTCGAGGTGCCCACCCAGGAGGTCACCGAGGTCAAGGGCGGCAAGCGGCAGCAGGTCACCGAGAAGGTCCTGCCCAGCTACGTCCTGGTGCGCATGGAGCTCACCGACGAGTCCTGGTCGGCGATCCGGAACACCCCGGGCGTCACCGGCTTCGTCGGGCTCTCCAACCGGCCCGCCCCGCTGAGCATCCAGGAGGTCGCCGACCTGCTGGCGCCCGCCCCGGAGAAGGAGCCGGAGCAGGCCAGGACCGGGGAGAAGACCGAGGTCCGCAGCGACGTGGCCTACGAGGTCGGCGAGTCGGTCACCGTCATGGAGGGGCCGTTCGCGACCCTGCCCGCGACGGTCAGCGAGATCAACCCCGACACCCAGAAGCTCAAGGTGCTGGTCTCCATCTTCGGCCGGGAGACCCCGGTCGAGCTGGGGTTCAACCAGGTCTCCAAGATCTGAGCCCAGGCCCGAGCGCTTCGCTGAGCACGTAGACTTGGTGGGTCCGCCTTCGGGCGGGCCCACCCGCGCCCTGCCCGCCGGCCCAGCCCGCGGACGGGCGCCCCGGTCCGCACCGGTCCCTGCGGTCCGGCGCCCCGAACCGGGGCGGCCGGCTCCGAACCAGCCCCGCCCAGGGCGCGCCCGCGTGGTGCCGCACGCGCGGCGTCTCAGGAGCCCGGGACCAACGACCAACGCAGATCAGGCAAAGGACCCGATATGCCTCCGAAGAAGAAGATCGCGGCGCTCGTCAAGGTTCAGCTGCCCGCCGGCCAGGCCACCCCGGCCCCGCCGGTCGGTACCGCGCTGGGTCCGCACGGCGTCAACATCATGGACTTCTGCAAGCAGTACAACGCTGCCACGGAAGCCCAGCGCGGGAGCGTCATCCCCGTAGAGATCACCATCTACGAGGACCGCTCCTTCACCTTCATCACCAAGACGCCGCCGGCGCCGAAGCTGATCCTCAAGGCCGCCGGCGTGGACAAGGGCGCCACCGACCCGGGCCGCAGCACCGCCGCCTCGATCACCAGCGACCAGGTTCGCGAGATCGCGCAGACCAAGCTGCCCGACCTCAACACCAACGACCTGGACGCCGCCGAGAAGATCGTGGCCGGCACCGCCCGCTCCATGGGCATCGAGGTCAAGTAGCGCCCAGGCGCCCCCCGGACGACCGTGGCAGGGCCCTGCGCCGGCCCGAGCACCACAATCTCGTGAGGAGATCCACGTGAAGCGCAGCAAGAACCACCGCAAGGCCAGCGAGCTGGTCGACCGCGAGCGGCTGTACAGCCCGCTCGAGGCCGTCAAGCTCGCCAAGGAGACCTCCAAGGTCAAGTTCGACCCGACCGTCGAGGTCGCCCTGCGCCTGGGCGTCGACCCGCGCAAGGCCGACCAGATGGTCCGCGGCACCGTCAACCTCCCGCACGGCACCGGCAAGACCGCTCGGGTCCTGGTCTTCGCCACCGGTGAGAAGGCCGAGGCGGCGCGTGCCGCAGGCGCCGACTTCGTCGGCGACGACGACCTGGTCGAGGAGATCCAGAAGGGCTTCCTGGACTTCGACGCGGTCGTGGCCACCCCCGACCTGATGGGCAAGGTCGGCCGGCTGGGCCGGGTGCTGGGCCCCCGCGGCCTGATGCCGAACCCGAAGACCGGGACCGTCACCCCGGACGTCGCCAAGGCGGTCTCCGACATCAAGGGCGGCAAGATCGAGTTCCGCGTCGACCGCCACGGCAACCTGCACTTCATCGTCGGCAAGCTCTCCTTCACCGAGGAGCAGCTGGTGGAGAACTACGCCGCCGCGCTGGACGAGGTGCTGCGCCTCAAGCCGTCCGCCGCCAAGGGCCGGTACGTCAAGAAGGCGACGCTGACCACCACGATGGGCCCGGGCATCCCGGTCGACCCGAGCGCCGCGCGCTCCGGCGCCGCCGCCTGACCCGCCGTCCCAGCACGGCCTCGGCGCCCCGGACCCCCGGTCCGGGGCGCCCCGCTTTCCCCGGGCCCCGAGGGGCCCGGCCGCCGGTGGCGGGGAGCGGTGCCGAGGGTCACGCCGGGGGCCGGCCGAATCCGTTCGACCCGGTCCGGGCGATGCCGTAGGATGGGGGACTGCCGAAGACCGCCGGTCGCCACCCTTCGGGTGGCCCAAGGTCCCATGTACATGGGCGGCCAGCGCAGGTGTGACGAGAACTCTTTCGAGGCGGGGTGCCCTTCCGGTGCCCGCGGCCCGACAAGTCCCGTGCGCCCGCGCCGGGGCTTTTTTCATTCCCTGCCGCTCCGTCCATGGCGACCCTTGGCATCCACCGGCGTTCACTGTTGGAAGGAGTCCCATGGCGAGGCCGGATAAGGCAGCCGCGGTCGCCGAGCTCAAGGAGGAATTCCAGGGCTCGCAGGGCGCCGTGCTGACCGAATACCGGGGGCTCAGTGTCGCCCAGCTCGGTGAGCTGCGCAACAGCCTCGGCCAGAACGCGCGTTTCCGCGTCGTGAAGAACACCCTCGGCAAGATCGCGGCCCAGGAGGCCGACCTTGACGAGAAGGTCCTCGACCTCTTCGAGGGCCCCTCGGCCGTCGCCTTCGTCCGCGGGGACGTCGTCGAGGCCGCGAAGGGGCTTCGTGACTTCGCGAAGGCGAATTCGCCGCTGGTGATCAAGGGCGGCGTCATCGACGGCAAGGCGATGACCCCGGACGAGATCATCAAGCTGGCCGACCTTGAGTCCCGCGAGGTTCTCCTCGCGAAGATGGCCGGCGTCCTCAAGGCCAAGCAGGGCCAGGCCGCCGCCACGTTCCAGGCTCTCCCGACCAAGCTCGCGCGGCTCGCCCAGGCGCTGCACGAGAAGAAGTCGGACGAGGCCTAAAAAGACCACGATCCTTGCCGGCGCGGGCGCGCCGGACCACGCAAGGCTCGGCACGGCGCCGCGCGGCGCGCGTGATCGCACAGAAAGAGAGAACGCACCATGGCGAAGCTCAGCACCGAAGAGCTCCTCGGCGCCTTCGAGGAGATGACCCTGCTCGAGCTCTCCGAGTTCGTCAAGCTGTTCGAGGAGAAGTTCGACGTCGAGGCCGCGGCTCCGGCCGCCGTCGTCGCCGCTGCTCCGGGTGCCGCCGGCGGTGCCGCCGCGGCCGAGGAGGAGCAGAGCGAGTTCGACGTCATCCTCGAGGGTGCCGGCGACAAGAAGATCCAGGTCATCAAGGAGGTCCGCAGCCTCACCAGCCTGGGCCTCAAGGAGGCCAAGGACCTCGTCGACAACGCCCCGAAGCCGCTGATGGAGGGCGTCAACAAGGAGACCGCCGACAAGGCCAAGGCCGCCCTGGAGGGCGCCGGCGCCACGGTGACCCTGAAGTAGCACCGGTTCTCCGGTCGCAGACGGCGGCGGCCGCCCCGCTCGGGGCGGCCGCCGCTCGTCGTCGTTCGTCCGCCGCTGCATCCCCCGCCGCCGCACCCCCCGCCTCTGGCGCCCGCCCTGCCGGGAGACTCCGCCGGAACGGAGGAGTCTTCCCCGCTGTAGGGTCGCTCACACCCCGCACGTCCTGTGGGACCTCTCACGGGTCCGGAAAGGGCCCCCGGAAGCCCGCTGGGCTTGACGGATCCGCCCGTTGGGGCGATGCTGCGTGGTGTCGTGATCGGCTCCGGGGGATGCGGTTGGACAGCGGTGTAGTATTCGGCTACACTGCCCTTTTGCGCTGCCCTTTGACGATCCCTGTTCCGGTGTCCGTGCGTTCCGTGCCCCGACCCCACCTGGTCGCGGCCCTCATACCAGCACGTACCCCACGTCGGGAAGGCCTCCGAGCCCGGTGGCCCTCCAATGGACATCTCGGGTCGTCCGGCGTGCGCGCGCATCAACCGCCACAAGCCTTCGGAAGGACCCCTGTTGGCAGCCTCGCGCAACGCCTCCGCTAACGCCCTTGGTCCGAACCGCGTTACTTTCGCTCGCATTCAGGAACCACTCGAGGTCCCCGACCTTCTCGCCCTGCAGACAGAGTCCTTCGACTGGCTCCTCGGCAACGAGAAGTGGCGCGCCCGAGTCGAGGCGGCCTTCGCGGCCGGCCGCAAGGACGTCCCGGAGCAGTCCGGTCTCGAAGAGATCTTCGAGGAGATCAGTCCCATCGAGGACTTCTCGGGCACGATGTCGCTGTCGTTCCGCGACCATCGGTTCGAGCCGCCCAAGTACTCCGAAGAGGAGTGCAAGGACAAGGACATGACGTACTCCGCGCCGATGTTCGTGACCGCGGAGTTCATCAACAACGACACCGGTGAGATCAAGAGCCAGACGGTGTTCATGGGTGACTTCCCGCTCATGACCGCCAAGGGCACGTTCATCATCAACGGCACCGAGCGTGTCGTCGTGTCGCAGCTGGTCCGCTCCCCGGGCGTCTACTTCGACCGGCAGGTCGACAAGAGCTCCGACAAGGACCTGTACGGGTGCAAGGTCATCCCGTCGCGGGGCGCCTGGCTGGAGTTCGAGGTCGACAAGCGCGACTTCGTCGGCGTCCGCATCGACCGCAAGCGCAAGCAGGGCGTCACCGTCCTGCTCAAGGCGCTGGGCTGGACCACCGACCAGATCCTGGAGCGGTTCGGCCACTACGAGTCCATCCGCAACACGCTGGAGAAGGACCCGACCGCCGGCACCGACGACGCGCTGCTGGACATCTACCGCAAGCTGCGCCCGGGGGAGCCGCCGACCAAGGAGTCGGCGCAGGCGCTGCTGGAGAACCTCTACTTCAACCCGAAGCGCTACGACCTGGCCAAGGTCGGCCGGTACAAGATCAACAAGAAGCTGGGCCTGGAGGCCCCCTTCACCCAGGGCACGCTGACCGAAGAGGACATCGTCTCCACCATCGACTACCTGGTCCGGCTGCACGCCGGCGAGGAGTCGATGGAGACCGCGATCGGCGAGCGGCCGGTCGAGACCGATGACATCGACCACTTCGGCAACCGGCGGCTGCGCACCGTGGGCGAGCTGATCCAGAACCAGGTCCGGCTGGGCCTGGCCCGGATGGAGCGGGTCGTCCGCGAGCGGATGACCACCCAGGACGTCGAGGCCATCACGCCGCAGACGCTGATCAACATCCGGCCGGTCGTCGCCTCCATCAAGGAGTTCTTCGGCACCAGCCAGCTGTCCCAGTTCATGGACCAGACCAACCCGCTGGCCGGGCTGACCCACAAGCGGCGCCTGTCCGCGCTGGGCCCGGGCGGTCTGTCCCGTGAGCGCGCCGGCTTCGAGGTCCGCGACGTGCACCCGTCGCACTACGGCCGGATGTGCCCGATCGAGACCCCTGAGGGTCCCAACATCGGTCTGATCGGCTCGCTCGCCGGGTACGGCCGGGTCAACTCCTTCGGCTTCGTCGAGACGCCGTACCGCAAGGTCGTCGAGGGGCGCGTCACCGACCAGGTCGAGTACCTGACCGCCGACGAGGAGGACCGCTTCGTCATCGCCCAGGCCAACACCCCGGTCGAGGCGGACGGGACCTTCTCCGAGAGCCGGGTGCTGGTCCGGATGAAGGGCGGCGAGTTCGAGGCCGTCGACGCCTCCGGCGTCGACTACATGGACGTGTCCCCGCGCCAGATGGTGTCGGTGGCCACCGCCATGATCCCGTTCCTCGAGCACGACGACGCCAACCGCGCGCTGATGGGCTCCAACATGCAGCGCCAGGCGGTGCCGCTGCTCCGCGCCGAGGCGCCGATCGTGGGCACCGGCATGGAGTACCGCGCCGCCACCGACGCCGGCGACGTGGTGCTGGCCGACGCGGCCGGCGTGGTCGAGGACGTCACCGCGGACTACGTCACGGTCCTCGCCGACGAGGGCACCCGGAAGACCTACCGGCTGGGCAAGTTCCGCCGAAGCAACCAGGGCACCTGCTTCAACCAGCGCCCGGTGGTGGCCGAGGGGCAGCGCGTGGAGGCCGGCTCGGTGCTGGCCGACGGACCCTCCACCGACCAGGGCGAGATGTCGCTGGGCAAGAACCTGCTCGTGGCGTACATGTCCTGGGAGGGCCACAACTACGAGGACGCCATCGTGCTGTCCCAGCGGCTGGTCCAGGACGACGTGCTCTCCTCGATCCACATCGAGGAGCACGAGGTCGACGCGCGCGACACCAAGCTCGGCCCGGAGGAGATCACCCGCGAGATCCCCAACGTCAGCGAGGAGGTCCTCGCCGACCTGGACGACCGCGGCATCATCCGGATCGGTGCGGAGGTCGTCGACGGCGACATCCTGGTCGGCAAGGTGACCCCCAAGGGCGAGACCGAGCTGACCCCCGAGGAGCGGCTGCTCCGCGCGATCTTCGGTGAGAAGGCGCGCGAGGTCCGCGACACCTCGCTGAAGGTGCCGCACGGCGAGTCCGGCAAGGTCATCGGCGTCCGCGTGTTCAGCCGCGAGGACGGCGACGAGCTCCCGCCCGGCGTCAACGAGCTGGTCCGGGTCTACGTCGCGCAGAAGCGGAAGATCACCGACGGCGACAAGCTGGCCGGCCGGCACGGGAACAAGGGCGTCATCGCCAAGATCCTGCCGCAGGAGGACATGCCGTTCATGGAGGACGGCACCCCGGTCGACATCGTGCTCAACCCGCTGGGCGTGCCCGGCCGGATGAACGTCGGCCAGATCATGGAGATCCACCTCGGCTGGATGGCGGCCAACGGCTGGCAGGTCGACGGCGGACCGGAGGAGTGGAAGCAGCGCCTCCGCGACATCGGAGCGGACTCCGTGGAGGGCGGCGCCAAGGTCGCCACCCCGGTCTTCGACGGCCTGCGCGAGGACGAGATCAGCGGCCTGCTGGGCTCCATCCGGCCCAACGCCGACGGCCAGGTGCTGATCAACTCCGAGGGCAAGGCGCGGCTGTTCGACGGCCGCACCGGCGAGCCGTTCGACGAGCCGATCGCGGTGGGCTACACCTACTTCCTCAAGCTGCACCACCTGGTGGACGACAAGATCCACGCCCGCTCCACCGGCCCCTACTCGATGATCACCCAGCAGCCGCTGGGCGGTAAGGCGCAGTTCGGCGGCCAGCGGTTCGGGGAGATGGAGGTCTGGGCCCTGGAGGCCTACGGGGCCGCCTACGCCCTGCAGGAGCTGCTCACCATCAAGTCCGACGACGTCCTGGGCCGGGTCAAGGTCTACGAGGCCATCGTCAAGGGCGAGAACATCCCGGAGCCCGGCATCCCCGAGTCGTTCAAGGTGCTCATCAAGGAGATGCAGTCGCTCTGTCTGAACGTGGAGGTGCTGTCGAGTGACGGTATGTCCATCGAAATGCGGGACACCGACGAAGACGTCTTCCGTGCCGCGGAAGAACTGGGAATCGACCTGGGTCGGCGCGAGCCGAGCAGCGTCGAAGAGGTCTGACTTCCGCAAGCTTCGAGAGCAGGGGACGAATTAAGTGCTCGACGTCAATTTCTTCGACGAGCTGCGCATCGGCCTGGCCACGGCCGACGACATCCGCCAGTGGTCGCACGGCGAGGTCAAGAAGCCGGAGACCATCAACTACCGCACCCTGAAGCCGGAGAAGGACGGCCTCTTCTGCGAGAAGATCTTCGGTCCCACCCGGGACTGGGAGTGCTACTGCGGCAAGTACAAGCGCGTCCGCTTCAAGGGCATCATCTGTGAGCGCTGCGGCGTCGAGGTGACCCGCGCCAAGGTGCGCCGCGAGCGGATGGGCCACATCGAGCTGGCCGCCCCGGTCACCCACATCTGGTACTTCAAGGGCGTGCCCAGCCGGCTCGGCTACCTGCTGGACCTGGCCCCCAAGGACCTCGAGAAGATCATCTACTTCGCGGCCTACATGGTCACCTGGGTGGACACCGAGGCCCGCGAGCGGGACCAGGCCTCCCTGGAGGCGCACGTCTCCGTGGAGCGCCAGCACCTGGAGCAGCGCCGGGACTCCCAGCTGGAGGAGCGGCACAAGAGGCTCGAGGCCGACCTGGCCGAGCTGGAGGAGCAGGGCGCCAAGGGCGACGCGCGGCGCAAGGTCCGCGAGTCGGCCGAGCGCGAGATGCGCCAGCTCCGCGACCGGGCCCAGCGCGAGATCGACCGCCTCGAAGAGGTCTGGAACCGGTTCAAGAACCTCAAGGTCCAGGACCTCGAGGGCGACGAGATGCTCTACCGCGAGATGCGGGACCGCTTCGGGAAGTACTTCCGCGGCGGCATGGGCGCCCAGGCCATCCAGGAGCGGCTGGCCAACTTCGACCTGGACGCGGAGGCGGAGAAGCTCCGCGAGACCATCCGCAGCGGCAAGGGCCAGAAGAAGGCCCGCGCCCTCAAGCGGCTCAAGGTCGTCTCGGCGTTCCTGAACACGCGGAACAGCCCGATGGGCATGGTCCTGGACTGCGTCCCGGTCATCCCGCCGGACCTGCGTCCGATGGTGCAGCTGGACGGCGGCCGCTTCGCGACCTCCGACCTGAACGACCTGTACCGCCGGGTCATCAACCGGAACAACCGGCTCAAGCGCCTGCTCGACCTGGGCGCGCCCGAGATCATCGTCAACAACGAGAAGCGGATGCTGCAGGAGGCCGTCGACGCGCTGTTCGACAACGGCCGCCGCGGCCGCCCGGTCACCGGGCCGGGCAACCGTCCGCTGAAGTCGCTGTCCGACATGCTCAAGGGCAAGCAGGGCCGGTTCCGGCAGAACCTGCTGGGCAAGCGCGTCGACTACTCCGGCCGCTCGGTCATCGTCGTCGGCCCCACCCTCAAGCTGCACCAGTGCGGCCTGCCCAAGCAGATGGCCCTGGAGCTGTTCAAGCCGTTCGTGATGAAGCGCCTGGTCGACCTGAACCACGCGCAGAACATCAAGAGCGCCAAGCGGATGGTCGAGCGGTCCCGCCCGGTCGTCTGGGACGTCCTGGAAGAGGTCATCACCGAGCACCCGGTGCTGCTCAACCGCGCCCCGACCCTGCACCGCCTGGGCATCCAGGCCTTCGAGCCGCAGCTGGTCGAGGGCAAGGCGATCCAGATCCACCCGCTGGTCTGCACCGCGTTCAACGCCGACTTCGACGGCGACCAGATGGCCGTGCACCTGCCGCTGTCCGCCGAGGCCCAGGCCGAGGCGCGGCTGCTGATGCTGGCCACCAACAACATCCTCAAGCCGTCCGACGGCAAGCCGGTCACCATGCCCACCCAGGACATGATCATCGGCCTGTACTACCTGACCACCCTCAAGGAGGGCGGAAAGGGCGAGGGGCACGCCTACCGCGACGTCGCCGAGGCGATCATGGCCTACGACAGCGGCGAGCTGGACCTGCAGGCCACCATCCGGCTGCGGGTCGCCGGCGACACCGTCCCGCCGCGGGACTGGGTGGAGCCGGAGGGCCACACCCCGGGCGAGCCGTACGTGCTGGAGACCACGCTGGGGCGGTACCTCTTCAACGAGACCACCCCGACGGACTACCCGTTCGTCAACTACCAGGTCGGCAAGAAGCAGGTCTCGGCCCTGGTCAACGAGCTGGCGGAGAACTACCCGAAGGTCCAGGTCGCGACCACGCTGGACGCGCTCAAGGACGCCGGGTACAAGTGGGCCACCCGCTCGGGCCTGACCATCGGCATCGGCGACGTGCTCACCCCGCCCCGCAAGGGCGAGATCCTGGAGGCCTACGAGAAGCAGGCCGACAAGATCCAGCGGCAGTACGACCGCGGCCTGGTCACCGACGAGGAGCGCCGCGGCGAGCTCACCGAGATCTGGACCAAGGCCACCAACGAGGTCGCCCGGGAGATGGAGGAGAACTTCCCGGCCGACAACCCGGTGTGGATGATGGTCCAGTCCGGTGCCCGAGGCAACCCGATGCAGGTCCGGCAGATCGCCGGTATCCGCGGCCTGGTCTCCAACACCAAGGGCGAGACCATCCCGCGGCCGATCAAGGCCTCCTACCGCGAGGGCCTGTCGGTGCTGGAGTACTTCATCTCCACCCACGGCCAGCGGAAGGGCCTGGCGGACACCGCGCTGCGGACCGCCGACTCCGGTTACCTCACCCGGCGCCTGGTCGACGTCGCCCAGGACGTCATCGTCCGCGAGGTGGACTGCGGCACCGACCGGTCGCTCTGGCACGAGATCGGCGAGAAGAACGCCGCCGGCACCGTGGTGCGCAAGCACAACGTGGAGAACACCGGTTTCGGCCGCACCATCGCCGAGGACGTCGCGGTGGACGGGGAGGTCCTCTTCCCGGCCGGCACCGACACCTCCGAGGGCGTCATCGACAAGCTGGTCGAGGCCGGCGTCGAGCGGGTCCGGATCCGCTCCTCGCTCACCTGCGAGGCCAAGATCGGCGTCTGCACCACCTGCTACGGCCGGTCCATGGCGACCGGCAAGCCGGTCGACGTCGGCGAGGCCATCGGCATCATCGCCGCGCAGTCGATCGGTGAGCCGGGCACCCAGCTGACCATGCGGACCTTCCACATGGGCGGTTCGGCGGGCCAGGACATCACCCACGGTCTGCCGCGTGTCACCGAGCTCTTCGAGGCCCGGATCCCCAAGGGCGTGGCGCCCATCGCCGAGCTCGACGGCCGGATCCGGCTCGAGGAGACGGAGAAGAGCCGGAAGATCATCCTGATCCCGAACGACGGCTCCGACGAGATCGCCTACCCGGTTCCGATGCGCGCCCGGCTCCTGGTGGAGGAGGGCTCCTCGGTCACCGTCGGCCAGCAGCTGATCGACGGTGCGATCAACCCGCACGAGGTGCTCCGCATCCAGGGTCCGCGCGCCGTCCAGCAGCACCTGGTCAACGAGGTGCAGGAGGTCTACAAGTCGCAGGGCGTCTCGATCCACGACAAGCACATCGAGATCATCGTGCGGCAGATGCTCAAGCGGGTGAACATCCTGGAGTCCGGCGACACCGACCTGCTGCCGGGCGAGATGGTGGAGCGGCCCAAGTTCGAGTCCACCAACCGCCAGGTGGTGGCCGAAGGCGGCCAGCCGGCCGCCGGCCGGCCGGTCCTGCTGGGCATCACCAAGGCGTCGCTGGCCACGGAGTCGTGGCTGTCGGCGGCCTCCTTCCAGGAGACCACCCGGGTGCTCACCGAGAACGCCATCCACGGCAAGAGCGACCCGCTGCTGGGCCTCAAGGAGAACGTCATCATCGGTAAGCTCATCCCGGCCGGTACCGGCATGCCGCAGTACCGCAACGTCCGGGTCGAGCCGACCGAGGAGGCCAAGGCCTCCATGTACTCCGTCTCGGGTTACGAGGAGCCGAGCGAGTACACGTTCGGCCAGGGCTCGGGCGAGGCGGTTCCGCTGGAGGAGTACGACTTCGGTCCCTACAACAGGTAGGGCCCGAGGACGATCGGTGCGATCGGTTGACTGATCCGGTGACGGCGGCGGTCCGCCCCTGCGGGGGCGGGCTGCCGCCGTTCGCTTTGACCGGATCGGCGGAACCGGACCGGTCAGGGGAAACGAGCGCTCAGGCGCGGTCTGGAGAGCGAAAGCAGTGACGGAAAACGGGGGAGACCGGTACGGAAGGCCGGGGAGCGAGCCCGGGCCCGCCTCTGGGGCGGGCTCGTGGTTCCGGCCCAGCGGCGACCGGTACCGCACGCAGTCGGAGTACCAGGACCCGTACGAGGGCGAGGAGGAGGCCGGGGACGGAGCGCCGCCCGGCGGCGAAGCGCCGCGTCCGGCCGAGCCCGGCGCCGGTCCGGCATACCCGAACACCGGGGGCTACCCCGGGATGGGCGGCGAGCGCCCCCCGATGGCCGAGCCCTACCCCTCCGCCCTGGGCGACCTCGGCGGTCCCGCGGCGCCGCAGCCCGGTCCCGGCCCGGCGCCGCAGCCCGGCGCCGCGCAGCCGAGCGGGCCGCAGCCGCCGCTGAGCCGCCCCTACGCCCCCGAGCCGGTGGACATCCCGGGCCGCCCGCCGGCCGCCGAGCCGCCGTCCCCGCCGGACGGCAGCCCCTACCGGTTCGGCGGCACCGGGACCCCGCAGAGCGGCCTGCAGAGCCAGGAGCCCGCCCCCGGCGCCGGCCGCGACCCCTTCGGCGCGCCCGGAACCGACCCGTCGGCCGCCCGCCCCGCAGGCGGTCCGCCCCCCTCCGCGCCCCCCGCCGACCCCGGATCCTTCGAGGCGCAGCCCGCCCCGCCCCCGGCCGCCCCCGGCGGCCAGGGCCCTTCCGACTCCGTCTCCGGGGCGTGGCCGTCGTTCGGTCCGTCCTCCGGTTCGGCGGGCGGTACGGACCCGTTCGGCTCGGACCCGCTGGGCGGGCGCCCGGACGAGGACCCGCTGGGCCCCGCCGCCGGCCGCCCCGGACCCGACCCGCTGGGCCAGGAGCCGGCGTTCGGCCGCCCCGGACCCGACCCGCTCTCCGCGGAGCGGCCCGTGCCCGACGCCGGACCGGCCCCCGGCGGCCAGGGCCCCTCGGACTCCGTCTCCGGGGCGTGGCCGTCGTTCGGTCCGTCCTCCGGTTCGGCGGGCGGTACGGACCCGTTCGGCTCGGACCCGCTGGGCGGCGGCCGTCCGGACGCCGGCCCGGATCCGCTGGGCGGGCGTCCCGGCGCGGATCCGCTGGGGCCGCTCGGCGGCGGTGCCGACGCCGACCCGCTGGGCGGGCGCTCGGACGAGGACCCGCTGGGCCCCGCCGGCGGGCGCCCCGACACCGGCCCGCAGGGGGCGCCGGCCGGCCGGCCCGCCCCGGACCCGCTGGGCGGGCGCCCCGGCGCGGATCCGCTGGGGCCGCTCGGCGGCCGTGCCGACGCCGACCCGCTGGGCGGGCGCTCCGACGCGGACCCGCTCGGCCCGTCCGCCCGCTCCGAGCCGGAGCGGCCGGCCGGCGGACCGTTCCAGGACTTCCCCCCGCCCTCCGGAGAACCCGCCGGGACCGGGGCCTGGCCGTCCCTCGGGGACGAGCGGCCGGCTCCGCCCGCGCCGGAGGCCCCGGCCTCGGGCGACGGCGGCCTGGGCACCGGCAGCGGGAACACCTGGGCGTTCAGCCGGGACGACCCGGCGCTGCCGGACAGCGTCCGGGAGGCCGCGCAGCGCGCCGACGAGCGCCGCAAGGCCGCCGCGGCCGAGTCCACCGCGATGTTCAGCCCGGTCACCGAGGACGGCCCGGCCGATCCGGCCGGTACCGGGGCCTGGCCCTCGCTGGGGGAGGAGCCGCCGGCTCCGCCTGCGCCGGAGGCTCCTGCCCCCGGTGACGGCGGCCTGGGCGGCGGCAGTGGCAACACCTGGGCGTTCAGCCGGGACGATCCGGCGCTGCCGGACAGCGTCCGGGAGGCCGCGCAGCGCGCCGACGAGCGCCGCAAGGCCGCCGCGGCCGAGGAGGACCCGCTCGGGCCGCTCGGCGCGATCGCCGCGCAGCAGGCCTCCGGGCAGGACCGCTTCCCGGCCGAGCCCCCGGAGGCCGGCCCGGCGCCGGGCGCCTGGGGGTCGGAGGCCGCCCAGGGCCCCTCCTACGAGGGGACCCAGGCCATGCCGGCGCTGCAGGACGTCCCGATCGGCGGCACGGCGCCGCCGGACGGGGGCGAGGACGACCGGTACGGGGACCGCTACGACGGCGGGTACGACGAGTACTACGGCGGCGGCCACCGGGACGGCGACCACGATGAGCGCTACGACCGGAGGCCCGACCAGGCCTACGGCGGCCCCGGGGACGGCTCCCCCTACGGCGGGCCCTACGAGGAGCACCGGCCGGACGACCGGTACGGCGACCTCCAGGGGCCCGGCGGGCCGGAGGAGTGGGACGACCGGGACGCCGGCCGCCGCGGTCCGGCCGGACCCTACGGCGCCGAGGACTCCTACGGCGGGGACCCCTACGGGGAGCCCTACGGCGAGGACGGCTACGACCCGGCCGGTCCGGGCGGCCCCGGCGAGCCCCGCGGCCGCCGGGCGCGCCGGGACCCGGTCCAGGAGGACTTCCCCGGCTTCGACGACCGCCCGCCCGGCGCCGTGGCGGGGGACGCCTACCCCGGCTACGACAACATCGACGACTGGCCGGAGAACGAGCCGGGCGCGGTGCGCGCGCTGTGGTTCGGCGTCATCGCGCTGGTCCCGGTGGTCGGCCTGGTCACCGCGGTCCTCGCGCTGGTCACCGCGCCCGGGGCGATCCGCGCCATCCGCGACTCCGAGGGGGAGCTGGAGGGCGAGGGCCTGGCCCGGACCGGGACGGTGCTGGCCTGGGCCGGCATCGGGCTGTTCGTGGTGGAGGCGGTGCTGGCCGTGCTCTTCCTCATCTGAGGCGCCGCCCGCTCCGGCGGCGCCCGGGGCGCCGCGGCCGGAGTGTCCTTGGACACGCTTTCCGGCCGCGCCGCCCCCGGAAGCGGCGCCCGTTCGCGGACCATCCGGCCGCGGGCGGGCGCCGTCGGCGTTTCCCGGGCGGAACGGGCGGTCCGCCGTGCTCCGGGGGCTCGAATATTCAACGCGAGCACTGCTCAGAGGTCGTACACTGGTAGAGGCCTACGGCAGCATCAAGGCGCGAAGCGGCGGTACCGAGGGCGTCGGTTTCCGTTTTGACCGGGCAGGACCCCTTCGGTACCCTTGAACTTCGTGCCCGTGAGCCAACGGGTCACACGTGCGCGCCCAATTCGCAATCCGGGGATCCCCCGCCTCGCGGATCCGGCGCCGCGTGACACCTCCTCCCAGGACGACCGGCCGTCAGGTCGGCGCATTCGATTGTCGGCCATCTCTCGGGATAGAGCGCGACACGCCCGGATGCGGGGGTCGGGGGGAACGGGAAATCCAGCAGGTCGATAGCGACAACGGCTACAGAACCGGCGTAGGTCACGAGGAAGACGGAGACGCGGTGCCCACCATCCAGCAGCTGGTCCGCAAGGGCCGACAGGACAAGGTCGCAAAGAACAAGACCCCGGCGCTGAAGGGGAGTCCGCAGCGTCGTGGTGTGTGCACGCGTGTCTACACCACTACGCCGAAGAAGCCGAACTCCGCGCTGCGCAAGGTCGCCCGTGTGAAGCTGAGCAGCGGGATCGAGGTCACGGCCTACATTCCCGGCATCGGCCACAACCTGCAGGAGCACTCCATCGTGCTCGTGCGCGGCGGCCGTGTGAAGGACCTGCCGGGTGTCCGCTACCGGATCGTCCGCGGTTCACTCGACACCCAGGGCGTCCGTAACCGCAAGCAGGCGCGCAGCCGTTACGGCGCTAAGAAGGAGAAGTAAGCATGCCGCGCAAGGGGCCGGCGCCGAAGCGCCAGCTGATCACCGACCCGGTCTACGGATCGCCGCTCGTCACCGCACTCATCAACAAGGTGCTGCTGGACGGCAAGCGCTCGATCGCGCAGAACATCGTGTACGGCGCGCTGGAGGGCGCCCGGGAGAAGACCGGGCAGGACCCGCTCGTCGTGCTCAAGCGCGCGCTCGACAACGTCAAGCCCTCCCTGGAGGTGCGCAGCCGCCGCGTCGGTGGCGCCACCTACCAGGTCCCGGTCGAGGTCCGCGCCTCCCGGAGCACCACCCTCGCGCTGCGCTGGCTGGTCGGCTACTCGCGGCAGCGCCGTGAGAAGACCATGACCGAGCGGCTCCTCAACGAGCTGGTCGACGCGAGCAACGGGCTCGGCGCCAGCGTCAAGCGCCGCGAGGACACGCACAAGATGGCGGAGTCCAACAAGGCCTTCGCCCACTACCGCTGGTAACCCCCGCGGGCGAATCGATACCTGAGACCGAGAGAAGACGAGCCACATGGCTACCACTGCTCTTGACCTTGCCAAGGTCCGCAACATCGGGATCATGGCTCATATCGACGCGGGCAAGACCACGACGACTGAGCGGATCCTCTTCTACACCGGTGTGACCCACAAGGTGGGCGAGGTCCACGACGGCGCCGCCACGATGGACTGGATGAAGGAGGAGCAGGAGAGGGGTATCACCATCACCTCTGCTGCCACCACCACCCACTGGGGCGACACCACCATCAACATCATCGACACGCCCGGCCACGTCGACTTCACGGTCGAGGTCGAGCGGTCGCTGCGCGTGCTGGACGGCGCGGTGGCGGTGTTCGACGCCAAGGAGGGCGTCGAGCCGCAGTCGGAGCAGGTGTGGCGCCAGGCCGACCGGTACAACGTGCCGCGGATCTGCTTCGTCAACAAGATGGACAAGGTCGGCGCCGAGTTCCAGCGCTGCGTCGACATGTTCACCGAGCGCCTTGGCGCCAACCCGATGCCGATCCAGCTGCCGATCGGTGCCGAGGGCGACTTCAAGGGCGTCATCGACCTGGTCCGGATGAAGGCCTACGTCTGGACCGAAGACGCCAAGATGGGCGAGGCCTACGAGACCATCGACATCCCGGACACCCACGTCGACGCCGCTCGCGAGGCCCGGGACAAGATGATCGAGACGCTGGCCGAGGCCGACGACGAGATCATGGAGCTCTACCTGGAGGGCGACGAGCCCTCCGAGGAGCAGATCGTCCCGGCCATCCGCCGCGCCTGCATCGCCGGCACCGCGATCCCGGTCGTGTGCGGCACCGCGTTCAAGAACAAGGGCGTGCAGCCCCTGCTCGACGCGATCGTCGCCTACCTCCCGTCCCCGACCGACGTCGAGGCCGTCGAGGGCCACGACCCCAAGGACGAGACCGAGGAGACCAAGCTGGAGCGCAAGCCCAGCGAGGAGGAGCCGCTCTCGGCCCTGGTCTTCAAGATCATGAGCGACCCGCACCTGGGCAAGCTGACCTACGTGCGCGTCTACTCCGGTGTCCTGGAGGCCGGCACCCAGGTGCTGAACAGCCTCAAGGGCCGCAAGGAGCGCATCGGCAAGATCTACCGGATGCACTCCAACAAGCGGGAGGAGATCCAGCGCGTGGGCGCCGGCGACATCGTCGCCGTCATGGGTCTCAAGGACACCACCACGGGCGAGACCCTGTGCGACCCCGCGTCGCCGATCGTCCTGGAGTCCATGACCTTCCCGGCCCCGGTCATCGAGGTCGCCATCGAGCCGAAGACCAAGAGCGACCAGGAGAAGCTCTCCATCGCGATCCAGCGGCTCGCCGACGAGGACCCCTCCTTCCAGGTGTCCTCCTCGGAGGAGACCGGCCAGACCGTGATCTCCGGCATGGGCGAGCTGCACCTCGAGGTCCTCGTCAACCGCATGCGGGACGAGTTCCGGGTCGAGGCGAACATCGGCAAGCCCCAGGTGGCCTACCGCGAGACCATTCGCAAGAAGGTCGAGAAGGTCGAGTACACCCACAAGAAGCAGACCGGTGGCTCGGGCCAGTTCGGCCGCGTCATCATCGACCTTGAGCCGCTCGCGGCCGAGGAAGACGGCGACAGCGCCGGTTACGAGTTCGTCAACAACATCAGCGGCGGCCGCATCCCGCGGGAGTACATCCCGTCCGTGGACGCCGGCTGCCAGGAGGCCGCCGAGTTCGGTGTCCTCGCCGGGTACCCGATCGTCGGGGTCAAGGTGACCCTGCAGGACGGCGCCTACCACGACGTGGACTCCTCCGAGCTGGCCTTCAAGGTCGCAGGCTCCATGGCCTTCAAGGACGCCGCTCGCAAGGCGAAGCCGGTCATCCTCGAGCCGGTCATGGCGGTCGAGGTCACGACGCCCGAGGAGTACATGGGCGACGTGATCGGCGACCTGAACAGCCGGCGCGGTCAGGTCCAGTCGATGGACGAGCGCTCCGGTGTCCGGGTCGTCAAGGCCCTGGTGCCCCTGTCGGAGATGTTCGGCTACGTGGGGGACCTGCGGAGCCGTACGCAGGGCCGGGCCAACTACACCATGGTCTTCGACTCCTACGCGGAGGTTCCCTCCAGCGTCCAGGAGGAGATCGTGGCGAAGGTCCGCGGCGAATAAACCGCGAACGCGTAACCAGTCAGCTAGAAACTCTGTACGTCTAGGAGAGATCCAGTGGCTAAGGCCAAGTTCGAGCGGACCAAGCCGCACGTCAACATCGGCACCATCGGGCACATCGACCACGGCAAGACCACTCTTACCGCCGCGATCACCAAGGTGCTGCACGACGCGTACCCGGAGCTGAACCCGTTCACCCCGTTCGAGGACATCGACAACGCTCCTGAGGAGCGCGAGCGCGGTATCACCATCTCCGTCGCCCACGTCGAGTACCAGACCGAGGCCCGGCACTACGCCCACGTCGACTGCCCCGGCCACGCCGACTACGTCAAGAACATGATCACCGGTGCCGCCCAGATGGACGGCGCGATCCTGGTGGTCGCCGCCACCGACGGCCCGATGCCGCAGACCAAGGAGCACGTGCTCCTGGCCCGCCAGGTCGGCGTGCCCTACATCGTCGTCGCGCTGAACAAGGCCGACATGGTCGACGACGAGGAGATCTTCGAGCTGGTCGAGCTCGAGATCCGCGAGCTGCTCAACGAGTACGAGTTCCCCGGCGACGACGTTCCGGTCGTCAAGGTCTCCGCTCTGAAGGCGCTCGAGGGCGACTCCGAGTGGGGCAACTCCGTCCTCGAGCTGATGAAGGCCGTGGACGAGAACATCCCCGAGCCGCAGCGCGACACCGACAAGCCGTTCCTGATGCCGATCGAGGACGTCTTCTCGATCACCGGCCGCGGCACCGTGGTGACCGGCCGCATCGAGCGGGGTGTCGTCAACGTCAACGAGACCGTTGACATCGTCGGCATCAAGGAGGAGAAGCAGACCACCACCGTCACCGGTGTGGAGATGTTCCGCAAGCTCCTCGACCAGGGCCAGGCGGGCGACAACGTCGGCCTGCTGCTCCGCGGCATCAAGCGCGAGGACGTCGAGCGCGGCCAGGTCGTGATCAAGCCGGGCACCACGACCCCGCACACGGAGTTCGAGGGCCAGGTCGTCATCCTCTCCAAGGACGAGGGCGGCCGCCACACCCCGTTCTTCAACAACTACCGCCCGCAGTTCTACTTCCGGACCACCGACGTCACCGGCGTCGTGACCCTCCCCGAGGGCACCGAGATGGTCATGCCCGGCGACAACACCGGGATGACCGTCCAGCTGATCCAGCCGGTCGCGATGGAGGAGGGCCTGAAGTTCGCCATCCGCGAGGGTGGCCGGACTGTCGGCGCCGGTCGCGTCACCAAGATCATCAAGTAGCACGACCGTATGTGGCGGTCGGGCCGCCTGGCCGGCCCGGCCGCCACACCATGAACGACGTCATCGGGCTCTGTAGCGGTGATGCACCTCAGGGGAAAGCCCTGCAGCGGTTTCTCAGGTGAATAGAGCCTCACAGGGCGCCCCTGATGGGGGTATACGGGACCGGGCAGCCGGGACCAGCCTCTACGGACACTGAAGCGAAGGACGAAAAGGCCACCATGGCGGGACAGAAGATCCGCATTCGGCTCAAGGCCTATGACCACGAGGTCATCGACAGCTCGGCTCGCAAGATCGTCGAGACCGTGACGCGGACCGGCGCGCAGGTCGCTGGCCCGGTGCCGTTGCCGACGGAAAAGAACGTGTACTGCGTCATCCGCTCTCCGCACAAGTACAAGGACTCGCGGGAGCACTTCGAGATGCGCACGCACAAGCGGCTGATCGACATCATCGACCCGACGCCGAAGACCGTCGATTCGCTCATGCGGCTCGACCTCCCGGCCGGCGTCGACATCGAGATCAAGCTTTAAGGGACGCACAGACATGGCCACCAAGCAGATCAAGGGAGTCCTGGGCGAGAAGCTCGGCATGACCCAGGTCTTCGACGAATCGGGCAAGATCGTGCCCGTGACGGTCCTGAAGGCCGGTCCGTGCGTCGTGACGCGCGTCCGGACCCCGGAGACCGACGGCTACACCGCCGTCCAGCTCGGCTACGGGCAGATCAACCCGCGCAAGGTCAACAAGCCGCTCGGCGACTACCTGCGCAAGCACGAGCTGACCCCGCGCCGGCACTACGTCGAGGTGCGGACCTCCGACGCCACCGAGTACACCCTCGGCCAGGAGCTCACCGCGGACGTGTTCGAGGCCGGCCAGCTGGTCGACGTCACGGGCAAGACCAAGGGCAAGGGCTTCGCCGGTGTCATGAAGCGGCACGGCTTCGCCGGTATGAAGGCCTCGCACGGTGCGCACAAGGTGCACCGCAAGCCCGGTGCGATCGGCGGCTGCGCCACGCCCGGCCGCGTGTTCAAGGGCATGCGGATGGCCGGCCGTATGGGCAACGCCCGCAAGACCGTGCAGAACCTCAAGGTGCACGGGGTCGACGCGGAGAAGGGCCTCATCCTGGTGAAGGGCGCGGTGCCCGGCCCCAACGGCGGGCTGGTGCTCGTCCGCACCGCCGTGAAGGGGGAGAACTGACAATGGCGACCATCGAGGTCAAGGGACCCGAGGGCGCGGCCGGCCGGAGCGTTGAGCTCCCGGAGGCGATCTTCGACCAGCAGGCGAACATCCCGCTGATGCACCAGGTCGTCATCGCCCAGCAGGCCGCGGGCCGCCAGGGTACGCACGCCACCAAGACCCGCGGCGAGGTCCGCGGCGGCGGCAAGAAGCCGTACCGGCAGAAGGGCACCGGCCGGGCCCGCCAGGGCTCGATCCGCGCTCCGCAGTTCAAGGGCGGCGGCACGGTGCACGGCCCGCAGCCGCGGGACTACTCCCAGCGGACCCCGAAGAAGATGAAGGCCGCCGCGCTCCGCGGCGCCCTGTCGGACCGGGCCCGCCACGGCCGGGTGCACGTCCTCTCCGGGTTCGTCGGGGACGACGTCACCAGCAAGCGGACCCAGACCGCGCTGAAGGCCCTGCGCCAGGTCACCGACTCCGACAAGGTGCTGGTGGTCCTGGACCGCAACGACGAGACCAACCGCCTCGCGCTGCGCAACCTCGGCGAGGTGCACATCCTCGACGCGGACCAGGTGAACACCTACGACGTCCTCTACGCCGACGACGTGGTCTTCACCGAGCGCGGCTACGAGGAGTTCCTGGCGCACGCTTCGGGTGCCTCGCAGGCCGCGAAGCCGGAGGAGGACGAGCAGTGAGGATCCCCGACCCTCGGGACATCATCATCGAACCGGTGATCTCCGAGAAGAGCTACGGGCTGCAGGACCAGAACCAGTACACCTTCCTCGTCCGCCCCGACGCCAACAAGACGCAGATCAAGATCGCGGTGGAGAAGATCTTCGAGGTGAAGGTCGACTCCGTGAACACGGTCAACCGCAAGGGCAAGCGGAAGCGGACCCGCTTCGGTTACGGGAAGCGCCCGGACACCAAGCGCGCCATCATCACGGTGGCCGACGGCGACCGGATCGACATCTTCGGCGTCTGATCCGGGCGTCGCGGCGTCCGACCGCTTCGACCAGCAACACATGTAAAGGAATGCACGAAGAAGATGGGCATTCGTAAGTACAAGCCGACGACACCGGGTCGTCGCGGCTCCAGCGTGAGCGACTTCGCTGAGATCACGCGCTCCGAGCCGGAGAAGTCCCTGGTGCGTCCGCTCCACTCCAAGGGCGGGCGGAACGGGCACGGCCGCATCACCACCCGCCACCAGGGCGGCGGCCACAAGCGTGCCTACCGCATCATCGACTTCCGCCGGCACGACAAGGACGGCGTTCCGGCCAAGGTCGCTCACATCGAGTACGACCCGAACCGGACCGCCCGCATCGCGCTGCTCCACTACGTGGACGGCGAGAAGCGCTACATCCTCGCGCCGGCCGGCCTGAAGCAGGGCGACCGGGTCGAGAACGGCCCCACGTCGGACATCAAGCCCGGCAACTGCCTCCCGCTGCGCAACATCCCCACGGGTACGTTCGTGCACGCGGTCGAGCTCAAGCCGGGCGGGGGCGCCAAGCTCGGCCGCTCCGCCGGCACGCAGATCCAGCTGCTGGCGAAGGAGGGCAACTACGCCACGCTGCGCATGCCCTCCGGCGAGATGCGGATGGTGGAGATCACCTGCCGCGCCACGGTCGGACAGGTCGGCAACGCCGAGCAGTCCAACATCAACTGGGGCAAGGCCGGCCGCATGCGGTGGAAGGGCAAGCGCCCGACCGTCCGCGGTGTGGTCATGAACCCGGTGGACCACCCGCACGGTGGTGGTGAGGGCAAGACCTCCGGCGGCCGCCACCCGGTGAACCCCGCGGGTAAGAAGGAAGGCCGTACCCGCAGCAAGAACAAGGCCAGCGACAAGTACATCGTGCGGCGTCGGCGCAGCGGCAAGAAGAAGCGGTAAGGAGCACGTCTGATGCCACGTAGCCTTAAGAAGGGCCCCTTCGTGGACCACCACCTGATGAAGAAGGTGGAGGACCAGAACGAGAAGGGCACCAAGAACGTCATCAAGACGTGGTCGCGCCGCTCCATGATCATCCCTGAGATGATCGGGCACACGCTCGCCGTGCACGACGGCCGCAAGCACGTCCCGGTCTTCGTCTCCGAGGCGATGGTCGGCCACAAGCTCGGCGAGTTCGCTCCCACGCGTACTTTCCGGAGCCACGTCAAGGAAGACCGCCGTAGCCGCCGTTAGCGGTTGCAGATCCAAGATGAACCATGTCCCCACGGTGCGTGGGGAGGAGATTTCCGTGAGCGAGGGAAAAGCGATGGGAACGAGGGCACAGGCGCGGTTCGTCCGCGTCACGCCCCGCAAGGCCCGCCGGGTGGTGGACCTTATTCGCGGGTTGCCCGCTGACGAGGCACAGGCGGTTCTCCGGTTCGCGCCGCAGGCGGCGAGCGAGCCGGTGGGGAAGGTGCTCGCGAGCGCCATCGCCAATGCCGAGCACAACGACAAGCTCGACCGCGAGACGCTGGTCGTCGGCGCTGCATGGGTGGATGAGGGCCCGACCCTCAAGCGCATCCGCCCGCGAGGCTTCGGCCGTGCCTTCCGCGTCACCAAGCGCACGAGCCACATCACCGTGGTCGTCGAGCCCAGTGAGACGAAGGAAAGGACCCGATAGTGGGGCAGAAGATCAACCCGCACGGGTTCCGGCTCGGGGTGACCACGGATTACAAGAGCCGCTGGTACGCCGACAAGCAGTACAAGGACTACGTCAAGGAAGACGTGGCCATCCGCCGCATGCTCAACCGCGGCATGGAGCGGGCCGGAATCGCCAAGGTCGAGATCGAGCGCACCCGTGAGCGCGTGCGGGTGGACATCCACACCGCCCGCCCCGGCATCGTCATCGGCCGGCGCGGCTCCGAGGCCGACCGGATCCGGGGCGACCTCGAGAAGCTGACCAAGAAGCAGGTCCAGCTCAACATCCTCGAGGTCAAGAACCCCGAGACCGAGGCCCAGCTCGTCGCGCAGGGCGTCGCCGAGCAGCTGGCCAGCCGGGTCGCCTTCCGGCGCGCCATGCGCAAGGCGATCCAGAGCGCGATGAAGAGCGGCGCCAAGGGCATCCGCATCCAGTGCGGCGGCCGCCTGGGCGGCGCCGAGATGAGCCGGTCGGAGTTCTACCGCGAGGGCCGTGTGCCGCTGCACACGCTCCGCGCCGACATCGACTACGGCTTCTTCGAGGCCCGCACCACCTTCGGCCGCATCGGCGTCAAGGTGTGGATCTACAAGGGCGACGCCCCGGCCACCCGCGCCGAGCGCGAGGCCAAGCAGGCCGCGCAGCGCGCCCCGGGCGGTGGCGGCGGTCAGCGCCGCGAGCGTCCGCAGCGCCGCCGCCGCGGCGGCCAGGGCCAGCAGGCCGAGGGCAAGTCCAGCGCGCCCGCCGAGGCGACTCAGGGCGCCGAGAAGTCCGGGAACGAGGGGAGCTGACCGATGCTCATTCCCCGGAAGGTCAAGTACCGCAAGCAGCACCACCCGGACCTGCGCGGGCGCGCCAAGGGTGGCACGACGGTCAACTTCGGTGAGTACGGCATCCAGGCCCTGGACGCCGCCTACGTCACCAACCGGCAGATCGAGGCCGCTCGTATCGCCATGACCCGTCACATCAAGCGCGGCGGCAAGGTGTGGATCAACATCTTCCCGGACCGCCCGCTGACCAAGAAGCCGGCCGAGACCCGCATGGGTTCCGGTAAGGGCTCCCCCGAGTGGTGGGTGGCCCCGGTCAAGCCCGGACGCGTCATGTTCGAGCTGGCCGGCGTGCCGGAGCCGGTGGCCAAGGAGGCCTTGCGTCGGGCGATGCACAAGCTCCCGATGCGGTGCAAGTTCGTGAAGCGGGAGGTGTGGGAGTAATGGCGAAGTCCACGACCGCCCAGGAGCTGCGGGACCAGTCCGCCGAGGACCTGGTCGGCAAGCTCAAGGAGGCGAAGGAAGAGCTGTTCAACCTGCGCTTCCAGGCTGCCACCGGGCAGCTGGACAACCACGGTCGACTGCGGATCGTCAAGCGCGAGATCGCCCGCATCTACACGGTCCTGCGGGAGCACGAGCTGGGCATCATGCCGCTGGCAGGCGAGTCGGCTGAGAAGACGAAGGAAGCAGCCGAATGAGCGAGACCAACGAGCAGCAGACCGCTCGCAACTACCGCAAGGTGCGCGAAGGCCTCGTGGTCAGCGACAAGATGTCGAAGACCGTGGTCGTCGAGGTGGAGGACCGCGTCAAGCACGCGCTGTACGGCAAGGTCATCCGCCGCACCACCAAGTACAAGGCCCACGACGAGGCCGAGATCTGCGGCGTCGGCGACCGGGTCCGCCTGATGGAGACCCGCCCGCTGTCGGCGACCAAGCGCTGGCGCGTCGTGGAGATCCTGGAGAAGGCTAAGTAGACCCCTGCCTCGGCGGCCGGTTGGTGGAGATCGGCCGCCCAAGGGGTGAGACCACCTAGCAGTGCGGACAGTGCGTCCGCGCGCATATATCAGGAGCAGACGTGATTCAGCAGGAGTCGCGACTCAAGGTCGCCGACAACACGGGGGCCAAGGAGATCTTGACCATCCGTGTCCTCGGCGGCTCGGGTCGGCGCTACGCGGGCATCGGCGACACGATCGTGGCGACGGTGAAGGACGCCCTTCCCGGCGCGGGCGTGAAGAAGGGCGATGTCGTCAAGGCCGTTGTCGTGCGCACCACCAAGGAGCGCCGCCGGCCCGACGGCTCCTACATCCGCTTCGATGAGAACGCCGCCGTGCTCATCAAGGACGGTGGGGACCCGCGAGGCACCCGCATCTTCGGTCCGGTCGGCCGGGAGCTGCGGGACAAGAAGTTCATGCGCATCATCTCGCTAGCGCCGGAGGTGCTCTAGGCGATGAAGATCAAAAAGGACGACGAGGTCATCGTCATCGCCGGCAAGGACAAGGGTGCCACCGGGAAGGTCCTCAAGGCCCTTCCCAAGGAGCAGCGTGTCGTCGTCGAGGGCGTCAACCTCATCAAGAAGCACAAGAAGGCGAATCCGGCCGGCGGCCAGCAGGGTGAGGTCGTCACCAAGGAGGCCCCGATCCACGTGAGCAACGTGGCCATCGTGGTGGACGGCAAGGCCAGCCGCGTCGGCTACCGCTTCGAGGAAGACGGCACCAAGGTTCGGATCTCCCGCCGTACCGGTAAGGACATCTGATGACGGTCACCAACGACATCGAGGCTCCGGCGCTGCCGCGGCTCAAGGCGAAGTACCGCGAGGAGATCGTCTCCGGGCTCCGCGAGGAGTTCGGCTACGCCAACATCATGCAGGTCCCCGGTCTGACCAAGATCGTGGTCAACATGGGTGTCGGCGAGGCCGCCCGGGACGCGAAGCTGATCCAGGGCGCCATCGCGGACATCACCGCGATCACCGGCCAGAAGCCCAAGCTCAACCGGGCCAAGAAGTCCATCGCGCAGTTCAAGCTGCGCGAGGGGCAGCCGATCGGCGCCAGCGTGACGCTGCGCAACGACCGGATGTGGGAGTTCCTCGACCGGCTGCTCTCCCTGGCGCTGCCGCGGATCCGCGACTTCCGGGGCCTTTCCCCGAAGCAGTTCGACGGGAACGGCAACTACACCTTCGGCCTGACCGAGCAGGTCATGTTCCACGAGGTCGACCCGGACAAGGTCGACCGCCAGCGCGGGATGGACATCACGGTCGTCACGACCGCGACCACCGACGAGGAGGGGCGCAGCCTGCTCAAGCGGCTCGGTTTCCCCTTCAAGGAAGCCTGAGGGAGCGGGTATGGCTAAGAAGGCACTGATCGCCAAGGCGAACCGGAAGCCGAAGTTCGCTGTCCGCGGGTATACTCGTTGCTCGCGCTGCGGCCGTCCGCGCGCCGTGTTCCGGAAGTTCGGCCTGTGCCGCATCTGCTTCCGCGAGATGGCGCACAAGGGCGAGCTGCCGGGCATCACCAAGTCCAGCTGGTAGCAACCGGCCGGCAGCAGGGGCCGAACGGGGCCCCGGCCGCGCTCCGCGCGGCGGGCCCCGTCCCCTCTCCCCTCCCGGAGTCCGCTCCGGAAGCAATTCGACGCATACGACAGGGCACGGCACCGGTACGTCCGGAGCGGTGCCCACGACCACGCCGTAGGTCCTAGAGGAACCTCCGCCGCAGGCGGGGGAGCAGACGGGAAATGGACCCGCCTGTCCTTGGGGAAACCACGGCGAGGAAGGGCCTATCGGCCATGACAATGACCGACCCGATCGCAGACATGCTGACGCGTCTGCGCAACGCGAATTCGGCTTACCACGACTCCGTGACGATGCCGTATTCCAAGATCAAGGCGCACATCGCCGAGATCCTCCAGCAGGAGGGCTACGTCCAGAGCTGGCGCACCGAGGACGCCCCGGTGGGCAAGAACCTCGTGGTGGAGCTGAAGTACGGCCCCACCCGGGAGCGCTCCATCGCCGGCGTCCGCCGGGTCTCCAAGCCGGGCCTGCGGGTCTACGCGAAGAAGGAGAACCTGCCGCGCGTCCTGGGCGGCCTCGGCGTGGCGATCATTTCGACGTCCGGTGGCCTGATGACGGACAAGCAGGCCAAGAAGCGCGGCGTGGGCGGCGAAGTCCTCGCCTACGTCTGGTAGAGGGAGAGATTTCAGCATGTCGCGTATTGGTCGACTGCCGGTCTCGGCCCCCAAGGGCGTCGAAGTCACGATTGACGGGCAAGACGTCACTGTCAAGGGGCCGAAGGGCACGCTGCACCACACGGTGACCGAGCCGATCACGGTCGAGACCCAGGAGGACGGCCGCGTCGTCCTGGCCCGGCCGGATGACAAGCCGGAGACCCGTTCGCTGCACGGCCTCAACCGCGCACTCATCGCCAACCTGGTCGAGGGCGTCTCCAAGGGCTTCACCAAGACCCTGGAGATCCACGGCGTCGGCTACCGGGTCCAGGCCAAGGGCTCCAACCTGGAGTTCTCCCTGGGCTACAGCCACCCCGTCGTGATCGAGCCCCCGGAGGGCATCACCTTCCGGGTGGAGAAGCCGACCCTGCTGCACGTCGAGGGCATCGACAAGCAGCTCGTCGGCCAGGTCGCCGCGAACATCCGCGGTCTGCGCAAGCCCGACCCGTACAAGAAGAAGGGCGTGCGGTACCAGGGCGAGCAGATCCGCTCCAAGGCGGGGAAGGCTGGTAAGTAAGCATGGCGAAGAGCTCGACCGCGGTCCGCAAGGGCACCGCCGCGCGCACGGCCTCCCGGGCCCGCCGGCACCTGCGGGTCCGCAAGAAGGTCTCCGGCACCGAGGCGCGTCCGCGCCTGGTGGTCACCCGCTCCTCCAAGCACATCGTCGCCCAGATCGTGGACGACACCAAGGGCCACACCCTGGTGTCCGCCTCCACCCTGGACGCCTCGCTGCGCTCTGCGGAGGGCACCAAGACCGAGAAGTCGCAGAAGGTCGGCGAGCTGATCGCTCAGCGCGCCAAGGACGCCGGTGTCAGCGCCGTCGTCTTCGACCGCGGCGGCAACCGGTACCACGGCCGCATCGCCGCCCTCGCCGAGGGTGCGCGCTCCGGCGGGCTGGAGTTCTAAGGTGACGAACTCGGTCCGAAGCATCGAAATCGACGGGAAGAGGAACCACTGATGGCTGCAGCTCCGCGGCGCGGCGCCGGTGGCGAGCGGCGTGACCGCCGTGACGATCGCCGCGGCGGCGCCGCAGACAAGGGTGTCTCCTACATCGAAAAGGTCGTGACCATCAACCGGGTCGCCAAGGTCGTCAAGGGCGGCCGGCGGTTCAGCTTCACCGCGCTGGTCGTCGTCGGCGACGGCAACGGCATGGTGGGCGTGGGTTACGGCAAGGCCAAGGAAGTTCCGGCCGCCATCGCCAAGGGTGTCGAGGAGGCGAAGAAGAACTTCTTCCGCGTCCCGCGCATCCAGGGCACCATCACGCACCAGGTGCAGGGTGAGGACGCCGCCGGCGTCGTCCTGCTGCGCCCGGCCGCCCCGGGTACCGGTGTGATCGCCGGCGGTCCGGTCCGCGCCGTGCTGGAGTGCGCCGGGATCCACGACGTGCTCAGCAAGTCGCTCGGCTCGTCCAACCCGCTGAACATCGTGCACGCCACCGTGGCGGCGCTGAAGGGCCTGAACCGCCCGGAGGAGATCGCGGCCCGCCGCGGCCTGCCGGTCGAGGACGTCGCCCCGGCCGCCATGCTGCGCGCCCGCGCGGAAGCGAAGGCGGGTGCCTGACATGGCGAAGCTGAAGATCACGCAGGTCCGCTCGAAGATCGGCGGCACCGCGAAGCAGCACGACAACCTGCGCTCGCTGGGTCTGGGCAAGATCGGGCGCTCCGTCGTCCGCGAGGACCGCCCCGAGGTCCGCGGCCAGATCACGATCGTTGCGCACCTCGTTTCCGTCGAGGAGGTCGGCGAATGAGCGAGAACAACACCGACGAGCTGCTCAAGCTCCACCACCTGCGTCCGGCCCCCGGCGCCAACAAGTCCAAGGTCCGCAAGGGCCGCGGCGAGGCGTCCAAGGGCAAGACGGCCGGTCGCGGCACCAAGGGCACCAAGGCCCGCTCCACCGTGCCGGTCGGCTTCGAGGGCGGCCAGATGCCCCTGATCCGGCGGCTGCCGAAGCTCAAGGGCTTCAGCAACGCGAAGTTCCGCAAGGAGTACCAGGTGGTCAACCTGGACAAGCTCGCGGAGCTGTACCCGGAGGGCGGCGAGGTCACCGTCGCCGACCTGGTCGCCAAGGGCGCGGTTCGCAAGAACCAGCTCGTGAAGGTGCTGGGCACCGGGGAGATCTCCGTGGCGGTGCGGGTGAGCGCGGACGCGTTCTCCGCCTCGGCCAAGGAGAAGATCGCAGCGGCCGGTGGCACCGCCACCGAGCTGTAGAGGGATCCGATCCCGGGCAGTGAAGCGATGCGGGGGCGCTCGCCGGTAGAACCCATTAGGTTGGGTACCGGCGGGCGCCCCCGAGCGCTTCCGCGGCCCGCCAGACGGGCGATTGGCTGTTACAGTGCCTTACTGCTTGACCGATGACTCCAGGGTTCCGGGCGCGCACCCGGTGCCGACGACCTACGACGATTCAGGATCGGCCGCGATGTCTCGAACCGGTTCCGCCGCCGAAGCCGCGCAGGAGGAGACGTGCTAGGTGCGTTCGTTCGTGCGTTCCGCACGCCCGACCTGCGTAACAAGCTGCTGTTCACCATTTTCATCCTGACCGTCTTCCGGTTGGGATCGGTCATCCCGGCGCCGGGGATCGACTCGGCGGCCATCCGCGACCAGCTGGAGGCCGTGCAGTCCGCCGACGACTCGGGGATCTACTCCCTGATCAACCTGTTCAGCGGCGGGGCCCTGCTGCAGC
Organism: Nocardiopsis oceanisediminis; assembly: GCF_048595525.1. Classification (NCBI taxonomy): domain Bacteria; kingdom Bacillati; phylum Actinomycetota; class Actinomycetes; order Streptosporangiales; family Nocardiopsidaceae; genus Nocardiopsis; species Nocardiopsis oceanisediminis. The sequence continues at coordinate 6,413,675 of NZ_JAFMZJ010000001.1, read as the reverse complement.
TGACGGTGTTCGCGCTGGGCATCATGCCCTACATCACCGCGAGCATCATCATCAACCTGCTGACCGTGGTGATCCCGCGGCTGGAGGCCCTCAAGAAGGAGGGCCAGGCCGGCCAGGCCAAGATCACCCAGTACACGCGGTACCTGACGCTGGCGCTGGCGGTCCTGCAGTCCACGAGCTTCATCGCGATGGCGCGCAGCGGCCAGCTGTTCCAGCAGCAGATCCCGGTGCAGACCTACATGCCCAACGACGACCTGCTGACCCTGATCACCATGGTGTTCACCATGACGGCGGGGACCGCGGTCATCATGTGGTTCGGTGAGCTGATCACCGAGCGCGGCGTCGGCAACGGCATGTCCCTGCTGATCTTCACCCAGGTCGTCGCGATGTTCCCGTCCTCGATCGGGACCATCTGGCAGGAGCAGGACACCTGGGTCTTCGTGCTCATCTGCGTCGCCGGCATCGTGCTGATCGCCGGGGTCGTCTTCATCGAGCAGGCGCAGCGCCGGATCCCGGTGCACTACGCCAAGCGGATGGTGGGCCGGCGGATGTTCGGCGGCAGCTCCACCTACATCCCGCTCAAGGTGAACCAGGCCGGCATCATCCCGGTCATCTTCGCCTCCTCGCTGCTCTACCTCCCGCAGCTGGCCATCGGCCTGTTCGGGCAGAACTCCGACAACCCCGTTGTGAAGTTTCTCAACGAGTACTTCGTCGGGGGCACGCATCCGGTCTACATGGCCACGTTCTTCGTACTGATCATCGGGTTCGCGTTCTTCTACGTGGCCATCACCTTCAACCCCGCTGAAGTCGCCGACAACATGAAGAAGTACGGTGGGTTCATCCCGGGTATCCGGCCCGGGCGTCCGACCGCGGAGTACCTGGACTACGTCCTGACCCGGCTGACGACCCCCGGATCCCTGTACCTCGGGGTCATCGCTCTGCTGCCGATGGTGGCTCTGGGCGCGTCCGGCGCGTCGCAGAACTTCCCGTTCGGCGGTACGAGCATCCTGATCATGGTCGGTGTCGGGCTGGACACGGTGAAACAGATCGAGTCTCACCTCCAGCAGCGGAACTACGAAGGTTTTCTGCGATAGTGCGTGCCGTACTTGTGGGTCCCCCGGGTGCCGGGAAAGGCACCCAGGCCCAGCTCCTGGCGTCAGAACTGTCCATCCCCAAGGTGTCCACCGGTGACATCTTCCGGGCCAACGTGAGTGGCGGTACCGAGCTCGGCAAGCGTGCCAAGAGCTACATGGACCGCGGCGACCTCGTCCCCGACGAGGTCACCAACGAGATGGTGCGCGCCCGGCTCGGTGAGCCGGACGCCCGCGAGGGCTTCCTGCTCGACGGGTTCCCGCGCAATGTCGCCCAGGCGGAGACGCTGGACGGCATGCTCAAGGAGATGGGCACCGCCCTCGACGCGGTCCTGGAGCTCAAGGTCGACGAGGACGAGGTGGTCAAGCGCCTCTCCGGGCGCCGCTCCTGCCGGGAGTGCGGCCGGGTCTACCACCTCGAATACGACCCGCCGGCGAAGAAGGGCGTCTGCGACGCCTGCGGCGGCGAGCTCTACCAGCGCGACGACGACCGCGAGGACGTCATCCGGCACCGCCTCCAGGTGTACCGGGAGCAGACCGAGCCGCTGGTCGCCTTCTACGCGGAGCAGGGCGTGCTGGTGACGATCGAGGCGGTCGCCGAGGTCACCGAGGTCACCGGCAGAGCGCTGAGCGCGCTCGGAACCGGGTCCTGATGTTCCGCAAGGCCCGGCCGGACATCCAGGTCAAGACCCCGGAGCAGATCGCGAAGATGCGCGAGGCCGGCAAGGTGGTGGCGCGCGCCCTCAACGAGGTGCGCGCCGCCGCGGCCCCCGGGGTCTCCACGCTCGACCTGGACGCGGTCGCGGAGCGGGTGATCCGGGAGGCCGGCGCGATCCCCTCCTTCAAGGGCTACGGGGGCGGCGGCGGGGTGCCGGCCTTCCCCGGCTCCATCTGCGCCTCGGTCAACGAGGAGGTCGTGCACGGCATCCCGCGGGCCGAGCGGGTGCTCCGCGAGGGCGACACCGTCTCGGTGGACTGCGGGGCGATCCTGGACGGCTGGCACGGCGACTCGGCGATCACGATCGCGGTCGGCGAGGTCTCCGAGGCGGACCGGAAGATGATGGACGTCTGCCGGGAGTCCATGTGGCGCGGGATCGACCAGCTGCGCCCCGGGCGCCGGCTCGGCGACATCGGCCACGCCATCGACTCCTACATGCGCTCCCAGGGGCGCTACGGCAACGTCCAGGAGTACGGCGGGCACGGCATCGGCACCGAGATGCACATGGAGCCGCACGTGCTCAACCACGGGCGGCCCGGCAAGGGGCTCGAACTGGTGGAGGGCGTGGTCCTCGCCATCGAGCCGATGACCAACCGGGGCACCCGGCACGTGGCGGTGCTGGAGGACGACTGGACCGTGGTCACCCGGGACGGGGCCCGCTCCGCGCACTTCGAGCACACCGTCGCGGTCACCGCGGACGGCCCGCTGGTGCTCACCGCCCGGGAGGACGACCGGGACGACATCGCCCGCCGGGGCTTCCCCGACCCGGGCCGGTAGGACCGGAATCGGACCGGAATCCGCGGGCGGGCCCCTCCCTATAGGATGGGCCCGTCAGCGTAAGGGCGGGCTTTTTCGGGCGAGGGCGGTGGATCCGTGGTCGATGACCCCCTCGACCTGAGGGCCGGAGACGGCGAGCGGGACCGGGTCGCCAAGTTCCTCCAGGAGAGCTTCGCGCAGGGGCGGCTGGACAGCGGGGAGTTCAGCTCCCGGCTGGAGTCGGCCTACCGGGCGCGCACCCGGCGCGAGCTGGAGGCGGTGACCGGCGACCTCCCGGACGGGGAGGCGGCCGCGCCGGAGCCGGCGGCGGTCCGCGCCGAGCCCGCCGCCGCACTGCCGCCGGAGCGGGGGGTCCTCCGCGACCCCGCGCTGCTCATCCCGTGGGGGCTGTGGGCCGGGGTGAACACCCTGTGCTTCGTCATCTGGCTGATCCTCTTCCTCACCGGGGAGGTCGGCTACCCGTGGTTCCTCTGGGTGCTCTTCCCGTGGGGGATCGTGATGCTCTTCATCACCATCACCCTGGCCCTGCTGCAGCGGGGCGGCGGTGAGGCCGAGGAGGCGGGGGAGTGACCTCCCGCCGCCGCGCCGCGGGTGACCGGGCAGTGGTGCGGACAGGATAGACTGGCCATGCCCACACTCGGGTTGTTGGGTCCGGCTGCCTTCTTTCGCATCCGCTGGGATCAGTGCGTATGCTGTCGCAGTTGACCTGATTGTCAATGTTCGATTCAGCAGTGTGCCCCGTCGGCCCGATCCGGGCCGACCGGTCTTATGCTTCCCCGGCTCCGCCCGGGGGCGATTCCTGAAGCGTGGAGGATATGGCTAAGAAAGACGGCGCCATCGAGATCGAGGGCTCCGTTATCGAGTCCCTACCCAACGCGATGTTCCGAGTGGAGCTCGACAACGGGCACAAGGTCCTTGCCCACATCAGCGGCAAGATGCGGATGCACTACATCCGCATCCTCCCCGACGACCGCGTCGTGGTGGAGCTGAGCCCGTACGACCTCACCCGCGGGCGCATCGTTTACCGCTACAAGTAGCCACCAAGGCCGCCCGCCGCCGCCCCGGTCCCCCGGGGACGGCCAAGGCGGCCCGAGTTCGGAGACACCATGAAGGTCAAGCCGAGCGTCAAGAAGATCTGCGCGAAGTGCCGAGTGATCCGCCGCCACGGCCGGATCATGGTCATCTGCTCGGACCCGCGCCACAAGCAGCGCCAGGGCTAGACCCCCGGCGCCGGCTCTTCCCGGCGCAAAGCGTTTGAAGAAGGCCTGTTCCGGTTCCCGCGGTGCGCGGGGACAACCCCCGGTCGGAGGCCGGGGCCTCGTCGAAAGGGCGACGAGAGGGCAGTGGAACGGGTAAGACCTCCGCACAGCACGAAGGAGCTTCGCCCACATGGCACGCCTTTCCGGCGTCGACCTCCCGCGCGACAAGCGCGTGGAGATCGCTCTCACCTATGTTTTCGGGATCGGCCGCACCCGCGCGATCGAGACCCTCAAGAACACCGGGGTCAGCCCCGACACCCGCGTGCACCAGCTCACCGAGGACGAGCTCGGCCGCCTGCGCGACTGGATCGACGCGAACTACCAGGTCGAGGGCGACCTGCGGCGCGAGGTCCAGGCCGACATCCGCCGCAAGATGGAGATCGCCTGCTACCAGGGCATCCGTCACCGCCGCGGCCTTCCGGTCCACGGTCAGCGCACGCAGACCAACGCCCGCACCCGCAAGGGCAAGAAGAAGACCGTGGCCGGCAAGAAGAAGGCCGGCAAGAAGTAGTCCGCCCGGCTCCGCACGCACGTGAGCCGTACGGATCGATGATCTTGGGAGAGTGAAGGAATGCCGCCTAAGGGCCGCCAGCAGGGCGCCGCGCGCAAGGTGCGCCGCAAGGAAAAGAAGAACATCGCCCACGGGCATGCTCACATCAAGAGCACGTTCAACAACACCATCGTGAGCATCACCGACCCGACCGGTGCGGTGATCTCGTGGGCGAGCTCCGGGCAGGTCGGCTTCAAGGGGTCGCGCAAGTCCACCCCGTTCGCCGCGCAGATGGCCGCCGAGGCCGCCGCCCGCCGCGCCCAGGAGCACGGGGTGCGCAAGGTCGACGTCTTCGTCAAGGGTCCGGGCTCCGGCCGCGAGACCGCCATCCGCTCGCTCCAGGCCACCGGCCTGGAGGTGGGCTCCATCCAGGACGTCACGCCGGTGCCGCACAACGGCTGCCGTCCGCCGAAGCGCCGCCGGGTCTGAGCCGGGCAGCGCCGCGCCGCGCCGCCCGCGGGGCCCGATACGGGCCCCCGCGGAGCGGGTAGGCAGTTGAAGAGGCTCCGCGGCCGCGGAGCCGTCCAGTGGCCGTCATATAGCGGGCGGCCGTGGGAAAGGAAAACCGTCACATGCTGATCGCTCAGCGTCCGACCCTCTCCGAGGAGAGCCTGTCGGAGCTCCGGTCCAAGTTCGTCATCGAGCCGCTGGAGCCGGGCTTCGGCTACACCATCGGCAACTCGCTCCGGCGGACCCTGCTCTCCTCCATCCCCGGTGCGGCCGTCACCAGCATCCGCATCGAGGGCGTCGAGCACGAGTTCACCACCGTGCCCGGCGTCAAGGAGGACGTCACCGAGGTCATCCTGAACCTCAAGGGCCTCGTCGTCTCCTCCGAGCACGACGAGCCGGTTCTGATGTACCTGCGCAAGCAGGGCCCCGGTGTCGTCACCGCAGCGGACATCGCCCCGCCGGCGGGGGTCGAGGTGCACAACCCCGACCTGCACATCGCCACCCTCAACGGCAAGGGCAAGCTGGAGATGGAGCTGACGGTCGAGCGCGGCCGCGGTTACGTCTCGGCGACCCAGAACAAGCAGCCCGGCCAGGAGATCGGCCGCATCCCGATCGACTCCATCTACTCGCCGGTCCTGCGGGTCACCTACAAGGTCGAGGCCACCCGTGTCGAGCAGCGCACCGACTTCGACCGGCTGATCCTGGACATCGAGACCAAGCCGTGCATCCGGCCGCGCGACGCCGTCGCGAGCGCCGGGAAGACGCTGGTCGAGCTGTTCGGGCTGGCGCGGGAGCTCAACGTCGACGCCGAGGGCATCGACATGGGCCCGTCCCCCACGGACGCCGCGCTCGCCGCCGACCTGGCGCTGCCGATCGAGGACCTCAACCTGACGGTTCGCTCCTACAACTGCCTCAAGCGGGAGGGGATCCACAGCGTGGGCGAGCTGGTCGCCCGCTCCGAGCAGGACCTCCTGGACATCCGCAACTTCGGTGCCAAGTCCATCGAGGAGGTCAAGCAGAAGCTCATCGACATGGGCCTCTCGCTGAAGGACTCCCCGCCCGGATTCGACCCGAGCAGCGCGGCGGACTCCTACGGTTCCGACGACGACCAGTCCTACGTCGAGACCGAGCAGTACTAGAAGACGTCGCCCATGGTCTGCGGCGGCCGTGTGCCGGGCTGCGGACCGCATCACTAGGAGAACCACACATGCCCACGCCAACGAAGGGGGCCCGCCTGGGCTCCGGGCCGGCTCATGAGCGGCTCATGCTGGCGAACCTGGCGACCTCGCTGTTCCAGCACGGCCGCATCAAGACCACGGAGGCCAAGGCCAAGCGCCTGCGTCCGTACGCGGAGAAGCTCATCACCCTGGGCAAGCGCGGCGACCTGCACGCCCGCCGCCAGGTGCTGCGCACGATCACCGACAAGGCCGTCGTGCACGAGCTGTTCACCGCGATCGGTCCGCGGTTCGAGAACCGCGAGGGCGGCTACACCCGGATCACCAAGATCGGGCCGCGCAAGGGCGACAACGCCCCGATGGCCGTCATCGAGCTGGTCGAGGCGCTGAACCGCCCGGCCGCCAAGACGGTCAAGGCGGAGGAGGCCCCCAAGGCCGAGGAGGCTCCGAAGGCGGAGGAGACCGCCGCCGAGGAGACCCCCGCGGAGGAGGCTCCCGAGGAGCAGGCCGAGGCGAAGGCCGACGAGAAGTAGGCTCCGCGCACTGCGGGCTGCCGGTGCCCGGTCCCCGTCTGGGGGCCGGGCACCGCTGCTTTCCACCGTTCTTTCGACGCCGCACGGAGGGGAACCGATGCCCACGGAAGACGCCGCCGGGGGCGGTCCGGAGGAGGTCCGGATCCGCCTGGACATCGCCTACGACGGATCCGGCTTCTCCGGGTGGGCGGTGCAGCCGGGGCTGCGCACCGTCCAGGGGGTGCTGCAGGAGGCCCTGGCCCGGGTGCTGCGGGTGCCGGAGGTGCAGCTGACCGTCGCCGGGCGGACCGACGCGGGCGTGCACGCCCGCGGCCAGGCGGCCCACGCCGACCTGCCCGCTGCGGTCTGGGCCGCGGAGGGGGAGCGGGTGCCGCGCCGGCTGGCCGGGGTGCTGCCGCCGGACGTGCGGGTCACCGCGGTCCGGCCCGCCCCGGACGGCTTCGACGCCCGGTTCTCCCCGCTGTACCGGCGCTACGTGTACCGGGTGGACGACACCCCGAGCGGGGTCGACCCGCTCCGCCGACACGACGTGCTCTGGCACAAGCGCCCGCTGGACGCCGACCGGATGAACCGCGCCGCGGCGCTGCTCCTCGGCGAGCACGACTTCGCGGCGTTCTGCAAGCGCCGGGAGGGCGCCACCACCGTCCGCGAGTTGCAGCGCCTGGAGTGGGTGCGGGAGGAGGGCGGCCGCTGCGCGGCCGCCGTGCAGGCGGACGCCTTCTGCCACAACATGGTCCGCGCGCTGATCGGCGCGATGCTCGCGGTCGGCGACGGCCGCCGCCCGGAGGAGTGGCCGGCCGAGGTGCTGGCCGCCGGGGTCCGGGACCCCGCGGTGCACGTGGTCGCCCCGCACGGGCTGAGCCTGGAGGAGGTCGCCTACCCGCCCGACGCCGACCTCGCCGCCCGCGCCCGGCTCACCCGCCGCGTCCGCACCCTGCCGGCCCCGGAACCGCGGCAGCCCCTGGGGTGAGCACGAGGCCGTCGATCACACCGCCGAGGCCGCCGCGGCATGGCGGGCGGAGGGTCGGCGAGGACGGATCAGCCAGACCCGTACCCGGTCGGGATAGACGCCCGCCACGAGCCGCATGGCCTCGGTGCGAAGGTGGTGAGTGTCGGGGAGCTCGAGGTCGGGCAGTGCATTCGATTCAGGGGCCGGCGGTACGGGACCGATCGCCAGGGCCGCCAGGACGTCACGGAGTCGTCGACGATGTTCGGCGGGCGCTGCCTGAGCGGCTTTGAGTGCTTCAGGCGCCCAGACGACTTCGCGGATGAAGGGGGCGCTCACTCGGTGAGTCCTAGGTCCTGATCGAGTCCGGCCAGTAGCTCGGTGCGGTCGGCGGGGGCGGGCGCAGAGGTGTGCCAGGCGATCTCGCCGCGCGCGTCGGCCGAGGCGAGTTCGGCGACCTCTCTTCGATCCCGCTCGCGGCGCAGTTCTTCGAGCTCGTCCACCAGATGAGCAGGGACGATGGCTGCGGCCCGGGTTCGGCCGCGGCCGCGGGTGACGTAGGTGACCTCGCTGGCGTAAGCAGCGCGGTTCACCGCGTCGGAGAAGTGGTCACGGGCCTGGGCGACGCTGAGTTCGGTGGTGGCGTTCATGAATCCGGTGCGCGCCGACAACGCCAAGATCGCCGATATCGCCACCATGGCGAAGAGGAAAGGGCGGCCGCCGATCCTGGCGGCCGCCCTTGTCCGACTTCCGGGGGGCGTGCTGCGATTACCCGGCGGTCTGCTCGGCCAGCGAGTCCAGGGTGGTGTCGACGAAGCCGCCGCCGACCTCCTCCAGGTCGGCCCCGCCCCCGCCGGGGGCGCTGCCGTCGGAGTTGGCGGCCAGGCTGAACAGCAGGTAGGGGCCCCACTGGCCGCCGCTGCCCTGGCCGGCGGAGCGGTCCAGCTGCTCGGCGCCGCTGCCCTCCTTGCCCTTCAGCCCGGCGAACCACTGGTTCGCGCCCAGGTCCTGGGCCTCCAGGGCCGCGGCGGCCTGCTCGGCCGAGTCCATGGCGGCGACGCCCGCGGTGACCGCGACCGCCCCGTCGGCGTCCACGTAGGTCGCGCGGATCACCTGGCGGCAGCCGTTCTCCTCGAGCACCTCTCCGTAGGAGCCCTGGCCCACGGTGGCGCAGTCCTCGGTGTCGTCGACCAGAGCCAGCTCGTACTCGGTGCCCTCGACGGTGAGGCTCTCCGGGAACAGCCCGCCGGACTCCAGCGCCGCCGGGGCCTCCGGGGGCGCGGCCGTCCCGCCGGAGGAGAGCCCGGCCTCGTCCTCCCCGCCGCCGGTGGCGAGCAGGAACGCCCCGCCTCCGCCGGCCGCGAGCAGGGCGACGAAGCCCACACCGATCAGCACCTTGGTGCCGGTTCCGGCGCGGCCGGCCCGGGAGCGGCGGCGCGGCGGCTCGTCGTCGAAGTCGTCGAGCCCGGACAGGTCGATCTCGGCGGTGGCGCCGGCCCCGCCGGGGGGCGCCTCGTCGCGGAACATCGGGCGGCCGCCGAACTCCTCGGAGACCCGCGGCACGGCCTGGGTGGCGTCCTCGGAGCCGACCGCGGCCATGTTCTGGGTGGCCCCGCCGGCGTCATCGGGGAAGTACGGCTCGTCCTCCACCGGGACGGCGCCGTCGGCGACGTCGGTCGGGCCGAGCACCCGGCCGCGCAGCGGCCGGTCCGGCGGGGTCTCCCGGGGGGCGCCGGGCTGCGGCCCGGGAGGAGGCTGCGGTGCGCCCGGGGGCGGCCCCTGGGGGGCGCCGGAGGGCGCCTGCGGCCCGCCGTGCGGCGGCGCCTGGGGAGCGCCCGGCGCCGGGGCGGCGGGCCCGAGGGCGGCGGGGTGCCCGTGCGGGGCGTGCGGGGGGCCGGCCGGAGCGCCCTGACGCGGCCCCTGCGGTGCCTCCGCGGGGGCGCCGGGGAGGGCGCGCGGGGCACCCGGGCGGGCGGGGGCGCCCGGGGCAGGGGCCTGCGGGCCGCCCTGCGGCGGTCCGGGCGGGGGCTGCGGCCCGCCGGGCGGGGGTCCCTGAGGCGGCCCCATCGGAGGCCGCTGCCCGCCGGTGGGGGCGCCCATCGGCGGCCGCCGGCCGCCGGTCGGCCGGTTCGCCGGAGGCTGCTGCCCGCCGGTGGGAGCGTTCATCGGCGGGCGCTGCCCCCCGGTGGGGGCGCCCATGGGGGGACGCTGCCCGCCGGTGGGCCGGTTCATCGGGGGGTGCTGGCCGCCGGTCGGCGCTCCGGGCGGGGGAGGGCTCTGCGGCGGGCGGCCGGGACCGGGGGGAGGGCCCTGCGGCGGGCCCGCCGGGGGCCGCTGCCCGCCGGTGGGGGCTCCGGCCTGCGGGGCCGGGCCGGGGCGCCCGTACCGGGGGTCCCGGGGGGCGCCCTGCTGGGGGTGGGGCGGCACGGGGGGTGCCTGAGGGGGCCGGGGGGCGCCGTGCGGCGGGTCGGCCTCGGGACGCCCGGTCGGCCGCTCGTCGGGGCCGGGGCGTCCTGCGCTGGGGTCGTTCGGATGCGGTGTGATGGGACTACTCCGTTGCCTGTCCTGAGGCGCGGCGCGGACGCGGGGGGCGTGCGCCGGGCGGAAAACGGGGCCTCGGGTCGGGTTCAGGGGACCGAGCGGTCCCGCAGGGGGGCGCCTCGTGCGCCGGGGCGCGGGAGGGACGCGCTATGCTCACTGCCGACTCTAGCGTCCGGTTCGCACCTATGAGGTGGCGGTATGACGGTAATCTCCCGGAAGACCCGGTAGAGCCGCCTTCCAGAGCGCGAAAAGCCCGGCGGAAGCGGGCATCGGGCACCGCCGCCCTCCGGGCGACGCGCCGGGGACCGGACGAAGCACTCCCCACGCGGGGCATAATGAGATGTAGGAGTAGTCACCTGTCGTGGCGCCACCGCCGGTCGGCCCCGCTTCGGCGCGGGCCGCTTTGACCTGCGGTGCACTGCAGCGATATGATGCTCCGTCGTTGTGCGTTGAGTTGCCGTGGGCTCCCTTGACATCCCGTTGGGCGCCGACCACGCATCATCGTCTGCGCACTCAACACCGGACCACCCCCTGCAGGCAGTACACCGGGGACCCGGGCAAGGAATACGAGTCCTCCATTCCTCCTCGCGGAGGGGTGGACCACGCCGACTGAGACGAAGGCTTACGATCGTGCGCACATACAGCCCCAAGCCCAGCGATGTCCAGCGTCAGTGGCACGTCATCGACGCCAGCGATGTCGTGCTCGGCCGGCTGGCCAGCCACGTCGCAACGCTGCTCCGAGGCAAGCACAAGACCTACTACGCGCCCCACATCGACACGGGCGACTTCGTGATCGTCGTGAACGCCGAGAAGGTCGCGCTGACCGGTCGCAAGCGGGAGCAGAAGCGGGCCTACCGGCACTCCGGCTACCCGGGCGGTCTCCGCTCCGTCGCCTACAGCGACCTGCTCGAGAAGCACCCCGAGCGGGCCATCGAGAAGGCCGTCAAGGGCATGCTCCCCAAGGGTTCTCTCGGTCGCCAGATGGCCAAGAAGCTGAAGGTCTACGCCGGGTCGGAGCACCCGCACCAGGCCCAGAAGCCGGTGCCGTTCGAAATCACCAAGATCGACCAGCCCGCCTAGGCGTTCGCGAGAGCTACAGGAAGTTACGAGGAGAACCGTGGTCGAGCCCACCGGCATCGAAGACGTCCAGGAATTCGACGGGAGCGAGGAGTTCCCGGCCGAGTACACCAGCGAGTCCGCCCCGGAGACGGGCGCGGCCTATGTCCCCACCGCCTCCGGCCCCGGCGCCGGCACCGGCCGCCGCAAGCAGGCCGTGGCCCGCGTCCGGATCACCCCGGGCGCCGGTGAGTGGAAGATCAACGGCAAGCCGCTGGAGACCTACTTCCCGGACAAGGTCCACCAGCAGGAGATCAAGGAGCCGCTGGTCGCGCTGGGCTTCGAGGACGCCTACGACGTCTTCGCCCGGCTGCACGGCGGCGGCCCCAGCGGCCAGGCCGGTGCGCTGCGTCACGGCATCGCCCGCGCCCTCGCCGGTCTGGACCCGGAGAACAACCGTCCGACCCTGAAGAAGGCCGGCTTCCTCACCCGCGACTCCCGCGAGGTCGAGCGGAAGAAGGCCGGTCTCAAGAAGGCCCGCAAGGCTCCGCAGTTCTCCAAGCGCTGACCCGCGCTCCCGGGAACGCCCGCCGGTTCGCCCGGCACATGCTACGGCCCGCCGGTCCCCCGTCCCAGGGGTGGCCAGTGCGGGCCATAGCTGTTTTCCGGGGTCCCCGGGCCGGGGACCCCTACCCCTCACAGACAAGTATCCGCTTCCCAACGAAGGGGCGAATGCCACGTGGCTCGGTTGTTCGGTACTGACGGGGTGCGGGGGGTCGCCGGTCGCGACCTCACCGCCCGCCTGGCCCTGGACCTCTCCAACGCCGCCGCACGGGTGCTGACCGAGGACGGCACCGCGGGCCCGCGCCCGCTGGCGGTCGTCGGCAGGGATCCCCGGGCCTCCGGGGAGTTCCTGGAAGCGGCGATGGTGGCCGGCCTGGCCGGCGCCGGCGTCGACGTGGTCCGCCTCGGCGTGCTGCCCACCCCGGCGGTCGCCCACCTCACCGACGAGCTCAAGGCCGACTTCGGCGTGATGCTCTCGGCGAGCCACAACCCCGCGCCGGACAACGGGGTGAAGTTCTTCGGCCGCGGCGGGCAGAAGCTCCCCGACGAGGTGGAGGACCGGATCGAGGCGGCCCTGGCCGAGCCGGCCGAGGGCGCGGTCGGCAGCGCGGTGGGCAGGGTGACCGAGGCCGCGGACGGGGCGGAGCGCTACGTCCGGCACGTGCTGGAGTCGCTGCCGAACCGCCTGGACGGGCTGAAGGTCGTGGTGGACTGCGCGCACGGGGCCGCCTCCGGGGTGGCGCCCGAGGCGCTGCGCCGGGCCGGCGCCGAGGTGGTCGCGATCGGCACCGAGCCGGACGGCCTCAACATCAACGAGGGCTGCGGCTCCACCCACCTGGAGGCGCTGCAGGCCGCGGTGCGCGAGCACGGCGCGGACGCCGGCATCGCGCACGACGGCGACGCCGACCGCTGCCTGGCGGTCGCCGCGGACGGTTCGGTCGTCGACGGCGACCAGATCCTCGCGGTGCTCGCGCTGGAGCTGCAGGAGGCCGGCCTGCTCGCCGACTCCACCCTGGTCGTCACCGTGATGAGCAACCTGGGGCTCAAACTGGCGATGGCCGAGGCCGGGATCACCGTGGTGGAGACCCCGGTCGGCGACCGGTACGTGCTGGAGGCGATGCGCGAGGGCGGGTTCTCGCTCGGCGGCGAGCAGTCCGGGCACGTCGTGCTGCTGGACCACGCCACCACCGGCGACGGCCTGCTCACCGGGCTGCGGCTGCTGGCGGCGGTCTCCCGCCGCGGGCTGGCCCTGGACGAGCTGGCCAAGGTGATGACCCGGCTGCCGCAGGTGCTGGTCAACGTGCGCGGGGTGGACAAGGCCCGGGCGTCGACCGACGCGAAGGTCGCGGCCGCGGTGGCGGTGGCCGAGTCCGAGCTGGGCGAGTCCGGCCGGGTCCTGCTCCGGCCCAGCGGCACCGAGCCGATGGTCCGGGTCATGGTCGAGGCCGCCGAGGAGGCCCAGGCCCGCGCGATCGCCGAGCGGCTGGCCGCCGTGGTCGAGGCGGAACTGGCGGTCTGACCCCGCCGGCCCGCGGACGCGGCGCGGCCCCCGCCCGGAGCATCCGGACGGGGGCCGCACCCGTTTCCGCTCGGCGCCGCCCGTCCGACGGGACGGCACCGGGTCAGTGCCGGTGCAGCAGCTCCCGGTTGCGCTCGATGGCCTCCCAGGAGTCCGGCTCCTCCGGGGCGGCCTTCAGGGTCGCCGCGGAGCCCTCGGCCCCGGGCGGGGCGGGCGGCCGGCCCTCGGAGTAGAGCCAGGTGTCGTAGAGCCCGCCGAGGTCCTTGCCGGAGACCTGCTCCGACATCTCGATGAACTCCTCGACGGTCCCGTTGCCGTGCGCGTTCTTCTCCTGCCAGGAGCGGAGCAGCTCGCCGAAGGCGTCGTCGCCGATCTCGGTGCGCAGCGCGTGCACCGCCAGCGCGCCGCGGTCGTAGACGGCCGAGTGGAACACGTTCTCCGCGCCGGGGTCGCCCGGGGCCACGTCCCAGAACGGGTCGCCGGCCGGGTAGGAGTGGTAGGTGTACTCGGCCAGCTCCTGGGCGGTCCCCTCGCCCTCGTGCTCGGACCACATCCACTCGGCGTAGCTGGCGAAGCCCTCGTTCAGCCAGATGTCGTCCCAGCCCTCGACCGAGACGTGGTCGCCCCACCACTGGTGCGCCAGCTCGTGCGCGACCACGTAGGTGTTGGAGCCGCGCCGGAAGAAGGCGTGGCTGTAGACCGGCCGGGTCTGGGTCTCCAGCGCGAAGCCGAGGTCGGCGTCGGGGCCGGCCACCACCCCGCCCAGGGCGTTGTACGGGTAGGGCCCGAAGGACTCCTCCTGGAACTCCAGGATCTCCGGCCCGCGCTCGATGCTGGCCTTGGCCGGGCCGGCCAGCGAGCCGAGGCTCTCCGCGTAGGCGTCGTAGACCGGCAGGCCGGAGTCGGTCTCGCCCTCGTGCGCCTCGTACTCGCCGACCGCGAGGGTGGCCAGGTAGGTGGCGGCCGGCCGGTCCTGGCGCCAGGTGTAGGCGGTCTTCCCGCCGACCGTCCGCTCACCGGTGAGCACGCCGTTGCTGATCGCCCGGTACCCCTCGGGGACCGCGACGCGGACGTCGAAGGTGGCCTTGTCCAGCGGGTGGTCGTTGGAGGGGAACCACCACCACGCCACCTCGGGCTCGCCGAGCGCGATCGCGCCGTCCGGGGTGCGGTTCCACCCGGTCACCGAGCCGTCCCCCCACTTCACCGAGGAGGGCACGTCGGAGTACTTGACCACCGCGGTGAGCCGGTCGCCCTCGGCGACCGGGGTGCGCGGCACGACCTCCACCTTGTGCTCGCCGGCCGCGGAGAAGTCGGCCTTCCGCCCGTTCACCCGGACCGAGTCCACGTCGAGCAGGAAGTCCAGGGTGAAGGAGTCCAGGTCCTCGGTGGCGGTGGCGACCAGGGTGGCGGTGCCCTTGAGCCGGTCGGTGTCCGGGGCGTAGTCCAGCCGCAGGTCGTAGTGGCCGACGTCGTAGCCGGCGTTCCCGTAGTCGGGGAAGTAGGGGTCGCCGATGCCGCCGGCCGGATCGGCCGAGGCGACCGGCGCCGCGGCGAGCAGCAGCGCCGCCGCGGCGGCACCGGCGCCGCCGCGCAGCAGAGTGCGTCGCATGGGGGATACCTTCCTGGAGGGACGGCGTGACCGGGGGCGGTCACGTTTCGCACTGCGGTAACCGCTTTACCCCGGGGCCATGATCGGCGAACCGGCCACATCCGGCCCACCCGCCACGCCGCCCCCGACCTGCCCGGAAAGGCGCCGGAACGGAATGAGGGGACGGCCCCGCACCGGGCCGCCCCCTCGCCGGGTCCGCTCCGCGGACCGGGCGCTACTCCACGGTCACGCTCTTGGCGAGGTTCCGCGGCTGGTCCACGTCGTTCCCCTTGGCCAGGGCCAGCTCGCAGGCGAACACCTGGAGCGGGACGGTGGCCACGACCGGCTGCAGCAGGGTGGGCACCGCCGGGATCTCGATGAGCTCGTCGGCGAACGGCCGCACCGCCTCGTCGCCCTCCTCGGCGATGACGATGGTGCGGGCGCCGCGGGCCCGGATCTCCTGGATGTTGCTGACGATCTTGTCGTGCAGCACGCTGCGGCCCTGCGGGGAGGGCACCACCACGACGACCGGCAGGCCGTCCTCGATGAGCGCGATCGGGCCGTGCTTCAGCTCGCCGGCGGCGAACGCCTCGGCGTGCATGTAGGCCAGCTCCTTGAGCTTGAGCGCGCCCTCCAGCGCCACCGGGTAGCCCACGTGCCGGCCGAGGAAGAGCACGGTCTCGGCGCCGCTGAGCGAGCGGGCCAGCTCGCGCACCGGGCCGACGGTGTCCAGCACCCGCTCCACCTGCTCGGCCATGGTGGCGAGCTGGGAGATGACCGCGTTCACCTCGTCGCCGAACTTGAGGTTGCGGACCTGGGCCAGGTAGAGGCCGATCAGGTAGCAGGCGACCAGCTGGGTGAGGAAGGTCTTGGTGGCGGCCACCCCGACCTCCGGGCCGGCGTGGGTGTAGAGCACGCCGTCGGACTCGCGCGGGATGGTGGAGCCGTTGACGTTGCAGATCGCCAGGACCCGGGCCTGCTGCTCGCGGGCGTGCCGGACCGCCATCAGGGTGTCCATGCTCTCGCCGGACTGGGAGATCGCGATGACCATGGTCCGCCGGTCCAGGATCGGGTCGCGGTAGCGGAACTCGCTGGCGACCTCCACCTCGCACGGGATCCGGCACCAGTGCTCGATCGCGTACTTGGCGATCAGGCCCGCGTGGTAGGAGGTGCCGCAGGCGATGATGACGATCTTGTGGATCTCGCGCAGCTCCTCGGGGGCGATCCGCATCTCGTCCAGGGAGAGCGTGCCGTCCGCGCCGACCCGGCCGAGCAGGGTGTCGGCGACCGCCTTCGGCTGCTCGACGATCTCCTTGAGCATGAAGTAGTCGTAGCCGGCCTTCTCGGCGGCGGAGGCGTCCCAGTCGACGTGGTACTCGCGCACCTCGGCGGGGCGGCCGTCGTAGTCGGTCACCGCGACCGAGTCCCGGCGCAGCTCGACCACCTGGTCCTGGCCCAGCTCGATGGCGTCGCGGGTGTGCGCGATGAACGCGGCCACGTCGCTGGCGAGGAAGTTCTCCCCGTCGCCGCGGCCCACCACCAGCGGCGAGTTGCGGCGCGCGGCCACCACCAGGTCGGGGGCGCCGACGTAGGTGGCGACCAGGGTGAACGCGCCCTCCAGGCGGCGGCAGACCGAGCGCATCGCGGCGGCCAGGTCGTCGTCGCCGCGCTCCTTGAGCTCCTCGGAGAGCAGGTGCGCCGCGACCTCGGTGTCGGTCTCGGAGGCGAACTTGCAGCCGCGCTCCTCCAGCTCGGTGCGGAGTGCGACGAAGTTCTCGATGATCCCGTTGTGGATCACCGCGACCCGGCCGTCGTTGTCCACGTGCGGGTGGGCGTTGAGGTCGGTGGGGGCGCCGTGGGTGGCCCACCGGGTGTGCCCGATCCCGATCCCGTCCGCGGAGCGCGGCGCCTCCTCCAGCGCGCGGCGCAGGTTCTCCAGCTTTCCGGCGCGCTTCTCGGTCTCCAGCCGGCCCTCGGAGAGGACGGCGACGCCCGCGGAGTCGTATCCGCGGTACTCCAGCCTTGCCAAGCCGTCAACGACGACTTCGAGCGCCGGTTGCGGCCCGACGTAGCCAACGATTCCGCACATGGGCGCAAGCGTAGTTCACGGAGGGGCCCATCGCCGCCTTCTGTGGTGTGGACCAATCGCCGTTTTCGCAGGTAGCGGTATAGACCAGTTGGCGGCCCCGGCGGTGGAGCCCCAGGTGGGGAGGGGGGTCGGCGGCCGCCGGAGGCGGCGGAACCGGGCGAAGCCGGGAAAAAGAAGAGACTGGCCACAATCGGCGCGCCGCCGCCGGAGCCCTCCCGGCGGGGGCGGTGCCCGGAGCCCTGTTCACCCTCCCTTAAAGTGGGCAGACGTGTCACAAGCGACGAAGAACGGCTTCTCATCGCCCTACGTTGAACTGGACCGCCCGGCCTGGGCGGCCCTGCGCGACGCGACCCCCCTCTCCCTGACCGAAGCCGAGCTCGACGTGCTGCGGGGCATCGCGGACCCGACGTCGCTGGACGACGTCCGCGACATCTACCTGCCGCTGTCCCGGCTGCTCAACCTGTACGTGAAGGCGACCCGCCAGCGGCACGGCGCGGTCCGCGCCTTCCTCGGCGAGGACGACCGCCCGGCCCCGTTCGTGATCGGCGTCGCCGGCAGCGTCGCCGTCGGCAAGTCCACCACCGCCCGGCTGCTGCGCACCCTGCTCGCCCAGTGGCCGGACCACCCCGACGTCGAGCTGGTCAGCACCGACAACTTCCTCTACCCCAACCGGGTGCTGCAGGAGCGCGGCATCATGAACCGGAAGGGGTTCCCGGAGAGCTACGACCGGCGCGCGCTGGTCCGGTTCGTCTCGGAGATGAAGGCCGGGGCGGCGCAGATGGACATCCCCATCTACTCCCACCTCGCCTACGACATCCTCCAGGGCAGCGTGCAGACCGTGCACCGGCCGGACATCCTCATCGTCGAGGGCATCAACGTGCTCCAGCCGCCGCTCGCCGGGCACCTGGCCGTCTCCGACTTCTTCGACTTCTCCATCTACGTCGACGCCAAGGTGGAGCACGTCCGCCGCTGGTACCTGGACCGGTTCCTGGAGCTGCGCCGCACCGCCTTCTCCGACCCGCGCTCCTACTTCCACGCGATGGCCACCACCGTCGAGGAGGAGCGGGCCAAGGAGTTCGCGATGAACACCTGGCGCAGCATCAACGAGGTCAACCTGGTGGAGAACATCCAGCCCACCCGGGCCCGCGCCACCCTGGTGCTGCACAAGGGAGAGGACCACCGGGTGCGCCGGGTCCGGCTGCGGAAGACCTGAGCGCCCCCAACGCCCCCGGTCCGCCCGGGGTTCCCCGGAGCGCGGCCGGATCCGGCCGCCGTGCCCGCCGGCCGGAACGCCTCCGGTCCGGGCCGCGTCCCACTCCGAGACGGAAACCGCCGCCGTGCGGGCGGTATCGGAGGACGGAGGGGCCATGGCTTCGGAGTTCAAGGTGGCCGGGAGAAAGAGTTCGAGAACGGTGGTGGCCGGGGCCATCGGGGCGCTGTCCCTGGCGGTGGCGGCCGGATGCAGCAGCCCGGACACGGTGACCGCGCGCTGCGTGGACGAGGACCGGCTCAGTGACGGCTCCTACCGGGTCGTCGACGAGGACCGGTGCGACGACGACTCGTCGTCCTCGTCGTCCTACTCGAGCGGCGGGGGCGGCTACTTCTTCTACTACGGCGGCAGCGCCAGCGGGTCGCGGGTGAGCGGCGGCAGCACCAGCCGCCCCTCGGGCTCCAAGATCGTCACCGAGCGGGGCAACGTCATCCAGCGCGGCGGCATGGGCGGCCGCGGCGGCAGCGGCGGAAGCTGAGGGAGCGGCGTTGATCAGGAGCAGCGGGAACCCGGTCCGGCCCGGCTGGCCGGACATCGTCGAGAGCCAGGGCCTCGGCTTCCACGTCTCGGTCCACCCCGAGCACCTCACCCGGCCCTACTGGGACGAGTCGGTGCACTACGAGTTCACCATGGCCGAGGTGCTGGCCCTGGAGGGGACCGTCGAGGAACTGCACCGGATGTGCCTGGCCGCCGTGGAGCACGTGGTGGCCGAGGAGCGCTACGCCGACTTCGGCGTCCCGGAGTGGGCGGCCCCCTTCATCCGCGACTCGTGGAAGCGCGCCGACCCCTACCTCTACGGCCGCTTCGACCTGCACTACGACGGCACCGGGCCGGCCCGGATGCTGGAGTACAACGCCGACACCCCCACCTGCCTGGTGGAGGCGGCGGTCGCCCAGTGGCACTGGATGCAGGACGTCCACCCCGGCCTGGACCAGTGGAACTCGGTGCACGAGCGGCTGGTCGACCGGTGGGCCGAGATCGGCCCGCGGCTGGGCGGCGGGCTGGTCCACTTCGCCTGGACCAACGAGGACGAGACCGGCGAAGAGGCGCTGACCACCGCCTACATCCAGGAGACCGCGGCCCAGGCGGGCCTGCCGGTGCGCGAGGTCGCCCTGGAGGACGTCGGCTGGGACCAGAGCCGCCAGGCCTTCGTCGACCTGCAGGAGGCGCCGCTGACCGCGGCGTTCAAGCTGTACCCGTGGGAGTGGCTGGTCAAGGACCGGTTCGGCGCGCTGGTACTGCAGAACCTCGACCGCGTCCCCTGGGTCGAGCCGATCTGGAAGATGCTGCTGTCCAACAAGGCGCTGCTGGCGGTGCTCTGGGAGCTCTACCCCGGGCACCCCAACCTGCTCCCCGCCTACCTCGGCGCCCCCGGGCCGCTCGACTCCTACATCGCCAAGCCGCTGCTGGGCCGGGAGGGCGCCGGCATGAGCATCGTCACCCCCGGCGGCGAACTGGAGCGGCGCCCCGGCGGCTACGGCGCGGAGGGCTACCTCTACCAGGAGTTCCTGGAGCTGCCGGAGTTCGAGGGGCAGCGCCCGGTACTGGGCGCCTGGGTGGTCGGCGACGGCTCGGCCGGCCTGGGCATCCGGGAGACCTCCAACCTGATCACCGACGACACCTCCTCGTTCGTGCCGCACGTGATCCGCGGCTGACCCCGGGCGCGGCGGCCCCGCGGTCCCGGCGCCCCGGCCCTCCCGCCTCCCCGGCGGGCCCGGGGCGCCGGGATCAGCGCGTCAGCGGGCGGTCCGCGGCGGGCTCGGGGCGGCGGCGCTCGACGTGCCCGGCCCCGCCGAGGCAGCGGGCGAACGGCCCCTGCCCGGAGCGGAGCCGGTCCAGCGCCGGGTCCAGGTGGTCGCGGTGCCACCGGGCCGGCCCGGACGCCCCGGCCGAGCCGGTGTCGGAGAGATCGGTGTAGGCCAGCCGCAGCGCGTGCAGCCGGCCGACCGCCTCGTGGTGCTCCCACCACACCGGGCACCAGTCGGCGTCCTCGCCGACGTAGACCGGCACCAGGAAGTCGTCCACCCACTTCACCAGGGCGGCCAGTTCGGCCTTGTAGTCCTCGCGGGACATGTTGAAGATGAACGGGGGCGGGGCGTCGCCCGGTTCCTCCTCTTCCGCGGGGGCCGCGGCGAACTCGGTCAGCTGCGTCTGCAGCCTGATCACGTCCGCCCCGAGCTTGTGCATGGCGTTCTGCAGGTGCGCCACCCGCTTGGTGAGGGCGTCGTCCGACGCGAGGCGCTCGTCAATCGAGGTCATGCCGAAGGTCCTGTGCTGATCGTCCCGTGTTGCTCTGCGTTGCGGGGGATTCATCGCCGTTCGAGCCAGTAAACCAGTGGCGCCCGCGCGGCGGTGCACCGGCGGCGTGTCCGGGCCGGGAGGCCCACCGGGTGCGAGAATGCAGGAAACCCCGTCACAGGAGGGCAGGGATGGCTACTCTCGGCGACGATCGCGATTCGACTGCTGGAGGCGATGACATGAGTGCTCCCCCTGCGACCGAGGAGCGTCCGGCGACGGGGGAGCACCCCCCGGCGGAGTTCCCCACGAAGGGCTGGCCGATCCCTCTTCCTCCCGAGAGGGGATGGATGTCGGACGACCTCGACCGGATCGCGGACCTTCCTCCGCACACAGAGCTCATCGACGGGAGCTTGATCCTGGTGAGTCCGCAAAAGAATTTCCACGCAGTGCTGGTCGAACTGTTCACGGCGGCTTTTCGAGCACAGGCGCCGGAAGACCTGCGTCCGCGCCACGAGATGACCGTGACACTGGGACCGAGGAACCGTCCAGAGCCCGACGCCATGGTGGTCAGAGCGGACGCGATCTCCGGACTGGACCAGACCTCGTTCCCGTCGGAGGCGGTGGTGCTGGTGGTGGAGGTGGTTTCCCCGGAGTCCGAGGAGCGTGACCGGAAGCGGAAACCGCAGCTCTACGCCGAAGCCGGGATCAAGCACTTCTGGCGGGTGGAGAAGGAGGGCGCCGCCGCCGTCGTCTACGTCTACGAGCTCGACCCCGCCACCAAGGCCTACGTGGCCAACGGCGTCCACCGGGGCCGGCTCAAGCTGCCCGTCCCCTTCGACATCGACATCGACCTGACCGAGATCGACAGGATGTGAGCCCATGCGCCGCGCGCACACCGTGGAGGCGGTCCGAGCCGCCGAGGCCGAGCTGATGGCCCGGCTGCCCGAAGGGGCGCTGATGGAGCGCGCCGCCGCCGGGCTGGCGGTGGCGGGCGCGCGGATGCTCGGCCGGGTCTACGGCGCCCGGGTGGTGCTGCTGGTCGGCGGCGGCGACAACGGGGGCGACGCGCTGTACGCGGGGGCACGGCTGGCCCGGCGCGGGGCCGCGGTGCGGGCGGTCGCGGCCGGGTCCCGGATCCACCCCGGCGGGCTGGCGGCGCTGCGGGCCGCCGGCGGGCGGACGCTGGCCCCCGGGGAGGAGGCCGCCGCCGAGATCGCCGCCGCCGACCTCATCGTGGACGGGCTGGTCGGCATCGGCGGCCGGGGCGGGCTGCGCGAACCGCACGCCGGCCTGGCCGCGCTGGCCAACGCCGCGCCCGGCCCGGTGCTCGCGGTCGACCTGCCCAGCGGGATCGACGCGGACACCGGCGAGGTGCCCGGCGCCGCGATCACCGCCGACGCCACGGTCTGCTTCGGCACCGGCAAGCCCGGCCTCTTCGTCGACCCCGGCGCGGAGCGCGCGGGCGCGGTGCACCTGGTCGACATCGGCCTGGGGCCGGAGCTGCCCGCGCCCCGGCTGGAGTGCCTGCAGAGCGCGGACGTCGCCGCGCTGCTGCCGCACCCGGCCCGGGAGTCGGACAAGTACCGGCGCGGCGTGCTCGGCATCGCCGCCGGGTCCGACGCCTACCCCGGCGCGGCGGTGCTGGCCGTCGGCGGCGCGCTCCGCACCGGGGTGGGCATGGTCCGCTACGCCGGGCCGAGCGGGGTCTGCTCCCGGGTGCTCGACCGCTGGCCGGAGGCGGTGGTCTCGGCCTCCGACCCGGGGTTGCGGGTGGCGGCGTGGGCGGTCGGCCCCGGCCGGGGCACCGGCGAGCAGTCCCGCGAGGAGCTGGAGGAGGTCCTGGAGACCGGCCTCCCGGTGCTGGTCGACGCGGACGCGATCACCCTGCTCGCCGAGGACCCGCGCGCCCTCCAGGAGCGCTCGGCGCCCACCCTGCTCACCCCGCACGCCGGGGAGCTGGCCCGGCTGCTGCCCGGAACCGACCGGGCCGCCGTCGAGGAGCGCCGGCTGGAGCACGTCGAGCGCGCCGCCGAGGAGTACGGCTGCACCGTGCTGCTGAAGGGCTCCACCACCGTGGTCGCCCAGCCCGGCCGCCCGGCCGCGGCCAACCTGACCGGGACCCCGCTGCTGGCCGCGGCGGGCAGCGGCGACGTGCTCTCCGGGATGGCCGGCGCGCTGCTCGCCTCCGGGCTGCGGCCGCGCGAGGCGGCGCTGGCCGCCGCCCACCTGCACGGGCTGGCGGCGCGGCTGGCCCGGGGCGGCGCCCCGGTCTCCGCCGGCGACCTGGTGGAGGCGGTGCCGCGGGCGGTGGCCGAGGTCAGCGCGCTCGCGGGCGGTTCCGCGCCGCCCGCAGGCCGAGCCGGACGATATCGGCGATGAAGTACTCGCCCGGGTCGCGGTGGTCGCGCAGCAGGTCCAGCCGGTCCTCGCCGACCCAGGCGAACTCGGTGTGCTTGCCCGGTTCCAGCCGGGGCGCGGACAGGTCGCCCTCCACCCGGACCAGGTAGTCCACCTCGTGCCGGGGCACCCCGTCGTCGGGCGTCCACACCAGGCGGAACAGCTCCGCCTCGATCGCGGTCAGCCGCCAGCCGGTCTCCTCGGCGACCTCCCGGGCCAGCGCCTCGGGCACCGCCTCGCCCTCCTCGACGTGCCCGCCGACCACGTCCCAGCAGTGCGGGAAGACCTTCCGGTCGGGGGAGCGGCGCTGGGCGAAGGCGCGGCCCCGCTCGTCCACCACCACCGCGCCGACCACCCAGCACCGGCCGTCGCCGGTGTCGGGCAGGACGATGTCCTCGGCGATCTCGATTCCGGTCATCGGGCTCCTTCCGCGGCGGCCCCGGGCGGGGCGGGGACCGGGTCCGGCGCGGCCCTTTGCGGACTGGGCCTTCCCCGGGGCTGCCCCCGACCGTACCGTGCTGACCAGGAGCATGTTTCGGACCGCCGAGCGCGGTTACCTTCATCCCGCGCATATGCAGCTGCACGGCGGTACAGGGGAGTTGAGCACCGTGGGGGACCGCGCCGCGGGCCTGGGGGCCCGCCGGCGGCGCTGGGCGGCCTGGGCCGCCTTCGCCCTGGCACTGCCCTGGGCCCTGTGGGCGGCCGTCCGCTGCTTCGGGCTGGAGGCGGGCTTCCCGCTGGTCCCGCTGATGAGCTACACCCCGTACGCGGCCGGGACCGCGGTGCTGCCGGTGGTGGTCGCGGTGCTGCTGCGCGCCCGGTGGGCCGGGCTGCTCGCGGCCGCCGCGGCGGTCGCCCTGGCCGCCTGCGTGCTGCCGCGGATCATCGGCGCCGCCGCACCGGAGGGGGACGGCCCGCGGCTCCGGGTGCTCAGCGTCAACTCCGCGTTCGGCCAGGCCGACGCGGACGCGGTGGCCGCCCTGGTCCGCCGGTACGACGTGGACGTGCTCGGGGTGCAGGAGGCCACCCCGCAGGGCGTCGACGCGCTGGTCCGGGCCGGGCTGCGCGCCGCCGCGCCCAACCTGCTCTCCTACGCCGCCCCGGGGCCGGTCGGCGGCGCCCTGTTCTCCGCCCACCCGCTGAAGCGGATCGACGGCGACGGGGCCGGCGGCCGGTTCTTCGCGATGCCCTGGGCCGCGCTGGAGGTGCCCGGCGCCGCCGCGGTGGAGGTCGCCGTGCCGCACCCGGTGCCGCCGGTCTCCGCGGACGCGATCGCCGACTGGCGGGCCTCGCTGGCCGAGGTGCCGCCCGCCGACCCCGGCGGCCCGGCGCGGATCCTCGCCGGGGACTTCAACGCCACCCTGGACCACGCCGAGCTGCGGTCGCTGCTGTCCACCGGGTACGTGGACGCCGCCTCGGAGGTCGGCGCCGGCCTGGAGGCGACCTGGCCGGCCGGCGGCGGGCTGCCCGGGGTGGCCATCGACCACGTGCTCGCCGACCGGCGGATCGGGGTGCGCGAAGTGACCGTGCACGAGGTCCCCGGTACCGACCACCGGGCGGTCCTCGCCGAACTGGTGCTCCCCGCGGCCTGAATCCGGAAATCCGGCGCCGGACCGGTGCTCCGCCCATTCTTTCCGGGCAATGGACGCGATAACGTAAGCCATTCCTCGGGCGTAATCGCCGCGGCGCCGTGAACCCCCGGAAAGCGCACAAGGGAGCCTATGGACGTCCAGCCCATGCTCACACGCGATCTCGTGCTGCGCGTGTGCGCCAACTCCACCGAGTTCGACGAAGGGTGGACGGCGGCCGAGAGCAAGGCCGCGGTCCCCTTCCTCGCACCCCGCGACACCGCGCTGATCGACGCGGTGGTGGCCGCGGCCGCGGACGTCGGGGTGAACCGCCTGCTGATCTGCCGGACCCGGGCCGAATTCGCCTATGAACCGGTGACCGACGCGCCGGCGAACACCGCCGGGATCGTCGACGTCATCCGCGGCTGGGGCGATGAGCCGACCGATGTGCTGATCGTGGTCGAGGACCTTTCCGCGGCGGTGATCATCACCGCCGAAGAACTCACCGTCGCCGCCGGGCCCGACGATTTCGTCCGCGCCTTCACCGGCGCCGACATACCCGAGGCGCGCGCGGAATTCGGCGAGCAGGCGCGGCTCGGCCGCGACCCCGAGCTGCTCCGCGCGGCGCAGCGCTACGGCTGCCTGGAGATCGGCGGGCGGCACGCGCGCGGCAACCGCGGACCGGGGCCGGACACCGCCGAGCGGCTGGCCGAGCGGGCGCACGCCTTCCGGGAGGGCTCCCCCGGGGCGGTCCGCGCGCTGCGCGCGGTGCGCGGCGCGGCCGGCTGGCTGGCGGTGGCCGTGCTGGCCGCCGCCGCGGTGGCCGTCCCCGGGGTGGGCGCGGTGGTCCCGGTGGCGCTGGGCATGCTCTGGCTGCTGATCCAGCTCGCACTGCCGGCGCGCTCGCGCACCGTCGGCTTCGCCACCCTGCTCCGGGTGGCGGCGCTCGGCGCGCTCGCGGTCTGGCCGGTCGCCTTCGCCGAGCAGACCGTCCTCGGCCTGCTCGGCCCCGGCATCCCGGACTGGACCGGACCCACCTACGTCGCGGTTCCGGTGGAGGAGGCGGGCAAGCTCGCGCCGCTGCTGCTGGTCTGGCTGCTCGCGCGGCGCCGGGTGAAGCGGATGTCCGCCGCCGACCACCTGCTGCTCGGCGCCGCCGCCGGGGCCGGGTTCCACCTGGCCGAGCGCGGGCTGTCCGCCGCGGCCTCCGGCCTGGCGCCCGCCTCCACCCACTACGGCCTGTTCACCCTGCTGCCCGGCTGGTCCGAGGTCCCGGCGACCGGAACGGTCTTCGCCGGGCACGCCGTCACCACCGCGCTGATCGCCGGCGCGTTCGGGGTGGCCGCGGTGGGCCGGCGGCACCACGGCCCCTGGGTCTGGGCGCTGCCGCCGCTCGCGGTGGCCGTCGCCGCCGTCGACCACATGCACTACAACGCCGACCTGGCCGGCGTGGACCTGGCCCCGGCCACCGCGTTCTTCGCCGCGCTCACCGGCAACGGCGCGCTCACCCGCTGGCTGCTGCTCCTGCTGCTGGCCGGCGCGGTGCTGATGGACCACCGGCTGGCCCGGCTCACCGCGGAGACCACCCCGCCGCTGCCCGGCGCCGAGCCGCTGGCCGGGCTGCGCCGGGCGGCGCTGGGCCGCGCGGTGCGCGCCCGGGTCCGGGTCCCCGGCGACATCGCCCCGGTCTTCCGCCGCACCGCCCTGGCCTGGATCCGCCTTCCGACCACCCTGGCCTGCGGGCTCTCCACGATGCTGCACGAGCTCGCGGTGCAGGTCGCCGCGGCCCGCCGCGGCCCGGCCGCGCTCTTCGCCGCCTGGCGGCTGCTGCGCTGGCGCCGCGCGCACGCGATGGGTGCGGCGCGCGCGGGCGGCCGGCCGTGGCGGCGCCACCCGGCGCGGGAGCGGCTGGAGGCCACCCGGCTGCTGCTGGAGCCGGCCCGGCCGGGCACCGCGGCGGGCGCGGTGGGCGCGGTGGGCGCCGCCGCCGCGCTGGTCGCCGCGGTGCCGCTCGCCGCGCCCGCCCGGCTCCCCGGCGGGCCGGGCGAGCCCGGCTACGCGCTGGCCGCGCTGCAGACCGGCATGGCCTGGTTCGACGGGCTCCCGGCCGGCTCCCAGGCGTGGGCGGCGGCGGCCGGCGCCGCCCTGCTCCTCCTGGCCTCCACCGGCTGGTCGGTGCCCTGGTCGCCGCCGGACGCCCGCGCGCTGCTCCGCCGGCCCGGAGCGGAGGCGGTGGTGCTGCTCGGCTCGGCCGCCCCGGGGCAGCTGGGCTACGGTGCGCTGGCGCTGCTCGGGACGGCGCTGCCCGCGGCGGCCGGGCGGGTGCTCAAGCCGTCCCCCGCCGGACGGGTCCGGAGTCCGGCGGACGCCGCGTGACCTCGGCGACAACCGCGCTCACCGGCGCCGGACGCGTGCCAGACTGAAGCCATGCCACCGACATTCGCCGAGGCCCGCGTCGATCTGGGCGCGATCGCCGAGAACATCGCGCTGCTCGCGGAGAGGGCCCCGGGCGCCGAGACCATGGCCGTGGTCAAGGCCGACGGGTACGGCCACGGCGCGGTGCCCGCGGCCCGCGCCATGCTCGCCGGCGGGGCCACCTGGCTGGGCACCGCCTTCGTCGAGGAGGCGCTGGAGCTGCGCGCGGCCGGGATCACCGCGCCCGCGGTCTCCTGGATCCTGCCGCCCGGTGCGCCGCTGGCCGCGGCGGTCTCCGCCGACGTCGACCTCGGGGTGAGCGACCCGGAGGTGCTCCGGCGGGCGGCCGCGGCGGCCCGGGAGGCCGGCCGCCCGGCGTCGGTGCACCTCAAGGCGGACACCGGGCTGAACCGGGGCGGCGTCACCCGGGCCGACTGGCCGGAGACCGTCGCCGCCGCGGCGGAGGCCGAGGCGGCCGGGGAGATCCGGGTCACCGGCGTCTTCTCCCACTTCGCCTGCGCCGACGAGCCGGGCCACCCGTCGATCCGGGCCCAGCTCGCCTGCTACGCCGAGGCGCTGGAGGTCGCGGAGAAGGCCGGGCTGCGCCCGCGGGTGCGGCACCTGGCCAACTCCGCGGCCACGCTCACCCTCCCGGAGAGCCACTACGACCTGGTCCGGCCCGGCCTGGCGAGCTACGGCCTGAGCCCGATCCCCGGCCTGAAGGTGCCCGGACTGCGCCCGGCGATGACGCTGCGCTCCCGGATCGCCCTGGTCAAGCGGGTCCCCGCGGGCGAGGGCGTCTCCTACGGCCACCGGTACCGGACCGAGAAGGACACCCGGCTGGCGCTGGTCCCGCTGGGCTACGGGGACGGGGTTCCGCGCGCCGCCACCAACCGGGGCCCGGTGCTGGCGGCCGGCCGGATCCGCACCGTCTCCGGGACCGTCTGCATGGACCAGTTCATGCTGGACGTCGGGGAGGACCCGGTCGAGGCGGGGGAGTACGCGGTGCTGTTCGGCGGCGGGCAGGGCGAGCCGAGCGCCGAGGACTGGGCCGAGGTGCTGGACACCATTCCCTACGAGATCGTGACCCGGATCGGGGCCCGGGTGCCGCGGGTCTACACCGGCCCCGGCGCCCCCTGACCCCTCCTGCGGTGATCTTGGCGTCGCGGGGGCATCAGAGCGCTCTGATCCCCCCGCGACGTCAAGATCACCGTGCTGACCTCGGGCGCCCCGAACTCCGACTACCCTGGAGCCCGTCCCCCGGATCCCGTCCGAGCTGAGAAGGCGATGACCGACACAGTGCGAACCACCACGGTGCGCGCCGAGGCCGCCACCGACGGGGCGATGCGCGCCCTCGGTGCCCGCCTCGCCGCCCGGCTCGCCCCCGGCGACCTGCTCATCATGTCCGGGCCGCTGGGGGCCGGGAAGACCACCCTCACCCAGGGGATCGCCGAGGGCCTCAAGGTGCGCGGCCCGATCACCTCGCCGACCTTCGTGATCTCCCGCATCCACCCCCCGCTGGGCGACGGCCCGGCGCTGGTGCACGTGGACGCCTACCGGCTCGGCGACGCCGCCGAGCTCGACGACATCGACCTGGACGCGACCCTCGCGGACTCGGTCACCGTCGTGGAGTGGGGCGAGGGCCTGGCCGAGGAGCTCTCCGAAGAGCGCCTGGAGGTCGCCCTGGAGCGGCGCCCCGACGACACCCGCGCACTGCTCTTCACCGGATTCGGCCCCCGCTGGGCCGATCTGCGGCTGTAGGCTGGACGACCGTGCTTCTCCTGGCTTTCGACACCGCGACCCCGGCCGTGACCGCCGCGGTCTGCACCGCCCCCGACGCGGGGGCCCCCGACTCCGTCGCCGTCGCCGCGAGCACCGCCTCGGTGGACGCCCGGCGCCACGGCGAGCTGCTCGCCCCCGGCATCGCCGACGTCGTCGACCGGGCCGGAGCGGCCCTGTCCGACCTCACCCACATCGCGGTGGGCATCGGCCCCGGCCCCTACACCGGCCTGCGGGTGGGCCTGACCACCGCGCTCTCCCTGGCCGACGCGCTGGGCATCGAGTGCGTGGGGGTGGCCACCCTGGACGCGCTGGCGTTCGCCTCCGGGCGGACCACGCCGTTCATCGCGGCCACCGACGCCCGCCGCAAGGAGGTGTTCTGGGCCCGCTACGCCGACGCCGCGACCCGCGTCGGCGACATCGCGGTGGACCGCCCGGCCGAGCTGGACACCGGCGGCCTGCCGGTGATCGGCCACGGCGCCGCGCTCTACGGCGGGCTGCTCGGCGCCGACGAGGAGTCGGCCGCCCCGCTGCACCCCACCGCCGCCGCCCTCGGAGAGCTCGCCGCCCGCCGGCTGCTGGCCGGCGAGGAGCTCCCCGCGCCCCGGCCGGTGTACCTGCGGCGCCCGGACGCGGTGGAGCCCGGCGCCCCGAAGAAGGTGCGGCAGTGGAAGGCGTGAGACCCGCCCGGATCCGCCCGATGGCCGAGGCCGACGTCGCCCCGGTGATGGAGCTGGAGCGGGCGCTGTTCCCCAAGGACGCCTGGAGCGAGCAGATGCTCCGCTCCGAGCTGGCCGAGCCGACCCGCCGGTACTACGTCGCGGTGGAGCCCGGCGCCCCGGAGACCGTCATCGGCTACGCCGGGCTGCGCTCGGTCCCGCCCGAGGGCGACGTGCAGACCATCGCGGTGCGCACCGACGCCCAGGGCCGCGGCATCGGCGCCGCGCTGCTCACCCGGCTGCTCGGCGAGGCCCTGGACCGCGGTGCCACCGAGATGTTCCTGGAGGTCCGCTCGGACAACCCGCGCGCCAGGGAGCTGTACCGCCGGTTCGGCTTCGAGGAGATCGGGATGCGCCGCCGGTACTACCGGGACGCCGACGCGATCGTGATGCGCCGCTCCGCCACCGTGGCCGAGCGCGCGGGGGAGGAGCGGATCCGGTGACCGCCGCCCCCGCCCGGACCACCGGGCGCCGCGCCCCGCGCGGCGGCGCCCCCGCCTCCCGGCCCGCCGCCCGCGCGGCGGCCCCGGAGGCCCGCCCGCCGCTCCCCGGCGGAGGGACCAGCACGCTCCCCGGCGGACGGGCCGGCACGACCCCCGCTCCGGCGGGGGCGGCCGGCGCCGCCGGGACCCTTTCCGGAGGAACACGATGAGCCGTACCGACCTCCCCCTGATCATGGGCATCGAGACCTCGTGCGACGAGACCGGCGTCGGCCTGGTCCGCGGCTGCGAGCTGCTCGGCGAGGACGTGGCCTCCAGCGTGGCCGAGCACGCCCGGTTCGGCGGCGTCGTCCCGGAGGTCGCCAGCCGCGCGCACCTGGAGGCGATGGTCCCCACGGTGCGCCGCGCGCTGGACGCCGCCGAGGTGAAGGCCTCCGACGTGGACGCGATCGCGGTCACCGCCGGCCCCGGCCTGGCCGGCGCGCTGCTGGTGGGCGTCTCCGCGGCCAAGGCCTACGCGATGGCGCTGGGGGTCCCGCTCTACGGGGTCAACCACCTGGTCGGCCACGTCGCGGTGGACCAGCTGGAGCACGGCCCGCTGCCCAAGCCCGCGGTCGCGCTGCTGGTCTCCGGCGGCCACACCTCGCTGCTGCTCGTCAACGACCTGGCCACCGACGTGCGCTCGCTGGGCGACACGGTGGACGACGCCGCCGGCGAGGCCTACGACAAGGTCGCCCGGCTGCTGGACCTGCCCTACCCGGGCGGCCCGCCGATCGACCGGGCCGCGCGCGAGGGCGACCCGAAGGCGATCCGCTTCCCGCGCGGCAAGTGGGGGGACGGCACCTTCGACTTCTCCTTCTCCGGGTTGAAGACGGCGGTGGCCCGCTGGGTC
Source organism: Nocardiopsis oceanisediminis (assembly GCF_048595525.1). Lineage (NCBI taxonomy): Bacteria > Bacillati > Actinomycetota > Actinomycetes > Streptosporangiales > Nocardiopsidaceae > Nocardiopsis > Nocardiopsis oceanisediminis. The sequence goes on along the minus strand of NZ_JAFMZJ010000001.1, from coordinate 6,383,101 downwards.
GAGAACGCCGGCCGCTCGGGGGAGGCGATCCCGGTCGCCGACATCGCCGCGGGCTTCCAGGAGTCGGTGGTGGACGTGCTCACCCGCAAGGCGGTGGACGCCTGCCGCGAGCACGGCGTGGAGCACCTGGTGATCAGCGGCGGCGTGGCGGCCAACTCCCGGCTGCGCGCGCTGGCCGAGGAGCGCTGCGCCGCGGCCGGCATCACCCTGCGGGTGCCCCGCCCCAAACTGTGCACCGACAACGGCGCGATGATCGCCGCCCTCGGCGCCGAGGTGGTCGCCGCCGGCCTCCCGCCGTCCCGGCTGGACCTGGCCACCGACACCTCCCTCCCGGTGAGCGTCCCGCTGGCGCCGTAGCGCACCGGCGAGCACCGGCGGAACGAAGAGGAACGAGAGTCCGGCCGGTCGGGTGCGGCGCCCCACAGGGTGGGGGTTCAGGCCAGCGGCGACGGCAGAGGTAGGGCCGGGGCGGGGCGTCTCGGCCGGGCGCGGCGCCCCACGGGGTCGGGGTTCAGACCGGCGGCGACGGCAGAGGTAGGACCGGGGCCGGGCGTCTCGGCCGGGCGCGGCGCCCCACGGGGCCGTGGTTCAAGCGGGCAGCGAGGGCGGGAGCGGGGTGGGCACCGCGTTAGCCGGCCCGGCCCGCACTCCCGGAGGGAGGAAGCGGCGCCCCGGTGGCGGGGCCGGGCCCGCCCGCGCCGCCCAGGGGGCCATGCCCGATATGCCGGGTCACCGGCGGGGGCCGGGCGGGGCGGGCGCGCCCTGCGCACCTGCGCGGCACCCCGAACTACATCTACCAGCGAGTAGTAACCCCTGAGGACCACCCCACCCCCTCGCCGATTACCCAGAGTGGCGAAAGCAGGGTCCCTTGGGAGGACGAAAGCGACATACCGCCCCCGTGTCGCCCCTCCCCGGATTCCGGCCCCCCGCTTCCCGGCCTTCCAGGCGGCTCCAACCCCCGATCACCGGCCTGATCGGGGCCGCCCGGGCCTCGAACGGGCCGATCCGGCCCGGGATGCGCGCCCCGGAATCACCGGGGTGCTCTCGCGGTACGCAGGGCGCCCCCCAGCACCATCACCGTGCGTATTCATGCAGGTCAGGGCGAGGGTGGCGGTTTCCGGGGCGGCCGGCCTCGGCGCCGCGGCGGCGCGGGCGCGGTGATCTGGCCGCCCCGGCCCGCCCTGCCGCACCCGACCGACCGGCCGGTGCCCCTTCCCGCCGTCGCCGCCCGTCTGGGCCTTGACTCCGCGAGACGCCGCGCCCGGCCGAGACGCCCCGCCCCGGCCCTGCCTGTGCCGTCGCCGCTGGCCTGAACCCTTACCCCGTGGGGCGCCGCACCCGACCGACCGGCCGGTGCCCCTTCCCGCCGTCGCCGCCCGTCTGGGCCTTGACTCCGCGAGACGCCGTACCCGGCCGAGACGCCCGGCCCCGGCCCTGCTTGTGCCGTCGCCGCCGGCCTGAACCCTTACCCCGTGGGGCGCCGCGCCCGGACATGGGCGAGGGCCGCCCCTGTGCGGGAGCGGCCCTCGGACGCCGGTGGGACCGGCGGGTTACTCGTCGTCCTCGTCGTCGTCGCGGCGGCGCTTCTTCTTGCCGTCCCGGTTCGGCCGGAGCAGCGCCTCGGCCAGGGCGAGCATCGTCTCCTCCAGCGAGGCGAGGCGCTTGGTGATGTCGTCGTGGGAGGTCTCCACCGCCTCGGTGAGCGCCTCCTCCAGCTCGTGCCGGTCCGGGCGGCCCTGGATCTCCTTGGCGATCTCCTTGGTGCGCGGGTCCAGCTCGGCCAGGGGCTTGAGCGCTCCGCCGAGCCGCTCCTCCAGCGCGTCCAGCTTGTCGCCGTGGTCGGCGACGACCGGGCGCTCGACCAGCTCGGTGAGGCGCCGGTGCAGCTCGGCCACCTCCAGCGAGGCGGGCAGCTGGGCGAGGCGCTGGTTGACCGCCTCCAGCCGGTCGTCCACCGCCTCCAGGCGGCCGTCGACCCCGTCGAGCTGGCCGTCGACGCCGTCCAGCTGGCCGTGCACGCCCTCGAACTTGCCCTCGACGCCGGTGAGCCGGCCGTCCAGGCCGTCCAGGCGGCCGGTGAGGCCGTCGAAGCCGCCGTCGAAGTGGCCCTCGAAGCCGTCGAAGCGGTCGCTGAGCCGGCCCAGGCCGTGCTCGAACCGGCCGGTGACGGCGGTCAGGTGCGCCTCGATGCGCTCCTCCACCGACGCGCGGTGCTCCTCGTAGAGCGCGGTCAGCGCGGCGCTCCGGGCCTCGCCCTTCTCCTCCAGGCCGGTGACGGCCTGGTCCAGGGCGGTGCGCAGGGCGGCCAGGTCCGCGGCGGCCGCGGCCCGGTCCCCGTCGGCGGCGGAGCGCAGCGCGGCGGCGGTCTCCTCCAGCCGGGCGGCGAGGTCCTCGCGCTGCCGGTCGTCCCGCTCGCGCAGCTCGGAGCGGCTCAGCTCGAGCTGCTCGTACAGCTCGGCGAGGCGGTCGCGGAGGTGCCCGCGCAGGTCGCCCAGGCGGGCCTCGGTGTCCCCGGAGAGCTTGGCGACGGCGGCGGTGGCGTCGGCGACCGCCGCGGCGGCCTCGGCGTGGTTCTCGTCGGCCTGGGTGGTCAGCCGGGTCAGCGCGCGGCCGAGCTCGGCGGTGAGGGCCTCGCGGTCCTCGGCGGCCCGCGCCGCGGCCGCGGTGTGCCGCTCCTCTTCGGCGGCGCTCAGCGCGGCCAGCGCCTCCTGCTGCTCGCGCAGGCTCTCGGCCAGAGAGCCGCGGCCGTCCTCGGCCGCCTTCTCCAGGGCGGCCCGGCCCTCGGCGACCGCGGCGCTGAGCGCGGCGTGCCGCTCCTCCTCGGCGGTGCCGAGGCCGGCGATGGCCTCCTGCTGCTCGCGGAGGGCCTCGGCGAGGGCGGCGCGGCCGTCGGCGACGGCCTGCTCCAGCGCGCCGCGGTCCTCGGCCGCGGTGCCGGTGAGGGCGGTGTGCCGCTCCTCCTCGGCGGCGGCCAGCGCTGCCAGCGCCTCCCGCTGCTCCTGCAGGGTCCCGGTGAGGGCGGTGTGCCGCTCCTCTCCGGCGGTGCCGAGGCCGGTGAGGGCCTCCTGCTGCTCGCGGCCCTGCTCGCGAAGGGCCTCGGCCAGCTCGGTGCGGCCCTCGGCGACGGCCTGCTCCACGGCGGTCCGGCCCTCGGCGACGGCACCGGTGAGGGCGGTGTGCCGCTCCTCCTCGGCGGCGGCCAGCGCGGCCAGCGCCTCCTGCTGCTCGCGCAGGGTCTCGGCGAGGGCGGTGCGGCCCTCGGCGACGGCCTGCTCCAGGGCGGCCCGGCCCTCGGCGACCGCGGTGCTGAGCACCTCGTGCCGCTCGGCGTCGGCGGCGGAGGACGCGCCGTCCCGGCGCTCCAGCGCCTCGCCCAGCCCGGCCAGCGTCTCCTGGACGGTGGACTCCAGGGTGTCCAGGCGGGCGCCGAGGGCCTCGAAGCGCTCCTCCGAGGCGGTGGAGAGGCGCTCCAGGTGGCCGGCGACGCCCTCCAGCCGGGAGTGGGTGCGGGTGCCGGCCTCGGTGAGCGCCCGGATCCGGTCCAGGGCGGTGGTCACGTGGTCGGAGACGCCGCGGACGTCGGAGCGGAGCGCGGGGATCTCGGAGAGCGGCTTGACCCGCTGGCCGACCATCTCGATGTGCTCGGCGAGGGTCTCGGCCCACTCCGGGGCCCGCGAGGTGAGGTCGTCGACGCGGCCCTGCACCGCGGCGATCGACTCGGAGAGCGCGGTGAACTCGCGTTCGCGCATCTCGCGCAGGAGCCACTCCATGCCCTCCAGGCGCTGGCGCATCTCCTCGGTCACTGCGCCCTGGGATTTCTGCTCGGAGACCTGCTCCTGGGCGGCTCTGGAGAGCAGGTCGCGCATGCGGTCGGAGATCCCGGTCTGACCTCCTCCGTTGAGGAAGTCGTTAGCGGTCTTGTCCACCGAGGTGCTCCTTATGCTCGGGCGCCCCCGTGCGGACGGGAGTCGCGCGGGGGGTTCGGAGGGAAGTCGGAAAATCCGGCGGCAGGTGCGGGAGGGCCGTGCCGGCGTCGGGGGCCCATGAGGCCCTCACGGTCCGACAGGGGGTGTGCGCGTCGAGTGAGGGCGGTGGATAGGGGAGGGCCCGGTCGTCCGGCGCCGGGGCGGCAGCCCCGATGGTCGCCGCAGGGCGAATCCGCGGAAAGGGAGCGGGATTCAGCGGGGCCAGTTTAACGACAAGATCAACGGCGACTTCGGGCGAGTCCGGAAGATCGCTTTCCGGTAACGGGCTCCGCGCGGCCGAAGCCCGTTCGGAAAACGCGCCGGTAACCCTCCCCCGGGAAAACCGGCGAAATGTTCTTTATGTTCTTTGGGTGGCGCTGACCTCGGAACACAGCAGGGAGAACGGGCGCTCGCCGATCCGGGTGAGCACGACGACCACCGATTCCGGGCCCGAGGGGCGCAGATCGCGGCGGAGCCGTTCGACGTCGACGGCCGAACCGCGTTTCTTAATCGTTACGGTCCCGGCCCTCCGCGCGCGCACCGCGGCGCGCAGCCGCTTGAGCGAGAACGGCATCGCCTCGTGCACCTCGTAGGCGGAGCAGAACGGGGTGTCCACCAGCCGGTCGGAGGCGATGTAGGCGATCCGCGGGTCCAGCAGGACCCCGTCGAGCGGCTCGGCCGCCTCGGCGACCAGGTGCGACCGGACCACCGCGCCGTCCGGCTCGTAGAGGTAGCGCCGGACCCCGCCGACCGGGGCCGGGCGCTCCTCGGCCCCGCCGTCCAGCACCGCCGGCGGCTCCGCCGAGCCGGAGCGGAGCAGCACGGCCCGCCGCGCCGGGCCGTCGGCCAGCGCCCCGAACCACAGCGCCGCCTCCTTCACCTCGCCGTCCACCGACACCCACTCCGCGCGGGCGCCGCCGATCCGCTCGTGCGGGATGCCCGGCGCGGCCTTCACGCAGGCGGCCGGGGCGGCCCGGGCCAGCTCCTCGACCACGCCCCAGGGCGGGGAGTAGGCGTCCGGGTCGAACACCCGGCCGCGCGCGCCGCGCCGGGCCGGGTCGCAGAAGACCGCGCCGTACCGACCGGGCGGGACCGAGCCCGGCCCGGTGGTGCCGGCCTCCGCCCGGGCCCGGTCGGCCAGCCCCAGCGCCTCGATGTTGGCCGCGGCGACCGCGGCGGTGAGCGGGTCGGCGTCCACCGCGCGCACCCGCATTCCGGCCTCGGCCAGGGCCAGGGTGTCGGCGCCGATGCCGCAGCACAGGTCGGCGACCTCGGTGCCGGCCGGCAGCGCGGCGGCGAACCCGGCGGCCCGGTACCGGGCGGCCTCGATGCGGGTCGCCTGCTCCAGTCCGCCCGGGGTGAAGAACATCCGCGCGGCGCGCTCGCCGAACTTGGCCCGGGCCCGGGCGCGCAGCCGGGCCTGGGAGAGCGCGGCGGCCGCCGCGTCGGCGGGCGGCGCCCCCAGGCCGCCGGGCCCGGCCGCGGCGGCCTCCTCCGCGGCGGCGCGGGCCCGGGTCGCCGCGGCCAGCGGATCGCCCTCCGGCAGTGCGCAGACCTGTTCCAGCAGCCTCCTCCCAGCCGGTGTGAGCAGGCTCGAAAAGGCCGTGACCGGTTCGCTTTCCGGCAAGTCTTCCCCCTGTGACCTGTTGTTTGACGCACCCGGGCAGCCGGGCTAGTGTTCGGTACTGGCACTCTCGAAGGTAGAGTGCTAACCGCGACGAGGCCGGTCTGGCACCCGCGACGGCAGGCCGCCGTGGTCGCCCCTTTTGACAAGAATGCCGTTCTGCATCATCGAACCTGAAGGGGGAGGTCACAACCGTGTCGACCGCCACCAAGACCGTCCTGAAGCCGCTTGAGGACCGCGTCGTCGTCAAGACGCTCGAGGCCGAGCAGACCACCGCCTCCGGCCTGGTCATCCCGGACACCGCCAAGGAGAAGCCCCAGGAGGGCGAGGTCCTGGCCGTGGGCCCGGGCCGCTGGGACGAGGACGGCGACAAGCGCATCCCGCTGGATGTCAAGGTCGGCGACGTCGTTCTGTACAGCAAGTACGGCGGCACCGAGGTCAAGTACGACAACGAGGAGTACCTCGTGCTCTCCGCCCGCGACCTGCTCGCGGTCGTCGAGAAGTAGGACTCCCGTCCTGTCCGTCACCCCGTGACACCGCCCCGGCCGGCTCGATGCCGGCCGGGGCGTTCCTCTTCACCGGCCGACCGCCGGCCACGTACTTGCACTGATTGGGGAAACCCGAAGCCATGGCGAAGATCCTGGAGTTCGAGGACGACGCGCGCCGTTCGCTGGAGCGCGGCGTCGACCGCCTCGCCGACGCGGTGAAGGTGACGCTCGGCCCGCGCGGCCGCAACGTCGTCATCGACAAGAAGTTCGGCGCTCCGACCATCACCAACGACGGCGTCACCGTGGCCCGCGAGGTGGAGCTGGAGGACCCCTACGAGGACCTCGGCGCCCAGCTGGTCAAGGAGGTCGCCACCAAGACCAACGACGCCGCCGGCGACGGCACCACCACCGCCACCGTGCTGGCCCAGGCGCTGGTCCGCGAGGGCCTGCGCAGCGTCGCCGCGGGCGCCTCCCCGATGTCGCTGAAGAAGGGCATCGACGCGGCCGCGGAGAAGGTCTCCGAGGCGCTGCTGGACCGCGCCCGCGAGGTCGGCGAGCGCGCCGACATCGCCTACGTCGCCACCAACTCCGCCCAGGACGCCCAGATCGGCGACCTGATCGCGGAGGCCTTCGACAAGGTCGGCAAGGACGGCGTGATCACCGTCGAGGAGTCCCCCACCATGGGGCTCGCCCTCGAGTTCACCGAGGGCATGCAGTTCGACAAGGGCTACGTCTCGCCGTACTTCGTCACCGACGGCGACCGCCAGGAGGCCGTCCTGGAGGACGCCCTCATCCTGATCCACCAGAGCAAGATCTCCAGCCTGAACGAGCTCCTCCCGCTGCTGGAGAAGATCGTCCAGCAGAAGAAGCCGCTGCTGATCATCGCCGAGGACATCGAGGGCGACGCCCTCGGCGCCCTGGTGCTGAACAAGATCCGCGGCGCGCTCAACGTCGCCGCGGTCAAGGCGCCCGGCTTCGGCGAGCGCCGCAAGGCCATGCTGCAGGACATCGCGACCCTCACCGGCGGCCAGGTCATCGCCGAGGAGGTCGGCCTCAGCCTGGAGAACGCCGAGATCGACGTGCTCGGCTCGGCCCGCCGGGTCACCATCACCAAGGACGACACCACGGTCGTCGACGGTGCCGGCGAGCAGTCCGAGGTCGAGGACCGCATCCGCCAGATCCGCAAGGAGATCGAGGCCAGCGACTCCGACTGGGACCGCGAGAAGCTCCAGGAGCGCCTGGCCAAGCTGGCCGGCGGCGTCTCGGTGCTGCGCGTCGGCGCGGCCACCGAGGTCGAGCTCAAGGAGAAGAAGCACCGCCTGGAGGACGCGATCTCGGCCACCCGCGCCGCGATCGAGGAGGGCATCATCGCCGGCGGCGGCGCCTCGCTGGTGCACGCCGCGTCGGCCCTGGACGACCTGGGCCTCTCCGGCGACGAGGCGACCGGCGTCTCCATCGTGCGCAACGCGCTGGTCGAGCCGGCCCGCTGGATCGCGGTGAACGCCGGCGCCGAGGGCTACGTGGTCACCTACAAGACCGCGGAGCTGGAGGTCGGGCACGGCTTCAACGCCGCCACCGGCGAGTACGGCGACCTGATGGCGCAGGGCATCATCGACCCGGTCAAGGTCACCCGCTCCGCGGTGCAGAACGCCGCCTCCATCGCCGGCATGCTGCTCACGACCGAGGCCCTGGTCGTGGACAAGCCGGAGGAGGAGGAAGGCGCCGAGGCCGGCCACGGGCACGGCCACGGGCACTGATCCCGGCGGCTTCCGCGCCGACGTGCATTATCATGCGTGCCCCGGGTTCCGGCCCGGGGCACGCATGCTTTACCCGGCATTTCCGTCGAATGTGATCATTCTGTAGCCGGGGTACGTGACGTACAGGTGCCGGGGGCGGGGCATGATTCGAGGCGTGACGGATCAACGCGCCGCCGGGGGGACGCTGGTCAGAGAGGCGGCGGACGACGCGGAACTGCATCAGCTGACCTCTCTGGCGGTCCAGGGCGACCACGGCGCGGCGGACTCGCTCATCCGCGAGGTCCGCCCGATGGTCGTCCGCTACTGCAGGGCCAGGCTCTCCCGCGCCTCCTCCTACGGCCAGTACTACGGCCAGTACTCCGACGACGTCGCCCAAGAGGTGTGCATCGCGCTGCTCGCCGCCCTGCCGCGCTACGAGGACCTGGGCCGCCCCTTCGCCGCCTTCGTGTTCGGCATCGCCGCGCACAAGGTCGCCGACGCGCTGCGCGCGTGCACCCGGGCGGACCTGCCGACCGATACGGTGCCGGACCGGCCCGACGACGGGCCCGGACCGGAGGAGGCCGCCGTCCGCAGCGTCGAAGCGGAGCGGGCGCGCGCCCTGCTCACCGAACTACCAGAGCAGCAGCGGCGGCTGCTCGTGATGCGCGTGATTGCGGGACTCTCTGCAGATGAAACGGGACATGTACTTGGAATGTCGCCCGGTGCGGTACGGGTTGCCCAGCACCGAGCTCTTGCTCGGCTTCGGCATGTGGCCGTGGCGAACCGGCTCTTCTGAGCGGCCCGGCCACGCCCCCCGCAGGCCCGGCCCCCGCGGCTGCCGCCGCCCCTCCCGGATCCGCCCCGGGCGGCACTGCGCGCTGTGACCGGCCGCGCCGCCCCCGCCACCGCCGTGTGATCCTCGTCCGCAGGCCGCCGGAGCGGGGCGTGAACCCGGTGGTCAGGCACCTAGGATGGGGGGACACGCGCGAGTGGATCGGGATTGTTATGACGCAGCTTTACACGGGGGAGGGCGGCAAGGTCCTGCCGCCCGGCCTGACCTACGACGATGTCCTGCTCGTACCGGCCTATTCGGATCTGCAGCCGGGGGAGGCGGACACCGGGACGCGGCTCTCCCGCAACATCGAGCTGCGCATCCCGCTGCTCTCGGCCGCGATGGACACCGTGACCGAGGCGCGCACCGCCGTCGCCATGGCGCGCCAGGGCGGCGCCGGCGTACTGCACCGCAACCTCTCCGCCGAGGACCAGGCCGCCCAGGTCGACCTGGTCAAGCGGTCCGAGGCGGGCATGGTGACCGACCCGGTCACCTGCGGCCCTGACGACACCCTGGCCGACGTCGAGCGGCTCAGCGCCCACTACCGGATCTCCGGCGCCCCGGTCACCGACGCCGACGGCCGCCTGGTCGGCATCGTCACCAACCGCGACATGCGGTTCGAGGTGGACCACAGCCGCCGGGTGCGCGACGTCATGACGCCGATGCCGCTGGTCACCGCTCCGGTCGGGGTCGCCCGCGAGGAGGCCCTGCGCCTGCTGCGGGAGAACAAGGTGGAGAAGCTCCCGCTGGTCGACGCGGACGGCAGGCTCCGCGGCCTGATCACGGTCAAGGACTTCATCAAGAGCGAGCAGTTCCCCGACGCCACCAAGGACGCCGACGGCCGGCTGGTCGTCGGCGCCGCGGTCGGCGTCGGCGCCGACTCCGAGGAGCGGGCCCGGCTCCTGGTCGAGGCCGGGGTGGACTTCCTGGTGGTGGACACCGCGCACGGCCACTCGGCCGGCGTGCTGGAGATGATCGCCAAGCTCCGGTCCAACACCAAGGTCGACATCGTCGGCGGCAACATCGCCACCCGGGACGGCGCCCAGGCGCTGATCGACGCCGGCGCGGACGCGGTCAAGGTCGGCGTCGGCCCGGGCTCCATCTGCACCACCCGGGTGGTGGCCGGGGTGGGCGCCCCGCAGCTGACCGCGGTGATGGAGGCGGCCAAGGCGGCCGGTCCGGCCGGCGTCCCGGTCATCGCCGACGGCGGCCTGCAGCACTCCGGCGACATCGCCAAGGCCGTGGTGGCCGGCGCCGGTGCCGTGATGCTCGGCAGCCTGCTGGCCGGCGTCGAGGAGAGCCCCGGCGAGCTGATCTTCATCAACGGCAAGCAGTACAAGAGCTACCGCGGCATGGGCTCGCTCGGCGCGATGCGCGGCCGCTCGTTCTCCAAGGACCGCTACTCCCAGGCCGAGGTCACCACCGAGGAGAAGCTCATCCCGGAGGGCATCGAGGGCCAGGTGCCCTACCGCGGCCCGCTGCAGGCCGTCGCCCACCAGCTGGTCGGCGGGCTGCGCCAGTCGATGTGGTACGCCGGCGCGCGCACCGTCGACGAGCTGCGGGAGAAGGGCCGGCTGATGCAGATCACCCCGGCCGGCCTGAAGGAGAGCCACCCGCACGACATCCAGATGACCGTCGAGGCGCCGAACTACAGCGGCCGCAAGTAGCCGCGGCGCGCCGCGCGGCCCGGGACGGCCGCGCGGCGCCCCCGGCCCCGGCGGATACACTCGCCGCGGGCGGCGCCCGCCGCCCGCCATGCACGTAAGAGGGGATCGAAGCGTTGGCTCAGGTGGAGATCGGGCTGGGCAAGAACGGGCGCCGGGCCTACGAGCTCGACGAGATCGGGATCGTGCCGGCCCGGCGCACCCGCGACCCCGAGGAGGTGTCGCTCGCCTGGCAGATCGACGCCTACCGGTTCGAGACGCCGCTGGTCGCCAGCCCCATGGACAGCGTCGCCTCGCCGGAGACGGTGGTCGCCATCGGCCGCCAGGGCGGACTGGGCGTGCTCGACCTCGAAGGGCTGTGGACCCGCTACGAGGACCCGGAGCCGCTGCTCGCCGAGATCCGCGAGCTGGGCGACTCCGCGGCCACTGCGCGGCTGCAGGAGATCTACGCCGCGCCGATCAAGGAGGAGCTGATCGGCCGCCGGATCGAGGAGATCCGCGAGGCCGGCGTGGTCACCGCGGCCCGGCTGTCGCCGCAGCGCACCGCCCAGTACCACAAGGCGGTGCTCGACGCCGGGGTGGACATCTTCGTGATCCGCGGCACCACCGTCTCCGCCGAGCACGTCTCCGGCCGGGCCGAGCCGCTCAACCTCAAGCAGTTCATCTACGACCTGGACGTCCCGGTCGTGGTCGGCGGCTGCGCCACCTACACCGCCGCCCTGCACCTGATGCGCACCGGTGCGGCCGGCGTCCTGGTCGGCTTCGGCGGCGGTTCGGGGCACACCACCCGCTCCGTGCTGGGCGTCGCGGTGCCGATGGCCAGCGCCGTCGGCGACGTCGCCGCGGCCCGCCGGGACTACCTGGACGAGTCCGGCGGCCGCTACGTGCACGTCATCGCGGACGGCGGGATGACCGGCAGCGGCGACATCGCCAAGGCCCTGGCCTGCGGAGCCGACGCGGTCATGGTCGGCTCCCCGCTGGCCCGCGCGGCCGAGGCGCCCGGCGGCGGCTACCACTGGGGCAGCGAGGCGCACCACGGCGAGCTGCCCCGCGGCGAGCGGGTGGAGGTCGGCACCATCGGCGACCTCAGCGCCATCCTGCACGGCCCCGCCTCCTCCAGCGACGGCTCGATGAACCTGATGGGCGCGCTGCGCCGGACCATGGCCACCTCCGGCTACTCCGACCTCAAGGAGTTCCAGCGGGTGGAGGTCGTGGTCAACCCGCACCGCTGATCCGGACCGGCCCGGAACGGCCCGAGGGCGCCCCGCAGACCGCGGGGCGCCCTCCGCCGTTTCCGGGGGACCCCTGGCAGCGGCCGCCGGCCTTCCAGTAGGTTTGCCCCGCGTTTGCCGACGGATGGTCCGAGGGAAGGGTGCACAGGGGTGAAACCGGTGGTCGCGGCTGGGGTCGCGCTCGTGTCGGCGGTCGGCGCGGCGGCGGGCCTGGGCGCCGCGGCGGTGCTGCTGGCCGGACAGGGGTCCGGAGGCGCGGGCGGTGAACCCGCGGTCATCCCGCCGGGCGCCGCCGACGTGCCGATCGACACCGCTCCCCGGAAGGCCGCCCCGGGGGCCTCCGCCGCGCCGGAGGGATCCCCGGAGCCCGGGGAGTCCGCCGACGACCGCCCCGGCCCGGCCCGGGACGAGCCCAGCGGCGACTGGCTGGCCCGGACCGCCGAGGCGGCCGGCCTCCCCGAGCGCGCCCTGCTCTCCTACGCCGCCGCGCAGCTGGCGCTCACCGAGGAGCTCCCGGAGTGCGGCGTCTCCTGGCCCACCCTGGCCGGCATCGGCGCGGTGGAGTCGCGGCACGGCACCCTGGACGGCGGCGGGGTCGGCCCGGACGGCCGCACCACCGGCGACATCATCGGCATCCCGCTGGACGGGACCGGCGGGACCGCGGCCATCCCCGACACCGACGGCGGCGAGCACGACGGGGACGCCCGCTGGGACCGCGCCGTCGGCCCGATGCAGTTCATCCCCTCCACCTGGGAGCAGTGGGGCGCCGACGGCAACGGCGACGGCGCCGCCGACCCGCACAGCCTGGACGACGCCGCCCTGGCCGCCGCCCGCTACCTGTGCGCCGACGGCCGCGACCTGACCGACCCCGCCGACTGGCGGGAGGCGGTGCTCTCCTACAACCGCTCCGACGCCTACGTCGCCGACGTCATGGACAACGCGCACACCTACGCCACCGGCAGCCGGACGACCGTCACACCCTGAACGCGCCGTGTCACTCCGACTGTCCGGAATGAGAGCGTTAGCCTGGTGGTCCGGGCGTGGAAAGAACCGCCTGCCGGGAGAGAGGCGTGAGGATGACGGCAGCACGGATGGGACCTGAGGAGCGGGCCGGCGCGCTCGACCAGATGAAGGACGGTGAATTCGACGTCCTGGTCGTCGGGGGCGGGATCGTCGGGGCCGGCGTCGCGCTGGACGCGGTGTCGCGCGGGCTCTCGGTGGGCCTGATCGAAGCCCGGGACTTCGCCTCGGGCACCTCCAGCAGGTCCAGCAAGCTGATCCACGGCGGGCTGCGCTACCTGGAGCAGCTCGACTTCGAACTGGTCCGCGAGGCGCTCACCGAGCGCGGCCTGCTGCTCCAGCGGATCGCCCCGCACCTGGTGCGGCCGGTGCCCTTCCTGTTCCCCTTCACCAAGCACTGGGAGCGCCCCTACATCGGCGCCGGCGTGGCCCTGTACGACACCCTGTCGGTCACCATGGGCACCTCGCGCGGGCTGCCCAACCACCGGCACCTGACCCGGACCGGTGCGCTGCGGGTCTTCCCCGCGCTGCGCCGGGACGCCTTCGTCGGGGCCGTGCAGTACTGGGACGCCCAGGTCGACGACGCCCGCTATGTACTGACCGTGCTGCGCACCGCCGCCTCCTACGGCGCGAAGATCGCCTCCCGGGTGCGGGCGGACGGCTTCCTGCGCGAGGGCGAGCACGTCACCGGGGTGCGCGCGGTCGACCTGGAGAACGGCGAGGAGCTGGAGATCCGGGCCAAGCAGGTGGTCAACGCCGCCGGGGTCTGGACCGACGACATCCAGGAGATGGTCGGCGGCCGCGGCCAGATCCACGTCCGCGCCTCCAAGGGCATCCACCTGGTCGTCCCGCGCGACCGGATCCAGGCCTCCTCGGGCATGATCCTGCGCACCGAGAAGAGCGTGCTGTTCGTCATCCCGTGGGGCCGGCACTGGATCATCGGCACCACCGACACCTCCTGGGACCTGGACAAGGCGCACCCCGCGGCCAGCCGCAGCGACATCGACTACATCCTCGACCACGTCAACCGGGTGCTGCGGGTCCCGCTCACCCGGGACGACGTCGAGGGCGTCTACGCCGGCCTGCGCCCGCTGCTGTCCGGCGAGTCCGACGAGACCTCCAAGCTCTCCCGGGAGCACACCGTGGCGCACCCGGTCCCCGGCCTGGTGCTGATCGCCGGAGGCAAGTACACCACCTACCGCGTCATGGCCAAGGACGCGGTGGACGCGGTCGTGCACGGGCTGGACGGCCGGGTCCCGCCGTCGGTCACCGACAGGCTCCCGCTGGTCGGCGCGGACGGCTACGCCGCGCTGTGGAACCAGCGGCGCGGCATCGCCCGCAGGGCCGACCTGCACCCCTCCCGGGTGGCGCACCTGCTGCGCCGGTACGGCTCGCTGATCACCGAGGTCCTCGCCCTGATGGAGGAGGACCCCGGGCTCAAGGAGCCGCTCGCCGGCGCCGACGACTACCTGCGCGCCGAGGTGGTCTACGCGGCCCGCTACGAGGGCGCCCGGCACCTGGACGACGTGCTGACCCGCCGCACCCGGGTGTTCATGGAGACCTGGGACCGCGGCATCGCCGCCGCGGAGGAGGCCGCCCGCCTGATGGCCGGGCCGCTCGGCTGGGACGACGCCCAGATGCAGCGGGAGGTCGAGTACTACCGCAAGCGGATGGAGGCCGAGCGGGCCGCCCAGGAGCAGGACACCGACCAGGAGGCCGACGCGGTCCAGCACGGCGCCCCGGAGATCGTCCCCGAGGACGGCGGCGCCCGGGTGGCCGCCTCCTCCTGACCCCGCGCGGGGCGGCGGCCCCCGGCGCCGCCGCCCCGCCCCCGGGAGAAGACACCGCCCCCGCCGCCCGGGAGCCTCCGGCGGCTCCGGTGCGAGGGGCCGCGCTGTGAGGCCGGCCCGCGCTTCCCGGACCTGCTCACCGCCTGCCGGTGCCGGTGCCGGTCCGGCGCTCCGGCGGCGGTGTACCGCTCCCTGCGGGAGGGAGGGCCGACTCCCGGCTCCTCGGCCCGGCGCCGCCCGCGAAGGCCGAGTCGGCCCGGGGCCCGGCCCCTCCGCCGCTCAGCTGCTCCGGCGCGGGCCGCGCTGAGGCCGGCCCGCGCCTCCCCGGCCACCGGTGCCCGCCCGCCGGTCCGCCGGGCCCTTCCCCGCCCCCTTCCGGGCCGCCGAAGGACGGTGCGCGTGCGGGGCCGCTGACCCGGAGCGAGCACGGTTTTTGTCGGCATTTTGCCGTGTGTCGAGGTAAGACCCGCATGCCCCCGTCCTAGCCTGGTCCCGACGTTCAGCGGCGCGGTCCTGCCGCGCTCCGGGGGCGGGGGTCGATCGGTGGTCGTAGTCAGCGCAGTGGTGTCCGCGGGCGAGGGCGAACGGGACCGGCGGCTCAAGGAGTGCCTGGCCTCGATCGAGGCGCAGACCCTGGGCGGGGTGGAGGCCGTCGTGGCGGACTCCTCGGCCGGGATCGGCGCCGCGCGGAACGAGGGCGCCCGCCGCGCCGTCGGCGAGTTCCTGGTCTTCCTGGACGCCGGGGAGCGGGTGCCGCCCTACGCCTTCGGCGCGATGGCCGAAGGGCTGCGCGCCTCCGGATCGGACTTCGCCACCGCCGCCCCGCCCGGCTCCACCGCCGGCCCGGTGCGCGGCACCCACGTCACCGAGCGGCCGGCGCTGCTGGCCGACCGCTCCGCCGCCGGCCGGATGTGGCGCCGCTCCTTCTGGGAGACGGCCGGCCTCTCCTTCCCCGAGGGGGTCGCCCACGGCGACATGCGGGTGGTGGTGCCCGCGCACTTCCTCGCCTCCGCGGTCGACGTGCTGGACGAGCCGCTGCTGCTCGGCCCCGACCCCGCCGCGGCCGGCTCCGCCACCGCCCCCGAGGAGCTGTTCGCCCTGGTCCGCGCGGTCGCGTCGGCGGTCGCCGAGATCGCGGGCGCGGAGGCGCGCGCCGCCTGGGACGCCCAGGCGCTCTCCGCCGACCTGGCCGACGCGCTGCGCCGCACCGAGGAGGCCGACGAGGCGTCCCGGCGCGCCTTCACCGAGATCGCCAACTCCTACATCGACACCGTCGACCCCCGGGTCTTCCAGCGGCTCCCGGTGATCGACCGGCTCAAGTGGTACCTGGTCCGCAGGCACATGCACGACGAGCTGCTCCGGGTCCTCGCCTTCGAGCGGGAGGCCGGCCCGGAGGGGCTGCACGCCGACGCGCTGGCGGTCCGGCACGGCACCCGCTGGTACGTCGACTACCCGTTCCTGGACGACCCGCTGGCCGAGGTGCCGCAGGCGATCTACCGGCTCACCGGCGAGATCGACGTGCAGCAGCGGGCCGAGTCGGTGCGCTGGGAGGGCGGGCGGCTGGTGGTCTCCGGCCGGCTGCACATGGGCTTCCTCCCGCCGGACAGCCGGTTCCGCCAGTACCTGAGGGCCCGCGCGGTCAACCCCGGCACCGGCGCCAAGGCGCGGGTGCGGATCCGGCCGCGCAAGGCCAACGCCTTCGAGCTGCCCCGCGGCGCGGTGACCACCCGCCGCGACTGGGGCGGCTACGAGCTCAGCATCGACCCCCGCGACCTGCAGGCCAACGACGTGTGGCGGCCGGGGGAGTGGACCGTGGAGCTGTGGGCGGTCAACCGCGGCACCACCCGCCGGGCCACCCTGGCCTGGCCGGACCCGGGCGCCGCGTCCCGGCCCGAACCGCACGAGGCCGAGCCGGGCGTGTGGATCCGCCCGGAGTGGCGCGGCGAGGACGGGCTGCGCCTGGTGGTCGACACGCCCCGGGTGCGGATCACCGGCAGCGGCTTCACCGGCGAGGGCGCCGGGACCGTGCTGGAGCTGACCGGCACCGCCGCCCCGGACGTGCCGGGGAGCGCCGTGCTCCGCCTCACCCGCCGCCCCGGCGACGTGTTCCACGAGGTCGAGATGGAGCGGGACCTGGCCCCGGGCCTGTTCACCGCGCGGGTCCCGGCCGAGCTGCTGCTCGACGGGTTCGGCGCCCGCCGCTCCGCGGCGGGCGGCCCCACCGCCTCCGAGCTGTGGGACGTGCACGTGGCGGACGGCGCCCGGGTGGAGTACCGGGTGGCCTTGGAGGGCGAGGACGTCGGCGGTCGGGCCCGGGTCGCCGAGGACCGCACCGTCGGCCTGGAACCGGACGGGCCCGGCTGGGCGCTGCTCCGCACCGGGGTGGAGCGCCCGCTCATCTCCGGGGCCGAGTGGAAGGAGGGCGAGCTCCGCGTCTCCGGGCCGTTCGCCGCCCCCGAGAGCGCCGCCGAGCTGGTGCTCACCGAAACCGCCACCGGCGAGCGCAGCACCGTCCCGGTGGCCGCCGACGGCGACGGGTTCTCCGCGGTGCTGCCCACCGCCCCCGACACGGCGCCCGCCGACGGGCGGTACGCGCTCTCGCTGGTCCTGGCCGTGGACGGAGCCTCGGAGGAGCGCCCGGTCGACGTGGACCCGGCGCTGCTGGAGTCGCTGCCGTTCGCCGGGACCACCTCCGGGCGCCCGTTCGCGCTGGACGCCGGCGGCCCGGCCGAACCGCTGTTCACCGCCGGCCCGGAGGCGCTGCCCTGACCCCGCCGGCCCCGCCCTGGCACCGGCCGAGCGGCCCGCCCGCCGGGGAGGCGGCGCGCGTCCCGGACGGCTCCGCCCCGCCGCCGGGCCGGTCAGATGCGCAGGACCGTCTTGCCCCGGGCGCGGCCGGCCCGGATCCGCTGCAGCGCCGACGGGGCGTCCGCCAGGTCGGCCTCGTGGTCGATGTGCACGTGCAGCCGGTCCGCGGCGAGCAGGTCGGCCAGGGTGCGCAGCAGCGCCGCGCTGCCGCGGCTGCGGAAGTTGATCCCGGTGATGCCGCGCCGGGCCAGGTCCGCGGTGTCCAGCACGCCCTGGGTGCTGGCGACCGTGCCCCCGGGCCGGTGCACCGCGGGCAGGATCCGCGCCACCCCCGCGGCGTCGTCCACCAGGTCCAGCACGGTGTGCACGCCCTCCGGATGCCCCTCCAGCAGGAGCTCGGCCACCGGCCCCGCGGTGTGGTCGACGACGTCCTCGGCCCCCAGCCGGCGCATCCACGCCTGGTCCTGCGGGTCGGCGGCGGTCGCGATCACCCGGGCGCCCCGGTCCGCGGCGAACTGCACCGCGGACTGGCCCACCCCGCCGGTGGCGCCCACCACCAGCACGCACTGGCCGGCGTCCACCTTGGCCGCCTCGACCAGGCCGAACGCGGCCATGGTCGCGGTGGGCACCGCCGCCGCGCCGGTGAACAGCATCCCCTCCGGCATCGGCGCGACCGCGTCCTCCGCGGTGGCCAGCGCGTACTCGGAGTAGCTGCCCAGGCCCAGCGGCAGCCGCATGAACTGGCCGTAGACCTTCTGCCCCGGGTGGAAGCCGGTGACGCCCTCCCCGACGGCGTGCACCGTTCCGGCGCCGTCGTTGCCGAGGATGAGCGGGAATCCGTGCTGGACCACGCCGCCGAGGATGCCCTCGGCGACCTTCCAGTCGAACGGGTTGACCCCGGCCGCCCGCAGATGCACCAGGAACTCTCCGGGGCCGGGCTCGGGAACGGGTAGATCCATGAGTTCGGGCGCTGCGCCGAACTCGGCGACGGCGATGGCACGCATCGGACGGTCCCCCCACCTGATCACGCATCCGACGTGGGGTTTCTCCCCCGGCATAAGGGGCGGCAATCCGAAAACCCGTCGCGGTCCGGACAACGGGTGCGGGACACTCGGCGGTGTGCTGATGACCATCACCTCCCGACACCGGCCGGCGACGGACCTCGGGTTCCTGCTGCACAAGCACCCGGACAAGGTGCAGAGCTTCGGCCAGTCCTTCGGTACGGCGCACGTCTTCTACCCGGAGGCGGAAGAGGACCGGTGCACCGCCGCGCTGCTGCTGGAGACCGACCCGCAGGCCCTGCTCCGCGCCCGCGGCACGGTCGACAGCCCGGACTTCGCCCTGGCCTCCTACGTCAACGACCGCCCCTACGCGGCGGCGTCGCTCTTCGCGGTGGCCGTCGGCGACGTGTTCCGCACCGCGCTCAAGGGGCGCTGCGCGGCCCGGCCCGAGCTGCCCGGAACCGCGCTGCCGCTGGAGCTGCACCTGCCCGCGGTGCCCTGCCGGCGCGGCCCCGAGGAGGCCCGCGCCCTGTTCGAGCCGCTGGGCTGGACGGTCCGCGCCGAACCGGTGCCGCTCGACCCCGAGCTGCCCGACTGGGGCGACTCCCGCTACCTGGACCTCACCCTCACCGGTGAGCTGCGGCTGGCCGACGCGCTCAGCCACGTCTACGTGCTGCTGCCGGTGATGGACGGCGCCAAGCACTACTGGGTCGCCGCCGACGAGGTGGACAAGCTGCTGCGCGCGGCGGAGGGCTGGCTCCCCACCCACCCGCTGCGCAACCGGATCACCGGCCGCTACCTGGCCCGCCGCCGCACCCTGGTGCGGGAGGCCACCGCGCGGCTGGCCGCCGCCGAGGAGGCCGCGGAGCCGGAGGAGGCCGACGACCCGGCCAACGAGGAGCGGGCGCCCGCCCGCACCGGCTCCGGCCCCGCGCCGGCGGAGGGCAGGGCCGACCGGGAGCCGCCGCTGGCCGCGCAGCGCGCCGCCGCGGTACTGGACGTGCTCAGGGCCGAAGGCGCCCGCCGCGTGCTCGACCTGGGCTGCGGCACCGGCACCCTGGTCGCCCGGATGCTCGGCGACACCTTCTTCGAGCGGGTCACCGGCGCCGACGCCTCGGCCCTCAACGTGCAGCGGGCCCGCCGCCGGCTCCGCACCGACCAGCTGCCCGAACCCGCCCGGCGCCGCCTGCGGCTGTTCCCCGGCTCCGCGGTCTACCGGGACGAGCGGTTCGCCGGCCACGACGCGGTGGTGCTGATGGAGGTCGTCGAGCACGTCGACGAGGGCCGGCTGGGCGCGCTGGAGCGGGTGGTGTTCGGCTCCGCCGCCCCGGCGGCCGTGGTCGTCACCACGCCCAACGCCGAGTACAACGTGCACTACGAAGGGCTGCCGGAGGGCGGGATGCGCCACTCCGACCACCGCTTCGAATGGACCCGGGCCGAGTTCGCCGCATGGGCGGAGCGGGTCGCCGGGGAGTACGGCTACCGGGTCCGGTACCTGCCGGTGGGCCGCGAGGACGAGCGGACCGGCGCGCCGACCCAGATGGGGGTGTTCACCAAGTGAGCGCAGCAGACGCGGCCGCGGACGGCGCGCCCGGGATCGCCGTGCCCGAGATGGCGCTGGTGCTGCTGGTCGGGGTCTCCGGGTCGGGCAAGTCCACCTTCGCCGCCCGGCACTTCCGCCCCTCCCAGGTGGTCTCCTCCGACTTCTGCCGGGCGGCCGTCGGCGACGACGAGAACGACCAGTCCGCCACCGCCGACGCCTTCGACCTGCTCCACTACATCGTCGCCAAGCGGCTCAAGCGGGGCCTGCTCACCGTGGCCGACGCGACCAACGTGCAGCCCTCGGCCCGGGCCGGCCTGGTCCGCCTGGCCAAGGAGAACGACGTGCCGTGCGTCGCCATCGTGCTGGACGTGCCGGAGGGCGTCGCCCGGTCCCGCAACGCCGCGCGCACCGACCGCTCGCTCCGCCCGCACGTGGTCCCCCGGCAGCGCCGCGACCTCCGCCGGCACCTCAAGCGGATGGGCAAGGAGGGCTTCCGCAAGGTGCACGTGCTCCGCACCGAGCAGGAGATCGACGCGGCCACCGTGGTCCGGGAGAAGTCCTGGAACGACAAGAGGGAGCTGACCGGCCCGTTCGACATCATCGGCGACGTGCACGGCTGCCGCGCCGAACTGGAGGAGCTCCTCGCCGCGCTGGGCTACCGGATCCGCCGGGACGGGGCCGGGCGGGCCGTCGGCGCGCACCACCCCGAGGGGCGCACCGCCGTGTTCGTCGGCGACCTGGTCGACCGCGGCCCGGACACCCCCGGGGTGCTCCGCCTGGCGATGGGCATGATCGGCGACGGCGACGCGCTGTGCGTCTCCGGCAACCACGAGAGCAAGCTGGTCCGGGCGCTCAGGGGGCGCAAGGTGACGGTCGCGCACGGGCTGGCCGAATCGCTGGAGCAGCTGGAGGAGGCGGGCGAGGAGTTCACCGCCCGCGCCCTGGAGTTCTGCGACGGCCTGGTCGCGCACTACGTGCTGGACGGCGGCCGGCTGGTCGTCGCGCACGCCGGCCTCAAGGAGGAGTACCACGGCCGCGCCTCCGGGCGGGTCCGCTCCTTCGCGCTGTACGGGGAGACCACCGGCGAGACCGACGAGTACGGGCTGCCGGTCCGGCTGCCCTGGGCGCAGGAGTACCGGGGCAGGGCCGCGGTGGTCTACGGGCACGTGCCCACCGCCAAGGCCGAGTGGGTCAACAACACCATCTGCCTGGACACCGGGTGCGTGTTCGGCGGGCGGCTCACCGCGCTGCGCTACCCCGAGCGCGAGCTGGTCGACGTCGCCGCGCACCGCACCTGGTACGAGCCGACCCGGCCGCTGGAGGAGGAGGCGCCGGCCGAGCGCGAGCCCGGCGTGATCGACGCCGCCGACGTCAACGCGGTCGAGTTCGAGTCCGGGATGCTGCCCGGCGGCATCGTCGACACCGGGCACGGCCCGGTCCGGGTGCCCCAGGAGAACACCCTGGCCGCGCTGGAGGCGATGAGCCGGTTCGCCGCCGACCCGCGCTGGCTGCTCTACCTGCCGCCGACCATGGCGCCCGCGCCGACCTCGGCCGACCCGGAGCTGCTGGAGCGGCCGCGGGAGGCCTTCGAGGCCTACCGGTCGGCCGGCGTGGACCGGGTGGTCTGCCAGGAGAAGCACATGGGCTCGCGGGCGGTGGCCGTGGTCTGCCGGGACGGGGCCGCGGCCGAGCGCCGGTTCGCGCCGGGCTCGCTCGGCGCGGTCTACACCCGGACCGGCCGGCCGTTCTTCCGCGACCCGGCCACCGAGGCCGAGGTCCTGGCCGAGCTGCGCGAGGGCATCGGCGCAGCCGGGCTGTGGGAGCGGCTGGACACCGACTGGATCGCGCTGGACGGCGAGATGCTGCCCTGGTCGGCCAAGGCCGAAGGGCTGATCCGGGAGCAGTACGCCTCGGTCGGCGCGGCGGCCCGCGCCGCGCTGCCGGCGGCCGCGGACGCCCTGGCGGCCGCGGCCGGACGCGGCCTGGACGTCTCCGCGCTGTCCGACCGGACCGCCGCGGCCGGCAGGGACATCGAGGAGTTCAGCGCGGTCTACCGGCGCTATACCTGGCCGGTGGAGGGCTCCGCCGGGCTCCGCTACGCGCCGTTCGCGGTGCTGGCCGCGGAGGGCGCCGCGTTCACCGACCGCGACCACCTGTGGCACATGCAGGTCGCCGAGCGGCTCGCCGAGCACTGCCCGCTGGTGCGCACCACCCGCTACCTGGTGGTGGAGACCGGCGAGGAGGAGTCGGCGGCCGCCGCGGAGCGGTGGTGGGAGTCGCTGGTCGGCGCGGGCGGCGAGGGCATGGTGGTCAAGCCGCTGGCCGGGGCCGCGGCCGAGGGCGCCGAGGGGCTGGCCCAGCCCGGCCTGAAGGTGCGCGGCCCGGACTACCTGCGCATCATCTACGGGCCGGACTACCTGCGCCCGGAGCGGATGGAGCGGCTCCGCGACCGGCGCCTGGGCCGCAAGTCCGGTCTGGCGATCCGGGAGCACAAGCTCGGCCTGGAGGCCCTGGCGCGGCACGCCCGCGCCGAACCGCTCTGGCGGGTGCACCAGCCGGTCTTCGCCACCCTGGCCCTGGAGTCCGAACCGGTCGACCCCCGGCTCTGACCGCCGCCCGGCCCGGGAAGCGGCGGACCGCCCCGCGGGCCCGGACGCGGTGCGGGAGCGTGCGGCGCCTCCCCGCCGGACGGGAGGACGGGAGGACGGGACCCCGCCGGACCGAGGGGCCGGCTCCCGCCCGCTCCCGCCCGGCCCGAGCGGCCGGACGGGAGCCGGCCGGGACGCGTACGCCGGCGGAGGCGGGAACCCGGGCCGGGGCGGGCCCGCGGGGCGGGGGCTGCGTCCGGCGGGGAAGCGCCCAGGCCGGGGAGGGGCGTCCGCGGACCGGTCCCCGGTGGCGGCGCATATCCTTGGGGGCGCCCGCGGGGAGCGCGGGGATGCGAGGGGCTCGGAGGGCCGTGGCTGTGAACGTTCTGCTGACCGGGGGCGCCGGCTACATCGGCACGCACACCGCCGTCGAGCTGGCCGGAGCCGGGCACGGCGTGGTGCTGCTCGACGCGCTGTACAACAGCCGCGCCGAGGCGGTCCGCCGGGTGGAGCGCATCACCGGCACCGAGATCCCCTTCTACACCGGGGACTGCGCCGACCGGGCGCTGCTGGACCGGATCTTCACCGAGCACCGGATCGACGCGGTGGTGCACTGCGCCGGCCTCAAGGCGGTCGGCGAGTCCACCGAGCGCCCGCTGCTCTACTACCGCACCAACCTCTCCGCGCTGATGGCGCTCTGCGAGGCGATGGAGGACCACGGTGTCCGGCGGATGGTATTCAGCTCCTCGGCCACCGTCTACGGCGACCCGGCCACCGTGCCGATCACCGAGGACATGCCGCTGTCGGTGACCAACCCCTACGGCGCCACCAAGCTCTTCGCCGAGCAGATCCTGGCCGACCTCGCCGCCGCGGACCCGCGCTGGCACGTGGTGTCGCTGCGCTACTTCAACCCGATCGGCGCGCACCCCAGCGGCCTGATCGGCGAGGACCCCAAGGGCGTGCCGGCCAACCTGTTCCCGTTCATCGCCCAGGCCGCCGCCGGCCGCCGCGAGGAGCTGAAGGTCTTCGGCGACGACTACCCCACCCCCGACGGCACCGGGGTCCGCGACTACCTGCACATCGTGGACCTGGCCCGGGGGCACCTGGCCGCGCTGGAGCACCTCGGCGACGCGCCCGGCCGCCGGGTCTACAACCTCGGCACCGGCCGGGGCACCTCGGTGCTGGAGGCGATCCGCGCGTTCGAGGAGGCCACCGGCGCCCGGGTGCCCTACAGCGTGGCCGCCCGGCGCCCCGGCGACATCGCGTCCTGCTACGCCGACCCCTCCGCGGCCCTGCGCGACCTCGGCTTCAAGACCGAGCGGGACATCGCCGAGGCCTGCGCCGACGCGTGGCGCTGGCAGACCGCCAACCCGGACGGCTACCCCGAATAGGGCGCCGCCGGGGGCGCCGGCCCGGTGCTCCGCTGCGGAATCTCGGTGTTACCGACCGGTAGTCATGTGCGGGGCGCTGGACTAGGGTGCGGTCATGGGAAACGCCACGCCGCAGACCGCGGAGCCGCCCGCGCTCGACCCCGCCCTGATCTCCGGACTCACCCGCCGCGTGCAGAGCTCCTCCGGAGCCACCGCGACCACCGAGGCGCCGTTCACCGGCAAGCCCCTGGCGGAGCTTCCGCTCTCCACCGCCGATGACGTCGCCACCGCCTTCGAACGGGCCCGCGCCGCCCGGGCCGGCTGGGCCGAGCGCACCCCGGCCGAGCGCGCCGCCGTCTTCCTCCGCTTCCACGACCTGGTGCTGGACCGGCAGACCGAGATCCTCGACATCGTGCAGTGGGAGACCGGCAAGGCCCGCCGGCACGCCTTCGAGGAGGTCTACGACGCCGCCGCCGGCCCGCTGCACTACGCCCGCCGCGCCCCCGCGCTGCTGCGCCGCCGCCGCGTCCCCGGCGCGATCCCCGGTGCCACCCGGTCCTACGTGCACCACCAGGCCAAGGGCGCGGTCAGCGTCATCACGCCGTGGAACTACCCGCTGTCGCTTCCGGTGAGCGACGCCGTCCCCGCGCTGCTCGCGGGCAACGCCGTGGTCGCCAAGCCGGACACCCAGACCGCGCTCACCGCGCTGTGGGCGATCGACCTGGCGGTCGAGGCCGGCCTCCCGGAGGACCTGTGGATCCCGGTGCTCGGCGACCCCGCCGAGATCGGCGACCCCCTGGTGGACCTCGCCGACTACGTCGCCTTCACCGGCTCCACCCGGGCCGGCGCGCAGATCGCGCAGCGCGCCGCCGCCCGGCTGATCGGCTGCTCCGCCGAGCTCGGCGGCAAGAACCCGATGATCGTCTGCGACGACGCCGACGTCGAGCGGACCGTCG
Organism: Nocardiopsis oceanisediminis; assembly: GCF_048595525.1. Taxonomy (NCBI): domain Bacteria; kingdom Bacillati; phylum Actinomycetota; class Actinomycetes; order Streptosporangiales; family Nocardiopsidaceae; genus Nocardiopsis; species Nocardiopsis oceanisediminis. The sequence continues at coordinate 6,358,484 of NZ_JAFMZJ010000001.1, read as the reverse complement.
AGGGCGCCATCCGGTCCTGCTTCAGCAACGCCGGCCAGCTGTGCATCTCCACCGAGCGGATGTACGTGCACGACGCGCTCTACGACGAGTTCGTCCCCCGGTTCGCGGAGGCGGTCTCCGCGATGCGGCTGGGCACCTCCTTCGACTACGCCCCGGACATGGGTTCGCTCACCTACCGGCGGCAGCTCGACCGGGTCGTCCAGCACGTGGACGACGCCCGCGCCAAGGGCGCCGAGATCCTCGCCGGCGGCCGGGCCCGCCCCGACATCGGCCCGCTGTTCTACGAGCCGACGCTGATGACCGGCGTCGACCCGGACATGTCCGCCTGCGCCGAGGAGACCTTCGGCCCGCTGGTCTCGATCTACCGGTACTCCGACGACGACGAGGCGATCGGGCTGGCCAACGCCACCGAGTACGGGCTCAACGCCAGCGTGTGGACCCGCGACACCGGCCGCGGCCGGCGCATCGCCGAGCGGATCCGGTCCGGGACGGTCAACGTCAACGAGGGCTTCGCCGCCGCCTGGGCCAGCTACGGCGGCCCGATGGGCGGGATGAAGAAGTCCGGCCTGGGCCGCCGGCACGGCGACGAGGGGCTGCTCCGGTTCACCGAGCCGCAGACCATCGCCAGCCAGCACATCATCGGCTTCGGCGGTCCCCCCGGGATGGACTACGAGCGGCTCGCCGGCCTGATGACCACCGGCGCCCGGCTGATGAAGCGCTTCCGCATCCGCTGACCCGGCCCGCCCCGGCCGGAACGGGCGGCCCGGCTCCTTCCCCGCCGCAGGCCGCTGCCCGGGGCCGCCCCCGCGGCCGGCCCCGGCCCCGGTGCCGCGGCCGGGTACGCGCGGGGCGGGGCCCCACCGGGCGACCGGCCGGACACCCCGGAAGCCTCTCAGGGGTCCGGCGGCCGCTGCCCGGGAGCCGGGAGCCGTTCTCCGCCGACGGCTCCGCCTCCCGGCCCCGGGCACCGCGGCCGGGCGCGGCCGGCCCCCGCCGGACCGGCGGTACCGGGCGTCCCCGCCCTGCTTCCGGGCCCCTTCTCCGGATGCGGAGGCGTCCGGCGCGGCCCTCCTGCGGGTCCCGCGCCGGGATCGCGGGGCGGGTACCGATTCCGGCGATCACCGTGGTCCGGCCCAAAAGGCGGAAAACCCTGCGTGATCCCACTCTGGCGCGTTACGTTCTGGGTATCGCCGGGGAGGGGAGGGGCCATGCCTGCGGAAGCGGCCGTGCCCGTGGACACGGAGGCCTTCATGCGCCGCCTGCTCGTCGAGCTGGCGGCGTCGCTGGAGGAGACCATCGGCCCGGAGGAGGCCGCCGGCCACATAGGTCTGGCCGCCCAGCGGATGGGCGACGAACTCGGCCCGCACCGCCCCCGCGGCCCCCTCGGACCGGAGCGGATCGCGGCCGCCCTGATCGACCTCTACCGCGGCATCGACGGCGACCTCCGGCTGGTCTCCTGCGACGGCGAGCGGATCGTGCTGGCCAACCTGGCATGCCCGTTCGGCGCGGGGGTCCGCGGCCGCGAGGCGCTGTGCACCATGACCTCCGGCCTGGCCGGCGACCTCGCCGCCCGGCACACCGGCTACGCCCGGGTCGACCTGGCCGAGACCATCGCGCGCGGCCGCCCCCGCTGCCTGATCGAGATCAGCCTGCACCCCGGCCCGGACGACGGCCCCGGCGAGGAGTACTACGGTCCGGGAGCGGACGGCCCGTGCTAGCCGGAGACCTCTTCGGCTCCATCACCCGCACCGTCAGCGACCCGATGCTGCTGGTCGCCGAGGACGGCGAGGTGCTCGGCCGGAACGCGGTGATGCGCCGGCTCTTCCCCGGCGCGGAGGTCGGCGCCGACCTGTACCGGCTCGCCGCGGACGGCCCCGAGCAGGTCGGGGAGACGCTGCACCGCTGGGCCCGCTCCGGCCGGCCGCTGGCCGGCTCGCTCGCCCTGATCGACCGGGACGGCCGCCCGCGGCGCTGCCACTGCTTCGGAGCCCGCGCCTCCTGGGCGCGCACCGGCGGCCCGGCCGTCCAGGTCCGCCTGGTGCCGGTCCGCGAAGCGGACCGGACCACCCCCGCCCGCGGCGCCCGGGAGCGCCGGCTCCGCGCCCGGCTGGAGCACGAGCACGCCGCCGCGCTCCGCCTCCAGCGCAGCCTGCTGCCCGAGCGGGTGGACACCACCCGGCTGCGGGTCGCCGCCGCCTACGCGCCCACCGCGCGCGGCTCGGAGGTCGGCGGCGACTGGTACGACGCCTTCACCGTCGCGGGCACCGCCAAGACCGGGCTGGTGATCGGCGACGTCGCCGGGCACGGCCTGGCCGAGGCGGCGGTCATGGCGCAGCTGCGCAGCGCGGTGCGGGCCTGCTCGCTGGAGGTCGGCGCCCGGCCGGACCGGATGGCCGACCGGATCGACGGCTACGTCGAGGCGTTCCTCCCCGAGGAGATGGCCACCATGGCCTACGCGGTGCACGACCCGGACGCCGCCCGGCTCTGCTACTGCATCGCCGGGCACGTCCCGCCCATCCTGGTCCGCGCGGACGGCCGGTGCGAGCCGCTTCCCGGCCGCCCCGACCCGCCGCTCGGCTGCGCCCTGGGCCTGCGCCACCGCCGCAGGTGGAAGCGGACCGCCCCCGGCGACCTGCTGGTGCTCTACACCGACGGCGTGGTGGAGCGCCGCGGCGCCTCCATCGACCAGGGCGTCGGCGCCCTGGCCGGCCTCCTCGGCGGCCTGGGCGGGGACGGAGGGGCGGAGCCGGCCGAGGTCTGCTCCGCGGTGATGGACTGGTCCGACGAGGGCGGCCGCGCCGACGACCGCGCGGTACTGGTCGCCGCCCTCTGACCGGCCGCCGGCCCCGCACCCGGTACCGGTCCGGGAGGACGCGGAACCGGCCGGCCGCCCGGTGGGGCCGCCTCGTTGATCTTGGAGTCGCGGGGGTACCGGAGCGCTCCGATACCCCCGCGACCCCAAGATCAACGGGGAAGCGGTGCGGAGCGCCGACCCGGACCTTCGCCCGGAAGGCGGCGGGGGCGGGGCCCGATGGCGCGGTCCCGGGTCCGGCGGCGACGATTTAGACTGGTAACGATCCACCTCTACCTGCGGGAAGGCCGTTACGTGTCCCTTGCCGGTGCTGGCGACAGCACGTTCGACACCGTTCTCGTCGTCGATTTCGGCGCGCAGTACGCGCAGCTGATCGCGCGGCGGGTGCGCGAATTGCACGTCTACAGCGAGATCGTCCCCTCGACGATGCCCGTCGAGGAGATGCTCGCCAAGAAGCCGAAGGCGATCATCCTCTCCGGTGGCCCGTCCTCGGTCTACGCCGAAGGGGCCCCGCAGGCCCCGGACGGCCTGTTCGAGACCGGGGTGCCGACCTTCGGGATCTGCTACGGGTTCCAGGCCATGGTCTCCACCCTCGGCGGGACCGTCGCCAAGACCGGGCTGAGCGAGTTCGGCCGCACCGACGCCGAGCTGGGCACCGACTCGGTGCTCTTCGGCGGCCTGCCCGCCGCCCAGTCGGTGTGGATGTCGCACGGGGACTCGGTCACCGAGGCCCCGGAGGGCTTTCGCACCGTGGGCAGCACCGCGGGCGCCCCGGTCGCCGCCATCGAGGACACCGGCCGCGGCCTGTTCGGGGTGCAGTTCCACCCCGAGGTGATGCACACCGAGCACGGCCAGGACGTGCTCCGCCGGTTCATCTACGACGGCGCGGGCTGCCGCCCCACCTGGACCATGGTCAACATCGTCGACGAGCAGGTGGCCCGGATCCGCGAGGAGGTCGGCGGCAAGCGCGCGATCTGCGCGCTCAGCGGCGGCGTGGACTCCGCGGTGGCCGGCGCCCTGGTGCAGCGCGCCATCGGCGACCAGCTGACCTGCGTCTTCGTCGACCACGGGCTGCTCCGCAAGGGCGAGGCCGAGCAGGTGGAGAAGGACTTCGTCGCGGCCACCGGCGCCCGGCTGAAGGTCGTCGACGCCCAGGAGCGGTTCCTGTCCGCGCTGGCCGGGGTCACCGACCCGGAGGAGAAGCGCAAGATCATCGGCCGGGAGTTCATCCGGGTCTTCGAGCAGGCCGCCCGCGAGGTGGTCGCCGACGGCGGCGCCGCCGGCGAAGAGGTCGAGTTCCTGGTGCAGGGCACGCTCTACCCGGACGTGGTGGAGTCCGGCGGCGGCACCGGCACCGCCAACATCAAGTCGCACCACAACGTCGGCGGCCTCCCCGACGACCTCGCCTTCACCCTGGTGGAGCCGCTCCGCGAGCTGTTCAAGGACGAGGTGCGCCGGGTCGGCGAAGAGCTCGGCCTGCCCGCCGAGATGGTCTGGCGCCAGCCGTTCCCCGGCCCCGGCCTGGGCATCCGCATCATCGGCGAGGTGACCCGGGACCGCCTGGACGTGCTCCGCGAGGCCGACGCGATCGCCCGCGAGGAGCTCTCCCGGGCCGGCCTGGACCGGGACATCTGGCAGTGCCCGGTGGTGCTGCTCGCCGACGTCCGCTCGGTCGGCGTCCAGGGCGACGGCCGCACCTACGGCCACCCCGTGGTGCTCCGCCCGGTCAGCAGCGAGGACGCGATGACCGCGGACTGGACCCGGCTGCCCTACGACGTGCTGGCCGCGATCTCCAACCGGATCACCAACGAGGTTCGCGAGATCAACCGGGTCACCCTGGACGTGACCAGCAAGCCCCCGGGCACCATCGAGTGGGAGTAGCGGCCGCGTGCCGCACGCGGAACGGCCCCGGCGGGAACCTTCCCGCCGGGGCCGACCCGTGCGCGCCGCCGGAACCGGTCCGGGCCGCGCCGGGTCAGAACATCTGGATCATCGCGAGCCGCTCGCCCTGCGCCGCCCCCTCCGGTGCGCAGGAGCCGAGCTCCGCGCTCGTCCGGGTGGACTGGGCGGAGGGCTGGAAGGTGCACGTCCATCCCTCGAAGCCGGCCGGGGGAGCGGCTCCCCCCTGAGCCTCGGGCGTCTCCAGGTACCGCTCGACGACGGGGCGGCCCTCGGAGCAGGAGATGTCCGGGGAGGTCGCGACGAGCACGACCTCGTCGACCGCGGGCGCGGCGGAGACCGCGCCGCAGTTCCACCGGTCCAGGTCGCCGTCGAAGGCGCTGTAGGTCCAGGTCCAGGGGGTCGGGCTCTCAGGCCTGGTGTACTCCAGCCGCAGCGGAACCCCCTGCTCGGAGATCCAGAGGGAGAAGGCCCGGTCCTCGAGGCGGTCCTCCCCGGTCCTCGGGTCGGGCTCGCTCCCCTGGTAGTCGCCGGAGATCAGGGTCGCGGGGGTGCCGTCCAGCTCGGTGGTCTCCTCCTCCCGGACCTCCATGCTCTCCAAGAGGTCCCGGAAGGGCCGCAGGACGGGGGCCCGCGCGTCCTCCTCCGATTCGATGGAGTTCCCGTCCGAACTGGGGCTGAAGTCGGCGACGAAGGCGGGCCCGTACTGCAGGTTCCGGTCGTTGTGGACGTCGTAGACGGCGTCCACCGCCTCCGTGCCGCCGCTGTGCCGCTGGTAGAAGTCGGGGTCGGAGCGGTGCACGTACGACAGTTCGACCGGGCGGGGCGCCGGGTCGTCGGGCGAGCTCTCGTTCTCGAGCACCGCGTGGTACGACTCGGCCGTCTCGAACAGCTCGATGACCCCGGCCACCGCCTCCTCCGGGGTCGGCGGGGCGGTCGGGCTCGGGGAGGCCTCGGCCTGCGGCGCGCCCTCGCCGGCGACGGAGCGGGCCACGAACAGGCCGCCCACGCCGACCCCGACGGTGCCGACGATCGCCGCGGTGACCACGGCGGCGAGCTTGCCCGCGCCGCCCACCGCGGCGGTGCTCCCGACTCCGGCCCCCGTGCCGGCCGCGGCGCCGGTGGCCGCGCCCGCGGTGCCGGAGGCTCCGGTGCCCGCTCCGGCCGCGCCCGCGGCGGCGGATCCGGCCGCGACCGCGCCGAGCCCGGCGGCGGCGGTGCCCGCGGCGGCCGCCCACATCCGGGGGTCGTGCCAGGAGGCGTCGATGCCGGTCCACACCCCGGAGAGCAGCCCGCGCAGCCGGCCCGCCAGGTCGGAGGTGGGCACCGCGCTGATGTCCTCGGCGACCGAGTAGTCGAGCAGCCCCCGGTAGATGGACTCCGCGTCCGGGCGGTGCGCCGGGTCCTTGGCCAGCGCGGCCTGGAGCATCGGCACCAGCCCGGCGGGCACCCCGTCCAGGTCGGGGTCCTCCTCCACCGCGCGGCGCTGCCGCTCCCCGGTGTCGTCGGCGGCGAACGGGGAGCGGCCGGTCGCGGCGTAGGCCACCAGCGCGCCCCAGGCGAACACGTCCGAGGCCGGGGCCGGCGGCGCTCCGCGGAACCGCTCCGGGCTGACCCACCCGGGCGACCCGAAGACCGCGCCGGAGGGGTCCGGCCGGGAGGCGGCCGGGCGGGCGATGCCGAAGTCCAGCACCCGCGGGCCGTCCGGGGAGAGGATCACGTTGCCCGGTTTGACGTCGCAGTGCACGATCCCCGCGGCGTGGATCGCGGCGAGCGCCTCGGCGGTGCCGGCCGCGAACGCGGTCAGCATCTCGTCCTCCAGCGGGCCGCTCTCCCGGACGTGGCCGCCGAGCGTCGGGCCGGGGACGAAGTCGGTGGCGACCCACGGCGGGTCGGCCCGGGTGTCGGCGCCGTGCACCGCGACGGCGCACACGCCGCCCACCCGGCGCATCAGCTCCACCTCGCGGGCGAACGCAGCCCGGAACGCCGGGTCGGAGGCGTGCCGGGGCGAGACCACCTTCACCGCGATGCACCGGCCGTCGGCGTCGATGGCGCCGAAGACGGTTCCCATGCCGCCCTGACCCAGCCGACCGGCCACCCGGTAGGGGCCGATCCGGCGCGGGTCCTCCTCGCGCAGCGGCCTCAGTTCGGGGGGGAGGGGCGCGCCGGTCGGTTCGCTGCCCGGAGCCATGCGGAACTTCCTTCTTCACGGGGGCGGGGGACGCAGGTGTGCGGGAGCGATCCTAGCCAGCTTCGCACCGCTTCGCGGCGTTCCGCACGTCCCCTGGGGCCGCCGAGGGGAGAAGGACGGCCGACGGCGGAGAGCACCCGCCGGCCGCTCCTCCCCGATGACCTCGGCGTTGCGGGGGCATCGGCGCGCGCCGGCACCCCCGCCGCGTCGGGAGCATCGTCCCGGGGCGGGCCTCCCCGGCGGCGATCCGAAAGGGCGGGCCCCATCCGTCCGGGGCTACCCGTCCGGGGTCAGCCCCGGCGGCGCCTCCGGCGCAGCCGACGCAGCACCAGCACCGCCACGGCGGCCCCGGCGAGGATCGGCAGGGCCCGCTTGAGCACCGGCACCCCGGCGGTCCGGAGCAGGTCGAGGGCCTCCTGATCGGCCTCCCGGGAGGCGCGGGCCGCGGCCCGGGTCCGCTCCGCGGCGGCCTGCTCCTCCGCCTTCCCCGCCCCTTCCGCCCGCTCGGGCTCCTCCGCGCCGCGCTCCCCGGCGGCCGCGGGCTCCTCCGCGCCGCGCTCCCCGGGGGCCACAGGGGCCGCCGCGGCCGGCGCCGGTCCGCCGGATCCGGCCAGTTCCGCGGCGAGGCCGTCGGCGAACCGGGAGACCAGGCGCTCGCTGACGTCGGCCATCACGCCCCGGCCGAACTGGGCGACCCGGCCGGTCACCGTGATGTCGGTCTCCACCGCCACCTCGGTGCCCCCGTCCGCGTCGGAGAGCCGGGCCAGCACGGTCCCGCTCGCCGTCCCCGACCCGCGCGCCTCCTTGCCGGAGGCCTCGATGCGCACGGTCCGGGCCCGCGGGTCCTTCTCGGTGATCCGCGCCCGCCCGCGGTAGGTCACCGTGATCGGGCCGACCTTCACCCGCACCTTGCCGGTGAACTCGTCGCCGTCGACCGACTCCAGTGTCGCCCCGGGCATGCACGGGGCGACCCGCTCCACGTCCAGCAGCACGTCCCAGGCCTCCTCGACGGGGACCGGGACGGTGAACCGGTGCTCAAGCCGGATGCTCATCGGACTCCTCTCGGAAAAGCGGCCGCCTGCCCCGGCCCGGCCGGCGCCCGGCCGGGCCGTTCGATCCCGGTCCTGCCCTCCGCCCCCGCCCGAGCCGGCGCCCCGGCGGCCGGAGGCCCCGCCGCCCCGGCACCGGGGCACGGGGCGGCGCGGGCGCGCCCGCACCGCCTCCGGAACCGGTACCCGGTGCCCCGGCCCCGGAAAAGCGCGGGCTCCGGCCGGGGGCGGGCGGTGCCGCGGGCCTCCGGCGCGGATGCGCGGGCCGCTCGGCCGCCGGCTCCGGGTGCGGGGCGGCCCGGCCGGGCGCCGTGCCGCCCCTCCGGGCCGGAGCGCGGGCCCGCCCGCTCAGGTGGCGGCCGCCAGCAGGGCGCGGCCGGTCAGGACCCGGGCCAGGTGGCGGCGGTAGTCGGCCTGGCCGTTCAGGTCGCTCGGCGGGTCGGTGCCCTCGTCGGCCCGCTCCGCCGCGTCGTGCACCGCCCCGGCCTGGGCCGGGACGCCCCGGCAGGCCTCCTCGGCGGCGCGCGCCCGCATCGGGACCGGGCCCATGTTGGTCAGCCCGATCCGGGCCTCGGCGATCCCGCCGCCGTCCGGCCGCACCGCCGCCGCCACCCCGGTGATCGCCCACGCCTGCGCGGTCCGGGAGAACTTCTCGTAATGGAACGACCAGCCGCCGTACTTGGGGAAGCGCACCCCGGTCAGCACCTCGCCCGGCTCCATCGCGGTGGTCAGGTAGTCCACGAAGAACTCCGCGGCGGGCACGGAGCGCTCGCCGTCCGGGCCGGTCAGCAGGAACTCGGCGTCCAGGGTCAGCGCGACGGCGGGCAGGTCGCCGGCCGGGTCGGCATGGGCCAGGGCGCCGCCGAGCGTGCCCCGGTGCCGCACCGCGGGGTCGGCGACGGTCCGCGCCGCCATCGGGAGCAGCCCGCAGTGCTCCCGCACCAGCGGGTCCCGGATCACCTCGTAGTGCGAGGTCATCGCGCCGATCAGCAGGCTCTCGCCCTCGTCGCGCACGCCGCGCAGCCCGGACAGCCCGCCCAGGTCCACCACGGTGGTGGGGGCGGCCAGCCGGAACCGCAGCAGCGGCACCAGGCTCTGCCCGCCGGCGAGCGCCTTGGCGTCCTCGTCGGCGGCCAGCGCGTCCACGGCCTCCGGCACCGTGCCGGGCCGCAGGTAGTCGAAACGGGGCGGGATCATCGCGCACCGCCTTCCTTCGCGTCGGCGATCGCCCGCCAGACCCGCTCCGGCGTGCACGGCATGTGCACGTCGCGCACCCCGTGCGGGCGCAGCGCGTCGACGATCGCGTTGACCACGGCCGGGGTGGAGGCGATGGTGCCCGCCTCGCCCACCCCCTTGGCGCCGAGCGGGTTGGTGGTGGACGGCGTCACCGTCCGGTCGGTGGTGAAGTCCGGCAGGTCCGCCGCGGACGGCACCAGGTAGTCGGCCATGGTCGAGGTGACCAGGTTGCCCTCCGCGTCGTGCACCGCCTCCTCGAACAGCGCCTGGCCGATGCCCTGCGCCAGCCCGCCGTGCACCTGCCCGTCCACGATCAGCGGGTTGACCACCGTGCCGACGTCGTCCACCGCGGTGTAGGAGCGGATCCGCACCCCGCCGGTCTCGGTGTCCACCTCGACCGCGCACAGGTGCGTGCCGTGCGGGTAGGAGAAGTCGGACGGCTCATAGGCGGCGTCGGAGTCGAGCGACGGCTCCACCCCGTCGGGGAGGTCGTGCGCGGCGAACGCGGCCAGAGCCACCTCCTGGATGGTGGCCGAGGGGTGCTCGGTGCCGCGCACCGAGAACCGCCCGCCGGAGAACTCCAGGTCGTCCTCTGCGGCCTCCAGCAGGTGCGCGGCGAACCGGCGCGCCTTGTCCACCACCCGGTCGCAGGCCCGGACCACCGCGGACCCGCCCACCACCAGCGAGCGCGACCCGTAGGTGTCCATGCCGCGCGGGGAGACCATGGTGTCGCCGTGCAGCACCCGCACGTCCTCCACCGGGACCCCGAGCCGGTCGGCGGTGATCTGGCTCCACGCCGTCTCATGCCCCTGGCCGTGCGCCGAGGAGCCGGTGACCACCTCCACCTTCCCGGTGGGCAGCATCCGCACCGCGGCGTGCTCCCAGCCGCCCGCGCCGTACTTGAGCTCGCCCAGGATCCGGGAGGGCGCCAGCCCGCACATCTCGGTGTAGGTGGACACCCCGATGCCGAGCTGCACCGGGTCGCCGCGCTCCCGGCGGCGCCGCTGCTCGGCGCGGAGCCCGTCGTAGCCGAAGAGCGCGGTGGCCTGCTCGGTGGCCGCCTCGTAGTTCCCCGAGTCGTAGGTGAGCCCGGCGACCGTGGTGTAGGGGAACTCGTCGTGCCCGATCCAGTTGCGCCGCCGCAGCTCGATCGGGTCCATGCCGAGCTCCTCGGCGAGCTCGGTCACGATCCGCTCGATGGCGTAGGTCGCCTCGGGCCGCCCGGCGCCCCGGTAGGCGTCGGTGGGCATCGTGGTGGTGAACACCCCGGTGCAGGTGAACGAGTAGGCGTCCATCTTGTAGATCGCCGGGTACATGAACGCGCCCAGGATCGGCACCCCCGGGGTGACCAGCATCAGGTAGGCGCCCATGTCGGCGAGGAGCTGCACGCGCAGCCCGCGGATCCTGCCGTCGGCGTCGGCGGCGATGGACACGTCCTGGATCTGGTCCCGGCCGTGGTGGGTGGTCTGGAACCCCTCGGACCGGGTCTCGGTCCACTTCACCGGGGCGCCGAGCCGCCGCGCCAGCAGGAGCAGCAGCACCTCCTCGGCGGTGACCTGGAGCTTGGAGCCGAAGCCGCCGCCCACGTCCGGCGCGATCACCCGGATGTCCTGCTCGGGGATCCCGGTGGTCATCGCCAGCATCAGCCGCAGGATGTGCGGGATCTGGGTGGCCGACCACATGGTGTACCCGCCGTTCTCCGGCCGGCACACCACCGCGCGCGGCTCCATCGCCGCGGGGATCAGCCGCTGCTGCCGGTACCGGCGGGTGACCACCACGTCGGCCCCGGAGAACGCGGCGTCCACGTCGCCCGAGGCGAACGGCCACACGTAGCAGGTGTTTGTGCCCTTGTCCGCGTGCACCAGGTCGGCGCCGGGGGCGATGGCCCGCTCCATGTCCAGCACCGCCGGGAGCGGCTCGTAGTCGACGTCGATCTCCTCCAGGGCGTCGGCGGCGCTCGCCGCGTCCCGGGCGACCACGCAGGCCACCGCCTCGCCGACGTAGCGGACCTCCTCCACGGCCATCGGCGGGTGCTCGGGCAGCACGATGTCGTCGGTGACCGGCCAGGCGCACGGCAGCGAGCCCTGCTCGCCGGCGAAGTCCGCGCCGGTGAGCACCGAGACCACCCCGGGCATCTCCGCGGCCCGGGAGGCGTCGATCCCGGTGATCCGGGCGTGCGCCATCGGGCTGCGCAGGAACACCACCTGCAGGGTGCCGCTGTGCGCGATGTTGTCGGTCCACTCGGTGCGGCCGGTCAGCAGGTGCGCGTCCTCCTTGCGGGGCAGCGCCAGCCCGGTCTGCCGGGCCGGGGCCTCCGGGGCGCCGGTCACGACGCACCTCCCTGCACCGCGCCGGCCGCCGCCGGCGCCTCCCCGCGCGCACTCTGCCGGGGCACCCCGGCCTCGCCGCGCATCTCCGCCGCGGCGTCCAGCACGGCCGCGACGATGTTGGCGTAGCCGGTGCACCGGCACAGGTTGCCCTCCAGGCCCTCGCGGACCTCGTCCTCGCTCGGGTCGGGGTTGTCCCGGAGCAGGTCGATGGAGGCCATCAGCATGCCCGGCGTGCAGTAGCCGCACTGCAGGGCGTGCCTGCGGTGGAACGCCCGCTGCAGGGGGTGCCACCGCCCGTCGCGGGCCAGGCCCTCGACGGTGCGGATCTCGCTGCCGTCGGCCTGGGCGGCCAGGACCGAGCAGCTCTTCACGGACAGCCCGTCCACGAGGACGGTGCACGCCCCGCAGCTGCTGGTGTCGCAGCCGATCGGGGTGCCGGTCTTGCCGATGTCCTCACGCAGGTAGTGGACGAGGAGGCGGCGCGCCTCGACCTGGTCGTGGTAGCGCACGCCGTCGACGGATACGCGGATGTCGGGCATGGGACCGAGACCTCCCGGGTCGTGGATCTGGAGACCAACCGGGGGAGCGCTGATGCGCGGGTAGCCGCGGAACAGTACCGACCAACCTAAAACAAAGTGACCTGGATCACTACCCCCCGCGCCGGGCCTCCCGGTCGCGCGACTTCACCAGGGCCCGCGCGATCCCCGCCAGCCCCAACCCGATCGCCAGCACCGGCAGCACCCAGACCAGGTCGAAACCCCAGTCCCCGGTGCCGCGCACCACGAACGCGGCCCCCAGGCCGATGAAGAGGAGGCCGGCGACCAGCGAGCCCCAGTCGGTCCTACGGCGCGACACGGTGCACCTCCAGATCGCCCGCGTACGAGGAGAGGTTGACGACCAGGGTGGGCGGCTCCGCGCCGCCCCCCTTCCGCCCGCCCGCGGGGGCCTCGGGCTCGAAGGTGTTGGCCGCCTTCAGCCGGGTCCCCGAGCGCATCCACCCCTGCATCCGGATCTCGCCCACCACCGCGCTCCCGTTCACCACCACCCGGGCCTGGGGCGGGACGAACACGTCCAGCGCCCCGAAGCGCACGTCGGCCTCGACGTCCACCCGCTCCCCGGGATCCAGCTCCATCCCGGTCAGGTCCAGATCAGCGGTTCCCACGGTCAACCGGTACTCCTCTTCAGCCAGGTCCGCGGCGCTCCGCGGATGCCATTCGGCCCTGCCGAACCGCAGCTCGGTCAGGTCGGTGGCGGCGGAGGCGGCGGTCAGCGCCACCGCCAGCACGCCCGCGGCGACCAGGCCGCGCGGGTCGCCCGCCCACGCCCCGACGAGCAGGGCCGCACCGATGATCACTGCGACGCTCCCCAGGTAGACCGGCCCGGTCTCCGGGCCGAACAGCGTGTCCGCCGAATAGCGGCCGGTGGCGATCATCGCGACCCCGGCCGCCGCGACGGCCGCCCAGAACGCGAAGGCGAGCAGCCGCACGCCCCGGTCGCGCCGGGACCGCCGCCCGGCCCGCGGGTGCGGCACCCCGCATCCGCTGCTCCCGTCCCGCTCCCCGCCTCCGTCCGGCCCGTCCTCGCGGGCCTCCCCGCCCCCGTCCGCCTCCTCCTCGGCGTCCTCCTCGCCGCCCCGGCCGGCCACCACCGCCAGGTCGATCGGGCCCGAGAGCGGCTGCGCCCACGGCTGGGCCGGGTTGTAGTAGGCCGGCTTCGGCTCCGGGGCCGGCGCGGCCGGCGGCGGCCGGTGCGCCCTGAGCAGCGACGGCAGCTCGCGGAAGAGCCGCTGCAGGTTGACGCCGCGGTTGCGGGCCGAGAGCAGCCCCAGGATCAGCGGCGCGGCCAGCACCATCGTCCCCCAGCCGAACCCGCCGACCAGGCTCAGCGCGGTCAGCGCGGCCAGCGCCACGGCCAGCAGCGCGGGCACCGCCCGCGGCGGGATGCTCCGGTTCAGCAGCTGCTCGAACATGGCCGGACCGCCGTCGGCGTCCCGCATCGTCAGCCAGGCGCCCACATAGAGCAGCACCCCCGCGCCGCCGGCCAGCCCGGTCAGCGCGAAGGCGACCCGCCACACCACCGGATCGGTGCCGGTGTAGCGGCCCAGGCCGGTGCAGACACCGGTCAGCACCCCCGCGTCGCGGTCGCGGCGCAGCGTGCCCTCCTCGGCCTCCGGCTCCTCGTCCACGGTCCTCACCACGTCTCCTCCACGCCACCATGGTCGCGCCCACCAGCACCGTTTCCCATCCGGGACGACCCTGACCCCACCCTGAGCCCCGCGCGCCCCGCTCCGGGCCCGCTCCGGGCGAGCCCCTGATGCCGCCCCGGCCCGCCGCGCGGCATCCTGGTAGCCGAGCACCGGCCACGGAACGGAGAACGCGACGCGATGGCGGCGGAGACCACGGCGGCCGAAGAGGAGCCCCGCCTGTACCGGGCGCGCGAGGGCCGCCTGCTGGGCGGGGTCGGCGCCGGCCTCGCCCACCACCTGGGCATCGACCCCGTGGTGGCGCGGCTCGCCCTGCTCGCCCTCGCCTTCGGCGGCATCGGCATCGCCGTCTACGCCACCCTGTTCTTCCTGGTACCCGTCGAGAACGGGGCGGAGACCCGGGAGGACGAGCAGGACGCCTCCCGCCGCCGCGGCCGCGACCTCAGCCAGCTCCTCGGCTACCTCGCCCTCGCCGCCGGCCTCGGCGTCCTCTTCCTGGTCTTCGGCGGCCTGTTCGACCCGCTGCTGTGGTTCCTGGTCTTCGGCGCCATCGGCGCCGCCATCCTCTGGCAGCAGGCCAACCCGGCCCAGCGCGACGAGTGGGTCTCGGTCACCGCGATCCGCAGCCGGAAGAGCTGGATGCGGGCGGGCGCCGGCATCATGCTCATCGTCATCGGGGTGTTCGGCTTCCTCGCCTTCCAGCAGCAGCTGCACGAGGCCCGGGCCGGGCTCACCTTCGCGCTGGCCATGCTCGCCGGGATCAGCCTCATCGCCGCCCCCTGGATCGTCGGCCTGGTCCGCGAGCGCGACCGGGAGCGCCGCGAGCGCATCCGCAGCCAGGAGCGCGCCGAACTCGCCGCGCACATCCACGACTCGGTGCTGCACACCCTCACCCTCATCCAGCGCCGCGCCTCCGACCCGCGCGAGGTCCAGCGCCTGGCCCGGGTGCAGGAGCGCGCCCTGCGCAGCTGGCTCTACCAGCGCCCGGCCGACGCGGAGAGCACCGTCAAGGCCGCCCTGGAACGGGTCGCGGCCGAGGTGGAGGAGGAGCACGGGGTGCCGATCGAGGTGGTCTGCGTCGGCGACGGCGAAATGGACGACGCGGTCCACGCCGAGCTGCGCGCCGCCCGCGAGGCCATGGTCAACGCCTCCAAGTACGCCGGCACCGACACCGTCTCGGTCTTCGGCGAGGTCGAACCGGACGAGGTGCTCGTCTTCGTCCGGGACCGCGGCGAGGGCTTCGACCTGGACGCCGTCCCCGAGGACCGGATGGGCGTGCGCGGCTCCATCATCGGCCGGATGGAGCGGCACGGCGGCAGCGCCCGGATCCGCACCGCCCCGGGCGAGGGAACCGAGGTGCAGCTGCGGATGCCGCGGATCACCGCGGCCGAATGAGGGCACCGCTCCCGGCCGGGCCGCCCGGATGGGTACAGTCCACAGTGTGGGAGACACTGTGGGAGACGGTAAGAGCACCTTCGCCGACGGCGCGGAGGTCCCCCGCGTCGTGATCGTGGACGACCACCGGCTGTTCCGCAGCGGTGTCCGCGGCGAACTGGGCGACGCGGTCGAGGTGGTGGGCGAGGCCGGCGACGTCGACGCGGCGGTCCGGGTCATCACCGAGCACCGCCCCGACCTGGTCCTGCTCGACGTGCACCTGCCCGGCGGCGGCGGAGTGGAGGTGCTCCGCAGGGTGCTGGCCAAGCACCCCGACATCCGCTTCCTGGCCCTGTCGGTGTCGGACGCCGCCGAGGACGTCATCGGCGTGGTGCGCGGCGGCGCCCGCGGCTACGTCACCAAGACCATCTCCGGCAAGGAGCTCGCCGACGCCATCGTCCGGGTGGCCGACGGCGACGCGGTCTTCTCCCCGCGCCTGGCCGGGTTCGTGCTGGACGCGTTCTCCGCCACCGACGCCCCGCCGATGGACCCCGAGCTGGACCGGCTGACCCAGCGCGAGCGCGAGGTGCTCCGGCTGATCGCCCGCGGCTACGCCTACAAGGAGGTCGCCAAGGAGCTCTTCATCTCGGTGAAGACCGTGGAGACGCACGTCTCCTCGGTGCTGCGCAAGCTCCAGCTCTCCAACCGGCACGAACTCAGCCGCTGGGCCACCGCCCGCAAACTCGTCTGAGCGCCGCCCCGGCCCCGGAGCACCGCGGCCCCTCCCCGGAACCGGGAAGGGGCCGCGACCGGATCCGGCGCTAGCGCAGCGCGTCCATCATCCGCTTGAGGAACGCGTCGCCGTCGACCTCCTGCACCAGGGTGACCAGCGGCCGCTCCGCCCCCTCCGCGGTGGAGAACGGGCGCAGGTCGGCGATGGTCAGGCCGCGGGTGTACTCGCCCTTGAGCTCCACCATGACCGGGCGGTCCACCGACCGGGTCACCAGCGACCGGTCCAGCAGGATCCCGGCGGCCAGCGGGTCGTGCATGGCGCTCTGCCGCACCCCGAACACGCTGCTGTACCAGCCGTAGTAGAAGTCCAGGAACGCGGCGGTCTTCCCGGCGCGCTCACCGGCCAGCGTCTTCAGCTCGTCCAGCCACTCCCCGGGCGCCACCGTCTTCATGGTGACGTCCAGCGCCACCAGGTCCAGGTCGAAGCCGGCGGCGAACACCCGCTCGGCGGCCTCCGGGTCGTTGGAGGTGTTCGCCTCGGCCCACGGGGTCACGTTGCCCGGCTCCTGCACCGCGCCGCCCATCACCACGACCTTGCGGAGCAGCGACGGCAGCCGCGGCTCCAGCGCCAGGGCCAGCGCGATGTTGGTGAGCGGGCCGACCGCGAGCAGGTCGATCCCGCCCGGGTTCTCCCGGGCCAGCCGGACCAGCAGCTCGGCGGCGGACTCCTCGACCGGGGAGCCGGCCGGGGCGGGCAGCTCGACGTCGCCCAGGCCGTTGGCGCCGTGCACCGACTCGGCCAGGCTGGGCTCCTGCACCAGCGGCCGCTCGGCGCCGCGCGCGACCGGGACCTCCGGGCGGCCGTACAGCTCCAGCAGCCGGAGCGCGTTGTCGGTGGTGATGTCGACGCTGTTGTTGCCGAACACGGTGCCGACGCCGACCAGCTCGACACCGGAGTCGGCGGTGAGGTAGGCGAGCGCCAAGGCGTCGTCGATCCCCGGGTCGCAGTCGATGAAGACGCGCACGGGAGCCCCCCAATCGTTTTTCGGGACGGCGGGCGCTCCGGGCGGAGCGCGGCCGTTCGCAGGTGGAACGTGGCTGTCGGAGCGAAATGCCCGACCGACCACCCTATTCGACGGCCGGGCGGGCGACGGTATTCCACCGGCCCTCCCGGAGCGGGGAGGAAGCAGCCCGGGAACCCTCGTAGGCTGGACGGGTGTCCTCTGCAGAGTCGCTCCTCGAAGGCCTGAACGCCCCCCAGCGGGAAGCCGTGACGCACTCCGGCTCCCCGCTGCTCATCGTGGCGGGGGCGGGGTCGGGCAAGACCCGGGTCCTCACCCACCGCATCGCCCACCTGCTCGCCGAGCGCGGCGTGCGCCCCGGCGAGGTCCTCGCGATCACCTTCACCAACAAGGCCGCGGCCGAGATGAAGGAGCGGATCGAGGGCCTGCTCGGCTCCCGGGTCGCCAACACCATGTGGGTGATGACCTTCCACTCGGCCTGCGTGCGGATCCTCCGCCGCGAGGCCACCAGGCTGGGCTACCCGAGCAACTTCACCATCTACGACTCCGCCGACTCCAAGCGGCTGATGCAGCTGGTCTGCAAGGAGCTCGACCTCGACCCCAAGCGCTTCCCGCCCAAGTCGTTCTCGGCCCAGGTCTCCAACCTCAAGAACGAGCTGGTCGACTACGACACCCACGCCGACCAGGCGCAGACCGAGCAGGAGAAGCGGCTCGCCGAGGCCTACGCGCTCTACCAGCGGCGGCTGCACGAGGCCGGCGCGATGGACTTCGACGACCTCATCATGGTCACCGTCAACCTGCTGCAGATGTTCCCCGACGTCGCCGAGCACTACCGGCGCCGGTTCCGGCACCTGCTGGTCGACGAGTACCAGGACACCAACCACGCCCAGTACGCGCTGATCCGCGAACTCGTCGGGGACGCCGGCGCGGAGGGGGGCGCCCCCGCGGCCGCCCCGCCGCCCGAGCTGTGCGTGGTGGGCGACGCCGACCAGTCCATCTACGCGTTCCGCGGCGCCAGCATCCGCAACATCCTGGAGTTCGAGCGGGACTACCCGCAGGCCCGCACCATCCTGCTGGAGCAGAACTACCGCTCCACCCAGACCATCCTGAACGCCGCGAACGCGGTGATCGAGCGGAACGACGGCCGCCGGGCGAAGAACCTCTGGTCCGACCAGGGCGCCGGCCCCCGGATCACCGGCTACGTGGCCGACAACGAGCACGACGAGGCGGCGTTCGTCGTCGGCGAGATCGACACCCTGAACGACGAGGGCGCCGCGAAGCCCTCCGACGTCGCCGTCTTCTACCGGACCAACGCGCAGTCCCGGGTCTTCGAGGACGTCTTCATCCGCACCGGGCTGCCCTACAAGATCGTCGGCGGGCTCCGCTTCTACGAGCGCAAGGAGATCCGCGACATCCTGGCCTACCTCCGGGTGCTGGCCAACCCCGAGGACACGGTCAGCCTGCGCCGCATCCTCAACGTGCCCAAGCGCGGCATCGGCGACCGGGCCGAGGAGACCGTCGAGCTGTTCGCCGCCCGGGAGCGCACCTCCTTCGCCCGCGCACTGGCCCGCGCGGACGAGGCGCCCGGGCTGGCCACCCGCTCGCTGAAGGCGATCCGCGAGTTCAACGCCCTGCTGGACGAGCTCCGCGGGATGGTGGAGACCTCCTCCCCGGCGGAGCTGGTGGAGGCGGTGCTGCAGCGCACCGGCTACCTCTCCGAACTCACCGCCTCCAAGGACATCCAGGACGAGAGCCGGGTGGAGAACCTGGAGGAGTTCGTCGACGTCGCCCGGGAGTTCGAGAACACCTTCTCCGGCCCGCTCTACCCGGAGGACGCCGAGGAGGGCGCCGAGGACGAGGGTGCCGAGGAGGGGGCGGAGCCGGACACCGGACCCGGCGAGCCGACCCTGGTCGACTTCCTGGAGCAGATCTCCCTGGTCGCCGATACCGACCAGATCCCGGACGCGGAGGAGGGCGGCGGCGTCGTCACCCTGATGACCCTGCACGCCGCCAAGGGGCTGGAATTCCCGGTCGTCTTCCTCACCGGCATGGAGGACGGGGTCTTCCCGCACATGCGGACCCTCGGCGACAAGCGCGAACTGGAGGAGGAGCGCCGGCTCGCCTACGTCGGCATCACCAGGGCGCAGGAGCGGCTGTACGTGAGCCGGGCCGCGGTGCGCAGCGCCTGGGGCACCCCGTCCTACAACCCGCCGTCGCGCTTCCTGGACGAGGTCCCGGGCGAGCTCGTCGACTGGCGCCGGGCGGAGTCCTCGATGTCGAGCCTGTCCTCCCCGCGCCCGCGCCGCGAACCGCCGGCGCGCCGCCCCGCCAAGGACGTCCCGCTGCTCAGCCCGGGGGACAAGGTCACCCACGACTCCTTCGGCATGGGCACGGTGATGCTGGTCGACGGCGCCGGGGACAAGACCAAGGCGCGCATCGACTTCGGCGCGGACATCGGGGAGAAGGACTTCCTGGTCAAGTTCGCCCCGATCGAGAAGCTCTAGGGATCCGCGGAGAGGGTCCGCGGAGGCCTCGCGGGAGAAGCACACCAGGGGCCGGCGCCGCGCGGGCGCCGGCCCTTCGGCGTACAGGGGGACATCCGCCGTACGGCCGGTGGACGCGGGGATGCAACCCGGGGGACGCCTCGGAGACACACCGGAGTTTCCGGGAAAGCGTCCGAAGCACTGCGGGGAGCCTGTAGAGTTGAGACATCGGCAGGCGGAAGCGGGTCACACCGCAGAGCGGCCGACCCCCACTCCAACGGATGGCGCGAGCACTCGCGGCGGCCTTGTAGGGTGGGAACCACTCCGGAAAACCTCACCGGTCCTTGACGGGTAGGAATTTCTGAGTAAACTGGGAGAGTTGGTCTCAAGCCAGAGCTTCTGATAAGCTCGACGGCGAGGGGTCAGCCCCGAAAAAGCGGAAAGCGCCGCCTCTAGCGGAAGAGCGACCGGGCCGATCCAAGATCGGCGGGGAAGCTTCTACGGGATGAGCGGTTGTTTCTTGAGAACTCAACAGCGCGTGTTCAATACTTTATGTGCCATGTTTGTTTTGGCCCCGTCGGATCGCGGTCTTTCGGCCGATGGTCCGTAGGGTTCCTTTGATTGGATATCGGGTGGTTTTTCCGCCACCCGGGTTCGGTCAGGGTTTCTCTTCCAGGTTTCACCCCCGGGCGACCGGCGGGTGGGTTAGACCTTGATGGAGAGTTTGATCCTGGCTCAGGACGAACGCTGGCGGCGTGCTTAACACATGCAAGTCGAGCGGTAAGGCCCCTTCGGGGGTACACGAGCGGCGAACGGGTGAGTAACACGTGAGCAACCTGCCCCCGACTCCGGGATAAGCGGTGGAAACGCCGTCTAATACCGGATACGACCCGCACCCTCATGGGTTCGGGTGGAAAGTCTTGTCGGTCGGGGATGGGCTCGCGGCCTATCAGCTTGTTGGTGGGGTAACGGCCTACCAAGGCGATTACGGGTAGCCGGCCTGAGAGGGCGACCGGCCACACTGGGACTGAGACACGGCCCAGACTCCTGCGGGAGGCAGCAGTGGGGAATCTTGCGCAATGGGCGGAAGCCTGACGCAGCGACGCCGCGTGGGGGATGACGGCCTTCGGGTTGTAAACCTCTTTTACCACTCACGCAGGCCCCGGGTTCTCCCGGGGTTGACGGTAGGTGGGGAATAAGGACCGGCTAACTACGTGCCAGCAGCCGCGGTAATACGTAGGGTCCGAGCGTTGTCCGGAATTATTGGGCGTAAAGAGCTCGTAGGCGGCGTGTCGCGTCTGCTGTGAAAGGCCGGGGCTTAACCCCGGTTTTGCAGTGGATACGGGCATGCTAGAGGTAGGTAGGGGAGACTGGAATTCCTGGTGTAGCGGTGAAATGCGCAGATATCAGGAGGAACACCGGTGGCGAAGGCGGGTCTCTGGGCCTTACCTGACGCTGAGGAGCGAAAGCGTGGGGAGCGAACAGGATTAGATACCCTGGTAGTCCACGCCGTAAACGTTGGGCGCTAGGTGTGGGGGCTTTCCACGGTTCCCGTGCCGCAGCTAACGCATTAAGCGCCCCGCCTGGGGAGTACGGCCGCAAGGCTAAAACTCAAAGGAATTGACGGGGGCCCGCACAAGCGGCGGAGCATGTTGCTTAATTCGACGCAACGCGAAGAACCTTACCAAGGTTTGACATCACCGGTAAACCGCCAGAGATGGTGGGTCCTTCGGGGATCGGTGACAGGTGGTGCATGGCTGTCGTCAGCTCGTGTCGTGAGATGTTGGGTTAAGTCCCGCAACGAGCGCAACCCTTGTTCCATGTTGCCAGCACGTGATGGTGGGGACTCATGGGAGACTGCCGGGGTCAACTCGGAGGAAGGTGGGGATGACGTCAAGTCATCATGCCCCTTATGTCTTGGGCTGCAAACATGCTACAATGGCCGGTACAGTGGGCGTGCGATGCCGTGAGGCGGAGCGAATCCCTAAAAGCCGGTCTCAGTTCGGATTGGGGTCTGCAACTCGACCCCATGAAGGTGGAGTCGCTAGTAATCGCGGATCAGCAATGCCGCGGTGAATACGTTCCCGGGCCTTGTACACACCGCCCGTCACGTCATGAAAGTCGGCAACACCCGAAACCTGTGGCCCAACCTTCGGGAGGGAGCGGGTGAAGGTGGGGCTGGCGATTGGGACGAAGTCGTAACAAGGTAGCCGTACCGGAAGGTGCGGCTGGATCACCTCCTTTCTAAGGAGTCTTTTGCAGCCGGCTGTTTTCCAAGTTTGGCCGGCGGACTCGAAAGTGGACCCGGACTCGCAGGCTTCGGCCTGGGGTTTTCCGGGATGGCCGTAGAGATTGAACTTCCCCGAGGTTTTCTGGAAGGCCTCGGGGCGCGCTGTTGGGTGTCTGAGGGAGCAACCGCTGGTTGTTTCCGGGTGCCACCCCGGTCGAAGACCCTGTCTTCCCTGGTTGTCCGGTTCCTGCCTGTTCGGGTTGGTGCGCCGGCTGGGTTGCGGGTGTTTTAGGCGGGTTCGTGGCTGGTGTTTTGATTCGTGGATAGTGTGCGCGAGCATCTTGTATCTGTGGTGGCCAAGTGAATGTGGCATACGGTGGATGCCTTGGCACCAGGCGCCGATGAAGGACGTGGGAGGCCGCGATAGGCCGCGGGGAGCTGTCAACCGAGCTGTGATCCGCGGGTGTCCGAATGGGGAAACCTAGCCCGAGTCGTGTCGGGTTGCCGCCGCCTGAATGTATAGGGCGGTCGGTGGTGACGCGGGGAAGTGAAACATCTCAGTACCCGCAGGAAGAGTAAACAACAGTGATTCCCTGAGTAGTGGTGAGCGAAAGGGGATGTGGCTAAACCGCGGGCGTGTGATAGACGGCGGTCGTTGCGTTCGCGGGGTTGTGGGATGTGCCTGTTCCCGGTCTGCCGGCCGGGTGCGCTGATGGTTCTTTTAGCCGAATCCGTTGGGAAGCGGAGCCGTAGTGGGTGAGAGTCCCGTAGGTGAAGGAAGAGCCTGGGCGTTGGCATGCTCCCGAGTAGCGCGGAGCCCGTGAAATTCCGTGTGAATCTGGCAGGACCACCTGCTAAGCCAAAATACGTCCTGGTGACCGATAGTGCACTAGTACCGTGAGGGAAAGGTGAAAAGTGCCCCGGTGAGGGGTCGTGAAATAGTTCCTGAAACCGTGTGCTGTCAAGCCGTCAGAGCCCCAAGCCGGGTGATGGCGTGCCTTTTGAAGAATGAGCCTGCGAGTTGTGGTGTGTGGCGAGGTTAACCCGGGTGGGGTAGCCGTAGCGAAAGCGAGTCTGAATAGGGCGCATGAGTCGCATGCTGCAGACCCGAAGCGGGGTGATCTACCCATGGCCAGGGTGAAGCGGCTGTAAGAGGTCGTGGAGGCCCGAACCCACCAGGGTTGAAAACCTGGGGGATGAGCTGTGGGTAGGGGTGAAAGGCCAATCAAACTCCGTGATAGCTGGTTCTCCCCGAAATGCATTTAGGTGCAGCGTCGCGTGTTGCCTGCTGGAGGTAGAGCTACTGTTTGGCTGATGGGCCCGACAAGGTTACTGACGTCAGATAAACTCCGAATGCCGGTCAGGTGGAGCGCGGCAGTGAGACTGCGGGGGATAATCTTCGTGGTCGAGAGGGAAACAACCCAGATCATCGGCTAAGGCCCCTAAGCGTGTGCTAAGTGGGAAAGGTTGTGGAGTTGCTGAGACAACCAGGAGGTTGGCTTAGAAGCAGCCATCCTTTAAAGAGTGCGTAATAGCTCACTGGTCAAGTGATTCTGCGCCGATAATGTAGCGGGGCTTAAGCACACCGCCGAAGCCGTGGAGCCTGCACGTTTGTGCGGGTTGGTAGGGGAGCGTCGTGCGTTCGGTGAAGCGGCCGGGTGACCGTGTCGTGGAGGGCGTGCGAGTGAGAATGCAGGCATGAGTAGCGAGAGCAACGTGAGAAACGTTGCCGCCGATTGACTAAGGGTTCCTGGGGCAGGTTAATCCGCCCAGGGTGAGTCTGGACCTAAGGCGAGGCCGACAGGCGTAGTCGATGGACAACGGGTTGATATTCCCGTACCCGTCCGTGCGCGTCCGATACCGAGTCCTTTGATGCTAACCACCACCGAAGCCGTTTTCTCCCTTCGGGGGGATGATGGTGGAGGCGTGGGACCCGATGGGGTAGTAGGTAAGTGATGGGGTGACGCAGTGGGGTAGCTCTACCCGGCGGTGGTTGTCCGGGGGTAAGCGTGTAGCCCGGGGTGCAGGTAAATCCGTGCCCCTCACAAGGGTGAGGCGTGATGCCGAGCTGTTTTCAGTGAAGTGAGTGATCCCGTGCTGTCGAGAAAAGCCTCTAGCGAGTTCGCGGGCGGCCAGTACCCGAAACCGACGCAGGTGGTCAGGTAGAGTATACCGAGGCGTTCGGGTGAACCATGGTTAAGGAACTCGGCAAATTGTCCCCGTAACTTTGGGAGAAGGGGAGCCCTGTCCGGTGATGGAACTTTGCTTTCTGAGCTGGGTGGGGTCGCAGATACCAGGGGGAAGCGACTGTTTATTAAAAACACAGGTCCGTGCGAAGTCGTAAGACGCTGTATACGGACTGACGCCTGCCCGGTGCCGGAACGTTAAGAGGACCGGTTAGATCTTTCGGGGTCGAGGCTGGGAATCTAAGCGCCGGTAAACGGCGGTGGTAACTATAACCATCCTAAGGTAGCGAAATTCCTTGTCGGGTAAGTTCCGACCTGCACGAATGGCGTAACGACTTCCCCGCTGTCTCAACCATGGGCCCGGTGAAATTGCACTACGAGTAAAGATGCTCGTTTCGCGCAGCAGGACGGAAAGACCCCGGGACCTTCACTATAGCTTGACATTGGTGTTTGGGATGGTTTGTGTAGGATAGGTGGGAGCCGGTGAAGCGGTCACGCTAGTGGCGGTGGAGGCGTTGGTGAAATACCACTCTGGCTGTTTCGGGCATCTAACCTTGGGCCGTGATCCGGTTCGGGGACAGTGTCTGGTGGGTAGTTTAACTGGGGCGGTTGCCTCCCAAAGGGTAACGGAGGCGCCCAAAGGTTCCCTCGGCCTGGTTGGCAATCAGGTGTTGAGTGTAAGTGCACAAGGGAGCTTGACTGTGAGACGGACGTGTCGAGCAGGTGCGAAAGCAGGGACTAGTGATCCGGCACCGGCGTGTGGAAGCGGTGTCGCTCAACGGCTAAAAGGTACCCCGGGGATAACAGGCTGATCTTCCCCAAGAGTCCGTATCGACGGGATGGTTTGGCACCTCGATGTCGGCTCGTCGCATCCTGGGGCTGGAGTTGGTCCCAAGGGTTGGGCTGTTCGCCCATTAAAGCGGCACGCGAGCTGGGTTTAGAACGTCGTGAGACAGTTCGGTCCCTATCCGCTGCGCGCGTTGGAGACTTGTGAAGGGCTGTCCCTAGTACGAGAGGACCGGGACGGACGAACCTCTGGTGTGCCAGTTGTTCCGCCAGGAGCATGGCTGGTTGGCTACGTTCGGGAGGGATAACCGCTGAAAGCATCTAAGTGGGAAGCCTGCTTCGAGATGAGGTCTCCTGCCCCTTCGAGGGGGTAAGGCTCCCGGTAGACGACCGGGTTGATAGGCCGGGTGTGGAAGCGTCGTGAGGCGTGGAGCTGACCGGTACTAATAGGCCGAGGGCTTGTCCGCCGCAGATGCTGGGTGTTCGCGCACACTGTTTTTCCCCCGCCGCCGGGGGCCTCGTGTTGGGGGTTTCGGCGGGTGGGGGGTCCGCGGGTCTGTTGGGTTTGCGGTGGTCATGGCGGGAGGGTCACACCCGGTCTCTTTTCGAACCCGGTCGTTAAGTCTCCCTGCGCCGATGGTACTGCCTCCATGGTGGGGGTGGGAGAGTAGGTCGCCGCCGCATTTCTTTTTCGGGGGTCTCCTGGTGCCTTTCGGGGTGCTGGGGGGCCCTTTTTTCGCACCGCCTTGTGAACATGTGAAACATGCATTCCCTGGTCGGCCCGAAGGTCAGGAGAGAACGGCCGCGGTCACGGCCCAGGCGATATAGAGCAGATTGACGGCCACGCGTGCCGCTCCGCCCGCGGGCCGGTCGAGAAAGCGCCGGGCGTCGCGGTCGCTCCGGGCCAGCGCATCGAAATGGGACACCAGGTAGCCGGTGATGAGAGCCGCCGCGCCCCAGGCGGCGGGGGAGCGGGTTCCCGGGACGAAGAGCAGCACGGCGAGCAGGATCTCGACCACCCCGCTGACGAGGACCAGCGGCCCCGAGACGGGGGCCAGCCAGGATGGGACCAGGGACCGGAAGTAACTTCGGAAGGCGAAGTGGCAGAGGCCGACCGCTCCCAGGAAGCAGCCGAGCGCCATGGCGACGGGAGCGCCGGGGCCGGCCGCTGCGGGGAAGAGCGAGGGCGGTATGTCCGTGAGGAGCGTGTCCATGGGCGGAGCGGGCGTGGCGGGAACGGCGGAGTCGGTCATGGGGCGATGATGGCGGCCTGCCGGACGTGGGTGCTTGAACGGAGCGATCGCCGGTCGGCGCTGGCCGCCGGCGCCGAGATGACGGTCTACGCGGAGGACGGCGCCTTCGGGGTCGGCCGGCACAGGGGGCCCGCCTGGAAGGTGGTCCTGGGGCGCGGCGGTCCGGTCGAGGCCGTCCTCGGAGACGGCCGGAGGATCGGCGGGGCAGGGCTGGCCGTCCCGCCGGAGACCGGGCACCTGTGCACTGCGGCGGGGGCGTTCACCGCGCTCTTCGTCGATCCCTGGCTACTGCGCCCGGCGGCGGGACCGGTGCCGCTCGGCGGGGGCGAGGTGCGCAGGCTGCTCGCCGCGCTGGGGCCGCCGGCCGAGAATCCGGACACGTCCGCGGCCTTCGCGGAGCTCACCCGGGTGACCGGGGCGGGGGCGCCGCTCGACCCGCGGGTGGAGTACGCGGTCCGGACGAGCATGCGGGCCGGCGGGGAGAGCGGGCGGATCGGCGCGATCGCCGCCGAGGTGGGGCTGTCGCCGGTGCGGCTGCGGGCGCTGGTCGGGGCCTCGGTGGGGGTGCCGCTGGTGCGGTTGCGCGGTTGGGCCCGGCTGCGTTCGGCGATCGGCCTGCTCGCGGACGGGTCCGCGGCGGACGCGGCGGCCGAGGCCGGCTTCGCCGACCAGGCGCACTTCACCCGGACGGCCGGCGGGCTGCTGGGCCGGACCCCGGGGTCGCTGCGCGGCGCGCGGGGGTAGGGCGGCGGAGGAGGCCCAGTGCGGATGAGGCGTCCACCCTGCTGGCGATGACGAACAGCTGGGCGCGCACCCCGTCGGGGGTGTCGAGCCGGTCGGCGAAGACCTCGCGCACCCGGCGGGCGGTCGGCGGGTGGGTGAGGCTGCGGCAGTACAGGGGGGAGGCGCCCCGGCCGGGCGGGGCGCCTCCCCCCTCTCAGTCGAGGATGCCCAGGGTGTGGCCGATCAGGTCGGCGAGGTCGGGGGGAGGACGGGTTCGCCGCCGATGAACTGGACCATGCCGGCGCCGGTGTCGGCGACCTCGTCGATGGCGCGCCGCCGGTCGCCGGCGGTCATGGTGCCGTGGGCGCAGGCGAGCCGGCACTTGCCGGTGATCTCCAGCCAGACGAACCGCAGCGGTGGAACGGCCGGGTCATGGGCGTGAGGGGGTGGTCATCTCATCCCTTTCGGATGGACGGACCGGGCTGCTGCCGGCAGGCCCGGTCATCGGAACAGGTCGGAAGACCGTCCGGAAGGGCCCCCGGGTTGCGGGGCGAGTCCAGCCAGACCCGGTGCCGGCCGTCCGCGCCGACGGTGAGGCCGAACCGTTCCGCATCGGGACTTCCGGCGCCCACCCAGCGCAGATAGGCGGCCTCGGCCTCGTCCCACAGGCGCCGCGCCCCGTACTGGGCGACCTCGAACCTGTCGGCGCCGGGAGAATGCTCGCAGACCGCCCACGAGCCGCCCGGCCCGCCCATCTCGTACAGCGCCAGGGTGAAGGCGCCGTCGCCGCCGGTGCGGGGGATGAGTTTGATGTCGGGCGCCAGCGCGGTGATGGCCAGTTCGGCGCCGTCCCCGCCGTCGGCGATGCTGCGCGGGTCCAGCTCCGTCGTGGAGATGTCCGCGTCCTCGCGGTGGTGTTGGCGGAAGCGCATCTCGGTGCGCTGCCCGCGCAGCATCATGTAGCCGGACCGGCCGTGGAGCCGGCCGTGCGCGGCCCCTTCGCCGTCCGCCGTCAGCCGGACCATCCACCCCCAGTCGTGGCCGGGCTGCCACGGGGCGACGATGGCCCCGCCGGGCCGGCTCTGGGCGACCCAGGCGCCCGGGATGCGGCGGACGGCGCAGGTGGCGTGCACCCGGTCGAACGGCGCGCCGCCGGGGTGCCCCTGCGCGCCGTCGCCGACCACCAGGTGCGGGGCGTACCGTGCGCGCTTGAGGTTTTCGGCGGCCTGCGCGGCGACCGCCGGGTCCACCTCGATGCTGGTGACGCTGCCCCCGCCGACCCGCTCCGCGAGCACGGCGGCGGTGTAGCCGGTGCCGGTGCCGATCTCCAGCACCCGGTCCCCGGGCCGGGGCGCGAGCAGGTCCAGGAAGCCGAACGCGATTCCGGGGGCGGACAGGGAGCTGGAGGCCGGGGAGCGGAGCGGATCCACCTCGCCGGGGTCGGTCGGCCCGTCCTCCCACTGGGTGACCACCGCGGCGTCGGAGAACACCGCCCGGAGCCATTCCCGCGGGCGGGCGGCCCGGTCGATCGGGTATCCCGGTCCCCGGGCCGGGGCGGCCCACCCGGTGCCGGGGGCGAACTCCTGGCGGGGCACGGCCAGCACCGCCTCTCGCAGCCATCCGGTCAGGCCCAGTTCGTCGGCCAGGGTTTCAGCGGTGCTCATGAGGCTTCCTCCAGCAGGTCGGCGATCGGCAGGCCGGTGCGGTCGGTGATCCACCCGAACTCGCCGGACGGGTTGGTCTCCAGGAACCAGAACCGCCCGCCGGGGTCGCAGAGCAGGTCGGCGGCGCCGTAGACCAGCCCGAGCCGCCGGTGCAGCTCTACCAGGCTGGCGGTCACCGGGGAGGGGAGTTCGATCACGGAGTGGCGCAGCGCGTCGTAGGCGGCGCGCCAGTCTTCTCGGGCCGCCGGGTCGTCGGTGTCGATCCGCGCGGCGAACACCTTCTCCCCGACGATGGTGGCGCGCACCGCGAACCCGAGCGGGACGCGCTCCTGGAACAGCTGGGCGGTCAGGGCGAGGCGGGGGTCGAGGAGGTCGCCGGGGTCGCGGACGGGGGTGGTGTAGATCAGCCGGGCCTGGCCCTCGTCGGCGTGCCACACCCCGTTCAGGGGTTTGTAGACGATCGGCTTGCCGAGGTGTTTCGCCCAGTCGCGGGCGGCCTGGGGGTCGGAGGTGATCAGGGTCTCGGGCACGTCCAGCCCTGCCTCGGCGGCCGCGGCGAGTTGTCGTGGGTGAACTGCGGGCGGTCGCGGTGGCCCTGTGTCGGGCACCTGTGACGGGCGCGGCCGCAAGCGGCCGACCGGGGGCCGGCCAGGGCCGGAGGTGGCCGCCCGCCCGGCAGACGAGTGGGGCCGGGCGGGCGGCGGGGGCGGGCTCCCTCCCCTGTGGCGGGGGGAGCGGAGCCGGGCGTCCGCGTGCAGAGGCGGACGCCTGCGGGTGCGCCGGGCCCCTCGACCCGGCGCGTGGGGTGGTCTGGTGCGGTGGCTCGCCCGCGGCGCTCCCCGGCCCGACGAGGGCGGAGGAGAAACGGCGTCGCGGATGCTCTTCCGCACGGGAGTCTCCTCGGTTCTGTCAGCTCTGGTCAGGGGCGGTGGCGCGCCGCCACGGGGTGGGCAGCCGGCCGCCGGTGTGCAAATGCTCGTCCAGGGCGTCGAACGCGGCGTCGGCGGCGGTCAGGCGCTCGGCCAGGTCGGCCTTGGTGCCGCCGCGCTCGCGTAGCAGCTCGGACAGGCGGTCGTACAGGTCGTCGGCGGCCTCGGTGGCCGGGTCGGGGCGGTGCACTCTCGGGCGCGGGTAGAAGATCCGGGCAGGCGCCGTGTCGGGCTCGGGCATGGCGGTCTCGGCTTTCTCCCCGGGGGTGCCGCCCGCCCGCGGAAGGGATGACGCGGGCGGGCGGCGGTTCAGGGCCCCGGCGCCGGTCCCCCGGGGGCGCCGTGCGGGGCGCCCGTGTTCGTCTGCGGTCACTGCGCCTCCTCGGCGCGAGGAGAGAGGAAACGCAGGACCGTCTCCTCCGGGAAGCGGTGGTCACCGCCGGGGGTGCGCACGGACACGAGTCGGCCTTCCCGGGCCCAGGCGGAGACGGTCCGGGTGTTCACTCGGAACAGGTCGGCGACTTCGGCCGTGGTCATCAGGTGTTTGCCGGTGATCATGCCGGTGCCTCCTGCCCGGTCAGGGCTTCGCGCACCAGGTCGGCCAGTTCGGCCTGCTCTTCGGCGGCCTGGTGGCGTTCCCAGGCGATGAGGTAGGGGCGGACCCGCGGCGGGGGCGGCTCCAGGTCCAGCATCCGCTCGTCGGCGATGCGCAGCAGGAAGGAGAGGGTGTCCGGGTCGCGGGCGGTGAGGCTCACCCCGGCGCCGTGGGAGGCGGTGTAGGCGACGGCGCCGGCGCCGTCGGTCCCGTAGGTCAGCGACCAGGCGGTGTAGCGCAGGGTCAGGTCGGCGAGGCGGTCGCAGGCGGGGCCGCTGAGCAGCGGCGGGGTGTAGGTGATGGTCACAGCGTCGCCTCCCGGTAGTCGACCGGGAAGAACACCGGGGCCTGGCGGACGCCGTCGAGCAGGGCGTCGGCGCCGACCTCGCCGGACATCGCCAGGACGGCGGCGACGTGGTCGGCGCGGCGGGCGAGCAGGTCCTGCCGCCGCCAGGGGTCGAGGGCCGGCGGCGGGGCCAGCGTTTCGGCGACGGCGTCCAGAAGGGCCTGGGCGCCGGACCGGCCGCAGGTGCACGGAGGCGCGTGTGGAGAAGCGGACATGGATCCCCCAAGGGGGTCGGCCGGGTGGGAAGCCCGGCGGGATAGAGTGCTCTCTCATATTGAAACTTGGAATCCAAGTCTGCAAGGGATGTTGAAGATTTAGTTGGAATCCGAGTCCTGGATTCCGGAATGTCCGTTTCTTGGTTACGGCTCTACGATTCAGAGCAGCGCACCCTGGAGGAGACCCCTATGGCCGCCCATCGCTACAGCCCGACCGTCCGGCGACGCCGCTTGTCCGCAGAACTTCGGCGCATCCGCTCAGCCGCGCGGATCACGCTGGAGGAGGCCGCGAAGCGGGCCGAGATCCCGAAGTCGACCCTGGGCAACATCGAGTCGGGAGCGAAGCAGCGGCCCCAGCTTGCGGAGGTCCGGGCCATCCTCGACGCGTGCAAGGTGACCGACGAGCGGGAGCGCGAGGAGATCCTGGAGCTGTGCCGGCAGTCGCGCGAGCGCGGATGGTGGGCTCGCTATCGAGACGTGTTGCCGGGGCGCTATGTGGGGTTCGAGATGGAAGCGTCGGTGATCTCGACCTGGGAGCCGCTGATGGTGCCCGGACTGCTTCAGATTCCGGAGTACATCGAGGTGACCGCCCGAGCTGCCCTGGCACAGCCTCACGACGTACAGAGGGTCATCGACAGCCGGATCGAGCGGCAGCGCATCCTCACCGACGACCCGCCGGAGCTGTGGGCGATCTTCGACGAGGGGGTGCTCCTTCGGCTCCGCCAGTACCCCGAGGTCATGACCGCGCAGATCGCCCACATCTTGGAGCTGGCCGAAGACGACAACACGGTCACCATCCAGATGACCAGGGCAGACCAGCTCAACGCCGGGAGTGCCGGCCCGTTCGTGATCACCGAGTTCCCGAACCGTGTAGATCCCACGGTTGTGCATCTGGAGACTGACACCGACGGCCTCTACCTGGAAGAAGCCGAGGAGGTCGCGCGGTATCGGCGCCTCTTCAATCACCTGCGCCTCGGGGCGCTCCGCCCTGGGGAGACCATCGCCCGACTACGAGAATTGACCGACCAGACATGACATCGACGCGCTCTATTCCCAACGCCTTGTTCCACAAGTCCAGCTACAGCCAGCCCAAGGGTGGCAACTGCGTCGAGGTCGCTGAGACCCCGACCGTGTGCGCTGTGCGGGACAGCCGGCACCCCGACGCGGCTCCCCTGGGGTTCCCCGCTGCCGAATGGGCCGCCTTCGTCCACGGGGTACGCAGCGACCTCACCTAGATTCGCGACATGAAAGCGGCCCTCGGATCTTCTCCGAGGGCCGCTCGCACTCTATTCCCGCTCACATAGTAGGTGACTGGGCGCCCGGGAGCTACAGCGCAGACGCCCATTGATGAGACTTCAGCCGGGGCCGGTCACACCCCGGCGGGCGGCTTCGGTCACGGGCTCCTCCAGAGCAGGGCGGCGCGCTCGCGGACGTCGTTCACCATGCTCCCACCGCCCCGAGCCACAGACAGGAAACCCTCCACCTTCTCCGGGAGCAGGTGGCCCACCTGCTGGAGATGGCGGCCGCGCCCACGATCACCATCCAGATGACGTCGTCTCGGCGGCTGAACCCGGCGTCCGGAGGGTCGTTCGTGATCATGGACTTCCCCGAAGTGATCGACCCGCCGGTGGTCTACCTGGAGACCGAGACCGACGGACTGTACCTGGAGGACGCCGAAGAGGTGGCGCGCTACCGCCGCCTCGCCGACCACCTCCGGCTTGCGGCCTACCGGCCGCAGGAAACCATCGAACGACTACAAGCACTCATCGACTAGGACGCGTCATGCACTCGATTCCAGACAGCGCCTTCCGGAAGTCCTCCTACAGCCACCCTCGCGGGAACGACTGCGTGGAGGTCGCCGACCTGCCGATCGGATCGGCGGTGCGCGACACCCAGCACCGGGAGCTGGGACACCTGCTCTTCGGGGCCAAGGAGTGGGCCGCCTTCGTTGCGGAGGTCAAGCACGACGGGTAGACCTGCACGACAGGAAGCCCCGGCGCCGTGTCCGGCGCCGGGGCTTCCTGTACTCGATTCCGGTCCCATCGGATCGGAGTCTGCGCGAAGCAACCAGGGGCCGGCCGGTCCACCGGGTGCGCCGGATCGTCCACCCACAGCACCTGGGCGCCGCGGGGCCGGCGGTCGGCCCGAGCCGGTCCCTTCCCGGGCGGCCGGCCCGCTTCCAGGCATTGCGGGCGCGGCTCGACTACCCCTTCGCCACCGCGGAGACCTGGCTGCGCTGATCGGGGACCGCCCGGTGCGGGGGGCCGCTGTAGGCGCTCAGCGGGCGGATGAGCGCGTTGGCGGCCTGCTGCTCCAGGATGTGCGCGGTCCACCCGGTGATCCGGGACATCACGAAGATCGGGGTGAACATCGGCACGTCGAACCCCATCAGGTGGTAGGCGGGGCCGGCCGGGTAGTCGAGGTTGGGGTGGATGCCCGTGCGGTCGGCCATCGCCCGCTCCACCGCCGCGTACAGCTCCATCAGGTCGCCGGCGCCGCGGGCCCCGGCCATCCGGGCCAGGGCGCGGTGCATGGTGGGGACGCGGGAGTCGCCGTGCTTGTAGACGCGGTGCCCGAAGCCCATGATGCGCCGCTTCTCGGCGAGGGCGCGCTCCACCCACTCCTCGGCCCGGTCGGCGGTGCCGATCTCGTTCAGCATGTGCATGACGGCCTCGTTGGCGCCGCCGTGCAGCGGGCCCTTGAGCGCGCCGATGGCCGCCGTGACCGCGCTGTAGGCATCGGAGCGGGTCGAGGTGACGACGCGGGCGGCGAACGTGGAGGCGTTGAAACCGTGCTCGGCGTAGAGCACCAGGGAGGCCTCGAAGCAGCGGACCACCTCGGGGTCGGGGACCTCGCCGAAGCACATGTGGAAGAAGTTCTCCGCGAAGCCCAGGGACGGGTCGGGCGGGATCGGGTCCAGGCCGTGCCGGCGCCTGCGGTCGGCGGCGATGACCGACGGCAGCCGGGCCATCAGCCGCTCGGCGGTGGCCGGGTCGGCGCCGCGGTCCTCGGCCGGGTCGTCGGCGCCGAGGTAGCTGATGGCGGTGCGCAGCACGTCCATCGGGTGGGCCGACTCGGGGACGCGGCGCAGCAGGTCGAGGGTGTTGCGGTCCAGGGCGCGGCCGGCCCGCTCGCGGGCTGTGAACGCGGTGAGCTGCTCGGGTCCGGGCAGCTCACCGGTCCAGATGAGGTGGGCGACCTCCTCGAAGGTGCGGGTCTCGGCGAGGTCCTGCACCGGGTAGCCGCGGTAGGTGAGCGAGTCGGTGGCGGCGTCGACCGTGGAGATCGCGGTCGTATCGGCGACCACCCCGGCGAGGCCCTTGTGGATCGCGGTGTCGGCCATGGCCGTCTCACCCCTTCCGTTCGGATGTGTTCGGCTCGTCCCCGGCGGGCGGCGCGAAGTCGTGGACGCCGGAGTCGAAGGCGGTGTAGGAGTCGTAGTCGAGGAGCTCGTAGAGGCGGGAGCGGGTCTGCATGCGCTCGATCAGCCCGGTGGTCTGGGTGCCGGCGTCGCGGAGCTCGGTGAGGCCGGCCTCGACCGCGCCCATGGCCAGCCGGAGCGCGGTGACCGGGTAGATGGCCATGTTCATCCCGATGGACTCCAGCCGCCCGGCGGTGAGCAGCTCGCTCTTGCCGAACTCGGTCATGTTGGCCAGCAGCGGGACGTCCACGGCCTTGCGGAACGCCTCGAACTCGGAGGCGTCCCGCACGGCCTCGGGGAAGACCATGTCGGCGCCGGCGTCGACGTAGGCGCGGGCGCGCTCGATCGCGGCGTCCAGGCCCTCGACGGCGCGGGCGTCGGTGCGGGCGCAGATGACGAAGTCGGGGTCGCGTCGGGCCTGCACGGCGGCGCGGATCCGGCGGACCATCTCGTCGGTGCCGGTCACGGCCTTGCCGTCCAGGTGGCCGCAGCGCTTGGGGTTGACCTGGTCCTCCAGGTGGCAGCCGGCCAGGCCGGCGTCCTCCAGGGTCTGCACGGTGCGGGCGGCGTTGAGCGGTTCGCCGAAGCCGGTGTCGGCGTCGATGAAGGCGGGCAGGTCGGTGCTGCGGGCGATCCGGCCGCCGCGGTCGGCGACCTCGGTGAGGGTGGTCAGGCCGATGTCGGGCAGGGCCAGGTCGGCG
This sequence comes from Nocardiopsis oceanisediminis, assembly GCF_048595525.1. NCBI lineage: Bacteria > Bacillati > Actinomycetota > Actinomycetes > Streptosporangiales > Nocardiopsidaceae > Nocardiopsis > Nocardiopsis oceanisediminis. The sequence continues at coordinate 6,324,104 of NZ_JAFMZJ010000001.1, read as the reverse complement.
GAGAGGACCGCGCCGGAGACGTACACCCCGTCGAAGCCGAGCTCCTCGATGAGGACCGCGGTCAGCGGGTTGAAGGCGCCGGGGACGCGCAGCAGCCGGCCGGAGGCGAGGCCGTCGCGCAGGGCCCGGCGGCGCTCGTTCGGCGTGGTGGTGGCGTACCGCATGGTCAGAACAGTCCTTTCGAGACGGGCAGGTCGCCGGGGGCGGTCGCGGGGTCCTCGGTGAGGGTGAGCCGGCGGACCTCCTCGGGGGCGAGTTCGGGGAGCCGCTCCACCAGGTCGAGGAAGGCGTCCTGGTCGGTGCGGGAGACCACGCCGTCGGCCAGGGTGCGGAACTTGGCGATGTAGTCGGGGCGGGTGAAGGGGCGCTCGCCCAGCGGGTGGGCGTCGGCGACCGCGAGCTCGTCGGTGATCACCGAGCCGTCGTCCAGCTCGATGGCGACGTGCCCGCCGAACGCCTTCTTCTCCGGGTCGGTGCTGTGGTAGCGCTCGGTCCAGGCGGGGTCCTCCACGGTGGTGATCCTGCGCCACAGGTCGACGGTGTCGGGGCGGCGGGCCCGCTCGGGGGAGTAGGAGCGCTCGTGGTGCCAGGCGCCGTCCTGCAGGGCCACCGCGAAGATGTACATGATCGAGTGGTCCAGGGTCTCCCGGCTCGCCCCGGGGTCGGTCTTCTGCGGGTCCCCGGCGCCGGTGCCGATCACGTGGTGGGTGTGGTGGCTGGTGCGGATGGTCACCGAGCGGATCCGGGAGGTGTCGCCGACGCGGGGGCGCATCCGCCGCGCCAGGTCGATGAGGGCCTGGCTCTGGTACTCGGCGGAGTGCTCCTTGGTGTAGGTCTGCAGGATGGCGCGCTTGGGCTCGCCGGGGGCGGGGAGTTCGACGGTGTAGGAGGCGCCGAAGCCGCCGAGGAGGCGGGCGATGAAGCCGTCCTCGCCCTCGTAGGCGGGGGAGGGGGCGCCTTCGCCGCGCATCGCGCGGTCGACGGCCTCCACCGCCATCTTCCCGGCGAACGCGGGGGCGTACGCCTTCCAGCTGGAGATCTCGCCCTTGCGGGACTGGCGGGTGGTGGTGGTGACGTGCAGGGCCTGCTGCACCGCCTGGTGGACGGCGGAGACGGGCAGGCCGAGCAGGGCGCCGATGCCGGCCGCGGCGGACGGGCCGAGGTGGGCGATGTGGTCGATCTTGTGCTCGTGCAGGCAGATGCCTTTGACCAGGGCCACCTGGATCTCGTAGCCGGCGGCGATGCCGCGGACGAGTTCGCGCCCGCCCAGGCCGGTGTGCTGGGCGACGGCGAGCACCGGCGGGATGTTGTCGCCGGGGTGGGAGTAGTCCGCGGCGAGGAAGGTGTCGTGGAAGTCGAGTTCGCGGACGGCGACCCCGTTGGCCCAGGCGGCCCACTCGGGGGAGACGCGGGTGGAGGCGGGGGCGCCGAGTACGGCGGCGCCGGGTGCGAAGGGGTGGCGGAGCGCCTGGGCGCGGGCGCTGCGCACCGGGCGGCGGCGGAGCGCGGCGGCGGCCACGGCCGCGTTGTCGATGATCCGGTTGCCGACCATCTCGGTGGTCTCGGCGTCCACCGGGACCGGGTCGGCGGCGACCTCGGCGATGCGGTGGGCGAGCTGGGCGGGCGGCTCCAGCGGCTCGGAACTCTTGTGGGCGCGGACCCGGTGTGCCTGCATGCGCAGCCTTTTCTGGTCGTTCTTCGCTTCCTTCGCCTTGAGCCTGCCAAACGGCCTGTGCGCAGGTCGAGTGGGTGAAAAAGCCTATTCTTGTTAATTGTCGGCGGTGATTCTGCGAATCCTGCGAAGATCCGGCGTGCAGGAAATGCGTATACTCCGGGGCATGCGCAAGGTGTTCGCGGGGGCCCGGTTGCGCGGACTGCGCCAGGAGCGCTCCCTCAAGCAGGTGGAGATGGCGCGCGAGCTCGGCGTCTCGCCCAGCTATCTGAACCAGATGGAGCGCAACCAGCGCCCGCTGAGCGTTCCGGTGCTGCTCCGGCTGGCCGAGGCGTTCGGTGTGGACCCGGGGTTCTTCTCCGAGTCCGATACCGCCAGGCTCATCGCGGAGCTGCGCGAGGCGCTGCCCGAGGCGTCCGCGGAGGACCTGGACGAGCTGGCCGGGTCGCTGCCGTCGGTGGCCCGCTCGGTGCTGGCGCTGCACCGGCGGTACCGGGACGTCTCCGGGCAGGCGGCGGCCCTGGCGGAGGTGCGCGACGGCGGGGCGGGGCCGGCCGAGCCGATGGCCTACGAGCAGGTCCGGGACTTCTTCTACGCGCGCCGCAACTATGTGGGGGAGCTGGACGAGTCGGCCGAGGAGCTGGCCGCCGCGGGGAGTGCGGAGCGGCGGCTGGCCGAGCGGCACGGGGTGCGGGTGGTGACGGGGCCACCGGGGGAGGAGGAGCGCCGCAAGCGCGGCTACGACCCGGTGGCGCGGGTGCTGTCGCTGCCGGCGCGGCTCACCCCGGGGCAGCGGGAGTTCCAGGCCGCGACCCAGCTGGCGTTCCTGGAGCACGGTCCGCTCCTGGCGGAGCTGGCGCAGGGCGATGAGCTGCGCACCGGGCAGGCCCGGCAGCTGGCCCGGATCGGGTTGGCGAACTACTTCGCGGGGGCGTTCATCCTGCCCTACGGGGCGTTCTTGGAGGCGGCGGAGGCGGAGCGGTACGACATCGGGCTGCTCGCCGACGTGTTCGGGGTGGGGTTCGAGACGGTCTGCCACCGGCTGTCCACGCTGCAGCGGCCGGGGCGCAAGGGGGTGCCGTTCTCCTTCGTCCGGGTCGACCGGGCGGGCAACATGTCGAAGCGGCAGTCGGCGACCGGGTTCCACTTCTCCCGGGCGGGCGGCACCTGCCCGCTGTGGAACGTCTACGCGGCGTTCTCCTCTCCGGGGGAGGTCCGGACGCAGATCGCGCAGATGCCGGACGGGCGGTCCTACTTCTGGGTGGCGCGGACGGTGGGCGGCGCCCCGGTGCGGCACGGGGCGGTGCCGAAGGCCTTCGCGGTGGGGCTCGGCTGCGAGCTGCGCCATGCCCGCCGGCTGGTCTACTCCGCGGGGCTGGACCTGGCCGATCCGCGCGCGGCGGTCCCGATCGGCCTGGGGTGCAAGGTGTGCGACCGGCCGGCCTGCCCGCAGCGGGCGTTCCCGCCGGCCGGGCGGCCGCTGCTGGTGAACGAGAACACCAGCACGGTGGCGCCCTATCCGACGGCGCCCGGGCCCGGTGGCCGCCCGCGGTGATCCGCGGTGCGGGGGAGGGGGTCAGCCCTCGCCTTCGAGGAGGGCGTCGATGATGTCGTCCAGGACCCGGCGGCGCTCGGCGGCGGTCATCGCCTCCAGTTCGTCCAGGGCGGCGGTGGTGTCGACCCGGTCGCCGGAGCGGGAGCCGATGACGCACAGCCGGGCCGCTTCGCGGGTGGGGGCGGACAGCAGCCGCAGCTCGGCCGGGGGAGCCAGGTCGTAGAGGGCGGTGGGGTAGCGGGAGTGGCGGTCGCGCCATTGGGCGGCGCGCTTGAGGACGAACCCGCGGAGCAGGGAGTCGAGGACGTCGGGGTGGCGCAGGGCCTCGGCGTCGCCGGAGGCGCGGCATTCGGCGCAGTTGGCGAGCTCCGCCTTGAGCAGCCGCCGCGCCGAGGGGTGGGCGACGTGCTCGGCGTTGAGTCTGCTGGGGTGTCGGTGCGCCATGCGGGTCAGATTAGCTCCGCGGGGGCCCAGGGAGGGCGGATACGGGAATGTAGTTGAAAATTGAACTGTTGTTCCGGGTGCCGGTACCCGACCGCACCACAGAGGAGGCCGCCATGGACGTCCGCCCGAACGGGATCCACCACGTCACCGCGATCGCAAGCGATCCGCAGGCCAACGCCGACTTCTACCTGAACGCGCTGGGCATGCGGCTGGTGAAGCGGACGGTCAACTTCGACGCCCCGCAGACCTACCACCTCTACTACGGCGACCGGGCCGGCAACCCCGGCACCGTCATGACCTTCTTCCCCTGGCCGGACGCGCCCAAGGGGCGGATCGGCGCCGGGCAGGCCACCACCACCTCCTTCGCGGTGCCGGAGGGGTCGCTCGGCTGGTGGAGCCGGCACCTGGCCCGGCTCGGCGTCGAGGCGACCCGCCCCGCCGAGCGGATGGACGAGGACGTGCTCGGCCTCCGCGACCCGGACGGCCTGGCCATCGAGCTGGTCGCCGCCGCCGACCACACCGGGGCCGACCCGTGGGACGGCGGCGCCGTCCCGGTCGAGCACGCGATCCGCGGGATCCGCGCGGTGACGCTCACCGAGCACGACCACGAGGGCACCGCGCGGATGCTCGGCGGCACCCTCGGGTTCCGCCTGGCCGAGGAGCGCGGCGGCCGCTACCGGTTCCGCACCTCCGGCGCCGGCGGCGGCGTGGGCACCGTGGTCGACGTGCTCGCCGACCCGCGGGCCGAGCGCGGCCTGGTCGCCGCCGGAACCGTGCACCACGTCGCCTACCGCGCCCCGGACGCCTCCACCCAGGAGGGGTGGCGGCGCTCCCTGGCCGACGGCGGCGTGGACGTCACCGAGATCCGCGACCGCTCCTACTTCACCTCGATCTACTTCCGCGAACCCGGCGGCGTGCTGCTGGAGATCGCCACCGACGGCCCCGGCTTCGACTACGACGAGCCGCTGCTGGACCTGGGCCGGGCGCTGCGGCTGCCGCCGTGGCTGGAGCCGCGCCGGGCGGAGATCGAGCGGAACCTGCCCGAGCTGGCCGCGACCGGGGCGGAGGGGCGTCGGTGACCCCCGGCGGCTTCGCCCACGTCCACCGCCCCGCCGAGCGGGACGGCGCCCCCACCCTGCTCCTGCTGCACGGCACCGGCGCCGACGAGCACGACCTGCTCGGCCTGGGCCGGGCGCTGCACCCGGGCGCGGGGCTGCTCTCCCCGCGCGGCCGGGTGGACGAGAACGGCGCGAACCGGTGGTTCCGCCGGCTGCGGGAGGGGGTCTTCGACGTCGACGACGTGGTCGCCCGCGCCGCGGAGCTGGCCGGCTTCGTCCGGGAGGCCGCGGACGGGTACGGCTTCGACCCCGGCCGGGTGGTCGCGGCGGGCTTCTCCAACGGCGCCAACATGGCCGCGGCGCTGCTCCTGCTCCACCCCGGGCTGCTGCGCGGAGCCGCGCTGTTCGCGGCCGCCGCGCCGCTGCAGGACCGCGAACCGCCGGGGGCCGACCTGACCGGGACCGAGGTGTTCATCGGCGCCGGCGCCGCCGACCCGATCACCCCGGTCGGCCAGGCGCGGCTGCTCGCCGAGCAGCTCGGCGCGCGCGGGGCCGGGGTGGAGCTCGCCGAGCACCCGGGCGGGCATTCCCTGCCGCCGCACCTGGTGGACGCCGCCCGGGAGCGGCTGGCGCGGCTACGATGACGCGCATGGGCGAGGTGGAGTGGCTGAGCGACCGGGAGCAGCGGGTCTGGCGGAGCCTGCTGCGGGCCCAGGCCGGGATCGAGACCGAACTCGACCGCGACCTGCGCCGGACCGGAGGACTGACCCTGGTGGAGTACGGCATCCTGGTCGCGCTCTCCGAGTCGCCGGGCCGCCGGATGCGGATGCGCCGCCTCGCCGAGGAGGTCCTGGTCTCCAAGAGCCGGCTGACCCACCAGATCTCCCGGCTGGAGACGGCCGGCCACGTCCGCCGCGAACCGTGCGAGGACGACCGCCGCGGCTTCTGGGCGGTCCTCACCGACCAGGGGGCCGAGACCCTGGTGGACGCCGCCCCGGGGCACGTCGCCGCGGTCCGCGGCCGGGTCTTCGACCGCCTCTCCCCGGCCCAGGTCGACGCCCTCGGCGAACTCATGGCGATCCTGGAGGTCGACGACCCCGCCGACCTCCCCGGCCCCTCCACCCCCTGACCCCGCCGACGGCCAGGGGCCCGCAGGGCCGGTGAGGGGCGCGGGGAAGGACGCGGCCTCCGCCCCTCTCCGGCGTCCGGCCGGGCCCCTGCCCCGCGAGCCGGGGCCCGCAGGGCCGGGGCGCGCCTCGGACGCCGGTGTCCCCTCCGCCGCGCCGCACGGTCCCGGCCTCCGACGGCAGAAGGACGGCGGACGCCGCAGGGCGCCCGCCTTCCGCCTCTCCCGAGAGGGCCCCGGCGGCCGGCCGGGTCGCTCGGCGCCGGAGCCCGGCTCCTTTCCCGGGGAGAGGCGGGCGGCCCGCTGAAGCGTCGGCCCCGCCGCTCCACCGCCGCGCGGTTCCGGGCCCGGAGGGCGGGCCGCAGGCCCGGGTTCCGGGGAGGGCCCGCCGGCACCGTGCGGACACCGCGAGCTGCGGACCAGGCCCCGACGGGCACCGGCGACCGGTCGGGCGGGACGGCGGCCTCGGCGTCCGTGCGGGCGGTCCGCTCTCACCGGGCGGCGGGCAGGGCGCCCAGTGCGGCCATGGCGGCGCCGCCCGCGGCGGTCACCGCGGTCTTGGCGATGCCCGAGGCGAGGCCGGCGGAGTGCTCGGGGGCCGCGCGCCGGGTCGCGATGAGCGCCAGCGCGTTCGCGGTGCCCAGCGCCAGGCCGCACGCGGTGAGCAGGGCGAGCAGCGCGGGCAGCGGCGCGGACGCCGCGGCGGGGAGCGCGGCCAGGCCCGCGCAGCCCGCCGAGGTCAGCAGGGCCAGCGCGGGCAGCGCCGGGAACCGGTCGGCGATCCGCCCGGCGGCCGGCCCGGCCGCGGCCATGGCCAGCGAGGGGAGCGCGAACGCCGGGCCCGCCTGGGCCGGGGTCAGGCCCGCCGCGCCCTGCAGCAGCACCGGCCCGGCGAACAGCCACACCACCGTCGCGGCGTTGGCCAGCGCCCCCAGGGCGGTGCCCGCGGCGAACTCCCGCCCCAGCCCCGCACCGCGGCCCGGACGCCCCGCGCCGCCGCCGGTGCCGGCCCCAGGGACGTCCTCCCGGGGGCTGTCGACGGTGCCGCCGGTACCGCCTCCGGCGCCCTCCCGGGGGCCGTCGGCGGCCTTCCCGGGGGCGCCTGCGGAACCCGCGGCCACCGCCGCGACCAGCGCGGCGGCGGTGATCGGCAGCACCCCCGCGAAGACCCACCGCCACCCGGCGAGCTCGGTCAGCATGCCGCCGAGCACCGGCCCGAGCGCCGTGGCCGACCCCGCCGCGCCCAGCGCCAGCCCCGCCGCGCGGGCGTCCCGGCCGACCAGGGCCAGCCCCGAGGGCATCACCAGCCCGCCGCCCACGCCCTGCAGCGCGCGGAAGGCGATGAGCAGCTCCCCGGTGGGGGCGAGCGCGCAGAGCAGCGAACCCGCACCGAACAGGGCCAGACCGCAGGCCAGCACCGCGCGGTGCCCCACCGCGTCGCCGATCCGGCCGCCGGGGACCATCGCGGCCGCGCACGCCAGCAGGTAGACGCCCACGGTCAGCGGCAGCCGGGCCCCGGACAGCCCCAGGTCGGCGCCGATCGCGGGCAGCGCCGTGTTCAGCGCGAAGGAGTCGAACTGCACGCAGAACGCGCCCGCGCCGAAGGCGAGGGCGGCGCGCGCCGGTCCGGTCGTGGGCGGGGTGCGCATGGTCGGGGTCCTTCCAGGGAGGCCGGTGTCCGTCGGGCGCGGAGCCCGCGGCGGACGTGCGAGGGCACGCCGGCGGACGGCTCCGCGCGGAGCCGGGCAGGGGCTGGAACCGGGAGGACCGGAAGACCGCGTGCACCGGAAGGCGGTGGTGACGCGGAGAGGAAGGAGGCGCGCCGTCCTCGGGGAGCGCCCGGGGCGCCGACTCCGCGGTGCGGAGCGCAGGCGGGAACGGGGGCGGAGCGGTGATGCTCGACGCGGCCCTTACCGCCGGGACGGCCCCACGCTACCCGAAACGCCTCCGGTCCGCTTTTCAGAGAGCCGTCCCCGCCGGTGCCCTCCGGGGCGGTCGGCAGGGCGCGCCGCCCGCGAGCCGGGCTCATCGGCCTCGCCGAGAAGGCACCGCTTCCGAAGGCCGGGCGCCCGCGTCCCCGTCCCTTGGGCGTGGCCGCGAACGGGCGTACCCGCACATCCCGCCCGGACGGTGCACTGCCGCGCAGCACGGCGCCCCTCGGCCCCGGCCGCACGCCCCGCGCGGGGCGGTGCTTCTCGGGTCGGCGCGGGGGCTGGTTCCTTCGGTCTGGCGCGACTTCGCGTCTGCTCTCTGTCGAGGGCGGCCGGGCCTGCGGAGCGGGAGCAGGCCGGGCCCAGCCGGAGTGGGCGGACGGCGCTTCTCGGGCCTCACGGGCCCGGTCTCTTCGGCTCGGCGCGGCTTCGCGCCCTCTCCCTTGCCGAGGGGCGCCCGGGTCTTCGGTACGGCGGTGCGGAGGGCCGGGGCTGCGCCTCGCCGGATCGTCTGTGGGGTGCGGCGCTTCACCGGATTCGCGGAGGCCCGGTCTCTTCGGTCCGGTGCGGCTTCGCGCCCTCCCCTCTTTCGAGGGGCGGGGGCTTCGGCGCGGTGGCGATAGACCCAGGGCCGCGTTCTGCGGGGGTGTCCGTGCGGACGACGGGGAAGGCGTCCGGGGAGGGGCCGGGGCGGAGGCGTGCCGGGGCTCCCCGGAGCCGTACCCCCTGGGGCGCTGCCGCGCCGGGCCACCGGTTCGTCCGCGCCGCGGTTCGGCGGGCGCCGGAGGGGACCGGCCTAGGATGGGCCGATGCCGATCGTCGAAGTCACCCATGCGCCCGGGGTCGCCGAGTCGGAGCTCCGCGAACTGGGCTCGGTACTGCCGCACCTGGTGTCCAAGGCCGTGGAGTGCCCCGAGGAGCCCTACGACGGGGACGTGAAGCCGGGCGACATGGAGATCCGCTTCCGGATGCGCGGCCCGCTGGACCGGAGCGGCCTGGACGTGGTGATCGAGGTGAAGTCCAAGTGGTTCGAGAGCAGGGCCGCCGACCGGCAGGAGCGGGTGGACGGGCTGCACCGGGAGATCCGGGCCGCGATGGGGCTCCGCGACTTCGGCGTCTACCTGGCGCTCCCGGTCTCCGCGTGGTCGCAGGGCGACTGAAGCGGCCCGACTCCGCACGGGGCCGCCCGGCCCGGTCCCGCCCAATGCGGCGCCGCCCGGTGCGGTGCCGCCCGGTGCGGTGCCGCCCGGTGCGGTGCCGCCGTGGGGCCCGGCCGTCAGAGGCGGCCGGTGCGCTCCAGGCGGAGCAGGGTCTGCTTGCGGGGCAGGCCGCCGCCGTAGCCGACGAGGGAGCCGTCCGCGCCGACGACGCGGTGGCAGGGGATGACGATCGAGATCGGGTTGCGGTTGTTGGCGGTGCCCACGGCGCGGGAGGCGCCCGGGGCGTCCAGGGCGCGGGCGATGTCGCCGTAGCTCGCGGTGCGCCCGTAGGGGACGGCCGTCAGGTGCCGCCAGACCTGGAGCTGGAAGGCGGAACCGGAGGGGGCCAGCCGGGCGGAGAACTCCCGCAGCTCGCCGGCGAAGTAGGCGCGCAGCTCCTCGGCGGTGCCGCGGAGCGAACCGGGGTCGTGCACCGCGTCCGGCGGGGGCGGGGCGTCCATGTGCAGGCCGGTCAGCGACTCGCCGTCCCCGGTGAGCAGCAGGTCGCCCAGCGGGGAGGGGACCAGGTCGTAGCGGACCGGTCCGGGCAGCGGCGCGCGGAAGTCGGCCATCGGCGCCGCGGCGGGCTCGGGGACGTCCAGCGGGAGGGCGTCCTGGCCGGGCGGTGGGGTGGTCATCGCTGCTCCGTAAGTCGTCGGGTGGCCCGGCGCGGCCGGGTGCGGTCGATCGCCGCTCGCCTCGCGCGGCCTCCGAGGGGCGGCCGCCCGGTCCTGCGGGGCGCTCCGGTCGCCGGACCGGCCTCCTGCACCGGACCGAGAGGTGCGGCCGGGCGCTGCGCCGGGTGCTCCCGTCCCGCCGGCCGCACCGCCGATCCGGCGGCTCCCGCGGGGCTCCGGGGGCGGGCGGGAGCGGTCTCGATTATCGCCCTCTCCGGCGGCGGCCGCCGCGGCGCTCCGCCGTAGCGGGGGCGCCGGAGACCGCCGGTCCACCGGGAGCCCGCTCATGGGGCGGGGCGGTACCCTCCGCCGACGCGGTGGCGCGGTGGCGCGGGCAGGGGCGTCATCCTCGGCCTCCGGCCGCGGCGGGGACGGGGTCCTGCGCGGCGGGGCCGGCGAGCGCCCACAGGTGGTGGGTGGCGTAGGAGCGGTACGGCCCCCAGGCGCGGCCCCGTTCGGCGGGGGCCGCCGCCGCGTTCGGGGCCAGCCGCTCCAGCGATCTGCGCACCACCAGGTCCTGGTGGAGCAGGACGTCCGGGTCGCCCAGGGCGCGCATCCGGATGTAGTCGGCGGTCCACGGGCCGATGCCGGGCAGGCGCAGCATCAGGGCGGCGCTCTCCTCCCGGTCGGCGCCGGGGCCCAGGTCGATGCCGCCGGAGTCCAGCTCCGCGCAGAGCGCGACCAGGGCGCGCGCCCGGGGCGCCGGCATCGGCAGGGCGTCCGGGCCGGCGGCGGCCAGCGCCCCGGGGGAGGGGAAGAGCCGGTCCACCCCGCCGGGCAGCGCGGCCAGCGCGGGGGAGAGCGGTTCGCCGTACCGCTCGGCCAGCCGGCCGGCGACGGTGCGGGCCGCGGCGACCGACACCTGCTGGCCGATGACGGCGCGCGCCGCGTACTCGGCCGGGTCGGCGGCGCCGGGGGAGCGCAGCCCCGGGCGGGCGGCGGCCGAGGGCGCCAGCAGCGGGTCGGCGGAGAGCACCCCGGCGATCGCCCCGGGGTCGCAGTCCAGGTCGAGCAGGCGCCGGCAGCGCTGCACGGCGGCGCCCAGGTCGCGCAGGTCGTCCAGGTGCAGGCGGCAGCGGAGGTGGGCGCCGCGGCCGGTGCGCGGAGCGGTGTCGATCTCGGCGACCCCGGCCCCGTGCGGCAGGGCGAGCGCGCGCCGGTACACCCCGCCGGAGACCTCCTCCACCCCGGGCACGGCGCGCGCCGCGAGGAAGGCGAAGAGCGGACCGGCGTCCAGCGGCTCGCGGAACGGCAGCCGGAGCGCGATGCCGCCGGCGCCGGCCGGGTCGGCGCCCCGGGCGGCGTGCTCGCGCATCCGCGACGGGCTGCGGTCGAAGACCTCGCGGACCGTGTCGTTGAACTGCCGGATGCTGGCGAAGCCGGAGGCGAACGCGATGTCGGACATCGGCAGGGCGGTGGTCTCGATGAGGATGCGGGCGGTCTGCGCGCGGCGGGCCCGGGCCAGCGACAGCGGGCCCGCGCCGAGCTCGGCGGTGAGCATCCGGTTGAGCTGCCGCTCGCTGTAGCCGAGCGCGCCGGCCAGCCCGGTCACCCCGTCCCGGTCCACGGCCCCGTCGGCGATCAGCCGCATGGCGCGCCCCACCGCGTCGGCGCGGGCGTTCCACTCCGGCGACCCGGGGGAGGCGTCCGGCCGGCACCGCTTGCAGGCGCGGAAGCCGTGCGCCTGGGCGGCCGCGGCCGAGGGCAGGAACCGGACGTTGCCGCGCTTGGGCACGGCGGCCGGGCAGCTCGGCCGGCAGTAGATCCCGGTGCTGGTCACGCAGGTGTAGAAGACGCCGTCGAACCGGGCGTCCTTGCCCGCCACGGCGCGGTAGCGCTGATCGTCGCTCAAGCTCACCCGTCCCATCCTGGCCGCGGGGCGGGCGTCGCGCTGGCGGGTTTCAGCCACCGTGCTCGGTGAGGTACTCGATGTAGACGGGGCGCAGGACCTCCTGCACCCGGGGGTCGCCGTGCTCCGCGAGGGCCTCGCTGACCTGGGCGGAGGCGGTGGACACCCCTTCCGGGCCGGCCTCCCAGCGGCCGGTGGCGGCCTCCGCCGCGGGGATGCTCTTGATGATGTGCCAGAAGAACTGCACGTCCCACCGCTGCCGGGCGCGCGCGAACGCGCGTCGGCGGAGCTCCTCGGTGTCGAGGCCGTCGAGCTCGGCGGTTCCTTCGACGTCGTCGGTCATACCGGACAGATACCCCTCGGCTCCTCCGTTGAACAGGGGGTGATCCGGGTTACCCTGCAGCTGTGGTCCGCGCTGCGAGGGGAGGCGGACATGTCCGCGAAGGCGCCGGCGCTGCGGGTGGTCATCGCCAAACCGGGACTGGACGGGCACGACCGCGGGGTGAAGGTGGTCGCCCGGGCGCTCCGCGACGCCGGGGTCGAGGTGATCTACACCGGGCTGCGGCAGACTCCGGAGATGATCGTCGCCGCGGCCCTGCAGGAGGACGCCGACGCCATCGGGCTGTCGGTGCTCTCCGGGGCGCACATGACGCTGTTCGGCCGGGTGCTGGAGCTGCTGCGGGAGAACGGCGCCCCGGACATCACCGTGTTCGGCGGCGGCATCATCCCCGATGAGGACATCCCGGAGCTGGAGCGGATGGGCGTCGCGAAGATCTTCACGCCCGGCGCCACCACCGCCGAGATCGGCGACTGGGTGCGGGGGAACGTCCGGGCGCTGCACACCGCCGGATAGCCCGGGTGCGGGGCCGGTGGGCGGGCCGCAGGGGGCGCCGGGATAGACTCCGCCGCTTGTGACCCTGGGTGATATAGGCGCCGATACCCTTCTCGTCCTGCTCGCGGCGGCGGCCGCCGCCGGGTGGATCGACGCGGTGGTCGGCGGAGGCGGGCTGCTCCTGCTGCCCGCGCTGATGGTGGCCTTCCCGGACGCCCCGGTGGCCCGGCTGCTCGGCACGAACAAGCTGGCCGCGGTCTTCGGCACCGCGTCCGCGGCGGCCGCGTTCGTGCGCCGCGGCGGGCTGCGCCTGGAACCGCGGATCGTGTGGCCGGCCGCGGGCCTGGCGCTGCTCGGCGCCGGGGCCGGAGCCGCTCTGGCCGGGGCGATCTCCTCCGACGCGCTGCGCCCGATCGTGATGGCGGTGCTCGCGCTGGTGCTGGCGATCGTGGTCGCCCGGCCGTCGCTGGGCGCGTCGTCGCGGCCGGGGCCGCCGGGGCGCGGCCGGATCGTCGCCGCGGTCGCGGTGGCCGGCTGCGGGATCGCGTTCTACGACGGCCTGGTGGGGCCGGGCACCGGGACGTTCCTGGTGCTGGCGCTCACCGGGATCGTCGGGATGGACTTCGTGGAGGCGTCGGCGTCGGCCAAGATCGTGAACACCGCGACCAACCTGGGCGCGCTGGCGGTGTTCGCCTCCAACGGCGACGTGCTGTGGCTGCTCGGCCTCTCGCTGGCCGCGTGCAACATCGCGGGAGCCCAGGTGGGGGCGCGGATGGCGGTGCGCCGCGGCGCCGGGTTCGTGCGCGGGGTGCTGGTGGTGGTCGTCGTCGCGCTGCTGGCCAAGCTGGCCTGGGAGCAGTTCTCCGGAATGCTGCCCGATCCGCTGTCCGCGCTGTTGTGACGGGCGATGTGACTGGTCACACGAATTCTCACGCAAATCCCTGGCCGGGACCGGTGGCGTACCTCTCAGCGGGGTGTAACCGCCTGTCAGGCGAGGGCCGGTGGCCCTTCGCCGCACCCGGGAGGGCTAAGCTTTCGCATGTTGCGGGTGGATTCTTCGACGGAACTCATGTTCAACGCGGAGCGCCGGGCAACGGTTCCCGGCGGTGCGTCCGAGGCGCCGTTCGAGTGACACGACCCCCGCAGACCACTGCAGCCAGCGAGTAACAAGGACGGACCCTCGTGGACCTGTTCGAATACCAGGCGAAGGCGCTCTTCGCGGAGCATGGGGTGCCGGTACCCCAGGGAAAGGTGGCGAGCACGGCCGATGAGGCCCGTGCCATCGCCGACGAGTTCGCGGCGGCAGGGACCTCCCGCGTCGTTGTCAAGGCCCAGGTCAAGACCGGTGGCCGCGGCAAGGCCGGCGGTGTGAAGGTCGCCGACGGCCCCGAGGACGCCCAGGCCAAGGCCGAGCAGATCCTCGGCATGGACATCAAGGGCCACACGGTCCACCGCGTCCTGATCGAGGAGGCCAGCGACATCGCGGAGGAGTACTACTTCTCCTTCCTGCTGGACCGCGCCAACCGGACCTTCCTGTCGATCTGCTCCGCCGAGGGCGGCGTGGAGATCGAAGAGGTCGCAGAGACCAACCCGGAGGCCGTCGCCAAGGTCGCGATCGACCCGATCAAGGGCGCGCCGGCCGAGATCGCCGCGGAGATCGCGGCCAAGGGCAAGCTGCCCGAGGCCGCCGCCGCGGGCGCCGCCGAGGTGATCACCAAGCTCTGGGACGTCTTCGTCTCCAAGGACGCCACCCTGGTCGAGGTGAACCCGCTGATCCTCACCGGCGACGGCCGCGTCGTCGCCCTGGACGGCAAGGTCACCCTGGACGAGAACGCCGAGTTCCGCCAGGACCTGGAGAGCCTCTCCTCCGCCGCCGAGGGCGACCCCCTCGAGGTCAAGGCGAAGGAGAAGGGCCTGAACTACGTCAAGCTCGACGGTCAGGTCGGCATCATCGGCAACGGCGCGGGCCTGGTCATGTCCACCCTGGACGTGGTCGCCTACGCCGGCCAGGCCCACGGCGGGGTCAAGCCCGCCAACTTCCTCGACATCGGCGGCGGCGCCTCGGCCGAGGTGATGGCCAACGGCCTGGAGATCATCCTGGGCGACGCCGACGTCAAGTCGGTGTTCGTCAACGTGTTCGGCGGGATCACCGCCTGCGACGCGGTGGCCAACGGCATCGTGCAGGCCCTGGAGCTGCTGGAGTCGCGCGGCGACGACGTGACCAAGCCGCTGGTGGTGCGCCTGGACGGCAACAGCGCCGAGCTGGGCCGCTCCATCCTGACCGAGCGGGCCCACCCCGCGGTGCGCCAGGTGGAGACCATGGACGGCGCCGCCGCGCAGGCCGCGCAGCTGGCCGCGGCGAAGTAGAAGGGGCGAGACACGTGGCGATCTTCCTGACCAAGGACAGCAAGGTGCTGGTCCAGGGCATGACCGGCTCTGAGGGCACCAAGCACACCCGGCGCATGCTGGCCGCCGGCACCCAGGTGGTGGGCGGGGTCAACCCGCGCAAGGCCGGCACCGCGGTGGACTTCGACGGCACCGAGGTGCCGGTGTTCGGGTCGGTGGCCGAGGGCATGGCCGCCACCGGCGCCGACACCACGGTGATCTTCGTGCCGCCGAAGTTCACCAAGGACGCCGTGATCGAGGCGGTCGACGCCGGCATCGGGCTGGCGGTGGTCATCACCGAGGGCGTGCCGGTGCACGACACCGCCTACTTCTGGGCCTATGCCACCGAGAAGGGCAACAGGACCCGGATCATCGGGCCCAACTGCCCCGGCCTGATCACCCCGGGCGCCTCCAACGCCGGGATCATCCCGGCCGACATCACCAAGCCGGGCCGGATCGGGCTGGTGTCGAAGTCGGGCACGCTGACGTATCAGATGATGTACGAGCTGCGCGACATCGGCTTCTCCACCTGCGTGGGCATCGGCGGGGACCCGATCATCGGGACCACCCACATCGACGCCCTGGCGGCCTTCGAGGCCGATGCCGACACCGACGCGATCGTGATGATCGGCGAGATCGGCGGGGACGCCGAGGAGCGGGCCGCGGAGTTCATCAAGGCCAACGTCACCAAGCCCGTGGTGGGCTACGTGGCGGGGTTCACCGCGCCGGAGGGCAAGACGATGGGGCACGCGGGCGCGATCGTGTCCGGGTCCTCGGGCACCGCCCAGGCCAAGAAGGAGGCCCTCGAGGCCGCCGGCGTCAAGGTGGGCAAGACCCCCAGCGAGACGGCCAAGCTCGCTCGCGAGCTGTTCTGACGACGGCCGCACCGACACCGTGCACGGCGGCCCCGTCCCGGATCCCGGGGCGGGGCCGCCGCCGTGTCCGGAGGTGACCGCCGCGGGCGGGGCTGGCAGCATGGACCGGGTGAGTACGCCCGCAGCCAGAACCGACCAGCGCCCCCTGTACACCGCCGGAGGGCTCGCCGCCGCCTGGGCGGCCGGCGTCGGCATGGCGGTGCTGCTCACCTTCACCCTGATCGGCTGGGTCGCCGCCCCGCACGACGCCCTCGGCAAGGAGATCGCCGACGTGGCCCGCACCGCGGTCCAGGCCTGGCTCGTCGGCCACCTGGTCGGCTTCGGCATCCCCGGCGGCGAGGTGATGATGCTCCCGCTGGGGCTGGTGGTCCTGCCCGGCCTTCTGCTCTACCGGGCCGGCCGGTGGCTGGGGCGCACCGGCGAGCCGACCCGGCTGCGGCACACCTTCCGCGCCGCCATCGCCCTGGCCGGCCCCTACGCCGCGATCTCCGGCACGCTGGCGCTCATCGCCCAGACCGAGGTGATCCGGCCGAGCGTCCCGCAGGCGCTGTTCGCCGGGTTCGTGCTGGCGTTCCTCGCCGGCGGCCTGGGCGTGCTCCGCCAGCAGCTCATCGACAAGCGGATTCCGGTGCGGCGGATGCTGGAGCTGATGCCGGACCGGCCCCGCTCGCTGCTGGCGGGCACCGCGGGCGCCACCGGGGTGCTGCTGCTCAGCGGCGCGGTGCTGTTCTTCTCCGGCCTGGCCGCCGGGTTCGGCGAGGCCGCCGCCGTCACCCGGGAACTGGCCCCCGGCCCGGTCGGGGGGACGCTGCTCTTCATCGTGCAGCTGCTCTTCCTGCCCAACGCGCTGGTGTTCGGACTGGCGTTCGCGGTGGGGCCCGGGTTCGCGGTCGGCGCCGGAACGATGGTGGCGCCCACCGGGGTGGCGGTCGGCGCGGTGCCGATGCTGCCGATGCTGGCCGCGCTGCCGGACAACGGCCCGGCCCCGCTGCCGGCCCTGGCCGCCCTGGCCGCGCCGTTCGCGGCCGGCGCGGTGGGCGGGGTGCTCACCCAGCGCAGCGCGCCCACCGTGGTCAGCGAGGCCGCGCCGCTGTGGGGGTTCGTGTGCGGGGTGGCGACCGGGCTGGTGTGCGCCGCGCTGTCGCTGCTGGCCGGCGGCCCGATCGGCGCCCACCGGCTGGCCGAGGTCGGCCCGTCGGCCTGGCAGGTCGGCCTGATCACCGCGCTGGAGGTGGGGGTGTCCGCGGCGATCGCCGCGTGGCTGGCGAACTGGCGGCACTTCCGCCGCACCGCCGCGGAGGGCGGAGAGGACGGGGAGGAGTCCGGGGAGCCGCCCGGCGGGCAGGAGGACCCGGGCGGCGGGCCCGAGGAGGACTCCGAGGAGTTCGCCGGGATCACCTACGAGGCCGAACCGGAGCGCTGAGCCTCACGAGCCCAGCGCCGGGACCTCTTCCTCCGGGATGCCGGCGCGCTCGGCGACGTCGGCGCGCCAGGCGTCGTCGCAGTCCTGCTGGGCGCTGGTGGTGAGCGCCCGGGCGGAGCAGTCCCGGTAGGCGGTGTACTCGTTCCAGAAGACCGCGTAGCCGGCGATGGCGAACACCGACACCACCAGGCCGACCCAGCCCAGCACCATGCTGAGCACCGCCCCGGGGGCCTGCCCCCGGCTGGCGCGGGCGGCCTTGCGGGCCCTGCGGCCCTGGACGATGCCGATCAGCGAGAAGGGCATCCCGAACGGCGGCCACATCAGGCCGATGGCGGCGAGGAAGACGCCCCACAGACCGCCCTTTTCGACGGTGGGCTGCTGCCCATCGGCGCGCGGCTGCGGCGTCTCGTCGGTCACGGGGAACCTCATTTCCTGCTGCATCGGTGCTGCCGATGTAGACGCTACCGGAGCCGGAGGGCGGCTCGGCCGGAGGGGGAGATAGGCTGGCCTGGAGAAGCGCCCGGATGCTGCGCGTTCCCAACGCGCCCCCGGGCGCGCGCGTGCGGCGCCCGATCTCCGCACCGCCTTTTTCCATGAGGAGGAAGCACACTGTCGGCGCGAGTAGTCGTCCTCATCTCGGGGGCCGGAAGCAACATGGCCGCACTCGTCGAAGCGGCGTCGGATCCCGGCTACGGGGCGGAGGTGGTCGCCGTCGGGGCGGACCGCGAGGGGGCCGCCGGGCTGAAGACCGCGGCGGACGCGGGCGTGCCCGTGTTCTGCACCCCCTTCTCCGCCTATCCGGACCGGTCGGCCTGGAACTCCGCGCTCGCCGCGGAGATCGCCGCCCACCGGCCGGACCTGGTGGTCTCGGCCGGCTTCATGCGGATCCTGGGCTCCGAGGTGCTGGCCGAGAACACCGTCATCAACCTGCACCCCGCGCTGCTCCCGGCCTTCCCCGGGGCGCACGCGGTCCGCGACGCGCTGGCGCACGGGGTGAAGGTCACCGGCGCCACCGTCCACTTCGCCGACGAGGGGGTGGACACCGGGCCGATCATCGACCAGGTCGCGGTGCGGGTCGAACCCGATGACGACGAGGCGTCGCTGCACGGGCGGATCAAGGCCGTGGAGCAGCGGATGCTGGTCGACGCGGTCGGGCGCCTGGCACGGGACGGCTGGCGGCTGGACGGGCGGACCGTCCGGCCGGGCAAGGAACGAGCAGAGGAGAACCGGTGACGCGGCAGGCCATTCGGCGCGCGCTGATCAGCGTTTACGACAAGACGGGGCTGGAGGCGCTCGGCCGGGGCCTCGCCGGCGCCGGGGTGGAGATCGTCTCCACCGGCTCCACGGCGTCCCGGCTCGCGGACGCGGGCGTCCCGGTGACGCCGGTGGAGCAGGTGACCGGGTTCCCCGAGTGCCTGGACGGGCGGGTCAAGACCCTGCACCCCAAGGTGCACGCGGGGCTGCTGGCCGACCGCCGCAAGGAGGACCACCGCACCGCCCTGACCGAGCTCGGCGTGGAGCCGTTCGACCTGGTGGTGGTCAACCTCTACCCGTTCCGGGAGACGGTCGCCTCCGGCGCCTCCGCCGACGAGTGCATCGAGAAGATCGACATCGGCGGCCCGTCCATGGTGCGCGCCGCGGCCAAGAACCACGCGAGCGTCGCGGTGGTGGTCGACCCGGGCGCCTACGGCGAGGTGCTGGCCGCGCTGGGCGAGGGCGGCTTCGACGGGGAGCGGCGCAAGCGCCTGGCGGCGCAGGCCTTCGCGCACACCGCCTCCTACGACGCCGCGGTCGCGTCCTGGTTCGCCGGGACCTACGCCCCGGACGAGGCGGCCGAGCGGACCGGCTGGCCGGCCTTCCACGGCCAGGCCTACGAGCGGGTGGCGACCCTGCGCTACGGGGAGAACCCGCACCAGGGCGCGGCGCTGTACACGGCCGCCGGCCCGGCCGGCCCCGGGCTGGCCGGAGCCGAGCAGCTGCACGGCAAGGAGATGTCCTACAACAACTACGTGGACGGCGACGCCGCGCTGCGCGCCGCCTACGACTTCGCCGACCCGTGCGTGGCGATCATCAAGCACGCCAACCCGTGCGGCATCGCGGTGGGCGGCGACATCGCCGAGGCGCACCGCAAGGCGCACGCCTGCGACCCGGTGTCGGCCTTCGGCGGGGTGGTCGCCGCCAACCGGCCGGTGAGCGCGGCCATGGCCGAGCAGCTGGCGGAGGTCTTCACCGAGGTCGTCGCCGCCCCGGACTTCGAGCCGGGCGCGGTGGAGGTGCTCACCCGGAAGAAGAACGTGCGGCTGCTCAGGGTCGCCGCCCCGGACCGCGCGGCCCGGCCGGAGGCCCGGCAGATCAGCGGCGGCCTGCTGCTCCAGGCGGCCGACCTGGTGGACGCCCCGGGCGACGCGCCGAAGAACTGGGAGCTGCGCACCGGCGCCCCGGCCGACGCGGCCACCCTGGCCGACCTGGGGTTCGCCTGGCGCGCGGTGCGCTCGGTGAAGTCCAACGCGATCCTGCTCGCCTCGGACGGCGCCACCGTCGGGGTGGGCATGGGCCAGGTGAACCGGGTCGACTCGGTGCGGCTGGCGATCACCCGGGCCGGCGCGGAGCGGGCGGCCGGCGCGGTCGCGGCCAGCGACGCCTTCTTCCCCTTCCCCGACGGCCTGGAGGCGCTGGCCGAGGCGGGGGTGCGCGCGGTGGTCCAGCCCGGCGGGTCGGTCCGCGACGCCGAGGTGGCCGCCGCCGCCGAGCAGGCGGGGGTCACCATGTACTTCACCGGAACCCGGCACTTCTTCCACTGACGAAGGGACGAGCGTGAGCGCACAGATCCTCGACGGCAAGGCCGCCGCCGCGGCGATCAAGGCCGACCTCGCGGAGCGGGTCGCCGCCCTGCGGGAGAAGGGCATCACCCCCGGGCTGGGCACAGTGCTGGTCGGCGACGACCCGGGCAGCCGCACCTACGTCGCGGGCAAGCACCGGGACTGCGCGGAGGTCGGCATCGCCAGCATCCGCCGGGACCTGCCCGCCACGGCCTCCCAGGCCGAGGTGGAGGCCGCGGTGGCCGAGCTCAACGCCGACCCGGCGTGCACCGGCTACATCGTGCAGCTCCCGCTGCCCAGGGGGCTGGACGAGAACCGGGTGCTGGGCCTGATCGACCCGGCCAAGGACGCCGACGGGCTGCAGCCGTCCAACCTGGGCAAGCTGGTGCTGATGCAGGACGCGCCGCTGCCGTGCACCCCGCGCGGCATCATCGACCTGCTCACCCGGTACGGGGTGGAGCTCAAGGGCGCCGAGGTGGTGGTGGTCGGCCGCGGGGTGACCGTGGGCCGGCCGATCGGGCTGCTGCTGACCCGGCGCACCGAGAACGCCACCGTGACGCTCTGCCACACCGGCACCCGGGACCTGGCGGCGCACACCCGCCGGGCCGACATCGTGGTGGCGGCGGCGGGCGTGCCGAACCTGGTCACCGGGGACATGGTGAAGCCGGGGGCGGCGGTGCTGGACGTCGGCGTGACCCGCACCGAGCAGGGCCTGGCCGGGGACGTCGCCTCCGACGTGCGGGAGGTCGCCGGGTTCGTCTCGCCCAACCCGGGCGGGGTGGGGCCGATGACGCGGGCCATGCTGCTGGTCAACGTGGTGGAGGCCGCCGAGCGCCGGGCGGCGTCGGCCTGACGCGCGGGCGCGGGGGCGGCCCGCCCCCGCGCCGCAGAGGCCGTCGGGTGTGCGAGCGGCCGCCCGGAGTGTCCGGGCGCGGCCCGGCCGGGTGGGCGGAGGAGCGCGGGGCGGCCCCGCCCGGCGACCGGCCGGATGCCCGGCGGCCTCTCAGCCGGCCTTGCGCTCGCGGTCGGGGACCGGCAGCGGCCGGACCAGGCCGAGCGCGACGACCTCGTTGGCCAGCCGGGTCCGCCGGTTGGTCCCCTCGGGGATGCGGAACTTCTGGTAGAGGCGGAGCAGGTGCTGCTTGACGGCGGCCTCGGTGACCACCAGGTCCTCCGCGATCTCGCGGGCGGTCGCGGGGGACACGAACGCCTCGTCGGAGAGGGCCGGGCGGCACAGCGAGGTGAGCACGTCGAGTTCGCGGCGGGTGAGCTCGGGGGCGGCTCCGCGGCGCAGCTCCACCTCGGGGTTGATGTCCTCGCGGGGGAGCCCGCCGATCTTGCACCGGGCGGAGCCGAAACTGACGACGTCGCCTTCCTCGAGCACACGGCGGGCGATGGGGCGCCCGTTGACCCTGGTGCCGTTGCGGGAGAGGCCGAGGTCGACGACGTAGACGTAGGGGCCGCGGCGCACCAGCTCGGCGTGGAGCGCCGAGACGCTGGGATCGTTCAGCCGGATGTCGGCGCCCTCACCGCGCCCGACCGTGGTCACCTCGGTGCCCAGCCGGCGGACGTCCCCGCTCTCCTCGACCCGTATGTAAGGCCCGTCCACGGTTGTTCCTCCCGTTGTGGGGCGTGGCCGATGGGACGGTGCCCGGTGCGGCGCGACAGGAGGCCGCGAGACGGGGGCGGAACGCTTGCCGGTGATCGTCCGAGTGGGCTTCATGGGGGCTGTCCTCGCTCACCGTGGCACTCATCTTCTGGTTGGTTACCCGGGGTGTGTCGGTTCTACGCGCTTACCCGCCCGTTAGACACCTATCGCGCGAGGTTTACGCCGTTGCTCTGCTTTAAGGGTCGGTATCCGGTGTACGGTGGGCGATCCGATTCCGTGCGGGGTGGGACGGGCGGGCGATCGGACTCATTACACTGGGGCTGCGGTGGCCAGTCACGATGTGTGTTCAATGACGGTTCGCTCGCCGACGGGCCTCACTTCCCTCGGGGTTTCGGTCCCTGTGCTCCGGGTGGTGGCCGGACCGCGCCACACCGGGCCCGGTCCCGCTCGACGATCCCGAGATTCGTGCACGAGAGCGTGAGGTTTACGGTGAGCCGAAAAGCGGTGGAGGCGACGGTCGCACCCGGAGACGACGCTCCCGGCGGGGACGCCGGCCGCGAGGCGGAGGAGAGCGGCACCACGGAGGGGGCCCTGCCGGAGCCCGAGGCCGAGGCGGAGGGGGCCGGCCCCGGTCCCGGAGCGGAGCCCGGCCCCGAGGCGCCCGGCTGGCTCGCGCAGATCCCCTACTTCCTCGTGCTGGCGACGATGGCCGCGGGCATCGTGGTGGTCGCCGCCGCCTACTTCAAGCGCGGGCCGGCCATCATCGCCGGGGCCCTGCTGCTGGCCGCGACCTTCCGCATCCTGCTGCCCGAGGAGCGGATCGGCATGCTGGCGGTGCGCGGCCGCTGGCTGGACATCGCCACCGCCGTCGGCCTGGCCGTCCTGCTGATCGTGCTCGCCTGGGTGGCCCCGCAGCTGACCTCTTGAACAGAGGCCGGTGGCGTCTAATAAGCTTGATATCGAGATACTGAACAGAACTCGGCAGGTATCCAGCCACACGACGCCGCGCCGAAACGAAGGGACAGCCACACAGCCATGGCCAAGATCAAGGTCGAGAACCCCGTAGTCGAGCTCGACGGCGACGAGATGACCCGGATCATCTGGTCCTTCATCAAGGACCGCCTGATCCTCCCCTACCTCGACGTCGACCTGAAGTACTACGACCTGGGCGTCGAGGAGCGGGACCGCACCGACGACCAGATCACCGTCGACGCGGCCAACGCCATCAAGGAGCACGGCGTCGGCGTCAAGTGCGCCACCATCACGCCGGACGAGGCGCGGGTCGAGGAGTTCGGCCTGAAGAAGATGTGGCGCTCGCCCAACGGCACCATCCGCAACATCCTCGGCGGCGTGGTCTTCCGCGAGCCGATCATCTGCCAGAACGTGCCGCGGCTGGTGCCGGGCTGGACCAAGCCGATCATCATCGGCCGCCACGCCCACGGCGACCAGTACAAGGCCAGCGACTTCAAGGTCCCCGGCCCGGGCAGCGTCACCATCACCTACACCCCGGCCGACGGCAGCGAGCCGGTCGAGCTGGACGTCGCGAACTTCCCCGAGGGCGGCGGCGTCGCCATGGGGATGTACAACTTCCGCAAGTCCATCGAGGACTTCGCGCGGGCCAGCCTCAACTACGGCCTGGACCGGAACTACCCGGTCTACCTCTCCACCAAGAACACGATCCTCAAGGCCTACGACGGCATGTTCAAGGACGTGTTCGAGGAGATCTACGAGACCGAGTTCAAGGAGAGGTTCGACGCGGCCGGCCTCACCTACGAGCACCGGCTGATCGACGACATGGTCGCCGCCGCGCTCAAGTGGGAGGGCGGCTACGTCTGGGCCTGCAAGAACTACGACGGCGACGTGCAGTCGGACACCGTCGCGCAGGGCTTCGGCTCGCTGGGCCTGATGACCTCGGTGCTGCGCACCGCGGACGGGCGCACCGTCGAGGCGGAGGCCGCGCACGGCACCGTCACCCGGCACTACCGCCAGCACCAGCAGGGCAAGCCGACCTCCACCAACCCGATCGCCTCCATCTTCGCCTGGACCCGCGGGCTGGAGCACCGGGGCAAGCTGGACGGCACCCCCAAGGTCACCGAGTTCGCCTCCACCCTCGAGGACGTCGTCGTCAAGACGGTCGAGGGCGGCCAGATGACCAAGGACCTGGCGCTGCTGGTCGGCGGCGACCAGGAGTGGCTCACCACCGAGCAGTTCCTTGCCGCGCTCGACGAGAACCTGCAGAAGCGCCTGGCCTGATCCGGCGCGGCCGGGCCCGGGGCCCGGCCGGAGGGCACGACAGGGGCCGCCCCGCCGCTCGCGGCGGGGCGGCCCCTTCCGCTTGCGCGCCCGGCCTCCGGCCGCGCTCCCGCCGCGCGCGCCCGGCGGGCCTCCCCGCCCCGGCGCGGGCCGCCGGAGGGCCGCCGGCGCCGGGGGAGGCCGCCGCGCTCCTCGCGCTCCGCGCCGCCCGGGGCGGGTTCCGCGGTTTCCGCCCGCGGGGGGCCGCCCGGGTGCAATGATGTTCCACGTGGGGACGGAGCGTGACCGCACCGGAGTTCCCGCTCGTGGTGGGGTGAACGCCACACGCTGATCGTTCGCGTAGTTTGCGAACATTGCCTAGAGTTGTACCTGTCTGGAGGGGGCGTTGAGTCCCGCTCCACTAGCCTCGACAGAGTCGAGGTCGAGACCGGATCCGGTCTCCCGAAGACGACGTGCCGGCCGCGCGCCCGCTGGGGGGTAGGCGCGCGCGGTGCGGAACGTCACAGAGAGGGGCCCGGCGCTCATCGAGCGCCGGGCCCCTCGTTCTTCCCCGGTGCGCCCCGGCCGCGGCACGGCGCGGGCGGGCCTCAGTCCCGGAGCACGTCCTCGGGGATCTCCTCGCCGCTCTGCATGGCGGAGAACATCCGGCCGGAGGCCTCCTCGTCCCACAGCACCACCGAGCCGACCGCCAGCGTCGGGGTGGAGCCGACCGGGATCGACGAGGTGGTGGGCTTGTCCCGCATGGCCAGCGCCATCCGCGCCAGGTCCATCAGGTGGTCGTCCCGGTCCACGTCGAAGGTCTCGGTGCCCTCGGAGACCAGCGGGACCGACCGGAACGGGTTGATCAGCGTGGAGGTGTCGGTGGCCTTGCCGATCAGCGCGCTGAAGAACTCCCGCTGGCGCTGGATCCGGTCCAGGTCGGCGCGGGCCGAGGCGCGGGTGCGCACGTAGCCCAGCGCGGTGGAGCCGTCCATCTCCTGGCAGCCGGCCTCGATGTCCAGTCCGGCCTTGGGGTCCTCCATCGGCTCCTCGGGGCACATCTCCACCCCGCCGACGGCGTCCACGATGTCCACGAAGCCGGCGAAGCCGATCTCCACGTAGTGGTCGATGTGCACCCCGGAGGCCTGCTCGAACGTCTGCACCAGGGTGGACGGGCCGCCGCCGAGGTCCTCGGCGAAGGCCGCGTTGATCTTGTTCTCGCCGATCTCGGGGATGTTCACGTAGGAGTCGCGGGGCACGCTGAGGATGGTCGGCTTCCCGTCCTCGGGCACGTAGAGGACCATGATCGTGTCGGTGCGCTTGCCCTCGGCGCGGCCGGTGCGCAGGTCCTGCATGTCGCCGTCGCTGAGGCCCTCGCGGCTGTCGGAGCCGACGATCATGAAGGTGGTGCCGGGCTGCTCCTCGGGGCGGCCCTCGTAGTCGGGCAGCGCCTCGACCCGGTCCAGCCGGCCGTCGGCCCAGATGTACATGCCCACCGGGAACACGACCACCACGAGCAGCAGCACGACCAGGGCCGCCACGGCGCCGTTCCGCCAGACCCGGCGGCGGCGCTCCTTCTCCCGCCGCTGCCGCCCCGATCCGTCGTAGACCCGGCCGGGGCCGTGCCCGCCGGAGCGGCCCCCGCGGCCGCCCGCGGCGGTGGAGCGCTCGGGGCCCCGCCCGCCGCTCCCGTGCTTCCGCCGGCCCTCTCCGCCGCCACCGGAGCCGGAGGGGGTGCGCCTGGTCGGCGGCCGGTACAGCTTCTCGATCTCGTCGTACCCGCCGTCGTCACCGCGCCGGAAGACTCCGGTGCGCTCGGCGTCGTTCGGCCCGTGCGCCATTGTTCTGCTCGTCCATCCCGTTCGCAGGATCGGCCGGATGCCTCTGTACACCCGATCCGACTCGGCTCATGGTATTCGGGTTCGATTCCTCCGTTCTTCGGACCTTTTCCGGCTGCCGCCGGCCCCGATCCGCCACCGGAACCGGACGCCCGGAAAGGCGCGGGGAAAGGGGGCGGGGAGGCGGAGGGGGCGGGCCGGGAAAGGCCCGCCGGCGTCATCCGCAGTTGGTCCCGGCCTTGCCGGCGGCCTGGTCCCCGATGATTCCGCTCCAGGTCACGCAGGCGCCCTGGGCCTTCAGGTAGACCGGTCCCGCGTAGGAGGTGAATTCGCCGCCGTCCAGAACCGCGGAGTCCGGGTCGGAGGCGAGCGCCAGCTGCACGTCCATCGGGGCCGCGGCGCCCTTCGAGGCGCGGATGGTCACCGCGCAGTTCTTCCCGGTGGAGCCGTTGTAGGCGAGGTGGACCGTGCCCGCGCCGCCCGGCAGGTCGGCCGAGTTGACCGCCTTGTAGCCGGAGCCGCAGACGCCGTTGTACCCGGCGGCGGAGGCGGGCGCGGCGGAGCCCAGGGCGGTGAGGAACACCGCGGCGGCGGTGGCCGCGGCCGCTCGGGACCGGTGCGGAAGGGGCATCTGAGGGGGCTCCAGGGGGTCCAGGGGGTTCGGTGGCAGGGCGGGGGCTCCGGAGCGGGGGGCTCGGAGACCCGGGCGCGGGCGGGCTCAGCGCAGCCGGCGGGCTCCGTCCGACGGAGGGGCGGTCCGCACCCAGGCCCCGGGGAGGGCGGCGCGGACCCGCTCGGTGCGGTCCTCGGCGACCAGCGCGACCACGGCGCCGCCGATCCGGTCGCCCGCGGTACGGGCGCCCCGCGCGCCCGAGCCTACGGCCCTTTGCACCGAAAGGTCCACCTCCGCGGAGGTCGCCGCGAACGGCCCCTGCATGGACAGGTGCGAGGCGGTCAGCACCGCGCCGAGCTCCGCGGGGACCCCGGCCCGCAGCAGTCCGGCCCCGGCGTGCACCCGGTTGGCCTCGGTCGCCACGTGCCGCACCCGGCCGCGCAGCGCGGGGTCGCGCAGCTCGCGCAGGGCGCCGGGGAGGTCCTCGATCGCGCGCAGGTCCTCCACGCCCAGCCGGGCGGCGGCCCGGCGGCACTCGGCCAGCCGGCGCCGGGCGGTGCGCCGGGCCCGCCGGGGCCCGGTCCCGCCCGCGCCGATCACCAGCGGGACCAGCCCGGACGCGGCGGTGTCGAAGGGCAGCGTGCGGCCGCGGCCGCCGCCCAGGTCGATGGAGAGCACCGAGCCGGGGGCGCAGCGCAGCGCGGCGCCGTACTCGGCCGAGGCGGGGGCGGCGCGGGCCAGGGCCTTCCGGTCGGAGCCGGAGCCGGCGGTCTCGGCCAGGGCGAGCAGCACCGCGCACTCCAGGGCGGGGCCGGCGCCGAGCCCGGCGCCGGCGGGCAGCGTGGAGCCGGCCAGCACCCGCACCCCGTCGGAGGGCTCGGCCAGGCCGGCGCCGGCGGCGGCGCGCAGCGCGGCCGCGGCCCGCCGGGCCAGGCGGCGGGAGCGGCGCCCGTCGGCGGTGCGCGCCTCGACCGACCCGTCCCGGGTGCGGGAGACGGCGGCCGCCACCCCCCAGGGCAGCGCGGAGAGGAGCACCGGTCCGGGGGGGCAGCCGAACAGGTCGCCCAGCAGCCCGGCCCGCCCGGGGGCCCACCAGATGCCCTCCGGGCCGTGCCCGTGGATCCGGGTGAAGGCCGCGGCGATCTCCGCCGCGTACGCCTCCGGCTCCGTCCCCGAGGGCGGAGAGGTCGGCTTCGATCGGGCTCTGAGCTGCGGCACGGCCCGATTCTAGGGCTTCCTCCCGATTGGGCCCGGGGGCCTCCCCGGAACCGCGCCGGCCGCCCGCCGCGGGCGCCGCCCGGCCCCGTCCGCCCCGCCCCCGGCACGACCGGCCGCGACCTGCGAGGAGACCGGCCCCGGGGAGGGGGCGGGAAGAGCGGAGCACCCCCGGAGGACCGGGCGGAAGCGTCCGGTGCCTCCCCGGGGGCGGGGCGGCCGGTGCGCCGGTCCCCCGGGCGCGGCTCCTGCGGGCGCCGCAGTGGGCCGGGGCGTGCTCCGGTGCCGGGGGAGAGCGGACTCCCGGAGGGGCGGGGCGGGGGCGCTCCGGTGCCCCCTGGGGCGACACGCCCGGGAGTGTCGGGGTTCCTCCCGGGAGGGGGCGTCGCTACGCTCGCTCCAGGGAACCGGGGGAGGTGGGGGAGGTCGGCGCTGAGACGGGCGGGCTGCGGGACCGCGTGCGGCACTACCGGCAGCGGGCCATGGAGACCTACTGGGCGCTGCGCCGGGGCAGGCCCTGGTTCGACCACCTGGTGCGGGCCTACGAGCGCTACGCCGACCGGCAGGGGAACCAGCTCGCCGCCTCGGTCACCTACTTCGCCTTCCTCTCCTTCTTCCCGCTGATCGCGCTGGCCTTCGCGGTGGTCGGCTACGCGGTCGAGGTGGACCCCAACGCGCGCTCCTACCTGGAGACCGCGATCGACGAGCAGCTGCCCGGGCTCTCCCGGCAGCTGCCGATCGAGCAGATCGCCCAGGCCCGCACCGGCGCCGGGGCGATCGGCCTGATCGGGCTGGCCTACACCGGGCTGGGCGCGGTCGGGGCGCTGCGCGAGGCGCTGCACACCATCTGGCTCAAGAGCGTCTCCGACGGGCCGAACTTCCTGGTGGCCAAGGCGATCGACCTGGCGGTCACGGCGGTGCTGGGCGCGGCGCTGCTCGCCTCGGTGGCGCTGACCGGCGTCGCCCAGGCCGCCACCGGCTGGCTGCTGGGCTGGGTGGGGCTGGACGGCTCGTTCACCGCCGCGGCGGCCACCCGGCTGCTCGGGCTCGCCATCGCGATCGGTGCCGATCTGCTCATCTTCCTGGTGCTGTTCTCCCGGCTGTCCGGCACCCGCCGCCCCTGGCGGCTGCTGTGGCGCGGGGCGCTGCTCGCCGCGGTCGGCTTCGAGGTGCTCAAGGCGGTCGGCGCGCTGCTCATCGGCGGCACCCTGACCAACCCCGTCTACGCCTCCTTCGCGGTGCTGGTCGGGCTGCTGGTCTGGCTCAACATCGTGCTGCGCATGGTGGTGTTCGCGGCGGCCTGGACCGCGACCTGGCTGCCGGTGCCGCCGCCCTACCAGGGGGCGGTCCCGGTGGACCTGCCGGTCGGGCGGGCGCCGGCCGGGTCCGGGCTGGCGCTGGTGGGCGCTCCGGAGCCGGCTCCGCCGGAGCGGTCCGGGGCGGAGCGGCCGGATTCCGGGGCGGGCCGGAAGGCGCCGGCCCGGCACCGGGGGGCGCGGCCCCGGGCCCGGGGCGGGCTGCTCCGGCGTGTCGCGCCGGCGGCCGCGGCGACGGCGCTCGGCGCCGCCTGCGCGGCCTGGTGGCTGCGGTACCGGCGCCGGAAATGACGCTGTTCCGCAGATCACGTATCGGTCACTTCGCCACCGAACAGGGCCGAATCGTATAGCGTGAGGAAAGCGGCGCCGGCAGCAGATCCGTGCCGTCCAGCGGCCCGGGGTGAACGGATCGGGAACCGGGCGGGCCGCGATCGCCGTAATCCGCCGCGGGGCCGGGGTGAATCTGTAATCCTCGAAGCGCGGCGGGCCGTCTTCAATCCAAGGCGTTCGGTCTTCCTCCGCGGTCCCGTGTCCTGAGGAGTTGAAAGCGATGAGGAGCACTGGCGGTATGCCGGTCCCTCTCGCTTATGGTGCCTCTAACGGCGTGCGCGCCGGCCGGACAACCGTGCGGAGGACGATCGTGGGAATCGAATTCAACGCCTCTGACCGCACCACCCTCGGCGTCGAGTGGGAACTCCAGCTCGTCGACGTGGAAAGCCGCCACTTGCGCCAGGAGGCGGAGCAGGTACTCGCCGAACTGCCCGAACTGAGCGAGGCGCCGTCGGCCCCGCCGCTCCGCCACGAGCTCATGCAGTGCACCGTCGAGGTGGTCACCGGCGTCTGCGAGACCGTGCAGGAGGCCCGGGAGGACCTCGCTGGGAGCGTGCGCCGGCTGCAGGGCGTGCTGGAGCCGCGCGGCACCGCCGCCATCTGCTCCGGGACCCACCCGCTGGACGACTGGCGGGACCAGGCGATGTCGCCGGTGCAGCGCTACGGCGAGCTGGTGGACCAGATGCAGTGGCTGGCCCGGAGGATCCTCACCTTCGGCGTCCACGTGCACGTGGGCGTGGGCTCCGCGGAGAAGGCGGTGCCGATCGTCAACGCGCTCGCCGGGCACCTGCCGCACTTCCTCGCGCTGACCGCCTCCAGCCCGTTCTGGAACGGCCACGACACCGGCCTGGCCTCCAGCAGGTCGATCGTCTTCGGGGCGCTGCCCACCTCCGGCCCGCCGCCGGTGCTGCCGGACTGGGCGGCCTTCGAGGACTACATGGCGACGCTGCTGCGCGCCGGCACCATCGCCGGCATCAAGGAGGTCTGGTGGGACGTGCGCCCCCACCCGGACCTGGGCACCGTGGAGATCCGGATGTTCGACGGGATCCCCACGCTGCGCGAGGTGGGGATGGCCGCGGCCCTCACCCAGAGCCTGGTCACCCACTTCGACAACCTGCTGGACCGGGGCTACCGGCTGCCGTGCCGGCCCTCCTGGGTGACCGAGGACAACAAGTGGCGGGCCACCCGCTACGGCCTCGACGCCCGGATCATCACCGATGAGCGCGGGTCCACCGTCCCGCTCCGGGACGACCTCTACGAGCTCGTGCGCGAGCTCGAACCGGTGGCCGCCCGACTGGGCTGCGCCGACGATCTGGACGTGGTCTCCGAGGTGCTGGACAAGGGCGCCTCCTACGAGCGCCAGCGCGCCATCGTGCGCGACGGCGGCACGCTCGACGACGTCGTGGACGCCCTGATCGCGGAGTTCCGCGAGGGGATCGGCGGACCGGCCGCCGGAGCAGACCGGGTCGGCGGCGGGACCGCCGCCGCACCGCCAACGCCGATGAACAGGGGGACAACGCATGCAGGGACGTGATCTGCGGGATCAGCTGACCGCGTTTCTCGCGCGCAATGAACGCGGTCTCATCGATTTCCGCCGGGACCTGCACATGCACCCCGAGCTGGCGTTCGCCGAGACGCGGACCACCCAGCGCGTGGAGGAGCGGCTGCGCGCCGCCGGACTGGCGCCCCGGAGGCTGCCCGACGGCACCGGCATCATCTGCGACGTGGGCTCCGGAGAGGGGCCCACCGTCGCGCTGCGCGGCGACATCGACGCGCTGCCGCTCACCGACGAGAAGGACGTGCCCTACCGGTCCACCGTCCCCGGCGCGGCGCACGCCTGCGGGCACGACGTGCACACCACGGCGCTGCTGGGCGCGGGCCTGTTCCTCGCCCAGCAGGCCCGCGCCGGCGCGCTGCCGGGCCGGGTGCGGCTGCTCTTCCAGCCCGCCGAGGAGCTGCCCGGCGGCGCCCGCGCGGTGATCGACGCCGGCGGCCTGGACGGGGTGGACCGGATCTTCGCCCTCCACTGCGACCCGCGGCTGCTCTGCGGCCAGGTGGGGCTGCGCACCGGGCCGATCACCGCGGCCTGCGACCGGATCGCGGTGCGGCTCTCCGGGCCGGGCGGGCACACCGCCCGCCCGCACCTCACCGCCGACCTGGTCTACGCGCTGGCCAAGGTGGTCACCGAGCTGCCCGCGGCGCTCTCCCGGCGGGTGGACCCCCGGGCCGGCTTCAGCCTGGTGTGGGGGCGGGTGAGCGCCGGGTCGGCGCCCAACGCCGTCCCGGACGACGGGGTCGCCGAGGGCACCGTGCGCTGCCTGGACGACGACGCCTGGCACGCCGCCCCGGACATCCTCAAGGAGCTGCTGGACAGCGTGGTGGCGCCGTACCGGGCGACGGTGGAGATGGACTACCGGCGCGGCGTGCCGCCCACCGTCAACGAGGCGGTCAGCGTCCGGATGCTGCGCGACGCCGCCGGGCAGGCGCTGGGCCCGGAGGCGGTGGAGTCCACCCCGCAGAGCCTGGGCGGCGAGGACTTCGCCTGGTACCTGGAGCACGTCCCCGGCGCGCTGGCCCGGCTGGGCACCCACCCGGTCGACGCCACCTCGCCCATGCTCGACCTGCACCGCGGCACCTTCGACGTGGACGAGCGGGCGATCGGCGTCGGCGTGCACCTGATGGCGGCCGCGGCGCTCACCGCGCTGTGGGAGTGCGAGCGGCCGGGCGGCCGGGACGAGGTGGCCGACGCCGCGCTGATGTAGCCGCGTCCGGGCCGCCCCGCTGGCATGCTGGGCGGCATGAGCCACGAGCCGACCCTGGACCGCATCCGCAGGGCCCCCAAGGTCCTGCTCCATGACCACCTGGACGGCGGGCTGCGTCCGCGCACCGTCGTGGAACTCGCCGAGCAGGCGGGGTACGGCGCGCTGCCGGAGACCGAGCCGGAGGCGCTCGCCGACTGGTTCGCCTCCGCCGCCGGCTCCGGTTCGCTCGAGCGCTACCTGGAGACGTTCGCGCACACCGTCGGGGTGATGCAGACCCGGGGCGCGCTGCTGCGGGTGGCCGCCGAGTGCGCCGAGGACCTGGCCGCCGACGGGGTGGTCTACGCGGAGGTGCGGTTCGCCCCGGAGCAGCACCTGGACGGCGGCCTCGGCCTGGACCAGGTGGTGCAGGCGGTCCTGGAGGGCTTCGAGGAGGGCGCCCGGCGGGCGCGCGGGCGCGGCCGGGACATCCGGGTGGGCTGCCTGCTCACCGCGATGCGGCACGCCGCCCGCTCCCGGGAGATCGCCGAGCTGGCGGTCCGCTACCGCACCTCGGGCGTGGTCGGCTTCGACATCGCCGGCGCCGAGGCGGGCCACCCGCCCACCCGGCACCTGGACGCCTTCGAGTTCCTGCGCCGGGAGAACGCGCACTTCACCATCCACGCCGGCGAGGCGTTCGGGCTGCCGTCCATCTGGGAGGCGCTGCAGTGGTGCGGGGCCGACCGGCTCGGCCACGGGGTGCGCATCGCCGACGACATCGAGCCGGACCCGGACGGCGGCCACCGGCTCGGGCGGCTCGCCTCCTACGTCCGGGACAAGCGCGTCCCGCTGGAGATGTGCCCCAGCTCCAACGTGCAGACCGGGGCGGCGGCCTCCATCGCCGAGCACCCGATCGGCCTGCTCCGCCGGCTGCGCTTCCGGGTCACCGTCAACACCGACAACCGGCTGCAGAGCCGGACCGGGCTGTCCGAGGAGTTCGCCCGACTGGTGTCGGCGTTCGGGTATGACTGGGATGATCTGCAGTGGTTCACCGTCAATGCGATGAAATCGGCCTTCCTGCCGTTCGATGAGCGGCTGGCGCTGATCAACGGCCGGATCAAACCCGGGTTCGCCGAACTCAAGTGGGCGGCCGGCGGGGCGGTGAGGTAGGGACGAGACGGAGTGCCATGAAACCCTTCACCGCGCCGGTGCCGCGCCTGCTCTCCTGGGCCTGGATCGTCCTCGCCGGACTGCTCCTGCTCGACCTGGCGGTACGCGGCAGGGACTCCTCCTCGCTGATCGCCGCTGCGGTCCTGCTGATCACGGTCGGCGGCGTCTACGTGCTCTGGCTGCGCCCCCGGGTGGCGCCCTCGGAGGAGGGGGTGCGCGTGGTCAACCCGCTCCGCGAGACCTTCGTCCCCTGGTCCGCGTTCACCTGGTCGGACGTGACCGACGTGCTCCGGGTGCACGCGGGGGAGACGGTGGTGCGCTCCTGGGCGCTGCGCGAGACCAGGCGGGCCAAGGTCCGGGAGAACCTGCGCCGGGCCGGCGGGCTGGCCGACGGCGATCCGATCGGCGACGGCGACCCGCGCACCATGCGCCCGGTGGAGCTGCACGCGCTCCGCCTGCGCGAGCTGGCCGAGCGGCAGAAGGCCCGCCCGTCGGCGGGGGCCGGGGAGGCCCCGGTGGGGCCGGTCTGGTCGCCGGACGCGGTGGGCGCGCTGGCCGGTCCGGTGGCGCTGCTCCTGGTGGTCCTGGTGCTCTTCTGAACGAAGGGCTTGACTACGCGCCGCAGTACTGATTAGGTAAGGCATGCCTAAGGAGGACGGCGGTTCCGGTGCTCGCGCGGATCACCGGACCCGCTCCCCCTCCGCGGGCAGTGCGGATCCAACTGAATAGCGGATGCGCGGCCGGTGCGGATCGCCACCCGTGCCGGGTCGGGGACATCTGGGATCGGTCCCCGAGCCCTCGGGCCGCGTGCTCGCGCGGAGGCCTCCTCCGCCGCCCCGGGACGGCCGGTACGGTCATCCCTCGGCCTCGGGATGCTGCTCGCCACGCAGTGCCGGGCCCCGGGTCGGCCGGGCCTCCACCGCGCCCCTCCGGGAGGAGGGACGCCGCTCTCTCGCGCGGAGGGGAGCGGCGGCCCTCCTCCCGGAGGCTTTTCTCCGTCCCGGACCCGCCCGCCCCTCCTGGTGATCTCGGTGCTGCGGGGGGTCAGGAGCGCATCAGCACCTCGTGCAGCAGGGCCGCGGTCCGGTCCGCGGAGTGCCGTGCGGCCTCGGTCGCCCGGTCCAGGTCGAACGGCTCCACCACCGAGGCGACCGCGTCGTTGCTCACCGACGCCAGCGCCAGCACCTCGGCGCCCATCTCCACCGCGGCGATGGTCTCCAGCGCCAGCGAGTGGCCCACCAGGTCGGCTCCGGAGGCGCGGATCATGGCCAGCTCCGCCGGGGTGGCCAGCTGCGGCCCGGCGATCTCGGCGTAGACCCCCTCGGCCAGCGACGGGTCCACCTCGCGGGCCAGGCCGCGCAGCCGCGCCGAGTAGGCCCGGGTGAGGTCGACGAAGTCCGGCCCGACCAGGGGCGAGGAGCCGGTCAGATTGACGTGGTCGCGGACGAGGATCGGCTGGCCCACCGCGAAGTCGGTGCGCAGCGACCCGGCCGAGCCGGTGAGGACGACGGCGCGCGCGCCGGCCGCGATCGCGGTGCGCACCGCGTGCACGGCCAGCAGCGGGTCGCGGGTCTCGAACAGGTGCACCCGCCCGCCGAACAGGGCGACCCGCTTGGACCCCACCCAGACGCTGCGCACCAGGGAGGAGTGCTCCGGGGCGCTCGGCGCGGTGAAGCCCGGCAGCTCGCCGGCGTCGACCTCGGTGTCGGCCGTGCCCAGCCGGTCGGCCAGGACGCCCCAGCCGGACCCGAGCACGACCGCGGCGTCGAAGGAGTCCGCGCCGGTGCGCGCGGTCAGCTCCTCGGCGGCCGCCGAAGCCCGCTCCTTGGCGGCGGCGGTGGTGGTGGCCACGGGGCGATCGTGCGTGGATTCGCTCACATCTCGGGAGGTTACCCGTGAGTGGCCGCCCGGTCGCCCAGCGCAACGCCGGGGTGTGTATTCCGGATGCCGGAGCCGCCCCCGGGCGCCCTTCCGGCGGCCGTGCGCGGGAGGAACCGGACCGGCCGGTGTGAAACCCCACCTCAGGATGGTCGACAATGGGAGGGCGACACAGGATGGCCAAGATCCGTGCAGCGCCTCGGTAAGGGAGTGGAGCAGACGTGACGAAGGTCGTGATCATCGGAGGCGGTCCCGGGGGGTACGAGGCGGCACTGGTCGCCGCGCAGCTCGGCGCGGAGGTCACCGTCGTGGAGCGGGACGGTGTCGGCGGGGCCTGCGTGCTGACCGACTGCGTGCCCTCGAAGACGATGATCGCGACGTCGGTCCGGGCGAACTACGTGCGCGACGCCGGGCGGCTCGGGCTGACGGTCAACTCCGAGGACGACTGCAGCGTCGGCGTGGACATGAAGGCCGTCAACGAGCGGGTCAAGCGGCTGGCCCGGGCGCAGTCCGAGGACACCGCCGCCCGCCTGGTCAAGGAGGGCGTGGAGATCGTCCAGGGCGAGGCCCGCCTGGTCGACCCGCGGATCGTCGCCGTCGGAGACCGGCGGCTCCGCGCCGACGTGGTGCTGGTCGCCACCGGCGCCCACCCGCGCGAGCTGCCCTCGGCCCGCCCGGACGGGGAGCGCATCCTGACCTGGCGCGAGCTGTACGACCTGGACGAGCGCCCGGAGGAGCTGATCGTGGTCGGCTCCGGCGTCACCGGCGCCGAGTTCGCCAACGCCTACCAGGGGCTGGGCTCGCAGGTCACCCTGGTCTCCTCGCGCGACCGGGTGATGCCCACCCAGGACGCCGACGCCGCCGAGGTGCTGGAGGACGTGTTCCGCCGCCGCGGCATGCGGGTGCTCGGCAACACCCGCGCCGAGTCGGTGGTCAACACCGGCGACGGGGTGCGGGTCACCCTCTCCGACGGGCGCACGGTGGACGGCACGCACTGCCTGATGACCGTCGGGATGATCCCCAACACCGACAACCTCGGCCTGGAGGAGATCGGGGTCCGGCTGGACAAGGGCGGCTTCGTCCAGGTCGACCGGGTCTCCCGCACCTCCACCCCGGGCGTGTACGCCGCGGGCGACTGCACCGGGGTGAACATGCTGGCCTCGGTCGCCGCGATGCAGGGCCGGATCGCGATGTGGCACGCGCTGGGCGAGGCGGTCGCCCCGCTGAAGCTGTCCACCGTCGCCGCGACCGTGTTCACCCACCCCGAGCTGGCCTCGGTCGGCGCCACCGAGGAGGACGTGCGCAGCGGCAAGGTGGACGCGCGCATCGTCAACCTCCCGCTGGACACCAACCCGCGGGCCAAGATGAACAACAGCAAGGACGGCTTCGTCAAGCTGATCTGCCGGCAGCACACCGGGATCGTGCTGGGCGGCGTCATCGTCGGCCCGCGCGCCAGCGAGCTCATCCTGGGCGTGTCCATCGCGGTGCAGCAGCGGCTCACCGTCGACGAGATCGCGCACACCTTCGCCGTCTACCCGTCGCTGTCCGGCAGCGTCACCGAGGCGGCCCGGTCGCTGATGCAGGCCTCCCCGGAGTAGCCCCGCGGACGCGGAAAGGGCCCCGGCCGTCCCGGCCGGGGCCCTTCGCGCTCCTCGCGGCGCCCGGGAGGCGCACCGCCGGGGCGGCGGTGCGGCGGCGTCGGCGGATCAGAAGTCGAAGCCGCCGAAGTCCATGTCGCCGCCGAAGTCGCCGAAGTCGTCGCCCCCGCCGGCGTCGCCCATGTCTCCGCCCATGTCGCCGGCGCCCATCATGCCCGCGCCCATCATCGACCCCATCATGGAGCCCATCATCATGCCGGAGAACATGCCCATCATCATGCTCATGCCGAAGTAGCCGCCGGCGTAGGGCGCGTAGGCCGGGCCCGCGTCGTAGTAGGGCCGGCGCTCGCCGTCCACCTCGACCAGGCGGACGTCGGGGTCGCGGCCGGACAGCACGGCCCGGGTGCAGTCCTGGCAGGCCGGCACGGCGCGCGGGGCGCCGCTCGGCGGGGCCCACTGCACGTCCTGCGTGGACGGGCCGTGCTGCGGGTTGAAGAAGCAGGGCTTGCGCCGGTCGGGGAGCGGGTCCCCGCTCATCCGGGCGCGGGTGGCCGTCATGTAGTAGCGGCCGTCCTCCAGCGCGGTGGTGACCTGCTGGATCTCCTGCGGCTCCCGGATGCCGTCCAAGGTGGCCTTGGCCCGGTCGTAGGAGTCCATGGCGTGGGTGTAGTCGGTGCGGGTGGCGTCGTCGACGGCGTGCAGGTCGATCTCCAGCCGGGCGATGTCCTCGCCGAGCCGGACCACGTCCTCCTGGGCCATCTGCTTGATCTCGGCGAGCTGCTTGGCCTTCTCGGCCTCGCGCTTCTTGCGCGCCTTGACCAGGTAGAAGCCGCCGCCCACCACGACCGCGGCGAGGATGGCGAGCAGTGCGATGCCGAACACGCCGGAGGCCGCCTCGGAGCTCTCCTGGTCGGCCACGGCCTCGGGCACCGCGGCCAGCGCGTCGGGCTCGGTGGCCGGGTCGGCCGCCGCGACGTTCTGCTCGATCTGCTGGAGCTCGGAGGCCTCCAGGTTCGGCGAGTCGACGAAGAAGTTGTTGGCGTCGGAGCCCATGAAGCCGGCGTAGACGCCGTCGCCCACCTCGCCCATCACGCCGTCCATGTAGGCGTTCAGCTCCATCTTGGAGCCGAAGCTCTCCTGGGGCAGCATGATCAGGTAGACCGGGCTCTCCGACTCGGTCTCCTGGGCGGCCTCGCCGAGCCGGTCCCGGATACCGCCGGGGACCGCCTCCTCGGTGATGTCGTCGTGCACGTAGATGTGGTCGCTCTTCAGGTCGCCCACGGCGTCCTGCGGGGCGGGGGCGGTGTCGGCGGCCGCCGGGGCGGCCGCGAAAGCGGTGAGGCCCGCGGTCAGCAGGGCCGGTACTACCAATCGGCGCAACATGTCGTTCCTCTCGCCTCCCTCACTCGATAAGGACGAACGGCGGCCGCTCCGGGTTCCCGAACGGCCGCGGGCGGCCCGCCGGAACCGGCGGGCCGCCCGCTGACGGGGGAGCGCGAGGGCCTCAGGACGCGGTCGTCCCGGCGGTCTCCCTGCGCCCGGTCCCCTCTTCCTCTTCCTCTCCGGCCTCCTCGGCCTCCTGCTCGGCGGCCTCCCGCTCCGCCCGGGAGGCGAAGTCCTCGTCGACGAAGCCGTCCAGGCCGCGCGGGGCGCCGTACCGCTCCACGTCGAGGATCCCCTCCCGCTTGGCGACGATCGCCGGGACCAGCGCCTGGCCGGCCACGTTGGTGGCGGTGCGGCCCATGTCCAGGATCGGGTCGACGGCCAGCAGCAGGCCGACGCCCTCCAGCGGCAGGCCCACGGTGGACAGGGTCAGGGTGAGCATCACGGTGGCGCCGGTGGTGCCCGCGGTGGCCGCGGAGCCGATCACCGAGACGAACGCGATCAGCAGGTAGTCGGTGACGCCCAGGCCCACCCCGAAGAACTGGGCGACGAAGATCGCCGAGACCGCCGGGTAGATCGCGGCGCAGCCGTCCATCTTGGTGGTGGCGCCGAACGGGACGGCGAACGAGGCGTAGTGCCGGGGGACGCCGAAGTTGGTCTCG
The DNA here is from genome assembly GCF_048595525.1 of Nocardiopsis oceanisediminis. Classification (NCBI taxonomy): domain Bacteria; kingdom Bacillati; phylum Actinomycetota; class Actinomycetes; order Streptosporangiales; family Nocardiopsidaceae; genus Nocardiopsis; species Nocardiopsis oceanisediminis. Next base: position 6,285,677 of record NZ_JAFMZJ010000001.1, on the reverse strand, counting down.
GCGACCCGCTGGGTGACCGGCATGGTGCCCATCGAGGAGCGGGAGACGAAGCCGAGCTGGACCGCCGGCCACACGCCGCTGAAGAACTTGACGATGGACAGCCCGTGCAGCCGGGCCAGCAGCGGGTAGACGACGAACAGCACCAGGGCCAGGCCGAGGTAGATCACCGCGGCGTACTTGCCGAGGGCGCCGATGGTGCCCCAGCCGTAGCTGTAGACGGCGTTGCCGAGCAGGCCGATGGTGCCCAGCGGGGCCAGGCGGATGATCCACCACAGCACCTTCAGCACGATCTGCAGCGCCGACTCGGTGAAGGCCAGGAACGGCTCGGCGGCCTTGCCGACCTTGACCGCGGCCACGCCCACCGCGATGGCGATGACGATCAGCTGCAGGGCGTTGAAGTCCAGCGAGGTGGTCAGCGCGCCGGCCTCGTCCTGGCCGGTGGAGGCGCCCAGGCCGAGGAAGTTGACCGGGACGATGCTCTCGATGAAGGCGATCCAGGAGCCCTGCGAGGAGGGGTCGGCGGCGGTGCCCGGGTCGACCCCGCTGTTCAGGCCGGGGCGGAAGCCGGTGCCCAGGCCGATGCCGATGAGCACCGCGATCAGCGCGGTGATCGCGAACCAGAGCAGCGTCTGCCCGGCCAGCCGGGCGGCGTTGGAGACGTTGCGCAGACTCGCGATCGAGGAGATGACCGCCAGCAGGATCAGCGGCGGGACGATCGTCTTCAGCAGGGTGACGAAGGTGGAACCGACGGTGTCGAGGGTGACCGCCAGCCAGTTGGGGTCGTCGGGGCCGCCGCCCAGCCGGAGGGCCACGAATCCGAGGCCGATACCGATGAACAGCGCCGCGATCACTTGCACGGCGAAGGGGATGCGTCTCAACGCGGAAAGCACGGGGCGTCTCCTGGGTCAGGGCAGCGCCGAACGACGGGGATGTGTCGGGTCCGGCGGTGGACGAAGCGGATGAGCGCGCGCGGGCGCGGCGGAGGGGGGTCGTCGATCGGAGAAGGATCGGAAGGAGAAGGCGTCTAACGACACGCCTGGCTGGCGACGCGGCACAGGTCGACGTGCCGTCGCTCGGTCAAGCCCCACAGGTTCGTCACGATTAGGAACAATATCCACGGTCGCCGGATTATTCCCCCGCCCCGAGGTGTCAATCCGGTCACGCACCCCGGATCCCCGGCGCACCCGCCTCACCTGCGGCCCCGCCCCCACCTCGCGGAGGACCCGGGCCCGGGGCGCGCGCCGGGCCCGGCACCCCCTGCGGCCCAGGGGCTCCGGCCCGGCCGCCCGCCCCGCCCCGCCCGGTCCGGCCGGCCCCGGTCGGCCGCGGCGGCCCCGCGCGGCGCCGGGTCGGCCCGGCCACCGCGAAGGGGGAAGGGGCCCGCCGCGCGCTCCGCGACCGGTACCGGTGGCGCTCCCGGAGGGGCCGCCTGGAGGCGGGCCGCCCCCGTCCGCCCCGGCGGGCGCCGGAGGCCCGCTGCGCGGCGCCGAGAAGCACGGAGAGCGGCGCGGGGGGGGGCGCCGCCGCTCCCCGGGGGCCGCGGGGAGGCCGGCCGGCGCCGGAACGGCGCGAGGGGCGGGCCGGGGCCGCCGCCGGCCCCGGCCCGCCCCTCGCGGTGCCGCGGAGTCCGGGTCAGGCGTCCTTGATCTCGCAGACGACGCCGCCGCTGGTGACGGTGTCGCCGGGGGAGACCGAGAGGCCGGCCACCGTGCCGGCCTTGTGCGCGCCGAGCGGCTGCTCCATCTTCATCGCCTCGATGACCACCACGGTGTCGCCCTCGGCGACCTGCGCGCCGTCCTCGGCGACCACCTTGACCACGGTGCCCTGCATCGGGGAGACCAGGGAGTCGCCGCTCGCGGCCGCGGCGCCGCCGGACTTCTTGGACCGGGAGCCGCGCTTGCGGGCCGGGGCGCCGGCGGCGGGGGCCGCCGCGGCGGCGCCCAGGCCGGCGGGGAGCACCACCTCCAGGCGCTTGCCGCCGACCTCGACGGTGACCCGCTCGCGCTCCTCCTCCTCGGCGGGGCCGCCCGGGGCGCCCTCGTAGGGCGGCACCGTGTTGTCGAACTCGGTCTCGATCCACCGGGTGTGCACCGAGAACGGCCCGCCGCCCGCGGGGGCGAAGGCCGGGTCCTCGACGACGGTGCGGTGGAACGGGATGACGGTGGGCATGCCGCCCACCTCGAACTCGGCCAGGGCGCGCCGGGAGCGCTCCAGCACCTGGCGCCGGTCGGAGCCGGTCACGATGAGCTTGGCGACCATGGAGTCGAACGCCTGCGGGACGGTGAAGCCCTCCTCGCAGCCGGTGTCCACCCGCACCCCGGGGCCGCCGGGCAGGTTCAGCCGGGTGATGGTGCCCGGCGCGGGCATGAAGTCGCGCCCGGCGTCCTCGGCGTTGATCCGGAACTCCATGGAGTGCCCGCGCAGCGCCGGGTCGGCGTAGCCCAGCTCTCCGCCGTCGGCGACCCGGAACATCTCCCGGACCAGGTCGATCCCGGAGACCTCCTCGGTCACCGGGTGCTCCACCTGGAGCCGGGTGTTGACCTCCAGGAACGACACGGTCCCGTCCGCGCCGACCAGGAACTCGCAGGTGCCCGCGCCGACGTAGCCGGCCTCGCGCAGGATCGCCTTGGAGGAGGAGTAGAGCAGCCCGGTCTGCTCGGCGGTGAGGAACGGGGCCGGGGCCTCCTCGACCAGCTTCTGGTGCCGGCGCTGCAGCGAGCAGTCCCGGGTGGAGACCACCACCACGTTGCCGTGCGCGTCGGCCAGGCACTGCGTCTCCACGTGCCGGGGCCGGTCCAGGTAGCGCTCCACGAAGCACTCGCCGCGGCCGAACGCGGTGACCGCCTCGCGCACCGCCGACTCGTAGGCGTCGGCGACCTCGCCCATCTCCCGGACGACCTTCAGGCCGCGCCCGCCGCCGCCGAAGGCGGCCTTGATCGCGATCGGCAGGCCGTGCTCCTCGGCGAAGGCCACCACCTCCTCGGCCCCGGAGACCGGGTCGGGGGTGCCGGCCACCAGCGGGGCGCCGACCTTCTGCGCGATGTGCCGGGCCTGGACCTTGTCGCCCAGCGCGGTGATCGCCGAGGGCGGCGGGCCGATCCAGGTCAGCCCGGCGTCGATCACGGCCTGGGCGAACTCGGCGTTCTCGGCCAGGAAGCCGTAGCCCGGGTGGACCGCGTCGGCGCCGGAGCGCTCCGCCACATCGAGCAGCTTGGCGATGGAGAGGTAGCTCTCGCCCGGGGTGTCCCCGCCCAGGGCGTAGGCCTCGTCGGCGACCTTGGCGTGCAGGGCGTCCCGGTCGGGGTCGGCGTAGACCGCGACGCTGCCCAGCCCGGCGTCGCGGCAGGCGCGCGCCACGCGTACCGCGATCTCGCCGCGGTTGGCGATCAGAACTTTACGCACGGTGGGAAATCCTCCTGGTAGGCGACTGCCGGACGTCGCGCCTGTGGATGGGAAGTCTAGGCCGCACCGGCCGGGTCAGCCCGGGTGCATGCTGCGCCGCCAGGCCCCCGGGGCGGGTGCGGCGGTGCGGTGCGGGCCGCGGGCGCTCCGCCGCCAGGCGGACTCGGTCCGCTCGGCCTCCGCGCCCCCGCGGGCCGCCTCGGCCGCGCGGGCGCGCGCGGCGACCACGGCGACCAGGGCGGCGACCTCCTCGGGGGAGGCGTCGCCGCGCACGATGCTCAGGCGGGGGGTGCTCCCGCCGTCCCTCCCGCCGCTCACAGCGGGATGTTCCCGTGCTTCTTCGGCGGCAGCCGCTTGCGCTTGGTGCGCAGCGCGCGCAGCGCCTTGGCCACCGCCACGCGGGTCTCCGAGGGCAGGATGACCCCGTCGACGTAGCCGCGCTCGGCGGCGGCGTACGGGTTGAGCAGGGTGTCCTCGTACTCCTCGACCAGGCGGGCGCGCTCGGCCTCGACGCCGTCGCCGGCGGCGGCCAGGGTCCGCCGGTGCAGGATGTTCACCGCGCCCTGGGCGCCCATCACCGCGATCTGCGCGGTGGGCCAGGCCAGGTTGACGTCGGCGCCCAGGTGCTTGGAGCCCATCACGTCGTAGGCGCCGCCGAAGGCCTTGCGGGTGATCACCGTGACCAGCGGGACGGTGGCCTCGGCGTAGGCGTAGATGAGCTTGGCGCCGCGCCGGATGATGCCGTTCCACTCCTGGTCGGTGCCGGGCAGGAAGCCGGGCACGTCGACGAAGGTGAGGACCGGGACGTTGAACGCGTCGCAGGTGCGCACGAACCGGGCGGCCTTCTCCGAGGCGTCGATGTCCAGGCACCCGGCGAAGTTCATCGGCTGGTTGGCGACGATGCCGACGCTGTGCCCCTCGACCCGGCCGTAGCCGACCACGATGTTCCCGGCGAAGTGCTCGTGCACCTCCAGGAACTCGCCGTCGTCCAGCACGTGCTCGACGACCCGGCGGATGTCGTAGGGCTGGTTGGCCGAGTCCGGGATGAAGGAGTCCAGCTCGGCGTCGGCCTCGGTGGGCTCCGGGTCGGAGCCGGCCGGCAGCACCGGGGCGTCGTCCAGGTTGTTGGAGGGCAGGTGGGCCAGGAGCTCCTTGACGTAGTCGAGGGCGTCCTGCTCGTCGGCGCCCATGTAGTGCGCCACCCCGGAGCGGGTGTTGTGCGCCCGGGCGCCGCCCAGCTCCTCCATGGAGACGTCCTCGCCGGTGACGGTCTTGATCACGTCGGGGCCGGTGATGAACATCTGCGAGGTCTGGTCGACCATCACCACGAAGTCGGTGAGCGCGGGGGAGTAGACGTGCCCGCCGGCCGCGGCGCCCATGATCAGCGAGATCTGCGGGACCACGCCGGAGGCGTGCACGTTGCGCTTGAAGATCTCGGCGTAGAGGCCGAGGGCCGCCACGCCCTCCTGGATCCGCGCGCCGCCGCCCTCGTTGATCCCGACGACCGGGCAGCCGGTGCTGATCGCGTGGTCCAGGACCTTGACGATCTTCTCGCCGTAGACCTCGCCGAGGGAGCCGCCGAAGACGGTGACGTCCTGGCTGAACACCGCGACGGGGCGGCCGTCCACGGTGCCGTGCCCGGTGACCACGCCGTCGCCGTAGGGGCGGTTGGCGTCCAGGCCGAAACTGGTGGAGCGGTGCCGGGCCAGTGCGTCGAACTCGGTGAAGGACCCGGGGTCGAGGAGGGCGTCGATCCGCTCGCGGGCGGTCATCTTCCCTTTCGCGTGCTGCTTCTCGATCGCTCGCGCGGATCCGGCGTGCACGGCCTCGTACCGGCGCCGCTGCAGGTCGGCGAGCTTGCCCGCGGTCGTGTGGATGTCGATGTCCTCCGCGGGCAGCGGTTCAGGGGCTTCGGTCGCCATGGGAAGCCAGCCTAGACCCGGCCCTGGGCCCCCGGTCGGGCCGACCCCGGATTACTCGCCGGTAATCGGGGAGAGAGGGACCAGGAGGCCGCGCGGCCGCGGCGACCTGGGGCGGACCGTGATTGGTCCAGACCACCCCGCTAGGCTGTGCCGCGCATGCCCACCGCGGATCTGGGCAACGGCGCCGGCGCGGTGATCCGAGGACAGGCTTAGCGACGCGAGGAGACCTTGCGATGGCGAACGATGCGACCCGGGCCGGCGCGGAGCGGGACAGCGCCCGGCAGGAGATGCCGGAGCGGCTGCGCGCCGACATCCGCCTGCTCGGCGGCACCCTGGGCACCGTCCTGGCCGAGAGCGGCGGCGAGGACCTGCTCGCCGACGTCGAGCGGCTGCGCACCGCCGTGATCGGCGCCCGGGAGGGCACGTCGACCGCGGCCGAGGCCACCGAGCTGGTGGAGTCCTGGCCGCTGGAGCGGGCCAAGCAGGTCGCCCGCGCCTTCACCGTCTACTTCCACCTGGCCAACCTGGCCGAGGAGCACCAGCGGATCCGGGCGCTGCGCGAGCGCGACGACGCCGTGCACCCGCCGCGCGAGTCGCTGGCCGCCGCGGTCGAGCAGGTCCGCGCCGACTGCGGCGAGGAGCGGCTGGCCGGCTTCGTCGCCGGGATGGAGTTCCACCCGGTGCTCACCGCGCACCCCACCGAGGCGCGCCGCCGCGCGGTCTCCACCGCCATCCTGCGGATCGGCGAGCAGCTGGAGCGGCTGCACGCCGCGCACCCCGACTCCACCGCCGAGCGGGAGGCGCGGCGCAGGCTGACCGAGGAGGTCGACCTGCTCTGGCGCACGTCCCAGCTGCGCTACACCAAGCTGGACCCGCTGGACGAGGTGCGCACCGCGATGGCGGCCTTCGACTCCACCGTCTTCGAGGTGGTCCCGGAGATCTACCGGTCGCTGGACGCCGCGCTGGACCCGAGCGGCACCGGCACCCGGCCGCCCTCGGCGCGCCCCTTCGTCCGGTACGGCAGCTGGATCGGCGGCGACCGGGACGGCAACCCGTTCGTCACCCACGAGGTGACCCGGGAGGCCATCGCGATCCAGTCCGAGCACGTGCTGCGCGCCCTGGAGGCGGCCGCGGGGCGGATCGCGCGCAACCTCACCGCCTACGGCAACCTCACCCCGGCCAGTGAGGACCTGCGGGACACGCTGGCCGCCGCGCAGGCCGGCTACCCGCGGGTGATGGCCGACATCGCCAAGCGCTCGCCCAACGAGCCCCACCGCCAGCTGCTGCTGTTCGCCACCGCGCGGCTGCGCGCCACCCGGGAGCGCGACGCCGACCTGGGCTACCCCGGCCCCGACCGGCTCCTCGCCGACCTGCGCACCGTGCAGTCCTCGCTGGCCGCCGCCGGGGCGAACCGGCAGGCCTACGGCGAGCTCCAGCACCTCGTCTGGCAGGCGGAGACGTTCGGCTTCCACCTCGCCGAGCTGGAGATCCGCCAGCACAGCGAGGTGCACGCGCGCGCCCTGGAGGAGGTGCGGGCCGGCGGCGCGCTCTCCGAGCAGACCGAGGAGGTGCTGGCCACCCTCCGGGTGGTCGCCTGGATCCAGGAGCGGTTCGGGGTGGACGCCTGCCGCCGCTACATCGTCAGCTTCACCCGCTCGGCCGCCGACGTCGCCGCGGTCTACGAGCTCGCCGCGCACGCCCTGCCGGCCGGCAAGGCCCCGGTCCTCGACGTCATCCCGCTCTTCGAGACCGGCGCCGACCTGGACGCCTCGCCCCAGGTGCTGGACGGCATGCTGGAACTGCCCGACCTGCGCCGCCGGATGGAGGAGACCGGCGGCCGGCTGGAGGTCATGCTCGGCTACAGCGACTCGGCCAAGGACGTCGGCCCGGTCAGCGCCACCCTGCGGCTCTACGACGCGCAGGGCAGGCTCACCGAGTGGGCCGAGCGGCACGGCGTCACCCTCACCCTGTTCCACGGCCGCGGCGGCTCGCTGGGCCGCGGCGGCGGGCCGGCCAGCCGGGCGCTGCTCGCCCAGGCCCCCGGCTCGGTCGCGGGCCGGTTCAAGGTGACCGAGCAGGGCGAGGTGATCTTCGCCCGGTACGGCCAGCGCGCCATCGCCCACCGCCACATCGAGCAGGTCGGCCACGCGGTGCTGCTGGCCTCCACCGAGACCGTGCAGGAGCGGGCCCGGGAGGCGTCCGCCCGGTTCCGCAAGACCGCCGACGAGATCGCCGGCGCCGCGCACACCGCCTACCGGTCGCTGATCGACACCGAGGGCTTCGCCGAGTGGTTCTCCCGGGTCAGCCCGCTGGAGGAGCTCGGCGAGCTGCGCCTGGGGTCGCGCCCGTCGCGCCGCTTGGCCGCCCGCGGCCTGGACGACCTGCGGGCCATCCCGTGGGTGTTCGCCTGGACCCAGACCCGGGTCAACCTGCCCGGCTGGTACGGCCTGGGCACCGGCCTGGCCGCCGCCTCCGACCCGGAGGCGCTGCGCGCCGCCTACCAGGAGTGGCCGCTGTTCGCGTCGCTGCTGGACAACGCGGAGATGAGCCTGGCCAAGACGGACCGCGCCATCGCCGAGCGCTACCTGCGCCTGGGCGGCCGCCCGGAGCTCACCGAGAAGGTCCTCGCCGAGTACGACCTCACCCGGGAGCTGGTGCTGCGCACCACCGGCCACACCCGCCTGCTGGAGAACCGCAGGGTGCTCTCCCGCGCGGTGGACCTGCGCAACCCCTACGTGGACGCCCTCTCCCACCTGCAGCTGCGCGCCCTGAACGCGCTGCGCGGCCCGGAGGCCGACACCCTCTCCGAGGAGGACCAGCGCCACCTGGAGCGGCTGCTGCTGCTCTCGGTCAACGGCGTCGCGGCCGGCCTGCAGAACACCGGCTGACCCGCCGGGGAGCGCCCGGAGGACGGGGGCCGCACCGCTCCGGCGGTGCGGCCCCCGCCGTCGCTACGGAACCGGGAACCGCGAGGTGTCCAGGGCGAACCCGAACGGCTCGGGCAGCGCGACGGGCTCGCCGAAGCGGACCTTGTGCACGTCGGCGTAGGTGCCGTTCAGCGGCTCGGAGTAGAGCGTGGCGGCGGGCTCGCCCAGGAGCGGGTCCCACCGGTCGATCAGCAGGTAGAGCGGGACCGGTCCGTGGGCGTAGCCCCAGAGCTTGGCCTTGCGGTCCCGCTCGGCGGTGCTCGGGGAGGCGACCTCGACCACGATCAGGGCGTCGGCGGCGGAATGGTCCTCACCCCGCTCGTCGAGCGGGCCGGGCAGGACCGCCAGATCGGGGATGTAGAGCGAGAGCAGCGACGGGATGCGCAGGTCGATCGCCTGATGGACGTCGCAGTCGGCGATCGCGCCGCCGTCCCGGAGGATCTCCCGGTACAGCTGCTTCTGCACGTCCGCCACGATCCTGTTGTGCGCGTCCTGCGGCGGGGTCACGAGGAAGAGACCGCCTTCGATGATCTCGGCCTGCCAACCCTCCGCGAGTTCCAGGCCCTGCCAGATGCCCAGTAGGGCCTCCCAGTGGGAGGAGCGGCCCGCGCCGGGTTCCACGTCCGCCACGTGCATACGCCGCGTCACCTCCGAGGACCGAACGTAGCACCGGGCCGCCCCGGTGTCCTTGGGTTCACGATAAGCGGGCGCCGCACCGCTCCGGCGGTGCGGCCCTCACTTCTCCGGGAGGGGGAATTCGGCCGTGTCGAGGTCGAACCCGAACGGCTCGGGCAGTTTCACCGACTCCCCGAAGGGGACCCGCTGCACGTTCGTATAGCGGCCCCTGACCGGCTTGGAGTAGAGCGTGGCGGCGGGTTCGCCCAGGACCGGGTCCCACCGGTCGACCAGCAGGTAGAGCGGGACCGGTCCGTGGGCGTAGCCCCAGAGTTTCGTCTTGCGGTCCCGGTCCGCGTTGCCCGGGGAGGCGACCTCGACGACGAGCAGGGCGTCGGCGGCGGAGTGCTCCGCGCCGCGGTCGCGCAGCGGGCCGGGAAGGACCAGAAGGTCCGGGACGAACAGTGTGCCCAGCGGAAGGACCCGCAGGTCCGCCGTCTGGTGCACACGGAACCGGGAGACTTCCCCACTGCTCAGCAGGATCTGCTGGTAGAGGCCGCGCTGTACGGTCTCGACGATGTCGTTGTGGTCGTCGCCGGGGGGAGGCGATAGGAGGACACCGCCTTGGCTGATCTCGGCCCGCCAACCATCGGGCAGGTCCAGCTCTTCCCAGGTGCGCAGCAGAACGTCCCAGGGGGAGGAGTGATTCACGTCGGGTTCCACTTCCGCCACGTGCATACGCCGCGTCACCTCCGAGGACCGAACGTAGCACCGGGCCGCCCCGGTGTCCTTGGGTTCACGATAAGCGGGCGCCGGGGCGGTATACAGGGCGCATGACCGGCGATTCCCTGCACCCCGCGAACCCCGCCTACCGCGACCTGGACCGGCCGCCGCTGCGTGCGGACGCGCTGCGCCGCGCGCTGGTCCGGCCCGGGGAGGTGTGGACCGGGATCGAGGTGGTGCCGGAGACGGGCTCCACCAACACCGAGCTGGCCGCGCGGGCCCAGGGCGGCGCCGCCTCGGGGAGCGTGCTGGTGACCGAGCACCAGACCGCCGGGCGGGGGCGGCGGGGGCGCACCTTCACCGTGCCGCCGCGGGCCGCGCTGACCTTCTCGGTGCTGGTCCGGCCCGAGTCGCCGACGGCCCGGTTCGGCTGGCTGCCGCTGATGATGGGCGTCGCCGCGGTGCGCGCCGCCTCCTTCGTCGCGCAGGTGGAGCCGGTGCTCAAGTGGCCCAACGACGTGCTGGCCCCGGAGGAGGACCGGGACGCCCCGCCGCGCAAGCTCGCCGGGATCCTGTCCGAGGCGGCGTTCTCCGAGGCCGGGCCCGGGGTGGTCATCGGGATGGGGCTCAACGTGTCGCAGCGCCGGGACGAGCTCCCGGTGGAGGCGGCCACCTCGCTGGTGCTGGAGGGCGACCCGCACGGCGACCGGGACCCGCTGCTCCGCGCGGTGCTGCGCGCCTTCGCCGACCTCTACCGCGCCTGGGAGGAGGCCGGCGGGGACGCCGAGGCGAGCGGGCTCGCCGAGGAGTACCGGAGGCACTGCGACACCATCGGCCGCCGGGTCCGGGTGAGCCTCCCCGGCGACCGGCTGCTGGAGGGCGAGGCCCTCGGCGTCGACGCCGAGGGCAGGCTCCAGGTCGCCGGCCCCCGCGGCACCGAGTCCCTCAGCGCCGGCGACGTCGTCCACGTCCGCCGGGGCTGACCGGAGCCGGCCGCACGGGCCGCTCCGCCTCGGCGGGGCGGCCCGTGCGGCCGGCTTGGAGCGGCCGGACCTCGTCGCGCCGGAGCGGGGAGCCTTCGGGAACGCGCTCCGCGGGCCGGCGGGGACCGGGCGGGGCGGAGCGCGCCCGGCGCCGCCGCGCGGGCCCGTGCGGCCGGTGCCCCCGGGGGGCGGGATCGGCGGAGGCGCCCTGATGCGGTCAGCGCCGGGTGCGGGCCGCCTCCAGGGCGGTGCGGGCGAAGGGCTCCTTGTCCCAGTCGCCGCCGGGGCCGAGCCGGGCCGCGTACAGCAGGGCGCCGTCCCGGGAGACGACGTAGAGGGCGTCGGCCAGCCGGTGGGTCTCCAGGAACTCCGCGGTGTTGGGCACCCCGGCGTAGGCGCGCTCGTGCTGCTCCGGCGAGATCCAGCGGCCGAAGCCCTGCTCGCGGCGGGAGCGCCGGTACCGCTCCCCGATCGCGGCGGCGCTCTCGCCGGAGTCCGCGGCCACGAAGGCCACCCCCACCCGGTAGCCGGCCTCGCGGAACCCCTCGGTCCAGGCCGCCGCCCAGTCGGCGCGGCCCAGCGGGTGGCTGCACAGCACGTCGGAGCGGCCCTCCCGGACGTGCTCCAGCGCCATCGGGTGCAGCCCGGCGATCTGGGGCGGCAGCGCCGCGGAGGCGGCCCGGTCGTCCGCGGCCATCGCCGCCTCGTAGTCGGGGGAGAGCCGGATCAGGTCGTCCCCGTCGTAGCTCACCGTGCCCGGCGCCAGCGCCGGCAGCAGCGCCCGCTGCAGGGTGCTCTTGCCCGACCCCGGCTGCCCGCCGAGGATGAGCGCCTCGGGCTCCTCCCGGGGGGTTCCGGTGAGCCGGTCGCGCAGCGCCCGGTCGAAGGCGGCGCGGAGCTCCCCGGCGCCGAGCGGCTTCGGGGCGGCCGGCGCCGGCCCGAACCGGTGCCGGCCGCGCAGCGCGCGCAGCCGCTCCGGGTACTCCCCGGCCACCGCGCGCAGCTCGGCGCCGTCCAGGAAGGGCAGCCGCGCCTCCAGGCCGAGCAGGCGCCGGGCCTCCTTCTCCAGCGCGTCGCGCTCGCTCCCGGAGGCGCGGCGCAGCAGCGCGGAGTGCAGGCCGATCGCCGCGCTCAGCAGGTTGTAGGCGGTCTCGCGGGCGTCCCGGTCGGCTGCCGGCCGGGACGGCACGCCGCCCAGCGCCGCGAACCGGTCCAGTGGGGAGAGGGGCAGGTCCATGGCACCGGAGGTTCCCGGGCCGGGCGCGGGCCACACCCGGGGCCCCCGGCCGGGAGCGGCCGGTCGGCCGATTTCTTGACGCAGAGTGTTCCCACCCGCTAAACCGGCAGTGATGAAGGTGTGATCGCGTCAATCCCGGGCCGTTACCCGGGAACCGGTCGATCACCGGCTCCCACCGAACGACGAGAGAACGTATGACCGCGCGTCCCGACCCAGAGCAGATCGAAGCCGCCCTGTTGGGAGGGGAGGCGCGCTATACCCGTGCCGAGGCCGTGAGCAGGTCCGGGGCCTCCCCCGAGTTCGCCGACCGGGTCTGGCGGGCACTGGGCTTCCCCACCCGAGACGACGACGTCGCCGCGTTCGCGGAGAGCGACGTGGAGGCGCTGGGCACCGCCGCCCGGCTGCTCCGCGAGGGCGTCGTCGACGAGGACGCCGCGATCCGGCTGGCCCGCGCCATGGGGCAGACCATGGCCCGGCTCGCCGAGTGGCAGATCAGCATCATCTCCACGCTGGCCTTCTCGCCCGACGGCTGCGCCTCGGCGGAGGGGGCGCCCGACGACGGCTCGCTGGGGCCGCTGGTCGGGCTCACCAAGGACATGCTGCCCGACGTGGAGCGGCTGCTGGTGCACATCTGGCGCCGCCAGCTCGCCGCCGCCTCCGCGCGCCGGCTGGCCTTCATGGAGAGCAGCGAGGACGCCGCCCCCACCTACTTCCCGCTCGCCGCCGGCTTCGCCGACCTGGTCTCCTTCACCACGCTCAGCCGGGAGCTGGACGAGGTGGAGCTGGCCGAGGTGGTCGAGGGCTTCGAGTCCACCGCCACCGACATCGTCTCCTCCGGCGGGGGCCGCGTCGTCAAGACCCTGGGCGACGAGATCTTCTTCGTCGCCAACACCCCCCGCCAGGCCGCGGAGATCGCGCTGCGCCTGGCCGACGGGGTGAAGACGCACATAGAGGTCCCCGACGTGCGGGTCGGCGTCGCCTTCGGGCCGATCCTCGCGCTCCTCGGCGACGTCTTCGGGACCACCGTCAACCGGGCCAGCCGGCTCACCTCGTTCGCCCGCCCCGGCACCGTGCTGATCGACGACGCCATGGCCGAGCACCTCAGGGGCGAGGAGGCGCTGCAGGTCGTCGCGGTGCGCCCGCGGCACGCGCACGGGCTGGGCCAGCTCCAGCCGCACGCGCTGCGCCGCTCCTTCGAGCGGTTCGCCCCCACGGCGGGCTGAGAACCGGTCCGGTACGGGGCCGCCCGCACGGGGCATGTCCTCTGGGGAAGGCCAAGGGCGACCGGGAGGAGTGCCGGTGACCGATACTCGGCAGCGGGGCGGGCAGACCGTCGAGGCCGTGGTGGCGACGGAGAAGGGGGCGCCGGTCTCGGTGCGGACCATCGTGGTCCCCGACCCGGGCCCGGGCGAGGCACTGGTCGCGGTGGAGGCCTGCGGGGTCTGCCACACCGACCTGCACTACCGTGAGGGCGCCATCGGCGACGACTTCCCCTACCTGCTCGGCCACGAGGCGGCCGGCCGGGTGGAGGCGGTCGGCGAGGGCGTCACCGGGCTGGAGCCCGGCGATTTCGTGGTGCTCAACTGGCGCGCGGTCTGCGGGGTGTGCCGGGCCTGCGCCCGCGGCCGCCCGCAGTACTGCTTCGACACCGCCAACGCGGCGCAGCCGATGCGGCTGCCCGACGGGACCGCGCTCTCCCCGGCGCTGGGCATCGGCGCGTTCGCGGAGAAGACGCTGGTGGCCGCGGGGCAGTGCACCAAGGTCGACCCGGCCGCCGACCCGGCCGCGGCCGGCCTGCTCGGCTGCGGGGTGATGGCGGGCCTGGGCGCCGCGCTGAACACCGGCGGGGTGGGCCGGGGCGACTCGGTGGCGGTGATCGGCTGCGGCGGGGTGGGCGACGCCGCGGTGGCCGGAGCGCGGCTCGCCGGCGCCGCCCGGATCATCGCGATCGACGTGGACCCGCGCAAGCTGGAGTGGGCGCGCGGGTTCGGCGCGACGCACACCGTCAACGCCCGCGAGCGCTCCCCGATCGAGGCGGTGCGCGAGCTGACCGGCGGCAACGGGGCCGACGTGGTGATCGACGCGGTGGGCCGCCCGGAGACCTTCCGGCAGGCGTTCTACGCCCGCGACCTGGCCGGCACCGCGGTCCTGGTCGGGGTGCCCGAGCCGGAGTTCCAGGCGGAGCTGCCGCTGCTGGACGTCTTCTCCAGGGGAGGGGCGGTGAAGTCCTCCTGGTACGGCGACTGCCTGCCGTCCCGGGACTTCCCCATGCTGATCGACCTGTACCTGCAGGGCCGGCTCGACCTGGACGCGTTCGTCACCGAGCGGATCGGCCCCGGCGACGTGGAGGAGGCCTTCGGCCGGATGAGGCGGGGGACCGTACTGCGATCGGTGGTGGTCCGCTGACCATGCCCGAGGCACCCGTGCAACCCGTGCACCACCTGGTCACCTCCGGGGTGTTCGCCCTGGACGGCGGCGAGTGGCCGGTGGAGAACAACGTGTGGATCGTCGGCGACGACCGGTCGGCGGTGGTCATCGACGCCGCGCACGACCACGAGCGGATCGCCCGCGCGCTGGGCGACCGCGAACTGATGGCGGTGGTGTGCACGCACGCGCACAACGACCACGTCAACGCCGCGGTGGAGCTGGCCGACCTGTGCGACGCCCCGATCCTGCTGCACCCGGACGACGGCGTGCTGTGGCACCGGGTCCACCCCGACCGGGAGCCCGACGCCCCGCTGCTCCAGGGCGAGGTGCTGCAGGCCGGCGGGGTGGAGCTGGAGGTGCTGCACACCCCCGGGCACACCCCCGGCGGCGTCTGCCTGCACGCCCCCTCGCTGGGCGCGGTCTTCACCGGCGACACCCTGTTCCAGGGCGGGCCGGGGGCGACCGGGCGGTCCTTCTCCGACTTCCCGACCATCATCGGCTCCATCCGGGACCGGCTGCTGGGGCTGCCGCCGGAGACCGCGGTGCACACCGGCCACGGCCCCTCCACCACGATCGGCGAGGAGGCGCCGCACCTGCAGGAGTGGATCGACCGGGGGTACTGAGCCGCGCGGCGGCGGGCGGCGCGGGCCCGGCCGGCCTCAGACCGGTCCGGTGTCCTTGCCCAGGCCCTCGCCGCCGGTCGGCAGGAAGACCGCGAACACGGTCGGCTTGGGCCGGACCAGTTCCACCCGGGCGCCCTCGGACTCGGCGATGTGCCGGGCCAGCGCCAGCCCCAGGCCGGTGCCCTCGCCGCCGCTGACCTCCCGGTCGAAGATCCGCCCGACCAGGTGCTCGGGGACCCCCTCGCCCTCGTCGCCCACCTCGATGCGGACCGAGTGGCCGCCGTCGATCACGTTGACCGTGACGGTGCCCGCGCCGTGCGCGGAGGCGTTCTCCACCAGCACCGCCATGATCTGGGTGAGGTCCATCGGGACGGTCATCGCGCTGAGGCCCTTGGCGCCGGTCAGCCGGAGCTTCCGGCCGTTCTGCTCGAAGACCGGGGACCACTCGCCGACGAACCGCTCCAGCACCCGGTCGATGCCGACCTGCTCCACCTCGGGGTTCTGGCTCTTGCGGGCCCGGCCCAGCAGGTTCTCCACGGTCTGGGTGAGCCGCTCGGCCTGCTGCAGCGCGGCCTCGCCCTCCTCCCGCACCACCCGGGGGTCGTCCGCCTCGGCGATGATCTCCTCCAGCCGCATGGTCAGCGCGGTCAGCGGGGTGCGCAGCTGGTGCGAGGCGTCGGTGGCGAAGTGCCGCTCGGTGGCGATCAGCCCGGCGATCCGCTCGGCGCTGCGGTCCAGCACCTCGGCGACCCGGTCGGCCTCGGGGATGCCGTAGCGGTGCCCCCACGGCGTGGCGACCCCCGACCCGAGGCGCTCGGCGGTGGCCGCCAGGTCGACCAGCGGCAGGGTGAGCCGGCGGGCCTGCAGGATCGCCAGCCCCACGGCGACGCCGATGGCCAGCAGGGAGAGGGAGGCGATGCCCAGCCAGGCGTTGAAGACGCTCTCCTGGACGTGGCCCGAGCCCTGCCACACCCGCACGTCGATGCCGCCCGGGGAGGTGGTGTGGGCGTCCAGGGTGGGCCGCGGGTCGTCGGAGTCGGGATCGTAGTCCCAGCCGCCGGCCCGGATCGGCTGGGCCTCGCCGCGCGGCTGCAGCTCGATCAGGCGCTCGGGGTAGACCTGGGCGAAGTGCTCCCGGTCGATGCCGCCCTCGTTCTCCACCTGGGCGTCGGCGTCGGCCGCGATGACCTCGGCCTCCTGCTGCAGGGTCCGCTCGGCGTCCTCATAGGCCGAGCGGTACACCAGCGCGCCCAGCGGCAGGCCGAGCAGCAGCACGGCGATGACCGTCACGACGAGCGTGGAGAACAGCATCCGCCTGCGCATTGCACCCCTTCTTCTCGCGCCCCGGCGCCGCGCGGTCCGGGGTCACGGCGCAGGCGGGTTCAATCCCGTTCGAATCGGAAGCCGACCCCCCGGACGGTCGTGATGTAGGAGGGCTGGTTCGCGTCGTCGCCCAGCTTCCGGCGGAGCCAGGAGATGTGCATGTCCAAGGTCTTGGTCGAACCCCACCAGTTGGTGTCCCAGACCTCCCGCATGATCTGCTCGCGGGTGACCACCTTCCCGGCGTCCCGGACCAGGACCCGGAGCAGGTCGAACTCCTTGGTGGTCAGCTGGAGCTCGCGCTCGCCCAGCCAGGCGCGGCGCGAGTCGTTGTCGATCCGCACGCCGTGCACGACCGGTACCTCGCCGCCGCCGCGGCGGAGCAGCGCCCGCACCCGGGCCAGGAGCTCGGCCAGCCGGAAGGGCTTGGTCACGTAGTCGTCGGCCCCGGCGTCGAGGCCGACGACCGTGTCCACCTCGTCGGCGCGGGCGGTGAGGATGAGGATCGGCGTCACGTGCCCTTCGGCCCGCAGCCGCCGGGCCACTTCCAGCCCGTCCATTTCCGGTAGCCCGAGATCGAGCACCATGAGGTCGATATCTCCTGCACGGGCCCGATCGATGGTGTCGGTGCCATTGACGGTCACGTCCACGGTATAGCCTTCGCGGCGCAGTGCGCGGGCGAGCGGCTCGTAGATCGAGGCGTCGTCTTCGGCCAGCAAAACGCAGGTCATGATGGAGATCGTAAGTCCCACCGGGGGGTTTTCCCTATTATGCGCGCCGTGCTGAGGCGGGTCGGCCGGAATTCACGGCGGCGTGGAAGGGACATTAGTAGGAGCGCGGGGCCGGAGGCCCGCATTTTTGCGATTCCTTGTCCACCGGTTGGGAGAAAACGTGCCCCGGGGAGCGGTTCAGGCCGCCCGGCTCTCGTCCCGGTCGGCCGGAGGGAACACCCAGGTCCGGTAGGACCAGAACCGGAACAGGGTGCCCAGGGCGACGCCGACCACGTTCCCGGAGACGTTCCGGGCCAGCGCGCCGTCCAGCCCGAGCACGTACAGGGTGAATCCGAGGCAGGCCACCTGGAGGCCCATCCCCACCCCGTTCATCACCAGGAACAGCAGCGTCTCCCGGCCGTAGCCGGTGCGCGCCCGGTCGCCGAAGGTCCAGAACCGGTTGCCGACGAACGCCACCGCGATGGCGCACAGCGTGCCGATCGCCTGACCGGTCAGCGCGGTGGTGCCCACCGCCCACAGCAGGTTGGTGGTGCCCAGCTGGACCACGTAGGCCACGGCGCCGACGGACCCGAACTTGCCCAGCTCGGCGGCGAGCCGGGCGATCCGGGGGTGGCGGTCGAGGAACTGGCGCACGGCCGTGGCCTCCAAGGGTCGGGCGGGGTCGCTGCACGCCCGACTCTAGCCCGCGCTCCCGGAGCGCCGCTCCGCCCGGGGTTCCGGAGCGGAGCGGCGGCGCCCGCGGGCCGGGTCCGGGAAGCGCCGACACCGTTCTCCGCGCCGGTCATTAGACTTCGGACGGTGCCTCCGGGACGCGCTGCCCGGTCAGGTCGCCGGTGAGCAGAGCAGCCGACAGCAGAGTCGAGGCGTTGAAGCACAGTGAGTGAGCGAAACGGCAGCATTCCCCGGGTCGGCATGGTCGGCGGCGGGCAGCTCGCCCGGATGACGCACCAGGCCGGCATCGCGCTCGGCGTGGACTTCGCGGTCCTGGCCGGCTCGCCGGACGACAGCGCCGCGCGGGTCTGCGGCGACGTCCGGCTCGGGGACGACCGGGGCCTGGACGACCTGCTGGCCTTCGGCAAGTCCTGCGACGTGGTCACCTTCGACCACGAGCACGTGCCCGAGCCGGTGCTGCGCCGGCTGGAGGAGGACGGCGTCGCGGTCCGGCCGGGCCGCGACGCGCTCCGGTTCGCCCAGGACAAGCTCCGGATGCGGGTGCGCGCCACCGAGCTCGGCCTGCCCTGCCCGCGCTGGCGGGCGGTGGCCGAGACGGCGCACGTCGAGGCGTTCGCCGAGGAGGCCGGCTGGCCGGTGGTGCTCAAGGCGGCCCGCGGCGGATACGACGGCAAGGGCGTCTGGGTGGCGGCGGACGCGGCCGAGGCCCGCGCCGTGGTGGAGCGGGCCGCGGCCGAGGAGGTCCCGCTGCTGGTCGAGGAGAAGGTGGCGTTCCGCCGCGAGCTGGCGGTGCAGGTGGCGCGCTCGCCCTACGGGCAGGTGGCCGCCTACCCGGTGGTGGAGACGGTGCAGCGGGACGGGATCTGCCGCGAGGTGGTCGCCCCCGCCCCCGGCCTCGACCCGGACGAGGCGGTGCGCGCCCAGGAGCTGGCCATCGAGCTCGCGCACGCCCTGGGCGTGGTCGGCATGCTCGCGGTGGAGCTGTTCGACACCGGCGAGGGGGTGCTCATCAACGAGCTGGCGATGCGCCCGCACAACTCCGGCCACTGGACCATCGAGGGCGCCCGCACCTCCCAGTTCGAGCAGCACCTGCGCGCCGTCCTCGACCTGCCGCTGGGGTCGCCGCGGACCACCGCCCCGTTCACCGTGATGGCGAACCTGCTCGGCGGCGAGGACCCCGACGTCTACCGCCGCTACATCCACGTGATGGCCAAGGACCCCGGCCTCAAGGTGCACTTCTACGGCAAGCAGGTGCGCCCTGGCCGCAAGATCGGGCACGTCACCGTGGTCGGTGACGACCCTGAAGACCTGCTGGCCCGCGCCCGGGACGCGGCCGCCTACCTCAAGGGAGACGAAAAGTGACCGAGACCGCCCCCGCCGTCGGCATCGTGATGGGCAGCGACTCCGACTGGCCGGTCATGCGCGAGGCCGCCGCCGCCCTGGACGAGTTCGGCGTGGCCTACGAGGCCGACGTGGTCTCCGCGCACCGGATGCCGCACGAGATGATCGAGTACGGGTCGCGGGCCGCCGAGCGCGGGCTGCAGGCGATCATCGCGGGCGCGGGCGGCGCCGCCCACCTGCCCGGCATGCTGGCGTCGGTCACCCCGCTGCCGGTGATCGGCGTCCCGGTGCCGCTCAAGCACCTGGACGGGATGGACTCGCTGCTGTCCATCGTGCAGATGCCCGCGGGGGTGCCGGTCGCCACGGTGGCCATCGGCGCGGCCCGCAACGCCGGCCTGCTCGCGCTGCGGATGCTCGGCGCCGCCGACCCGGAGCTGCGCGGGAGGATGGAGGCCTTCCAGGAGGAGCTCAAGCGCCTGGCCCAGGCCAAGGGCGAGCGCCTGCGCCGTCAGTCCGGCGAGGGCGATTCGGTCGGCTTCGGCGCGGCCCGGTAGCCCAGCAGGTCGCCGGGCTGGCAGCGGAGCACCGCGCACAGGCGGGCCAGGGTGGAGAAGCGGATCGCCTTGGCCCGCCCGTTCTTCAGTACGGAGAGGTTGACCACGGTCACCCCGACCCGCCGGGACAGCTCGGCGAGGGTCATCCCGCGCTCTTCGAGCAGGGCGTCCAGGTGCACCACGACACCGGTGGGGTCGTCGGCGCCCTCACCCATCAGACCGTCCCTTCGAGGTCGTCGCGCATCACCGCGCCGCGGCGGATGATCCCCGCGGCGGCGAGCATACCGACGCCGAACAGCAGCACGCCCAGCGGCACGTCGTAGGTGAGGAAGAGTCCGCCGGCGGGCAGGACCGAGCGCATCAGCAGCATGCCGGCGGCGCTCTCCACCAGCGCCTGCACGAGCACGCCGAGGACGGCCAGCATGCCCAGCGCGCGCAGCAGGGCGACCACCGCGCGGCTGAACGGCTCCCTCAGCGCGGCCTTGAGCGCCCGGTTCAGCAGCACCGCCCCGGCGAGCAGCATCCCGGAGCCGGTGAGCGCCGGGATCCCGTAGAGCAGGTACTGGACCGGGGCGGGGTCGCCGACGGTGACCTCGACGTCCCGGTCGAGCCCGGTTCCGGGCGGGGGAGCGGCCTCCACCATGTCGGCGGGGACCTCGACCGCCACCGGCTGCGCCAGCGGGATCGGCTTCCCCAGCATCCCGCTCACCACCGTCACGGCCAGCGCCGCCAGCCCCAGGGCGAGGAGGACGACCGCGAGCGCGGTGACCGCCTGGAGGCCTTCCAGCCACGTGTTCCTCATCCGCATCGCGCAGCACCCCTTATCGTTCTTCGATACTATCGAAAAACGATAAGTATTGATATTCGATATGTCAACGGGGTGCGTCCGGAGCCGGGCGCCGCCGGAGCGGAGAGGGCGCCGGGACCACCGGGGGCGGCGGGTGCGGGGGCCGAGGGGCGGTCAGGGGGTGGAGCCCCACTCCGTCCACACGTCGTCGGTGATGTGGCCGACCAGGGCGGTCAGTGCGTCCAGGCGGGAGACGATGGCGCTGGGGGAGGACTCGGCGCCGGTGCAGATCAGCCGGTCCCGGTCGAGGACCAGGTCGGTGATGCCGCTCTCGCGGAGGTCCTCGCGGACCGCCTCGCCGAGCACGGCCAGCGCGTAGCGCCGGTCCCGGCTCTCCGCGAACAGGTCGTGCGCGCCGCCCTCGCGGTCCTGGACGTAGACGTAGGGCACGTGGCGGGGCAGCCCGACGGCGTAGACGACGAGCGGCTCGGCGCCGGGCGCCTCGTAGTCGAAGACCCGGAACGGCCGGCCGGCGTGGAAGCCGGTCACCTCGTTGCGCACCCGGCCCAGCGGGCCCGGCGGAAGCGCGGTGCGCGGCCAGCCCTGGATGGCGTGCGGGGCCCGCTCGGCGAAGTGCCACCCCTGCTCGCCGGCGAAGGCCCGGCGGGACTCCCGGCGGTCCCGGTGCTCGGCGGACTCGGCGGGTGCGGGGACGGCCCGGTCCGGCGGCCTGGCGCGGGACGGGCGGGTGAATCTCGGAAGTCGCATGCCCCTCCAGTACCCGGTGCGCCACCCCGGAACCGCCCGCTTCCGGGGGGCGCCGGAGGGGGCGGGGGCAGGGTCTTCCCCCGCCCCCGCGCCCCTCCGGTCAGCCGTGCAGCCGGGGCCACTCGATGGCCGGGCAGCGGTTCATCACCATGGTGCGCCCGGCCGCGCGGACCCGCCGGGCCGCCTCCTCGTCGACCACGCCCAGCTGGAACCAGACGGTGCCGACGTCCTCGCGGGCCAGCGCCTCGTCGGCCACCGAGCCCGCCTCGGAGGAGCGGCGGAACACGTCGGCGACGTCGATCGGGAAGGGGACGTCGGCGAGCGAGGCGTAGCCCCGCTCGCCGTGCACGGTGGCGGCCGAGGGGTGCACCGGGACGACCCGCTTGCCCACCGACTGCAGGAACCGGGCCACGGCGTAGGCCGGCCGCTCCGGATTGTCGCCCAGGCCGACCACGGCCCAGACCCGGCTCTCCCGCAGCACGCGGCCCAGTTCCTCGTCGCTGATATCGCTCATGGCGCCATTCTCCGCCCCCGGGGGCGGCGCGGGTCAGCCCGCCCCGCCGCCGTACACCGGGTAGTGGTCGCTGTAGTCGGTGTAGGTGTACTCCTTGCCCCAGGAGGTCACGGTCCAGGGCTCGCTGCGCACCTCCCGGGTCTCGTTGGCGTAGGAGGCCGGAGCGGCGCCGTTGGCGATCGGCAGCACGTGGTCGAGGGCCTCGCGGGCGGCGCCCGGGTACCGCTCGCCGGCGATGGAGTTGGTCTCCGGGTCGAAGGAGTACGGCGCCCCGGTGTAGTCCGGGCGCACCGCGCCCAGCTGCCCGATCATCGAGTCGTACTCCTCGGTGCCGCCGATGACGTTGAGGTCGCCGGCGACGTAGACCGGCTCGTCGTCGGGGATGCCCTTCTCCGCCAGCACGGTGGCGATCCGGTCCAGCTGCGACCAGCGCACGTGCACGTCCAGGTCGCCGGAGCAGCCGTCGTCGGCGGACTGCAGGTGGGTGCCGACCACGTGCAGCGGGCCGGACGGGGTGTCCAGCTCGACGTAGGCGAAGCCCTTGCCGGAGAACCAGTCGCCGCCGCAGGCGTCGGTGAAGATGTGCTGCTCGGCGCGGACGATGGGCCACCGGCTCAGCACGGCGACCCCGCCGTCCTCGGAGGTCCCGCCGCGGTAGCCGGTGGTGGCGTCCCAGCCGGACTTGGAGCGCCCCACCACCGGTGTGGCGTGGGGATACTCCGCGGAGAGGTTGTCGATCAGCCGGTCGGAGGAGGAGTTGTCGAACGCCTCCTGGAGGACCACCACGTCCTGGCCGGAGACCAGGCCGTCCTCGGCGATGCTGTCGGCGCGCAGGTCCTGGCCCCAGTTGGGATAGAGGTTCTTCGACATGAAGAAGACGTTGTAGGTGGCGATCGCCGGAGCGCCGTCGGCGGCGGCCGGAGGGGCGGCCGCCACCGACGCGGCTCCGATCAGTGCGGCGAACATGAGGGGGATTCGCTTTCTCATGTCCGACAACCTGCCGGACCCGGGTCTCTCCCCGGTCACCGGACGGTGGCCGTGCGGTGACGGAACGGTGCCGCTTCCCCCGCGGGCTCCGGCCGCGCGCCCCGGGCCGCCCCCTGGAAACGGCGATGCCCGCGGCGGTGCGCGGGCATCGGGGGAGGGGAGCGGTGCGGGGAAGGGAGGGTCAGGGGCGGCCGAGGGCCCGGTAGGTCCAGCCGCGGGCGCGCCAGTGCTCCGGGTCGAGGACGTTGCGGCCGTCCACGATCTTCGGCTCGGCCACCACCTTGGCCAGCTCGTCCGGGTCGGCGTCGCGGAACTCGGCCCACTCGGTGAGCAGCAGCACCACGTCGGCGTCGCGCACCGCCTCCAGCATGGAGTGCGCGTAGTTCAGCTCGGGGTGCTCTCTCCGCGCCCGCTCCAGCGCCTCCGGGTCGTACACGGTGACCGCGGCGCCCAGCGAGGCGATGGTGGAGGCGACGTCCAGCGCGGGGGAGTCGCGGATGTCGTCGGAGTTGGGCTTGAACGCCGCGCCCAGCACGCCCACCGTGCGCCCGGCGAACCCGCCGCCGATCAGCCCGCGGGCGATGTCCACGGTGCGGGCCCGGCGGCGCTGGTTGATCGCGTCCACCTCGCGCAGGAAGGAGAGCGCGGGCTCCACGCCCAGCTCGTCGGCGCGGGCCATGAACGCGCGGATGTCCTTGGGCAGGCAGCCGCCGCCGAAGCCCAGGCCGGGGCCGAGGAACTTGCCGCCGATCCGGTCGTCGTGGGAGAGCGCCTCGGCGAGCCGCATCACGTCCGCGCCGGCCGCCTCGGAGACCTCGGCCATCGCGTTGATGAAGGAGATCTTGGTGGCCAGGAAGGCGTTGGCGGAGATCTTCACCAGCTCCGCGGTCTGCAGGTCGGTGACGAGGAACGGCACCCCGTCGGCGATCTGCTTGGCGGAGACCTCGCGCATCACCGCCTCCACCCGGGGCGAGTCGGTGCCGACCACGATCCGGTTGGGGTGCAGGGTGTCGGTCACGCCGAAGCCCTCGCGCAGGAACTCCGGGCTCCAGCCCAGCTCGACCTCGTCGCCGGCCGGGGCCAGCGCGCGCAGCCGGGCGGCCAGCACCGCGGCGGTGCCGACCGGGACGGTGGACTTGCCGATCACCACCGCCGGGCCGGTCAGCCGGGGGCCGAGCTCCTCCACCGAGGCCTTGACGTAGGTCAGGTCGGCGGCGCCGGAGTCGTCGCGCTGCGGGGTGCCCACGCAGATGAAGTGGACGTCGGCGAAGGCGGCGGCCTCGTCGTAGTCGGTGGTGAAGCGGAGCCGCCCCGAGGCCAGGTTGCGGGTGAGCACCTCTTCCAGGCCGGGTTCGTAGAAGGGCACGCGGCCGGCGGACAGCTCGGCGACCTTGACCGGGTCGACGTCGAGCCCGATCACCTCGAAGCCCAGCTCCGCCATGCACGCGGCATGGGTGGCGCCGAGGTAGCCGGTGCCGATCACCGAGATCCTGCTGCGCGCTTCTGCGACCAATGCTCTGTCCTTCCTTACGGCCGGCCGGGGGGATGCTGCCCGGCGCTCCGCCCGGACCTCCTCGGGGTGCGGGAACGCCCTTCCCCGGTCGCGGGCGGGCGGCGGTGCCCGGGACTCCGCCGACCCGCTGCTCCGCGGCGCGGGTCGTTTCACAGAGACATTTCCGGTGAGGGGGTCCGGTCAACATCGCGGCGCCCCAAGGTTACCCCCGGGTCGTGCGGCGGACGCCGCGGGCCGGTCGGGGAACCGGAATGTGGCGAACGGCTCCCCCGCTGATCAGCGGCGGAACTCCTGGGTCCGGGAGGCCTTCCGCTCCGCGGGGAGGCTCTCCCAGCCCGCCCCCTCGGGGTCGCGCCGGAACGGGGTGGTGGTCTTCTCAGGGTCGCCGGGGAGCGGCGCGGGCCCCGGAGCGGGCTCGCCCGCGGGCGCCGGGACCGGCGGAACCGGGGGAGGGGCGGAGGCGGCCGGGGCCGCGGCGCGCCGGCGCCACCGGGACGGCGACATCGCGGCGATGAAGAACAGGGTGCCGAGCAGCAGGCCGGCGGGGAGCGCCGGGCCGGCCGGGTGGACCAGGGCCCCCTCGGGCAGCCAGGACGGGATCGAGGCGGGGGCGACCAGCGGCCACACCCCGTAGCCCAGCAGGACCAGGCCCGCGCCGAGCGGGGCCAGCGGCGATATCCGGGCCCCGGCGACGAACCCGCCCGCGGCGCCGAGCGCCATCAGCACGCCCAGCGGGACCGATGCGGCCGAGGCGTCCACCTGGCCGGCGGATCCGGTGTGCCCGGCGACGGCGACCGCCGCCCATCCGGCCCCGAACCAGGCCCCGGGGGCGAGGGCCAGCCCGGTGAGGAGTCCGAGCACGTGGCGCAGCATGGCTTCCTCCGCTCGATCGACCCTTTCCCCCACGGTATCCAACCGCGTGCCGGGCGACCCTTAAGGGAGATCGGGGAAGCCGCGCGCCGCGGCGCATTTCCGCGGCCCCCTCCGCGGTCCCCGGAATCCGGGAGCGCTCCCGGATTCCGGGGACCGGGTCCGCCGGGAAGTCCGGGAGCGGCGCGGGAATCCGCTACAGCGCTTTTCTGGCCGCGCCGCCGAAAGCGCCCACCGCGGCGCCGAGTGCGAACATGGCCGCTTCGTCCTCGTTCATCCGCACGATTCCGGAGACGAGTTTGACGGCGTAGGGGCGGGGGGCGCCGCGGTCCACCTCGACGCCGTCGATGACGCCCTGGGCATGCAGCAGCTTCAAGGCCTCACCGACCTGCCGCGGTCGGTCTCCCTCGGATAGC
Organism: Nocardiopsis oceanisediminis; assembly: GCF_048595525.1. Classification (NCBI taxonomy): domain Bacteria; kingdom Bacillati; phylum Actinomycetota; class Actinomycetes; order Streptosporangiales; family Nocardiopsidaceae; genus Nocardiopsis; species Nocardiopsis oceanisediminis. The sequence goes on along the minus strand of NZ_JAFMZJ010000001.1, from coordinate 6,260,345 downwards.
AACGCCATACCGCCACCCTAGATTAGGATCGGCGGAACGGTCGGCCGTCGAGCGGGGGGCAACGGTGTGGTCGGCATGCGTGCGCTGGATATGCGAGAGTTGTCGGCGTCCTAATCCGGAGAAATGGGACTACTGCACCTATTGCTTCAATCCGAAGCCGGGATGACGGGCAGGCCGGAGTCCCGGTGCGGAAGGGCCGGAATCCCGCCGGGCGGAAGCGCGCCGCCCCTTCCCCGTCGATCTTGGCGCTGCGGGCCTGTCAGAGCGCTCTGACAGGCCCGCACCTCCAAGACCAACGCGGGAGGCAGGGGCGGGGCGGACCGCGCGGCCACCCGCATACCCGGCGGGCTCTCAGCCGCAGACGTTCTCCGCACCGCTCTTCGGCTCCGAACCGCCGGCGCCTCCGCCCGCGCCGCCGGGCGACGGGGCGGCCGGGGAGGCGCCCCCCTTCACCTCGCCCACCTCGGTGAAGTCGAAGCCCAGCACCACCTGGACCTCCTCGCCGGCGGTCGGGTCGGCCTCCAGCTCCGCCCCGGGCAGCGCGGAGGCCACCAGCTCGGCCTCGGCCTCGGCGTCCGGCGCGTAGCGGACCGTGGTGGTCTCCACATCGCGCGAGCTCCAGTTCTGCGCCTGCCCGGGGACCGAGAAGCCCTGCGCGGCCAGCGCGTCGGAGGCCTTGTTCCCCAGGCCCGGGGTGCCGATGCCGTTGAAGACCTGCACCGTCACGTCCTGGGGGCGGGGCCCGCCGCCCCCGGCGGAGTCGTCGCGCTTCCCGCCGCCCCCGCCGCCCTCCAGCGGTTCGTCCGCGGCGATCCGGCCGAACATCTCCGCGGCCGCCGGCCGGTCCCAGGTGACCGCGACGTCGCCGTGCGGCGTCCAGAACGCCGGGTCGTCCACCGGGACCTGGGTGAACGAGACGTCCTCCAGGCCGATGGAGCGGAGCCGCCCGCCCAGCCGGTTGATGGCCGCGGTGTCCAGGTCCCGGTCCACGGTGACGCTGCCCAGCGCGGTGTCCAGGAACGCCGAGAAGCGGGCCGGGTCGCTCAGCGTGTCGCTGCTCAGCGCCTTGTCCAGCAGGGCGGCCATCACCTGCTGCTGGCGGTCGATCCGGTCCAGGTCGCCCCCGCTGGTCTTGCGGGTGCGGGCGAAGGCGAGCGCCTCGTGCCCGTCCACCTGGTGGGTGCCGGCCGCCATGTCCAGCCGGGCCTTCTCGTCCTGGATCGGCTCGGGCAGGCACACCTCGATGCCGCCCAGCGCGTCCACCACGTCGACGAACCCGGAGAAGTCGATCTCCACGTAGTGGTCGATGCGCACGTCGGTGGCGGCCTCCACGGTCTGCACCGCCAGCTGCGGCCCGCCGTAGGCGTAGGCCGCGTTGATCTTGTTCTCGCCCTCGCCGGGGACGTCCACCCAGGAGTCCCGGGGGATGCCGACCACGGTCACGGCGTCCCGGGAGGCGTTCAGGTGGACCAGCATCATGGTGTCGGCGCGCTGCCCGTCCGCGCTCCCCACGCCGAGGTCGCTCTTGGCCGCCCCGTCCATGCCCTCCCGGGAGTCGGAGCCGATCACCAGGAAGTCCAGGGCGCCCTCGGGGCCGTTGTCGGGGCGGTCGCCCAGCGCGCCGAACACGTCGAACCGGTTGAGGTTGCCCGACATCCACCCGGTCAGCGCCCAGGCGGTGCCCGAGGCGAGCAGCACCAGCACCGACATGGCGCCGGCCAGCAGCAGGGTCACCCGGCGGCGGCGCACCGCGGGGGCCGGGGTGAGCGGGTGCCGCGGGCCGCCCCGGGCCGGGCCGCCCCGCTCCGGGGGCGTGGGCGAGGACCGCACCCTGCGGAACTCCGACCCGCCCCCGTCCTGCCCCTGCCCGTCTCCCCTGCGCTCGCCCACTGGGTGTCCTCCAGCCCCCGATGACGGCCCCCCGGCTGCCGCTCCCAGGTTGTCATTGAATCCACCGATGGGTCGGCCATGTCGCCCCCGGCGTGTTGTCCCGGGTGTGACGCGGACGGGCCCCTCCCGGTTCTTCCCGCGGTTGGCGGGACCCTCCCCGCGGTTGCAGTACCGTTACACCGTCCACCCGTATGGAACGACCCCGGAGAACCAAGGGGACCCCTGTGAGCTGGCCCGCCGTATCCGTCGTCATGCCCGTACTGAACGAGGAGCGCCACCTCGAGGCCGCCGTGCGGCACGTGCTCGCCCAGGACTACCCGGGCGACATGGAGGTGGTGCTCGGCGTGGGCCCCTCCGAGGACCGCACCCGGGAGGTCGCCGACGCGCTGGCCGCGGCCGACCCGCGGGTGGTCGTCGTGGACAACCCCACCGGCCGCACCCCCGCCGGGCTCAACGCCGCGATCGGGGCCTCCTCGCACGGGATCGTGGCCCGCATCGACGGCCACGCGATGATGCCCTCCGACTACCTGCGGGTGGCGGTGGAGACGCTGGAGGAGACCGGCGCGGACAACGTGGGCGGCATCATGGCCGCCGAGGGCGAGACCCCCTGGGAGAAGGCGGTCGCCGCCGCGATGACCTCCAAGGTCGGGGTCGGCAACGCGCGCTTCCACACCGGCGGCGAGGGCGGCCCGGCCGACACCGTCTACCTCGGGGTGTTCCGCCGGTCGGCGCTGGAGCGGGTCGGCGGCTACGACGAGGCGTTCCTGCGCGCCCAGGACTGGGAGATGAACCACCGGATCCGGGAGACCGGGGGGACGGTCTGGTTCCAGCCGCGGATGCGGGTCTCCTACCGGCCCCGGCCGAACCCGGCCAAGCTCGCCAAGCAGTACTTCCACTACGGGCGCTGGCGGCGCGTGGTGGCGCGCCAGCACAAGGGCACCATCAACCTGCGCTACCTGGCGCCGCCGGCCGCCGTCGCGGGGATCGCGGCCGGCCTGGTCGGCGGGTTCTTCTTCTGGCCGGCCTGGCTGGTCCCGGGCGGCTACGCCGCGGCGGTCCTGGCCGCCTCGGTCCCGCTCGGCTCCGGGCTGCCGGCCAAGGGGCGGCTGTCGGTCCCGGTGGCCCTGGCCACCATGCACATGGCCTGGGGGGCGGGCTTCATCACCAGCCCGCCGAGCCTGGGCGCCGACTCGCGCACCGCCCGCGCCCAGCGCGAGAACGCCTGAGACCGCTGACGGGCGATTCCGCCCCAGGGCGATGATCCCGGCGCTGCGGGGCCGCCAGAGCGCTCTGGCGGCCCCGCAGCGCCGGGATCATCGCCCTGGGGCGGGCCTCCGCCCGCCCCGCGCCCGGGGCCTGCTCCTCCGGGGGTCACTCCGCGGCGGGCGGGGCGCCCTCCTTGAGCGCGGCGACCACGCCCGGGACGTCGTCGACCACGACCGCGTCCACCCCCGCCTCGGCGAACCGGGCGGCGTCCACCGGGTCCGGGCACCAGGAGACCACCTCCAGGCCGGCCCGGTGCGCGGTGTCCACGGTGTACTCGACGGCGCGCCGGCCCGGCCGGGGCGCGTCCCCGGTCAGCCCGAAGGAGCGCGCGTCGATCGCCACGATCGCGCAGCCCAGCCCGGCCGCCCCGGCCACCGCCTGGTCGAGCGGGTTGCGCACGAACGGCATCCACGCCGTCGGCACCCCGGGGGCGTCCCGGTGCACCTGGAGCAGGACCGCCGGGTCGAAGGAGCAGACGAACAGCCTGCGGTGCGCGGCCTCCCGGCGCAGCACCGGGGCGAGCAGCGCCCCGGTCCGGCGCGCCTGCGGGTCGACCGCGTCCTCCATCACCGTTTTGACGTCGACGTCCAGCCCGGTCTCCGGGGGGAGCGCGGCCAGCGCCTCGTCCAGCGGGACCAGCCCGGCCTCGCGGCACTGCGCGGCGGTGAGGTCCACCACGGCCCGCCCGTCGCCCAGCGCCGCGTCGTGGTGGAGCACCAGCACGTCGTCGGCGGTGCGCCGGACGTCGATCTCGATCCAGGAGGCGCCCGCCTCGGCCGCGGCCAGGTAGGAGGCGACCGTGTTCTCCCGCAGCCCGCCGGCCGACCCCCGGCCGGCGCCGCGGTGCCCGATGACCTCGGTGGGGGTGAAGACCGCCATCAGCCGTCCCTTCCGGTTCCCGCGTCCCGGCGGAGCAGGGCCTCGGCGACCTCGACGTCCCCCGGGTGGGTGATCTTGATGTTGGACTCGGTGCCGGCGACGATCCGCACCGGTTCGCCGGGAAGGTAGCGCAGCACCACCCCGCAGTCGTCGGTGGCGACCAGCTCCGGGTCGGCCAGGGCCAGCCCGTAGGCGCGCCGCAGCACCCCCAGCCGGAAGCCCTGCGGGGTCTGCATCCGGCGCAGCTCGGAGCGGGGCGGGACCTCGGCGATCACCTCGGCCCCGCCCGGGGCCGCGGCCACCCGCACCACGGTGTCGGAGGAGGGCACCGCGACGCCGACCGCGCCGGCCCCGGCGGCCAGCGCCTCCACCACCGCGCCGATGGTCGGCCGGGCCACCAGCGGGCGCACCGCGTCGTGGATGAGGAGCAGGTCGCCGTCGCCGCGGGCGGCCACCGCGCGCAGCGCCGCGGTGGAGCTCCCGGTCCGGGTGGCGCCGCCGGGCAGCACCGCCGCGACCTTGCCCGCCCCGGAGTCCTTCACGATCCGCTCCACCTCGGGCAGGTGCTCGGGGACCATGAAGACCACGATCTCGTCCACCTCGGGGGCGGCCTCGAACGCCGCGATCGAGTGCTCGATGATCGGCCGCCCGTCCAGGGGCAGCAGCTGCTTGGGGAGGGGCCCGCCCATCCGGGCGCCCACACCGCCCGCGAGGATCGCGGCGGTCACGTGCGGCATCGCGCACCTCGCTTCCGTCTCACGGAAAAAATATTGGCTCCCGGGCGGTCCGTCGATCGCGGGTGGGAGGGGGCGGGAGGGGCCGGGAGGGAAAGAAGTGCGGACCGCGCGGGGAGGAACCGTCCGCCGCGCCGGTACTCTTGTGACGCCTGAACGGGTGGCCGCTCCGTCGATGTGACAGGATCGGCCACCGAACCCGGGGCGGGCGCCCGCTTCGCGCGCCGCCGCGCCGCCGCTCCGGAGATCCGACCCCTGAACCGCACGGCCTCCCGGGCCAGAGTCCCGGGCCGGCCTCGGCCGCCCCGCGCGGCACCCACGGTTCACCCCGGCCGGCCCCGCGTCCCCCGAGCCCCAGTCGCGCCCGGCCCCGCAAGTGTCGAACGTGCACACACGAGGAGGTGGCGGTGGCGTCAAGGGCGCTGTCCGTCTGGCAGAACCGGCAGGTCGTGGGCCTCCTGGTCAAGCGAGACCTGAAGGTCAAATACCAGAAGTCGATTCTCGGCTACGCGTGGTCGATGCTGGAGCCGCTGGCCATGGCCGGCGTCTACTTCTTCGTGTTCGGCCTGATCTTCAACACCGACAGGGATGTCCCAGGGGGGGACAGCGCCCCCGGCGGGTACCTGCTCTTCCTCATCTCCGGCCTGCTGCCCTGGCTCTGGTTCAGCACCGCCCTGAACGAGGCGCCCAAGGCGCTGATCTCCCAGGCCAAGCTGATCACCACGATGAAGGTCCCGCGGGAGATCTTCCCGGTCGCCGTGGTCACCCGCGGGTTCGTCGACTACCTGTTCACCTGGCCGGTGCTGCTGCTCTTCGTGTTCGCGCTGGGCGGCCGGACCCACCTGATGGGCCTGCTGGTCTGGCTGCCGCTGGCGCTGCTGGTGCAGTACGCCTTCACCCTCGGCGTGACCTTCCTGCTCGCCTCGGTGAACGTGCTGGTCCGCGACGTCGAGCGGGTGGTCCGTATCCTGAACCGGGTGCTGTTCTACGCCTCGGCCATCATCATCCCGTCCGGGATGGTGCTGGACTCCGATTCGCCGTTCCCGGAGTGGTTCAAGATCCTTTACGAACTCAACCCCCTGCTCGGCATCTTCAAGATGCACCACGCGGTCTGGTACCCGCTCGACGCCCCGAACGCGTTCATCCTGGGCACCTCGATCGGAGGGGCGATCATCGCCCTCGCCGTCGGATACTGGACGTTCCGGCGGTTGGAGACGTCCGTCCTGAAGGAGCTGTGATGGCGGAACCGGTCATCGAGGCCGAGAACCTCGGCATTCGGTTCGCGGTGAACCGCAGGCGCAAGCGGAGCCTGCGCGAGATGTTCATCCACGGGAGCAAGCGCGACCCCAACCCCGGGGGCAAGGACTTCTGGCCGATGCGCAACGTCTCCTTCTCCGTCGCGCAGGGCGAGTGCGTCGGCATCGTCGGCAAGAACGGCACCGGCAAGTCCACCCTGCTCAAGATGATCGCCGGGGTGCTCATCCCGGACGAGGGCCGGGTCACCGTGCGCGGCAAGGTGGCCCCGCTGCTGGAGCTGCGCGCCGGGTTCAACGACCAGCTCACCGGCCGGGAGAACGTGCACCTGGTCGGCTCGCTGCACGGCATGTCCCCGGAGGTGATCGAGGCGAAGTTCGAGGAGATCGTCGAGTTCGCCAACCTCCGCGAGGGCTACATCGACATGCCGGTGCGGCACTACTCCAGCGGGATGAAGGTGCGGCTCGGCTTCGCCCTCATCTCCCAGCTGCAGCACCCGGTGATGCTGGTGGACGAGGTGCTCGCCGTCGGCGACAAGGCCTTCCGGAAGAAGTGCTACGAGGCCATCGGGCGGATGCTGGAGAACAACCGCACCATGGTGCTGGTCTCGCACAACGAGGGCGACCTCAAGCGCTTCTGCGACCGCGGCCTCTACATCAAGGACGGCTCGCTGGCCCTGGACGCCGACATCGAGACCTCGCTGCAGGCCTACAACGACGACACCAAGGCCGAGGCCGAGGCGGCGAAGAAGCGGGCCGCCCGGAGGAAGGCCGCCGAGGAGAAGAAGGCGGCCGAGCGGCAGCAGGCCGCGGAGCAGGAGAAGCCGTCCGGCGGCGAGGAGGGCGGAGGCCAGGCCGCCTGACCCCCGCCCCCGTGTTGGAGCTTGCCCGGGCCCCGGTCCTGGGTGAGGCTCGACGCGGGGGAAGGGAGGGCGGGCGATGGCCGGTACCGGTGCATTCTCCGCTTCTGGGAGGTTCTCGCCGGTGCGGGCGGCCGCCGGGGCCGCGGCCCGGGCCGAGCTGGCGCCCGCCGCGATCACCAGGGTCGGCGCCGTCCTCGGCGTGCTCGCCGCGCTCTGGTTCTCCAGCGGCGACCTGCGCGGCGCCGTCGCGGGCTCGGTCCTGCTCGGCGCGGTGCTCTTCTGCGGCGAGGTCCGCGACGCCCTGGCCGGGCCGTCCCCGGACGCCTTCACCGAATGGCTGGACGTGGTGCTGGGCCGGCTCCGCGAGTACGCGGTCTACGCCGGGCTGGCCGTCGGCGGGGTGCTGGCCGGCGTCGAGGACGCCTGGGCCTGGGCGGCCGGGGCGCTGATCGCCGGCGCCCTGCGGGACACCGCCATCGCCTCCGGTGCGCCCGGGGCCGCCGCGCCGCGGCAGCCCGCACCGCGCGGCCGCGACTGGTCCTCCGCCGTGCTCGGCGGCCTGGACCCGGAGCGGCCGCCGGGCGACCCCGGCCTCACCCGCGAGCTGCTCGGCGATCCGGTGCCCGAGCGGGACCGGCCGCCCCGGCGCCGGAGCGGCTCCTACGCGCTCACCGCGCGCCCCGGACCGCTGTCCGGGCTGCGCGCCGCCGCGTGCTTCCCGGAACCGGTGAGGTTCCTGGTCATCGCGGTGACGGCGGTGTTCGCCGATGCGCGGGTGACCTTCATCGCACTGATCACCGGATGCGCGATCGCGGCGACCGCGGCCCTGGTCGACCCGCGTCCGGGCGAGGGGAGGCGGTAGCGCATGGAGACCTATCCGGAACCGGACGGGACCGCCCGCTCCCACGTGCGGTTTCTGCGTGATGATGGTCACCTGAGCCGGGCGCTGGGCCGGCTCGCGGGCGGGGCGCTGCCGCCGCTGCCGCCCGCCCTCACCGCGGCCCTGGCCACCGCGGTGCTGCTGGCGGTCGGTCTCGGGGAGGTCTCAGGCATTACCCTGTTCGCACCGGTGGCCCTGCTGCTGCCGGCCGCGGCCGCCTCCTGGCATCCGCACGGTGGCCGCTTGGACCGGGCGGTGCCGCCGCTGCTGCGCGGGACCGAGTATCTTTACCTGCTCGCGCTCGGCATCGGCGCCGGTGTCCCCGGGCCGCTGGTGTTCGTACTCTTGACCGTGGTGGTGCTGCACCACTGCGATACCGTCTGCCGGACGCACCGCGGGACCGGCCGCTCCGGCCGGACCGCGCGGGCGCTGCTCGGGTGGGACGGCCGCATGCTGCTGGTCGCCGCCGGAGGTGCGCTGGGCTGGCTCCCGTTCACCTACGGCGCGCTCGCGGCCTGCCTCGCGGTGCTGCTCGTCCGGGAGTCCGCGAGGGAATGGGCGAACACCCCCGTGGCCCGCCCTGCGGACGTGCCGCGAAACGAACGGGGAGGCGCACAGGCCTCCACGACCTAAGGAGGAACGCGCGTACATGCTCGGTATGGTTCTAGCGGCCGGAGCCGGCCGGAGGCTGCGCCCCTACACCGACACCCTTCCCAAGGCGCTGGTCCCGGTCGACGGCGAGACCACCATCATGGACATCTCGCTGCGCAACCTGGCCGCCGCGGGCCTCACCGACGTCGTCATCGTGGTGGGCTACTGCGCGAAGGCGGTCGAGGAGCGCAAGGAGGCCCTGGAGGAGCGGCACGGCGTCAAGCTGACGCTGGTCTACAACGACAAGGCCGAGGAGTGGAACAACGCCTACTCCCTGTGGACCGCGCGTGAGTACTTCTCCGAAGGCGTCCTCCTCGTCAACGGCGACACCGTGCACCCGGTGAGCGTCGAGGAGACGCTACTCGCCGCCCGCGGCCCGGAGCTGCTCCTCGCGGTGGACAACGTCAAAACGCTCGCCGACGAAGAGATGAAGGTGACCCTCGACTCCGACGGCCACCTGGCCCGGATCACCAAGCTGATGGACCCGGCGACCGCCGCCGGCGAGTACATCGGCGCCACCCTCATCGAGGGCTCGCTGGCCGGCCGGCTGGCCGACGCCCTCAAGGCCACCTGGGAGCGCGACCCGCAGCTCTACTACGAGGACGGCTACCAGGAGCTGGTGAACCGCGGCGGCAAGGTCGCGGTGGCGCCGATCGGCAAGGTGGACTGGGTCGAGGTGGACGACCACGACGACCTGAACCGCGCCCGGGAGATCGCATGCCGCTACTAGCCCGGATGCTGCCCTCACCCCTCACCATCGACGTCCGCCGCGGGGCCATCGCCTCGCTCGGGTCGGTCCTCTCCGACCGGCGGATCGCGACGGAGGGGCGCATCGCCGTGGCCGTGGGCCCGGGGCAGGGCGCGCAGATCGCCGCCGACCTCGACCTGCCCAACTGCGAGGTGTTCCAGGTCGAGGGCGGCAGCATCGACATCGCCACCGAGCTGGGCAAGAAGATCCGCTCCGGCGCCTACGAGGCCGTCGCCGGCATCGGCGGCGGGAAGACCATCGACGTCACCAAGTACGCCGCCTCGATGGCCGGCGTGCCCATGGTGGCGGTGGCCACCAACCTGGCGCACGACGGGATCGCGTCGCCGACCGCCTCCCTGGAGCACGAGAGCGGCAAGGGCACCTACGGGGTGTCCATGCCGATCGCGGTCGTCATCGACGTGGACTACGTCCGCGCCGCGCCGCCCCGGCTGGTCCGCTCCGGCGTGGGCGACGTGGTCAGCAACCTGTCCGCGATCGCCGACTGGGAGCTGGCCGGGCGGGAGCAGGGCGAGCCGGTGGACGGCATGGCCGTCACCTTCGCCCGGGTCGCCGCCGAGGCGGTGCTGCACCGCCGCGACTCGGTGGAGTCCCAGGAGTTCCTGACCGTGCTGGCCGAGGCGCTGGTGCTGTCCGGGATGGCCATGTCGGTCGCGGGCTCCTCCCGGCCCGCCAGCGGCGCCTGCCACGAGATCCTGCACGCCATCACGCACCTGTACCCCGGGGTGAGCAACCACGGGGAGCTCGCCGGCCTCGGCGCGCTGTACGCCTCGTTCCTGCGCGTCAGGCACCTGGGCGAGGACGAGCGCAGGGTGCAGGACATCCGCGCCTGCCTGCTCCGGCACGAACTCCCGGTCGTCCCCTCCGACGTCGGACTGGACACCGAGCAGTTCGTCCGGGCGGTCGCGCACGCCCCCGCCACCAGGCCGGGGCGCTACACCATCCTCGAGCACCTCGACCTGTCCGAGGACGAGATCGGTCGGAGCGTCGGTGAATATGTCGAAACCCTCGGTCGCTGAGGTCCGCGCCGGAGGGCAGCCGGAAGGCATCAAGGAGCGCGTCAACGAGGAGCACTGGGCCGGCCGGCTCTACATGCGCGACATCTCCCCCTACCTGAGCGCCCTGTTCATCAGGCTGGGCGTTCCCCCCAACCCCATCACCTACCTGATGATGGCCTTCGGCGTGCTCGCCGGGGTCGTGGTCGCCTTCGGCGGCCTGTGGCCGGCGATCGCCGCCTTCCTGATGGTCCAGATCTACCTGCTGCTGGACTGCAGCGACGGCGAGGTCGCCCGCTACACCGGGCGGACCAGCGTCGCCGGGATCTACCTGGACCGGATCGGGCACTACCTCGCCGAGGTGGCGCTCCTGATCGGCCTGGGCGTGCGCGCCCAGGGCGAGTTCGCCGCGGGCGGCTGGGTGGTCGCCGGCATGGCGGCCGCGCTCGGCGCCGCGCTGATCAAGGCGGAGACCGACAACGTGGTCGTGGCCCGGGCCAAGGCCGGGCTGCCGGAGAAGATCGCCGACTCGGCCATGGCGCCGCGCTCGGCCGGGCTGAGCCTGGCCCGCAAGGCCGCCTCGGCGCTCCGCTTCCACCGGGTGATCCAGGCGGTGGAGCTGTCCATCCTGGTGCTGGCCGCAGCGGTGGTCGACGCGGTCCGCGGCGACCTGGCGGCGACCCAGGTACTGACCGCGGTCTGCGTGGCGGTGGCCGCGCTGCAGACGGTGCTGCACCTGGTCAGCGTGCTGGCCTCGCGCCGGCTGCACTGACCGCGGGGCGCCGGCCCGGGGACGGGCCGGCGCCCCCCTGTCCCCAAGGCCGCGCGGCGAAACGCGGCCTTATGCATTCGTTACCGGGTTCCTGCGACGGTAATCTTGGGTCAACTCCCCGTCCACTCCAACGATCGGTTGCCATGCCCAGTCCTGCGTCAGAGGAAGCGTCCGCGCCGGCCGCCGCGCCGGAGACCGGTCCCGCGCCGCAGCGCGCCGCCGCCGAGGGGGCGGAGCGGCCGAGCATCTCCTGCGTCGTGCTGACCATGGGCAACCGCCCGGCCGAGCTGCGCCGCGCCATCGAGAGCGTGTTCGAGCAGCGCGGTGCCGACGTCGACGTGATCGTGGTGGGCAACGGCGCCGACCTGCCCGAGCTGCCCGAGGGCGTGGCGACCCTGCGGCTGCCGGAGAACGTGGGCATCCCGGAGGGGCGCAACCAGGGGGTGGCCGCCACCGACGGCGACGTCATCCTCTTCCTGGACGACGACGGCTGGTACCGCTCGCCCGACCTGGCCCGGCACGTCGCGGAGCGGTTCGCCGCCGACCCGTCGCTGGGCGCGCTCTCGTTCCGCATCGCCGACCCGGACGGCGGCCCGGACCAGCGCCGGCACGTGCCGCGGCTGCGCGCCGGCGACCCGCAGCGCTCCAGCCGGGTGACCACCTTCCTGGGCGGGGCGTGCGCGGTCCGCCGCACCGCCTTCGAGGCCGGCGGCGGCCTTCCCGGCGACTTCTTCTACGCGCACGAGGAGACCGACCTCGCCTGGCGGATCCTGGACGCCGGCTACCACATCGACTACGACGCCGAGGCGGTCATGTACCACCCGGCGGTCGCGCCCACCCGGCACGCCGACTTCTACCGGCTCAACGCGCGCAACCGGGTCTGGCTGGCCCGGCGGAACCTGCCCTGGCCGCTGGCCGCGGTCTACCTGGCCGACTGGGTGGCGATCACGGTGCTGCGCGAGCGCTCCGGAACGGCGCTGCGGGCCTGGTTCACCGGGTTCAAGGAGGGCTGGCGCACCGACGCCGGCCCGCGCACCCCGATCTCCTGGTCGACCGCGTGGCGGATGACCCGGCTGGGCCGCCCGCCGATCATCTGACGCCCCGTCCGAGCGGCGGGGAGGCGCGGCGGAGGCGCCGTCCGCGCCCCGCCCGACCCGAGACGGCCTCGGCGGCCGCCGGAGCGCTCCGGCGGCCGCCGAGGCCGTCTCCTCGGGTGCGGTCCCCCTCCATCGGGTGGGGCCGGGGCCCGTCCCCTCTGGCGGGCCCCGGCCGGCGCGGCCCGCTCCGGGGCGCGCCCCCGTGGAGCGCCCCGGCGGCCGCGCGCCGCGTCCGGTCAGAACTCGGTGTAGACGTCCTCGTAGTCGTACCGGGGCAGCCGCGGGAACTGCGGGTGGTCGGCGCCCGGCTTGCCGATGTTGACCATCATGAAGGTGCGGAAGGTCCCGCCGGGGAAGAACTCGGCGTCGATCCCGGCGGCGTCGAAGCCGACCATCGGCCCGGCGGCCAGGCCGGCCGCGCGCACGCCGATGATGAAGTAGGCGGCCTGCAGCGCGGAGTTCAGCCGGGCCGTGGGGATCCGGCCGCTCTCGTCGGCGAAGGCCTGCGCGACCATCTCGGCCCGGTCCGGGAAGAACCGGTCGCCCTTGAGGTGGAACTCGCCGTCGAACCCGAGCACCGCGACCAGCGGGGCGGAGACGGTCTTCTCCCGGTTCCCCTCGGCCATCAGCGGGGCCAGCCGGCGGCGGCTCTCCTCCGAGCGCAGCAGCGCGATCCGCAGCGGCTGGACGTTCATCGCGGTGGGACCGTACTTGACCAGGTCGTGGATGGCCCGGACCTGCTCCTCGGAGACCGGATCGGCGCTGAACGTGTTGGCCGTGCGGGCGGCGCGGAACAGCAGGTCCTGCGTCTCCTTGCTGATCTGCAGGGCGTCGGTGCTCTCGGACATGGGACTCCTTCGCGGCCGCGGGGGCCGGGCGGGTACTGGCTCTCGGCGTCCGGGGGCGCCGTGCACCGCCCGAACGTCGGTTCAGAACATTACTTCCTGAGAAGCTATTCCGATATGGTGAGCCCTGTGGCGGGAGTCTCATGTTCTGCCGGTGGGGCGGCCCCGGTCCGGCCGGTCCACCGGGCGGCCGCGCCGGCGGCCTTCCCCTGGCGGCCGGCCGGGATCACGGGGCGGGAGTGGGACCCGCTCCCGGAGCGCGGCGGGTCTCAGAGGCCGTCGGGTGTGCGGCCGGTCGCCCGGTGGGGCCGCCTCGCGCTTCCCCGCCCGCTCGCGGTGCGGCGGGCCCGCGCCCGAGGCGCACACCGCCCGTCCTCGTTGCTCTTGGGGTCGCGGGGGCACCGGAACGCTCCGGTGCCCCCGCGCCCCCAAGACCAACGAGGGGGCGCGGTAGGTCGCCTGCCGCGGCCTGCCTCCGCCAAGCCTCCCCGCAGCGGCCGCGGCGGCGCCGGGCTCCGGAGCGCCGCCTTCCCCCCGGCCCGCGCCCGGACACTCCGGGCGACCGCTCGCATGACCGACGGTTTCTGAGGCCGCCGGGGGCCGCTGCTCGCCGCTCAGGCCGTGCGGAGCGGCCGCGGCGGCTTTCCGGATCAGCCGGGCGGCCTGCCCGGGGGCCCGCGCCGAACGGCGTGGGGGAGGGGCGGGCCGCTCCGTTCCGCTTCGGGGAGGGGAGCCGGCGGGGCCGCTGCTTCCGCAGGCCGGCCCGGCTGAAGCGGGGCGGTCCGGCGGGGCGGAGCCGCCGCCCCTCGCCCCGGGGAAGTGGGCGGGGGCGGCTCCGCCGGGCGCGCCGGGCGGTGGCCGGGGCCGGGCGGCCCCGGTCCGTCCCGGCGGCCGGAGGGGGATGGGTCGCGGGGCGGCCCCGCGACCGGGTCAGGCGCGGGCGTTGCGCAGCGGGGCGGCGGGGCCGGAGCACTGGGCCGGGATGCGGCCGCGGGCGGTCTCCCGGGTCGCCTCCCCCGCCCACTCCTCCAGCTGGCGGACGAACCGCTCCGCCTGCACCGGCCAGTGGTAGTGGTCGCGCGCGATCTCGTGGCCGGTCCGGGCGAACCGGGCGCGCAGCGCGGGGTCGCCGCGGAGCAGCAGCGCGGACTCGGCGGCGGCCGCCGCGTCGCCGAACGGCACGACGATCCCGCAGGCCCCCTCCGGGCGGCCGCTGACCAGCGCCTCGGCCACCGGCGAGGGCGTGGTGATCACCGGCAGGCCGTGCGCCATGTACTCGACCACCTTGGTGGGCAGCGAGTGCCGGTAGTTCGGGGTGTCGTGCAGCAGGCTCACCCCGGCCAGCGCGCCGCTGACGATGCGCAGCGCGCGGTCGTTGGGCACGAAGCCGTACCAGCGCACGTGGCCGTCGCGCTGGGCGTCCCGGAGCAGCGGGCGGACCTGCGGGTCGGCCGCGCCGATGATGTCCACCCGGACCCCGTGCGGGCGGAGCAGCCGCCCCGCCTCGATGAGCTCGCGGGCGCCGCGCGCCTCGGACAGGTGGCCGAGGTAGACGATCCGGTCGTGGCCGGGCGGGCGGGCCGGGCGCTCCGGCACCTCGGTGGTGTTGGGCACCACCGGGTGCTGCCGGGAGAACCGGTCCCGGTAGCCCTCCTCGGCGAGGAGCAGGTGCATCCGGCGCTCGGCGCGGCGCTCGAAGCCGCGCACCACCGGGGCGAGCGGCCGGCGCAGCGGCCGGGGCATCCACGGCTTGGTGAGCAGCGCGGCGGCGGCGTCCTCGTGCACGTCCCAGACGGTGGCCGGCCGCTCCTTGGGCAGGGCCAGCATCAGCTCCGGGTCGTGGAAGAGGAGCAGGTCGGCGCGGGGCGCGTGCTCCTCCAGCGCCGCGCGGGCGGCGCGCAGAGCCCGCAGCCGGCGCCGTCCGGCGGCGCGCGGCACGTCCACCGCGGTCAGCTCCGGCCAGGGCGTGACGCCGCGCTCGCGGAACGGGGCCAGGTAGGTCACGGAGTGGCCGGCGTCCAGCAGGGCCCGGATCTGCCGGTGCAGGATGCGGGCGTCCTCCGGGTGGTGGACCACGGTGGCCACGAGTGCGTGCATGGGCACCTCCGCCTGGGTGGTGAGCGTCCCGGTCCGGGGGGTTCCGCCCGGATGGGCGGCCGACCTGCTGGGAAGGGTAGGCGGGCCCGGCGAACGGAGAGTGAAGGACGGGCGTCCCCGAGGTCGCCGCGCGCATGAAGAGACGGATGCGGCTCCGGTGGCCGGGGAGAGCGGCCGCTGCGGGCAGTGCGCCGCCGGGCCGCCGTCCCACTTCCCCGTTGATCTTGGACTTGCGGGGGTATCAGGGCGCCCTGATACCCCCGCAAGTCCAAGATCAACGGGGCGGTCCGCTGCCGAGTCCGGGCGACCGGCCGGATGCCCGACGGTCTCTGAGCTTGTTCTTCAACCTGGGCGGGTGTGGTGCCCCTTCAGGGGCATGGCGCGTTCGGCCGTCTTTCCCGCGTCATGGCGCGGTGCCCGACGCCGGTTCTTCGGGCTCCGGGGGCGCCCGGGGCCCGGAGCCGGGGGTCGGGCGCACCGGCGGGACGGGCCGCCTCCGCGCGGGCGCCGCGAAAGCCCCGCCGCGCCCGCGCCGGGCTCGACCGTCCGGCGGCCGGGGCCGCTCCCAGGGGCGGCGCAGGTCCTCGGCGGCCGGGGCGGACCGGCCGGGGTCGGCCGCCGGCGGGTCCGGGAGCGGGCACGGGGGAAGCGGCCCGGTCGCCGGACCGGGCCGCCCTGGGGTGGCGGGGCTAGAGGACCTCGATGCCCTCGCGCTCGATCGGGGAGGTGGTGCTGTGCGCCCGGTCCGGGGAGTCCGGGGCCAGCCGGCGCATCACGCCGCGGGTGTCCAGCAGCAGCCGGGCGTGCTCGGCCAGCAGCTTGGGGCGGTAGTCGGGGTGGTCGGTGAGGAGGATGGTCAGGTCGGCCTCGGCCAGCGCCTGCTCCAGGTCCAGCGCGCGGGGCACCTGGGTGCCGTTGACCGACCACTCCGCCACGTAGGGGTCGTGGTAGCTGAGCTCGGCGCCCTTGGCGGCGAGCTTGCGGGCGACCGGCCGGGCCGGCGACTCGCGCTGGTCGGCGATGCCGGCCTTGTAGGTGACGCCGAGCAGCAGCACCCGGGAGCGGGAGAGCGCCAGTCCGCTGTCGTTGAGCAGCTCCTGGGCGCGCTGCGCCACGTAGGAGGGCATCCGGGCGTTGATCTCCTGGGCCAGCTCCACGAAGCGGAACGGGTAGCCCAGCGTCTTCACCTTGTAGGAGAGGTAGTTCGGGTCGATCGGGATGCAGTGCCCGCCCACCCCGGGTCCGGGGTAGAAGGCCTGGAAGCCGAACGGTTTGGTGGCGGCGCAGGCGATGGAGTCCCACAGGTCCACGCCGAGCTCCTGGCAGAACACCGCCATCTCGTTGACCAGTGCGATGTTGACGTGCCGGTAGGTGTTCTCCAGCAGCTTGGCCATCTCCGCCTCGCGGGTGCCGCGGGCGCGCACCACCTGATCGACGAAGCGGCCGTAGAAGGCGGCGGCGCGCCGCCCGCACTCCTCGGTGAGGCCGCCGACCACCTTGGGCGTGTTGGCCACCCCGAACGAGGGGTTGCCCGGGTCGATCCGCTCCGGGGAGAAGGCCAGGTGGAAGTCGGCGCCGGCGATGAGGCCGGACTCCTCCAGGATGGGCCGGACCACCTCCTCGGTGGTGCCGGGGTAGGTGGTGGACTCCAGCACCACCAGGGTTCCCGGGGTCAGGTGGGCCGCGATCGAGGCGGCCGCCGAGGTGACCGCGCCGAGGTCGGGGCCGCCCTCCGCGGACAGCGGGGTGGGCACGCAGATCACGATGGTGCCCGCGCCCGACAGCCGGGAGGCGTCGGTGGTGGCGGTGAACCCCGCCTCGCGCATCCGCTCGATGTCGGTGTCGGACAGGTCGTCGATGTGCGACCGGCCGGCGTTCAGGCCGTCGACCACGGGGCCGGACAGGTCGAGCCCGGTGACGGTGAGCCCGGCTCTGGTGGCTTCGTGCGCCAGCGGGAGTCCGACGTACCCGAGACCGATGACGGCTAGATCGCTTGCTGGGGTTGCGACGTCCACGGGGCCCCTCACCTTCGTTGAGCGCTTTTCGGCGGTATCGCTTGCAAAGACGTGCGGTTGCGTATAAAGGCGTGTCGCAGCGGGGAGTGTGCGCCTTCGGGCTACTCTGGCTAGACGCCTGAGCGTAGTTCCGAGTTGGCCGGACCCCTGAGAAATGGCCTGGTTCGGACAAATCCGCCTGGTGTTCTTCCTCCGCGTCGACCGAGGTACGACCGGCTCCGGTACCTCGCCCGGACCGGATCCGGCCTCGTCGAGTCCGACTTTAGAGTGCTATCTCCGGATATCGGAGCAAGCTTCCGAATTACCGGGTGGAATTTACTCTCCGGTCACTCGGGGTTAGACGAAACACTCCATTCGCCCCCGTCACCGAGGAGCCCTCGATAAGCCTCCGCGTACCGGTGCGCGGCCGCCGTCCAGGTCCGGTCCCGCCCGATCCGGGCCCGCGCCTCGGCGCCGAGCGCGGCGCGCGCCGCGGGATCGGCGGCCAGCGCGGCGAGCCGCTCCGCCAGCGCCGCGGGGTCGCCCGCGCCGACCAGCTCGCCGGTGCTCCCCGGCCGCACCAGCTCGCGCAGCGCGGGCAGGTCGGAGGCGACCACGGGCAGGCCGCCGGCCATCGCCTCCACCGGCTTGAGCGGCGTCACCAGCCGGCTCACCCGCTCGTCCCGCCTGGGCACCGCGAACACGTCCAGCGCCGCGTGGTGCGCGCGGACCTCGCCCGCCGGGACCCGGCCGGGGAAGTGCGCCGCGCCGTCCAGCCCGGCCTCGGCCGCGCGCCGGCGCAGCGCGGGCAGCTCCGGGCCGTCCCCGACGACCAGCGCGTGCGCCGGCACGCCCCGCTCGCGCAGCAGGGCCACCGCGTCCACCAGCGTGTCCAGGCCCTCGTAGCCGTAGCAGCTGGTGGTGGTGCCGACCACGAACGCGCCGGCGGGGATGCCGAGCCGCTCGCGCACCGGGCCGCCGTCCGGCAGCGGCTCCAGGAACGACTCGTCCACCGCGTTCGGCACCACCAGCACCTTCTCCGCGGGCACCCCGCGCGCCACGATGTCGGCGCGCATCGCCTCGCCCAGGGTGACCACCAGGTCCGCCTCGGCCATGCAGGCCGTCTCGTGCTCCCGCTCGGCCAGGTAGTAGGCGTCGGCGGTGGACCGGGAGGGGTCCCGGGACAGCCAGGACTCCTCCAGGAAGCCGCGGACCTCGTAGACCACCGGCAGGCCGCGGGCGCGCCCCAGCTCGATCGCGGTGCGGCCGTTGACGTGGTTGCTGGCCGCGTGCAGCAGGTCCGGCCGGACCCGGTCCAGCAGCGGGCCGGCCAGCCGCACCCCGGCCCGCACCTCGCCGTCCCCGCCGGACGGCGCCGACCAGGGCAGCAGCCGGTGGTAGGGCACGCCGTCCAGCACCACGCGGGGCCGGGCGTCCGGCCTCCCGGCGCTGAGCGGGTAGCCCGCCCGGGTCGCCACGTGCGCCTCCAGCCCCGCCGCCCGCTGGCCCAGCGCGATCCGGTGGGTGCGCTGGGTGTAGCCGGCGTTGGTGTGCGGGAGCGCGTTGGTGACCATGTGCAGCACGCGCAGGCCGGAACGCCGGGCGTGCTCGGCTGATCGCTGACCGTTCACCGGGCGGTCGCGCCGCGTTCTCCGCTCCGGGGCTACGGTGAGCGTGTATCCACGGTGGTCGGGCACCCTGCGCCCGGCGACCAGGGCCGAGCGGTCGGCCAGCGCCGCGCGCCGGCCGCCCTCGGGCAGGCGCTCGATCAGCTCGTCGGCCAGGCCGGTCTCGCGGATCGCCAGGGCGAACGCGGCCGACCGGGCGAGCGAGCGGGGGGAGGCGCGATGGGCGGCGCCGCGCACGGTGCGCACGGCCTCGGCGCGCTCTCCGGCGTCGGCCAGAGCGTAGGCCCGCAGCAGCGGGCCGCCCCGGGACGCCGCGCGGCGCAGCCCGGAGCGGGCCGGGGCGGGCAGCACCCGCAGCAGCAGCAGGGGGGAGCGCGCGGGTTCGTCCCGCAGGTGGCGCCAGGCGAGGGTGGCGGCGTAGGTCGCCGCTCTCACGTTCTGCAACACGCTCGCATGCAACCACGCGGGGATGGCCGGACGGTGACGTTCGGGCGTCGAGATCCCGGGAGGCGCGGAAACTGTGCACCCGGGGACAGCTGAAAGGAAGACAGTGTCAACAGGGTCACCGGCACCGGCCGCCGACGCCGCGGCGCCAGGCGCGTTCCTGCACATCGTCGGGGCGCGGCCGAACTTCGTGAAGGCGGCGCCCGTGGTGGCGGCGCTGGAGGGCCGCGGTGCCGAGCAGAGCGTGCTCCACACCGGCCAGCACTACGACGACCGGATGTCCGCGGTGTTCTTCCGCGACCTGGGGCTGCCCCGCCCCGACGCCGACCTGGGCGTGGGCTCCGGGACGCACGCCGAGCAGACCGCGGCGCTGATGGTCGGGCTGGAGAAGGAGTTCACCGAGCGCCGGCCCGGCATGGTGGTGGTCTACGGGGACGTGAACTCCACCGTGGCCGCCGCGCTGGTCGCCGCCAAGCTGGGCGTGCCGGTCGCGCACGTCGAGGCCGGGCTGCGCTCCTTCGACATGTCCATGCCCGAAGAGGTCAACCGGCGCGTCACCGACCAGCTCTCCGACCTCTGCTTCGCCACCAGCCCCGAGGCCGTCGGCCACCTGGCGGCCGAGGGCGTCCCGGTCGGCCGGGTGCACCTGGTGGGCAACCCGATGATCGACACCCTGCTCGGCAACCTCGACCGGTTCGACACCGGCGCGCTGCGCGACCGGACCGGCCTGCCCGAGTCCTACGTCGCCGCCACCCTGCACCGGCCGGCCAACGTCGACCGCCCGGAGACGGTGGCCCGGCTGGTCGCCGCGGTGCACGAGGTCGCCGACGACATCGACGTGGTGATGCCGGTGCACCCGCGCGGCCGGGCCGCCTTCGCCGCGGCCGGCCTGGGCGGCCACCCCCGGGTGCACCTGCTGGAGCCGCTGGGCTACATCGACTTCGTGGCCCTGGTCCGCGGCAGCAGCGCGGTGGTCACCGACTCGGGCGGGGTCCAGGAGGAGACGACTATCCTCGGGGTGCCCTGTCTGACCCTGCGCCCCAACACGGAGCGGCCGGTGACCATCACGCACGGCACCAACCGCCTCGTCTCCGAGGCGGAGCTGCCCGAGCTGCCGGGCCTGGTCGCCAAGGCCGCCGCGGAGGCCCCCGCCGAGCGCCCGGTGCCCCCGCTGTGGGACGGCCGGGCCGGGGAGCGGATCGCCTCCGTGCTCTGCGGCGAGGTGGGAGACCATTGAACCCTCCTCGGCGCGGGCGGCCGGCCCGCGCCGCCCGTCCGCCCGCCGGGCGGACGGGCCCCGCGCGATCGGCGCCGGCCCGTCCGCGACCGGCCCGGATACCCGAAGCTTTGGAAGGAGTTGCCGTGCCGGCTTGGTTCTCCCCCAGCACGCCACGACCCGATGACCGGCCGCGGGGTTCCGCGACGGCGAACCCGGAATCCCTCCTCGGGGAGGTGCGATGAAACGGCGCGAGCAGAGCCAGACCGAGCAGCTGCGGCGGGCGCTGTCGGAGCGGGAGGCCCAGCTCTCCGAGGCGCAGGCGCGGCTGGCCGCCCTGGAGGGGTCGACCTCGCTCCAGGTCGGCCGGGCGCTGACCTCCGCGGCCAAGCGCCCGGGGCGCGGCCTGGTCCGGCTGCCCCGGGACCTGTTCCGGCTGTGGCGCAGGAACGGCACCACCGCCCAGGCCACCGGCCGGCGGCGCAAGCCCGACCCGGTCCGCTCCTATGAGACCGAGCGCCAGGAGGTGCGGCTGCTCAGCGGCACCATCGGGGTACGCGACGAGCGGCTGGCGGTGGCCGGGGTGCTCTCCCCGGAGGCGGCCGCCGCGGTCGAGCCGTACCTGCGCGTGGTGCCGCTGCGCCCGCAGGACGCCCAGCCGGTGTTCGAGTCGGTCGACGTCGACCTGGTGCTGGTGACCGCCTCCGCGGCGCTGGCCGGCACCGGCAGCGCCTGGGCGCACACCGGCGACCCGGCCGCCGCCGACCGCACCCGCGCCCTGGCCTGGGTGCTGGAGGCCGCCGCGGCCCGCGGCGTGCCCAGCGTGCTGATCGCCGACGCCGCCGCGCCGCCCGCGCTGGCCCGGCTCCCCTTCGACCTGGTCCACCAGGGCGACCTGGGCGTCCCGCTGCACCGGTTCAACCCGATCGCCGCCGAACCGGAGCGCGCCGCCGAACCGGTGCTCCCGCTCCCGTACCGGCCGCTGAACGCGGTGGCCCGGCGGCTCGTGGCGGGCCTGGGGCTGCGCACCGCCGACCCGCACTGGGAGGACCTGCCCGGCCTGCTCCGCTCCTCGGCCGCGGTGGTCGCCGCGGACGAGGCCGCCGCCGACCGGGCGCTGGCCTGCGGCGCCCGCGCCCTGCTGCTGGGCCGCCCCGCGGACGGGGAGCGCGGGCCCTCGGTGCCCACCGACGCCTCCGCGCTCCGCTCCGACGCGGCCGCCGAGGAGCTGGCCCGGCTGCGCGCGGCCGGCCCGGCGGCCCCGGACGAGGTGCGCGCCGCGCTCCGCTCGGTCTTCCTCACCGACGCCACCCCGGTCCGGCTGGCCGAGGTGATCGGCCGGCTCGACCTGGCCCCGGGCTCCGGCGGCGCCGGGCAGCCGCTGGCCGGGCGGCGCACCGCGGTGCTCGCCGCACCGCTGGACGACACCGAGTCGCTGGCGCTCGCCGACGACCTGCTCAAGCAGTCCCACCCGGCGGCGCAGGTGGTGGTCCCGGAGGGGGCCTCCCGGTTCACCGGGGTCGAGCGGCTCCGCTCGTTCGGGGTCCCGGTGCGCGCCGCTCCGGTGCCGGACGGCGGCGGGGCGGCCCGCTGGGCGGCCCTGGCCCGCCAGGCCGACGCGCCCTGGAGCGCGCTGTGGCACGGCCCGCGCGGCGAGGCGCACCTGGCCGACCTGGTCTGCGCCGCGGAGTGCTCGGGCGCGGACGCGGTCGGCGAGGCCGCGGTGCCCGGCGGCGACGCGGTCCGGGCCGTCGGCGCCGACCAGGACTACGTCTTCGTCGGAGCGGTCCGGCCGGACCTGGTCCGCACCGCGCTGGCCGCCCGGGGGATCGACCCGGGACTGTGGAACCGCCACGGCGCCCGCCTGCTGGCACTCGGGCCGGACCGGGGCGCCGCCCCCGGCCCGGAGCAGGGCCGCGCGCACAGCGCCCCGGGGACGAATTGAACGGGGACGGGCCGCTCAGCGGAGCGGCGACCGGGGCATTGGAAAGGGAAGACGTGACGAAGCAGGGACTCACGGACGGCCGGGGGGACGGCCGCGGGCGGCGGCCGCGCGCCCTCGTCTACGGCGACGTCGACATGAACATCATCGACGGCTCCGCGGTCTGGGCGCAGTCCATGGTGCAGGCGCTGGCCGCGGCCGGCTGCCGGGTGACGCTGCTGCTCAAGGCCGAGGTCTCCACCGACCGGCTGGTCGCCCCGCTGGAGGGGGTCCCCGGGGTCGAGGTGCGCCGCCCCTACGAGGAGAAGCTCCTCACCGACCTGGGGCCGCGCGGCCTCACCCCGGACCAGGCGGTGGGCCTGCTGGCCGACCTGGACGGCCGGGACCGCTACGACCTGGTCGTGGTGCGCGGCCGCCGGCTGGCCGTGCTCGCCGCGCAGAGCGAAGCGCTCAAGGGCCGGCTCTGGACCTACCTCACCGACGTGCCGCAGAGCGTCCCGGAGCTGACCGCCGGAGCGGTCTCCGAGCTCACCGACATCGCGGTGGCCTCCCGCTTCCTGCTCTGCCAGACCGAGGACCTGCGCTGCTTCCTGGAGTCGGCGGTGCCCGCCTCGGCCGGCAAGAGCGTGCTGTTCCCGCCGGTGGTGGTGGTCCCCGAGGACCTGCCCGGCCGGGCGGGACCCGAGCGGGGCGGCGCCGGCGGGGACGGGGGCGGCCCGCTCCGCCTCGTCTACACCGGCAAGTTCGCGCCGCGCTGGAACACCCTGGAGATGGCCCGGCTGCCCGAGGTGCTGGCCGAGCGCGGGGTCGCCGCCGAGCTGGACATGATCGGCGACAAGATCCACCGGGACAACCCGGAGTGGGCCCGGCGGATGTCCAAGGCGCTGGAGGGAACCCAGGGGGTGGTCTGGCACGGCGGGAAGCCGCGGGCCGAGGCGCTGCGGCTGTCCGCCCGGGCCGACGTCGGCCTCTCCTGGCGCGACCCGGACCTGGACGCCAGCCTGGAGCTGTCCACCAAGGTGCTGGAGATGGGCGCGCTGGGGCTGCCGGTGGTGCTCAACCGCACCCCGGCGCACGAGGCGCTGCTCGGTGAGGACTACCCGCTCTTCGCCGAGCCCGGTGCGGAGGCCGAGGACGTCGCCGACGTGCTGACGCTCGCCGCCGACCCCGTGGTGCGCGCCGAGGCCGCCGAGCGCTGCCGGTCCGCCTCGGCCGCGTTCAGCCTGGACCGGGCGGCCGAGCGGCTCGCCGGGTACCTGGACCTCGCCTGCCCGCAGGGCCCGGCCGGGACCGACCCGGCCCGCCCGCTCAAGGTGGTCATCGCCGGGCACGACCTCAAGTTCTTCACCCGGCTGGCCGACCACCTCACCGCGCTGCCCGGACTGGACGTCCGGCTGGACGAGTGGGAGTCGCTGCGCGCCCACGACCAGTACCGCAGCAAGGAGCTGGCGGCCTGGGCGGACGTGGTCATCTGCGAGTGGTGCGGGCCGAACGCGCTGTTCTACGCCAAGCACAAGCGGCAGGACCAGCGGCTGCTGGTCCGGCTGCACCGGTTCGAGCTGTACGCGGAGTGGCCGCGCAAGCTGGACATCGAGAAGGTCGACGCGGTGATCTGCGTCAGCCCCTACTACGCCTCGCTCACCCGGGAGCTGGCCGGCTGGCCCGCGGACAAGGTGGTCACCCTGCCCAACTGGGTCGACGTCGACCAGCTGGACCGGGAGAAGCTGCCCGGCGCCGAGTTCACCCTGGGCATGATCGGCATCGCGCCGTCCCGCAAGCGCCTGGACCGGGCCCTGGAGGTGCTGCGCGAGCTGCGCCGCCGGGACCGCCGCTTCACCCTGGCGGTCAAGTCCAAGCAGCCCTGGGACTACTGGTGGATCTGGAACCGCCCGGAGGAGCGCGAGTACTACGAGCGCACCTACCGGGAGATCCGCCGGGACCCGCTGCTCGCCGAGGGCGTGGTGTTCGACCCGTTCGGCCCGGACGTCGCGGCGTGGCTGCGCCGGATCGGGTTCACCGTCTCCACCAGCGACGACGAGAGCTTCCACCTGGCCCCGGCGGAGTGCGCCGCCTCCGGCGGCATCCCGGCGGTGCTCTCCTGGCCCGGTGCGGACACCATCTACTCGCACCGCTGGCTGCACGAGGACACCGCGGCGATGGCCGAGGCGATCCACGGGACCGTCGCCGAGGGCCGGTTCGACGCGGTGCGCGGCGCGGCCCGCGCGGAGATCACCGAGAACTACGCGCTGGACAAGGTCTGCCGGATGTGGACCGACCTGATCGTCAGCGGGACGGCCCCCGAGCCGGTCTCGCTGCCGGAGCGGGTCGCGGTCTGACCCGCCCCGCCCCTCTCGGCGATCGTGGCGCTGCGGGGCCGTCGGAGCGCGACACCCCCGCAGCGTCGCGGCCATCGCCTCCTCCGGGCACGAGGGCCGGGGGAGAGCCGTAAAGCGGAGCGGCCCCGCACCGGGATCCCGGTGCGGGGCCGCTCTCGTGCCCGGTCCGCGCACCGCGCGGACCGGGCGCAGGGTCAGCAGGCGGTCTTGGCGTCGGCCGCGCTCTTGCCCTCGACGTCCGCGCCGCCCCCGCCGCCGCTCTTGAACCCGTTCCAGTCGTAGGCGACGACCAGCTGCAGGGTTTCGGCCAGCGCCGGGTTCTCCTCGGTGGTCGCGCTGTTCAGCTTGGACGCGACCGCCTTCGCCTCGGCCTCCTTGCCCGGCGGGTAGTAGACCGTGCTCTTCTCCGGCGTCTCGCCGAGCGGGTTGCCGGTGCCGGCGGGCAGGAAGCCCATCCCGGCCAGGCCGGTGGAGACCTCGTCGGCCAGGCCCGGGGTGTCGGTGCCGTTGAGCACCTCCACCGAGATGGTGGACGGCTCCACCTTGGGCGCCTTGTCGCCGCCCTTGCCCTTGCCGCCCTCGTCGTCCTCCTTGCCATCGCTGATCTCGTCGCTGGCCACCGACTGCCACAGCCGGGTCGCCTTCGGCTCGCTCCAGGCGACCCGGTTCCGGTCGGCGGGGTGCGGGCCGTTGGGCACCGTGACGAACTCGATGTTGTTCAGGTCCACCTCGCGCATGGCGACCGCGATGTCGCCCATGGTGGAGACGGTCAGGCCGTCGTCGGTGCTCAGCGAGTCGGCGACCGAGCCGAGGAAGGCGTTGAGGGTGCTCGGGCTGGACAGCACGTCGCCGTTCATCACCTCTTGCAGCATGGCGCCCATGAAGTCCTGCTGGCGGTCGATCCGGGACAGGTCGCTGCCGTCGCCCTGCCCCTTGCGGGACCGGACGTAGCCCAGCGCGTCCTCGCCGTCCAGGGTCTGCTCGCCGGCCTCCAGGTTCAGGTGGCCGGCCTTCTCGTCCCGGATCGGCTCGGGGATGCACATGGTGACCCCGCCGAGCGCGTTGACCATCTCCTTGAAGCCGGTGAAGTCGACGCTGACGAAGTGGTCGATGTGCACGTCGGTGAGCTGCTCGACGGTGCCCCACAGGCACTGGACGCCGCCGTTGTTCATCGACTCGCCGATCATGGCGGTGTGCGCGTCCTGGCCGGGCTTCTCGTCGGTGGGCTCGCAGGCCGGCATGTCGACCACCGAGTCCCGGGGGATGTTGACGATGGTCGCCCGGCCCTTCTCGGGGGAGATGTGCGCGATGGCCAGGGTGTCCGGGCGCTCGCCCTCGGCGTCGCCGTAGTCGGCGTTGTCGCCGCTGCGCACGTCGGAGCCGATCAGCATGATGTTCAGGACGCCGTCGACCCGGGTCGGGCGGTCACCGAACGGGTCGAGGTCGATGTTCTGCTGGTTGATCTTGTTGTAGATGTTCCAGTAGACCCCGTAGGCGGTCAGCAGGCTGCAGATGAGCAGGCAGGTGGAGACCAGGGCGATGATGCGGCGAGGCGAGATCGCCCGCCGCGCTGCGGCGTGACCCCGCGTGGAGCCGCGTGATGAGGGGCGTGTTCTTGGCATCGGGAACCAATGACTAGACGTCAGGACAGGACTCGGATGTCGCCCGTCTTCGCGGGGGTGCCGGGCGGCGCGCCGATGATCGCGGTGGCGCGCTCCATACCGAGACGTGATTGCAGATTAGCCGAATCGATACTCGGGGAGAGTACGAGCGGAACCGCGCGGGAAAGGGGAGCGAGGAGCGCGGAGAGGTCGCCGCCCAGCGCCCCGAGGGGATCCTGCGCTGAGGTGATGATAGCCACACGGTCATCGGATGTCAGCATCCACCTCTTTGCCGCCTCTTGGGCCGCGGCCACCAGGTCGGCACCGGAGCGGACGCCGTTCAGCTCCAGCGCCGGGTCGCCCGGTCCGGCGGCGCCGCGCGGGCTGAACGCGTCCGGGTAGGCGCGGACCTCGTCGGAGTAGTCCAGCGCGGCCGGCGGGCAGTCCGCCAGCGGGGCGCCGAGGGGGTGCAAAGAGGCCGCGACCACTTCGCGCGCCGACCCGTCCAGGGCGGCCTCCACCCGGGCCCCGTCGACCACCGCGACATCGGCCTCGGGCACGTCCCCGGGGCCGGCGGCGGGCACCGGCACCGTCCCGGTCGACCAGCAGGCCAGCAGCCACACCAGGCTCTGCCAGTGCACCGGCAGGGCCAGCGCGACCCGCTCACCGGGCACCGCGCCCAGCCCGTCGGCGATCAGCCCGGAGGTCTTGGCCACCCAGTTGTCGAAGGTGGCGTAGGAGAGCTCCACCCGGCCGCCGGTGCCGGCGTCGTAGGCGGTCACGAACGGGCGGGAGGGGTCCTGGGCGGCGGCCGACCGCCACAGGGCCGCTGGGGTTTCCGGGGACAAGGGAGGAACCTTCGTTTCTGACGGGTCGCCCCGCGGGGGCAGGGGCGGGCGAGGTCTGCCACATGCTACTGCCCGGTCGGCCCCGCCCCGTGCGGGCCGGGGCGCGGCCCCCGGGGCCGCGTCGAGTACCGTCGCTTCCACAGGTCCTCTGCAGTGCGGGAGAGTGAAGAGACCAGTGAGCCAGGCACAGCCGCTCGGTCCGTCGGACCCCAGGGAGATCGGACGGTACCGCCTCCTCGGCCGGCTCGGTGAGGGCGGCCAGGGCGTCGTCTACCTCGGCGAGGACCCGGACGGCGCGCGCGCGGCGGTCAAGACGCTGAACCCGGCGGGCATGCGCGACCCCGGGCTGCGCGACCGGTTCGTCCGGGAGGCCGCGGCGGCCCGCCGGGTCGCCTCGTTCTGCACCGCGGCCGTCCTGGACGCCGACTTCTCCGCCTCCCCGCCCTACATCGCCAGCGAGTACGTGGAGGGGCCGCCGCTCGCCGCGGTGGTGCGCGACGAGGGCCCGCTCTCCGGCGGCGACCTGGACCGGCTCGCGGTGAACATCGCCACCGCCCTGGTGGCGGTGCACGAGGCCGGGATCGTCCACCGCGACCTCAAACCGGACAACGTGCTGCTGGCCGCGGGCGGGGCGCGGGTGATCGACTTCGGCGTCGCCCAGGTCCCGCAGGCGCAGGGGGAGCGCACGCACACCTCCATCGGCACCCCCGCCTTCATGGCCCCCGAGCAGATCGGCGGGGAGGGCATCGGCCCGCACACCGACGTGTTCGCCTGGGGCGGGGTGGTGGCCTTCGCCGCGACCGGCAGGGCGCCGTTCGCCGGGAGCACCGTCGCCGAGGTGCTGAACCGGGTGGTCAACGCCGCCCCCGACCTGGACGGCCTGCCGGAGCGGCTGCGCGCCCCGGTCGCCGCCGCGCTGGACAAGAACCCGGCCCGCCGGCCGTCCTCGCAGGACCTGCTGATGGAGCTGCTGGGCCGGAAGAGCGCCCCGGCGGCCCCCGCCGCCGCGGCCGCCGCTGCGGCGGCGACCGTTCCGGCCGGAGCGGCGGCCGCGCCCACCCGGGCGGAGCCGCCCGCCGGGCGCCGCGGTCCCGGGCCCGTCGCGGTGCTCGCCGTGCTCGCCCTGCTGGCCGCCGCGGCCGGGGCCTTCTTCCTGCTCCGCGGCGGCGGGGAGAGACCCGGCTCCGAAGCGCAGGCGACGGCGGAGGGGAGCGCGGCGCCGGACGCCGAGTCCGCCCCGGCCTCGCCGTCCCCGGAGTCCACCGGCGAGCCGATGCCGGTCCCCGAGTTCACCGCCGACCACGCGGCGGACTGGGAGGGCGCGGTCGACGGCGCGCTGTGGACGCTCCAGGTCGGCGAGGGCGACCGCACCGCGACCCTGGAGAACGACGACGATGACGACTGCTTCTACGAGCTCTCCGTGGTCGAGGGGGACACCGACCCGTCCGTCGGGCTGACCGCCGAGGTCACCGAGACGGGCCAGGGCGAGGAGTGCACCGCGGCCCCCGCCGACACCGCCCGGATCACCCTGGACGGCGGCATCCTCTCCGTCGCCCTCACCGACGCCGGCACGCCCGCCCTCGACCTGCGGATGCGCCCCGAGGCCGACTGACCCGCCGGACCCGGGTCCGCCGCTCCGCCGGACCGGGGCGCGCGGCCGGGTGCGCTCGGCTGGCACACTCGGGCGCATGCCGTCCACCGCCTCCTCCGCCGCCGGGCGACTCTTCGCCCGGGTCACGGTGCTGCCGGCGGCCGCCGTCGGGGCCTGGCTGCTCGTGGCGTTCCCGCTGCTGCTGGCCGACCGGTTCGCGCCGCTGCCCGCGCTGCTCCTCGGGGCGCCCGCCGTCGCCGCCGCCGGATACGCGGTGTGGCGGTGGACCCCGGCCCTCCCCGAGAAGGACCCGCCCCGCTGGCCGCTGGCCGCGGTGCTGCTGATCGCCGCCGCGTTCACCGCGGTGCAGCTGGCCTACCACTCGGAGGCGCTGGTCATCCGCCGGGACCCGGCCTCCTACGCGCAGTACACCGTGTGGATCGCGCAGCACGGCGGGCTGCCGATCCCGCAGCACCGCGAGCTGATCGCCGGGGACGCGCCCGGGCTGAGCTTCGAGAGCCTGGCCTACTACGAGGTCGGCGACGCCATCTGGCCGCAGTTCCTGGCCGGCGCGCCGCTGGTGTTCTCCATCGGGTTCTGGCTGGGCGGGCCCGGCGGGATGGTGCTGGTGCCGCCGGTCGTCGGCGGCCTGGCGGTGCTGGTCTTCGCCGGCCTGGCCGGGCGGCTGATCGGGACCCGGTGGGCCCCGGCCGCGGCGCTGGTGCTCGCCGCCGCGCTGCCCGTGCAGTGGGCGGCCCGCTCCACCTACAGCGAACCGGTGGGGCAGGTGCTGCTGCTCGGCGGGCTGGTGCTGGCCTTCGACGCGCTCACCCGCCGCACCGGGCCGCGGGAGCGGTGGGGGGCGCCGCACGCCCTGGCCGGCGCCGCCGGCCTGGTCTTCGGGCTGGGCCTGGTGGTCCGGATCGACGCACTGCGGGACCTGCTGCCGGTGGTCGGGTTCCTCGGGCTGCTGCTGCTCGCCCGGCGCGGCCAGGCGGTCCCGATGGCGCTGGGGCTGGCGGTCGGCACCGGCTACGGGCTGGTCGCCGGGTTCGGGCTGTCCCGCCCCTACCTGGACCACCTCTCCGACTCGCTGGACCCGCTGCTGGTGCTCTGCGGCTGCGTGGTGGCGGCCACCGCGGTGCTCACCGCCGCGCTGTGGCGGCGCGGGGTGCCCCGGACCGACCGGTCCCGGTGGCTGCCCGCGGCCGGGTTCGCGCTGGTGCTGCTGCTCATGCTCGGCTTCGCGGTGCGCCCCCTGGTGCTGCCCGCGTACGGCCACGGCGACCAGGCCACAGCGGACTTCGTCGGCCAGGTGCAGGCGCTGGAGGGGGTGCCGGTCGAGCCGGACCTCAACTACGGCGACCAGAGCCTGTACTGGGTGGTCTGGTACCTCGGCCTGACGACGGTGGCCGCCGCCTCGGTCGGGGCGGCGCTGCTGGTGCGGCGGATCCTGATGCGCCGGGAACCGCACTGGGTGCTGCCGATGATGGTGCTGGCCTGGTCGGTGGCGACCACCCTGGCGCGCCCCGCGATCACCCCCGACCACCCGTGGGCCAGCCGGCGCCTGGTGGTGCTGGTGCTCCCGGCGTTCGTGCTGCTCGCGATCTGGCTGCTGGCCTGGGTCGCGCGCCGGATCCGCGAACTCGACCCGGCCGGGGCCCGGTCCCGGCTGGGCGCCGCGGCGGTGGCCGCCGGCGTCGCCGCCACCGCCCTGCCGACCGCGATCGCCTCGGAGGGCATCATGGGATACCGCTCCGACGTGGGCAGCATCGCGGCGGCGGAGCGGCTGTGCGAGGCCATCCCGGACGACGCCAGCGTGGTGCTGGTCGACGGTGTGGGCCACTACTACGGCCAGCTCATCCGGGGGATGTGCGACGTGCCGACGGCGGCCGCGGACGGGCCCGACGCGGTGGCCCGCGCGGTCGCCGGCATCCAGGAGCGGGGCCGCACCCCGGTGCTGGCCGCGGGCGGCAGGGAGGCGCTGGAGTACTACGCTCCTTCGGGCGACGGGATCGAGCACCCCTTCCGCGTCCGCAGTGACCAGGACCCGAGTACGCTGACCCGGCGCCCCTCCGGGGCCTGGCCGTTCGAGGGGGACGTGTGGGTCTTCGTGCCTCCCGGCGGGCATTGACACCACACCCCATCCGCGAGGGGAACGAGTGACCCGGAACGAGACGAGCGAGGCGGGCGGCCCGGACGGCGCCCCCCGCGTCACCATCGTGCTGCCCTGCTACAACGAGCAGGCGCACGTGGTGCGCGAGGTGGAGCGGATCTGTGCGGCGATGGACGCCTCCGGATACACCTACGAGCTGCTGGCCGTCGACGACGCGTCCACCGACGGCACGCTGGACCGGCTGCGCGAGGCCGAACCGCGCTTCCCGCACATGGCCGTCATCGCCTTCGGGCACAACGGCGGGGCCGGGACGGTGCGCCGGATCGGCACCCAGCGGGCCCGCGGCGAGATCGTGGTGTGGACCGACGCCGACATGACCTACCCCAACGAGCGCATCCCCGAGCTGGTCGCGCTGCTGGACGCCGACCCCTCCACCGACCAGGTGGTGGGCGCGCGGAACCGGGAGGCCGGCACGCACCGCTTCCTGCGCGTCCCGGCCAAGTGGGCGGTCCGCAAGCTCGCCGAGCGGCTCACCAACAGCGCGATCCCCGACCTCAACTCCGGCCTGCGCGCGTTCCGCCGCTCGGTCTCGCTGCCCTACCTGCGGCTGCTCCCGCCCGGGTTCTCCTGCGTCACCACGATCACCCTGGCCTTCCTCTCCAACCAGCACCGGGTCGCCTACCTGCCGATCGACTACGCCAAGCGGGAGGGGCGGTCCAAGTTCCACTTCGTGCGGGACGCCTACCGCTACATCCTCCAGGTGGTGCGGATGGTGATGTACTTCAACCCGCTGAAGGTGCTGATGCCGCCCGCGCTGTGGCTGGTCGGCATCGGCGCGGTGAAGTTCCTCTTCGACCAG
This sequence comes from Nocardiopsis oceanisediminis, assembly GCF_048595525.1. Taxonomy (NCBI): domain Bacteria; kingdom Bacillati; phylum Actinomycetota; class Actinomycetes; order Streptosporangiales; family Nocardiopsidaceae; genus Nocardiopsis; species Nocardiopsis oceanisediminis. Next base: position 6,228,782 of record NZ_JAFMZJ010000001.1, on the reverse strand, counting down.
GTCCGCAACCCGCTCTACATCCCGAACAACACGGTGATGCTGCTGACCACGGGGCTGATCGTGGGATCGGTGGCGCTCCTGGCCGACCTGATCGTCCGCTCCCGGAACGGGGCCTGAGCGGTGCCGGGCGCAGCGGAGCGGGTGGTCCTGGTCGGCCCGGCCCACCCCTACAAGGGCGGCGGGGCGCGGCACACCACCGAACTGGCGCACCGGCTCGCCGCGGCCGGCCACCCCACCGTGCTGGAGTCGTGGCGGGCGCAGTACCCGGCCGCGCTCTACCCGGGCCGGCAGACGGTGCGGAGCCCGGAGGGCGCGCCCTACCCGGCGACCCGGCGCGAACTGGCCTGGTACCGGCCGGACGGCTGGCTGCGCGCGGGCCGCCGGGCCGGGCGCTCCGCCGACCTGGTGGCGGTCGCCGCGCTCTCCCCGGTGCAGGTCCCCGCCTACCTGGTGCTGCTGGCCGGGGTCGGCCGCGCGGCGCGCACCGCCGTCATCGCGCACAACGTGCTGCCGCACGAGCGGCGGCCGGGCGACACCGCCCTGATGCGGGCGCTGCTCCGCCGGGCCGGCGCGGTGCTGGTCCACTCCGAGGAGCAGGCCGAGCTGGCGCGCGGCCTGGCCCCCGGGGCCGACGTGCGCACCGCCGGGCTCCCGCCGCACCTGCCGGAGACCGGGCCGGTCCCGGACCGGGTCCGCGCGCCCGGCCCGCCGCACTTCCTCTTCTTCGGCATCGTCCGGCCCTACAAGGGGGTGGACGTGCTGCTCCGCGCGTTCGCCGCGGGCGCCCCGCCGGGCGCCCGGCTCACCGTCGCCGGGGAGTTCTGGGGCGGCTCGGCCGAGCTGCGCGGCCTGGCCCGCGAGCTCGGCATCGCCGACCGGACGGACTTCCGCGAGGGCTACGTGCCCGCCGCCGAGCTGGGCGCGCTGTTCGCCGGGGCCGACGCGGTGGTGCTGCCCTACCGGTCCGCCACCGCCACGCAGAACGTCCTGCTGGCGCAGCGGCACGGCCTCCCGGTGATCGCCACCCGCACCGGGACCCTCCCGGACGCGGTCCGGGAGGGCGTCGACGGGCTGCTGTGCGCCCCGGGCGACCCGGACGGCCTGGCCCGCGCCCTGGCCGCGTTCGCCGCCCCGGGTGCGGCGGAGCGGCTGCGCGCCGGCGCCGCCGGGGCCGCCGCGGCCTCGGCCGCCCGCACCGACGCGCTGTGGGACGCCTACCTGCGCGCCCTGACCGCCCGCTGACCCGCCTCCCCCGGGAAACACCGGCGCAGCGGCCCCGCCGGCGCGCGGGAAAGGAGCGCGGCGCCGGGATCACCGGAGGAGGGGACGGTGCCGGTGCCGCCGGGGAGGATGGCGGGGAAGCCCCGCACCGGCGCGGGGCCGGACGGAAGGAGCGGACATGGAGGAGCAGGCGATCCCGATCCTGCGGGTGGCCGATGCCAGGGCGGCCGCCGCCTGGTACGCCCGGCTGGGCTTCACCGAGGAGTGGGTGCACCGGTTCGAGCCGGGGCTGCCCGCCTTCGTCTCGGTGGCGCGCGGCCCGGTCCGGCTGTTCCTCTCCGAGCACACCGGCGACGCCCGCCCCGACACCCTCGTCTACCTGCGGGTGCGCGATGTGGACCGGGTCGCCGAGGAGTTCGGCGCCCGGGCGGAGGAGGCGCCGTGGGGCCGCGAGCTGGAGCTGCGCGACCCCGACGGCAACCGCCTCCGGGTGGGCGCCGCGGAGGACTGAGGACCGACCCGCACCGCGGCGGACGGAGCCGCAGACGGGTGCCCGCGTCCGGGGAGCGCGCCCGGCGCGCCCTCCCCGGGCGGTCCGCCGGCGGACCGCCCCCGTAAGGTCAGATCTCCTTGAGGAAGCCGGAGTCCACGGCGAAGTCGGCGCCGTTGGTGCTCGCCGAGCGGGGCGAGGCGAGCAGCGCCACCACGTCGGCGACCTCCTGCGGTTCGGCGAGGCGGCCGGTGGTCAGCGCCATCATCTGCGGCGCCCCCTCGTTCAGCACCGTGTCCCGGTCGGTCCCGGCCTGCCCGGCGAGGACGTCGGCGGCGCCGCCCTCATCGGTCCACCACGGGGTGCGCACCGGCCCGGGCGAGACCGTGTTCACCCGGACCCCCTGCGGGCCGAACTCCTCGGCCAGCGCCTTGGAGACGCTGTTCAGCGCGGACTTCGCCGCGTTGTAGTCGACGTTCATCGGCATCGGCCGGTGCGCGTTGCCCGAGGAGACGTTGACGATCGCTCCGCCGCCGGCGGCCAGCATCGGCGGGATCGCCGCCCGCGCCGCGCGCACCGCGGCGAACAGGTTGAACTCGAACATCGCGGTCCAGTCCGCGTCCTCCAGGGGGAGGAAGCCGAACCGGGGCAGCACCACCCCCGGCGGCGGGCCGCCGGCGTTGTTGACCAGCACGTCCAGCCCGCCGAAGACCTCGATGGCGCGGGCCACCGCGCGGGACGGGGCGAGCGGGTCGGTGAGGTCCTCGGCGGCGTGCACCAGGCGGTCCCCGGCGCCGGCGGCCAGCGCGTCCAGCTCCGGACCGCTGCTCCGGGACACCGCGAGGACCCGGGCCCCCTCGTCCAGCAGGGTGCGGACCACGGCCAGCCCGATCCCCTTCGAGGCGCCGGTGACGACGGCGGCGCGGTCCTTCAGCTCCAGGTCCATGGGGGGCTCCGTTCCCTCGGTATCTCTCGCGGGGCGCCGGTCGCGCCCTTCTCGGGGAGTTGAAACCCCGCCGCGCCGGTCCGGTTGCACCCGGCCGCGCTCAGGAGCGGGTGCAACCGGACCGGCGCGGCGGGGTTGGTAAGGGTGTGAGAGTGATCGAGGAGACGGACACCGACGCGTGGTTCGCGGAGCTGTACGAGCGCCACCGCGGCCTGGTCTACTCGACGGCACTGCGGCTGTGCGGCGGCCGCGGCGACGCCGAGGACCTGACCGCGGAGGCGTTCCTCCGCGCCTACCGGGCCGGTTCGGGATACGGTGCGCAGCGCCGCGCCGAGCTGCGGTCGCGTGCCTGGCTGATGGCGATCCTGATGAACCTCTGGCGCAACCGGGGCCGGGACGCGGCGCGCCGGCCGCCCCCGGAGCCGATCGACGGCGTTCCGGAGCCGGCCGACCCGGGGGAGAGCGTGGAGCAGGCGGTGGCCCGCCGGGAGACCGGCGGGGAGCTGGCCGCGCTGCTGCGGCTGCTGCCGGAGCGGCAGCGCGAGGCGGTGGTGCTCCGGCACATCGGCGGGCTGTCCACCGCGGAGGTCGCCGAAGCCCTCGGGGTGCCGGAGGGGACCGCCAAGTCGCACGTCTCGCGCGGGCTGAAGCGGCTCCGCGAGCTCACCGAGGATTCAGCACAGGGAGGTGCACGATGGACCGGGACCCGCTGATCGACGGACTGGCCGGGCTGGCCGCAGAGCCCCCGGCCCGCCTGCTCGACCGGATCGCCGCCCGCTGGACGCGCGCGGACAGCGCCGCGGGGGAGGTCTTCGTGGCCTTCACCGACCGGGGCGTCGCCTACGTGCGCCGGGACGGGCCGGGGGTGGCCGACGCGTTCCGCGAGCGGTTCGGCCGCCCGCTGCTGGCCGCGGAGCACCTCCCGGACGGGCTGTCCACCGCGCTGCGCACCGGCGACTCCGCCGGCCTGGAGGTGGACCTGACCGGCAGCACCGGCTTCCAGGCCGACGTGCTGCGGGCCGCCCGCACCATCCCCCGCGGCGAGGTGCGCCCCTACGCCTGGGTCGCCCGGCTCATCGGCCGCCCGCGCGCGGTCCGCGCGGTCGGCACCGCGCTGGCGACCAACCCGGTCCCGCTGGTCATCCCGTGCCACCGGGTGACCCGCTCCGACGGCACCCTGGGCCGGTACATCTTCGGCGACCGGACCAAGGCCGACCTGCTGGCCCTGGAACGCGCCACCGGGGCCTGACCGGGCGGACCCGGTCCCGCGAGCACGCACAAGGCGGGGCGGTCGGCGTCCCGGCCCGGACACTTCTGAGAGGCGGTCGGGTGTGCGGCCGGTCGCCCGGGGGTCCGGGCGCGGGCCGGGGAAGGCGGCGGTCCGGGGCCCGGCGTCGCCGCGGCCGCCGCGGGGAGGCTTCGCGGGGGCAGGCCCCGCGGCGGGCGGCCTCCCGCCCGCGTCCGGCCGGGGTCTCCGCCGGTCCCGCCCGGTGGCCGCCTGTGCGGGGCGCGGACGCGGTTCGCGCCTGCCGAGCGGGGCGGGGGCGGGGCAGGCGGTGAGACCGCCGGCCCGCCTGGAAGCGGTCGCGGGGGCGGAGCCCCGCCTTCCGGTCCGGGGGCGGCCCCGACGGGCGGGGCGCGCGGACCGGCGGAGCCCGGCTCCGCTGGCCCGCCGCCGTCGGGCGGGAACCCGTGAGGGCGGCCGGGCCCGGTCAGCCCTCCCCGCCGGGATCGGGCCCGGCGGGGGCCGCGGTGCGGTCGGCGAGTGCGGCCAGGCCCGCGCAGAGCACGTCGGCGGCGGTCATGGCCAGCCGGGACAGCGCGGCGACCAGCAGCGCGGCACCGGGGGAGAGCACCGGGGAGAGCGCCGCCGCCAGCACCAGCTCGCGCACCCCGATCCCGGCGGGGGCGAACACGAAGAGCACGCCCAGTGTCCAGGCCAGGGCGTAGGCCCCGGCGGCCAGCGGCCAGACCCGCGGGCCGGCGCCGTCCGCGCCGGAGACCAGCACCCCGATGTGCAGGGCGAGCGGGACCCAAGCGGCCAGCGTCCAGGCCAGGGCGGCGGCCATCGGCCGGCCCCCGATCGCGACCGCCTCGACGTCGGCCGCCGGGCGGCGCAGCAGCCGGAGCAGGAACCGCAGCGCGCGGGTGACCACCGCCGGGTGCAGCGCGGCGAGCAGCACCGGGGCCAGCGCCAGCGCCCACCACCAGCGCCGCGCGGCCTCCTCGGAGGTGAACGGCAGGGTGCCGGCGGCGACCGCGAGGTTCACGGTGAGCGTCACCGCGACCGCGAGCACCGTCGCCGCGGCGCCTCGGTGCCGGGCGACCTCGCGGTCCCGGGCCAGCTCCACCTGGGCGGCGAACGCCCACACCGAACCGGGCAGGTACTTGCCGAGCTGCCCGACGAACACCACCCGGGCCGCGGCGGCCGCCGGCAGCCGCGAGCCCAGTCCGGAGAGGAGCGCGCGCCAGGCCATCATCTGGCACCACAGCCCGGCCGCGCCCGCCGCGAGCGACGCCGGCGCGGCCCACGGCGGCAGCGCGGCCAGTGCCCCGCCCGCCTCCTCCCAGCGGGCGTACAGCGCCAGCGCGACGCAGCCGAGGACGGCGGTCAGTACGGCCAGGCGCACCCTGCGGTCGGAGCGCAGCCGGCCCAGGCGGGCGAGCACGCAAGCCAGGGTAGCGGTGCCCGAGGCCGCCGCCCCGGCCCCGCCCGGCACGCCGCCGCGGCGGGGTCCGCCGGCCGCGCCGCTCCGCCGGATTCGCCGGAGCGGCTCCGGCGGCACGGGGCCCGTCCGGCGGGCCTTCTCCCGGCAGGGGCGGTGCGGCCCGGCGGCAGGGGACCGGCCGGGGGCGGCGGTCAGCGGCCGAGGGCGGTGAGGAACTCCTCGATGCGGGCCGCGACGGCCTCGGGGTGGGTGAGGTGCATGGCGTGCGGGGCGTCGAAGGCGTCCGCGGTCAGCAGCGGGGCGGTGCGCTCCAGTTCGGTGGCGGCCTGGGCGGCGAGGACGTCGGCCAGCCGCACCGGGGCGCCCGGGAGGGCGGGGAGCGGGGCGGTGGAGACCAGGGTGAGCAGCGGGACCAGCAGGCGGCGGGCGGTGCGCGCCGGGCTGAACTCGTCGAAGGCGCCGTAGAAGGCGCGCACCGCGCGGGGCCCCGGGCGCGGGGCGACCAGGCCGTCGAGCTCCACCGCCGCGCGGCGGGCCCCGGCGGCCATCGTCCCGCCGTGCGGGGCGATCTCGAGGTAGCCCTCCAGCGCCGCGGCGAAGGCGTCCGCCGGGACCGGGGCCATGAAGGCCGCCGCCTGCTCCTCGGTGAACGCGCGGACCAGGCCGATCTGCACCTCGGCCTCCTCCGCGCCGATGCCCAGCCGGGCGGCGGTGGGCTCCGCGGCGGGCCAGCCGTGCCCGTCGATGTCGACCGCGGCGGCCAGGTCGGAGCGGCGCGCCGCGACCTCCGCGGCCACCATGCCGCCCAGCGAGTGGCCGATGACGGCGGCCCGCTCCAGGCCGAAGTGGCCCAGCACCCGGATGACGTCGTCCACCAGGCCGTCCAGCGTGCACGAGCCGTCCCCGGAGCGGCCGTGGCCGCGCAGGTCCACCGCGTACTGCGGGCGCCCGCCCAGCAGCGGCGCCAGCGGCTCCCAGTCCTCCAGGGTGCGGCCCAGGCCGTGCAGCAGGACCAGCGGTGTCCCCTCACCGGGGCGCACCCGCACCGCCAGCCCCGGCGCACCGGGGACGCGCACCTCGGCTGCGGGCTCGGCGGACGGCGTCGTGTTCGTCATGGCAGGAGGCTAGGCCCGGACGCCCTCGGACCGCTGACAGGGCACTGACACCGGGGCACTCCGCGGGGGTGTGTAAGTTCGTGCGGGTGGGGATCACCGACGCCGTAGCCTTCGCCGGACACCGCATCCACGTCTGCCGCCAGCGGGAGGCGTCCACACTGCTGCGCTGGCTCGGCCCGGACCTGTCCGGGCAGGTCGTGCTGGACGTGGCCGGCGGGGACGGGTACTGGGCCGGGGAGGCGCGCAAGCGCGGCGCCCGCGCCGTCTCGCTGGACCTGGCCCGGACCAAGATGGTGCGCGGCGCCCGGCTGCGCAGCGCGCCCGGCCTGCTGGAGGGCGACGCCCTGCGGCTGCCGCTCCGGGACGCCTCGGTCGACGCGGTCATGTCGGTCTGCGCCATCGAGCACTTCGCCGACGGCGCCGCGGCCCTGGACGAGATGGCCCGGGTGCTCAGGCCCGGCGGCCGGCTGGTGATGTCGGCGGACTGCCTGTCCCGGCGCGGCGAGTGGCCGCACCTGTTCGAGGCGCACCGGCGCCGGTACCACGTGCGCAGCACCTACACCCACGAGACCCTGGGCGCGCTGCTCGCCGAGCGCGGCCTCGCCGTGCGCCAGCACACCTACCAGTTCCGCTCCCGGCTGGCCGAGCGCACCTACCTGTCGCTCTCCGCGCACGGCGGGCGGTTCGGCTTCAACGCCGCGGCGCCGCTGATCCCGCTGGTGGCGCTGAGCGACCGGGGCACCCCCGACGACCGGGGGAGCATCGTGCTGGTGCACGCCCGCAAGGACGGCTGAGCACCCTACCCTCCCGCGCCCGCCCCGCGGCGCAAATGTGACGCGTGTCCCCAACGTTGCACCCCGTGTGTTACGCCCTCTTTAACCGGGGATCGGTAGCGTGCGTCCTGATTCTCCGCGGACCGGCCGATTCCTCGCCCCGCTCCGCCGGCCGCCGGAGAAGGAGGGACGCGGCCTTCGGGGGGAGGCCGGCGCAATGGAGCGGACCCGCCGGGGCCGGGCGCGACGCACCGGTCCGGGGTCCGAGAGGGAACGGACGGGGGTTTCCGGAGTGCAGGCGGAAATGAATCGGATCGACGCCGCGGACGTGCTGGAGCTGCGCATCGCCGCCGCCGGCGGTGAGCCCGGCGGCGAGGTCGGACTGGCACTGCGCCGCCGCGGGGACGGCGGCGCGGAGCAGCCGCCGGACGCGCGGATCCCGATCACCGAGGTGCGCCGTTCGGGCCGGAGGATCACCGCGGGACTGTCCGGCCTGCCCATCGCCGACGGCGCCTGGGAGGTGCTCTGGACCGACCGGGAGGGGCGCTCCGGCGCGGTCGCCACCACCGACCCCGGTCTGCACCTGGCGGACCGGTTCGCCTACCTGGAGCGCCCGCGCCGGCGGGTGCTGCGCCTGCTCCGCGACGAGCGGGGCCGGCTGCTGCTCCGCTCCTCCTCGGCGTCGCCCTACGCCGAGGTCGCCCGGGTCCGGCTGGACGGCGACCGGGTGCTGCTCTCCGGGATGCTGGCCTACGCGCCGGACCCGCGGGACGCCTCCGGGCTGCTCATCGCCAGGCAGCGCGGCCTGGACGGGGAGCTGACCGCCCCGGCGGAGCTGGACGGCCGCGGCTTCCGCTGCGCGGTGCCGCTCGCCCCGCTGGCCGCGGCGCACCGCCCGGAGCGCCCGCACAACGAGTGGGACCTGTGGCTCCGCCTGCCCGGAACCGGTGAGGAGCTGCGGCTCGGCTCGCGCGCCGACGACGTGGTCGGCAAGAAGCGCAAGACGGCCTTCCCCGAGACGGAGCTGGACGGCGGCCCCGGCCGGGTGCTGGTGCAGCCCTACTACACGGTGCACGACGACCTCTCCCTGCTCGCCGTCGCGGCCGGGGGCGACCGGTGAAGATCGCCTTCGTCATCGCCAACGCCTACGGCCTGGGCGGGACCGTCCGCACGGTGTACAACCTCGCCGAGGGGCTCGCCGCCCGGAACGAGGTCGAGGTGGTCAGCCTGGCCCGGCACAAGGAGGAGCCGTTCTTCGAGGTCCCTCCGGGCGTGGCGCTGCGCCCGCTGGCCGACGCCGGCGCGCGCGCCGAGCGGGCCGCCGCCGAGGGCCGCGCCCCGGAGCCGGACGCCCGGGAGCGGCGCTGGGTGCGCCGGGCCGAGCGGATCGTCCCCGAGGCCGAGCGCCGCCGGAACAAGAGCTTCACCGCGCCGGCCGTCATCGGCCTCCGCCGCTACCTGGAGACCACCGACGCCGACGTGGTGGTGGGCACCCGCCCCGGCATCAACCTGCTGCTCGCGGCCTGGGCGCCGCGGCGGCTGACCGCCATCGGCCAGGAGCACGTCAACCTGGGCGAGCACAAGCCCGAGGTGCGCGGCGCGATCGGCCGGCTCTACCCGCGGCTGGACGGCACCACCGTGCTCACCGACGCCGACCGGCGCGCCTACCGGGAGCTGCTCGGCGACTCCGGCGACTGGCAGGCGGTGCTGCCCAACCCGCTGCCGCGGCGCGAGGTCCCCCGCTCCACCCAGGACAACCCGATCATCGCCGCCGCCGGGCGGCTCTCCCCGATCAAGCAGTACCCCAAGCTGCTGGAGGCGTTCTCCGCGGTGGCCGAGAAGCACCCGGAGTGGCGGCTGCGCATCTACGGCAGCGGCAAGGAGGAGGAGCGGCTGCGCGCCGCCATCGTGGAGCACGGGCTGAGCAACCAGGTGCACCTGATGGGCCGGACCAAGGACATCACCGGGGAGCTCGCCAAGGCGTCGCTGCTGGCGGTCAGCTCCCGGGTGGAGGGGTTCGGCATGACCATCATCGAGGGCTTCTCGGTGGGGGTCCCCGCGGTCAGCTTCGACTGCCCGCACGGCCCGCGGGAGATCATCGACGACGGCCACAACGGGCTGCTCGTCCCCGACCAGGACGTGGACGCCCTCGGCGCGGCGCTGCTGCGCCTGGTGGAGGACCGTCCGCTGCGCGAGCGGATGGCCGCCGAGGCGCTCCGCTCCGCCGCCGACTACGGGATGGACGACATCGTCCGCCGGTGGGAGCGCTTCCTCGCCGCCCGCCGCTCCGACCGGGGGTGGGGCAGCCGGTTCCGCAGGCACTTCCCGGTGCTGCGCTGACCCGCCGCCGCGGCGCGCTGAGGAGGGGCCCGCCTCCGCGCGGTCACGGAGCGGAGCTGTAGCATTTCCCTCCGCTCGACCAAGCTGAGCCAGCGGAGGTGCCCCCCGATGACCGGTTCCGCCCCCACCCCCTCGGCGATGCGCCGGGCGCTGGCCCGCGCCCGCGCGGGCAAGGCCCTCGACCCGGCCGAGGCGGAGGTGCTGCTGCACGCCCGCGGCGCCGACCTGGAGGCACTGCTGGAGCCGGCCGGGCGGGTGCGCGACGCCGGGCTGGAGGCGGCCGGGCGGCCCGGCGCCGTCACCTACAGCCGGAACGTGTTCATCCCGCTGAGCCGGCTCTGCCGGGACCGCTGCCACTACTGCACCTTCGCCACCGTCCCGGGGCGGGTGGAGGCGCCGTTCCTCTCCCCGGACGAGGTGCTGGAGACCGCCCGCCGGGGCGCCCGGGCCGGCTGCAAGGAGGCGCTGTTCACCCTCGGCGACCGGCCGGAGGACCGGTGGGAGGCGGCCCGCGACTGGCTGGACCGGCGCGGCTACGACGACACCCTGTCCTACCTGCGCGCCATGGCGATCCTGGTGCTGGAGGAGACCGGCCTGCTCCCGCACCTCAACCCCGGGGTGCTGGACTGGTCCGGCTTCCAGCGGCTCAAACCGGTCGCGCCGTCCATGGGGATGATGCTGGAGACCACCTCCCGGCGGCTGTTCACCGAGCCCGGAAACGCGCACTACGGCAGCCCGGACAAGGACCCGGAGGTGCGGCTGCGGGTGCTGGAGGACGCCGGGCGCTGCTCGGTCCCGTTCACCACCGGCATCCTGATCGGGATCGGCGAGACCATGGCCGAGCGGGCCGACTCGGTCTTCGCGCTGCGCGCCGCGCACCGCCGGTACGGCTCGGTCCAAGAGGTCATCGTGCAGAACTTCCGGGCCAAGCCCGGGACCGCGATGATGCACCGCCCCGACGCCGGCCCCGAGGAGCTGGCCGCCGCGGTCGCCGTCACCCGGCTGGTGATGGGGCCGGGGGCGCGGGTGCAGGCCCCGCCCAACCTGATCGGCGAGGAGTACGGCCTGATGCTGCGGGCCGGGATCGACGACTGGGGCGGCGTCTCCCCGGTCACCCCGGACCACGTCAGCCCCGAGCGGCCCTGGCCGCAGGTGGAGGAGCTGGCCCGGCACACCGCCGCGGCCGGGTTCGAGCTGCGCGAGCGGCTCACCGCCTACCCGGAGTACGTGCGCGCCGGGGAGCCCTGGCTGGACCCGCGGCTGGCCGGGCACGTCGCCGCGCTCGCCGACCCGGAGACCGGGCTGGCCCGGCCCGGGGCCGAGGCCCGCGGCCTCCCCTGGCAGGAGCCGGAGGGCGGGCCGGCCGCCGCCGGCCGCACCGACCTGCACACCGCGGTCGACACCGAGGGCCGGGCGCAGGAGCGCCGCGGCGACTTCGACGCCGTCTACGGCGACTGGGGCGCGCTGGCCGAGCGGGCGCCCCGCGGCGCGGCGCCGCCGCTGCCCGCGGGCGACCCCGGGGTGCGCGCCGCGCTGCGCGCCGCCGAGCGCGACCCGGCCGGGCTGACCGACGCCCAGGCGCTGGCGCTGCTCGGCGCGGACGGGCCGGACCTGGAGGAGCTGGCCCGGATCGCCGACGGGGTGCGCCGGGACGCGGTCGGCGACGACGTCACCTTCGTGGTCACCCGGAACATCAACTTCACCAACGTCTGCTACACCGGCTGCCGGTTCTGCGCGTTCGCCCAGCGCCGCACGGACGCCGACGCCTACACGCTCTCCCTGGAGCAGGTGGCCGACCGGGCCGAGGAGGCGTGGCGGGCCGGCGCCGGCGAGGTGTGCATGCAGGGCGGCATCCACCCGGACCTGCCCGGCACCGCCTACTTCGACATCGCCCGCGCGGTCAAGGAGCGGGTGCCCGGCATGCACGTGCACGCGTTCAGCCCGATGGAGGTGGCCAACGGGGCGGCCCGCACCGACCTGCCGGTGCGCGAGTGGCTGGTGCGGGCGCGCGAGGCCGGGCTGGACTCGATCCCGGGCACCGCCGCCGAGATCCTGGACGACGACGTCCGCTGGGTGCTGACCAAGGGCAAGCTGCCCGCCGCGCAGTGGGTCGAGGTGGTCACCGCCGCGCACGACCTGGGCATCCCCACCACCTCCACGATGATGTACGGCCACGTGGACGCCCCGGAGCACTGGGTGGCGCACATCCGGCTGATCCGCTCGCTGCAGGAGCGCTCCCTGGAGCGGAACGGCCGCCCCGGGTTCACCGAGTTCGTGCTGCTGCCGTTCGTGCACACCGGCGCCCCGATCTACCTGGCCGGCCTGGCCCGCACCGGGCCGACCGCGCGGGAGAACCGGGCGGTGCACGCGCTGGCCCGGCTGCTGCTGCACGGCGCGGTCGGCAACATCCAGTGCTCCTGGGTGAAGCTGGCCGAGGAGACCTGCCGGACGCTGCTCCGCGGCGGGGTCAACGACGTCGGCGGCACCCTGATGGAGGAGACCATCAGCAGGATGGCGGGCTCGGGCAACGGCTCCTACAAGACGATCAGCGACATCCGCGCCCTGGTCGAACCGGTCGGCCGCCCGCTGCGCCAGCGCACCACCCTCTACGGCGAGGTGCCGGAGGAGCGCCGCCGCGCCGCTGAGGCCTGCGACGGGGTGGCCGCGAGCGTGCGGCGGCCCCGCCTCCCCCTGGTGTGAGGGGAGGCGGGGCCGGGGGAGGTGCGGCGCCCCGGCCGGAGGGGACCCGGAGGAGGGGCCGGGGAGCCGCGGCGGGGCCGGTCAGCCGGTGCCCAGCCGGCCGCCGACGGTCTTGGCGAACGCGTAGCCGTTGCTCGCATCCCAGTTGATGGACCAGGTCATCGCGCCGCCGATCGGGCCGTAGGGCTGCTGCGGGGTGAAGGAGCCGCAGTCGGTGCCCTGCTCCAGGCAGTTCAGCGCGGAGACCACGTTGCCCGGGGGCTGGTGGCCGCCGCCGGCGGCCTGGGAGGTGGCGGGCAGGCCCAGGCCGACCTGTCCGGGGGCCAGTCCCATCTCCAGCTGGATGCAGGCCTGGGCGGTGACGAAGTCGACCGTGCCCTGGCCGTAGACCTGGTCGTCGCAGCCCATCATGGTGCCGGAGTTGTAGTACTGCATGTTGACGATGGTGAGGATGTCCGGGATGGCCTTGGCCAGCCGGTAGTAGGAGCCGCTGGTCGACTGGAAGTCGATCGTCTGCGGTGCCATGGTGATGATCAGGTCGCCGCCGGCGCGCCCGTGCAGGTCGCGCAGGGCATCCTCCATGTACTGCGGGTTCATGCCGTGCTCGAGGTCGATGTCGACGCCGTCGAAGCCGTACTCCTGCATCAGGGCGTGCGCGGTGGAGGCGAACCCGGCGGCCTGCTCGGGGTTGGCGACCTCGACGTGGCCGAGTTCGCCGCCGACCGAGAGGACGACCTTGCGCCCCTGGGCCTGGACCGCGGCGATGTCGGCCTTGAACTGGGCCTCGGTGTAGCCGCCGAGCTCGGCGGAGGCCAGGTTGAAGGTGATCCCGCCGGGGGTGCCCGCGAGGTTGTCGGCGAAGGCGACGGCGATCATGTTGTACTCCGCCGGCACCTCGGACAGCGGCATCACCGGGGCGCCGTTGTCGAAGTTCTGCCAGTAGCCGGTCAGCCACTGGCCGGGGGCGGCGGCACCGGCCCCGGGGGCGGCCTCCTCGGCCTGGGCGGTGCCGAGCGAGGCCCCGGTACCCAGGGCGAGGGCCAGGGCGGTGCAGGCGAGGGCGGTTCTGCGCAGTATCCGTCGGAGGGGGACGCGCATGGGGGACTCCTTGTCCGTTGCTCCGTTGAGCGGGTACGGGTCGTGACAAGCGGTGTCGGCTGCGCAACCGGGCGAATTGCCGACAACCTAGAATCCGGCGGAGGCCTGCGTCAATGCGAACAGGAAACTAAGTTTACATTTTTTCCGGACAGTGAGTCGAATTCCACGACATAAAGGAATTCCGTCTCTCATTGCTCCGGCCGGCCCGACGGCTCGGCCAGGTCCAGCCGCCTCCGCACCGCCTGGAACGTCTCGTGCCCGATCGCGCCCTCCCGGTAGAGCCGGTTGAGCGCCTCGCGCTGCGCCCGGCCGGTCTCGTGCCGGACGAACACGGCGCCCCGCACCCGCTTGCCGATCCCGGCCCGGCTCTCCTCGGTCGCCTCCAGCACCGCCCGCGCCTCGCGCACCTTGAACTTGAGCACGTCCCGGTGCGGCTTGGCGGTCCGCTCGTCCACCAGCCCCTCGGCGACCAGCGCGTCCAGCCTGCTCAGCGCGGCGCGCCCCATCGCCTCCTCGGCCACGGCGTACTCGCGCCGGGTGTCCTCGCCGCCCTCCAGGCCGAGGCCGCGCAGCACCAGCGGCAGCGTCATGCCCTGGCCGACCAGGGTGCCCAGCACCACCACCGCGGCGAAGTACAGCAGCACGTTGCGGTCGGTGAACGGCTCGCCGTTCAGCGTCGTGGGCAGGGAGAGCGCGATGGCCAGCGAGATCGCGCCGCGCATCCCGCTCCACCCGATGACGATCTGCATCCGGACGGAGGTGGCGGGCGGCCGCATCCGCCGGGGCAGCAGCCGGCCCACCCGGGGGGCCAGCACCTCCCAGAGCAGCCGGACCCCGACCGCGGTGGCCAGCACCGCCGCCGCGCCGAACACCAGGACCGGCACCGGCAGCCCGGCCACGTCCGCGAAGACCTCGTGCAGCTCCAGCCCGAGCAGGACGAACAGGATCGACTCCAGCAGCATCACCAGGCCGCGCCAGACGGTCCGCCCGGTCACCCGGACCTTCGGCGGCAGCATGCCCTCGCCCCGGCTGCCCAGGTAGAAGCCGGCCACCACCGCGGAGAGCACCCCGGAGAAGCCCAGGATCTCGGCCGGCACGTAGGCCGCGAACGGCGTCATCAGCGAGAGGACCAGCTGGGCGTTGCCGTCCTGGAACCGCCGGCACAGCCAGCCGACGACCACCGCGACCAGCGCGCCGAACGCCAGCCCGCCGGCCACCACCTTGACCAGCTCGACGACCCCGTCGGAGACGCTGAGCGGGGTGCTCATCGCGGTCACCGCCAGCGAGAACAGGGTCAGCGCCACGCCGTCGTTGATCAGGCTCTCGCCCTCCAGCAGGGTGAGCACCCGCTTGGGGGCGCCGATCCGCTTGAGCACCGCCGAGGAGGCCACCGCGTCGGTCGGCGCCACCGCCGCCCCCAGCGCGATCGCGGCCGGCCAGCCGGTGTCCGGCAGCACCAGCCAGATCACCCCGGCGATGGCGAACGCGGTGACCAGCGTGGTCACCACCGCCAGGGCGACGATCGGCCGCGCCTCGGCCCGCATGTCCCGCGGCGAGGAGAAGAACGCCGCGCTGTAGATCAGCGGCGGCAGGAACACCAGCAGGATGATCTCGGGCGAGATGTGCACCGAGTCCAGCCCCGGCAGGAAGCCGATCGCCGCGCCCAGCGCCACCAGGACGATCGCGTCCGGGACCCGGATCCGGTCGGCCAGCACCCGCCCGGCGAAGACCATCAGCAGGACGAGCAGCCCCGCCAGGATCAGGTGTTCATCGGACACGGGAGGCCTCCGGTCGAGGGCGGCACCGCGCGGCGGCGCCGCGGCGGGTCAGCGGACCGCGATGAACGCGGCCGGATCGCGGGGCGGGCGGTCCGGCGGGGGCGCCGCCGGATGGCCGACCGCGACCGAGCCCATCGGCTGCCACTCCCGAGGCAGGTCCAGCACCTCGCGCACGGTGTCCGGGCAGAACATGGTGGACGAGACCCAGGCCGAGCCCAGGCCCTCCATGGCCAGGGCCACCAGCAGGTTCTGCACCCCGGCGCCCATCGCCACCAGGAACATCGACCGCTCGGCCGAAGCGCGGCGCTCGTCCGGATAGGCGTGCGCACCCTCCGTGACCAGGCACGGTACCACCAGGTAGGGGGCGCGGCGGAGCACCTCGCCGCGCCGGGTGCGCCGGGCCACCGCCTCCTCGGAGAACCCGTCCGCGCGCAGGTCGGCCTGCCAGGCGCGGAGCATCTCGTCCAGCAGCCGGGTGCGGGTCCCGGCATCCTCCACCAGCACGAACCGCCACGGGGTGGTGTGGTGCGGCGCGGGCGCGGTCACCGCCGCGCCGACCGCGCGGCGCACCGCCTCCGGGTCGACCGCCTCGGAGGTGAACTCGCGCACGGTGCGCCGGGCCGGGACCACGTCCCGCGAGCCGTACCGGAACAGGTCCTCGTCGGCGGGGCGGACCAGCGCCGCCGCCCCCGGCCCGTCCTCCTCGGTGACCAGTGCGGAGAGCCCCCGCACCAGCGCCACCGGGACACCGCCGGCCTTGCCCTTGACCAGCTCGCCGGCGGCGGCGATCTCGTCGGCCACGGCGTTCAGCGTCACCTCCAGCACGTTGCCGTGCGTGTCGGTCCCGCCGCGCAGGTCCTGCATCGGCTCCAGGCCGGCCGCGCCGATCGCCACATCGGTCTGGCCGTTCCGCCACGGGCGGCCGAACGTGTCGCTGACCAGCACGGCGACCCGCACCCCGAGCCGATCGCGCAGCCCGGCGCGGATCCGCCGGGCGGAGGCGTCCGGGTCCTCGGGGAGCAGCAGCACACTGCCCGGCTCCACATTGGAGGCGTCCACCCCGGCGGCCGCCATCACCAGGCCGGTCCGGGTCTGCACGATGCGGGTGCGGCCGCGGCGCGCGACGACCCGGTCGGTCTCGGCGTCGATCGCGGCCTCCCGGTCCATCCGGCGGATCCGGCCCTCGGCCTTGCTGACGATCTTCGATGTGACCACCAGCACGTCGCCGTCGCGGAGCCCGGCGGCCCCGGCGATCAGCGCGGCCAGGTCGTCGCCGGGGCGCACCTCGGGCAGGCCGGGCACGGCGCGCACGGCGACCTCCGCCGCAGGGGTGCTCATCCGCGCCGCCCCTTCAGGTCCAGGGCCAGGTCGAGGGCGGCCCGAGCGAGGTCGGCGGTGGCCTTCGGGCCGCTCATGTAGAGCGGTCGGGAGACCACCTCGACGCCGTCCACCCGGGTCCCGGCGTCGGCCTCGTCGACCAGCCAGCCGTCCAGCAGCCGCGGCCCGTAGTGCTCGGCCACGGCGCGGGCGGAGGTCTCCACCCCGATCGCGGCCAGGCAGGCGTCGGCCATGCCGCGCACCGGCGCACCGCCGATGATCGGCGAGACGCCGACCACCACGGCCTGCTCCAGCGCCTCGCGGATGCCCGCGACGCCCAGGATCGACCCGATGCTGACCACCGGGTTGGACGGCGGCAGCAGCACCGCGTCGGCCTCGCGGATCGCCTCCAGCACGCCGGGCGCGGGCCGGGCCTCCTCGGCGCCGACGCCGACGATGGAGAGCGCGGGGAGCTCCGCGCGGTGCCGGATCCACCACTCCTGGAAGTGCAGCGCGCGGCGGTCGCCGCCCTCCTCCACGACCACGTGCGTCTCGACCTGGTCGTCGGTCATCGGGACGAGCCGGACGCCGGGCCGCCACCGGTCGCACAGCGCCTCGGTGACCGCGGAGAGCGGGTAGCCCGCGGCGAGCATCTGGGAGCGGACGATGTGCGTGGCGACGTCCCGGTCGCCCAGCCCGAACCAGTCCGGCTGCATGCCGTAGGCGAGCAGCTCCTCCTTGACGGTGAACGACTCGTCGGCGCGCCCCCAGCCCTGCTCCTCGCTGATTCCGCCGCCGAGGGTGTACATCACCGTGTCCAGATCCGGACAGACGCGCAGTCCGAAAAGGGTGATGTCGTCGCCGGTGTTCCCGATGACGGTGATGGTGGAATCGCTCTCCTGGCCCGCTACGATCCCTAGCGTCGCCTTGAGGCCGCGCAGGAACCGCGCGCCTCCGATACCGCCCGCAGGCACGACTATCCGCATGCGCCCAAGTCTGGCAGGGTGAGACGGCGTGTGCGCGGTCGGGCCCCTGGGGTGGACGGGGCCGGCGCGCACGGTGTCAGGAGGGTCACTCCGGCGGCCGGGCGGCGCTCCCGCCCCGAGCCGGAACCGCCCGGCGTCCCGTGATCCGGGCCCGCGGCCGGGCCGGTCGCGCCTGTCCAGTGCGGAATCGGCCGAATGACTTGACAGACTGTCGATATGCAAAGCTTCCACCGACGCGACAGCGAAGCAGCGGAGGGGAACCTCTCTTGAACAACGAAGCAATCAACCGCTTGCGGGTACCCGCCGCCTGGGCGCTGCTCGGCGCTGTGGTGGCACAGATAATCGCAGGCCTCATCAGCATGTTCGCGGGGATGGAGGGCCAGTACGGCTCCTTCTCCGTCCCGGGCGACTTCTACAGCCCGATCATCGTGGGCCTGGTGGTGGTGGCCGTGGCGCTGGTCGTCACCGCGCCGCAGAAGACCCCGGCCAACTTCGGAGTGGTCCTCACCGGGCTGATCCTGCTCGGGGTGGGCGCACTGTTCGCACTGATCGGCCTGATCGCGGGCTTCGCCACCGCCGGTTCGGCCGGCGTCGGCTACGCGTTCGCCGGCCTCTTCCGGATCGCGGGCCAGGCGGCCGTCCTGGTCTTCGCCGGGCTCTTCCTGCTCCGGATCCTCAACGACCCGAACCTGGTGCCCCGCGCCCAGCAGGGCTTCGCCCCGCAGACCGGTGCGCAGCAGCCCTTCCCGGCCGCCGACCCGTCCCAGACCTACGGCGGCCAGCCGGCGTTCGGCCAGCCCTACGCCGACCCCGCCCAGCAGGGCTACGCGGACCCGGCGGCCCAGCAGGCCTACGCCGACCCCGCGCAGCAGGCGTACGCCACCGGCGGCCAGCAGGCCTACGACCCGGCGCAGTACGGCCAGCCGGTCGGCGACGCCTACCAGCAGCAGGGCTACGGCGAGGCCTACCAGCAGGACGCCCAGCAGCCGTACTCCGACCCCGCTCAGGCGTACGGCACGGGCGGCCAGCAGGCCTACGACCCGGCGCAGTACGGCCAGCCGGCCGGTGACGCCTACCAGCAGCAGGGCTATGCGGACCCGGCGGCCCAGCAGGCCTACGCCGACCCCGCGCAGCAGGCGTACGCCACCGGCGGCCAGCAGGCCTACGACCCGGCGCAGTACGGCCAGCCGGCCGGCGACGCCTACCAGCAGCAGGCCTACGACCCCGCGCAGCAGGGGTACGGGACCGGCGGCCAGCAGGCCTATGACCCGTACGCGGCCCAGCAGGGCTACGGCACCGGTGGCCAGCAGGCGTACGACCCGGCGCAGTACGGCCAGCCGGCCGGTGACGCCTACCAGCAGCAGGGGTACGGCACGGGCGGCCAGCAGGCCTACGACCCGGCCCAGTACGGCCAGCAGGGCGATGCGCAGCAGCAGGGGTACGGGACCGGCGGCCAGCAGGCCTATGACCCGTACGCGGCCCAGCAGGGCTACGGCACCGGTGGCCAGCAGGCGTACGACCCGGCGCAGTACGGCCAGCAGGCGGGCGACGCCTACCAGCAGCAGGGGTACGGCACCGGCGGCCAGCAGGCCTACGACCCGGCCCAGTACGGCCAGCAGCCGGAGGCCGGCCAGCAGCCCGCGGAGCAGCAGGACGCCGGCCAGGCCGGTGCCGAGCAGAGCGGCGACCAGCAGTCCTGGTACCGGGACGACGAGCGGCGCTGACCGCTCCCGGCCCTCCGGGCGCCCTCCCGGCCCCCGAAAGTGCGCGGTAATCCACACCATGCCCGCGGACCAGCCGTCGTTGGCGGTTCGTTACATGGTATTCAGTGGATTACCGCGCACTGCGCTTGACGTATAGCAAGCGTCGCGCGTGTAATTTCAGATGTGTGTTTCCCCCCTCCCGGGGGTCGAAAGGGAGGGGACATCCATGGGGGGCAATAGGAGGTGCGCATGAGCGAGGTCATCCCGCTGGCGCACGGCGCAGACGACGATCTGGGCTGGCAGGAGCGCGCACTGTGCGCGCAGACCGATCCGGAGGCGTTCTTCCCCGAGAAGGGCGGCTCCACGCGCGAGGCGAAGAAGGTCTGCCAGTCCTGCGAGGTCCGGGCCGAGTGCCTGGAATACGCACTGGAGCACGATGAGCGCTTCGGCATCTGGGGGGGTCTCTCCGAGCGCGAACGCCGGCGGCTGAAGAAAGCCGCGGGCGGGGATTTCGATTTCCTGGCCGACATGCTCTAGCTCGACCGTCTGCGTTGGGCGCGCGTCCCGAGGGCTTTGCCCCGGGGCGCGCGTTTTTTTATCCCCGCTTTACCGTTCGGAGAGGACTCTGGGCGATTTGTTCGCGATGCGCCCATGGCTCCCGGCTCCGGACGCACGACCGCGCCCCTTTGACCGGTTCCGCCGGTGCGCCGCCCCGGGGCGGCTCCGTGGCGTATGGTGATCTGCCGAAAGAGTCCCCCCAAAACCCCTGATACGCCCTCGTCCCGCGACCCCGAGAGACCCGCAGCCGTGCTTCCCCTGGACCCCGCTCACCACATCGTGACGGCCGTCATCGTCACCCACGACGGCGCACGCTGGCTGCCGGAGGCGCTGCAGGCCGTCCGCGAGCAGACCCGCCCGGTGCAGCGCGTCGTCGGCGTGGACGCCGGCAGCCGCGATGGCAGCGGCGACATCCTCGCCTCCTTCCTGGCGCCCGAAGTGATCACCGCGGTGCCCCGGGACACCGGGTTCGGCGACTCGGTGCGCGCCGGGCTCGCCCTGGCCCGGGAGCGCGGCCCGTTCCCCGGCGCCGCACCCGAGGCCACCGAGTGGATCTGGCTCGTCCACGACGACCTGGTCCCCGACCCCGGCGCGCTGCAGACGCTGCTGGAGGCCGCCAACGACGACCGCCGCGCCGCCGTGCTCGGCCCCAAGCTGCGCGACTTCTACGACCGCCGGATGCTGGTCGAGGCGGGCGTGACCATCGACGGGGCCGGCCGCCGGGAGACCGGCCTGGAGCCCCGCGAGTTCGACCACGGCCAGCACGACGGCGACCGGCAGGTGCTCGCCGTCTCCAGCGCCGGCATGCTGATCCGCCGGGACGTCTGGGACGAGATCGGCGGCTTCGACGCCACCCTGCCGCTGTTCCGCGACGACATCGACTTCTGCTGGCGGGCCGGCGCCGCCGGGCACCGGGTGCTGCTGGTCACCGGCGCGGTCGCCTACCACGCCGAGGCCTCGGCCCGGCGCCGCCGCAAGATCGCCGCCGCGGGCGGCCACCCGCGCCGCCTCGACCGGCACAACGCGCTCTTCGTGCTGCTGGCCAACCTGCCGTTCGGCGGCATGCTCGGCGCGCTGCTCCGCAACGCCTTCGGGTCGCTGCTGCGGGTGCTGATGTACCTCGTCGCCAAGCAGCCGGCCAGTGCCTTCGACGAGGCGGCGGCGATCACCGCGGTCTTCTTCCGCCCCGGCCGGCTGATCAAGGGCCGGTTCCGGCGGCGGCGCAACCGGCGCCGCACCTACAGCGCGATCCGCCCCTTCCTCGCCCACGGCGTCGCGCTCCGCCAGTTCACCACCGCGGTGGCGGGACTGCTCTCCGGAGACGCCTCGGCCTCCGACACCCCGGGCCGGCACCAGGCCGTCACCACCGCGCCCCGCGCCGAGGACGACGAGGACCCGCTCCGCGACGACCAGAGCGTGCTGCGCCGGGTGCTCGCCAAGCCGGGCGTGCTGCTGGTGCTCGGCCTCACCGCCGTCGCGCTGGTCGCCGAGCGGTCCCTGCTCAGCGGCGGCACCCTGGCCGGGGGCGCGCTGCCGCCCGCCGTCGGCGGCGCCTCCGACCTGTGGCACCTCTACCTGAGCGGCGCGCAGACCACCGGTGTGGGCTCCGACGCCCCGGCTCCGCCCTACGTCGCGCTGCTGGCGCTGGTGTCCACCATCGCCCTGGGCAAGCCGTGGCTGGCGGTCAACGTCATCCTGCTCGGCTGCGTGCCGCTGGCCGGGCTCACCGCCTACCTGCTCGCCCGCCGGGTGCTGCACTTCCTCCCGGCGCAGCTCTGGATGGCCTGCTCGTACGCGCTGCTGCCGATGGCCACCGGCGCGGTGGCCCAGGGGCGGGTCGGCACCGCCCTGGTGCACGCGCTCCTCCCGGTGCTGGGCATCCTCGGCACCCGGGTGCTGACCCTGCCGCCCAAGCGCTCCCGCCGGGCCGCCTGGGGGACCGCGGTGCTGCTCGCCGCGTGCACCGCGTTCGTCCCGCTGCTCTGGCTGCTCGCCCTGGTGGTGGCGGTGCTGCTGGCGGTGGCCTACGGCCACCTGGGCCGGCGGCTCTACATCAGCGTCGCCATCGCGGTCGGTGTGCCGCCGCTCCTGCTGCTGCCCTGGTCGATCGAGCTGGTGCTGCACCCCTCGCTGTGGCTGCTGGAGGCCGGGCTGCACGCCCCCGAGCTGTCCGCCCCGGCCCCGGCCGCGCACGAGCTGCTCATGCTCTCCCCGGGCGGCCCCGGGGTGCCCGTCCCGTGGGTGACGGCGGGCTTCATCGCCGCCTCGCTCAGCGCGCTGCTGCTGCTCCGCCGCCGGATGCTGGTGGCGGTCGGCTGGAGCATCACCCTCTTCGGCATCCTCATCGCCATCCTCACCAGCAGGATCGTGGTGGAGCCCGGCTACGGCGGCCCGGCCGCCCCGGCCTGGCCCGGGGTGGCGCTGGCCTTCGCGGCCACCGCCATGCTGCTCACCGCGGCCGCCTCGGCGCAGTCCTTCGGCCTGATGTGGCGGCTCGGCGGGGCGCGCCGGCTCTTCGCCGGGGGCGCGGCGGCCCTCGCGCTGACCACGCCGGTCAGCGCCGCGGGCCTGTGGATGTGGCAGGGCGTCGACGGCCCGCTGAGCGGGGACGCCCCCTCCCCGGTGCCCGGCTTCGTCTCCGCGATCGCCACCGACCCCGCCGCCGGGCGGACCCTGGTGCTGCGCCCGGTCGAGGACGGGCCGCTCCGCTACGCGGTCCTCCGCGGCGGCGAGCCGCGGCTGGGCACCGAGCAGATCCCCGCCGACCAGGCGGCCGGTACCGAACTGGACACCGCGGTGGCCGCGCTCGCCGCCGGCCGCGCCGGGGACGAGGCGGAGGACCTGGCCGGCTACGGCATCGGCCACGTGATGATCCCCCGCCCGCAGATCGGCGGGGACGCCGACGAGACCCTGGTGGACACCCTGGACGGCACCCCGGGCCTGAGCCGGCAGATGCTCAGCGAGGAGTTCGCGCTGTGGCGGCTGGACACCCCGGCCGGGCGGCTGCGGGTGGTGCCCTCCGGCGGCGACGGCGAGGAGGACGACGGCCGGGCCGAGGCGCTGGACATCGGCCCCGGAGAGGGGAGCGCGGAGGTGCCCCCAGGGCCGGCCGACCGGTCCCTGGTGCTCGCCGAGCCGTACGCGGCCGGGTGGAGCGCCACCCTGGACGGCGAGCCGCTGCGCGCCTCCGAGGCGTACACCGGGATGACCCTGTTCGAGCTGCCCCCGGAGGGCGGAACGGTGGTGATCGCCCGCGGCTCGGCCGGGCGCGACGCCTGGCTGGTGCTGCAGGGCCTGCTCATCGCCACCGCCCTGGTGCTGGCCTCGCCGGGCGCCCGTACCGAGGAGGACGACCACGCCGACGAGATCCGGGCCCGCGCCCGCCCCCGCCGGCCGCGCCGCCGCGCCCCGGACCCCGTCCCGGCGCGGCCCTCCGCGGAGGAGCGGCCGGAGCGGGCGCTGTCGCCGGACGGACCGGGCGCACCGGGTGCGGCGGCCGCTCCCGCCCCGGAGGAGCCGCCGTCCCCGGAGAGCGCTCCGGAGCCCCCGCCTCCGGCGGAGGGCGCCGACGAAGGGGAGGCCCCGCCCGAACCGGGCGCCGCCCGCGAGGGCCGCGGCCGCCGCGGCGTCCGGGGCCGCCGCCGGGCCTCGCACCGCAAGGGGCGGCACGGATGACCGCCGACCGCGCCGGACGGTGCCGCGTGCCCCTCCGCCGCCCAGGACCGACCGCACCTCCCCGGCCCGAGGGCCGGCGCATCCTCCGGGAGACACGATGAAGCTGCTCGTGGAGAACCGGTTCGCCCTGCTCGGTCTGGTCGCGATCGCGCTGGCCGCACTGTTCGGGGTGGCCTTCGTCACCCGCCCGGAGCCCGGTGGGGCGACCGGCGGGGGCAGCGCCGAGACGATGCGGGTCGAGTCCGCGCTGCGGGTCTGCCCGCCCGCCCAGGACGACGACCTGCTCACCGAGGCGGCCGCGTTCACCCCGTACCGCGGCGAGGAGGACGGCGAGCTGCTGCTCACCGCCAACCGGGCCAACGCCCGCCGCCTCGCCGAGGGCGAGCTTCCCGGCCAGCTGCTCACCGCCGACGTGAGCGAAGCGGACGAGGGGCGGCACACCGTGCTGCGCGCCGAGGGCGCCTTCGCCGGCGGCCTGGAGGCCGCGCAGACCGCGGTGGCCGAGGACGACGACGCGAGCGCGTCGGTGGTGCGCTGCACCGAGCCCGGTTGGAGCACCTGGTTCACCGCACCCTCGGGCGAGGACCTGAAGAAGCTCACCGTGCACCTGGCCAACGTCGACTCCGGGACCGCGGTGGCCAACGTGGACGTCTACGCCGCCGATGGGCCGATCGCGGAGGAGGAGACCCGGGGCGTGGAGGTCCCCTCGGAGGGCGAGGCCACCGTCGAGCTGGGCGAGCTCACCGAGCTGGGCTCCTCGGGGCGGGCCGTCGCGGTGCACGTGCGCACCGCCTCCGGCCGGGTCGCGGCGTCGCTCTTCGCCGAGCGCTCCAAGGGCGGATCGGAGTGGGCGCCGGCCACCGAGCGCCCCGCGACCCGCCAGGTGGTCGCGGGCGTTCCCGCCGGCGGGGGCTCGCGGACCCTGGTGGTGGCCGCTCCGGGCGACGAGCCGGCCTCGGTCGACGTCCGGCTGTTCGGCCCGGACGGGGAGATCGAGCACGAGGCCCTGGACGACCTGGACGTGCCGCCGGCGGCGTCGGCCGCGCTCAGCCTGGAGGGGCCGCTGGAGAAGCAGGCCGCCACGGTCCTGGTGGAGTCGGACCGGCCGGTGGTGGCCGGGGTGCTGGCGGAGAGGGAGGGCGGCGACGACAGCGCCTACACCGCGGCCGCGCCCGCCCTGGAGGAGGGGCCCGGCGGCACCGCAGCGGTCCCCGCGGACCCGGACGACACCTCGACCGAGCTGCTGGTGGGGGCGGTGGAGCAGGACGCCTCGCTGATCGTCACCCCGGTGGCCGAGGACGGAACCACCGCCGACCCGATGAAGGTGGAGGTCGCCGCGGGCAGCACCGCCGAGGTGGAGGTGGAGTCGCCGAAGGGGGCGCACGCACTCCTGCTGGAGCTGAGCGACGGCTCCGGCCCGGTGCACGCCGCCGCGGTGCTCACCCAGGGCAAGGGCGAGAAGCGCTCCACCGCGGTGCTCCCGGTCCCGCCGGCCCCCGCCGAGGTCCGCCTCCCGCCGGTGGTCGACTCGCTGACCGCACTGCCCTGACCTGCGCCTCCCCGCTCGAAGGGAGCGAGAGGGAGCGAGAGGGCAAGGCCGGTCCCCGTTCCCGGCAGGAGCCGCCCGAGAAGCGAGGCCCCACGGGGCAGGGGTTCAGGCGGGCGGCGACGGCGGAGGTAGGGGCGGAGTGCAGGCGTCGCCCGGGTGCGGCATCTCGCGGAGTGAAGGTTCAGACCGGTGGCGACGGCGGAGGCAGGGGCGGGGCCGGGCGTCTTAACCAGGTGCGGCGCCTCAGGGGGCTGAGGTGCAGGCCGGCGGCGACGGCGGAGGCAGGGGCGGGGCCGGGCGCCTTAACCGGGCGCGGCGCCCCACGGGGTGAAGGCTCAGGCGGGCGGCGACGGCGGAGGAAGGGCCGGGGCCGGGCGTCTCGTCCGGGTGCGGCGCCCCACGGGGCCAAGGTTCAAACCGGCGGTGACGGCGAGGGTAGGAGCGGGGCCGGGCGTCTCGTCCGGGCGCGGCGCCTCACGGGGCCGGGGTTCAGGCGGGCGGCGAGGGCGGGAGCGGGGCCGGGGGCGGCGTTCACCGGTCCGCGCCCAGGCGTCCGGCGGGGGAGAGCGGTGTTCCGGC
Organism: Nocardiopsis oceanisediminis; assembly: GCF_048595525.1. NCBI lineage: Bacteria > Bacillati > Actinomycetota > Actinomycetes > Streptosporangiales > Nocardiopsidaceae > Nocardiopsis > Nocardiopsis oceanisediminis. The sequence continues at coordinate 6,203,285 of NZ_JAFMZJ010000001.1, read as the reverse complement.
GGCGGGCACGGGCTCTCCGCGCCAACAGAGGAGGGTTATGTCCGCTATGCCGGGTCGCCGGCGGGGATCGGGCGGGCCGGGGGCGCCCTGCGCACCTCGGCGGCGGCCCCGATGACATCTACCGGCGAGTAGCACCCCCGGAAGCCCCGCCGCCCCCTCCCTGGTCACGCAGAGTGGCCGAAGCGGGGCCCGTCGGGGGGACGAATGCGACATCTCGCCCCCTCGCCGCCCTCCCCGGGGTTCCGGCCCCGCCCTTCCGGCCTTCCCGGCGGCACGGATCCCCGGCTACCGCCCCGATCAGGGCCGTTCGGGCCCCGGGAGGCCCGTTCCGGCCCGGGATGCGCGCCCAGGAATCACCGGGGTGCTCTCGCGGTGCGCAGGGCGCCCCCCGCCACCATCACTGTCCGTGTTTACCCAGGTCAGAGAGGTGCCGGTGGTCACCGAGCGACCCGCCCCGGCGCCGGGGCGACGCGGGCGCGGCGATCCCGCCCCTTCACCCGCCCCCCGCAGGCGCCCCGCTGCCCCGGCCCCCTTCCTGCCCTCGCTGCCTGCCTGTACCCCGCCCCGTGGGGCGCCGCGCCCGACCGACCGGCTGGCACGCCCCCTGCCTTCGCCGCGGGTTTGAACCTTCGCTCTGTGGGGCGCCGCGCCCGGCTGATGCCTCGGCCCCGTCCCTGCCTCTGCCGTCGCCGCTGGCCTGAGCCTTCGCTCTGCGAGACGCCGCGCCCGACCGGCCGGCTGGCATGCCCCCTGCCGTCGCCGCCGGTCTGAGCCTCCACCCCGTGAGGCCCGCGCTCGGCCGAGGCCTCCGCCCCGTCCCTGCCTCTGTCGTTGCCGCAGGTCTGAGCCTTCGCTCTGTGGGGCGCCGCGCCCGGCTGGAGTGCCCGGCCCCGCCCCTTCCTTCGCCGTCGCCGCCCGGTTGAACCTCCACCCTGTGGGGCGCCGCTTCCGACCGGAGCGCCCGACTCCGGCAGGCCGGCCGCTCGCCGGTAGGGGAATCAGGTCGGCGGGGCCACGGGAGGCGGCGCGGGTACGCGTACGGGCACGGGCACGGGACGCCGAGTGGTCTGGGAAGGAGCGCGGGACCGGCCCGTAAAACGGGCAGGGTGCAGCGCCGGAGCGGCCGGGTGGTCCGGCCGGCGGGTCGAGGCGGGTCCCGGGGAGGCGCCCCGGGCCGGGGTCAGCCCCGGGTCTCCGGGTCGACCGTCTCGGGCTCCAGCCCGAGCAGGTTGGCCACTTCCTCGACGACGGTCTCGTAGACCATCAGGGCCATCTCCTCCGGCTCGCGGGTGCGGATCTCCACGGGCCGGCGGTAGACGGTGATGCAGGCCCGGCCGTCGCGGCCGGTCTCCAGGCGGGAGTAGGGGATGCCGTCCTCGGCGGTGACGCCGGGCGGGACCCGGGGTACGTCCTCGACCAGGAACTCCACATTCGCGAGCTCGCGCGACCAGACCCGCTCCAGACGCTCCACCGCGTCCAGCACCAGGTCGTCGAAGACCTGGGCACGGCTTCGGGACAGCGGTGACTCCGGGGGCGCCAAAGGTCCGCGGATTCCGCGGCCGCGGCGGTCCCGGCGTCGGAAGCGGTCGGCCTGAGCCCTCTGTAGGCGCACTCGTCGCACGGTTCGAGAGTATGCCATCGGGGCCCGGAGTGCAGCCCTGGCCCGGGACACGGCGGGGGCCTGCTGGCATCCGTAGGAGGAAAGGAATAGGGTCGGTCCCCGTGAGCGTTGTCCGACGCTGCTCGCGAACCGCGTGCAGACAGCCAGCAGTCTTCACGCTCACCTATGTCTACGCCGACTCCACCGCCGTGCTCGGCCCGCTCGCGGCCTACGTCGAGCCGCACTGCTACGACCTGTGCGCGATGCACGCCGAGCGGCTCACCGCCCCGCGCGGGTGGGAGGTGGTCCGGCTTCCGGCGGACAGCTCCGGCGGTCCGGGCAGCGACGATCTGGAGGCGCTGGCCAACGCGGTGCGCGAGGCGGCCCGCCCCAAAGCGCCGCAGCGCCGCCCGCAGGCGCCCGGCGCGGTGGTCGAGGGCCACGGCAAGGGCCATCTGAGGGTGGTCCGCTCCGACCCCGGCTCCCAGGACCGCCCCACCGGCCAGGACGCCTGACCCGGGCCGCGGCGCCGCGCCCGACCGGGAAACCCCGCCCTCCCCGCGCCGCCGCGGGGAGAACGGGGAGCGAACATCGGGCGACGCCCCTCAGCCCTCGAAGTCGAGGGCGGTCCCGTACAACCGGTTCACCTTCAGCCGGACGACCACCCGCTCCTCGGCGACCAGCCGCTCCAGGAACGCCCGCTCGTCCTCGGGCTCGGCCAGGGTCCGGGCCATCGCGAGCAGTTCCCGCCCGATCCGGTCGCCCGGGACGTCCGTGGTCTCGGAGACCTCGGCCTCGCCCTCGGCGACGGCGAACGACCAGACGTCGCCGCCGGGCACGTGCAGGGCCGCACGCGGGTCGCGCCGCAGGTGCCCGACCTTGATCCGGCCGGCCGTGGTGGAGAACCGCGCGATGCGGGCCGCGGGGTCCCAGGTGTAGGCCATGGTGGTCATATGGGGGTGGCCGCTGCGCTTGACGGTGGCCAGCGTGCCGAACCGCTCTGCCGCCAGCAGCTCGGAGAGGGCGGCATCGGTGAGGGTCCGTGGGGACGGCTGTCGGGTCATGCAGGGATAACCTCCGCCCGTACCCAGGGCATTTCGCGTCCGCCATGGCCGGGACCGGCCACCGCCGCCCCGTGCCGCCGAGGCGCCGTGCCGCTCCGGGGGCCCGGGGCCGGTCTTGTACGTTGGAACCCCGCCGACGGCGGCGGGGCCCGGACAGGATCCGATCAACGAACCGGATGCGGAGCAGCAGTGGGCGACCTCGGCCAGATCTTCAAGGCTTACGACGTGCGCGGCATCGTCCCCGACACCTTCGACTCCACCGTGGCGCGCGCCGTGGGCGCGGCGTTCGCCCGCGTCGCGGACGCGCCGTCGGTGGTCGTCGCGCACGACATGCGGCCCTCCTCCCCGGAGCTCGCCCGCGCCTTCGCCGAGGGCGCGGCCGACCAGGGCACCGACGTGGTGATGGCCGGCCTCGGCTCCACCGACCTGCTCTACTACGCCTCCGGAAGCCTGGACATGCCGGGGGCGATGTTCACCGCCAGCCACAACCCGGCCCAGTACAACGGGATCAAGATGTGCCGGGCCGGCGCCGCCCCGATCGGCGAGGACAGCGGCCTGGCCGAGATCCGCGAGCTGGCCGAGCAGGGCGTGCCCGCCCCCGCCGGGCGGCGCGGCTCCATCACGGAGAAGGAGCTGCTCGCCCCGTACGCGGAGTTCCTCCGGTCGCTGGTCGGCCTCTCCGGGATCCGGCCGCTCAAGGTGGTGGTCGACGCCGGCAACGGCATGGCCGGGCTGACCGTCCCCGCGGTGCTGGGCCCCGACCCGCTCGGCGCGCTGCCGCTGGAGATCACGCCGCTCTACTTCGAGCTGGACGGCACCTTCCCCAACCACCCGGCCAACCCGCTGGACCCGGACAACCTGGTGGACCTGCAGGCGAAGGTGCGGGAGACCGGCGCCGACATCGGGCTGGCCTTCGACGGCGACGCCGACCGCTGCTTCGTCGTCGACGAGCGCGGCGAACCGGTCCCGCCGTCGGCGATCACCGCCCTGGTGGCCGAGCGCGAGCTGGCCGTGCACCCCGGCGCGACGATCATCCACAACCTGATCACCTCCCGCGCGGTCCCGGAGATCATCCGGGAGCAGGGCGGCGTCCCGGTGCGCACCCGCGTCGGCCACTCCTTCATCAAGGGCAGCATGGCCGAGACCGGGGCGGTCTTCGGCGGCGAGCACTCCGCGCACTACTACTTCCGCGACTTCTGGCGGGCCGACACCGGCATGCTGGCCGCGCTGCACGTGCTGGCCGCGCTCGGCGGCGGCACGCAGGGCCTCTCCGAGCTGACCCGGCAATACACTCGGTACGCGGCCTCCGGGGAGATCAACTCCGAGGTCGCCGACCAGGAAGGGCGCACCGCGGCGGCCGAGGCGGAGTTCGGATCCCGCCCCGGGGCCGAGGTGGACCGCCTGGACGGGCTGACCGTCTCCTTCACCGACGGGAGCTGGTTCAACCTGCGGGCGTCCAACACCGAGCCGCTGCTCCGGCTGAACGTCGAGGCGCCCGACACGGCGGGCATGGAGCGGCTCCGCGACGAGGTCCTGGCCGTCGTCCGGGGCTGAGCAGCCCCGCCGCCCTGCCGCGAGCAGGGCCCACAATCCCTCCCCGGGCTCCCCGCCCGGGGCCGTCCCGGAGGTTCACGATGACCGCGAAGATCGACGACTGGCTGCTGGAGATCCTGGCCTGCCCGAAGAGCAAGAAGCCGCTCCGGCTGGACGCCGAGGCCGGCGAGCTGGTCTGCGATGAGAGCGGCCTGGCCTACCCGATCCGGGACGGCATCCCGGTGCTGCTGGTCGACGAGGCGCGCGAGCTCGGCTGATGTCCGGAGCCGTTTTCGACGAGACCCGGTTGGACGGCCCCGGCGCCGACGGCCCGCTCGCCCGGTCGGCCGCCTCCGCGGCCGGACGGCTGCGCGCGGCGCGGTCGGCCGCGCTGGAGGCCGGCCTGGACCGGCTCGCCGAGGACGGGCGGCCGCGGGCCGCGGTCGCGATCGGCTCCGGTACCGGCGGCCTCGCCGCGGAACTGGCCGCCGCGGTGCTCGGACCGGGCTGCCCGGTCCCCTTCTCCCCGGTGCGCGGCCCGCTGCTGCCGGGCTGGGTCTCCTCCTACGACCTGGTCCTGGCCGCCTCCGGGCCGGACGCCGAAGAACCGGTCGTCGGGTGCGCCGCGGAGGCGGTCCGCCGCGGCTGCCGGCTGGTGGCCGCCGGACCTCCGGACGGGCCGCTGCGGCCGCTCGCCGAGCAGGCCCGCGCCCCCTACATCGAGCTGCGCGGCGCCGGAGCCCCCGCGGGCGGTTTCGAACCGGTCTGGGGCCCGGCCGCGGCGCTGCTCAGCGCGGCCGGTGCGGCCGGCCTGCCCGCGCCCGGGAGCGAGGTCTTCGAGGTGGCCGCGGTCCGGCTGGAGCAGACCGCGGTGCGCTGCGCGCCCTCCGTGGAGAGCTGGGAGAACCCGGCGAAGTCGCTGGCCCTGGAACTGGCCGGCACCCTCCCGGTCGCGGTGGGCGGCACCGGGCCGACCGCGTTCGCGGCGGCGCACACGGCGGAGCGCGCCGCGCGCACCGCCGGCTACCCGGTGCTGCACGGGGCGCTGCCGGACGCGCTGGAGCCGGCGGTGCGGCTGGCGAACGGCCCGCTGGGCGGCACCGGGCCGCGGTCCATCTTCGACGACCCGGAGGAGGAGGGGCCGCTCCGCACCCGCCTGCTGCTCTTCCGCGACCCGGGGGAGGAGAGCGAGCGGACCGCCCTCGACCTGCACTCGGCCGAGGCCGCCGCGGCGCGCGGCGGCACGCCGGTGAGCACGGTCTCAGCGGAATCCGGGCATCCGATGGAACGCATGGCCGGTTTGATCGCTCTAACCGATTACGCCACTGTGTACTTAGCCGCGGCTTATGGAGTAGAACCCGTGGCGGAAGAGCACACCGCGGGCTAGCGCCGGCACCACCCCCTGGAGGAGTTCCATGCCCGGTCCCGAATCGCTGTCGCCGAGCGACCCCACCTCGTTCGGCGACTACAGCGTCGTGGGCCGCCTCGGCAAGGGCGGCCAAGGTGTCGTCTACCTCGCGCGCGACACCGAGGGCGAAGAGGTCGCGATCAAGGTCCTCAACGACCAGTGGTCGGAGAACGACGAGCTGCGCAGGCGCTTCGAGAAGGAGGTGCGCGCCGCCCAGAAGGTCGCCTCCTTCTGCACCGCGGCCATCTACGCCGCCCACCTCGACGTCGACCCGCCCTACGTGGTCAGCGAGTACGTGGACGGCCCGTCCCTGCAGGAGGCGGTCGCCCGGCGCGGCCCCCGCCGCGGGGCGGCGCTGCAGCGGCTGGCGGTCAACACCGCGACCGCGCTGGTGGCCATCCACAAGGCGGGCATCGTGCACCGCGACTTCAAGCCGGGCAACGTGCTGCTCGGCGAGGACGGCCCGCGGGTGATCGACTTCGGCATCGCCCGGGTCGACGACGGCACCGCCACGGTCACCAACTCCATCGTCGGCACCCCCTCCTACATGGCCCCCGAGCAGATCGAGGGCACCGGCATCACCGACAAGGTGGACGTGTTCGCCTGGGGCTGCGTGATGGCGTTCGCCTCCACCGGCAACGCGCCGTTCGGCGCGGACAGCGTGCACGCGGTGGTGCACCGGGTGATCAGCTCCCCGCCGTCCCTGGACGGGGTCCCCGACGAGCTGCTGCCCATCGTGCAGCGGTGCCTGGAGAAGAACCCGGACCGCCGGCCCGGCGCCAAGGAGCTGCTGATGCAGCTGCTCGGCCACGACCCGGCGGAGGGCGCCTCGACCGAGGACGTTGTCCGCGAGGGCGAGCGCGCGGCGGAGACCGGTGTGATCAGCGCCGGACCGCTGGTGCAGGGCGGTACCGGGCCGGGCCCGGCGTTCACCGTCAGCGGCCCGCAGGCCCCGATGCACCCGCAGGGCCCGCCGCCGCCCCAGCAGCCCTACCCGCAGGGCCCCACCGGCCCCGGCCGGCCGATGACCGGCCCGCAAGGCGGTTACGCCCCGCCGATGGGCCCGCACACCCCGCCGCCCATGGGGCCGCACACCCCGCCGCCCGGACCGGTCACCCCGCCCCCGATGGGCCCCGGCGTGGTCGGCCCGCCCACCATGGGCCCCAACACCACGATGGGACCGAACGCCTTCGCCGGCCAGGGCGGCCCGGCACCCGCGCCGCAGCGCGAGGACCCGCTGCTCTCGCAGGGCTGGGTGATCCCCGCGGTGCTCATCACGATCATCATCCTGCTGCTGCTCCTGGTCATCATCGCCCTGATGTGACCCTTCCCGGGGCCCGCGCGCGGTCCGCGCCTTTCCGGCGGCCTCAGGCCAGCGACCGGGTCAGCCGGTCCAGGACCCGGGAGACGGCGTCGTCGACGAACGCCTCCACCGCGGGCCAGCGCTCGTCGGCCGAGTCGCCGGGGAGCAGGGTGACGCAGTCGGTGCAGGCGGCGTCGAGCACATCGGCCGGCCCGGCGGTGACCGCCAGCGCCCCCGACGGCGGGTCGCCCACGTCGTGCACCGTGACCAGCAGCTCCACCTCGCGCTCGGCGGCGCACAGCTCCAGCCGGACCCACCGGCACTCCGGTCCCGGCGTGAACAGGGCCCGCTCGGCGGCCCCGGCGCAGCGCTCGCGCACCGCGCCGTCCGCGGTGTCCGCCGCCGAGACCGACACCCGGGCGCCCGGCTCCACCTCGCGCAGCACCAGCCCGATGGGGCCGGTGCGGTGCCGCAGGTGCCGGTGGACCCTGCGGTGCATCGCAGCGGCCAGCGGCCCGACCAGCGGCGGCTCGGCCTGCGGAGGAACCACCCCGGCGGGCCCGCTGAGCCGGGCGCGCAGCTCGGCGGTGGCCAGGTCCGCGACGACCTCGGCCAGGGCGGGCAGCGCCTCCGGGGCGGCCAGCGCCTCCTCCAGCCGGCCGCCGATCCGCCGGTCGGCGGCCAGCGGCGGGTACCCGGCGCGGAGCAGGGAGAGCGAGGCCAGCGCCCACGGCAGCGGGCGCAGGTGCGGGGCGGGCGGCTCGCCGCCGCCCATCGCCCGCGAGGTCTCCAGGAAGGACCGGGCGGCGCGCAGCACCGGGTGCTCCTCGGAGGAGGCGGCCTCGGCCGCCGCGGCGGCCACCCGCTCCGGACCGGGCAGCGGCGGGTCGAAGTCGGGGATGCGCCGGGCCAGCGCCCCCAGGTGGCCGGCGGTGAGCCGGCCGGAGCGGTCCTCGTCGGCCAGCGCGCACAGCGCGTCGGCGTCCAGACCGGAGCGGGAGGCGGACCCCGGCCGGCCGGCCAGCGCGCGCAGCTCGCGCACGTGCCGCTCGAACACCGGCCGCAGCGCCTCGCCGCCCTCCCCGGCGGCCCGGTTCCGGTGCCGCTCGCACCAGAGGCGGTGCAGCCGGTCCAGGATGCCCAACCGCCGGTCGAGCCCGGTCGGCGCACGGGGGGCGGGGCGGAGACCACTTCGGCTGTCCACGTCTGCCAACCTAACCCGGCCGCCCGCGGCGGAAACCGGCCCCGGCCCGATTCCCGGGGAAAGCTCCGGATCCGGCCACCGGCCTTGCGCGCGGAGGGGCCGACCGGTATCCGAACGGCGGTCCGGGGTTCAACCGGTGGACGCCGACCGGTAACGGGGCGGGGGAAGGATGGCCGGTCGTCCCCAGTTCCCCGCGCGCGAAAGCGAGCCCCTCACCCGTGCAGCAGACCGCAGCCCCCGACGCCGCCCGCGCGCGCCCGCCGGCCCCGCGGCCGGGCCGTCCGGCGGACGGCGCGCACCGGCCGGAGATCGACGGGCTGCGCGCGGTCGCGGTGCTGCTGGTCGCCGCCTACCACGTATGGTTCGGCCGGGTCTCCGGCGGTGTGGACGTCTTCCTCATGCTCACCGGCTTCCTCATCACCGGCTCGCTGGTCCGCTCGGTGGAGCGCGGATCGGGCGTCCGGTTCGGCGCGTTCCTGGCCCGGCTCGCCGCGCGGCTGGTGCCGACGGCGGCCGTGGTGCTGGGCGCGGTGCTGGCCGGCGCCCGGCTGCTGCTGCCCGAGGACCACTGGCACGACCTGATCGCCCAGACCTGGGCGGCCGCGCTCTACCACCTCAACTGGACCCTGGCCCTGGACGCGGTGGACTACCTGGCCCGGGACGACGCCACCAGCCCGGTGCAGCACTTCTGGTCGCTCTCCATCCAGGGCCAGTTCTACCTGCTCTGGCCGGTGCTGATCGCGGCCGCGGCCTGGCTGGGCCGCCGGTTCGGGGCCGGGGTCCGCCCCGCCGTCCTGGCGGCGCTGGCCGCGGTGTTCGCCGGATCGCTGGCCTACTCGGTCCGGATCACCGCGGCCGACCAGCCGTGGGCCTACTTCGACACCGGGGCCCGGCTGTGGGAGTTCGCGCTGGGCGGCGCGCTCGCGCTGCTGCTGGGCCGGCTGGACCCGCCGCGCCGGGCCCGGGTCGCGCTGGGCTGGCTGGGGCTGGCCGCGCTGGTCTCCTGCGGCCTGCTGCTCCAGGTCTCCACGCTCTTCCCCGGCTACGTCGCGCTCTGGCCGACGCTGGCCGCCGCGGCGGTCGTCACCGCAGGCACCAGCGGCTCGCGGTTGGGCGCCGACCGGCTGCTCACCCTGCGGCCGCTGCGCTACCTCGGCTCCATCTCCTACGCGCTGTACCTGTGGCACTGGCCGGTCCTGGTGTTCTACCTGCACGCCACGGACCGGACGCTGGCCGGCCCGTACGGCGGCGCCGCGGTGCTGGCCGCCTCGGTCGCCCTGGCGGCGGCGACCACCCCGGTCGCCGACCGGCTGGCCCGGATCGGCCGGGCTGCCCCGGCGGCACCGCGCCGGGCGCTGCTCAAGGGGCCCGCGGTCGCGCTGGCCTGCCTGCTCCCGGTTCTGGTCGCGGCGGGCGCCTGGTCCGGCCGGCTGGCCGCCGAGCAGCGCGCCCAGGAGGCGCTGCTGGCCGACGCCTCCCGCTACCCCGGGGCGGCCGCGCTGGCCGGCGGGGGCGACGGCAGCGCGGAGCGCCCGATGCCGGTCTACCCGGCCCCGGCCGAGGCCGCGGACGACGTCCCGGTCACCTACGCCGACGGGTGCAACCAGTCCACCACCGACGCCGAGGTGCTCACCTGCGTCTACGGCGCGGAGGACGCGGAGCGCACCATCGCGCTGGTCGGCGGTTCGCACGCGGCGCACTGGTTCCCGGCGCTGGAGGAGATCGCCGAGCGGCGGGACTGGCGGATCGTCAACATGGTCAAGGGCGCCTGCCTGTTCACCGACGCCCCGCAGACCTACAAGGGCGAGCCCTACACCTCCTGCCGCGAGTGGAACCGCGGCGCGGTGGCGGAGCTGGCCGGGCTCCGGCCGGACGCGGTGTTCACCACCGGCACCACCACCAGCCTGGACACCTCGGCGGGCTTCGGCGAGGAGGAGGTGGTCGACGGCTACCTGGACCGGTGGCGGGAGCTGGAGGAGCTGGGCATCGACGTGATCGCGGTCCGGGACACCCCGCGGCTCGGCTTCGACGCGCCGGAGTGCCTGGCCGGCGGGGAACCGGAGGAGTGCACCGTCGCCCCGGACGTCTCCATGGCCGCCGAGTCGCCGCTGGAGCGGACCGCCGGGCTGCCGGGCAACGTCGTCCCGCTGGACCTCACCGACCTGCTGTGCACCGCCGGGGAGTGCCCCGCGGTCGTCGGCAACGTGCTGGTCTACTGGGACGGCAGCCACATCGGCGCCACCTACATGCGGACCATGGCCCCCGAGCTGGAGCGCCGCATCCTCGACGCCACCGGCTGGTGACGCCCTCCCGCCCGCCCGGGCGGGTCAGGGGCCGCCGCGGGCGCGCAGCAGCCGGAGCGCCTTCTGCTTCTCGAAGTCCATCGCGCGGGCCGGCGGCGGCGCCAGCCGGCCCAGCCGCTCGCCGTAGGAGCGCACCGCCGCCAGCGTCTCCGGTTCGGCCAGCACCCGCAGGGCGAAGGCGAGCGCGGCGGGCGCCACGTCGAAGCCGCGCTCCAGCTCCAGCCCGGCCGCGATGGTGCGCAGGTCCTCGGGGGAGAACCGGCGGTGCCGGTGGCCCCGGCCGGTCGGCTGCTCCTTGGTGACCGGGAGCAGGCCGAGCCCTTCGCGGTAGCGCAGGCTGCGCGCGCTCACCCCGAGCGCATCGGCGGCCGCCGAGATCGGCACCGCCCCGGCGTCGGCGGAGCCTGCGCCCCGGTTCTCGGGCATCGCCTCGTCCTCCCAGGTCAACGGGCTTTCAGCGGGGTGCGGCGGAAGGTCCCCGGACCGACCCTAGCCGAGGAACGGGCCGGTTCCGGCGAATCTGACAAAGCAGCGTCAATCTCGGCCGCCGGGGCGTGCCGGGGTCCGCGGGGCGCGTCTAGACTCGGTCCGCATCCACCTGAGGAGTGAGCACACGCATGTCATTCGACTTCAAGGTCGCCGATCTGTCCCTGGCCGACTTCGGCCGCAAGGAGATCACCCTCGCCGAGCACGAGATGCCCGGCCTGATGGCCCTCCGTGCCGAGTACGGCGACTCCAAGCCCCTCCAGGGCGCGCGCATCATGGGGTCGCTGCACATGACCGTGCAGACCGCCGTCCTCATCGAGACCCTCGTCGCGCTGGGCGCCGAGGTCCGGTGGGTCAGCTGCAACATCTTCTCCACCCAGGACCACGCCGCGGCCGCGGCCGTCGTCGGCCCGGACGGCACCGTCGACGACCCCAAGGGCGTCCCGGTCTTCGCCTGGAAGGGCGAGACCCTGGAAGAGTACTGGTGGTGCACCGAGCAGGCGCTGACCTGGCCGGGCGCCGACGGCCCGAACATGATCCTGGACGACGGCGGCGACGCCACCATGCTGGTGCACAAGGGCAAGGAGTTCGAGGAGGCCGGCGCGGTCCCCGACCCCTCCACCGCCGACTCCGACGAGTTCCGGGTCTTCCTCACCCTGCTCCAGGAGAGCCTCAAGGCCGACAAGGGCAAGTGGACCCGGATCGCCGCCGGGATCAAGGGCGTCTCCGAGGAGACCACCACCGGCGTGCACCGCCTCTACGAGATGGCCCGCGAGGACAAGCTGCTCTTCCCGGCGATCAACGTCAACGACGCGGTCACCAAGAGCAAGTTCGACAACAAGTACGGCATCCGCCACTCGCTGCCGGACGGCATCATGCGCGCCACCGACGTGATGATCGGCGGCAAGGTCGCGGTCGTCTGCGGCTACGGCGACGTCGGCAAGGGCTCCGCCGAGGCGCTGCGCGGCCAGGGCGCCCGGGTCATCGTCACCGAGATCGACCCGATCAACGCCCTGCAGGCGGCGATGGACGGCTACCAGGTGGACCGGCTGGACGACGTCGTCGGCGAGGGCGACATCTTCATCACCACCACCGGCAACTTCGACATCATCACCGCCTCGCACATGGCGCGGATGAAGCACCAGGCGATCGTCGGCAACGTCGGCCACTTCGACAACGAGATCGACATGGCCGGCCTGGAGAAGATCGACGGCATCGCCAAGGAGGAGATCAAGCCGCAGGTCCACACCTGGACCTTCCCGGACGGGCACGCGGTGATCGTGCTCAGCGAGGGCCGGCTGCTCAACCTGGGCAACGCCACCGGCCACCCCAGCTTCGTGATGTCCAACAGCTTCACCAACCAGGTGCTCGCCCAGATCGAGCTGTTCGCCAAGACCGACGAGTACCCGATCGGCGTCTACACCCTGCCGAAGCTGCTCGACGAGAAGGTCGCCCGGCTCCACCTGGACGCCCTCGGCGTGAAGCTCACCGAGCTCACCAAGGAGCAGGCCGCCTACATCGGCGTCGACGTGGCCGGGCCGTACAAGCCCGACCACTACCGGTACTGATCGGGCGGCGCACGGCACCACCCGATGGCACCTCCTGAGTACGACGTCGCGGACCTCGGCCTCGCAGCGGCCGGGGTCCGCCGCGTCGAATGGGCCGAGCGCGCGATGCCCGCGCTGCGCCGCGTCCGCGAGCGGTTCGCCGCGGAGCGGCCGCTGGACGGGCTGCGCGTGGCCGCCTGCATGCACGTGACGGCCGAGACCGCGAACCTGCTGCGCACCCTGGCCGCGGGCGGCGCGGACATCGCGCTGGCCGCCTCCAACCCGATGTCCACCCAGGACGACACGGCCGCCGCGCTGGTCGCCGAGTACGGGGTGGAGGTCTTCGCGCGGGCCGGCATGGACCCGGCGACCTACGACCGGAACCTGGCGGCGGTGCTGGAGCGCCGCCCGCACCTGCTCCTGGACGACGGCTGCGACCTGGTCAACATCGCCCACCTGGAGCGTCCGGAGCTGATCGGGGAGGCGTTCGGCGGCTGCGAGCAGACCACCACCGGGGTGATCCGGCTGCGCCGGATGAGCGCGGAGGGCGCGCTGCGGCTGCCCATGGTCGCGGTCAACGACACCGCCACCAAGCGGATGTTCGACAACCGCTACGGCACCGGGCAGTCCACCATCGACGGCATCCTGCGCGCCACCAACGCCATGCTGGCCGGGCGCACCGTGGTGGTGGCGGGGTTCGGCCACTGCGGCAGCGGCCTGGCCGAGCGGGCCCGCGGCATGGGCGCCCGGGTCGTGGTCACCGAGGTCGACCCGGTCAAGGCGCTGGACGCGGTGATGCAGGGCTTCACCGTGCTGCCGATGGACCGGGCCGCCCGGATCGGCGACGTGCTGGTCACGGTGACCGGCAACCGGGACGTGATCCGCGCCGAGCACATCGCGGCGCTCAAGGACGGCGCGGTACTGGCCAACTCCGGCCACTTCGACGTGGAGATCGACCTGGCGGCGCTGGAGTCGCTGGCGGTGGAGGTCCGCCGCGAGGTCCGCCCGCACACCGACGAGTACGTGCTGGCCGACGGGCGCAGGGTGGTGCTGCTGGCCGAGGGGCGCCTGGTCAACCTGGGCGCGGCCGAGGGGCACCCGGCCGCGGTGATGGACATGTCCTTCTCCGGGCAGGCCCTCACCGTCGCCTGGCTGGCCCGCAACCGGGGCACCCTGGAACCGGGCGTGCACGAGGTACCCGCCGACATCGACACCGAGGTCGCCCGCCTGGAGCTGGACGCGCTCGGCGTCGGCATCGACGCCCTCACCGCGGGCCAGCAGGACTACCTCAACTCCTGGCGGCCCTGAGGCCGCCGAGCGGGAGGAGCGCCCCGGGAGGGCGGCCGGGTCAGCCCGGGGGAGGCGGGAAGCCCGCGCCGCCGCTCCGGGCGGCCAGCCGCTCGGCCTCGCGGCGGCGGCGCTCGGCGAGCACCGCGGCCAGGTACTCCGGCGGGGAGGCGTCCGGCGGCGGGGGCGGGCTGACCGCGCCCGAGACCAGGCCCGCGATGCGGATGCCCATCTCGTAGCGGGCCTCCTCGGACAGCTCCTCGAAGCGGAGCAGGTACTGCCGGGCCATGGCGGCGGTCTCCGCGGAGAGGCCGGACAGCTCGGCGGAGGCGGCCCAGCCGGCCAGCCGCGGCGGCATCGGGATCTCCTCTGGGGACCGCCGCGCGGCGCGCTCGGAGACGACCAGGGTGCCGGCGACGAAGTCGCCGACCCGGCGCCCGTCCCGGTTGATCAGCGAGGTGATCAGCGCGATCACACCGGATCCGACCCAGATCTCCACCGCGCCGGTCAGCGCCCGGCCGAGCGCCTGGCGGAACCGGACCGGCGAGCCGTCGGTGCCCACCACGCGCAGCCCCAGCGCGAACTTGCCCAGGGAGCGGCCCCGGGTGAGCGTCTCGGCCGCGGTCGGGTAGCCGACGATGATCAGCACCGTCAGCCCGAGCTGCACGGCGGCGGTGGCCGCCGGGTCCACCCCGCGGGCGACCCCGGAGACCAGGATCAGCGTCCCGATGATCGCGGCGCCCTGCAGGAGCACGTCGATCAGCAGCGCCACGGCCCGGGTGGCGAACCCGGCCGGGCGCAGGTCGAGCACCACGGCGTCCCCGGTGACCAGCTCGGCGGGCCGGTCGTAGGCGTCATGGCCGTGGACCACCGCTGCCCCCTCGTCTCCTCCGTCGATCAGGACCTTCAACTCTAGGTCGTCCGGAGGGCCCCCGCGCCGCCCGGCCCCCGGCGCCGGAGGGCGGGGCGACCGGAGCGGGTAGGGTCGCTGATCGTGGAGATCGACGTTTTCGCCGCCGCGCACCGGAGCGACTGGGAGCGCCTGGAGGAGCTGGTCCGCCGGCGCCGCAGGCTGACCGGGGCCGAGGCCGACGAACTGGTCGACCTCTACCAGCGGGTGTCCACCCACCTGTCGGTGGTGCGCTCCTCCGGCGCCGACCCGGTGCTGGTGGGGCGGCTGTCCGGGCTGGTCGCGCGGGCGCGCGCGGCCGTGGTCGGCGCCTCCGACCCGGCCTGGCGGGACATCGCCCGGTTCTTCACCGAGGTCTTCCCCGCGGTGCTGTACCGGCTGCGCTGGTGGTGGATCCTCACCTCGCTGGGGACCGTGGCGTTCGCCGCGGCCCTGGGCGCCTGGGTGGTGCTCGACCCCGAGGTGATGGGGGCGCTGGGCACCCCGGAGAGCATCCGCGCCTACGTCGAGCACGACTTCGCCAACTACTACGTGGAGCACCCGGGGGCCTCGTTCGCCGCCCAGGTGTGGACCAACAACGCCTGGGCCGCCGCCCAGGCGCTGATCTTCGGCGTCTTCGGCTGCCTGCCCACCATCTACGTGCTGGCGCTCAACGGCGCCAACCTCGGCGTGGCCGGCGGGATGATGATCGCGCACGGCAAGGGCGACGTCTTCTTCGGCCTGATCATCCCGCACGGCCTGCTGGAGCTGACCGCGGTGTTCGTCGCCGCCGGCGTCGGCCTCAAGCTCGGCTGGACGCTGATCGCCCCCGGCCCCCGGCCCCGCCTCCGCGCCCTGGGCGAGGAGGCCCGCCCGGCCATCGCGGTGGCGCTCGGCCTGGTGCTGGTGCTGTTCATCTCCGGCCTGATCGAGGGCCTGGTCACCGGGTACGTGCACACCACCTGGCTGCGCATCGGCATCGGCGTCGCGGCCGAGGCCCTCTTCCTGGCCTACGTCTTCACGCTGGGCCGCCGCGCCCACCGGGCCGGCGAATACGGCGACATCCGCGAACGCCCGGCCGAGGCCCCGGTCGCGGGCTGACCCGCCCCGGGCCCGGGGCGTAGGTCGGCCTCCTCCAGGGGCGTGGGGCGTTCTTCTCCGCGCCCCTCTCCTATGTCCGGCTTAGGTCATATGCATTGAAACGTGCTATTCATAGTGTTCAATTGTGCCGACTGGCGGTAGCAGGGCGGCTGCTCGTCGTGAAGGCGTCGGAGGGCCTCGGCCTCTCGTTCTCCGGCGGACCGCGTTCGCCGGATCCCCGCCTTAGAGCCTGCGAGGCGTATTCGCAATCCGGGATCAGCGAAAGGAAATTCTGCGGTGCACTGGGTCTGGCGAGGCGAGAGGCACATCGAGTCCGGTGGCTTCAAACTCGAATACGGGGCGCTCGTCCTGCTGGTGGCGGTGCTGGTCACCGCAGTCTTCGCGTTCGGGGTGCCCACCGATGTCCGGACCCTTTACGCGGAGGCCCTGTGTCGGATCGACGGCGGAGAGGACTGCGAAGAGGGCGCCCAGGGCGGCGGTCCCGCTCCGGACGGTGAGGAGGAGCCCTCCACGGGGTCGGAGGAGGAGGGGACCGGTGCGTCGGAGAGCCCGGGAGCGGGGTCGGAGGAGGACTCCCCTGAGGGCGAGGAGGACGAGTACGACCCCGATGCCTTGCAGGCTTTCCTCGAAGCGGACGCGGCCCTCATCAGTGCCTCGCAGGAGCAGGCCGACGCCGAGGCCGCCCTCGCCGACAGCGGGTACGACCAGATCAGCGATGATCTGCTGAACCTCGTCGGAGACATCATCGGCTACAACGATGCCAAGGCCTGTCTGACCGAAGGCGACCTGATGGCGTGCCTGTGGACCGTGGTCGGCTTCACCCCCTGGGGCAAGGGCGCCAAGCTGGTCAAGGCCGCTCCCAAGATTCTGAAGTTCTGGCGTCGCTGGAAAAAGGCGAAGAAGACCAAGGAGGCGGCGGAGGAGACCCTCAGCGCGGCGGGGAAGAAGGTCGATGAGGCCAAGGACAAGGTCGACGACGCGGTCAAGCAGTGCAAGGTGGGGAACAGCTTCCTGCCGGACACCCGCGTGCTTATGGCCGACGGCGGAACCCTTCCGATCGAGGACGTCGCGGTCGGCGACGAGGTGTTGGCCTTCGACCCCTTGACGGGGGAGGAGGGGCCGAGAGAGGTCACCGGCACCATCGTCGGCAGCGGTGCGAAGACCCTGGTCGACGTTTCCGTCGGCGGCGGGGGAGGCGCCGCTCCGCTCACCGCCACGGACGGGCATCCGTTCTGGAGGCCGGACGGGGCCGAGTGGATCGAGGCGGGAGAGCTGGACCAGGGCATGCGGCTGAGGTCGTCCTCGGGTGCATGGTCGCAGGTGGACGGCGTCGAGGTGCGCGAAGTGCCGGACCAACGGGTCCACAACCTCACCGTCGCAGATCTCCACACGTACTATGTCCTGGCCGGATCCGTCCCGGTCCTGGTGCACAACGCGGACGACCTCTGCGGGGTGACCTCGGCCATCCACGATGACCCGTACCTGGTGAAGGCTGCAGAGGCGGCAGGGAAGAACCAGCGGCTTCAGAAGGAGATGGACGACCTGGTCATGCAGTTCCGGAGCGGGAACAAGAACCCGGGACTCGGCAACAAAGCCCTGGAAGGGACCGACATCTCCTATCTCCGGGGGCGCAACGGCGGGCGCGTCTTCTTTCGGAACACCGGCGACGGAATCCAGATCGTCGGAAAAGCGGACAAATCAAACGAGAGTAAAGTCATCAAGCGCCTCAAGGAACTCTACGGAAGCTGAGGATGTACGAGATCAGTGAAGGAGGGCTGACCCTCCGGGTGGAGCTCGGGGGCGATGAGCCGGACGAGGTGGAGAACGCCGACGGGTGGGTCCTGGTCCCCGGTGAAGGGGAATGGTCGGCGACCTTTCTGACCCATCGGGAGATGGGCCGTGTCATGGACAGGTGGCGGACCACCGGGGAATGCCTCGGCGGGTCCTACTTCGCCTGCCCCGACCTGGTGGTGATGCGCCGTCCGGGGGTGCGGGAGATGTTCGCCGCGGTGCGCGACATGGTGGCCAACGGCGACCACGAGACGTCGCTCCGGCGGATCGGCTGACCGCCTCCTCCGCCGCATCGGATGCAGAGGGGAGGGGAGGCGCGAAGGCCGGGGTCAGGGCTGCTCGGTCTCCTGGGAGCGGGCGAGCAGGTCTTGCAGGGCGGCCCAGTCGCCGGGGTGGGCCATGGAGCGGCGGACCGGCAGGTCGGTCTTCTTCTTGCCGACGGTCATGACGAGGCGGTCGCCGCTCGCGTCCACCCGGGCGCGGGCGGGAATGACGGTCTCCGCCTTCGGACCGCGCATGATCGGGACGGTCAGTCGGCCGCCGCCGAGGGCGAAGTAGGGCATGCTCCGGTAGGCCAGGCCGAACCCGACGAGGACCAGGCTCGCGAGGATGGTCGGCATGCCGCCCTCGCTGCCCTGGATCCAGAGCCAGATGCCGAAGACCAGCAGGGCCGCTCCGGGAAGCGTGAAGAGGATGCTGAGCCAGGGGGCGAAGCGGACCTTCATGCCGTGCTCCTGGGGGATCGGGGGCGGCGGGGTGCCATCGTAGCCCGCCCCGCGCGCCCCGCAGAGCGGGCGCCGCCGGCGCAGGCAGGGGCGGGGGTGGTCGCCGGGCGCGGCGCCTCGCGGAGCGGAGGTTCAAGCGGGCAGCGACGGCAGGGAGGGGCACCGGCCGGTCGGTCGGGCGCGGCGCCTCGCGGGGCGAAGGTCAAGACGGGCAGCGACGGCGGCGGTGGGCACCGGCCAGTCGGTCGGGTGCGGCACCCCACGGGGTCGAGGTCAAGACGGGCGGCGAAGGCAGCAGCGGGGACCGGCTGGTCGGTCCGGCACGGCGCCCCGCGAAGCGAAGGTCAAGACGGACAGCGACGGCAACGGCAGGGGCGGGGTGCAGGCGTCGCCCGGGCACAGCGCCCCACGGGGTGAGGGTTCAAGCCAGCAGCGAAGGCGGGCAGGGGCACCGGCTGGTCGGTCGGGTGCGGCAGAGCAGGGCGGGGGCGGTCGGGGCGGGCCTGGTGGCGGGTTCGCCGTGCCCGTGTCGCCCGGGCGCCGGGGCCGGCCGCCGCTGAAACCGCCGCACCTCCCTGACCTGGGTGAATACGCAGGGTGATGGCGGGGTGGGGCGCCCTGCGCACCGCGAGAGCACCCCGGTGATTCCTGGGCGCGCATCCCGGCCCGGATCGGCCCCCTGAAGGCCTGATTCGCCCTGATCGGGCCGGTGATCGGGGGTTCGAGCCGCCCGGAAGACCGGGATGCAGGGGGCCGGAACCCGGGAAGAGCAGGGGCAGGGGTGAGATGCCGCTTTTGTCCTGCCGGGAGGGCTCGCCTTGGCCACTCTGGGTGATCGGTGAGGGGGTGGTTGGGCCCTCGGGGGCTACTACTCGCTGGTAGATGTAATCGGGGTGCTGCGGAGGTGCGCAGGGCGCTCCCGCCTTCGCCCGTTCCTCGCCGCAAACCAGGCATATGAGGATAAGGTCCCCTGGCGGGTGCGGGCGAGCGGATCACCCTGCCTTCGCCGGGGCGCCGCCCCGTTCCCGCCCTCGCCGCCTGTCTGAATCCCCGCCCCGTGGGGTGCCGCGCCCGGGTGAGGCCTTCGCCCCGGTCCTGCCTGCGCCGTCGTCGCCTGCTTGGACCTTCGCTCTGCGAGGTGCCGTGCCGGACCGACCGGCCGGTGCCTCTCCCCACCTTCGCCGCCCGCTTGAACCCCCGCCCCGTGGGGCGCCGCGCTCGGGTGAGGCGCCCGTCCCTGTTCCTACCGCTGCCGTCGCCGCCTGTTTGAACCTTCACTCTGTGGGGCGCTGTACCCGGGCAGGAGCGGCGGGGACCGGCGCGGGACGGGCCCTACAGCCGCCCCTGGGCCTTGAGGTCGATGTAGGCGTCGGCGAGGGCCGGGGCGATGTGCTCCGGGTCGGCGTCGACCACCTCGACGCCGTGCCGGCGCAGTTCGGCGGTGACGCGGCGGCGCTCGCCCAGGGTCCGGGCGGCCGCGGCGGCGCGGTGCACGGCGGGGGCGTCGCCGCGCTCCGCCGCCATCGCGGTGACCGCGGGGTCCCCGACCGCGGCGACCATCACCAGGTGGCGGGAGGTCAGTGCGGGCAGCACCGGGAGCAGCCCCTCCTCCATCGCGGAGGCGTTCAGGTCGGTCAGCAGCACCACCAGCCGGCGGGCGCGGCCCTGGCCGGACAGGATCGAGGCGACCAGTCCGGCGTGGTCCGACTCGACCAGCTCCGCCTCCAGCGGCGCCATCGCCTGCACGATCGCGGGCACCGCCGACCCCCGCCCGGAGCTGCGCACCTGGGTGCGCACCCGGCGGTCGAAGGCGAGCAGGTCGACCCGGTCGCCCGCCTTCGCGGCCAGCGCGGCCAGCAGCAGCGCGGCGTCCATCGCGTGGTCCAGCCGGGGCGTGTCGCCGACCCGCCCCGCCGAGGTGCGGCCGGTGTCCAGCACGATGAGGATGCGCCGGTCCCGCTCCGGGCGCCAGGTGCGCACCACCACCCCGTCCCGGCGGGCCGTCGCCCGCCAGTCGATGGAGCGGACGTCGTCCCCGGGCACGTACTCGCGCAGCGAGTCGAACTCGCTGCCCTGGCCGCGCACCAGCGCGCTGTGCCGGCCGTCCAGCTCGCGCAGCCGGGCCAGCTTCCCCGGCAGGTGGCGGCGGCTGTGGAACGGCGGCAGGACCCGCACCGTCCACGGCACCTCGTGTGTGGCCTGCCTGGCCGCCAGCCCCAGCGGGCCGACGCTGCGCACCGTCACCCCGGCCGCGCGGTGGTCGCCGCGGCGCACCGGGGTGAGCACCGTGCCCAGCCTGCGGCGCTCACCGGCCGGCACCGCGAGGCGGTGCCGCCCCGGGCGGGCGCCGGAGCTCGGCGCCCAGGCGTCCCGGAGCACGCCGCGCAGCCTGCGGCCGGACGGGTTGGCCACCACCAGCTCCACCTCGGCGGACTCGCCGAGCCGGATGCCGGTCTCCCCGGAGCGCTCGAAGGAGACCCGGCGGGCACTCGGCGCCAGCGCCAGGTCCACCGCGATGAGCAGCGCCAGGACGCCCAGGACCGCCCAGGCCGTCCAGGCGCCCAGGGAGCCGGCCGCCAGTACCACGAGCGCCCCGGCGAACGCCGCCAGGACCGTCCGTCCCGTGATCGCCATCCGTGCTTCCCCCGAATCCCGTCGGTCCTGTGGCCGGTTCCGGTCAGCGCGGGACCGAGACGGAGGCGAGCACGCCGTCCAGCACCCCGTCGGAGGTGGCGCCCTCCAGCTCGGCCTCGGGGCGCAGCGCCACCCGGTGCCGGAGCGTCCCCTTGGCCAGCGCCTTCACGTCGTCGGGGGTGACGTAGTCGCGGCCGGAGAGCCACGCCCAGGCGCGGCTGGTGCGCAGCAGCGCGGTGGCGCCGCGCGGCGACGCGCCCAGCTGGAGCGAGGGGGACTGCCGGGTGGCCCGGCACAGGTCGACGATGTAGCCCAGCACCTCCGGGGCGACCCGAACCGCGGCGGCGGCCTCCCGGGCGGCGCGCAGCTCGGCCGGCCCGGCGACCGGCCGGATCCCGGCGGCCTCCAGGTCGCCCGGGTCGAACCCGGCGGCGTGCCGGCCCAGCACGTCGATCTCGGCGTCCCGCGGCGGCAGCGGCACGATGAGCTTGAGCAGGAACCGGTCCAGCTGCGCCTCGGGCAGCGGGTAGGTGCCCTCGTACTCGACCGGGTTCTGCGTCGCGGCGACCAGGAACGGGTCGGGCAGCCGCATCGGGGTGCCCTCCACGCTGACCTGGTGCTCCTCCATCGCCTCCAGCAGCGCCGCCTGCGTCTTGGGCGGGGTCCGGTTGATCTCGTCGGCGAGGAACAGGTTGGTGAAGACCGGGCCCTCGTGGAACTCGAACTTCGCGGTGCGCGCGTCGTAGACCAGCGACCCGGTGACGTCGCCCGGCATCAGGTCGGGGGTGAACTGGGTGCGCTTGTGCCCCAGGTCGAGCGCGGCGGCCAGGGAGCGGACCAGCAGCGTCTTGGCGACGCCGGGCACCCCCTCCAGCAGCACGTGGCCCCGGCACAGCAGCGCCACGACCAGCCCGGTCACCGTCTCGTCCTGGCCCACCACGGCCTTGGCGACCTCGGCGCGCACTGCGGCCAGCGCCTCCCGCGCCTGGTCGGCGTGGGGCGTCTGGTCGGGGCTGAAGGCGGTCACCGGGGAACCTCCGTGGATCGGGCGGGCATGGTCGGGGCGTGCGGGGAGGCGAGGGGGAGGGGCGGGGTCACCGTATCCGCTCCTCCAGCCGGTCCAGTTCGGCGGCGAGCCGGACCAGGGCGGTGTCGTCGGTGATGTCGGAGCCGTCCCCGGCCACACCGTACAGCAGCGTCCGCAGCCGGCCCGGGTCGTCTCCGGTGCGCACGGCGGCGGCGTCGGCGACCTCGGTCGCGGGCGCGTCGGCGGCCAGCCCCAGCCGGGGCCGGAGCCGCTCCACGACCCCGGTGCGCAGCGCCAGCGCGGACCGGTCCCGGGCCCGGCGGGAGGCGTAGAGCCGGGCCCGGCCCTCGGTGGTCTCCGCGGCGCGCACCACCACCGGCAGCCGCTCGGCGACCAGCGGGCCGAGCCGCCGGCCCTGCCAGAACGCGAGCAGCAGCACCGCGGCGGCCAGCGGGAACGCGGACAGCCGCACCGCCGGGGGCACCAGGTCCGTCAGGCCCTTGGAGCCCTGCTCGACCGGCACGTCGGGCAGGAACCACACCACGTCCCGGTCGCCGATCAGGTTGAGCAGCAGCGCGGCGTTGCCCTCCCGGCCCAGCCGCTCGTTGGTGAGCGGGGCCGGGGTGCCGATCACGGTGCTCACCGCCCCGCCCGGCCGCTCGGTGCTGACCAGGGCGGACCCGCCGTCGGCCGGGTAGCAGCCGGGGGCGCCGGAGTAGGTCTCCCCGCCGAGGTCGGCGGGGCCCGCGGCGCGGGCCCCGGGCAGCCGGCACTCCGGTTCGAGCGCGCCCGGCTCGGCGCGCCCCGCCACCCGCACGCCCGGGGCCAGCGCGTCCAGCGCGGGCCCGGTGGGCTGCACCAGCAGCAGGTCGGCGGGGGAGGAGGCGAGCCGGTCCAGTTCGGCGCCGCCGAGCCGGTGCGAGGCGGGCAGCACCACCAGGGCGCCCGCGGCGGCGGCCTGCATCGCGGCGCCGCTGCCGCGCACGACGGTGACCTCGCCGCCCCGGTCGCGGACCACGTTGACCAGGGCGCGGGAGCCCTCGGGCGCGGCGCTCTCCGGTTCCAGCCGGCCGCTGCGCTCCGGGCGCTGGCCCAGCGAGACCAGGACCGCCAGCACCGCCAGCACGGCGATGAAGGCGATCGTCCCGCGGTGCCGGCGGAGCAGCGCGGCGGGGCCGGGCGGGGCGGCCGGCGGCGCGGCGGGCGGCGGTGCGATGGCGGCGCTCATCGGGCGGCCTCCGCGGGCCGGGCCGCGCGCAGCGCCGCCTCCAGGTCGCGCAGGGCGGCGGTGTCCCCGGCGCCGGGCCGCACGCCGCCGTAGGCGGAGGCGTTGAAGACCGCGGCGGCGCGCTCCAGGGCGGCGCCGTGCCCGGGCAGCACCGCGCCGGCGTCCGCGGCGAGCTCGGTGGCGGTGCGGCCGGGGCGCGCCGCGATCACCGCCCGCTCCTCCAGGTCGCGGCTGATGGCGCGGAGGAACTCGCGGACGGCCTCGGCGTGCTCGCCGCGGGCGGCGTGCCGCTCCGCGGCGGCCCGGTGGTCCGCGGCGGACATCGGGGCGTCGGCGTCGAACAGGGCGCCGCGCATCCGGGCGGCGCGGGCGGGCCGGGCGCGCAGCACCAGCAGCACCGCGGCCGCGGCGAGCACCAGCAGCAGCGGCCCCAGCGTCCACCAGCCGCCGGGGACCCCGGCGGAGACGCCGTCCAGCAGCTCCGCGAGCAGGTCCCGCATCGCGTCCCAGATCCGCTGGATCAGGCCGGGTTCGGCCTCGGCGTAGGCCGGGTCGGACAGCTCCTCGCCGGCGATGCGGGCGCCCTCCTCCCGGGTGACCTCGGCGGCCGAGGCGAGGGGCGGGAGGATCACGCCGGGCCTCCCGGTGCCGCGGTCCCCGGGGCGGGCTCGGCCAGGTAGATCTCGGGGCCGACGTCCCGGCCCTCCTGCGCGGCGGCCTGCAGCCGCAGGTCCAGGCCCTCGCGGCGCATCCGCAGGTCGACGTAGAGCAGCCCGGCGACGCCGCTGGCGAAGGGCGCGGTGATCGCGCCGCCCAGCACGCTGCCGAGGAAGATCGAGGCCCCGTAGAGGACCGCCGCCAGGGCGGTGCCCTCCAGCAGGACCATGGCGATCGCCCCGGCCACCGAGAACGGGACCGTGACCACCTGCGCCACCATCGAGGTGATCACCGAGGTGAGCAGCAGGATGCCGAACACCCGCCACCAGGAGCCCCGGGTGAGCCGCCAGGACCGGGCCAGCGCCCGGCCGGCGCCGACCCGCTCCAGCACGGTGACCGGCATGGCCAGGGAGGTCCGCACGTAGACCCAGGCGGCGACGAGCCCCAGGACGGTCCAGCCGAGGAGCATCAGGCCGATGCCGAGCGGCGCGGCGTCCGGGGAGGCCGCGATGACCAGGGTCCCCCCGATGAGCACGCCGGCGGCGAGGGCCATCCAGGCCGCGCCGAGCAGCGCCAGCAGGCCGGCCACCCCGAGCACGGCGCCGATCCGCGGGGACACCGCGGCGAACGCCTCCCGGATGCCCAGCCGGCGGCCCAGCACCGCCATGCCGATGACCGTGGCGAGCACGCCGGACAGCACCGCCGCGCCGACGAACTGCACCAGCACGCCGGCGGCCAGCAGCCCCAGGGTGCCGGTGGAGAAGGGGAACACGCCGACCAGAGAGGTGCCCGCCTCCACCTGGGCGCTGAGCCGGTCGAGGTCGTTGAGCAGGCTGCCGGCGCCGAGCGAGGGCAGCAGCGCGATCACCGCGCTGAGCATCGCGGCCAGGCCGAGCACCGTCTTGGGGTTGCCGCGGATGTAGCCGAAGGCGCCGTTGAGGATGTCGCCGAGGAGCAGCGGCCGCAGCGAGACGATGCCGGGCCGGGGCGGGGGCGGCGGCCCCCAGGCCTGCTGCTGCCACTGCGGGGCGCCCTGCCACTGCGGCGCGCCCTCCGGGGGCGCCGCTCCGCCCGCCGCGCCGCCGGGGGCGGCCCAGCCGGGAGCGCCGGAAGCGGGGTCCTGTGCGGAAGGGGGCCCCGGGGGCGCCTCCTGGCCGGGAGGCGCGAAGGAGGGGCGGGGGGCACCCGGGTCCGGGGCGCCGCCGCCGGGGGCGGCCCAGCCGCCGGCGGTCGGCCGCTCCTCCTCGGGGCGGCCTTCGCTGCGGCCGTCCTCATGCGTCATTGGTCCTCCGTTGTCCCGCGGGCCGGTGCCGTTCGCCAGGCGTGGGGATACCCACGCTATGCCAGATCGGCGCAGCAGCGGCCGTTCCCTCCGCCCCCTGGGGGTTTAGTCCGATTTGGGGCGGCGAATCCGTTCGTTCGTTTTGTATGCTTTCGGTTGTCTACCGACCAAGTCGCGCGTACCGAAGGCGCTGGCCGGGCGCGGCGGCCGCGGAAACCACGGGGCCGGGCGGCGCCCGCCGCGGGCGACCGGGAGAACCGCAGCCGGAAACGGCGAGGAGATGGCAAGGTGGGGTGGGAGCGCGGCTCCCGCCAGGGACCCCGGCAGAAGTGACCGCAGTTCGCCGCTTGAGTGTCCAGAAAGGAGAAGGCGCCGGGTGCCGTACCCCGGATTCGGGGGAGGGACCGGGCGCCGGATGCATTGATGAAGGGACGCGTACTGGTCGTCGACGACGACCCTGCACTCGCCGAGATGCTGGGCATCGTGCTCAGGGGCGAAGGCTTCGAGCCGACGTTCGTGCACGACGGCGACAAGGCACTGGAGGCCTTCCGCGAGGCCAAGCCCGACCTCGTTCTGCTGGACCTGATGCTCCCCGGCACCGACGGCATCGACGTCTGCCGCCAGATCAGGGCCGAGTCGGGCGTGCCCATCGTGATGCTCACCGCCAAGGGCGACACCATCGACGTGGTACTGGGCCTGGAGTCCGGTGCCGACGACTACGTGGTCAAGCCGTTCAAGCCCAAGGAGCTGGTGGCCCGGCTCCGGGTCCGGCTGCGCCGCACCGAGGAGCCCGCCCCCGAGGTCCTGCAGATCGGCGACATCACCATCGACGTGGCCGGCCACTCGGTGCGCCGGGACGGCGAGCAGATCAGCCTCACCCCGCTGGAGTTCGACCTGCTGGTCGCCCTGGCCCGCAAGCCCCGCCAGGTGTTCACCCGCGAGGTCCTGCTGGAGCAGGTCTGGGGCTACCGGCACGCCGCCGACACCCGCCTGGTCAACGTGCACGTCCAGCGGCTCCGCGCCAAGATCGAGAAGGACCCCGAGCACCCCGAGGTCGTGGTGACCGTCCGGGGCGTCGGCTACAAGGCCGGCACGGTCTGAGGGAACCGGGACCCTCCCGTGCCGAGCGCCGAGTCCGCAGCAGTCCCGCCCGAGGCGGCTTCCCCGAAGGAGACCGGGGAAGCCGCTCGGACGCGCTGGCAGCGGCTCAGCGGCGGCCTGCTCGTCGGGTACCAGTTCGCGCAGCGCGCGGCGCGCGCCCTGGTCCGCGGGGTGAACCAGCGCTGGCGGGGATCCCTGCAGCTCCGGGTGGTCAGCACCACCCTGCTGATCTCGGTCGCGGTCGCCGCGGTGCTCGGCTTCTTCCTGGTCCAGCAGATCCGCAGCGGGCTGCTGGAGGCCCAGCGCGAGTCGGCGCTCCGCGAGCACGCGGCCGGGCTGAGCACCGCGCTCAGCGAGCTGCAGGACGGTGAGCAGCCGGTCGACCGGGACAAGCAGCTCTACGACATCGTCGAGGAGCTGAGCGGCGGCAGCGGCACCTCCTCCAGCGGGCACGACGCGATGATCCTGCCCAGCGTGGACGGGTCGTCCGGCTGGGTGGCCGGGGGCGTGCTCGAGACCACCGTGCCGGAGCGGCTGCGCGAGCGGGTGCAGTCCGCCGACGGCATCGACTCCTCCTACTGGACCTACACCACCATCCAGCGCGAGCGCGGCACGGACGAGCCCGGCCTGGTGGTCGGCGCACCGCTGTCGCACGCCTACGAGCTGTACTACGTCTTCCCGCTCACCCACGAGCAGGGCATCCTCGACCTGGTGCAGAACACCCTGGTGTTCGTCGCGACCCTGCTCTGCCTGGTGCTCGGCGTCATCGCCTACATGGTCACCCGCCAGGTGGTCAGCCCGGTGCGCGCGGCGGCGGGGTCCGCCGAGCGGCTCGCCGAGGGCGAGCTCAACGAGCGGATGGAGGTCCGCGGCGCCGACGACCTCGCCCGGCTCGCGGTCTCCTTCAACGAGATGGCCGGCAACCTGCAGGAGAAGATCCAGGAGCTGGAGGAGCTCTCCCGGGCGCAGCGCCAGTTCGTCTCGGACGTCTCCCACGAGCTGCGCACCCCGCTCACCACCATCCGGATGGCCGGCGACCTGCTGTACGAGGAGCGCGACGACCTCGACCCCACCATGGCCCGCTCGGTGGAGCTGCTCCAGGGGCAGCTGGAGCGGTTCGAGGAGCTCCTGGCGGACCTGCTCGAGATCAGCAGGCACGACGCGGGCGCCGCGACCCTCGCGGTGGAGCCCGCCGACGTGCGCGACGCGGTGCTCAAGGCGGTCGGCGACTCCGAGCAGATCGCCGAGAAGCGCGGCATCAAGGTGGTGCTCCGGCTGCCGGCCGAGCCGTGCGTCGCGGAGTTCGACACCCGCAGGATCAACCGCATCCTGAACAACCTCGTGGTGAACGCGATCGAGCACAGCGAGGGCAAGGACGTGATCGTCACGGTCGCCGGGGACCGCGACTCGGTCGCGGTGGCCGTCCGCGACTTCGGCGTCGGCCTCAAGGAGGGAGAGGAGCACCTGTGCTTCGACCGCTTCTGGCGGGCCGACCCGGCGCGGGCCCGCACCACCGGCGGCACCGGCCTGGGGCTCTCCATCGCCAAGGAGGACGCCCAGCTGCACGGCGGCTGGCTGCAGGCCTGGGGCGAGCCGGGCGCCGGATCGCAGTTCCGCCTCTCCCTGCCGCGCAAGTCCGGGCAGGAGCTGCGCGGCTCGCCGCTGCCGCTGGTCCCGCCGGAGAAGCCGATGGGCCGGGCGCGCCCGGCCGGCGCGCCGGCCGCCGACGCGGAGCCGGGGCGGCCCGCGGTGACGGGGGAGGGCCGATGAGCCTCAGAGGCGGCCGGGCCGCGGCCGCGGGCGGACTCGCGGCCGTCCTGCTGGCGGCGGGGTGCGCCGCCGTGCCCACCGGCGGCCCCATCGTGGAGGCCGACCGGGTCGGCGAGTCGCCCGACCCCTACGAGGGCTACGTGCGCATGCTGCCGGTCGGCCCGCAGCCCGGTGTCGGCGAGGAGGGCCTGGTCAAGGGCTTCCTCAAGGACATGGCCAGCTTCGAGGAGAACCACGCGGCGGCCCGCCGGTTCCTGCTCCCGCAGACCCGGGCGGAATGGTCCCCCGACGACTCGGCGCTGGTCTACGAGAACATGGACGCCGTCTCGCTGGACGTGGAGACCTCCGCCGACGACACCGCGGCCACGGTCCGGATGCGCACCCCCGAGGCGGCGATGATCCGGGCGGACGGGCAGTACGTCCCGGCGGACGGCGCCGAGATCATCGACGTCACCTTCAAGCTGCGGCGGGACGGCGACGGCGAGTGGCGGATCACCGAGCTGCCCGACCGGCTGCTGCTCTCCCGGGCCGACGTGGACCGGGTCTACCGGCCGCTCAACCTGTACTACTTCAACGCCGACTCCAGCACGCTCGTGCCGGACCCGGTGTTCCTCCCGGTCACCTCGGACGAGGTCGCCACCCGGCTGGCCAAGAAGCTGGTCGCCGGGCCGACCGAGTGGCTGGAGCCGGCCGTGCGCTCCTCCTTCCCCGCCGACTCCACCGCCGACGTGGCCTTCGACGCGGGCCGGGTGGTGGTCAGCCTGGCCGGCGACGCCCCCGGCAACCAGGCCCGGTTCGGCATGGAGGCGCAGCTCGGCTGGACCCTCAAGCAGCTGCCCGAGGTCCAGGAGGTGGTGCTGCGCTTCGGCGACGACGAGGTGCGCATCCCCCGGGACGAGGACGAGAACCTGCAGACCGACACCGACTACTGGAAGGCGGTCAACCCCTCCGGCGTCACCGGCGAGCTCAACGCCTACTTCGTCCGGGACGGGCGGCTGTGGACCATGAGCGGCGGCGGGGACGAGGACGTCGACCAGGTCGAGCAGGCCGACGTCTCGTTCGGCGCCGGCGGCCCGGCGCACTACGCGGTCTCGCTGAACGAGGAGCGCTTCGCCGCGGTCTCCGCCGACGGCGGCGGGGTGCTGCTGGCCGAGGACGGCTCCGACGAGGTGCGCACCGTGCTCGAGGGCGGCGAGTACACCGCGCTCTCCTGGGACGGCTACGGCAACCTGTGGGTCGCCGAGGACACCTCCGACGGCGACGACCCCGGCTCCCGGCTGTGGATGCTGCGCGGCGGCGCCGAGCCGGTCCGGGTGGACGCCCCCGCGCTGAAGAAGCGGGAGATCGCGCAGCTGCGGCTCTCCCGGGACGGCACCCGGGCCGCGGTGGTCACCGCCGACGGCGACCCCGAGGGCCGGCTCTGGGTCGGCCGGGTGGTGCCCGAGGACGGCGGCGGCGTCGCGCTGGGCGGGTTCATGGAGCTCGCCTCCGACGTCGGCTCGGTCTCCGACGCGGCCTGGCGCAGCGGCGACCAGCTCGCCGTGCTCGGCGAGAAGAACGGCGCGATGCGCGGCTACCTGGTGCCGCTGGACGGCGCCACCGACCCGACCAGCGTCGGCACCATCACCTCCGCGGAGACCATCGCCGCGGCGCCGGAGCGCCCGCTGATCGCCGGCGGCGACGACGACCAGCTCTGGCTGACCAGCGACCGGGTGCTCTGGCAGCGCGCCACCGACGGCGCCGACCCGGTCTTCCCGGGCTGAGCGGGGCCGGGCGCGGCGCAGGCCGGACAGGGCGCGCCGGAGGGCGCTTCGGAGGGCGGAGCGGAGCGGCGGGGCGGGGGAGCAGGGGAAGAAGAGCATGCCCCCAGGCTGCTCGGCGGCGCACCCGGCCGGCCACCCCGGTTCCGCGGCCTGTGGACGACGGGCCTGTGGACGACCCGGGCTGTGGACGACCGTCCTGTGGAAGACCGTTCTGTGGACGGGCGCGGCCGGGCCGCCCGCTCCGGGGCGGTGGGGCCTCCGCCCGGTCCGCCGCGCCGGGCCTCCCCCGATCGCTGCCGGGAAAAGGCGGTGAGCAGCGGAGAACGCCCCGTTCCTCTCCCGATGGTCTTGGCGTTGCGGGGGTGTCAGAGCGCTCTGACACCCCCGCAACGCCAAGACCATCGCCCAGGGGCGAAGAGGGCGGACGCCCGGAGCGGTGCGCTCCGTCCACAGCCGGGGAGACCGCCCTTCTCCGCCCGCCCCCGGCCGGGCAGCCTGGGGACATGGCACCGTTCGCCCCGCTCCCCCCACCGTCCCCACGACCGACTCCGGCCCCCTCTTTCACCGCGGCGCTCACCGCGCTGCTGCTCGGCGAGTGCTGCGCCGGCTGCGGTGCGCCCGGCGGCCGGGTCTGCGCCGAGTGCGCGGACGCCCTGGCCCCGCGTCCGCACCGGTGCGCCGCCCGGGAGGGCTGCCCGCCCGCCTGGGCCGCCGGCCGCTACACCGGGGCCGACCGCGCGCTGCTCCTCGCCTACAAGCACCGGCGGATCCGCTCGCTGGCCGGGCCGCTGGCCGCCCGGCTGGCGCGCGCGGCCCGGGCGGCCGCGCCGCGCGCGGGGCCGCTGCTGCTGGTCCCGGTCCCGGCCCGGCCGCGCGGGGTGCGGCGCCGCGGCTACGACCCGGTCGCGCTGCTGGCGCGGCGCGCCGCCGAGCTGCTCGACGCCCCGGCGCGGCCGGTCCGGGCGGTCCCCGCGCTGCGCCAGGCGCGCGCCGTCGCCGACCAGGTCGGCCTGGGCCGCGCCGAGCGGTACGGCAACCTGCGCGGGGCGCTGGCCGCGCGGCCGGGGCGGCTCGCCCGCGCCGGGGGCCGCCGGGTGCTCCTCGTCGACGACGTGCTGACCACCGGCGCCACCCTGGCCGAGGCCGCCCGGGCGCTGCGCGCGGCGGGGGCGGCCGTGCACGGCGCCGCCGTACTGGCCGAGCGCGGGCGCCGGACGGCGTCAAGAAGCCTTTACTCGCAGGGCGGAAAAGACCCGCCGATGCCGCTCCACCGGCCCTTGCGCGCCCGGATCGGGCAGGTGGGGAGAGGCCCGCACCTGACAAGCGGGGGATAAGGGGTTAGCGTTTCGGACATGGCACCCGCCCGGGTCCGTGGTTGCGCCGGAGTCGCCGCCCGCCGCCAGGCGAGGCGGAGTTCCGGCAAGCCGATGCCAGGCGCAGGCGAAACGGCCCACGTAAGGCGACTTTTCGTCGACCGATCACGGTGCGCCTTAGAGGTAAGTCCTGCCCCGCACAGGGTCCCGATGTCCCTCGTGAGCGGGAGAAGGGCAGTAGTCGCATACGAAGCGGCGAACCCCTCGGCAGGCGGATGTGGGGACGAAGACCAGGTCGGCCGGGCGGGTGGCATGCCCATTGCGTTCAGTGCGCCCGGCCATGGGCGCCCATGCGCCGCACCGGGCCGGCAGGAGTGTCCGGTTTCACCCTCTGAACTGGCCGAACGTCACCTGGAGAGCGGGTGATCAGGCGGCGTCTCATGGGTATACGGTTGGCGAAACGAGCCGCCCGGGGCGCGGGCGGCCGAGAGGAGGACCCGGTAGCGAGGCCCTCCGCACCCGCGGGGGGCGGCACGTACGGCCTGGCCGCCGCGGGGCGGCGGCTGAGCGATGAAGGGGGTCTTGTGGACATCATCGTCAAGGGGCGGCGCACCGACATCAGCGAGAAGTTCCGGCAGCACGTCGAGAACAAGCTGAACAAGCTCTCCAAGTGGGAGAAAAAGGGCATGACCATCGACGTGGAGGTGTCCAGGGAGCGCAACCCGCGCCAGGCTTCGCAGAGCGAGCGCATCGAGCTCACGATCCACTCCACCGGGCCGGTGATCCGGAGCGAGGCCTCCGGCGACGACCGCTACGGAGCCCTCGACCAGGCCATCGACCGCATCGAGTCGCGGCTGCGCAAGCTCGCCGACCGGCGCAAGGTGAGCAAGAGCGGCCGCACCCCCGTCTCGGTGGCCGACGCGACGGCCGGCCTGAACGGGAACGAGGCCGCGCTCGGCGAAGTGCGGGTCCCGCCGCCCGCGGAGGAGGAGCCCTTCGACGGCGGCGAGGTCGACGGCCGGTTCTCCGACGATTTCGTCGAGCTGGACACCCAGGGCGATGCCCCGGTGGTCGTGCGGGAGAAGTTCCACTCGGCCAAGCCGATGAGCATCGACCAGGCCCTCATGGAGATGGAGCTCGTCGGACACGACTTCTACCTCTTCCACGACGAGGAGAAGGACCTGCCGAGCGTCGTCTACCGCCGCAAGGGCTTCAACTACGGCGTCCTCCGCCTGGTCGACTAGGCGCACCCGCCCTCCCCGCCCGACGCGCGGCGGCGCCGGAGGCCCCTCCGGCGCCGCCGCACCCCGTCCCCCCGGTGCGGGTCAGGGCAGCCGCGCCTCGGCGATCTCCCGGTCGCGCTTCTTGATCCGGTGCAGCGGGGTGGTGTGCGGCTCCTCCGACTCCCGGCGCGGGTCGTCGAGGACCACGTCGGTGAAGATGTCGTCGACCGCGCAGAGCACCGCCCCGGCGAGCGCCAGCACGCCGCCGGCGATGATCATCCACCAGGCGGCCAGCACGATGCCCAGCCCCGCGGCGGCGGCCCCGATCAGGATCAGGCCGACCGCGACCCAGGAGAGCAGCCTCCCCCGGTGGTCGTTGGTCGGTGCCCAGCGTCCACCCTCGTGCTGGTACCCGCGGATGTAGTATTCGATTCCTCCGGACGAGCCGGTCCCGTGGACCTCGCTCATGGCGGCGCTCCTCCCCCCGACGGCCCGCAGAGATGCGGACCTGCACATATTCGGGATTACCGGACCGAGCGCCACTAAACGGGCGCTCCGCGGGGGGACCGCGGCCAAGGGGCGCGGGCAGGACAACCGGGCAATAGGCTCGCCTAGGATGGAATGCTGGGGGTCAAGGACTCCGTCCCGCCTCCGGACGCGGGCCCCGAATCGCGAGGAGCGCATAGCAAGTGCCAGGCATACTCGACAAGGTCCTCCGCGCGGGGGAAGGCAAGATCCTGCGCAGGCTCAAGAGGCTGACGGATCAGATCAACTCGATCGAGGAGGACTTCGCGAAGCTCGAAGAGGCCGAGCTGCGCGAGCTGACCGACGAGTACCGCGAGCGGATCGAAGACGGCGAGTCGCTGGACGACCTCCTGCCCGAGGCCTTCGCGACCGTGCGCCGGGCCGCTCAGCTCACCCTCGGCCAGCGCCACTTCGACGTCCAGCTGATGGGCGGCGCGGCGCTGCACCTCGGCAACATCGCGGAGATGAAGACCGGTGAGGGCAAGACCCTGACCTCCACGCTCCCGGTCTACCTGAACGCGCTCGCGGGCAAGGGCGTGCACGTCGTCACCACCAACGACTACCTGGCCCGGCGCGACGCCGAGAGCATGGGGCGGATCCACCGCCTGCTCGGCCTGGAGGTCGGGGTGATCAGCCCGGACATGCGCCCGGAGGCCCGCAGGGCCGCCTACGCCGCGGACGTCACCTACGGCACCAACAACGAGTTCGGCTTCGACTACCTGCGCGACAACATGGCGCTGTCGATGGACGCCCTGGTGCAGCGCGGCCACAACTTCGCCATCGTCGACGAGGTGGACTCCATCCTCATCGACGAGGCCCGGACCCCGCTGATCATCAGCGGCCCGGCGCAGCAGAACTCGCGCTGGTACGAGGTGTTCGCCAAGATCGCCCCCCGGCTCCGCCGCGAGGTCGACTACGAGGTCGACGAGAAGAAGCGGACCATCGGCGTCAACGAGTCCGGTGTCGCCAAGGTCGAGGACGAGCTGGGCATCGAGAACCTCTACGAGCCCGCCAACACCCCGCTGGTCTCCTTCCTGAACAACTCCATCAAGGCCAAGGAGCTGTACAGGAAGGACAAGGAGTACATCGTCAAGGACGGCGAAGTGCTCATCGTCGACGAGTTCACCGGGCGCGTGCTGCGGGGCCGCCGCTACAACGAGGGCATGCACCAGGCCATCGAGGCCAAGGAGCGCGTCAAGATCAAGGACGAGAACCAGACTCTCGCCAAGGTCACCCTGCAGAACTACTTCCGGCTCTACGACAAGCTCGCCGGCATGACCGGTACCGCGACCACCGAGGCCGCGGAGTTCAACCAGACCTACGGCATCGGCGTGGTCCCCATCCCGACCAACCGCCCGATGGTCCGCAAGGACGACCGCGACCTCGTGTACAAGAACGAGGAAGGCAAGTTCGACGCGATCGTCGAGGACATCGCCGAGCGGCACGAGGAAGGCCAGCCGGTGCTGGTCGGCACCACCAGCGTGGAGAAGTCCGAGCTGCTCTCCAAGATGCTCAAGCGCCAGGGCATCCCGCACGAGGTGCTGAACGCGAAGAACCACGCCCGGGAGGCCTCGATCATCGCGCGGGCCGGCCGGCTCGGCTCGGTCACAGTGGCGACCAACATGGCCGGCCGCGGCACCGACATCATGCTCGGCGGCAACGCCGAGTTCATGGCCGACGAGGAGCTCCAGGCCCGCGGGCTGAACCCGCTGGACACCCCGGAGGAGTACGAGGCGGCCTGGCCGGAGGCGCTGGAGAAGGCCGAGGAGGCCGTGAAGAGCGAGCACGAGGAGGTCGTCGAGGCCGGCGGCCTGTACGTGCTGGGCACCGAGCGGCACGAGTCCCGGCGGATCGACAACCAGCTGCGCGGCCGCTCCGGTCGGCAGGGCGACCCCGGCAAGTCCCGGTTCTACCTCTCGCTCCGCGACGACCTGATGCGCATGTTCAACAGCGCCCGGGTCGAGATGATCATGGAGCGCACCAACTTCCCGGACGACCAGCCGATCGAGTCGGGCGTGGTCACCAAGGCGATCCAGAGCGCCCAGGGCCAGGTCGAGCAGCAGAACTTCGAGATCCGCAAGAACGTCCTCAAGTACGACGAGGTGCTCAACCGGCAGCGCAAGGTGATCTACGCCGAGCGCCGCAAGGTCCTGGAGGGCGCGGACCTCCAGGAGCAGATCGCCGGCATGATCGACGACGTCCTGGACGGCTACGTCCGCTCGGCCACCGCCGAGGGCGACGCCTCCGACTGGGACCTGGACAAGCTGTGGACCGCGTTCAAGCAGGTCTACCCGGTCAGCTTCACCGTCGACGAGTTCATCGACGAGAACGGCGGCCTGGGCTCGGTCACCCCGGACCTCATCTCCGCCCGCGTCTGCGAGGACGCGCACGAGGCCTACGAGCGCCGCGAGGAGGAGCTGGGCTCCGAGGCCGTCCGCGAGGTCGAGCGCCGCGTGGTGCTGCAGGTGATGGACCGCAAGTGGCGCGAGCACCTGTACGAGATGGACTACCTCCAGGAGGGCATCGGCCTGCGGGCGATGGCGCAGCGCAACCCGCTGATCGAGTATCAGCGCGAGGGCTACGACATGTTCCAGGAGATGCTGGAGGCCATCAAGGAGGACTCGGTCCGCTACCTCTTCAACGTCGAGGTCCAGGTCAAGCAGAAGACCGGGGTGAGTGCCGCGTCGGCGGCGGCCGCGGCCGCGGCCAACGGCGCCGCGGTGGCCGCCGCGACCGCGACCGAGGAGGGGGCCGAGGAGTCCGCGGAGGCCGAGGAGGCGTCCGAGGAGGAGAAGGCGGAGGAGCCCGCGGAGAAGGAGAAGGAGGGCGTGTCCGAGGAGGACGTCGTCGTCCCCGGGCTGGAGGAGCCGCGCTCCCCGGGCCGCCTGCAGTACTCCGCGCCCTCCGAGGACGGCGGCGTCACCAAGCGCACCGAGACCGTCTCCGACTCCTACGAGGGCACCCCGCGCAACGCGCCCTGCCCCTGCGGGTCGGGCAAGAAGTTCAAGAAGTGCCACGGGGACCCGAAGAACAAGTAGGCCCCGCGGTCTGAACGGCCGGCGCATCGAAGGACCCCCGCCCGGGGCGAACCGGGCGGGGGTCCTTCCGCTCTCCCCGGACCGGGCGCCGCCGGGAGCGCCTCCTCCGGGGCGCCGGCCTCGGCGCCGCGGGCCCTCGGACCGCAGGTGGAGGCCGGGGGCGGATCCTCCGCGGCGCGGCCGGACCGCTCCGGCGGGGCGTGCGGCGCCGGGAGCCGCGCGGAGGGGACCGGGGAGCGCCGGGAAAGCGGCGAGGGGCCCGCGGATGCGGACCCCTCGCCTCTCTGCGGTGCGCCGCGGCCCCGGAAGGAGGGCCGGGCGCCGGGCTCAGCCCTGCTTGCCGCCCTCGGCGCCCTGCGCCGGGCTCTGGGCGGACCCGCCCGGCTGGTCCGGGTTGGTGGCGATCGAGGCCTTCTCCTCGACCGGCTCCCGGCCCGGGGTGGGCAGGTTCATCTTGGTGATCAGGAAGTAGAACACCAGGTAGTAGATGGCGAAGTAGACCACGCCCATGAGCAGGATCCACACCAGCCCGGTGGTGTTGGACTTGAACGCGTTGATCACCATGTCGATCAGGCCCGCGGAGAACCCGAAGCCCAGGTGCGCGTCGAGCGCGTTGAGGATGGCCATCGAGATGCCGGTCAGCACCACGTGCACGGCGAACAGCACCGGCGCGATGAAGATGAAGGCGAACTCGATCGGCTCGGTGATGCCGGTGACGAACGCGGTCAGCGCGGCGGAGACCATGATGCCGCCGACGGTGGCGCGCTGGCTGGGGTGTGCGGCGCGCCACATGGCGATGGCGGCGGCGGGCAGGCCGAACATCAGCACCGGGAAGAAGCCGGAGAGGAAGCCGCCCGCGGTGGGGTCGCCGGCCAGGTAGCGGTTGATCTCGCCGTTGAACACGTCGCCGGTGGCCGGGTCGGTGTAGCTGCCGAAGACGAACCAGACCACCGAGTTGACCACGTGGTGCAGGCCGAACGGCAGCAGCAGGCGGTTGACCACGCCGTACACGCCGGCGCCGACCGGACCGGAGGCCACGATCCAGGTGCCCAGGTCGTTGATCCAGCCGCCCACGGTCGGCCAGACGAAGCCGAAGACGACGGCGAGCAGCAGCGCGGAGACCGCGGTGACGATCGGCACGAACCGGCGGCCGCCGAAGAACCCGAGCCAGGCGGGGAGCTTGATCTTGTAGTAGCGCTGCCAGAGGACCGCCGCCAGGATGCCGATGGCGATGCCGCCGAGCACGTCGGTCGGGTTCTTCACGCCCCAGTTGATCACCTCGGCGCCCTCGGCGTCGAAGGCGGTGACCGTCCCCTTCATCTCGCCGCTGGGGTCGAAGTTGAAGAACATGAACTTGGTGACGCGGTCGAAGACGATGTAGCCGACCACGGCCGCCAGCGCGGTGGAGCCGTCGGCGCGCTTGGCGAAGCCGATCGCCACGCCGACCGCGAAGAGCAGGGGCAGCGCCTGGAAGAGCGAGTCGCCGGCCGCGCCGATGATGCTGGCGACCGGGGCCATCCAGTGCATGCCGGGCGCGTCGGCCAGACCGCCCGGGTCGGCGCCGTTGCTGCCCAGCATGTCGCCCTGGCCCAGGCGCAGCAGGATCGCCGCGGCGGGCAGGACCGCGATGGGCATCATCAGGCTGCGCCCGATGCGCTGCAGGACGCCGAGCACCTTCGAGGAGCCGCCGACGCCGCTGTCCGCGGTTGCTGAGGAACTCACAACTGGTCCTCCTGAATCGTTAACCGGTGAGTTATGACGGGAACCGGCCGCGTGCGAGCGGCCGGTCGCGGCACGGGGAGGGCGCTCAGGCCGTCCCCGGACGGCGTGGGTCCAGCCGCGAGTGCAGCTGGTAGCGGTCGGCCCGGTACCCGGAGAGCGCGACCTCCACGCAGGCGCCGTTGCTGAAACTGCGGCGCTGCATGGACAGGATCGGGCTGCCCGGAGCGAGCCCGAGCAGCTTGGCGTCGGCCGGGTCGCACAGCCCGGCCTCGATGGTCTGCTCTCCGGAATCGAGCAGGATTCCGAACTCCTCTTCCAGGACCTCGTACAGGGAGCGCCCGGTGAGCGCGATCCGCTCCAGGCCGGGCAGCAGGGACAGCGGGAGCATCGTGCGCTCCACCGCCATGGGCTCCCCGTCCGCGGTGCGCAGCCGCTCGATGTGGTGCACCGGGGTCCCCGGCGCCACGTCGAGCATCCGGGCGGTGTGCGGGCTGGCCGGCGCGCTCCTGCGGGACAGGTCGCGGGATCCGGGGACGAACCCGCGGGCCCGCATATCCTCGGTGAACGAGGCGAGCGCCAGGGGCATCTCGATCTTGGGCCGGCATACGAAGGTGCCCTTTCCGGGCACCCGGTACAGCTTGCCTTCGGAGACCATGATGTCGATGGTCTGCCGGACGGTCATCCGCGACAGCCCGTACCTGCGGCCGAGTTCGCGCTCGGAGGGGATCAGGTCGTCCACCCCGAGGCCGGCCTCGACGATCCAGTCGAGCAGGAGCTCACGCAGCTGTGCGTATTTGGGGGCTGGGCTCGCCGGGTCGATCTCCATGACGACCGCCTGTTCGCTCTCTAGACGCTCTGGTATGACTGGTATAGGCCGGACTAGACCAGAGTACAGTGTCCGTTGTCTGGCGAATCTCCCTTTCGGGCAGATTGAAACCAAGACGTTTCGGACCTGAGTCCGCAGGTCGACACGGTCGCCCGGCCCCGCGGCGACATACCCGGCAGCGGCACCGAGCGGATGGGAAGAATCGACAATGACCACCAGTACGAGCGTCATGCGCTCGGAGATCGCCGAGCAGCCCGAGGCACTGCGCCGTACCCTGGACGCGCTGCTGCCGCTGGTCCCCGAGCTCGCCGAGCTCGCCCGGGACACCCGGCAGGTGCTCTTCATCGCCCGCGGCTCCTCCGACAACGCCGCGGTCTACGGCAGCTACCTGCTCCAGGCGCACGCCGGCCGGCTGGCCACGCTGGCCTCGCCGTCCATCGCCACCACCTACGGGTCCAAGGTCGACCTGTCCGGGGTGCTCGCGGTGGCCATCTCCCAGTCCGGGCGGACCGAGGAGATCGTCGACACGATGAACTGGGCGGCCGAGTGCGGCGCCCGCACCGTCGGCATCACCAACGGCGCCGGCTCCCCGCTGACCCAGGCCGCCGACCTGGCCCTGGTCACCCAGGCCGGCAGCGAGCTCGCGGTGCCCGCCACCAAGACCTACACCACCCAGCTGGCCGCGCTCGCGGTGCTCGCCCTCGGCCTCGGCGCCGACCTGGACGCCGGCGTGCTGCGCGCGGTCCCGGACGCCATCGGCGAGGCGGTCGACGCCCCGCAGGGCCCGATCGAGCTGATCGCCGAGCGCCTGGCCGGGGTGCAGGGCGCGGTCATCTCCGGCCGCGGCATGGCCTTCTCCACCGCGCTGGAGGCCGCGCTCAAGCTCAAGGAGGCCTGCTACCTGCACGCCATGGGCCTCTCCTACGCCGACCTGCTGCACGGCCCGATCGCCGTGGTCGACGCCGACACCCCGGCGATCCTGGTCGCGGCGAACTCCGGGCCGACGCTGCCCGGCACCGTCGCCCTGGCCGAGCGGGTCTCCGCCGCGGGCGCCCCGGTGTTCGGCATCGGCGGCGGCCAGGCCCTGGCCGGCGCCTGCGACCTGTCGGTTCCCGCCCCCGACCTGCCGGAGTGGGCCGCCCCGATCTCGCTGATCGCCCCGGCCCAGCTGCTCACCGAGACGCTGGCCCGGCGCCTGGGGTACAACCCCGACGCCCCCCGCGGCCTGGGCAAGGTCACCCAGACCTCGTAGGAGACGGTGCCGAGTGGATCTAAGCTCGGCATGGGCCCCGCCGCACGGCTCCGGCCACCGGTGCGGCCCGCAACGCTTCTTCACCGGGCGGCCCGCCCCTCCTCCGCGGAGGGCGGTCCGCCCGCTCCGAAAGGGAAGGCAGGAACCCACATGGCCGACAAGGCAGCCGCGATCGTCGCAGGGCTCGGCGGCGCGGACAACATCGACGACATCGAGGCGTGCATC
The DNA here is from genome assembly GCF_048595525.1 of Nocardiopsis oceanisediminis. Classification (NCBI taxonomy): domain Bacteria; kingdom Bacillati; phylum Actinomycetota; class Actinomycetes; order Streptosporangiales; family Nocardiopsidaceae; genus Nocardiopsis; species Nocardiopsis oceanisediminis. The sequence goes on along the minus strand of NZ_JAFMZJ010000001.1, from coordinate 6,163,458 downwards.
ACCCGGCTGCGCACCGAGGTCAAGGACCCCTCCAAGGTGGACGAGGCCGCGCTGAGGGCGGCCGGCGCCCACGGGGTGCTCTCCTCCGGCAACGTCGTCCAGGTGGTCGTCGGCCCGGAGGCCGACTCGCTCACCGACGACATCAACGATCTCCTCGAGGACTGACAGACTCGCCCGCCGGCGCGGACCGCCGCCCTGGTCCGCGCCCTCGAACGGAGGTAATCCCCGTGCTCTCTGTGCTTTCTCCCGTGCCGGGCACGGCCACCGGCCTGGCCGAGGTCCCCGACCCCGTCTTCGCGCAGGGCATGGTCGGCCCCGGGACCGCGATCGACCCGGTGCGCGAGCCGCAGACCGCGGTGGCCCCGGTCGCCGGGACCATCGTCAAGCTGCACCCGCACGCCTACGTCATCGCCACCCCGGACGGCAAGGGCGTCCTCGTCCACCTGGGCATCGACACCGTCGACCTGAAGGGCGAGGGCTTCGAGACCCTGGCAGAGGAGGGCGCGGAGGTGGAGGCCGGCGCCCCGCTGGTCCGCTGGAACCCCGCCGAGGTGGAGAAGGGCGGCCGCTCGCCGGCGGTCCCGGTGGTGGCGCTGGACGCCTCCGCCGAGGCGCTGAGCGACGTCGTCTCCTCCGGCGAGGTCGCCTCCGGCGCCCCGCTGTTCGGCTGGCGGTGAGCGCGGCCATGGCCGGCGGCCGCGCGGCCCTGTTCGACCTGGACGGGACGCTGATCAACAGCGAACCCCGGTCGATGGCGGTCTGGTCGCGGCTGCTCGACGCGCACAACGTGCCCTACGACGAGGCCACCCTGCACCGGTTCATGGGCCGGCGCGGCCCGGACGTCATCGCCGAGGACCCGAGCCTGTTCCCCGGCGTCTCCTGGGACGTGCTCCTCAGCGAGCTGCAGCAGATCGGCTCCGCCCCGGACCTGCCGCCGGTGCGGCCGCTGCCGGAGTCGGCGGAGTTCGTCCGCGCCCTGCACGCCCGGGGCGTGCCGATCGCCCTGGTGACCTCGGCCGGACCGGAGTGGGCGCACGCCGCGCTGCACATGGTCGGGGTCGCCGAGCTGTTCACCGGGGTGATCACCGCGGCCGACGTGCGCCGGGGCAAGCCCGACCCGGAGGGCTACCTGGCCGGCGCCCGGCTGCTCGGCGCCGACCCGGCGCGGACGACGGTCTTCGAGGACACCCCCGCCGGGGTGGAGGCCGGGCTGCGCGCCGGGATGGGCGTCGTCGCCATCACCACCACGCACGTGCCCGCGGTGCTGCAGAAGGCCGACCTGATCGTCGACCACCTCACCGAGGTGGACTGGGACGGGATCGGCCCGAGCGGCCGCGCGCCCGAATGACCTGAACAAAGGGAAGAGGAGAGAGCTGTGGCAGAGCGCCGCGTCAAAGTCGAGTCCGAGGTCGGGCTGCACGCCCGCCCCGCGGCCCTGTTCGTCGAGGCCGCCGCCAAGGCCGCCGGTGAGGCCACGGTCGCCAAGGGCGACGGTGCGCCGGTCTCCGCCAAGAGCATCCTCGCCGTGATGGGCCTGGACGTCCGGAACGGCGACGAGATCGTGGTCCGGGTCGAGGGCGAAGGGGCCGAGGAGGTCCTGGACCGGCTGGCCGAGATCGCCGGCGCGGGCTAGTGGGGGAGACCATGGCTGACACGCTGAAGGGGGTCGGGGTCAGCCCCGGCGTCGGCTACGGGCCGGCGCTGCGGCTGGCGCGCTCGGTCCCCGAGCCGCCGGAGGCGGGCCACTCCGGCGACGCCGAGGCGGAGGCCGCCCGCGCCGCCGAGGCGATGGAGCGGACGGCCCGGGAGCTGACCGAGCGCGGGGCCCGCGCCGGAGGCCAGGCCCAGGAGGTGCTCTCCGCCCAGGCGCTGATGGCGAACGACCCGTCGCTCGCCGACGACGTCGCCCGCCGGGTCCGGGAGGGCGCCGACGCCGCCCGCGCGGTCTCCGACGCGATGGCGGTCTACCGGGAGATGCTCGCCTCGGCCGGGGAGTACATGGCCGCCCGGGTCACCGACCTGGACGACGTCCGGGACCGCATCGTCGCCCGGCTGATGGGCGTCCCGGTGCCCGGCATCCCCGAGTCCGAGACGCCGTTCGTGCTGGTCGCCCGGGACCTCGCCCCGGCCGACACGGCCACCCTGGACCCGGCGAAGGTGCTCGCCTTCGTCACCCGGGAGGGCGGCCCCACCAGCCACTCGGCGATCCTGGCCCGTTCGCTCGGCCTGCCCGCCGTGGTGGCCGGGCCGGGCGCCGACGAGCTCGCCGACGGGGCGATGCTGCTGGTCGACGGCTCCTCCGGCGAGGTCGCCGCCGATCCGGACCCGGCCGAGGCCGAGCGGGCGCTGGCCCGCGACGCCGCCCGGCGGGCCGCCGCCGAGCAGAGCTCCGGCCCCGGCCGCACCGCCGACGGCCACCCGGTCCCGCTGCTCGCCAACATCGGCGGCCCCAAGGACCTGCCGGCCGCGGTGGACAACGGCGCCGAGGGCGTCGGGCTCTACCGCACCGAGTTCCTCTTCCTGGACCGCGGGGACGCGCCGGGCCACGAGGAGCAGGTGGCGGCCTACCGGGCCGCGCTGGAGGCGTTCGGCCCCGGGGCCAAGGTCGTGGTGCGCACCCTGGACGCGGGCGCGGACAAGCCGCTGGCGTTCCTGCCGCCGCCGGGGGAGGAGCCCAACCCGGCGCTCGGCGAGCGCGGGCTGCGCATGATGCACCGGCACCCGGAGATGCTCTCCTCCCAGCTGGCCGCGCTGGCCGAGGCGGCCCGGGGCGCCCCGGGCGAGCTCAGCGTGATGGCGCCGATGGTCACCGACGCCGAGGACGCGGAGTGGTTCGCCGCCCGCGCGGCCGAGGCCGGGATCGAGCGGGCCGGGGTCATGATCGAGGTCCCCGCCGCGGCGCTGCGCGCCCGGCACCTCGCCCGGGACGCGGCGTTCTTCAGCATCGGCACCAACGACCTCACCCAGTACACCTGCGCCGCCGACCGCGAGGTGGGCGGGCTGGGCCGGTTCCAGGACTCCTGGCAGCCGGGGGTGCTGGAGCTGGTCGCGACCACCGCCCGCGCGGCGGAGTCGGCCGGCCGCCCGTGCGGGGTGTGCGGCGAGGCCGCCGCCGACCCGCTGCTCGCCTGCGTGCTGGTCGGCATGGGCGTGACCACGCTGTCCATGGGCGCCACCGCGCTGCCGATGGTCCGCGCGGCGCTGGCCCGCGCCACCCGGGAGCAGTGCCGCCTGGCGGCCGGGGCCGCCCTGGAGGCCCGCGGCCCGGCGGAGGCCCGCGCGGCCGCCCGCACCGCCCTGCCCGGCCTGGCCGAGCTGGGCCTGTAGTACAGGGAGGCGGCCGCCCCGACCCGGTTCAGGGCGGGGCGGCCGCCGCACTCCGGCGCCCGGGGCGGTACCGTCCCGGGCCCCGCTCCGGGCGGCCCCGCAGGCCCGCCCCTCCCGTACCGCTGCGCCGCGGTCCGGCGGCGGTGGACGGCCGGAACGGCCGGCCCGAAGCCCCCGCCTCCCGTTCCGGCGGCCGCCGAGGCACCCCCCTGAAGGGGGCGGAGTGCGGCCCGCCGCCGCAGGGCGGACGGGAGGCCTGCACCCGCACGTGCCGAGGCCGCCTCCGCCGGAGCCGAGCCCTTCGGCGGCCCGCGGCGCCCGGATCCGCGGTGCCGGCCGCGCCTCCGGGAACCGGGGCGGACCGCTCCGCCGCTTCCGGGGCGGGGCCTGCTCCGGACCGGTCCCGTCCCCGCGGGCCGCCGCCGGAGAGGGCCGGGCCGCGCCGCCCCGCGGCCGATGGCGCCCCCGGCGGACGCGGTTCCGGCTACAGTGGGCGCCGCGTCCGGGGAGTGCGTCCCCGGTCCCGCGCGACCGGCCCTTCCGCGCCGGTCCCGGCCGTGCGCCCGCGGGCGCACACCGCCGGTGCGGCCCTGCGAACCGAGAGTCCGACACACGATGCCCCTTCGACGCCTCCTCGCGCCGCTCGGCGCGGGCCTGCTGCTGATCTCCACGGCCTGTGCACAGGGAGGCGGCGGCTCCCCCGGAGGATCCGGCGGGGGCGGGGCCGAGGAGGGCCCGGACGCCGCGGCCACCGCCGAGGAGGCGATGGCCGGCATGGAGCTGGCGGACAAGGTCGGCCAGCTGCTGGTGCTCACCGCCGCCGGGACGACGGCCGAGGAGAACGCCGAGGCGATCGAGGCCTACCGCCCCGGCGGGTTCATCTACTTCCCGGAGAACCTCACCGACGTCGAGCAGATCACCGCCCTCTCCAACGGGCTGCAGGAGAGCGCGGGGAAGGCCTCCGGCGCCCCGCTCTTCCTCGGCATCGACCAGGAGCAGGGCATGGTCGCCCGGCTGCCGCTGGGCGCGCACTTCCCCGACGCCATGGCGGTCGGCGCCACCCGGGACACCGAGCAGGCCGCCGCGCTGGCCCGGACCACCGCGACCGAGCTCAAGGCGCTCGGCATCAACATGGACTACGCGCCCGACGCCGACGTCAACGTGAACCCGGACAACCCGGTGATCGGCATCCGCTCCTTCGGCTCCGACCCCGAGCTGGTCGCCGACATGGCGATCGCCGAGGCGGAGGCGTTCGAGGAGGCCGGGGTGGTCCCGGTGGTCAAGCACTTCCCCGGGCACGGCGACACCGACGTGGACAGCCACACCGGGCTGCCCGTGGTGGACAAGCCGCGCGCCGAGTGGGAGGAGACCGACCTGCCGCCGTTCCGCCGCGCGGTCGAGGCCGGGGTGGACGCGGTGATGACCGCGCACGTGTTCGTCCCCGAACTGGACGACTCCGGTGAGCCCTCCACGCTCTCCCCGGAGGTCATCGACGGGGTGCTCCGCGGTGAGCTGGGCTTCGACGGGGTGGTCACCACCGACGCGCTCAACATGGAGGGCGTCCGGCAGACCCACGGCGACGGCGAGATCGCGGTGCGCGCCATCGAGGCCGGCGCCGACCAGCTGCTCATGCCGCCCGACCCGAAGGCCGCGGTGGACGCGGTCACCGCCGCGGTGCAGGAGGGCCGGATCACCGAGGAGCGGCTGGACGAGTCGGTCCGCCGGATCCTGGAGCTCAAGGCCGAGCGCGGGCTGTTCGGCGCCGAGCCGGCCGACCCGGAGCAGGCCGCGGCGACCGTCGGCTCCGAGGAGCACCTGAAGGCCGCCCAGGACGTCGCGGACGCCTCGGTCACCCTGCTCCGCAACGGCGGCGGCGCGCTGCCGGTGGAGGAGGGGGCCAAGGTCTCGGTCTCCGGCGAGGGCGCCGAGGAGATCTCCGCCGCCCTGGAGGAGCTGGGCGTCGAGGTGGTCGGCTCGGCGGCCGGCGCCGACCTGGCCGTGGTCGGCACCGACGGCGGCCGCGCCGACGCCGAGCACCGGGAGGCCGTGCGGCGGGCGGGCTCCACCCCGGTCGCCGTGGTCGCCCAGGGCGCCCCCTACGACGCCGCCGGGCTGGAGTCCGACGCCTACCTCGCGGTCTACTCCGCGGTGGAGGTCTCCCGGACCGCCGCGGCCCGCGCCATCGCCGGCGAGGTCGCCCCGTCCGGGAAGCTCCCGGTGGCGGTCCCCGGCACCGACTACGGCTTCGGCGCGGGCACCGGCTACTGAGCCCGGTACCGGGGCCGGCCCCGGCCGGTCCCGGAGCGGTCGGCGCGGCCGGGGCTCCCCTCGGCCGCCGGGGGCGCGGACGGCCCGGTGCGCCTGCGGCCGTCCGACCGGCCGGCCCGCCCGGTGGCCGGCGGACCGGTCGGGACCCTCCTGCGCGGCGGGGACCGCGCCGGCGGCCCGCGCCCCCACCGCGCCGCCCCGGTCCGGTCCCCGCCGAAGGCGGTCAGCCCTGGCGCTTGATCTCCTGGCGGGCGATCGAGCGCAGGTGGACCTCGTCCGGGCCGTCGAAGATGCGCATGGCGCGGGCGTGCGCGTACATCAGCGCCAGCGGGAAGTCGTCGCTCACCCCGGCGCCGCCGTGCACCTGGATGGCGCGGTCGATCACCTCCAGCGCGGCGCGCGGCGCGGCGACCTTGATCGCGGCGATCTCGGTGCGGGCCTCCTTGGTGCCCTTGGCGTCGATCAGCCAGGCCGTCTTGAGCACCAGCAGCCGGGCCTGCTCGATGGCCAGCCGGGACTCGGCGATCTGCTGCTGGACCACGCCCTGCTCGGCGAGCGGCCTGCCGAACGCGACCCGCTCGCCGGCCCGGCGCACCATCAGCTCCAGCGCGCGCTCGGCCACGCCGAGGGCGCGCATGCAATGGTGCACCCGGCCGGGGCCGAGCCGGGCCTGGGCGATCATGAACCCGTCGCCCTCCCCGGCGATCAGGTTCTCCGCGGGGACCCGCACGTCGGTGAAGGTGATCTCGCAGTGGCCCTCCTGGTCCTGGTAGCCGAAGACCGGCAGGGCGCGCACGATCTCCACGCCGGGGGTGTCCCGGGGGACCAGGATCATCGACTGCTGCCGGTGCGCCGGGCCGTCCGGGTCGGTCTTGCCCATCAGGATGAAGACCTCGCAGCGCGGGTCGGCGGCGCCGCTGATCCACCACTTGCGGCCGTTGATCACGTAGGAGCCGCCGTCGCGGACGATCGAGGTGGCGATGTTGGAGGCGTCGGAGGAGGCCACGTCGGGCTCGGTCATCGCGAACGCGGACCTCATGGTGCCGTCCAGCAGCGGCTCCAGCCAGCGCTTCTTCTGCTCCGGGGTGCCGAACATGTGCAGCACCTCCATGTTGCCGGTGTCCGGCGCGGAGCAGTTCAGCGCCTGCGGGGCCAGCGGGGAGCGCCCGGTGACCTCGGCCAGGGCGGCGTACTCGGTGACGCTGAGGCCGCCGACGTCGGGCAGGAAGAGGTTCCACAGGCCGCGGCGGCGGGCCTCGGCCTTGAGCTCCTCCATGATCGGGGGGAGGTCGTGGTTGTCGGGGCCCGCCTCCGCGCGCCACTTCCGGTAGGCGGGTTCGGCCGGGTAGACGTGGGAGTCCATGAACTCCTGCAGGGCGGCCAGGTAGTCGCGGGCCTTGGGGCTGAGTCCGAAGTCCATGGGCACGAGTATGCCAATTAGACCGACCAGTCGGTACCCTTCTTTCGCGGGAATTCCCGGCCGCCCCGCCGGGGATTGGAACCCCTCCCCGGCGGGAAGGAACTCCGCCCCTGCGCCGGTCTCCCGGACCGGCGCCGCGAGGAGGCGGAGGAGGCGGTGCAATGCCCGAGGTCCACCGCGGCATCATCAGCGACTGGGGCGGCGTGCTCACCGGGCCGCTGCCCGAGACCATCGGCGCGTGGCTGGCGGCCGACCGGATCGACCGCGACCACTACGCCGCCGTGATGGCCGAGTGGTTCGCCGGCATCGGCGACGCCCGCGCCCCCGGCAACGCCATCCACGCCCTGGAGCGGGGCGAGATCTCCGTCTCCGAATTCGAGCGCTCCCTCGCCGCCGAGCTGCGCCTGGTCGACGGCGGCCCGGTCCCCGCCGAAGGGCTGATCGAGCGGATGTTCTCCGCGTTCCAGCCGGTCGACGAGATGTACCAGGTGCTCGGCGAGGCGCGCCGGCAGGGCGTGCGCACCACCCTGCTCTCCAACTCCTGGGGCAACGGCTACCCCCGGGCCCGGCTGGCCGAGGTCTTCGACGCCCTGGTCATCTCCGGCGAGGTCGGGATGCGCAAACCGGAACCGGAGATCTTCCGGCACGCGCTGGAGGTCACCGGGCTGCCCCCCGAGCGGTGCGTGTTCATCGACGACCTGGAGCACAACGTCCGGGCCGCCGCCGAGCTGGGCATGACCGGGATCCTGCACCGCGGCCCCGAGGAGACCCGGGAGCGCCTGGCCGAGGCGTGCGGGCTGCGGCTGGACCCGGCCCCCTCCTGACCGGGCGCGCCGCACCGAGCGGCCCCCGGCCTTTGGCAGACTCGACGGGTAACCCGAGGTCCGACGGAGGACGAACCCGACCATGCGCGTCTACTTGCCGACCACCCTGCCCGCCCTCGCCGGAGTGCTCGCCGAAGGGCGGGTGGGCGGCGAGCCGCTCGCCGCCTTCGCGGTCACCGACGCGCTCCGCGCCACCGGCGGCGACGACGAGGAGCTGGAGTACGAGGCGATGCTCGCGGCGGCCGACGCCTCGCTGCGGCTGCTGGCCGCCGACCCGTCCGCGCCGCGCCGCCGGGTGGTGCTGGCCGCCGACGTCCCCGAGGCCGTCGTCGTCGCCACCCCGGACGAGGCCGGCCCGGCATCGGTCGCCATCGGCGGCTCGGTGCCGCTGAAGCGGCTGGCCTCGGGCCACGTCGACGACGCCGGCGCGGCCGACGAGATCGGGGCCGCGGCCGCCGACCCCGAGGCCGGGCTCCAGGACGAGCACGAGCTCATGTGGTACGCGGTGCAGGAGCTCAAGTACCTGGTGGAGTAGGGGCCGGCCTCACTCCACCCGTGAGAACGCGACCGTCGTCTCCGCGGGCGCGTCGGTGTCGGCCTCGTAGAATTCGATGCTCATGGTGTCGTCCGCGATGGTCACCACCGCTTCGTGACTGAGCTCCCAGAATCTCGACGAGTCCACGCAGCGGTTGGGCTCCATGCCTTCGAACACGATGTTCGCCCGGTAGGTCCCGCCGTCGCCCTCGAGCAGCCTGAGCTCGGTCGAGCACGTGTCATCGTCGGGGGAGTCCAGGGCGGCGGTCCGCTCACCGGCCTCCAACCGCACCTCGTAGAGGAGTCCGGACTCGGCGACGCCCTCCCACGAGCCGGCCTCGTCCTCGGTGAACCGGGCGACCCCGCCGCCCTCAGGAACGGCACCTCCCCTGTCCGCCCCGTCCTCACCGGTGCCCGTGCCGCCCGTTCCGGGGCCGCCGCCGTTCGGCCCCAGGGCGTTGCCGAGCAGCACGCCCGCGCCGACGAGCGCGGCGCCCGAGACGACGGCGCCGGCGCCGATCAGCCAGCGCCGCCCCGCTTTCGGGCGCCCGGGTCCGGAGGCGGGCGGCCGATCCGGGGAGGAGGCCGGAGGCGCCGGCGGGGGCGCCGCGTCCGGCGCGGCCCCGTCACCGTCGAGCACGACGGTGCGGGCGTCGCGCATGGCCTGGTCGAGGGTGCGGGTCGGGCCCGCCCGGCGCCCGAGCAGAGTCGTCAGGACGTCGAACGCACTCGGCCGGTCGGCGGGGTCCTTGGCGAGCGCGGCCGCGACCACCGGTTCGAGCGGGTCGGGGAGCGCTCCGAGGTCGGGCTCGGTGTGGATCACGTTGTGCAGCACGTTCGGCACGGTCGCGCCGTCGAACGGAGACGCCCCGGTGGCGGCGAAGGAGACGACGGCGCCCCAGGCGAAGACGTCGGACTCGGGCGAGGCCCGGCCGTGCTCGATCTGCTCGGGGGCCATGTACGCCGGGGTGCCGATGACGGAGTCGGTGAGGGTGCCCGTCCCCTCGGCGATCTGGGCGATGCCGAAGTCGATCACCCGCGCCCCGCCGCCGCCGAGCAGGACGTTGCCGGGCTTGAGGTCGCGGTGCACGATCCCGGCCTCGTGGATGGCGGCCAGGGCGGTGGCGGTCGCGACGGCGAGGCGGGTGAGGTCGCCGCCGGACATGGGGCCGTCCTGCCGGATGCGCTGCTGCAGGGACAGGCCTTCGACGTACTCGCTGACGATGTAGGGGGGATCGGCTTCGAAATCGGCGTCCAGAACGGCGGCGGTGCAGAAGGACGCGACCTTGCGGGCGGCGTCGGCCTCGCGGACGAAGCGCCGGCGGATGTCGGTCCCGCCGAGGGCGTGGCCGTCGAGCCGCTTGATCGCGACCCGGGACCCGCCTCGGAGAGGCGCGCCGAGGTAGACGGTGCCCTGGCCGCCGGAACCGATCCGGCCGAGGAGGCGGTACCCGCCGATCTCGGTCGGATCCTCGGTCGACAAGGGCGCAGGGTGAGGCATGCGGATCGCTCCAGGGGGCGGCGGCAGGGGCGGAGCGGAGCGCGCTGGTGGGCGGTCGGGGTGCTGAGGTTTCGGGGCCTCGGAACACCGCTGCCCGCGTCTCCTATCGGTGCTCGACACTACTCAGCGCATCGGAGGTCCGACAAGCCGTTGCCGCGGGGCGGGCCCGGCCGGCGAGCCGGGCGGGCCCTGTCACCGTCGGCCCGGAGCGCGGGCGGAGAACTCGCGGTACCCGCAGGGCCGGCCCACAGGCGGGTACACGGTCTCCGCGCCCGCCGGGCGATCCGTCCGGCACGCCCCCATGCCGGAACCCGGATACCGGACCCGGGCCGTGCACACGGACTCGACGGCCACCGCCTACCAGGGCTGCGCCCCGGAGGTCGGCCTCCCCGCGGCCGTTTTCCCGGGGCGTGGCGGCGGGGCCGGATGATACGGATCAAGCCGCCGTTCCCGCGGATGGTGTACCGCCGGGGCGCCGAAGAGGAGCAGCAGGGGCGTGCTCGGCGTCGCCGGCGACCGGCCCTGCGCTGCAGGCGACGGGATCCTGGACCGCCTGCGCGGGTTCCCCGCAGGGCGCGAAGGCGCCGCCCGAATGTGATCGGAGTCATGTTCGGGTCGCCGGTCGGGTAGGGGGACAGCACAGTCCCCGCGAACGACCTCTCCGAAAGGCGACGAGATGGATGCCGTGACCAGGGTTCCCGATCCCGTCAACGAGCCGAACCTCGGGTACGCGCCGGGCTCGCCGGAGCGGGCCGAGGTGGAGGCGGAGATCGCCCGGCTGGCCGGCCGGGAGCACGAGCTGACCCAGACCATCGGCGGCGAGCAGCGGATGGGCACCGGTGCGGTCATCCCCGCGGTGCAGCCGCACCGGCACGGGCACGTGCTGGGGCGGATGCCGGAGGCGCGCCCGGCCGAGGTGCGGGCCGCGATCGACGCGGCGCGGGCCGCCGCGCCGGCCTGGCGGGCCATGCCGTTCGACGAGCGGGCCGCGATCCTGCTCCGCGCCGCCGACCTGCTGGCCGGCCCGTGGCGGCGGACGCTCAACGCCGCCACCATGCTCGGCCAGTCCAAATCGGTGCAGCAGGCCGAGATCGACGCCGCCTGCGAGCTGATCGACTTCTGGCGGTTCAACGTCGCCTTCGCGCGCCGGCTCTACGAGGAGCAGCCGATCTCGGCGCGCGGGGTGTGGAACCGCCAGGAGCTGCGCCCGCTGGAGGGCTTCGTCCTGGCCATCACCCCGTTCAACTTCACCGCGATCGCCGGCAACCTGCCCACCGCCCCGGCGCTGATGGGCAACACCGTGGTGTGGAAGCCCTCGCCCACCCAGACCTTCTCCGCCTGGTACCTGATGCGGCTGCTGGAGGAGGCGGGGCTGCCGCCCGGGGTGATCAACATGGTCACCGGCGTCGGCGAGGCGGTCTCCGAGACCGCCCTGGCCCAGCCCGACCTGGCCGGGATCCACTTCACCGGCTCCACCCGGACCTTCCAGTACCTGTGGCGGACGGCCGGCGAGAACATCGCGAACTACCGGTCCTACCCGCGGATCGTCGGCGAGACCGGCGGCAAGGACTTCATCGTCGCGCACTCCTCCGCCGACCCCGAGGTGCTGCGCACGGCGATGATCCGCGGCGCCTTCGAGTACCAGGGCCAGAAGTGCTCCGCGGCCTCCCGCGCGTACGTGCCGCGCAGCGTCTGGGCGGAGGTCCGCGACGACCTGCTCTCCGAGACCGAGGCGCTGACCATGGGCGACGTCACCGGCGACGTGTCCACCTTCATGGGTGCGGTGATCGACGACCGGGCCTTCGCGAAGAACAGCGCGGCGCTGAGCCGGGCCAAGGCCACCGACTCCATCACCGTGCTCACCGGCGGCACCGCCGACGACTCGGTCGGCTACTTCGTCCGCCCCACCGTGCTGGAGTGCGACGACCCGGAGGACGAGGTATTCCACACCGAGTACTTCGGCCCGATCCTGGCGGTGCACGTCTACGACGACGACCGCTACGAGCAGGTGCTGGCGCAGATGGCCGACGTCGCGCCGTACGCGCTGACCGGCGCGGTCATCGCCCGCGACCGGGCCGCGGTCGCCGCCGCCGACGCGGCGCTGCGCTTCTCCGCCGGCAACTTCTACGTCAACGACAAGCCGACCGGCTCCATCGTCGGCCAGCAGCCCTTCGGCGGCGCCCGCGCCTCCGGCACCAACGACAAGGCCGGCTCGGTCTTCAACCTCATCCGCTGGGCCAGCCCCCGCGCGATCAAGGAGACCTTCGTCCCGCCCACCGACTGGCGCTACCCGCACATGGGCTGACCGGGCCGCCCGCCCCCGCCCCGCGAACCGGGGGCGGGCCCGCCGGTGCGGCGCTCAGCCGCGGTAGGCGGCGGTCGCGATCCGGACGAACGAACGGACCAGCGGGCTCCGGTCGCCCGCGGCCCACGCCACCAGCACACGGCTCGGCGCCATGCCGATCAGCGGCACCACGGTGAGCCCGTCCGCGGGCTCGTGGTCCAGGGGGGTCACACCGACCGTGCCGCTCCACAGCACGGCCTGCCGGCATTCCCGGATCGCGCGGACCACCGGGCCCTCGCGGGGCTCCCCGCCACTCCAGTAGAACCGCCAGAGGGGATCGGTGCCTTCTGGGAACCGGAACCAGCGCCGGTCGGCCAGGTCGGCCGGTGTCAAGGCGCCGCGGTCGGCCAGCGGGTCGTCGGCGCGCAGCAGTGCGCCCACCGGATCGGCGCGCAGCTCGCGCACCGCCAGGCCGGTCTCGTCGAACGGGCCCCGGGTCAGGGCCACGTCGACGGTCCCGGCGCGCAGACCGCAGGTGGGATCGGTCAGGTCGGCCTCGCGGACGCGCACCTCGACGTGCGGGTGCCGCCGACGGTATTCGCGGGCCAGCCGCACCGCGCCGGGGTCGGTGCCGTCGCCCAGGACGCCGACGGTGACGGTCGCGGCCCCGGCCGCCGAAGCCGCGCGCACCCGCGCCTGCTCGGCCCGGTCGAGCAGGGCCCGTGCCTCGTCGAGCAGCACCGACCCGGCCGGGGTGAGCGCGACACCTACGGGCGACCGGTCGAACAGCGCGGCGCCGACCTCGGCCTCCAGCCGCCTGATCGCCCGGCTCAGCGGCGGCTGGCTCATGTGCAGCCGGGCCGCGGCCCGGCCGAAGTGGAGTTCCTCGGCGACCGCCACGAAATAGCGCAGCGTGCGTAGCTCCATGCGGCGACGATACCCGTGCGGTATCGGGGCTCCGGAACGGGTCTTGGACGGGCGCGGGGCCCCGGCGGTGGAATCGGGGCATGACCGAAGAGCAGAAGGCCGGACGACCGGCCGCGGACCCCGCCGTATCAGTGGTCCGGCCGGGCGACGGCGAGATGATCTCCCTGGGCGCCACGCGGATGCGCATCCTCGAGGACGGCAGCGGCACCGGGCACCGCATCGGGATCGCCGAGTCCGTCGTCCCGCCGCACACCCCGGGGCCGCCGCAGCATCGCCACGCCCGGCACGACGAGGGCTTCTACATAATCTCCGGCGCGCTGCGCTTCACGGTCGGGAACGAAGAGCACGACGCGACCGCGGGCACGCTCGTGATGGTCCCGCCCGGAGCCCCGCACACGTTCGCCAACGTGACGGGCGAACCGGCCGTCATGCTCAGCACCTTCACCCCGGACCTGTACGTGCAGTACTTCCGCGACCTGCAGGAGGCGGCGGCCGACGGCCGGGCGCCGACCCCGGAGGAGACCCTCCGGACGATGCGCCGCTACGCCACCGAACCCGCCACCGACTTCGGCTGAGGGCGGACACCGCCCGCCCCCGCGAGGCCCGCACGCTCCCCATCGCAGAGCTTCGCGGTCGGGGTTCCGTCCCCACCGCCCGCCGTTCCACCCCACACAGGCGCCCGGGCCCGCCCGCCCCCTCTGCGGCGGTGGTGCGGCGTGGCGGGCGGGGGCGGGGCCGCTTCACTTCGGTGGGGTGATCCGCTGGCCGTGCAGGTCGATCTCGATCCGGTACTCCTCGACTCCAGGGCGCCCTGCCGATACCCACTCGGCATGTGCCCGTTCGACCTCGGCCCACAGATCGCGGGGGCCGGCGGTCTGCACACGGCCCGTTCCGTCCGCGGTGGCCCAGGAGCCGTCCGGGGTGAAGAGCAGGGCCTTGCCGCTCATCGAGGTGATGCCGACGTCGGGGACGGCCGCCCACAGCGCGAACGCCATACCGGAGGGCTCCAGCCCCCCAGAGCCGACCGCGCTGGAACGCTCAACGGCCTCCCGCAGGTCCATCGCGGCCGGAAAGCGCCGCTGCGGGGTGGTGAGGTCGGTGCGGGCGGGCATGAAGAAGCCAGGCTCGGGGAGGCGGAAGCCGCCCTCGGCGGTGCCATCGCCCCGGACCTCCAGATGGGCCAGGTGCCCCACCCGGGGCGAGCCCACCGAGCGTACGTCGACCAGGATCAGTCCGCCGGGCCGGGTCTGCTCGATCCAGGCGTAAGGAACCCGCTCGACCGAGTGGGTGGCGATCACCCGATCGTAAGGTGCGTGCTCCGGGCAGCCGAGTGAGCCGTCCGCGGTGACGACCAACGGACGGTATCCGGCGGCGGCGAGATGGTCGCGGGCGGCCCGGGTCAGCCGCGGGTCGATGTCCACGGTGACGACGTTCTCCTCGCCCAAGCGGGCGGAGAGCAGAGCCGCGTTGTAGCCGGTACCGGTACCGACTTCCAGTACCCGGTCGCCGTCGCCGACGTCGAGCGCGTGCAGCATCGCGACCATGAGGGACGGGCGGCTGGAGGAGCTGGTCGGCCACCAGGAGCCGGGGGCGGCGGGATGCCGCTGGAGCTGGGTGATCAGCGAATCGTCGGTGTAGACCGCTTCCGCCCAGCCCGGGGCACCCGGTTCGATCCACTGCGGTTCGCTGCCCCGGTCGTCGTAGAAGCCGGGGACGAAGAGGTGGCGGGGGGTGTCCAGGAACGCTCGACGCCACGCCGGGTCGGTGAGCGGGTGGGGGGTGAGGTCATCGGCGAGCCGCTCCAGGAGAGGGCGCCACCGCCGCTCAGGCGGGGGTTTCATGAGAGCCCCGCCGCTTCACCGAGGGGCGGTGAGATCCGGTGTGCGGGGTCGTCGAGCCACACGTACTGCTCGTCCGGTGTCACGGTGGCGCCGAAGCGGGTGTGCGAGGGGCCGCCGGCATCGTTCCACCAGCGGTGGGCGGGGGGACAGGGCGGGGCCACCGGCCGTCGCCTTCCTTCTTCTCCTCATGCTTGCCCACGCGGATGGCCTCCCGGCGATCGTGCTCGTTTTGGCCCTGGGGCCGGTCCTGAGGGCCGACCATGTCTGGAGATTACAGAGGCACAGGGCAGCGGAACAGATACAGAGTGTTTCCCCTGAGGGGGTGGCATCAGGTGAACAGGCCGATGGCGTAGGCGGTGAGGACGGCGGCGCACAGGACTGCGAAGGCGGTGGGGGAGGAGAACCAGGGACGGGACCAGGGGTGGGCCCACCACCGCTCTTCGTGCAGAGGAGCCGACCGGTTTCAGCCCGGGTTCAAAGCCAACGTCAGGCCGTGCTGGTCGGTGACCGTTCTGATCGGGGTGTAGTAGCAGTAAGGTTTTCCAGATATTTCCGCGTAGGCGACGTGTGTTCCTTTGGCGACGACTCCTCCTGAAGGGTCGTCGACCTCAGGGCGGAAGACGGGGCCACCGCTATCGCCGGGATGGCACATGGTGAGGTCGGCGACGTGGCGAACCTCGGTGAGACCGCAGGTGATGCCGTCCATGTAGGACAAGCACTCCTCGGTGCCGGTGATGATTCCCCCGCATATTTCACCTGTCACTGCTCCGCTATAGCAGACCTCTTCTGCCGGCTGGTCAATAAGGTCACCCCACCTGACGGGTCGATGTGATTCGCCGGTGTCTCCGTTATCCCATATGTCGGCGAATCCGCCGAGTCCTTGATCTGCGAACAGGATTACCTGGCTGTCGATCTCCCCTTCGGAGCTGAAAAACCTTTCGCTGATCGTCCCTACGGAGTTTCTTTCACTTCCATTGTAGAAGGTGTCCTCTGGGAGGGGGATGCGCCCGCCACTGCAGTGTCCTGCAGTTGTCATGTACATCGGGTGGGGGACGGAGGATGTGTCTATGAGCGTGAACCCTCCGCTGCACCGGCCTCCGGTCAGACTGCTTTCAAGGACGAGGCCGCCGGTCCAGGGAGGAGAATCGTTCTCCCTGCTGTATTCGGTCGCGGCCTCGTCACCGACTTTTGGGGTTCCTGGGGCATCGACCTCCTCCCCTGCGGCGTTCTTTCTCTGCGGGGATGTTCTGGTATCGCCCGGTACGACGTAGACCGGATCCCCGTAGGCTGATTCGATTCGGTCCTTGTTCCGGTCGCTGTACTCCTTCAGGGCGACTCTGACGCGGTTGGCCTCGTCATCGATGCCGAAGACGGCGATCTCTATTCCGTCGTCCTTCCAGTCTCTCCAGTCAGAGCGTATGGAATCGACAACCTCTTTGAGTTGTTTTCTACTGTAGGTGACTTCAGTGAAGGTGATCGGTACCCCGCGGGTGGACCGCTCGATCTTTTCTCTCTCGTGAGCACTGAGTTCTCTGTTGAACTTGACTTCGATTCCGAGTCGGGTCGGGGTCAGGGCCGTGTATCCTTCGGTTTCGACGAGTTCTGGATTTTCTCTATGGAGGCGGTGTACGGCCTCGCTCGCCCTGGCCATCCCTTCGTGGTTTCCACTTTCTCGTGCCACTGCTTCCTCTGGGTAGATCATTGTGTTCAGCGCGGTGAACGTTGCGAGGGGTGTGGTGGCAGTGAGGAGGAACGCCAAGGTTCGGCTCAACGGTCTCTGGGGGATCATCCTGCCTCCGCGGAGAAGGGGTCCCTATTTCATCAGATGAATCCATGTTCGAAATGGCCGCTTGGGGACAGAGGGAAGTATTGACGTGTGTTCCGTCGAGTCTTTGTGTTGATTTGAGATGTTTGGTTGAGATCGGCAAGAGGGCACCGCCGTTGTTCAGGTAAGGGGCGTTACCGGAGGCCGGTTGGTTCGCTGGGAGCGCTGTGCCGGTGTCGCTGATGCCGCTGGTCTGCTCTTCGGGGCGCCGGGAACCGTCAGGCGAGCAGGCCGATGGCGTAGGCGGTGAGGACGGCGGCGCACAGGACCGTGAAGGCGGTGGGGGGTGAGGTCATCGGCGAGCCGCTCCAGGAGAGAGTGCCGGCGCCGCTCAGGCGGAGTGAGCCGGCTCATGTGCCCATTCACCGATGCCCTCGGCGGTGACCTGGTAGATCCCCCGTCCGGGGTCGGCCTCCAGGCGGAAGGCGGCCAGGCCGGGGAACCCGGCTCTGCCCAGTGTCCGGAAGGCGGCGGTGAACCGGTCCGCGATCGCGGTCGGGCCGCCCATCGTCAGTGCGCCGTCCGGCCAAAGGTAGGCCCATGACCCGTCCGGGGCGCCGAGGTAGACGATCCTGCGCGGGGTCCCGTCGAAGGGGCGCATGCCGACTCCGAGACGCGCCCCCGGAAGCATGAGCATCAGCGGGGTCATCGCCCCGGAGTCGATCACCTCGTCCGACGTGGTCTCGAAGGTCGCCGCGGTGTCCGGCACCGCGCCGAGCCCGGGGAACCGCTCCGCCGGGGGGCGCTGGTCCCGGGACCGCATGAACGACCCTTCGCGCACGAAGCCGCCGGCCAAGCGTCCGCCCTCGGCGCGCAGCGCGACGACGGGCGTGCTGTGCGACTGCGGATCGGGCGACCACGGGAGCACGGCCGCGGCCCCCGGGGCCAGGAACCCCGCGAGTTCTGCGGGGATGCGGTTCATGGAGCACGTCACCAGAACGGCGTCGTAGGTCCCGGGAGCATCGTGCAGGGTTCCGGCCACCACTCGGGCGGAGGTGCCGGCGAGGGCCTGCCGGGCGTGCTCGGCCACGCCCGGGTCGACCTCCACCGTGGTCACCCGGCCATGGGCGCCGACGAGCTCGGCGAGGACGGCGGCGTTCCACCCGGTCCCGGTGCCCACCTCCAGCACCCGCATGCCCGGTCCGATCTCGGCGGCTTCGATCATGTCGGCCATCACCTGGGGGGCCGACGACGATGAGGTGGGGGTGTTGACGGTTCCCGCGCCGCCGTCGTTGGCCTGGGTCGTCACCGCGTCGTCGGTGTAGACGGTTCTCGCCCATGCATCGGGAGCGCGCCCTCGGATGAGCGGGAGCCCTGTCGCGTCGGGCCAGATCACATCGGGGATGAACCGGTGCCGGGGGTGGGCGGCGAACGCGCTGCGGATCTCGGGCGCGGTGTCGATGCCGGCGACCAGCCGGGCATGCGCCTCGTCCAGGTCCATTCAGAGGACTCCGCTTCCACCGCAGTCCGGGCAGGCCATGGCTTCTTTCTTCCAAGGGCCGGTGCCGTCCTTATCGACCCAGACCACGCCTGATCCGCCGCACTTGCCGCAGTCGGCCGCCCTCGGAATGCAGCACGGCAGCCCGCCCCGACCGGCGGAGAGAAGCAGTGAGCGTGCTCCCCCGCGTGCGAGGGGGCGCAGGTCGCTGGATGCGCAGGGCAGAGAACGATCCATGGTCGTACCTCTCACTCAAGGCCGGGCGGGGGAAGGGAGCAGGCGAGGCGACCGAGCGTGATCAACGGTAACGGGGCGCTTGCCGACTGTCAGGTGAAGCGGCCGGTTCAGGCCATCGCGGTAGCAGTGGCGGTGAACGGGGTCATCAGGTGAACAGGCCGATGGCGTAGGCGGTGAGGACGGCGGCGCAGAGAACGGCGAAGGCGGCGGGGGAGAGGGGGGCCGGGAGGCGCTGCCGGGCGGCCGTGGATGGGGGGAGCCGGGGGCGGGCGCGGCGGTGCGGCGGTGGGGGAGCGGGGACGCGGTCCGGGGCGAGTTCTTCCATGGTGCGGCGCATCCACGGGGGGAGGGCGCCGGTGTCGGCCCGGTAGGAGGCGGGGGCGTGCGGGGACGGGCCGGTGCGCGGGCCCGGGGCGTGGCCGGCGGCGGGGGACGGGGCGGCCGCGTAGGCGCGGTGCCGGGCCCCGGCCGGGGCGAACCGGCGGCCGCGCGGGCGGGAGGTGACGGCGCGCAGCCGGGCGGTGGCCTGGGAGGCGGCCGGGGACGTGCTCGGGGGCATCGGTGAGCTGGACGGCATGGGGATTCACCCGTTTCCTCTCGGTTCGGATCAGGCGTTCGGTCAGGCGGCGACTACGGCGGTGCGGTCGAGGGCGAACCAGACGGTTCGCGAGGCGGCGTCGCCGTGGGTGCCCCAGGTGGCGGAGAGCGCGGCGACCAGGGCCAGTCCGCGCCCGGAGGAGTCCCAGGTCAGGGTCGGTTTCGGGGCGATGCGGGGGCGGGTCGAGCCCGCGCCGCAGACGAGGACGCAGACCTGGGCGGCCAGGAGTTCCACGGTGACGTGCAGCGGGCGGCGCCGGGCGAGCAGGCCGGTGCGCGGGCAGGCGGTGTTGCGGGAGTCCCCGTGGATCAGGGCGTTGGTGACGAGTTCGCTGGTCAGCAGGGCGGCGGTGGTGTGGGTGTCCGCCGGTTCGGTGCGCAGGACGAGGGAGACGTACTCCCGCGCGGTGCGCACCTCGCCCAGCCGCAGGCCGGGTAGGAACAGTGTCGTGACATCGGGCTGAAAGTCGTGCGTGAGGGACACGAGAGCTCACCTCGGAGGAGGGAGAAGAGTGGCACGCTCGGTGCGAGCGCGGTTACAGTGAATCGCAATCAAGTGCTACTTGCAAGTCTCATTTAGAAGTTGGCCAACTTGTCCCTCAATGCGAAGAAGCGGCAAGATCCAAGGATGGAGCGGAATCCGACCCTCGCCCAGTGGCACCTCGCTCGACAGCTCAGGCAGCTGCGTGGCGACCGAAAATTCAACGACGTCGTCCAGGCGCTGCGTACCAGCGGCGGAAGCCTGGCTCGCTGGGAGACCCCTGGTGACCGGGGAGCGGTGCCCGGTCCGGCGGCCCTCGAACGCCTCTGCCAGGTGTACGAGATCACTGAGCGTTTCGAGGAGCTGTTGGAGCTCCGGCGCCAGGCGCGTGGGACCGACTGCTGGCAGCCCTACGAGCTGGAACGCAGCTATCGGACATATGCCAATGTGGAAGCGCAGGCGTCGGTCGTCGAGATGTTCCACTCGCAGCTCGTTCCCGGGCTTGTGCAGACCGAGGCTTATGCGAGGGCCGTGATCGAGGCGACGCTTCGCCCCAACAGCGATGTCGATCGCGAAGTCGAGGTGCGGAAGAAGCGGCAGGCCGTTCTGAAAGGCGAACGCCCTCCGCATCTTGAATTGGTGATCGCCGAAGGGGCGCTTCGGCAGCAGGTCGGCTCGCCTGCCGTCATGGCCGAGCAGGTCCGGAGACTGATCGACCTTTCCGGAGACGGTGGTGTCTCTCTGCGGGTGCTTCCGTTCTCGGCTGGGGCCCATCCCGGCATGCGCCGCACGTCGTTCGTCATCCTTCGAGTCGAAGGGGAAGGTCTCGAGGCGGTCTACATTGAAGGGCAAGACTCCAGCCGGTTCTCCTCTGAGCAAGAGGAGATAGCGGACTACTCATCGGTGTTCGAGCAGCTCCAGGCCGTCTCCACCGAGGAGGGAGAGGCCACGCGGTTGCTGCTGGAGAGCATCGCCCGGGTTCATGAGCAGCGGAAGGAATGATTCCGATGGCCTTGGCTTCAAGGGAGGGGCTGTGTTGGAAGAAGTCCAGCTACAGCGGTTCTCAAGGAGAATGCGTCGAAGTGGCCGTGCTGTCCGATCAGATGGCTGTGCGAGACTCTAAGAATCTCGATTCCGGGCACCTCGTGTTCGGTGGTGCTGAATGGTCGACCTTCCTCCGAACCCTCAAGGGCGGTGGCTTCTGTGCATGAAACGTATGCGAACGCGGTATGGCGCAAATCCAGCTATAGCAACGCCGGTGGCAACTGCGTCGAGGTGGCTTCCGTGTATGAGCGGCGGGTGAGTGAGGGGTGGCGCAAGTCGACGTACTCCCAGAACCGGGGAGCCTGCGTCGAAGTGGCTGACCTGCCTGGTCGGTCGGCGGTGCGGGACTCCGTGAACCCGGAGGCCGGGCACCTCGTGTTCGGCGGTACCGAATGGGCGTCCTTCCTCCGGACCCTGAAAAACAGCGAGGCGGCCTCATGACGCGGATCGGGATCACCGGGCACTCCAACCTCGCCGCCGGCGCCGTCGACGTGGTGCGGCGAGCCCTCAAGGAGGCCCTCGCCCCCCACACCGGAAACGGGCTGGTCGGCATCTCCTGCCTGGCGAAAGGCGCCGACCAGCTGTTCGCCGAGGAGGTACTGGCGGCCGGCGGGCGGCTGGAGGTCGTGCTGCCATCGGCCGACTACCGGGAGGCCAAGGTCGCCCCGGAGGACCGGGACGCCTTCGACGGGCTGCTCATCCGCTCCGCTCTGGTCCGCTACATGCCGCACCGGACCGCGGGCGAGGCCGCCTACGCCGATGCCAACGCCGTCGTCCTGGGCGGCGTCGACCGGCTCTTCGCGGTCTGGGACGGCCGTCCCGCCGGCGGGAAGGGCGGCACCGGGGACGCCGTGGAGGCCGCGCGGGCGGCCGGGGTCCCGGTCGACGTCATCTGGCCGGACGGCGCCGCGCGCGAGGGCTGAGTCGGCCCTGGCGTCGATCTTGACGTTGCGGGGCTGACAACGCGCGTTGATGGCCCCGCAACTCCAAGATCATCGGGGCTGGGGCCGGGCCCGGGTCAGCCGGAGGCGAGCAGGCGCCGGACGGCGTCGATGTCGCCGGCGGCCCGGGACCGGGTCTCCTCGGCCCGGGCGAGATGGTCCCGCCAGGCGGAGGCCGACTCCTCCACCTTGGCGCGGAACCGGGCGCCCTCGGCCTCCGCGGACGAGCGTGCTTCGTCCCTCTTCTTGTTCTCGCTGAGGTGGAGGAGCCCGCCGACCAGGAACCCGCCGACCGCGAAGGCCCACAGGGACATCTCACCGGAGAGCAGCGCCCCGACCGCGAAGATGGCGCCGCCGCACGCGATCGTGATCGGCAGCGCCCGGGAGCCGCCGGCCCCCTGGTACGCCTCGGCCGCGCGCCGCTCGCCCGCGGCCAGGTCCTCCGGGTCCGCCCCCTGCGGGCCGATGTCGACCCTGCCGCCCTGGTGACGCACGACGGCCCGGTCCGGGAGCGGGGCCAGCGCCTGCCGGGCGCAGGCCTCGGCGGCGGCGCGCAGCTCAGCGGCGAGCAGCCGGCGGGTGAACGCGGACCGGGCCGGGGACGGACCGGCCTCCGAGCAGATCCCCCGCACCTCCTCACTCGCCGAGCCGACGATGTCCTTCCAGGAGGCGACCGGGGTCTCGGAGCCGGCGGAGCCGCCGCTCTCCACCACCGCGCGCAGCTGGGCGGCCCGGCGCAGCAGCTCGGCCTCGGGCCTGCCGCCCTCCGCGACGAGCAGCCGCAGTACCCGGTCGGCCTCGGCGAGTTCGGCGGGGACGGCGGGGTCGGAGCCGCTCTCGTCCTCGCCTTCGGAAGGGGGCGAGGGGGCGGGGGCCCCGCCCGCCTCCTCCAGGCGGGCCCGGATCGCGGCCAGCCGCCGCGCCGCCGCGAGCACCTCGCCGAGCGCCCCCTCCGGTTCGACGCCCTTCGGCGGGGCGGGCGCCTTCAGGTCCCGGTCGGCGCCGAGGAACACCTGCTCCGCCGCGGCCTCGGCGCCCCCGTCGGCGCGCAGCCGCTCCGCGCAGACCGCCAGGGCGCGCCCGGTGGCGGCCTCGCCCAGCCGCCCCTCGACCGCCAGCAGCAGCACGGCGCGCTGGTACGCGGCCTGCTCCCCGGGCAGCTCGGGCAGGACGCCGGGCAGGATCCACTCGGCCAGCGCCGGGGCGCTCTCCGGAGCCTTCACCGCCGAGGCGAGCAGCGCGAACACGCCCGCCCGGAGCGGGTCCAGCTCCGCGCCGTCGAAGAAGTGCCGCTGGGCTCCGGCGGTGTCGCCGTCCAGCAGCGCCCGCAGGCCGCGGGCGCAGGGCGCCAGCCAGTAGTCCGGCTCGTCCGCCCGGGCGGGCTCGGGGAGGTCGCGGTCGGCCCCGTCCAGCAGCGCGAGCACCCGGTACCGGACCCGCGCGTAGGGCGTGAACAGGGAGAGCCGCTCGCGCACGTCGCTGAGTTCGACGAAGGCGTCGAAGGAGGCGGAGATGCGGTCGATCCGCTGCTCCAGGGTGCCCCGGATGTGCTTGAGCTCGGAGTTGAGCCGCCGCCGGGCGCTGCTCAGCTCTGCGTTGAGGTCCCGGATCGCCTCGTTCTGGGCGCGGTCGCTGGCCGCGCCGCCCCAGGAGTTGTCCCCGGAGAAGAACCCGGGGTCGATCAGGTTGTCCCGCACCTGCTCCGCCTCTCTCGCCCTGCGCCGTACCCCGGATGGGACGCCGCCGGCGGGGGACCGGTTCCGGGGTACGGCAAGATGGAGGGGCCACCGACAGCCCTTCGCCAGCAAGGAGTGCCGCCATCAGCCGCCTGGTCTTGTGGAATGTCGACCCCACCCTCGTCGACGCCGCGCAGGTCACGCGCGCCGCCTATGCCGAGGCGTTCGAGAGGGTCACCGGGGTTCCGCTGGTCTACCTCGCCCCGACGGCGGGGCGCACCGACTCCGAGATCTTCTTCGAGTTCTTCGCCCGCAACGACGTGGACGGGGAACCGGGAGAGGAGCCGCTCGCGGCCTACCTGGACGCGCTGGCCGAGGGCTTCGCCCGGCGGCGCGACCAGCTCACCGCGCGCGGGCGGGCGGCCCAGGGCGCGCGGGAGGCGCTGGCCGCGGTCGCCGCGATGGAGGACACCGTGCAGACGGTGGTCACCGGCACGATCATGCCCAACGCGGTGGCCAAGCTCTCCGCGTTCGGCCTGGACGGCCACCTCGACCTGGCCATCGGCGGGTTCGGCTCCGAGCACTACCCCAAGGCCGGCCTCATCCAGTTCACCCGGATGCGGGCCGGCGAGGCCAAGGGCGCGGCCTTCCCCGAGGAGTCCACCGTCTACATCACCGACTCGGTGCGCGACGTGGAGGCCGCGGTGATCGGCCGGGCCGCGCCGATCGCGGTGCTCAGCGGGTCGGCCACCGAGTCGCAGCTGCGCGCCGCCGGGGCCGAGCAGGTGCTGCCCGACCTCACCGACGCCCAGGCGGTGGTGAGCGCGGTCCGCAGGGCCACCGCCCTCCCCGGACGGGCCTGAACCGCCCCGCCCGCCCCGGCTCCGGACCCGGTGCCGGGGCCGCGCCGTGCGCGCGGCCGCCGGGATCGAAGCGGACGGCAGCGGCGGCGGAGGGGATCGGGTATGAAGGAGGGGAACCCGCCCTCCCCGAACCCCTGTCCGGAAGCGGACGGCCGCGCCGGGGCACTGGCCCCTTCCGGTGCGGCGCCGTAGCGTCCTGAGTGGGCCCTCCTGTGCCGAGCTGCGTTCTTCCAGCTGAAACGTGGGGTTACGTAACGTTAACGGCTATGAAGGTGTCGAGTGGGGTGAACCCGTGTTAATCGGAGTAGCCTGTCTCAAGGCGAAGGCCGGACAAGGGCGTCCGGCCGATACGGCCACGACCTGTGCGCACAGGCACCCCGTGCGGGGCCGTGCCGCCCCCGCGGGCGACCGCTGGGCGGCACGGTGCCGCCGGCGGTAACAGAACTTCACAAGTCACATCACCCGATGATCCACGTGATGACGCGTGGCGCCGGCCGGCGGGCCGGAACCACGGCGACCCCCGACGACTCACAAAGGAGTGAGATCGAACATGCCAGCCCAGCCTGACGCCGTTCAGGACCGACTGGTGAGCGAAGCCATCGCGGAATGGGCCGAGCGGAGCCAGAGCGCTCCGGACGGCGCCGCCCCCGCCGAGCGGATCGACGCCGCCGGCGGCCCCGAGGGCGCCGAGCGCTTCCTCCGGCTCTACTACCGCCACGTCGCCCCCGAAGAACTCAAGGAGCGGACCGCCTCCGGCGTCTGCGGCCCCGCGCTGGCGCACCGCGCCTTCGCCGAGGAGCGCCCGCAGGGCCGCGCCAAGGTCCGCGTGTTCAACCCGACCGCGGACGAGGACGGCTGGGACAGCGGCGCCACCGTCGCCCAGATCGTCACCGACGACGCCCCCTTCCTCGTCGGCTCGGTCACCATGGAGCTCACCCGGCTGAACATCGGCGTCCGCCTGGTGGTCCACCCCCAGCTGCGGGTCTCCCGCGACCTGAACGGCCGCCTCCTGGAGGTCGAGCCGGAGGAGGGCGGCGAGGGCCTGCTGCCGATCGCCGAGTCCTGGATGCACCTGGAGCTGGACCGCCAGACCGACCCCGCGGTGCTCAAGCAGGTCGCCTCCGACCTGGAGCGGGTCCTCGGCGACGTGCGCGAGGTCGACGAGGACAAGGGCAAGATGCGCGCCCGCGCCACGGCGCTGGCCGAGGAGGTCGCCTCCTCCGCCCCGGTGCTCGCCAAGGGCGGCGTGCCGTCCCAGGAGATCGGCGAGAGCGAGGAGTTCCTCCGCTGGGCCGCCGGCGGCCACTTCTACTTCATGGGCTACCGCGAATACGACCTGGTCTCCGACGCGGAGGGCAACGAGGCCCTCAAGCCCCGCGCCGGCAGCGGCCTGGGCATCCTGCGGATGGACTCGCACGTCTCGGAGAGCTTCGCGGCGCTGCCGCCCGCGGTCCGGGCCAAGGCGCGCGAGCCGCACGTCCTGGTGCTCACCAAGGCCAACTCCCGGGCCACCGTGCACCGCCCGCGCTACCTGGACTACATCGGGGTCAAGGAGTTCAACGCCGAGGGCGAGATCATCGGCGAGCGCCGCTTCCTGGGCCTGTTCACCCACGACGCGGTGACCAGCAGCATCAAGCAGATCCCGATCCTCCGCCGCAAGCTGGCCGAGGTGCTCGACCTGGCCGGCTTCGAACCCGAGTCCTACGACGGCAAGGACCTCACCGAGGTGCTGGAGGGCTTCCCGCGCGAGGAGCTGTTCCAGACCTCGGTGGAGGAGCTGCACCGGGTCGTGGTGGGCGTGCTGCGGCTGCGCGAGCGGCGCGGCACCCGGCTGTTCATGCGCCGCGACGTGTACGGCCGGTACATGTCCTGCCTCATCTACATGCCGCGCGACCGGTACAACACCAAGGTCCGGATGGAGGTGCAGCGGGTCCTCGGCGAGGCGTTCGCCGGCGCCACCCTGGACCACAGCGTGATGGTCGGCTCGGCGCCGCTGGCCCGGCTCTACATCATCGTCCGCGCCCCGCGCGAGTCGGCGCTGCCCGAGGTGGACCACGCCGAGCTGGAGGCCGCGATCGTCCGCGCCTCCCGCTCCTGGGACGACGACCTGCTGGTCGAGCTGAGCGAGCGGTTCGGCGCCGACGAGGCCGCCGACGTGATGCGCGAGTTCGGCTCCGCGCTGCCCGAGGGCTACAAGGTCGACACCGACCCGCGCACCGCGGTCGACGACATCTCCCGGATCTCCGCGCTCGGCGAGGACGAGCTCGCGGTCAACCTGCACCGCAAGGGCGACGGCGACGGCGCCTGGCACCTCAAGCTGTACCGGCGCGGCGCCCCGGTCTCGCTCTCCCGGGTGCTCCCGCTGCTGGAGAACATGGGCGTCGAGGTGGTCGACGAGCGCCCCTACGGCATCACCGGGCAGGGAGCGCAGCGCGTGGGCGAGGCCCGCGCCTGGGTCTACGACTTCGGCCTGGCGCCGCTGGACGGCGCGGTCGAGACCGAGCCGAACCGGCTGAAGTTCCTCTTCGAGGACGCCTTCACCGCGCTCTGGGAGGGCCGCGGCGAGTCCGACGGCTTCAACGCGCTGGTGCTCAACGGCGGCCTGGACTGGCGCCAGCTCACCGTGCTCCGCGCCTACGCCAAGTACCTGCGCCAGACCGGCAGCACCTTCACCCCGGCCTACATGGCCGAGGTGCTGGTCTCCAACGTGCGCATCGCGAGCCTGCTGGTGAAGCTCTTCGAGTCGCGCTTCGCCCCCCGCTCCGGCGCCGGGCGCGCGGAGCGCTCCGAGGGCATCACCGAGGAGGTCCGCGGCGAGCTGGACCAGGTCGCCAGCCTGGACTCGGACCGCATCCTGCGCTCCTTCCTGGCCGCGATCGAGGCCACCCTGCGCACCAACCACTTCCAGACCGACGCGGCCGGGCTCCGCAAGCCCTACCTGACGCTCAAGCTGGACCCGCACGCCATCCCGGACCTGCCGGACCCGCGGCCCCGGTTCGAGATGTTCGTGTACTCGCCCCGGGTGGAGGGCGTGCACCTGCGCTTCGGCCCGGTCGCCCGCGGCGGCCTGCGCTGGTCGGACCGGCCGGAGGACTTCCGCACCGAGATCCTCGGCCTGGTCAAGGCGCAGATGGTGAAGAACTCGGTGATCGTGCCGAACGGCGCCAAGGGCGGCTTCGTCTGCAAGCGGCTGCCCGCCGGCGGCGACCGGGACGCGGTGATGGCCGAGGTCGTGGAGTGCTACCAGCAGTTCATCAGCGGCCTGCTGGACGTCACCGACAACCTCGTCGGCGGCGACGTGGAGCACCCCGAGGACGTGGTCCGGCACGACGGCGACGACTACTACCTGGTGGTCGCCGCGGACAAGGGCACCGCGACCTTCTCCGACACCGCCAACGCCATCGCCAAGCGGCGCGGCTTCTGGCTCGGGGACGCCTTCGCCTCCGGCGGCTCGGTCGGCTACGACCACAAGGCCATGGGCATCACCGCCCGCGGCGCCTGGGAGTCGGTCAGGTACCACTTCCGGGAGATGGGCACCGACGTGCAGAGCGAGGAGTTCACCGCGGTCGGCGTCGGCGACATGTCCGGCGACGTGTTCGGCAACGGCATGCTGCTCTCCGAGCACACCCGGCTGGTGGCCGCCTTCGACCACCGGCACGTCTTCGTCGACCCCGACCCGGACGCGGCGTCCTCCTACGCCGAGCGGCGCCGCCTGTTCGAGCTGCCCCGCAGCTCCTGGGCGGACTACGACGAGAAGCTCATCTCCGCGGGCGGCGGGGTCTTCCCGCGGACCGCGAAGTCGATCCCGATCACCCCGCAGATCCGGGCCGCGCTGGGCATGCCGGACGACGCCACCGCGGTGACGCCGTTCGAGCTCATCCAGCACATCCTGCGCGCTCCGGTGGACCTGCTGTGGAACGGCGGCATCGGCACCTACGTCAAGTCGTCGGTGGAGACCGACGCCTCGGTCGGCGACAAGGCCAACGACCCGGTCCGGGTCAACGGCTCCGAGCTGCGCTGCAAGGTGGTCGGCGAGGGCGGCAACCTCGGCCTGACCCAGCTGGGCCGGATCGAGTACGCGCTGGCCGGCGGCCGGGTCAACACCGACTTCATCGACAACTCCGCCGGGGTGGACACCTCCGACCACGAGGTGAACATCAAGATCATGCTGGACCGCGAGGTCCGCGCCGGACGGCTCTCCCAGGCCGACCGGGACGAGCTGTTCATGGGGATGACCGACGAGGTCGCCGAACTGGTCCTGGACGACAACTACGCGCAGAACGTGGTGCTGGCCGCCGCCCGCAAGCAGACCAACGAGATGCTGCACGTCCACTCGCGCTACATGCGCAGGCTGGAGCGCGACGGCGACCTGGACCGCAAGCTGGAGTTCCTGCCGGACGAGAAGGCCATCGCGGCCCGCCGGTCCAGCGGCCAGGGGCTGACCGGGCCGGAGTTCGCGACCCTCATCGCCTACACCAAGATCACGCTGAAGGACGCGGTCGCCGAGAGCGACCTGCCGGGCGACCCCTACCTGCGGTCCACGCTGACCGAGTACTTCCCCACCGCGCTGCGCGAGCGCTACGCCGACGCCATGCCCGAGCACCCGCTGGCCCGGGAGATCATCACCAACCGGGTGGTCAACGACATGGTGAACCGGTCCGGCTCCACGTTCGCCTTCCGGATGAACGAGGAGCTGGGCGCCGGCCCGGCCGACATCGCCCGCGCCTACCTGGTGGCGATGGACGTCTTCGGGCTGCGCGGCTTCTGGTCGGCGGTGGAGGAGCTGGACCACGTCATCGACGTCGACACCCAGCTCCAGATGCTGCTGGAGGCGCGCAAGCTCACCGAGCGCTGCACCCGGTGGCTGCTGCGCAACCGCCCGGGCCGGTTCGGCATCGGCGAGGAGGTCGCCTACTTCGCCGAGGGCGCCGCGGAGATCGTGCCGCAGCTGCCCGAGCTGCTGGAGGGCCGCGACCTGGTCGCCTACCAGGAGCGCCGGGACGCCCTCAAGGGGCGCGGGGTGCCCGCCGAGCTCGCCGAGCGGGTCGCCGGGATGGTGCCGGCCTACTCGGTGTTCGACCTGGTCTCGGTCGCCGACCAGACCGGCCGGCCGCTGCGCAAGGCCGCCGAGGTCTACTTCGACCTGGCCGACCGGCTGCAGATCAGCCGGCTGCGGGAGCGCATCATCGCGCTGCCGCGGGACGACCGGTGGGCCACCATGGCCCGCTCGGCGGTCCGCGACGACCTGTACGCCACGCACGCCGAGCTCACCCGGGACGTGCTCCGCTCCGGCGGGGCCGAGGAGTCGGCCGAGTCGCTGTCGGCGCACTGGGCCGAGCAGAACCTGGAGTCGGTCAAGCGGGCCGGGGAGACCACCTCGGAGATCTGGGAGACCGAGCGGTTCGATCTGGCCACGCTCTCCGTGGCGCTGCGCTCCATCCGCTCCCTGACCGGGGAGTGACCCGGCGGACCGGGCGCTGACGGCCGGGGCCGGCCCGCACGGGCCGGCCCCGGCCCGGCTTCCCCGCCGCCGCGCGCCCCGCCCCTGCGGGGAAGGGGGCGGGGGCCGCGGAGCCGCTCTCCGCGAGCACGGCGCGGACGCCCTAGACTTGGGTCCGTGGCAGACGTAGACCCCGCAGAGAAGCTCAAGGAACTCGCCTCGACGCTGGCGAGCGTCGAGGCCGTGCTCGACCTGGACGCCAAGAACACCGAGATCGCCGAACTGCGCGAGCAGTCTGCCGACCCCGACCTGTGGAACGACCAGGCGCGGGCGCAGGCGGTCACCCGGCGGCTGTCGGACCTGGAGTCGACGGTCAACAAGGTGACCTCCATCGGGCAGCGCCTGGAGGACCTGGGCGTCCTCTACGAGCTGGCCGACGCGGAGGAGGACGCGGACACCCGGGCCGAGGCCGACCGCGAGCTGGAGTCGCTCCGCGGCGACATCGGCGAGCTGGAGGTCCGCACCCTGCTGAACGGCCCCTACGACGCGCGCGAAGCGCTGGTCACGGTGAACGCCCAGGCCGGCGGGGTGGACGCGGCGGACTGGGCGCAGATGCTGCAGCGGATGTACCTGCGCTGGGCCGAGAAGCACGGCTACTCCACCGAGATCTACGAGACCTCCTACGCCGAAGAGGCCGGCATCAAGTCGACGACCTTCGCGGTCAAGGCGGCCTACGCCTACGGCACGCTCCGCGGCGAGCACGGCACGCACCGGCTGGTCCGGATCTCCCCGTTCGACAACCAGAACCGGCGGCAGACCTCCTTCGCCGGCATCGACGTCGTCCCGGTGGTGGAGCAGAGCGACCACATCGACATCGACGACGGCGACCTGCGGGTCGACGTGTACCGCTCCTCCGGCCCCGGCGGCCAGGGCGTGAACACCACCGACTCCGCGGTGCGCATCACCCACCTGCCCACCGGAATCGTGGTCTCCTGCCAGAACGAGCGCTCGCAGCTGCAGAACAAGGCCACCGCGATGGGCATGCTCCAGGCCAAGCTGCTGGAGCGCAAGCGCAAGGAGGAGCGGGCCGAGCTGGACGAGCTGCGCGGCGAGGGCACCAGCAGCTGGGGCACCCAGATCCGCAACTACGTGCTGCACCCGTACCAGAGCGTCAAGGACACCCGTACCGGGATGGAGACGGGGAACACGGCCGGCGTCCTGGAGGGCGACATCGACGGGTTCATCGACGCCGAGATCCGCTGGATGCGCAGTGGTGAAGGGGCTTCCGGAGCCTAGTCCGGAGGTGCCGGCGGCGGCCCGGAGACAGGGCTCGCGATACGTTACCGTTATGTTCGGTTGACAGTTCCGATATGCTCGTTTCTGCTGCCCGGTCGACGGGCGGCCGTGGCCGATGCGCCAGGTGGGCCAGGCGGGAGCCGGGTGCAGACCCGCTCTCCGCCGGATCGCCCCGCCCCTGCGGCGGGGCCCGGGGTCCGTATCTTCAGGGACATTCCGGGTTGCGATCGCCTCTACACTGTCGTTTGGCCCCGTGGCCGGTACTGCCCTGAGCGGAAGCGCTGTGTCCGCCTGGGTGCCCCTACCTTCGAGAACCTTGTGATGCACCTGTGATCCACTTCGAAAACGTCACCAAGGTCTACCCGACCCAGAAGCGCGCCGCACTGGAGAACGTCTCCATCGACGTCGAGAAGGGGGAGTTCGTCTTCCTCGTCGGCCCGTCCGGCTCGGGTAAATCAACGTTCCTCCGGCTCGTCCTCAAAGAGGAGAAGCCCTCCAAGGGCAGGGTGCATGTCGCAGGCAAGGACCTCGCGCGCCTGTCCAACTGGAAGGTCCCGCACCTGCGGCGCCGCATCGGCTGCGTCTTCCAGGACTTCCGCCTGCTGCCGAACAAGAACGTCTTCGAGAACGTCGCGTTCGCGCTGGAGGTCATCGGCAAGCCGCGCCGGTTCATCCGCAAGGTCGTGCCGGAGGTGGTCGAGCTGGTCGGCCTGGAGGGCAAGTCCAACCGGATGCCCGACGAGCTGTCCGGCGGTGAGCAGCAGCGCGTGGCGATCGCCCGCGCGTTCGTGAACCGCCCGCAGATCCTGCTCGCCGACGAGCCCACCGGAAACATCGACCCCGCCACTTCGATCGGCATCATGAAGGTGCTGGACCGAATCAACCGGACCGGCACCACCGTGGTGATGGCGACGCACGACGCCGCCATCGTCGACTCGATGCGCAAGCGCGTCATCGAGCTGGAAGAGGGCGTGGTCGTCCGAGACCAGACGCGCGGCGTCTACGGCCAGGCCTACTGACCCGGCCCTACCGAACGACGGGTGGCGAGAGCCCGCCGCTGACCCGGCCGGAGCAGCGCCGAAGCCTTCAAGGATGGACCTTCAACACTCATGCGAGCACAATTCGTACTTTCCGAGATGTGGATCGGCCTGCGCCGTAACCTCACGATGACGATCGCCGTCATCATTACGGTGGCGATCTCGCTCGCCCTCTTCGGCAGCGGTCTCCTGGTCCAGCAGCAGATCTCGCACATGCGGCAGTTCTGGGACGAGCGGGTCTCGGTCACGGTGTACATGTGCACCGACGTCTCCCCGTCCAAGGTGTGCCAGGAGAACGGCGCGGCCACCAAGGAGGACCGGGAGAGCCTCCAGGCCGACCTGGAATCCCTGCCCGAGGTGAGCAGCGTCAAGTACGTCACCGCGGCGGAGGCCTGGAAGGAGTTCCAGGACCGGTTCTCGGAGAACCAGGCGCTGACCGAGGCCGCCCAGGAGGGCGACATCCCGGACAACTTCCGGGTGCAGCTCAAGGACCCCAACCAGTTCGACGCGGTGCTCAACGCCGTGGAGGGGCGCCCGGGGGTCGACTCGGTCCACAACGACCAGCAGGTCCTCGACCAGTTCTTCGAGCTGCTCGACGGCCTCAAGTGGGCCGCCCTGGTGGTCGCGTTCGTCCAGTTGGCCGCCGCCGCGCTGCTGATCGGCAACACCATCCGGCTGTCGGCCTACAGCCGGCGCCGGGAGACCGGCATCATGC
Organism: Nocardiopsis oceanisediminis; assembly: GCF_048595525.1. Classification (NCBI taxonomy): domain Bacteria; kingdom Bacillati; phylum Actinomycetota; class Actinomycetes; order Streptosporangiales; family Nocardiopsidaceae; genus Nocardiopsis; species Nocardiopsis oceanisediminis. The sequence goes on along the minus strand of NZ_JAFMZJ010000001.1, from coordinate 6,130,942 downwards.
GCCTGGTCGGTGCGTCCAACTTCTACATCCAGCTCCCCTTCCTGCTGGAGGGCGCCATCTCCGGCCTGATCGGCGGCGTCATCGCCTCCGGCTTCATCGTCGGGGCCAAGTTCCTCCTGCTGGACCGGATCCAGAGCTGGTTCAACTTCGACATCTCGCTGAGCGGCGGCTCCGTCGCCTACGTCATCGGGCTCTCGCTGATCCTCGGCATCCTGCTCTGCACCATCGCGTCGTTCCTGACGCTCCGGCGCTACCTGCGGGTGTGATGCATCCTCCGGGGCCCGCCCGCACGCCGGGCGGGCCCCGGAGTCCGCGGACCGGCGGCCCGCCCCTTCAGGGAACGGACCGGAAAGAGGAGAGGTCCTGTGCCTCGGGAAAAAGGGCGCAAACTCATCGCGCAGAACAGGCGCGCCCGGCACGACTACCACATCGACGACACCTACGAGGCGGGCCTCGTCCTCACCGGGACCGAGGTCAAGTCGCTGCGCGCCGGCCGAGCCTCGCTGGCCGACGGCTTCGCCCACGTGAAGAACGGCGAGGTCTGGCTGGAGAACGTCCACATCCCGGAGTACGCCCACGGGACCTGGACCAACCACGCCTCCCGCCGACCGCGTAAGCTGCTCCTGCACCGCTCCGAGATCTCCCGGCTGATCGGGAAGACCCAGGAGCCCGGGCGTACCCTGGTCCCGCTCTCGCTCTACTTCAGCGACGGCAAGGCCAAGGTCGAGATCGCCCTGGCCCGCGGTAAGCGCAGCCACGACAAACGCCAGGACATCGCCGCGCGGGAGGCGCAGCGCGATATCGAACGCGCCTTGCGCCGACGGCGCTAGGCACCGGGAAAGGATTCACCAGGGTGTCCCCCCGCCACTTCCGCCGCATCATCGCCGCAGGCACCGGTGTCATCGCGGCGGCGGCACTAGCCGGATGTACCAGCCAGCCCCGGCCGGACGTGGCGGTCCGCACCTTCCTGCTGGACTGGCAGGCCGGCGACTACGCCGCCGCGGCGGCCTTCACCGACGGCGACCCCGACGAGGTCGCGACCGCCCTGAAGGAGGCGCACGACCAGCTCGACCTGGCCGGCGTCCGGTTCGGCCTGGGCGCGCTGGAGCAGGACGGCGACACCGCCGTCTCCGAGTTCGAGGCCCAGGCCGACCTGGGCATCGGCGACCCGGTGTGGAAGTACACCGGCCGGATGGAGCTGCGCCGCGGCGGCGACGGCTGGCGCGTGGTCTGGGATCCCTCGGTGATCCACCCCGACCTCGGCGCGGGCGAGCGCCTCGCGGTCAGCTACGACGTGCCCGACCGCGGCGGCCTCCACGACCGCACCGGCAGGGCGCTGGTCGGCGAGGACGCGGTGACCGCCTTCGGCGTGGTCCCGTCCGGCCTGGAGGACGCCGAGAAGAACATCACCGCGCTGGCCGAGCTGCTCGACGAGGACCCCGACCCGCTGATGGACCGGGTCCGCTCCGCCCCGCCGGAGGAGTTCCAGCCGCTGGTGCTGCTCCGCAAGAAGGACGTGCGGAGCGGGGTGATGGCCAAGGCCAAGGCGATCCCCGGCGTGGAGACCAGGTCGCTCGCGATGCCGCTCACCCCCGAGACCGCCCGCAGCGTGGTCGGCGAGGTCGCCGGAACCGCCGAGCACAACGTCTCCTCCCGGGTCGCCAGCGCCTACCAGGCCGGCGACACGGTCGGGCTGAGCGGCCTGCAGAACGTCTTCCAGCACCGCCTCGCCGGCACCGCCACCACCGAGGTGGTCACCCTCGGCGAGGACGGGAAGCAGACCGGTGTGCTGAAGGAGTGGCCCGGCACGCCCAGCGGCTCCGTGACCACCACCCTGGACGCCGAGGCGCAGCAGGCCGCGGAGACCGCGCTGCAGAGCATGCCGGGCCGGGGCCACCTGGTCGCCGTCGACTCCCGCACCGGCGAGGTGCTCGCCTCGGCCAGCCGCCCGAACGCCTTCGACAACACCGGCGCGTTCACCGAGGAGTACCGCCCCGGCGGCGCCTTCGGCATCGTCTCGGCCGCCGCCGCCCTGCAGACCGGGGCGGTCTCCGGCGCCGGCGCGCAGCTGGCCTGCGAGCCCGGCGTCGAGGTGGGCGGCACCGAGTTCGGCAACGAGAACGAGACCGGGCAGTGGACCCAGCCGCAGGACCTGACCACGGCCTTCGCCACCGGCTGCACCTCGGCCCTGGCCGGCCTGGGCGGGAAGACCGGCGAGGAGGGCCTGGCCGAGGCGGCCGAGCAGTTCGGCATCGGCGGCGACTGGCAGCTCTCGCTGCCCACCTACAGCGGCGAGCTCTCCGCCACCGGTGAGGCCGGCACCGCCGCGGGCATGGCCGGCACCGGCGGGGTCACGGTGAGCCCGCTGTCGATGGCCCTGGTGGCGGGCGCGGTGGCCGACGGCACCTGGCACGCCCCCCGGCTCGCGGTCGACGCCGACGACGACATCGCGGAGAAGCCCGGCGAGGACCGGGAGCTGGACGCCGGGACCGTCAAGGAGCTGCGCACCCTGATGCGCGCCACGGTCGAGCGCGGCCAGGCCACCCCGGCCAACATCGGCACCGTTCCGGTGCACGGCCAGGTCGCCCAGGCCGAGCAGAAGATCGGCGGCAAGAAGACCGCGGTCCAGTGGTTCGTCGGCTACCAGGGCCACATCGCCTTCGCGGCCGTCGCGGAGGTCCCGGCGGACCAGGTGTGGGACCAGTACGCGCTGCTCAGCGGGACCGGCTTCCTGCAGGGGCTGCCGGTCGGCCACGTCGAGGCCGAGTACGAGGCCCCGGTGCTCGGCGGCGGGAAGGACGGCGAGGACGCGGCGCAGGGCGGGGAGGGCGCCGCCGGCGCCGGTGCCGACGGCGCGGACCAGGCCGGCCAGGAGGGCGCGGCGCAGCCTCCGATGGGCGGCTGAGCCGCCCGCGGGGCCGCTGCGGAGCGGCCCCGGGCACGGCCCGCGGAAAAGTTCGCGGGAGCGGGCAACCATCGCGCGCCCCGCGTGCGTCTTCCCCCTTGACTGGGTGACGTAATGGGGGGTTGCGGAAGCCAGTCCATGAGGCGGGACCTCATCTCGGGGGAGGTCTCGCCGTAGGAAGGCCGGCCCGACCCTGCCGGCCGCCCTCGCGGGTGGCGTTGATGGATCTCGTCCGCGCCCGCGAGGGTTTCTTCCTGTCCGGGCCCCGGTGGACCGGCCGGGGGAGCGCCCCTCGGTCCCCGGGAGGGCCGCCCGGCCCCCGTCGAGGACACGGACGGGTAACGGTCCGGCGCGCCCGCCGCCCCGCGGGAATCCACTTGGCCTTCGAGGCGTTGTACCGGTAGCGTTGGATCGCTGGGGCACTCCGGTGCCCCGCGGAGCCGCGAGCTCCGCTCGCGGGCCCCCGGGCCCGTTGAAAACTGCACAGGGGGTGATCGGTTTCGACTTCGGTAGCCGTATCAGGGGAAGCGGGTCGAGGGTTGCGTTTGTGACCTCGTAAATCCTGCATTCGCATAAATATCAAGTGCCAATTCCAAGCGCACTGAGTTCGCTCTCGCTGCCTAAGCGATAGCGACTCTGTCGGCCTGGGCCCGTCCTCGGCCCAGTGTCCGGCATCGTTAAGAGGACTCACCACCCGGATCGGGCCACGAGGCCCGGGTGGGACACCTTCGTGGCTGGGCCCGTCAGTGAACTGTTCGTGGTAGCACTGGGGCCGAGTAGAACGACAGCACGGACTGCACCCGGAGAAGCCCTGGTGCGTTGCTGAAGGACGCGGGTTCGATTCCCGCCACCTCCACCTCTGGAAGAGCCCCCGGCCCGCGAGAGCACTCGCGGGCCGGGGGCTCTCCGTATTTCGAGGGGCGGCGCACCGGCCTCAGCGGTCGGCGGCCGGCGCGGCGCTCCGGTCGGCCGAGGGGGCGCGCCGCCCGGCCTCGCCTGTGCGGCCGCGGTCGCCCCCCAGCCCCGGCCGCGCCCGCCGGTCGAGCGCACCGGAGAGCAGCGCGAGGAGCAGGCCGCCCGCGCCGAGCAGGGCGGCGATCCAGATGGGGGAGGTGTATCCGTGCCCCGCGCCGATGGCCGCCCCGCCGAGGAAGGGGCCGGCGGCGTTGCCGATGTTGAAGGCGGAGACGTTCGAGGCCGAGGCCAGGTTCGGCGCGCCCTCGGCGGTGGCCATCACCTTGGCCTGCACCGGCGGGATGACCGCCGCCACCGCCGCGCCGAAGAGGATGAAGCCGGCCACCGCGGCGGCCTTGCCCTGCACGGCGGGCAGCAGCACCAGCGAGGCGGCGGTGACCGCGGTGAGCACCCCGTACAGCGCCGGCGTCAGCGCGCGGTCGGCGAGCCTGCCGCCGATCGGCGTGCCGATGACCATGCCGACCCCGAACAGGACCAGCACGACCGGGACCGCGCCGTCGGAGAAGCCGGTGACCTCGGTGAGCATGGGGGCGATGTAGGTGACGACGGCCAGGGCGGGGGCCCAGCCCAGAGCGGTCGCGCCGTAGGCGAGCCACAGCCGGCCCCGCTTGAACACCGCCAGCTCCCCGCGCAGGTCCGCGTCCCGACCGGCCGGCCTGCGGGGAACGAGCCTGAGCACCCCGAGGAGGACGGCCGCTCCGATCGCGGCCACCGCCCAGAAGGCGGAGCGCCAGCCCAGCGCCTGCCCCAGGGCGGTGCCCCCGGGGACGCCGAGGACGTTGGCGATGCTCAGCCCCATGAACAGGGTGGCGATCGCCCGGGCCCTGCGGTCCTCTGGGACCAGGTCGGCGGCGGTGACGGCGCCGATGCCGACGTAGGCGCCGCCGGCCAGGGCGGACAGGATCCGGCCCGCCATCAGTACGGCGTAGGCGGGGGCCGCGGCGCTGATCACGTTGGAGCCGATGAACAGGGCCATCAGCCACATCAGCATGGTCTTGCGCGGCACCCGGGTGCCGAGAGCGGTCAGCAGCGGGGCGCCCACCACCATGCCCAGGGCGTATCCGGAGACCAGGAACCCCGCGGTGGGGATGGAGACGCCGAAGTCGGCCGCGATCTCGGGAAGCAGGCCGGCGATGACGACCTCGGTGGTGCCGACGGCGAACGCGCCGAGCGCGAGGGCGGACAGCGCGGCGGGCGCGGAGGAACGGTTCTGGGGGCGCGTCTTCGGACGCGCAGGGTCATTGCTCACCGGTCCACTGTCGAACCCCTGCCGACCTGGAACAACGCCGAAAACCGCAACGTGCGGTAAGCCGGGCTCACCGATCGCCCGCCGCTGCGGCGGCCTCTGTGCCGGCCTGCACGAACGCACGGACCCGGGCGGTCTCGCCGGCCGCCCGCCACACGATCCCGTACTCCACGGGCTCGGCGTCGGTGAAGGGGACGTAGGCGACGCCCCGCGGGGTGTGGCGCCGGGCGACGTCGGCGCCCACGGGGGAGATGCCCTTGCCGGCGCCGATGAGGGCGAGGGTCTCCTGCAGCGTGGCGGCGGACCGGCCGCGCTCGACGGGCCGGCCGCCGGGGGTGCGCAGCGGCGCGTTGTGCTCCTGCCAGTACACCGGCACCTCGCCGATGCAGGCGAACACCTTGTCGCAGGCGAGGTCCTCGAGCGAGACGGACTCCCGCTCGGCCAGCGGGTGCCCGGAGGGCACGGCGAGCATCCGCGGCACGGAGAAGACCACCGGGCCCCGGGTGAGATCGGGCTCGTCGACGGGGAACTGGGTGACCAGTACGTCCACCTCCCCCGTGCGCAGCGGCCCGAGCAGGTCGCTGATCTGCGTCTCGCGGATCTGCACCTCGGAACCGGGATGGCGGGCGGTGAAGGCGTCCGTCACGTCGAGCACGAACTCGCCCGCCGCGGCCCCCAGGTAGCCGACCCGCAGCACCCCTTCGATGCCCTTGGCGGCGGCCTGCGCCCTGGCCACGCCCTCCTGGATGCGCCGGTAGCCGGGTTCGAGGTCGTCGTGGAGCCGCCGCCCGAGCGGGGGCAGCCGCACCCTGCGGCTGGTCCGTTCGAACAGCGGGGCGCCGATCCGCCGCTCCAGCCTCCGGATGGTCTGGCTGACCCGGGCCCGGGAGACGAGCAGACGCTCGGCGGTGCGCCCGAAGTGCAGTTCCTCGGCGAGCGTCAGAAAGCTCTCGATCTCCAGCCGTTCCACCATCAGCCCCCGGAAGCGGAGGAGCACCTCCTGCCTGGTCGGTGTGGGGGACGGAGCCGGGCCCCGCCCGGGGGCGACCCTATACCCTGGCGCCCGCCCGGCCCGGGGGCGCCCGGCTGCGCCCGGGCGCCGAGGTGTACGGCGAGCTCCCCGGCGGCGCCTACGCCGAGGACGCCCTGTCGCCCAAGCCGGCCGGCCTCGGTTTCGCCGAGGCGGCGGCCGTCCCGCTCGCGGGGGTCGCGGCGCTCCGGGGCCTCCGCGACGCCGGCGGGGTCCGGCCCGGCCACCGGGTCCTGGTCAACGGCGCGTCCGGCGGCGTCGGCATGTCCGCGGTCCAGATCGCCCGGGCGCTCGGCGCGGACGTGATCGGCGTGTGCAGCACCCGCGACCTGGACCGCGTGCGCTCCTACGGCGCGGACCGGGCCGTCGACTGCACCCGGGAGGACCCCCTCGGCGATCGGTCCTACGACGTCATCCTCGACCTGGTCGGGAGCCGCACGCCGGCCGAGTACCGGCGGGTGCTGCGCGGCGGCGTCTACGTCGGCGCGACCGGCATGCCCGGCGGCCGGCTGCTCGGCCCGCTGCCCTACCTGCTCCGGGCGGTCCTCTGGTCCCGGCGCGGCGGCCCCAGGGCGGTGATGTTCGCGGCGAGGCCGAACCGGGGGGACCTCGCGGTGCTCACGGAGATGATCGAGGCCGGGCGGGTGCGGCCCGCCGTCGGGCGGACCTGCGCGCTGGACGGCGTCGCCGAGGCCCTGGCCCGCCAGGGGGAGGGGCATGCGCAGGGCAGATCGGTGGTGGCCGTCCGGTCCTGACCCCGGTGCCGGCGGCCTCCCGGGGAGGTGCGGCCGCGGTCCGGCGCGGGCGGAAGGCCCTCGGGGCGTTCCCGGGGCGCGGCGGGTGCGGCGGCCGGCCCGGGGATCCCCCGCCCGGGCGGCGGTCCGGCTCCGGCCGCAGGGCCGGAGGCGCTCGCGTTCCGGGGGGTGACCGCCCGGAACCCGCCCCGGGGCCGGGGCCCGCGGAAGGGGCCCGCCGGCCGGCGGGGCGCTGGGTCCGGGCGGTCAGGGGTCGGTGGCGCCGACCAGCCACGCGACCTTCTTGGCGGTCATCGGAATGCTCTCACTGGTGCCGAGGTGGACACCGAACGAGGCGAGGAAGGCGTGGTTGTGCTCGCGCCGCTCGCACCCGATGTCCTCGACGGCGTAGTCGGAACCGGGATTGCGCACCCGCAGGACCGGCGGCTCTGGGCCGACCAGGCTGGAGGTGACACCGTACTTCGTGAGCGCTTCGGCGAGCAGGGACAGCTGCCTCCGCTCGACGCTCTCCGGCGCCTCGGACGCCGAACGGTAGCGGGCGTTCTCGATGTCGGCCATGGCGCCTCCTCCTCACGGACGGGTGACCTGCTGTAGCCGCCATTGTCACCCTGCGTACGGTTACCAGGTCGTAACCATGGCTTCGACACGCCGGGCGGACCTGCCCGGCCCTCACCGGGGATGCCCCGGCAACTTCCGCCGCCACCTGCGGATTCGCTTGCGCAGCGCCTGCGGGAGGTCGATCGGGGCGTACTCGATGACGGTCGCTCCGTCCACCTCCCGGATCCGCGCGTAGACCGGGAGCGGGCCGATCCACCACCGGTGCGGGCCGGGCGGGTCCGGGCAGCCCGGCTCCGCGTCGCCCAGCGCGCCGCCGGTCTGCAGCACCACCCGCCGGCGGCCGAACGGCACCGCGCGCCGGGCCAGCGTCACCCAGGCGGTGTAGTAGACGCCGCCGGCGTCCTGCTCGGTGCTGAGCGGGAGCGGAACCGTGTCCGGCGCGTCCCCGACGAGCAGCAGCCGGAGCGAGTCGGCCGACACCGCCTGGGACCGGATCGCGCCGCTGATCAGCAGGGACGGCAGCGGCTCGGGCGTCGCCCAGCGCACCGCGAGGTCGCTGACCGCGTGCGCCAGCGGGTCCGCGCTCTCGTCCGGTCCGCAGGGGGCGGAGCGCAGCGCCAGCCGCCCGGCCCGGGTGTAGCGGGGCTGGACCAGGAACGCGCCGCCCCGGCCGTCGGCGCAGGCGACGGCGTGCGGGTACCCGGTGATCCGGGACCAGTCGGCGGCCCCCAGCAGCAGCCGGCCCACCCGGTGCTCGGCGCCGAAGGCGCGCAGCACCAGGCTCCAGTTCACCGGCGCCGCGGGGTCGTCCAGGGCGGAGAGCCGCCGGGAATGCCCGGTGGCGACCTCGGAGGTGGGCACCGCGGCGGTGAACATGCCGGAGGCGTCCACCGGGGCGGCCGCGGTGATGCGGTCCGCCCCCGCGCCCGGCCGCAGCACCAGCAGCCCGTCGGGGTCGCCCCGGCCGGCGCCGAGCACGCTGCCGGTCACCGTCACCGCTTCGGCGGCCACCTGGACGTCGCGGACCTCGGCGTACCGGGCGGCGCCGCGCACCGAGACCCGGAGCAGGCCGGCCGCGGCCCGCTGCGGCAGCACGAACTCCAGGCCGGCGGGGTGCCCGGCGAGGTCGTCGGAGGCCGGGGCGGGCGCGGAGCGCAGGTCCAGCAGGGTGGCCGGGACCGGGACCGGGGCGCCGTCCTCGTCCCGGCGCAGCACCGAGCAGGCGCCGCCGGCCCGCCTGATGTCGGCCGGGGTGATCGGCACCGATCCGTTCTGCGCGGGGATGAGCTGCTCGCCCTCCTCGCCCTGGAGCACGACGGCCTGCGGCGGGCGCGCGAAGCGCAGCCGCACCGACCCGTCGGCCGCCGCCTCGGCGGCGCAGTGGTCCGGGGCGGGCTCGTCGTCCGGCGGCGCGGTGGGCCGCACGGTCCGCGCGGAGCGCTGCGCGGGGACGGACGGGGTGGCGAGCAGGTCGGTGAAGAGCTCCTCGTGCCGCCGGGCGATGGCCTCGGGGGCGTACCGGCGGGAGCTCTCCAGGGCCGCGGCGGCCATCCGGGTGCGCAGCGCGTCGTCGCCCATCAGCCGGTCCAGCCCGTCGGCGATCGCGCCGACGTCGCCGTTGGGCACCAGCAGCCCGTCGTGGCCGTCGGTGATGATCTCGGCCGGCCCGAACGGGCAGTCGGTGCTGAGCACCGGCAGGCCGGCCCGCATCGCCTCCACGATGGTCATGCCGAACGGCTCGTCGCGCGAGGTGACCGCGCAGAACGAGGAGACCGCCCAGGCCTCGTCCATCCGCGGGTGCGGGCCCATCATGAAGGCGCGGTCGTGCAGGCCCAGTGCGGCGATCTGCCGCCGGCGGGCGTCCAGCCCCTTGCCGCGCCCGTAGATCCGCAGCGTCCACCCCGGGTGCTCGTCGGAGACCCGGGCGAACGCGTCGATCAGCAGGTCGTAGCCCTTCATCCCGGTGAGCCGCCCGGCCGCGGCGACGGTGCGGCGGGGCGCCCCGCCCGCGGTGAGCGCGGGCTCCGGTACGCAGTTGGGGATCGCCCGGACCACGACGCCGGGCAGCCGCATCCGCTCCCGGTAGGCGGCCGCGTCGGCCTCGGTGACCGGGACCAGCGCGCTCAGGTGCGGGTAGGCGCGGGACATGGCGGCCATCAGGTCGCGGCCGTACATCCGGTGGGTGAGGTGCTCCTGGCCGACGACGGCGATCCCGTCCTCGCGCAGCGGCAGCCGGGTGAGCAGGATGTTCAGCCCGGCCCGGGTGCCCACCGCGACATCGGGCCCGGCTTCGGCGAGCGCCTGCGCGATGAGTTCGTCGGAGGCGGCGCTGTGGTCCCGGTAGAGCTTCTCCTCGGCCGGGTAGAGCCGGGAGGGCCGCCGGGCGGACTCGCCGGCGGGCGGGTCGCGCAGGTCGATCACCGGCCGGACGCCCACTCGGGGGCCGACCGGCAGGACCGGGTCCTCCCGGTGCCGGAAGACCGAGACGACCTCCACGCCGTGGCCGAGTTCGGCCAGGGCCTCGGCCTGGTTGATCACCGTCCGGATGGTGCCGCCGATGCCGTACAGGTTGTGGATGAGGTAGACGATCTTCACGTTTCCCCCGTGGTGGCCCGATTCATCGGTCGGCGGAGGGGGAGCTCGGACCGCTTCCGGGGCAAGGGCGCGGTCCGCCGCCTGACCTGCCATTTTCCACACAAGGGGTGATTCGGGCATTACGACACGCCGCGCCGGAAATCGCCACAGATTGCACCGGTGGGGTGTACCGGGACCAGGATCTGCCCGGAGGAAAGGCGCGGCGCGCTCCGCCGGCCGGCGGAGCGCGCCTCAGGGGGCCGTGCGTCAGAGCGGGCGGACCCACTCGCCGCGGTGCACGACGCCGGCCACGCCCAGGTCGTCGTCGAGGACCAGCAGGTCGGCGTGGAAACCGGGCTCCAGCGAGCCGACCTCGGGGATGCCCAGGGCGCGGGCCGGGACGGTGGCGGCCGAGCGGGCCGCGGCGGCCAGGTCGACGCCGGGCACGGTCCGCACCGCGCGGCGGATCGCGTCCGGCAGGACGATCGTGCTGCTGGCGATGGTGCCGTCGGCGAGCAGCGCCCGGCCGCCCTCCACCCGGACCTCCAGCTTGCCCAGGCTGTAGGTGCCGTCGCCCAGCCCGGTGGCCGCCATCGCATCGGTGACCAGGGCGATCCGCTCGCTCCCGGCGGCGTCGAAGGCCACCTGGGCGGCGGCCGGGTGGACGTGCACGCCGTCGTTGATCAGCTCCAGGACGATCCGCTCGTCGGTGAGCGCCGCGCCGATCGGTCCGGGCTCGCGGTGGTTGAGCGGGCGCATCGCGTTGTACAGGTGGGTGGCCATGGAGGCGCCCGCGTCGAAGGCGGCACGGGCCTGGTCGTAGGTGGCCTCGGTGTGCCCCACCGCGACGGTGATCCCCTCGGAGACCGCGGCGCGGATCAGGTCGAGCGCGCCGGGCAGCTCCGGGGCGACGGTGATCATCCGGATGTGGCCGCGTCCGGCCTTGACGATCTGGGCGAACTCGGCGAGGTCGGGCTCGCGGAGCAGGGCCGGGTCGTGCGCCCCGTGCCGGTGCTCGGAGATCCACGGGCCCTCCAGGTAGGACCCGGCGATCTCGCCGGCCTCGGTCAGCTCGGCCAGCGCCGCGACCTGGGCCAGGGTGTCGGCGGGGGAGGCGGCCACCAGGCCGCCGACCACGGTGGTGACGCCCTGCTCGCGGTTGAACCGGACGATCGAGAGCAGCCGCTCGGGGTCGGTCTCGGTGAACGCCGCGCCCGCGCCGCCGTGCACGTGCACGTCGACCGCGCCGGGCAGCACGGTGCGGCCGCCGGCGTCGACGGCGGGGCCGGCCTCGGCCGGCAGGGCGCCGGTGCCCAGTGACCGGATCCGGCCGCGCTCGATGTGCAGCCAGCCGAGCCGGAACCCCTCGGGGGTGAGCAGCCGTGCGTTGGTCAGGGTCGTCGTGTTCGCGCCCATGTGGTTCCGCGTCCTCCCGAATGCCCTCTGGGGCTCTCCTGGCACGCCTGTGCCCGATGCCACACTGCCGTCCGAACCGTCCCCGGCAGGGCGGGGGGCGGCCCCGGTTCCCGGAGGGAACTGGGGCGTTGCGCACGCCGAGGCGGGGAGGTGTCGCGGAGGGCGGAGGCCGCGGCGGCGCTGCGCACGACAATTCCGCCCAACATGCATTGACCATAGCGCCCGCTCACCCCATGATGGTGGGCATGACCGCCGGTGAGCTGCTCGTCCAGCGCCTGCATGTCGATCTGAGGCAGCAGGCCAGCGCCCTGTGTCGTAGTTAGCGCCGTCGGGGCCCGGCCCCGTCGCCCGGAGCGCCCTCGCCGCCGTTTCCGCCGCGAGCCCGCCCGGGATCCGCACCGGTCGTGTCCTCCTCCCTCTCTCCTCTCCGCCGCCCGCTCCGCGCGCGGCGCACCCGGCCGTCCACAGCGCCGTCGTCGGCCCGAGAGGTGCGGCACCCCGGTATCCAGGCCCATCGATCAGGCCCGCGCGCGCACCGTACGCGTCGCGCCCGACGAACCCACAGCGCTTTCGCGGCCCGCGCCGCCCGCACACTGGAGACCGCCCCATGACCCGTTTCACCGTGCTCGTCGCCGACCACACCCCTGATTCCGCCCTCGGCTCCGCCGCCGCCCGCGCCGCCCGGGCGCTCGCCGCCCAGGCCGGCCTGGAGGCCGAGCCGGACACCATCGACCTGGCCCGCCTCGGTCCGGCGCTGCTGGCCGCCGACACCGGCCGGGACGTCGCCGACGCGCTGGACGCGGTCCGCTCCGCCGACGTGCTGCTGGTCGCCACCCCGCAGACGCACGGCTCCTACACCGGCCTGCTCAAGGTCTTCCTGGACCGGCTGCCCGAGCTGGGCCTGGGCCGCGGCGTGGCCGTCCCGATGGCCTCGGTGCCGGACCTGCGCAACGGCCGCAACATCGAGGCCGACCTGCGGGTGCTCCTGTCCGACCTGGGCGCCTGGGTGGTCGAGCCGGCCCTGCTGCTGGCCTCCACCGAGCTGGGCGAGCCCGCCGGCGTGATCGGCGCCTGGGCCGAGGTCGCCGCCCCGGCCCTGCGCCAGGCGGTCGCCGTCTCGGCCTGACCCCGGCCGCGCGCGAAGCGGAAAGGGGGCGGCCCCCGCACCGGACGGCGCGGGGGCCGCCCCCTTCCCGCCGGGTCCGGCCGGTCAGCCCCCGGGGCGGGCGGCCTCGCGGATCCGGGAGGTGTCGGCCTCGGCCTGGGCGGCGTTGCCGCGCACCAGGACCACGACGACCAGGGTGAGCAGGAACCCGGCCGCGCGCAGCGCCAGCATCAGCGGGTCCTCGGGCAGGCTCTCGCTGAAGATCAGGGTGCCCAGCACGACCATGAAGACGTTGCCGGTGACGTTGGCGACCGGGGCGGTGATCGAGGCGCGGGCGCGCTGCAGGGAGGCCTGGAAGAGCACGATGCCCACCGCCCAGCCCAGCGCGTACAGGTAGGGGAAGGGCGAGGCGAGGGCGGGGAGCAGCGCCCCGGGCAGCCCCTGATCGGCCAGGAGGCCGCCGAGCGCCTTGCCCTGCAGGCCGGCCACGCCCTGGGCCAGACCGGCCGCGGCCCCCATGGCGGCGGCGGAGACCGAGCGCCCGCCGCCGGAGGCGAAGGCGACCGCGGCGACGCAGGCGACCACGGTGCCCACGCTCACCGCCAGCAGGAACGGCATGTCCGGGGTGGTCCCGGTGCTCCCGCCGTCCCCCAGGGAGAGGCTGAGCAGCAGCAGCGCCACCGGCATCAGCGCCAGCGCGGCCTTCTCCCCCCGGGAGATCGGGTCGCCCAGGACCAGCGCGGTCAGCAGCAGCATCAGCGCGATGCCGCCGGCGAAGGCGGGCTGGACCACCGAGACCGGGGCCAGGCCCAGGGCGACCACCAGGCCGAGGCTGCCGAGGGCGGCCAGCAGGCAGCCGCCCACCCAGCGCGGGTTGCCCAGCAGGGTCCGGGCCAGGTGCAGCGGGCGGCGCACCGAGATGGAGGGCGCGCGGTGCAGGGCGCGCTGCTCGACGGCCAGGCCGAGGGAGTAGACCGCGGCCGCGAGCAGCGCGGCGACCAGACCGGTCACGGGCCACCGCCTTTCCGCCGACCGGGTCGGCGCGTGAAACCTGTTCGTATCGGATCTTCCGCGGACGTACCGGGGCCGGTGCGCCGAACCAGCAGGAGCTGGACGGCTCGCCCACAACGGAAAGACCGATCCTAGTTGACTCTGTATATATAACGAGTTCTAGTCTGGTGTCGCGGCAGGACCAGCGCGAACCGGACCGAGGGGCTGTCGATGGCGATCGGACTGACCGGAGAACACGAAGAGCTGGCCGCGGCGGTGCGCGGCCTGATCGAACGCACCGTACCGGACGGCCCGGGCGGCGGGCCGGGGGAGGCGGGGCAGGACCCGCCCGCCCTCCGGGCCGGCCTGGCAGCCCAGGGCCTGCTCGGCCTGCACCTGCCGGAGAAGTACGGCGGGCAGGGCGGCGGCCTGCCGGAGCTCGCCGTGGCCCTGGAGGAGCTCGGCCGCGGCCTGGCCGGCGCCGCGTTCCTGCCGACCGTGCTGGCCTCGGCGCTGATCGACCGGTTCGGCGGGCCCGAGCTGCGCGAGCGGCTGCTGCCCGGCCTGGCCGACGGGACCCGCACCGCCGCCGTCGCCCCCGGCCCGGCGCTGGCCGCCGTCCCCGCACCGGGCGGCGGGCTCGCCGTCACCGGGGCGCTGCAGCCGGTCCTGGAGGGCGCCGGGGCCGACCACGTCCTCGTCCCGCTGCTCACCGGCGGCCGGGAGGCCTGGGCGGTCCTGGACGGCGCGGCGTTCCGGCGCACCGCGCTGCCCGCGCTCGACCTGGGCCGCGGCGTCGCCCGCCTGGAGGCCGACGCGCTGCCGGTGCCCGGCGGAGCCCTGCTCGCCGGCCTGGACCGGGAGGACGCGGACGGGATCGCCGCGGTGCTGCTCGGCGCCGAGGCGGCCGGGGTCGCCGCCTGGTGCGTGGCGGCCGCCGCCGACTACGCCGGGGTCCGGGTCCAGTTCGGCCACCCGATCGGCCGATTCCAGGGCGTCAAGCACAGGTGCGCCCGGATGGCCATCGCGCTGGAGAAGGCCCGCGCCGCGGTGTGGGACGCCGCGCGCGGCTACGCCGAGGACACCGGCGGGCCCGCGTCCGACCGGGTGCGGTTCGCCGCCGCGGTCGCCGGCCTCATCGCCCCCGACGCCGCCCTCGAATGCGCCCGGGACTGCATCCAGGTGCACGGCGGCATCGGCTTCACCTGGGAGCACGACGCCCACCGCTACCTGCGCCGGGCCTCCGCCCTGCGGATCCTGTCCGGCGCCGCGGCGGACCGCGCGGCCGACGTCGCCGACCTGGCCCTGGCCGGGCACCGGCGCCCGGTCGAGGTCGGCCCGCAGGACGCCGAGGACGCCGGGCTCCGCGAGCGGATCCGGGAGGAGGCCGGCGCGCTGGCCGGGATCGCCGACGACGGCGAGCGGTTCGCCGCCATGGCCGAGCGCGGGTGGGTCATGCCGCACCTGCCCCGGCCCTGGGGGCGCGGCGCCGCGCCGCTGGAGCAGGTCCTCATCCAGCAGGAGGCGCGCCGCGCCGGGCTGCGCGGCCCCGGGCTGGCCATCGGCGCCTGGGTGGTGCCCTCGCTGGCCGGGCACGGCACCCCCGGGCAGCAGGAGCGGTTCCTCCGGCCGACGCTGCGCGGGGAGATCACCTGGTGCCAGCTGTTCAGCGAGCCGGGCGCCGGCTCCGACCTGGCCTCGCTGTCCATGCGGGCCGAGCGGGTCGACGGCGGCTACCGGCTCACCGGGCAGAAGATCTGGACGTCCATGGCGCAGCTGGCGCAGTGGGGCATCTGCCTGGCCCGCACCGACCCCGGCGCGTCCGACCGGCACGAGGGCATCACCTACTTCCTGGTGGACATGGCCGCCCCCGGCCTGGAGGTGCGCCCGCTGCGCGAGCTCACCGGGGACGCGGTCTTCAACGAGGTCTTCTTCGACGGCGTGTTCGTCCCCGACGACCAGGTGGTGGGCGGCGTCGGCGACGGCTGGCGGGTCGCGCGCACCACGCTCAGCAACGAGCGGGTGGCGCTGTCCGGCGGGAGCGGTCTCGGCGCCGGCGTTCCGGAACTCCTCGACTTCCTCCGCAGGGCGCCGTCGCCCGGGGGGTGGGGCGCCGCCGCCCCGGCCGACCCCGCCGACCGCGACGTCCGGGTGTCCGCCGGGCGGCTGATCGCCCTCGGGCAGGCGATCGAGCTGCTCGGGCTGCGGGTGACGCTGAAGCAGCTCTCCGGGACCGAGCCCGGCGCCGAGTCCAGCGTGCGCAAACTGCTCGGGGTGGAGTTCAACCAGCGGGTCGCCGACCACATCTGGGAGGGCCAGGGCGGGGCGGCGGTCTGCGCGGACCCCTCGGACTCCACCGGCACCTGGGCCCGCTATATGCTGTTCAGCCGCTCCATGACGATCTACGGGGGCACCACCGAGGTGCAGCTCAACATCATCGCCGAGCGGCTGCTCGGGCTCCCCCGCGACCCGGAGGCATAGCGGCGGCCGTGCACGACCCTGACCACGGCGGGAACCCCCCGCCCTCCCCCGACGAAGGCCCCGGGCGGTGCTCCCGCGTGCTCGCCCGGCTGCGCGGCGCCGCACGGCGCCCGCGCGCCGGCGGGCGCTTCCAGCCCGGCGCGCTCGGCCTGTCCGCCGTGGCGCTGGCCGCGATGTGCGCCACCCTGGTGGTCATCCAGACCTTCGGCGGCACGTTCCGCACCGGCGGCGACCCGGAGCCGGAGCCCTCGGCGCCGCCGGCGGTCGGCACCCCGCCGGAGGGCACCGCGCGGGTGATGATCGCCGGCGACTCCCTGGTCCAGGGCAGTACCGGCGACTTCACCTGGCGCTACCGGCTCTGGAAGCACCTCGCGGCATCCGGCGCCGACGTCGACTTCGTCGGCCCCTACGACGACATCGTCGAGCTGGAGACCGGCGAGTTCGGCGACGACGGCTACGCCGACCCGGACTTCGACACCGCGCACGCCGGGGTGTGGGGGGCCACCGCGGAGAACGTCGCCGCGGGCATCGGCGAGCAGGTCGCCGAGTACGAACCGGACTACCTGCTGCTCATGGCGGGCACCAACGACTTCGTGCACGGCGGCTCGGCCGCGGACGCGCTGGAGGGCGTGCGCGACGCGGTGGGCAACGCCCGGGTCGCCGACGGCGGCCTGCAGATCGTGCTCGGCGAGGTGACCCCGAACTGGGGCACCGGCCGCGACGAGGAGCTGAACGAGAAGGCCCTGGAGTTCAACCGGCTCCTCCCCGGGCTGGCAGAGGAGCTGGGCGGCCCGGCCCCGGTCGTGGTCGCGCACACCGCCGAGGGCTACGCCCCGGCCGACGACAACTGGGACACCACGCACCCCAACGCGCGCGGCGAGCTGAAGATCGCCGCGGCCTTCGCCGACGCGCTGGCCGGACCGCTCCGGCTGGGCGAGCCCTATCCGCGGCCGCTGCCCGAGGTGGACGTCGGCCCGCGCCGGGCGCCGTCGGTGCAGGCCGAGGAGGAGGGCGGCGAGGTGGTCCTCACCTGGGAGCCGGTTCCGGGCGCCACCGGCTACCAGGTGCTCCAGCAGCGGGTCGACCCCGACCCCGACGACCGGGTCCCGCTGCCGGCCGAGGTCGGCGGCTCCGGGGACGAGCCGCGCACCGCCACCGTGGACCGGCTGCTCAGCGGCGCCACCTACGAGTTCGTGGTGCGCCCCTACAAGGGCGGCGACGGCGGAGCCGGCTCCGAACCGGCCCGGATCACCGTCGACGCCGACCCGCCGCCCGCCCCGGACCGGGTCCGGCTGGAGGACGGCGACACCGTGCTGGCCTGGGACGAGGTCCCCGATGCCGGGCACTACGAGGTGCTCCGCCGCGCGATGAGCTGCGAGCGGCCCGCCGACCCGGGCGGCGCCGGCCCGGACGGGGAGGACGGCGGGAGCGGGCCCGGCGACTGCTCCCCGGTCGACGGGAACGGGCCCGGCCGGGGCGCGGGGTGGAGCACCGCGGCCCTGGTGGAGGGCGGCGCCACCGAGTGGACCGTGTCGGCACCGGCGGGCGGCGCCTACGAGTTCGCGGTCCGCTCGCACCGCGACTACGTCGAGGGCGGCCACTCCGAGACCGTGGAGTACGTGCCGGAGGACTGACCGGACCCGGCGAACCGGTTGCCCGGTGGCGCCCCGGTGCGGGATAACGGAGGGCGCATCGGTCTTTGGGAGCACGGGGGCGCCAGTGCCGGTCATCCAGCAGGTGGATCCGCACGACGAGCAGGCGCTGAAGGCCTGGTACCGGGCGCTGCGCGCGGGGGCCGCGGCGGGCAGGGAGCGGCCGATCATCGCCGCCTACCAGGAGGTCCGCGCCGCGCTGCGGGAGCCGGGCGCCGGGGCGGAGCGCTCGGTGTGGGCCGCCGTCGCCGCCGGCGGCGTGGTGGGCAGCCTGCTGGTGGAGCTGTACGGGGAGGGCAACCGGCGGGTCGCCGAGGTGGACGTGAGCGTCCCCGCGGGCGAGCGGGGCCAGGGGTACGGGTCGGCGCTGCTCGCCCACGCGGAGCGGCTGGCCGCGCGGGCCGGCCGGCGGGTGCTGCTGGCGGAGGCGCACGTCCCGGCGGGGCAGGCCCCGGCCGATCATCCGGGGACCCGGTTCGCGCTGGGGCGCGGCTTCCGCAGCGTGCACCGGGAGGACCACCTCGTGCTCGACCTGCCCGCCGACGAGGAGGCGGTGGCCGCGCTGCTGGCCGGCGCCGTGCCGCGGCGCTCCGGCTACCGGCTGGACACCTGGAGCGGGCCCTGCCCGCCGGAGTTCGTGGCGGAGGTGGCCCGGCTCCGCTCGGCCATGGAGCGCGCCGTGCCCACCGGCGGGGTGCGGTTCGCGCCGCGCACCTGGGACCCGGAGCGGGTCCGCGAGGTCGAGCGGCGCCTGCGGCGGCAGGGCTTCACCTCGATCGCCTCGCTGGCCCGCGCCGCCGACGGCGCCCCGGCGGGCTACAGTGAGCTCTTCGTCCCCGGGCACAACCCGGCCGAGGTCTACCAGGACGACACGGTGGTCCTCGCCGCGCACCGCGGCCGCGGCCTGGGGGCGGCGCTCAAGGCCGGCAACCTGGCCCGGCTCGCCGCCGACCACCCCGAGCGGCGCCGGGTGCACACCTGGACGGCCGGGGTCAACGGCCCGATGCAGCGAATCAACCGCGGCTTCGGCTTCCGCCCGGTCGAGGTCGCCCACCGCCTCCAGCGCGACGGCCGCTGAGGAAGCGCCGAACAAGCGGCCGACTCTGCGTACCGGCAGCCGCTGAGCGGCTTCAGGCCGGCGGCGACGGTGAAGGAGGGAAGGGGCGCAGGCCTCACCCGGGCGCGGCGCCCAGGGGGTGGAGGTTCAGGCGGGGCGGCGAGGGCGGGAGTGGCACCGGCTGGTCGGTCGGGCGCGGCGCCCCACGGGGTGAGGGTTCAAGCAGGCGGCGAAGGCGACGGTGGGAACCGGCTGGTCGGTCGGGCGCGGCGCCCCACGGGGTGAGGGTTCAAGCAGGCGGCGAAGGCGACGGTGGGAACCGGCTGGTCGGTCCGGCGCGGCGCCCCACGGGGTGAGGGTTCAAGCGGGCGGCGACGGCAGCGGTAGGGGCGGGGCCAGGGCCTCACCCGGGTGCGGCGTCTCGCGGGGTCGGGGTTCAGGCGGGGCGGCGCGTGCTCCCGGCGGGAAGGGGCGGCGTTCCGGTGGAGGGGGTGGGCCCGCCCGCGCCCGCCAGGGGGCCGTATCCCCCTATGCCCGATTTGCGGCGAGGATCAGGCGGGGGTGGGGGCGCCCTGCGCACCTCGGCGGCACCCCGATTACATCTACCAGCGAGTAGTAAGCCCCGAACCCCCCATTGCCCCCTCCCCGGTTACCCAGAGTGGCCAAGGCGGGTCCTCCTGGCAGGACAAATGCGACATCCCGCCCCCGCCTCTGCTCTTCCCGGGTTCCGGCCCCCGTCTTTCGGCCTTCCAGGCGGCTCCAACCCCCGAACACCGGCCCGACCGGGGCGATTCGAGCCTCCCGAGGCCCGATCCGGGCCGGGATGCGCGCCCAGGAATCACCGGGGTGCTCTCGCGGTGCGCAGGGCGCCCCCCACCGTCATCACTGTCCGTATTCACCCAGGTCAGAGAGGTGTAGTGGTTTCGAAGGTGGCTGGCCCCGGCGCTCGGGGCGACGCGGGAACGGTGATCCCGCCCCCTCGACCCGCCCCGACCTGCTCTGCCGCGCCTGACCGACCGGCCGGTTCCCACCGCCGCCTTCGCCGCCTGCTTGAACCTTCGCCCTGTGGGGCGCCGCGCTCGGGCGATCGCCTTCGCCCCGTCTCTACCTCTGCCGTCGCCGCCCGTCTTGACCTTCGCTCCGCGAGGCGCCGCGCCGGACCGACCGGCCGGTCCCCCTTCCCGCTTTCGCCGCCCGTCTTGACCTTCGCTCTGCGGGGTGCCGCGCCCGACCGATCGGCCGGTCCCCTTCCCGCCTTCGCTGCCTGCTTGGACCTCCGCCCCGTGAGGTGCCGCGCTCGGGTGGGGCGCTCGCCCTGTTCCTGCCTTTGCCGTCGCTGCCGGCCTGAGCTCTGGTCCCGTCGTGCCCGCTCGGCGTGGCTGCGAGTGCCTCCGGGGAGCCGAGGCCTTATTTCCGAGCGGCCGAAACAGGACGATTCAACGCTCGGTGTTCACTTGGGTGCGGAACGTGCCGCACAGTTGTCCTCGGGGCGGTGTGCGGGGCGCCGACCGGTGACGGGGGAGAGGAGGGGGCGCGTGGAACTGCACATCCTCGGCCCGCTGCGGGCGAGTGCGGGCGGGCGCCCGGTCCGGCTGGGCGGGCGGCGGGCGCGGTTGCTGCTGGCCCTGCTGGCGGTGGAGAAGGGGCGGGTGGTCCCGGTGGCGCGGCTGATCGACGAGCTGTGGTCCGACCACCCGCCGGCCTCGGCCCGCACCCAGGTGGCCATCGTCGTCTCCGGGGTGCGCCGGGCGTTCCGGGACGCCGGGGGCGGACCGGTGATCGACACGGCGGGCGCGGGCTACCGGCTCCGCGCCGAGGAGGTCCGGCTGGACGCGGAGGAGGCGGCGCGCGAGGTCGCCGCCGCCCGCGCCGCGGCCCGCGCGGGCCGCCATGCGGCCGCCGAGGAGGGGCTGCGCCGGGCCCTGGCGCTGTGGCGGGGCCCCGCGCTGTGCGGGCTGGAGGGAGCGGCGGTCGAGGCGGCCGCCCACCGCTGGGAGGAGCTGCGCGCGACCGCCGCCGAGGAGCTGGCCGAGGCCGGCTTCGCCCAGGGGCGCCACCGCGAGCAGATCGGCGACCTGGGCGCCCTGGTGGCCCGGGACCCGCTCCGCGAGCGCCCGCGCGAGCTGCTGATGGCGGCGCTGGCCGGGGCCGGCCGCCGGGCCGAGGCGCTGGAGGTCTACGCGGAGGGCCGGCGGCTGCTCGCCGAGCGGCTGGGCGTGGACCCCGGCCGGCGGCTGCGCGAGCTGCACGGTGCGATCCTGCGCGAGGCCCGCGGGGAGGAGGACCGGGGCGGGCCGCGCCCCGGCGAGCTGCCCGCGGCGGTCTCCTCGTTCACCGGGCGCACCGCGGAGCTGGCCGCCCTGGACGGGCTGACCGCCTCCACGGCGCGGCACCTGAGGCTGGCCGTGGTGACCGGGCCGGAGGGCGCGGGCAAGACCGGGCTGGTGCTGCACTGGGCGCAGCAGGCGGCCCGCGCCTTCCCCGACGGCCAGCTCTTCGCCGACCTGCACGGCGCGGAGCACGGCGGCACCCGCGCCCCGGTCGATCCGGGGCGGCTGCTGGGGCGGTTCCTGCGCGCGCTGGGCACCGCCGCGGACCGGGTCCCGGACGCCCCGGAGGAGCGCGCCGGGCTCTACCGCACCCTGCTGCGCGGGCGCCGGGTGCTGGTGGTGCTGGACGACGCGGCCTCCGCCGAGCAGGTCCGGCCGCTGCTGCCCGGCGCGCCCTCCTGCTGCGTCCTGGTCACCTCCCGCGCGCCGCTGCGCGACCTGGTCGCCCGGTACGGCGCCCGCCGCCTGGAACTGGGCCCGCTGCCGCCGCAGGACGCCGTGGACCTGGTCTGCCGACTCTCCGGAGGGGGCCTGGGAGCGGACGCGCTCCGGCTCACCGAGGCGTGCGGGCGGATGCCGCTCGGCATCCGGATGGCGGTCGCCCGCCACGCCGGCCCCCGCTGAGCCCGGAGAGCCGGCCCCGGGGAGAATGGGGCCCTTCCGGCCGTGTTCCGGGACCGGCGGGGGCGGTGCTCCGCCCGGTGCCGGGGCGGCCGGAACCCCCATCGGCGGTGCCGGGGCGGAAAGGTCCTCCCACTTCCACCGCCGACGGGCGGGAGCCGGTACGTGGGCGTGCCGGACGTCCGGCATGGGGAATGGAACGGGGTTCCCCGGGACGCCGTGGGGAGGCGGGGTGCGCTGCCCGCAGCGGCGATCTGTGCGGGGCGGCCGGGGGCTGCGGTGGTCCGGGGAAGCGGAGGGGCCCGCCCCGGGGGTGCCGAGAGGGGCGGGGCGGCGGGCCCGTCCGGAGCCGCCGGGCGGGCCCGCCGCGCCCCCGTGGGAGGGGTCAGATCCAGCGGTGCGAGCGGATGGCCACGTTGTTGGCGTTGATCGGCTTCGAGGTGATCACGACCGGGTCGTAGAGCGGATTCGTGTAGTTCGGGCCGCCGTAGAACTGGACCATGTCATAGGCGCCGGGGTGTCCGTTGTTCCAGATGGAGTTGACCCGGAAGCCGTGCGGGCGGCACTGCACGGCGCCGCCCTGCCAGTCGGGGTCGTCGCCGGTCCAGGCGCACCGGGTGCCGGTGCCGTTGGGGCCGCTCCAGACGCAGACGTCGCCCTTGGCGCAGGTCCCCTGCCAGGCGGAGGGGGACGCCGGGGCGACGGGGGAGGCGGCCGCGGGGGCGGCGAGCGCCGCCGGGGCGAGCAGGGCCGCCGCGGTGAGCAGGGCGGCGGTGCCGGAGCGGCGGAGCCGCCGGAAAGAGGTCATGTCCGGTCCCTTCACGGGTTGATCCACTTGTGCGAGCGGATCGCCAGGTTGTTCACGTTGTTGCGCTGCCCGGCCGGGACCGCCCCGTGGTAGGGCGTGCGGTAGTTCGCGTCCCGGAAGAACTGGACCACGTCGTAGGCGCCGGGGTGTCCGTTGTTCCAGATGGAGTTGACCCGGAAGCCGTGCGGGCGGCACTGGACCGCGCCGCCCTGCCAGTCGGGGTCGTCGCCGGTCCAGGCGCACCGGGTGCCGGTGCCGTTGGGGCCGCTCCAGACGCAGACGTCGCCCTTGGCGCACTGGCCCTGCCAGGCCTGCGCGGAGGCGGGCGCCGCGCCCGCGGTGAGGAGGCCCGCCGCGGTGAGCGCCGCTGCGGAGGCGGCGGCGACCGCCCTGCCGACCTTGCCCATGTTCGCTCCATTCCTTGCCATGCGGGAACTGCGAAGGACGGTGGAACGCTAGGCGATCGGGTTATCGCCGCCTTATCGATCGGTTACCGGGGCGGAGATCGGTGCCGAATGGGCGGATTGCTAGATTCGCTCCACCATGACCAGGGATGTCCCCCGAGGCGGGGAGAGCCGGACCCGGGCCGCGCTGCGCTGCGCGGCGCCGTGGCTGGTCGGTCTCGCCGCGGGCGCGCTGGCGCTCGGGCCCGGTCTGGGGCGCGGATACCTGCTCCGCTACGACATGGTCTTCGTCCCGGACCCGCCGCTCGGCCCGGTGCAGCTCGGCGCGGGGGAGGGGTTCCCGAGGGCGGTCCCCAGCGACGCGGTCGCGGCGCTGCTCTCCCGGCTGCTGCCCGCCGACATCGTGCAGACGCTGCTCCTGCTGGCGGTCTTCGCGGTCGGCGCGGCCGGCGCCGCCCGGCTCGTCCCGGCCGGATCCGGCCGGGCGCAGGCGCCCCGGCTCGCCGCCGCCCTGTTCTACGCCTGGAACCCCTTCCTCGCCGAGCGGCTGCTGCTCGGCCAGTGGGCGGTGCTGCTCGGCTACGCCGGCCTGCCGTGGGTGCTGGCCGCCGCGGTGCGGCTGGGGCGGCGGCGCGGCCTGGCCCGGTTCATCGCGGCGCTGCTGCCCGCCGCGGTCGGCGGGTTCTCGTCGGCGCTGCTCTCCGCCCTGGTGGCGCTGCCCGCGGCGGCCGCCGCGCGGCTGCGCACCGTGCCCCTGGCCGCCGCCGGCATCGCGCTGGTCTCGCTGCCCTGGCTGCTCCCGGCGCTGGGCAGCGGGGCGGGCACCGACCCGGCCGCGGTCGACCTGTTCGCGGCCCGCGCCGACACCCCGTTCGGTGCGGCCGGGTCGCTGCTCTCGCTGGGCGGGATCTGGAACGCGCGGGCCGTGCCCGAGCTCTACGGACACCCCGCCCTGGCCGCGCTGCGGCTGGCGCTGTCGCTGGCCGCGCTGGCCGGGTGGGTCCGGCTGCTGCGCGGCGGGCGGCTGGGCGCGGCGGGGCCCGGGCTGACCGCCGCGGCGGCGGCCGGCTTCGGCCTGGCGCTGCTGGGCACCACCGAGCCCGGCCGGGAGCTGCTGCGCTGGCTGATCGGGGCCTGGCCCGGGTTCGGTCCGCTCCGCGACGGCCAGCTCTACGTCGCCCCGCTCGCCCTGCTCCAGGCGGTCGGCCTGGGCGGGGCGGCGGCGTGGCTGCACGGGCCGGAGGGGGAGGGGCGCGCCGGCCCGGTGGCCGCCGCGCTGCTGGCGTGCGCCCCGGTGGTGCTGCTCCCGGGGCTGCTCTGGGGGGCGGGCGGCAAGCTGGTGCCGGTGCACTACCCGGCCGAGTGGGGCGAGGTGCGGCGGATCGTCGACGGCGACCCGGACCCGGGGTCGGTGCTGGTGCTGCCGTGGAGCGCCTACCGGGGCCTTGACTGGGCGGGGGGAGGGCGTACCGTCGTCGTACTGGATCCCGCCGCGAAGCTGTTCGAGCGGCGCACGGTGTGGAACGATGACCTCCGAGTGGCCGAGGACGGCGAGGTGCGGACGGTCCGGGGCGAGGACCCCGCGGCCCGCGCCGCCGCCCGGCTCGCCGCCGAGGGGCGCGCCGGCGCGGAGTCCCTGGGCGCCCTGGGCGTCCGCTACGTCCTGGTCGAGCGCGAAGCGCTCCCGGACTCCGCCGGCACCGAAGACCCCCTCAGTGAGAACAAGTTCTTGTCGGATCCCGACTCCCTGGAACAGGTGCATGAAGGCCCGCGGCTGGCCCTGTACCGGATCCCAGACCTCCATGTAGAAGCGGCCAAGGAGGAGCTTTCGGGGTTGGAAGTTACTGGTTGGTCGGCTACAGTCGGGTCAATCATCTGTTCGTTGGCTGCATCAGGTTCTAATCTCATTCCCGTGCGGCCTCCCCGACCCGCGGGGAACCGGTCGCGGAAGGAGACCCCCACATGATCAAGGTCCTGGCCGCCTGCGTGATCGGCGCGGCCCTGGCAGGTGGACTGGCTCTGGTCGGCACCACCGTGGCCACCAACGCCTCGTCGTCGGCCGAGCCCGTCAACGAGTCCCTGTACAACTACGGCGACCGCTAGCCGCCGGCGGCCCCGCCGCGCGCGGGGCCGCCGGCCGGCGCCCCCGGCGGTCGGCACCGGCCCCGCCCGCTCCGGCGGCGCGGTGCGCCGGCCGTGCTCCCTCTTCCCCTTCCGGCCTCTCGCTCCCCCTGCCTCCGGTGATCCACGTGCCGCGGCCGGTGAACGAACGTTCGTTTGGGGAGAGCCGGACGGAACAGGAGAGCATGTGGCCCCTCACAAGGCGGCTCAGACCACCCCCCAGATCCCGGACGTCTCCTTCGGCCCGCCGGTGACCCTGGAACCGGAGGCCCCCCGGCCCGCGCGCTCCGCCGAGGAGGCGGAGGAGGCCGTGCGGGCGATCGGCGCGGCGGACGGCCGCGGCGGCGGCCCCGGGCCGCGCCTGGACGGCGTCCGGCTGGTCGTGGTCAACTGGCGCTGCCCCTGGCAGTCCACCGCGGGCGGGGCCGAGGAGTACGCCTGGCGGATCTCCCGGCACCTGGTCGGCCGGGGAGCCGTGGTCACCTTCCTCACCAGCCGGGAGCCGGACCAGCCGCGGGTGGAGACCCGGGACGGCATCGTCATCCGCCGGATGGGCGGCAAGTTCACCGTCTACCCGCTGGTCATGCTCTGGCTGCTGCTCTGGCGCCGCGAGTTCCACGCCGCCCTGGACTGCATGAACGGCATCCCGTTCTTCTCCCGCCTGGTGCTGCCCCGGCGCACCCGCGTGGTCAGCGTCGTCCACCACGTGCACGACCTGCAGTTCAACGCCTACTTCAGCCGGCCGCTCGCCTGGTTCGGCCGGTTCGTGGAGAGCGCCGTGGCCAGCCGGGTCTACCGGAACTGCACCACCGTCACCGTCTCGGATTCCTCCCGCCGCGCCATGCGGGAGAAGCTGGGCTGGCGCGCCCCGATCACCGTCATCCACAACGGCCGCCCGCCCGAGCGGGAGAGCGCGCCGGTCCGCCCGGCCGCCGGCCTGGGCGCCCCCGCCGTGGTCAGCCTCGGCCGGCTCGTGGTGCAGAAGCGGGTCTCCCGGGTGGTGGACGCCGCCGTCGGGCTGCGCGGCGAGCACCCCGGCCTGCGCGTGCACATCGTCGGCCGCGGCCCGGAGTCCGAGCCGCTGCGCGAGCGGATCGGCCGCGAGGGCCTGCACGACCTGGTCGAGCTGCACGGATTCCTCCCGGAGGAGGAGAAGCGCGCGGTGCTCGCCGGGGCGCTGCTGCACGTCACCGCCTCGGAGTTCGAGGGGTGGGGGCTGACCGTCATCGAGGCCGCCGCGCTCGGCGTTCCCACGGTGGCCTACGATGTCGATGGCCTGCGCGACTCGGTCCGCGACGGCGAGACCGGCTGGCTGGTCCGCGACGGCGAGGACCTCACCCGGGTGGTCGGCAAGGCGCTCGCCGAGCTGAGCGACCCGGTCCGCGCCGAGCAGGTCGGCGCGGCCTGCCGGGCCTGGGCGGCCCGGTTCACCTGGGAGGCGAGCGGAGCGGCGATGGCCCGGCTGATCGCGGACGAGACCGGGGCGGCCGGCGGCCGCCCGGCGCGCAGGGCAGGGACGTGACCTCCCTCCGGGACCGACCCCGGGGACCCCTCGGAGACGCATGGTGACCTCTTCCCCGACCACCGACGGAACCGGTGACCGGCGCTCCTCCGGCGCGCCCGGGACCGACGGCGCACTGGTCCGCAGGCTCAAGCTGTTCGGGGTCTGCCTGCTGCTGATCGGCGCCGCGCTCAGCCTGGACCCGCCGATGATCGTCGGCGACACCAAGATCGACCTGACGATCGACCCGCTCGGCTTCCTGGAGCGGGCGCTGTACCTGTGGGACCCCTCCTACTTCGGGCAGCTGCAGAACCAGGCCTACGGCTACTTCTTCCCCAACGGCCCGTTCCACGCGCTGCTCATCGCGCTGGACATGCCGGAGTGGCTGGTCCAGCGGGTGTGGATGGCGGTGCTGCTGTGCGCCGCCTTCCTCGGCACCGTCAAGCTGGCCGAGGCGCTGGGCATCGGCACCCTGCACACCCGGATCACCGCGGGCGTCGCCTACGCGCTCGCCCCCCGGGTGCTCACCCTCATCTCCTACAACTCCGCCGAGCTGCAGCCGATGATGCTGCTGCCGCTCATCGTGCTGCCGCTGGTGCACGGGGCGCGGCAGGGCGCCGACCCGCGCCGCGCGGCGATGCTGTCCGGCCTGGCCTTCCTCTTCTGCGGCGGCACCAACGCCGCCTCCGAGCTGGCGGTGCTGGTCGTCCCGCTGGTCTACCTGCTGACCAGGGAGAACGGGCCGCGCAAGTGGCGGCTGCTGCTCTGGTGGCTCACCGCGCTCTTCCTGGCCTCCTTCTGGTGGCTGGTGCCGCTGCTGATCATGGGCCGCTACGTGTGGTCCTTCATGCCCTACACCGAGGACGCGGCCACCACCACCGCGATCACCTCGCTGATGAACGCGCTGCGCGGCACCTCCAACTGGATGGGCTTCGTGCCCAGCGCCGGGCAGCCGGCGCTGCCCGCCGGCGCCGAGCTCTCCACCGAGCCGTGGCTGGTGGTGATGACCGCGGTGGTCGCCGGGCTCGGCCTGGCCGGGCTGATCAACCGGCGCACCCCGGAGCGGCCGTTCCTGCTCACCTCGGTGCTGCTGGGCACCGCGATCGTGGTGGCCGGCTACACCGGGCAGCTCTCCGGCCCGCTCGGCCCGACCATGGCCGCGCTGCTGGACGGCCCGCTCGGGCCGTTCCGCAACATCCACAAGTTCGACGCGCTGATCCGGCTGCCCGTGGTGCTCGGCCTGGCCCAGCTCCCGGTGGTCGTCGGGCTGGACGCCCGCGGCCGCCGCGGCGGGCTGCCGCGCGCCCTCGGCCTCTCCCCGGGCTTCGCCCACCGGGCCACCGCCGGCGTGTGCGCGGTGGCGTTCTTCGCCACCCTCACCCCGCTGGCCACCGTCGGCATCGCCACCCGCGGCGGCTTCGAGCGGATCCCCGGGTACTGGTACGAGGCGGCCGCCTGGATCGACGCGCGCTCCGCCTCCGGCGGGACGACCATGGCGGTCCCCGGCTCGGCCCGCGGCGAGTACCGGTGGGGGCGGCCGATGGACGAGCCGATGCAGCCGCTGCTGGAGAGCGCCTGGACCAACCACCAGATCATCCCGTGGGGGTCGGCCGGGGTCTCCCGGCTCAACCAGGAGATCGACCAGCGCATCTCGTCGGGGCGCGGCTCGGCCGGGCTCACCGAGGCCCTGGCCCGGATGGGCGTCACCCACCTGCTGGTCCGCAACGACCTGCAGCGCGAGGGGAACAACGGCGGCTGGCCGGCCCGGGTGCACCAGGCCCTGGCGGACTCGCCGGGCATCGAGCACCGGGCCTCCTTCGGCCCGGTGGTCGGCTCGGAGGAGCCGCAGCCCGCCTCGCGCTGGTACGACCAGCCCTACCAGGCGCTCGAGGTCTACCAGGTGCAGGGCGCCGCGCCCCGCGTCGGCACGGTGCCCACCGGGGAGACGCTGCGCGTCACCGGCGGCCCCGAGTCGCTGCTGGCCCTGGCCGAGCAGGGCGCCCTGGACGGCGACCGCCCGGTGCTGATCGGCGACGACCCCGGCGCCGAGGCGGTGGACGGCGCGGACACCGTCGCCACCGACACCGCGCGCCGCCGCGAGATCGTCTACTCCGACGTCCGCCGCAACGTCAGCGGAACCCTCACCGCCGACGAGGAGCTGGAGCGGGACGCCCCCGCCCCGGACATCGCCGACCCCGCCTGGGACGGCTACACCGCGGTCGCGGTGGACGACGGCATCGCCTCGGTCACCGCCTCCTCCAGCGAGGCCGGGGCCGGCGCCGCGGCGAGCGTGCGCGACCCGGGCCGCACCCCCTACGCCGCCCTGGACGACATCCCCGGCACTTCCTGGCGGTCCAGCGGCTTCACCGGCGCCGTCGGGCAGTGGCTGGAGATCGAGTTCGAGGAGCCGCGCGAGGTCGGCTCCGTCTCCATCGCCTTCGAGCAGATCCCCGGCGAGCCGCCGCCCTCGGAGATCAGCCTCTCCACCGACGAGGGGCGGACCACCGCCGCGGTCGCCGACACCGGGGAGCCGCAGGAGTTCGCCGCCCCCGAGGGCCGGACCGGGAAGCTGCGGATCAAGGTCGAGGACCTGGCCTACGAGCCGGAGTACCGGTTCGGCACCCGGGTCGGCATCACCGGGCTCACCGTCGACGGCGTCACGCCCTCGCGCACCCTGGAGGTGCCCGCCCCGGCCGGCGCCGGGTCGCTGCTGTTCACCGGCGCCACCGGCGCGGTCCCCGGCTGCATGCCCGGCTCCGAGGCCTGGGTGTGCAACCCCGAGCTGGCGGTGCAGGGCGAGGACGCCCTCGGCATGGACCGCACCGTCGAGCTGGACGCGGAGGCCGCCGCCGGGGAGCACACCGTCTCCGGCCGGGTGGTGGCCACCGACCCGCGCGCGGTGGAGAACGCCGCCAACCGCGCCGGCGGCCACCCCGAGGTGACCTCCTCCTCGACCTCGGTGCGGCACCCGGCCGCGATGGGCCGCAACACCTTCGACGGCGACGCCGCCACGGTCTGGTACCCCGACCCCGAGGAGGACGAGCCCTCGCTCCAGGTGGACCTGGGCGAGCGGCGCGAGATCGACGGCATGCGGGTGGAGTTCCCCCGGCCCGACGCGGTCACCCGGCCGATCCGGGTCACCGTGGACGCCGGCGGGACGGTCCGCGAGGCCTGGGTCGACGGCGACGGCTGGGTGGGCTTCGCCCCGGTCCGCACCGACGAGCTCACCCTCTCCTTCGACCCGCCCGAAGGGCAGCCGCTGGAGGTCTCCCGGATCGCGCTGCCCGACGTGGAGCCGCTGGAGCCGATCGAGGGCGGCAGCGCGGAGACCGCCTGCGGCCTGGGCCCGGTGCTGCGGGTCAACGGCGAGCGGGTGGACACCCGGATCTCCGGCGGGACGCTGGAGGACCAGCTCGCCGGCCGCCCGCTCCGCTTCGAGGGCTGCGGGCCGGTGGGGCTGCGGGAGGGGGCCAACCAAATCCAGGTCGCACCGGGCCCGCAGTACCAGGTGCTCTCCGCCCTGATCGGCCCGGAGGACGGCCCGGCCGGAGCCGAGGAGGTCGGTGCCGAAGAGGTCGCCGCGGTGAACGGCTGGGGCCCCAGCGAGCGCAGCGTGGACGTCGCGGTCGGCGAGGAGAGCTACCTCGTCGTCAACGAGAACTTCAACGAGGGCTGGCAGGCCGAGCTCGGCGGCACCGAGCTGGAGCCGGTCCGGCTGGACGGCTGGAAGCAGGCCTGGGTGCTGCCGGCCGGCAGCACCGGCACGGTCCTGCTCAGCTACCGTCCGGACGGCCTGTACCACCTGGCCCTGGGCGTCGGCGCCGCGCTGGCGCTGCTGCTCGGCGTGCTCGCGCTGCGCCGGACGCGGCCGCGGCGCGCGGCCGCCGCGCCCGCGGCGGCGGCCGGCCGGATCGGCCGCGCACCGCTGCTGGCGGTCGCCCCGCTCTACGGGACCTGGGTGGCCGGAGCGGCGGGCGCCGCGGTGGCCGCGGTGATGATGCTGGCGGTCTGGTGGCTGAGCCGGGCCCCGTCGCCGGCGCTCAAGCACGCCAAACCGGGCCGGCCCGCACTGGGCGGCGCCGCGCTGCACTGGCTCGCCGGGCCGTGGACCGTGCCGGCCTGCCTGGCGGCGGCCGGGCTGAGCACCGCGCTCGGCACCTACATGGCGATGTCCATGCCCTTTCACGACATCAGCGGCCTGCTGAGCGAGCCGCTCCGCGGCTGGGTCGCCCAGCTGCTCTGCCTGCCGGCGCTGACCCGGCTGGTGCTGGCGCTCGGCGAGGCCCCGCACGGCTCCGCCGGCCCGGACCCGGGCCCGCCCGCCGGACCCGCCGCGGGCGCCGGGCGCACCGGGCCGGCCGGAGCGGAGGATGCGGCCGGGGAGTCCGGGGAGGCCGGGGAGTCCGCCGGGAACGGCGCTCCGCGCCGGGCGGGCGCGGGCCGCACCGACGAGGAGAGCGCGGGGGTGAGCGCCTGATGGGCGGAGACCGGGCGGGCGGCGCGGAGCGCCGCTCCCGGAAGCGGGCGCTGGGGCGGAACGCCGCGCTGATCGCCGCGGCCCTCGGCGCGTTCCTGCTCACCTCGGCGCTGATGCTGCGGTTCTACGTCTACGAGCGGCTGGCGGTCGTCCCGGCCGGCACCGACCTGCGGCTGCGCATGGTCGACGAGGACGCCTCCTACCTGGACACCTCCACCTGGCGCACGGTGAAGAGCGCCGAGGTGGTCCGGCAGACGGAGATCTCCGGGGGCGTCTCCGCGGGCAACGAGGACTGGGCCACCTGGGATGTGTCGACCGACACCACCAGCGGCTCCTCGATGATCGGCCACATGGACCGCCGGGTCATCGTGGACCGGGGCACCGGCCGCGCGGTGAACTGCTGCGGAGAGCACGTCGGCGGCGACCGGGCGGTCCGCCAGGCCGGGCTGGTGCTGTACTGGCCGGCCGGTGCGGAGCCGGGCGACCGGCCGTTCTACGACGCGGACGTGCGCTCGGCGCCGCCGATGCGCTACACCGGCGCCGGGAGCGCCGCGGGGGTCCCGGTGCACGAGTACGTGCAGCGGGTGGAGCCCACCCAGGTGCCGGACTCGGCCCGGGAGGTGCCCGCGAGCGCCCTGGGCCTGGAGCGCCGGGGCACGGTCACCGCCACCCTCTGGCTGGAGGTGGAGCGCACCTATCGGATCGAGCCGGTCTCCGGCCGGCTGGTCGACGCCGAGGAGCGGAGGGTGGAGACCCTCCGCGGCGAGCAGGGCGGCGAGCGGACCCTGCTCAACGCCGACCTGTCCCTGGACGGCGGACAGGTCGCCGGGTACGCCGAGGCCGCCGGGAACACCCGGTTGCTGCTCCAGGCCGTGCACGTCTGGGCCCCGATCGCCCTCGGCTCCCTGGGCGCGCTCACCCTGGCGGCCGCTCCCATCCTCAGGTTCCGCGCCCGCGGCGGGGAACCGGACGAGGACGATGCGCCCCCGGAGGACGAAGCGGGAGAGGACGCCGACGCGGAGACCCCCGAGCAGGACGGCAGGGCCCCGGACGCCACCGGCCCCGCACCACGGGGAAGATCCACACGGCCGGCCCGGCGCATGCCCCGGTGATTCCGGGCGGCCCCCGCGCGCGGGCCGCCCGCGGGGCATGGCGGGCCGGTGCCGGTTCAGCCGGTGTGCAGGGTGAAAAACACGCCCCGGACCCGGCGGCCGGACAGGATGCCCCACTCCTGGGCCAGGGCGGCGGTCAGCGCGAGTCCGCGCCCGTGCTCGGCGTCGTCGGCGGCGTGCAGGGGGCGGGGGGCGGTGGTGGAGCCCCCGGCGTCGTGGACTTCGATGCGCACCCCGGCGGGGTAGGCGCGGATCACGACGGTGAAGGAACCGCCGGGCCGGCCGGTGGCGGTGTGCACGATGGCGTTGGTGACCGCCTCGCTGACCAGCAGCTCGGCGGTGTCGACCAGGCCGGGGGCCGCGTGCACGCGGTGGACGAGTACGGCTGCGGCCCACCTGCGGGCCTCGGCGACCTGGGAGGGTTTTCCGGGCAGGCTGCACCGAAATACAGCTGGTCGTCCCAGAAATCGCTTGTGGGGGTTTGTTCGGGCGCTAGTGTTCTGCGTGGTCCTCACCTGGTCTCCTCAGGTCGGGGGCAAGGCCCTGGCCGGCGACGCGAACGCTGACCAGGGCCGCAATCGTTTCGGTTGATTAGCGCTTGAAGAGTCGCTGCGCTGCAACCGAATGGGCCTGACAGACAACCTGTCCTCCCTGGTCAAGAGAGTCCAGCTCTAGTCTGGAAATAGTGATTTATTTTCACTGGAACCCATTGAGGTTGAAAGCTTCTTGAATAAAGTTGAGTCATGACCAAGAAGGCTCAACCCCAGTGGCGGCGCTTCGGTCGGGAGCTTCGCCGGAGACGGGAGCTGGCTGGACTAACGCAAGATCAACTGGGCAAGCTCCTCTCAACCACCTATGGAACGATCAGCGCAATCGAGAGGGCGATACAGAGGCCGAAACTGGAGCTTGTGGAAGGAATCGACCACGAGCTTTCAGCCGATGGGGCACTCATACGCGTCTGGCACACCACGAACGACGGAACCGGACTCGCATCGTGGTTTCGCGGCTGGGCCGAGCTCATCCGAAAAGCAACTGAACTGCGCGAATACAACCCGATGCTCATCCCCGGGCTTCTCCAGACCGAGGCTTATGCGCGTACGATCCTGCGGGCGGGACAGCCCGGGTACACCGATGAGCAAATCGAAGAGCAGGTCGCCGCCCGTATCGAGCGGCAGTCTGTGCTCGCGTCGCCCTCCGCCCCTCACCTCATCGAGGTCATAGACGAATCCGTGCTTCGTCGTCCCATCGGCGGACATGCGATCATGAAGGACCAGCTGACACACCTGCTTGACGCGACGTCCGGTGCCCGTGTGGACGTGCACGTCCTACCCTTCGACACAGAGCACCATCCTGGGCTGTCCGAAGCGTTCTCAGTGGTCAAAGTGCCTGAGCATGGAGAGGTCCTGTACATGGAGACTCGGATCGCCGCGACTCCGGTGGACGACCATGAACAGGTCGCGAGCTACACCGCTCACTTCGCTGACCTCCGGGGCGCCTCCCTCCCACTTCAAGCATCGCGCAAGCTCATAGAACGCATCAGAGGAGACTTCACGTGAGCGCACCGCCGGTGTGGCGCAAGAGCAGCTACAGTAACCAGACCGGAGGGCACTGTGTCGAGATGGCAGAAAGCTCTGACTCCGTCATGGTGCGTGACACCCGGCATCGCAGGCTCGGCCATCTGTCCTTCCCGTCCGGGGAGTGGGCGGCGTTCCTGCGCGAGGTGAAATCCGACCGCCCCTGACCCCCGCTCCGCCCGGTTCCCCCTTGCCGTGTCCGGTGAGGGGGTTCGCCGTGTCCGGGTGCGGCAGGTCGTCCAGCCGGCGGAGCGCTCCCTTTCAGCCGCGCTTGCGGAGGACCAGCAGCAGGTTCCAGGTGATGACCTCGCGGGCGCCGGGGACGTGGACCACCGGTTTCATCCAGGAGGGCAGGTAGCGCGGCAGCACGTCCACCGGGGTGACGTCCTCCCGGGTGCGCAGCCAGCGCAGCATCTCCGCGGCGGAGACGGCGAACATGGTGCGGCCGAAGTCGTTCTTGGGGCGGCGGCCGTGCTTGCGGGCGAAGCGCTCCGCCGCGTAGCGGCCGCCGAGGAAGTGCCACGGGGAGGTCTCGTGCCCGCCCCACGGCGAGAGCCACAGGGTGTAGGAGAGGTAGACCAGGCCGCCCGGCCGGGTCACCCGGACCATCTCGCCGGCCATCCGGCGCGGGTCGGGCACGTGCTCCAGCACGTTGGAGGAGAAGCAGACGTCGACCGAGCCGGTGCGGAGCGGCAGGTCGAGGGCGCTGCCCAGGAGCGCGGTGTCGGGCAGGTCGCCGTCGCGCAGCCGCATCTCCCCGGCGTCGGCGTCCACGCACACGCAGTGCGCCCCGGCGGCGCGCAGCTCGTCGGCGAAGTAGCCGGGCCCGCCGCCGACGTCCACCACCACGGCGCCGTCCAGCGAGGTGTAGCCGCGCAGCTGGTCCACGGTGTCCCGGGCCAGGGTGCCGTAGAACAGGTCCGGGTCGGTCTGCTCCTTGCGGAACGCGGAGAACAGCGCGGCGGATCGGCCCAGCGTCGCCCGGAACGGGGGGCGCCGGGCGGGCGCGGAGGGCTCGGCGGGGGAACCGGTCACGGGGACTCCTCCAGGGGCGGTGCGGAGACGAAGTGCCGGAGGTGCTGCCAGTGGTCGCCGCCCCAGTACTCCTCGGAGGCGGCGATCCGCGGTGCCCGGCCCGGTGCGGCGCCCTCCGCGAGCGCGGCGGCGATCCGCTCGGGGCTCCAGGTGTGCATCCGCATCGGCGCCGGGTAGCGGAGCAGCACCCGCTGGGCCCAGCGGATCAGCGGCCAGGGGGCGTACCGGAAGACCAGGCCCTTGAAGGTGGCGCGCTCGCGCGCGGGGACGCCGAGCACCATCGCCCCGCCGGGCCGCACCACCCGGGCGAACTCGCGCAGGTAGCCCGCGGCGAGTGCGGGCGGCAGGTGCTGCAGCACCAGGTCGGTGTAGACCAGGTCGAAGGAGGCGTCCGGGAAGGCGGACAGGTCGGGGGCCTCGTTCAGGTGGAACGCGATGCGCCCCCCGCTCCGGTCCAGCCGGCGGGCCTCTGCCAGCATGGGGGCGGAGATGTCGACCCCGTCGACCGCCTCGAAGTGCCGGGCCAGCGCGTTGGAGAGCCGCCCGGCGCCGCAGCCGAAGTCCAGGGCGCGGCCGGTGCCGTGCCCGACGCCCAGCTCGGCGAGGCGGGCCAGGGCCCCGTCGATCTCCGCGGCCCCGGAGGCGAGGAACTCCTCGTCGTCCCAGCCGCCGTTCCGCTTGTCCGGGTCGACGCATACGGCCCACAGGGGTTCGGCCGACCCCAGCAGGGTCCAGTCCCGGCGGACCTCGTCCAGGCTCACCGCGCTCACTCCCTCCTCCGGAGGCTGGTGGATCAAGTTCTCATCTACCTTTGGCTACCGTCGGGTATCGCGCTCATACCTGCGATGATCAACGGGGAGGGATGTGGAACCTGTTGTATTGTGACACTCTCTTACGCGGTCACGTCAACCGGTCGGCCACCGGGCCGGGGAAGAGAGCGGCATGCGCGGATCCGATGGACAGGCCCCCTCCGAGCCGGCCGCCGCGGACGGCGCCGGGAAGCCGGACGAGGAGCCCGCCGGAGAGCGGCCGGAGCGGGCCTCCGGGGCCCGGGCGGCCGCGCTGCTGGAGCGGGGCGTGCGCGACCCCGTCGTGATGCTGGGCGGCGTGCTCATCCTGGCCTCCCTGGTGCTCAAGGCCTACGTCCTCCGGCAGGCCTACTTCATCGAGGACGACTTCCTGTTCGTCGCGGACGCCGCCGCGCACAACCTCACCGTCGAGTACCTGACCGACCTGCACAAGGGCCACCTGATGCCCGGTGCGAAGCTGCTGGCCTACATCCAGACCGCGGTCTCCCCGTACAACTGGGGCCTGACCGGCGGCGTCATGATGCTCTTCCAGGCCGGGGCGGCGATCGGGCTGTTCCGGCTGCTGTGGGTGCTGTTCGGCCGCCGCTGGGCGATCGTCCCGCCGCTGGCGCTGTTCCTGTTCGCCCCGCTCACCATGCCGGTGCTGGCCTGGTGGTCGGCGGCGCTGAACGCGGTCCCCTACCAGCTGGCGATCGTGCTGGCGCTGCTGTGGACCGTCCGCTACCTGCGCGGCGGCGAGGCGCGCCACGCCTGGATGGCCGCCGGCGCGGTGGTGCTCGGCATGGCCTTCTCGGTCAAGGCGATGTTCCTGCCGCCGCTGCTGTTCGTGTTCGCGGCCGCCTTCGTCGTGCAGGGCCGGATGCCCCGGGTGCTCTGGCGCACCCTCGACCGGGACATGCCGTTCTGGGTGGGCATGGCGCTGCTCAGCGTCGTCCACGGCCTCGTCTACCTGTCGCTGCAGGAGACCGCGGAGGGCGAGGGGGCGGGCCGCCCGGACGGCGGCACCGCGCTCGGCCTGGCCGGCCGGATGATCGGCGAGACCTTCCCGGTGGGCGCGGTGGGCGGACCGGGGGAGTGGGGGCCGGTCACCCCGGCCGGCGGTCTGCTCGAACCCGCGGCCTGGATGGTCGGCGCGGCCTGGGGGCTGCTGCTGGCGGTGGTCGTGGCCAGTATGGTGTTCCGCCGGCGCGCCTGGCGGGCCTGGGCGCTGCTCGCCGGGCACCTGATCGTGGTGGACGCGCTGCCCACCGTCATCGCCCGCGGCCGCTACCAGGAGACGATCGGCTACGACCCGCGCTACGTCGCCGACGCCGCGCTCATCCTCGCCGTGGTGGTCGCGCTGGCGTTCATCCCGACCCTGGAGGAGCGGCGGGCCGACCCGGGGGTCCGGCGCCGGCCGCTGCCGCCGAGGACCGCCCGGACCGCGGCGGTCGCCGGGACGCTGGCCTTCACCGTGCTCGGCGGCTACTCCACCTACACCTTCGCCGACACCCTCAGCGGCGACCGGGTCCGCTGGTACCTGGACACGGTGCGCGCCTCGGTGGAGGGGGTCCCGGCGGAGGCCGGGATCTACTCCCGGCCGATCCCCGACGACATCGTGCTGCCCTGGAACGGGCAGCGGCGGCTCAGCTCCAACGTGCTCAGCCCGCTGGCGCCGGACGGCGTGGCGGAGCGGATCCGGGTCCCCCAGCCGGCCGACTCGGCGCTGGTCTTCAACGGCGCCGGCTACCTGGTCCCGGCCAAGCCGGCCGAGGGCAGCGCGTTCTTCGGCCCGCCGGAGGACGAGGAGTGCCTGGTGACCTTCGGCGGCCAGGCGATGTGGGAGGTCAGCTCGTTCGGCGGGCCGACGATGGTGCTGACCATCGCCTACACATCGGAGACCGACACCGAGGTGAACGCGGTGATCGGCGACGCCTGGCGGTCGGCGGTGCTGCCCGCCGCGCCGGACGGCGGGACCTGGTACCTGCCGCTGGACGGCGCCGGCACCCGGCTGGCGCTGAGCACCAGCGAGGAGGACCTCTGCATGAACTGGGTGACCTTCGGCGAGCTGGCCCCCGCCACCGAGGGCGACCCCTGGTCGGAGGAGAACGCCGAGGACTCCGGGGACGGCGGCGAGTCCGAGGAGTCCGAGGACTCCGGCAAGAAGGACGGGAAGGACGGGGAGAAGGACGGCGGGGACGCCGAAGAGGACTGACCCCGCCGGGCCTCCCCCGCTCCCGGTGATCTTGACGTTGCGGGGCCGTCAGAGCGCTCTGACGGCCCCGCAACGTCAAGATCACCGGGGGAGTGCGCGGTCGGGTCCGTCAGGAGCCGTCGACCAGGCTCGGCTTGCGGGGGCGCGGGGCGCCGGGCGGGCGGACCAGGCCGTTGAACCGGCGCATCGGCTCCTCGATCCAGCGGTGGGTGGCGGCGGCCAGCAGCACGGTGCCCGCCGCCACCGGGACCATGTCCAGCCAGAACGAGCCGGTGAAGATCTCCTGCCCGGTGAAGGCCCGCCACAGGTAGAGCACGACGAACTGCCAGAGGAAGATGCCGTAGGAGATCTTGCCCAGGTAGAGCGAGACCGGGTGGGAGAGCAGGGTCTCCAGCCAGGCGCCCTCCCGCCAGCGGTGCGGCCGGGGCTCCGCGCCGCGACCGGGCAGCACCGCCACCGGGGCGATCACGAAGAACGCGAAGAGCATCGAGGTGAGCGTCGCGATCACCGAGATCCAGAACCCGTCCACGCCGACGAACCGGGGCCCGGCGGCCGGGGTGGAGTTGAGCGCGTAGACCACGGCGGCCAGGCCCCAGCAGAGCGCGGAGTTCCGGCGCAGCGTGGCGCAGAACCGGGCGACCGGGCGGTCGGGCCCCGGTTCCCGCCAGGCCCACTCGGTGACCACGGCCAGCGCCATGCCCACCGCGAACAGGCCCAGGCAGCGCGGCAGCCAGGCGTGCATGTAGGAGTGGTGCTCGGGATAGAACTGCGGGATGAACGCGAGCAGCCCGAGCACGCTCAGCGCAGCCAGCCCGGTGAGCAGCCGCCGGGCGCGGGCGCCGGGGTCGGCGCCCCGGGCGGCGTAGCGGCCGAGCACCGCGGCGAAGAGCGGGAGCAGCAGGTAGAAGCTGACCTCCACGCACAGGCTCCACATCTGGCCCAGCCCGTAGGGGCCGGTCCCCACCCACCAGGGATCGGTGTTGTAGGTGAAGGTGAGGGTGAGCACCTCCAGCCAGGCGGTGAGCGTGCCCGGGTTGTCGTCGGACCAGATCAGCATGGCCGCGGCCGCGACCAGCCAGTAGGCGGGCAGCACCCGCAGCGCCCGCCGCCACAGGTAGACCCGGGCCGCGGGGGAGGGGGTCCGGTCCAGGCAGGCGCGCACCCAGGGGCGGTACAGCAGCAGCCCGGACAGGGCGAAGAAGAGCGGGACCGCCAGCTCGGCGGCGGAGAGCAGGGCGCCCAGAGCCCCGGGGGCGAGCGCGTCGCCGGTCTCCACCGAGACGTGGAAGACCAGGACCATCAGCGCGGCGAGCGCGCGGACACCGTCGAGGGGTTCGAGGTGGCCGCGGACCTGCGGCAGGGCGCCGGCGTCGGGCGCCGCGCTCACCGGCCGCACCGGGCGAGCGCCAGACTAGAACCTGTTATAAACATTCGGACACGCCCTGGTGACGTTGGCCTCTACTGGGGAGTACTCTACCCCAAAATGAAGCAAGTTCCAGCTCTGAGTCTTTCTCCGACCCGTTCCGCCCAGGAGGGCTAATGCGCCGCACCGTTGCAGTCGTCTGCATCGCGTTGGGGGTCTTCAGTCTGGTCCTGGCCCCCCTGTTGCGATTCTGGATGGCCAGCGCCCTGATGAAAACCCCCATGGACCAGTACAGCGAAACGGTCAACCGGGGGGAGGACGTCACCTACTTCAGCGCCGAGGAGCTGGAGCAGGTCGAGGGGGCCACGGTGGAGGCCTACACCACCGTCCGCGGCGACGTCGCCGCCAGCGACGACGACATCGTGGTCTGGGACCAGTTCACCTGGGTCGAGGACATCGAGCGCGACTTCGCCATTCTCTCCTCCAGCCGCCGCACCCCCCACGACCGGGTCACCGGTGAGGCGGTGGACTGCTGCGACGCGGCGGTGAACGAGGAGGCCACGGTCCAGAGCGGCCAGGCCTTCAAGTTCCCCTTCTTCACCGAGAAGAAGGACTACGAGTACTTCGACACCACGGTCAGGGAGTCCCTCCCGATCGAGTTCGTCGAAGAGGAGGAGGTCAACGGCGTCGACACCTACAAGTTCGTCCAGGAGATCGAGCCGACCAAGACCGGTGAGCGCGAGCTGCCCCGGTCGCTGCTGGGCATGGACGGCGACGGCGACGTGGTCACCGACGAGATGTACAGCGTGACCCGGACCTACTGGATCGAGCCGGTCAGCGGCGCCCCCATCATGCTCAGCGAGGACCAGCACCGCGGCGCCTTCGTCGACGGCGAGGAGAAGCTGGTGCTGTTCGACGGGGACATGCGCTTCACCGACGAGACGGTGGACGCCAACGTCGAGAACGCCCAGCAGGCGCTCACCGCGCTGCCGCTGCTGCGCACCACCGTTCCGCTGGTGCTGCTCGGCGTCGGCGCCGGACTGATCATCCTGGGCGCCCTGCTGGCGGCCAGCGCCAGAGGCGCGGACCGGCGGGGCTGACCGGGGCGCCGTGGCGGAGACCGAGGCGGCGGCCGCCCGCGCCGGGGGCGAACCGGGACCGGAGGACCGGTCCGCGGGGCGCCCCGCGGCGCGGGCGGCCGCGCTGCTGCGCGCCTGCCGGCCCAAGCAGTGGCTGAAGAACCTGCTGGTCTTCGCCGCGCCGGGGGCCGCCGGGGTGCTCACCGACCCGGCCTCGGCCGGCTGGGCGGCCGTCGCCTTCGCCGCCTTCTGCATCGCCTCCAGCGGCACCTACCTGCTCAACGACGTCCGCGACGTCGAGGCGGACCGGGCGCACGCCCGCAAGCGGTGCCGGCCGGTCGCCTCCGGCGCGGTGCCCGTCCCGCTCGCGCTGGGCCTGGGCGCGGTGCTGGCCGCCGCCGCCCCGCTGGCGCTGCTGCCGCTGGGCAACCCGGCGCTGCTCGGGGTGCTGCTCGGCTACCTCGCCCTCACCGCCTGCTACACGTTCTACTTGAAGCGGGTGATCATCGGCGACGTGGTCGCGGTGGCCGGCTGCCACGTGCTGCGCGCGCTGGCCGGGGGCGTGGCGGTGGGCGTCCCGTTCACCGCCTGGTTCCTGATCGTGGTCTCGCTGGGGGCGCTGCTGGTGGTGGTCGGCAAGCGCGAGGCCGAGCTGCGTAACCCCGAGGCCGGCGGCGGCCGGGCCGCCCTGCGCGGCTACACCGTCTCCTACCTGGTTCAGGTGCGCACCATGGCCTCGGCGGCGATGATCGTCACCTACTGCCTGTGGGCGCTGGACGGCCACGGGGAGGGCACCGCCGGGGTCTTCCCCGCGTTGAGTATCGTTCCGTTCATCGTCTTCGTGCTCCGCTACCACCTCCTGGTCGACCGCGGGGTGGGCGAGGAGCCTGAGGAGATCGCGCTGCGCGACCGGCCGCTCCAGCTCTGCCTGCTGGGCATGGCCGTCCTCGTCGGCCTCGGCGTCCACCTGCCGTGACGCCGCCGGAGCAGCGCCCGACCACCGAACCCCAGCGGGAAGGCCCGACCGTGCGCACGCAACGCCGCCTCCTCACCGGATGGGGGCGCACCGCCCCGACCGCCGCGACGGTCGCGCGGCCGCGCACCGCCGCCGAGGCCGCGGCGCTGCTGCAGCAGGCCGGCCCGGGGCGCGGCGCGATCCCCCGGGGCCTGGGCCGCTCCTACGGCGACGCCGCGCAGTGCGCCGGCGGGCTGGTGCTGGACACCGCCGAGCTGGCCCCCGGGTTCCGGCTGGACCCGGCGGCGGGCACCGTCACCGCGGCGGCCGGCACCTCGCTGGCCGAGCTGATGGAGCGGCTGCTGCCGCACGGCCGGTTCCTCCCGGTCACCCCGGGGACCAGGCAGGTCACCGTGGGCGGCGCGATCGCCGCGGACATCCACGGCAAGAACCACCACGCGGACTCCTCGTTCGGCGCGCACGTGCGCCGGCTGAACCTGGTCGCGCCGGACGGGGCGGAGCACACCGTCGGCCCGGACCGGGACCCCGAGCTGTTCTGGGCCACCGTCGGCGGGATGGGGCTCACCGGGCTGATCACCGAGGCCGAGTTCGCGGTCGTCCCGGTGGAGACCTCTGCGGTCCGGGTGGACACCGACCGCACCGCCGACCTGGACGAGGCGCTCGCGCTGATGAGCGCCACCGACCACCGCTACCACCACACCGTCTGCTGGATCGACCTGCTGGCCACCGGGCGCGCCACCGGCCGCGGCGTGCTCACCCGGGGGCGGCACGCGCGCGCCGCCGAGCTGCCCGCCCGGCTCCGCCGCGACCCGCTGCGCTTCCGCGACCGCAGCCTGCCCGCCGTCCCGCCCCGGGTGCCGTCCGGGCTGCTGAACACCTGGAGCGTGCGCGCGTTCAACGCCGCCTACTACGCCAGGGCGCCGCGCCGGGACCGGGACCGGATCACCGGCGTCGGGCCGTTCTTCCACCCGCTGGACGCGGTGCGCGGCTGGAACCGGCTGTACGGCCCGGCCGGGCTGGTGCAGTACCAGTTCGCGGTGCCGTTCGGCGCGGAGCCGGTGCTGCGCGGGATCGTCTCCCGGCTCGCCGCGGTCGGCGCCCCCTCCTTCCTCGCGGTGCTCAAGCGGTTCGGGCCCGGCACCCCGGCGCCGCTCTCCTTCCCCCGCCCCGGGTGGACGCTCGCCCTGGACCTCCCGGCGGACCTGCCGGGCCTGGCCCGGCTGCTGACCTCCTTCGATGAGCGGGTGCTGGAGGCCGGCGGCGCCCTGTACCTGGCCAAGGACTCCCGCGCGGCGCCCGGGGCGATCCGCGCGATGTACCCCCGGCTGGACGAGTGGCGCGCGGTCCGCGCCCGGGTCGACCCGGACGGGGTGCTCACCTCCGACCTCGCCCGCCGCCTGGAGCTGTGACGGCGGAACGGAAACGACGGGAGACACGGATGCGGAACGCGGTCGGCGCGGTGGACACGGTGCTGCTGCTGGGCGGGCGGAGCGAGATCGGACTGGCCATCGCCGAGCGGCTGGTGCGCGACGGCGCCCGCCGGGTGGTGCTGGCCGCCCGGGAGGCCGCCGCCGGGCGGGGCCTCGCCGGGGAGGCCGAGCGGCTGCGCGCCGCGGGCGCGGCCGAGGTGCACCCGGTGGAGTTCGACGCCGCCGACACCGCCGGGCACGAGGCGGTGGTCGCGGAGGCGGTGCAGCTCGCCGGCGACCTGGACGCGGTGATCGACGCCTTCGGGGTCCTCGGCGAGCAGGCGGCCTTCGAGGCCGATCCGGCGGCGGCCGCCGC
Source organism: Nocardiopsis oceanisediminis (assembly GCF_048595525.1). Taxonomy (NCBI): domain Bacteria; kingdom Bacillati; phylum Actinomycetota; class Actinomycetes; order Streptosporangiales; family Nocardiopsidaceae; genus Nocardiopsis; species Nocardiopsis oceanisediminis. The sequence continues at coordinate 6,088,009 of NZ_JAFMZJ010000001.1, read as the reverse complement.
GGCCGCCGCGGCGACCTTCACCGGGCACGTCTCGGCCGACCTGGCGGTCGCCGCCCGGCTGCGCGAGCAGGGCCACGGCACGCTGGTGGTGCTCTCCTCGGTGGCGGGGGTGCGGGTGCGCCGGGCCAACTTCGTCTACGGGGCGGCCAAGGCGGGGCTGGACGGCCTGGCCCAGGGGCTGGGCGACGCGCTGCACGGCACCGGCGCCCGGGTGATGGTGGTCCGCCCCGGCTACGTGCCGACCAAGATGTCGGCGCACGTCTCGGCGGCGCCGTTCCCGGCCAGCGCGCGGGAGGTGGCCGACGCGGTCGCCGCCGGGCTGCGCCGCGGAGCCGAGACGGTCTGGGTGCCGGGCGTGCTCCGCTACGTCTTCGCCGGGATGCGGGTGCTGCCCCGCTCGGTCTGGCGGCGCCTGCCGCGCTGAGAGACGGTCGGGTGTGCGAACGGCCGCCCGGGGTGTCCGGGCGCCGCCCGGGGCGCGGCGGCCCGACCGGGCGACCGGCCGGACGCCTGACGGCCTCTGAGATCCGGCGCGCCCTGCCTCCCGCCCGCGTCCGGCCGGGGCCTTCGCCGGTCCCGCCCGGTGGCCGCCCGCGCGGGGCGCATCCGCGCCGCCGCCCGGGGCGCGGGCGGGATCGTCCCTCCCGTTCCGGGACCGGCCCCGGAACTGAGGTAGAACATGTTTCAGTTTCGTGTTTCCATGGGCGTATGCGGACACGAGTGACCGAGATGTTCGACATCGAGCTGCCGATCTTCGCCTTCAGCCACTGCCGGGACGTCGTCGCCGCGGTCAGCCGGGCCGGCGGGATGGGCGTCCTCGGCGCCCTCTACTTCACCCCTGAGGAACTGGAGACCGAACTCGCCTGGATCGACGCCAACACGGGGGGCCGCCCCTACGGCGTCGACGTCGTCATGCCGTCCCGCTATGAGGGGGCCGACATCGGCGCCGACTCCGGGGAGGAGCTCCAGCGGCGGCTGGAGGGCCTCATCCCGGACGGGCACCGCCGCTTCGTCAACGGACTGCTCGCCGAGCACGACGTACCGGAGCTCACCCGGGCCGGAGCCGGGCGGTTCCTGCTCGGCTGGACCGACGCCACCGCCCGCCCCCAGGTGGAGGTGGCGCTGCGGCACCCGATCGCGCTGCTCGCCAACGCGCTCGGCGCGCCCCCCGCCGACGTGGTGCGCCAGGCGCACCGGCACGGCGTCGCGGTGGCCGGGCTGGCCAGCAGCCGACGGCACGCGGCCAAGCAGCGCGAGGCCGGGGTGGACGTGGTCGTCGCCCAGGGCACCGAGGCCGGCGGGCACACCGGCGAGGTCTCCACCATGGTGCTGGTGCCCGAGGTGGTGGACGAGGTCGCCCCGGCACCGGTGCTGGCCGCCGGCGGCATCGGCGACGGGCGCCAGATGGCGGCCGGCATGGCGCTGGGCGCCGAGGGCGTGTGGACCGGTTCGGTCTGGCTGGCCACCGAGGAGGCCGACACCCCGGCCGGCGCCCTGGCCCAGATCCTCCAGGCCGACTCCCGGGACACCGTGCGCTCCCGGTCGATGACCGGCAAGCCCGCGCGGATGCTGCGCAACGACTGGACCGAGGCCTGGGAGCGGTCCGACTCGCCCGGAACGCTGCCCATGCCGCTCCAGTTCATGCTGGTCTCCGAGGCGCTGCGCCGGGTGGGGCGGGTCGCCCACCCCACCCTCACCCCCTCGCCGGTCGGCCAGATCGTGGGCAGCCTGAACCGGGTCCGGTCCAGCTCCCAGGTGGTCTACGCGTTCATGAGCGGCTTCGGCGACGCGCTGGACCGGCTGAACGCGGCCGCGGAGGACTGACCCCGGCCCTCCCGATGATCTCGGAGTTGCGGGGGCATCAGAGCGCTCTGATGCCCCCGCAACTCCGAGATCATCGCGGGGAGGGGGCGGGAGAGCGGGTCAGGCGCCGGTCAGCCGGGCCATCTCGGCGGCGTTCAACCGGTAGCGGAGCAGGAGCAGCGCCGAGCCGAGCATCACCGCGGCCGGCACCAGGGTGCTGCCCACCAGCATGCCGTGCAGCGCTTGCTCGGTCTGGCGGACCGCCTCGTGCGCCGCGGACTCCCGGTACCCGCTCACCGCCAGCGCCGCGCCGAGCAGCCAGGCGCCCAGCGCACCGCCGAGCGCCTCCATCGAGGACCAGATCCCGGAGAGCACGCCGGCTTGGTGGTGCCCGCTCACCGAGCGGGTCGCGGCGATGCAGTCGGTCAGCATGGAGTAGGGCAGCATGGTGCAGCCCGCGTTGCCGGTGCCCACCACGATGGACATCGCGATCGCCCACGGCAGCCCGCCCAGCACCGGGATGAAGAACAGCCCGACCGCGCCGGCGATGAAGAACCCGCAGGCCAGGGCGAGAGTGGGCCCCTTGTCCAGGCGGCGGGAGACCGCCATCCACACCGGCATGGTGCCGATCAGCGGCAGCGTCACGCAGACCACCAGCAGCGCGGTGTAGCCCGGGTCGCCCATCACGTGCCGGGTCACGTAGGGCACCCCGGCGATCATCGTGCCCGAGGCGACCACCCCGAAGAAGGCCACCGGCAGCAGCCGGCGGAAGTAGGGGTTGCCCAGCGCGGTGCGGAACTGCGCGAGGAGCGGCTGGGCGTCCCGCACCCGGCGGCGCAGCGGCGCCCGGCGGGTGCCCAGGATGCAGCCGACCATCGCGGCCAGCACGATCAGCGCCATCACGGCGCCCATCAGCCGGTAGCCGGCCAGTGCGTTCCCCGGCCCGGCGCTCTCCACCAGCACCGGGGCCAGCGCCCCGCCGAGCAGCAGCGCCACCCCGACGAAGACGGTCCGCCAGCTCTGCAGCACCGACCGCTCGTGGTAGTCGTCGGTGATCTCGCCGGGCATCGCGGAGTAGGGCACCTGGAACACCGACGCGGAGACCGCGGCGAGCACGAAGACCACCAGCACGTACATCGCGGCCGGGGTGCCCGGGACCGGGAAGCCGAAGAAGAGCAGGGCGAAGGAGGCCGGCAGCGCCACCGCGCCGGCCGCCATCCACGGGTGCCGCGGCCCCCACCGGGACACCGTCCGGTCGGAGCGCACCCCGATGTAGGGGCCGGCGAACACGTCGACGACCTTCGGCGCCACCACCACGAACCCGGCCAGCGCGGGCGAGACCGCCAGCGCGTCGGTCAGGTAGATGAGCAGCAGCAGCGACGGGACCGTGCTGAACACGTGGGTGGCGACGGCGCCCACGCCGTAGCCGACGTGCACGGAGCGGGGCAGGGCGGGGCCGCGCCGGGCGGCGGCGTCCGCGGAGGCGGGGGAGGGCACGCTGGGGGACCGATCTATCTCGTCGACGGGGAGAGGCTCGCCCCGCGGCGATGATCTCGGCGTTGCGGGGGTATCAGAGCGCTCTGATACCCCCGCAACGCCGAGATCATCGGGGGAGGGGAAGGAAGGCGGGCAGCGGAAGGGCGCCCCACCGCGCGGACTGCGGGGCGCCCGGATCCGGGGCGGGTCAGGCCTGCTGCCGGGGCTGCTCGCTCTCCTTGGGCGGCAGCGCCTGGCCGGGGGCCGGCACCCGGTCCCGGGAGCCGGACACCTCGACGACCCTGAGGTCGTGCGGGACCGGGCACTTCATCGGGAAGGTGCCGATCCGGGACGGGTCGAAGCCCTCCGGGTAGCTCTTGATGTTGGGGTTCTGCTCCTCGGTGCGCGGCTCCACCCGCGGAGCCATCCGCCGGACCACCTTGGCCCGCGCCTTGAGCGCGAACCGGGCGGCGCCCTTCCAGAAGCCCGAGGCGGGCTCGTAGTGGAACGCCTCGACCAGGTGGTCCTCCATCAGCGCCAGGGTGAAGCGTTTCATCAGCGGGCGCTGCCAGGCCGAGGAGAAGGTCAGCATCAGGTCCAGGGTGCTGTCCGAGACGGCCCGGCCGCCCTCGCTGAACGCGAAGTGCTCGGCCTCGTAGGACTCGAACAGCTCAAGGAACTCCTGGTAGGTCTCCGGGATGTCCTTGATCGCCATGTGCTTGCCGAGCGAGCGGTAGTAGTTGGTGTTGGCGCGGACCTCGTGCTCGCTCAGCCGGCGCCAGCCGAAGCCCCAGTCGTTGAGCCAGCGCACCGGCATCACCACGAACGTGCTCAGCACGTACAGGTAGTCCTCGTTGCTGATGTCGTAGCTGCGGTGCATCTGGTTCATCCGGCGCAGCGCGTCGCGGCCGCGCCCCGGCTCGAACCCGTACCGCAGCATCTGCCCGAGGAGCAGCGCGGTGTCGTCGTAGCGGTGCTGGGTGCGGTCGGTGAACTCCTCGGTGTCGCCGAGCAGCCCGCCGATGCTGGGCACCGCGTAGGTCCGGTACAGCGCCAGCCCCAGGGCCTGGCTCATGTCCCACGGGAACTCGTGCGCGGACAGGATGAAGGTGATGCGCTGGGCGTCCTTCTCCGCGTCCATTCGGTGGATCTCGTCGTACCAGTCGAACCGTTTCATCGGCCTCTCCGGATCGGCGGTCGGGGGATGCGGGGGCAAGGCGGGCCGGGGAGGGGCGCCCACCGGAGACCGGTGGTGGGTACCGGTCGGTAGGGACCTTACTCCCCGGAGCCCGCCGGTTCGGAACCGACCCGTCGGCATCCCCTGTGAGAAAGGCCCTCAGGCCGTCGCCGCCATCCGATCGGCCACGCTGCGCACCAGGGTGAGCAGGACCTCCTTGCTGGAGGCCCGGCTGCGCGCGTCGCAGAGGACCACCGGGATGCCCTCGGGGATGCTCAGTGCGGCGCGCACCTCGTCGGCGCTGTAGGAGTGCGCCCCCTCGAAGCAGTTCACCGCCACCACGAAGGGCAGGCCGCGCCGCTCGAAGAAGTCCACCGCCGGGAAGCAGGTCTCCAGCCGGCGGGTGTCGGCCAGCACCACCGCGCCCAGCGCGCCCAGCGCCAGCTCCTCCCACATGAACCAGAACCGCTGCTGGCCCGGGGTGCCGAACATGTACAGCACCAGGTCGTCGTTGATGGTGATGCGGCCGAAGTCCAGGGCCACCGTGGTGGTGCCCTTGGCCTCGACCCCGGAGAGGTCGTCCACCCCCAGGCTGGCCTCGGTCATCACCTCCTCGGTGCGCAGCGGGGCCACCTCGCTGACCGAGCCGACCATGGTGGTCTTCCCCGCACCGAAGCCGCCCGCGACCAGGATCTTGATCGCGGCGGGGATGCGCTCCTCCTCCGCTGCGGAGGCGCGCGGGTCAGAGTCGTTGGATGCCATCGAGTACCGCCTGCAGTACGTCCCGGTTCACCGGGCTCTCGGTCGTGTAGGGGGCGCGGGCCAGGACGTATCCCCGGCCGATGAGGTCGCCGAGCAGCACCTTGACCACCGCCACCGGGATGTCCAGGTGCGCGGAGACCTCGGCGACGGACTGGGCGCGCCGGCACAGCTCCAGGATGCGGACCTGCTCCGGCTCCAGCGCCATCTCGTCCACCTCGGCGCGGGCGGCGATGACGACGCTGACCATGTCCAGCCGGACCCCGTCGGAGCGCTGCCGGCCCTCGGTGAGGATGTAGGGGCGGACCACCGAACCCATGCCGTCGGCGTTCGGCCCCGCGTCGTTGGACTCGGACATGAAGGGCCTCCCCTATCGGGCGGATCCATCGGCGGCGTTCTGCCGCGGAGCCGCGTCGAGGAACCGCCCCACCTGCTCGACGAGGACGTTCATCTCGTAGGCGATCAGCCCGACGTCGGAGCTCTCCTCGGCCAGCACGGCCAGGCAGGCGCCCTTGCCCGCCCCGGTGACGAACAGGTAGGCCCGCTCCATCTCCACGACGGTCTGCAGCACCTCGCCGCCGTCGAACTGCTTGCCGGTGCCGCGGGCGAGGCTCTGGAAGGCGGAGGCGATCGCGGAGAGCTGCTCCGCGTCGTCCTTGCCGAGGTCGGCCGAGTTGCCCAGCAGGAGCCCGTCGGCGGACAGGACGATCGCGTACTTGGCCCCCACGGCGCGCTCAACGAGGCTGTCGAGAAGCCAGTTCAAGTCCTTAGCTGCGTTGTTCGTCAAGGTCAGGAATCCTTCTCAGTGTCCTCGGTGTCTTTGCCGCCCTGCTTGGCGCGGCTCTCCTTGCGGCCGCGGAGCGTGCCCGCCTGGAAGGCGGCCATATTGCGGCGGAGCTTCTCCGAGCGCTCCGGGTCGTGCGAGGCGGGCGCGGCCTGCCGGTCCTCCTCGGGATCGGACTCGGCCAGCTGCGGCGCCAGGTTGGTCTGCGGTGTGCGCTTGGGCAGCGGCGGGCGGCCGGAGGCGTCCAGCGGCGCCGCGGGCGCGGGGCCCTCCGGCGCACCGCCGCCGCTCCCGTCCGCCCCGCTCTTCCGCGCGGGCTCCTCGGCGGCGCCGGAGCCGTTCGCGGAGCCGGCCGCCGGGGCGGCGCCGCGCCGCGGCAGCCCCGACGCGGTGGTCGATCCGTTCGCGGCGGGGGCGCTCCGGCCGCGCCGCGGCAGCGGCGGGCGGTCGCCGGAGGGCTCCGGCGCCGCGGCGTCCTTCTCCCCGCCCTGCTCGCCGCCGTCCTTCCCGGCGGTCTCCTTCCGCTCGGCGGAGTCCCCGCCGGCGGAGCCGACGGCGCGCGGGCCCCGGTCCCCGCCGGTCGCGGGCACGGCCCGGTTCTCCCCGGTGGCGGTGCCCTTGAGCAGGTCGCCGCCGCTCTCCGGGCGCTTGCGCGCCAGCGATCCGATGGCCACCGGCTGCTCGCCGGTGTCCTCCTCGGAGCGGCCCGGGGGGAGCGGCGCGGCGTCGGCGATGATCTCCGGCGGCAGCAGCACGATCGCCTGCACGCCGCCGTAGGGGGAGGAGCGCAGCCACACCTTGATGTCGTGCCGGCGGGCCAGCCGGGAGACCACGAACAGGCCGAGCCGCATCTTCTCGTTGAGCCGCATGACGTCGAACTCGGGCGGGTCGGAGAGCAGCGCGTTGGCCGCCTCGAACTCGTCCTCCTGCATGCCCAGGCCGCGGTCCTCGATCTCGATGGAGACCCCGTTGGGGACCTGCTCGGCGGAGAGCATGACCCGGGTGTGCGGCGGGGAGAAGGTGGTGGCGTTGTCGACCAGCTCGGCGATGAGGTGGATGACGTCGGCCACGGCGGGGCCGACCACCGAGACCCGGGCGATGTGGTTGCGCTGCACCCGGGTGTAGTCGCCGGACTCCGAGATCGACCCGCGCACCACGTCGACCAGCGGCATCGGCCGGTGCCAGGTGCGGCCGGGGTTCTCGCCGCCCAGGATGAGCAGGTTCTCCGCGTTCCGGCGGGAGCGGGTGGCCAGGTGGTCCAGCTTGAACAGCTCGGTGAGCTGGGCCGGGTCCTCCTGCTCGCGCTCCATCCGGTCCAGCAGGCGGAGCTGCCGGTGGATCAGGGTCTGGCTGCGGTGCGCGATGCTGAGGAACACCCGGTTGACGCCCTCGCGCAGCTCGGCCTGGCGGACCGCGGCCTCCACCGCGGTGCGCTGGGCGGTGTCGAAGGCGTGCGCGACCTGGCCGATCTCGTCGGCGGACTGGTTGGCCTCCAGGCTGGACAGCTCGGTCTCCACCTGCACCGGCTCGTTGCGGCGCAGCCGCTCCATGATGCCGGGCAGCCTCTTCTCGGTGAGCTCGTGGCTGTCGTCGCGGAGCCGGTGCAGCCGCTCGACCAGGCGGCGGGCGGAGCGGTTGGCGGCGATGAAGGCGAGCACGACCAGCACCGCCACTCCGGCGCTGCCCAGTGCGGCCAGTCCGATCGAGCGGTAGGCGGCCCCGCCCTGCAACTCGCCGGCGTAGGTGGCCTCGTTCGCGCCGATCGAGGTGATCTCCTCGAACACCGGGTCGTAGGCGGCCCGCCAGTCCTCCTTGGAGACCGGCATCGGGAACCGCTCGACGACCTCGCCGGTGACCGGGTCGGTCTCGGTGACCGCGGGGCGCTCCATGATCTGGCTGACGTACTCCTGCAGCCGCTGGTACTCCTCGGACTCGATCAGCTCGCGGTACTGCTCGCGCTGTGGGGGCCCGAGGAAGTCGGCGGTCTGCTCCATCCGGGACCGGAAGGCGCCGTACTCCTGGACGAAGGCGTGCATGTCCGGGTGGCTCAGCTCGTCCTCGCTGAACGAGCGGACCAGCTGCGCGTCGGCCATGCCCAGCTGGTCGACCGCGCGGAACACCGAGGTGGCGCTGACGCCGTGGCCGATGGTCTGGGTGTCGTTGCCGTTGCGGGACAGGTCGTCGAAGAGGTCCGCGGCGGCGGTGGTCACCCCGCCGTAGAACTCCATCACGTCCTCGCGGGAGGCGGTGCCCGCCCGCACCTCGGCCCGGAGGTCGTGGATGCCGGAGTAGCGCTCCTGCAGGGTGGTGATCCGCTCGGCCGAGGGCTCCGGTACGACGGACTTCAGCGCGTCGTAGTCGGTGATGATGGTGCCCATCTTCTCGTCCGAGTCCTCCTGGGCCTCGGCGAGGTCGTCGGCGAGCTCGTCGGGGTGCTCCAGGTACCCGACGGTGGCCGAGCGCTCCTGCATCACCGCGGTCAGCGCGACGGCCGACGGGGTCAGGTACTTCTCGTTGCCGTCGGCGAGCGCGACGTCGATCGCGGCGTTGGCGAACAGCGTGCCGCTGACGCCCAGCCAGAGCACGACCAGGGCCGAGGTGGGGGCCAAGACGATCCTGCGGAGACGGGCGCGGATGCTCGGCGTCCGTCGTTGCTTTGCTGCCTGCACTGCTCTCCTAGGGGCCCGTATCTGAGCACGCCGGGACGCTGCGGAGCGCGGGGGGCGGGGCGCTCCGGTGCTTTTGCCGTATGCGGGGCGGCCGTCGGCGCCGATGGGGCGGTCTCCGGTTACGACCGATGATGCCGAGGTCCGTGTGGAACGCGAGAAATCGGCCAGGGGATCGTATCTCGCCCCCGAAGACGGCGAATAGCCGGGTGGAGGCGGAGTGGGCGGCCATGCGGCGGATGCGCCGGAGGAGTCTTTGGTCCCCAACTGGGCATCTGCGGATTCCGTTGGGCGGATCGCCGCTTTCACGAAACCCGTCGGTAGGGCCCGGTGAGACGCGAAGAATTATCAAATAGTTACACGTCGAGTGCGCTCCGGGTACGGCGGGGCCCCGGGCGCGGGTTTCCCCCGGTTCTCCGGCGGGCCGCAGGGCGCCGCCGCTAACCTGAGGGCCTTATGGGAGGGTTCTTCGAGGCCGGAGCGGGCGCCGGCGGGATCGCGGCCCCGGTGGCGGCGGTGGCGGTGGCGGCGTACTGCGCCGTCTTCCTCCGCCTGCACCTGGGGCGCTACGGGCGGATCGCCGGCTGGCCGGGCCGGGTGACACAGGCGGTGCTGCTCACCGGGATCGGGGTGGGGGCGTACGCGGTCTGGCCGCTGCCCGGCCCCGCCGAATGCGCCGCGGAGCCGCTGGCCTCGCCGTTCTCACTGGGCACCCTGGAGCTGCCGGCGGGCGGGCTGCTCCGGCACGCGGCCCTGGCGTTCGCGGTGGCGGTCCCGGTCGGCCTGCTGGCCCGGCACCGGTACCGCAGGGGCGCCGTCTCCACCGTCGCGCTGGGCGCGCTGATCGCGCTGGCGGTCGAGGCGGTCCAGGCCACCGGGGTGCTGGGGGCGCTGCCCTGCGCGCACCGGGTCGCCGCCGTCGACGACGTCCTGCTCGGCGCGGCCGGCGCGCTGGCCGGGTGGCTGCTCGGCCTGGCCGCCGACCGGGTGCTGCCCCGCCCCTGGCCGGGCGGCCTCGCCGACCTCTTCCCGCCCGGTCTCGGCCGCCGCGCCGCCGGGCACCTGATCGACCTCGCGCTGTGGTGGTACGGCACCCTGGCAGTCGCCGCCCTGGCGGTGCGCGCCGGGTACGCCCCGCCGCCCGGACCGGAGCCGCACACCGCGGCCCTGGTCGCCGCCGCGGTCCTGTTCGGCCTGGTGCAGCCGCTGCTCCGCGGCGACCGGTGCACGCCCGGCCGGGCCTGCCTGATGCTGGCCACCGCCTCCGCCGGCCCGCTGCCCGAACCGGCCTCCCGGCCGCGCGTCCTGGGCCGCTCGCTGCTGCTGTACGCCCCGGTCACCGTGCTCTTCGCGGCCGACCTGCACTGGTGGGCGCTGCTCGTCCCGATCGCGCACGGCCTGCCCGCCCTGGCCCGGGCGGACGGGGCCGGCCTGGCCGACCTGATCTGCGGCACCCGCACCGCCACCCGCGCCTGGACCGAGGGCGGCGCCCTGCCGACCGGGCTCATCCGCTACGCCCCGCCCCCGGAGCCCCGGGCCCCGGCCCCGCGCGCCGGCTGAGCCGCGGGTCCGCCGGCCGCTCGCGGGCCGGTCACTCACCGGTGAAGGCCGGGGGCCGCTTCTCCGCGAAGGCGCGGGCCCCCTCCTTCGCGTCGGCGGAGGCCATCACCTTCCAGCCGTGCGCGTCGCTGACCTCCAGCGCCTCGGCCTCGGGCAGGCCCTCGGTCTCGCGGTGGACGCGGAGGATCGCCTGGACCGCGAGCGGGCCGCAGGCGGCGATGGAGTCGGCGACCGCGCGGGCCTCTGCCAGGGCGGTTCCGTCCGGGACGACCCGGGTGACCAGGCCGATGGCGGCGGCCTCCCGGGCGGTGTAGGAGCGGCCGGTGAGCAGCATCTCCATGGCGTGGGCGTAGGGCAGCTGGCGGGGGAGGCGCACCGCGCAGCCGCCCATCGGGAACAGGCCGCGCCGGGCCTCGTACAGGCCGAGGACGGCGCCCTCGGCGGCGATCCGGACGTCGGTGCCGGCCACCAGCTCGGTGCCGCCGGCCACGGCCGGCCCCTCGACGGCGCAGACCAGCGGCTTGCCCGGGCGGGCCTCGCGGAGCAGGCCCTTCCAGTGGAAGTCCTCGATCTCGGCGGCGCGGCGGCGCACCCGCTCGTCCCGGGAGGGGGCGCCCATCCCCTTCAGGTCGGCGCCGGCGCAGAACACGCCGCCGGCGCCGGTGAGGATCCCGACCCGGACGCCGGGCTCGGCGTCGATGTAGCCGAACGCGTCGGCCATCCCGACCAGCATGTCGGTGGAGAGGGCGTTCCGCGCCTCCGGGCGGTCCATCACCACCGTCACCACCGGGCCGTCGCGCACCACTTCGCAGTGCGGGGTGGAGATGTCCAGCCGCTCGACCATCGTGGCCTCCCTGCTGCGCTGCGTATCCGCGAACGCCGTTCACGGTTCTCCTGGGAGAACTGATTCTAGATAGGAAACTCACTGGCTGACAGGGTCTTGGCAGCAAAAAGAGAACGTGCTCTACTCGCACTCGAAGGGCACCCCCCGCAACGGAGGTCTCCATGGCGGACGCCCCCCTGCTCGGTTTCTGGAAGATCGCCCGCGCCGACCCCGAACGGATCGCGTGCGTCGACCCCGACGGGTCGCGGCACACCGCCGGGCGGATCCTGGAGCGCGCCGACCGCCTGGTGCACGCGCTGCGCGCGCTGGGCCTGCGGGCCGGCGACGGGGTCTGCGCGCTCACCCCCAACGGCTCGGCCGGGCTGACCGTGTATCTCGCCGCGATGCAGGCCGGCCTCTACCACACCCCGCTCAACTGGCACCTGACCGCACCGGAGATCGGGCACATCCTGTCCGACAGCGGCGCCAAGGCGCTCTTCCTGCACGAGCGGTTCGCCGCCGAAGGGCTGCGCGGCGCCGACCTGGCCGCCCTGCCCGGCCCCGCCCGGATCGGCATCGGGGAGGTGCCCGGCTGCACCGGCCTGGAGGAGTTCATCGCCGGCCGCCCCGCCTCCCCGCCCCCGGACCGCACCGCGGGCGAGGCGATGCACTACACCTCCGGCACCACCGGCCTGCCCAAAGGGGTGCGCCGCCCGCTGAACGGGCTCGACCCGGACACCGCGGCCGAGCTGTCCACCTCCTTCCTCGGCTTCTTCGGCATCGAACCCGGTCCGGGCCACGCGCACCTGGTCACCTCGCCGACCTACCACACCGCGGTCGCCCGGTTCGGCACCACCGCGCTGCACATGGGCCACACCCTGGTCTTCATGGACCGCTGGGACGCCGAGGAGGCGCTCCGCCTGGTCGAGCGGCACCGGGTGACCAGCACGCACATGGTCCCCACCCACTTCAAGCGGATGCTGCACCTGCCGGAGGAGACCCGCTCCCGCTACGACGTCTCCTCGATGCGCTGGCTGGTGCACGGCGCCGCGCCCTGCCCGCCGGAGGTGCGCGAGGCGGTGATCGGCTGGTGGGGCGAGTGCGTCTACGAGTACTACGCGGCCACCGAGGGCGGCGGCACGGTCCAGCGCCCCGAGGACCGGCACGCCCACCCCGGCTCGGTCGGCCGCCCCTGGCCCATCACCGAGCTGCTCATCACCGACGAGGAGGGCAAGGAGCTGCCGACCGGTGAGACCGGGCTGGTCTACATGCGGATGCAGGGACCGTCCTTCGAGTACAAGGGCGACCCCGCCAAGACCGAGGCGGGCCGGCTCGGCGGCTTCTTCACCCTCGGCGACATCGGCCGCCTCGACCGCGGCGGCCACCTCTACCTCACCGACCGCGCCGCCGACGTGATCATCTCCGGCGGCGCCAACATCTACCCCGCCGAGGTCGAGAACGCGCTGCTCGCCCACCCCGAGGTGATGGACGCCGCGGTGTTCGGGGTCCCCGACGACGACTGGGGCGAGCAGGTCAAGGCGGTCGTCGAACCGGCCGAGGGCAGCGAACCCGGCCCGGAGCTCGCCGAGCGGCTGCTGGCCTCGCTGGAGGGCCGGCTGGCCCGGATGAAGCGGCCCCGATCCATCGACTTCATCGCGGAGATGCCCCGCGAACCCAACGGGAAGCTGCCCAAGCGCAGACTCCGCGCCCCCTACTGGGAAGGGCGGGCCGATGCGATCTGAGCAGGCCGGAGAGGACCCCGGGGAGCTCGTCGGCACGCACACGGTGCGCTTCCCCGGCGGCTACACCCGCAGCACCGGGCCGGTCCTCGGCCGCTTCCTCACCGAGCTGCGCGACGGGCGCCTGGTCGGGGTGCGCACCGCCGCCGGCCGGGTGCTCTTCCCCCCGGCCGAGTACGACCCCGAGGACGGCGCACCGCTCCCCGACCCGCCGGAGTTCCCCGAGGTCGGACCGGGCGGCACCGTGCACACCTGGTGCTGGGTCGGCGCCCCGCGCCCCGGCCACCCGCTGGACCACCCCTTCGCCTGGGCCGCCGTGCGGCTGGACGGCGCGGACACCGCCGTGCTGCACGCCCTCGACTTCGGCCCGGACGCCCCCGCCGACCGCCCGCCCGCGCGGCTCCGCACCGGCCTGCGGGTCCGGCCGCGGCTCCGCCCCGAGGACGAGCGCACCGGCTCCATCACCGACATCCGCTGCTTCCGCCCCGAGGTCGACCGGATCATCGACGACCGCCGGCTGGACTACACCGTCCGCGCCGACGCCGCGCTCACCCGCTACCTGGAGGCGCAGCTGCACGGGCGCATCCTCGGCTCGCGCACCCGCGGCGGCCGGGTGCACGTCCCGATGCGCGACGTCGACCCGGTGGACGGCGCCCCCATGGCCGGCGAGGTCGAACTGCCCGACACCGGGGTGCTCACCACCTTCTCCGTCAACCACGTGCCCGACCCCCGGGCGCCCGCGGTCCCCTTCGTCACCGGGTACGTCCGGCTGGACGGCGCCGACGTCGACCTGCTCACCCTGATCAGCGGGGTGGAACCGGAGAAGGTGCACGCGGGGATGCGGGTCCGCGCCGAATGGCTGCCGCCGGGCGAGCGGACCCGCACCCGGCCGAGCATCCGCTGGTTCGTCCCCGACCGGGGCGCCGGGGCGGAGGAGGGGCCGCGATGAGCACCCCCGGCACCCCCGATATCGCCGTCGTCGGCTACGCCGCCCGGATCCACCCCGAGGGCACCGCGGCGAGCGAGGCCGGCCTGGTGCACACCGCGGTCACCGAGGCCCTGGCCCGCTCCGGGCTGTCCCGCACCGACATCGGGTTCACCGTCTCCGGCAGCCTGGACTACCTGTCCGGCACCCCGTTCTCCTTCGTCGGGGCCCTGGACGCGATCGGCGCCTGGCCGCCGATCAGCGAGAGCCACGTCGAGATGGACGCCGCCTGGGCGCTGTACGAGGCCTGGCTCCGGCTCCGCCACGGCGACATCGGCACCGCCCTGGTCTACGGGTTCGGCAAGGCCACCCAGGGCTCGCTGCCCGAGGTGCTCGCCCGCCAGCTCGACCCCTACCACCTGGCGCCGCTCGGCGTGGACGCCGTCTCGCTGGCCGCGCTGCAGGCCAGGGCGGTCCTGGACGCCGGCCGGACCGACGAGGCCGGGCTCGCCGCGATCGCCGCCCGCTCCGGGCGGCCCGGACCGGGTGGGCACGAGGACCCGCCGCCGCTGCCGCTGCTGCCCGGGCACACCGCCCGGCCCGCCGACGGAGCCGCCGCCGTGGTGCTCGCCGCCGGGGAGACCGCCCGCCGGCTCGCCGCCGGGCACGGCACCGTCCCGGTCTGGATCCGCGGCCTGGACCAGCGGATCGACGGCCACTCCCCGGCCGGCCGGGACCTGGCCCGCTGCCCCTCCGCCGAGCGCGCCGCCGCCGGGGCCGGACTCGCCGGCGCCCCGGTCGACCTCGCCGAACTGCACGTCCGGCACCCGCACGAGGAGGTGCTGCTCCGCGACGCGCTCGGCCTGGGCCCGGAGGTCCCGGTCAACCCCTCGGGCGGCCCGCTCGCCGCCGACCCGGTCATGGCCACCGGCCTGATCCGGATCGGCGAGGCCGCCCGGCGGATCGCCGACGGCACCGCCCGCCGGGCCGCCGCGCACGCGGCCCAGGGGCCCTGCCTCCAGCACAACCTGGTCGCCGTCCTGGAAGGAGGAGCGCGATGAGCCGGCCCGCGGCGGTCATCGGGGTCGGGCAGACCCGCTACCGGAGCAGGCGCGACGACGTGTCCATGCCGGGCCTGGTGCGCGAGGCCGCACTGCGCGCCCTGGACGACGCCGGGCTGGGCTTCGCCGACATCGACGCGGTGGTGCTGGGCAAGGCCCCGGACCTGTTCGAGGGCGTCGCCATGCCCGACCTGTTCCTCGCCGACGCGCTCGGCGCACGCGGCAAACCGCTGCTCCGGGTGCACACCGCCGGGTCGGTCGGCGGCTCCACCGCGGTGGTCGCCGCCGGGCACGTGCACAGCGGCGCGTTCCGCCGGGTGCTCGCCGTGGCGTGGGAGAAGCAATCGGAGTCCAACGCCACCTGGGCGCTGACCATGGCGCACCCCTTCTCCACCTCCCTGGTGGTCGGCGCCGGCGGCTACTTCGCCCCGTTCATCCGGGCCTACATCGAGCGGTCCGGCGCCCCCGCCCACATCGGCCACCTGGTGGCCGCCAAGGACCGGCGCAACGCGCTCCGCAACCCCTACGCCCACCTGCGCATCCCCGACATCACCCCGGAGTCGGTGGCGGCCACCCCGATGCTCTGGGAGCCGATCCGCTACCTGGAGACCTGCCCCTCCTCCGACGGCGCCTGCGCGCTGGTGATCGCCGGCGAGGAGGAGGCCCGCGCCGCACCGCGCCCGCCCGCCTGGATCCTCGGCAGCGCGATGCGCAGCGAACCGATGACCTTCGCCGGCCGGGACGCGGTCGACCCCCGCGCCGGGCGGGACTGCGCCGCCGACGTCTACGCCCAGGCCGGCATCGCCGACCCCCGCCGCGACCTGGACGCCGCCGAGGTGTACGTGCCGTTCAGCTGGTACGAGCCGATGTGGCTGGAGAACCTCGGCTTCGCCGCACTCGGCGAGGGCTGGCGGCTCACCGAGTCCGGCGCCACCGCCGCCGACGGCGACATCCCGTGGAACCCCTCCGGCGGGGTGCTCTCCTCCAACCCCATCGGGGCCTCCGGCATGATCCGCTTCGCCGAGGCCGCCCAGCAGGTCCGCGGCCTCGCCGGGGGGCACCAGGTCGACGGGGCGCGCACCGCGCTCGGCCACGCCTACGGCGCCGGCTCCCAGTTCTTCGCCATGTGGGTCGTCGGCGCGGAGCGCCCATGACCGGCCCCTACTCGCCCCCCGTCCGCAGGATCCGACCCAGGGAGGCCGGATGCAGTTCAACCTCGCCGACATGTACGAGGGGGTGGCCGACCGCCTCGGCGACCGGACCGCCCTCGTCTGCGGCGCCGACCGCCGGAGCTACGCCGGACTGGACGCCCGCGCCAACCGGGTCGCCCACCACCTGGCCGGGGCCGGCGTCCGCCCCGGGCAGCACGTGGGCATCCAGCTCTACAACGGCCCGCAGTACCTGGAGACCCTGCTCGGCGCGCTGAAGATCCGCGCGGTGCCGGTCAACGTCAACTACCGCTACCTGCCCCGGGAACTGGCCCACCTGTACGCCGACGCCGACCTGGCCGCGCTGGTCTACGACGCCGAGTTCGAGGCCCGGGTCGCCCGGGCCGCCCCGGCCGCCCGCACCCTCCGGCACACCGTCCGGGTCGGCGCCGCGGCCGGGACCGGCCCGGAGGCCCCCGGGCCCGGCGGGCTGCTCGGCTCCGCCGACTACGAGGAGGCGCTCGCCGGCTCCTCGCCCGAGCGGGGCTTCCCCGAGCGCTCCGGCGCGGACCTCTACATCATCTACACCGGCGGCACCACCGGCATGCCCAAGGGCGTGATGTGGCGCCAGGAGGACCTGTTCTTCGCCGGCCACGGCGGCGGCAACCCCGGCGGGGAGCCGGTCGCCTCCCCCGAGGAGCTGGTGGACAAGGCCGCCCTGGCCCAGGGCGCGGTGATCCTGCCGGCCGCACCGCTGATGCACGGCGCCGCCCAGTTCGCCGGCTTCATCGGGTTCTGGGGCGGCGGCCGGGTGGTGCTGGTGCGCTCCTTCGACGCCGCCGAGGTGCTCCGGGCGATCGAGAGGGAGCGGGTCGCCACCGTCAACATCGTCGGCGACGCGATGGCCGTCCCGCTCGCCGACGAACTGGAGGCCGGCCGCTACGACCTCTCCTCGCTGGTGGTGGTCAGCTCCTCGGGGGCGATCCTCTCCGGGACGGTGCGGGAGCGGCTGGAGCGGGCCCTGCCGGACCGCTTCATCCTGGACAACCTGGGCTCCACCGAGGCCGGGCTGGCCGCCTGGGGGGTGCCCGGCTCCGCCCCCGAGACCGGGCTGCGGTTCCGCTTCGACGACCCGCTGATCACCGTCCTCGGGCCGGACCTGCGCCCGGTCGCCCCCGGCTCGGGCGACATCGGCCAGGTGGCCCGGGCCGGCCGGGTCCCGGTCGGCTACTACAAGGACCCGGAGAAGACCGCGCGCACCTTCGTCGAGGTGGACGGGGTCCGGCACACCCTCACCGGCGACATGGCCACCGTCGCCGAGGACGGCACCGTCACCGTGCTCGGCCGCGGCTCCGTCTGCATCAACACCGGCGGCGAGAAGGTCTACCCCGAAGAGGTCGAAGCGGTCCTCAAGGGCTTCCCCGGGGTGGCCGACGCGGTCGTGGTGGGGGTGCCGGACCCGCGGTACGGCCAGCGGGTCGCCGCGGTGGTGGCGGGCCGGGGCGGGGGCGGCCCCTCGCCCGCCGACCTCGACGCCCACGTCCGCGGCCGGGTGGCCGGCTACAAGGCCCCCCGGCTGTACCGCCTGGTGGAGGAGGTGCGCCGGTCCCCGAGCGGGAAGGCCGACTACAGGTGGGCGCGAGAGGCCGCCGCCGCAGGAGAGGAGCCCGCCCCGCACTGAGCGCGGGGCGCGGCGGCCGAGCGACAGACCGAGGGCGCGACCAGCACGACCCGGGAGACGACATGACCGAGACGCCCGTGCCCGAAGGATTCGACTTCACCGACCCCGATGTCATCGTCCGCGGCGTACCGCACCGGGAGTTCGCCGCCCTGCGCCGCACCAGCCCGGTCCGCTGGAACCCGCAGCCCGGCGGGTACGGCTTCGAGGACGGCGGGCTGTGGCTGCTCACCAGGCACGAGGACGTCCGCCGCGCCTCGGTGGACTCCCAGCTGTTCTCCAGCAACGCCAACACCTCGATCGTCCGCTACTACCCGGAGATGGGGCCGGACGGGATGCAGGTGCAGAAGGACAACCTGCTCATCAACCTCGACCCGCCGGCGCACACCAAGCTCCGCAAGATCGTGCAGCGCGGGTTCACCCCGCGCGCCATCGGGCGGATGGAGGAGGCGCTGCGCGAGCGCGCCGCCCGCATCGCGAGCCGGGCCGCGGAGAAGGGCGGCGGGGACTTCGTCGCCGACGTGGCGATGGAGCTGCCGCTGCAGGCCATCGCCGAGCTGATGGGGGTCCCGCAGAAGGACAGGGCCAAGCTCTTCCAGTGGTCGAACGAGATGCTCGGCTACGACGAACCGGAGTTCGGCATGGACCCGGCCGTCGCCTCGACGGAGATCCTCGGCTTCGCGATGGCCCTGGCCGGCGAGCGCCGCGCCGACCCGCGCGGCGACATCGTCTCCAAACTGGTCCAGGCCGACGTGGACGGCCGCGGGCTGACCGACGACGAGTTCGGCTTCTTCGTGATCCTGCTGGCCGTCGCCGGCAACGAGACCACCCGCAACGCGATCACCCACGGCATGCTGGCGTTCCACGCCAACCCGGAGCAGTGGGAGCTGTACAAGCGGGAGCGGCCGCGCACCGCCGCCGACGAGATCGTCCGCTGGGCGACCCCGGTGATCGCGTTCCAGCGCACCGCCACCGCCGACACCGAGATCGGCGGCCGGGCCATCGCGGCGGGGGAGAGGGTCGGCCTCTACTACAGCTCGGCCAACTTCGACGAGGACGTCTTCGACGACCCGTTCGCCTTCGACGTCACCCGCGACCCCAACCCGCACCTGGGCTTCGGCGGCACCGGCGCGCACTACTGCCTCGGCGCCAACCTGGCCCGGATGGAGATCGACCTGATCTTCAACGCCATCGCCGACCAGATGCCCGGCATCGAGGTCACCGGCGGCCCGGAGCGGTTCCGCTCGTCCTGGATCAACGGCGTCAAGCACCTCCCGGCGCGCTACGCCTGACGCCGCCGGAAGAGGAGCGGGGACGTGCGGGAAGGAGGAAGGGGAGGCGGTCAGCTCCACCACTGCAGGTAGCCCAGGAAGCAGCCGATCCCGATCAGGGCGCAGCCGACGACCCCGAACATGCCGTGCACCCAGGTGCTGAGCCAGGGGGCGTCGACGATGCGGGCCTGCTGCGGCCGGTTGGGGTGGTAGGTGACGGTGACGGCGTCGCCGTGCTTGGAGGCGGTCCAGCCGGTGCTCTCGTGCGTGGCGTGCACCTCCTCGCCCTCGTGCGTCTCGAACCGCACGATCATCCGGGCGGCGGTGCTCGACTCGGCGTAGCCGACGATCTCGCCTTCGGCATGGAGCCCGTTGCGCAGCAGCAGGCCGGTCCAGAGCACGTGCCGGAAGTAGACGCACAGGATGCCGAGCCCGGCCAGGATGGGCAGCAGCGGGTAGAGGTCGACCATGGTGTGAACTCCGTCGGTCTCGGTTCCGCGTCCGGCACGGCCTTCGGTGCGTCGCGGGGCACCGGCGTCCGAGGCTCAGGTTAGAGCACCGGACCGCCCGCGGGGAGGAGGGGCGGCCGGGGCAGGCCACAAGGGACCCATGACACAGGTCCCGGGCGGCCCATGACACCGGTCCCTCCGGAGAATGACACCCGGAGTCCTCCGGCACCGCCTTTGGTCGTAGAGCGGATACGCTCCTCGGCCGATGCGCGGACCCGGGCCGTCCCCGTAACTTCTTCGGTAAGCGGGAAGCGCGGAATACGGGGCCGCGCACCCGCCGACACGGGGCCCGGACGGGCGCGCTCGGACCCCGGAATCGCCCGGGCCGGAACCTCGCACAGGGGTTCCGGCCCGCAGTGCGTTCCGGGGCCCCGAAGCCGGCGGGGGCCGACCCACCCGCCCGGAGAACGGGAAGTGGTTGAAAACGGCCTTCCGGCCCGGAAGAATCCCAGTTCAACGAGAGTGCTCCCCGCACGCGCGGGGATGGTCCCTCGATCTGGTCGAACCGGTCCCGGACCGTGTAGTGCTCCCCGCACGCGCGGGGATGGTCCCGACGTGCAGATGATCTTGTCGGCCGCACGGTCGTGCTCCCCGCACGCGCGGGGATGGTCCCAGGACCACCACCACCCAGTGGTGGGGACAGGAGTGCTCCCCGCACGCGCGGGGGTGATCAGACCCCGGCCGGGCCTCAGATCTTCAGGACCGGGTGCAGGCGGGACATGGTCCAGGTGCGGCGTCCCGCAGTGGTGGCCCAGCTCAGCACGAGGGCGGCGAAGGCGTAGGCGCCGAGGACCAGGCAGGCGTGCAGGACCACGGTGCCGCTGCCGCCGCTGATGAGGTGGCGGGTGGCGGAGACGACCCAGTACATCGGGGTGTAGGGCGCGATGGCCTGGAAGAAGTCGGGGCTGGTCTGCAGCGGGTAGGTGCCGCCCGCCGAGGTGATCTGCACGATCAGCAGGACCAGGACGATCACCTTGCCGGGGGCGCCGAACTGGGCGTCCACCCAGTGCACGATCGCGGTGTAGGCGGCGGCGGTCAGCGCCAGGAAGCCGAGCAGGCCCGGCCAGTTCACCGATTGCAGGCCGAGCAGCAGGTGCAGGGCGGCGACCATCACGAAGCCCTGTGCGATGCCCAGGACCAGGGCGGGCAGCCAGCCGGAGAGGGCCAGCCGCCAGGACGGCGCGGTGGAGGCCAGGCCGCGTGCGGGCAGGGCGGGCAGGACCATGTAGACCACCATCGCGCCGACCCACAGCGACAGCCCGAGGAAGAACGGGGCGAAGCCGGTCCCGTAGTCGGGGACCTCGTTGTCGTGCGAGGCGGAGAGCCGGGCCGGGGCGCTCATCATGTCGCCGCGGGCGTCGCGGGAGTCCCGGTCGAAGACGGGGATCTCCTCCGCGCCTTCGTCCAGGCCCTCGGCCAGTTCACCGGCGCCCTCGCGGAGGTCGCCCAGACCGGATCCGAGTTCGCCCGCGCCGATGTGCAGTGCGGCGATGCCCTCGGAGAGCCGGCCCGCGCCGCCGGACAGCTCGCCCAGCCCGGCGTCCAGCTCGTCCGCGCCGGAGGAGAGCGAGCCGAGTCCGGCGTCCAGCTCGTCGGCGCCGTCGCGGAGGTCGCCCAGACCGCCGTGGAGTTCGTCGGCGCCGTTGACCAGCCTGCTCAGCCCGTCGTCCAGGTCCTGCGCGCCGTCGTGCGCGCTCTCCAGCCCGTCGCGGAGGTCCCGGGAGCCCTCGGCGAGGTCCTTGAGGCCGTCGTTGAGCTCGTTGATCTGGTCCCGGGCGTCCTCGGCGCCGTCGGCCAGGTCCGGTGCGGCGTCGGCGAGCTCCCCGGCCAGCCCGGCGACGGTGCGGGCGTCGGCGGCCACCGCGTCGATGTCGTCCCGGTGCCCGGTGGTGAAGCCGTGCAGGTCAACGGCGACGCCGGCGGCCCACTCGGCGTCGCAGAGCAGCAGGTACAGGTCGGGGTCCCGGGTCTCCAGCTCGGGGTGGGCGGCGAGGTGCGCGGCGAGCCGGTCGCGGAGTCCGGACAGCACCGCGGCCTCCTCGTCGGTCAGGGCCGGCAGGCCCTCCAGCGCGTCGGCGAGCAGGCCGGCGCCGTCGGCCACCGCGGTGGCGGCCGCCTCGATGTCCGGGGAGTGCTCCTGGAGCAGCGGGATCCACTCGTCGGCCAGCGCGTTGAGCTCCTCGGTCTTCTCGTCGACCGCGGCGGAGGCGGCGCCCGCGCCGGAGGCCAGCTCCACCGACCCGCCGTGCAGCCCGTCCAGGCCGGATTCGAGGTCGGAGGCCCCGCTCTCGGCGCTCTCCAGGCCGTCGAGGAGGGACCCGGCGCCGTCCTCGGCCGAGGCCGCCCCGCCGGCCAGGGCGGACGCCCCGTCCTGCGCGGTCCCGGCGCCGTCGGCCAGTTCGCCGGCGCCGTCCTCGGCGTCGTCCAGTCCGCCGTCCAGCTCGCCGGCGCCGTCCTCGGCGTCGCCGAGACCGCCGTCCAGCTCCCCGGCGCCCTCCTCGGCCTGCGCGGCGCCGTCGGCCAGTTCCCCGGCGCCGTCGGCGGCCTCCTCGGTCCGGTCGTGGATCTCGTTGAAGTCGACGAAGAGGGTGTCCAGGTACTCCGCGATCGCGGTCCGGCTCACCGCCTGCTCGATCTCGCGGAAGCCCATGGCCAGCAGCTCGGTGGCGATGTAGTTGGTGGCGTCGTTGAAGTGCACCCGGAGCATGGCCGGGGTGGGGTCGCGCCCGGTGTCGGCGGGGGAGACCAGGTCGGCGCTGAAGTCGGCGGGGACGGTGATCGAGGCGTAGTAGCGGCCGTCGGCGACGCCCGCGGCGGCGTCCTCGGCGTCGGTCACGTGCCAGTCCAGGTCGCCGCGGTCCACCAGCCGCTCGGTCAGCTCCCGGCCGGCGTGCACCCGCTCGCCGTCGGCGGTGGCCGGGCGGTCCTCGTTGATCAGGGCCACCGGAAGGTTGTGCACCTTGCCGAACGGGTCCCAGAACGCCCACAGGTACATGCCGGTGTACAGCAGCGGGACCACGGTCAGCGCCACCAGCGCGGCGACCAGCAGCGGGTGGCGGAAGAAGGAGCGCACCGACAGCCACCCGAGGCGCGGCGCGGGCAGCGTGCGGAACGGGGAGGCGGGCATTCACTCCTCCGCCCGGGGCAGGATCTCGCCCAGGGAGAGCGGTTCGGTGTCGCCGCCCCTGCTGTGCCGGCCCTTGGCCTGCGCCCCGGGGCGCAGCGCGTTCAGCACCGACCGGGCCAGCGGTTTGGCGGCGCGGGCCCGGCGCGGCGGCCGGGGGACGGGGTGCACCGCGACGCCGTCCCCGGCGCCGCGGGCGTCGGCGCAGGCGGCGATGACGGTCAGCCCGGTGCCGGCCAGGTCGCGGAGCAGGCCCCAGAACGCGCGCCGGTGCCGTTCGCCGAGGCCGGCGTCGGCGTCGTCCACCAGCAGCAGCCGGGGCTCTTCGAGCAGGGCGAGGGCCACCCCGAGCCGGCGCCGCTCCACCGCGGTCAGGTCCTTCACCAGGGTGCGCGGGTCCAGCCCGGACAGCCCGGCCTCGGCCAGCGCCGGTCCGGAGACCGACGCGGGGGCCGGCCGGAACCGGAGCAGCAGACGCTCCGCCAGGTGCTCGGAGACGCGCAGCCGCTCGTCCAGGTCGTTGACCCCGGAGGCCAGGGCGAGCGCGGCGATCCGCCGGGCCCGGCGGGCCTGCCGGGGGAGTTCGTAGCCGTCCACCCGGAGCGTCCCGGAGGTGGGGTCCATCCGCCCGGCCAGGGCGAGCAGCAGCGCGGTGCGCCCGCCGCCGGCGTCCGCTTCGAACACGGTGAGCGAGCCGGGCTCGGCGGTGAAGCCGACCTTGGAGAAGACCGGCCCCTCGCCGGTCCGCAGCTCCAGCCCGTCGGCCTCCACGAGCGCCCCCGTGGCACGGCGCATCGGCTCGTCCCCCTCGCCCCCGAGCGGTCGGGAGGGGCGCGGCGCGCCCCTTTTCAGGACACGAGGGTGGAATACGGGCCGGGTGCGGGCAATGCGGCGCGCTGCGACTTGGCGCCCCCTTTGCCGCTCTGTTCCGGCCCGCGGAGCGGTCTCGGTGCCGGTCCGCCCGTGACGGTTCGGTCGGCGTGAGGCCTCCGCCCGGCCGCCGGGCCGGGCGGGTGGAACAGGGCCCGGTAGGCCACCGCCCCGGGGCCGTCGCGGCCGCCGGGGCGGGGTGGGGCGCGGCCGGGCGTCAGTCCGGCCGCTCGGCCGCCAGGACCGCGTCGACCAGGCGCATCACCGCGGCGTGCACCTCTTCCAGCGGGCGCTCCGGGGTGAGGGTGCGCCACTCCAGGGCGGCGGTCAGCGCCATGCCGAACATCGCCGAGCCGGCCACGCCGGTGTCCAGGTCCGAGCGGAGCTCGCCCGCCTCGGCCAGGGTGTCCAGCAGCCCGGTGAGCACGTCGATGGCCTGCCGGCGGATGCGCAGCGCGGTGGCCTCCCAGGCCTGGTTGGACCGCCAGGCCTCGGAGAGCAGCAGCCGGGCCAGCCCCTCCCGGTCCCGGATGAACAGCAGCTCGGCGCGGATCACCCCGGACAGCGCCTCGCGCGGCGTCCCGGTGGCGCCTTCGCGCAGCACCGCCGCGAACCGGTCCACCCCCCACTCCATGAAGGCGGTGAACAGCTCCGTCTTGCCGCCGAAGTTGTAGTAGACGGTGCCCTTGGCGAGCCCGGCGTGCTCGGCGATCCGGTCCACGGTGACGTTCTCGAACCCGCTCTCGGAGACCAGTTCGAGGGTGGCCTCGAACAGCCGCTGCCGGGTGGCCTCGCGTCGCGCGCTCACGTGCTGCTCCTGGTTGCGGGGGATCGGATCGGCAGCGGTGCTGCCCGCCATCATTATCGCGCCCCTTCCTGTAGCCCCGGTCACAGCTTCAGCGCCGGACGCAGCTCGGTCATGGTCCACATCCGCTTCCGGGCCACCGTGAGCCAGGTGAGCAGCAGGAACACGGCCATGTAGGCGGCGAGCACGCCGCACGCGCCCAGCACCACCGCGGAGTCGCCGCCGCTGATCAGCACCCGCAGCGCGGAGACCACCCAGCTCATCGGCAGGTAGGGCGAGATCGCCTGGAAGAAGCCGGGGCTGGTCTCGATCGGGTAGGTGCCGCCGGCGGAGGTGAGCTGGAGCATGAGCAGCACCAGGGCCACGACCCGGCCGGCCGCGCCGAAGCGGGCGTTGGCCCACTGCACGACCGCGGTGTAGGCGGCGACGGTCAGCGTGAGCAGCCCGGCGGTGGCCGCCCACCGGGAGGCCTGCAGCCCCAGCAGGAAGTGCAGGGCGGCCAGGCTGACCGCGACCTGGGCGATGCCGATCAGCAGCGCCGGGACCCAGCCGGCGAGCGCGATCCGCCAGGACGGCGCGGTGGAGGCCAGCGCCCGCCGGGAGAGCGGCGGCAGCACCATGAACACCATCATCGCGCCGACCCACAGCGACAGGGCGATGAAGAACGGGGCGAAGCCGGTCCCGTAGTTCGGCGCCTCGTTGGAGGTGGCCGAGGAGAGCCGCACCGGCTGGCTCATCATGTCGCCTCGGGACTCGCGGTCGCCGGGGTCGAAGGTGGGGATCTCCTCGACCCCCTCCGCCAGCCCGTCGGAGAGGTCGCCGGAGCCGTCCTTGAGCTGCCCGATGCCGGAGTCCAGCTCGGACGAGCCGTCCTCGAGCAGGCCCAGGCCGTCGGAGAGGTCGCCGGAGCCGTCCTTGAGCTGCCCGATGCCGGAGTCCAGGTCGCCCGCGCCGCCGGAGGCCTCCTCCAGGCCGTCGCGCAGCTCCCGGCTGCCCTCGGCCAGCTGGGACAGCCCGTCGTTGAGCTCGTCGACCTTGTCCCGCGCGTCCTCGGCGTCGTCGGCCAGGTCGGGGGCGTCCTCGGCGAGGTCGGAGGCGAGCGAGGCGACCGCGTCGGCGTCGTCCTTGACCGAGGTGATGCTCTCCCGGTTGGTCTGCACGAAGTCGTTGAGCTTCGCGGCCTGGTCGGCGGCGGCCTTGGCGTCGGTGAGCAGCGCGTACAGGCCGGGGTCGGTCTGCTCCAGGTCGGGGGAGGCGTCCAGCCGGGCCTGGATGCGGCCGGAGAGGTCGCGGGCGGACTGCGCCGCCTGGGCGGAGTCGGCGGGCAGCTCGGCGAGGGCGTCGGAGAGGGTGCTCGCCGCGTCGGCGGCGGCCTGCGCGCCGGACTGGATCTCCGGGGCCTTCTCGCGCAGCACCGGGATCCACTCGTCGGCCAGCGGGTCGAGCTTGTCGACGGCGTCGGAGACCTCGTCGGAGGCGGTTCCCGCGCCGTCGGCCAGGGTCTTGGAGCCCTCGTAGAGCTGCCCGACGCCGGAGGAGAGCTCGGAGGAGCCGTCCTTGGCGTCGGACAGGCCGCCGTTCAGCTCGTCGGCGCCGTCCTTGGCGTCGGAGGTGCCGTCGGCCAGCTGGGAGGAGCCGTCCTTGGCGTCGGAGGCGCCGTCCGCCAGCTGCGATGCGCCGTCGGCGGCCTTCTCGGTGGCCTCGTGGACGTCGTTGAAGCCGACGAACATCGCGTCCAGGTACTCCGCGACGGCGCTGTCCGCCGCGGCCGAGCGGACCTCCTTGAACGCCGAGGACATGAGCTGGCGGACGATGTAGCCGTTGGCGTCGTTGTAGTGCGCCTCCAGCATCGCCGGGATGGGCTCGGCCCCGTCCTCACTGGGCGAGGAGAGCCGCTCGCTGAAGTCGGAGGGGATGGTCAGCGAGACGTAGTAGCGGCCGTCGGCCACTCCCGCCTCGGCCTCCTCCGCGTCCATCACCTTCCAGTTGAGGTCGCCGCCCTCGAGCAGCTCGCCGGTGATCTCGGCGCCGGCGTTCATCTCCTCGCCGTCGACCTTCACCGGGCGGTCCTCGTTGACCAGCGCCACCGGGAGGTTGCTCATCCGCTCGAAGGGGTCCCAGAAGGACCACAGGTAGAGCCCGGAGTAGAGCAGCGGGATGATGGTCAGCGCGGCGATCGCCGCGGCGGTGAGCCGGGCGCGGAAGAACGAGCGGACGGACAGTCCGCCCAGCCTGAGCGAGGGGAGGGCCCGGGGCTTCCGGAGCTTCACGCGTTCTCCTTGTCGGACAGGTCTTCGGGGGCGGAGGACAGGGCGCGGGCGTGCCGTCCCGCGGGGCCCTGCTCGTCGCCGGCCAGCGCCACCACGTCGGCCACCCCTTCGGCCGCCTCGGGGTCGGCGCAGGCCGCCACGACGGTGGGGCCGGTGTCGGCGACGTCGCGCAGCTGCTTGAAGAACTCCCGCTGCTGGTCGGGGCCGAGGCCGCGGTCGGCGTCGTCGACGGCGATCAGGCGCGGCTCGTCCAGCAGCGCCAGTGCGACGCCCAGCCGCCGCTTCTCGGCCATGGACAGGTCGCCGACCATCCGGGAGGTGTCCAGGTCGCCCAGGCCGGCCGCGGCGAGCGCGGGGCCGGTGACCGAGCGGGGCGCCGGGCGGAACCGGAGCAGCAGCCGCTCGTTCAGGTGCTCGGCGACGCGGAGCCGGTCCTCCAGGTCGTTGACGCCGTCGCAGAGCGCGAGGGCGGCGACGCCGCGCACCTTGCGGGCCTTCTTCGGCAGCTCGTAGCCGTCCACGGCGAGCGTCCCCTCGGTGGGGCGCATCCGCCCGGCGAGGGTGAGCAGCAGCGAGGTCCGGCCGCCGCCGGAGTCGGCGTGGAAGACGGTGAGCGACCCCGGGGCCGCCGCGAGGTCGACCCCGGAGAAGACCGGGCCCTCCTTGGTCCGCACCCCGAGCCCTTCGGCATCGATCCGCGCGCCCGTCGCACGCCGCATCCGCTCGCCCCCGCATCCCGTTTTTGCACTGACTGGTCAGTTCAAAAATAACCCACGAGGTGTCCGCTCCCGGTTCGATGGAGCGGTGGGCTGTGCCACAGAAGCGGCCCGGAAAATCGGCCGTATCGGGCCATGTGCGACATCTTGACCGGAGCGGGGGTGGACGCAATAGCGTCGGAGCCCGAGTCCCGGATGGAGGTCCCCTTGCCCTCGACGCCCCCAGTCAGACTCGACGCCCCGGCGGCCCGGCGCGCGATGGCGCTCGCCTCGCGGACCAACGCCGCCCTCTACCGGGCCACCGGCGGGCGCCTCGGCGGGAGGTGGCGGCTGCATTCGGGGTTCCCCCGGGGCCTGCCGGTCTGCCTGCTCACCACGCGCGGCCGCAAGACCGGCCGGCTGCGCACCACGCCCCTGCTCCACCTGCGCCCCTGGCCGGACCGGGAGGCGGTCGCGGTGGTCGCCTCCCAGGGCGGGAGCGCCCGGCACCCGATGTGGTACCGGAACCTGCTGGAGGAGCCGCGCGCGGTGCTCCAGGTCGGCTCCGGCCTCCGGCTGGTCCGGGCCCGCACCGCGGCCCCCGGGGAGCGGACCGAGCTGTGGCCGCTGCTGGTCGGGTTCTATCCGGACTACGCGGCCTACCAGTCCTGGACCGACCGGGAGATCCCGGTGGTGCTGCTGGAGCCGGCCGGCGGGGAGGCCGGGAGGTACTAGGCCGCCGGCCGGAACGGCGATGATCTTGACGTTGCGGGGGTATCAGAGCGCTCTGATGCCCCCGCAACGTCAAGATCATCGGGGGAGAGGGGGCCGGCCGCGGAGACGCGGAAGGGGCGGCGCGGAGGTCCGCACCGCCCCTCGGTCCCGCCGGAGGCCCCTGAGGGGCTACCAGCTGGTCGGCACCGGCTTGCCCTCGGTGAACCCGGCGGTGCTCTGCAGGCCGACGGTGGCCCGCTCGGCGAACTCCTCCAGGTCGGACGCCCCGGCGTAGGTCAGCGAGCTGCGCACGCCGGCCACGATCTCGTCGATCAGGTCCTCCACACTGGGGCGCTCCGGGTCCAGGTACATCCGGCCGCTGGAGATGCCCTCCTCGAACACGGCCTTGCGGGCCCGGTCGAACGCGGAGTCGTCGGCGGTGCGCAGCCGGACCGCGCGGGCCGAGGCCATGCCGAAGCTCTCCTTGTACATCCGGCCCTGGGCGTCCCGGACGATGTCCCCGGGGGACTCGTAGGTGCCGGCGAACCAGGAGCCGATCATCACGTTGGACGCCCCGGCGGCCAGCGCCAGCGCGACGTCGCGCGGGTGCCGCACGCCGCCGTCGGCCCACACGTGCCGGCCCAGCTCCCGGGCGGCCTCGGCGCACTCCAGCACCGCGGAGAACTGCGGGCGGCCCACCGCGGTCATCATCCGGGTGGTGCACATGGCGCCCGGACCCACGCCGACCTTGACGATGTCGGCGCCGGCCTCGATGAGGTCCCGGGTGCCCTCGGCGGTGACGATGTTGCCCGCGACGATCGGGACCCGCGGGTCCAGCGCGCGCACCTTGCGCAGCGCCGCGATCATCTTCTCCTGGTGGCCGTGGGCGGTGTCGATGACCAGGGTGTCCACCCCGGCCTCCAGCAGCTCGGCGGCCTTGCCGGCCACGTCGCCGTTGACCCCGACGGCGGCCGCGATGCGCAGCCGGTTCCGCCCGTCCACCGCGGGGGAGTACAGCGTGGCGCGCAGCGCCCCGGTCCGGGTCAGCACGCCGACCAGCGCGCCGTCGGCGCCGACGACCGGCGCCAGGCGGTGCCGGGCGTCGTGCAGCGTCTGGAACGCCTCCTTGGGGTCGGTGCCGGCCGCGACCGTGACCACCTCGGTCGACATCACGTCGCGCAGCTGGGAGAAGCGGTCCACGCCCTCGCAGTCGGCGTCGGTCACCACGCCCAGCGGGCGGCGGTCGGCGTCGACCACGATGACCGCGTTGTGCGCGCGCTTGGGCAGCAGGTTGAGGGCGTCGCCGATGGTGTCGGTCGGGCCCAGGGTGAGCGGGGTGTCGTGGACCAGGTCCCGCCCCTTGGTCCAGGAGATCACCTCGGTCACCACGTCGATCGGGATGTCCTGCGGGATCACCGCGATGCCGCCGCGGCGGGCCACGGTCTCGGCCATCCGGCGACCGGCGACCGCCGTCATGTTCGCGACTACGATGGGAATGGTCGTCCCGGTCCCGTCGGCCGTCGAGAGGTCCACGTCCAGCCGGGACCCGACGGCCGAGCGCCGGGGGACCATGAACACGTCACTGTAGGTCAGGTCGTGGACGGGGACCTGGTCGTTGAGAAAGCGCACGCCTCTACCTCGGTCGATGCTGTCCGGGGCCGGCCACGCGGGACCCCGCTCGGGGATCCTGTTCTTCCGAACCCGTCTTACTTGTCAATTATGACCGTGCCGATTGGGAGTCCGGACACACGTCTGGCATGATCAACCGGCCGACACCCGCCCGCCATTCCTCCCTCCGGCGGATCGTCGGAGACGACCGCGCCCGGAACGCCTCCGGAACGCGCGGCGCCGGGGGAGTCCCGCAGGAGATGACGACACATGACGACCTATACCCTGGCCGACGTCCGGGAGCGCACCTATAAGAGCAGGGACGCCTGGTGGACGGTGTTCCTGGTGGATCCGCTCGCGGCCCGGCTGGTGGTGTGGACGGCCAATCGCACGGACATCACCCCCAACCAGATCACCTTCGGCGCGGGCGTGCTCGGCCTGGGATCGGCCGTCGCCTTCGCCATGGCCGACTGGCCCTGGCTGGTCCTCGGCGCGGTCCTGTTCCACCTGAGCTTCGTGCTGGACTGCATGGACGGCAAGATCGCCCGGCTCAAGGGGAACGGCTCGGTCTTCGGCGCCTGGGTCGACTTCGTCTTCGACCGGATCCGGTTCTTCGGCTGCATGATGGCGCTCTTCATCGGCCAGTGGGCGGCCACCGGAGAGGTCGTCTTCCTGCTGCTGATGCCGGTGGTCACCTTCCTGGACCTGCTGCGCTACCTCAACGGCGCGCAGGTCGCCAAGACCCGGCAGAGCATGCGGGAGAAGCTGCGGGACGCCGCGGAGGGCCGCCGGGTCGACGCCGCCGTGTCCGACCCGGAGAGCACCGAGGCCGAGCCCGCCGCGGACGCCGCCGCCGCGCAGGACGCCGAGGACGGGCCCCGGGTGGTCTTCATGGAGGAGGCGCTGCGCGAGGACCCCTCGCTCGACCGCGAGCAGGTCTACGCGCGGGCGAAGGCGGAGGGCGTCCGGGTGGTGGACGTGCACGCCGGCTTCAGCGAGAAGATGGGCTGGTACGAGCGGCTGCGCCGGTCGCTGCTGCGCAGCCGGGTCCGCCCGCACCTGTTCAGCGGCATCGAGTTCGAGATGTTCGTCTGCGTGGTGGCGCCGCTGACCGCGCTGGTCACCCCGCTCGCGCCGGTGGCCGGCGCGCTCATCACCGGGGTGGCGGTGCTGTCCTGCGCGGCGCTGCTCGCCTTCGAGGTGGCCATCGTCTTCAAGCTCTGGCTGGCCACCCGGGACTTCACCCGGGAGCTGGACCGGCTGGCGCAGAGCTGACCCCGCGGCGCCCCGGCGGCGGGGCGCTCAGGGAGCAGGGGCGCAGAAGGAGCAGCAGGAGGGGCGGGGCCGCGCGGCCCCGCCCCTCCTTGCTTCCCGCCCTCCGCGTCCCCGTGTCCTTCTCGGGCGCGCCGGCCGCCGCCGGGCGGGCCGGGGACCCCGCCCCGGCCCGCGGCGGCGGGACCGGGAGGTCAGGGGAAGCGGGGCCCGGTCAGGGAGGGCGCCGGCTTCTCCTCCCGGTTCCGGCGGAGCAGCCACTCCAGCCTGGGCTCCACGATCCATCCGGTCGCCCTGCGCACCGGCGCCGACATCAGCACCAGGGCGAGGGCCACGGCGAGCGCCCCGTTGAGCACGAAGGCGCCGTGGTCGCCGAGGACCGCGTGCGACCAGTCGTACCAGCCGAGCTGCTGGGCGACCCGGACGACCAGGCCGTGCAGGAGGAAGGCGTACATGGTCAGCGCGCCGTAGCGGGTGAACCAGGTGGTGCGCCGCGGGGTGAGCGAGAGCACCGCCGCGGTCAGCGCGAACGCCAGCAGCAGGAAGAGCACGCGGCCGGGCAGGCCCACCGGCAGCAGGTCCATGTCCCGGTCGACCAGGCTCTCCCGCCAGTAGATCCACTCCCGGCTGAGCTGCTCCAGGTAGAGGTAGGACATCGCGGCGGTGATCAGCACGACGCCGGCCGACCAGACGCGGACCCAGCCCGACTTGAGGAAGTCGAAGTGGCGCTGCTCCATCAGCAGCCCGGCCACGAAGAACGGCAGCAGGCTGAGGATGCGGGACATGCCCAGCACGTCACCGGTGGCCACCAGGCCGCCGGCCAGGGACAGCGCGACCGCCACGGCGAGCGGCCAGCGCACCCGCCGCCACAGCGGAACGCTCAGCCGCCACACGAACAGGGCGGCCAGGAACCAGGTGAGCCAGAGCGGCTCCAGCGGCCCGTCCGGAAGCGAGCGGCCGGAGGACAGCGACTGCAGCGCGTAGATCCCCCAGAAGATCAGGTAGGGGCCGGCGATGGTGGTCAGCAGCTTGTCGATCCGCCGTCCCGAGCCGTCCTGGGACTTCGAGAGGTACCCGCTGATCAGGACGAAGGCCGGCATGTGGAAGAGGTAGATCCAGAAGTAGATCGCCTCGGAGATGCGCGACTCCGTGCTGGGCTCGATGGCGTGGCCGACGACGACCAGCACGATCAGCAGGAACTTTGCATTGTCCAGGAGGGCGTCGCGCTTCTTGGGCTTCGCGGCGCCGGCCGGGCCGCTCGGGGCGGGCCCTCGGTCTTCCTGGATGCTGATTGTTGAGGCCACGGGGTCTCCGAACTCACCTTCTCGGGGTTGGGGAGGGGCGGGCGCGGGATCGGGCGCGCAGACCGCTCGGGGCCGCGCGGCGGTTCGGCCGCTCCGCGCCGCGGAGGGGCCGGCCATGAGCAGGCCGGCTGAGAATCCTGAGAGAACTCCGAACGGGAACACTACCCGTACCGCTCAGGATCGGCCATACCCGACGGTATCGGCGTGTGCGCCGGGGGGCACAACGGCAGATGGGGCGGTATCGCCGGGTGTCAGGGCAGATCTCCGGAGCGGTCACGCGACGATAACATCCGACGCGCCGCCGCGCGGAGAAACCTGGGATTTCTCACAGGGTTCACAGCGGCGCCGTGGGGCCGGAGGGCACCCCGCGTTTGAGATTCCCCGGACCGGACGAGAGAATCGGGCCCGGTCGGCGCGCCGGCCCGGACGTACGGGTGCGGAAGAAGCGCACGAAGAATCCTGAGTAAGGCGGTGGATGCGGTGCCGCACGCGGTCGATCCCTCCCGAGCAGCACAGCACGGCGGTGCGGTACTGCGCCTCGTCGACGAGATCTTCCCTCTGGTCGAGGGGTTCTACGTCGACCTGCACAAGAACCCCGAGCTGTCGCACCGGGAGTTCCGCACGGCCAGCGCCGTGGCGGAGTGGCTGCGCAACGCCGGGTTCGAGGTGACCACCGGCGTCGGCGGAACGGGCGTGGTCGGGATGCTGCGCAACGGCGAGGGGCCCACGGTGATGCTCCGCGCCGACATGGACGCGCTCCCGGTGGAGGAGAAGACCGGGCTGCCCTATGCCAGCACGGCCCGGGGCACCGACGACGACGGCAACGAGGTCCCGGTGATGCACGCCTGCGGGCACGACGTGCACACCGCCTGCCTGGTCGGCACCGCCGACCTGCTGGCCTCCTCGCGCGGCTACTGGAGCGGCACCCTGATGGTGGTCGCCCAGCCGGCCGAGGAGACCATCGACGGCGCCGCGGCGATGCTCCAGGACGGCCTCTACACCCGGTTCGGCCGCCCGGACGTGGTGCTCGCCCAGCACGTCGGGCCGCAGCCGGCCGGCATGGTCTCGCACCGGCCCGGGATCATCCTGGCGGCCACCGCCACCCTGAGGATCCGGGTGTTCGGCACCGGCGGGCACGCCTCCCAGCCGCACACCACCGTCGACCCGGTGCTGATCGCCGCCAACATCGTCTCCCGGGTCCAGGGCGTGATCTCCCGCGAGATCAGCCCCGGCGAGATGGCGGTCGCCACCGTCGGCGTGCTGCGCGCCGGCACCAAGGCCAACATCATCCCGGACGACGCCTACCTGGAGATCAACACCCGCTCGCTCAACCCGGCCGTGGCCGACCGGCTGATCGCCTCGATCAGCCGGGTGGTCCGGGCCGAGGCCGAGGCCTCCGGCGCCTCCCGGGAGCCCGAGATCGAGGTGGTCCAGCAGGTCGGCGTCACCGACAACGACCCGGAGCAGACCGCCGGCGTGGCCCAGGCGCACCGCGCCTACTTCGGCGACGACTACGTGATCGAGCTGCCCGAGCCGTTCACCGGCAGCGAGGACGTCGGCGTCTTCGGCCTGCCCGGCGACCCGGACCCGGTGCCCTACGTCTACTGGTTCGTGGGCGGGACCCCCTACGACGTCTGGCAGTCCGCGCCGGGCGAGACCCCCTACGAGAAGCTCGCCGGGGTGCCCGGCAACCACTCGCCGTTCTTCGCCCCGGAGCGGGAGGCGACGCTCCGCTCCGGCCTGGCCGCGCTGACCGTCGGCGCCCTGGCCTACCTGGCCCGGCCGGAGGGCGCCGCGCCGGTGATCACCCCGACCGGCGGCCAGGCCCCGGTGGAGGCCGCACCGACCGGTGCCCAGGCGTCGATGGACCAGGTCCCGATGCCGCCGACCGGAGCCCAGGTCCCGATGGAGCGGGGGCAGGTCCCGCCGACCGAGGGCGTGCCCGGCCCGCCGGAGCCCGCCTACGCCACGCCCTACCCGGAGGCCGGGCCCTACCCCGAACCGGGGCGGCCGGACCCGGTCTCCACCCAGCAGGCGGACATGGACTCCCTGCTCGGCGACGGCCCCGAGCCCGAGCCGGAGCAGCGGCGCTGGGACGCGCCGCCGCCGCACTCCGACCCGTTCGCCCAGCCGCCGCAGGGCCCGGCCTTCCCGGAGGGCGCCCCGCCGCCCCCGCCGCCGCAGGGCCCGCCGGTCGCCGCCCCGCCTCCGCAGGGGCCGCCGGTGAGCGCCCCGCCGCCCACCGACCCGCCGTCCGGCGAGCCCTACCCGGTCGATCCGCCGGAGGAGCCGCCGCACCGCTACTAGGCGGTCGCCGCCCCGCCCCGCCCCGCCCCCACCGCTCCGCGGTGCGGGCCCGTGCTCCGCGGCCGCCCGCGGCGGGGCGCGGAGGCCCGGGGCCGGCCGCCGCCCGCCCCGAGCGGGGCGGAACCGGCCCGGCATCCCGCCCGGCCGGGGTCTCCGCAGGCCGGCCGGGCGGCTCGGACGGAGGCAGGGCGGCCCACCCCGCACCGGGGAGGGAGGCCCCTCAGATCGCTGCCGGGAGATTCGCCCCAGGGCGATGATCGTGGCGTTGCGGGGCGATCAGAGCGCTCTGATCGCCCCGCAACGCCACGATCATCGGGGGAGGGGCGCGGCCGGAAGCGGTGACCCGCCCGGTTCCTCTCCCCTTTCCCGGTGCCCGGTCCGGAGAATGGGGGCATGGCGAAGCTGTGGTGGGCGGGGGAGCGGCGGCGCACCCGAGGGCTCCGGCACCCCTGGGAGAACCGGCTGCTCGCGGTCTGCGTGGCGGTCACCGCCCTGGCCGTGATCGGGGCGTCGGCCCGCACGCTGGACGGCGACCCCGGGCGGCCGCTGATGCTGCTGGCCATCCCCGGGGCGGTGTTCTTCCTGCGCGGGCAGCTCTACGCCAAGCAGCGGGTGAACGG
Source organism: Nocardiopsis oceanisediminis (assembly GCF_048595525.1). Taxonomy (NCBI): domain Bacteria; kingdom Bacillati; phylum Actinomycetota; class Actinomycetes; order Streptosporangiales; family Nocardiopsidaceae; genus Nocardiopsis; species Nocardiopsis oceanisediminis. The sequence goes on along the minus strand of NZ_JAFMZJ010000001.1, from coordinate 6,053,041 downwards.
GGTGCTGATCACCGAGCGCCAGTTCCCCGAGGCGCACCGGATGGTGGTGGAGGCCGCGCGCGCGTTCGGCATGGCCGAGCCGCCCGACGCCTACGTGGTGGCCGGGAACGGGGTGCTCAACGCCTTCGCCTCCGGGCACGGGCTCCGCCGCTACGTCGCGGTGCACAGCGACCTGTTCGAGCTGGGCGGGCGGCTGGCCGACCCCGACGCGCTGCGCTTCATCATCGGCCACGAGGTGGGGCACATCGCCGCCGGGCACACCTCCTTCTGGCGCCAGTTCGGGGTCTCCATCGCCAACGTCATCCCCGGCGTGGGGACCACGCTGAGCCGGGCGCAGGAGTACACCGCGGACAACCACGCCTTCGCCTACCACCCGGCCGGCGCGCAGGGGCTGCGGGTGCTCGCGGCCGGCAAGTACCTCTACCCGGAGGTGGACTTCGACGCGATCGCGGCCCGCGCGGCCACCGACAGCGGGCTCTTCGTGATGCTGGTCAACCTGCTCTCCAGCCACCCGATCAACACCTGGCGGTTCCAGGCGCTGGCCGACCGGACCCGCCCCGGCCGGGTGCTGTGACCGGGGCGGCGCGGCCGCTCAGCCGCTCTTCGCCTCGGCCCTGGCGTACTTCGCGGCCAGCTGCGGCGGCAGCGGCTCGTGCCGCAGGTAGCGGCGGCTGAACGTGCCGGTGCCGTGCGCGATCGAGCGCAGGTCGATCGCGTAGCGGACGGTTTCCAGCCGGGGCGCCTCCGCGCGGATCAGGGTGCGGCCGCCCTCCACCGGCTCGCTGCCCACCACCCGGCCGCGGCGGGACGACAGGTCGTTCATCACCGCCCCCATGTACTCGTCGGCGACCAGCACGGACAGCTCGTCGAACGGCTCCAGCATGGACATGGACCCCTGCTCGGAGGCGTCCCGCAGCGCGAGCCGGCCCGCCTTCTGGAAGGCCATGTCGGAGGAGTCCACCGAGTGGGCCTTGCCGTCGTAGAGCGTCACCCGGATGTCCACGATGGGGAAGCCGGAGTCGCCGCCGGACTCCATCTGGGCGCGCACGCCCTTCTCCACCGACGGGATGAACTGGCGCGGCACCACCCCGCCGACCACCTTGTCCACGAACTCCAGCCCGGATCCGGAGGGCAGCGGCTCCACCTTGATCCGGCAGATGCCGTACTCGCCGTGGCCGCCGCTCTGCTTCACGTTGCGGCCGAACCCCTGGGACGGGACGGAGAACGTCTCCCGCAGCGGGATGCGCACCTCCTCGGTCTCCACCGGCACCCCGTACCGGCCGGACAGCCGGTCCAGCGCCACGTCCTGGTGCGCCTCCCCGGTGCACCAGAGCACCATCTGCCCGGTCTCGCCGTTCACCTCCACCCGCAGCGCGGTGTCCTCGGCGGCCAGCCGGGCGACCGCCTGGGAGAGCTTGTCGTCGTCGGCGGCGGAGGCGGCGCGCACCGCGATCGGCAGCAGCGGCTCCGGGAACGGCCAGGGCCGGATCAGCAGCGGCCGGTCCCGGTCGGAGAGCGTGTCCCCGGTCTCGGCCGGGCCGAGCCGGGCCACCGCCCCGATGTCGCCCGCGATGACCTGCGGGACGGGGACCATCCGCCGCCCCACCGGCACCGACGGGGCGCCCAGCCGCTCGTCGGCGTCGCGCTCGGCGCGGCCCCGGTCGGCGTCGCCCCGCCCGGCGATGTGCACCGGCAGGTCGGGGCGGAGCGTCCCGGAGAAGACCCGCACCAGGCTCACCCGGCCCACGTAGGGGTCGCTGATGATCTGCACCACCTCGGCCAGCAGCGGTCCGTCCGGGTCGCACTCCAGCCCGGTGACCGGGCGGCCGCGCAGGTCCTCCACCTCCGGCAGCGGGCGCTCCAGCGGCGAGGGGGTGGCGCGCGGCAGCTCGTCGAGGAGCTCGGCGACGCCGACCCCGTGCGCGGGCGAGACGGCCAGCACCGGGTGGAGCCCGCCGCGGGCGACCGCCGTCTCCAGGGAGGAGATCAGCGTCTCCGGGGAGAGCTCCCGGCCCTCCATGTAGGCCTCCATCAGGGCCTCGTCCTCGCTCTCCTGGATCACCTCCTCGATCAGCGCGTCGCGCAGCTCCGCGACCCGCCCGGCGGCCCCCTCCGGCACCGGGCCGTCGGTGGAGGCGGGGCCGGGCGCGCCCCCGGCCGCGGGCCGGGTGTAGTCGTAGAACCGCAGGGAGAGCAGGCCGGCCAGGCCCTCCAGGACGCGCTCGTCGCCCTCGCCGCGGAAGACCGGGAGGTAGGCGGGGACCACGCCGGCGCCGAACACCTCGCGGCACCGGGCCACCGTCTCCTCGAAGTCCGCCCGCGGGTGGTCGATCCGGGAGACGGCCACGGCGCGCGGCGTGCCCGCGGCGGCGCATTCCTCCCACAGCATCCGGGTGCGGGCGTCCACCCCGTCCAGCGCGGAGACCACGAACAGCGCCGCGTCGGCCGCGCGCAGCCCGGCGCGCAGGTCGCCGATGAAGTCGGCGTAGCCGGGGGTGTCCACCACGTTGAGTTTGAGCCCGGCGGCGTCGATCGGCGCGACGCTCAGGTTGACCGAGCGCTTCTGCCGGACCTCCGCCTCGTCGTAGTCGCCGACGGTGGTGCCCTCCTCTACGGATCCGGCGCGCGAGGTGGCGCCGGAGGCGTGCAGCAGGGCCTCCAGAAGGGTCGTCTTGCCGGCACCGGTGGGGCCGACCAGCACCACGTTGCGGATGTCCGCGGGCCGGGCGGCCTCGGGAGCCCTGCCGGTGGTCGCTTGACCGGATTTGTCCGCCATGCTTCCCAACCTTCCTTCGAGCGCCGATGTGATCTGCGGCACTCTCCACCGTCGCCCGCCGCGGCGCATATCACAAGGGGTGATCGGTCCCGCGCGCGGGAGCGCCCGCCGGGACGCCCCGATCGGCCCCTGCGGCTGCGGTGATCCGGCGCGGCGGCGGGTCCGCGGGGGGACGGGCCGGGTGCGGCGGCCCCGGGCGTGTCCGGTCCGGGCCGGCCGCGCCCCGCGGCCTCCCCTGCGGTTCGACCGGAATGTGCGTCGCGGCCGTCCGCATCTCCTAGGCTGTGGCCGTGCCGTGGTCCGAGAGCATTCCTCAGTTCAGTCTCGTCGCGACGATCCTCGGGGTCGTGCTGCTGCTGTACGCCGCGATCGGCGAGCCGCTGCTCGGCCGCACCGCCTACCGGCGGGTGGACCGGCGCCGCGACGAGGACCCCCGCGCCCTGGTCCGGTTCTACCTGCTGACCATGGGCGTGCAGTGGGGCTGGGCCGCCGCCGTCGCCGCGATCCTGCTGCTCTCCCCGGAGCTGTCCGCCGGCGACCTGGGCCTGCGCGCCCCCTCGGCGCTCGGGCCGCTGGTCGCCGCGGCGCTCGGCTTCGCCCTGGCGCTGCTGGTGACCTGGCTGCTCACCCGGGACGGAAAGCGCTCCTCGGCGCGCCGGATGCCCACCCTCGCCCCCTCCTACGAGCCGGGCGGGGCGACCATCTCCCGGCTGGCGCCGCGCAGCCGCACCGAGCGCCGCGCCGCCCTCGGCCTGGCGGTCACCGCCGGCGTCTGCGAGGAGCTGGTCTACCGGGGCCTGTTCACCGCGCTGGGCGTGGGCCTGGGCCTGCCGCTGTGGGCCGCGGCGGTGCTGTCCTGCCTGCTGTTCGCGCTGGCCCACCTCTACCAGGGCTGGTGGGGCCTGGTCGGCCCCGGCCTGCTGGGCGCCCTGCTCATGGTCCTCTACCTGGGCACCGGCAGCCTGCTCTTCCCGGTCCTGCTGCACATCGCGATCGAGGCGCGGTCGCTGCTGCTCACCGGCCGGGGGCGCAGGCACGCCGGACGGGGGCGGCGCGGCCGGCGCGGCCGGGGGGACGGCGGCCCGGAGCAGGACGACGGCCACCCGGACGGCGACCACCGGGACGGCGGCCACGACGGGTACGAGGACACCGGGTACGGCGCCGGCCGGGACCTCCCCGGGCACGGGGAGGACGGCGGCCGCCGGGACCCGGACGGGTACGGCGGCCCGGAGCCGGACCGGTACCCCGGGCCGGAGGAGCGCGGCGGGCGCCGCCCCTCGGACACCCCGCCCGAGGGCGTCCCGGTCCCCGGCGGCGCCCCGACCCAGGCCTTCCCGCCGCCCCCGGGGCCGCAGCGGCCGCAGCCCGGTCACCGGCCGCAGCAGGGCCCGCCGCCGCACCGGCCGCCGCAGGCGCCGCCCCCGGGGTACCGGCTTCCGCAGGGCCGCCCCCCGCAGGGCCCGCCCGGACCGGCCGGGCCGCCCCCCGGGGGGTTCCCGCCCCCGCCCGGCCCGCAGCAGGGCGGCCGCCCCGACCCGCTGGACGGCCCGTACCGCTGATCCGCCGCGCCCGGGACCGCGCCGTCCCGGGGCGGCCGCCGGGGCCGGGGGAGCCGGGGCCGCCGCGGAAGGAGTAGTGGCCACACCTCCTCAGAGGTGCCCGCCCCACGGCCGGCGGAGGGCGGGATCGGGCAGGATGGTGGGGTGACTGATACATCGTCCGGAATCAGCGTTCGAGAGCGCCCGGAGCGTCGGCGGCTCACCACGATCGACGGGGTCGGGATCGACTCGGTCCTGATCCGAGGGGGAGGCGGGGCCCGGCGCTCGGCCGTGGCGGTCGCCAACGGCTTCACCGGCTCCTGGCGGAGCAGGGACACCCGGATGATCGCCCGGCGGCTGCTCCCCGTCGCGGACGTCCTCCTGTTCGACTTCCGCGGGCACTACGACTCGGGCGGGGCCAGCACGGTCGGCAACGACGAGGTGTACGACCTCGACGCGGCCGTCCGGCACCTGCGCGGGCTCGGCTACGGCGACGTGGCCACCCTCGGCTTCTCCATGGGGGCGGCGGTCACCCTGCGGCACGCCGGCGCGTTCGGCGGGGTGAGCGCGGTGGTCGCGGTGAGCGGGCCGAGCCGCTGGTACTACCGGGGCACCCCGCGGATGCGGATGCTGCACTACGGGGTGGAGCGCCCGGTCGGCCGCTGGTTCCTGCGCACCGCCCGCAACGTCCGGGTGACCGACCGGGCCTGGGACCCGGTCCCCCCGGACCCCACCGAGCTGGCCGCCTGGATCGCGCCGGCCCCGCTGCTGGTGGTGCACGGCGACGCCGACTCCTACTTCCCGCTGGAGCACCCGCGCCGCATCTACGAGGCCGCCTCCGAGCCCAAGGAGCTGTGGATCGAACCGGGCATGGGCCACGCCGAGCGGAGCATGACCCCGGAGCGGGCCGACCGGATCGCCGCCTGGCTGGAGGCCAACCGGGCCGCCCCCTCCGCCCCCGCGGAGGGCTGACCGCCCGGCGGGGCGGGCGCACCGGGACCCGCCGCGGCCGGCCCGGGAACGGGGCGGGCGCGGCGGCCGGAGCGGCCGCCGCGCCCGAGAGCGCGCGCAGGGCCCGCGGGGGCGGGCCGCACACCGGTCAGAACGACGAGATGTGCACGTGGTCGTAGTGGTTCTGGGTGACGCTGCCGCGGTCCTCCATGGGCTTCCAGCCCGCGCCGGGGTTGCGGCTGTCCCAGATCTTCTGCTCCCAGATGACGTACTTGACGCCCAGCCGGTCGGCGTTGGCCTTGGCGTACTCGGCGACGTCCCAGCCGATCTGCTGGTTGCCGCCGCTGGGCATGGCGCCGCCGGCGCTCATCATGAAGTCGCAGGCCTGGCCGGTGCCGTGGTCGTCGGCGCTGGAGCGCACGCAGCCGACCTCGTAGGGCAGTGAGAAGTTGGCGATGATCTCGTCGCGGATGGCCGCCATCCGCGGGGTGGCGCCGTCGAAGCCCCAGCCCTTGAGGCGGTCCGGGACCGGGCCGCCGCCGGTGCCACCGCCGCCGCCGGACGAGGAGTCGTCCGCGGGCTCGGGCACCTGCTCGGCCTCGTAGCGCTCGATGCGCTCCTTGATCTCGCCCTGCTTGTCCTCCAGCTCGTCGACGATCTCCTTGGCGTCGTCGAGCTTGGAGTCGGCCTCCTTGGAGGCCTTCTTCAGGTCGGCGCGGCTCTCGGTGAGGGAGAGCAGCCGCTCGCCGTTGTTGTGCGAGATCTGGCCGGCCAGGGCGGCGCTGTCCAGGGTGTCCTCGGGGGAGGAGCTCATCACCACTTCGAGGGCGGGGTCGATCCCGCTGCCCTTGTACTGGGCGGCGGCGAGCTCGGAGACGTCGCCGCGGGCGGTCTCGTAGGCCTTCTCGACCTTTTCGAGCCGCTCGCCGGCCTTGTCCGCCGCGGCCTTGGCCTCCTCGTAGACGACGAGCTCGCCGTCCAGCTCCTCTTCCAGCTTCTCCGCTTTGGAGTTGAGCTCGTCGAGGGAGGGTTCGTCGTCGTCGGCGTAGGAGGCCGGGGCGGTGAACAGGAGGAGGGCCGCGGCGGCGGAGCCGATCGCGGCGGAGGCCGCCGGGCGCGCGCGGCGGGAGGAGGGTCTGCTGTATCGAGTCACGTGGGGTTTCTCCGTGGAACGGGACCAGAGGGCCTCGCCCGGAAGGATCGAGGAGGGAGGGGCGCGTGATGCCTGGGGGGCCACGCGATACCCCGCCACACCATACGTGATCCGGCCGTTATCCGCCTAGCGACTCGTCATCTTTTATCCAGAAACAGGACAAGTCACGACAAACCGCCGAAGGCGCTGGGCAGCCGGGAGGGGGCCGGCGCCGGGGCCTCCGAACCCAGGAACCACGGGGACTCCCGCACGGCGCGCAGGGCGCCGCGGCGCGTCTCCCGGTCCAGCCGGTCCAGGTAGAGCATCCCGTCGAGGTGGTCCGTCTCATGCTGCAGGGCGCGCGCCATCAGACCGGAGCCGCTCAGCGTCACCGGCTCGTTCCGCCTGTCCACCCCGGTCACCACGGCGTGCATGGCGCGCTCGGTCGGGTACCACAGGCCCGGCACCGACAGGCAGCCCTCCTCGCCGTCCTGCTTCTCCTCGGAGAGCTCGGCGATCTCGGGGTTGATCACGTAGCCGATCCGGCCGTCGACGTTGTAGCTGAAGGCGCGCAGCCCCACCCCGATCTGGGTGGCGGCGACCCCCGCGTGGCCGGGGGCGTCCACGGTGTCCAGCAGGTCCCGCACGAGCCGGTCGGTATGCGCATCGAAGCGGGTGATCGGCGTGGTGGGGGCGGTGAGGACGGGATCGCCGAAGCGGACGATGGGGCGCTTGCTCATGGCCACAGCCTAATGCGGGCCGGACCCCGCCGGTGCGGCCCCGGCGGGGCTCAGGCGGCCTGCGGCTCCAGGGCGTCGTCGATGACCATCTCGATGTAGTCCAGGGCCGCGCGGCGCCGCTCCAGGGTGCTGTCGAACAGCGAGGGCGCCCCGCTGCCGCGGCGCACCCGCAGGCACTCGTTGACGATCCGGTGCCAGTGCTCGGGGAAGGTGTGCAGCGCGTAGACCCCGGCGCCGGACTTCGAGGTGATCTCGCAGGTGCGCAGGGTGAAGTGGAGCCGGCTGACGCTCAGCACGCTCCACGAGGGGGCCAGCGAGCCCAGCGCGGCCAGGCCGCGCGGGGTGAGCAGCCGGCCGGCCTTGGCCCGCCAGCGGCGCCACTGCTCCTCCAGGTTCCCCAGCGACCAGGTGCGCAGGCTCTCCGGGCGGTCCCAGACGGCCAGCTCGGAGGGGTGCGGGCCGCGCACGGCCACGCCCCGCTCGGCCAGCACGTGCCAGGTGACCGGGTTGAGCTCGGCGCGGGAGGAGGAGCGGTAGCGCCCGCCGACGACCGCGCTCACCGGCGCGCACTCGTCCGGGCTGCGGACCAGGTCCTCCCAGGTGAGGTGGATCCCGTTGAACTGCGGGCGGGGGGCGCGGGCGCGGGTGGCGGCGTGTGCGCGGCGCAGCGCGGCCCGGTCGGCGTCGGTCAGCGGCCGGGAGGCGACCGCGACGAAGTCCACGTCGCTGGCGTGCGGGCGGAAGTCCCGGAGGGCGACGGAACCGGTCAGGTAGAGCCCGTCGACCAGGCCCGGCGCTTCGACGTCCGCGTTCCGCAGGAAGGTGTCCGCGACCTCTCGGACGCGCGGGTCGATCGCCATCAGGTACTACTCCACTCTGCGTTACGGGGCGGGGGAGGCGCGGGGGCCTTCGGCCGGCCCCGCGGGCGTGCGGTGCCGAACCGGGATCGGCGCCGTGCCGCCCCCCTCGTCGTCGGCACCAAGTCTGTGCGGCTTGACCCGGGATCGCAAGTGATCGGAGCCCATCGGCGTTCTGTCTCCCCACGTCAGGGGGTGTGCGGGAGTGGGGCCGGGGTGGTGCGGACTCCCTTGACGCCCAACTCGGCGCTCTGCTAAGGGCGCCGGCGCGTCCGAGGCTCCGATGCATGGTACGCCCCCGACCTGGAATGGGCTGTTCGCGGGATTGCATGAAAGGAAATGCGCAAAAAACGGCATCGGCGAATGCACGATCGCTTCCGGTTTCCGTATCGCGGGTTTTCCGCGACACGCGGCCGGTGGTGATTCGGAGCGTTATGAAAACTGCGGAACCGGGTATTCTTGCTGCCTCTGATGCGTTGCCGGAGCGTCCCGGGGGCGCGGGGCGCCGAAGTTCTGCAGAGAACTCGTCCCCCGTCCGCCGGAGCCTTCCCCGGGCTCCGGTGCGAATGAGCCGCCGGCGTTCCTCCGGTCCCCCGGAAGTCCATTGGAGGAAGAGTGGCGAAGACGACTCCCGTGGAAAGCGGAAAAACTCCGGCGATGTGCTTACCATTGCCTTGGCTTCCCTTTGCCTCCCGCGGACCCTGGTCGGAGCGGGAGGTCCCGCACTGATCCCGCCGGCCCCTCCGGCGGGCGGTGCGGCCGCGCCGGCGGCGCGGAATCGCCCGGTAAAGCCGATCGGATTTCCGGAAAGGTTCCGCAGCGCCGGTGAGTCGCGCCCGCGGCGCGAGTTTCCCCGCGTGTAACACCAGGTCATTGAAGTGAAACCATCGGCCCCTAGGGTCACCTGCATGTCCGGGCCGATGTCTGAAGGCGATTGCCGAGGAGGCGGATATGGTCCCCACGATGGTGCTCGTTGCCGACGATAAGCAGGACGCCCGGCGCGGGGAATCCCTGCGGGAACTGGCGGACGCGGTCGCGGCGCGGGGCGAGGCCCCGGTCGTCTCCGCCTTCGGCTCCGCCGCCGAGGTCCAGGCGGCCCTGGACCTGGTCGACGGCCCCAAGGTCCTCACCCCGGCCTACGTCGCCGGGGGCGACGTCGCCAGCGCCGAGCTCTTCTCCGGCCTCCGGTCGGCCGACCGCGGCGGCGTGTGCGCCACCGACCCGCTGGGCGCGGTCCCCTCGATCGTCGCCGACCTGGCCGGCCGCCTCGCCGACGAGGGGTGGGCCCCCGGCGACGGCGTGGTGCTGGCCGCCGACGGCGGCACCGGGCAGGCGGAGCGCCAGGCCGTCGCGGACGTGGCCCGGATGCTCAGCCGCCGGCTCGACTCCCCGGTGCAGGTGGGCTACCTGAACTCGTGGGCGCCGACCGTGGCCGACGCGGTCGACCGGCTGCGCCGCGGCGGCCGCCGGGTCGCCATCGGCGCCTGGCGGCTGGTCGAGGACGGCGACCACGAGCGGCTCCGGGAGCTCGGCGCCGCGGTCACCGCCCCGCTGTGGCCCGCCGACATCGTGGTGGACACCCTGCTCGCCCGGCACCGGGCGGCCAAGGCGCGGCTGGCCGCCTGAACCGGCGGGCGGCGGAGGGGCGGCGCCGTTCGCGCCGCCCCTCCGCCGCTCCGCGGCCGCCCCGCTCAGCGCCAGGGGCGCAGGTCCACCCGGCGCAGCAGCTGGGCGTTGAGCGCCACCACGATGGTGGACAGGCTCATCAGCACCGCTCCCACCGCCGGCGGGAGCACGAACCCCACGGGGGCCAGCACCCCGGCCGCCAGCGGGACCGAGAGCAGGTTGTAGCCGGCGGCCCAGACCAGGTTCTGCACCATCTTGGTGTAGCTCGCGGCGGACAGGATCCGCACCGACAGCACGCCCCGCGGGTCGTCGGAGGCGAGCACCACCCCGGCCGACTCGATGGCCACGTCGGTTCCGGCGCCGATCGCCATCCCCACGTCGGCCCGGGCCAGGGCCGGGGCGTCGTTCACCCCGTCGCCGACCATCGCCACGGTCCGCCCGCGCTCCTGCAGGGTGCGCACCACCTCGTCCTTCTGCTCCGGCCGGACCTCGGCGAACACCTCGTCCACGCCCAGCTCGGCGGCGACCGCGTCGGCCACGCTGCGCGCGTCGCCGGTCACCATGGCGACCCGGACGCCGCGCTCGTGCAGGCCGCGGACGGCCTCGGCCGACTCGGGGCGGATCTCGTCGGCCAGCGCGAGGGCTCCGACGATCGCGCCGTCCGCGACCACGTGCAGCACCGTCGAACCGGACTCCCGCCAGGAGGCGGTGGAGCCGGACAGCTCCGCCGGCTCGGCCAGGCCCAGGTCGGACAGGAGCCCCGGGCCGCCCACCGCGACCTCGCCGGCGTCCACCGAGGCGCGCACGCCGCGGCCGGTCTCGGAGCGGAAGTCCTCGGCCTGCGGGACCGGGCCGCGCTCCCGGGCGGCGCGGACCACGGCCCGGGCCAGCGGGTGCTCGGAGTCGGACTCGGCGGCGCCGGCCAGGGCCAGCACCCGGTCGGTGGTCCAGCCGTCCGCGGCGGCCGCGGAGGTCACCGCGGGGCGGCCCTTGGTCAGGGTGCCGGTCTTGTCGAAGAGGACGGTGTCGACCAGCCGGGTCCGCTCCAGGGCGAGGCGGTCCTTGACCAGGATGCCGGCGCGCGCCGACTTGGCGGTGGAGATCGAGACGACCAGCGGGATGGCCAGCCCGAGGGCGTGCGGGCAGGCGATGACCAGCACCGTCACCGTCCGGGTGACCGCGTCGGTCGGGCTGCCCAGGGCGGCCCAGGCGGCGGCGGTCAGCACCCCCGCGCCGAGCGCGAACCAGAACAGCAGCGCCGCGGCCCGGTCGGCCAGGGCCTGGGCCCGGGAGCGGGAGTCCTGCGCCTCGGAGACCAGCCGCCGGATGCCGGCCAGCGCGGTGTCCTCGCCGACCGCGTCCACCAGCACCCGGATCGAGGAGTCGGTGGCCACGGTGCCGGCGACCACCCGGGCGCCGGGGCCTCGGGAGACGGTCCGCGACTCGCCGGTGATCATCGACTCGTCCATGGCGGCGCGGCCCTCGGAGACCGTGCCGTCGGCGGGCACCCGTCCGCCGGAGCGGACCAGCACGGTGTCGCCGGCGCGCAGCTCGGAGGCGGGCACCGGGACGGCGCCGCCGTCCGCGCCGATCCGCTCGGCGGTGTCCGGGAGCAGCGCGGCCAGCGCCTCCAGGGCGCCCGAGGCCTGCCCGAGGGCGCGCATCTCCAGCCAGTGGCCGAGCAGCATGATGGCGACCAGGAGCACCAGCTCCCACCAGAAGTCCAGCTCCATGCCGACCGCGCCGAGCGAGGCGAGCAGGCTGGCGCCGAAGGCGACGGTGATCGCCATCGCGACCAGGGTCATCATCCCCGGCCGCCGGGACCGCAGCTCGGAGACGGCCCCGGAGAGGAACGGCCAGCCGCCGTAGCCGAAGACCACGGTGCCCAGCACCGGCGGGATCCAGGTCAGCGCGCCCGGCACCTGGTAGCCGAACCAGCCGGCGATCATGTGGCTGGTCGCCACGACCGGGGCGGCGAGCAGCAGGCTCCACCAGAAGCGGGTGCGGAACATCGCCGCGTGGTCCCCGTGCCCGCCGTGGCCGCCGTGGCCGCCGTGCCCGGAGCGGTCGCCGTGGCCCTCGTGCCCGGTGCGCCCCTCGCGGCCGGCGTGCCCGCCATGGCCGGTGTGCTCCGCGTGCCCGTCGTGCGCGGGGCCGTGCGGGCGGTCGGGCGCGGACCCGCGCGCCCCGCCGTGTCCGGCGTGCCCGTCGTGTTCGGAGACCATGGCCGGTTCCCTCCTTCGAAGCGTTTCCGACACCGCCATTTATACCCCCAGGGGGTATGCAGGTGTCAAGGAGGCGCCCCGGTGAGGTGCGGCACGCACCGCACCGGGGCGCCGGCCGGGCCGGGGGCAGGGGCCCGGAGGCGGGGTCCGGTCCGGGATCAGTGGCCGGAGTGCTCCCCGCCGCTCTCCCCGCTCCCGTCCTCGGAGGCGGGGGCCTCGGAGGGCTCGCCGAGCAGGCCGCGCATCTCGGAGATCTCCGCCTCCTGGGCCTCGACCACGGCGGTGGCCAGCTCGGTCGCCTCGGCGTTGACCCCCTCGTCGAGCTGGGCCTGCGCCATGTCCACCGCACCCTCGTGGTGCTCGATCATCTGCTCCAGGAAGAGCTCGTCGAAGGCGTCGCCCTCGGCGGCCTCCAAGTCGGCCAGCTGCTCCTCGCTGAGCATGCCGTCCATCTCGTGGTCCATCTCGGCCCCGGGGTCCTCGCCCCACTCCTCCAGCAACGAGGTGAGCTGCTCGATCTCCGGCCCCTGGGCCTTCTCGATCCGCTCGGCCAGGTCGCCGACCTCGGGGCCGGACCGCTCCTCGGCCAGCTCGGCCATCTCCAGCGCCTGCTCGTGGTGGGGGATCATCATCCGGGCGAACATGACGTCGGCGGAGTTGAACTCGGCGGACTCCGCCTCGTCCCCGGCCTGCCCGCCGCCCCCGTCGGGGGAGCCGCCGCAGGCGCTCAGCAGCAGGGCCGAGGCCAGGGCGGCGGGCAGCAGGAAGAGGCGCTTGTTCGGTGCCATGAAGGTTTCCGTCCTTGGTGAAGTGCGAAGAGCGCACGGCGGAGCGCCCGCCGGTGCGCGGGTGGTTCCGGGATCGCGGAAGGGGGCGGGGGCGGTACCCCCGCCGGGCATCTAGATCCGCAGCACCTGCAGGGCGGAGAGGGACGGAGGGGCCGGCGGCCGGCGCACGGCCGGCACCGGCGGCGCCGGGACCGCCCGGAACAGGGCGGCCGGCAGCGGGGAGCGGGTGTGCGCGGCGGCGGTCGCCAGCAGCGCGGTGAGCACCGCGCCGGCGAGGGCCAGGCAGACCGAGGCCGGGTCCAGCGGGGGCAGCGGTGCGCCGCCCCCGCCGGGGGAGTGCGGGCCGGAAGGGGCCGCGTGCCCGGCCGCCGCGTCCGGGTGGGCCTGGGCCGCGACCGCGGCGGGCGGCGCGCCGCCGTGCCCGTGCGACTCCAGGTGCCCCAGCGTGTGCATGGCGCCGACGCCGAACAGGACGCAGAGCAGCACGAGTGCGCGGAGCCGCGCCGAGGCCCCGCGGCCTGCGAGCGGTCCGCGTCCCATGGCGCCATCGTAATGGGGCCGGGGGGTATAGAGCGCACGCCCCCGTGGGTAGGTCTACCCCCGGCGCCCTTCCCCCCGAGGGGCGCGGGCGGTCTCCGCCGCAACCCCCGGCCGTGGAGCGGCGACGTTCCCGGGGCGCGGGCCGAACGGACTTCTAAGGTGGACCCATGAGCGACCTCACAGCGCAGTTCGTCGACGACAGGCAGCGACAGCGCCTGCTACGCAGGTTCGGCACCGGGGCGTCCGGGTGGCTGGCGGGGCTGCCCGCCCTGGTGGAGTCGCTCGCCGAGCAGTGGAAGCTGACCGTGGAGGGCCCGGCCCCGCACGGCCGCACCTCGGTGGTGCTGCACTGCCGCCGCCTCGACGGCTCCTCCGCCATCATGAAGATCTCCCCCGACGCGGGCCTGGGCGTCTCCGAGGCGCGGGTGCTGCGGCTGTGGGCCGACACCCGCCGCGTCCCCGAGGTGTGGGCGGTCGACGAGGAGCGCGGCGCGCTCCTGCTGGAGGCCATCGGCGACGGCGGCACCGTGGCGATGGCCGGCACCGTCCCGCCGATGGCCGAGATCGGCGCCCTCATCGCCGACCTGCACTCGGTGCCGATGTCCCGCAAGGAGCGGATGGAGCTCAACCCCCTGGCCGGCCGGGTCGGCTTCCTCTTCGACATGTGGGAGCGGCGGCGCTCCGAGGGCCCGGCGGCCGAGCTGGTGCCGGCGTCGCTGCTGCACCACGGGCACGCCTGGGCGCGGGCCCTGGCCAACGGCTCCGACGGGGACGACGCCGTCCCGCTCCACGGCGACCTGCACCCGGGCAACGTGCTGGACGGCGGCCCGGAGCGCGGGCTGGTCGCCGTCGACCCGCGCGCCTGCCTCGGCGACCCCGCCGCCGACGGCGTCGACTGGGTGCTGTGGCGCGCGCAGAGCGCCGACGAGGCGCGCCGCCGCGCCGCCGAGCTGTCCCCGGCCATCGGCGTCGCGGAGAAGCGGCTGCTGGAGTGGTGCAGCGCGTTCGCCCCGCTGTTCGCGGTGGCCTTCGCCGACCGCGGCCGCGGCGACACCCCCGGGTTCCGGATGATGATCGAGGCGGCCTCCTCCGGGCTGTGACGCCCGGGGCGCCGCCCGGCGCCCCCGCCCCGGGAACGCGCCCCCGAGGGCGCCTCCCGGAGAGAACGGACCCGGGGACACGGGTGCCGCCTTCTATCACAGAGCGTGCCTCCTCCGCCACCCTGGGAGTCCGGAACCGGCCGTCCCGTTTACATTTCCGCCGCCGGTGGGGTGTCGTTCAGCCAAGGTGAAACCGTGCGACGCACGGGTCGGGCAGCGTTCCGACCGCCCCTGCACCCACCCGCGGACCTAAGGAGACCCATGCGGCGCAGCGCCACCGCACCGAAGTGGATCGCCCTCACCACCGGACTGGTCAGCGCCGCGGCGCTGGCCGTCCCCGCCCCGGCCGCGGCCGAGCCGGTCCGGCCCCAGGGCGGGGAACGGGCCGCCGACGCCCCGTGGGTGATCGCGCACCGGGGCGCCTCTGCGTACCGGCCCGAGCACACCATGGCCGCCTACCGGCTGGCGCTGCGGCAGGGCGCCGACGTGATCGAGCCGGACCTGGTGCCCACCTCCGACGGCCACCTCGTCGCCCGGCACGAGAACGAGCTGAGCGGGACCACCGACGTCGCCGAGCGCCCGGAGTTCGCCGACCGGAGGACCACCAAGGTCATCGACGGCAAGGAGGTCACCGGCTGGTTCTCCGAGGACTTCACCCTCAAGGAGCTGCGCACGCTGCGCGCGGTCGAGCGGATCCCCGACATCCGCCCCCGCAACACCCGCTACGACGGCAAGTACAAGGTGCCCACCTGGGAGGAGGTCGTCTCCTTCTGGAAGAAGGCGGACCGCCACCCCAAGTACGCCGGCGTGAAGCTGATCCCCGAGCTCAAGCACGGCGCCTACTTCGACTCGATCGGCCTGGACACCGAGCGGATCCTCGCCGACTCGCTGGCCGGGCACGGCCTGGACGGCGAGGACTCCCCGGTCATCGTCCAGTCCTTCGAGCCGGGCAGCGCCCGCGAGGTCGACTCACTGGTGGGCAACCCGGTGGTGCAGCTGATCAGCCCCTCCCAGCCCGAGCTCACCACCCCCGAGGGCCTGGACGGGGTGGCCGGGTACGCCGACGCGATCGGACCGGACATGCGCCTGGTGCTGCCGATCGGCGAGGACGGGCTCCCCGGCGAGCCGACCCCGCTGGTCGGCGACGCGCACGACCGCGACCTGCTGGTCACCCCGTACACGCTGCGCAGCGAGAACGCCTTCCTGCCCGAGGGGTACCGGAAGGGCGACGACCCCGCCGCCTACGGCGACCACCTCTCCTACTACACCGAGGTCCTGGAGACCGGGGTGGACGGGGTGTTCTCGGACAGCCCCGACCACCTCCGCGAGGCCCGCGACCGCTACCTGGAGGACCAGGGCTGAGCCCGGGGCGGCGCGCCCCGGCGGCCGCCCGCGCGGAACGCCCGGCAGGCCCCGGCCGGTCGCCGGGCGGGGCCGCCTCGGGCTTCTCGGCCCGCCCGCGGTGTGGTCGGCCCGCGCCGGAGGCGCACACCGCCCGTCCTCGCCGGTCTCGGTGTCGAAGGGGGCGCCAACGATCGACGAGGGGGCGGCGCGGTGCGCCGCCCGCCGCGGCCCGCCCCCGCGAAACCTCCCCGCAGCGGCCGCGGCGGTGCCGGGCTCCGGACCGCCGCTCCCCCCCCCGGCGCGCGGCGGCCCGGGGCAGGGGCCCGGCGCCGTGCCGCCTGCACGGGGCCGGCCGGGGGAGCGGCCGCGGCCCGCCCTCACCCCTGCGCCGGCGCGCCCTGCCCGGCGGAGGGGCCCTTCTCGAACCGGTATCCCATGCCGGCCTCGGTGATGAGGTGCACCGGGTGGGCCGGGTCCGGCTCCAGTTTGCGGCGCAGCTGCGCCATGTAGACCCGCAGGTAGTTGGTCTCGCTCTGGTAGACCGGCCCCCACACGTCGTGCAGCAGCCGGCGCTGGCTGACCAGCCGGCCCGCGTTGCGCGCCAGGATCTCCAGGATGTGCCACTCGGTCGGGGTGAGCCGCACCTCCTCGCCGTCCCGGACCACCCGCTTGGCGCCCAGGTCCACGGTGAAGGACTCGGTGGCCACCACCGGCGCCTCCTCCACCGGCACCGAGCGGCGCTGCGCCGCCCGGATCCGGGCCAGCAGCTCGTCCATGCCGAACGGCTTGGTGACGTAGTCGTCCGCGCCCTGGTCCAGCGAGCGCACCTTCTCGCTGGCCGAGTGGCGGGCGGAGAGCACGATGATCGGCACCGACGTCCAGCCGCGCAGCGCCTCGATCACCTCGCCGCCCTCCATGTCCGGCAGCCCCAGGTCGAGCAGGACGACGTCGGGGTGGCGCTCGGCCACCGCGCGCAGCGCCGCCGCGCCGTCGGCCGCGGTGTCCACCTCGTAGCCGCGGGCCCGCAGGTTGATCCGCATGGCCCGGATGATCTGGGTGTCGTCGTCCACGACGAGAATCCGCATCAGCCGTCCTCGGTCCTTCCGGCGGGGCGCTCCTCCTCGGCACCGGTGCCGCCGTCCCCATCATGGCGCGCCTCCGGAGCGGGCGCGTCCAAGGGGGCGCAGCGCGGCAGGGTGAAGACCATGGTGAGGCCGCCGCCCGGGGTGTCCTCCGGGGTGAGCGCGGCGTCCATCGCCTCGCTGAACCCGCGCGCCACGGCCAGCCCCAGCCCGATCCCGGTGCCCCGCGGCGCGTCGCCGAGCCGCTGGAACGCCTCGAAGATCCGCTCCTTGTGCGGGTCGGCCACCCCGGGCCCGTGGTCCACCACGCGCAGCTCGACCGAGTCCCCGTGCGCGCTGGCGGCGATCCGCACCGGCGGGCCGCCCGCCCGGTTGTAGCGCACCGCGTTCTGCACCACGTTGGCCACCGCCCGCTCCAGCAGCCCGCGGTCGGCCCACACCCGCGGCAGCGAGTCGGGGACGTCGACGGCGACGGTGTCCGGCGGGATCCCGATGAGCGTGGCCGGCACCACCTCCTCCAGGCCCACCTCGCGCATCTTCGGCTGCACGGTGTCGGTCTGCAGCCGGCTCATGTCCAGCAGGTTGCCCACCAGCCCGTCCAGCCGGTCGGTGGCCTCCTCGATGTTCTCCAGCAGCTCGGCCCGGTCGGTCTCGTCCAGCTTCAGCTCGGTGGCGCGCAGGCTGGACACGCTGGCCTTGATCGAGGTGAGCGGGGTGCGCAGGTCGTGCGAGACCGCGGCGAGCAGGGCGGTGCGGATCTTGTTGCCCGCCGCCTGCCGGCGGGCCAGCGCGGCGTCCCGGGCCAGCCGCTGCCGCTCCAGCGCGATGCCGATGTGGCTGGCGAAGGCGTTGAGGAACTTCCGGTCCGAGGCGGTGATCATGTGGCCGCGCAGCGCCAGCGCCAGCGAGTCGCTCACCGACACCAGGGCGTCGGCCTGCTCGGGATCGGTGGACGGCGCGTCGCCGTAGTTCTCCACCACCTGCCAGGCGCCGTCGTCGCGCTGCTCCAGCAGGGTGACCGAGCGCTGCGCGAACGCCTCGCGGATCCGCACCATCAGCGCGCGCAGCGGCTCCTGGGAGGCGAGCACGCTGCTCGCCAGCAGCGCCAGGGTGCCGGCCTCCGAGCGGGCCCGCGCGGCCTGGATGGAGTTGCGGTTGGACAGGTCCACCACGAACGAGACCAGGAGCGCCACCAGCACGAACACCGCGAGCGCGATGGCGTTGTCGGCCTCGTTCACGGTGAGGCCGCGCCACGGCGGGGTGAACAGCAGGTTGAGCAGCAGGCTGCCCCACAGGGCCGAGGCCAGCGCCGGCCACAGCCCGCCGACCAGCGCCACCGCCACCGTCCCGGTGAGGAAGAAGAGCATGTCGGTGGTGAGGCCGAGGGCGTCCAGCGGGGGCACCCGGAGCAGCCCGGAGAGCAGCGGCGGCAGCGCCAGGGCCAGCACCCAGCCCCAGGCGACCCGGGCCCCGCCCAGGGTTCCGCGGAGCGGCGGCAGCAGCCCGCGGCCGCGCCCCACCTCCTCGTGCGTGACGATGTGCACGTCGATGTCGCCGGACTCGCGCGCCACCGTGGCGCCCACGCCGGGGCCGAACACGTACTGCCAGCCGCGCCGCCGGGAGGAGCCGAGCACGATCTGGGTGGCGTTCACCCCGCGCGCGAACTCCAGCAGCGAGACCGCCACGTCCTCCCCGATGACCTGGTGGTAGGTGCCGCCCAGCTCGGCGAGGAGCCGCTTCTGCCGGGCCAGGTCGCGGGTGGGGCCGTGCGCCAGCCCGGAGGCGGCCACCACGTGCACCGCCATCAGGTGGCTGGGCTGCGGCTGGCCGCCGCGGGCGCGGGCGGCGATCCGCGCGGCCCTGCGGATCAGCGTCTCGCCCTCCGGGCCGCCGGTGAGCGCGACCACGATCCGCTCCCTGGCCTCCCAGGTGTGCCGGATCTGGTGCTGGCCGCGGTACCGGGAGAGCCCTTCGTCGACCCGGTCGGCCACCCAGAGCAGGGCCAGCTCGCGCAGGGCGGTGAGGTTGCCCTCGCGGAAGTAGTTGGAGAGCGCGGCGTCGATCTTCTCCGCCGGGTAGATGTTCCCGTGCGACATGCGGCGGCGCAGCGCGTAGGGCGACATGTCGCAGAGCTCGATCTGGTCGGCGCGGCGGACGATCTCGTCGGGGATGGTCTCGCTCTGCCGTGTCCCGGTGATCTGCATGATCACGTCGTTGAGCGACTCCAGGTGCTGGATGTTCAGGGTGGAGACGACGTCGATCCCCGCCTCCAGCAGCTCGTCGACGTCCTGCCAGCGCTTGGCGTTGCGGGCGCCGGGGGCGTTGGCCCGGGCGAGCTCGTCGACCACCGCGACCTCCGGGGCGCGCAGCAGCAGCGCCTCGACGTCGACCTCATCGGAGACGGCGCCCCGGTGCTCGGCCCGGCGCGGGGGGACCCGCTCCAGCCCCTCGGCGGCCGCGGCGGTCCGCTCCCGGCCGTGCTCGTCGACCAGCCCGAGCACCACGTCGGTCCCCCGGTCGCGCCGCCGCCGGGCCTCGCACAGCGCGGCGTAGGTCTTGCCCACCCCGGGGGCCGCCCCGAGGTAGATCCGCAGTCGTCCCCGTGTCACGCCTCCATTGTCGGTGATCCCCCGGCCGGTCCCGGAGACGCCGGTCCGCCGGGTGGTGCGGCCGGGGTCAGTCCCGCCGGGGCGGCAGCGGGGCGAAGCGGGGCGGGCGGCGCTCCAGGTGGGCGCCGACGCCCTCGGCGAAGTCGGGGTGGGCGAAGGCGCCCGGCATCAGCCGCACCGCCTCGGCGACCGAGGCGTCCAGCCCGCTCTCCGCGGAGCGCAGCACCTGGGCCTTGATCTCGGCCAGCGCGGCGGGGGAGCACTCGGAGGCCAGGGCGCGGGCGTAGTCCAGGGCGGCGGGCAGCACCTCCTCGCGGGGGCGCGCGTACTCGGCCAGGCCGATCCGCTCGGCCTCGGCGCCGGTCAGCACCCGGGAGGAGAGCAGCAGGTCCATCGCCCGCCCCTGGCCGACCAGGCGGGGCAGCCGCCAGGCGACGCCGTACTCGGCGACCAGGCCGCGCCGGCTGAACGAGGTGGTGATCTTGGCGTCCTCGGCGCAGAACCGGACGTCGGCGAAGAGCGCGACGACCAGGCCCAGTCCGGCGGCGGCGCCGTTGATCGCGGCGACCACCGGCTTGCGCAGCAGCATCGGCAGGTGCTTGGGGCGGTCGGGCTGCTCGATCCGCCCGCCCGAGCCGCCCCGCACGCCGTCGCCGATGGAGGCCAGCGCGTCCAGGTCGGCCCCGGCGCAGAAGCCCCGGCCGGCCCCGGTGAGCACGATCGCGCGCACCTCGGGGTCGGCGTCGGCCTCCTCCATCAGGTCGAAGAGGCGCTCCTCCATCGCCGGGGTCCAGGCGTTGAGCCGGTCCGGCCGGTTCAGGGTGAGCACCAGCACCCCGCCGTCGAGTTCGCGCAGCACCTGCTGCTCCGGATCGCGCTCCCACTCCGCGTCGGCCACGCCGCCTCCTCGATACCGCTACAGACCGCTTGGTATGCGCCGATCCTACGCGGCCGGGGAGACCCGGATCACCCCCGGGGGAACCTCCGCTCCGGGGCGGCCGGGGCGAACGCGCCGACCAGCGCGGTGGCGTCGTCGTGCGGCTTCCCCCGGACCGCCCCGGGCCGGTCCCGCTCCTCGGCGCGGACCCGGTCGATGAGCGCCGCCGGCCCCGCCCCGTCCAGGAGTTCCCAGACCTCCGCCCAGCCGTACCCGAAGTGCTCGGCGAGCCGGGTGCACCCGTCGGTGAGCAGCCCGAACCGGCCGCCGCCGGGGCGGACCCCGGTCACCGCCTCATGGGCCGCCCGCGGGTCGGCCCCGGCCACCCAGAACCCGCCGGGCCGGTTCCGCATCGAGCGGACCAGCTCCCGGGGGTAGGGGCGCCCGCCGGGCAGCCGGTCGATCCGGTCGTCGGTGATCATCCGCGGCGGCCCGCCCGGCACCGGGAGCAGCACCGCGCAGTCGGCCAGCACCAGGTACTCCAGCCCGCCGGGGACCGCGCGCACCGCGGCGAGCGCGGCCGAGGGGGAGTCCGGCCGGGACAGGTCGCAGCCGGGGCCGTGCTCTCTCCGGACCCGCCCGATCGCGGCGGCCAGCAGCTCCGGCAGGCTCCCGCCGCCCTCGGCGGGCGGCCTCCCGGAGGCCGCGCCCAGCTCGGCGGCGAGCGCCGCGGAGAGCCGGCCGACCAGCCAGCGCACCCCGTGCCGGCAGCCGGTGTCGGCGTCCGGCGGCTCGGTCGCCCCGTCCACCGCGAAGGCCCACCCGGGCCCCGCGGCGGCGGCGTCCTCGTTCTCTGCGCCGACGCCCTTGCGCGTCGCGAATCGGATGTCCACGGAGGAAGGCTAGACCGTTGCCGGGGAAGGGGCGGCGGCCGCAGAAGACCCCGGCCCCGCCCCTCCCCCGCAACGTCAAGACCATCGCCCTGGGGGCGGAGTCTCCCTCAACGATCCAGATGTATTGCCCCGGGACGGCCTCGGGAGGGGCGCGGGCTCACTCCGCTTCGGGGATGAGCTTGCCCGGGTTGAGGATCCCGGCGGGGTCCAGGGCGGACTTGACCGCGCGCAGCGCCTCCGCGCCGAGCGGGCCGATCTCCGCGGGCATCCACGGGCGGTGGTCGGCGCCGACCGCGTGGTGGTGGGTGATGGTGCCGCCGGACGCCGCGATGGCGTCGCCCGCCGCGCGCTTGGCCCGGTCCCAGCGGGCCGCCGGGTCGGCCCCGGCCGCGGTGACCACGGTGAAGTAGAGCGAGGCGCCCTCGGGGTAGGTGTGCGACACGTGGCAGAGCACCACCGCCTTGCCCTCCGGGCCCTCCAGCGCCCCGGAGACCGCCGAGCCCACCGCGCGGTACAGCGGGAGCAGCCCGGACCAGGAGGCCGCGGTCTCCAGGGTCTCGGCGAGGATGCCCGCGGAGAGCAGGGTGTCCCGCAGGTAGGGGGCGTGGAACCGGCTGTGCCGCCAGTCGGCGACCGGCTCGGAGCCGAGCGCGGAGCCCCCCGCCGAGGCCAGCACCGCGGCCGTGGCGGCGCGGCGCGCCTCGACCTCCTCCGCCTCTCCGTCGAAGCCGACCACCACCAGGCAGCCGGGGGCGGCCTGCTTGCCGGAGAGGGCGGCGTTGACGAAGGTCTCGGTCTCGTCGGAGAGCCGCGCGGTGGTGGGGCGGAGCGCCGACTGCGCCAGGGCGCGCAGCGCCGCGGCCCCCTCGGCGAAGGACGGGAACGCCCACGCCTCGTCGTGCCGGGCCCGCGCGATCGGCCGGACGCGCACGGTCACCTCGGTGATCACCCCGAACACGCCCTCCGAGCCGAGCAGCAGCTGGCGCAGGTCGGGGCCGGCCGCCGAGGCGGGGGCGCGGCCCGCCTCCAGGGTGCCGCGAGGGGTGGCCGCCTTCAGCGCCACCACCATGTCGTCGAACCGGCCGTAGCCGGAGGAGGCCTGGCCGCTGGAGCGGGTCGCGGCGAACCCGCCGATCGTCGCGTACTCGTAGCTCTGCGGCAGGTGGCCCAGGGTGTAGCCGCGCGCGGCCAGCAGCTCCTCGGCCTCGGGGGCGCGCAGCCCGGCCTGGAGCACCGCGGTCCGCGACTCCTCGTCCAGCGCGACCAGTGCGTCCAGCTCGCGCAGGTCCAGCGCGACCACGGCGGAGAACCGGCCGCGCAGCGGCGCGACCCCGCCCACCACGCTCGTCCCGCCGCCGAACGGGACCACCGCGACGCCCTGCTCGGAGCAGGCCCGCAGCACCGCCTCGACCTCGTCGTGGCCGGCCGGGAAGAGCACCGCGTCGGGCGCGTCGGCGACCGCGCCGGAGCGCATCCGCAGCAGGTCGGGGGTGCTCTTGCCGGCGCTGCGCCGGAGCCGGGCGGCGTCGTCGGTGCGCAGCCGGCCGCCGTCGCCGCCCAGCGCCGCGGTGAGCGCCGCGCGCGCCTCCCCGGTCAGCGCGGAGGGCGGCAGGCGCACCTCGGACTCGGCCACCGGGGGCAGGTCGCGCAGCTCGGCGCCGAGCGCCTCGGCGATCAGCGCGCGCACCGACTCGGAGAGCGGCTCGGCGCGGGACGGGTCGCCCCAGGCGAACCAGGACATTTCAGGGACACGGGACGCGGCCCGGCGGTTGCTCATGCCGTACAGTTTTACACATGACGTCAAGACGTAACGTTGAAGACGAGATCCTCGATGCGGCGCGCGCCTGCGTCGAGGCCTTCGGCGTCCGCCGCACCACCCTCACCGACGTGGCGCGCAGGGCCGGAGTGAGCCGCCCCACCGTCTACCGCCGCTGGCCCGACGCCGACTCGCTCGTCGCCGACCTGCTCACCCGGGAGATGGTCGCGCTGCTGGGCGGCGCCGCCCGGGAGCAGGGCGGCCGGAGCGCCCGCGAGCACCTGGTGGAGCAGGTCGAGAGCGTGCTCCGCGCCTCCCTGGCCCATCCGCTGTTCGCCAAGATCGTCGACAACGAGCCGGAGACGCTGGCCACCTACGCCTTCCAGCGCCTGGGCACCAGCCAGTTCGCCGTGCTCGACCTGCTCCGCCCGCAGATCGAGGCCGGCCAGGCCGACGGGTCGGTCCGGAGCGGTCCGCCGGAGGTGCTCGCCCGCATCGTGCTGCTCACCGTGCAGAACCTGGCCACCTCCCGCCGCCTCGCCGAGGACCTGATGGACACCGACGCGCTGGCCGCCGAGGTCCGCGCCCTGCTGCACGGCTACCTCGTCCCGGGCGGGGCCGCCGAGCAGGCCGCCGGGGAGGACCGGTGACCGGGGCGGCGGCCGGGGAGCCGCGCACCGCGCTCACCGCGGGCCGGCGCGAGGCCGACATCGCCGCGCTGGCCGACGGGGCGCCGGTGGACCTGCTGGTCGTCGGGGCCGGGGTGACCGGCGCCGGCGCGGCCCTGGACGCGGCCGCGCGCGGCCTGTCGGTGGCCCTGGTGGAGCGGGGCGACCTGGCGCACGGCACCAGCCGGTGGAGCTCCAAACTGATCCACGGCGGGCTGCGCTACCTGGCCCGGGGCCAGTTCGGGGTGGCCTACGAGAGCGCCCGCGAGCGCGACGTGCTGATCGGCACCACCGCCCCGCACCTGGTGCACACCATGCCGATGGTGCTGCCGCTGCACCCGGCGGTGCGCCGCGCCCAGGCGGCCGCGGTCCGGGCCGGCATGGGCATGGGCGACCTGCTGCGCACCGCGGCCGGCACCGACCCGCGCACCCTGCCCCGGTCGCGCCGGCTGAGCGCGGCGCAGACCGCCCGGCTGCTGCCCGGCGTGCGCACCGCGGGGCTGCGCGGCGGCATCCTCTCCTTCGACGGGCGGCTCACCGACGACGCCCGGCTGGTGGTCGCCCTGGCGCGCACCGCGGCCGGCCGGGGGGCCCGGGTCGTCACCCGGTGCGCGGCCGAGCGGATCGGCGGCGACGGGGCCCTGCTGCACGACCGGAGCACCGGCCGCCGCTTCGAGGTGAGCGCCCGCGCGGTGCTCAACGCGACCGGGGTCTACGCCGGTGAGCTGGTGCCCGAGGTGCGGCTGCGGCCCAGCCGCGGCACGCACATCGTGCTCCGCGAGGAGGCGGTGGGCCGGCCCCGGGCGGCGATGACCGTGCCGATCCCGGGCACCCTGAACCGGTTCGCCCTGGTGCTGCCGCAGGGCGACGGCCGGGTGCTGGCCGGGCTGACCGACGAACCGGTCGACGGGCCGCTGCCGGACGTGCCGGAGGTGCCCGAGTCCGATGTGGAGTTCCTGCTCGGCACGGTCAACGAGGTGCTCGGCACCGCGCTGGACCGGTCCGACGTGGTCGGCTCCTTCGCCGGACTGCGGCCGCTGCTGGACGCCGGGGAGGAGGACAGCGCCGACCTGTCCCGGCGGCACGCGGTGATCCGCTCGGCCGACGGGGTGCTCACCGCGGTCGGCGGCAAGCTCACCACCTACCGGAGGATGGCCGCCGACGCGGTGGACGCGGCGGTGCGCTCCGCCGGGCTGCGCGCCGGCCCGTGCACCACCCGCACGCTGCCGCTGGTCGGCGCCGCCCCCCGGGAGGCGCTGGACGCGGTCGACGCCCCGCGCCGGCTGGTCGCCCGGTACGGGACCGAGGCGCCCGACGTCGCCGCCCTGGCCGCCGGGGACCCGGAGCTGCTGCGCCCGGTCGCCGCCGGGGTCACCCCGGCCGAACTTCTCTTCGCGGTCGCCCGGGAGGGAGCCCTGGACGCCGGCGACCTGCTGGACCGCCGCACCCGGATCGGCCTGGTCCCGGCCGACCGCGAGGCCGCGCTCCCCTGGGCGGAGGAGGCCCTCCGCCGCGCCGCCGGCTGACCCCGCCCCCCGTTCCCGACGCCCGCGCCCGCCGGACCCCTCCGGCGGGCGCGCGTGCTCCCGGCCCGGGTACGCCGCCGACGCGCCCCGGAGCCGTCCGCCCCCGCCGGGCACCGGCGGGACGGGCCGCCTCCGCGCGGGCGCTGCGAAAGCCCCCCGTACCCGCGCCCGGGCCGGGCTCGACCGCCCCGGCGGCCGGGGCGGGCCGGGCGGAGCCGGGTGCGGGCGGCGATCACGAGCCAGGTCCACCCGTCGGCCGCCCCGGTGCCCCGGCCGCCCCCGGGGTTGAAGAACAAGCTCAGGGCCCCGGCTGCCCGTTCCGGGCGCTCGCTCTTCGGGTCGGTCCGGCGGGGCGGTGCCGGGCCCTGTCCGTGGGCGGTGCGCTGCGCTCCTGGCCCCGGGTGGGCGGAGGCGGGGCCTGTTCGTGGGCGGTGCGCTGCGTTCCCGGCTCCGGGTGGGCGGAGGCGGGGTCCTTCTCCCGGCCCCCGCGCTCCGGCCGCCCTTCCGAGCGGAGTGCGCGAGTCCGCCGGGCCTGATCGGAGCGGAGCGCCGGGCCCGGTCCGGGGGAGACCCGTTGTCTTTTTGTTCTATGTTGGCTATAACAAATAGGAGAGAGCGAATAGAGGAGGCTCCATGCCCCGGACCGCGCATGCCGTCGACGTTCGATCCCTCGCCAAGTCCTTCGGGGAGGTCCGCGCTCTCCGCGGGCTCTCCTTCTCGGCCCCGCCCGGGGCCGTCACCGGGCTGCTCGGGCCGAACGGGGCCGGCAAGACCACCGCGCTGCGCTGCCTGCTCGGCCTGGTCAGGCCCTCCGCCGGGCGGGCCGAGATCGGCGGCCGCCGCTACGCCGCCCTACCGGACCCGTCGGCGGCCGTCGGCGCGTCGCTGGACGCCGGCGCGGCGCACCCGGCCTGGACCGGCCGCCGCCACCTGGAGATCTACCGGCGCGCGGCGGGCGCCCCGAGCCGGCGGACCGCCGAAGTACTGGAAGAGGTCGGCCTCACCGCCGCCGCGGACCGCCGGATCGGCGGCTACTCCACCGGGATGCGCCGCCGCCTCGCCCTGGCCACCGCCCTGCTCGGCGACCCCGGCGTGCTCGTCCTCGACGAGCCCGGCAACGGCCTCGACCCCGCCGGAGCGGCCTGGCTGCGGGGGTTCCTGCGGGCCCGCGCCGCCGCCGGCGGCACCGTCCTGGTCTCCAGCCACCTGCTCGCCGAGATCGCGCAGACCGCGGACCGGGTGGTGGTCATGGACCGCGGCCGGGCCCTCGCGGAGGGGACATTGGCCGAAGTGGCCGGGGACCGCGGCCTGGAGGCGTCCTTCCTCGCCCTGACCGAGACCGCAGCATCGGAGGTGCCGCAGTGATCAGGCTCATCGGCGTCGAGTTCGCCAAGTTCTTCGCCACCCGCACCTGGATGTGGACCGGTGCGCTGTTCGCCGCCGCGGCCTTCGGGATGACCGCGGTCGTCGGGATCGCCGGACCGACCGGCAACCCGCCGCTGCCCGGACCGGAGACCGAGGACGGGCTCGCCGTCGCGATCGGGATGCCCGGCATGCTGGTCATCATCCCGGCGCTGGTCGGCCTGACCGCGATGACCGGCGAATACCGGCACGGAACCGCCGTCCCCACCTTCCTCGCCGTCCCGCGCCGGTGGCGCGTGGTCGCCGCGAAGCTGGCCGCCTTCACCGCGATCGGCGCCGGATACGGGGCGGTCGCCGCAGCGGCGGGCGGCGCCGGGATCGCCCTGGCCTGCGCGGTGCTCGACGTCCAGGCGGCCGCCGGCACCGCCGCGATCGCGACCGGCCTGGCCCGGGGGGCACTGGCGATCACCGCCTACACCCTCATCGGGGTCGGCTTCGGCGCGCTGGTCCGCAACCAGCTCGCCGGGCTGGCGGTCCTCGGCGGGTACCTCTACTTCATCGACCCGCTGCTCTCCTTCTTCCCGGTCCTCGGCCCGCTCCAGCCCTTCCTGCCGCGCGGCGCCACCGACGCCCTCACCGGCTTCGGCGCGCTGGCCGAGCGGGTGGCCGCCGAGTCCGGGATCCCCGCCCCCGACCTGCTCGCGCCGGGCCCCGCCGCCCTGGTCCTGCTCGGCTACGCGCTGCTCGCGGCCGCCGTCGCGGTCGCCCTGCCGGTCCGCAGGGACGTGGTCTGATGCGGAGCGCACCGGTGCCGCGCGGATGCGATGCTGAAAGCCCGCACCAGCGTCCGACCGGCCCCTACGGAGGGGAGATCCGTGATCCTCAGCATCGACCTCGACAGCGAGGTTCCGATCTACCAGCAGCTCCGCGACCGGGTGGTCGAGGCCATCGCCTCGGGCGAGCTGCGGGAGGGCAGCCAGCTCCCGGCGATCCGGCAGCTCGGCGCGGACCTGGGGATCAACTTCCACACCGTGAACAAGGCCTACGACCTGCTGCGCAGGGAAGGGCTGCTGCGGGTCAACCGGAAGACCGGCGCGGTGGTCCAGCGCGACCCCGGCTCCGGGCCGCCCGGCCCCGGCTTCGCACCGGACTGGGAGGCGCGGCTGGGCACGCTGCTGGCCGAGGCGGTGGCGCACGGCGTCCCCGCCGAGGAGGTGCTGGAGCGCTGCCGGGGGCGGCTGACCGCGTTCGCGGCCGGAGCCGAGGAGGGGACGCGGTGAGCCGCCGGGGCGCTCCGCCGCCTCCCGGAGGCCCCGAGGGGCCGGGGCGCCCCGGCATCGGAGCGCCGGTCCCGGGAGGACCCGCTCCGCACGGCGGGGGCGCCGGCCCCGCCGGCGACCTGAGGAGGTGACATGGTGAGCTGGCCTTGGACGCCGCTGCTCGCCGCGGTGGCGGTCGCGGCCGCCGCGCTGATGCTCGCCGCGCCCGGGATGGGGCGCGCGACCCTGCCGTTCGGGGTGCGCATCCCGCCGGACCGGGTCGGCGACCCGGCGGTACTGGCCGCCCTGCGCGGCTACCGGACCGCGACGCTGCTGCTCGGAGCGGTGCTGGTCGTGCTGGGCGCGGGGCTCCTCCCGATCGCCGGCCCGACCGCCGCGATGGGCGCGGTCGCCGTCACCGGGGTCGCCGGCCACCTCGCGCTCCGGATACGCGGCCACCGCGCGGTGGCCGCGGCGAAGCGGGAGGGCGACTGGTACCGCGGACTGGCCCAGGCCGTCGCCGCCGACACCGGACTGCGCACCGACCCGGTCCGGCCGCCGTGGGCGCTGCTGCTCCCCTCCTGGGCGCTGATCGCGGCGACCCTCGCCGCCGGGCTGCTGCTCTACCCGGACCTCCCGGCCGAGCTGGCCGTCGCGGTGGAGTACCGGGACGGCGAGCGGCTGGTGCGCACCGTGGAGACCACCCCGTTCAGCGCGTTCGCCGCGGTGCTCGGCCAGATCGCCGCGGCGGTCCTGGTCCCCGCCGCGTTCGCGGCCGCGCTGCGCTCCCGGCCGGACATCGACGCGGCCTCCCCGAAGCGGGACGCCGAGCGGTACCGGCGGTTCCTGGTGATCGCCGGCCGGTGCGTGGCCGGCGCGGTCTTCGGCACGGTGCTCTGCCTGGCCGGGGTGGCCGCGCTGACCTGGACCGGGCGGATGACCGACGGCCCGCTGGCCGTGCTGGCCCTGGCCCCCGGCCTGGCCGCGGTGGCGCTCTGCTCGGCCGTTCCGATGCTGCTCGGCCAGGGCGGGCGCCGGCTGCGCGCCGGGACCCCGGAGGCCGAGACCGGCCTGGTGCAGCGCGACGACGACCGGTTCTGGCGGCTGGGCGGTCTGGTCTACGCCAACCGGGACGACCCGGCGGTGCTGGTCCCAGAGCGCGCCATGGGCGTCGGCTGGACGCTCAACCTGGGCAACCCGGTGGTGCTCTGCACCGGAGCCGGCCTGCTCCTCCTGCTGGCCGGGGCGGCCGCCGCGGCGGCCGCGGGGATGCTCTCCCTCCCCGGCGGCGCCGACTTCTACGGCTGGAAATGGGAGTGGTGAGCGGACCGGAGCGCCCCGCGCGGGCCCCGGCCCCCGGAGTCCGCTCCGCGGAGGGCGGCGGGGCACGGCGGCCGGGACGGGCGCCCGCCCCGCGCCGTCCGCCTCCCGCCTCCGGGCAAGCGGGCCCGCGCGGGCCCTGGGGCCGACGGTGCGGGCACGCCGCGACAGGGGACCGGCCGGAGGAGCGCCTCCTCTCGGCGGCCCTCCCGGGGCGGCGCACCGGGAGGGCCGGCCGGCGGTCAGCGCTTGCGGGTTCCCGGGAGCAGCCCGGCGGCCAGCACCGCATCGCGCAGCGGGGCGGCCAGCTCGGCCAGGCGGGCGGTGCCCTCGGCGCCCAGGGCGGCGAAGGCGGGGACCGAGAGCTCGTCGGTGCGCCGCTCCAGCTCCTCCCGGAGCTCCCGGCCCGCGTCGGTGAAGACCGGGGCCTCCGGGTCGCCGCCGGCCGCCACCAGGCCGCGCTCGGCCAGCCGGTCCACCGCGGCGGCCCAGTCCTGCTCGCTCCACCACCGCGTCCTCCGCAGCGCGGGGGCCTTGTACGGGCCGGCCGCCACGTGCGTCACCAGGGCCTCCACCGGGTCGATCCCGGCCTGCGCCAGCAGCGCGACGTGGCCGTCCCCGCGGAACTCGCGGATCAGCGTCGCGGCGTGCCACAGCACCAGGTGCGCACCGCCCTCCGGCCAGTCCAGGTCGGCGTGGCCGGCGTAGAGCGGGCGGCCGTGCCGGTGCCCGGCGGCGCCGAGCGCGGCGGTGCGGGCCAGCTCCGCGGCCTCCGCCAGGCCGGGGGAGCCGAGCAGCTCGGGGCCGAGCACCGCGGAGAGCGCCCGGTCGGCGATCCCGAACCGGGCCCGCACCACCTTCTCCGGCGGCGCGGAGGCCCACGCGCCCGGCAGCACGGCGGCGACCAGCTCCGGGTTGAAGTTGTAGAACGCGGCGGCGACCGGGCCCGGCCCCACCGCGCCCATCGGGGCCGAGCGGGAGGCGAAGTAGGCCGCACCGGTTCCGGTCTCCAGGCCGATCCCGGCGTAACCGGGCTCCGCCTCGGGGGTGAAGTAGACCAGTACGTGCAGCGGTTCCAGTGCGGACCAGGCGGTGCGGGCCAGTTCCGCGGAGACGGCTCCGTCGCTCTTCTCCGGCATGAGGGGGCTCCGTTCGCTCGGGGCGGGGTCCGGAACCGGGTGCCGCCCCGGCTCCGCTCCCCGGAGCATACCGAGCGGTCTTGTCCGGAGCCGGTCAGCGGGGGGCCGATCGCCCTATTGACACCGGTTCCGCGGCTCCGTAGGACGGGGAGGACCGGTATCCGGGACGACGAGGGAGCGGCCATGCAGCCCGTGGTGGACACCGATGCCGGGCCTGTGCGCGGCTCCCTGCAGGGTGAGGTGGCCGCTTTCAAGGGCGTGCCCTATGCCGCGCCCCCTGTGGGAGCGCTCCGCTTCCGGCCGCCCCGGCACCCCGCCCCCTGGGACGAGGCCCGCGACGCCACCCGCCCCGGGCCCACCGCCCCGGCGCCCCCGCCGGAGCCCGGCCCCCGCCTCCTCCCCGACCACCGGGTCCCCGGCGACGACTGCCTCAACCTCAACGTGTGGACGCCCGACCCCGGCACGGCCGGGCTCCCGGTCCTGGTCTGGCTGCACGGCGGCGGCTTCGCCACCGGGTCCGGCTCGCACCCGCTCTACGACGGCTCCGCCCTGGCCCGGTCCGGCGCCGTGGTGGTCACCGCCAACTACCGGCTCGGCGCGGAGGGCTTCGCCCTGCTCGACGGCGGCACCGCCAACCTCGGCCTGCTCGACCAGATCCACGCCCTGGAATGGGTCCGGGACAACATCGCCCGGTTCGGCGGCAACCCGCACCGGGTGACCGTCTTCGGGCAGTCCGCGGGGGCGATGAGCGTGATCACCCTGCTGTCGCTGCCGCGCGCCCGGGGCCTGTTCGGCCGGGCCGTCGCCCAGTCCGGGGCCGGGCACCACGTGCACCCGGTGGAGGACGCCCGCGCCGTCGCCGCGGAGCTGGCCCGCCGGGCCGGCGCGGCCGCGCCCACCCCCGAGGCGCTCGCCGAGGCCGACCCGGACCGGGTGCTGGCCGCGCAGTCCTCCATCACCGCCGAGTTCAGGGCCGGCGCCGACCCGGCGGCCTGGGGCGAGCGGCTGGCCGTACCGGGGACGCTGCCGTTCGCCCCCGTGGTCGACGGCGGGCTGGTCACCCGGCGCCCCATCGACGGCCTGCGCGCGGGCGAGGGGGCCGGGGCCGACCTCATGGTCGGGACCACCTCCGAGGAGTTCCGGGTCCTGGCCGTGCCCGGCGGAGGGAACGGCGCGACCTCCGACCGGCACGTCGCCGAGGGCGCGGCCGGCTTCGGGCTGGACGCCAAGGCGGCCGCGGTGTACGCGGCGGAGCACGGCGGCCGGGCCGGCGACGCGCTGACCGCGCTCTACGGCGACGCGGTCTTCCGCATCCCGGCCTACCGGGTGCTGGAGGCGCGGGCCAGGGTGGGCGTCCGGGTGTTCGCCTACGAGTTCGGCTGGCGCTCCCCGGTCGCCGGAGGAAGGCTGGGCGCCTGCCACGCGCTGGAGGTGCCGTTCCTCTTCGGCACCCTGGGCACCGCCGCCGCCCTGGTCGGCGAGGACCCGCCGGAGGAGCTGGCCGGGCAGGTCCGCTCGGCCTGGCTCCGCTTCGCCCGCACCGGCGAACCGGGCTGGGAGCCGTGGAACCAGGAGCGCCGCCCGGTCTGGCGGTTCGACTCCCCGGAGTCCGCCCTGGTGGAGGACCCCGGCGCGGAGACCCGCCGCCTCTGGGAGGGCCGCCGGCTCTGATCCTCCTGCGCCCCGCTCTCCGCCGGGCCGCTCCGCGGACGGCGCGGGCGGCCTCCCCGTCCCGGAAGCGGCACGGACCGGGACCGCCGCCGGCGGAAGAGCGGCGGGGGCCGGTCCTCCCCGCGCTCTCCCCCGCCGCCCCCGGCGGCGGCGCTCCGGGGCCCGGCGCCGGGAGCGCCGCGGGGACGGCGGCCGGGGCGGGGCGGGGGAGCGGCGGGTGCCGGCCCCTCCGCCCGGCCGAGGCAGCGGGAAAGGCCCCGGGGCGGGGCCGCCCCGCGGGTCAGGAGCGGTGGGCGGCCCCGGCGGAGGCGCGGCGGCGGGCGTCCTCGATGGCCTCCAGGGCCGCCGCGCGGTCCTGCCAGCCGCGGACCTCCGAGCTCTTCCCGGGCTCCAGCCGCTTGTAGATCTCGAAGAAGTGGTTGATCTCCTGGCGCTGGAACTCCGGCAGGTCGCGCAGGTCGCGGATGTGCTCCAGGCGCGGGTCGCCGGCCGGCATGCACAGCACCTTGGCGTCCGGGCCCTTCTCGTCGCGCATCCAGAACACCGCCACCGGGCGGACCCGGACCACGCAGCCGGGGAAGGACGGCTGCTCCAGCGCGACCATGGCGTCCAGCGGGTCGCCGTCCTCGGCCATCGTGCCGGGGAAGAACCCGTAGTCGGCCGGGTACTGCGTCGAGGTGAACAGGGTGCGGTCGAGCCGGATCCGCCCGGTCCGGTGGTCCATCTCGTACTTGTTCCGCGAGCCCTGCGGGATCTCCACCACCATGTCGAGGTTCATGGGGCCCACGCTGCCGTGTCGCACCCCGGCGGGACAAGGGGGCGGGCCCGTCAGGGCCGGGGGATGTTGCGCAGGTTCGACCGGGCCAGCTCGATCATGGCGCCCACGCCGCCCTCCAGCACGCTCCGGCCCGCCGACAGCGCGAACCCCTTGACCTGGTCGGCCTTGATCCGCGCCGGGATGGACAGCGCGTTGGAGTCGGTGACCAGCTCGACCAGGGCGGGCCCGTCCGCGGCGAGCGCGTCGGCGAGCGCGCCGCGCACCTCGCCCGGGTCCTCCACCCGCACCGCGGGCAGCCCCACCGCGCGGGCCACCGCCGCGTAGTCCACCGGCGGGTGGTCGGTGCCGAAGGCGGGCAGCCCGTCCACCATCATCTCCAGCTTGACCATGCCGAGCGAGGAGTTGTTGAAGACCACCGCGGTCACCGGGAGGTCGTTCTGGCGCACCGTGATCAGCTCGCCGAGCAGCATGCTCAGCCCGCCGTCGCCGGAGAGCGAGACCACCCGGCGGCCGCCGCCGGCGAACGCCGCGCCGATCGCGTGCGGCAGCGCGTTGGCCATGCTGCCGTGGGTGAACGAGCCGATGATGCGGCGCCGCCCGTTCGGCGTCAGGTACCGCGCCGCCCACACGTTGTTCATCCCGGTGTCCACGGTGAACACCGCGTCGCCGGGGGCGGCCTCGTCCAGCAGCCGGGCCGCGTACTCCGGGTGGATCGGCCGGTGGTGCTCGATGTCGTGGGTGTAGGCCTCCACCACCCGGGACAGCGCGCGCTCGTGCCGGCGCAGCATGTCGAAGAGGAACTCCTCCGGGTGCGGCCGGTCCAGCAGCGGCAGCACCGCCTCCAGGGTGGCGGCGACGTCGCCGTGCACCGCCAGCTCCAGCGGGGTGCGCCGGCCCAGGCGGCGGGCCTCCCGGTCCACCTGCACGGTCGACCTGCCCGGCAGGAACTCGTCGTAGGGGAAGTCGCAGCCGAGCATCAGCACCAGGTCGGCCTGGTGCAGCGCGTCGTGGCAGGCCCCGTAGCCGAGCAGCCCGATCATGCCCACGTCGAACGGGTTGCCGTGCTGGATCCACTCCTTGCCGCGCAGGCTGTGGCCGACCGGGGCGTTCAGCGCGTCGGCCAGTGACAGCACCTGCTCCCGGGCCTCGCGCACGCCCGCGCCGCAGAACAGCGCGACCTTCTCCGCCCCGTTCAGCAGCCGGGCCAGGTCGCGCACGGCCGCAGGGTCGGGGTGGACGGTGGCCGGGCCGACGCACGGCACGGCGTGCCCGGTCGGCTCCTCGGCCGGGGCGGCCGCCACATCGCCCGGGAGCACCAGCACCGACACCCCGGGCCCGCCCAGCGCGTGCTGCACCGCGATCCGGGCCAGGCGCGGCATCCGGGCGGCGTTCCCGATCTCCGCGGTGAAGTCCGCGGCCTCGGCGAACAGCGCCTCCGGGCGGGTCTCCTGGAAGTACCCGGTGCCCAGCTGCCGGGAGGGGATCTGCGAGGCCAGCGCCAGGACCGGGGCGCCGCTCCGCCGTGCGTCGTAGAGCCCCTGCACCAGGTGGGTGTTGCCCGGCCCGCAGGAGCCGGCGCAGACCGCGAGCTCCCCGGTGAGCTGGGCCTCGGCCGCGGCGGCGAACGCCCCGGCCTCCTCGTTGCGGACATAGACCCACTCCAGGTCGCCGCTGCGCCGCACGGCGTCGACCACCGGGTTGAGGCTGTCGCCCACCACCCCGTAGATCCGCCGCGCCCCGGCCTCGCGGAGCACCTGCACCAGCTGGTCTGCGATCCGTTCCCGCGCCATGGCGCCACGGTAGGAGCGGCGGCCCGGCCCGGGGGAGGCGGACCGCCGGGGGCCGCCGAGGTTTTCCCGCGGTTTTGCCTCGCCGCCCGGGGCCGGGGAGCGCTCAGCGGCCGACCGCGTACCCCTGCATGCCGCGCGGGTTGGCGCCGGCCCGCAGCACCCCGGTCTCCGGGTCGCGGGCCACCGCGGAGAGCCGGCCCAGCGACCACGGGTCGGAGACGACCACCCGGTGCCCGCGCCGGCGCAGCTCGGCGACGGCCCGCTCACCGATCCGCTCCTCCACGACCAGCTCCCCGGGGGAGATCTCGCGCGGGTGGAACGACCCCACCAGCGCGTTGGTGTGGAACATCGGCGCGTCGATCGCCCGCTGCAGGTCCATCCCGCCGTGCACCAGGCGGAGGAAGAAGGTGAGCGACCACTGGTCCTGCTGGTCGCCGCCGGGGGTGCCGAGCGCCATCACGCCCTCCCCGTCCCGGGTGACCAGGGTGGGGGTGAGCGTGGTGCGCGGCCGCTTGCCCGGGGCGACCACCCCCGGCGAGCGCGGGTCCAGCCAGAACATCTGCCCGCGGGTGCCCAGCGGGAAGCCGAGCTCGGGGATCACCGGCGAGCTGGCCAGCCAGCCGCCGCTGGGGGTCGCCGCGACCATGTTGCCCGCGGCGTCCACCACGTCCAGGTGGCAGGTGTCGCCGCGCTGCGTCCCGGTGCGGTCCACGGTCGGCTCGCCGCCGGCCCGGTCGGCGCCGGGCGCGGTGCCGGCCTCGGCGGCCTCGGGGATGAACGGCGTGCGGCCGCCCGGGGCGCCGGGGCGCAGCTCCAGCGAGGCCTCGGCGCCGACCAGCGCGGCGCGCTCGGCGGCGTAGCCGGGGGAGAGCAGCGCCTCCAGCGGCACGTCGGCGAAGCGCGGGTCGGCGTAGTGCGCGTCCCGGTCGGCGAAGGCCAGCTTGGCCGCCTCGGTCACCAGGTGCGCGAAGTCCGCGGAGAGCACGCCGGCCGCCCCGGTCCCCAGCGCCTCGGCCAGCCGCAGCTGCTGCAGGAAGACCGGCCCCTGCCCCCACGGCCCGGTCTTGTGCACGGTCAGCCCGGCGTAGTCGGCCCGCACCGTCTCCTCGTACCCGGCGGACCAGCCGGCCAGGTCGCCGGCGGTGAGCAGGGCCCGGTGCGGCTCACCGGTGCCGGAGGGGACCGGGCGGGAGCAGAACCCGGCGATCGCCTCGGCGACGAACCCCTCGCGCCACGCCCGGCGCGCCGCGTCGATGACCGCCTCCCGGCCGCCGCCGGCCGCCTCGGCCTCCTCGACCAGCCGCCGGTAGGTGTCGGCCAGCGCCGGGTTGCGGTGCATGCTCCCGGCCTCCGGCACCCGGCCGCCGGGCAGCCAGAGCGCCGCGGAGGAGGGCCACCGCCCGGTGAAGACCCCGCGCACCTCGGCGACCTTGGCGGCGATCTGCGGCAGCACCGGGTACCCGCCGCGGGCGTAGCCGACCGCCGGCTCCAGCAGTTCGCGCAGCGGCAGCGTGCCGTGGTCGCGGGCGAGCAGCAGCCAGGCGTCGAAGGCGCCGGGCACGGTGGCCGGCAGCACCCCGCTGCCGGGGATCCGGTCCATCCCGGCGAAGGCCTCCGGGGAGGCGGCGGCCGGCGCCGGGCCCTGGCCGCACAGCACCGCCGGCTCCCCGCCCGCGGGTTTGAAGATGATCGGCACCTCGCCGCCGGGGCCGTTCAGGTGCGGCTCCACCACTTGGAGGGTGAAGCCCATCGCCACCGCGGCGTCGAACGCGTTGCCGCCGCGCTCCAGTACGCCCATGCCCGCGGCGCTGGCGATCCAGTGCGTGGAGGCGGCCATCCCGAAGGTGCCGCGCAGTTCGGGTCTGGTGCTGAACTCGGCCATCGGGGCGGGGGTCCTTCCGCTCAGGGGAGGGCGGGGCCGCGCCCCGCCGTGTGCCGTGCACAACATACGCCCGGGGTCCCCGGGCTTCCGGTGGCGGCCGGGAACGGCCGATAGGCCGACCGGAATCCGGTCTGGAACCCCTGGATCGGACGGCCCGGAACCCGCATGCCAGGGCTTCCGCAGGTAGGGACGTCCGGCCCCTTCCTTGGTGGGGGCCCAGTCGTTAGCGTGGCGAATCGTTGGCGATTGAAGGAGTTCGATGACAACCGTCCGAAACGTCCCGGACATCCTCTCCCCCGAATTCGCGGCGGACCCCTACTCCGCCTATCGGGTCATGCTGGAGGAGGCCCCGCTCTTCTGGCACGAGGCGACCCAGAGCCACATCGTCTCCAGGTACGAAGACGTCGCCCGCGCGTTCAAGGACCCCGTCTTCACCACGGAGAACTACGCCTGGCAGCTGGAGCCGGTGCACGGCCGCACCATCCTGCAGATGAGCGGGCGCGAGCACGCGGTGCGCCGGGCCCTGGTCGCCCCGGCCTTCCGCGGCAAGGAGCTGGAGGAGAAGTTCCTGCCGGTGATCGAGCGGAACGCGCGCGAGCTCATCGACGGGTTCCGCCGGACCGGCTCGGCCGACCTGGTGCACGACTTCGCCCGGCACTTCCCGATCAACGTCATCGTGGACATGCTCGGGCTGGACAAGGCCGACCACGCCCGGTTCCAGACCTGGTACACCGCGATCATCGGCTTCCTGGGCAACCTCTCCCAGGACCCGGAGGTCGCCGAGGCCGGGCTGCGCACCCGGGAGGAACTGGCCGCCTACATGCTGCCGATCATCCGGGAGCGCCGCGCCGCCCCCGGCGACGACCTGCTCTCCGCGCTGTGCACGGCGGAGGTCGACGGCACCGCGATGAGCGACGAGGACATCAAGGCCTTCTGCAGCCTGCTGCTCGCCGCCGGCGGGGAGACCACCGACAAGGCCATCGCGAGCATCTTCAAGAACCTGCTGGAGCACCCCGACCAGCTGGAGGCGGTCCGCGCCGACCGGAGCCTGATCCCGCAGGCCTTCGCCGAGACGCTGCGGTACAGCCCGCCGGTGCACATGATCATGCGCCAGCCCTCCGAGGACGTCGAGCTCAGCACCGGCACCGTGCCCGCCGGGTCCACGCTGACCTGCCTGATCGGGGCGGCCAACCGGGACCCGCGCCGGTTCTCCGACCCCGACTCCTTCGACGTCCTGCGCGAGGACCTGCCGACCCGCACCGCGTTCTCCGCCGCCGCCGACCACCTGTCGTTCGCGCTGGGCCGGCACTTCTGCGTGGGCGCGCTGCTGGCCAAGGCCGAGGTCGAGATCGGCGTGGACCGGCTGCTGGACGCCATGCCCGAGGTGCGGATCGCCGACGGGGCCGCCCCGGCCGAGCAGGGCGTGTTCACCCGAGGTCCGGAGTCGCTCCCGGTCCGGTTCACCCCGGCGGACTGAGGCCCCCGCCCGGTGCAGCGGAAGAGGGCGGCGGGGCGCTCTCCGGCGCCCGCCGCCCTCATCCCGCCGGGCCGGTCAGGCGCCGGAGACGTAGGCCGGGGTGAACGCCACCGGCAGCGACTCCAGGCCCCGCATCCACAGCGACGGGCGCCACACCAGCGATTCGGCCG
Source organism: Nocardiopsis oceanisediminis (assembly GCF_048595525.1). NCBI lineage: Bacteria > Bacillati > Actinomycetota > Actinomycetes > Streptosporangiales > Nocardiopsidaceae > Nocardiopsis > Nocardiopsis oceanisediminis. The sequence goes on along the minus strand of NZ_JAFMZJ010000001.1, from coordinate 6,015,165 downwards.
GCACCGACAGGGCCAGGTCCGGCAGCCGGTCCAGCAGCACCTCGATGGTGGCGCCGGCGATGATCTCGGCGACCTCCGGGGCGGGGAACGGGCAGCCGTGCTCGCCGTGCCCGAACGACATGTGGGCCCGGTTGCCGGTCAGGTCCGAGTCGAGCGAGAGGCTGCCGTGCGGGTCGGCGTTGGCCGCGGCCAGCCCCAGCACCAGCATGTCGCCGGCGCGGATCCGCCGCCCGGCGAGCAGGGTGTCGCGCACCGCGAACCGGCCGATGAAGTTCTGCGTCGGGGTGTCGTGCCAGAGCACCTCGTTGAGCGCCTGGCCGACGCTGCCCCGGCCGCCGGTCAGCGTCATCGAGAACCGGTCGTCGGTGAGCATCAGCCGGACCGTGTTGCCGATCCAGTTGGCGGTGGGCTGCTGCGCCGCCGCGGTGACCACCAGCAGGTCCTGCACCACCTCCTCGTCGGCCAGCCCGGAGGGGTGGGAGAGCAGGTGGGAGGGGACGTCGGAGCCGGGGTTGCGGTGCTTCTCGGCGACCAGCCGGCCCATCGACTCCTGCACCCGCATGTAGGCCGGGATCGCGTCCGGGCCCACGTCCAGCGAGATCGCCACGTCCCGGACCAGCTGCGGCGTCTCCGCCTCGGACATGCCGAACATCTTGGCCACCGCCAGCAGCGGGATCTGCTGGGCGAACTGCGCCATCAGCTCGGCCTCGCCGCTGCCGGCGAACTCGTCGACCAGCCGGTCGGCGATCCGCTCGCAGTGCAGCCGCAGGTCGAACTGGTCGACCGCGGAGAGCGCGTCGCCGATCGCCCCCGCGCGCCGCCGGTGCTCGTCGCCCTCGGTGAACATCACCGAGGGGTTGTGCATCACGTAGGGCAGCAGCGGCCAGTCCTCGGGGACGTGCTCCCACTGGTTCCACCGCCGGGTGTCCCGGGCGAACAGCTCGTCGTCCCCGGTGACCTGGTGCACCTCCCGGTAGCCGGTGACCAGCCAGGCCGGCAGGTCGCCGTCGAGCAGCACCGGGACCACCGGGCCGTGCAGCCTGCGCATCTCGGCGTAGAGCGCGGAGGGGTCCTGCTCGAACAGGGCCCCGTGGAACGGGACCCGGTCCTCGGCGTAGGGGGTGTCAGCGGTCACGATGCGGCCTCCCGGGCGGCGGTCAGCGTGTAGAGGCGGTCCACGAGGGAGATCAGGACCTCCTTGGCGGAGGCCCGCTCGCGGGCGTCGCAGTCGACCACCGGGACGTCCGGGCCGAGCGAGAGCGCCTCGCGGACCTCCTCATGGGTGTGCGCGGGCGCCTCGAACCGGTTGAGCGCCACGATGAACGGGACGCGGTTGTGCTCCAGCCGGTCGATGGCGTACCAGGAGTCCTCGATGCGCCGGGCGTCCACCAGCACCACCGCGCCGAGCGTCCCGGCGAACAGCCGGTCCCACAGGAACCAGAACCGCTCCTGGCCGGGCGCGCCGAACAGGTAGAGCACCAGCCGCTCGTCCAGGCTGATCCGGCCGAAGTCGAAGGCGACCGTGGTGGTGCTCTTGTCCTGCACCCCGCCGGTGCTGTCGATGCCGACGCCGGCCTGGGTCATCACCTCCTCGGTGCTCAGCGGCCGGATCTCGCTGACGGAGCGGACCATGGTCGTCTTGCCCACCCCGAAGCCGCCGACGATGACGATCTTGGCGCCGTCCGCCGCGGTGGCCGCCAGCGGTGTGCGCTCAGAGCTTGGCGAGTCCAACGAGCACCTTCTTCAGGAATTCGGAGTCGGGGGTGTGCACCGCGGCACCGGCCGAGGACGGGTGCCGGGCGGAGACCCGGCCGGTGTCGAGCAGGTCGGTCAGCAGGATCCGCACCACGCTCACCGGCAGCTCCAGCTCGGCGGAGAGCTCCACCACCGACGTCGGCCGGTGGCAGATGCGCAGGATCCGCACGTGCTCGGACTGCATGCCGGGCACCGGGTCGGACTCGCTCACGAGCAGAGTGACCAGGTCCAGCCCGGCGTCGCCGGCGCGGCTGCGCCCGCCGGTGACGGTGTAGAGCCGGTCCGGGTCCTCGCCGTCGATGATCCGCCTCATGCCGTCGGCGCGGAGCTGCGCGGGGCGGCGGTCAGGAAGGCGCCGATCTGCTCGATCAGCCCCTCCATGTTGTGCCCGATCAGGCCCACGTCGGAGTCCTCGGCGGCGACCAGCGCCAGGTGGGCGCCCTCGCCCGCGTCCACGATGAACAGGATGCCGCCGTGGAACTCGGTCATCGAGTTGCGCACCCCGCCGGAGCCGTCGCCGAACTCCACCGACGCGCCGTGGGCGAGCGCCTGGACCCCTGCGGCGATCGCGGCCAGCTGGTCGGCCTGGTCGACGGCGAGGCCGGAGGTGTGGCAGAGCTTGAGGCCGTCCCGGGAGAGCACCAGCGCGTGCCGTGCGCCCGGGGTGTCGTCCACGAGGCCCTGGAGGAGCCATTCGAGGTTCGAATCAGTGGTGTCCATCGGGGTTCGGGGGCCGGGGCGGCCCCCCGCTCCAATCTGGTCGTCCGGTACGGCGGGGGGATTCGGCGGGCTCAGTCGCCGGAGGGGTCGGTCCGCCCCCGGCGGAAGGCGCTGAAGCGCTGCCCCATGCCGGGGCGGGGGCGGCCGGCCTCCGGGTCCCGGGCGGGCTGCGGCGCCGGGGCGGACCGCAGGGTGCCGCCCCGCGGCCGCTTCGGCAGCGGCCGGCGCAGGGGCGTCGGCTCGGCGGCCTCCGGCGCGGGTTCCGGAGCCGGGGCGGGCTCCGGGGGCGCCTGCGGCACCGCGGGCTTCACCGCGGGCGCGGGCGGCTCCGCGGCGGGCGCGGGGGGAGCGGGGGGAGCGGCCGGCTCCGGGGCGGGGGCCTGCCGCGCGGCGGGCCTCGGCGGGGCCTGGGGCGCCGCGGGCTTCGCGTGCCGCGCGGCGGGCGGGGGAGCGGAGGCCGGAGCGGTCCGGGAGGCGGGCCGGTCCGCGAGCGCGGCGCCGGGCGTGCCGCCGGGGGCCGCGCCGAGCGGCCGGGCGGTGGGCGCCGGAAGCGGGTCGACCTCGGCCGGGCCGATCAGGTGGTTGGGGATGCGCAGCACCACGCCGATCCCGCCGCGCGAGGAGGGCCGGAAGTACACGTCCAGCCGGTGCTTGCGGGCCAGCCGGCCGACCACGGCCAGGCCCAGCCGGGTGCCGGGCAGCCGGGTCAGGTCGAAGGGCTCGGTGCGCGACACCGCGCGCTCGGCGCGGGCCAGCGCCTGCGGCTTCATGCCCAGGCCGCTGTCCTCCACGGTGATCACCGCGCCGTTGTTCAGGTCCTCGACGTAGACGTGCACCTCTTCGGAGGGGGCGGAGAAGCGCGTCCCGTTGTCCATCAGCTCGGCGAGCGCGTGCATCACGTCCTCGGCGGCGTACCCGGCGATCGCCGAGCGGCTCGCGGAGTGCACCCGGATCCGTTTGTAGGAGCTGATCCGGCCCATCGCGCCGCGCAGGATGCTCTCCATCCGGATCGGCTTGGTCCACCGCCGCCCGGTGCGCGCCCCGGTCAGCACCGCGATGCTGTCCGCGAGCCGGCCGATCTGCGCGGTGTTGTGGTCCACCTGCATCACGTCGCCGAGCATGTCCTCGGGGCAGGCGTTCTCGATCTCGCGCAGCTCGGCCAGGGTGAGGGTGGCCAGCGCCTGCACCCGGCCCGCCGCGTTCGCGCAGGCCGCGGTGGCCGCGGCGCGGTGCCGCTCGCCCTGGGAGATCTCCTGGACGAGCAGCCGGAGCAGCCGCCCGTGCACCTCCTCGGCCGGCCGGGGGGCCTCGGCGAGCACCGTGTCGGCGGTCGCCCCCTCGCGCAGCCGGGCCACCGCGGCCGGAAGCACCTCGTCGGCCAGCGAGGCGAGCTCGGTGCGGGCGGCGTCCAGCCGGGCGGCGGCCTCGTGCAGCCGGGCCCAGGCCCGGTGCGCCTCGTCCTCCGCGAGGAGCGCCTCGCCGGTGCGCCGGACCGCGATGTAGACGGCGGCGCCGAGCAGGGCGGTGGTCAGCCCGGCCGCCACCGCCACCGGCACCCGGCCGTCCTGGGGGAGGGCGAGCACCGCCCAGCTCCACAGTCCGCCGGCGACGACCACCGCGGCCGCCGAGGCGAGGACCGCCCAGAGACCGGCCCACCGTCCGCCGCGTTCCGCCGCGGGCACTGCTTCCGACATAGATTCACGTTCCTAGCGTCCGGCTTTGGAGGCGTTGAAGGCGCGGTGGAGCCCCGGAAAAACAGGAGAACAGGCTGGCTCCGCGGCCGGGGGGCGCTGCGGGGTGCGCCCCGGCCCGCCGAAAAACCGCAGGTCGATGACCGACCGCAGACCGGGTCGGTGACGGTTGGGCATTCCATGGCCCGTTCGTCACCGTTCGTGCGCACCTTACGGCATCCGCTCACGTTTCGTCATCTCCTGTGCGGCAGGGGTTTCGGAACGCGAGCGGGACGTCTCCGGGGCGAATGCGGCCCGCTCCGGAGGAAAGGGGACGGGGTGCCCGTGCCTTTCCTCCGCTCCGGAAGAAAGAGGGCGGGATCGAAGAGGACCGGCGGGCGCCGGAACGCCCTCTGCCACCCCAGCAGGAGGCCGGGAAGACACCTATCCCCACCGTCCGTTCCCCAAGGCCGACGAGGTGCCCCGCCCCCGCCGGGCCGTGGTGCCCGGAGTCCCGGCCCGCGCGGCTCTGCGGCGGACGCGGACCCGGTGTGATGTTCGCCGCACCGGCGGTGCGCGGAGGCCGGAGAGCCGGCGCCCCCATGGCCGGCCTCTCCGGTCCATCACCTCTCAAGCTTCAGGAGCGGGCCGTCTTCGCCGTGCCCAGGGCAGGTCAGTGCGGGATGCCGTCGATGATGCCGCGGGCGCCCTTGCGGAGCAGGACGGCGGAGACGTAGGCGCCGAGTTCGGCGGCGCGCGCCGGCTCGTCCCACTCCTGGGCGTAGGCGAACCTCCCGCCCTCCCGGGTGAACACCATGCCGCGAAGGCTCAGCTGCCCGTCGGCGGTGACGTGCGCATGCCCGGCGATCGGCGAATTGCAGTGGCCGCGAAGCCCGTGCAGCATCGTCCGCTCCGCGGTGATCAGCGTCCGCGTCTCCGCGTCGTCGAGCAGGCGCAGCGCCTCGGCGATGCCGCTGTCGGAGGTGCGGCACTGGACGCCGACGACGCCGGAGCCGACCGGCGGGCACATGGCGTCGGTGGGGATCACCTCGGTGGCGCGGTGCTCCAGCCCGGTCCGGTGGAGGCCGCTCGCGTTGAGCACGACGGCCTCGAACTCGCCGCGCTCGTCGAGCCGGGCGATCCGTGAGTTCACGTTGCCGCGGATGCGGTCGACGTGCAGGTCGGGCCGGTGCTTGAGGATCTGGGCCTTGCGCCGCACCGCCGAGGTGCCGATCCGGGTGCCCGGCGGCATCTCGGAGAGACCGCGGTACTTGGACCCCTCGCGCACCACCAGGACGTCGTGAACGTCCTCGCGCGCGAGGTAGGCGGCGAAGGCGGTGCCCTCGGCGAGGGGGACGTCTCCCGGCACGTCCTTCATGGCGTGCACGGCGATGTCCACGTGCCCCATCACCAGGGCGCGCTCGATCTGCTTCAGGAACGCCCCCTTGCCGCCCAGCTTCGATAGGTCCCCCATCCACTGATCGCCGGTCGTCGAGATACCGACGATCTCCGAGGCGACGCCGGCGCGCTCGGTGAGGAGCCGCTGGACGGTGCGGGCCTGGGCCATGGCCATGGGGGAGGTGCGGGTGCCGATACGGAGGGCGGGGCGGTCGGAGAGCATGCGCTCAAGGTACTGCGCAGGCGAGGGCGCACCGGACGGTCTTTGCAGGTCACCCGGGGTTTGTTGACGGGCCGTCGCGATCTCGGACATGGGCGGCTCCTGGTCGGTTCTTCTTCGGGGGCGCGTGTGGGGCAGGTGCCCCAGACGGCCTTGCACTCGGGGCGCAGGTGGATCCAGCCCACGCTTCACCTCTTTCGTCGTGCCGCCCGCCCCGGGCGGGGGAGTCAGCCCCGGGGCGGGCGGGTGGCCGGGCTCCTCGTCCCCTCCGGCGGGTGCCGGCCGTGGTCGGCGCCGGGGCCTCCGGTCCCGGCGTGTGGTCGGTCTCTATGCGCGCGGTGGCTCGCCCCGTCCGCCACCCGGCCGGATCGGCGGGGCGGTGCGGCGGGCGGGGTGCTCTTCCGCAGCGTCTTCCCAGGTGAGGCCCCGAACCGATTCGTGCGCGCCGTCGTGGTCGGTCGGGCGGGCGCAGGAGTGCGGGTGGCCGGGCAGCCAGGCGCCGCACCGGGCGGTCTCTGTCATCACGGGCTCCTGGGGTGGGGGTGCCGCCCGCCCCGGGCGAGGGGAGCCGGGCCCGGGGCGGGGGCGTCTGTTCCCGCGCCGCGCAGGGGAAGGGGAACGCGGCGCGGGGTCCTGGGTCAGGGCCGGGGCGCCCGGTCGCCTTGGGCGGGGTGGAGCATGCCGCGGGCGGTGGCGATGGCGGCGGCCAGCCGGGTGAGGTAGGCGGCGGCGTCCGGGCCGGACAGCAGCACCTCGATCTCGGGGGCGAGGACGAGGGCGACGCCGCCGACCTCCGGGGCGCGCTCGGCGCGGACCGCGTCCGGGCGCGGGGCGCGGATGACGGCGCGGTTGTGGGCGGAGGTCATCGGGCCACCCGCCCCTGCTCGCGCCGGGGCTGCCGTGCGTGGGCCAGGATCGATCGGATGTCGGCGGCGGCGAACCGGCGGTGCCCGCCCGGGGTGCGGAAGGACCGCAGCTTTCCGGTGGCCGCCCACCGGGTGACGGTCTTGGGGTCGACGCGGAACAGGTCGGCGACCTCGCCGGAGGTGAGCGGGGGCTCTGCTCCGTGGATCATGCCGCCGCCTCCTGCATCATCCGGGCCAGCAGCCGCTGCTCGGAGGCGCGGGCCATGGCGGCGGCCTCGGGGTCGACGGCGTAGGGGCGGATGCGGGGCGGCGGGACGAACTCGATGAGCAGCCGGTCGAGCTCGGCCACGTCGGAGGCGGCGAGCACGACGCCGTCGTCGATGAGGGAGCGGGCGACGTAGCAGGCGGCCGTTTCGGGTTCGTAGGCGAGGGTCCAGCGAGCGGCGTGGCGCACGGTGGCGTCGCACAGGGCGTTGTAGTCGGGGGCCTGCCCGGGGGCGTAGCGGCGGGGGCGCGGCGCCGAGCCGCCGCCCCCTCCTTCTCGGCGGGCGTGCCGACCGCGCCGGGACGCGGGGGGAGGGATGAGCCGCAGCAGCGCGGCCGCGGCGATCAGGGACGAGAGTCGCATCGGCGACCTCCTGGAAGAGGGATGCCGCCTGGTAAGGGCGGCGGGGTTCTGGTGTGCCTCATACTGACAACCACCTTCCAAATTTTCAATACAAAGATTTAGATTGCTGGGATCCTCGCTTCAAAATCTTGGTCGAAGGGGTGATCTACCATCGCCGCAGGGAAACGTCCGCGTCGGAATCGAGGGGTACGCACCGTGAGCGACAGGCACAGCCCGACTGTCCGGCGACGTCGGCTGTCCGCCGAATTGAAACGTTTGCGCGAAGAATCTGGATATACGGCTGAGAAGGTCGGCGACAAGCTCGGCTGGTCGCGCGGACGGCTCACCAACATGGAACTGAACAAGTGGAAGCGCCCCGACCCCGTCATCGTGCGGGCGCTGGCCGAGCTGTACGGCGCTTCCGAGGATGTCCGTGAAGGACTGGTCACTCTTGCCCGCCAGTCACGGGAGAAGGGGTGGTGGGCCCGGTACGGCGACGTCTTCACCGACGGCTACGTCGGGTTCGAGGCCGAGGCCTCCGTGATCTCGACCTACCAGTCGATGGTCATCCCCGGCCTGCTCCAGACCCCCGACTATGCCGCCGCCTCCGACAAGTCCATGCACGCTCGCGACCAGGACGCCACCGCCCGCGCGGTCGCCGCCCGGATGGAGCGCCAAGAGATCCTCGACAGGGAGGATGCTCCGCGGCTCTGGGCGGTCATAGACGAGTCGGTGCTTCTCCGGCCCGCCGGCGGTCCAGAGGCGATGCGGACGCAGATCGACAAGCTCATCGAGGCGTCCGAAGAGGTCAACTCGATCAAGATCCAGGTGCTTCCGCTGGAAGTGGGGCTACACCCCGGTACCTCCGGAGCGTTCACCCTCCTGGACTTTCCCAACCCCGCGGATCCCTCGATCGTCTATGTCGAGACCCGGACGGACGGCCTCTACCTTGAACAAGAGGAGGAGATCGCCGTATACCGGGATGCATGGGACGACATCCGCGTCATGGCCCTCCACCCGGAGGCCTCCGTCGCCCGGCTGCATGAGCTCCGCAGCAACTACCAGTAGTAGGAACCGTGTACCAGAACCAGAACCCTCACTTCGAGTTCCGCAAGAGCGGCTACAGCGCCACGCGGAACGAATGCGTCGAGGTCGCCGACGCCCCGGGCGTTTCGGCGGTCCGTGACTCCACTCGCCCTGAAGAGGGCTATCTGACCGCGCCTTCGTCCGAGTGGGCGGCGCTCATTCGGGCTGTGAAGAACGGCGACCTGTAGCCCGGGCAAAGCGAGGGCCCCGACGAAACTTCTCGCCGGGGCCATCGCTGTACCAGAACCACCGCCAGACTACCCCGGCAGGCGTCCTCCGCCTACCTACCTCGGGAGGCCGAAGGCGGCCGCAGCATGCGGTTCCCGGTCACGCCCTGACCGGGAGCGGCTGTTGGAGGCCGGTGTGCCGAGGTGATGCAGAGGAGCAGAGCGAGGTGGTCAGTCGAGCGGCTTGGTCGGGTCGTCCACCCACAGCACCTGCCTCCCGTCGCGCTCCACGGTGAGGCCGAGTCGGTCCCGGCCGGGGCGTCCGGCCTCCTCCCATGTGGTGCGGGCGGCGGTGACCTCGGTCCACAGGTCCCGGGGGCCGCGCCGCTGCGCCTCGTAAGGGGCGCCGGCCGGGGTGTACTCGCCCACCCCCCACGAACCCGACCCCTCCCGGTCATAGATGTAGACGGTCGCCTCCCCCGCCGCCGAGAGGTCGTTCTCAGCGGCCTCGTAGGAGGCGTACCCCAGCCCCGGAACCAGGTGTCCCAGCACGACGCCCCACCCCGATGCGCGGTCGGACACCACTCGGGGGTTCACGGGGATCTCGCTCGCGGCAGCCGCCGGGTCGTCCTCGTCGACGAAATCACGCCAGGATCCGATTGGGCGGCGCTGGTCGCGCAGCCACATGAACGCCGCGTCCCGCAGCAGCCGCCCGTGAGCCGATCCGTCTTCGTCGACGACCAGCCGCAGCAGCGCCGCCGAGGTGAACCCCGGCCCCCACGGGGCGACGATCCGGCCGGACGGCCGGGCCTGGGCGATCCAGGCAGGTGGAATACGGCGCGCGGCGACGGTGGACAGCACATGGTCGAACGGCTCCTGCCCAGGAACGTCGGCCGCGCCGTCGCCGACGATGAGCGCCGGCTTGTAACCCAGGCCGTGCAGGGTACGACGCGCCTGCTCGGCGACCACCGGATCCACCTCGACGGAGACCACGTTCTCCGACCCGAGGCGCTCGCATAACAAGGCGGTGTTGTACCCGGTCCCGGTCCCGATCTCCAACACCCGCTCGCCGCCATGGAGTTCCAGGGCCTCCAGCATCGCCACCACCAGGGACGGCTGGGAGATCGAACTGGTCGGCACGACGCCGGTACCGTCAGGACCGGCCGGGGACCCGTCATCGACCTGGGTCACCAGCGCGTAGTCCTGGTGCATCCACGCCTGGACGTCGGGGTCGGCGCGAGGGTAGGGGCGGAACACCCCGTCGTCGCCGGTGTCGGTCCACACCGTCTCGGGGATGAACGCGCTTCGATCCACTGCGAGGACGGCGCGGTGCCAGTCCGGATCCTGGATCGCTCCTCTGGAGCTGAGTGCGCGGGCGATACGCGCTCCGGGAAAGGTTCTCATCGAGGCTTCTGCCCGTCGCCGCCCTGGTCGGGCGTGCGCTCGCCGGAGCCGTGCCCTTGGCCGGGCTTCTGGCCGTCGCGGTCGCTACCGCCGTGCGTGTCGCTGGGCTTGTCGTCGTTGCCGTGCCTGCCCATGGGCCTCCCCTCACCGCCTCCTCGACCGTAACCTGCTGGTCGCGGTGCGTAAGAGAAGTGGCCGGAGTCGGTCGCACCATGATCGCCACCGGATGCCTTGTTCGCGCAGGGCTGCCGGAAACCCGGAGCACTGCAAGACGGGGTACGACCACCTGCACGCGAGCACTCTAACCATGGAGGGCCTGCTCACCGATGGATGGAAGGGAACCCATGTCCGAGACATCCCGCCTGGTGTTCCGGAAGTCCAGCTACAGCGGAGCAACCACTCAGAACTGCGTCGAGGTCGCCGAGGGCGCCGCGACCCTCGTCCGCGATACGCAGAACCGCAGTGCGGGGTACCTGTCCGTCCCGGCTCGCGAGTGGCGCGCCTTCCTGGAAGCCCTGAAGAGGGACGACATCTAGGGAACCTAGGACAGCAGGAAGCCCCCGGCGTGCACGCCGGGGCCTCCGCCGTACATACCCGATGTATTTCCCACTGGGCGGGGCGCGCCGGCGGCCCAGGTGCCGGATCCGGTCGTGCCCTGACCGGGAGCGGCTGTTGGAGGCCGGTGCGCCGAGGTGATGCAGAGGAGCAGAGCGAGGTGGTCAGTCGAGCGGCTTGGTCGGGTCGTCCACCCACAGCACCTGCCTCCCGTCGCGCTCCACGGTGAGGCCGAGTCGGTCCCGGCCGGGGCGTCCGGCCTCCTCCCATGCGGTGCGGGCGGCGGTGACCTCGGCCCACAGGTCCCGGGGGCCGCACCGCTGCGCCTCGTAAGGGGCGCCGGCCGGGGTGTACTCGCCCACCCCCCACGAACCGGCCCGGTCGTACAGCCGCACCGTCGCCTCGCCCACGGCTTCCGCATTGTCTTCGGAGGCCTCTGCGGTGTGCGCCGCCAGCTCCGGGACCAGGTGTCCGAGCGCCACGCCCCACCCGGGATCCGGGTCGGACACCACTCGGGGGTTCACGGTGACCTCCCCCGCGGCGAGCGCGGGGGCCGTCTCGTCGATGTGGTCGCGCCAGTCGTCCACGGGGCGGCGCTGGTCGCGCAGCCACATGAACGCCGCGTCCCGCAGCAGCCGCCCGTGAGCCGATCCGTCTTCGTCGACGACCAGCCGCAGTAGCGCCGCCGAGGTGAACCCCGGCCCCCACGGGACGACCACCCGGCCGCCCGGTTGCGTCTGCGCGATCCAGGCGGGCGGCACCTGCTTCGCGCCGACGGTGGCCAGTACATGATCGAACGGGCCGCACCCCGGAACGCCGGCCGCGCCGTCTCCGGTGATGATCGTCGGCTTGTAGCCGAGTTCGGCCAGGGTGCGCCGGGCCTGCTCGGCGACCACCGGATCCACCTCGACGGAGACCACCCGCCCATCCCCCAGACGCTCGCAGAGGAGAGCCAGGTTGTAACCGGTGCCTGTCCCGATCTCCAGCACCTTCTCGCCGTCGGCGGCGTCGAGCGCCTGGAGCATCGCCGCCACCAGGGAGGGCTGGGAGATAGAACTGGTGGGAACGATCCCGGTCCCGCCGGGGCCGGCGGGTTCGCCGTCGTCGACCTGGGTCATCAGGGCGTAGTCCTGGTGCATCCACGCCTGGACGTCGGGGTCGGTGCGCGGGTAGGGCGCGAAGACCGTGCGCCCCTCTCTCCGGGTGCGCACCCACACGGTCTCGGGGATGAACGCCTCGCGCGGCACTGCGAGGACGGCGCGGTGCCACGCAGGGTCGAGGAGCGCGCCCTTGGCGGTGAGGGCGCGGGCGACCACCGCGCCGGGGGCGGTCACTTGCCAGGGTCCTGCCCGTCGCCGCCCTGTTCGGGCATGGGTTCCGAACCGTGCTTGGCCGGGTCCTGGCCGTCGCCATCGCGCCCCTTCCCCGAGTCGCGGGGGACGTCCTGGTCGCCGTGCTTTCCGCCGCCCATCAGGCCTCCTCATGTGGGTATGTCGAAGGTAACCCGATGGTCGCGCTGCGTAAGAGAAGTGGCCGGAGCCGGTCGCACCACGACGGCCACCGGCACGACTGCCGCCCTTCCCGCAGATGAGGGTGGGGACCCGAAGCGGTCGCCGAGCACGTCGGGGGCGGGGAGTCCCTATCCCGCATTGGAGCGGTCAAGGCCGGAGGCGAAGAAAACCCGTCCGATATGGGGTCTCCGCCTTTTTCTGTTCTCTATGTCCTGACCGCGGTGTGACCGCAGGAGTCCGCGAAACCTGCTGTGGGAAGACGGAAGGCGACAAAGGAAAACCAGCGGCTGCCGAAGCATCACCGCTGGTCATTGTGCGACCCGAGACGGTCGCGATTATGTGCCCCCTGCAGGATTCGAACCTGCGCACACGGCTCCGGAGGCCGTTGCTCTATCCCCTGAGCTAAGGGGGCTCGCTGTGATCACTACTCTAACAGGGTCCGGAGGGTGGATCGTCCGCCTTTCCCGGGCCGGATCGGGCGAACCCCGGCGCGGGGCCGGGGCGCCGCGTTAGTCTCACGCCCGTGGGTGAAGCATTGGCGCGGGTGCTGGTGGTCGACGACAACGAGGTGATCAGGCAGCTCATCGCGGTGAACCTGCAGCTCGAGGGGTTCGAGGTGCACACGGCCGTGGACGGGCGGGACTGCCTGGAGCGGGCCGCCGAGGTGCGGCCCGACGTGATCACCCTGGACGTGATGATGCCCCGGCTGGACGGCTGGGTGACCGCGACGCGGCTCCGGGAGAGCGAGCAGACCCGGGGCGCCAAGGTCGTGCTCATCACCGCCCGTGCGCAGAGCGAGGACCTGCGCCGCGGCGAGGAGGTCGGCGCGGACGCCTACCTGACCAAGCCCTTCGACCCGACCGAGCTCATCGGGACCGTGCGCGAGCTGGCCGGGCTGGCCTGATGCCCCGCTCCGCCGCCACCCCCTGGGGGATCGACGCGCTGCTCCGGGCGGCCGCCGCCGAGGCGCTGGGCGCCGCCCCCGCCGCGCTGCCCTGGACCGACCCGCGCCGCGTCCCCGGCCGCCCCGGCAGGTTCGCCTCCGCCGTCGCGCTGCGCGCCGGGGCGCCCGGCGGCGCCGACGCGGCCGCCGCCCGGATCGCCGCCGCGCTGCGCGCCCTCCCCGGGGTCGCCGCGGCCGAGGCGCCGGGCCGCGGCATGGTCGCCCTCGAACCCCGCCCCGAGGCCCTCGCCGCCCTGGTCCCCGCCGCCTGGAACGGCGCCGCCTACCTCACCGGCGGCGCCCGGCGCGCGCTGCCCGCCGAGGGCGAGGACGGCTGGGCCCGCTCCGACCTGGCCGCCGCCCCCTCCCTCGGGCGCGCCCGCGCGCTCGCCCGCGAGGACGCCCGGCGCCGCATCGCGCTGGCCGCGCGGGCCGCCGAGGGCGCGCCCGGCCCGCGCCCCGAGCCCGCCCCGCCCCGCCCCGCGGAGGCGGACTGGCGCGAGCCCTGCGCCGACCTGCCGCCCGCCGGCGGGGAGGCCGCCCGGCTGCTGGCCGCCGTCGGCGAGTCCGCGGCGCGCATCGCGTTCTGCCGGGCCGCCTCGGAGGAGCCCCGCCCCGGCGAGGTCACCGGCCCGGACCTGCCGGCCGAGCCCGGCCCCGCCGCCCCCGGCGCCTGGGCCCGGTACACCTGGGACAACCCCGCCTTCGCCGTCCGCTACGCGCACGCCCACGCGGTCGCCGCCCGCGGCTGGGCCGAGCAGGCCGAGCAGGCGCGCACCGGAACCCGGCCCGCCCCCGGACCGGACTGGCGCGCACCGCTCGGCGAGCACGCCGCCGACCTGGTCGGCGCCCTGTTCGACGGCCCGGGCGCGGTCTCGGCGGCCGGGCGGCGTGGGCAACCGCATATGCTGGTCAGATACCTGGAAGGACTGGCCGCTTCCTACCATGGATGGGCGCGGTCCTCCGATGCGGTGCGAGGGCCCGCGGCCGACGCGGTCGCGCTGTGCTCCGCCGCGTCCGGGGTGCTCGGGGCGGGCCTCGCCCTGCTCGGTGCGTCCGCGCCCACAAGGCCGTAGGCGACCGCCCCGACCGGCGGGCCGCCGCCGACCCGCCGTCCGACGAACGAACAGCCGAGAGCCGCAGCCCATGAGCCGTTACGCCCACCCCGCAGGCCCGCGCCACGCCGACGTCCTCCCCGAGGAGCACCCGCCGGCGCCGCCCGAGGACCTCCACGAGCTCGACCCCCGGGTGTGGCCGGGCAGCGCGCAGCGGGTCGGCGGCGAACTCGCCGTCGGCGGCGTCGGCGCCGCCGCCCTGGCCGCCGAGTACGGAACCCCGCTGTTCGTACTGGACGAGGCGGAGTTCCGCCGCCGCGCCCGGGACTACAAGGAGGCCTTCGGCGGCATCGGCGCCGACGTCTACTACGCCGGCAAGGCGCTGCTCACCAAGGCCGTCGCCAAGTGGGTGCACGAGGAGGGCCTCAAGCTCGACGTGTGCAGCGGCGGCGAGCTCGCCGTCGCGCTGGCCGCCGGCTTCCCCGCCGCCGACCTCGGCATGCACGGCAACAACAAGTCCGAGGCCGAGCTGGCCCGCGCCCTGGAGGCCGGGGTGGGCCGGATCGTGGTGGACTCCTTCGACGAGATCGACCGGCTGGAGCGGCTGGCCGCCGAGCGCGGCCTCAAGCCGTCGGTGCTGGTGCGGGTCACCACCGGCGTGGAGGCGCACACCCACGAGTTCGTCGCCACCGCGCACGACGACCAGAAGTTCGGCCTCGCGCTGAGCACCGGCGCCGCCGAGCGCGCGGTGCGCCGGCTCATCGCCTCCCCGCACATCGAGCTGGTCGGGCTGCACTCGCACATCGGCTCGCAGATCTTCGACACCGCCGGCTTCGAGGTGGCGGCCCGCCGGGTCACCGAGTTCCTCGCCCGGATCCACGGCGAGCTCGGCGTCACCCTGTCCGAGCTGGACCTCGGCGGCGGCCTGGGCATCGCCTACGTCCCCGGCGACACCCCGCTGACGCCCAAGGCCATCGCGGAGAACCTGGTCTCCATCGTCAGTCGGGAGTGCCGGGCCGGCGGCCTGCCGGTACCGCGGATCGCGGTCGAGCCGGGCCGGGCCATCGCCGGCCCCGCCGGGGTCACCCTGTACCGGGTCGGCACGGTCAAGGACGTCGAGGGCATCCGGACCTACGTCAGCGTGGACGGCGGGATGAGCGACAACATCCGCACCGCGCTGTACGGCGCCGAGTACACCTGCGTGCTCGCCTCCCGGGTGAGCGGGGCCGAGCCGATGCTCTCCCGCCTGGTCGGCAAGCACTGCGAGAGCGGCGACATCATCGTCAACGACCTCTACCTCCCCGGCGACCTGCGCCCGGGCGACCTGGTCGCGGTGGCCGCCACCGGGGCCTACTGCTACTCGATGGCCAGCAACTACAACCACCTCCCGCGCCCGGCGATCACCGCGGTGCGCGACGGGGCCTCGCGCACCATCGTGCGCAGGGAGACCGAAGAGGACCTCCTCCGCCTCGACGAGGGCTGAGCCGGGGCCGAGGGCCGACGACAGAACGCAGGAACCGTGAGAGAAGTGGGAGTCACCCCCCTATGGCGATGAAGGTGGCGCTGCTCGGATGCGGCGTTGTGGGTGCTGAGGTCGTGCGCCTGCTCCAGGAGCAGGCCGACGAGCTGGCCGCGCGCATCGGCACGCCCGTCGAGGTCGGCGGGATCGCGGTGCGCAGGCTCGGCCGGGCCCGCGGCACGGGGCTCGACCCCGAGCTGTTCACCACCGACGCCATGGCGCTGGTCACCCGGCCCGACATCGACCTGGTGGTCGAGGTCATCGGCGGCATCGAGCCGGCCCGGTCGCTGATCCTGGCCGCGATCAAGAACGGCAAGTCGGTGGTGACCGCCAACAAGGCGCTGCTCGCCGAGGACGGCGCCGCCATCCACGACGCCGCCCGCGAGGCCGGGGTGGACGTCTACTACGAGGCCGCGGTGGCCGGCGCCATCCCGCTGCTCCGCCCGCTGCGCGACTCGCTCGCCGGCGACCGGGTCAAACGGGTCATGGGCATCGTCAACGGCACCACCAACTTCATCCTGGACCGGATGCACACCCAGGGCGCCGGGTTCTCCGAGTCCCTGGAGGAGGCGCAGGCGCTGGGCTACGCCGAGGCCGACCCCACCGCGGACGTGGAGGGCTTCGACGCCGCCGCCAAGGCCGCCATCCTGGCCCGGCTGGCCTTCCACACCCGCCAGGTGACCGCCGCCGACGTGCACCGCGAGGGCATCACCGGGGTGACCGCCGGCGACATCGCCAGCGCCGAGGCGATGGGCTGCGTGGTCAAGCCGCTGGCCATCTGCCAGCTCTCCGAGGACGGCGCCTCGGTCGGCGTCCGGGTGCACCCGGCGATGCTCCCCCGCGAGCACCCGCTGGCCACCGTCGGCGGCGCCTACAACGCGGTCTTCGTCGAGGCGGAGTCGGCCGGCCGGCTGATGTTCTACGGCGCCGGCGCCGGCGGGGCGCCCACCGCCAGCGCGGTCCTGGGCGACCTGGTCGCGGTGGCGCGCAACCGGCTGTCCGGCACCTCGGTCGCCGAGGGCGGCCACGACACCGGCCTGCCGGTGCACCCGATGGGCGACACGGTCACCCGCTACCACCTCGCCCTGGACGTCGCCGACCGGCCGGGCGTGCTGGCCCGGGTCGCCGAGGTGTTCGCGGAGAACCACGTCTCCATCAAGAACGTGCGCCAGGAGGGGCACGGCGACGACGCCCAGCTGGTGCTGGTCAGCCACCGGGCCCCGGACTCCGCGCTGGACGCCACCGTGCGCCGGCTGCGCGCGCTGGACACGGTGCGCAGCGTCGCCAGCGTCATGCGGGTCGAGGCGCTGAACAACGCCGACTAGCCGGACCCGGCCCCGCCCGCCTCCGGCGGGGACCCGGCGCCGCCGCCCCGGCCGGTTTCCGGTGCGGCGGCACCGGGACCGGCGCGGAACCGGCGGACTCTGCGTCTCGGCAGGTGAGACGGGTGGGCCCGATTAACCCGACTCCGCCTCCGGGGCCTAGAATCGAGGTCGGCGAGGGAACGCGGGCGTGCGCAGGCGCCGCCCGGGATCCGGTCCCCGCCCTCCGCAGCACATCTGCAGCACGTCTGCACCGGCGCGTCGGGCGCCCCGCACCGCGGGCAGGCCCGGCGCCGGGCCGTCCACCAGCGCGAAAGGTCCTGTCGTGAGCATGGCACGGGCGTGGCGAGGGGTCGTCGAGGAGTACCGCGACCGGCTTCCCGTCACGGCGAACACCCCGGTCGTCACCCTTCTCGAGGGGGGCACGCCGCTGGTACCGGCCACCCGGGTCTCCGAGCTGACCGGGTGCGAGGTCTTCCTCAAGGTCGAAGGGCTCAACCCCACCGGTTCGTTCAAGGACCGCGGTATGACGATGGCCATCACCAAGGCGGCCGAGGACGGCGCCAAGGCGGTCATCTGCGCCTCCACCGGCAACACCAGCGCCAGCGCCGCCGCCTACGCGGTGCGCGCCGGGATGACCTGCGCGGTGCTGGTCCCGCAGGGCAAGATCGCGATGGGCAAGCTCGCCCAGGCCCTGGTGCACGGCGCCAAGCTGCTCCAGGTCGACGGCAACTTCGACGACTGCCTGGAGCTGGCCCGCAAGCTCTCGGTGGACTACCCGGTCGCGCTGGTCAACTCGGTCAACCCGTACCGGCTGCAGGGCCAGAAGACCGCCGCCTTCGAGGTGGTCGACGCGCTCGGCGACGCCCCCGACGTGCACTGCCTGCCGGTCGGCAATGCCGGCAACATCAGCGCCTACTGGATGGGCTACCAGGAGTACGCCGCGGACGGGCCGGCCGCCCGCACCCCGCGCATGTTCGGCTTCCAGGCCAGCGGCTCCGCGCCGATCGTGGACGGCGCCCCGGTGCGCCAGCCGCGCACCATCGCCACCGCGATCCGGATCGGCAACCCGGCCTCCTGGCAGCTGGCCGAGAGCGCCCGGGACGCCTCCGGCGGCGCCATCGACTCCGTCACCGACCGGCAGATCCTCTCCGCCTACCGGATGCTCGCCGCCGAGGAGGGCGTCTTCGTGGAGCTCGCGTCGGCGGCCAGCGTCGCCGGCCTGCTCCAGGCGGTGGAGGCCGGCGCGATCGAGCGCGGCAGCCGGGTGGTGTGCACCGTCACCGGCAACGGCCTCAAGGACCCGGACTGGGCCCTGGCCGGTGCCTCGGCGGCGACCACCGTCCCGGTGGACGCGCACGCCGCGGCCTCCGCCCTCGGCCTGGCCTAGACCACTGACGGGGGGCTTCCCCCGGCCGGCGGTCCCGGGCAGGAGAACCGGGTCCCCGAGTCCGACCGGAGACCGCGCATGCCCCAGACGCGCCCCGCGGCGGTGCACGTCCGCACCCCCGCCACCAGCGCCAACCTCGGCCCGGGCTTCGATGCCCTGGGTTTGGCGCTGGCCCTGTACGACGAGGTGGAGGCCGAGGTCCGCACGGACGGCCGGACCACCGTGGAGGTGGCGGGCGAGGGGGCCGGAGAGGTCCCGCTGGACGCCTCCCACCTGGTGGCCGCCGCCTTCCGCGCGGCCTATGCCGCGGCCGGTGAGGAGCCGCCGGGCGTCGCGCTGCGCTGCCGCAACGCGGTGCCGCACGGGCGCGGCCTGGGCTCCTCGGCCTCGGCGATCACCGCCGGTGTGGCGGCCGCGGCCGGCCTGCTGGGCTGGCGCGGCGCCGGCGGCGGACCGGACCGCGAGCGGATCTTCCAGGTCGCCGCGGACGTCGAGGGACACCCGGACAACGTGGCCCCGTGCGTGTTCGGAGGCTTCACCGTCTCCTGGCGGGAGGGGGAGCGCTGGCGCGCGCTGCCGCTGGCCCCGTCTGGCCGGTTGCGGCCGATCGCGTGCATCCCCGAGGAGCGGCTCTCCACCGAGAAGGCCCGGGGGCTGCTCCCCGCGGAGGTGCCGCACGCCGACGCGGCGTTCACCGCGGGGCGCGCAGCGCTGCTCACCGCGGCCGTTTCCGGCCACCCGGAGCTGCTGCTGGAGGCCACCGAGGACCGGCTGCACGAGCGCTACCGGCGCCCGGCGATGCCGGAGAGCGCCCGACTGGTCTCCGAGCTGCGCGAGCAGGAGCGCCTCCCGGCCGTCGTCTCGGGGGCGGGCCCGACCGTATTGGTGCTGGGCGTCGAGCCCGAAAACCCCTCGGATGCGGGCGATGCCGGGCAAATCAGTGTCGGCATCGCGGATTCGATTCGAGCCCGAACGGGTACTGGATGGCACATACGCCCCTTAAAAATCGATCCGGCCGGGGTACGGATCACTTCCCCCCGTTCATAGACCTGAGTCGAGGAATAGCTGTGGGCTCCGGTGATGTTAGGCTGGTCGTAGCACCAGATGCCCCGTTGCGGGGCGTGTGCTCATCCGCCACAGGGTCCTCCGCACCGACACCGCTCGTCGGCAACGCCGCACCAGCGGGGTCCGAGGTGGCCGCTGTGTCGAGCTCACGTCGCATCCGTGGCTCTGCCCATCCCACCGCGGCAGGTTTCCCGCCCGGCGAGAGCGACAGGACGGTCCACGGGAAGCACCACCGAGCTCAACGCCCCGACGTCTGGCTGTACCCAGAGCCCGCCGCGATTGGGTAAGGGCGCCATCCGACGGTTCCCGACATCCAGGTGGGGCATGCCCGACCCGGCCCAGGCCGGTTCGCACCACCGGGCCGTCCGTTCATGAAGAAGACAAACGGCACGAGCCCGCTCCTTGGGAAGGACCCTTAGTGAGCGACACCACCGAACTCCACACGGACGCGGCGGTCAGCAAGAACGACACCCCCACCGCGCCCGGTGCGGGATCCGGCGACGCCGCTGAACCGGCCAAGAACCCGCCGGCCCGCGGCCGGGCCCAGTCCGGCGCCACCGGGCTGTCCGCCCTGAAGCTGACCGAGCTGCAGCGGCTCGCCTCCAGCCTGGGCATCACCGGAACGGGGCGCATGCGCAAGAGCGACGTCATCGCCGCGATCGAGGCCAAGCAGGGCGGTCCGGTGGCCGCGCCGCAGCCGGCCAAGAGCGCGAAGTCCGCCGGAAAGCGGAGCGCGGCCGATAAGGTCGAGGAGCCCGCTGCCGAGCCCGCCGCCGCCAAGGCGGACAAGGGCGAGGCCGACGAGCAGGACGAGCGCACCGACAAGCGCGGCCGGCGCACCTCCCGCAAGCGCGGCGAGGAGGCCGGCGGCGAGCCGGGCACGGACGCGACCGAAACCTCTACCTCCGCGAGCAGCGTGACCAAGACTTCCAACACCTCCCAGAAGAGCGGCTCCGACGCGCAGCAGCAGTCCGGCCGGTCCGGCCGCGACCGCCAGCGCAACCGCCGCAACCGCAACCGCGACGAAGGCGACGCCCAGCCCCAGCAGCAGCAGGACTCCGGTCCGGGCCAGCAGGGCGGCGGCCGAGGCGGCGACGACGACTCCGGCGGCGGCCGCCGGCGCGGCCGCCGGCGCGACCGCCGGGACCGCCGCGGCGGCCGCGACCGCCAGGACAACGAGCCGGTGATCAGCGAGGACGACGTCCTGCTGCCGGTCGCCGGGATCCTCGACATCCTGGACAACTACGCCTTCGTCCGCACCACCGGCTACCTCCCCGGCGCCAACGACGTCTACGTCTCGCTGGCCCAGGTGCGCAAGCACGGGCTGCGCAAGGGCGACGCGATCACCGGCGCCGTGCGCCAGCCCCGCGAGGGCGAGCGCCGGGAGAAGTTCAACGCCCTGGTCCGGCTGGACACCATCAACGGGATGGCGCCCGACCAGGCCCGCAACCGCGCCGAGTTCTCCAAGCTGGTCCCGCTCTACCCGCAGGACCGCCTCCGCCTGGAGACCGAGCCGAACGTGCTGACCACGCGGATCATCGACCTGGTCGCCCCGATCGGCAAGGGCCAGCGCGGCCTGATCGTCTCCCCGCCCAAGGCGGGCAAGACCATGGTGCTGCAGGCGATCGCCAACGCGATCACCGAGAACAACCCCGAGTGCCACCTCATGGTCGTCCTCGTCGACGAGCGGCCCGAAGAGGTCACCGACATGCAGCGCACGGTCAAGGGCGAGGTCATCCACTCGACCTTCGACCGGCCGGCCGAGGACCACACCACCGTCGCCGAGCTCTCCATCGAGCGGGCCAAGCGCCTGGTGGAGATGGGCATGGACGTGGTGGTCCTGCTGGACTCGATCACCCGCCTGGGCCGCGCCTACAACCTGGCCGCCCCGGCCAGCGGCCGGATCCTCTCCGGCGGTGTCGACTCGACCGCGCTCTACCCGCCGAAGCGGTTCTTCGGCGCGGCGCGCAACATCGAGAACGGCGGTTCGCTGACCATCCTGGCCACCGCGCTGGTGGAGACCGGCTCGCGGATGGACGAGGTGATCTTCGAGGAGTTCAAGGGCACCGGCAACATGGAGCTCAAGCTCAACCGGCAGCTCGCGGACAAGCGCATCTTCCCCGCGGTGGACGTGGACGCCTCCTCCACCCGCAAGGAGGAGATCCTCATGTCCAGCGAGGAGCTCGCCATCATCTGGAAGCTCCGCCGGGTGCTGCACGCCCTGGACACCCAGCAGGCGCTGGAGCTGCTGCTGGAGAAGATGAAGGACACCAAGAGCAACACCGAGTTCCTGCTCCAGGTGCAGAAGACCACCTGACCGGCGGGGGCGCGAGCGCTCCGGGGCGGCTCCTGCGGGGGCCGCCCCTTTACCTTTCCGGCGCCACCGGCTTACCATCCCCACGCGCCCTGCATACCGTGTACTCCACCCCCCCCGGGAGCGCCGCGGATGGACGGAACGGCCCTGCTCGCCCTGCTCGCACTGGCCCCGATCGCCGTGGTCGGCGTCCTCCTGGTCGGCTTCCGGATACCGGCCAAGTACGCGATGCCCGCCGGGTACGCGGTGGTCGTCGCGCTGGCGGTCGGGGTGTGGCGGGTGGAGTGGGCCGCGGTGGCCGCCTCCACCGCGCAGGGGCTGATCCTCGCGGCCGGCCTGCTCTACATCATCTTCGGCGCGCTGCTGCTGCTCGCCACGCTCACCCAGAGCGGGGCCATCCGCACCATCCGGGCCACCTTCACCGGGATCAGCCCGGACCGCCGAGTGCAGGCGGTCATCATCGGCTGGCTGTTCGGCGGCTTCATCGAGGGCGCCTCCGGGTTCGGCACCCCGGCCGCCGTGGTCGCCCCGCTCCTGCTCGCCCTCGGCTTCCCGGCGATGGCCGCGGTCATGGTGGGGCTGGTGATCCAGTCCACCCCGGTCAGCTTCGGCGCGGTCGGCACCCCGATCCTGGTCGGCGTGGCCGGCGGGCTCTCCGGCACCCCGGAGGCCGAGGCGCGCGCCGCGGAGACCGCGGGCGGCTTCGCCGGGATGATCGACGCGATCGGACTGCAGACGGTGCTGCTGCACGCGGCGGTCGGCACCCTGGTCCCGGTCTTCCTCTGCGCCATGCTGACCGGCTTCTACGGCGGCCGGCGCAGGTTCTCCGACGGGCTGGCGGTCTGGCCGTTCGCGCTCTTCTCCGCGCTGGCCATGGTGGTCCCCTCGGTGCTCTACAACGCCTTCCTCGGGGTGGAGTTCACCTCGCTGCTCGGCGGCCTCACCGGCCTGCTGATCGTGCTCGCCGCCGCCCGCGCCGGGTTCCTGGTGCCCAAGACGGCCTGGGACTTCCCGCCGCGCGAGCGCTGGGAGGCGCGGTGGACCGGGCGGCTCGCCCCCGGGGGCGGGGACGCCGGTGCGGAGGAGGCGCCCCGGATCGGCCTGCTGCGCGCCTGGAGCCCCTATCTCATCGTGGCCGGACTGCTGGTCGCCACCCGGCTGATCGGTCCGCTCAAGGAGCGGCTGGAGGCCGTCCGGATCGGCGCCGAAGGGCTGTTCGGCACCTCCATCGGCGAGGGGGTGCAGCCGCTGTACTCGCCGGGCGGCGTGTTCATCCTGGTCTGCCTGCTCACCTACGGCCTGCACCGGATGGACCGGCGGCGGATCGCCGCCTCCTGGCGGACCGCCGGCGGTCAGCTGGCCGGCGCCGCCGTCGCGCTGCTCTTCGCGGTGCCCCTGGTGCGGGTCTTCATCAACAGCGGCCCGGAGTTCTCCGCCGGGGGCCCGGAGTCCATGCCGCTCACCCTGGCCGGGGAGGCGGCGGCCCTGGCCGGCGGGGCGTGGCCGCTGTTCGCGCCGTGGATCGGGGCGCTCGGCGCCTTCGTCGCCGGCAGCAACACCGTCTCCAACCTGATGTTCTCGCTCTTCCAGTTCTCCACCGCGGAGCAGATCGGCGCCGCACCGGAGACCGTCGTCGCCGCGCAGGCGGTGGGCGGCGCCGCGGGCAACATGATCACGGTGCACAACGTGGTGGCCGCCTCCGCGGTGGTCGGGCTGCTCGGCCGGGAGGGCGACCTGATCCGGCAGAGCGCGCTCCCGCTGCTCTACTACCTGACCGCCGCCGGGGCCCTGGCGCACCTGGCGGTGTATGGCGTCGGTCTCACTCCGGGCGCCGCGGTGCTCGCCGCACTGCTGGTGGTGCTCGCCGCGGCGGCCTGGGCGGCGCACCGGCGGGACGCGGCCGAGGCGGTCCGGGCCCAGGCCGGGGGCGGTTCCTGAGCGGACTCCGCGAATCGGGGCGGAATGTGCGGAAGGCCCGTGAAGGCAGGGACTTTTACCCGCGCTTCGGTTCGCCAAAACCGGGGTTCCGTGCTTCCATTCGGCTGGTATGGACTTCAAGAGGTGGGCCGCGACCGGGGGTGCGGCGGCGCTCGTGGCCGCCGCCGCGATCGTCGCCGTCAACGTCCCCTGGGGCGGAGAGGGGGACGCCACCGGCTCGACCGGTGTGCGCCCCGCGCCTCCCCCCGACCCGCCGGACATCGGCGCGGACCGGCGCATCGAGCTCCAGCAGGCCCTCAACGAGGTGGTCGTGCAGGGCTCCAGCGGGGCCGTCGCCGAACTGGTGGAGCGGAACGAGGGCGGCTCGGACGCCTGGAACGGGGTGGCCGGCGTCGCCGACCGGGAGCGCGGCACCCCGGTCGACCCCGGCGCGCACTTCCGCATCGCCAGCCTGTCCAAGCCGTTCGTGGCCGCCACCGCGCTCCTCCTGGTGCAGGACGGCAGCCTGGAGCTGGGCGACACCCTGGAGGACATGCTCCCGGGCACGGTCGAAGGCGGCGAGCAGATCACCCTGCGCATGCTGCTCAGCCACACCAGCGGGCTGTACAGCTACAACAAGGACATGCCCAGCGTGGTGGCCGACCCGGAGCGGAGCTGGACCCCCGAGGAGCTGGTGGAGATCGCCCAGCGGCACCGGCCGGTCTTCGCCCCCGCCACCGACGTGCAGTACTCCAACACCAACTACGTGCTGGTCGCCATGGTCATCGAGCGGGTCACCGGGCGCCCCTACGCCGAGGCGGTGCAGGAGCGGGTGATCGAGCCGCTCGGCCTGGAGGACACCTCCATCCCGTTCGACTCGCGGATGCCCGAGCCGGTGATGCGGGCCTACACCCGCTCGCACGGCGCCATGGTGGACATCACCGAGTTCAACCCCACCCGGTGGTACGGCACCGCCCAGGTGGTCTCCACGGTCGGCGACCTCAACCGGTTCTGGCGGGCGCTGCTCGACGGCGAACTGCTCGACCGGGAGATGCTGGAGCAGATGCTCGCCGTCCAGGCCGAGGAGGAGAGCGGCTACGGCTACGCGCTCGGCCCGCGCTCCTACACCCTGTCCTGCGGCGAGCAGGTGTGGATGCACCCGGGGAACATCCCGGGCTCGCGCACCTGGTCGGTGCATGGCGAGGACCGCGACTTCACCCTGTTCCAGGCCCGCTCCGCGAAGGACCCGGACCCGCCCGCCTGGGCCATGATCGAGCTGGCGATGTGCCCGGAGGAGGCGCCCGCCGAGCCCGACCCCTCGCCGAGCACCGGCGACTACCCGGGCGAGGACGTCACCGGCACCGGCCGGGGCCAGGACGGCGGGAAGTAGCCGGGGGAACAGCGGGCGGTCGGTTCTTGTTCGCAGGTCTGGCAGACTGGTAGGGGAAGGAACCTCCTGCCCTGTGGCAGGGGCGCGCCCGGTCCGACGACCACCGCGGTACCGGTTCGCGCACGCCGCTCACCCGCCCCTCCGCACGTCGAGGGGGCGACCCGTGCCCAGCGTTCCTTCCCGGCGGCGTGCGTCCGGCGACCGCACTTGCTCAAGAGGAGAAACACGTGAAGGCCGACATCCACCCCGAGTACGTCGTCACCCAGGTGACCTGCACCTGCGGGAACAGCTTCGTCACCCGCAGCACCAAGGCCGACGGCTCGATCCGCACGGACATCTGCTCCGCCTGCCACCCGTTCTACACGGGCAAGCAGAAGATCATGGACACCGGCGGCCGGGTGGCCCGCTTCGAGAAGCGCTTCGGCAAGCGCAAGTAGCGCCCGCCGCAGCGGCGCCGGCCGCGCGCCCCTCCGGCGGCGCGCGGCGCGGCGCCGCACTGCATCCGCGCATCCGATCGGACACCACCTCGACGGGGACTGACGAAACGTGAAGCTGGACGACCTCCTGGGCGAGTACTACGAGCTGGAGCAGCAGCTCGCCGACCCCGAGGTGCACGCCGACCAGGCGCGCGCCAGGAGCCTGGGCAAGCGCTACTCACAGCTCACCCCGATCATCGCCGCCTACCGCGAGCTCAACCAGGTGGAGAGCGACATCGAGGCGGCCCGCGAACTGGCCGCCGAGGACGCCTCCTTCGCGGAGGAGGCCGAGCGGCTGGCCGCCGAGGCCGAGCGGCTCACCGAGCGGCTGCGGGTCCTGCTCGTCCCGCGCGACCCGGCCGACGACAAGAACCTCATCATGGAGGTCAAGGCGGGCGAGGGCGGCGAGGAGTCCGCGCTGTTCGCGGGCGACCTGGTCCGGATGTACCTGCGCTACGCCGAGCGCCGCGGCTGGAAGACCGAGGTCATCGACTCCACCGCCTCCGACCTGGGCGGGTACAAGGACATCACGATCGCCTTCAAGAACAAGGGGGCGCCCGAGCCGGGCGAGGGCGTCTGGCCCAACCTCAAGTTCGAGGGCGGCGTGCACCGGGTGCAGCGCGTCCCGGTCACCGAGTCCCAGGGCCGGATCCACACCTCGGCCGCCGGCGTGCTGGTGGTGCCCGAGGCCGAGGAGATCGACGTCGAGATCAACGACAACGACCTGCGGATCGACGTGTACCGCTCCTCCGGCCCCGGCGGGCAGAGCGTGAACACCACCGACTCCGCGGTGCGCATCACCCACATGCCCACCGGCATCGTGGTCTCCTGCCAGAACGAGAAGAGCCAGCTCCAGAACAAGGAGCAGGCGATGCGGATCCTGCGCGCCCGGATCCTGGCCGAGGCCCGGGCCACCGCGGACGCCGAGGCCCAGGCCGAGCGGAAGAGCCAGGTCCGCACGGTCGACCGCTCCGAGCGGGTGCGCACCTACAATTTCCCGGAGAACCGCATCTCCGACCACCGAGTCGGCTACAAGGCCTACAATCTCGACCAGGTCCTCGACGGCGACCTGAGCGGCGTGCTGCAGGCCCTCATCGACGCCGACACCAAGGAAAGGCTGGAGCAGGCCCAGTCATGAACTTCCTGCTCGACGAAGTCGCGCGGGCCACGCTTCGGTTGGCCGAGGCGGGCGTGGACTCGCCCCGCACCGACGCCGAGGAGCTGGCGGCCTTCGCGCACGGCGTTCGTCGAGGAGAGCTGCACCAGGTCGCCGACTCCGACTTCGACGCGCTGTACTGGGAGTGCGTGGCGCGCCGGGCGGCCCGGGAGCCGCTGCAGCACATCACCGGCCGCGCCTACTTCCGCTATCTGGAGCTCCAGGTCGGCCCGGGGGTGTTCGTGCCGCGCCCGGAGACCGAGATCATGGTCGACTGGGCGATCGAGACGCTGCGCGCCATGGACGTCGCCGACCCCCTGGTGGTGGACCTCGGCACCGGATCCGGCGCCATCGCGATCTCCATCGCCCAGGAGGTGCCGCGCTCCCGGGTGCACGCGGTCGAGCTGGATGAGGCGGCGCTGGCCTGGGCCGAGCGCAACATCGGCGCCACCGGCCACGGCGACCGGGTCACCGCGCACCGCGGCGACATGCGCACCGCGCTGCCCGAGCTGGACGGCCGGGTCGACCTGCTGATCAGCAACCCCCCCTACGTGCCCACCGAGGACGCCCCGGTCATCCCGCCCGAGGTCCGCGACCACGACCCGGCGCCGGCGCTGTGGTCCGGCAGGGACGGCCTGGACATGATCCGCGCCCTGGAAGGGGTGGGGCGCCGGCTGCTGAGGCCCGGCGGGGCGATGGCCGTCGAGCACGGCGACGGCCAGGGCATCGACATCCCCCGGCTCTTCCCCGAAGAGCTGGGCTGGCGCGACGTGCGCAACCGCAAGGACCTGGCCCGGAGGGACAGGTTCGTGGTGATGCGCCGCGCCGACGACTGACACGGCGGAGCGACACGGCGGCCCGGCGGCCGCCTTCGAGAACGGGGTGACATCCGTGAGCCGCAGCTACGACTGCGCCGACGACGAGGCGCGCAGGGACGGGATCGCCGACGCGGCGTCCACCGTGCGCAAGGGCGAACTGGTGGTCCTGCCCACCGATACGGTCTACGGGATCGGCGCGGACGCGTTCAGCCCCGCCGCGGTGGCCTCCCTGCTGAAGGCCAAGGGCCGCGGCCGGGACATGCCCCCGCCGGTGCTGGTCGGCTCGGTGCGCGCCGCGCACGCGCTCATCGAGGACCTGGGCGGGCACGGCCAGGACCTGATCGACGAGTTCTGGCCCGGACCGCTCACCATCGTCTGCCGGGCCACCCCCAGCCTCTCCTGGGACCTGGGCGACACCCAGGGCACGGTGGCGGTCCGGATGCCGATGCACCCGGTCGCCATCGAGCTGCTCAAGGAGACCGGCCCGATGGCGGTGAGCAGCGCCAACATCTCCGGGCAGCCGGCCGCGACCCGGGCCGAGGAGGCCGCGGAGCAGCTCGGCGACTCCGTCTCGGTCTACCTGGACGGCGGCCTGTGCGAGGGCGGCGTCCCCTCCACCATCGTCGACCTCACCTACGCGGTGCCCCGGGTGCTGCGGGCCGGCGCCATCCCGATCGAGCGGCTCCGCGCGGTCTGCGGCACCGTCATCGGCGAGGCCAAGCCGCGCCGCCGCCCCGCCCCCGACCCGGAGGCGGAGTCCGAGGCGGAGCCGGAGGCCGGCGCCGGGGAGGACCCGGCCCCGGCGGCCGGGGACGGCGCGCAGGGCGCGGCGGGCGGCGAGCCCGCGGAGGCCCCGGAGCGGGGCGCCGCCGCGGAGGAGGAGCGGCGGGACGGCCCCGGCCCGGAGACCGGGGAGTCCCCGGCGCGGCGGAGCGAGTAGGGTGCCGGGACTCCGGGGGAGTGCTAGTTTCGGGGGATCCGAAGATCCCCGCCGATGCGCGCGGCCGCCCGCGAGCCCGCGCGCGACGTCCGTGAAAGGCCACCGGTCACGCCGTGCGTGAGTACGCGCTCACCTTCGTCATCGCCGTGGCGGTCACCTATCTGCTGACCCCCTTCGTCCGGAGAGCGGCGATCGCCGTCGGCGCCGTGCCCCCGGTCCGCGACCGGGACGTGCACACCGAGCCGATCCCGCGGATGGGCGGCATCGCCATCTACGGCGGCTTCGCCGCCGCGATGCTGATCTCCGCGCAGCTCCCGCACCTGCAGGAGGTCTTCCGCACCGACACCGCGAAGATCTGGTCCGGGCTGCTGCTGGCCGGCGGGCTGATCACCGTCATCGGCGTCATCGACGACCGGTGGGGGATGGGCCCGGTGCCCAAGCTGGCCGGGCAGACCGCGGCCGCGGGGATCCTGGTCGCCCAGGGCGTGCAGCTGCTCTGGCTGCCGCTGCCCGGGATGCAGCTCTCGCTCGGCCCGTGGCTGGGCGCGGTGCTGTCGGTGCTGCTCATCCTGGTCACCATCAACGCGGTGAACTTCGCCGACGGGCTGGACGGGCTGGCCGCCGGCATCGTGGCGATCTCCGCGATGGCGTTCTTCGCCTACTACTACGTGGCCGCGGTGGACCGCGGGTTCGAGCGGCAGTCCTACCCGGCGATGATCGCGATCATCCTGGTCGGGGTCTGCATCGGCTTCCTGCTGCACAACTTCAACCCGGCCCGGGTGTTCATGGGCGACACCGGCTCCATGCTGCTCGGCCTGCTGCTGGCCTCCATCACCATCTCGGTCACCGGGCTGTTCCTGCCGGACCGCGAGGCCGCGGCCGCCGGCGGGATGAGCGGCTTCCACGCCCTGGCGGCGTTCCTCCCGGTGCTGCTCCCGCTGCTGGTGCTCGCGCTGCCGCTGGCCGACCTGGTGCTCGCGGTGGTCCGCCGCACCCTGGCCGGCAAGTCGCCGTTCGCCCCGGACAAGAAGCACCTGCACCACCGGCTGCTGGAGCTGGGGCACTCGCACAAGCGCGCGGTGCTGCTGATGTACCTCTGGGCGGCGATCATCGCGTTCGCCTCGGTGTCGCTCTCGGTGCTGGACTCGCCGCTGATGGTGCTGACCGTGACCGTTCTGGTGGCCGCCTGCGCAGTGGGACTGATCACGCTTCCGCGGCTGCGCCGGCGCTCGCTGCGGCGCCGGGCCGCCGAGCTCCGCGCCGCCGGATCCGAGCAGGCCGAAGGGGGGACCGGCGGCTGAGCGGAGTGTGAACTTCTGTGCTTTGCGGGTGCGGTTCCGGACTTGTCCGGGGGGTGGTGCCGGGGCACACGGAACACCCCATACCCTGGAGTAGCACCCGGATCCGGACAACCTGAACGCAGGTAAGCTATGCGTAAAGGACTCCCGGATCGGGGGCCGAAATCCTTGTGATAGCTTTCACGAGCAAGCACCCCACTGAACACCGACCGGAGCTCAGCCATGCAGGAACACGACGCCCGGATCCTCCGAGGCGCCGCGATTCCCACCGCCCTGACCGGCCTCATCGCGATGGCCCTTGGCTTCGCCTTCGCGGGGCTGCACGGGCTGCTCGGGGGGGTGTTCGCAACGCTGCTCGTGCTGGGCAGCTTCGCGGTGTCCGCCTATGTGATCGCGTGGACGGGTGAGCGCAACCCGCAGCTGCTGCTGCCGGTGGCGTTCCTGGTCTACACGACCAAGATCGGCGTCCTCGCGGTGGTCCTCCTGGTCTTCGGGGGGTCGACCGCGTTCGACCACACCGCCTTCGCGTTCTCCGCGCTGGCCTGCATCGTCGTCTGGCTCGGCGGGCAGGCCGTGGCGAGCAAGCGGGTCAAGCAGTTCTACGTGGAACCCGATCCGCAGCCCGCCGCGGAGCCCGAACGCGAAGGGGAGCAGGCCGCCGCGTCGCCCGGAGAACAGCGGTGACCCCCCTCCCCCGGGGGGATGTGCAAACGATTATCACCAACTGCTATCTTCCGGAGCGACGAGATGAGCGAGCGTGCGGACGCGAAGGGAGCCGAAGAGGCCCCGCGCGCCAATGCGATGACGGTCCTCTCGTATCTACTGGGGGGCCTGGCCTTCTGGGGTTTCGTCGGCTGGTTGGTGGATCTGGCGCTCGGCTTCGAGACGCTGTTCCTGCCCATCGGTCTCCTGCTGGGTCTGGTCGCTTCGCTCTACCTGATCATCACCCAGTACGTCCGGTCCTGAACGTCCAGCCCGGTAGCCGGCGGCTCCCCGAGAGCGGCGCGGCAGGGCCCTATAAATCGAGGATTGAGTTGCGTCACGACGAAAGGGTTCGCCGTGAGTGCTGACGTCATGTACAGCGCCGCCGGTGAAGAGGGCTGCCATCTCTTCAACGACTTCGGGTGCGGCTTCGAGGCCCCTGGCACCAGCCTCTTCTTCCCGACCCCCTGGGTGGACTTCGGCCTCCCGATGACCTCGGGGATCACCAAGTACACCCTGGTGCTGGTGGTCGCCCTGCTGGTCGCCGCGGGCTTCTGGTACTTCACCACCCGCAACGCCAAGGTCGTCCCCTCGCGGGGCCAGAGCATGGCCGAGCTGCTGGTGGGCTTCATCCGGGACCAGATCACCCGGAACACCATGGGCAAGGAGGGCGACAAGTTCCTCCCGCTGATGGTCACCCTGTTCCTGTTCATCTTCTGCATGAACGTGATGGGGATCATCCCCGGCCTGCAGCTGCCGGTCACCTCCAACCTGGCGTTCCCGGCGGTCCTGGCGATCTTCGTCTTCATCCTGTGGAACGCGGTGGGCATCAGGCGCCACGGCGCGGGCGCGCACTTCAAGGCGCGGCTGGTCCCCGGCGGCGTCCCGGCGTGGATCCTCCCGGTCGTGGTGCCGATCGAGGCGCTGTCGAACTTCATCATCCGCCCGGCCACGCACATGATCCGACTCTTCGCGACCATGTTCGCCGGCCACCTGCTGCTGGCGGTCTTCGCCGCGGGCGGCTGGTACATGTTCAACCTGTTCGGCGCCCCCAACATCGGCCTGGGGCTGCTCTCCACGGGCTTCTCCGCGATCGCGCTGATCGGGTTCCTGCTCTTCACGGCCTTCGAACTCTTCATCATGGCCGTCCAGGCCTATGTGTTCGTCCTACTGTCCTCCATTTACCTCGGTGAGGCCATGGAGGGTGCGCACTAATACGGTGCGCGCGCTTTACGACCCCAGTCCGGTAATCAACGTCAGTTCGGCGGCACAGAGCCCGTCGGCGTGTCTGAGTTAAAGAGGAAAAACAATGGAAATCACCGGTAGCCTCGCGACCATCGGTTACGGTCTCGCCGCCATCGGCCCCGGCATCGGCGTCGGCCTCATCTTCGGCATGGGCGTGCAGGCCATCGCCCGCCAGCCCGAGGCCCGCGGCATCCTGCAGGGCCAGATGATCTTCGGCTTCGCGGTCGTCGAGGCGCTGGCCATTCTCGGCTTCGTTCTCGCGTTCCTCCAGTCCGGCCAGTAGGCGCCTAACCGTACGCGACAACGAAGGAGATGCCAGCCGTGATCGGATTGGCTGCAGAAGAGAACATCCTCCGTATCCACGTGGATGAATTCGTCTTCGGCTCCATCGCCTTCCTCATCATCTTGGGCATCGTCTACAAGATGTGGCCCAAGCTGACCTCGGCTCTGGACGAGCGTGCCAACCAGATCGAGGGTGGCATCGAGCGTGCGAAGAAGGCCGAGGCGGAGGCGGAGGAGATCCGTCAGCAGTACCGCGAGAAGCTCGACGAGGCGCACCGCCAGTACGCCGCCGAGCTCGAGAAGGCCAAGGAGCAGCGCGCCGCCATCATCGCCGAGGCCCGGGATGAGGCACAGGTCGAGGCCCGACGCATCGTCGATGCGGCGCACGCTCAGATCGAGGCCGACCGGCAGCAGGCCATCGCCCAGCTGCGGGCCGAGATCGGAACCCTCTCCACGGATCTGGCCGAGCGGATCGTCGGTGAGTCCCTCTCCGACTCCGCTCTGCAGAGCCGCGTGATCGACCGGTTCCTGGACGAGCTGGAGCAGGGCGAGAGCACGACCTCGAACCAGGCCGAGGTGCGCTGATGCGTGGGATCAGCCGCACCTCCCTGGCCGAGGTCACCCGTCGCCTCGACGAGATCCTGCCCTCGGCCGACGCCGCGGCACTGGGACACGAGCTCTTCGAGGTCGTGTCCCTGCTCGGGGCCGAGAGCTCGCTCCGCCGCTGGCTGGCCGACCAGGCCAACCCGGCCGAGGCGAAGTCGCAGCTGATCGGCGAGCTCCTGGAGTCGAAGGTGTCGCCGTCCACGGTCCTCGTGGTCGGCGACATCGTCCAGGCCAAGTGGTCCCGCCCCCGGGACCTGCTGGACGCGGTCGAGCGGACGGCGGTCTACGCGACCGTCGCCTCGGTCCAGGCCGGCGGTCTGGACGGGCTGGAGGACGAGCTCTTCCGGTTCGAGCGGATCATCGAGGCGCAGCCGGAGCTGCGCGCCGCGCTGACCCTGGACGGGGTCGACGGGGCGCACAAGCGCACGCTCCTGGACGAGCTGCTCTCGGGCAAGGTCAGCGCCCCCTCGCTGGCCCTGATCACCGAGGCCGCGGTGCGTCCCCGGGGACGTACCCTGGAGCAGGGGTTGGAGCACTACCAGCAGCTGGTCGCCGACCGGGCGCAGCACTTCATCGCTGTGGTCCGGACGGCGGCGGCGCTGAGCGACGCCCAGCAGGAGCGCCTGCGCCAGGTCCTCACCAGGTCCTACGGCCGGCCCATCCACCTCAACATCGAAGTCGTCCCCGAGCTCGTGGGCGGCCTCTCCATCCGCGTAGGCGACGAGGTCATCGACGGCAGCGTCGCCGGGCGGCTCGCGGAGGTCCGCCGCCGCCTGGCCGGCTGACACGACGAATCACGCAACGCAATACGCACGGCGCCGGGTACAGCGGCGCCATACGAGAGCAAGGACATACCTGAGATGGCGGAGCTGACGATCCGGCCGGAGGAAATCCGGAACGCGCTGCAGCGTTTCGTCCAGTCGTACGAGCCCGACGCCGCCGCGCGTGAAGAGGTCGGAACCGTCACCAGCGCCGGTGACGGGACCGCCCGTATCGGCGGCCTTCCCTCGGCGATGGCGAACGAGCTGCTCGAATTCGAAGACGGCACCCTGGGCCTGGCCCTGAACCTGGAGATCGGCGAGATCGGCGCGATCGTCCTGGGCGACTTCACCGGGATCGAGGAGGGCCAGACGGTGCGCCGCACCGGCCAGGTCCTCTCCGTCCCGGTGGGCGACTCCTACCTGGGCCGCGTGGTGGACCCGCTGGGCCGCCCGATCGACGGCCAGGGCGAGATCGAGACCACCGAGCGCCGCGAGCTGGAGCTCCAGGCGCCCACCGTGATGCAGCGCCAGCCGGTCGGCGAGCCGATGCAGACCGGCATCAAGGCCATCGACTCGATGACCCCCGTCGGTCGCGGCCAGCGCCAGCTGATCATCGGCGACCGGCAGACCGGCAAGACCGCGGTCTGCATCGACACGATCATCAACCAGAAGTCGAACTGGGAGTCCGGCGACCCGAGCAAGCAGGTGCGCTGCATCTACGTCGCGGTCGGCCAGAAGGGCTCCACCATCGCCGGCGTCAAGGGCGCCCTCGAAGAGGCCGGCGCGATGGAGTACACCACCATCGTCGCCGCCCCGGCGTCCGACCCGGCGGGCTTCAAGTACATCGCCCCCTACACCGGCTCGGCCATCGGCCAGCACTGGATGTACGAGGGCAAGCACGTCCTGATCGTCTTCGACGACCTGACCAAGCAGGCCGAGGCCTACCGCGCCGTGTCCCTGCTGCTGCGCCGCCCGCCGGGCCGCGAGGCCTACCCGGGCGACGTGTTCTACCTGCACTCCCGGCTGCTGGAGCGCTGCGCCAAGCTCTCCGACGAGATGGGCGCGGGCTCGATGACCGGTCTGCCGATCATCGAGACCAAGGCCAACGACGTGTCGGCCTACATCCCGACCAACGTCATCTCCATCACCGACGGCCAGGTCTTCCTGGAGTCGGACCTGTTCAACCAGGGCCAGCGCCCGGCGATCAACGTCGGTGTCTCCGTCTCCCGAGTCGGCGGCGCCGCGCAGACCAAGGCGATGAAGAACGTCACCGGTTCGCTCCGGCTGGGCCTGGCCCAGTACCGCGAGCTGGAGGCCTTCGCCGCCTTCGGTTCCGACCTGGACGCGGTCTCCAAGCAGCAGCTGGAGCGCGGACAGCGCCTGATGGAGCTGCTCAAGCAGGGCCAGTACGCCCCGTTCCCGGTCGAGGAGGAGATCGTCTCGATCTGGGCCGGCACCTCCGGACAGCTGGACGACGTGCCGGTCGAGGACGTCCGCCGCTTCGAGCGGGACTTCCTGGACTACCTGGGCCGCGAGCACTCCGGGATCCTGGACAACATCCGGGAGTCCGGCAAGTTCGAGTCCGAGACCGAGGCCGCCCTGAAGGAGGCCGTCGCCTCCTTCAAGGAGACCTTCCAGACCAGCTCCGGCAGCATCCTCGGCTCCGAGGAGAAGGCCGAGGCGCTGGACGCCGAGAAGGTCGGCCAGGAGACCATCAAGGTCGCCAAGAGCGCCGGGAAGTAGCCCATGGGAGCACAGCTTCGCGTCTATCGGCGGAGGATCCGCTCGACCAAGTCGATGGCGAAGATCACCCGCGCGATGGAGCTCATCGCCACCACCCGCATCACCAAGGCGCAGCGGGCGGTCGAGGCGGCCGGGCCGTACGCGCGGGAGATCACCCGCGCCGTCTCGGCGGTCGCGGGCCGGGTCACCGACCACCCGCTGCTCACCGAGGCCGAGAAGCCGGCCCGGGCCGCCGTCCTGGTGATCACCAGTGACAAGGGCCTGGCCGGCGCCTACACGATGAACGCGGTCAAGGAGGCGGAGTCCCTCACCGCCCTCCTCCAGGAGCAGGGCAAAGAGGTCGTCACCTACATGGTGGGCCGCAAGGGCATCGCCTACTCCCGGTTCCGCGGGCGGCAGCTGGAGGCGGAGTGGGAGGGCCTCACCGAGCGCCCCTCCTACATGCACGCCAAGGAGATCGGCGCCGCGCTGATGGAGCGGTTCACCCAGGACACCTCCGAGGGCGGCGTGGACGAGATCCACATCGTGTCGACCGAGTTCGTGTCCATGCTGACGCAGTCGGCGGCCTCGCGCCGCGCCCTCCCCCTGGAGGTCGAGCCGGTCGAGCCCGCGGAACTCGCCAAGCAGCAGGGGGGCGCCCTCCCGCTGTACGAGTTCGAGCCCTCTGCGGAGGAGGCGCTGGACCAGCTGCTTCCGCAGTACGTGACGAACCGGATCTATTTCGCCCTCCTCGAGTCGGCGGCCTCCCAGTGGGCCTCGCGCCGCAACGCCATGAAGGCGGCCACCGACAACGCCGAGGAGCTTGTCAAGACCTTGACCCGCCAGGCCAACCAGGCGCGCCAGGCGGAGATCACGAACGAGATCAGCGAGATCGTCGGCGGTGCCGACGCTCTGGCTGGTGCAGCGGGGAGTGAGTGAGAGAAGTGACCACGACTGTTGAAGGGACCGCCGAGCCGGGCACGGCCACCGGTCGCATCGCCGCGGTCAAGGGCCCGGTCGTCGACGTGGAGTTCCCCGTCGGCTCCCTGCCGGACATCTACAACGCCCTCAAGACCGACGTCGTCGTCGGCGGCGAGTCCAAGACCGTCACCCTCGAGGTCGCCCAGCACCTCGGTGACAACCTGGTCCGCACCGTCAGCCTCGCCCCGCAGGACGGCATGGTCCGCGGCGCCGAGGTGCGCGACACCGGCGAGCCGATCAGCGTCCCGGTCGGCGACGTCGTCAAGGGCCACGTCTTCAACACCCTGGGCGAGTCCCTGGACGTGAAGACCTCCGAGCTGAACGTCACCGAGCGCTGGCCGATCCACCGCCAGGCTCCGCCGTTCGACCAGCTCGAGTCGAAGACCGAGATGATGGTCACCGGCATCAAGGTCATCGACCTGCTCACCCCGTACGTGCGGGGCGGCAAGATCGGCCTGTTCGGCGGCGCCGGCGTCGGCAAGACCGTGCTGATCCAGGAGATGATCACCCGTATCGCCCGCAACTTCGGCGGCGTGTCCGTCTTCGCGGGCGTGGGCGAGCGGACCCGTGAGGGCACCGACCTCTTCCTCGAGATGGACGAGATGGAGGTCCTCCAGGACACCGCGCTGGTCTTCGGCCAGATGGACGAGCCCCCGGGCACCCGTCTGCGGGTGGCCCTGTCCGCGCTGACCATGGCGGAGTACTTCCGCGATGTGCAGAAGCAGGACGTGCTGCTGTTCATCGACAACATCTTCCGCTTCACCCAGGCGGGCCAGGAGGTCTCCACCCTGCTCGGCCGCATGCCGTCCGCGGTGGGCTACCAGCCCAACCTGGCGGACGAGATGGGCCAGCTGCAGGAGCGGATCACCTCCACCCGCGGCCACTCGATCACCTCGATGCAGGCGATCTACGTGCCGGCGGACGACTACACCGACCCGGCTCCGGCGACCACCTTCGCCCACCTGGACGCGACGACCGAGCTCTCCCGCCCGATCTCGCAGAAGGGCATCTACCCGGCGGTGGACCCGCTGGCCTCCACCTCGCGCATCCTCGACCCGCAGTACGTGGGCCAGGAGCACTACGACGTGGCGCAGCGCGTGAAGGAGATCCTGCAGCGCAACAACGACCTGCAGGACCAGATCGCCATCCTCGGCATCGACGAGCTGTCCGAAGAGGACAAGATCATCGTGCAGCGGGCGCGGCGCCTGGAGCGGTTCCTCTCCCAGAACATGTTCGTCGCGGAGAAGTTCACCAGCAACCCGGGCGTGTTCGTGCCGCTGGAGGAGACCATCGAGTCCTTCAAGGGCCTGTGCGACGGCGAGTACGACCACCTGCCCGAGCAGGCCTTCCTGGACGTCGGCAACATCGAGATGGCCGTCGAGAAGGCGAAGACGCTGCAGGGCTAGGCGTTGGCGGGAGGCGGGCATCCGGGGCACCGGGCGCCCGCCTCCCGTGAAACCGCCCTCTACCAGAGGAGTTTGTGGCAGTGTCGAAGAAGCTTTTCGTCGAGATCGTCTCCCCTGAGCGCGAGCTGTGGGCGGGCGAGGGCGACATGGTCATCGCCAAGACCGTCGACGGCGAGATCGGCATCCAGCCGGGCCACACCCCGGTGCTGGCCCTGCTCTCGCCGGGCTCGGTGGTCCGGGTGGTGGGCGGCCGCGAGAGCGGCGAGGTCCGCGCCGCGGCGCACGGCGGCTTCATCTCGGTCGCCGATGACGACCGGGTCTCCATCCTGGCCGAGATCGCCGAGCTGGCCGAGGACATCGACGTGGACCGGGCCAAGAAGGCGCTGGCCGACGCCGAGTCGAAGGTGACCCCGGAGGACACCGAGGCCCAGGCCCGCGCCCTGCGCGCGCGCAGCCGCCTGACCGCGGTGGGGGAGACCACCTCCGCCTGAGCCGCCCGGCGCCCCGCCGGGGCCGTACGCAGAGGGGGAAGAACTGTCCGGGCAGACGCTGCTCAGAGTCGCCGAGTGGTCCTTCTTCATCCTGCTCGCGGCGGCCCTGCTGGGGATCGGCGCGGTGGCGCTCCGCCGCTTCCTGCTGGAGCGCGGCGGCGGCGCCGTCGAGTGCCACCTGCGCCCCTGCGGAGGGGCGCGCCCGGCCCCCTGGCGGATCGGGCTCGGACGCTACGGGAGCGAGCGGTTGCACTGGTACCGCGTCTTCTCCCTCTGGCCGCGGCCGGCAGCAGAGCTGTCGCGCCGCGGTCTCGTCGTTGTGGGGCGGCGCGCCCCCGGCCCCGAGGACCTCACCGAGCTCACCGAGGACCTGGCCGTGGTCGGGGTGGGCTGGGCCGCCGAGGACGGCTCCGACCCGGAGGAGCCCGCTTACGAGCTGGCGATGGGCGAGAGCGCGCTGACCGGGTTCCTCTCCTGGCTGGAATCGATGCCGCCGGGGACACCGTGGGAGAAGTGACCCGGGGCGCCTCCGCGCGTTAGGGTCGGTCCCATGATCGTCGCATTCTCCGTCAGTCCGCTGGGCACCGACGAGTCGGTGGCGCCGGCGGTGGCCCGTGCGGTCAAGGTGGTCCGGGACAGCGGCCTGCCCAACCGCACCGATGCAATGTTCACCAGCGTCGAGGGCGAGTGGGACGAGGTGATGGACGTGGTCAAGCGCGCCGTGCAGGCGGCGGGCGAGGGCTCGTCCCGGGTCTCCCTCACCCTCAAGGCCGACATCCGGGAGGGCGTCACCGACGGCCTCACCAGCAAGGTCGAGGCGGTGGAGCGGGAGCTCTCCGAGTAGGCCCCGCCCTTCCGCCGGGAGCGCCGCGGACCGGTCCGGGGCCGGCCGCCCCAGGGGACCGCGCCGGCCTCCCGGCGGCCGCCGTCAGCGGTCGCCGCCCGGCTTCCAGAGCACTTCGCCGCCGTCGGCGCCCAGGTACCGGCAGAGCACGAAGAGCAGGTCGGAGAGGCGGTTCAGGTACTTCGCGGTGCGGACGTTGATCCCGCCGCCGGGGTCGGTGCCGTGCTCCCCGATCGCGGCCCAGGCGGTCCGCTCGGCCCGCCGGGAGACCACCCGGGCCTGGTGCATCAGCGCGACCGCGGGGGTGCCGCCGGGCAGGATGAAGCTGCGCAGCACCGGCAGGCCGGCGTTGAACGCGTCGCAGTCGGCCTCCAGCCGGTCGATGTAGTCCTGCTCCACCCGCAGCGGCGGGAACTCCGGCTCCTCGCCCTCCGGGGCGAGCGGGGTGGACAGGTCCGCCCCGAGGTCGAAGAGCTCGTTCTGCACCCGGGCCAGCACTGCGCGGACGTCGCCGGGCACCTCGCCGAGCGCCAGGGCGACGCCGATGGCGGCGTTGGCCTCCTCCGCGTCGGCGTAGGCCGCGATCCGCGGGTCGGTCTTGGCGGCCTTGCTCATGTCGCTGAGCCGGGTCTGCCCGCCGTCCCCGCCCCGGGTGTAGATCTTCGACAGCACGACCGGCTTGTCGGTGTCCTTTTTCGTCATGCGGCCACCCTAGACGGCGCTCTTGCCGCGGTCCGGGCGCGCCCTGCGGGCATGAAACGGACGATGAGTGACCGTTCCGGGACAACGGGTTATCTCCGCTGGTCGATCCTGGTACGGTGTGACACACGCAACGCACTCTGCGGAGCGGTCGGACCTTTTCGGCATGGCGGCCCTGACGTCCGGGTGCGAGCCGGGGGCCACCCGGACGGCCCTACCGGCACGGAGGGGAGGTGCCGGGACGGGCGGCCGGGGAGACCCGGGCGGGCGGAACGGGGCTGGGGGGCCCTCGCCGTCCGCCCGGGCCCGGGGCAGGGCCCGAACCACCGTCCGCGTCCATGCCGCGGACACAGCGGAGCCCCTGGGCGGTCACCGCCCAGGGGCTCCGCCGCGCGGTCGCGGCCGTGCCGTTCAGGGGCGCCTCAGCGCACCCACTCCTCGCCCCGCTGGTCGAAGGAGAGCGACTCGTTCGCGCTCAGCGTGCGCACCCGCCCGTTCACCGGGAGGGTCGACACCGAGTAGGACTCCACCGCGTAGGCCATGCCGGCGGAGAGCTGCTCCACCGAGGTCCAGTTGATGTTGTCGATGTCGTCGGCGGCGGTGTGGTAGTTGGGGTCGTAGTCCTCCCCGGCGGTGCCGCCGTACCACTCGGCCTGCTGCTCGGTCTTCACCCCGTCGCCGCCGCTGAACAGGCCGCCGGACGGGATGCCGGCCTCCATGAAGGCGGCGTAGTCGGAGCGCCCGCTGAACTCGGTCGGCTCGGTGACCAGGCCCTGCCGGTCGTAGTAGTCCTCGAACAGCTTCTGGATCGCGGCCGAGCCCGCCGGCGGGTTGCCGGAGCCGGGCAGCTCGCCGCGGCCGTCGTAGATGAACCGGCCGAAGTTGGGCGAGCCGATCATGTCGAAGTTGAGGTAGAGCCCGAGGCGGTCGAGCTGCTTCCTGCTCAGCCCGGCCACGTACTCGGTCGAGCCGATCAGGCCCTCCTCCTCCGTGCCCCACCAGGCGAAGCGGACCTTGTTCTTCGGCTTGGCGTCCAGCTCGGCGAACCGGATCGCGGTCTCCAGCAGCGCGCCGGAGCCGCTGGCGTTGTCGTTGATGCCCGCGCCCTCGGGGACGCCGTCCAGGTGGGCGCCGACCACGACCACGTTGTCCTTGGCCCCGCCGGAGGCGTCGGCGATGATGTTGTAGGAGGTCTTCTCCTCGACCGCGGCGTCGATCTCGAGGCGGGCCTCGGCCCCCTCCGCGGCGGCCAGCTCGGCGCCGACCGGGTGGCTGGTGCCCACCGCGGGGATGGCGCCCTCGGTCTCCAGGGTGCCGGCGAACACGTCCTGGTCCTCCGGGGCGTCGGAGGCCCCGCTGTTGTAGATGATCGCGGCGGCGGCGCCGGCGTCCGCGGCGTGCTGCACCTTCACCGAGAACGCGCAGCTGCCGCGCTTGATCAGCGCGATCTCGCCCGCGGGGAAGCCGGCGAAGTCGTCGGCGGTGCACCCGCTGTCGGTGCCGTCGGTGTCCACCGGCACCACGCCGGCCTCCGCCTTGCCGCCGGGCGAGTACGTCATGGTGAGGAAGTCCTCCTCCACGACGTAGTCCCGCTGGTCCGGGGCGGTCCGGGCGAAGACCGGGTCGGTCTTCTCCCGCCAGAGCTCGAAGTCGTAGCTCTGCTTCTTCGGCTTGTATCCGGCCTGCTCGAGCTGGTCGATGACGTAGTTCGCGGCCACGTCGTAGCCGGGCGTGTTGGTGGCCCGGTTGCCGCCGTTGTAGTCCGCGATGGTCTGGAAGTTCTCCATGTGGCCGCGGACCGCGTCGACGGTGACCAGCTCGTCCAGTCCGGCGGAGTCCGCCGAGGCGGGGGCGGCCGGGCCGATGCCCAGCGCCAGCACCGCGGCCAGCCCGGTCCCTCCGGCCAGCACGCGTCGCCGGACGGGGGAGGTCCGGCGGGGGGATGTGTCGGGGTTTCTGCGCACGAATCGTCCTCCTGAAAGGCGCCGGCCGCCGCGGACAGCGCGGGGCGGACGCGAGCAGTGCGAGGTAGGTGGCAGCCTGTCACCCCGTGTGGCGGCGGAGCAAGGAAACGCACCCGCAATTGCCACATCTAGCCAAAGGGGTTACCAACCGCGTGAAAAGTGTGCTGTGATGTAGGTTTTCTCCCGGAAAAGCCGTTCATGTGTCGACTTTCCGTTCGGTGCGCCTTCGGTCAGCGCGGCGGCAGCAGGCCCCGCCGGACGGCGCGGGTGACCGCGGCGGTCCGGTCGGAGACGCCGAGCTTGCCGAAGGCGCGCATCAGATGCGTCTTGACCGTGGTGGCGCTGATGAACAGGCGCGCGCCGATCTCGGCGTTGGTCAGCCCCTCCGAGGCCAGCCGGAGCACCTCGGTCTCCCGGGCGGAGAGCGGGGGCGCGTCCGCGCGTCCGCGCATCCCGGACACCAGCCGGGTGGCGACCGCCGGGGAGAGCGCCGTCTCGCCCCGGGCCGCGGCGCGCACCGCGGCGGCCAGGTCCGCCCGCGGGGCGTCCTTGAGCAGGTAGCCGGTGGCCCCCGCCTCCACCGCGCGCAGGATGTCGGCGTCGGTGTCGTAGGTGGTGAGGATGAGCACCCGGCAGCCGGGCACCTCGGCCAGCACCCGCTCGGTGGCCCGCACCCCGTCCATGCCGGGCATCCGCAGGTCCATCAGGACGACGTCCGGGGCCTGCGCGCGGGCCACCGCCACCGCCTCGTCGCCGGAGCCGGCCTCGCCCGCCACCTCGATGCCGCCCTCCGCGGCGAGCATGCCGCGGATCCCCTCCCGCACCACGGGGTGGTCGTCGGCGAGTACCACGCGGATCATGCCGGGGCTCCGTTCGGGCGGTCGGTACCGGTGCCGCCGAGGGGGAGGCGGAACACCACGGCGGTGCCCGCCCCCGGGGAGGCCTGCACGGTGCACCGGCCGCCGGCGGCCTCGGCCCGGCGGCGCAGGCCGGGCAGCCCGTGGCCGGAGCCCCCGGCCGGGGCGGGGGCCCGCTCCGGCGCGAAACCGCGCCCGTCGTCCCGCACGGCGACGCCCACCGTATCCGCTCCGTACTCCAGCACCACCCGGACCGCGCCGGCCCCGGCGTGCCGCCGCACGTTGGCCAGCGACTCCTGCGCCGCGCGGAGCAGGTCCACCTGGACGCCGGCGGGGAGCAGGGCCGGCGCCCCGCCGCGGACCTCGAAGACGGCCTCGGCCCCGGTCTCGGCGGCCAGCCGGTCGGCGGCCCGGCGCAGCGCCTCCTCCAGCGCGCCGGCCGCCGCGCTGCCGGCCGCCGGCGCGCCCGCCACCAGGGCCCGCGCCTCGGCCAGGTTCTCCCGCCCGGTCTCCAGCAGCAGCGCCAGGTGCCGGCGGGCCGCCTCCGGGTCGGTCCCCAGCTCCGACTGGACCGCCTGGGCCAGCGTCACCACACTGGTGAAGCCCTGGGCCAGGGTGTCGTGGATCTCCCGGGCCATCCGCTCCCGCTCGGCCTGGGCCCCGGTGCGCGCGGACAGCGCGGCGATCTGCTCCCGGCCGGCCTCCAGCTCCTCGATGAGCGCGGCCCGCTCCGCGCTCTGCCCGATGATCCGGTTGATCCAGCCCCCGAACCAGATGGAGAAGAGCAGGATCGCGGTGTTCGCCAGCAGCAGCGCGGCCAGTCCGGGGACCGGGCCGGGATCGAGGGCCTGGGTGATCAGCACCGGGCCGAAGAGCATCGTGCCGACCGCGGCCCCCGCCCACCGGGGCGGGGCGGTCATGTAGGCCAGCGGGGCCAGCGCGAACAGCGCCGAAGCGGCCGGCGGCACCAGCACCGCCGCCGGCAGGAAGAGCGCGGTGTAGCAGGCCAGCCAGGGTCCGGAGGCGCGGGCCGCCGCCCCCTCCGCCAGCAGCGCCCGGCGCCCGCCGGCCAGGTAGCCCGCGGCCAGCGCGAGCAGCAGCCCGGCCGAGGCCCAGGCCCGCCACCCCTCGCCGGCCGCCAGCGCCAGCCCGGCCATCAGGGCCAGCACCGCCACCACATAGGCGTCCCACCGGGGCACCGAGGACCAGGCGTGCCCGGTCCGCGGCGCCCCCTCCCTTCCGGACATGGGGCTCAGCCGTCCTTCGCCGTCTTCCACCGGAACGTCGTCATGCACAGCACCGATCCCACCACGCACCAGGCGGCGAGCACGAGCGCCACGGTGCCGAGCCGCCAGGAGCCCGCGGCCTCCAGGGCCGCCGCCTCCTCGGGCAGGAAGACCGAGCGCATCCCCTGCGCCATCCACTTCAGCGGGAAGAGCGAGCCGACGCCGAGCAGCCAGTCCGGCAGCCGCTGCACCGGGATGAAGATCCCGGAGATGAACTGCAGCGCCAGGAACGGCAGGACCACCGCGCCCTGGGCGGACCGGGCCGACCGGGCGGCGCTGCTCGCCGCGATGCCCAGCAGGGTGCACCCGGTGGTGCCGAGCAGCATGATCCAGGCCAGGTCGAACCACTTCTCCGCGGGCGGCGGCTCGACGCCGTAGAAGAGCGTCCCGATGCCGAGCAGCAGCGCCACCTGGCCGACGGCCAGCACCAGGACCAGCAGCACCTTGCCGAGGAAGAAGGAAGAGCGCGGCATGGGCAGCCCGCGCAGCCTGCGCAGCGTCCCGTCGTCCCGCTCGGTGGCGATGGACAGGCCGAGGTTCTGGAAGCTGACCGACATCAGGCCGGTCGCGGTCAGCGAGGCGGTGAAGAAGCCGGCCACCGCCTGCCCGTCCGCCCCGCCGCCGAAGGCG
The DNA here is from genome assembly GCF_048595525.1 of Nocardiopsis oceanisediminis. Taxonomy (NCBI): domain Bacteria; kingdom Bacillati; phylum Actinomycetota; class Actinomycetes; order Streptosporangiales; family Nocardiopsidaceae; genus Nocardiopsis; species Nocardiopsis oceanisediminis. The sequence continues at coordinate 5,971,127 of NZ_JAFMZJ010000001.1, read as the reverse complement.
GTGCCGAGCAGCACCAGCAGCACCGCGGGCAGGGAGAAGACGAAGACCAGCCGCTCCCACTCCTTGCTGAACTCGCGGATCTCCAGCCACCCCCGGGACAGGCCCAGGCGCAGCGCCCCGGGCGGCCGGGCGGGCCGGCCGGCGGCGCGCGGCGCCGGCGTCGCGGTCGTGCTCATGCGGGCTCCTCCGGGAGGGGCGGGACGGGGCGGTCGGACACGGGGCCGGCGGGCGCGGCGCGGGAGGCCGCGGCCCTCCGGCACCGGAGGAGGGGGGAGGGGAGCGGGCTCACGCCGGCACCTCCGCGGGGCCGCCGGGCGCACCGGTACCGGAGGACTCGCCGATCAGCGAGAGGTAGACCTCCTCCAGCGTGGGCCGGTGCACGGCCAGGCCGGGCACCTCGCCGCCGAACCGGTCGGCGAGCCCGGCGACGGCCCGGGTCGGGGCCCCGGTCCGCACCGACCGGCGCTCGGCGCCGTCGGTCCAGCTCACGGTGGCCTCCCCGGTCCGGCGGCCGCCCAGCGTGGCGGTGTCCCCGGCGGCGGCGATCCGGCCGCCGGCGATGACCGCGACCCGGTCCGCCAGCGCCTCGGCCTCGTCCAGGTAGTGCGTGGTGAGCAGGACGGTGGTGCCCTGCCGGGCCAGGCCGCGGACCGTCTCCCAGAACCGCCGCCGGGCCCCCGGGTCGAAACCGGTCGTCGGCTCGTCCAGGAAGAGCAGCTCGGGGCGGCCGATGACGCCGAGCGCCACGTCCAGCCGCCGGCGCTGCCCGCCGGACATGGCGCGGGCGCTGCGGTCCGCGTCCCCGGAGAGCCCGACCAGCTCCAGGACCTCTTCGGGGTCCATCGGGTCGGGGAAGTACCCGGCGAAGTGGCGGAGCAGCGCGACGGCGCTCAGCGGCGACGCCTCCACCTGGTTCTGCCAGACGATGCCGATCCGGGCCCGCCAGGCGCGCCCGGCCCGCGCCGGGTCGGCGCCGAGCACCCGGACCGACCCGGCGTCCCGGTCCCGGAACCCCTCCAGGATCTCCACGGCGGTGCTCTTGCCGGCCCCGTTCGGTCCGAGCAGGGCGAACACCTCGCCGCGGGCCACGTGCAGGTCGATCCCGTCCAGCGCGGGGACGCCCCCGTAGGACTTGCGGAGCCCCTCGGCCCCGATCACCTCGTCTGCGCTCATGGCCCGACTCTCCGCCCCGGGCGCGGCCCGCCGCGTCGGCGCACCGGCCCGACCCGCCGTCCTCCGGACGGAGGACAGGGCGCGACACCCGGAGGACCCCCGGGGAGAGGGGGCGCGGGGACGGGCTCCTACCATCGACGAGGGGAAGCGTGCGGTCCGTCAGCGTCGCCGGGTTCACTGGGCGCACCCCACAGCCACTCAGTGAAGAAATGCGGAGGCACGCATGTCGCCAATCCTCGACGTCAAGGTCGAACCCCTCTACCAGGAGATCCTCCGGCGCAACCCGGGCGAAGAGGAGTTCCACCAGGCGGTGCGCGAGGTCCTGGAGACGCTCGGCCCGGTGCTCGCCAAGCGCCCGGAGTTCGTCGAGGCCAAGCTGATCGAGCGGATCGCCGAGCCGGAGCGGCAGGTCATCTTCCGCGTCCCGTGGACCGACGACGCGGGCGAGGTGCACGTCAACCGCGGGTTCCGGGTCGAGTTCAACAGCGCCCTGGGCCCGTACAAGGGCGGCCTGCGCTTCCACCCGTCGGTCAACCTGGGCATCGTGAAGTTCCTCGGCTTCGAGCAGATCTTCAAGAACGCGCTCACCGGCATGCCCATCGGGGGCGGCAAGGGCGGCAGCGACTTCGACCCCAAGGGCCGCTCGGACGCCGAGATCATGCGGTTCTGCCAGTCCTTCATGACCGAGCTCTACCGGCACCTCGGCGAGTACACCGACGTCCCCGCGGGCGACATCGGCGTCGGCGGCCGGGAGATCGGCTACCTGTTCGGCCAGTACAAGCGGATCACCAACCGCTACGAGTCGGGCGTGCTCACCGGCAAGGGCCTGTCCTGGGGCGGATCGCGGGTGCGCACCGAGGCCACCGGCTACGGCTGCGTGCTGTTCACCGCGGAGATGCTGCGGATGCGCGACCGGAGCCTGGAGGGCATGCGGGTCGCGGTCTCCGGCTCGGGCAACGTCGCGATCTACGCGATCGAGAAGGCGCGGCAGCTCGGCGCGACCGTGGTCACCGCCTCGGACTCGGCCGGCTACGTGGTGGACGAGAAGGGCATCGACCTCGATCTGCTCAAGCAGGTCAAGGAGGTGGAGCGGGGCCGGGTCGCCGACTACGCCGAGCGGCGCGGCGCCGACGCCCGCTACATCCCCGGCGGCCGGGTCTGGGAGGTGCCGTGCGACGTGGCGCTGCCCTGCGCCACCCAGAACGAGCTGACCGCGGCCGACGCCGCCGCCCTGGTCGGCAACGGGGTGCAGGCGGTCGCCGAGGGCGCCAACATGCCGACCACCCCGGAGGGCGTCCGGGTCTTCCAGGAGGCCGGGGTCGCGTTCGGTCCGGGCAAGGCGGCCAACGCGGGCGGCGTCGCCACCAGCGCCCTGGAGATGCAGCAGAACGCCTCCCGGGACTCCTGGTCGTTCGGCTACACCGAGGAGCGGCTGACCGCGGTGATGCGGCACATCCACGACTCCTGCCACGCCACCGCCGAGCTGTACGACCGGCCCGGCAACTACGTCGTCGGTGCCAACATCGCCGGCTTCGAGCAGGTCGCCGAGGCGATGCTGGCCCAGGGCGTGATCTAGCCCCGCTCCGGGGCCCGCCCCCGGGGCCGGCCGGCGGCCGCCGCCCCCGCGGAGCGCTCCGCGGGGGCGGCCCCGGCGTCAGCGCGGCAGGGCCCTGCGCAGCTCGGCGACCTCGCCGCGGAGCGCGCGCAGCTCGGCGAGGACCTCCGCGTCCACCGGCCGTGCGGGCGCCGGCACCGCGGCGGCCGGGGCGCCCTCCTCCCGCTCCCCGCCCTCCCGCTCGCGGGCGCGCCCGGAGCCGTGCTCCAGCGCCTCCACCGCGACCGCGATGAACAGGTTGAGGGCGATGAAGGTGGAGACCAGGATGTAGACGATGAAGAACGTCCAGGCGTAGGGCTGGTGCTCCATCACGTCCCGGGCGATCGTGCTCCAGCTGTCCCCGGTCATGATCTGGAACAGGGTGAACAGCGAGGTCCACAGGTCGCCGAAGTGCCGCGGGCTGCCCTGCTGGAAGAGCTTGGTCGCCACCACGCCCGCGACGTAGAGCAGCAGCGCCAGCAGCAGCGAGATCGAGGCCATCCCCGGCAGCGCGCGGAACAGGCCGGTCACCACCATCCGCAGCGACGGGACGGCCGACAGCAGGCGGAGCACCCGCAGCACCCGGAAGACCCGGAGCACCGCGAAGGGGCCGGTGGCGGGGAGCAGCGCGATGCCGATGACCGCGAGGTCGAACAGGTTCCACGGGTCGCGGAAGAAGGCGCGCCGGTAGGCGTAGAGCCGCAGCGCGATCTCGGCCACGAAGGTCCACAGCAGCGCCCGGTCCAGGGCGCGCAGGGCGGTCCCGTGCTCGGCGAGCACCTCGGGCCAGGTCTCCAGGCCCAGGGTGGCCCCGTTGACCAGGATCAGCAGGACGATCAGCCGCTTGAACCAGGCGGCGTCGACCAGGGACCGGACGTGCGCGCGCACCTCAGAAGAGTCTCGGGGTGTCCGGTTCGATGCCGCGCAGCGCGTCGTAGTCGAGCGTGACGCAGCCGATGCCGCGGTCGGCCGCCAGCACCCGGGCCTGCGGTTTGATCTCCTGGGCGGCGAAGACGCCGCGCACCGGCTTGAGCGCCGGGTCCCGGTTGAGCAGTTCGAGGTAGCGGGTGAGCTGCTCCACCCCGTCGATGTCGCCGCGGCGCTTGAGCTCCACGGCGACGGTGCCGCCCCCGCCGTCCCGGCACAGGATGTCCACCGGGCCGATCGCGGTGGGGTACTCGCGGCGGATCAGCGTGTAGCCCTCGCCCAGGGTGGTGATGTGCTCGGCGAGCAGCTCCTGCAGGTGCGCCTCGACGCCGTCCTTCTGCAGGCCGGGGTCGACGCCCAGCTCGTGCGAGCTGTCGTGGGTGACCTCCTCGATCCGCAGCACCAGCTTCTCGCCGGACTTGCCGTGCGTGACCGTCCAGATCTCGGTGCCGTCCTCGTCGGCGGACTCGCGCACCGTGCACGGCGGGTTCATCCAGTTCAGCGGCTTGAACGCGCGGTCGTCGGCGTGCACGGAGACCGAGCCGTCCGCCTTGAAGAGCAGCAGCCTGGGGGCCATGGGCAGGTGGGCGGTGAGCCGGCCGACGTAGTCGACGCTGCACCGGGCGATCACGAGTCTCACGGTGCCCGATCCTAGCGGCGCCGCGGGGCCGGATTTCCCGGTTCCGGTGGCGCCGAACGACAATGAAAACTATTTTCATATGGCGCCGGGGGCAGCAATCTGTGACCCCGGGGTCCCGTGACGTGACCGCGCTCGGGATCTAACGTCGCTACCGCGGTCCGCCGACGAAGAGATGAGGACGCAATGTCGCTGACGGTTTCACCGGAGCTGCTGGACAAGGCCGAGCGGGGCCCTGTCTCGGACGAGGACTTCATCGCCTGCATCCGCGAATCGCTCCCCTACGCCTGGGAGGTGGTCAGCGGACTGGCCGACCGCGCCGGCGGCAGCGGCGCGGAGTTCGAGGCCAACGAGACCGCGCCGCCCGGGGAGAAGGAGCGCGGCCAGCTGCTCCGCCTGGTCGCCAGCGACGCCATGCGCGGCGCCGTCGAGCGCCACTTCGGCATGCGGCTGGCCTTCCAGAACTGCCACCGGGTCGCGCTGTTCCGGCCGGACGCGGACGAGGCCTACGAGCGGTTCACCGCGCCCCGCGCCCAGCTGCTCAACCAGTCCCCGGAACTGGTCGACTGCTGACCGGCAGGGCGGGGCGCCCGTCCCCTCGGTGCCCCGCCCGCCACCGCCCTCATTGGGGCCCTCCGGGCCGCTGCTTCTTCTGCCCGTCGCCCGCCACCGCCCTCGGCGGAGATCCTTCGGGCTGCCTTCCGGCCCTGGCAGGGCTCGGACGGGAGCAGGAAGGTCACCCCGCGCCCCCGGGCCGCGCGGCGCGGACCGCGGGCAGCACCTCGGCGCCCAGCCGGGCGATGTTGCGCCGTACCGCCTCCGGTGCGCCGGCCCCCTCCACCAGCAGGATCAGTTCCTCCGCGCCGGTCGCCGAGGCCTGGTCGCGCAGCCTGCGCACGCACTCCTCCGGGGAACCGACCGCGTGCGCGTCGCACAGGAACGCCGCGTAGGCGTCCGGGTCGCGCCGGGGCCCCTCCTGCCCGATCCGCCGGTAGCCCGCCAGCCCCGGGCGCAGCCAGCGCGGCAGCGACTCCAGCAGCGTCTTGCGGGCCTCCTCCCGGGTGTCGGCCACATGCGCCACCGAGGCCGCCACGTGCCCGGAGACCGGGCCGCCGCCGGCCCGCTCGCGCAGCTCCGCGTACCGCTCCAGCGTCGCGGCCTGCTCCTCCGGGCGCTGGTGCATGCCGAGCAGCACCGGCAGCCCGCGATCGGCCGCCATGCCCAGCGACGCATCCGAGGTCGCGGCCAGCAGCACGTCGGGGCGGGGCAGGGTACGCGGGCCGGGCACCACCTCCACCTCGCGGAACCCGAACACCGGCCCGTCGGCGCGCACCCGCCCGCCGCGCACCGCGGCCAGCAGCAGGTCCAGCGCGTCCGCGTGCCCCCGCTCGTAGCGGTCCAGGGTGCCGAACACCTCCAGGTCGACCAGGGGCAGCCCGCGCCCGACCCCGAGCCGGAACCGGCCCGCCGACACCTGGTCCAGCAGCGCCGCCTGCTCGGCCAGCGCCACCGGGTGCGCGGTGCTCAGCACGCTCACCGCGGTGCCCACCGCGATCCGCTCGGTTCGGCCCAGCACGAACCCGGCCAGGGTGATCGCCGACGGGCACACCCCGTAGCTCATGAAATGGTGCTCGGCGAACCAGACCGAGTCGAACCCGGCGTCCTCGGCGGCTCGGGCGGCGTCGACCGCCGCCTCCAGGGTCTGCGTGTGGTCCTGCCCGGGGAACCCCGCGGCGGGGAGGAAGGCTCCGATGCGCATGCAGACATGGTGCCGGTGACGGAGGCGGCGCGGGGGCGGAATCGGCAACGGATTAGGGTTGGCGCCATGGTGCAGGAATTCAAGAAGTTCGGCGTGGTCGGACTCGGAACGATGGGCGCGGGCATCGTCGAGGTGTTCGCCAGGGCCGGGTTCGACGTGACCGGAGTCGAGATCGACGGAGCGGCGCTGGAACGCGGCCGCGCCCACATCGGCAAGTCCCTCGGGCGTGCCAGGGACAAGGGGCGGATCACCCCCGGGGAGCACGACGCCATCCTCGGCAGGATCACGTTCACCACCGACCGGGAACGGCTCGGCGACGCCGACTTCGTGGTCGAGGCGGTGCCGGAGCGGATCGACATCAAGCGCGACGTCTTCGGCGACCTGGACCGGATCTGCCCGCCCGGCACGATCCTGGCCACCAACACCTCGTCGCTGTCGGTCACCGAGATCGCCGCGCTCACCGGGCGGCCGTCCCTGGTGGTGGGGCTGCACTTCTTCAACCCGGCCCCGGTGATGAAGCTGGCCGAGGTGGTCGGCACGGTGAGCACATCCGCGGAGACCGTCGCGGTCGCCGCCGAGGTCGCCAAGCGGGTCGGCAAGACCCCGGTCGCGGTCGGGGACCGGGCCGGCTTCGTCGCCAACGCCCTGCTGGTGCCCTACCTCAACGACGCCGTCGCCGCCTACGAGCACCGGCTCGCCTCCCGGGAGGAGATCGACGCCGCGCCGGCCGAGGCCGCCGGGCTGCCGATGGGACCGCTGACCCTGGCCGACCTGGTCGGCCTGGACGTCTGCCTGGCCGTCATGGACGTGCTCTGGGAGGAGTTCCGCACGCCGCGCTATGCCGCGGCGCCGCTGCTCCGCCGGATGGTCGCCGCCGGGCGGCTCGGCCGCAAGACCGGCCGCGGCTTCTACGCCTACGACGGCACCGCCCAGGCCGCCGAGGAGCTCCCGGACGGCCCCGTCGCCCAGGCGGTCCGCACCGGCGAGTACGGCTTCGGCCTGGCCGACCTGCTGCTCGCCCCGCACATCGACGACGCGCTGCGGATGGTCGGCGAGGGCTACGCGACCGCGGACGACGTCGACACCGCGATGCGGTTCGGCTGCGGCTACCCCAAGGGCCCGATCGAGATGCTCGACGAGCGCGGCGCCGGCGCGGTGGCCGGTGCGCTGCGCGGCATCGCCGACGCCGGCCTCGCCCCCTACGCGCCCTCCCCACTGGTGGCCAAGCTGGTGCGGGACGGCGCGGAAACGCTGCGCTGAGCGGAGCCGCCGGCTCCGCGGGACCGGCCGAGTACGACGTGGCCGTCGTCGGCGCCGGATCGTCGGGGGCGGCCTACGCGGTGCGGGCCGCCGAGGCCCCCGGGCGCCGCGTCCTGCTGCTGGAGGCCGGACCGGTCTTCGGCGGCGGCGCGGTCCCGGAGGTCCTGCGGGACGGCACCCGGATGGCGGCCGCCCGCCCGGGCGGCCGCTACGCCGACGCCCACCCGGCCCGGTCGGCGGGCGGCGCCGAGCGGACCGTCGTCCGCGGCCGGGTCGGCGGCGGCTCCGGCGCGCTCAACGGCGGGGTGTTCCTCCGCGCCCGCCCGGAGGACTTCGCGGCGTTCGCCGCCGGCGGCCGGGACGCCTGGTCCTACCGGTCGGTGCTGCCGGTGCTGGCCGCCCTGGAGGACGACCGGGACTTCGCCGGCCCCGGGCACGGCCGCGGCGGCCCGGTCCCGGTCCGCCGCGCCGACCCGCTGCTCCCCGCCACCGAGGCGTTCATCGGCGCCTGCCGCTCCGCCGGGCACCCGGAGGAGCCGGACAAGAACGCGGGCGGCCCGCCCGGCGTCGGCCGGGTGCCGCTCAACGTCGTCGGCGGGGTGCGCCACTCCACCGCCCTGACCCACCTGGCGCCCGCGGCCGGCCGGCCCGGCCTGGAGGTGCGCGGCCGGACCCCGGTGCTCCGGGTGGAGCTGGACCGCGCCGGCCGGGCGGCGGGCGTGCTGGCCCGGCCCGAGGGCGGGGCGCCGGAGGTGGTCCGGGCGCGCACCGTGGTGCTCTGCGCCGGGGCGCTGCGCACCCCTCAGCTGCTCATGCTCTCCGGCATCGGCCCGCCCGCGGTGCTGCGCGCGCTCGGCGTCCCGGTGCGGGCGGAGGCCCCCGCGGTCGGCGCGGGGACGCAGGACCACGCGATGGTGGTGCTGGGCGCCCGCGGCGCGCCGCCGAGGCCGCCGGGCACCGAGGTGGTGCAGGCCGCGCTGCACCTGCCCGGCCTGGAGATCATGCCCTACACCGCGCCGTTCGCCGAGCTGATCGGCCCCGGGGCCGGGCCGCCGGACCAGACCGGCTGGGGGGTCACCCTGCTCCGCCCGCGCAGCCGGGGGAGGCTGGTCCCGGCCTCCGCCGACCCGGCCGACCCGCCGCGGGCGGAGCACCGGCACCTCGCCGACGCGCACGACCGCGCCCTGCTCCGCTCCGGCGTGCTGCACTGCGCCGAGCTGATGGCCGCCGCGGGCCTGGAGCCGGCCGACCCGCCGCCGCGCGGCGCCGCGGCCCTGGACCGCTGGATCGCCGAGCGCGCCTCCACCGCGGTCCACCTGAGCGGCGGATGCGCCATGGGGCACGCGGCGGACCAGTGGGGGAGGGTGGAGGGCGTCCCGGGCCTGCGGGTCGCCGACGCCTCCCTGCTGCCCCGGGTCCCCTCCCGCGGACTGAACGCCACCGCCGTCCTCATCGGCGAACTCCTCGGCGGACACGCCCCGGAGGACCCGTGAGCCTCCCGGATCCGCCCGCGTCCCGGTAGGCCCTCCGCTCCCGGCGGCCGGCGGGGCGCCCGGGACGTGCGCGGCGGCCGGGGCGCGGCCCCTCGCCTGCGCGCCCGGTCGGAACGGTCAATACCCTGGACAGGTGAGCCCGCGCCGAAACGCCCCCCGCCGCAAGGGGGGCCGCAGCCAGCAGAACGACACCGACCCCGACGCGCTCATGCTGCGCGTCACCGGAGGGCAGCGCCGGGAGACCGGCCCCGACGGGGAGTGGGTGACCCGCAGCATCAGCGGCGCGGCCGCGACCAAGACCTACCGGTGCCCCGGCTGCTCCCAGGAGATCCGGCCGGGCATGCCGCACCAGGTCGCCTGGCGCCCCTACGGTGACGGCGAGGACCGCCGGCACTGGCACTCCTCCTGCTGGCGCCGCCGGGCGAACCTTTTCTGAACCCCGCCTGCGAACGAGGAACCATGGAGATCCGCGCCACCACGGTGCTCCCGGCCCAGCGCCGCCCCATCACCCTGCACACCGCCGACGGCCTGGAGCTCGTCGGCGAGCTGGCCCTGCCGCCCTCCGGCGACCCGGTCGCGACCCTGGTCTGCCTGCACCCGCTGCCCACCGCCGAGGGCATGATGGACAGCCACGTGCTGCGCAAGGCCTCGTTCCGGCTGCCGGCCCTGGCCGGCGTGGCCGTGCTCCGGTTCAACACCCGGGGCACCGCCTCGCGGCACGGCACCAGCCAGGGCGCCTTCGGCGACGGCGAGGAGGAGCGCTACGACGTCGCCGCCGCGATCGAGTTCGCCGAGTTCGAGGGGCTGCCCCGGCGCTGGCTGCTGGGCTGGTCGTTCGGGACCGAGCTGGCGCTCAAGTGGGGCCGCGACCCCGAGGTGGAGGGCGCGGTCCTGCTCTCCCCGCCGCTGCACCGGGCCACCGACGCCGACCTGGACGGCTGGGCGGAGTTCGGCCGCCCGCTGACCGCGCTGGTGCCCGAGTTCGACGACTACCTCCGCCCGGAGGAGGCCCGCAAGCGGTTCGCCCGGGTCCCCCAGGCCGAGGTGGTCGGCGTCGACGGCGCCAAGCACCTGTGGGTCGGCGAGCCCTACGTGCGCACCGTGCTCAACGCCGTGGTGGAGCGGGTCGCCCCGGGCTCCCACCCGCTGCCCACCGAGTGGGACGGCGAGTACACCCGCGACACCGGGGCCTGAGCCTCCCGGAGCGCCCCGGCCGAAGCCGCCGCGGCGCCCCTCGGGGCGGCCGCGCCGCGCTCCGCCGGATCCGGCGGGTGCGGGAGGGCCGGTGAGGCGGGCCCGCCCGCAACCGGCCGGGGCCCCGCTTCTCCCGGTGCGGAGCGGGGAGGGGCGCCCGGAGACGGCGCAGGCCCGGCCGGGGGGCTCCCGGGCCGGGCCTGCGGTGGTTCCGCCGTGAGGTCAGCGGCGGCGGACTACTCCTGCCACCAGTCCTCGTCCTCGCCGGAGGCGGCCTGCTTCTGCTTCGCGGCGCCGTTCGACTCGATGGCGGGCTTCTCCGCGGCGGGCGGAGCGGCCGCGGCCGCCGGGGCGGCCGGCATCGAGTCGCCGCCGCCGAGCAGCTGGCGGAGCTGCTGCAGGTGCGACTGGATGCTGTCGCGCTGCTTGGTCAGCTCGTCGACCTGCTGGCGGGCGGCGGTCATGATCCGGTCCGCCTCGGACTTGGCGTCGCCGACCAGGTGGTCGGCCTTGGCCTTCGCCTCCGAGCTGGTCTGCTCGGCCTGCTTCTTGGCGTTGGCCACGACCTGCTTGGCGTGCTGCTCGGCGTCGCGCCGGGTCTGCTCGGCCTGGGCGCTGGCCTTGGTGGCCCGCTGCTCGGCGCTGGCGGCGCGCTCCTCGGCCTCGGAGACCAGCTTCTGGGTGGCGGCCTGCGCGGCGGCCAGCCGCTCGGCGTCCTGCCGCTCGGCCTCCTCGCGCCGGCTCGCCAGCTGGATCTCGAACTCGGCCTCCTCCTGGGCGCGGCGGGCCTCGCTCTCCTCCAGGGCCCGCTGGGCCTGGGCGCGGAGCTCCTCGGCCTGGCGCTTGGCGGCCTGCAGGGTCTCGTCGCGCTCGCGCTTCATCGCGGCGCGGGCCTGCGTGCACTCGCGCTCGGTGGTCATCCGGATCTTGGAGATCTCGGCCTCGTGCGTGGCCTGGCGCTCCGCCATCTCGTGCTCGACCGTGGAGATCTTCTTCTGGACCTCGCGCTCGGTCGTGGCGGTGAGCTCGTCCGCCTCGCGCCGCGCGGTCGTGCGGATCTCCTCCGCCTCGTTCTCCGCGGAGGTGCGCATCTCGTCCGCCTCGCGCTGGGCGGTGGTGCGCATCTCGGTCGCCTCGTTCTCGGCGGCCGCGCGCATGTCGGCGGCCTCGATCTTGGCGGCGGCCTTGATGTCGTTGGCCTCGGCGCGGGCGCCCTGGACGAGTTCGGTGGCCTGCTCCTCGGCGAGGCGGAGCAGCTGCTCGATGCGGGCCCCGAGACCGGAGTAGGTGGGGCGCTCCTGCTCCTGCAGCTGCTGCTTGACCTTGGACAGCTCCTGCCGGGAGCGGTCGGCCAGGTCGCGGGCCTGCTGGAGGTCGGTCTGCTTCTGGCTGATGAACTGGTCGACCTGCTGCCGGTCGTAACCGCGCAGGACCACGTCGAACTCGGTGGTCTGGGTGTCTTCCTCGAAGAAGTTGGAGAGCTGGGCTTCAATATCGGACGACATGTGGCGGAATCCTGAACGGGTGGCGAGACGGCTTGGACGGATCGGCTGCGGCCGGCGCGGTCGGGTGCTCCTGCTGGAGATTACTCTGCGGGCGCCCTAGGCGTAGTGGAGTTCGCTCCATTGGTCGCGGAGTCCCGGCCGACCGCGGCGGTGGACATCGGGGGAAACGCCGTACTCCTGGCGGCTAGCAGACTTTATCAACTCGAACGCCCGCTTGGAGGGACCTTCGCCCGACTCGCCGGGTGACGGTTGCATCACGGCTTCACCCGTGCCGCTCCTCCTCGGCCGCCTGGACCAGCTCGGTCAGCACGCCGCCGCAGTCCTTGGGGTGCAGGAAGGCGATCCTGGACCCCATCGAGCCGGGGCGCGGCTCGGCGTCGAGCACCCGGACGCCCCGCGCGGCGACGGCGGCCGAGGCGCCCTTCACGTCCGGGGTGCCGAACGCGACGTGGTGCACCCCCTCGCCGTTGCGCTCCAGGAACTTCGCCACCGGCGAGTCGTCCCGGATCGGCTCCAGCAGCTGCAGGTAGGAGGCGCCGCCGTCGTCGGTGCCGCTGACCCGCAGCATGGCCTCGCGCACCCCCTGCTCCTCGTTGACCTCCTCGTGGGCGACCTCGAAGCCGTAGGCGCCGCGGTAGAACTCGACCGCGGAGTCCAGGTCGCGGCAGGCGATTCCGATGTGGTCGATGCGGGTGAACACGGTTCCGGATCCTCCCGTGGGGCGGACGTTCGGGCATCTGTATCGTTGCAGACCGGGTGCGATAAATGACACTGGGAGGCCCGAGATGCCCGGATCCGTCATCGTCAGCGGGGTACGTACCCCGACCGGCAGGCTGCTCGGCTCGCTGGCCGGGCACGGCGCAGCGGACCTGGGCGCCGTCGCGATCAAGGCCGCGCTGGAGCGCGCCGGGATCACCGGCGACCAGGTGGACTACGTGGTGATGGGGCATGTGCTCCAGGCCGGCCAGGGGCAGATCACGGCCCGCCAGGCCGCGGTCAAGGCCGGCGTCCCGATGAACGTCCCCTCGCTGACCGTCAACAAGGTCTGCCTGTCCGGCCTGGACGCGATCGCCCTGGCCGACCAGCTCATCGCGGCCGGCGAGTTCGACGTCGTGGTCGCCGGCGGCATGGAGTCCATGACCAACGCCCCGCACCTGCTGCCCAAGGCGCGCAAGGGCCACAAGTACGGCGCGATGGAGGTGCTCGACGCCACCGAGCACGACGGCCTCACCGACCCCTTCGACGGGGAGTCGATGGGCGCCTCCACCGAGCGGCACAACGCCCGGCTCGGCATCGGCCGGGCCGAGCAGGACGCCTTCGCGGCCCGCTCGCACCAGCGCGCCGCCCGCGCCGCCAAGGACGGCCGGTTCGACGCCGAGATCGTCCCGGTGGAGATCCCGCAGCGCAAGGGCGAGCCGAAGGTGTTCGCCACCGACGAGGGCGTGCGCCCGGACACCACCGAGGAGGGCCTGGCCCGGCTCCGCCCGGCCTTCGCCGAGGGCGGCACCATCACCGCCGGCTCCTCCTCGCAGATCTCCGACGGCGCCGCCGCCGTGGTGGTGATGAGCAGGGCCAGGGCCGAGGAGCTCGGCTGCACGGTGCTCGCCGAGATCGGCGCGCACGGCAACGTCGCCGGCCCGGACAACTCGCTGCACTCCCAGCCCTCCAACGCGATCCTGCACGCCCTGCGCAAGGCCGGCCGGGACGTCTCCGACCTGGACCTGATCGAGATCAACGAGGCGTTCGCCGCGGTCGCCGTGCAGTCCGTGCGCGACCTCGGCGTCTCCGAGGACATCGTCAACGCCGACGGCGGCGCCATCGCGCTCGGCCACCCGATCGGCGCCTCCGGCGCCCGGCTCGCCGTGCACCTGGTGCACGAGCTCCGGCGGCGCGGCGGCGGCCTCGGCGCGGCCGCGCTCTGCGGCGGCGGCGGGCAGGGCGACGCCCTGCTGCTGGAGGTCCCCGCTTCCTAGCCGCGCGGCCCGGGCCCGGGTTAGGGTCCGGGCATGGCGCTGGATGAGGAGCGGCTCCCCGAAGCGGCGCGGCGGCTGGTCGCGCTGGCGCCGTCGGGCGGCGAGCGGGAGACCCTGGAGGCCTTCCTGGACCTGCAGCGGCAGGTGCTGGAGCGGAAGGCCGAAGGGCTGTCCGATGCCGACGCCCGGCGCGCCCTGGTGCCCTCCGCGACCACGCCGGCCGGGCTGCTGCGGCACGCGGCCCGCGTCGAACTCAACTGGTTCCAGCACATCCTGTGCGGCCGCCCGCCCGAGGACCTCGGCCTGGACCTCTCCGAGCCGGACTCCACCTTCCGGCTGGGCGGGCACGACACCGTCGCCTCGCTCACCGCCGAGTACCGGGAGGCCTGCGCCGAGTCCCGCCGGGCGGCGGACCGGTTCGCGCTGGACGACGCGGTGCCCCACCCGGAGCTGGGCCGGGTGACGCTGCGCTGGATCCTGCTGCACATGGTGGAGGAGACGGCCCGGCACGCCGGCCACGCCGACATCCTCCGGGAGCAGATCGACGGCCGGACCGGGCCGTTCGGATGAGGGGCCGCGGGTGACGGGCGCGCCGGATCCGGCCGGGATCGTCGAGCGGGTGCTGCGGGGCGAGCGGCGCGCGGTCGCGCGGGCCGTCTCCCTGGTGGAGGAGGGCTCCCGGGGGGAAGCGGGCGCGCGGGTGCTGCGCGAGATCACCGCCGGGCTCGCCCCGGCCGCCGGACGGGCCCGGATCGTCGGCCTCACCGGCCCGCCCGGGGTGGGCAAGTCGACCACCACCGCGGCGCTGGTCGCGGCGGTGCGCGGGCGCGGGGAGAGCGTCGCGGTGCTCGCCGTCGACCCCTCGTCCCCGTTCACCGGCGGCGCGCTGCTGGGCGACCGGGTGCGGATGCAGCAGCACGCCACCGACCCGGGGGTGTTCATCCGCTCCATGGCCAGCCGCGGCCGCCTGGGCGGGCTCTCCTGGGCGGCCCCGCACGCGCTGCGGGTGCTGGACGCCGCGGGCTTCGACACCGTGCTGGTGGAGACGGTCGGCGTCGGCCAGGCGGAGGTGGAGATCGCCGCGCACGCCGACACCACCGTGGTGCTGTGCGCCCCGGGCATGGGCGACGGGGTCCAGGCGGCCAAGGCCGGCGTGCTGGAGATCGCCGACGTGTTCGCGGTGAACAAGGCCGACCGGGAGGGCGCCCGGGCCGTCGTGCGCGACCTGCGCCAGATGATCGCCCAGGCGGAGCGCGGGCCGGGGGAGTGGCGGCCGCCGATCGTGAGCACCGTGGCCTCCGCCGGCGAGGGGGTGGGCGAGCTGCTGGACCGGCTCGACCGGCACGCCGAGCACCTGCGCGGCTCCGGCGAGCTGGAGCGGCGCCGCCGGGCCCGGGCCCGCGGGGAGGTCGAGTCGATCGTGCTGGCCGCGCTCCGCGAGCGCCTGGCCGACGTGCACGGCCACGCCGGGCTGGACCGGGCGGCCGCCGAGGTCGCGGCCGGCGGCGACCCCTACTCCGCGGCCGACGCCCTCCTCAGCATGGGCACGTGGGCGATGCCGTCCTCGGTGAACTCCGGCCCGCACGGCTCGAAGCCGAACGAGCGGTAGAGGCCGGCGGCGTAGGACTGGGCGTCCAGCCGGACCTCGCGGCCGGGGAGCCGCTCCAGCGCGGCGGCCAGCAGCAGCCGGGCCAGGCCCCGCCCGCGCGCCGAGGGGGCGGTGGCGACCCTGCCGATCCGGGCCGAGCCGTCCGGTTCGGCCAGCACCCGCAGGCAGGCCAGCGGGGTGCCGGGGTCTCCGGGGCCGGCCGCCCAGGCGTGCAGCGTGCCCGGTTCGGTGTCCCGGCCGTCCAGCTCGGGGTAGGCGCACTCCTGCTCGACGACGAACACGTCGGTGCGCAGCCGGAGCAGCGCGTACAGCTCGGCGGTGCCGAGTTCGGCGAAGGGGGCGATGCGGACGGGGATCGTGCTGGTCGCGGGCATGCCGGCCAGCATATCCGCGGCGCCGGACACCCCTGCGGCCCCGGCGGCGAGCAACGCCGGGGCCGCAGCGCCGAGGAGCCCCTCGGCGGAGGCGGGGCGCCGCCGTCTCCCGTCGGCGGCGCCCCTTTCCAGGGTGGTCTCCTCAGGAGCCGTTGAGCTCGCCGTCCAGCGCGCGGAACAGGGTTCCGTCGGCGTCGTCGCCGTCCAGCGACCAGACCATGGCGCCGCTCAGCCCGGTCTCGCGGGCCCAGGCGGTCTTCTGCGCGATGGCGGTGGCGTCGTCGAAGGTCCACCACTGGTCGCCGTCGTAGAGCCAGGCGGTGCCGGCGTGGTCGTCGCGGTAGAGCTCGAACCCGCCGTCCTCGGCGAACCCGGCGAGCACGTTGTAGTCGTTGTAGCCGGGGTCGCGCGGGCCGGGGGCGGCGCCGGCGGACTCCTGCCACAGGCCGTCGCCGTTCGGGCCGGGCTCGACGCCCTGCCAGCCGCGGCCGTAGAACGGCACGCCCATCACGATGTCCTCGGGCTCGGCCCCGCGGTCCAGGTAGGCCTGGACGATCGTCTCGTAGCTGCGCGGGGTCGAGGACGGGTCGCCCTCGGGCACCCGGACGTTGGACTGGTGCCCGGTGCTGCTCGACCAGGAGCCGGTGAAGTCGTAGCCCTGGACGTTGATGAAGTCGAACGACTCCATCAGCTCGGGCACCTCGTAGCCGGTGTCCAGCGCGGCGATGGAGGCGGGCATGAACGAGGTGAGGAGGTAGTCCTCGCCGGTCTCCTCGCCGAGCTCGTCGAGCTGGGTGCGGAACTCCGCGGCCAGCGCGGTGAAGTTCTCCTTGTCCTCGGGGCGGACCACGTTGCCGGGCTCGCCCTCGCTGCCGGGCCACTCCCAGTCCAGGTCGATGCCGTCGAAGACGCCCTCGGCGGCGCCCTCGCCGCCCGCGCCGTTCAGCTCGGGCAGGTTCCCCTCGATGAACATGTCGATGCAGGAGGCGACGGCGGCCTCGCGGTTCTCCGGCAGCGCGGCGTTGGAGAAGTGGTCCGACCAGGCCCAGCCGCCGATGGCGATGGAGACCTTGAGGCCGGGGTGCTTCTCCTTGAGCTGGCGGAGCTGGTTGAAGCTGCCGCGGAGCGGCTGGCCGGCCTCGTCGGCGGTGCCGCTGACGCTCTCCTCGGCGGTGTAGGCCCTGCCGTAGTCGGAGAGCGCCTCGCCCTCGCCCTCGGTGTCGCTGGCGAAGCAGCGGCCGTCCTCGTCCAGGTTGGCGAAGGCGTAGTTGACGTGGGTGAGCCGCTCGGCCTGGCCGGTGGTGTCCAGCGACTTGACCAGGTAGTCCTTGTCGTCGGCGCCCCACTGGGTGAAGTAGCCGACCTGGCGGTAGGGCCGCTCGCCGCCGTCGCCGCCGTCGCAGGGGGCGCCGTTGATGGTGCAGGAGACCGGGTCGGTCTCGCCGCCGGAGAACTTCCCGTTGTAGCCGAAGGTGTAGCTGCCCCCGGCGGGGATCTCCGCGCCCCACTTCGGCGGGGTGGCGGTGTAGCCGGAGCCGTCCTCCTCCAGGGAGGCGTCCCACATCTCGTGCACCTTCGCGCCCTCGGGCAGTTCGAAGGAGACGGACCAGTCGTCGAGCGGGGCGCCGGTCGGGTTGGCGACCGTGATCTCCGCCTGGTAGCCGGTGGGCCAGCGGGAGGTCTCGGTGTGGGCGGCGGTGACCGGCCCGCCGCTCGGGGCGTCCTCGGCCGCGGCCGGCGCGGCCGCGAGGGACGCCGGCAGGAGCAGCGCGGCCGCCGCCACAGCCGCGGCCCGGGCCGCTGTTCGGGGGATCGACATGGGGGGCATCTCTCCAGGGGGTCGGTTGGTCTGCCCGAAATTTTCAGGAAACTTAACTAACAGAAAGGGGGGAGGGCAACGGCCGTGCACCGGGATTCCGCGGTGCACAACCGCCGCCCTCGCCGCTCGGCTCCCCGGGGGGGTCAGGAGCCGAGCGCGCCGTCCAGCGTGCGCATCAGGGTGCCGTCGGCGTCATCGCCGTCCAGCGACCACACCATCGCGCCGCCGAGGTTCTGCGTCTTGATCCAGCGCGCCTTGCGCTCCATCTCGGTCGGGTCGTCGTAGGTCCACAGGGTGGTCCCGTCGTAGATCCAGGCCGCCCCGCTCGCCTCGTCGCGGTGGAGCGTGTAGCCCTGGGAGGGCAGGGCCTTGAGCAGCTTCCAGTCCTGGATGCCGGCCTCGTAGCGGCCGGGGGCGGCCCCGGTCGCGCTCTGGAACATGCCGTCCCCGCCGGGGCCGGGCTGCACCCCGGTCCAGCCGCGGCCGTAGAACGGCACGCCCAGCACCAGGTCGCCGGGCTTGGCGCCGCGCGAGGTCCAGGCGTCGATCGCGACCTCGCCGCTGAACTTCCGCTCCGGCGGGTTGGGGTCGGAGGCCGAGACGACCAGGTTGGACTGGTGGCCGGTGGTGTTCTCCCAGGCCCCGTGGTAGTCGTAGCCCTGCACGGTGACGAAGTCGAAGTCCGGCATGATCTTGGCGACCTCGAAGCCGGCCTCCACCTTGGCCGGGTCGGCGGGCATGAACGAGGTCAGCTCGAAGGTCCGGCCGGTCTCCTGGCCCAGCGCGTCCAGCTGGGTGCGGAACTCCTTGACCAGCGCGGTGAAGTTCTGCTTGTCCTCGGGGCGGTAGACGTTGCCGGGCGCGCCCTCGCTGCCGGGCCACTCCCAGTCCAGGTCGATGCCGTCGAAGACGCCGTAGGCCGCGCCCGGGCCGCCCGCGCCGTCGAACGGCGGCAGGTTGCCGCGGAGGAACATGTCGATGCAGGAGGAGGCCATCCGGGCGCGCGACTCCGGGGTGGCGGCCGCGTCCGAGATGTGCTTGGACCAGGTCCAGCCGCCGATGGACAGGTTCACCTTCAGGTGCGGGTGCTTCTCCTTGAGCTCGCGGAGCTGGTTGAAGTTGCCGCGCAGGTCCTGGTTCCAGGTGTCGCCGACGCCGTCCACGCTCTCGTCGGCCCGGAACGAGCGGCCGTAGTCGGCCCAGGCGTCGCCCTGGCCGAGCTGGTTGGCCTGGAAGCACTGGCCGTTGGAGTTGATGTTGGCGAAGGCGTAGTTGATGTGGGTGAGCCGCGCCGCGGTGCCGCTGGTGTCCATGTTCTTCACCAGGTAGCCGCGGTCGTAGATGCCCCACTGGGTGAAGTAGCCGACCCGGTGCCCGCCGGGCTGCCCGGGGCCGGGGCCGTCGGACTTGGCGGTGCGGGCGGTGACGGAGCCGGACTCCGCCGAGCGGTTCCCCGCGGCGTCGAAGGCGCGCACGGTGAAGGTGTACTCGGTGTCGGCCTTCAGCCCGGAGACGGTCGCCTCGGTGCCGGTGCCGATCACGGTCCGCACCGGCTGCCCGCCGCTGACCACCTCGTAGCCGGCCACCCCGGTGTCGTCGGTGGAGGCCTTCCAGGAGAGCGCGACCGTGCTGGAGGTGGTGCCGGCCGAGGCCAGCCCGGTGGGGGCGGTGGGGGCCTCGGTGTCGGCCGGGCCGCCGGCGCAGGGGGCGCCGTTGACGGTGCACGAGACCGGTTCGGTCTTGGTGCCGGCGGAGGCGCGCTTGCCGTTGAAGCCGATCTGGTAGGTGCCGTTGGCCGGCACGGGGGCGCCCCAGGACGGCGGGGTCAGGGTGTAGGTGTCCCCGGAGCGCTTCATGGCGGCGTTCCAGAGGCTGGCGATCTCGGCGCCCTTGGGCAGGGTCACCTCGATGGTCCAGTCGGTCAGCTCGGAGGAGGCGGCGTTGTCGATGGTGAACTGGCCGCTGTAGCCGGTCTCCCAGCTCGACCCCTCGGTGTAGACGACGGTCACGTCGCCGGGGGCGGCCGCCGCGGGGGAGGCGGTGAGCACGAGCGGGGCGGCGATCAGGGCCGCGGCGAGCGCGGCGATCCGGTCACGGAGGCGGAGTCGGGGGCGTCTTCGCGTCACGGACATGGGGGATGTCCTCACGTTGGGTGAGCATCTTTTAGGAAACTTAACTATTAATTTCGATGGAGGGCAAGACCCGTTACCCGGAAAATCCGGCCGGACCACCGCCGTTCCGCGGGTCGCTAGAGTGGCGACGTGGGAAATCCGCTGAACCTGCCGTTCGACCCGATCGAGCGGGCGCACGAGAACTGGAAGCGGCGCTGGGGCGCCTCGCCCGCCATGGCCGCGGTCACCTCGATCATGCGGGCGCAGCAGATCCTCATCGGCCGCCTGGACGGCGTGCTCAAGCCCTACGAGCTCACCTTCGCCCGGTACGAGGCGCTGGTCCTGCTCACCTTCAGCGCCTCCGGGGCGCTGCCGCTGGGCAAGATCGGCGAGCGGCTGATGGTCCACCCCACCAGCGTCACCAACACCATCGACCGGCTGGAGCGCCAGGGGCTGGTCCGGCGGATGCCCAACCCCAGCGACGGCCGCGGCACCCTCGCCGAGATCACCGAGGCCGGCCGGGAGGTGGTCGAGCACGCCACCCGCGACCTGCTCGCCATGGACTTCGGCCTGGAGGGCTACACCGCCGAGGAGCTGGAGCGGATGCACCGCTCCTTCGTCAAGCTCCGGGTGGGCTTCGGCGACTTCCCCGACCCCGGCGGGGACTGACCCCGGCGCCCCGCCGCCCGGGGCGCCCCCTGTCGGAAACCGGCCCGGCGGCCTACTGTCGGAGCCATGGCCACCGGCGATGAGATCGAGGCGGGCCGCGCCCGCTGGCAGCGGCGCTACGACGCGGCGCGCATCCGGGACGCCGACTTCACCACCCTCTCCGGCGAGGAGGTCGACCCGGTCTACGGCCCGCCGCCGGGCGCCGACGTCCCCGGGTTCGAGCGGATCGGCTGGCCGGGGGAGTTCCCCTACACCCGCGGGCTGCACCCCACCGGCTACCGCGGCCGGGCCTGGACCATCCGCCAGTTCGCCGGGTTCGGCAGCGCCCGGCAGACCAACGAGCGGTACAAGATGATCCTGGCCTCCGGCGGCGGCGGCCTCTCGGTCGCCTTCGACATGCCCACCCTGATGGGGCACGACTCCGACGCGCCCTTCGCGCTGGGCGAGGTGGGCCACTGCGGCGTCGCCGTCGACTCCGCCGCCGACATGGACGCGCTCTTCGACGGCATCCCGCTGGACGAGGTCACCACCTCGATGACGATCAGCGGGCCCGCCGTCCCGGTGTTCTGCATGTACCTGGCCGCCGCCGAGCGGCAGGGCGCGGACACCGCCGCGCTCAACGGCACCCTGCAGACCGACATCTTCAAGGAGTACATCGCGCAGAAGGAGTGGCTCTACCCGCCCGAGCCGCACCTGCGCCTCATCGGCGACCTGATGGAGTACTGCGCGGAGAACGCCCCGGCCTTCAAGCCGCTCTCGGTCTCCGGGTACCACATCCGCGAGGCCGGGGCCACCGCCGCCGAGGAGCTCGCCTTCACCCTGGCCGACGGGTTCGGCTACGTCGAGCTCGGCCTCTCCCGCGGCCTGGACGTCGACGCCTTCGCCCCCGGCCTCTCCTTCTTCTTCGACGCCCACATCGACTTCTTCGAGGAGATCGCCAAGTTCCGCGCCGCCCGCCGGATCTGGGCCCGCTGGATGCGCGACCGGTACGGCGCCGCCACCGCCAAGGCGCAGTGGCTGCGCTTCCACACCCAGACCGCCGGCGTCTCGCTCACCGCCCAGCAGCCTTACAACAACGTGGTCCGCACCGCGGTCGAGGCGCTCTCCGCGGTGCTCGGCGGCACCAACTCGCTGCACACCAACGCCCTGGACGAGACGCACGCCCTCCCCACCGAGCAGGCCGCCGAGATCGCCCTGCGCACCCAGCAGGTGCTGCTGGAGGAGACCGGGGCCGCCTCCGTCGCCGACCCGCTCGGCGGCTCCTACTACGTCGAGGCGCTCACCGACCGGATGGAGGCCGAGGCCGAGCGGACCTTCGAGCGGATCCTGCGGATGGGCGGCGGCGAGGACGCCGGGCACGGGATCGGCCCGATGGCCTCCGGCGTCCTCGCCGGGATCCGCAGCGGCTGGTTCAGCGCGCGGATCGCCGAGTCCGCCTTCCGCTACCAGCGGGCGCTGGAGCGGGGCGGCAAGCGGATCGTCGGTGTGAACACCGCCACCAACACCGTCTCCGGCGACCTGGACATCCTCCGCATCGGGCACGAGATCGAGCGGGAGCAGACCGCCGCGCTGAAGCGCCGCCGCGCCGCCCGCGACCCGGCCGCGGTGGACGCCGCGCTGGCCCGGCTGCTGGAGGCCGTCCGCGACCCGGCCCGGCCCAACCTGGTCCCGGTACTGCTGGACGCCGCCCGGGCCGAGGCCACCCTCGGCGAGATCTGCTCGGCCATGGGCGAGGAGTTCGGCACCTACACCGAGGACCCGCGGTTCTGACCGGCACGCCCCCGGCATGCGGCAGGATGGAGGCATGCAGCCATCGGACTACTCCATGCAGGGTGCGGTCGACCTCGGAGCCCGCAAAGCCGCGATGGAACGCGAGGCCAAGCGCGAGGCCGAGCGGAACTCCGGCACCGCCAACCCCTACGCGATCGACGTCGACGAGAGCAATTTCCAGCAGGAGGTACTGGAGGCGTCGCTCAGCGCGCCTGTGGTCCTCGCCGTCCTGCAGACCAGTTCTGAGCAGTCCGCCCAGGTGGAGGCGGCCATCGACCGCCTCGCCGTGGGCGCCGGCGGCCAGTGGCGCGTCGCCAAGGTGGACGTGCAGGCCAACCCGCAGATCGCCCAGGCGCTGCGGGTCCAGGCGGTGCCCACGCTGGCCCTGGTGATCGGCGGCCAGGTGGTCCCCGGCCCGGTCGGCCCGGCCACCGGGGACCAGCTGCGCGACTGGCTCTCCCAGATCTTCGAGGAGCTGCGCAAGCAGCAGGTCCTCCCGCCGGAGTTCACCGGGCTGGGCCCGGAGGACGACGGCGCCCCGGAGCAGGAGCAGGGCCCGCAGGACCCGGTCGACGCCGAGGCCCAGGAGGCCCTGGACCGGGACGACTTCGAGGCGGCCGAGGCCGTCTACGCCAAGGCCCTGGAGAAGGACCCGAAGAACGAGAACGCCCGGCAGAAGCTGGCCTGGGTGCGCCTGGTCGGCCGGCTCCGCGATGTCGACGCCGCCGCGGTGCGCAAGGCCGCCGCCGACGACCCCGCCGACGTCGACGCGCACATCGCCGTCGCCGACATCGACACCTACGGCGGCAAGTTCGAGGACGCCTTCAGCCGGCTGATCAACCTGGTCCGCGTCACCCGGGACGAGGAGCGCGAGCGGGTCCGCAAGCACCTGGTCTCGCTCTTCGAGGTGCTGCCCGCGGGCGACCCGGTGGTCTCCAAGGCCCGCCGCTCGCTCACCTCCGCGCTGTTCTGAGCCGCCGTTCCGGCCGCCCCGCGCCGGGGTAGGAACCGGTTGAGCGGGGCGGCCCGCGGGAATCGGACCGGATGGTGGCGCTATGGGCTGTGCGGTGACGGTCTCGGCGACCTACGGGGCGGGCGGCGGCGTGGTGGGGCGCGCGCTCGCCGCCCGCCTCGGCGTCTCCTTCCTGGACCGGGCGGTGCCCGGCGCGGTCGCCGAGCGGATCGGCTGCTCCCTGGAGGAGGCGCTGCGCCGGGACGACCGCGCCCCCAGCGGGCTGGAGCGGATGCTGGCCGGCGCGGCCCGGCTGCCCACCGTCACCCTGGGCAGCGTGGACATGAGCTACCTCGGCGCCGCCGACGCCGAGGGCCGCATCCTCGACGACCGGGAGTTCGTCGACCGGACCGAGCAGGTGCTGGCCAGGATCGCCGAGGACGGCGGCGTGGTGCTGGGCCGGGCCGGCGCCGTGGTGCTGGCCGGCGCCCCCGGGGTGCTGCACGTCCGGTTGGACGGGCCCAGAGCGCGCCGGCTGGAGCAGGCCGCCGCCCTGCCCGAGCTGGCGCGCGCCCAGGGGCTGCCGGAGCCCCCCGACGACGGCGAGGCCCTGCCCGACCCGGACGCCGGGCCCAGGGAGCACCCCTGGCACCCGCCGACCATGCGCGACCTGGAGCAGAACGACCGGGCCCGCAGCGCCTACGTCCGCCGCTACTACCGCACCGACCCGGCCGACCCCTCCCTCTACCACCTGGTCCTCGACTCCACCGCGGTCGAACTGGCCACATGCGTGGACATCGCGGAGCGGCTGGCCCGGGAGCGGGCCGCCGGGCGCACCGGAGTGTGAAGCGCCTCACCGGCCCGGTGCCCACCGCGACCAGCGGCGGTGGCACCATGAAGGGTGCGCACGGCACCTGCGCGCCGGACCTCTCGACGGCGCCCCGGGCGGGACACGACGCCCGGGAAACGCGGCCCCAGCCAGGTCGCCCGCGGTGCCGGCGGCGCGCGTTCTGAGCCGGAGCGCGCCGGTTCGCGTCGGACATGTGACATAGAGGAGCTTTACGTGGCCACCCTTCCCAGCGTCTCCTACTCGATAACCGTCCGCCTGGAACTCGACGGGCACGGCAGCGCCGTCGGCAGCCTCACCAACGCGGTCGAGCACGTGGGGGGCGTCATCACGGCCCTGGACGTGGCCCAGGCCGGGCATGAGCGGATCCGCATCGACGTGACGTGCGCCGCCCGCGACACCGACCACGCCCAGGCCATCGTCGACGCCCTGGGGGCCATCGAAGGCGTCGTGGTGCACAAGGTCAGCGACCGCACCTTCCTGATGCACCTCGGCGGCAAGATCGAGATGCAGTCCAAGGTCCCGCTCCGCAACCGGGACGAGCTGTCCATGGCCTACACCCCCGGCGTCGCCCGCGTCTCCCAGGCCATCGCGGCCAACAAGGACGACGCCCGCCGGCTCACCGTCAAGCGGAACAGCGTCGCGGTGGTCACCGACGGCTCGGCCGTGCTGGGCCTGGGCAACATCGGCCCGGAGGCCTCCATGCCGGTCATGGAGGGCAAGGCCGCGCTG
This sequence comes from Nocardiopsis oceanisediminis, assembly GCF_048595525.1. Classification (NCBI taxonomy): domain Bacteria; kingdom Bacillati; phylum Actinomycetota; class Actinomycetes; order Streptosporangiales; family Nocardiopsidaceae; genus Nocardiopsis; species Nocardiopsis oceanisediminis. Next base: position 5,946,729 of record NZ_JAFMZJ010000001.1, on the reverse strand, counting down.
TTCAAACGGTTCGCCGACATCGACGCCTGGCCGATCGCCCTGGACACCCAGGACGTCGACGAGATCGTCCGCACCGTCCAGGTGATCGCCCCCGGCTTCGGCGGCATCAACCTGGAGGACATCTCCGCCCCGCGCTGCTTCGAGGTGGAGGCCCGGCTGCGCGAGCTGCTGGACATCCCGGTCTTCCACGACGACCAGCACGGCACCGCCATCGTCGTGCTCGCCGCGCTGAAGAACGCGCTGCGCGTGGTCGGCAAGAACCTCGGCGAGGTGCGGATCGCGATGTCCGGCGCGGGCGCGGCCGGCACCGCCATCCTCAAGCTGCTGATGCACGCCGGCGCCAAGCACGTGGTGGTCTGCGACGTCAACGGCGCGGTGCACGAGGGCCGCGACGACCTCGACCCCAACCTGGCCTGGATCGCCTCCAACACCAACCCGGACGGCTACACCGGGGACCTGCGCGGCGCGGTCGCCGGGGCCGACGTGTTCATCGGCGTCTCCGCGCCGAACGTGCTGGGCGGCGAGGACATCGCCGAGATGAACGACGACTCGATCATCTTCGCGCTGGCCAACCCGGACCCCGAGGTCGACCCGGACGTGGCGCACCTGCACGCCTCGGTGGTGGCCACCGGCCGCAGCGACTACCCGAACCAGATCAACAACGTGCTGGTCTTCCCCGGGTTCTTCCGCGGCCTGCTGGACGCGCAGAGCCACCACGTCGACTCCGACATGATGGTCGCCGCCGCGGAGGCCATCGCCGGGGCCGTCACCGACGACGAGCTCGGGCCGCACTACATCATCCCGAGCGTGTTCCACACCGGCCTGTCCAAGGCCGTCGCCTCGGCGGTGCGCGAGGTCGCGGTCCGCGCCGGAGGCGCCGCGGAGTGACCGCGCCGCGACCGTCCGGCTCCGGTGCGCGGCCGTGCGCCGGGGCCGGTGGTCGCGGCCGCCCGGGCGGGGTAGAGAGCAGGACATGAGCACGCCGAACCTGACCGGGAGCCTGCTGGTGGCCACCCCCGCGCTGGAGGACCCGAACTTCCGGCGGACCGTCGTCCTGGTCATCGACGACGACGCCGAGGGAACGCTGGGCGTGGTCGTCAACCGCCCCTCCGGCCACCTGGTCGAGGAGGTGCTGGAGGGGTGGAGCGCCTTCGCCAGCTCGCCGGCGGTGATGTTCGAGGGCGGGCCGGTCGGCGAGGGCTCCGGGCTGGCCCTGGGCGTTCCCGGGGACGAGGAGGAGCCGCTGGGCTGGCGGCCGCTGGAGGGCGAGGCCGACACCGAGGCCGTCCGGGTGGGCGTCATCGACCTGGACGCCCCGCCCGAGGTGGTCGGCGGCGGGCTGGGCCGGCTGCGGGTGTTCGCCGGCTACTCCGGCTGGGGCCGGGGCCAGCTCGGCGCGGAGATCGAGGAGGGCGCCTGGTACGTCCTCCCGGCCAGTGTGGAGGACGTCTTCTCGGACTCCCCGGAGACCCTGTGGGCGCGGGTGCTCCGCCGGCAGGGCGGCGATCTCGCGCTGGTCTCCACCCTGCCCGACGACCCCTCGCTGAACTGACCGGTACCGTAGGAGGCCGGATCCGAGGAGGTGTGAGCGAGCGATGGCCATGGACGTGCTGAACAAGGTCGTGCCGGAGAGCGAGACCCGTCCGGACATCTCGCACGACGACGGGGACCGCGAGCGGTTCGCGCACTACGTGCAGAAGGACAAGATCACCGAGAGCGCCGTCACCGGGGCGCCGGTGATCGCGCTCTGCGGCAAGGTCTGGGTGCCCAACCGGGACCCGAAGAAGTTCCCGGTCTGCCCCGAGTGCAAGAAGATCTACGAGGAGATGACCTCCTGAGGCGCCCGTAGCCCTCCGCCGCCATCGGCGGAGGCCCTGCCCCCGCCGCCCTCGCCGGGCGCCTCCGGGCCGCCGCCCCGTCCGGCCGTCGCGCTCCGCGGTCCCCGGCCGCCGGCGGGCCGCCCGCCAGAGGCCGGAGAGAGGGGCGCCCGCCGTCGGCAATGCCCTGCTGTGCGGGCTTTGTGCGCACGGTGCCCCGTGCGGCAGGATACGCTCGCAGGCGACGGCGACGACGGGTAGGTCCATATGGTTTCCACCAGTGAGCGCGGAGCGCACCGGCGCACCAGAGGGACGGGTCGCCGCGCCCGCCGCAGGCTCACCGGCGGCGACGTCGCGCGCGGCATCCTGCGCACCGTCGGCGAGCTGCTGTTCACCGCGGGTGTGGTGATGCTCTTCTTCGCGGTCTACCAGGTCTACGGCAAGCAGATCGAGACCGACCGCGAGCAGCAGCAGCTCTCCCAGGGGCTGGAGGAGACCTGGGAGGCCGGCCCGGACTCCGAGCCGCTGCCCGGCTCGGCCGACAGCCGGATGTACATCCCCGGGCTCGACCTGGACTGGGTCGTCGTCAACGGCGTGCAGCCGGAGGACATCCGGTACAGCCCCGGCCGCTACACCGACGACGACGTGGCCGGCGGCGAGTCCGCCGACCCCGGGCAGCCGGGCAACTACGCGGTGGCCGGGCACCGGGTGGCCGGCATCTTCTGGGACCTGGACCTGCTCTCCGACGGCGACGAGATCGTCGTGGAGGACCGGGACAACTACTACACCTACAAGGTCATCGAAGAGGTCACCGTCACTCCGGACAAGGTCGAGGTGGTCGACCCCGACCCGTTCGACCCGGAGAACAACGGCGACCCGCAGCGCTCCCTGCTCACCCTCACCACCTGCGCCCCCAAGCTGAACAACACGCACCGGCTGATCGTGCACGCCGAGCTCAGCGAGACCCGGCCCAAGGAGCAGGGCATGCCGGAGAACATCGCGCACATGGCGCCGGAGGACGGCGACGCGGCGAAGGAAGCGGAGTGAACCGGTGTACGGACTGATCTGGCGGCTGATCCCCGGCCCGGTGCCGGTGAAGCTGATCGTCGTCCTGGCGCTGATCGCCGGGGCCGCCTGGCTGCTGTGGAGCGTGGCCTTCCCGTGGATCGACCCCTACATGCCGTTCAACGACGGCGCGGTCGACACCGGCGCGGGGGCTGGCGCCGGCGCGGGGTAGGGCCGGATACCCTCGTCCGGGTGAGCAATGGGGGAATGGCCAGATGACGGTTGTGCAGACGAGCACGGCGGACCGCCTCACCGGGCTGCGGCAATGGCAGCGCGAGGCGTTCGACGAGTACTTCCGCCGGGAGCCCCGGGACTTCCTGGCGGTCGCCACGCCGGGGGCGGGCAAGACCACGTTCGCGCTGACGCTCGCGGCCGAGCTGCTGGCGCGGCACGCGGTCCGCTCCATCACCATCGTGTGCCCCACCGAGCACCTGAAGAAGCAGTGGGCCGAGGCGGCGGCCCGGTTCGGGATCGCGATCGACCCCGACTTCAAGAACGCCCAGGGCGCGCTGGGGCGGCAGTTCACCGGTGCCGCGGTGACCTACGCGCAGGTCGCCGCGCACCCGATGCTGCACCGCAACCGCACCGAGGCGCGCCGCACCCTGGTCATCTTCGATGAGGTGCACCACGCCGGCGACGCGCTCTCCTGGGGCGACGCCGCCCGCGAGGCGTTCGACCCGGCGGCCCGGCGGCTCTCGCTGACCGGCACCCCGTTCCGGTCCGACGTCAACCCCATCCCGTTCGTGGACTACGTGCAGGACCACGACGGGGTCCGCCGCTGCTCCTGGGACTACAGCTACGGCTACGCCCCGGCGCTGGCCGACGGCGTGGTCCGCCCGGTCATCTTCATGGCCTACTCCGGGGAGATGCGCTGGCGCACCCGGGCCGGAGACGAGCTCGCCGCCCGGCTCGGCGAGCCGCTCACCACCGACGCCCTGGCCCAGGCCTGGCGGGCCGCGCTCGACCCCAAGGGCGACTGGATCAAGAAGGTGCTGGCCGCCGCGGACCGCCGGCTCAGCGAGGTGCGCAACGCCAGCCCCGACGCCGGCGGCCTGGTCATCGCCAGCGACCACGAGACGGCTCGGGCCTACGCCCGGATCCTGCGCAAGATCACCGGCCAGGGCGCCACCGTGGTGCTCTCCGACGACCCCACCGCGAGCAAGAAGATCTCCCGGTTCGCCGAGTCGGAGGACCGGTGGATGGTCGCGGTGCGGATGGTCTCCGAGGGCGTCGACGTGCCCCGGCTGATGGTCGGCGTCTACGCCACCTCCACCAGCACCGCGCTCTTCTTCGCCCAGGCGATCGGCCGCTTCGTGCGGACCCGCCGGCGCGGCGAGGTCGCCTCGGTCTTCCTGCCCTCGGTGCCCACCCTGCTGGAGTACGCCGGGGAGATGGAGCGCGAGCGCGACCACGCGCTGGACCGCCCGCTCAAGGAGGGCGAAGAGCCCGAGCAGGACATGGTCGACGAGGCCCGCAAGAAGCGGGACACCCCTGACGCGGGGGAGGAGCTGCCCTTCGAGACGATGGAGGCCTCCGCCGAGTTCGACCGGGCCCTCTACGACGGGACCGAGTTCGGCGGCGGGGCCCCCGGGTCGCCGGAGGAGGAGGACTTCCTCGGCCTGCCCGGCCTGCTGGAGCCGGAGCAGGTCGCCCAGCTGCTCCGCAAGCGCAAGACCGAGCAGCGGGCCGCCGAGCGCAGGGCGCCCGCCGAGCCGGCCGAGGCGCCGGCCCACGAGCGCACCGCCGAGCTGCGCAAGGAGCTCAACACCCTGGTCGGGGCCTGGCACCACCGGACCGGCAGCCCGCACGGGATGATCCACAGCCAGCTCCGCCGCGCCTGCGGCGGCCCGCCGATCGCGCAGGCCAGCGCGGAGGAGATCCAGCGGCGGATCGACAAGATCCGGGCCTGGGCCACCGGCGGGAAATAACCCGGGAGGGGAAGAAACCGGCGAACAGGGGCGCGCCGTTCATATGCACTACGTCGTCACTCGACTACATTGAGTGACCATGGGCAAAGGAACGGCGTGGCGTATCTGGTCCGGGACGGGTGCCTGCGCGGCTGCCCTCGCCGGCCTGCTGGCGGCGGGGGCCTCCTCCGCGGAGGACTCACCCGAGCGCCCCCCGGCGGCCGCCGCCGGGGAGTGCGCGCCCGGCGCGGAGCGCCGCACCGATCCGGGGACGGTCCGCGACCGCCACGGCATCAGCCCGGCCGAGGCCGCGGAGTACGAGCGGAAGCTCCGCGAGGCCCGGGTCTCCCACCGCGGCGACGGACCGGTGACCGTACCGGTCGCGATGCACGTGATCACCGCCGCCGACGGCACCGGCGACGTCCCCGACGACAAGGTCCGCGAGCAGATCGACGTGATGAACCGCGGCTTCGGCGGCGGCTACGCCGGCGTGGACACCGGCTTCCGGTTCGAGCTGCGGGAGGTCACCCGGACCGGCGACGACGCCTGGTTCGGCTCCTTCGAGGCCAACGAGTCGAAGGCCAAGGCCGAGCTGCGCCGCGGCGGCCCGGAGACGCTGAACATCTACACCGTGGACATGGGCTCCGGGGTGCTGGGGCAGTCCACCTTCCCGCAGGACTACCGGACCGACCCGAAGGCCGACGGGGTCGTGGTGGACTACCGGACGGTGCCCGGCGGCGGCCGGAAGGGCTTCGACCTCGGCCACACCGCCACCCACGAGACCGGCCACTGGCTCGGGCTGTTCCACACCTTCCAGAACGGCTGCTCCCACCCGGGCGACTACGTGGAGGACACCCCGTACGAGCGGGAGCAGTCCAGCGGCTGCCCGAAGGGCCGGGACACCTGCCCGGACAAGCCCGGCACCGACCCGGTGCGCAACTTCATGAACTACAGCGACGACCCGTGCCTGCGGGAGTTCACCCGGGGCCAGGCGGTCCGGATGAGCGACCACTGGCACGCCTTCCGCGACCGGCAGGGGAACCCGGCTCGATAGACTCGGGGCCATGGCAGCGACCAAGACCTACCTGACCGGCATCCAGACGTCCGGCATGCCGCACCTCGGCAACTACGTCGGCGCGATCAAGCCCGCGCTGGAGGCGGCGGCGAGCAACGACACGCTGTACTTCCTCGCCGACTACCACGCGCTCAACTCGGTCCGGGACCCGGAGAAGCTCCGCCACGACGTCCGGTCGGTCGCCGCCACGTGGCTCGCCTGCGGCCTGGACCCCGAGCGCACCCTGCTCTACCGGCAGTCCGCGATCCCCGAGGTCTTCGAGCTGACCACCATCCTGTCCGCGGTCACCTCCAAGGGCCTGATGAACCGGGCGCACGCCTACAAGGCGGCCCGGGACCGCAACGCCGAGGCCGGGGTGGAGGACCTGGACGCCGGGGTCAACATGGGGCTGTTCAACTACCCCCTGCTGATGGCCGCCGACATCCTGGTGATGGCCGCCGACGTGGTCCCGGTCGGCCGGGACCAGCGCCAGCACATCGAGTACACCGCCGACATCGCGGGCTCGTTCAACCACCTCTACGGCTCGTCCTACGCCTTCCCGATCCCGGAGGGCGCCTACCCCGAGGGGGAGGGCAGCATGCTCCCCGGGATCGACGGCCGCAAGATGAGCAAGTCCTACGACAACCACATCCCGCTGTTCCTGCCGGCGAACAAGCTGAAGAAGCTGGTCCGGCGGATCCCCACCGACTCCACCCCGGTCGAGGCGCCCAAGGACCCGGACTCCTCCGCGGTCTTCCAGCTGCTGTCCCACTTCGCCGACGCGGAGCGCACCGCCGCCGCCCGCAAGCGCCTGGAGGAGGGCGGCATGGGCTGGGGCGAGCTGAAGAACGAGCTGTTCGAGGTGCTCGACGAGACCTTCGGCCCGATGCGCGAGCGCTACGACGCGCTGATGGAGCCGGGCAGCGAGTTGGACGGCATCCTCGCCGACGGGGCCGCCCGCGCCCGCGAGCGCGCGCAGGCCACCCTGGCCCGGGTCCGCTCGGCCATCGGCATCGCCTAGGGCGCCGGCCGAGGCGCCGCCGCGGAACCCCGGCCGGCGCCGGAGGGGCGCCGCCGATGAGCGGCGCCCCTCCGGCGCTCTCCGGCGGCCGCGGGCCTCAGGCCGCGACGACCGGGGTCCCCTCCAGGGCGACGCCCTTCCCGGCCAGCCGGCGCAGGGCGGCGTCGGTGGTCTCCCGGGACACCCCGGCGGTCAGGCCGAGCAGCACCCGGGTGGCGAAGCCCGCCGCGGCGGCGTCCTCCGCGGTCGCCCGGACGCAGTGGTCGGTGGCGATGCCCACCACGTCCACCTCGGTCACGCCGCGGGCGCGCAGCCACTCCTCCAGGCCCTCCCCGCTCTCGGAGGAGCCCTCGAAGCCGCTGTAGGCGGCGGTGTAGGCGCCCTTGCTGAACACCTCCTCGGCGGCGGAGGCGTCGAACCCGGGGTGGAACGCGGCCCCCGGGGTGCCCGCCACGCAGTGCGGCGGCCAGCTGTCGGTGTAGTCGGGCTCGTCGGAGAAGTGGCCGCCCGGGTCGATGTGGTGGTCGCGGGTGGCCACCACCCGGTCGTAGTCGGCCCGGTGCTCGGCGAGGAACGCGGAGACGGCGCGCGCGGTCTCCGCTCCGCCCCGAACCCCGAGGCTGCCCCCCTCGCAGAAGTCGTTCTGCAGGTCCACGACGATCAGCGCCTTCACGGTCGTTCTCCTCTCACACGCCGACGCGCTGCTCGAAGCGGGTCGGCAGGGCGGGTTCGCCCCTCGACATCTGCTGGGCGGAGGCCGGCAGCTCGGCCAGCGAGGCGGCGTGCCGCTCGCGGGCGGCCGGCAGCGGCTCGGCGCCGGTGATCTCGCCGCCGGCGACCAGCCGGCGCAGCAGCGGCCGGGTGAACGGGCGCTGCGGCGGCTCGTGGTCGAAGACCACCTCGGCGGTGGCGGTGCCGGACTCGTCGAAGGCGCGCGCGGCCCACTTGCGCCCGCCCTTGCTGGGCTTGCCCACGGACCGCTTGGCCACCGGCTCCAGCGGCGCCGCCGGGTCGCTGCCGTGCGACCGGGCCACCAGCTTGTACACCAGTGAGGCGGTGGGCGCTCCGGACCCGGTGACCAGCGAGGTTCCCACCCCGTAGCCGTCCACCGGCGCGATCGCCAGCGCCTGGATGGCGTACTCGTCCAGGTCGCCGGTGACCACGATGCGGGTGCCGGAGGCGCCGAGCCGGTCCAGCTGCTCGCGGACCCGCGCCGCGGTCGGTGCCAGGTCGCCGGAGTCGATGCGCACCCCGCCCAGGCCGGTGCCGCCCAGCTCCACCGCGGCCTGCACCGCCCGCTCCACGTCGAAGGTGTCCACCAGCAGCGTGGTGCCGGAGCCCAGTGCCTCCAGCTGGGAGCGGAACGCGTGCCGCTCGTTGTCGTGCACCAGGATGAAGGCGTGCGCGCTGGTGCCGGCGGTGGGCACCCCGTAGCGCCGGCCGGCGGCCAGGTTGGAGGTGGTGGCGAAGCCGGCGAGGTAGGCGGCGCGGGCGGAGGCCACCGCGGCCTCCTCGTGGGTGCGCCGGGAGCCCATCTCGATCAGCGGGCGGCCGTGCGCGGCGCTCGCCATCCGGGAGGCCGCCGAGGCGATCGCGGTGTCGTGGTTGTAGATGGACAGCGCCACCGTCTCCAGTACGACGGCCTCGGCGAAGGAGCCCTCCACCACCAGGATCGGGGAGCCGGGGAAGTAGCACTCGCCCTCGCCGTAGCCCCAGACGTCCCCGGAGAACCGGTAGCCGGCCAGCCACTCCAGGGTGGCCTCGTCGACCACCCGGGCGTCGGCGAGGTAGTCGAGCTCCTCGGTGCCGAACCGGAAGTCGCGCAGCGCGTCCAGGAACCGGCCGGTCCCGGCGACGACGCCGTACCGGCGGCCCTCGGGCAGCCGGCGGGCGAACATCTCGAAGACGGTGCGCCGGTGCGCGGCTCCGCTGCGCAGCGCGCCCTCCAGCATGGTGAGCTCGTAGTGGTCGGTGAGGAGCGCACTGCTCGCGCCACCGGTGGTGTGGTCCGTCATGGGCATCCAGACTAGTTTGTGTCTGAGAGGAACAAAATAGGGGGAGCAGCACACCGGCGCAGCGGACCGAGGGCCCCTGTGATGGGTGGGACAATGGGGGCGGCGACGGATCGAGCGGAGAGGTGGGCCACCCATGCCGACGGCACCGGCACCGGTCGAGCTCGAACGGCCGGAGGCCCGGGAGGACGTCCGGCCCGACGTGCCCTGGGTCACGATCGTCTGGAACGACCCGGTCAACCTGATGTCGTACGTGACCTACGTGTTCCAGACCGTCTTCGGCTACTCCAAGCGCAAGGCGCACAAGCTGATGCTGGACGTGCACCACAAGGGCCGCGCGGTGGTCTCCAGCGGCACCCGCGAGGAGATGGAGCGCGACGTGAACATCCTGCACCAGTACGGGCTGTGGGCGACCTTGAAGCGGGACACCTGATGACGAGCGGTTTCCGGGCCGTCCGCGGCGGCGTGGGCATCCGGCTGGACGCGGACGAGGCGGCGGTGCTGCACTCGATGGCCTCCCTGGTGCTGGAGCTGGTCGGACCGGCCGAGGACGGCGGGGGCGGCGAGGGCGGAGCCGACTCGCTGGAGGCCATGGTGGGCATCTCCGGCAGCGCGGAGCGGCCGGAGGACCCGGTGCTGGCCCGGCTGCTCCCGGACGCCTACACCGAGGAGGGCGACACCGGGGCCGCCGCCGACTTCCGCCGCTACACCGAGGGCGACCTGCGCCGGCACAAGCGGGAGAACGCCGAGGCGATGGCGGCCGCGCTGGCCTCGCTCCCGCCCGGCGGGGGCGAGCTGGTGCTGGACGTCGGGGACGCGCACGCCTGGCTGAAGGCGCTCAACGACGTGCGGCTGGCGCTGGGCACCCGGCTGGAGGTGTCCGAGGAGGGCGGCGAGACCCGGGTGCGGGTCGAGGGCGCCTCCGACCAGGCGGCCGCGCACATCTACGACTGGCTCGGCGGTGTGCAGGAGACCCTGGTCCAGGCGCTGATGGGCGCGCGGCGCGGCTAGCGGCGAGACCCGGGGCACAAACCCATACCCAGTGGGTGGGTAGGGAAAAATTCTCGGCTACGCTGGCTGGCATGCTGAGGATCAACCGCGAGATCCGCGACCTGATCGTGGCGCACGCCCGCCGGGACCACCCCGACGAGGCCTGCGGCATCGTCGCCGGCCCGCTGGGCTCCGACCGCCCCGAGCGGTTCGTCGAGATGGCCAACGCGGAGCGCTCGCCGACCTTCTACCGCTTCGACTCCATGGAGCAGCTGAAGGTCTGGCGGGAGATGGACGACCGGGACGAGGAGCCGGTGGTCGTCTACCACTCGCACACCGCGACCGAGGCCTACCCCTCGCGCACCGACATCTCCTATGCCTCCGAGCCCAACGCGCACTACGTGCTGGTCTCCACCCGGGACCCGGAGGCGGGCCCGGACGCCGTCGAGTTCCGGTCCTACCGGATCCTCGACGGCGAGGTCACCGAGGAACCGGTCGAGGTCGTCGACGCGTACTGACCCGCGGAGGAATCACCGGCGCCCGCGCGCCGTTGTCAACGGGCGGCAAGCCCCATCCTGTGAGGAGAGAGAGCCCATGGCCACCGAGGTCCGCATCCCCACCATCATGCGCAATCTGACCGATGGCGCCAAGGCAGTCGAGGGCGCCGGCTCCACCCTCGGCGAGCTCATCGAAGACCTGGACAGCCGCCACCCCGGCCTGGGCGAGAAGCTGGTCGACGGCGACAGGCTGCGCCGGTTCGTCAACGTGTACCTGAACGACGAGGACGTGCGCTTCCTCGGCGGCATCACGACCCCGGTGGCCGACGGCGACACGGTCACCGTGCTGCCCGCCGTCGCCGGCGGCATGCGCTAGCCCGCCATGCGCTACGACTCGCTCCTCGACTCGCTGGGCGGCACGCCCCTGGTGGGGCTGCCGGCCCTCTCGCCCTCGCCCGAGGTCCGCCTCTGGGCCAAGCTGGAGGACCGCAACCCCACCGGGTCGATCAAGGACCGCGCCGCCTTCTACATGATCGAGCAGGCGGAGAAGGACGGCCTGCTCGCCCCGGGCCGCACCATCCTCGAGCCGACCTCCGGCAACACCGGCATCTCCCTGGCCATGGTCGCCAAGCTGCGCGGCTACCGGATGGTCTGCGTGATGCCGGAGAACACCTCCGAGGAGCGCCGCCAGCTGCTCCGGATGTGGGGGGCGGAGATCCACTCCTCGCCCGCCGCCGGCGGGTCCAACGAGGCGGTCCGGGTGGCCAAGGCGATGGCCGCCGAGCACCCCGACTGGGTCATGCTGTACCAGTACGGCAACCCGGCCAACGCCCGCGCGCACTACGAGACCACCGGCCCCGAGCTCCTCGCCGACCTGCCGGAGATCACCCACTTCGTGGCCGGCCTGGGCACCACCGGCACCCTGATGGGCGTCGGCCGCTACCTGCGCGAGCAGCGCCCGGACGTGAAGATCGTCGCGGCCGAGCCGCGCTACGGCGAGCTGGTCTACGGGCTGCGCAACCTGGACGAGGGCTTCGTGCCCGAGCTGTACGACCCCGAGGTGCTCACCACCCGGTTCTCCGTCCCCTCCGACGCCGCGCTGCGGCGCACCCGGCAGCTGCTGGAGAAGGAGGGCGTCTTCGCCGGCATCTCCACCGGCGGCGCGCTGCACGCCGCCCTGGGCATGGCGGCCAAGGCGGTGAAGGCCGGCGAGCGCGCCGACATCGCCCTGGTCATCGCGGACGGCGGGTGGAAGTACCTGTCCACCGGCGCCTACGAGGGCACCCTCGAAGAGGCCGAGGAGCGGCTCGACGGCCAGCTGTGGGCCTGATCCGGGGGGCCGCCCCCCGCCTCCCGCGGGAGGGGCCGGGCGGCGCCCCCGGAATCCGGTTCGGTTGAATGGGGCCATGACCCGCTTCGAGTCCGCCACCGAGGTCCGCGCCCTGCCCGAGGGCGGGCGCTACGCCGCCGACCTCGACCCCGGGTACCTGATCGGCACCGCGATGAACGGCGGCTACCTGATGGCCGTCATGCAGCGGGCCGCCCTCGCCGAGGCGTCCCACCCGCACCCGGTCTCCTCCTCCTACCACTTCCTGCGCCCCGCGGGCGCGGGGCCGGCCGAGGTCGAGGCGGTCCCGGTGAAGAGCGGCCGGACCGTGGACACCGTCCGGGTCACCCTGCTCCAGGAGGGCAGGCCGCTGGTGACCGGGCACGTCGCGGCGGCGGAGCTGGAGCCGGGCGGCGAGCCGGCGCACGAGGCCGCGCCCCCGGACCTGCCGCCGCCGGACCGCTGCCGCGCCTACGACCCGCGCCGCGGCAAGGCCGGCGCCGACGGCTTCCCGGGCCGGGTCGACCAGTTCTACACCGAGCCGACCTGGCGGCGGCTGCGCGGCGAGGACCCCGAACCGGTCCCCGAGCTCGGCGGCCACCTGCGGCTCAGCGAGCGGGACGGCGGAGCCCCGGCCGACCCGGCACTCTTCCTGCCGATGGCGGTGGACGCGCTGCCCCCGGTGGTGACGGTCTTCGACTCCTGGCGCTGGGCGCCCACGGTGGAGCTCACCTGGCACATGCGCGCGCTGCCCGCGCCCGGCCCGCTGGCCTTCCGCGCGACCTGCCTGGCGGCGGGGGGCGGATGGTTCGATGAGAACGTGGAGTTGTGGGATGTGAAGGGGCGGCTGGTGGCCCAGTCCCGACAAATGGCGCGAAATGGCCGTTGATTGCACTCGGCGGCCTTGAACAGGGCAAACGTGGTGTGTTCGAATCTGGTAGCGGTGCACATGTGATTCAAACCGCGTGAGACGCGGGCCACAATCGGTACCACCGCGGCGGCCGTTGGGGTAGACCCGTAACACGAAGAACAGGGAGGCACCCGCCCCGTGCTGCGACCGCGCCGCCGCGGGCCTCCGCGGAGCACCCCACCGAAAAGGCGAAAGCGACGTGCGACTCACCATCATCGGCTCCTCAGGGAGCTTCCCCGGTCCCGCAAGCCCCGCCTCCTGCTACCTGGTCGAGGCGGACGGCTTCCGCATGCTCCTCGACCTCGGCAACGGTGCGCTGGGTGCCCTGCAGAACTACACCGACATCTACGCGATCGACGCGGTCTACCTCAGCCACCTCCACGCCGACCACTGCTTCGACCTCTGCTCCTACTGGGTGGCCCGCACCTACCCGCAGGGCGGCCGCAAGCCCCGCATCCCGGTCTACGGCCCGCCCGGCGTCGCCGACCGGATGGCCGAGGCCTACGGGCTCGCCCCCGAGCCCGGCATGCGGGAGACCTTCGACTTCCACGAGCTCGCCCCGGGGGCCCGGGAGATCGGCCCGTTCTCGGCGCGCACCGCCCGGGTCAACCACCCCGTCGACGCCTTCGGCCTCCGCCTGGAGCACAACGGCACCACCCTGACCTACAGCGGTGACACCGCCGCATGCGACCAGCTGGTCGACCTGGCCGCCGACACCGACCTGTTCCTGTGCGAGGCGTCCTTCCACGACCACCACGACAACCCCAAGGACGTCCACCTGACCGGCCGCGAGGCCGGCGAGCACGCGGAGCGCGCCCGCGCCCGGCGCCTGGTCCTCACGCACCTGGTGCCGTGGAACGACGACGAGACCACGCTGCGCGAGGCGCACACGGCCTACTCCGGCCCGGTCGAGCTGGCCCGGCCGGGCGCGGTCTACCGGATCGGCGCCGAGGCGCTGGCCCAGTCACCGGCCTGAGCCTCCGGCCGCCTCCGGCCGGCCGAACCGATCGGGAGGCCGGGCCCGGCCGGCCTACCCGCCGTCTCCGCCGCCCTCGCCGTCCCCGTCTCCGGTGTCCTCCGCGCCCCCGGACGGCTCCGCGCCGCTCTCCGGGGCGAGCACCTCGGCCGCGCTCCCGGCGGCCGCCTCCACCACTTCCGGCCCGGCCTCGGCCATCCGCTCGGAGTTGGCCGAGACGGTGACCAGCAGCCCGGGGAAGTGCAGCAGCACCCGGGAGAACGGCTCGGCCGGCCGCCACTCGCCCACCCCGCCCAGCGCGGCCACCTCCGGGGTGGTGAAGTAGTCCGGATCGCCGGCCGCCCGCTCGGGCGGCTCGCCGGCGGCCTGCACCCGGCTGCCCTCGGCGGAGAACGAGACCATCACCACCTCGCTGCCCTCGGCGGCGCTGAACCCGGCCCAGGAGCACTCCAGCGCGTGCTCCGAGCGGATGCCGGTGAACTGCGGGTCCTCCCCGATCAGCTCGGTGAAGGCCTCCTGGTCCGCGCTGATCCCGGCGTCCTCGCAGCGGTCCGGCACCTCGGCCGGGCCGGCCGGCTCCGGCGGCCCGGCGTCGTCCGCGGTGGCCGCCTCGGCCTCCGCCTCCGGGCCGGGGAGCGCCTCGCCGCCGAACCGCTCCCAGGCCGGCTCCGGCGAGGCGGCCGGCTCCGAGCGCGGACCCGACGGGGAGCCGCCTCCGCCCGCTCCGCCGGGGGCGGCGCCCCCGCCGCAGCCGGCGGCCGCCAGGGCCAGCAGGGCGGCGGACGCAGCCGCCGCAGCACCGATCGAACGCGCACTCATCTGCCGGGACCTCTGCCTTGGGGTGACTCTGCCTTGGAGGGGCCATGGGGGCGGCCCGGGGAACCGGAACCCAATGGTGCCAGCTTTCCGGCGGGCTCCAGCTCCGCCCCCACAGAACGTGAGCGAACGGAGACCTGACCGCACCGGGCGGCATACCGGACTTTTACCGCTTCATTCCTGCTCCCGTCTGGCAGGCCACCGCCCCGGAGCGCATGGTGAAGGCGTGGTGATGGAGAGGAGTGGGAAATGAACATGCGAAGCGCACACGGGTGGCAGGTCTTCTCCGCGACGATGCTGCTCACCCTCGGTGTGATCAACCTCGTCCAGGGCATCGTCGGCATGGGCAGGCCGGATTTCTACGCCGTGGCCGACGGCGGCCTCCTCGTGTTCAACTTCGCCTTCTGGGGGACCGTCCTCACGGTGTGGGGGCTGCTGATGATCGCGGGCGGCATCGGCATCATGACCGGGGCGATGTGGGCGCGCGTCGCGGGCGTGCTGGTGCTGGCGGTCAACGCGGTCGTCCAGTTCCTCTTCATGCCGGCCTTCCCGCTCTGGTCGCTGGCGATCATGGCCGCCGACGTGCTGGCCATCTACGGGCTGACCGCGGGCTGGCCCGCCACGGCGGCCGCGGCGGCCGGCCGCGAGGCGGAGGAGGCGGCGACGGCCTACGGCGCGGGCCGGGAGGCGGCGCACGCCAAGCCGGAGGCACAGGCCCCGCGGCAGCAGGGCCGGCACGAGCAGCCGATGGGCTGAGCCCGGCGGCGGGATCGGGGCGCTCCGGACCCCGTACGGCGATAGTCTGCGGACATGGCCCGACCTGACGGACGCGCTCCGAACCAACTCCGCCCCGTGACCATCACGCGCGACTGGCTCCGCCACGCCGAGGGGTCCGCGCTCATCGAATTCGGCGACACCCGCGTGCTGTGCGCGGCCACCGTCGAGGACGGCGTTCCGCGCTGGCGCCGCGGCACCGGCGAGGGCTGGGTGACCGCCGAGTACGCGATGCTGCCGCGCTCCACCGACACCCGCAGCTCCCGGGAGTCGGTCAAGGGCAAGATCGGCGGGCGCACCCACGAGATCTCCCGGCTGGTGGGCCGTTCGCTGCGCGCCGTGGTCGACTTCAAGGCGATGGGCGAGCACACCATCACCCTCGACTGCGACGTGCTCCAGGCCGACGGGGGCACCCGGACCGCGGCCATCACCGGCGCCTACGTGGCGCTGGCCGACGCGGTCAAGTACCTGCGCAAGAAGCGCAACCTGAAGAACAACCCGCTCACCGGCTCGGTCGCCGCGATCAGCGTCGGCGTGGTGCAGGGCCGGCCCCGGCTGGACCTGAACTACCTGGAGGACTCGGTCGCCCAGACCGACATGAACGTGGTGGCCACCGGGGACGGCCGGTTCGTCGAGGTGCAGGGCACCGCCGAGGGGGCGCCCTTCGACCGCAAGGAGCTGGACAGCCTGCTCGACCTCGCGCTGGGCGGCTGCACCGAGCTGACCGAGCTGCAGAAGAAGGCCCTGGCCGGATGAGCCTGCTGAAGCTGGTCCTGGCCACGCACAACGCCAAGAAGGTCCCGGAGATGCAGGCGGTCCTGGCCGAGGCCGGGGTCGACGCCGAGGTGGCCGACCTGTCCGGCCACCCGGACGCGCCCAAGGTCGCCGAGACCGAGCCGACCTTCGCCGGGAACGCCCTGCTGAAGGCGCGGGCCATCGCCGCGCACACCGGCCTGCCGTCGGTCGCCGACGACTCCGGGCTGCGGGTGGACGAGCTCCGCGGCATGCCCGGGGTGCTCTCCGCGCGCTGGTCCGGCCGGTTCGGCGCGGCCTCCGGCGACGTCGACGCGGCCAACCTCGACCTGGTCCTGGACCAGATCGCCGACGCCCCCGAGGAGCGGCGCGGCGCGGAGTTCGTCTCCGCCGCGGCGCTGGTCCTGCCGGACGGCCGGGAAGAGGTCTTCGAGGGCGTGATGCGCGGCCGGCTGCTGCGCGAGCGGCGCGGGTCCAACGGCTTCGGCTACGACCCGATCTTCGTCCCGGAGGGCGAGGAGCGCAGCACCGCGGAGATGAGCCCGGCGGAGAAGAACGCGATCAGCCACCGCGGCAAGGCGTTCCGCCTCCTCGCCGCGTACCTGCGCGAACTCGGCTGACCCGGCCGCCCCGGCACGCGAGGGCCCCGTCCGCACCGCCGCGGACGGGGCCCTCCGCCGTCGGCGGGCCCGGCGCGGCCGCCCCGCCCGCCCCGGACCCGGCGCGGACGGCCGCGGGGCCGGGGCGGGGCAGGCCGGACGGCGGCTCCGGCGGCGGTTCCGGGACGGGCGCCGCGGCGGCCCTGCCCCCGGCGGCGCCGCCGCGGCTTCGAAGAGTGTCTTGACCGATCCCGCTCCACCTGCTCATACTGATGGCCAAATCGATTTGGCCAACCCCCTCACCCCCCAGAACCAAGGGAGCGCCAACGTGACCGTCCAAGCCGAGCGCCACCCCGTCGACCGCTACCGCCCAGTGCACCGGATGCTGCTCTTCGGGGCCCAGCACGTCCTGGTCATGGCGGCGACCCCGATCTCCAGCGTCTTCCTGATCAGCGCCGCCTGCGACCTGACCCCCGAACTCACCGTCGACCTGCTCGCCGCGGCCTTCGTCCTCTCCGGCCTCGGCTCGATCCTGCAGTCCCTGGGACCCTGGCGGATCGGCGCCAAGCTGCCCTTCGTGATGCTCCCCGGCGGCGCCCCCGTCGTGCTGTTCGCCGCCATCGCCCAGCAGCACGGCCTGCCCACCGCCACCGGCGCCGTCATCATCACCGGCCTCTTCTACCTGGTGGTCCTACCGGTCTTCACCCGGCTGATCCGGTTCTTCCCGCCCCTGGTCATCGGCACGATGATCGTCGTCGTCGGGATCAACCTGGTGAAGGTCGGCGCCCTGCTGATCACCGGCGAACCCGGCACACCGGAGTTCGGCGACCCGACCGCCCTGGTCCTCGGGCTCTCCACCATCGGCCTCACCGTCGCCTTCTACCGCCTCTTCCGCGGGGTGCTGCGGCAGCTCGCCGTCATGCTCGGCCTGGTCGCCGGGGCACTGCTCGCCGCCGCCCTCGGCGCCGCCGACTTCTCCGGGACCCTGGACGGCGGGCTGCTCCAGGCGCCCCGCCCGCTGCCCTTCGGCGCCCCCGAGTTCAGCCTGCTCGCCTCGCTCCCGCTGCTCCTCTACAGCCTCGCCTCGATGGCCGAGGCCACCGGGCAGACGGTGATCAACGGCGAGGCCGTCGGCAAGGACGTGGACGCCCGCCGGGACGCGCCCAAGACGATCCGCGGCGACGCCGTCGTCTCCTTCGCCGGCGGCTTCTTCGGCCTTCCGCTCATGGTGACCAGCGGCGAGAACATCGGCATCGTCCGGGTCACCGGGGTGCGCAGCCGCTACGTCACCGTCGCCGCCGGCGCGATCCTGGTGCTGATCGGCTTCCTCGCCCCGGTGAGCCGGCTGGTCAACGCGGTCCCCTCGGCCGTGGTCGGCGGCACCGCCGTGGTGGTCTTCGGCGTGATCGTGGTGCTCGGCGTGCAGATGCTCGGCCGCGCCGCGCTCGACGACCACACCACCACCTTCATCTGCGCCGTCGCCATCGCACTGGGCCTGCTGCCGATCCTCGTCCCCGGGCTCTACGCCGCGCTCCCGTCCACCGCCCGCATCCTCCTGGAAAGCGGCGTCGCCGTCAGCGCGCTCACCGCGGCCCTGCTCAACGTCCTCTTCCGCCACCCCGGCGGCCCCCCGGCCCCGGCCGCCGAACCGGCCGGCCCCGCGCCCGAGAAGCACTCGGCCTGAGAAGCACCGCACCCGAAGAGCACCGCACCCGAGAAGCGGTGCCCCTGAGAAGAGAAGAGCCCCATGGACCGCACCGCCCTCGACCGGCTCGGCACCGGGCCGCTGCTGCTCGCCCCGGACCTGCTCCTGCTCCCCGCAGGACCGGTCCGCGGCTACGGCGCGGTGGTCGACGGCACCGCCTTCGGCGCCGTCGGCCCGCTGGAGCGGCTCCGCCGGGACCGCCCCGACCTCCGGCCCGTCCCGCTCCCCGGCCACCTGCTGATGCCCGGGTTCGTCGACGCCCACCACCACCTCACCCAGTCCTTCGGCTCCTCCCTCGCCTACGGCGAACCGTCGGAGATCTTCCGCCGGGTGTGGGAGCCCCTGGAGCGCTCCCTCGACGAGGAGGACGCCTACCTGGCCGCCAAGCTCGCCGCGCTGCGCTCGCTGCGCGGCGGCTTCACCGCCGTCGCCGAGGCCGGTACCCGCTCCCCGGCCGGACCGGACCCGGTGGCCCGCGCCGCGCGCGACGCCGGACTGCGGGTGGTGCTCGGCGCCGTCGCCAACGACGCCGACGGCACCCACGACGGCCCCGGCGCCGCACTGGAGGCCGCCGAGAAGCACCTCGCCCGCTACCACGGCGACGACCTGGTCCACCCGTCCCTGGCGATCTCCATCCCGGAGGCCGCCACCGAGCGCACCCTGCGCGACACCGCCCGGCTGGCCCGGGAGGCCGGCACCGTGGTGCAGATCCACGTCAACGAGCACCTGGCCGCGGTCGAGCGGTCCCTGCTCCGCAACGGCGCCCGCCCGCTGGAGCACCTGGACCGCATCGGCGCCCTCGGCCCCCAGCTCCTCGCCGCGCACTCCACCCTGGTCACCCCCGCCGAGATCGCCCTGCTCCGCGACCGCGGCGCCGCCGTCTCCTACAACCCGGTGGCCAGCGCCTGGAAGGGGAACGCGGTGCTGCCCGCCGTCGCCCTCGAC
Source organism: Nocardiopsis oceanisediminis (assembly GCF_048595525.1). Taxonomy (NCBI): domain Bacteria; kingdom Bacillati; phylum Actinomycetota; class Actinomycetes; order Streptosporangiales; family Nocardiopsidaceae; genus Nocardiopsis; species Nocardiopsis oceanisediminis. Next base: position 5,927,561 of record NZ_JAFMZJ010000001.1, on the reverse strand, counting down.
CAGGCCGGGGTCCGGTTCGGGCTGGGCACCGACGGCACCCGCGCCGACGCCTTCCGGCTCGCCGACGCCGCCGAGACCGCGCAGCGCCTCACGCACGGCCTGGCCACCGGGGACTCCTCCTGCGGCGGCGGCTGGACCTGGCTGGAGCGGGCCACCCGGGGCGCCGCCGACGCCGTCGGCCTGGGCGGGACCGCCGGCGAGGTCGCCGAAGGGCGCGCCGCCGACTTCCTCCTCGTCGACCTGGAGGTACCGGAGCTCGCCCCCTCCTGGGACCTGCCCTGGGAACTGGTCCGCACCGCCGACCGGGACCAGATCACCGCGGTCGCGGTCGGCGGCCGGCTGCGGCTCTGGCGGGGCCGCCCGGTCGACTGGGACGATCGCGCCCTGCTGGAGCGCGCCGCCGCGGCGGGCCGGGCCGCCGTCGAGCGCGCCCCGATCACCCGCGCGCACCCCGTCTCCACCGAGCACCGGGCCCGCGGGGCCGCCCGGTGAGCGGCGCGGAACTGGCACTGCTCGCCGCGGCCGTGGCCGTCGCCGCGTTCGTCCAGGGCGCCTCGGGGGTCGGCTACGCGCTGATCGTCGCCCCGGTGGCCGGCCTGCTCGAACCGGCGCTGCTGCCGGCCTTCCTGCTCGCCACGATGATCCCGCTCAACCTCTACGTGGCCTGGCGCGAGCGCTCCGCCATCGACCTGCGCGGCGCCGGGTGGATCAGCGCGGCCCGGCTGGCCGCCACCCCCGGCGGCCTGCTGCTGCTGGCCGCGATACCGGCGCACGCCCTCGGCCTGTTCGTCGGCGCGGCCACCGTGCTGGCGGCGGTGGCCAGCCTGGCCGCCCCCGGGTTCCGCCCGGGGCGGGCGGCGTTCATCGGAGCGGGCGCGGTGACCGGGCTGACCGAGACCGCCACCGGGGTCGGCGGCCCGCCGCTGGCCCTGGTCTACCAGCACCGACCGCCCGCCGAGCTGCGCGCCACCGTCGCGCTCTGCTTCCTGGTGGGGGAGGCCGCCTCGCTCGCGCTGCTCGCCGCGGACGGCCGGCTCGGCGCCGCCGACCTGGGCCCGGTCCTGCTGATGCTGCCGCCGCTGGTCATCGGCGCCCTCCTCAGCCAACTGGTCCGGAACCGGATCGACACCCGCCGGATGCGGCTGCTGGTGCTCGCCTTCGCCCTGGTGTCCGGCGTGGTCCTGATGATCGGGGTCTAGACCGTTGATGGGAAGGGGGGAGGCGCAGAAGAACACCGCCTCCCCCGCCCTTCCCCCGATGATCTTGACGTTGCGGGGCCGTCAGAGGGCTCTGACGGCCCCGCAACGTCAAGATCATCGCCCCGGGGCGGTCTCGCCCGGGGCGGTGTCAGCCGCGGAGCGTGGAGGCCCGGGGCACCAGGCGGGGGAGCGGAGCCTCGGCGACCGGGTCCCCGCGCCCCTCCAACCGGTTCAGCAGCAGGTCGACCGCGCTCCCGGCGGCCTCGCCCAGGCCCAGGTCGACCGAGGTGAGCGCGGGGCGGTGCGTCTTGGCGCGCAGCCCGTCGTACCGGGTGGCCAGCAGCAGCCCCTCGGGGACGGGGCGCCCCGCGTCGGCGGCCGCCCGCGCGGCGCCCACCGCGAACGCGTCCACCAGGGCGCACACCGCGTCCACCTCGGGGTGCTCGCGGAGCAGCCGCGCGCAGGCCTCGTACCCCGCCTGCTCCCCGCCGCCCTCCGGCGCCGCCGGCGCGACCGGCTCGAACCCCTGCTCGGCCGCGACCCGAAGGTAGGCGGTGCGGGCGTCCACGTAGGAGTGCCGGGTGCCCGCACCGGTGATCAGCGCCGGGCGGCGCGCGCCCCGTTCGCGGAGGTGCTCCAGGAGCAGCTCGGCCACCGCTCCGCCGTGCAGGTCCACGGCGGCGGAGTCGTCCCCGCCGAGCTGCCGCCCCAGGGTGGTGTAGGGCAGGCCGCGCTCGCGCAGCAGCCGGACCACCGGGTCGTCCTCCTCCGGCTCGACGACGATCGCGCCGTCGATGTCCACCGACTCCACCCCCGGTCCGGACTCCACCGGGGGGACCAGGACCAGCGCGTACCCCCGGGTCAGCGCCCGCTCGGCCGCGGCCGCGGCGACCTCCATGTAGAAGCCGAGCCGGGACGGCCCGCCGGCCACCGCGACCGGCATCGACGAGGCCAGCGCCAGGGTCTGCGCGCGGCCGTGCCGGAGCCGCTGCGCGCGCAGGTTCGGCCGGTAGCCGAGCTCCGCGGCGGCCTCCCGCACCCGGGCCCGGGTCCGCGGGTCGACCTTGCCGATCCCGTTGAGCGCGTGCGAGACCGTGGTCCGGGAGACCCCGGCGGCCGCCGCGACGTCGGCGATGGTGGGGCGGCGCCGGCCGGAGACGGGTCGTGCCATCGGGCTGGGCTCCTTCACTCGCGGTGCGGCGCTGCGCTCCCGGGGCGCGCCGCCGGGCTGCACTGCCAGTCTGGCCCATGCCGCCGGCGCGGACCGGACCAGGGCGCCGCGGCCGCGCGCCCCGTCCCGCGCCGGCCGCGGAGGCGGGGCGCGCATGGGCGGTCCGGCCGGCCGGAAGGGGCCCGGGTCACTCGCCGGCGAAGGTGGACCAGAGCTCGTGCACGGACAGCACCAGGAACAGCGCGCCGGCGATGGTCAGGCCGGTGTTGCTGATCAGGCCGCTGCGCCACTCGCGCGGCGTCCGGGAGGAGTTCAGCAGCCAGATCAGGGTGAACGCCAGGAACGGCATGAAGAACGCGCCCAGCACGCCGTACACGATGACCAGCTGGAACGGGCGGCCGAGCAGCAGGAGCAGCATCGGCGGGAAGGTCAGCCAGAGCGCGTAGGCCCGGAACGGCCAGCCGCGCTCGGTCTCGGCGACGGGCCGGTTCGGGCGCTTGCGGAGGTGGTTCACGAAGTCGGCGAACATCAGGCTGACGCCGTGCCAGACGCCGATGATCGAGGAGAACGCCGCGGCGAAGAACCCGACCAGGAAGAGGACGGAGACGAAGCGCCCGAACCGCTCCTCCAGGACCTCGCCGAGCTGGATCAGCCCCTGGTCGCCCTCGGTCAGTGCGATCCCGCTGGCGTAGAGCAGCTCGGCGCCGACGATGAGCATCGCGATGACGAAGACGCCGGTGGTGATGTAGGCGACCCGGTTGTCCAGGCGCATCATCCGCATCCAGGTCGAGTCCTGCCACCCCTTGGCGTTCACCCAGTACCCGTAGGCGGCCATGGTGATGGTGCCGCCGACGCCGCCGATGAGCCCCATGGTGTAGAACGCCGACCCCGGAGGCAGCAGCGGGACCAGGCCCTTGACGGCCTCGAGCACGTTCGGGCCGACATAGATCGCAAGCCCGACCACGGTCACGAACATGATCCCGACGAACGCCGTCACGATCTTCTCGAAGACCGCGTAGCGGTTGAACCAGACGAGGGCGAGCCCGGTGAGGCCGGCGAGGATCGCCCACCCCTCCAGCGGGAGCACCGGGAACAGGGCGGCCAGCGGCAGCCCGGTCGCCGACATCGCGGTGGCGCCGTAGACGAAGCCCCAGATGACGATGTAGGGCGCGAAGTAGAAGGTGGTCCAGCGGCCCAGGCTGCTCCAGCCGTCGAAGATGGTCCGCCCGGTCGCCAGGTGCCACCGGCCGGCCGCCTCGGCGAGCGAGATCTTGACGATGCAGCCGACGATGGTCGCCCACAGCAGGGCGTAGCCGAACCGGTTGCCGGCGATGAGCGTGGCGACCAGGTCTCCGGCGCCGACGCCGGTCGCGGCGACGACGATCCCCGGGCCCAGCTGTCTCCATGTGGCCTTGCGCTGCTCGGTGCCTGCCACCGGCTCCTCCTTCACGACCGGACCCGTCTTCTCTGCCGGGTCCGTTCCCACCCGCCGTCCGGCGCCGTCGGGGCGAGCGTAGGCACGCGCTCGCAGCGCGCAACAGAGGGCGGGGCCGCTCGTGCCGCAATCGATATGGCCCAGGCCACCGTCCGAGGGGGTCGATCCGGGGTGGAGCATCGGGTAATGTCGGTCGGGTCGCCACGAAACGGGTCACGGACCCGGGTCCGGCGGCGGCTCTCCGGGAAAACCGGTCGAAGCACAGGCTTCGGGGGTGTACGCTGGAGGGCAGTGCGGGCGCCGAGCCCCGAACACCCGGACAGGGTGGGCGGTCTGGCCCCGATCCTCGACTGAAGATCCTCCGATGCTCCCGGCTCCGGCCGCTGCGTCGTCCATGTTCTTTCGATTCGAATCCGAGTTCGCTGTTCGCGTTTCTCTCGTTCTTTTGAAAGAGATGGCCGGTTCTTCGGATCAGGAAAGCAAAAACCCGCCGATTCGACGGGAATGAGCGGACCTGATAAAGTCGGAGACACAACAAAGCGGAAAGCGCCGCCTCTAGCGGAAGAGCGACCGGGCCGATCCAAGATCGGCGGGGAAGCTTCTACGGGATGAGCGGTTGTTTCTTGAGAACTCAACAGCGCGTGTTCAATACTTTATGTGCCATGTTTGTTTTGGCCCCGTCGGATCGCGGTCTTTCGGCCGATGGTCCGTAGGGTTCCTTTGATTGGATATCGGGTGGTTTTTCCGCCACCCGGGTTCGGTCAGGGTTTCTCTTCCAGGTTTCACCCCCGGGCGACCGGCGGGTGGGTTAGACCTTGATGGAGAGTTTGATCCTGGCTCAGGACGAACGCTGGCGGCGTGCTTAACACATGCAAGTCGAGCGGTAAGGCCCCTTCGGGGGTACACGAGCGGCGAACGGGTGAGTAACACGTGAGCAACCTGCCCCCGACTCCGGGATAAGCGGTGGAAACGCCGTCTAATACCGGATACGACCCGCACCCTCATGGGTTCGGGTGGAAAGTCTTGTCGGTCGGGGATGGGCTCGCGGCCTATCAGCTTGTTGGTGGGGTAACGGCCTACCAAGGCGATTACGGGTAGCCGGCCTGAGAGGGCGACCGGCCACACTGGGACTGAGACACGGCCCAGACTCCTGCGGGAGGCAGCAGTGGGGAATCTTGCGCAATGGGCGGAAGCCTGACGCAGCGACGCCGCGTGGGGGATGACGGCCTTCGGGTTGTAAACCTCTTTTACCACTCACGCAGGCCCCGGGTTCTCCCGGGGTTGACGGTAGGTGGGGAATAAGGACCGGCTAACTACGTGCCAGCAGCCGCGGTAATACGTAGGGTCCGAGCGTTGTCCGGAATTATTGGGCGTAAAGAGCTCGTAGGCGGCGTGTCGCGTCTGCTGTGAAAGGCCGGGGCTTAACCCCGGTTTTGCAGTGGATACGGGCATGCTAGAGGTAGGTAGGGGAGACTGGAATTCCTGGTGTAGCGGTGAAATGCGCAGATATCAGGAGGAACACCGGTGGCGAAGGCGGGTCTCTGGGCCTTACCTGACGCTGAGGAGCGAAAGCGTGGGGAGCGAACAGGATTAGATACCCTGGTAGTCCACGCCGTAAACGTTGGGCGCTAGGTGTGGGGGCTTTCCACGGTTCCCGTGCCGCAGCTAACGCATTAAGCGCCCCGCCTGGGGAGTACGGCCGCAAGGCTAAAACTCAAAGGAATTGACGGGGGCCCGCACAAGCGGCGGAGCATGTTGCTTAATTCGACGCAACGCGAAGAACCTTACCAAGGTTTGACATCACCGGTAAACCGCCAGAGATGGTGGGTCCTTCGGGGATCGGTGACAGGTGGTGCATGGCTGTCGTCAGCTCGTGTCGTGAGATGTTGGGTTAAGTCCCGCAACGAGCGCAACCCTTGTTCCATGTTGCCAGCACGTGATGGTGGGGACTCATGGGAGACTGCCGGGGTCAACTCGGAGGAAGGTGGGGATGACGTCAAGTCATCATGCCCCTTATGTCTTGGGCTGCAAACATGCTACAATGGCCGGTACAGTGGGCGTGCGATGCCGTGAGGCGGAGCGAATCCCTAAAAGCCGGTCTCAGTTCGGATTGGGGTCTGCAACTCGACCCCATGAAGGTGGAGTCGCTAGTAATCGCGGATCAGCAATGCCGCGGTGAATACGTTCCCGGGCCTTGTACACACCGCCCGTCACGTCATGAAAGTCGGCAACACCCGAAACCTGTGGCCCAACCTTCGGGAGGGAGCGGGTGAAGGTGGGGCTGGCGATTGGGACGAAGTCGTAACAAGGTAGCCGTACCGGAAGGTGCGGCTGGATCACCTCCTTTCTAAGGAGTCTTTTGCAGCCGGCTGTTTTCCAAGTTTGGCCGGCGGACTCGAAAGTGGACCCGGACTCGCAGGCTTCGGCCTGGGGTTTTCCGGGATGGCCGTAGAGATTGAACTTCCCCGAGGTTTTCTGGAAGGCCTCGGGGCGCGCTGTTGGGTGTCTGAGGGAGCAACCCTCACCTCCGCCTTCGGGTGGGTGTGGGTGGGTGTTTCCGGGTGCCACCCCGGTCGAAGACCGGTCTGCGGGGGTTTTTCTGCGGGTCGTGTTCTAGGCGGGTTCGTGGCTGGTGTTTTGATTCGTGGATAGTGTGCGCGAGCATCTTGTATCTGTGGTGGCCAAGTGAATGTGGCATACGGTGGATGCCTTGGCACCAGGCGCCGATGAAGGACGTGGGAGGCCGCGATAGGCCGCGGGGAGCTGTCAACCGAGCTGTGATCCGCGGGTGTCCGAATGGGGAAACCTAGCCCGAGTCGTGTCGGGTTGCCGCCGCCTGAATGTATAGGGCGGTCGGTGGTGACGCGGGGAAGTGAAACATCTCAGTACCCGCAGGAAGAGTAAACAACAGTGATTCCCTGAGTAGTGGTGAGCGAAAGGGGATGTGGCTAAACCGCGGGCGTGTGATAGACGGCGGTCGTTGCGTTCGCGGGGTTGTGGGATGTGCCTGTTCCCGGTCTGCCGGCCGGGTGCGCTGATGGTTCTTTTAGCCGAATCCGTTGGGAAGCGGAGCCGTAGTGGGTGAGAGTCCCGTAGGTGAAGGAAGGGCCTGGGCGTTGGCATGCTCCCGAGTAGCGCGGAGCCCGTGAAATTCCGTGTGAATCTGGCAGGACCACCTGCTAAGCCAAAATACGTCCTGGTGACCGATAGTGCACTAGTACCGTGAGGGAAAGGTGAAAAGTGCCCCGGTGAGGGGTCGTGAAATAGTTCCTGAAACCGTGTGCTGTCAAGCCGTCAGAGCCCCTTGTCGGGTGATGGCGTGCCTTTTGAAGAATGAGCCTGCGAGTTGTGGTGTGTGGCGAGGTTAACCCGGGTGGGGTAGCCGTAGCGAAAGCGAGTCTGAATAGGGCGTTTGAGTCGCATGCTGCAGACCCGAAGCGGGGTGATCTACCCATGGCCAGGGTGAAGCGGCTGTAAGAGGTCGTGGAGGCCCGAACCCACCAGGGTTGAAAACCTGGGGGATGAGCTGTGGGTAGGGGTGAAAGGCCAATCAAACTCCGTGATAGCTGGTTCTCCCCGAAATGCATTTAGGTGCAGCGTCGCGTGTTGCCTGCTGGAGGTAGAGCTACTGTTTGGCTGATGGGCCCGACAAGGTTACTGACGTCAGATAAACTCCGAATGCCGGTCAGGTTCAAGCGCGGCAGTGAGACTGCGGGGGATAATCTTCGTGGTCGAGAGGGAAACAACCCAGATCATCGGCTAAGGCCCCTAAGCGTGTGCTAAGTGGGAAAGGTTGTGGAGTTGCTGAGACAACCAGGAGGTTGGCTTAGAAGCAGCCATCCTTTAAAGAGTGCGTAATAGCTCACTGGTCAAGTGATTCTGCGCCGATAATGTAGCGGGGCTTAAGCACACCGCCGAAGCCGTGGAGCCGGGACTTAGGGTCCTGGTTGGTAGGGGAGCGTCGTGCGTTCGGTGAAGCGGCCGGGTGACCGTGTCGTGGAGGGCGTGCGAGTGAGAATGCAGGCATGAGTAGCGAGAGCAACGTGAGAAACGTTGCCGCCGATTGACTAAGGGTTCCTGGGGCAGGTTAATCCGCCCAGGGTGAGTCTGGACCTAAGGCGAGGCCGACAGGCGTAGTCGATGGACAACGGGTTGATATTCCCGTACCCGTCCGTGCGCGTCCGATACCGAGTCCTTTGATGCTAACCACCACCGAAGCTCGTCGGTGCCTTCGGGTGCCGGTGTGTGGAGGCGTGGGACCCGATGGGGTAGTAGGTAAGTGATGGGGTGACGCAGTGGGGTAGCTCTACCCGGCGGTGGTTGTCCGGGGGTAAGCGTGTAGCCCGGGGTGCAGGTAAATCCGTGCCCCTCATAGGGTGAGGCGTGATGCCGAGCTGTTTTCAGTGAAGTGAGTGATCCCGTGCTGTCGAGAAAAGCCTCTAGCGAGTTCGCGGGCGGCCAGTACCCGAAACCGACGCAGGTGGTCAGGTAGAGTATACCGAGGCGTTCGGGTGAACCATGGTTAAGGAACTCGGCAAATTGTCCCCGTAACTTTGGGAGAAGGGGAGCCCTGTCCGGTGATGGAACTTTGCTTTCTGAGCTGGGTGGGGTCGCAGATACCAGGGGGAAGCGACTGTTTATTAAAAACACAGGTCCGTGCGAAGTCGTAAGACGCTGTATACGGACTGACGCCTGCCCGGTGCCGGAACGTTAAGAGGACCGGTTAGATCTTTCGGGGTCGAGGCTGGGAATCTAAGCGCCGGTAAACGGCGGTGGTAACTATAACCATCCTAAGGTAGCGAAATTCCTTGTCGGGTAAGTTCCGACCTGCACGAATGGCGTAACGACTTCCCCGCTGTCTCAACCATGGGCCCGGTGAAATTGCACTACGAGTAAAGATGCTCGTTTCGCGCAGCAGGACGGAAAGACCCCGGGACCTTCACTATAGCTTGACATTGGTGTTTGGGATGGTTTGTGTAGGATAGGTGGGAGCCGGTGAAGCGGTCACGCTAGTGGCGGTGGAGGCGTTGGTGAAATACCACTCTGGCTGTTTCGGGCATCTAACCTTGGGCCGTGATCCGGTTCGGGGACAGTGTCTGGTGGGTAGTTTAACTGGGGCGGTTGCCTCCCAAAGGGTAACGGAGGCGCCCAAAGGTTCCCTCGGCCTGGTTGGCAATCAGGTGTTGAGTGTAAGTGCACAAGGGAGCTTGACTGTGAGACGGACGTGTCGAGCAGGTGCGAAAGCAGGGACTAGTGATCCGGCACCGGCGTGTGGAAGCGGTGTCGCTCAACGGCTAAAAGGTACCCCGGGGATAACAGGCTGATCTTCCCCAAGAGTCCGTATCGACGGGATGGTTTGGCACCTCGATGTCGGCTCGTCGCATCCTGGGGCTGGAGTTGGTCCCAAGGGTTGGGCTGTTCGCCCATTAAAGCGGCACGCGAGCTGGGTTTAGAACGTCGTGAGACAGTTCGGTCCCTATCCGCTGCGCGCGTTGGAGACTTGTGAAGGGCTGTCCCTAGTACGAGAGGACCGGGACGGACGAACCTCTGGTGTGCCAGTTGTTCCGCCAGGAGCATGGCTGGTTGGCTACGTTCGGGAGGGATAACCGCTGAAAGCATCTAAGTGGGAAGCCTGCTTCGAGATGAGGTCTCCTGCCCCTTCGAGGGGGTAAGGCTCCCGGTAGACGACCGGGTTGATAGGCCGGGTGTGGAAGCGTCGTGAGGCGTGGAGCTGACCGGTACTAATAGGCCGAGGGCTTGTCCGCCGCAGATGCTGGGTGTTCGCGCACACTGTTTTTCCCCCGCCGCCGGGGGCCTCGTGTTGGGGGTTTCGGCGGGTGGGGGGTCCGCGGGTCTGTTGGGTTTGCGGTGGTCATGGCGGGAGGGTCACACCCGGTCTCTTTTCGAACCCGGTCGTTAAGTCTCCCTGCGCCGATGGTACTGCCTCCATGGTGGGGGTGGGAGAGTAGGTCGCCGCCGCATTTCTTTTTCGGGGGTCTCCTGGTGCCTTTCGGGGTGCTGGGGGGCCCTTTTTTTCGCACCGCCTTGTGAACATGTGAAAAATGTGATTCCGCCCGTAATGCGGTGGCAGTGCGGTTCAATCGAAGGGGGCCTGGCGCGGCGTCGGCGAATACGCTTCCAGGGGGCCGTGCTTTCAGGGGGCGATGTCTCCCGAGTTCTCAGGGCGGCCGCCGGCCTGCGGGCCGAGTAGGCGAGGAAACGAAGAGGAGGCGGGGGAGCATGTTCAGATCGTGGCAGGAAGAGCAGGCCTGTCAGGCGGCCGCGAGTTCGGGGGACCCCGTGGCCATGACGGATCTCGCCCTCTGGCACGCCCAGGCGGGGCGGATGCAGGAGGCCGAGCAGTGGCACCAGGCCTCGGCCGGCACCGGGCGTCCGCTCTCCATGACGCACTTCGGTGTCTTCCTCGCCCAGGCCGGCCGGATGCAGGAGGCGGAGTGGTGGCTGCGCTCCTCCGCGACGGCCGGTGAGCCGCAGGGGATGTACAACCTGGGCCGTCTGCTCAACGACACCGGGCGGGTGCCTGAGGGGCGCGACTGGTACATCAGAGCCGCGGGGAACGGTCACCGCGACGCCATGTACAACCTGGGGAACGACCTCGCGGAGCAGCACCCCGAGGCCGCTGCGCAGTGGCTCCGCCAGGCCGCCGACGCCGGGCATGTACCGGCGATGTTCAACCTCTGCGTGCTGCTGAACGGACTGGGGCGCTATCAGGAGGGCGCGCCCTACCTCTGGCAGGCGGCGGAGGCCGGGCACCCGTCGGCGATGAACGCGGCCGCTCGCGACCTGCTCGACCAGCAGCGCTACCCGGAGGCCGAGCCGTGGCTGCGCAGGGCGGCGGACGCGGGCCTCCCCCCGGCCTTCCGGAACCTCGGCCGCCTGCTGAAGGAGACCGGGCGCGTCCAGGAGGCGGAGGGCTGGCTGCGCCGGGCCGCCGAGAGCGAGGACGTCGAGGCGATCACCGTCCTGATGGAGCTGCTCACCCAGACCGGGCGGAACGGCGAGGCGACGCAGTGGCTGCAGTGGCTGGTGCAGAAGGGCTACGCCCGCCCCGCGTGAAGCCGGCCGCCGCGCTCGGCGGAATCCGGGACCGCCGGGTGCCCTGGAATCCGGTGGGAAGGCCGCGCGGCCTTTGGGGATTCCAGTAAAACCGCCGCGTCCGCCGGAGATGCGGAAGACGGTGGAGAGAAAGAGCCCGCGGATTCCCGGTCGGCGCGGAAACCGTGCGTTAGCGCCGCTCCGACCTGCTTCTTTACGAGGGCTTCACGGGAGCGGGGGCAAGGCCGGACGGGGGCGCCCGGCGTGCGTGGGCCGCCGCTTCCCCCCCCGGAGCGGGCGGGGCCGTCCGCCGCCTCGGCGGGCCGGCCCTCCCGGGGCGCTTCCCTGCAGAAGGCGGTGCGCTCGGGGGTGGCCGCGGCGCCGGGCGGGTTCCTCCGGTCGGTCGGCTCCGCCGTGCGGAACCCGAGGTCGGGAGGGGGGCGGCCGACGCTCGCACCGCGCGGCCGGCCGGCGGACTTCCGGGCGTGCGGTATTCCCGGACGAGGGTGAATGAAATCGAGACCTTTTCGTGATGATCGATCCCCATCGGTCTCCGGAGGGCGTGCCGGGTGCTGAACGGCCCCGAGGCGGTCACGCGGGGTGGCGGAGAGGGTGGAAGGCGTGGGCGCCGGTCACCCGGCGTACGGGAATACGTGCACGTCGAGTCTTGAAATAAGAGTCCTGTAAGAATCGGCTGAGGGACATTCCCCAGGACATGGGAGGTCGGCGGGGGCGGGTATCGTGTGTGAGGGGTTTTCGGCGATCTCTCCCGCAGCGCCGTTCCCCGCCTGAGATTTCTGCTGAACCGATTCGGCCCGCGTCTGCGTCTTGTAGGGATGCAGTCGCACGGTGGGGGATCGAGGATTCCAGGGGGCCTCCAACTGAGTGACAGCACCTATGGCGACGGTGACGAGCAGGAACCGCGCCGAGACGCCGATTTGCCAGAGCAGCCGGAGAAGAAGGACGAGGCTGCAGCCGGTGCCGAGGAGGTGACCGGCGCTTCCGAAGCCTCTGAGAGCGATGCTGATGCCTCCCCCGAGGACATCAGACCCGCGGACCCTTCGGACGCCGACTCCCCGGCGGACGGAGAACAGGAAGCGGACCCCGCAGCCGGGGCCGCCGCCGGGGAGACCGATGAGCCGAGCGCGGAATCGGCCGGCGACGGTGACCGGTCCGAGGCCGTGGTCGAGACCTCGGAATCCGATTCCTCGGAAAAGGACTCCGCGTCCGCGGAGGAATCCCAGGACGCCGGGCAGGAGTCGCTGAGCGCCTTCAAGGACAGCGGCAGCTTCTTCCGCGACCGGGTCGCGCAGACCCTCGCGGAGCAGGGGTACGACCTCCGGAAGGACGGCACCTGGGGAGCGGACCCCGAGGACGGGGAAGCCGGCGCGGAGCAGGGCTCCGCGGACACCGCCGAGGCACCCGGGGACGCCGGTGCCGAGCGGACGGAGGCCGGTGCGCCGGTCTCCGCTGACTCGGGCGACTCCGGCGACTTCGGCGACCCCGATGGCGGGGACGGGGCGAGCGCCGGGGAGCAGAGCGCCTCCCAGGCGCAGGGCGCCGCCGAAGAGGACCGGCCGGCCGGGGGGAAGGCCGAGGACTCTGCGGACGAGGGCCCGGCGACCGCGGCCTTCGCACCGGTCTTCGACGACGGCGAGGACGGGGACGGCGCCGCTGAGCGCGGTGCCGCTTCCGAGGCCGGTGCCGGGGAGACCGGCGGTGCGGGCGCCTCCTCCGAGGCCGGGGACGCCACCGGGACCGGAGCCGAGGGCCCGGCGACGGCCGCCTTCGCGCCGGTCTTCGACGACGGCGACGAAGACGGCGACGACGACGGCGGAGAGAGCGCCGCCCCGCAGGAGAAGGCCGGGGAGCGGCCCGCCGACGCGGACGCCGCCGCCGAGGGGCCGGCGACCGCCGAGTTCGCGCCGGTCTTCCGCGATGAGGACGGCGGGGACGGGGACGGCGCCGCTGAGCGCGGTGCCGGGGCCGGATCCGCCGATGCCGGCGAGGCCGGTGCGGACACGCCCTCCGAGTCCGAGGACGCCACCGCGGCGCTTCCCTCCGCAGCGGCCGGGGACGGCGCGCGGCAGGGCGGGGAGCAGCCCGAAGGGGCGCGTCCCGGGTTCGCCGCCCCCGCGGCCGCGGGCGCGGCCGCCGGATCCGCCGCGGGCTCCGTCCCGCCGGCGGCCCCGGCGTCGGCCGCCGCGGCCGAGGGATCGGTGAGCGGAGCGCGCAACATCCTGCGCGCCAAGCGGCCGGGGAAGGCCTTCGGCGGCAAGAAGGGCAAGGACGGGAACGAGGGCACCGCCCTGGCCGGGGCCCGGACCGGCGGGCCGGGCGGCCCGAAGGGGCCCGGCAAGAAGGGCAAGAAGGGCGGCGGCCCCAAGAAGCCGCTGTGGTTCCGGATCGTCCGGGCCTCCCTGATCGCGCTCCTGGTCATGCTGGGGCTGGGGGCCGCCGGGTTCGCCATCGCCTACGCGGTGTTCGAGGTGCCCACCAGCGCCAAGGCGGAGGCCACCGACCAGGGGTCGGTCTTCTACTACTCCGACGGCAAGACGAAGTTCGCCGAGCGCGGGGTGGACCGGGAGCGGGTCGACTACGAGCAGATCCCGGAGGAGGTCCAGGAGGCGGTGATCTCCGCCGAGGACCGCGGCTTCTGGGAGGAGCCCGGCGTCTCGCTCACCGGCACGCTGCGCGCCGCGTTCTCCACCTTCACCGGCCAGCAGGTGCAGGGCGGCTCCACCATCACCCAGCAGATGGTCCGCAACTACTACGAGGGCGTCAGCAAGGACCAGACGATCTCCCGGAAGCTCCAGGAGATCATCATCGCCCTCAAGGTGGACCAGTCCAAGGACAAGCAGTGGGTGATGGAGCAGTACCTCAACAGCATCTACTTCGGCCGCCAGGCGTACGGCATCCAGGCCGCCGCGCAGGCCTATTACCACAAGGACGTCGGTGAGCTGAACGTCGCCGAGTCGGCGTTCCTGGCCGCGGCGATCCAGCAGCCCACCAAGTTCGGCATGGCGGACAGCGACACCACTCCGGAGATGGAGACCCGCTGGCGCTACGTCGTCAACGGCATGGTGGAAGAAGAGCTGATCACCAAGAAGGAAGCCGACGAGCTGGAGTTCCCCAAGCCGGAGAAGGAGACCCCCGGCGAGGGCCTCGGCGGGTTCACCGGCTACATGTGGCAGCAGGCCATGAGCGAGATGGACCGCCTGGGCTACAGCGAGGACAACGTCAACCGGGGCGGCTACAAGATCGTCACCTCGTTCGACAAGGACCTCATGGAGGCGGCCAAGGCCGCGGTCGAGGACAACGTCGACGTGGACAACCTCCCCGAGGGGGTCCAGGCCGGGCTGACCGCGATCGACCCGGCGACCGGCGAGGTCGTGGCGTTCTACGGCGGCAAGGACTTCAACGAGAACCAGTACGACAGCGCGTTCCGCGGGGCCGCGCAGTCCGGTTCGGCGTTCAAGCCGTACGTGCTGGCCGCGGCGCTGGAGAGCGGCAAGAGCCTGAACACCGTCGTCGACGGCAGCAACGGCCAGACCTTCAACGGGTCGGTGGTGAACAACGCGGACCGGTCCGGCGGCCCGATGAACCTCATCGAGGCGACCCGGCGCTCCAGCAACACCGGCTACATCAACCTGGCCCTGGAGACCGGCCTGGACAACGTCGTCGACATGGCGCACGCGGCCGGGATCCCGGAGGACAAGATCACCGAGGAGCAGGCGGCCGCGCCCACCCTGGCGCTGGGCGTCTCCGACGTGAGCGCGGTGGACCAGGCCTCCGGCTACGCCACCTTCGCCAACGGCGGCATGCACATCGAGCCGCACGTGATCCGGGAGATCGTCAACCAGGACGGCGAGAACGAGCGGGAGAAGCCCAAGGAGACCCGGGCGATGGAGGAGGGCGTCGCCAACGACGTCACCTACGCGCTGGAGCGGGTGGTCAGCTCCGGTACCGGGCGCTCCGCGAACCTGCCGGACGGGCGGCCGGTGGCCGGCAAGACCGGTACCACCGACAGCAGCGTGGCGGCCTGGTTCGCCGGGTACACCCCGCAGATGTCCACCGCGGTGGGCGTGTACAACGGCAACAACCAGCCGTTCAGCATGCCGGGGTACGGCTCGCTGTCCGGCGGGACGCTCCCGGCGACGATCTGGCGGAGCTTCATGGCCAAGGCCATGGAGGGCGTCGACCCGGAGAGCTTCCCCGGGCCCAGCTACGGCGGGGAGACGGAGAACTTCGCGCCGGACGTCCCGGCGGAGGACCCGGCGACCCAG
Organism: Nocardiopsis oceanisediminis; assembly: GCF_048595525.1. Lineage (NCBI taxonomy): Bacteria > Bacillati > Actinomycetota > Actinomycetes > Streptosporangiales > Nocardiopsidaceae > Nocardiopsis > Nocardiopsis oceanisediminis. Next base: position 5,912,414 of record NZ_JAFMZJ010000001.1, on the reverse strand, counting down.
CCGCCCGACGACGGGCTGGGCGAGGTGCCGCCGGAGGAGGAGCCGCCGCCGGTGCCGGAGAACCCGGAGGTGCCCGAGCAGCCGGAGGTCCCCGAGGAGCCGGAGGGCCCGGGAACGCCCGAGGAACCGGGGACCGGCGGCCCGGGGATCCCGGAGAACCCGGGGGACGGGGAGCCGCCCCCTCCGACAGGGGGCTGACCGGCGGCCCCGGGCAGGGGGCCTGAGCAGGTGAGCGGCCGCGTCCGAGAAGGGCGCGGCCGCTTTCGCGTGCGCTCCGGGTGCCCGGAGGGGCGCGGCCTCCGGGCCGATGGGGCCGCGGTGCTCCGGGGCTGCCGGAGCGCCGGGACGGCCTTCCGGGGGCCGGGGCCGCCGCGGGGGCGGGCGCTGGAGGCGCGCGGAGCGCCTCATTCTCCCGGCGGGGTCAGCCGCAGCCGGGCGGGTCGGTGAAGACCCTGGCGCCGGGGGTGGCCCCGGAGAGCGCGTCGGCGGCGAGGATGACCGCGGCCGCGGTCCAGGTGCTCCGCTCCACCGGCCAGCGCACCCGCTCGGCGAACTGGTAGCCGGTCCAGTACGCGCCGTCGTCGGGGTCGCGCAGGTGGGAGATGCTGCCGAGGAGTTCGGCGCCGAGGTCCACCTCGCCCATCGAGGCCAGCGCCAGGACCAGCTCGGAGGTCTCCGCTCCGGTGACCCACGGCTGGTCGCTCACGCAGCGGATGCCCAGTCCGGGGACGACGAAGGCGTCCCAGCGCTCCTTGATCCGCTCCCGGGCCGCCCGGCCGCGGACCGCGCCGCCGAGGATCGGGTAGAACCAGTCCATGGAGAACCGGCCGCGGTCGGCGAACACGTCCTCCCGCTCGTTGATCAGCACGGCCAGCCGGTCGGCGGCCTCGGTCCACGCCGGGTCCCCGCCGCCGAGGCGCGCACCGAGCTCGGCGGCGCAGCGCAGGCCGTGGTGGACGCTGGAGCAGACGGTGAGCAGGGCGTGGTCGCCGGGGGCGCCGCCGGGGTCGCGGGCCCAGAGGAACTCGCCGCGCTCGGTGCGCAGCCCCATCACGAAGCCGATCCCGGCGCGCACCGTCGGCCAGATCCGGCGGGCGAACGCCTCGTCGCCGGTGACCAGCAGGTGGTGCAGGAGTCCGACCGCGGGGTAGGCGGCGTGGTTGGCCTCCCGGAGCGGGAGGACGACCCGGGACTGGCGCAGCTTGGCGGGCCAGGAGCCGTCCGGGTTCTGGGCGGTGGCCAGCCAGGAGTAGGCGCGGCGGGCCGCCTCGGTGTGGCCGGTGGCGGTGAGCGCCATGGCGCACTCCACGTGGTCCCAGACGTCCAGGTGGCCGCCGGGGAACCAGGGGATGCCGCCGTCGGCCTCCTGGGCGGCCAGCAGGTAGCCGGCGGAGCGGGCCGCCTCGTCCGCGCCGAGTACGCCGGGGACCTCCGGGAGCGCCGGCCTCACCCGCCGTCCCGGGCGGTCAGGGGCTTGCGCACGTAGACCACGACGCTCTTGCCGATGACCGGGTTGAGCAGGCGCTCGGCGACCCGGGTGGTCCGGGGGGCCTTGAGGATGTCCCAGACCAGCATCCGGTGGTAGGCCTTGACCAGCGGGTGCCGGTCGTCGTCGGTGCCGACGGCGCACTTGATCCACCAGTAGGGGGCGTGCAGGGCGTGCGCGTGGTGGTGCGGGCCGATCTCGAACCCGGTGGCCTTGAGCTTGGCCTCCAGCTCGGCGCGGGTGTAGATGCGGATGTGCCCGCCCTCGACGGTGTGGTACTCCTCGGACAGCGCCCAGCACACCCGCTCCGGCAGCCAGCTGGGCACGGTGACCGCGGCGATGCCGCCGGGCCGCAGCACCCGGTAGAGCTCGGCCATGCCGGCGGTGTCGTGCGGCAGGTGCTCGAAGATCTCCGAGGCGATGACCCGGTCGAAGCGGCCGTCGTCGAAGGGCATGGCGAGGGCGTCGCCCTTGACGGTCTCGGCGGTGGCGCCCTCCGGCCCCTCGCCCTCGGCGCGCATCGCGGCGAACATCGCGGAGACGTCGGCCAGGTCGTTCTCGTTCTGGTCGAACGCGGTGATGTCGGCGCCGCGCCGGTAGACCTCGAAGGCGTGCCGGCCGCCGCCGCAGCCGAGGTCCAGCACCCGGTCGCCCGGACCGACGGGGAACAGGGAGAAGTCGACGGTGATCAGTGCGGGCTCCTTATGGTCGTTGCGTAGTGCCGTGCGGTGGCCTCGGCGACGGCGCGCCAGGTGAACCGCTCCTGGACGCGCTTCCAGGCGGCGGCGCCCATCCGCTCCCGCTCGGCGGGGTCGTCCAGCAGCGCGGCGATCTCGGCGGCGAGTTCCTCGGGGTCGCCGGGGGCGACCAGGCGGCCGGCCTCCCCGTCGGTGCCGACCACTTCGGGGAGGGCGCCGGCGCGGCTGGCGACGAGCGGGGTGCCGCAGGCCATGGCCTCCACCGCGGGCAGCGAGAACCCCTCGTAGAAGGAGGGGACGACGGCGACCTCGGCGCCGGCGACCAGCCGGCCCAGCTCGGCGTCGTCGATGCCGCTGACGAACTCCACCCGGTCGCGCAGCGAGAGCTCGTCGACGAGGGAGTCGGTGGGGCCGCCGGGCTTGGGGCGGCTGACGATGGTCAGCGACACGTCGCGCTCGGTGGCGAGCTTCGCGGCGGCGCGCAGCAGGGTGGCGACGCCCTTGAGCGGGCTGTCCGCGCTGGCGGTGCAGACGATGCGGCCGGGGGTCCGGGGCCGTTCGGGGCGGGGGTGGAAGTGCCGGGTGTCGACGCCGAGGGGGACCACGGCGGTCCGGTCGCGGCGCACGCCGAACTCGCGGACGATGTCGTCGGCGGAGGACTGCGAGGGCACCAGGATCGGGTCGAGGCGGCGGGCGACCCGGCCCTGCATGGTGACGAAGCCGTACCAGCGGCGCTTGGAGAGCCGCTGCCAGCCCTCGGCCTCGGACAGCTCGATGCGGCGGTCCACGGTGATCGGGTGGTGGATGGTGGTGACCAGGGGCAGGCCGGCGTTCTTCAGGCCGAGCTGGCCGTAGCCGAGGGTCTGGTTGTCGTGCACCACGTCGAACTCGCCGGCGCGGCGGCGCAGCTCGCGCAGGGCGCGCAGGGAGAAGGTGAGGGGTTCGGGGAAGCCCGCGGTCCACATGGTGCCGACTTCGAGGGCGTCGATCCAGTCGCGCCACTCGCGCATCGGCGGGGCCGTGAACGGGTCGGCGTCGTTGTACAGGTCCAGGCTGGGGACCTTCTCCAGGATGACGCCGGGGTCGAGTTCGGGGTAGGGCTGGCCGGAGAAGACGGTGACGCGGTGCCCCAGAGCGGCGAGCTCGCGGGACAGGTGCCGGATGTAGACGCCCTGCCCGCCGCAGTGGGGCTTGCTGCGGTAGGAGAGCAGCGCGACGCGCATCGGCGGCGGGGTGGGGGACGGCGGCGGTTTCGGCATATGTCTGACCCATCGGCGAGCGGTGGAGCGACCGGAAGTTACTCGGCAGTTTAGTGCGGGGTTCCGGTAGTGGATCCTAGGCCGCTCAGCGCAGGTCGCCGACGTCGGGGGCGGTGAACCCGTGCGGTGGGAGGACGGCGCCGCCGAGGGCGCGGGCCACCTCGTCGGCGGAGGACCATCCGGCGCCGTCCGGGGCGTGCAGGGCGGCGGCGACGCTGGGCGGGGCCAGCACCCCGATGACGCCGCCGTGCACCGCGAAGACCTGGCCGGTGACGCCGGCGGCCGCTTCGGAGGCGAGGTAGCAGACGAGCGGGGAGACGTGCTCGGGGGCGAGCGGGTCGGGGCCGTCCGCGGGGGGCGGCCCGAACACCCCGGAGGTCATGCCGGTGCGGGCGCGGGGGCAGATCGCGTTGGCGGTGACGCCGTACCGCCGCAGCCCCTGGGCGGTGGAGGCGGTGAGCGCGGCGATGCCGCCCTTGGCGGCGGCGTAGTTGGGCTGGCCGGGGGAGCCGAGGAGGAACGCCTCGGAGGCGGTGTTGACGATCCGGCCGTAGACCGGTCCGCCGGCCTCCTTGGCGCGGGCCCGCCAGTGCGCGGCGGCCGCCCGGGAGGTGGCGAAGTGCCCTCTGAGGTGGACCCGGAGCACGGTGTCCCAGTCCTCTTCGGCCATGTTGAACAGCATCCGGTCCCGGGTGACGCCGGCGTTGTTGACCAGGATGTCCAGCCCGCCGTGGAGTTCGGCGGCGGTGGCCACCAGCCGTTCGGCGGCGGCGGTGTCGGCGGCGTCGCCGACCAGGGCGGCGGCCTGCCCGCCGGCGGCGCGGATCTCGGCGGCGACCTCGTGCACCTCCTCGCCGGCGTCGTTGAGCACCAGGCGGGCGCCGTGCGCGGCGAGGGCGAGGGCGTGCGCGCGGCCGAGGCCCCGGGCGGCCCCGGTGACGGCGGCGGTCCGGCCGTCCAGGCGGGTGGACGCGGTCATTGAAAGTCCTTTCTCGGCGGGGTGCGTTTCTCGGCGGGGCGTGTTCACGGGCGCTGCCACAGCAGGACGCCGCCGCGGCCCCGGGAGGGCGCGGCGCGGCCGCGCCGCTCCAGGGTGCGCAGGTGGGCGGCGGTCTCGGAGGCGGCCATCCGGCGGGCCCGGACGGCCATCGCCTCCCAGCCGCGGCTCCACGGCAGGGCGGCGGTGAGCTCCCACAGGGTGAGCGGGGCGGGGCCGAGCGCCCCGGCGAGGAGGTCCAGCCGCTCCTCGTGGTGGGCGATGATCTCGCCGGTGCGCCCGGCGAGGTCGTCGAAGCGGCGCTCGTGCGCGGGCAGCGCGTGCGCGGCGCCGATGTCGGGGATGAGGGTGAGGGAGTCGAGGAAGGAGCCGAGCGGGTCGCGGTCGTCGGGCCCGCCGCCGGGCTCGGTGAACGGGTAGAGGCCGATGTGCGGGGTGATCCGGGGCAGCACGTGGTCCCCGGTGAACAGGTGGTCGCCGTCCTCCAGGTGCAGGCAGATGTGGCCGGGGGAGTGGCCGGGGGTCCACACCGCGCGGAGCTTGCGGCCGGGGGCGTCGACCAGCTCGCCGTGGGCGAGTGCGGTGTCGGGCAGGGCGGGCGGGTCCATCCGGGTGTCGAGCAGGGCGTAGGCGGCGACCTCCTCCTCGGGGGCGCCGGCCAGCCGCAGCTGGGCGGCCTCGGTCTCGTCCTGGAGCAGGCCGCCGAGCGCCTCGATCCGGCGCAGCACGTCGATGTCGGCGTGGTGCATGGCGATCCAGCAGCCGGAGGCCTCGCGGACCCGGCCGGCCAGGCCGGAGTGGTCGGGGTGGAAGTGGGTGACGACGACGCCGTGCACCCCGGAGGGGTCGGCGCCGATGGAGCGCAGCCCGGCGGTGAGCGCCCGCCAGGAGTCCTCGTGCTGCCAGCCGGCGTCGACGAGCACCGGGCCGCGCGGGGTCTCCAGGGCGTAGACGAGGGTGTAGCCGAGGGGGTTGCCCGGGATGGGCACCGGGATGCTCCAGATGCCGTTGCCCAGGTCCTCCACGGGTGGGGTGTCCCGCATGCGCGCGGCCTTTCCTGCTCGTGCCGTCATAGAACCGAATTCCGTTCTATTTTACGGCGGGGCCCCGCGCCGCTCACTCCCGGCTCAGCACCAGACCGCTGGTGGGCACCCCCGTTCCCGCTGTGACCAGCACGTTGTGCACGGAGGGCAGCTGGTTGGCGGCGGTGCCGCGGATCTGCCGGACCGCCTCCGCGATGCCGTTCATCCCGTGGATATAGGCCTCGCCGAGTTGGCCGCCGTGCGTGTTGACCGGCAGCCGCCCGCCGATCTCCAGCCCGCCGTCGGCGGCGAAGTGCCGGGCCTCGCCGCGGCCGCAGAACCCCAGCTCCTCCAGCTGGACCAGGACGAACGGGGTGAAGTGGTCGTAGAGAACGGCGGTCTGCACATCGCCGGGCCCCAGACCGGACTGGCGCCACAGCGCCTCCGCGACCACGCCCATCGCGGGCAGCCCGGCCATGTCGTCGGAGTAGAACGAGGTCATCGTCTGCTGGCCGGGCGCCGACCCCTGGGCGGCGGCCGAGATCACCGCGGGCGTGCGGCGCAGCGACCGGGCCCGCTCCGCGGAGACCACCACCAGCGCCACCCCGCCGTCGCTCTCCTGGCAGCAGTCGAGCAGCCGCAGCGGCTCCGCGATCCACCGCGAGGCCTGGTGCTCCTCCAGGGTGATCGGGCGGCCGTGGAACCAGGCCGCCGGGTTGGTCGCCGCGTGCCGGCGCGCCGCGACCGCCACCCGGCCGAAGTCCTCGCTGGTCGCGCCGGAGGCCGCCATGTAGCGGCGGGCGCTCATCGCCACCCACGCGGCCGGGGTGACCAGGCCGAACGGCACGTGCCAGCTCATCTCCAGGCCCTGCGAGGACGGGTTGCGGTGCGCCTCGGGCATCGCCCGGCCGAACCGGCGCCCGCTGCGCTCGTTGAACGCCCGGTAGGCGACGACGGCATCGGCCTGGCCGGTGGCCACCGCCATCGCGGCCAGGGCGACGGTCGCGCAGGCCGCGCCGCCGCCGTAGTCGATCCGGCTGAAGAAGCGGAGCGGCCCGGCGCCGATCTCCCGGGCCACGGCGATCTCGGAACTGGAGTCCTGGGTGAAGGTCACCATGCCGTCCACCTCGGACGGGGCCAGCCCGGCGTCGTCCAGCGCGTCCAGCACGGCCTCGGCGGCCAGCCGCAGCTCGGTGCGGCCGGACTCCTTGGAGAACCCGGTGGCGCCGATCCCGGCGATCGACGCCGCGCGCGACAGCCCCATCAGCCCTCCCCCTCTTCGACGGTGACGGTCCCGGTGACGTGCGTGCCCAGCGCGTTGGTGCCGCGCACGGAGATCTCGGTGGCGCGGCCGGAGCGCTCCGCGGTGCCGGTGAGCAGCAGCGAGTCCCCGGCGTGGTTGGGGGCGCCGAGCCGGATCGCGATCCGGCGCACCCGCGCGGCCGGCCCGGCCCAGTCGGTGGCGTACCGCTGCACCAGCCCCTGGGTGGTCAGGATGTTCATGAAGACGTCCGCGGCGCCCTGGGCGCGGGCCGCGTCGGGGTCGTGGTGCACGTTCTGGAAGTCCCGGGTGGCCAGGGCCTGGGCGGTGATCGAGGTGCGGGTGAGCGGCAGGTGCAGCGCGGGCAGCGGCTCGCCGGTCCCCGGCCGCCACTGCGGCAGCACCAGGTCGGGGCCGACCCGCTCGAACTCCAGCCGCACCGGCATGCCCACGTGCACCTCGGCGGGGTCGGCGCCGACGATGCCGCCGGTCACCCGGACCCCCTCGGGCAGCTCCACCACCGCGACGGCGAACGGCGCGGTGCGGCCGGGCACCGGCGGGTGGTGGTGCACCGTGTAGCTGTACACGGTGCCCGCCCCGGAGGCGGTGACGTGGTCGGCCCCGGCGGACCGGCAGTGCGGGCAGAGCGGGCCGGGCGGGTGGCGCAGCGCCCCGCACCCGGTGCAGCGGCGGATGCGCAGCTCGCCGCGGGCGGTGCCGTCCCAGAAGAAGTCGGTGTCGGCGCTGCGCGCGGGCCGCAGCGGGTACTGCTCGGGCCGGGGCGGGCGCTGCGGCGGCGACTCCGGCGGGGCGAACTTGAGCACCCGGAACATCATCTCGCCCACCTGCTCCTCCCCGGAGTACCAGCAGGTGTGCCAGGTGAGGAAGTAGCCGGTCCCCATCGCGGTGCGCTTGGGGCCGGACAGCGAGCCGAACCGGGTGGTGGAGCGGAGCTCCTCGCCGAAGCGGAGCGGGCGGTGGTAGGTCTGGGCGCAGTCGGTGGCCACCACCCCGGTGCGGCCGTTGGCGTCGAACCACTCCAGCAGCCCGTCCACGGCCGACCCGGTGCCGTGCGGCTCCGGGTCCAGGCCGCGCATGGTCCACACCTGGAGCATCGCCGGCGGGGCCTCGCCGGCCTTGAGGTAGCGCGGGTTGCCGTCGCCCATGGCGTGCAGCCAGTGCCGGGCCATCGGCGCGTTCACCGGGTCGGCGGCCCGGCCGCCGTCGACCTCGCCGAGGGCGCGGGCGGCCTCGGCCAGGGCGGTGAGCTCCTCGGGCGGGGATTCGGTCATGGGGCGCCTTTCTGCGGGTCCGCCCCCTCGGCGGGGGCGGCGGAGGGTGGGGCGGCGCGGGTCACCGCGGTGCCCGGGGCAGCCGGAGGCCGAGCGTGGCGATGAGCTCCCGCTGCACCTCGTTGACGCCGCCGCCGAAGGTCATCACCAGTGCCCCCTTGGCGGCGGTGTCGGCCCGCTCCAGCAGCGACCGGGTGGCCTCGTCGGCGGGGTCGCCGAACCGGGAGACGGTGTCGGCGATGATCCGCGGCACCTCCTGGAGCCGCTCGGAGCCGTAGACCTTGTTCGCGGAGGCGTCCGGGGCGCCCAGCCACCCGGTGTCGATCGACGCGGCGACCTGCCAGTTGAGCAGCTCGTTGACGCGCAGGTAGGCGTGGATCCGGCCGAGCGCGCGGCGCACCGCGGGGTGGTCGGCCCCGGGGGTGCTCCGCGCCCAGTGCAGGAACCGGTCGTAGAGCCGGGCGATGTTCCCGGACGGCCCGAGGGTGAGCCGCTCGTGGTTGAGCTGGTCGGTGATGATCCGCCAGCCGCCGTCGACCTCGCCGACCACCCGCCCCGCGGGCACCCGGACGCCGGAGTAGTAGGTGGCGTTGGTGTGGTGCTGGCCGTCGGCGGTGATGATCGGCGTCCAGGAGAAGCCGGGGTCGGAGGTGTCCGCGATGAGCAGCGAGATGCCCTTGTGCCGGGGGGCGTCGGGGGAGGTCCGCACGGCCAGCCAGACGTGGTCGGCGAAGTGCGCGCCGGAGGTGTAGATCTTCTGCCCGTCGACGGTGAAGCCGCCGCGCCCGTCGGGGGTCGCGGAGGTGCGCAGCGCCGCCAGGTCGGTGCCGGCCTCCGGCTCGGAGTAGCCGATGGCGAAGTGCACCTCCCCGGCGAGGATGCCGGGCAGGAACTCCCGCTTGAGCTCCTCGGAGCCGTGCCGCTGCAGGGCCGGCCCGACGGTCTGCAGGGTGACCAGCGGGAACGGAACCTCGGCCCGGGTCACCTCGTTGACGAAGACCTGCTGCTCCACGGCTCCCAGGCCGCGGCCGCCGTACTCGGCCGGCCAGCCCAGGCCGAGCATGCCGTCCCGGCCCATCCGGCGCACCACCCGCCGGTAGACCCCGGGGTCGGCGGCGTCGCGGCGCTCGGCGTCGGTCATCACGGTGGCGAAGTAGGCGCGCAGCTCGTCGCGGAGCTTGCGCTGGGCGTCGGTGAGGTCGATGAACACGCGCCGCTCCTTCAGGCGAGGGTGTGCACGGGCCGGTCCCGGGCGGCCAGGGCGCCCAGTCCGTCGAGCCGGGCCTCCGGTCCGCCGAGGGCCCGGGAGACCCACTGCGCGGTGGAGAAGTGCCGGTGCAGCGGGTAGGAGGCGTCCACGCCCAGCCCGCCGTGCAGGTGCTGGGCGGTGTAGAGGGCGTCCAGGGCCTGCTCGGTGGCGAGCAGCGCGGCCGACTCCAGCACCGAGGCGGTCTCCTCGGCATCGGCGCCGCGCTCCAGCCGCCACGCCCCGGCCCACAGCGCCGCGTCCAGGGCGCGCCCGGCCACGTAGACGTCGCCGACCTTCATGGTGACCGCCTGCAGCTCGGCCAGGGCCCGGCCGAACTGGCGCCGGGTCCGCACGTGCTCGGTGGTCAGCTCCAGGGCCGCGGCCAGCGCGCCGGAGGCGGTGGCGGCCAGCGCGGCCAGCGCGCAGTGCCGCAGGGTGCGGGCGGCCTCGCCGCTGGTGTCGCCGCCGAGCAGGGCGGAGGCGGGCACGGCCGCACCGTCCAGGCCGACCCGCTCGCCGGCCGCGGCCAGCCCGGCCGCGTCCCCGGGGACCAGGAAGACCCCGGTCCCGCCGCCGTCGAGGGCGGCCGGGACGAGCAGGGTCCGCGCCGCCTCGGCCTCCGGGACCGGGGCGCACACCCCGTGCAGGCGGAAGCCGTCGCCGTCGGGGTGCGCGGCCACCGGGCCGGGTCCGGTGAAGCCGGCGGTCAGCAGGTGCTCTCCGGCGAGCACCGGGGCGAGCGCGGCGCGCTGCTCGGCGGTGCCGGCCATGGCGACCGGCAGCGCGCCCAGGCCGAGCGCGGCCAGGGCGGGCACCGGCGCGGCGCGGGCGGCGGCCTCGCGGAGCACGATCGCGGTGCGCACCGCCCCCTGGGCGGCCGCCTCCAGCAGCCCGGTCCGGGCCATCGCGGCCCAGGCGCCGCCGCCCCCGCCCTCGCCGTCGAGCACCCGGCGGGCCAGGGCGCGCAGCTCCTCCTGCTCCTCGTCGAATCCGAAGTCCATGCGGCTCCTCAACAGGTAGCGGTCTCCGCGCCGCTCCCACACCGGGTCGGCGCAGTCGGTGCCCTCGGCGCCCAGCCGGCGCTTGAGGACCTTGTGCGAGGCGGTGAGCGGGAGCTCCGGGACGATCCGCAGGTAGTGCGGCGCCCACTTGGCTCCCGGGCCGGTGCGGCCGGCCAGGAACGCGGCGAGCCCCCCGGGGTCGAACCGGGCGCCCCCGGCGGGAACCAGCGCGGCCATCACCCGGTCGCCGCCCTGCGGGTCGGGCACCGGGTAGACGGCCGCGTCGGCGATCCGCGGATGGCCGCGGAGGAGTTCCTCGATCGGCCCGGCCGCGAGGTTCTCGCCGTCCACCCGGAGCCGGTCGGGCTCCCGGCCGGCGAAGAACACCCACCCGTCGCCGTCCTGGTATGCCAGGTCGCCGCTGTGGAAGCGGCCGCCGCGCACCCGTTCGGCCCCCTCTCTGGTGTCGCCGTAGTAGCCCTCGAAGAGCCCGGTGCCGGCGGTGTTGACCAGTTCGCCGACGGCGCCGGGCGGGCAGGGGGCGCCGGTGGCCGGGTCGAGGATCGCCACGTCCGGGGGGAGCCGGCCCAGCGCCCCGGGCGGCCCGCCGGGGGAGGGGCGGACGGCGATGGCGTTCTCGCTGGAGCCGTAGGCGTCGATGACGCGGCAGCCGAACCGCTCGGCGAAGCGGCGCCGGGCCTCCGGCGGGGCCTCGTTGCCGAACGCGACGCGCAGCGGGTTGTCCGCGTCGTCGGGGCGCGGCTCGGTGGCGGCGGCGTAGGACAGGGCCTTGCCGACGTAGTGCAGGTAGGTGCAGCCGTACCGGCGCACGTCGTCGAGGAGGGCCGAGGCGGAGAACCGTCGCCGCAGCGCGATCGGCGCGCCGGAGGCCAGCGCCGGGGCGAACGCGGCCAGCACCGCGCCGGAGTGGAAGAGCGGCATCGGGCAGTACACCGCGTCCTGCGGGCCCAGACCCAGATCGGCGGCGATGGCCTCGCCGGGCAGGGTGATCTTGCGGTGGCTGAACCGGACCGCGCGCGGGCGGCCGGAGGTGCCCGAGGTGAAGACCAGCATGACGAGGGCCGCGGGGTCGGCGGGCCGGTCGAGGGCGCCCGGCGGTGCGGCCGGGGCGCCGCGGGCGAAGGCGGCGGCGTCGTGCAGCGGCAGCCCGGTGGCCCGGGCGAGGTCGGTTGCCGCGGATTCCGTAGCGGCGCCGGCCAGCAGAACATTACAATCTGTAGCGCTGACGTCACGGGCCAGTTCTTCGGTGGAGCGCGTGGTGTTCAGGGCGACCAGGACGCTTCCGGAGAGTGCGGCCCCACCGAGCAGGAAGAGCATCTCCGGGGTGTTGTCCAGCAGGACGCCGGCGTGCGGGCGGTCCCGCGCGGCGGTGTGCGGGTGCCTCCGCAGGGCTCTGCCTTGCGGATACCTCCGCAAGGCGGTGGCGTGGCGACGGCAGTGCTCGGTGAACTCCGGCCAGGTCCAGGTGGAGTCCTCGAAGTACAGGGCGGGGCGGTCGTCGCGGGCGCGGGCGGCCAGTAGGGAGGTCAGGGTGTGCGGGCGCGTCATGTGCGGCTCCCTGCGTTCGCCGTGCTCGCCGGTGTCCGGCCGTCGCGCCCCGGCCGGCTAAGTAGAACAGATTCTAGTGGGTGTCGCCCGATCCGGGAAGAGGAATCCCCAAGGGGTGGTCATACCGCTGCAACATCGTTCGATGAGGTCTTCTCCACAGTTGTCGAGGGCTGAACTCGTGAGCGATCCTTGGATAACGTGTTCTTATAAGAGTTCTTATGGGTGGACGACGCAGGATGGGGGAGGCACCGTGGCGGTCCAGGCGCCGATGGGGATGCGATCGCGGAGTCAGAACCAGCGCCGCAAGCGGATCGTGCAGACCGCGGCCGCCCTCGCGCTGCGCGGCGGTGTCGAGGCGATGCAGATGCGCACGGTGGCCGAGCGCGCCGGCGTCGCGCTGGGCACGCTCTACCGCTACTTCCCCTCCAAGATGGACCTCGTGGTCGCGGTGGTCACCGAGGAGCTGGACCTGCTGGAGGCCAGCATCGGCCGCCGGCCGCCGGCCGACGAGGGGGCCGCCGGGCGCACCGTGGACGTGCTGATGCGCGCCACCCGGGGGCTGATGCGCGAACCGGAGCTGGCCGACGCGCTGGTCCGCTCGCTGATCATGGCCGAGGTCAAGACCGAGCTGGGGCAGCGCATCACCGACCTGCTGTGGCGGGTGGCCTTCGGCGGCGCGGAGCCGGAGGGCGCCGAGCCGGACCGGGAGGGGACCGAGTACATCCTGGTCGGGTCGCTGGCGAGCGTGTGGATCTTCGAACTGCTGGAGATCCTCAAGGGGCACCGGGACGTGGAGCAGGTCCAGCAGCGGCTGGCCGTGGCCGCGGACCGGTTGTTCGCCGGTTCCTGAATCGGGTTCTGGTAGGCCGAAACCACGACGCAACGGACCCCTGGCCCTGAAGTAGAACCGGTTATAGTCTGCCTCTCCCGGGGGTTCCACCGTCGGAGGAGGCGGCATGTCCGACCCGTTGTCCGAGCCCGTCGTCGTCGAGGCCGTCCGCACCCCCATCGCCAGGCGCGGCGGCGCGCTGGCCGGGGTCAAACCGGTCGAGCTGCTCGGCCGGGCGCAGCGCGCCGTTCTGGACCGCTCCGGGGTCGACCCGGCCGAGGTCGGGCAGGTCTTCGCCGGCTGCGTCACCCAGGGCGGAGAGCAGGGCAACCACATCGGCCGGCACGCCTGGCTGTACGCGGGGCTGCCCTGGCGGACCGGGGCCACCACGCTGGACGCCCAGTGCGGCTCCGGCCAGCAGGCCGTGCACCTGGCCGCCGCGATGATCGCCTCCGGGGCGGTGGACACCGCGCTGGCCTGCGGCGTCGAGGTGATGAGCCGGGTGCCGCTGGGCCGCTCGGTCCACCCGGACGACCCCCGCCCGCCGGACTGGGACGTCGACCTCCCCGACCAGTTCACCGCGGCGGAGCGGATCGCCGCCCGGCGCGGGCTGGGCCGGGCCGACCTGGACGCCTGGGGCGTCCGCTCGCAGCGGCTGGCCGCCCGCGCCTGGGCGCAGGGCCGGTTCGACCGGGAGGTCGCCGCGCTGCCGGAGCTGGCCCGCGACGAAGGGCTGCGCGAGACCACCGCCGAAGGGCTGGCCGGGCTGCGGCCGGTGGCCGAGGGCGGCCTGCACACCGCCGGGACCAGCTCGCAGATCTCCGACGGGGCCGCCGCCGTGCTGCTGATGAGCCGGTCCCGCGCCGCCGAGCTGGGCGTGCGCCCGCGGGCCCGGCTGCGCGCCCAGGCCCTGGTCGGGGCGGAGCCGCACTACCACCTGGACGGCCCGATCGAGGCGACCCGCACGGTGCTGAAGTCCGCCGGGATGGCGCTGGGCGACCTCGACCTAATGGAGGTCAACGAGGCCTTCGCCGCGGTGGTGCTCTCCTGGGCCTCGGTGCTCCGCCCCGACCTGGACCGGGTCAACGTGAACGGCGGCGCCATCGCCCTGGGCCACCCGGTCGGCGCGAGCGGCGCCCGGCTGGTCGCCACCGCCCTGCACGAACTGGAGCGCGGCGGCGGGGAGACCGCCCTGGTCACCATGTGCGCCGGCGGCGCGATGGCCACCGGGGCGATCCTGCAGCGCACGGACGGCTGACCCGGGCCGAGGAGAGGGCGCAGGCGGGGCGGTCGGCGGGGGCGGTGCGCTCTTCCGCGCCGTTCTTCCGGGGGCGGCGCGGCTCTTCGGCGCGGCCCGTGTCGGGACCGCCGAACAGGCTGCTCAGCCGGCGGGCGTTCTCCGCCACCCGGCTGAAGACGCCCTCTTCGCCGCCGGGGGGCGGGGCGGCGCCGTCGGAGGCCTTCTCGCTCCGGTCGGCGGCAGGGCGTTCGGCGACAGAGCGGTCGGCGCGGGCCGGGCGGTCGCCGTTTCCGGCGGGCGCGGCGGGGCCGTGCTCCGAGGGGCGCTCCGGTGGTCCGGGAGGCGGCGGCCGCCCGCATCCGGACCGATCGCCCCGGGAGGCGCCGGGGTGAGCCGGTGGCCCGTCCCAGGGCCGTGCGGTCCGCCCGTTTCCGGCAGGGGCTCGCCGGGTCCGCCCGGCGGCTCCGTTCTCTCGGGCCTTCGGTCCGCGCCGTCCCGGCGGGCCGGTCCGGGGCGGTGCGGGGGACGGAGAAGGGGCGCTTCCCAGGGGCGGAGCCGTCCCGGTACCTGCGGTCCGCCCGTTTCCGGCAGGGGCTCGCCCGGTCCGCCCGGCGGCTCCGCCTTCCTGGGGCTCCGGTCCGCGCCGTCCCGGCCGGGCGGCGCGGCTCCCCCCTCCCGGCGGCCGTCGGCGGCCGAGTCCGGGCGGCCGCCCGGTCCGGGCCCGGGAGCGGCGGTCGGGCGGCGGTCGGAAAGAGGGGGCCGCCCGGTGGTCATTCGGGGGAGAAGAACTCGGCGATGCCGTCCAGGAGCCGGGTGACCGGTCCCGACCTCGGCGGGCCCTGGGTGGGCGGCGGGGCGGTGCCGCTCGGTTCGGGGGGAGGGGGAGCGGGGTCCGCGGTGCGGGACGGCTCGGGGGCGGGCTCCTCCGGTGCGGCCGGCGGCGCGGACGGACCGCCCGTCGGATCGGTGCCCGGCGCTCCGGAGCCCCCGGGTTCCCCGGCGCCCGGCCCGCCGCCGGCACCGGGCGAGGAGGCGGCGGCGGACGGTTCCGGCCGGGGCGAGGGGGCCCCGCCGGGGGCGTCCCCGCGGTCGGCCGGCGCGGTGGCCCGGGCGGTGGCCGGCGCACCGGTGCCGACCGGCGGCGGGCCCGCGCCGGCCACCGTGCCCGGGCCGCTGAGCAGGACCGCCGCCGAGAGCATCAGCGCCAGTGCGACCGTGACCAGACCGGAGACCGCGGCCCAGGACCAGGCCCGGTGCTCGTCGCGGACCTGCTCGGGGCGGAGCGGGGCGCCCACGTCGGCGGTGGTCACCCGGTCTTCGGGCAGCGGTCTGGGCTCCCGTTCGCGGGGCGCCTCCGCGGCCCCGGCCGGGCCGGGGCCGGCGGCCGGCCCGGTGGGGAGGTCCGCTCCGCGGCGGCGGTGCAGCGGGAACCCGTCGGGGCCCAGCGGCCGCATCTCCCCGGCGGCCTCGGCCGCCTCGGCACGGCCGCCGAGCGGGCCGGAGAGCAGGCCGGGCGGCGGTCCGGGCGGCTCCAGCAGCGCCAGCGCCGCGGCCGGGTCGGGCAGCAGCTCGGCGGCGCGCCGCTCGGCCGCGCGGCACAGCTCGCCGCAGGTCTCCCGGTCCAGCCCGCAGACCTTGGCGATCTGGGAGGCGGTCAGCCCGTGCCGCAGGTGGAGTTCGAGCATCTCGCGGGAGCTGGGCGGCAGCCCGGCGAGCATCTGCGCGACCGGCCGCTCCTCGGCGGAGGCGGCCAGGGCGGCGTACGGGGAGGCGGCGGCGAACCCGCGGTGCCGGCAGGCGGTGCGCGCCAGCGCGAACAGCCACGGCTGCAGGTCGTCGGGGTCGGAGAGCTCGCCGGCCAGCCGAGGTGCGGCCAGCAGGGCGCGCCGCAGCGCGGCCTCTGCCGCCTGCGGGCCGACCAGGGACCAGCAGTACCGGTACAGGGCGGGGGCGAAGGCGTCGTAGCGCCGCTCCGGCTCCGTCGTCATCAGGGGCGTCCTCCGCGGTAGGACCCGACGCTAGCCGGACCGGTACCGGTGCGCTCGCGGAGTCGGCGATGTGTGTCCCGACAGTGAGGAGTTCGTTACCGTCCTCCCGCTATCGGCCCCGCGGGCAGGGCGTCCGGGTGCTGCGCGCCGCCGCGATCGGTCCGGTGTGGAACGCCCGGTTCGTCCCCCAGGGGGAATTCCAGGTGGCGCCGGAGCGCGCGCGGCCGGGATCCGGATCCGCTCTGCTGTTCCGGGCGCCGAGGGCGCCGGCGGGAGCCCCCGCGTCCCGCGGGCGGGACGCGGGCGGAGGGCGGTGCCCCGCACCGCCGGAGGAGGGGAGGGGCCGGAGCCCCTTCCCTCCTCCGGCGGCGGCCCGGGGCGCCCTGCCCTCCGTCCGGGCCGGGCGCCCGTGCCGCCCGCCCCCGGGGGAGCGGGCCCGCCGCGGTGTCCGGGCGGCGGGGGGCTCACTCTCCGCCGCGGGAGGGGGTGCCGATCTCGATCATCCGCTGCACCGAGCGGCGCGCCCGGTCGGCGGTGCCGGCGTCCACGGAGATCTCGCCGAAGCCGGTGCGCAGCGACCGGAGCAGGCTGTCGGTGGTGATCATCTTCATGTAGTGGCACTCGGCACGCGGGTTCACCGGCTCGAAGACGGTGGTCGGGTTGGCCGCGCGCAGCTGGTGCAGCATGCCGGTCTCGGTGGCGATGAGCACCTTGTCGGCGCGGGTCTTCTCGGCCGCGGCGAGCATGCCGCCGGTGGACAGCACCTTCACCCGCTCCTCGGGGACCGCGCCGGAGCCGGTCAGGTAGAGGGCGGAGGTCGCGCAGCCGCACTCGGGGTGCACGTACAGCTCGGCGTCGGGCTCGGCGGCGGCGCGCTCGCGCAGGGTCTGCCCGTCGATGCCGGCGTGCACGTGGCACTCGCCCATCCAGACGTGGATGTTCTCCCGCCCGGTGACCCGCTTGACGTGGGCGCCGAGGAACTGGTCGGGCAGGAAGAGGATCTCCCGGTCGGCCGGGATGGAGCGGATGACGTCGGCGGCGTTGGACGAGGTGCAGCAGATGTCGGTCTCGGCCTTGACCGCCGCGGTGGTGTTGACGTAGGCGACGACGACCGCGTCCGGGTGCTCGGCCCGCCAGGCCCGGACGTCCTCGGCGGTGATGGTGTCGGCCAGCGAGCAGCCCGCCTCCGGCTCGGGGAGGAGCACGGTCTTCTCCGGGGCGAGGATCTTGGCCGTCTCGGCCATGAAGTGGACCCCGCAGAAGACGATGGTCTCGGCCTCGACCCGCGCGGCCAGCCGGGACAGGGCGAGGGAGTCGCCGGTGTGGTCGGCGACGTCCTGGATCTCCGGCCGCTGGTAGTTGTGCGCGAGGATCACGGCGCCCTGCTCGTCGGCGAGGCGGCGGATCTCGGCGGCCCGGTCCGGTTCGGTCATGTCCGGTACTTCCTTCGGGGGTTTTAGTCTTTCAGGCGAAAACTTGAGACAGCCTAACATGGGGGGTCATGGGAGGGACAGGCGCGGTACGAGACATGGAGGAGGCCCGGGTGGGGGTGGCTGCGCACGAGGTGCTCGCGGTCGTCTTCCAGGTCAGGGCCGGTCGGCTCTGCGTCCTGCTGTGGTGCAGGGCGCAGCCGCCGTTCGAGGGCGACTGGGTGCTGCCGGGCGGGCGGCTCGGCGCGGACGAGGGGCTGGGGCAGTCGATGCGCCGCCAGCTCGCGCAGAAGGTGGACGTCCGGGACCTGGCCCACCTGGAGCAGCTGGAGACCCGCGGCGCCCCCGACCGGCACCCGGAGGGGCGCACCCTGGCCACCGCCTACCTGGGCCTGGTCCCCGCGCACAACGAGCCGGTGATCCCGGACGACACCGCCTGGCACGCCATCTCCGAGCTGCCGCCGATGGGCTTCGACCACGCCGCGATCGTCCACTCCGGGCGGCGCCGGCTGCGGGCCAAGCTCTCCTACACCAACATCGGTTTCGCCCTGGCCCCGCCGGAGTTCACCATGTCCCAGCTCTCCGGGTACTACCGGGCCGCGCTGGGGCACGACGTCGCCGCCACCAACCTGCGCCGGGTACTGCTCCGCCGCGGCCAGATCGAGGAGACCGGGCGCTCGGTGCCCTCCGGGCGGTCCGGCGGCCGGCCCGCCGCGGTCTTCCGGTTCCGGGTCTCGCACCTGGAGGTCACCGACGAGTTCGCGGTGCTGCGCCCGCCGCCGAAGCCGGCCGAAAAAGTACACTGATCCAGTAGGGATTTCGCGTGGTGCCCGCACTCCGTCGTCCGCCCGTGTTAGCGTCCCATTCGTGACGATTCGCAGTGTGGTGTTCGACGTCGGCGAGACCCTCGTGGACGAGACGCGCATCTTCTCCCGCTGGGCCGACCGGCTGGGCGTGCCGCGGCTGGCCTTCTTCGGCCTGATGGGCGGCCTCCTCGCCCGGGGGCGCCCGCTGATGGACGCGTTCCGCCTGGTCAAACCCGACTTCGACCTGGAGGCCGAGGTGCGCGCCTGGCGCGCCGAGGACCCCGGCACCCTCGCCGACGGCTTCGACGCCGAGGACCTCTACCCCGACGTGCGCGGCGCGCTGGGCGCCCTGCGCGGGATGGGGCTGTCCGTCGTCATCGCCGGCAACCAGCCGGTCCAGGCCCGCCCCGCGCTGGAGGCGATGGAGCTGCCCGTCGACGGGGTGCACGTCTCCGACGAGTGGGGCGTGCAGAAGCCCGACCCCGCGTTCTTCACCCGGGTGGCCGCCGTCGCCGGCGTCCCCCCGGCCGAGATCCTCTACGTCGGCGACCGGGTCGACAACGACGTGCTGCCCGCCCGCGCGGCCGGCATGCGCACCGCGCTCATCCGCCGCGGGATGCTCGGCTACCTGCACGCCGACCGGCCCGACGCCAAGCACGCCGACGTCGTCATCGACTCCCTGAACGAGCTTCCGAACTGGATCGCGGCCGGCCGATGATCACCTTCGAGGGCGCGGGCAAGCGCTACCCGGACGGCACCGTGGCCGTCGACGGACTCGACCTGGAGGCCCCCACCGGGCGCACCACCGTCTTCGTCGGCTCCTCGGGCAGCGGCAAGACCACCGCCCTCCGGATGGTCAACCGGATGGTGGAGGCCACCTCCGGCACCGTCTCCATCGACGGCCGGAGCGTCACCGACCGCGACCCCGCGCTGCTCCGCCGCTCCATCGGCTACGTCATCCAGCAGGCCGGGCTGTTCCCGCACCGCACCGTGCTGGACAACGTCGCCACCGTGCCGCTGCTGCTGGGCTGGGGGCGCCGCAAGGCGCGGGCCCGCGCCGGCGAGCTGCTGGAGCTGGTCGGCCTGGACGCCGCCCAGGGGCGCCGCTACCCGCACCAGCTCTCCGGCGGGCAGCAGCAGCGGGTCGGGGTGGCCCGCGCGCTCGCCGCCGACCCGCCGGTGCTGCTGATGGACGAGCCGTTCAGCGCGGTCGACCCGGTGGTCCGCACCGGCCTGCAGGACGAGCTGATCCGCCTCCAGGGCGAGCTGCACAAGACCATCCTCTTCGTCACGCACGACATCGACGAGGCGGTGAAGCTCGGCGACGGCATCGCGGTGTTCCGCCCCGGCGGGCGGCTGGCCCAGTACGACCCGCCGGAGCGGCTGCTGGCCGAGCCGGCCGACGAGTTCGTCGAGCGCTTCATCGGCTACGACCGCGGTGTGCGCCGGCTCTCCTTCTTCCCCGCATCGGCGCTGCAGCTCCGGAGCGACGCGGTGCTGGACCACGGCGCCACCGCGGGCGAGGCGCTCGCGCTGGCCGAGCGGACCGGCGAGCCGTGGCTGCTGGTCGCCGACGGCGCGCGCCGCCCGCTGGGCTGGGTCTCCGCCGACGAACTGGCCCGCACCCCCGCCGGCCGCCCGGTGGACGGGATGGACCTGGTCGGCTACGGCCACATCTTCCACGTGCGGACCGACTCGCTGCGCGCCGCGCTGGACGCGGCGGTGCTCTCCCCGGCGGGGCGCGCGGTCGGGGTGGACGCCGAGGGCGCGGTGGTCGGCGTCGTCGCCCAGACCGACCTGGGCGCCGCCATCTGGTCGGTGGGGAGCCCCGATGGGTGACGGCGGCCTGATCCACTGGGGGTGGATCGAACGGGGCCTGGCCGACCCGATCGGCACCGCCCTGCTCCAGCACCTCCAGCTGTCGCTGATCCCGATCGCCCTGGGCCTGCTGGTCGCACTGCCGCTGGGCATCGCCGCCGCGCGCTGGCCGAGGGCCTACCCGCCGCTGCTCGGCGCGGTGAACGTGCTCTACGCGCTGCCCTCCATCGCGCTCTTCTTCCTGCTGCTGCCCTACACCGGGCTGACCATCTGGACCGCGGTGCTGCCGCTGGCCGTCTACACCCTGGCCATCCTGGTGCCCAACGTGGTGGACGGGCTGCGCCAGGTCCCCGAGCACGTCCGCCAGGCCGCCGTCGCGATGGGCTTCGGCCCGCTGCGCCGGCTGGTCCAGGTGGAGCTGCCGGTCGCGGTCCCCGCGGTGATCGCCGGGCTGCGGGTCGCCGCGGTCTCCACGATCAGCATGGTCAGCGTCGCCTCCCTGGTCGGCCTGGGCGGCCTGGGCGGGCTGATCCTGCGGGACGGCTTCAACAACCGGTTCGCCACCCCGATCATCGTCGGCGTGCTGCTCACCGTGGCGCTGGCCTTCCTGGTGGACGCGGTACTGGTGGCGGTGCAGCGGCTGCTCACCCCGTGGGCGCGGCGCACCGGGGCGGGGGTGCGGCGATGAGCGTCGGCGACCTGATGGCGGCCTGGTTCTCCGACCCGGCCAACTGGTCCGGCCCGGCCGGCATCCCGGCCCGGTTCGGCGAGCACGTCCTCTACTCGGTGCTGGCGATGGCCGTCGCCGCGCTGATCGCGATCCCGGCCGGCCTGGTCACCGGACACACCGGGCGGGGCGGCTTCCTCGCGGTGACGCTGGCCAACGTCGGCCGGGCGCTGCCCACCATCGGGGTGATGTTCCTGGTGGTGCTGCTGATGGGCATCGGGCTGGTGCCGATCGAGGTGGCGCTGGTGGTGCTGGCGATCCCGCCGATCCTGGTCAACACCTACGAGGGGGTCCGCGCGGTGGAGCCCGGCCTCACCGACGCCGCCCGGGGGATGGGCATGCGCGCATCGCAGGTGCTGTTCCGGCTGGAGCTGCCGGTGGCCGCCCCGATGATGCTGCTGGGCCTGCGCACCGCCGCGATCCAGGTGGTCGCCACCGCCACCATCGCGGCCTACGCCGGGGCCGGCGGCCTCGGAAAGTTCATCTTCGACGGGCAGAAGCGCCAGGAGTTCGGCATGGTCGCCGGCGGGTCGCTGCTGGTCGTCCTGCTGGCGGTGCTGGTCATCGCACTCTTCGCCCTGCTCAGTCGAGTGGCGGTGGCACGGGGGCTGCGCGCGGGCGCGGCCGCCGGCCGCCGCTGAAACCGTCCCCGACGTCCAAGAACCGAGAAGGTGCGCCATGGCCATCCCTACCCGGATCACCGCCGCGGCCGCGGCCGTTCCGCTGCTGCTGGCGGCGGGTGCCTGCGGGGCCTCCGACCCCTACTCCGAGGGAGGCGCCGCCAACGGCTCCGGCGGCGCGATCGTCGTCGGCTCCGCCGACTTCCCCGAGTCCACCCTGCTCGCCAACATCTACGCCCAGGCGCTGGAGAACGCCGGCCAGGAGGTGGAGACCAAGCTCAACATCGGCAGCCGGGAGGTCTACTACAACCAGATCGAGTCCGGGAACCTGTCGGTGCTCCCCGAGTACAACGGCGGCATCCTGCTCTACCTCGACCAGAAGGCCGAGCCGGGGAACCGGGAGGAGACCGACGAGCGGGTCGAGGAGGCGCTGCCCGACGGGCTGAGCATCCTGGACTCCGCGGCGGCGGAGAACAAGGACTCGATCACCGTCACCCGGAAGACCGCCGAGGAGAACGACCTCACCGAGATCGGCGACCTGTCCGGTGTCTCCGAGGACATGGTGCTGGGCGGGCCGCCGGAGTTCGAGAGCCGCCCGCAGGGCGTCCCCGGGCTGGAGAAGGCCTACGGGCTGGAGTTCAAGCGGTTCGAGTCGCTGGAGCCGGCGCTGCTTCCGCAGGCGCTGACCGACGGCGACATCCAGGCCGCCAACCTGTTCACCACCGATCCGGCGATCGCCACCGAGGACCTGGTCACCCTGGAGGACCCGGAGAACGTCTTCGGCGCGCAGAACGTGGTGCCGCTGATCCACGACGCCTCGGTGGACGACGCGGCGCGCGAGGCGCTGAACGCGGTCTCCGCCGAACTCACCACCGATGACCTGGCCGCGCTCAACGAGCGGGTCAGCATCGAGCACGAGAGCCCCGCCGACGTCGCCGCCGACTGGCTGCAGGAGAAGGGCCTGGCCTGAGAGGGCCCCGTCCCCTCCGCGGCGGCCGGGGGCGCCGGGCAGGCGGCCGGGCGCCCCCGGCCGCCGCGGTGAGGGGCGGCAGGGTCTCTGCTGAGGGCGGGTGACGGGTGTGTGGTTTGCGGCCCGCAGGGCCTCCGTTGAGGGTGGGGGTGGGTGACGGGAGGGCTTGCTCCGGGGTCAGGGGTCCGATTCCGGGGTCGGAGGTCAGAGGATCATGGCCAGGATGAGTCCGGCCGCGAGGATGCCGAGAACCGTGTAGAAGCCGTCCATACCCCCATTGCACCCCCCGCCCGGGCTCCTGTGAACTGGCGCCGCCAGCAGAACCGGCTCCCGGCCGGGGGGTGCGATCCCACCTCTGCAGAGAGTTTGGATCAGCCGAGGGTGCGGTAGCGCCCGCCGTACCGGACCAGTGGCGAGGAGCCCGCGCGGGCGCCGGCCACCTCCGGAAGCACCGCCGCCTCGGCGAAGTAGACCACGTGGTCGCCGACCTCGGCCCGCTGCAGCACCGCGCACTCGAACGCGGCCAGCGCCCCGTCCAGCACCAGCGCGCCGGTGGCCGCGCCGCGGTGGTGCTCCTCGGCGGCGAGCAGCAGCCGGGCGCTGGGCCGGCCCTCGGCGGCGAACCTGCCGGCGATCGCCCGGTGGCCCTCGCCGAGCACGCTCACCGCGAAGGCGCGCCGCTCGTCGATCACCTCGCGCAGGTAGCCGTCGGCGATCACGCTGAGCATGGCGATCGGCGGATCGGCGGAGATGGACGCGAACGCGCTCACCGTGCTGCCGATGTCGTCCCGGTCGTCGTTCACGGTGACCACGCACACCCCTGTGGGCAGGGCGGCCATCGCCTCGGTGTAGCCGCTCACCGGACCCGCCAGTCGCCGGGGAGGGAGAGCACGCCCTCGGCGGGCAGCCCGAGCCGGGCGGAGAGCTCGGCCAGCGGGCCCCAGGCGTCCAGCCGGCTCTGCGCGGCGGTCCGCTCCTCGCTGGACTCGGCCGGGCGCAGCCGCTCCACCGGGTTGGGCCGGGGGAACGGGCGCAGCGGCGCGCTCTCCGCCCCGGACGCCTCGCGGGCCAGCCGCACCGCGGTCTCCAGGCCGCCCAGCTCGTCCACCAGGCCGCTGCGGTGCGCGTCGGCGCCGCTCCACACCCGGCCGCGGGCCAGCCGGTCCACCTGCTCGGGGTCGAGCCCCCGGGCCTCGGCGACCTTGCCGGTGAAGTCGGCGTAGACCGCGTCCAGCAGGGCGTTCACCCGCTCCCACTCGGATTCGGTGAACCTGCGGGCCGGCTCGAACATGGCGGCGTGCGGGTCGCTGTCCACGCTGCCGGTGCCCACCCCCAGCTTCTCCAGCAGGCCGGCGGTGACCGGCTTGCTGATGAACACCCCGATCGACCCGGTGACCGTGCCGGGCTGGGCGACCACGCTGCGGGCGCCCAGCGCCACGTAGTAGCCGCCGGACGCGGCCACGTCGCCCATGGAGACGATGACCGGGGTGCCCGCCTCGCAGGTGAGCCGGACCTCGCGGCGGATCACGTCGGAGGCCGAGTGCGAACCGCCCGGGCTGTCCACCCGGAACACCACGGCCCGCACCGAGGGGTCGCGGCGGGCCGCGCGGAACGCCGCGCCCACCGTGTCCGAGCCGGCGCTGGTCGAACCGGAGACCGGCGACCGCCGGCTGGGGCCGCTGTGGATCGCCCCGTGCGCGGTGATCAGCGCGATCTGGTCCTGGCGGCCCGGCGCGGGCACCCGCTCGGCCGCCTTGTGCCGGTTGTACCGGGGGACGTAGCGCAGCCGCGGCTCGCCGAACCGGCCGAGCAGCTCGGCGTAGACCTCGTCCCGGTAGGCGAGCCGGTCGACCAGCCCGGCCTCCAGCGCCTCGCCGGCCAGCAGCGGACCGCGGGCGGTCAGCTCGGCGACCCGCTCGGCGGTCAGCCCGCGCGCCTCGGCGATGCCCGCCCGGACCTGCTCCGAGAGCGAGGAGACCAGGTGCTCGGCGGCCTCCCGGTGCGCCTCGGTGAAGTCCCGCTCGGTCAGCATGTTCACCGCGGTCTTGTACTCGTGCCGGGCGCCCGCCTCGGTCTCGATGCCGAGCCGGTCGGCGGCCTCGCGCAGGAAGTAGGCGCGCATGGAGATGCCGGTGAGCCCGAGGGTGCCGGTGGGGCCCAGCGCGATCTCCTCGAACGCGGTCGCCAGGTAGTAGCCGACGGTGCTGGGGCCGAACTCGCCGATCGACTCGCCCCAGGCGACGGTGGGCTTGCCCGCGGCGCGGAAGGCGCGCACCGCGTCCCGCACCTCCTGCACCTTGGCGAACCCGAGGGAGCGCCCGTCGACCTTGGCGACCAGCGCGACCACCTGGGGGTCGTGCGCGCCTCTGCGCACCCCCTCGATCACGTCGGCGAAGCGCTGCCGGCGCCGCCCCAGCAGCTGCGCCACCGGCGGGGCCGCCGGCTCGTCGATGATCGCCTCGGTCAGATCCAGCTCCAGTACCAGCGGCGCGCGCCGCCTGCCCCGGAGCTCGGCCAGTGGTTCGAGAAGCTGTGCAAGGTCCGCCATGCCCACCAGGCTACTGAGCCGAGGCGCGGCGCGGGGAGCCCGCCGGGCCCGCTATGGTCGGTTCCGTCCGATCGGCCGACCTTGGAGGCAGAGGCGATGTGGGGTAGAGCGGCTGTGCGCGCCGGCGGGGCGTCGGCGCTGCTCCTGCTCACGGCGGCGTGCGGCGGGGGCGGGGACGCCCCCGACGAGGCGCGGGCCACGGCGGAGAACGCCTACAGCGAGGTCGTCCCGGCCGCGGAGTCCTCCTACACTCCCACCGACTTCCAGGGCATCGCGATCGATGTGCCCCAGGACTGGGCGGCGACCGCCGACGGCGGCAAGCTGTGCATGACCCCGCCCGGCGGCCAGGCGTGCGGCTACGGGGCGGTCCAGGTGCTGCCCAAGGCCGCCGCGAGCGACCCGGGCAAGTGGCCGAAGAAGGGCTCCGCCTTCAACCAGGAGGGCGGCTGGACCGGCGGCGGCAAGGAGTGCCTGGCGCCCGGCGCGGACGGCAAGAAGGCGGAGAAGGCCGCGTTCACGGTGGGCAAGGGCGAGCTGACCCAGCACGCCGACGGCCTCAAGTCGCACCACCGGGTCTGGGAGGTCACCTGCGAGGGCGGGGCCGCCTTCGAGGTGCGCATGTGGTTCCTGCCCGAGAGCGACGTGCTGGTGTACGTCCCGGCGGCCGACCCCGCCTACGCCAAGGTCTACGACGAGGTGGCGGCCTCGATGGACATCACCGAGTACAAGAAGAACGGCTAGGGCCGGCCGGCGGGGCCGCCCTCGCAGGAGGCCCCCGGACGCCGGCCCGGCGCGCCGCGGCCCCTCCCGGAGCGCTCCGGGAGGGGCCGCGGCGCAAAGGCAGCGCGGAGCGGGGGCGGCGGGTCAGGCCGCGACCGGCGCGGTCTGCCGGGTCCCGCGGCGCAGCGGGACCACCTGCCACCAGGTCACGCACCGCCAGGCCCACTCCAGCGGGCCGTACCGGAAGGCGCGCAGCCACAGCACGGAGAGCACCCACTGGGCCGCGAGCACCGAGGCGGCCAGCGCGAACAGGGCGCCCCACCGGTCCTGGGCGGAGAAGTCCAGCGCCCACCCGGCGGCCAGCACCACCAGCGTCGCGGTGGTGTAGTTGGTCAGCGCCATCCGGCCCAGCGGGGAGAGCAGCCGGTGCAGCACCCCGGCCAGCGGGGTGCGCATGAGCAGGCACAGCCCGGTCACGTACGCCCCGGCCATGGCGAGGCCGGCGACCGCGCTGGAGGTGCTGAACCCGGTGTTCTCCACCTCGCCCCACTGCCACAGGGCGGCGGGCACCGCGGCCGCGGCGAACAGCGCGAAGGCGAGCCCGGTCCAGCCGGTGAGCCGGTCCAGCCGCTGCGGGACCCGGTACCGGGCGGCCGCCATGCCGAGCAGGAACATCCCGGGGATCAGCATCATCCCGCCGCTCACCAGGGTGACGCCGGCGACCGCCCCGGCCGCGCCGCCGGCCAGTACCGCCCAGCGCGGCAGGAAGCTCGCCGGAACCAGCACGAGCAGGCCGAACACGGCGTAGGGTAGCAGCGCCTCGCCCGGGTGGACCGTCTGGTGCAGCGCGCCGAGCAGCCCGAGGGCGACGAGCCGGCGGAGCAGCAGCAGCCGGGGCCGCGGGTGCCGGTCGGCGGCGGAGTCCAGGAAGATCGCGAACCCGATCCCGAACAGGAACGAGAAGATCGGGAAGAACCGGCCGGCCACCAGCATGTGCAGCCAGAGCTCCGGGGCCTCGGGGCCGGATATCCGGCCCGCCTCGATCGCCTCGTACCCCATATGGGTGATCGGGCCGATGTTCACCAGCAGGATCCCGCACAGCGCGAACCCGCGCAGCACGTCCAGCGTCTCGATGCGCCGCCGCTCTCCGGCCACGTCGCCCCCCGTCTCGTCGGAACCGGTCTTCAGAACCGGCGTCGACGGTACCGGGAGGGGGCGTTTCGGAGGAATCGGTCATTCGGCCGGTCTTTCCCCGGTCAGCGCACCGTACTTTCGGCCTCCAGCCAGACGGTGGCCAGCGGCGGCAGGTCGAGCACGGCAGAGGCGGGCTGCCCGTGCCACGGCTCGGCGCCGGCCCGCACCGACGCGGGCACGCCGCCGGCGTAGCCGCTGCCGCCGTAGCGCTCGGCGTCGCTGTCGAGCACCCGGTGCCAGGCGCCGGCGGCGGGCAGCCCGATCCGGCGCCGCCGGTGCGGCACCGCGGAGAAGTTGACCAGGCAGGCCAGCGCGGAGCCGTCCGCGCCGTAGCGCAGGAAGGAGAGCGTGTTGCCGGCGGCGTCGCCGCCGTCGATCCACTGGAACCCGGCCGGGTCGGTGTCCAGCGACCACAGCGCCGGCCGGCCGCGGTAGGCGGCGTTGACGTCCTTGACCAGCGCCTTCACCCCGCGGTGGAAGGCGTGGTCGAGCAGCCACCACTGCACCCCGGCCTCGTGCGACCACTCCTCGCCCTGGCCGATCTCGCCGCCCATGAAGAGCAGCTGCTTGCCGGGGTGGGCCCACATGTAGCCGAGCAGGGCGCGCAGGCCGGCGAACCGGCGCCACTCGTCGCCCGGGTTCTTGTACAGCAGCGACCCCTTGCCGTGCACCACCTCGTCGTGGGAGAGCGGCAGCACGTAGTTCTCGCTGTAGGCGTAGACCATCGAGAAGGTGGCCTCGTCGTGGTGGTACTGCCGGTGCACCGGGTCGCGCTTGAGGTACTCCAGGGTGTCGTGCATCCACCCCATGTTCCATTTGAAGCCGAAGCCCAGGCCGCCGGCGTCGGTGGGGCGGGTGACGCCCTCCCACGCGGTGGACTCCTCGGCGATCATCATGGTCCCCGGGTTGCGCCGGTAGGCGGTGGCGGTGAGCTCCTTGAGCAGCTCGATGGCCTCCAGGTTCTCCCGCCCGCCCTCGTGGTTGGGGGCCCACTCGCCGGACTCCCGGGAGTAGTCCAGGTAGATCATCGAGGCGACGGCGTCCACCCGCAGCCCGTCGATGTGGAACTCCTCCAGCCAGTACAGCGCGGAGGCGATGAGGAAGTTGCGCACCTCGGTGCGGCCGTAGTCGAAGATGAGGGTGCCCCAGTCGGGGTGCTCGCCGCGCCGCGGGTCGGGGTGCTCGTAGGTGGGCGAGCCGTCGAACCGGGCCAGCGCCCACTCGTCCCGGGGGAAGTGCGCCGGGACCCAGTCCAGCAGCACCCCGATGCCGGCCCGGTGCAGCTCGTCCACGAGCGCGCGGAACTCGTCGGGGGTGCCGAACCGCGAGGTGGGCGCGTAGTAGGAGGTGACCTGGTAGCCCCAGGACCCGCCGAACGGGTGCTCGGAGACCGGCATGAACTCCACGTGCGTGAAGCCCATCTCGCGGACGTACTCCACCAGCTCGGAGGCGAGCTCGCGGTAGCCCAGGCCCGGCCGCCAGGACCCCAGGTGCACCTCGTAGACGCTCATCGGGCGGCGGATCCACTCGGCCGCCTTCCGCTCGGCCAGCCACGCCTCGTCGCGCCACCGGTGGCCGGAGGTGTAGACGACCGAGGCGGTCTCCGGCGGGCACTGCGCGGCGAACGCCAGCGGGTCCGCCTTGTCCCGGACCCCGCCGTCCCGGCCGTGCACCCGGTACTTGTAGCGGGCCCCGTCGCCGACGCCGGGGACGAACAGCTCCCATACCCCGCTGGAGCCCAGCGACCGCATCGGGTGCGCGGTGCCGTCCCAGTGGTTGAAGTCGCCGATCAGCTGGACCCCCCGGGCGCCGGGCGCCCACACCGCGAACGAGGTGCCGCGGACCTCGCCCCGGGCGGAGGGGAAGGCGCGGACGTGCGCGCCCAGCGCGCGCCACAGCTCCTCGTGCCGCCCCTCGCCGATCAGGTGCAGGTCCAGCTCGCCGAGGGTGGGCGCGTGCCGGTAGGGGTCGTCGGAGACCGATTCCGCGCCGTCGCCGTAGTCGGCGGCGATCCGGTAGTCCGGCGCCTCGGTCCCCGGCACGGCCGCGGTGAACACGCCGTTGTGCACGTGCTCCATCGGCACCCGGGAGCCGTCGGCCAGGACCGCGTGCACGGTGCGGGCCAGCGGCCGCAGCGCGCGCAGCAGCACCGTCCCGTCCGGGCGGGGGTGCGCGCCGAGCAGCCCGTGCGGGTCGTGGTGGCGGCCGGAGACGAGCCGGTCGATCTCCTCGGTGGGCGGGGGCGTGGTCATGGAGGTCCTTTCACGGATCCCGGTCGCCCGCGGGCGACCGGGGGAGGGCTTGCTCTGTCGTCGGCGGGGCTCCCCGGGGGGTGGGGAGGGGCGGGCGGCGGGGGCGGTCTCCGCCGCCCGCCTCCCTAGCGGGGCGGCGGGGTCCGGCCGGCGGCGCGCGCCGGGCCGGCCAGCGAGGCGATCGAGTCCAGCGGGACGCGGAGCCAGGTCGGGCGGTTGTGCGCCTCGTAGAGGACCTCGTAGACCGCCTTGTCGTACTCGAAGGCGCGCAGCACCACCGCGTGCTTCTCCGGGTCGACGCCGCCGGCCGCGGCGTAGCCGGCGCAGAACGCGTCCCGGTTCCGCCGGGCCCAGGCCCGGGCGGCCGGGGCCAGCGCCTCCTCGTCGGCGCTGCCGATCATCTGGTGCCGGGCCGCGTAGTCGAAGGAGCGGAGCATCCCGGCGATGTCGCGCAGCGGGCTGGACGGGCGGCGGCGCTCGGAGACCGGGACGGCCGGCTCGCCCTCGAAGTCCAGCAGCACCCAGCCCCGGTCGGTGCGGACCACCTGGCCGAGGTGGAAGTCGCCGTGCACGCGCTGCACCGGCAGCGGCGCCTGCACCCGGGCGAAGTCGTCGTAGGCGGTGCGCAGCGCCTCCTGGTACGGGGCGAGCCCGGGGACCTGCTCCACCGCGCTCTCCAGGCGGCGGACCATGGCGTCGGCCAGGCCGTGCAGCGCGCCGGGGGAGAGCACGTCGGTGGGCAGGGCGCGGGCGAGCGCGCGGTGCACCTCCGCGGTGGCCGCGCCGAGCCGCTCGGCCTCCCCGGCGAAGTCGCCGCCGGCCTCGCCCGGCGGGGTGCCGGGCTCGGCGTAGAGGTCGCGCACGCTGGTGGCGGCCAGTACCCAGCCGTCGGTGGCGCTGCGCAGGTACTGCTGGAGCATGGCCACGGTGGTGGGCACCTCGCCCCCGCCGTCGTCGGCCTCGACGTCCACCTCGATCCAGCCGTGCGGCCGGGCCGCGTAGGGCGACCCGGACAGCGCCCGGTTGAGCTCCAGGTCGGGGTTGAGCCCGGGCCAGAGCCGGCGGAACGTCTTGAGCACGTAGCGCTCGCCGAACACCAGGGTGGTGTTGGACTGCTCGCCGGTGTGCACCAGGCTGCGCATCCCGGTGGCGATCGGCTCGGCGGGCTCCGGCAGGCGCCGGAACCGGACGGGTCCGGTCCCGGCGCCCCGGGCGATGCAGCGCAGCAGCCTCCCGGTCAGCTCCGGGTCGTGCAGGGCGTCGTAGACGGTGCGCCGGGCGCCGCCGACCGTGCACGCGCCGATGGCGCAGTGCGCCAGCTCGTCGCGGAGGCGCCCCTTGGCGCACAGCCCGATGACGACCAGGTAGCGCGCGCGGCCGCCGGGCTGGTGCACGGCGACCACCAGCGCGCGCATCCCCGGCCCGTGCGGGCCCGGGTCGGCGCCGCCGATCGGGTGCTCGCGTTCGATCAGCACCTTCTCGACCGGCGCGCCCTTGCCGGCGAACCAGCGCTGCCGCGGCATCCATCGGGTGAGGAGCTCCTCCAACTGGGTCATGAGACTGAGGCCCGCTTCCTTTCGCGTGCGTCCCGGGTGCGGTCGTCCCGGGTGGGACCGTCGGCCTCGGCCACCGGCGGCAGCTGGAACCAGTAGAAGCCGTGGCCGGGCATGGTGAGCAGGTAGGGCAGTTCGCCGATGGCCGGGAAGCGGACGCCGCCGGTGCACTCCACCGGGGTGGCCCCCTCGAAGCGGCGCAGGTCCAGCTCGACCGGCTGCGGGAAGCGGGACAGGTTGTTCACGCAGAGCATCCGGTCGTCGCCGTACTCCCGCACGAAGGCGAACACGCTCGGGTTGCTGGCGTGCAGCTCGGTGAACTCGCCGGTGCCGAAGACCGGGTGCCGCTTGCGGATCCCGATCATCTTCCGGGTCCAGTTGAGCAGCGAGCCGGGGTCGTCCCGCTGCGCTTCGACGTTGAGCGCCTGGTAGCCGTGGACCGGGTCGAGGATGAGCGGCAGGTAGAGCCGGGCCGGGTCGCACCGGGAGAACCCGGCGTTGCGGTCGGAGGTCCACTGCATCGGGGTGCGCACCGCGTCCCGGTCGCCCAGCCAGATGTTGTCGCCCATGCCGATCTCGTCGCCGTAGTAGAGCACCGGCGAGCCGGGCAGGGAGAGCAGCAGCGCGGTGAAGAGCTCGATCTGGTTGCGGTCGTTCTCCAGCAGCGGGGCGAGGCGGCGCCGGATGCCCACGTTGGCCCGCATCCGCGGGTCCTTGGCGTACTCGGCGTACATGTAGTCCCGCTCCTCGTCGGTGACCATCTCCAGGGTCAGCTCGTCGTGGTTGCGCAGGAAGATGGCCCACTGGCAGTTGCGCGGGATGCGCGGCGTCTGGGCGAGGATCTCCGAGATGGGGTAGCGCTGCTCGCGGCGGACCGCCATGAACATCCGCGGCATCAGCGGGAAGTGGAAGTTCATGTGGCACTCGTCGCCGCCGGACTCGAAGTCGCCGAAGTAGTCGACCACGTCGGCGGGCCACTGGTTGGCCTCGCTGAGCAGCACCCGGTCCGGGTAGAGCCGGTCGACCTCGGCGCGCACCCGCTTGAGGAACTCGTGCGTCTCCTTGAGGTTCTCGCAGTTGGTGCCCTCCCGCTCGTAGAGGTAGGGCACGGCGTCCAGCCGGAAGCCGTCGATGCCGAGGTCGAGCCAGAACCGGAGCACCTCCAGCACGGCCTCCTGCACCGCCGGGTTCTCGAAGTTGAGGTCCGGCTGGTGGGAGAAGAACCGGTGCCAGTAGTACTGGCCGCGCGCCTCGTCGTAGGACCAGTTGGAGTGCTCGGTGTCGACGAAGATGATCCGCGCGTCGGCGTACCGGTCGGTGCCGTCGGCCCAGACGTAGAAGTCGCCGTAGGGGCCGTCCGGGTCCGACCGGGACGCCTGGAACCAGGGGTGCTGGTCGCTGGTGTGGTTCATCACCAGGTCGGTGATGATCCGGATGCCGCGCCGGTGCGCCTGCTCGATGAGCTCCACGAAGTCGGCGATCTTCCCGAACTCGGGGAGGATCGTCATGTAGTCGGAGATGTCGTACCCGCCGTCGCGCAGCGGCGACTCGTACAGCGGCAGCAGCCAGATGCAGTCGATGCCGAGCCAGGCGAGGTAGTCGAGCTTGTCGATCAGCCCCCGCAGGTCCCCGACCCCGTCGCCGTTGGAGTCGTAGAAGCCGCGGACCTGGACTTCGTAGAAGACCGCGTGCTTGTACCAGTACGGGTTCCGGGGCGGTCCCTCGGAGAAGGTGTCGGGCACGGGGGCGGGGGGCGCCTGACGGGTGCCGAGCACCGGATCGGGTGTGGTCACGAGAACAACTCCACCAGTTGGCGTTCCAGTGCGTCCGCCGGTCGGACCCTTTTTCACGGGGTGCTGCCGGCCGGGTCGACTGTGAAGACGTGAGCGGACTGGACATTCGGGTCGAGGCGGACGTAATTCGCCTCTCCCCAGGTATAGGAATCGCCCGAGATCGCGTCGGTCACGGTGAACGAAGCGCCGCGCTCGAGCCCCAAAGAGGGCATGTCGATCCGCACGGTCGCTTCGCGGGTGCGGTGCGGATCGAGGTTGACGATCACCAGTACGGTGTCGTCCCCCTCCTGGTCGCCGGTCCCGGCCAGCCGTTTCGAATAGCAGATCAGCTCGGGCTGGTCGACATGGTGGAACCGCAGGTTGCGCAGTTCTTGCAATGCCGGGTGGTCGCGCCGGACACAGTTTAGCCTGCGCAGAAGCGGAATGATCGACATTCCCGCGGCCTCGGCCGCGTCGAAGTCCCGGGGCTTGTACTGGTATTTCTCGGAGCCGAGGTATTCCTCGCTCCCCTCGCGCACCGGGGTGTTCTCGCACAGCTCGAAACCGGAGTAGACGCCCCAGGAGGGGGAGAGGGTCGCGGCGAGCACCGCGCGCACCTCGAACGCCGGCCGGCCCCCGTGCTGGAGGTAGGCGTGCAGGATGTCGGGCGTGTTGGCGAACAGGTTGGGGCGCATGTAGGCGGCGGCGTCCCCGGACAGCTCGGCCAGGTACTCCTCGATCTCCTCCTTGCCGTTGCGCCAGGTGAAGTAGGTGTAGGACTGGTGGAACCCGGCCTTGGCCAGCGCGTGCACCATCGCCGGGCGGGTGAACGCCTCGGAGAGGAAGAGCACGTCGGGGTCGGAGGCGGCGACGTCGGCGAGCAGCCGCTCCCAGAACGCCAGCGGCTTGGTGTGCGGGTTGTCCACCCGGAAGATCCGCACCCCGTGCGCCATCCAGTGCCGGACCACCCGCAGCACCTCGGCGTAGAGGCCCTCCGGGTCGTTGTCGAAGTCGAGCGGGTAGATGTCCTGGTACTTCTTGGGCGGGTTCTCCGCGTAGGCGATCGAGCCGTCCGGGCGGGCGGTGAACCACTCCGGGTGCTCGGCGACCCACGGGTGGTCCGGCGAGCACTGCAGGGCCAGGTCGAGGGCGACCTCGATGCCGTGCGCGGCGGCCTCGGCGACGAACGCGTCGAAGTCGCCGATGTCGCCCAGGTCGGGGTGGACCGCGTCGTGCCCGCCCTCGGCGGAGCCGATCGCCCAGACCGACCCGGGGTCGTCCGGCCCGGCGTGCAGGCCGTTGTCGGGGCCCTTGCGGAAGGAGCGCCCCACCGGGTGGATCGGCGGCAGGTAGACCACGTCGAAGCCCATGTCGGCGATGGCCGGCAGCCGCTTGGCGGCGGAGCGCAGGGTGCCCGAGCGCCACCGGCCCTCGGCCTCGTCGTACTCGGCGCCGACCGAGCGCGGGAAGAACTCGTACCAGGAGCCGACCAGGGCCCGGCGGCGGTGCACGGTCAGCGGGAACCGCTTGCTGCGGGTGGTGCTCTCCCGCAGCGGGTTGGCCGCCAGGGACCCGGCGACCTCCTCGGAGAGGGCCAGGGCCAGCCGCTCGGCGGCGGGCAGGGAGGCGTCGCGCATCCGCCCGGCGGCCGCGGCCAGCTCCGGGCGGCGCGGCACCCGGCGGGCGGCCCGCTCCAGCAGCCGGGCGCCCTCCTCCAGGGTGAGCTCGGCGTCCTGGTCCAGCGGGATCTTGGCCTCGGCCCGGCGGCGCCAGGTGGCGAACGGGTCGGCCCACGCCTCCACCGCGAACGTCCAGCGGCCCGGCTCGGGGGCGCTGAGCAGGGCGGTGTAGCGGTCGGTCCCGGGGGCGGCCTCGGCCATCGGGACCTGCGCGGCGCGCTTGCCCTTGGGGTCGTAGAGCACCGCCGCCGCGCCGAGGGCGCCGTGGCCCTCGCGGATCACGGTGGCGCTCACCGGGAAGGCCTCGCCGGCGGCGGCGCAGGCGGTCCCGTAGCCGAGCACGGGGGCGACGTCGAGAATGGGAATTCGTCCGATCACAAGAGCACCATCGATATCTATGTCGGGATCTATGCCGGGCGTTTTCGGGCATGCCGTACCGGCTCTGGATGTTCCCGGTGTTCCCTCGTGTGCCGCCCGTGTGTCGGGTTTCCGGCAGGGAAGGATGTTTCAGCGTGATGCCGCGTGTTTCAACTGACTGATTCCGGGACGGAGGAGCCGCGTCTCACTGTCCTATCGTCAGGGCCCGGAACGCCGCTGCCGACAGTCCGGCCGCGATTATTTTTGTGATTGTCGTCACAGTGCGAATGCGGATATCCATGCGGTTTTAGACATGTTTCTTTCGTATTGATTCCGGCGAACCGGTCATTGGTTTCAGAAGTTCACTGCGGGCACGGCGGCAACACGGGCATGAATAGGATTCGGTTCGGGCTCTTCCCGGCATTCGGGCGGTGCTCTGCACTGAATTCTCGGTGAAATCACGAAAACGGCCCGGAAAGGCTCGCGCCCCGGCCGCGCATTGGCTAGCCTCACGGTCCGTGAAGGCGATCCGGAGATTCACCGTACGTACCGTTCTGCCCGAAGAGCTGTCCGCGCTGGGCCGGCTCGCGGCCAACCTGCGCTGGGTCTGGCACGCCCCGACCCGCGAGGTGTTCGCCGCGGTCGACGCCGCGCTGTGGGAGTCCGTCGGCCGCGACCCCTACCGGATGCTGGGGGAGGTGGGCCGGGAGCGCCTCGCGGAGCTCCGCACCGACGAGGCGTTCCGCGCCCGGCTCGCCGAGGCCGCCGCGGACCTGGACGCCTACCTCGGCGGGCCCCGCTGGTACCAGGGGGCGGACGAGGCGGACCGGCCGCGCGCCATCGCCTACTTCTCCGCCGAGTACGGCCTGGCCGCCGCGCTGCCGCAGTACTCCGGCGGCCTCGGCATCCTCGCCGGGGACCACCTGAAGAGCGCCAGCGACCTGGGCGTCCCGCTGATCGGGGTGGGGCTGCTCTACCGGCACGGCTACTTCTCCCAGACCCTCTCCCGGGAGGGCTGGCAGCTGGAGTCCTACCCCGAGGTGGACCCGCAGGGCCTGCCGATCACCCGGCTGTCCGGCCCCGGCGGGGCCCCCGCCGAGATCGGGGTGGACCTGCCCGGCGGCGAGCGGCTCACCGCCCGGGTCTGGGTCTGCCGGGTGGGCCGGGTGCCGCTGCTGCTGCTGGACGCGGTGCACGAGGGCAACCCGCCGGGCCTGCGCGCGGTCACCGACCGGCTGTACGGCGGCGGCGGGGAGCACCGGCTCCGCCAGGAGCTGCTGCTCGGCGTGGGCGGGGTGCGCGCGGTCCGGCTCTACTGCGAGATCAGCGGCCACCCCCGGCCCGAGGTGTTCCACATGAACGAGGGGCATGCCGGCTTCCTCGGCCTGGAGCGGGTCCGCGAGTACATGGACGGCCGCGGCGTGGACGGCGGGCCGCTCGGCTTCGCGGAGGCGGTCGAGGCCGCCCGGGCCGGGACCGTCTTCACCACGCACACCCCGGTCCCCGCCGGCATCGACCGCTTCCCGCGCGAGCTGGTCCTCGCCCACCTGGACGGGGACTCCCCGGCTGTGCCGGGGCTCCCCGCCGACCGGGTGCTGGAGCTCGGCGCCGAGGACTACCCGGGCGGCGACCCCGACGTGTTCAACATGGCGGTGATGGGCATGCGGCTGGCCCAGCGGGCCAACGGGGTCAGCCGGCTGCACGGGGCGGTCAGCCGGGGCATGTTCCAGGGCCTGTGGCCCGGGTTCGACCCGGACGAGGTGCCGATCGGCTCGGTCACCAACGGGGTGCACGCCCGCACCTGGGTGGCCGAGGAGGCCCAGGAGCTGGCCGCGGCGGTGGTCGGCGACTCGGCCGAGTTCAACCGCTCCGAGGGCTGGCGCAAGGTGGCCCGCGCGGACGAGGGCGAGCTGTGGCGGATGCGGCGCACGCTCCGCGGCCGGCTGGTGGAGGAGACCCGCGCCCGGCTGCGCGCCTCCTGGCGGGCCCGCGGCGCCACCGGCGCCGAGCTGGGCTGGATCGACGGCGTGCTCGACCCCGACGTGCTCACCATCGGCTTCGCCCGCCGGGTGCCCTCCTACAAGCGCCTCACCCTGATGCTGCGCGACCGGGACCGGCTCGCCCGGCTGCTGCTCCACCCGGACCGGCCGGTGCAGATCGTGGTGGCGGGCAAGGCGCACCCCGCCGACGAGGGCGGCAAGCGGCTCATTCAGGAGATCGTTCGGTTCAGCGACCGCCCCGACGTCCGGCACCGCATCGTCTTCCTGCCCGACTACGACATGGACCTGGCCGCCTCCCTGGTGCAGGGGAGCGACGTGTGGCTGAACAACCCGCTGCGCCCGCTGGAGGCCAGCGGCACCTCGGGGATGAAGTCGGCGCTCAACGGCGGGCTCAACCTGTCGGTCCGGGACGGCTGGTGGGACGAGTGGTTCGACGGGTCCAACGGGTGGGCGATCCCCACCGCGGACGGGGTCTCCGACCCCGACCGCCGCGACGACCTGGAGTCCCGCGCGCTCTACGAGCTCATCGAGGAGCGGGTCGCGCCGCTCTTCTACGACGCCGACGGCGACGGCCTGCCCAAGCGCTGGCTGGAGATGGTCAAGCACACCCTGGTCTCGCTGGGGCCGAAGGTGCTGGCCACCCGGATGGTCCAGGACTACGTGGCGGGCTACTACCGGGGCGCCGCGGCCTCCTCGCGGGCGCTGCTGGACGGCGGCGCGGCCGGCGCGCGCGAGCTGGCGGCCTGGAAGGCCCGGGTCCGCGCCGGCTGGCCGGGGGTGCGCATCGAGCACGTCGAGGCCGGCGGGATCGACGCGGGCACCGGGGAGCCGCCGCGGGCCGGCGGCGAGCTGGACCTGAGCGCCACGGTCCGCCTCGGCGACCTGGACCCGGACGACGTCCAGGTGGAGGCGCTGGTCGGCCGGGTCGACGAGGACGGCCGGCTGGTGGCGCCGGCCGTCGCCGTGCTGGAGTGGACCGGCGGCGGGCAGGAGGGGCACCGCTACACCGGTTCGGCCCCGCTGACCAGGGCGGGCTCCGGCGGCTACACGGTGCGCGTGCTGCCCCGGCACCCGGCGCTCCGCTCGGCCGCGGAGATGGGGCTGGTGGCCGTTCCGGAGCCGCACCGCGGAATGGAGGACGGGATCGTGCTGCGCTGAGCGGCGATAACCCGCATAATGGGTGGAAACCGACAGGGGAGCGCTTCGGCGCTGAGAGTGCGGAGACCCCGCAGACCCTTAGACACCTGATCTGGATCATGCCAGCGAAGGAAGTCGTGTGTTCCGCCCGGCGGAGTCCGTACCGGGCGCTCTTGGCCTGAGCCCTCTCGTGTCCTCACCGACGCGAAGGGACCCACCCGTGAAGACCACCGCCCAGCGTTCGCCGTACGCCTGGCGCACCGTCGACATCGTCGTCGCCGCGGTGCTCGGCGTCGCCATCGGCGTCATATTCTGGTTCTGGGGCATGCTCTGGCAGGCCACCGCACCGCTGTTCGTCTTCTTCCCGCCCGCCCAGGCGGTCATCTACGGCATCTGGCTGCTGCCCGGCGTGCTCGGCATGCTGGTGCTGCGCAAGCCCGGGGCGGGCGTCCTCACCTCGGTCGCGGCCGCCACGGTCTCGGCGCTGCTGGGTACGCACTGGGGCATGATCGTGCTGGTCGCCGGCTTCTTCCAGGGGCTCCTGCCGGAGCTGGTCTTCCTGGCCGGCCGGTACCGCTCCTGGGGCATGGCGGCCTCCGTGCTGGCCGCCGCGGCCGCCGCGCTGGCCCCGATCGGCATGGACCTCACCATGACCTACGCCGACTGGCCGGCCTCCTTCATGGCCGCCTACGCGGCCTTCGTCGCCGCCAGCTCGGTGCTGATCGCCGGGGTCGGCGGCCGGCTGCTCACCACCGCCCTGGCCCGGGCCGGGGCGCTCACCCCCTTCCCCTCGGCGCGCGGATGAGCGGCGCGCGGATCCGGCTGCGCGGCTGGGGCTGGCGGCACGCCGGCCGCGAGGAGTGGGCGCTGCGCGGGGTCGACCTGGAGGTCGAGCCCGGCGAGCGGGTACTGCTGCTCGGCCCCTCCGGCGCCGGCAAGAGCACGCTGCTGCACGCCCTGGCCGGGCTGACCGGGCCGGAATCGGCCATCACCGGGGAGAGCGAGGGCGAGCTCACCGTGGACGGCGCCCCGGCCGAGCGCGGCCGGGGCGGCACCGGCCTGGTCGCCCAGGACCCGGAGACCCAGCTGGTGATGGCGCGGGCCGGCGACGACGTCGCGTTCGGCCTGGAGAACATCGGTACCGACCCGGAGCTGATCGGCGGCCGGGTCCGGGAGGCGCTGGCCGGGGTCGGCTTCGGCCACGGCCCGGAGCGCTCCACCGCGGCGCTCTCCGGCGGGGAGAAGCAGCGCCTGGTCATCGCCGGGGCGCTGGCGATGCGGCCCCGGCTGCTGCTGCTCGACGAGCCCACCGCCAACCTCGACCCGGAGGGCGCCGCGCAGATCCGCGGGGTGCTGGCCGGGCTGGCCGCGGAGAGCTCGGCGACCATGGTGGTCGTCGAGCACCGGGTGGCCGAGGCGGTCGGCCTGGTGGACCGGGTGGTGGTGGTCGAGCCCGGCGGCGGCGTGGTCGCCGACGGCCCGCCCGGCGAGGTGTTCGCCCGGCACGGGGCGGCCCTGGCCGCCCGCGGGGTGTGGGTGCCCGGCCACGAGCCGCGGGCGCCCGGAGCCTCCGGGGCCACCGGGGAGGTGCTGATCCGGGCCGCCGGGTGCACCGCGCTGGAGCCGCTGGGCCCCGGCACCGACCCGCGCCGCCGGCGCACCGTCCTGGACCGGGTGGAGGCGGCCGTGGCCGGCTCCGCCACCACCGCGCTGACCGGGCCGAACGGCGCCGGGAAGTCGACCCTGCTCACCCTGCTGGGCGGGCTGGCCCGGCCGGACGCCGGCTCGGTGCGGCCGGAGGGCGCGCTGGCCGGGGTGGACCGCCGGGACCTGGGCCGCTGGCCGGCCCGGCGGCTCGCCCGCCACCTGGGCACGGTCTTCCAGCACGCCGAGGACCAGTTCGTCACCGCCACCGTCCGGGAGGAGCTGGAGTTCGCCCCGAAGCGGGCCGGGCTGCCCGCGGAGACCGCCGCGGCCTGGGTCGGCGAGCTGCTGGAGCGGCTCCGGCTGGCGCCCCTGGCCGGGGTCCACCCCTACACGCTCTCCGGCGGGGAGAAGCGGCGGCTCTCGGTGGCCACCGCGCTCAGCTCCGGGCCGGCGCACGCCCCCGACGTGCTCCTGCTCGACGAGCCCACCTTCGGCCAGGACGCCTGCACCTGGGCCGAGCTGGTGGCGCTCCTGGCGGAGCTGCGCGCGCAGGGCCGCGCGGTGGTCATGGCCACCCATGACGAGCGGCTGCTCGGCCCGTTCACCGACGTGGAGCTGCGGGTGGCCGGCGGCGGCGTGGCGCCCGCGGTGGGGAGCGGCCGATGACCGGGGTGCTGCGCCGCCGCAACCCGGCGGCCAAGATCGTCGCCGCCCTGCTGGTGGCCGCCGGGCTGATCCCCGCGGTCGACCCGGTGACCGCGGGCGCGGTGCTCGCCGCGACCGTCCTGCTGCTGCCGTTCGCGGGCCTGGAGCGCCGGGCGCTGCTCACCGTCGGCGTGCCGCTGGTGCTGGCCGCCTTCTCGGTCGGCCTGGTCAACCTGCTGTTCGGGGAGAGCGGCCCGATGACCGCGTTCGGCCTGGCGGTGCGGCTGCTGGCGATCGCGCTGCCCGGGGTGCTGGTCGCGCTGACCAGCGACCCGACCGAGACCGCCGACGCGCTGGTGCAGCGGCTGAAGGTGCCGGAGCGGCCCGCGCTGGGGGTGCTGGCCGCGCTGCGCCTGATCCCGCTGCTGGCGGCGCACTGGCGCACCCTCACCCTGGCCCGGCGGGCCCGCGGCCTGGAGCCGGGGCGCAACCCGGCGGCGCTGGCCGCGCAGTTCGCCGGGAAGGCCTTCGCGCTGCTGGTCCGGGCGATCCGGACCGGGACGCTGCTGGCCACCGCGATGGACGCGCGCGGGTTCGGCACCGGGCCGCGCACCCACGCCCGCACCAGCCGGTGGTCCGGCGCGGACGGCGCGCTGATCGCCGGGACCGTGCTGGTCCTGGTCGCGGCGCACCTGCTCTCGATGCGGATGGGCACCTGGCGGCTGCTGTTCGGCTGAGTCTGCGGCGCGGGGGCCCGGGGTCCCCGCGCCCGGCCCGGCCGCCCGGTACGGCCGCCGCCCCGTTCGGCGGCGCGGGCGGGGGCGGGGGAGCCGGGCGGCGCCGTGGTAGGACATCGGGAGGCGCCGGAGAACCCGGGCGCGGGACCGAAGGGCAGGAGGGCTCGGCAGTGGGCGAGTTCGTGCGGGTGGAGAAGGACGCGGAGAATCCGGCGGTCGCGGTGATCAGGCTGGACCGGCCGAAGATGAACGCGCTCAACGCGCAGGTGCAGCGGGAGATCGGGGCGGCCGCGGCCGAGGTCGCCGCGGACGGCTCGGTGGCCGCCGCGGTCCTCTACGGCGGGGAGCGGGTGTTCGCCGCGGGCGCCGACATCAAGGAGATGGCCGGCATGGGCTTCGCCGACATGGCGGCCCACTCGCGCACCCTGCAGGCCTCGTTCACCGCGGTCGCCGAGATCCCCAAGCCGGTGGTGGCCGCGGTCACCGGCTACGCTCTGGGCGGCGGCTGCGAACTGGCGCTCTGCGCGGACTTCCGGGTCGCCGCGGAGGACGCCAGGCTGGGCCAGCCGGAGATCCTGCTCGGGGTGATCCCCGGGGCCGGCGGCACCCAGCGGCTGCCCCGGCTGATCGGCCCGGCGCGGGCCAAGGACCTGATCTTCACCGGGCGGCACGTGCCGGCCGACGAGGCGCTCCGGATCGGCCTGGTGGACCGGGTCGTTCCGGCGGCGGAGGTCTACTCCGCGGCGGTGGCCATGGCGGCCCGCTACGCCGGCGGCCCCTCGGCGGCGCTGCGCGCGGCCAAGGAGGCGGTCGACCGCGGGCTCGAGGCGGACCTGGGCACCGGCCTGGAGATCGAGCGGGTGCAGTTCGCGGCGCTGTTCGGCACCGAGGACCAGAAGATCGGGATGCGCAGCTTCATGGAGAGCGGCCCGGGCAAGGCGGAGTTCACCGGGCGCTGACCGGAACCGGCCGGGCGGCGGAGAAGAGGATAGCGGCGGAGATGGCGGAGCGGATCTGGGGCCTTGCGGCGGCCCCCGCGGCGGAGCGGACCGACCTGCTGGCCGCGCCGGTGGCGGCGGGGCTGGAGGGCTGGAAGGCGGCGGCGGAGGAGCCCCCGCCGCTGGTCGCCGAGGTCGATCCGGCGCTCTCCGACACCGCCGCCGCCTCCGAGGCCTACGGCTTCCCGATGGAGGCCGGGGCCAACTGCATCGTGGTCACCGGCAAGCGCGGCGGCGAGGTGCGCAGGGCGGCCTGCGTCGTGCTCGCCACCACCAGGCTGGACGTCAACGGCGCGGTCCGCCGCCGGCTCGACGTGCGCAAGGCCTCCTTCGCCCGGCAGGACGACGCGGTCGCCGCCACCGGGATGGAGTACGGCGGCATCACCCCGGTCGGCCTGCCGGAGGGGTGGCCGCTGCTGATCGACGCGGCGGTGGCGGCCTGTCCGCTGGTGGTCATCGGCAGCGGGGTGCGCCGCTCCAAGCTGATCGTCCCCGGAGCGGCCCTGACCGGCCTCCCGGGGGCCGAAACCGTCGACGGGCTCGGGCTTCCGGCCGAGGGCTGAGCGGCACCGAAGCGGAACCGGGCGCAGGTATTTTCCGTCATACTCGTGGGGTTGCAAGGGGCGCGCAGCGCGGTACCGCTCGCCCCGCGACGGCTAAGCTGGTCGTGGCGGTATGCGGGTTTTGAGGGGATGAGTTCGCAA
This sequence comes from Nocardiopsis oceanisediminis, assembly GCF_048595525.1. Classification (NCBI taxonomy): domain Bacteria; kingdom Bacillati; phylum Actinomycetota; class Actinomycetes; order Streptosporangiales; family Nocardiopsidaceae; genus Nocardiopsis; species Nocardiopsis oceanisediminis. The sequence goes on along the minus strand of NZ_JAFMZJ010000001.1, from coordinate 5,870,209 downwards.
TGGCAATGTCGGCAGGTTTCCCCGAGGGTGAGGAGCTGCCGGAACGCGTCGGCCCTTATTCCATCCGGAGGCGCATCGGCCAGGGCGGTATGGGCGTGGTCTACCAGGGCTACGATCCCCGGCAGGACCGCCTGGTCGCGATCAAGGTGCTGCGCTCGGAGGTGGCCGGCGACAACATCGCCCGCGCCCGCCTGGCCCGAGAGGTGGAGACGATGCGGCGGGTGCACAGCCGCAACGTCGCCGAGGTGATCGACGCGGACACCAGCGCCGAGCTGCCCTGGGTGGTCACCGAGTACATCCCCGGCCCCACACTGGACTCCACGGTGGAGTCGCACGGCCCGCTGCGCGGCCGCGCGCTGACCAACTTCGTCAGCGGCCTGGCCCGCGCCATCGACGACATCCACGCGGCCGACGTCATCCACCGCGACCTCAAGCCGGGCAACGTCATCATCTCCAACGGCGAGCCGATCGTCATCGACTTCGGCATCGCGCACGCGGTGGACGGCGCCAAGCTCACCCAGACCGGCACCTTCGTCGGCACGCCCAGCTACCTGTCCCCCGAGGTCATCGAGGGCACCGCGCTGGGGCCCGCGACCGACGTGCACGCCTGGGGCGCCACGGTGTCCTTCGCGGCCACCGGCAACGCGCCCTACGGTGCCGGGTCCTTCGAGGTCATCTTCTTCCGCATCCTCAACGGCGAGATCAACATCGAGGGGATGCCGGAGCGGCTCCGCCCGCTGGTCATGAAGGCGGTCTCCCGGGACATGGCGGCCCGGCCGACCGCCGCCCAGCTGGTCGCCGAGACCGGGCGGCTCAACCTCGACCTGCCGCTCAGCGACGACATCGCGGCCTACGTCGGCTCCGGGATGACCGGGAAGCACACCGCGGTGCACCGCTCGGCGCAGCCCGCGCAGCAGGACCGGCAGGAGGAGTCGCGCTCCGAGGCCGCGCCCGCCGCCGAGTACGGCCCGGCCACCGAGTACGGGCCCGCGACCGAGTACGGCCCGGCCACCGAGTACGGCCCCGCCACCGAGTACGGGGCGGGCGCGACCCGCGCGGTGCCGCCGGCGGAGACCGCCGAGTCGGCCGCGGAGCCCGCGGACGACCCCCAGGCGACCGGCCTGCTGGAGCCGCGCGAGGCGGACGACCCGCAGGCCACCGGGCTGCTGGACCCGCAGGACGCGGACCGCACCCGGGCCGGCCAGGTGCGCACCTACTACGCCGACGACGAGGACGGGCAGGGCGGCGGCGCCCCGCAGACCCAGTACTTCAACTCCACCCTCCGCCCGGAGGACTTCCAGGACATCCTCACCCCGGTCGAGCAGGACGCCCGGCGCGGCCGCCGGTCCTCCCAGGACGGCGACGAGGCCGAGGAGGAGGGCCGGGGAGGCCTGTTCGGGCGCTGGCGGCGCAGCGGCGGGGACAGCGTCAGCGACTACTGGGGCGGCGGTGAGGACGACGAGTACTACGACGACGACCGCTGGCACCTGCCCCGGCTCTACCTGGTCGCGCTGCTCGCGCTGGTCTCCGGCATCGCGCTGGTGCTGCCCTGGATCGGGATGCTGTTCGGCCTGGTGCTGGTGAGCCTGCTCGGCGCGCTGGGCACGGTCAAGGCCAACCACGCCCGCCGGCTGCAGACCCGGGCGCCGCGCAGCTCCGACACGATCGTGGTGGCACTGGACATGCCGGTGGCGCTCCTGCGCAACCTGGGCGTCAACGCGCTGTACGGGCTGGGGTACCTGCTCGTCGGCAGCGTCCTCGGGTTCATCGTCGGGATGCTCACCGGCAGGGAGGGCATCAACAACGCGGTCGCCTTCGGCACGTTCGTGATGGTCCTGCTGAGCTTCGTGGGGCCCAACGCCCGCGGTGCCCGGGGCCAGGCGATGGAGCTGCTGGACAAGGTGGGCTTCCGCAACGTGTACGTCTACTGGGGCGTCATCGTGTTCACCGTGCTCTTCGCGATGCTGGTGCTCTCCTTCGGGTTCAGCGCCGCCCCGGTCTGGGTCTGGTTCCCGCCCAGCAACCCGTTCGGTGGTTAGGGTGCCCTAAGCTCTGAAGTCCCGGGGGTGTGTTCGCCTTCTGTGCTACTAGTCAGTAACATCGGGGGCGAGCACCATGAACAGGCGGGACGCGGGACGTGAACGCGCCCCCCGCCGCCGGATGCCATCAGCGCATTTGGCACCCTTAGGGGCCACGGACGCACCGGCGTCCGCGCCGTCCGAGCGGGCGACGCAAGGGAGTGCAGGGAGGTCGGCCACCGGCCATGAATATTGTCGTTTTGGTCAAGCAGGTCCCGGACACGGCGACCGAGCGGAAACTCGCGGATGACCACACGCTGGACCGCGCGGCGTCGGACGGCGTCATCAACGAGCTGGACGAGTACGCCATCGAGGAGGCCCTCCTCCTCAAGGAGAAGCACGGCGGCGAGGTCACGGTCCTGAGCATGGGTCCGGACCAGGCCACCGACTCCATCCGCAAGGCGCTCTCCATGGGCGCCGACAAGGCGGTGCACGTCAACGACGAGGCGCTGAAGGGCTCCGACGCCCTGCAGACCGCCTACGCGCTGTCCAAGGCCCTGGGCACCATCGAGTTCGACCTGGTCGTGCTCGGCTCGGAGTCCACCGACGCGCGCACCGGCGTGGTCGGCGCGGCGCTCGCCGAGTACCTCGGCCTGCCGCAGCTCACCCTGGCCGGCAAGGTCGACGTGGACGGCTCCGCCATCAAGATCCAGCGCCAGACCGACTACGGCTACGACGTGGTCGAGGCGCAGCTGCCGGCGGTGGTCAGCGTGGTCGAGAAGATCAACGAGCCGCGCTACCCGTCGTTCAAGCTGATCATGCAGGCCAAGAAGAAGCCGGTGCAGAAGCTGGGCGCCGCCGACGCCGGCATCGACACCGCCAAGGTGGGCCTGGCCGCCGCGACCACCCAGACGGTCGACGCCGCCCCGGCGCCGCCGCGCGCCGCCGGCACCGTCGTCAAGGACGAGGGCGACGGCGGGGCGAAGATCGCCGCGTTCCTCGCCGACAAGAAGTTCGTATAGGTCCGGCGAGACGAAAGAGGGATTCAAGACATGGCTGAGGTCCTCGTCCTCGTCGACCACGTCGACGGTGAGGTCAAGAAGGTCACCACCGAGCTGCTCACCGCGGCCCGCCGGATCGGCGAGCCGGCGGCCGTGTGGGTCGGTGAGGGTGCCGACTCGGGCAAGGCCAAGCTGGCCGAGTTCGGTGCGGAGAAGGTCTACGTCGCTCCGGCCGAGCTGAACGACTACGTCGTCGCGCCCAAGGCCGAGCTGCTCGCCAAGCTGGCCGGGGAGAAGTCCGCCGCCGCGATCCTGGTCTCGGCCACCGCCGAGAACAAGGAGATCGCCGGGCGCACCGCGGTGAAGCTGGGCTCCGGCGTGCTCACCGACGTCGTGGACGTCACCGCCGAGCTGGTCGCCGAGCACAGCGTCTTCGGCGGCGCCCTGGTCACCCACGCCAAGGTCGCCTCCGGCACGCCGGTCGTCGCGATCCGCCCCAACTCGGTCCCGGCCGAGCCGGCCTCCGGCGCCGCCGCGGTCGAGGAGGTCTCGGTGGAGGTCTCCGACGCGGCCAAGGGCGCCAAGGTCGTGGAGCGCGTCGCCCAGGAGCAGGGCGCCCGCCCGGAGCTGACCGAGGCCGCGATCGTGGTCTCCGGCGGCCGGGGCGTCGGCTCCGACGACTTCTCCGTGGTGGAGAAGCTGGCCGACTCGCTGGGCGCCGCCGTCGGCGCGTCCCGCGCCGCGGTCGACTCGGGCTGGTACCCCAACCAGTTCCAGGTCGGCCAGACCGGTAAGACGGTCAGCCCCAACCTGTACATCGCGCTGGGCATCTCCGGCGCGATCCAGCACCGGGCCGGCATGCAGACCTCGAAGAACATCGTCGCGGTCAACAAGGACCCCGAGGCGCCGATCTTCGAGCTCGCCGACTACGGCGTCGTGGGCGACCTGCACACCGTCGCCCCGCAGCTCACCGAGGAGATCGAGAAGCGCAAGTAGGCGCGGCTCCGCGGAAGGCCGGCGGCGGCCCCGGGCACCTCGTGCCCGGGGCCGCCGCCGTATCCTTGGAAGGCCATGGTGTATCTGGATCACGCAGCCACGACCGCCGTCCGCCCCGAGGCCGTCGCGGAGATGACCGAGGAGTACGGGCGGCTCGGCAACCCCTCGTCGCTGCACGGGGCGGGGCGGGCCGCCCGCAGGGTGGTGGAGGAGGCCCGCGAGGACATCGCCTGGGCGCTCGGAGCGACCCCGCACGAGGTGGTGTTCACCGGCGGCGGGACCGAGGCCGACAACCTCGCGGTCAAGGGCCTGTACTGGGCGCGTAACCGGGCCGACCCGCGCCGGCGGCGGATCCTGGTGGGGGCGGTGGAGCACCACGCGGTGCTCGACCCGGCCCGGTGGATGGCCGACCGCCAGGGCGCCCGCTGCGAGGAGCTGCCGGTCGACGGGTACGGGACCGTGCACCCCGAGGCGCTGCGCGAGGCGATCGAGCGCGACCCCGACGACGTCGCGCTGGTCTCGGTGATGTGGGCCAACAACGAGGTGGGCACGGTGCAGCCGGTGCGCGAGCTGGCCGCGGTGGCCGCCGAGTACGGCGTCCCGATGCACACCGACGCGGTGCAGGCCGTCGGCGCGGTCCCCGCGGACTTCGCGGTGGAGGGGCTCTCCGCGCTCACCCTGTCCGGGCACAAGCTGGGCGGGCCGATGGGCGCCGGCGCGCTGGTGCTGGCGCGCGGCACCGACCCGGTCCCGGTGCTGCACGGCGGCGGGCAGGAGCGGGAGGTCCGCTCCGGCACCCTGATGACGCCGCTGCTCCGCGGCTTCGCCACCGCGGTCCGGCTGGCCGCCGAGGAGCGCGAGGAGCACGCCGCCGAGCTCTCCTCGCTCCGCGACGAGCTGGTCCGCGCGGTGCACAAGGCGGTGCCGGACGCGGTGCTCAACGGCCACCCGGAGGACCGGCTGCCGGGGATCGCGCACATGTCCTTCCCCGGCTGCGAGGGCGACGCCCTGCTGATGCTCCTGGACGCCCAGGGGATCGCCTGCTCGACCGGGTCGGCCTGCTCGGCGGGGGTCGCGCAGCCCTCGCACGTGCTGCTCGCGATGGGCGCCGGCGCCGAGACCGCGCTGAGCTCGCTCCGGTTCAGCCTGGGCCGCGGCTCCACCCCGGCCGACGTGGACGCCCTGGCCGAGGCGGTCGGCCCGGCCGTGGAGCGGGCCCGCGCCGCCCGCAGCCGCCGCCGCTGACCCTCCCCCCCCGCCTCCGCGCCCCAGGGGTGCTCCCGGCGCGGCGGCGGTCGCCCGGAGCGCTCCGGGCGACCGCCGCCGCGCCGTTCCGCGGAGCCCGCGGCCCCGCCTCCCGCCGGAGGCCTAGGAGGAGAGCCCGCGGAACTTGCCGGTGATCCGGTTGAAGACCGACCAGTCCGGGTCCAGCTGGGTCTTCATCCCCGGCCGGCCCTCGCCCCAGGAGGCGACGGCCTCCTCCACCGAGGGCAGCACCTGGGACTCGGGGTCCAGGTAGAAGAGCATCTCCCGGCGGCCGCCCCCGGTCTGCTGGAGGAAGAGCGCGCCGTCGGAGCCGAGCACCTCCTCCAGCCGCGAGTCCATCGCCTCCAGCGCCGCCGCGCTGGCCCCGCCGGGCTGCTTCTCCGCGTCGGCCTCGCGGTAGGGGAGCACCACCTGCAGCAGCAGGGTGAAGACCGGGAAGTCGCGGCGCTGCACCGGGTGGCGGAGGAGCACCTCCAGCGGGCCGAGCACCGGGTGCCGGGCCTCGGCGCTCACCAGGGCGCCCCCGGAGCCGTGGCCCAGCTGGTGGGCGACCGAGGGGATGGACGTCGGCGGGAGCGGGTCCAGCGGCTTCTCCACCAGCGCGCGCACCGCGCCGATCGCCCGCACGTAGTCGTCCTCGCCCAGCGCCAGCATCACCACGTGCTCGGCCACACCGGCCTGGTCCTCCTCGGGGAGGAACATGAAGTCGGGGTGGTAGACGCCGGCGGTGAGGGTGCCGCGCCGCGGATCGGCCCGCAGCTCCACGCTGGTGTGCGACAGGTCCAGCTCGTGGCCGTTCCAGTCCAGCGGGCGGGAGAGCGCGCCGTGGTCGGCGGGCAGCGACGGGCGGAACACCCAGCCCGGCTCCCCGGGGGCGGCGCGGGACCACCGCTCGGCGGCGATCCGCGCCTCGTCGTCCGGCCCGGAGCGGAGCGTCAGGGCGTAGGAGGGCTCGTCCCCGCCGAGCAGCGCCCCGGGGTCGTCCAGCTCGGCCAGGCGCGCCATCAGCTCGCTCGGGTCGGCGTCGAGCGAGGACTGCAGGTCCTCCAGCGGGTTGCCGCCGGAGGGCGGGGCGGAGGAGACCTCCCAGTCGAGGGCCGGGTGGATGCGCCGCACCAGCCCGGTGAGCCGCTCGGCGGCCTCCTCGGAGAGCGGGGAGCCGGCGTCGACCGACTCCGCCAGGGCGCCGCGCAGCTCGGGCCAGTGCGCCCAGAAGGCGTCGATGCCGGCGGCGGATTCGGACGCCGCGGAACGGCGGCGGCGGAACAGAGGCATGCTCTGATTTTCGCAGAACCCGGAGGGGGGAAAGGACGCCGGTCCGGGGGAGCGGCCGGAGCGGAAGGGGCGGCCCGGTGCAGCGCATACCCTGGAGACGTTATGACTTTGCGCGTACTGGCCGCCATGTCGGGCGGCGTCGACTCAGCGGTGGCCGCCGCCCGGGCGGCCGAGGCCGGCCATGACGTCACCGGGGTGCACCTGGCCCTCTCCAAGAACCCGCAGTCCTACCGGACCGGGGCCCGGGGGTGCTGCACCGTGGAGGACTCCCGGGACGCCCGCCGGGCGGCCGACGTGATCGGCATCCCGTTCTACGTGTGGGACATGGCGGAGGAGTTCGACCGCGAGGTGGTCCAGGACTTCGTCGCCTCCTACGCCGCGGGCAGCACGCCCAACCCGTGCCTGCGCTGCAACGAGAAGATCAAGTTCGAGGCGGTGCTGGACCGGGCGGTCGCGCTCGGCTTCGACGCGGTCTGCACCGGCCACCACGTCCGGCTGGTCGACGGGCGCCTGGTGCGCAGCGTGGACGAGGCCAAGGACCAGTCCTACGTGCTGGGCGTGCTGACCCGCGAGCAGATCGGGCACGCCATGTTCCCGCTGGGGGACTGCACCAAGGAGGAGGTCCGGGAGGAGGCGGCGCGGCGCGGGCTGGCCGTCGCCGACAAGCCGGACAGCCACGACATCTGCTTCATCGCCGACGGCGACACCGCGGGCTTCCTCAACCGGCGGCTGGGCAGCCGGCCGGGCCCGATCAAGGACGAGTCCGGCGAGGTGCTGGGCACCCACGACGGGGCGCACGCCTACACCATCGGCCAGCGCAAGGGCCTCAACCTCGGCGGGGCCCCGGACCGCCGCTACGTGCTCTCCATCGAGCCGGTGGAGAACACGGTGACGGTGGGCCCGCGCGAGGCGCTGCGGGTGGGCGGGATCAGCGCCGTCCGGCCGGTGTGGAGCGGGCGCGAGGCGCCGGCCCCCGGCGGCGCCCCGCTCGCCTGCCGGGTGCAGCTGCGCGCCCACGGCGAGGTGCACGGCTGCACGGTGCGGGCGACCGGCGAGGGGGTGGAGATCTCCCTGGACTCCCCGGCCACCGGGGTGGCCCCCGGGCAGACCGCGGTCTTCTACGACGGCGACGCGGTGCTGGGCTCGGCGACGATCTCCGGCACCCGCGCGGCCGAGCCGGCGGGCTCCGCGGAGCCGGCGGCGGCCCCCCGGGCCGGGTGAACTTAGGTTAGGCTTAACATGGTCTCCGGGTGGCGCCGCTCGGGCGGCCCGGAACGCATGGAGGGCCGATGGAATACCAGTTCCTGGAGGGACAGCCCTTCTGGATCGTGTACTCCGCGCTGTTCGGCATCGTCTTCGCCCGGACGCAGGCCACCTACTGGATCGGCCGCGGGCTCGGCGCCGGGCTGCACCGCTCGCGCTGGGGCGCCCGCCTCGGCTCCCGGCTGGAGCGGGCCGAGCGGCTGATCAACCGGTTCGGACCGCCGGTGGTCACCGTCGCCTACGTCACGGTCGGCGTGCAGACCGCGATCCACCTCGTGGCCGGCGCGATGCGGATGTCCTTCCCGCGCTACCTGGCCGCGATGATCCCCGGCTGCGCGATCTGGGCGGCCATCTACAGCCTCGGCGGCCTCGCCGTGCTCGCGGTGTGGTGGAACGTCTTCCTGCACTCCCCGGTGCTGGCCGTGGCCCTGGTGCTGCTGCTCGCGGCCGGGGCGGCCACCGCCGCCGCCCTGCTCCGCCGGCGCCGCGCCCGCGCCGCCCGGCGGGAGGACGCCGAACCCTCCGAGCCGGTCGCCGGCTGACCGGGCCCCTCCCGGGCTCCCGCCCGCTCCCCGCGCGGCCGTCCCGTCCTTCGTGGCGGCGGTGCGGGTGCCCTAGTCTTGTCGCTCGTGGATGATCGGCGTTTTCCCTGGGCAGTGGCGAGTTGGACCGGTGTGGGGTCGTATCCGTGGGAGGACCCCGACGAGGCGGCGCGGACGGTGTTCGGCGAGCTCACGCAGCTGCCGCACCTTCCGGAGCTGCCCGCGCGCGGGGCCGGGGCGGACATCATCGGCCGGACCGCCTCGCTGCTGGTGGACATTCCGGTCGAGGTGCAGCCGACCGGCTGGCGGGTGGCCCGCGGGCCCGGACGGGACCTGGCCCGGGCCGGCAGCTTCCTCTCCTACGACCTGGAGGCGGTGGAGCGGCACGGGGCCGCCTACACCGGGCCGTTCAAGGTCCAGGCGGCCGGCCCGTGGACCCTGGCGGCCTCGGTCGAGCTGCGCTCGGGGGAGCGGATGCTCGGCGACCGGGGCGCCGTGGCCGACCTGGCCGCCTCGCTGGCCGAGGGGGTGCGGGCGCACATCGCCGACGTGGCGGCGCGGCTGCCCGGCGCGGAGCTGATCGTGCAGATCGACGAGCCGTCGCTGCCCGCGGTGCTGGCCGGCCGGGTGCCCACCGCCAGCGGCTACCGGCGGATCGCGGCCCCGGACCCGGCCCTCGCCCGGGAGCGGCTGGGCGAGGTGTTCGCCGCGGTCGAGGAGGCGGGCGCGCTGCCGGCCGCGCACTGCTGCGCCGAGGACGCCCCGATCGGGCTGCTGCGCCGCTCCGGGGCGCGCGCCTTGGGCCTGGACGCCGCCCGGCTCACCTCCGGCTCCGACGAGGCCGTGGGCGAGGCGGTGGAGGCGGGGGCCGGGCTTTTTCTCGGCGTCGCGGCGCGTGCCCGGGCCGGAGTGTCCGACCCGGTCGGTACCGTCGATCCTGTACGTGAGCTGTGGAACCGCATCGGATTCGCCCCTGAATCACTGGCCGGGACCGTCGTCGTCACCCCCGTCTGCGGCCTGGCCGGCGCCTCGCCGGAGGGCGCCCGCGCCGCCCTGGACGCCTGCCGCGAAGCGGCCCGGGTGCTGCGCGACGACCCCCGCGGGTGAGCCCGGAGCGGAGGAGCACAGCATGGAGGAAAGGACGTCCCGGGTGAGCACGGAAGAGTCGGCCAGCGTCGATCCCGTCCCCGCCGAGGCGCGCGAGCGCCATGCCGAACTGTCGCAGGAGCTCGACGACCACAGCTACCGGTACTACATGAAGACGCCCGTCGTCTCCGACGCGGAGTACGACGCGCTGATGGAGGAGCTGCGCGGTCTCGAGGACCGCCACCCCCAGCTGGTCACCCAGGACTCGCCCACGCAGAAGGTGGGCGCGCCGATCAGCAACGAGTTCGCACCGGTGGAGCACCTGGTGCGGATGGAGAGCCTGGGCAACGCCTTCGACGCCGAGGAGCTGTCCGCCTGGGCCGACCGGGTCTCGGCGGAGGTCCCGGTCGAGGCCTACCTGTGCGAGCTCAAGATCGACGGGCTCGCCGTCGACCTGGTCTACGAGAACGGGCGGCTGGCCCGCGCCGCCACCCGCGGCGACGGCCGGGTCGGCGAGGACATCACGCTCAACGTGCGCACCATCGCCGCGGTGCCGGAGCGGCTGGACGAGGGCGTCCGGCCCGCCCCGGAGCTGCTGGAGGTCCGCGGCGAGGTGTTCCTGCCGGTGGAGGGCTTCGAGAAGCTCAACCGGCGCCTCGCCGACGAGGGGAAGCAGCCGTTCGCCAACCCGCGCAACGGCGCCGCCGGGTCGCTGCGGCAGAAGGACCCGCGGATCACCGCCACCCGGCCGCTGACCATGATCGCGCACGGCGTGGGCGCGCACCGGGGGGTCGAGTTCACCCACCAGTCGCACGTCTACGACCTGCTCCGGGACTGGGGGCTGCCGGTCAGCGACCGGTACCGGGTGGTCGGCTCGCTGGCCGAGGTGCGCGCCTACGTCGACCACTACGGCGAGCACCGGCACGAGCCCGACTACGAGATCGACGGCGTCGTGGTCAAGGTGGACGACGTCGCGCTGCAGCGCCGGCTCGGCTCCACCAGCCGCGCGCCGCGCTGGGCGATCGCCTACAAGTACCCGCCCGAGGAGGTCACCACCAGGCTGGTCGACATCCGGGTCAACGTGGGCCGCACCGGCCGGGTCACCCCCTACGGCGTGATGGAGCCGGTGCACGTCGCCGGCTCCGAGGTGGAGTTCGCCACCCTGCACAACGCCCAGGAGGTCGAGCGGAAGGGCGTGCTGATCGGCGACACCGTGGTGCTGCGCAAGGCGGGCGACGTCATCCCGGAGATCCTCGGCCCGGTCGTCGAGCGCCGGGACGGCTCGGAGCGGCCGTTCCGGATGCCGGAGACCTGCCCGGAGTGCGGTACCCCGCTGGGGCAGCAGAAGGAGGGCGACGTCGACCTGCGCTGCCCCAACGCCCGCTCCTGCCCCGGCCAGCTCCGCGAGCGCCTGTCCCACCTGGCCGGGCGGAAGGCGCTGGACATCGAGACGCTCGGCTACGTGGCGGCGACCGCGCTCACGCAGCCGCTGGAGCCGGAGGAGCCGCCGCTGCGCGACGAGGGCGACCTGTTCGACCTGACCGTCGACGAGCTGCTGCCGATCCGGACCCTGGTGCTCGACCCGGACACCACCGAGCCGAAGACCGACCCGAAGACCGGCGAGCGCAAGGTCGTCACCTTCTTCGCCAACGCCGACGGCGAGCCGAAGAAGAACGTGGAGCGGCTCTTCCAGGAGCTGGAGGCGGTCAAGCAGCGGCCGCTCTGGCGGATCCTGGTGGCGCTCTCCATCCGGCACGTGGGGCCGCGCGCCGCCGAGGACCTGGCCCGGCACTTCCGCTCGCTGGACGCGATCGAGGCCGCCTCGGAGGAGGAGCTGGCCTCGGTGGAGGGCATCGGCCCGACGATCGCCTCCTCCATCCGGGAGTGGTTCTCGGTCGACTGGCACCGGGAGATCGTCCGCAAGTGGCGGGCGGCCGGGGTGCGGATGGCCGACGAGGGCGCGGACAGCGGCCCCCGGCCGCTGGACGGGGTGACGGTGGTGGTCACCGGGTCGCTGGAGGGCTTCACCCGGGACGGCGCCAAGGAGGCGGTCGCCGAGCGCGGCGGCCGGGCCAGCGGCTCGGTCTCGAAGAAGACGCACTTCCTGGTCGCCGGGGAGAGCCCGGGGAGCAAGTACGACAAAGCGGTCAAACTCGGCGTCCCGGTGCTGGACGAGGAGGGGTTCCGGGTGCTGCTGGACGGCGGGCCGGATGAGGCCGCGAAACTGGCCCGGACGGCCGAGGAGTGAGCGGCGGCCGGGGGCGGGAGCGGTCTCCCGCCCCCGGCCGCACCGCATGTCGGCGAGGCGGGCGCGGTGCCCGATACGGAAACCGGGTGTTTCTGTCAACCCCCGCAAGGCTTACCTAAAGTCCCTGTATGGCGACACCTGGTGATGAAGCGTCGTAAGCTGTGCCCGTACACCGACGGGTGCGCACGGCCTGCGCACCGCGCGGAAGCGAACCGGATCCGTTGCAGGGGGTGGCCGGAAGGCTTGAGGACGAGACTCCGCCAGGAGCTCCCGGACCGCACTCCCCCGGGCGGGACCGGAGCTCCGCCGACCATCCCGAGGACGATATGAAGGATCCCAACAACACCCGGGACGTCGGCCCCCGGGTAGGGACACCGCTCTGGCTCTACCTGGCCGGCACCACGGCGGCCGGGGCGGCGCTGCTCGCCGGCTCGCTCGTCTGGCTGGGGCCGGGGGACCTGCTCGTGCTGGCCGACCGGCCGCTGGTCTGGCTGATCCTGTGCATGGTCGTCCTCGGCGAGCTGCGCCCCATCGCCACGCCCGGATCCGCGGGCGACGAGGGCGCGCCCACCTCGCTCCCGTTCTCCTTCGCCCTCCTCATCCACCTCGGCCTGCCCGCCGCCGGGCTGGTCCAGGCGCTGGCCACCGTGGTCGCGGGGGTGGCCCGCCGGCACGCCCCGCACCGGACCGCCTTCAACGCCGCCCAGTACGTGCTCAGCCTCGGCGTGGCCGACGCGGCGATGCGGCTCTTCCACCCCGGGGCGTCGGTCTACCCGTGGGTGCCGCAGGGCGCGGAGCTGGTCCTGGTCGGCCTGGCCGGCGCCGCCTACTTCGTGACCAACCTGGTCCTGGTGGAGTGCGCGGTGGCCATGCACGAGCGGGCGCCGCTGCACACGGTGCTCGGCAAGGACATCGGCCAGCGGCTCTTCGTCAACGGGGTGCTGCTCTCCCTGGCGCCGCTGGTCGTGGTGGCGATGACGCACTCGATCTGGCTGGTGCCGCTGTTCGCCCTGCCGCTGGCCGCGCTGTACAGCAGCGCCACCCTCTCGGTGAAGCGCGAGCACCAGGCCAACCACGACGAGCTCACCGGCCTGGCCAACCGGAAGCTGCTCATCCTGCGCACCCAGGAGGCGCTGACCGAGGCCCGCCAGCGCGACCTGCGGGTCGGCCTGCTCCTGCTCGACCTGGACCGGTTCAAGGAGGTCAACGACACCCTGGGCCACCCCACCGGGGACCGGCTGCTGCAGATCGTGGCGGTCCGGCTGACCCGCAGCGTGCGCCCGGGGGACCTGGTCGCCCGGCTCGGCGGGGACGAGTTCGCGGTGCTGCTGCCGCAGGTGCGCGACGCCGCCTCCGCGCGCGAGGTGGCCGCCCGGCTCCGGGTGGCGCTGGCCGAGCCCACCCGGATCGACGGGATGGACTTCGACCTGGAGGCCAGCGTCGGCATCGCGCTCTACCCGGACCACGCCCCCGACTTCGAGCTGCTCATGCAGCGCGCCGACGTGGCGATGTACGTCGCCAAGGAGCAGCGCACCGGGGTGGAGTCCTACGCCCCGCACAAGGACCGCAACTCCACCGACCGGCTCAGCCTCTTCGGCGAGCTCCGCCGCGCCCTGGTCGAGAAGGAGCTGGAGATGTACTACCAGCCCACGGTCGACCTGGAGAGCGGCCGGGCGGTCGGCATGGAGGCCCTGGTGCGCTGGCGGCACCCCACCCGCGGCCTGCTGGAGCCGCACGAGTTCGTGCCGATGATGGAGCAGTCCTACCTGATCCGCGGCTTCACCCACGAGGTGCTGGAGCTGACCCTGGCCCAGGTCGCCCGGTGGCGCCGGGAGGGCTGGCGGTTCCCGGTCGCGGTCAACCTCTCCGCCCGCGAGCTGCTCGACCCCACCCTGCCCGACGTGGTGGCCGCGGCGCTGCGCCGGCACGGCGTCCCCCCGGAGGGGCTCCGCCTGGAGATCAGCGAGCGGACCATGGTGGCCGAGGCCGACGCGGTCGCCCCCAGCGTGCTGGCCCTGGCCGAGCTGGGCGTTCCGCTCTCCCTGGACGACTTCGGCACCGGCTACTACACCCTGGCCCGGCTGAACGGGCTGCCGCTGGAGGAGATCAAGATCGACGGCTCGTTCGTCCGCCGGGTCGAGGAGGACGCCGACGGGCGGACCATCGTCGCCTCGGCGATCACCCTGGTCGGCTCGCTGGGGATGCGCGCCGTCGCCGAGGGGGTGGAGAGCGCCGGGGCGGCCGAGGAGGTGCGCGCCCTGGGGTGCCGCGCGGCGCAGGGCCGCCACTTCGCGCCCCCGCTGGCGGCGGCCGAGGCCGAGGAGTGGATCCGCGGGGCCGTGCGGAAGGACGACCGAGGGGTGCCCGGCGGCCATAGGATTGAGTCGTCCTGAACGACATCAGAGAACGGTAAGCAATTCATGTCCGCCATCACCCGCGATGAGGTCGCGCACCTCGCCCGGTTGTCGCGGCTGGCGTTGAACGAGGACGAGCTCGACCACCTCGCCGCCCAGCTCGATGAGATCATCTCCGCTGTGGCGAAGGTGCAGGAGGCCGCCGAAGGCGACATCCCGCCGAGCTCGCACGCCCTGCCGCTGACCAACGTGTACCGCCCCGACGAGGTCCGGCCCGGCCTCACCCCCGAGCAGGCCCTGGCCGGCGCGCCCGCGGTGGAGGACCAGCGGTTCCGCGTCCCGCAGATCCTCGGGGAGGAGGAGTGATGAGCAGCGACCTGATCCGGCTCTCCGCCGCCGAGCTGGGCGCCGCCATCGCGCGCGGCGAGACCTGCGCGGTCGACGCGGCGACGGCCTACCTGGACCGCATCGGCGAGGTCGACGGCGACATCAACGCCTTCCTGCACGTGGACCGGGAGGCCGCGCTGGCCCAGGCGCGGGCCGTCGACGAGCGCCGCGCCGCGGGGGAGGAGCCGGGCCCGCTGGCCGGCGTGCCGATCGCGCACAAGGACGTCTTCACCACCGAGGACATGCCCACCACCGCGGCCTCCAAGATGCTGGAGGGGTGGCTGCCGCCCTACGACGCGACGGTCACCGCCCGGCTGCGCAAGGCCGGCCTGGTCATCCTCGGCAAGACCAACATGGACGAGTTCGCCATGGGCTCCTCCACGGAGAACTCCGCCTACGGCGTGACCCGCAACCCGTGGGACACCGACCGGATCCCGGGCGGCTCCTCGGGCGGCTCCTCGGCCGCGGTGGCCGCCTTCGAGGCGCCGCTGGCCACCGGCACCGACACCGGCGGCTCGATCCGCCAGCCGGCCGCGGTCTGCGGCCTGGTCGGCGCCAAGCCCACCTACGGCTCCTCGTCCCGGTACGGGCTGATCGCCTTCGCGTCCTCGCTGGACACCCCGGGGCCGTTCGCCCGGAACGTGCTGGACGCCGCGCTGCTGCACGAGGCGTTCTCCGGGCACGACCCGCGCGACTCCACCTCCATCGACGCCCCGGTGCCGCCGGTGGCCGACGCGGCCCGCCGGGCCGACGTGGCCGGCCTGCGGGTCGGCGTGGTCAAGCAGTTCGCCGGGGAGGGCTACCAGCCGGGCGTGCTGCAGCGCTTCCAGGAGAGCGTGGAGCTGCTGGAGTCGCTGGGCGCCAAGGTGGTCGAGGTCTCCTGCCCGAGCTTCGACACCGCGCTGGCCGCCTACTACCTGATCGCGCCCAGCGAGGCCTCCTCCAACCTGGCCCGCTTCGACGCGATGCGGTACGGCCTGCGGGCCGGCGACGACGGCACCCGCAGCGCCGAGGAGGTCATGGCGCTCACCCGGGCCGAGGGCTTCGGGCCGGAGGTCAAGCGCCGCATCATCCTGGGCACCTACGCGCTGTCCAGCGGCTACTACGACGCCTACTACGGCTCGGCGCAGCAGGTGCGCACGCTGATCAAGCGGGACTTCGAGGCGGCCTTCGCCAACGTGGACGTGCTGGTCTCGCCGACCACGCCGACCACCGCGTTCCCGCTCGGCGAGCGCTCCGACGACCCGATGGCGATGTACCTCGCCGACCTGTGCACCATCCCGACCAACCTGGCCGGCAACGCCGCGCTCTCGGTCCCCTGCGGCCTGGCCCCGGAGGACGGCCTCCCGGTCGGCCTGCAGATCATGGCCCCGGCCTTGGCCGACGACCGGACCTACAGGGTGGGCGCGGCCGTGGAGGCGGCGCTGCGCGACCGCAGCGGCGGCGCCCTGCTCGCCGGCAGCCCCTACGCGGTCTGAGGAGCGGGCTCCGAGGCGTGTCCCGGGGGCGGAGCGGCCGGGCGGCCGCACCGCCCCTTCCGCGTCCGGCCGGGGCGATGGTCCCGGTGCGGGCGGCCGCCGCGATCGCCGGGACGGGGCCTGGCCCGCTGACGGCCGGATTCGCTTCCGCGTCCGGTCCGGACGCCGGGTCTCTGGACGGACGGAGGTGCTCGGGGCGGCCGCCGTGATCGCCGGGACGGACGGTCCGACCCGGGAGAGGGCGTCCCGCGCCGATCGGCGGAGGGCGGGGGTCCGCTTCGGACGGAGCCGGCCCAGGCCGTTGACGGGCGGATCCGCCCCGCAGCACCGGAACCCTCGGGGAAGGGCGGGGTGCTTCCGCGCCGGCGGACCTCTTCCCGTCGGCGGTCCGAGGAGGCGGGGGCACCGCGCTCCGGCACGGCGGCCGCGTCGCGCCCGGCCGCGCCGCTGGGGGAGGCACCCGGGGAGCGCCCCGCGCACGCGGAGCCGGGCGCACGGGCCCGCGCAGGGCGCCGGCGGTGTCGCGGGCCCGCGCACACGCGTCCGCGCGCATGAGAACGCCCGGATGGCGGGCCCTCGCCGCCTCGGGGAGCCGCTCACGCGTCCGCGCGCATGAGAACGCCCGCCCGCCGGATCAGTCCGGCGGGCGGGCGTCTCAGTGCGCAGGGCCTGCGCCTAGAGCCGTACCGCTCAGCTCTCGTCGGAGGCGCTGCGGCGCTTGCGGCTCAGGTACATGGCCGCACCGCCGCCGGCCACGGCCGCCACGGCCGCGCCGACCAGGCCGGCAAGCGCGCCGCCGGTGACCGGCAGGCCGCCGGTGTCCTCGTCCTTGCCCGGGGCGGGCTTGTCGTCCGGCTTCTCGGCCGGGGTGCTCGGGCTCGGGGCCGGCTCGGACGGGCTCGGCTCCGGCTCGGACGGGCTCGGCTCGGGCTCGCTCGGCTCCGGGGTCGGGGTCTCCTCGCCGCCGCCGGCGGCCCAGGAGACCTTCGCGCCGGCGCTGACCTCGGTGTCCTTGCCGTCCGCGGTGATCAGGGTCTGGGTGGCGGGCTGGCCCTCCACGCCCTTGAACAGCCGGCCGACGTCGACGGTGGCCGAGACGGTGCCGGACACGCTGGCCTCGCCGGCCTCGGTGCCCTTCGGGACCTTGAAGCCGAAGACGTCGCCGTTGGAGGCGGCCTCCACCGGCTCGCCGGTCTCCACGTCGACCAGCTCCACGCCCTCCGGGGCGTCCAGGGTCAGCGGGACGGACTCGGCGCTGGTGGTGACGGTGAACTCGCCGATGGTCTCGCCGGCCTTGCCCTCGGCGGACTCCGGGGCGATGGTGAGCGAGGCGTCCGGCTCGGAGACGTCCTCCTTCTTCGCGTTCTTCACCAGGTAGCTGTAGAGCGCGAAGACGTTGTCCTCGTTGCCCTGCTCGGTGAACTCCACGTTGTTGCTGAAGTGCCAGATCGCGGCCTGGGTGCCGGCCACGGCCTGCTTCTCGGTCAGGCCCGCGACGCCGGAGGCCTCGGCCAGCGAGGCCGCGTCGACCTTGGGGAAGGAGTTCTGCAGGATCCAGTTGACCTTGCCAGGGGTGGCGAACTCGCCCTTGCCCGGGTAGTTCTCCCAGGCGTCCTCCTGGTAGGCGGCACCGCCCCGGATCGAGGTCTCGTAGTCGATG
Source organism: Nocardiopsis oceanisediminis (assembly GCF_048595525.1). Taxonomy (NCBI): domain Bacteria; kingdom Bacillati; phylum Actinomycetota; class Actinomycetes; order Streptosporangiales; family Nocardiopsidaceae; genus Nocardiopsis; species Nocardiopsis oceanisediminis. The sequence goes on along the minus strand of NZ_JAFMZJ010000001.1, from coordinate 5,852,635 downwards.
CAGTAGGTCTGCAGCAGCGTGCCGTCTTCCAGCTTCAGGTTGAAGAGGCTGGCGCCGATGCTGGTGCCGTCGGAAGCGGTCACCTTGCCGCCGTTGAGGGCGTTGCCCACGTACTCGCCCTTGGCGCCGCTGGCCAGGGCCGGGGCGGCGGAGAGGCCGAAGGCCAGGGCGGCCGCGGTGGTCGCGGCGGCGACGGCCGCCACGCGGCGGCCGCGGCGGGGGGAGTGGGGGAGAGAGGTCGTTTTGATCAAGGTTGCGTCCCGGTGTTGTTCAGGGGAAAACCGGTCATCGCCGCTGCGCCGGGCGGAGGCCCGGCAACGGCGGTCGGGCGCGCACCGCGGACCGCCGCGGCGCGAGTTTCGCGCGGTCCGTGGAGAAGCCCGCTGCGGTGTCCGGCGGCATCGTGCTGTTTCGGGAGGCGCCGTCACGGAAAAAGCGAACGGAGATCGGCGCGATTCGTCTTCGCCGGAGCCGCCTCGCCCGCCCCGGAAGGGGTTCCGGCTCGGCGGCGGGTACCGGAGCACCGCACCGCCTGATACTAGCGACCCAATTCCGGTCTTCCAACATGGTTCGCGGAATTCGTGCGATTCTGAGCCGAAGTCCGTTCCTGTCCCATTCTGCAGCCCGGTTTCACCTGGGCATTCTTGCGTGGGAGCGCATCCGGTCACAGGAGCGCCGGAGCCGCGATGTGATTCGGGTCGTACCGTCCCGGGCGGTGCCGCAGCCCGGAACCGGCGGGTGTGCGCTGCTCCGGCCGCCGCGCCGGCCTGCGGGCGCGGACACGGGGGCGCCGCCCGGCGGCGCCCCGCGGGGCGGAACCGGGCCGGGGCGGCGGGGTCAGTCCCGGCGGGAGCGGCGCCGGAACAGCAGCATGGCGGCGGCCCCGCCCACCACCAGCAGGGCGCCGATGCCGATCAGCGCGCCCAGCCAGGTGCCGGTGAGCGCCAGCGGGCCGCGGCGCTCCGGCTCGGGGGAGGCGGGGGAGGCGCTCGGCTCCGGGGAGGGCGCCGGGGGCTCGGCCGAGGGCGGCGGCTCCGCGGGGGAGGCGGAGGGGAGCGGCTCCAGGGTCGGGTCGGCGGCGGGCACCGGTCCGCGGGCCGGGGCGTTCCAGTCGGCCTTGATCGCCGCGGTGCCGGAGGTCACCCCCTCCTCCGCGGTGACCAGCGGCAGCGTGGTCACCCCGTCCTTGCCGACGAACGCGCGGCCGGACTGCACGGTGGCCGCGGTGGTGGAGGCGTGCACCGTGGCCACCCCGGCGCCGGCCCCCTCCGGCACCTCCAGGTAGAACTCCTCGCCGTCGCCGACCTCGGTGACCGTTGCGCCGGAGGCGTCGGTGAGCCGGGCGCCCTCGGCTCCGCCGACCCGCAGCGAGACCGGGCCGGTGCCGGTGGTGCGCGCCTTCATCGGGCCGATCGGGCTGGTCGGGTCGGCGCCCTGGATGCGCTCGGGGGTGACCGAGAGCGAGGGCGCGGCGGCGGGTTCGTCCGCCCCCTCGGCCCCGCCCACCAGGTGCCGGTAGACCTCCAGCACGGCCGGGTCGTTGCCCTTGTCCGCGGAGGCCGGCTCGGCGCCCTCGGTGTAGTGCCAGATCGCGGTCTGGGTGGCGGCGATGGCCTGCTCGGCGGAGAGCCCGCCGGCCCCGCTCCGCTCGCGCAGCTCCTCCACCGCCAGCTCCGGGTAGGAGTTGCGGACGATCCAGGCGACCGGTCCGGCCGGGTCGCCGGCGGGGTGCTCGCCCGGAACCGCGTTCCAGCCGGACTCGACATAGGCGGTGCTGCGGTCGGGTTCGTCGGAGTGCACCGCTCCGTAGGCGCTCAGCGAGGTATCGTCGTCCACCCGGAGCCGGTACAGCGCGGTCTCCGCGGTCCCGCCGCCGGCCAGGCGCACCTCGGTGCCGGGCACCGCCTCGCGCGCGACGCGGGCGGGTCCGTCCTGGGCCGCCGCGGGGGCGGCGGGGGAGAGGACCCCTGCGGCCAGCAGGGCCGCGGCGAGGCCGGCGAGCGGCCGCGGGCGGAACGGGGCGCGGGGCACGTGCGGTGGTCTCCTCGGCGGCGGGCGCGGGGCGGAATCGGTCCCGCAAAGGGTAACCGGCCAGGCAGTGCGGTTACGGAAGAACCGCTCGGTAGCACCGAATCGTGTGCGTGCTGTGACATTGCGCGCCCGTACCTGCGACGCCCCGGGCATCGGTAGGCTTTCGAGGTGGAGTCAGGATCGGAACACGGAACGGGTTGTGCGTGATGGTCGACGCGGTGAAGAGCGCCCCTGCCGGGAGCGGAGCCCCGGCGACGGTGGCCTACGACGACGCGGTGCGGCGGTACGCGCCCCTGCTGGGCCTTGAGGTCCACATCGAGCTGGGCACCGCCTCGAAGATGTTCTGCGCCTGCCCGACCGCGTTCGGCGCCGACCCCAACACCCAGGTGTGCCCGGTCTGCCTGGCGCTGCCCGGCGCGCTGCCGGTGGTCAACGAGACCGCGGTGGAGAGCGCGATCCGGCTCGGCCTGGCGCTGAACTGCTCGATCGCCTCCTGGTGCCGGTTCGCCCGGAAGAACTACTTCTATCCGGACATGCCGAAGAACTACCAGATCTCCCAGTACGACGAGCCGCTGTGCAGCGACGGCCACCTGGACGTCACCGTGGACACCCCGGACGGGCCGCGGGAGTTCCGCATCCCGATCGAGCGGGTGCACATGGAGGAGGACACCGGCAAGAGCCTGCACGTGGGCGGCTCCACCGGCCGGATCCACGGCGCGGACCACTCCAACGTCGACTACAACCGGGCCGGCATCCCGCTGCTGGAGATCGTCACCCGGCCGATCGAGGGCGCCGGCGACCTGGCGCCGCTGGTCGCCCGGGCCTACGTGGCCGAGCTGCGCGCGCTGGCCCGCTCGCTGGGCATCTCCGACGTGCGGATGGAGGAGGGCTCGCTCCGCTGCGACGTCAACGTGTCGCTCTCCCCGGCCGGCTCGGACGAGTGGGGCACCCGCTCGGAGACCAAGAACGTCAACTCGCTGCGCTCGGTGGAGCGCGCGGTCCGCTCCGAGATCGAGCGGCAGGCCGGCGTGCTCGACGCCGGCGGGCGCGTGGTGCAGGAGACCCGGCACTTCAAGGAGGACACCGGCACCTCGGTCTCCGGGCGGAGCAAGGAGGAGGCGCAGGACTACCGCTACTTCCCCGACCCCGACCTGGTGCCGGTCGCGCCGGCCGCCGAGTGGGTCGAGGAGCTGCGCGCCGCGCTGCCCGAGCCGCCCTCGGCGCACCGCGCCCGGATCAAGGCCGAGTGGTCGCTGACCGACGAGGAGCTGCGCGACCTGATCAACGCCGAGGCCGTCGACCTGGTCGAGGCGACCGTCGCGGCGGGCGCCGGGCCGGCCGACGCGCGCAAGTGGTGGCTGAACGAGCTCTCCCGGCGGGCCACCGAGTCCGGTGTGGAGCTGGCCGCGCTGCCGATCTCCCCGGAGCAGGTGGCCCGGGTCTGCGCGCTGGTCTCCGCCGGCGACCTGACCAACAAGCTGGCCCGCCAGGTGGTCGAGGGCGTGCTGGACGGCGAGGGCGGGCCGGACGCCGTGGTGGAGGCCCGCGGCCTCAAGGTGGTCAGCGACGACTCCGCGCTCGGCGGCATCGTGGACCAGGTCATCGCGGACAACCCCGACGTCGCGGAGAAGATCCGCAACGGCAAGGCGGCCGCCGCCGGCAAGCTGGTCGGCGATGTGATGAAGGCGACCCGCGGCCAGGCGGACGCGGGCCGGGCCCGCGAGCTGATCCTGGAGCGGCTGGGCGCCGCCTGAGCGGTCTCCGCTCTTCCGGGAGCCGGAGGGCGGACGGAACGGCGGCCGGCCCGGTGACGCCGATCACGCATCGTGTTCGGTTCGTCGCCGGGTCTCCGCTTCCTCTCAATCGGAGCGTGACCTTGCGTGAATACCGTGTTCACCCAGGGAACCGCCGGGGGCTCCCGGTCGGCGCGGAGGCGCCGGCCCGCATACCGCCATCGACCGGAAGGGTGCCCATGAACACGTCCGTCGTGGTGGTCCCCGATCCCGGGCCGGGCGCCCGATGAAGCGCGACCACCGGATCTGGCTGGCCGCGGTGGCGGCGCTCACCGTCCTCTACGCACTGGGGACGCTGGTGCCGACCGGGGCCGGTACGACGCTCACCACCAGCATGGGCGGCTGGGCCACCGGCGCGGTGGCCGCGGCGGCCTCGGCGTCGCTGCTCTACGCGGCGCGCCGGCGGGCGTCCGCCTTCGAGGACGCCGGACTGGAGGCGGACGGCGCCGACGGGCCGGCCGCGCTGCGCCTGCTCGGCCTAGCCGCGGCGGCGTGGAGCGCGGGGGCGATCACCTCCGCGGTCACCGGCCTGCTCGTCACCAGCCCGGCGGTCTCGCTGACCTTCGGCGACCTGTTCTCCCTGGTGGCGCTCCCGCTGTTCGTACTGGGCTTCACCCGCTTCGCCCCGCTCCCGCAGGGGCTGCGCCCGGTGACCAGGCACATCACCGACAGCTATGTGGCCGCCGCGGCGCTGTTCTCGCTGGTCTGGCTGCTGCTGTTCGCGCCGCTCTACCGGGAGCTGGGCCAGGGCGGGGAGTTCCTCGGCTTCGGCCTGGTCTACCCGGTCGCCGACATCGCGGTGCTCTGCCTGATCGCGCCGCTGGTCTTCACCTCGCCGCACAGCACCCGGCGGGCGGTGCTGCTGGCGATGGGCGCCTTCGTCATCGTCTGCGGCGCCGACCTGATCGGCGCGGTGACCCGGCTGACCGGCGACGCCCCGGCCGGCGGCATCGAGTACCCGGTGCGGGTGCTGGGCTTCGCGCTGCTGGGCATCCTGCCCTGGCTGATCCGGGACCGGGCCGGCGCCGAGCCGCGCCGGATCACCGGCCGGGGGCTGTACCGGTTCGCTCCGGAGATCGCCGCCTGCGGCGCGCTGGGGGCGGCGACGGTGGTGCTGACCGCGGCCGCCTTCCGGGTCCCCCAGGTGGGCCCGGTGCTGGCGCTGGCCGCCGGGTCGTCGGTGCTGGTGCTGCTGGTCCGGGTGGTCGGCATGCTGGAGGAGAACGGCACCCTCATCCGGATGCTGCACACCCGCGAGGGGCACTTCCACGAGCTGGCCCGGAACAGCGGCGACGTCATCCTCATCCTGGAGCAGGACGGCCGGGTGTTCTACGCCAGCCCGGGAGCGGCCGAGTCGTTCGGCTACCGGCTGGACGACCTGGTGGCCGAGCCGGTCACCGCGATCGTGCACCCGGAGGACCTGCCGCGCACGGCGAGCGTCGCCCGGGTCTTCGAGCGGTCCGGCGGCGGCCCGGAGAGCGTGCACCTGCGGGTGCGGGCGCGCGCCGGGGACGGCACCTGGCGGCACACCGAGTCCACCGTCTCGCTGTACGAGCAGCCGGGCGAGCCGGACCGGCTGCTGGTGACCACCCGGGACATCAGCGCCCAGGTGGCGCTGGAGGACCAGGTCAACCACCTGACCTTCCACGACGGGCTGACCGGCCTGCCCAACCGCGCCTACCTGGAAGAGCGGACCCGGGAGATGCTCTCCCGCCGGGAGGCGGGCGCCGCCGGCGCCGGCGAGATCGCCGCGATCTTCCTGGACCTGGACGGCTTCACCGCGGTCAACGACTCCGCCGGGCACAGCTTCGGCGACTACCTGCTGGCCCAGGCGGCGCGCCGGCTGCGGGCCACCTCCACCTCCGGGGTGACCCTGGCGCGCTGGGGCGGCGACGAGTTCGCCGTGCTGGTCGAGGGGGGCGAGCACGCGCAGCGCGTCGCGGACCTGGCCGAGCGGCTGGCCCGGGTGATCGGCGCGGAGCCGTTCCAGATCGCCGGGCGCGAGGTGGTGCTGACCGCCAGCGCCGGGGTGGCCTTCGCGGAGAAGGGCATGGACGCCGGCGAGCTGATGCGCAACGCCGACATGGCGCTGGCCCGCGCCAAGGAGCAGGGCGGCGGCCGGATGGAGATCTACGCCGCGGACATGCACGCCCGGGTGGTCGGCCGGCTGGAGCTCCAGGCGCAGCTGCGCCAGGCGCTCGCCGACGGCGACTTCACCCTGGAGTACCAGCCGGTGGTCGACCTGGAGAGCTCCCAGGTGACCGCGGTGGAGGCGCTGGTGCGCTGGCGGCGCGGCGGCGAGACGGCGATGCCGGAGGAGTTCATCGGTCCGGCCGAGGAGTCCGGGCTGATCGTCCCGCTGGGCGAGTGGATCCTCCGCGAGGCCTGCGAGAAGGTCTCGGTGTGGCGGGCCTCGGACTGGGACATCGAGCTCTCGGTGAACCTGTCGGTCAAGCAGATCCTGTCGCCGCGGTTCGTGGAGACGGTGGCCGGGGCGCTGGAGGACAGCGGGCTGCCGGCCCGGGTGCTCACCCTGGAGGTCGACGAGGAGGTCCTGCTGGAGGACCCCGGGGAGGCGGTGGAGCGGCTCTCCGCGCTGCGCCGGCTCGGGGTGCGGCTGGCCATCGACGACTTCGGGATGGGCTACGCCTCCCTGGCGCACCTGCGCGAGCTGCGGGTGGACGCGATCAAGATCGACCCGTCGTTCATCCGCGACCTGGGCACCGACGGCACCGTCACGCTGCTCACCCACACCATCATCCGGCTCGGCCAGGACCTGGGGGTCCAGGTGGTGGCCGAGGGCATCGAGCGCCCGGAGCAGCTGGAGAAGCTGCGCTCCATGGGGTGCGGCCACGGCCAGGGCTTCCTGGTGGCGCGGCCGATGGCGGCGGAGGGCATGGAGGCGCTGGTCGGCGGGGCCGGCCTGCCGCTCTGACCCGCCGGAACCCGTCCGCATGCCGAGACGGGCGGCGCTCCGGGCGTGCGCACCCCCGCTGACCTGCGATCCTTCATCCCGGTATCGGCCGTATGCTGGAAGTCACATCTCATTGGTTGAGACATTCTGGAGAATCGGTTGACGGGCGGCGCCCCCTCGGCCAATGTTGACATCGTGCAGAGCAACTTCCACCTCATTCTCGTACTTGGTCGGCGCGCAGCCGGCTGACCGAGTCGATCGCTGCGCGCGCCCTCCGACCGCTCCGAGCGGTGGAGGGTTTTTTGTTGCCAGGCACACCCGACTACGAGCCCTCCGAAGGATCTTGTGATGACCGATCAGATGACCGGAGCCCAATCGCTCATCAGGTCGCTGGAGCACGCCGGTGTCGACGTGGTGTTCGGGATCCCCGGCGGCGCGATCCTGCCCGCCTACGACCCGCTCTACGACTCGCGCAGGGTCCGGCACATCCTCATGCGCCACGAGCAGGGGGCGGGGCACGCCGCGGAGGGCTACGCCTACGCCACCGGCAAGCCCGGGGTCTGCATGGCGACCAGCGGTCCCGGCGCCACCAACCTGGTCACCCCGATCGCCGACGCGCACATGGACTCGGTCCCGATGGTCGCGATCACCGGCCAGGTCGCCACCCCCTCGATCGGCACCGACGCCTTCCAGGAAGCCGACATCAGCGGCATCACGATGCCGATCACCAAGCACAACTTCCTGGTCAAGCGGGTCGAGGACATCCCGCGGACGATCGCCGAGGCGTTCCACATCGCCTCCACCGGCCGCCCCGGCCCGGTCCTGGTCGACATCGCCAAGGACGCGCTGCAGAGCGAGGCGCCGTTCGCCTGGCCGAACCGGCTCGACCTGCCCGGCTACCGCCCGGTCACCAAACCGCACGGCAAGCAGGTGCGCGAGGCCGCCCGGATGATCGCCGAGGCCCGCCGCCCGGTGCTCTACGTCGGCGGCGGGGTGCTGCGCGCCGGCGCCCACCAGGAGCTGCGCGTCCTCGCCGAGCTGACCGGCGTCCCGGTGGTCTCCACCCTGATGGCCCGCGGCGTCTTCCCCGACACCCACCCGCAGAGCCTGGGCATGCCGGGCATGCACGGCACCGTCGCCGCGGTCGGCGCGCTGCAGAAGGCCGACCTCATCGTCGCGCTGGGCGCCCGCTTCGACGACCGGGTCACCGGCCGGCTGGACACCTTCGCCCCGGACGCCAAGATCGTGCACGCCGACATCGACCCGGCGGAGATCTCCAAGAACCGCCAGGCCGACGTGCCGATCGTCGGCGACTGCCGCGAGGTCCTGGCCGACCTGGTCGTCGCGGTCCGCAAGGACCAGTCCGAGGGGCGCCAGGGCGACTACGCCGCCTGGTGGGCCCAGCTGGACCGGCTGCGCGACGTCTACCCGCTGGGCTACGACGCCCCGGACGACGGCAGCCTGGCCCCGCAGCACGTCATCCAGCGGCTGGGCGAGATCGTCGGCCCGGAGGCGGCCTACGTCGCCGGCGTCGGCCAGCACCAGATGTGGGCCGCGCAGTTCATCTCCTACGACAACCCGGGCACCTTCCTCAACTCCGGCGGCCTGGGCACCATGGGCTTCTCCGTCCCGGCGGCGCTGGGCGCCCAGGTGGGCGCGCCGAACCGGACCACCTGGGCGGTGGACGGCGACGGCTGCTTCCAGATGACCAACCAGGAGCTGGCCACCTGCGCGGTGGAGAACATCCCGATCAAGGTCGCGGTCGTCAACAACGGCAACCTCGGCATGGTCCGGCAGTGGCAGACCCTCTTCTACGAGGGCCGCTACTCCAACACCGAGCTGCGCACCGCGCCCGACGCGGAGAAGGTCCGCATCCCGGACTTCGTCCGGCTCGCCGAGGCGTACGGTTGTGTCGGGCTGCGCTGCGAGCGCGCCGAGGACGTCGACGCCACCATCGAGAAGGCGATGGCGATCGACGACGCCCCCGTCGTGGTGGACTTCACCGTCAACGCCGACGCCATGGTCTGGCCGATGGTCGGCCCCGGCATCAGCAACGACAACATCCAGTACGCGCGCGACATGGCGCCGGACTGGGGCGACGACGACTGACGAGGACCGACGAGTGACGACAAGGAACCAGTCATGACCCAGCACACGCTCGCGGTCCTCGTGGAGGACACTCCGGGGATCCTCACCCGGGCCTCGGCGCTGTTCTCCCGCCGCGGTTTCAACATCCACTCCCTCAGCGTCAGCACGACGGAGTACGAGGGACTGTCCCGCATGACGATCGTGGTCAACTGCGACCGCCATCCTCTGGAGCAGGTGACCAAGCAGCTCAACAAGCTCGTGAACGTCATCAAGATCGTCGAGATGGACAACGACGCATCGGTCCGCAGGGAGCTGCTCCTGGCGAAGGTGAAGACCGACGCCGCCAGCCGCCCGCACGTCATCCAGACCGCCGAGCTGTTCCGCGCCAACATCGTGGACGTCTCCGCGGACGTGGTCGTCATCGAGGCCACCGGCAAACCCGAGAAGCTCGATGCACTCATCCGGAATCTGGAGCCGTACGGAATCAAGGAACTGGTGAAGTCCGGGACGGTCGCGCTCGGCCGCGGCCCCCGCTCCATCACAGACCGGTCGCTGCGCCCCGTCGAACGCAGCGCCTGAACGGACCCCTGGACCGGCCCGGGACGGCCCCGGGCCCGACGACGAAGAACCACGAGCAAGGAGCGAGCCGAAGTGGCAGCACAGATGTACTACGACGACGACGCCGACCTGAGCATCGTCCAGGGGCGCAAGGTCGCCGTCATCGGTTACGGCAGCCAGGGGCACGCGCACGCGCTGTCGCTCCGCGACTCCGGCGTCGACGTGCGCATCGGCCTGGCCGAGGGCTCCCAGAGCCGGGCCAAGGCCGAGGAGGAGGGGCTGCGCGTCCTCACCCCCGCCGAGGCGGCCCGCGAGGCGAACCTGATCATGGTGCTGGTCCCCGACCACATCCACCGCGACCTCTACGCCAAGGAGATCGCCCCCAACCTGGAGGAGGGCGACGCGCTCTTCTTCGGCCACGGCTTCTCCATCCGCTACGAGCTGATCGTCCCGCCGGCCGGCGTGGACGTCGCCATGGTCGCCCCCAAGGGCCCGGGCCACCTGGTCCGCCGCCAGTTCGAGGAGGGGCGCGGCGTCCCGGTGCTGGTCGCGGTCGAGCAGGACCCCTCCGGCGGCGCCTGGGACCTGGCGCTCTCCTACGCCAAGGGGATCGGCGGCACCCGCGCCGGCGCGCTGAAGACCACCTTCACCGAGGAGACCGAGACCGACCTCTTCGGCGAGCAGGCGGTGCTCTGCGGCGGCCTGGCCGAGCTGATCAAGGCGGGCTTCGCCACCCTGACCGAGGCCGGCTACCAGCCCGAGGTGGCCTACTTCGAGTGCCTGCACGAGGTCAAGCTGATCGTCGACCTCATGTACGAGGGCGGCATCTCCAAGATGAACTGGTCGGTCTCGGACAACGCCGAGTACGGCGGCTACACCCGCGGCCCGCGGGTGGTCACCGACCAGACCCGCGAGGAGATGCGCCGCATCCTGGCCGAGGTGCAGGACGGCACCTACGCCCGGGAGCTGGTGGCCGAGTTCGACGCCGGCCGGCCGAACTTCCTCAAGCGCCGCGAGGCGGAGCAGAGCGAGCCGATCGAGAAGGTCGGCGCGGAGCTGCGCCCCCTGATGAGCTGGCTCAAGGGCTGAGGCCCGGACGGGGCCCGGCGGCCGGAGGCCGCCGGGCCCCTGCCGTTTCCGGTCCACCTCGCCGCCGGGGATCCCGACCCCCGCAGTAGACTTTTCCCTGGCCGAAGCACCCGACAGCCGCTCGCGAAACCTAAGGAACCAGCTGTGCCCAAGCCCGCAGTACTCGTCGCGGAAGAACTCTCGCCCGCCGGACTCGCCCTGCTGGAGGACGACTTCGAGGTCCGCCGCACCGACGGCGCCGACCGGTCCAAACTGCTGCCGGCCCTCGCCGACGTCGACGCCCTCATCGTGCGCAGCGCCACCCAGGTGGACGCCGAGGCGCTGGCCGCGGCCCCGAAGCTGAAGGTCGTCGCGCGCGCCGGCGTCGGCCTGGACAACGTCGACGTGGACGCCGCCACCAAGGCCGGCGTGCTGGTGGTCAACGCCCCCACGTCCAACATCGTCAGCGCCGCCGAGCAGGCGGTGAACCTGCTGCTGGCCTCGGCCCGGAACACCGCTCCGGCGCACAACGCGCTGGTCAACGGCGAGTGGAAGCGCTCCAAGTACACCGGTGTGGAGGTCTACGACAAGACCGTCGGCATCGTCGGCCTGGGGCGGATCGGCGCCCTGGTGGCCCAGCGGCTCTCCGCGTTCGGCACCCGGGTGCTCGCCTACGACCCGTTCGTCCAGCCGGCCCGCGCCGCGCAGATCGGCGTGCACATGGTCACCCTGGACGAGCTGCTGGAGCAGGCCGACTTCATCACCATCCACCTGCCGAAGAACAAGGACACCCTCGGCCTCATCGGCGACGAGGCGCTGTCCAAGGTCAAGCCGAGCGTGCGGATCATCAACGCCGCGCGCGGCGGGATCCTGGACGAGGCCGCGCTCTACCGGGCCCTCAAGGAGGGGCGGGTGGCCGGCGCCGGCATCGACGTGTGGGCCAGCGAGCCGTGCACCGACAGCCCGCTGTTCGAGTTCGAGAGCGTCGTGGTCGCCCCGCACCTGGGCGCCAGCACGCACGAGGCCCAGGAGAAGGCCGGGACCCAGGTCGCCCGCTCGGTGAAGCTGGCGCTGTCCGGCGAGTTCGTCCCGGACGCGGTCAACGTCCAGGGCGGCGCGGTGGCCGAGGAGGTCAAGCCGGGCCTGCCGCTGACCGAGAAGCTCGGCCGGATCTTCACCGCGGTGGCCGGCGGCCTGGCCACCCGGATCGACGTCGAGGTGCGCGGCGAGATCGCCGAGCACGACGTCAAGGTGATCGAGCTGGCCGCGCTCAAGGGCGTCTTCGGCGGCGTCGTCGAGGAGGCGGTGACCTTCGTCAACGCCCCGCTGCTGGCCAAGGAGCGGGGCGTCGAGGTGAACCTGGCCACCGGTGACGGCGACTCCGACTGGCGGAACCTGATCAGCGTGCGCGGCGTCCTCTCCGACGGGCGCCGGGTATCGGTGTCGGGCACCCTCACCGGGCCGCGGCAGACCGAGAAGCTGGTGGAGCTGAACGGCTACTCGATGGAGATCGGCCTCAGCGACCACATGGCCTTCTTCTCCTACGACGACCGCCCGGGCATCGTGGGCGCGGTCGGCGCGCTGCTCGGCGAGGCCTCGGTGAACATCGCCGGCATGCAGGTCAGCCGGGACGAGCAGGGCGGCAAGGCGCTGATCACGCTCACCGTGGACTCGGCCATCCCGGCGCCGACCCTGGAGTCGATCTCCACCGAGATCCGCGCGGAGACCACCCGCCAGGTGGACCTGGAGGACTGAGGCCCTCCCGTCCGCACCGGCGGGCCGCTCGCGCACGGCGCGGGCGGCCCGCCGCCGTTCTCCGGCCCCCGCGCGCCCCGCAGCGGGCGGCGGGGTGCGCGGCGGCCGGGCGGCGGTTTTCCGGCGGGCCCGCTCTGGCCGTCTGTTTTCACGTCCGATATTCTGTCGTCCGAGGAAATCCGCCGGAGCGACTCCGCCCGGCGGCGGCGCTTCCGCCGGCCGGTCCCGCATCGGGTCCGCGCGGCGGCCACCGGTCAGGCGATCCCCACCGGTCCCGGCGCCCCGATGTCCCGTCTCCGCGCCCGCCCGTCCGGACGATCCGGATCTCCAGGGCCTGCGCGAACGCACATCCCGTTCGCCATTCCTCTGCTTTTCCGCGTATCCGAGGAGGATCGCCGTGTACGACACCGATGACACCCCGGCCCAGGACCGCGACGAGGCGCAGCGCGCGCTGCAGGACGCCTTCGAGCGCAGGGACAACGGCGCCCCCGAGCACTGGTGAGGCGCTAGAGTTGTCTCACAGGATGTCCTTCCGGTCTCAGAATGCGAGAAGGTAGAGGTCGGAAGGACGATGGCCGAGCGAAGGAAGTCTGGGGCAGGTATGGGTGAGCGCACCGTGAAGTTGGCCGTCATCGGCGGGGACGGCATCGGCCCCGAGGTCGTGGCCGAAGGGCTGCGGGTGCTCTCCGCGGTGGCCCCCGAGCACGGCCTCTCCTTCGAGACCACCCAGTACGACCTGGGCGCCCGCCGCTGGCACGCCACCGGCGAGACCCTCACCGACGAGGTCGAGCAGGAGCTGCGCGGCCACGACGCGATCCTGCTCGGCGCGGTGGGCGACCCGTCGGTGCCCAGCGGCGTGCTCGAGCGCGGCCTGCTGCTCCGGCTCCGCTTCGCCTTCTCGCACTACGTCAACCTGCGGCCGGTCCGGCTCTACCCGGGCGTGGCCACCCCGCTGGCCGACCGCGGACCGGACGACATCGACATGCTCGTGGTCCGCGAGGGCACCGAGGGCCCCTACGCCGGGATGGGCGGCGTGCTCCGCAAGGGCACCCCGGACGAGATCGCCACCCAGGACAGCGTCAACACCCGGATGGGCGTGGAGCGCGTGGTCCGCTACGCCTTCGCCAAGGCCGCCGAGCGCCCGCGCAAGAAGCTCACCCTGGTGCACAAGGACAACGTGCTCACCTACGCCGGCGACCTGTGGCAGCGCGTCGTGCGCGCGGTCGGCGAGGAGTACCCGCAGGTCAGCGTGGACTACAGCCATGTCGACGCGGCCGCGATGTTCTTCGTGAACCAGCCGGAGCGGTTCGACGTGATCGTCACCGACAACCTGTTCGGCGACATCATCACCGACATCGGCGCCGCGGTCACCGGCGGCATCGGCCTGGCCGCCAGCGGCAACATCAACCCGGAGAACGCCTTCCCGAGCATGTTCGAGCCGGTGCACGGCTCGGCGCCGGACATCGCCGGCCAGGGCAAGGCCGACCCCACCGCGACCGTGCTCTCGGTCGCCCTGATGCTGGACCACCTGGGCGCGCCGGAGGCCGCCCGGCGGGTCGAGCAGGCCGTCGCCGAGGACCTGGAGGTCCGCGCCAAGGAGGGGAGCACCCGCTCCACCTCCCAGATCGGCGACGACCTGGTCGCCCGAGTAGCCCGGCAGGGCTGAGCCGCGCGGCGGCCCCGGCCCTGCCCCCTTCAGTGAGCGGGCGCGGCCGGGCCGCCGGTCATCGGTGCGCAGGGGCGCGCCCGTTCCCGGACCACGTCCGGGAGGGCGCGCCCTTTTCCATGCCGGCCGTGCACAGGACCGGTACCGGCACTGGCCCGGGATGCGCCGATTCCGCCAGACTGGAAAGCGGACCGGCAGCGCTGCCGGCCCATGTAGGTGAGAGGACCTGAGAGACCCATGAGCAACGGCACCACCACAAGCGGGTTGACGTTCGACGTCCGGCCCTCGTCCCGGCGGAAGACCCCGCAGGAGCGAGCGGCGCTGCTGGACGGCCCCGGGTTCGGAAACGTGTTCACCGACCACATGGTCACCATCCGCTACACCGAGGGGAAGGGCTGGCACGACGCCGCCCTGGAGCCCTACGGGCCGCTGAGCCTCGACCCGGCGACCAAGGCCCTGCACTACGCACAGGAGATCTTCGAGGGGCTCAAGGCGTACCGGCACCCCGACGGCAGCATCGCGGCCTTCCGCCCCGAGGCCAACGCCCGGCGGATGAACCGCAGCGCCCGGCGGATGGCCATGCCGGAGCTTCCGGAGGAGGTGTTCATCGAAGCGATCGAGCTGCTGCTGAAGCACGACGCGGAGTGGGTCCCCGACCAGGAGGACGCCAGCCTTTACCTGCGTCCCTACATGATCGCCACCGAGGTCGGCCTCGGGGTCAACGGGCCCTCCTCGTCCTACCTGTTCGGGGTGATCGCCTCCCCGTCCGGCCCCTACTTCAAGGGCGGCGTCAAGCCGGTCACCGTCTGGCTGAGCGAGGACTACACCCGCGCGGCGCCGGGCGGCACCGGCGAGGCCAAGTTCGCCGGCAACTACGCGGCCAGCTTCCTGGCCCAGGCGCAGGCCGTCGAGCAGGGCTGCGACCAGGTCGTCTGGCTGGACGCGGTGGAGCACCGCTGGGTCGAGGAGATGGGCGGGATGAACCTGTTCTTCGTCCTCGGCTCCGGCGACGGCGCGCGGATCATCACCCCCGGGCTCACCGGCACGCTGCTGCCCGGCATCACCCGCGACTCGCTGCTCAAGCTCGCCCCGGAGCTCGGCGTCCCCGCGGAGGAGGGCCGCATCTCCACCGACGAGTGGCGCCAGGGCGCGCTCAGCGGGGAGATCACCGAGGTGTTCGCCTGCGGCACCGCCGCGGTCATCACCCCGGTCGGGCACGTCAAGAGCGCCCAGGGCGCCTTCGACATCGGCGACGGCACACCGGGCCCGGTGACCATGCGGCTGCGCGAGGAGCTCGTCGCGCTGCAGTACGGCAAGCGGCCGGACACCCACGGCTGGGTCCGCGCCCTGGCCTGATCACCCGCCGGGCGGCCGGGTCCCGCGGCGATCCCGCGGGGCCCGATCCGTCCGGATCCAGGACCGCCCGTCTCGGATGGCGAGACATTTCCGCGGTGAACTCCTGGTTTCCGGGACGGCTGTGGCACACTGATCGCGTGCCGTCTCAGGTGATCATTATCGTGAGGCGCGCCGGCTAACGGACCCCGCCGGCGCGCCGACCTCTCGTGTCCACGAGGGGTCTTTTTTATTGCACCGCCCAGCGCCGGCGGGCCCGGACGCCGCCGACAGCATCCGACTCGGGAGTCCCACCGATGCCAGACGACAGCTTCCACGTCTTCGACACCACCCTGCGCGACGGCGCCCAGCGAGAGGGCGTCAACCTGACCGTCGCCGACAAGCTCGCCATCGCGGGCCTGCTCGATGAGTTCGGCGTGGGCTTCATCGAGGGCGGCTGGCCGGGGGCCAACCCCAAGGACACCGAGTTCTTCCAGCGGGCTTCACAAGAGCTCGACCTGGAGCACGCGCAGCTCACCGCGTTCGGCGCGACCCGCCGACCGGGTGTGCGGGCGGCCGACGACCCTCAGGTCGCCGCACTGCGCGAATCGGGTGCCCCGGTGGTGACCCTGGTCGCCAAGAGCGACGTCCGCCACGTCGAACGCGCCCTGCGCACCACCGGCGGGGAGAACCTCGCGATGATCGCCGACACCGTGGCGCACCTCAAGGAGTGCGGCCGCCGGGTCTTCCTCGACTGCGAGCACTTCTTCGACGGCTACCGGTACGACCCCGGCTACGCCCTGGACGTGGTCCGGGCGGCCGGGGCGGCCGGTGCCGACGCCGTGGTGCTCTGCGACACCAACGGCGGCATGCTCCCGTCCGGGGTGGGGCGGACCGTCGCCGAGGTGCTGGAGGCGACCGGGGTGCGGCTGGGCGTGCACGCCCAGGACGACACCGGGTGCGCGGTCGCCAACACGCTGGCGGCGGTGGAGGCCGGCGCCACCCACGTGCAGTGCACCGCCAACGGCTACGGCGAGCGGGTCGGCAACGCCGACCTGTTCTCCGTGGCGGCGGCCCTGGAGCTCAAGTACGACCGCAGGGTGCTGCCGGAGGGCCGCCTGGCGGAGGCCGCCCGGGTCTCCGCGGCCGTCGCCGAGCTGGTCAACATCGCGCCCGCCACCCACCAGCCCTACGTGGGCGTCTCCGCGTTCGCGCACAAGGCCGGCCTGCACGCCTCGGCGATCAAGGTCGACCCCGACCTCTACCAGCACACCGACCCCGCGCTGGTCGGCAACGGCATGCGGATGCTGGTCTCGGACATGGCCGGGCGGGCCTCGGTGGAGCTCAAGGCCGAGGAGCTCGGGGTGGACCTGGGCGGCGACCGGGCCCTGCTGGGCCGGGTGGTGGACCGGGTCAAGGAGATGGAGCGGGCCGGGTACAGCTTCGAGGCCGCCGACGCCTCGCTGGAGCTGCTGCTCCGCGAGGAGCGGGGCGACCGGCCGCGCTACTTCACCGCCGAGTCCTGGAGGGCGATCACCGAGCGCCGCGCCGACGGCTCCTCGCTCAGCGAGGCCACGGTGAAGCTGCACGTCAAGGGCGAGCGGGTGATCGCCACCGCGGAGGGCAACGGCCCGGTCAACGCCCTGGACCGGGCGCTGCGCAGCGCGGTGGAGGGCGTCTACACCGCGCTCGGCGGCATCCAGCTCGCCGACTACAAGGTCCGCATCCTGGACGGCGGGGGCGGCACCGGCGCGGTCACCCGGATCCTGGTCACCTTCGGCGACGGCCGCGGCGAGTGGACCACCGTGGGCGTCGGGGAGAACGTCATCGACGCCTCCTGGACCGCCCTGGAGCAGGCCATCACCTACGGCCTGATGCGCCAGGGGTACCCCGCCCCCTGACCAGGGCGGGGGAACGGCCCCCGGCCGGTGGGCCCCTTCGGGGGAGCGCCGGGGGCCGGGGGCTGGAAAGGGCTCCGCTCCGGCCCTTCCCGGCCTCCCGGCCGCTCCGGGGCTCGGGCGCCGCGGGCGCCTGCCGGTCGGGGGAGGAAGACGAAGGGGCCGGGCCCGGGGGCAGGTGGGCCGGGCACCCGGCCCACCGGGGTCAGGGGCTGACCCAGCCGTTGGGCTCGCAGCCGTTCAGGCCCAGGGTCTGCTGCTGCATCACCGGGGCGGGCTCGCCCTTGCCGGGGCAGCTCACGTGGCCGTGCCCCAGGGCGTGGCCGATCTCGTGGTTGAGCACGTAGACCCGGTAGGTCTCCAGGTCGTCGCCGAACTCCTCGACCGCGTCCACCCACCGGTTCTGGTTGATGACCGCGCGGTCGCCGGTGGTGCAGGAGGTGTAGCCGTTGGTCCGCAGCGGGGCGCAGAGCGCGTCCACCGTGGCGGGGGCGGCCAGCACCACCCGGAAGTCCACCGGGCCGTCGTCGACCCGCTCGAAGGAGAGCCCCTCGGAGGCCCAGCCGCGCTCGTCGTCCAGCACGGTCTCCACGGCGGCGGCGAAGTCCTCGGCCTCGCCCGGCAGCCCCTTCTCCACGGCGACCGTGTAGCGCTTGACCGTGCCGTCGCCGACCGGGTCGGAGCCGCCCGGCACGACGTCCAGCTCGCCGTCGGCGGAGTCCACCGCGCCGACCACGGAGCGGAGCAGCGGAGGCTGCTCCTCCTTCTTCTCCCCGTCCTTCTCCCCGGCGTCCCCGGTCGCCTCCTCGGCGGCCCGCTGCGGCTCCCGGGAGGGCCGGTCGGCCGGCGCGCCGCCGGAGCCGGAGGGGACCCGGTCCAGGACCAGGAAGGTGCAGCCGAGGGCGATGACGAGCAGTCCGATGAGCAGTTCGGGCCGACGGCGTCGGCGGTGCGGACGGGCACCGGTTCGCGGGGCAGGCATGGGCGGCGGCGGACTTCCCGGGTTCGGTGATGGAGAGGCCACCTAGCATCGCAGATAACGGGGCCGGGCGAGACCGGCCCCGCAACCGCCGAGGTCAGCCGCGCCCTTCGACCACGTGCTCGATCACCTCGAAGCCCCACAGCTCGCTGCCGGAGGCGGCCGGACCGCCGTGTCCGTGCCCCTCCCCGGCCTCCGCGGCGGCGCGGGCGTGCCCCTCGCGGAACGCGGCGCTCTCCAGCCAGGCGCGGAACGACTCCTCGTCCTTCCACCGGGTGTAGACGATGTAGCGGTCGGTCCCCTCCACCGGGCGGAGCAGCTGGAACTCCTCGAACCCGGGCTGCCCCTCGACCAGCCCGGCCCGCTTGGCGAACCGCTCCTCCAGGGTCGGCCCGGCCCCCTCGGGCACGGTCAGCACATTGAACTTGACGACGCTCGGCATGGCGGCGCCCCGCTTTCGTGTCGTTGGTCCTGCCTGTCGGGGCCAGTCTCCACCACCGGGAGGACCCGGAGGGGCAGGGGCCGGAGGCCGTGCCGCCGCTGCCCGGCCGGTCGGGCGGCGCCGCAGGCGGGAGAGGGCGGTCCCGGAGGGAAGGCCGGCCAGGGGCGGCGGCGGGCCCCGCTTGTGCGGATCTTTACCCGGCACCGGGCGCCCGACGGGCCGGTGCGGGGAAGTGCACGGATTGCCACGGAGAGCGATTCCGCTGCACCGCAGCCGAAGGAGCCGGACATGGAGGACCTCGCACGCAGGGTCGACGAGCTCGCCGACGGGCTCGGTACCGACCTGGCCGGACTGGCGGCCATCCCGTCGATCGCCTTCCCCGGCTACCCGGACGGGCCGGTGCTCCGGGCGCACGACCGGGTGGTGGAGCTGCTCCGCTCGGCCGGCGTCGGCTCCATCGGCGGCCTCGACCTGCCCGGCACCCAGCCGGTGATCACCGGCTCCATCCCGGCCCCGGAGGGCGCCCCCACCGTGCTGCTCTACGCCCACTACGACGTGCAGCCGCCGGGCGACGAGGCGCTGTGGGACTCGCCGCCGTTCGAGCCCACCCGGGTGGACGGGGCGATCCGGGCGCGCGGCATCGCCGACGACAAGGCCAACATCCTGGTGCACGTCGGGGCGCTGCGCGCGTTCGGCGGCCGGCCCCCGGTGGGCGTCAAGGTCGTCATCGAGGGCCAGGAGGAGTACGGCAGCGCCTTCGACGACTACCCGGCCAGCGACCCCGACCTGTTCGGGTCGGACGCCATGGTCATCGCCGACATGGGCAACGTCCGGCCAGGCGTGCCGACCTTCACCGTCGCGCTGCGCGGCGACACCGAGGTGATCGTCGAGGCCCGCACCCTGGCCGAGCCCCGGCACAGCGGCGAGTACGGCGGGGCCGCGCCGGACGCCCTCATCGTGCTGCTGCACGCCCTGGCCACGCTGCACGACGCCGAGGGGGACGTGGCCGTCCCCGGGCTGCTCCGCGAGGAGTGGGACGGCGCCACCCTGGACGAGGACGAGTTCCGGCGGATGGCCGGGGTGCGCGAGGGGGTGCCGCTGTTCGGCACCGGCAGCCTCGGCCGCCGGCTGTGGACCGGCCCGGCCATCACCGTGATGGGGCTGGACGCGCCCTCGGTGGACGGCGCCGCGGCCGCGGTGGTGCCCTACGCCAGGGCCAAGCTCAACGTGCGGGTGCACCCCCGGCAGAAGGCCGCCGAGGCGCAGCGCGCGGTGGTCGAGCACCTGGACCGGGTCCGCCCGTTCGGGGTCCGGCTCCAGGTCACCCCGGGGGACGCCGGCGACGGCTTCGCCGCGCGGACCGGCGGCCCCGCCTACCGGGCCGCCGCCGAGGCGATGCGCGAGGCGTGGGGGGCCGATCCGGTCCACATGGCCTCCGGCGGCGCGATCCCGCTGGTGGCCGGGCTGGCCGAGGCGGTCCCCGAAGCGGAGATCCTGCTGTTCGGGGCGCAGGACTCGATGTCCAACCTGCACGCCCCCAACGAGCGGGTGCTGCTGGACGAGCTGAAGCGGGCGGTCCACGCCGAGGCGGCCTTCTTCCGGGCCTTCGCCCGGGACCGCGCGGCCCGGCAGGGGCCGAGGTGACCGGGGAGGGCGCCCCGCGCGGCGGGGGCGGCGGGGCCTCCGGCGGCCCTCCCGGGGGCGGTGCTTCCGGGGGTGCCCGCGACGGCGTTTCCGGCGGAGGGCCCGGCGGCCCTCCCGGGGGCGACCGCGATGGAGGCGGAACCTCCGGGGACCCTCCCGGGGCCGCTTCCGGCGGCGCCCCGCCGGCGGAGCGGCGGGACGGGGCCGGGGGGCGGAGCCGGCGGTTCCCCAGCGCGCTGACCGTGCTCGCCCTGGTCACCCTGGCGGTCTGGACGGCGGCCTTCCTCGTCCCGCCCGGCGCCTACGAGCGGGACGCCGAGGGCCGCCCGATCGCCGGAAGCTACCAGCGGGTCGAGGACGACCGGAGCCTCGGCGAGCGCCTGTCCGACCTCTTCCTGTCCCCGGTCAACGGGCTGTACGGGGTGCAGGACCAGGACTCCGGCGAGGTCGGCCCGGACATGGTCGGCGCGCTGTTCGGCAGCGCCGGGGTGTTCTTCTTCGTGCTGGCCATCGGCGCCTTCATCACCATGGTGTTCGCCACCGGGGCGCTGGACCGCGGCATCGCCCGGCTGGCGCACCGGCTGCGCGACCGGGGCGCGCTGCTGATCGCCGCGATCATGGCGGTCTTCGCGGTGCTCGGCTCGGTGGAGGGGTTCGCCGAGGAGACCCTCGGGTTCTACGGGCTGATCGTGCCGCTGGTGCTGGCGCTGGGGTACGACCGGATGGTCGCGGTCGGCACGATCATCCTGGGCGCCGGGGTCGGGGTGCTGTGCTCGACGGTCAACCCGTTCTCCACCGGGGTGGCCTCCCCGGCGGCCGGGGTCTCGCTCGGCGACGGGCTGCCGCTGCGCGCGGCCATGCTGGTCGTGCTCACCGCGGTCACCATCGGCCACGTGCTGCGCTACGCGGCCCGGGTCAAGGCCCGGCCGGAGGCGTCGCTGGCCGAGGCGCAGCCCGGTGACGACGCCCTGGGGGCGGCGACCGCCGACCCGGAGCCGCTGACCGGGACGCACAAGGCGGTCATCGCCCTGCTCGTCGCGGCCTTCGCGGTGATGGTCTACGCGGTGCTGCCCTGGGCGGGCATCCTCACCGGGGACGCGGACGCCGAGCCCTACCCGTGGGAGCTGGGCTGGTCCTTCCCCGAGCTGACCGCGCTGTTCCTGGTCGCCGCGGTGCTGGTCGGGGCGGTCGCCCGGATGGGGGAGAAGGGCCTCACCGACACCCTGGTCGGCGGGGCGGCCGACTTCATCGGCCCCGGCCTGGTCATCGTGGCCGCCCGCGGGGTCACCGCGATCATGAACAACGCGCAGATCACCGACACCGTGCTGCACTCGATGGAGGACGCCGTCTCGGGCACCTCGTCCGGGCTGTTCGCGGTGCTGGTCTTCGTGGTGAACCTGCCGCTGGCCTTCCTCATCCCGTCCACCTCGGGCCACTCGACGCTGGCCATGCCGGTGATGGCCCCGCTGGCCGAGTTCGCCGACGTGCCGGCGGACGTGGTGGTCACCGCCTGGCAGTCGGCGTCGGGGTGGATGAACCTGTGGGTGCCCACCACCGCGGTGGTGATGGGCGGCCTCGCCCTGGCCAAGGTGGGCTACGGCGCCTACCTGCGCTTCCTCTGGCCGCTGCTGGCGGTCCTGTCCGTGCTGGTGTGCGCCTTCGTGGCGGGCGCGGCGACCTTCGGCTGACCCCTCCGGCCGCCGCGCCGCGGGCTCAGGCCAGCTCGGCCCAGCGGGCGCGCAGGGCGTCCAGGCCGGTCGGGGTGAGCGCGCCGTGGAAGCGCACCCGGGAGTAGCCGCCGTCCGGGAAGACGTCGATCCGGGCGTGGGTGGCCGCGGGGGCGTCGGTCAGCAGGAAGCGGTGCGGGGAGTCCGGCTGCAGCCGGGTGCGCGGCAGCACCGCGGTCCAGGCGGCCGGGTCGGCCAGGTCGGACTTGGTCTCGTCGGCGAAGGAGATCTCCACCCAGCCGGCGGCGTTGCCCTTGAGGTAGGCGGTGTCGATCTCCACCGCGCGCACCTCGGAGTGGCCGGCCAGCCGGTAGAGCACCCAGTCGTTGCTCTCCCGGACCCGGCGGCGGCGGTTCTCCCAGCCGTCGTCCATCTTCCGGGAGCGGCCGGGCAGGATGGTGTTCTCCGGCGGGGAGTAGAAGCGGTCGGAGGCGTCCGCGACCGAGCCGCCGTTCTCCAGCGCGGCCAGGTCGAAGGAGCCGAGCGCGCCCAGCCACTCCGGGTCGGCGACCGGCTCGCCGTGCACCCGCAGCCGGGCGATGCCGCCGTCGGGGTACATCTTCAGCCGCAGGTGGGTCCAGCGCTTGGCGGAGTCCACCGGGAACCCGTTGGCGGCGTGCCCGCGCAGCTGGGAGCGGGGGACGATCTCGGTCCAGACCACGTCCGGGCCGAGCAGGTCCTCCTCGGAGGGGGTGCCCGGGACGCTGGCGGCCTCCACCGAGGCCTGCTGCGGGTAGTTGCCGCGGAAGTGCGCGGTGTCCACGACGATGCCGCGGATCACGCCGGGCAGGCCGAGCCGGATCAGCGTCCAGTCGTGCTCGCCGTCCCCGGGGAAGGGGCTCTCGGCGGTGTTGCGCCGGCGGCGGGTCTCCCAGCCGTCCATGATCTTGCCCTTGTGCCCGAACGCCTCCGGGTCGAAGACCGCGGGCTCCGGCTTGAGCAGGTTCTCCCGCTGGGCGAAGAACTCGTCGTTGGTCGCGATGGCGCCGGCGCCCAGGCGGCGGTCGGCCAGGTCGACCAGGGCCGTGAAGGCGTGCTCGGAGCGGCGGTAGTCGGCGTACGGGTCGCCGCCGGAGTAGGGGAGGGCGTCGTGGGCGTGCGGATCGGACGTCTGGTTCGCGGTCACGTCTCACCTTCTGATCGGGTGCCGGAAATGTACGGTCCGTACCTCGATGGGCCGTCTGCCGTCCAGTGTGCGCCCGGCCGATCCGTCACGTCCATCGCGATCTGCCGATCAGACTGTTCAGTCCGGCTGAACAGTGCGGGCGCCGGAGTCCTCGGCGTGCTCGGCGGCGGCGCGCTGCAGTGCGCGCAGCACCCGGGCCAGCCGCGGCCGGTCGCCGGAGCCGGAGCGCACCGCGGCGACCACGTGCCGCCGCGGCCGGTCGGCGCGGAGCTCGCGGACGGCCGCCCCCGGGCGCGGCGCGGGCGCGGCCATCCGCGGCACCAGCGCCACCCCCATCCCGGCGGCGACCATGGCCAGGATCGCCTCCCAGTCGGCGGCCACGTGCGTCTGCTCCGGGGTGAACCCGGCGTTGGCGCAGGCGGTGAGGGTGATGTCGCGCCAGGGGCCGGAGCCGCCGAAGATCCACGGCTCGCGGGCCAGGTCGGCCAGGCGCAGGCCGGGGGCGGCGGCCAGCCGGTGGTGCGCGGGCAGCGCCGCGTACATCGGGTCGGCGAGCAGCGTGGTCCGCTCGAACTTGGCGTCCCGCGGCGAGGGGGCGTCGGCGGCCAGCGAGAGCGCCAGGTCCACCTCGCCCGCGGCCAGCAGCTCGTAGGCCTCGGCCGCCTCGGCCTCGCGGATCCGCAGCTCCAGGCCGGGGTGGCGGCGGCGCAGGTCGGTGGCGGCCGGGACGACCAGGGCCGGCACCGCGGTGGCGAACGCGCCCACCGAGACCCGCCCGGCGTCGCCGCGGACGAACCCCTCCAGCTCCGCCTCGGCCCGCTCCAGGTCGGAGAAGACCTGGTCGGTATGGCGGAGCAGCACGTGCCCGGCGTCGGTGAGCCGGACCCGGCGGCCGTGCGCCTCCAGCAGCGCCGTGCCCACCTGCCGGGAGAGCGCCGCCAGCTGCTGGGAGACGGCCGACGGCGTCATCTGCAGGGCCTCGGCCGCGGCCCGCACGGTGCCGTGCTCGCCCAGTGCGCGCAGCACCCGGAGCCGGCGCAGGTCCCAATCGGTCATACCGGAAATGCTAAGGGAGGTTGAACATCGCCGGGGCGACCGTTCATCCGTGCAGAACGGACGCGCGGGCGGTGCGCGGCGCGGCCGCGCCGCCGCCCCGGCCCCGCCGGCGGCCCGGTCCGGCCCGCACCGCCGGGGACGGACCGGGCCCCGCTCCGGGGCGGGCGGCGCCGCGCCGCGGCGCACCGGCGCCGCCGCGTCGGTAATCTCGGGGGACAGGTACTTCGAGCTGGTGAAGGGGTGGGCGCGACCGTGCGCATCGCGAGGTTCTCCTCCGGGGACGATGTCGGCTTCGGGCTGGTCGACACCGACGTGGACAGCGGGGAGGAGTACGTCTCGCGGCTCAGCGGGCACCCGCTGCTCGGCCGCATCCAGCTGACCGGGGAGCGGGCCAAGCTGGACGACGTCCGGCTGCTCTCCCCGGTGCTGCCCAGCAAGGTGATCTGCATCGGCAAGAACTACGCCGAGCACGTCGCGGAGATGGCGGACACCACCGGGCCGGCCACCGAGGAGCCGGTGGTCTTCCTCAAGCCCTCCACCTCGGTGGTCGGGCCGAACGACCCGGTGTTCCACCCGAAGATCTCCGAGCGGGTCGACTACGAGGGCGAGCTGGCCCTGGTCGTCGGGCGGCTCGGCCGCGAGGTGCCCCCGGAGCGGGCCGGCGAGCTGATCTTCGGCTACACCTGCGCCAACGACGTCACCGCGCGGGACCTGCAGCGCAAGGACAAGCAGTGGACCCGGGCCAAGGGCTTCGACTCCTTCTGCCCGCTCGGCCCCTGGATCGAGACCGGCCTCACCCTGGAGGAGGCCTCCGACCTGCGGATCACCACCAGCGTCGACGGCGAGGTCCGCCAGGACGACCGCACCTCCAGCCTCATCCACCCGCTGGCGGAGCTGGTCTCCTACGTCAGCTCCTTCATGACGCTGGTCCCCGGGGACGTCATCCTCACCGGCACCCCGGCCGGCGTCGGCCCGGTCCGCCCCGGTCAGCGGGTCACCGTCGCCATCGAGCGGATCGGCGAGCTGGCCAACACGGTCACCACCCGGGAGGACTGACCCGGCCGGCTCCGCCGGCCCGGCCCCCGGAGCGGGGACCGGGCCGGCGGGCCCGCCCCGGGGAGGGCCGCGGAGAAGAGGGCGGCGCCCCGGCTCGGGACCGGCTACACCGGTGCCCCGGCGGTCTCGGGCCGCTCCGCCGCCGGGGCGTTCAGCTCGGTGAGCGCGCCCCTGCCGAAGCCGAAGAAGTAGGTCAGCGCGAACCCGGCGACGTACCCGGTGAGCAGCCCGGCGCCGTAGACCGCGATCGCCGGGCCGAGGCCCTGGCTCCCCTGGAGCAGCGGGAAGAGCGCCCAGCCGGACGGGCCGATCGCCGTCGAGCCGACCGTGGTGCCGAGCTGGCCCAGCAGGCCCACCACGCCGCCGCCGACCGCGCCGCCCGCGCAGGCGGTGATGAACGGCCGCCCCAGCGGCAGCGTCACCCCGTAGATCAGCGGCTCGCCCACCCCGAGCAGGCCGGCGGGGAGCGCCGAGCGGATCGTGTTCCGCACCCCGGCGTTGTTCTTCAGCCGGACGTAGACCGCGAGCGCCGCGCCGACCTGGCCCGCGCCGGCCATCGCCAGGATCGGCAGCAGCACGGTGTGGCCGTCCAGCCCGATCAGCGTGGTGTGGATCGGGATCAGCGCCTGGTGCAGCCCGAGCATGACCAGCGGCAGGAAGAGCCCGCCCAGGATGAACCCGGCGAAGCCGCCCGCCTGGGCCAGCAGCCAGTTCGCCGCCACCCCGATCGCCTCGGAGAGCTCGCCGGCCAGGTACATCAGGCCGTACACCGTCACCAGGCCGGAGACCAGCACCGCGATGGTCGGGGTGACCAGGATGTCCAGCGTCTCCGGCACCCACCGGCGCACCCACCGCTCCACCCGGGCGCAGAGCACCGCCGCGGCCAGCGCGCCGAGCACGCCGCCCTGGCCCGGGGAGAGCTCCACGCCGAAGGCCTGGACGTCGGCGACGCCGGCGAACGGGATGATCGCGGCGACCGCGCCGCCCAGGATCGGGGTGCCGCCGAACTCCTTGGCCGCGTTCATCCCGACGAACACCGCGATCAGCGACATGAAGCCGGAGGCCAGCGCGGCGAGCGCGGGCTGGGCCGCGGGCAGCCAGCCGAAGTTGGCCAGCAGCCCGTTGACGCCGGCCAGGATGCCGCAGGCGATCAGCGCCGGGATGAGCGGCACGAAGATGTTGGCGATGCGCCGCAGGAAGAGCTTGACCGGGGTGGCGTTGCGCCGCTTGTTCTCCGCCCGGATCGCCGCGCCCCGCTCGGCCAGCGCGGCGGCGCCGTCCGGCGCCGGGCGTCCCGGATCCTCCGCGCGCTCCTCGCGCTCGGCCTCGACCAGGCGGGTGAACTCCTCGGTGACCCTGCCGACCGCGCCCGGCCCGAGCACGATCTGGTAGGTCTCGTCGTCCACCACGCCCAGCACCTTGGGGTGCTCGCGGACCGCGGCGTCCCGGACCAGTGAGCGGTCGGCCAGGCCGAGCCGGAGCCGGCTGATGCAGTTGGCGATCGAGGTGACGTTGGCCTCGCCGCCGACCAGCGCGAGGAGGTCGCGCGCGGTCGCGGCGGGGGAGTCCGGTGCGCTCATCGGAAACCTTTCGGTGGATCCCTCGGCTTCGTACGGGGGATGGGGAGCGGACGCGGTCCCGTCGGGGGGACGGGGCGGGGTTCGGGGACGGGCGCCGGGGGCGCGGGCGCAGGGGGGAGGGCGGGGCCGGGCGGCCCCGGGCGGTGCGGCCCCGCCCGGGGCGCGGGGGTCAGGGCGGGGTGCGGGTCACGGAGCGGTCCTCTCGGCGGACGGCGGGGCCTGCCCGGCGCGGGCGGCGTCGACGGCGTCGCGCAGCCGCCCGCCGGAGCCGGCGAGCAGCCGGGCGGCCTCCTCCGGGCCGACCCCGCCGACCAGGGTGAGGATGGCGGCCTTCACCTCGCCGCCGGTCTCGGTGAGGGCCCGCTCGACGGCCTCCTCGCCGGCGCCGGTGGCCATCTCCACGATCCGCCGGGACCGGGCGCGCAGCTTCTCGTTGGTGCTGCGCAGGTCGACCATGAGGTTCCCGTAGGTCTTGCCGAGCCGGACCATGGTGACGGTGGAGATCATGTTCAGCACCAGCTTCTGCGCGGTGCCGGCCTTGAGCCGGGTCGACCCGGCGATGAGCTCGGGCCCGGTGTCCACCTCCACCGCGTGCTCGGCGGCGGCGCCCAGCGGGGAGCCGGGGTTGCAGGAGACCCCGACGGTCAGCGCGCCCGCCGCGCGGGCGTGGCGCACCGCGCCGACGGCGTAGGGGGTCCGCCCGGAGGCGGAGATCCCGACCACGGTGTCCTCCGGGGTCAGCCCGATCGAGGCGAGGTCGGCGGCGCCCGCGGCGGCGTCGTCCTCCGCCCCCTCGACCGCCTCCCGGATCGCCCCGGGGCCGCCGGCGATCAGCCCGACCACCTGGCCGGGGTCGGTGTTGAAGGTGGGCGGGCACTCCGAGGCGTCCAGCACGCCCATCCGGCCGGCGGTGCCCGCGCCGGCGTAGATCAGCCGTCCGCCCCGGCGCATCCGCGCGGTGAGCGCGTCGATCGCCGCGGCCACGGCCGGGGCGGCCTTGGCGACCGCCGCGGGCACGGTCGCGTCCTCGGCGTTCATCGCCTGGAGGATCGCTTCGGTGCCCATCCGGTCGATGTCGGCCAGATCGTCCCGGCGGGCCTCGGTCGCCAGCCCGGCGAGCTGTTCCCGCAGTTCCCGCTCGGCGGCGTCCGCGCTGTCGGTGGTGGCCATGGAGGAGGCCGTCCTTTCCCCGGTGAGGCGTCCCGGCGTGTCAGTAGGTTTCCTTCACAACTTTCCGCTGTCAAGAAGGTTAGCTACGAATCCACCGGTTACCGATACCCCCGGCCGGGGCGGTCGGCGCGGATAGGGTTGGTCGGGTGAGTGAGACTTCGATTCGTGTGCGCTTCGCGCCGTCCCCGACCGGCATGTTCCACGTTGGGGGGGCGCGATCGGCGCTCTTCAACTGGGCGCTGGCCCAACAGCAGACCGACGGCCGCTTCGTGCTCCGCATCGAGGACACCGACGCGGCCCGCAACCGCCCCGAGTGGACCGACGGGATCGTCCGGGCGCTCTCCTGGCTGGGCATCTCCGCCGAGGACCCGCACTTCGAGGGCCCCTACTTCCAGTCGGCCTACGCGGAGAAGCACCGCGAGACCGCCGAGGCGCTGTACAAGGCCGGCCGGGCCTACTACTGCGACTGCACCCGGGACGCGGTGGTGGAGCGGCGCGGCGAGCAGTTCCGCGGCTACGACGGCTTCTGCCGGGACCGCGGCCTGGAGCCCGGTCCGGGGCGCGCGCTGCGCTTCCGGGTCCCCGAGGGCGGGCCGACCGTGGTGGCCGACCGGATCCGCGGCCGGGTGGAGTTCGACCACGCCGCCATCGAGGACTTCGTGATCGCGCGCGGCGACGGCTCCCCGCTGTTCGTGCTGGCCAACGTGGTCGACGACGTGGAGATGGGCGTCAACGAGGTGGTCCGGGGCGAGGAGCACCTGTCCAACACCCCCAAGCAGCAGCTGCTCTGGGAGGCGCTGGGGCACACCCCGCCGGTCTGGGCGCACCTGCCGGTCATCGTCAACGAGAAGCGGCAGAAGCTGTCCAAGCGCCGGGACAAGGTGGCCCTGGAGTCCTACCAGGAGGAGGGCTACCTGGCCGAGGCCATGGTCAACTACCTCATGCTGCTGGGCTGGGCCCCCGGGGACGACCGGGAGATCATGCCCTGGGAGCAGATGGTGCCGCTGTTCGACATCGCCGATGTGAACAGCTCCAGCGCCTTCTTCGACGAGAAGAAGCTGCGCGCCTTCAACGGCGAGTACATCCGCGCGCTCAGCGCCGAGGACTTCGCCGAGCGCTGCCGCCCCTGGCTGGAGGGCCCGGACGCCCCCTGGGCCGCCGAGGACTACGACCCGGAGGCCTTCGCCGCCATCGCGCCGCTGGCCCAGAGCCGGATCGCGGTCCTCGGCGAGATCGTGCCCAACGTGGACTTCCTCTTCCTGGCCGAGCCGGTCTTCGACGAGAAGTCGTGGAACAAGGCGATGAAGCCCGGCATCGGCGCGGAGATGCTCACCGCCGCCGCGGAGCGCTTCGCCGACGAGAAGCAGGAGTGGGGGGCCGAGGCGCTCAAGGCGGCGCTGGAGGAGATCGGCGCCGCCCAGGGGCTCAAGCTCGGCAAGGCCCAGGCGCCGGTGCGGGTCGCGGTCACCGGCCGCACCGTGGGGCTGCCGCTCTTCGAGTCGCTGGAGCTGCTGGGCCGGGAGCGCACCGTCCGCCGGCTGCGCGCCGCGCTGGAGCGGCTCTCCTCCGCCGAGGCCGGAGCGCCCGCGGAGTAGCCGTGCGCGGGGGTGGTCCAGAGCACCCGGACCGCCCCCGTATTCGATTCGCGAGCACTCCGGAAGTCCGCTAAGGTTGAGCACGTCGCCGCGGGGGACGGGCCGGAAAAGGGCCGGGAAGCCGCGGAAACGCACTGGGGTATGGTGTAATCGGCAGCACGACTGATTCTGGTTCAGTTAGTCTAGGTTCGAGTCCTGGTACCCCAGCCAACGGCCCTCATCGAGGGTCGCGGGGCCGGTCACCGGCCCGTCTGGGCCCCCGTCGTCTAGTGGCCTAGGACGCCGCCCTCTCAAGGCGGTAACGGCGGTTCGAATCCGCTCGGGGGTACGCAACAGGGAGGGGCTCCCATCACCGTGGGGGCCTTTTTTCTGGGGTCGCCGCTCCGGCGCCGACCCGAAAACGGACAGATCACTGCCGACCCGGGCACTTCCGGAGTTCGGTAGGATGGGTTCCGAAGCACCAAGGCCCCCGTCGTCTAGTGGCCTAGGACGCCGCCCTCTCAAGGCGGTAACGGCGGTTCGAATCCGCTCGGGGGTACCAACGGGCAGGGCCCGCACTCGCAGAGTGCGGGCCTTTCCGCTTCTCCGGGCCCTCCGGGCCGGCGACCGCGCCCGAGCCGCGCCCCTGGCCCGGCCGTCGGCCCCTCGCCCCTCCAGTGGCCCACTTCACACCCGTTCCGGGGCTCCGGGCGTCACGCCTCCGCCCGGCCGGGGTGTCTCTTCTGCGAAGAGCAGCACCCCACGGAGGCGGAGGGAGCCCCCATGAGCACCGCAGCAGAGCACCGGCACGCACGCGTCGACGTCGCCGCCGAATTCGGCGAGATGTACCCCTCGGCGGCGGCCATCGGCAAGCTGGTCGCCGAGGCGCTCGGTGAGCGCCTGACCGAACTGGTCTACCTGCGCGGCTCCTACCTGAACGGCTGCGCGTTCTGCATCGACATGCACACCCGCTCCGCGCTCCGCGCGGGCCAGAGCGAGCGGAAGCTGTTCCTGGCCGCCGCCTGGCGGGAGGCCCGGGACCACTTCACCGAGGCCGAGCAGGCCGCGCTGGAGCTCACCGACGAGGTCACCCGGCTGGGCGAGCACGGAGTGAGCGACGAGGTCTACGGCCGCGCCGCCGCGCACTTCCCGCCGCGCGAGCTGGCCGCACTGATCACCGGGATCGCGCTGATCGCCTTCTTCAACCGGATCGCGGTCAGCACGCACAAGCGGCCGCCGGTGCGCGGCTGACCCGCCATCCCGCGATGATCGTGACGTTGCGGGGATCAGGACCCGGGGGCGTCGGCGGCGGGGGAGGCGTCCCCGCTCCGCTCCTCCTCGCGGCGGGCCCGGCCGCGCAGCGTCCGGGCGGAGACGTCCTCCTGGGCCATCCGGTGCATCGAGGCGAGCGCCCGCTCCATCAGGGTGCAGCAGACCGCCATGTACTCGACGGTGCGCTCCCGGGGCGCGTCCGGGTCGATGCCCGCGACGTCGAGCTCGGCGACGGCGTGCGCCGCGGCGGCGTACCGGGCGAGCAGCTCGGGGCCGGGGGAGAAGCCGAGCCGCTCCATCGCCTCCAGGGTGCGGCCCAGGGCGCGCCGGTCCGGGGAGAGGGGCGAGACCCGCCAGTCCAGGCCGGCCAGGAGGCGCTCGACCCGCTCGGCCTCCGGGGCGTCGCCGGCGGCGTCCCCGGCCTCCTCGGCGGCCAGGGTGTACTGCACGGTGCCGAGCAGGTCGTGCAGCTCCAGGCCGGTGTCGTCGACCGCGTCGAGCAGCCGGCGCACCCGGGCCAGCGGGACGCCGGCGACCTCGGTGAGCGCGCGCACCAGCCGGAGCCGGCGCAGGTGCCCCTCGGAGTAGCGGGCCTGGGTGGCCGAGGTGGCCTCCCCCTTGGGGATCAGCCCTTCGCGCAGGTAGAACTTGATCGTGGCGACCGGTACCCCGCTCCGCCTGCTCAGTTCCGAGATGCGCACGCCGCGGCCTCCTTCCCGGGGCGCCTCCGCGCCCCCGAGTGGAGAGTACCGCTATCCAATGTGCCGTGCGGCGAAGGCCTCCGCGTCGCCCGCCCCGGAGGCGCCGACCATCGCGAGCAGCTGGTCGAGCAGCCAGTCGGCCAGTTCGGCGGCGGGCATCGGGCGCTCCTCGATCCAGATCAGCACGGCCGACTCGACCGCGGAGATCCAGCAGCGCATCGCCAGCCGCACCCGGGGCGAGGGCCCGCCGGCCCCGGCGCGCTCCGCCAGCAGGGCCAGCACCTGGCCGCGGACCTCGTCGATCAGCGCCTCGGTCCGCTCGGTGGCCACCTTCGAGCCGCCGCGCAGCAGCGAGGTGTAGGCGGGGGCGTACCCCTCGGCGAAGGCGATGAACGCGCGCAGCGCGCGGCGCACCTGCTCGGCCGGGGGCAGCTCCTCCGGTGCGGCCAGCCGCGGCGCGAGCTCGTCGATCGCGCTGCGCAGCGCGGCGGTGCGCAGCTCGTCCATGTCCGAGAAGTAGCGGTAGACCAGCGCCCGGGAGACGTCCGCGGCCGCGGCGACGTCCTCCGGGGAGACCCGCTCCGGCGGGCGCTCGGAGAACAGCCGGAGCGTGGTGCGGACCAGGTCCTCCCGCCGCCGGTCCGGGGACATCCTGCGCGGGCGCCGCGCTCCGCCCGCCGGTCCGCTCGCCATCCGCCGCCGCCCTTCCGCCGCTCGCCGTGCACCGTCCAGTATCGGCGACCGGCGGCGGGGGTCACCGCGGGCCGGCGGCGCCGAGGCCGCGGACGAAGGCGTCCACCCGCTCGGCCACCGCGCCCGGGCGGGAGCGCGGCATCCAGTGGCCGCCCTCCACCGGCACGGCCCGGAAGTCCTCGGTCCAGCGGGCGGCCGCGGTCTGCGCGCCCTCGGTCATGAACACCTCGTCGGCGGGGAGCAGCACCTGGACCGGGACGGCGGTGCGCCGCTCGGCGGGTGCGCGCAGCCGGGGGCGGAAGTTCTCCCGGTACAGGCCGAGGCCGTTGAGGTGGTCGCGGAGGGCGCGCCGGGGCGGCGGGGAGCCGGCCGGCGGGCGGCCGATCCGGTCCAGGGCGCCGAGCACCGCGCCGCCGGCCCCGGTCAGCCAGGCCAGCTCGGGCAGGACCGGCAGGTGGAAGAAGGCGATGTAGCCGGAGCGCACCGCCTGGTCGGCGAAGGCGCGCAGGGCGCGCGGCGACGGCCGCAGCCGGGAGCGCAGCCACAGCGCGGCGTGGTCCAGGCAGGGGCCGGAGATCGAGGTGTAGGAGGCGAACGCCGGGGCGTGCCGCTCGTCGGTGACCGCGTGCCAGGCCGCGATCGACCCCCAGTCGTGCGCGAGCAGGTGCACCGGTCCGCCCGGGGAGGCGGCGCGGGCGACCCGGGCCATGTCGTCGGCCAGCCGGTCCAGCGCGTAGC
The DNA here is from genome assembly GCF_048595525.1 of Nocardiopsis oceanisediminis. Taxonomy (NCBI): domain Bacteria; kingdom Bacillati; phylum Actinomycetota; class Actinomycetes; order Streptosporangiales; family Nocardiopsidaceae; genus Nocardiopsis; species Nocardiopsis oceanisediminis. Next base: position 5,819,774 of record NZ_JAFMZJ010000001.1, on the reverse strand, counting down.
CGGAGCGGTGCCGGGGCGCGGTGGAGGCGCCGGCGCCCCGCACGTCGTAGGCGACCACGTGGTACCGGTCGGCCAGCCGGGCGGCGACGCCGTCCCAGACCGAGGAGTCGTCCGGGTAGCCGTGCACGCAGAGCAGGGTCGGCGCGGCCGGGTCCCCGTGCTCGCGCACCGCCAGGCGCAGCCCGTCCGCGGTGGCCGCGTACCGGAGGCGGGGGGCCGCCGCGGCCTCGGCCGCACTCGTGTGAGACATGGCGTCATGTTAAACAAGGTGTCAGTAAGGCGCCAGGGCCCGCGGAGCGGCTCTTCCCGGGATACGGCGGGGCCGCGGCGGGCAGGAATCCGGCATGCGACGACACGCCCGCCCGCGCGCCGCGGCCGCCCTCCTCGGTGCGGCCCTGCTCCTCCCCGCCTGCTCCGGCGGGGCCGGAGAGCAGGCCGCCGGGGGCGGTGGCGGCGCCGCGGAGCAGCCGCGGGCCACCGACCGGCTGGTCCCGCCCGGCGAGCCGGAGACGGTCGCCGACGGCCTGGAGACGCCCTGGTCCATCGCGTTCCTGCCGGACGGCTCGGCGCTGGTCGGCGAGCGGGACACCGCCCGGGTGCTGCGGGTCTTCCCGGACGGCGGCACCGAGGAGGCCGGCGAGGTGGACGGGGTCGCCCCCTCCGGCGAGGGCGGCCTGCTCGGCCTGGCGGTCTCCCCGGAGATGGGCGAGGACCTGGAGGGCGCGGTGTTCGCCTACTTCACCTCCGGCTCCGACAACCGGATCGTGCGGATGGACTACGGCCCGGACGGCGGGCTGGGCGGGCAGGAGACCGTGCTGGACGGCATCCCCTCCGCCTCGTTCCACAACGGCGGCCGGATCGCGTTCGGCCCGGACGGCCACCTCTACGCGGGCACCGGCGACGCCGGCGACACCGGGAACGCCCAGGACCCCGACTCGCTCGGCGGCAAGATCCTGCGGATGACCCCGGACGGCGACCCGGCCCCCGGCAACCCCGGCGGGACCCTGGTCTACAGCGGCGGGCACCGCAACGTGCAGGGCCTGGCCTGGGACGGGGACGGGGCGCTGCTGGCCACCGAGTTCGGCCAGGACACCTGGGACGAGGTCAACGTGATCGAGCCGGGCGGCGACCACGGCTGGCCGGAGACCGAGGGCACCGGCGGCGGCGAGGGCGCCGTCGACCCGGTGGTCACCTGGACCACCGACGAGGCCTCGCCCAGCGGCGCGGCGGTCGCGGAGGGCTCGCTGTGGGTCGCCGCGCTCCGCGGCGAGCGGCTGTGGCGGGTGCCGCTCACCGGCGACCCGGACGACCCGGTCGCCGAACCGGAGGCGCTCTACCAGGGCGAGTACGGCCGGCTGCGCGCGGTGGCGGCCGCCCCCGGCGGCTCCGAGCTGTGGATCACCACCAGCAACCGGGACGGCCGCGGCGACCCCCGCGACGGCGACGACCGGATCCTCCGCGTCCCGCTGCGGGGATAGCCCGTCGGCGCCAGGGACGCCCGGTGGAAGGCGGCGGCGTCTTTTCGGCGGTCAGCCGATGGCGGCGGTCCGCAGCGGTCCGCTGAAGGGGGCCTGGAGCGGGAGGTCGTCGCCCGTGGTGATGTGCATCTGCTTGCGGTAGACGCCGTTCTCCGGTTCCTCGAAGAGGGTCCAGCGCCGGTTCTCGGTGTCGATCAGCAGGTAAGCGGGGATCTCGCCGTATGCGTAGCCGCGCGGCTTCTTGACCCGGTCCGTCTCCGCGTTGCTCGGCGAGGTGATCTCCACGGTGAGCAGGGCCTCCTGGGAAGGGAACTTCCAGATCTCCTCGGTGAGCAGGGAGGACGGGAGGACGGCCAGGTCCGGGATGTAGCGCTCGCCGGTCGCGGGGATGGCCAGGGTCACGTACTGGACGATCTCCCACTCGGCCGGCAGCAGGCCGCGCAGCGCGTACTGGACCCGGGAGGCGAGCAGGGCGTGCGAACCGAGCGGAGTGGGGGACACGACGACCTTCCCATCGATGATCTCCACCCGGTAGCCATCGGGGGCCTCGATGTGGTCGGCGAGGGTGCCGAGATCCTGCATCAGGCCCGTGACGGGCATCGCCATCGCTCGCCCTCCTTCGTGGACCGCGGAATTCCACTATAGAGCGCGGGCGCTCACGCCGCCTCGTGGTTGTGCAGGGCCTCGGTGATCTTCTCCGCGGCGGCCGTGACGGCCTTGGCGTGCAGCCGGCCGGGGGAGCGGGTCAGGCGCTCGATCGGGCCGGAGACCGAGACCGCGGCGATCACCCGGCCGCCCGGTCCGGAGATGGGGGCCGACACCGAGGCGACGCCCTGCTCGCGCTCGCCGACGCTCTGCGCCCAGCGGCGCCGGCGGACCTGGGTGAGGCTCTGCGCGGTGAAGTGCGCGCCGCGCAGCGAGCGGCGGATCCGGTCGGTGTCCTCCCAGGCGAGCAGGATCTGGGCGGCCGAGCCGGCGTTCATCGGCAGCTCGCTGCCGACCGGGACGGTGTCCCGCAGGCCGCTGGCCCGCTCGGCGGCGGCCACGCACACCCGGACGTCGCCCTGTCTTCGGTAGAGCTGGGCGCTCTCCCCGGTGAGGTCGCGCAGCTGGGCCAGGACCGGGGTGGCGGCGGCCAGCAGCCGGTCCTCGCCGGTGGCGATGGACAGCTCGCCCAGCCGCGGGCCGAGGACGAACCGCCCCTGGCTGTCCCGGGTGACCATGCGGTGCCGCTCCAGGGCGACGGCCAGCCGGTGCGCGGTGGGGCGCGCCAGGCCGGTGATCTTGACGAGCTGGGCCAGGGAGGCCGGGCCCGCTTCGAGGGCGTCCAGGACCGACATCGTCTTGTCCAGGACACCGACGCCGCTGGATGAGCTAGAGTTGTCCATGGCTTGATATTGCCGTCTCGCTATTTGGAATGCAAGTCCGGTCCGACGCGCGTCTCCGCGCCGCGCGGGCGGGTGCCGGGAGGCGGCGGGCCGCTCCACACGTCCGCTCCGTACACGGTCCAGCGATACAACCGGGAGGCGTCGCAGATGGCACGCACGATGGCCGAGAAGGTCTGGGAGGAGCACGTCGTCAGGCGTGCCGACGGGGAGCCCGACCTGCTCTACATCGACCTGCACCTCGTGCACGAGGTGACCAGCCCGCAGGCCTTCGAGGGCCTCCGGCTGGCCGGCCGGGGGGTGCGCCGCCCCGACCTGACGGTGGCCACCGAGGACCACAACGTGCCCACCGAGAACATCCTCGGCCCGATCGCCGACAAGGTCTCCCGCACCCAGATCGAGACGCTGCGCAAGAACGCCGCCGAGTTCGGCGTCCGGCTGTTCCCGATGGGCGACATCGACCAGGGCATCGTGCACGTGGTGGGCCCGCAGATGGGGCTCACCCAGCCGGGCATGACCATCGTCTGCGGCGACAGCCACACCAGCACCCACGGCGCCTTCGGCGCGCTGGCCTTCGGCATCGGCACCAGCCAGGTGGAGCACGTGCTGGCCACCCAGACGCTGCCGATGACCCCGTTCAAGACCATGGCGGTCACGGTGAACGGCACGCTCGCGCCGGGGGTGACGGCCAAGGACATCATCCTGGCGGTGATCGCCGAGATCGGCACCGGCGGCGGGCAGGGCTACGTCATCGAGTACCGCGGCGAGGCGATCCGGGCGCTGTCCATGGAGGCCCGGATGACCATCTGCAACATGTCGATCGAGGCGGGCGCCCGGGCCGGCATGATCGCCCCGGACCAGACCACCTTCGACTACATCGAGGGCCGCCCGCACGCCCCGGCCGGGGCCGGCTTCGAGGCCGCCGTCGAGCACTGGAAGAGCCTGCGCAGCGACGAGGACGCCGTCTTCGACAAGGAGGTCGTGCTCGACGCCGACCGGCTGAGCCCGTTCGTCACCTGGGGCACCAACCCGGGCCAGGGCGTGCCGCTGGACGCCGAGGTGCCCGACCCCGCCGCGATGGAGGGCGCCGACGACCGGGCCGCGGCCGAGAAGGCGCTCGCCTACATGGACCTGCGGGCCGGCACCCGGATGCGCGACATCAGGGTGGACACCGTCTTCCTCGGCTCGTGCACCAACGGCCGGATCGAGGACCTGCGCGCCGCCGCCGAGGTGATCAAGGGCCGCAAGGTCGCCGACGGGGTGCGGATGCTGGTGGTCCCCGGGTCGATGCGGGTCAAGGAGCAGGCGAACGAGGAGGGCCTGGGCGAGGTCTTCACGGCGGCCGGCGCCGAGTGGCGCGAGGCGGGCTGCTCGATGTGCCTGGGCATGAACCCCGACCAGCTCAAGCCGGGCGAGCGCAGTGCGTCCACGTCCAACCGCAACTTCGAGGGGCGGCAGGGCAAGGGGGGCCGCACCCACCTGGTCTCGCCGCTGGTGGCCGCGGCGACCGCGGTGCGCGGCACGCTCTCCTCGCCCGCGGACCTGTGACCGGGCGCCCCTGACGCCCCTGCGACGACGAACGGAGAACGACGAGCCATGGAGAAGTTCACCGTCCACACCGGGCGCGGCGCCCCGCTGCGCGCGAGCAACGTGGACACCGACCAGATCATCCCGGCCGTTTACCTCAAGCGGGTGGCGCGCACCGGGTTCGAGGACGGGCTGTTCGCCGCCTGGCGGGCCAACGACCCCGACTTCGTGCTGAACCAGGAGGCCTACCGGGGCTCCGACGTGCTGATCGCCGGGCCGGACTTCGGCACCGGCTCCTCCCGCGAGCACGCGGTGTGGGCGCTGCAGGACTACGGCTTCAAGGCCGTGCTCTCCCCGCGCTTCGCCGACATCTTCCGCGGCAACGCGCTCAAGGGCGGGCTGCTGGCGGTGGTGCTGCCGCAGCCGGTGATCGAGCGGCTGTGGGAGACCGTGGAGGCCGACCCCTCCGCGCCGGTCACCGTGGACCTGGTGGAGCGCGAGGTCCGGGCGCCCGGGCTGACCGAGCCGTTCGAGATCGACGACTACACTCGCTGGCGGCTGATGGAGGGGCTGGACGACATCGCCCTGACCCTGCGGCACACCGACGACATCGACGCCTACGAGGAGACCCGGAGGCCATGGCTCCCGGTGACCAGGTAGACCCCGGACCCCCCTCCGAGGGCGCGGAACCGCCGCCCGGAGCGGAATTTTACCTTGATTTGGCGAAGCGGCTGAAGGAGGCCCACCGGCTGGCCGAGTCGCTCCCGGAGGGTGTCCGGATTCCGGTTATTCGTAGGCTTTTGACTGTCACGGAAGCGGTCAAAAGGGATCCTGTTCGCGGTTCCGAGCGTCTCGACCGGATGCTGAAGGAGATCTCTTCGCAGGTCGATGAGTCCTCGACACGCTGAAAACAGGGGCGTTTGTGTTTGTGCGGACCCCCTCCGGTCCCCTAATTTCGTGCGAGCAAGGGGGAACCGGAGGAACCAATGAACAAGCGTGACCTGATCGACGCGATCTCCGACCGGTTGGGGGACAAGAAGACCGCAACCGAGGCCGTCAACGCCGTGTTGGAGACCATCCAGAAGACCGTCGCCGCCGGCGACAAGGTCGCCATCACCGGGTTCGGCGTGTTCGAGAAGGCCGAGCGCGCCGCCCGCACCGCCCGCAACCCCGCGACCGGGGAGGCCATCCAGGTCCCCGCGAGCTTCGTCCCGAGGTTCCGGGCCGGGGCCGACTTCAAGGACCTGGTGAACGACAAGAAGAAGTAACCCGACGCATCGCGGCGCCGCCCGGCCCGGAAGGGCCCGGCGGCGCCGCGCCGTTCACAGCCCCAGCCGCTCCAGCGCCGCGGCGGTGTGCCGGCCGACGCCCAGCCCGCGGGCGGCGTCCAGGTCGGCCGGGGTGTCGGCGTCCCGGCGCAGGCCGGGAAGGCCGGCCCGGGACAGCTCGACCGCGCCCAGCCGCAGGTGGCGGCGGCGCGACGGGCCCTCGAACGCCGGGGCGAACTCCGCCCCGGGCGCGGCCGCGTACAGGGTGGTGCCCACCCCGGCGGCGTCGGCGACGAAGGAGCGCGGATACCGGGCCGCGTCGTCCAGCGCCCGCTCCAGCTCCTCGGAGCGGAGCGCGGGCAGGTCGGCGGAGAGCGCGCACACGCCCCGACCGGGGTCGCGCAGCCGGGCCGCGGCGGCGCCGTGCGCCAGCGCCGGGTTGAGCCCGGTGCCCGGTTCGCCGCCGACCACCGAGGCGCCCAGCCCGGACAGGGCCCGCTGGGCCCGGGGGTCGTCGGTGACCGCGAACACCGCGCCGACCCGGGCGCAGGCGGCCGCGGCGGCCACCGTGTCCCGGGCGAAGGCCAGCGCCAGCTCGCTGCGGAGCGCCCCGCCCAGCGGGGACAGCCGGGTCTTCGCCTCGGCCAGCCCCTTGACCGGGACCAGCACCGACCACAGCTCGCCCACCGGTGCTCCCCCCCTGACCGCCGATGGAACCGGATAAACCCGATCATCATACGGCGCAGGGATCGGCGGGAACCGCCCGTACCGGCATGACGTGGGCGCCTTCCCGGGCCGCCTAGACTGGACCGACCGCAGGAGACCGTCCCCCTCCGGCCCTGCGGGGGTGCACCTGGAGAGCGGGGCGAATCCGGAGGAGCCTGTGGCGAAGCAACGCGAGTCGCGGTGGGTGAAGGTCGTCGTGGCCTCCATCGTCCGCCCGATCATGCGGACGCTCACCAAGCCGGAGTGGCGCGGACAGGAGAACATCCCGCGCAGCGGCGGTGTGATCATCGCCGCCAACCACCTGTCCATGGCCGACCCGCTGACCATCGCGCACTTCCTCTACGTCGCCGGTCGCCGCTGGCCCACCTTCACCATGAAGGAGGGCGTGATGCGGATCCCGGTGGTCCGCTCCGTCGCCAAGAGCACCGGCCAGATCCCGGTCAAGCGCGGCAGTACCGAGGCGATCAAGGCGCTCGGCGAGGCGGAGACCGCGCTGACCAGGGACGGATCCTCGGTCATCTTCTATCCCGAGGGCACCGTCACCCGCGACCCGGAGCTGTGGCCGATGGCCGCCAAGACCGGTGTGGCGCGGCTGGCGCTGAGCACCGGCGTGCCGGTCGTCCCGCTGGCCCACTGGGGCGAGCACGAGATGCTGGAGTACGGCACCAACAAGCTGAGCCTGTTCCCGCGGAAGCGGGTGCGGATGGCGGCCGGCCCGCCGGTGGACCTGTCGGCCTACCGGGACAAGCCGCTCACCGGGACGGTACTGCGCGAGGCCACCGCCGAGATCATGGCGGCCATCACCCGGCTGCAGGCGGAGATCCGCGGCGAGGAGCCCCCCGCGGTGCCCTACGACCCCAAGCAGGCCCGCCAGGACAAGGCGGTCGAGGACGGCGACAACGGGAAGGCGGGCGCCGCATGACGAAGGTCGCGGTGATGGGCGGCGGGTCCTGGGGGACCGCGTTCGCCAACGTGCTGGCCGACGCCGGGCAGGCGCGGACGGTGCTGTGCGGCCGGCGGGCCGAGGTCGCCGCGGCGGTCAACGAGCGCCACGAGAACCCCGACTACCTCCCCGGCATCGCGCTCAACCCGGGGCTCTCCGCCACCGCGGACCCGGCCGAGGCGCTGTCCGGGGCGGACTTCGCGGTGGTCGCCGTGCCGTCCCAGACGCTCCGCGCCAACCTGCGCGACTGGGCCCCGCACGTCCGCCCCGGGGCGGTGGTCGTCAGCCTGATGAAGGGCGTCGAGCTCGGCACCTCGCTGCGGATGAGCGAGGTGATCGCCGAGGAGCTGGCGCTGCCGGAGTCCCAGGTCGCCGTGGTGACCGGCCCCAACCTGGCCCGGGAGATCGCCGAGCGGCAGCCGGCCACCGCCGTGGTCGCCTGCCCGCACGAGCCGACCGCCGTGCGCCTGCAGCACCTGTGCAAGTCCGCCTACTTCCGCCCGTACAGCAGCACCGACCTGGTCGGCGCCGAGCTGGGCGGGGCGGTGAAGAACGTCATCGCGCTGGCGGTGGGCGTCGCGGTCGGCATGGGCTTCGGCGACAACGCCAAGGCCTCGCTGATCACCCGCGGCCTCGCCGAGACGGTGCGGCTGGCGGTGGCGCTCGGCGCCGACGAGCACACCCTGGCCGGGCTCGCCGGGATGGGCGACCTGGTGGCCACGTGCAGCTCGCCGCTCTCGCGCAACCGCACCTTCGGCGAGCGGCTGGGCTCCGGGCTCACCCTCGAGCAGGTCGTCGCCGAGACCAGGCAGACCGCGGAGGGCGTGAAGTCCTCGGAGTCCATCCTGGCGCTGGCCCGCAAGCACGGCATCGACATGCCGATCACCGAGGCCGTGGTCGGGATGATGCACCACGACCTGTCGCCCGCCGAGGCGCTGATGGCGTTCATGTCGCGCAGCGCCAAACCGGAGCGGTACGGGGTCTGACCGGCGGTCGGCCCGGGACACCTGGGCGCGGGGTGGTATCCGCGGCGGCTCCGGTCACGTAGGCTCCACGACGCACCGGTGCGCATCCGGCGCGCCGGCGCGGTGGCTCCTCCCCGGTGCCGGAGGCGGTGCCCTCCGGCCGCGCACCGGAGCGCCGCTTCCCGGGCCGCGCGCCCGATCCGGTCGCGGCGCGGGCCGGTCGTCCGGCGCGGCGGGGAAGGCAGCAGGAGGGCGGGGCGGTCCCGGGTCGGGGCCCGCTCCGGCAAGTCCGGACGCCGCACATCGCGGTTTTCGGGTCGGTTTTAAGGCGAGATAGGGTCGGGCAGCATGGCCGAGCAGCGTAAAATCCGCGTCGCCGTCGTCTTCGGCGGACGCAGTTCCGAGCACGAGATCAGCTGCGTCACCGCGGGCAGTGTGCTGTCGGCGATCGACGCGGACCGCTACGAGGTGGTGCCGATCGGCATCACCCGGGGCGGAGAGTGGGTGCTCGCCCCGTCCGACCCGGAGCGGCTGGCCATCGGCGCGGCCAAGGAGCTGCCCACGGTGGAGAGCGCCGCGCCCGGCGGCGCCCGGCTGGCGCTGCCCTTCGACGCCGCCTCCGACCTGCTGGTGATGGGTCCGGACGAGGTGCCCGCCCGGCTCGGCGAGGTGGACGTGGTGCTGCCGCTGCTGCACGGCCCCTACGGCGAGGACGGCACCATCCAGGGCCTGTTCGAGATGATGGGCGCCCGCTACGCCGGCGCCGGGGTGTTCGCCAGCGCCGCCTCCATGGACAAGGTCTACATGAAGGCCATGTTCACCGCGAACGGCATCGCCACCGGCCCCTACCTGGCCGTCACCGACCGGCAGTGGCGCACCGAGCGCAAGCGGGTGCTGGACGACGCCGCGGCGCTGGGCGGCACGGTGTTCGTCAAGCCGGCCCGCGCCGGCAGCAGCGTCGGCATCACCCGGGTCGCCGACACCGCCGACGCCGACGCGCTGGCGGCCGCGATCGAGGCCGCCCGCGAGCACGACCCGAAGGTCATCGTGGAGGCCGCGGTCTCCGGCCGGGAGGTCGAGTGCGGCGTGCTGGAGGGGCTGGACGGAGCCGCCCCCGAGGCCTCGCTGCCCGCGGAGATCCACGTCGCCGAGGGCTTCGACTTCTACGACTTCGAGGCCAAGTACCTCTCCAGCAGCAGCCTCACCATCCCGGCGGAGCTGCCCGCCGAGGCGGTCGAGCGGATCCGCAAGGCGGCCGTGGCGACCTTCGAGGCGCTGGGCTGCGAGGGCCTGGCCCGGGTCGACTTCTTCTACACCGACGCCGGCGAGGTGCTGGTCAACGAGATCAACACGCTGCCCGGCTTCACCCCCAGCTCGGCCTTCCCGAAGATGTGGGAGGCCACCGGGGTGGACTACCCGGCCCTGGTGGATCGCCTGATCACCACCGCGCTCAGCCGCCCCGCCGGCCTGCGCTGACCCCGGACGGCCCCGGCGCGACGCGCACCGGGGCCCTTTCCGCGGTCACCCGGGGCCGCCGGGCGGCGGCCGCGTGCCCGCTCCGCCGCCCGGACCGGCCCGCACCGCGATGGCGGGCGCGGCCCGCGCTCCGTTCCCCGGCCGGTCCGGAGGAGCCGCGGCGCGGACGAGGGGCGGGGGAGCCGCCCCCCGCCCGCCGCACGGGCGGAGGGTCCAGGGCGGCGGGGGAGGCGCGTCCCTTCCCGGCCCGGGAGGGCGGCACCGCGCCGCCTCTGCGCGGCCCCCGCCGGGGGCGGCCTAGCGGAGGCCGCCGCGGGGCGCGCTCGGGCCGCCGTACGGGTTCTGGGGCCCTTGGGGCGGACCGCCGTACGGGCCCTGGGGCGGTGCTCCGTACGGCCCCTGGGGCGGGCCGGTGTACGGCCCCTGGGGCGGTGCGCCGTAGGGGCCGCCGGGGGGCGGGGGCGCGCCCGGTCCGGGGCGGTGCGCGGGCAGCAGCCGCCGGGTCAGGATGGTCCCGCCGGCGGTCGCCGCCGGGAACACCAGCACCGCCACGAACGGGATCGCCAGCAGCAGGTAGCAGGGGACGGCGAAGCCCAGGGAGAGCGCCCTGTGCCCGGCCATGGCCCGGCGGCGCTCGCCCAGCCGGATCAGCCCGCGGCGGTCGAACGCCGCGCCGACCAGCTCCATGCCGAGCATCCACCCGCCGAACAGCGCGGAGACCACCGGGACCACGGTCTGCCCCACCACCGGGATGAACCCCGCGGCGAACAGCGGCAGCGACACCAGGGCGGTGATCGCCACGATCACCAGCGACTGCCGGACCGACCGGGCCATGGAGGAGACCAGCGGCTCGTCGGACTCCGGGGGCGCGTCGCCCAGCTCGTCCTCGACCGCCTCGGCGATCAGGTCGTACAGCGGCGCGCCCAGCGCCAGGGTGAGCCCGGTGAAGGCGACCACCATCAGCAGCACCGTCCCGGCGGTCAGCACCGCGCCGGCGGCCACCCGCACCGCGGTGCGCCACCCCTCGGCCCAGCCGTCGGCGAACGGGGTGGTCCAGGCGGCCAGGTCGTCGATGTTGGTCAGCAGCGCCACCAGCACCGCGACGAACAGCAGCGAGGTGAACAGCGGCGGGATCGCCCCGAGGAAGAAGAGCTTGGGGCGGCGGAGCACCATCCCCGCGCCGCGGAAGAGGATCGCGGCTCCGGAGAACACGTCCCGAACGGTTGAGATCATGGCCCTGGAGCCTACTGGGCGCCGGGGGCGGGCCGCCCTCCGCCGTCCACAGGCCTCCGTCCACAGGCCTCCGTCCGCGGGGCCCTGTCCACAGGGGGGCCGTCCACAGGTCCGGGGAAGGCCTCGCGCCGGGACGGTGCGACGCGGTCCGATGGGGCCATGGCAGAACTCCCGTACCCGCCCCCGCCCGGCCTCTCCGCCGCCCTCGGCCTCGCCGCGGCCCAGCACGGCGTGCTCGGCCGCGACCAGGCCCTCCGGTCCGGGCTGAGCGCCGGCCGCGTCGGCGCCCTGGTGCGCGCCCGGCGCTGGCGGATCCTCCGCCCGGGGGTCTACTACGTCCGCGACGGACCGCCGCCGCTCGCCGCCCGGGCCAAGGCCGCCCAGCTGGTCTACGGGCCGCGCGCGGTGGTCGCCGGCCCCACCGCCGCCCGGCTGTGGGAGATGCAGGGCCCGGTCCCCGGCCCCGGCTTCGAGCACATCCACCTCAGCGTCCCCGGGCGCGGCCGCGGCACCGCCACCGGCGTCCGCCTGCACGGCTGGGACGTGCCGGCCGGCGAGGTCACCCTGCGGCACGGCATCCGGCTCACCACCCCCGGGCGGACCCTGCGCGACACCGCCCTGCTCACCGACCGGCACACCGCGGTGAGCGTCCTGGACTCCGCCCTGCAGCAGGGCCTGGTCGACCCGGGCGACCTGCCCGGGCTGCGCGACGCCAACGCCGGCCGGGCCGGGGCGCCGCGCAGCCGCGGCTGGTGGGAGGAGTGCGACGGCCGCGCGCAGAGCACCTTCGAGACCCGGCTCCGGCTGGTCTGCGCCGACGCCGGGGTCGCCCCGGAGACCCTGCAGTACCCGGTGCACACCGCGGACGGCGGCCTGGCCGGCCACGCCGACCTGGCCTGGCCGAGCTGGGGGGTGGTCGCCGAGGCCGACGGCCGCGGCGCGCACGCGCTTCCCGGCGCGCTCTACGCCGACCGGAGCCGGCAGAACCGGATCGCCGTCGCCCCGGAGCGGCTCGTCCTGCTCCGGTTCACCTGGAGCGACCTGCGCCACCCCGGCCAGATCGCGGAGCTGGTGCGCGCCGCCCGGGACTCCGCCGCCCCGGGCGGCGGTCAGGGCAGGAAGGGGCTGGGGTCGCCGTGCCAGCTGACGTAGAGCCGCTCCCGGGCCCGGGTGCAGGCGACGTAGAGCAGGGAGCGCTGCGCGTCCAGGTCGGCGCGGTGCTGGTTCTCGTCGATGTCGGGGGCGGTCACGTGGTCCATCAGCGGGAGCGCCGAGGCGGTCGCCCCGGTGACCGCCACCGCGCGGAACTCCAGCCCCTTGACCCCGTGCATGGTGGTGACCCGCACCGATCCCGCCTCGTCGGTGACCGAGTGCCGGCCGGGGTTGAAGATCGTCGCGGGCAGCGCCCGGGCCCGCAGGTGCGCGGCGACGGAGTCGCGCAGCCGGTTGGTCCGGGCGGTCACGCAGACGTCGCCGGGGGCGATGCCCTCGGCGAGCCAGCCGCGCACCCGCTCGGCCAGGGCGTCCAGCTCGTCCGGTTCGTCGGCGGCGCCGCGCACCTCCGGCGGCGGCCCGCTCAGCACGCAGCGCACCGAGCCGGGCGGCTCCGGCGCGGCCTCGCCGAGCTCGTTCGGCACCCGGCCGCGCATGATCCCGTCGGCCCAGGTGAGGATCTCCTCGGTGGTGCGGTAGTTGACCCGCAGCGGGTAGGAGCGGCCCACCACGCCGATGCCCAGCTGCTTGAAGGAGACGGTGTTGTCGTAGATGCGCTGCCGGTTGTCGCCGGTGATGAACATGTCGTTGGGGCCGTGGGCGACCGCGGCGCGCAGCGTGCGCCACTGCATCGGGTGCAGGTCCTGGGCCTCGTCCACGACCAGGTTGGTGTAGGGCTTCTCGCCCCGCTCGGCGAGGAGCCGGGCGGCCTCGGCGTGGATCTCCTCGGCGGCCAGCGCGCGCCCGGTCCGCATCCGCGCCCGCGCCTCGCTGATCGCGTGCCACACCGCGCGCCGCCGGTCGGCGTCGAGCGGGGCGGTGCGGCCGCGCCGGGCGTCCGGGTCCAGGTACCCCTCCAGGGTGCCGATGCCCTGCGCCATCACCACGTGCCGGTACTCCGAGTAGAGGAAGTCCGGGGGGAAGTCCAGCCGGTGCTGGCGGGCGATGTTGGCGAACAGGCCGCGGGTGTCGGTGCGCAGCCGGACGTCCGGCCGGGCCTCCTTGACCACGTCCAGGGCGAGCTTGTCGGTGGTGACCACGTCCACGTCGTCCAGGAGCTCGTCCGGGAGGAGCAGCGCCAGGTTCCGCTTGAGCGACTCGACCAGGGCGTTGGTGAAGCTGGTGAGCAGCACCCGGCCGTCCAGCGGCAGGTGCTCGGCGAGGAACTTCACCCGGTGCAGGGCGACCACCGTCTTGCCGGTGCCGGGCCCGCCGGAGACCTTGGCCGGGCCGCTGAAGCGCGCCCGGTAGGCCAGGTCGCGCTGCTTGGGGTGGAGGAAGACCCGCCAGGCGTTGAACTCCCCGGCCAGGACGTCCTCGACCTCCTGGTCGTCGCCGACCACGATGACCCGCTCCCGGGTGTGCCGGATCGCGGTGTCGTAGTCGTCGGTGGCGACCGCGCCGATCCGCGGCCGCCGCGGCGCCACCACCTCCTGCAGCACCCGCTGCACCGAGTGGCCGTCGGCCAGCGCGGCGAGCACCTCGTACTGGTCCTGGGGGAGCGCCGGCCGCCAGGCGCGCAGCTCGGCGGCGTCCTTGAGGGACCGGCAGAACCCGCGGATCTCCGGGTCCACGCCGAGCCGCTCCAGGTCCCGGTCGGTCACCCCGTCGAACGGCCCGCCGCCGGGCCCCGCCTCCGGTTCCGCGCCCCCGCCGGCCGGGGCGCCCGCGGGCGCCCCGTTCACCGCGGCGCCGGCGGGCGCGGATCCCTCCCCGGGGGCGCCGGGGGAGGCGGCCGCCGGGCGCGGCGGGGCGGAGGGCTCCGCCGACACCACCGGGGCGAGCGCGGCCGCGTCCCGCCGCTCCAGGGTGCCCATCACGCTGTTCACGTCGTGCCGCTGGCCGGAGGCCCAGCCCTCCGCGTTCTCCTTGGGCAGCAGGTGCACCAGGAGGAACGTCTCGCCGGACTCGGGGGCGAGCATGACGCCGGTCCAGGTGTCGCTGAGCCGGAACGTTCTGATCCGCGGGTCCTGGCCGTGCGGCAGCGGGCGGATCCGCAGGTCGGGGTGGGCGATCAGGGCTTCCCAGGACAGCTCGCGGAACTTCCGGGTGACTGCGCGGAGCCGCTCGCGCGTCGGCCCGTCGAGTTTGTCGTACTGAGGAAGACACGTCGCGTCGATGGCCAGCTGGGGCATGGGCCTCCTCAACTCCAGGCGCGCGGGCCGGCCGGGACGCGGCGGGGGGAACGCCGCGTATCGGGCCGCCTACGGTTCTTTTCTACCGGAGGGAGCGGACAATCCGCCTGTTCGCGGCCGGAACCGGCACCTGGGGGCCCGCTCAGAACACGATGTGGGTGATGAGCGCGACGAGTGGAATGGAGACGGCCGTGCGGAGCAGGAAGAGCACGACGCAGTCGCGCAGCCGGACCGGGACGTCCAGTTCCAGCAGGAGCGGGATGGTGGCGGAGAAGAACAGGAGCTGGGTCAGCGAGAGCACGGCGATGAAGAACTTCGCCTCCACCGCCGCGCCCGCGCCGAGCAGGGCGGGCAGGAACATCTCGCTGATCCCGATCAGGGAGGCGGGCGCCACCACCTCGGGGTCGGGGATGCCGAGCAGCGCGATCACCGGCTCCAGCGGGCGGCCCAGCCAGTCGAAGACCGGGGTGTGCTGCGCGATGAGGATCGCGGCGGTGCCCACCGCCATGATGCTGGGCAGGATGACCAGCGCCAGCCGCACCCCCTCGGCGAAGCTGCGCGCGCACTCCCGGCCCACGCCCTCGGCGCTCCGGGCCCGCTCCAGCGCGCTGCGCAGCGCGGCGCGGAGCAGCGGCCGCTCCGGTTCCGGTTCCGGCGCGCCCTCGCCCAGGTAGTCGTCGGGGAGCCGGGACAGCGGCGGGATCCGCACCAGGACCGCGGAGAGCAGCACCGAGAGCAGCAGCACCGAGCCGACGATGACCGGGAAGTACGGCATCAGGTCCAGGGCGGCCGCGACCACCGCGAAGAAGCCCAGGCTGACGCTGCTGAAGCAGGTGGCGATGGTGGCCGCCTCGCGGGTGGTGTACCGGCCCTCCAGGTACATCCGGTTGGTCACGTACAGGCCGATGGAGTACGACCCGACGAACGACGCGAGCGCGTCCAGGGCGCCCCGGCCGGGGACCTTGAAGACCGGGCGCATCACCGGCCGGGCCAGGGTGCCGATGAACTCCAGCCCGCCGTAGGAGACCAGCAGCGACACGAACACCGCGCCGATCGGGACGATGACCGCGACCGACAGCACCACGCTGTCGAAGATCAGCGGGCCGACGCCCTCGTCCAGTACGGCGGCCGGGCCGGCCCCGGCGACCACCATCACCGCGAGCACCGCGCCGGCCGTGCGCAGCACGGTGAAGACCGGGCCGGTGGCGAAGTGGCCGAGGAGCGCGGGCCGCCCGCCGTCCCGCCGGCGGACCACCGCGGCGGCGAGGGTGAGCAGCGCGGCCGCGACGGTCGCGGCCGCCGCGTACAGCCGCGCCGCGGTCGGCGCCCCCTCCTTGATCAGGTTCACCAGCAGGTCGAAGGGGATGGTCCATTCGCCGCCCACCCGGATCGGGAGCAGGAAGAAGACCAGGCCGGTGAGGGTGGCGGCGGCGAACCGGGCCCCGCCGCGGCGGGTCTGCGCGCCCGCCGGCGGGGTCGGCCGGGAAGAGGGGGTCATAGAACCTCCACGGCGTGGCCGAAGGCGGACAGCCCTCCGGCCGTACGTGATGAGCTGGGGTGATGTAGACCCCCATCTTCAGGGCCGGTTTTGCGGCGAAATGCCCGCAGTGTGGCCCAGGACACCATGTGGACACCGAAGACGCCTATGACCTGCGAAAACAGTGGACAGGGCGTCTGAGATACCGGACAGAAGATCGGTGCGGCCGCCGCCCCGCCGCCTCTGAGAGCATCGGTGGCACGACACGAGCCGGACCCCCGGCCGGTTTCCGGCGACCGGAACATGGACGGATGGAGCGCATGACGGAACGGGCCGACCCCCAGCCCGATCGGACCCCCGCCCCGCGCACCGAGCGGAAGCGCCGCGCGCACCTCGCGGTACTGGGCGCCTGGGGGCTGCTCTCCATCGCGGCGACCGTGCTGCAGAACGCGCCGGACCTGCTGGAGTGGCTGCCCAACGAGGCGATCTGGGGCCTGGTGGTCATCGGCGCCCTGGCCCAGCTGCCGTTCATCGCCCGCGACGCGCTCCGCGGCGGCCGCACCGGGCGGGACGCGGCCGACCCGTTCTGGCGGGAGGGCCGCGGCGACAACCTGCTCCACCCCGAGCCGCACTTCGTGGGCTACCGGGAGCAGCGGAAGGAGATGCGGCGGCTGTTCGAGGCGTTCACCCGCCCCGGCTGGCGCGGCGCCCTGGACCGGGCCCGCTGGTGGCGGCGGCCCGGACCGCAGACGCCCCCGCTGGTCGCGGTGGTGACCGGGGCGCCCGGGACCGGCAAGAGCCAGCTGGCCAACCGGGTCGCCCGGGAGACCGCGGACCGCTTCCCCGACGGGGCCCGCTGGGTCGACCTGACCACCGGGACCAGCGCCGACGACGAGGCGGCCGGGAGAGAGCCGGAGGCCCGCCGGAGCTGGCTGCGCATGCCCGACGTGCTGCCCCGCAGGTTCCCCCGGCTGCTCGGCGACCGGGCCGACCCCTCCCCGACCCCGCCCGCCGCCCGGCCGCGCTCGGTGCACGCCCTGCTGGAGGAGCTGCTCGGCGCCTCCGGGGACACCCCGCGCGGCCCCCGCCGGCACCTGGAGGAGGCCTGGCGTGGCCGCACCTCGGGCCGCAGGCTGCTGCTGGTGCTGGAGAACGCCGAGGACCCCCGCCAGGTCCTGCCGCTCCTGCCGAACAGCCCGGACAGCGCGGTGCTGGTCACCGCCAGGCGCCCGTTCCACGACGCCGGGTTCGCCTTCACCGAGGTGCATTTGGAGGGGCTCAGCGAGGACGAGGGCGCCGAGCTGCTGGACCTGCAGGCGCCGATCCCCGCCGACGCCGCCGACCCCGGTCGGGAGCGCCGGGCCCGGCGGGCGGTCGCCGAGCACTGCCAC
This sequence comes from Nocardiopsis oceanisediminis, assembly GCF_048595525.1. Taxonomy (NCBI): domain Bacteria; kingdom Bacillati; phylum Actinomycetota; class Actinomycetes; order Streptosporangiales; family Nocardiopsidaceae; genus Nocardiopsis; species Nocardiopsis oceanisediminis. The sequence continues at coordinate 5,802,558 of NZ_JAFMZJ010000001.1, read as the reverse complement.
GGCCTCCCGCTCGCCCTGAAGATGTGCGGCAAGCGGCTGGCCTCGCACACCGGCGAGGACGCCGAGCGGCTGCTGGCCAAGCTGCGCAGCACGCACGGCACCCCGCTGCTCGGCCCCACCGGCTTCCCCGCCTCCTTCCTCGGCGTCTTCCGGCTGTGCGGCACCGAGGCGCGCCGGCTGCTGCACCGGATGGCCGGCTGCGGCATGCAGGAGGCCGCCGACTACGCCGCGGCCGCCCTGCTCGGCACCGCCAGGGAGCGCGCCGCCGCGGTCCTCACCGAGCTGGTCGAGCTCTCCCTGCTGGAACCGCTCGGCCGGGCCGACGACGGCGTCCGCCGCTACCGGATGCACCAGCTGGTCCGGGACACCATGGTGGTGCTCGGCCCGGCGGAACTGGGCGTCCCCGCCGCCGAGGCGGAGGCCGAGTGGGGGCCGGAGGCGACCGCGGCCGCCGCCCGCCGCCTGGTCGAGGCCTACACCTGGACCGCCGGGGCCGCCGCCGCGGAGCTGCACGGCGACGACCCCGGGTTCCCGTCTCCGCCGCTGGCCGGCCCGCCGCCGGACCCCGCGGCCGCCGCGTTCGGCCTGGAGGCGCCCGGCAACCCGCCCGCCTGGCTGCACCGGGAGAGCGAGGTGCTGCTGGGCTGCATCTGGCTGGCCGCCGACGGCGGCCACACCGGGGCCGGGTGGCGGCTCTCCCGCGCCGTCGCCGACATGTGCAAGGCGCTGCGCACCCACTGGGAGGAGTGGGAGCAGGCGGTCGAGGCGCAGCTCGCCCTGGCCTACGGCGGCGCCGACGCGCAGGCGCTGGCCATGGCGCTGCTGGAGGCCTCCGAGCTGTCCGGCGCCCGGGGCCGCTACCAGCAGGGGGCCGTCTACGCGCGGCGCGCCCTGCTCGTCTTCGAGCGGCTCGGCGCCGACGAGCGGTGGGCCGCGCGGGCCCACAGGGCGCTCGGCGTCTGCCTGCAGCGCTGGGGCGACCTGGGCGAGGCCCAGGAGGAGCTGGAGCGTGCCGAGGCGGTGCTGGCCGAGCACGGCGAGCGCCGGTGGCACGCCCGCGCCCTGTACGACCTGGCCCAGCTCCACGCCGACCTGGGCCGCCGGGAGAAGGCGGCCGGGCTGCTCCGCCGGGCCCGGGAGGCCTTCGCGGCCGAGGGCGACACCGCCCAGCGGGACCAGGTCCGCATCATGCTGGCCGAGATCCTCGCCGACGAGGGCCGCCACCTGGACGCCTGGATCGCACTCCAATCGCTGCTGGAGGGGTTCCGCGCGCAGGGCAGGCACTGGTTCGCCGCGCAGTGCCTGCGGGTGCTCGGCGGGCTCGACGGCGAGCTGCTCCGCCAGGAGTGGCGCACGGCCGAGGGCGGCGGCCGCCCGACCCGGCGGCTCCGCCGCGCCTGGTCGGCCGCGGAGCGCACCGCCCAGCTGCGCGAGGCGATCACGCTGATGGAGCGGATGGGCGACCTGTGGGGGGTGAACCGCACCCGGCTCACCCTGGCCCGGGTGCTGGTGCACGCCCGCGACTTCGACGGGGCCGAGCGGGCCTTCCGCCGGGCCGCCGGCGGCTTCGCCGACCTGGGCCGCGGCGCCGGCCGCGACGGGGACCAGGGCGACCTGCGCTGGCAGGCCCGCACCCACCACGCCGCGGCCGAGGAGATCCTCGCGGCCGTCTCCCCGGCCCGGGAGGGCGCCGACCCCACCGTCCCGCTCCGCTACGCCCGCCCGCTCCAGCAGGCCCTGTCCCACGTGCACCAGGCGCTCGACCTGTACGAGGAGCGGGGCAACACCTCCGGCCTGGCCACCGCCCGCATCCTGCTGGCCCGCATCCTCTGGGTCGACGGCGCCGACCGCGCCGAGGTCCTCGGCCACCTGGAGACCGCCGCCCGCTCCGCCTCCGGCGCCGCCCTCCCCGACCTGGAGGAGGAGGCCCGCACCCTGCACGCCCGCCTCTCCTCGGCCCACCCGGACGTGGCCCGCCTCTGGGAGATCCACTAGGCCTTCACCGGGAGGCCCGCCCGGGGCGATGACGGCGGGAGCACGGCGGGAGGGGGACCCCATGGCCGACCCGGGGCCCGGCGGACCGGCGGTGGTCTTCAAGTGCGGACCGGCCGGCTCGGGCAAGTCGACGGTCGCCCGGCGGCTGGAGGCCGGCGGCCGCGTGCGGCTCTCGATCGACGAGGAGGCCTGGAACCGGGGGCGGCGGCAGCCGCTCCCCGACGACGTCGCCGCCATCGAGGACGACCTCCGCCGCCGCCTCATCGGCGTGGTCACGGCGGGGACCGGCGTCGTGCCGGACTGCTCGTTCCGGTCCCGCCGGATGCGCGACCGCCACCGCCGGCCGCCGGCGCCCCTCGGAGTGGTCCCCGTCCTCGTCCACCCGGCGACGCCGCGCGAGACGGCGCCCGACCGGATCCGTCGCCGGGGCGGGGCGGACGCGAACGCGGTGCGGCTCGGCGACGAGGTCGCGGCGGGCTACCGCGACTCCTTCGATCCGCCCGAACCCGGCGAGGGCCCGGTGGCGGTGGTGCGCCCCGGCGACGACCCCGGCGCCCTCCCGGCCGCCCTCGCGGCGGCGGGGAGGGCGGGAGCGCGGCGGTAGGGGCGGCGGCCCGCGGGCGTGGCCGCCTCCGCGGCCGGGGGCGGTAGGGTCGGGGTCCCCCCGGACCGTCGAGTGGAGGACCCGTGCGCATCGCCGGACAGGCCGGACTGGCCCTCGGAGGGGCGGCGCTGGCCGCCGCCGCGCCCACCGCCTGGGTGTACGCGCGTGCGGCAGGGCGCCGCTTCGCGCCGGAGGACGCCCCGGAGCGCCCGGTGGCGATCGTGCTCGGCGCCGCGATGTGGCCGCAGGGCCCGTCGCCGCTGCTGGCCCGCCGCCTCGACCTGGCGGTGCGGCTGCACCGCGCCGGGCGGGTGCAGGCGGTCCTGGTCTCCGGCGACAACCGGCCGTGCTCGCGCAACGAGACCGACGGCATGGCCGCCTACCTGGTCGGGGCCGGGGTGCCGGAGAAGGCGGTCGCCGCCGACCCGCACGGCTACCGCACCTGGGACAGCTGCGTGCGCGCCCGCGGCGTCTACGGGGTGGACGCCGCGGTCATGGTCACCCAGGCGTTCCACCTGCCCCGCGCGGTGGCGCTGGCCCGCGCCGCGGGGATCGACGCGGTCGGCGTGGGCGACGCCGGCTCCCGGGCCAGGTCCCGCTCGATCGCCACCGGCTACCTGCGCGAGGTCGGCGCCAGCGCCAAGGCCCTGCGCGACGCCGTGCTCCGCCCCGGACCCGCCGTGGCCGAGGAGGCCGGGCAGGAGGCCCGCGACGTACTGCACGTCGCGCTCGGCCTCGCGGTGCGGGGATAATCGCACCCATGGACGAGAACACCGGCCAGGGGCCGCTGCGCGGGTTGGACGACATCGACTGGACCGGCCTGGTCCCGGGCGAGGGGGCGCGGATCCCCGAGCTGCTGCGGACCGTCGCCGCGGGCGGCACCGAATCGATGGACGCGGTCAGCGCCCTGTTCGACATCCTGCGCCACCCCGGCCCCGGCTACCTGGCCGCGCCGCAGGCCGCGCCGTTCCTGGCGCGGATCGCCGCCGACAAGGCGACCGGCGCCCCCGCCGAGGCGCTCAGCCTCCTGTTCGAGCTGGTGGTGCCGGCTCCGGCCGCGGTCGTCCCGGTGCCCTGGGACGGCGGCCAGTGGGCCGACGAGGTGGCCTGGGCCGTCGCCTCCGACCTCGACGCGGTGCGCGACCAGTACCTGAAGTGGCGCGAGGACGCCCCCGACGAGCAGGCGTTCCGCCGGATGAGCGCGCGCTACGACGCGGTCGCCCGGGACACCGGCGCCGCGCTGCTCAAGGCCGAGCTGGACACCCGCGAGGCGGTCCGCGCGCACATCCCCGACCTGGTCGGCCTGCTGGAGGGCCGGGAGAACCGCAGCGGCCTCAACTCCACCGCGGAGTGGGCCGCCTCCATCCTGGCCTTCCTGCCCGAGGCCCGGGACGAGGCGGTGCCGGCGATCCTGCGCGGCCGCGGGCTGCTGGAGCTGGACCAGGCCCCGGAGGTCCCCTCCGCCGCCCTGCAGGCGCGCGACTCCTGGCGCAGGCCGCTCTCCGCGGAGCTGTTCGCGCTGGGCATGCTGGCCGACCCGGCCGATGCCGACACCACCGTCGCGCTCGCCGGGCAGCTCTCCTCGGGCAACCTCTACACCGAGTTCGCGGCCGCCTCCGCGCTGGCCATGCAGCACGGCGAGCGGGTGCCGCACCAGGCCGTCGAGCGGATGCGCCGGCACGGCCGCACCCGGGTCGGCCACACCGGCCTGTTCGACGACTCCTGGCCGCACCCGGGCGAGGCCGCCCCCGTGGTCCTGGCCTACCTGGCGCTGGGCCGCTGCGGGGAGGCCGCCGCCGAGCTCCGCGCCGAGATCCTGCCCGAGGCGCTGCACGAGGCCGGGGCGCTCGCCCCGGCGGTCGTCGGCTCCGCCCTGGAGGAGGTGCTGGGCTCCCGCTCCGCACCGCAGGACGCCGCCGAGGCCATCGAGGCCGCCGACACCGGCGACGACGAGCGCGACCCCGGCCTGCTGCTGCGCGTGCTGTGGGCGGTCGCCGAGCTGCCCGCCTCCGCCTGGGAGGAGGCGGCCGTCGGCGAGACCGCGGCCGCCTGGGGCCTGCCCGCCGACCGCGACGGCTTCCGGGAGTACGTCGGCGTCGGCGCGGACACCGCGGACGGAGAGGAGCCCGAGGAGCAGGCCCCGGCCGCCCCCGCCGCGCCCCGCCCGGAGGAGAGCGTCGGCGGCCTCTTCGGCCGCCTCTTCGGCGGCCGCTGACCCGCGGCCCCCGCACGGCGCGGCCCGGCCGGGCACACCCGCCCCCGCCGCCTCCGGAAACCCCGGGACGGGCCGCCTTCGCGCGGGCGCTGCGAAGGCCCTGCCGCGTCCGCGCCGGGCTCGACCGTCCGTCCCGGTGGCCGGGGCCGCTCCCGGGGGCGGCGCAGGTCCTCGGCGGCCGGGCCGGGCGGAGCCGGGTGCGGGCGGCGGTCACAGGCCACGCCCACCGGTCGGCCGCCTCGGCGCTCCGGCCGCCCCCGAGGTCGAAGAACAAGCTCAGGGCCGGGAAGGCGACGGCCCCGCCCTCAGCGGGGGCGCGGAGAGGACCGGAGGCGAGGGGCGGGAAGAGGGCAGGGCGGCGGAGCGCCGCCACCGCGGCCCGAACCGGCCGTGCCGGTGCAAGGGCCGGTGCCCCGCCGGTCGGCCGGGCCCTTCGGGGAGGCCGGACCCCTGCCGCGCCGGCGCCGCCCGCCCGGAGGGGCAGGGGAGGCCGGGCCCCGGTCGAGGGCCGCGTCCGCGGCGGCCTGCGAGCCTGCCCGAGGCGGCCCGCCCGGGGTCAGCGGGGTGCGGAGAGCGCCTCCTCGACGGCGCTCTCGCGGGGGCCCGGGAAGGTCGGGTCGGGGCGGAGGGCCGCGTCCGCGGCGGCCTTGAGGCCGGCGGGGAGCTCGCGGGCGTAGCCGTAGGCGCTGTCGCTGGGGAAGTCGCCCCAGCTCGGGTCGGCGACGCCGCGGGTGTCGATGCCCGCGGCCCGGCACAGCGCCACCGCGCGCGGCAGGTGGAACTCCTGGGTGACCACGGTCGCCGCCTCCACGCCGAACACCCGCTCGGCGCGGGCGCACGACTCCCAGGTGCTGAACCCGGCGTAGTCGGCGGCGATCTTCTTCCGGGGCACGCCCACCGCCGCCAGGTAGTCGGCCATCGCGTCGGGCTCGTTGTACTCCTCGCGGCCGTTGTCCCCGCTCACCAGGACCGCCTCGACCTTGCCCGCGTGGTACAGCTCGGCGGCCAGGTCCAGGCGGCGGGCCAGGAACGGCATCGGCCGCCCCTCGTCGCTCAGCCCGGCCCCCAGCACCAGGGCGACCGGCCGCTCCGGCGTCTCGGCGACCGCCGCGCGCAGCTCCGCAGTGGACAGCCGCAGCCAGGCCGTCGCCGCCCCCGCCGCGAGCGCGCCCAGCACCGCGACCGCCAGGGCCGCCCGCACCGCACGCCGCCGCAGCGGTCCTCGAATCCCGTCCATACAGGGGTGGACGTCCCGTGCGGCCGCAGGGTTCCGCCGCGCCGGCCGCCGGTAGGGTCCGGTGCCATGGACGAACTTCCGGAACGGCTCCGAGCCATCGCCGACCTCCGCGTGCCCGAGATGCGGGTGGGCGCCGGGCGGCACGAGTACGACGGCACCACCGGCGACCTCTCCCCGGACGGCGTGCGCTCCGGGCTCGCCCGGATCGGCGCCGGCGGCGCCTTCGACGACCCGCACGAGGAGGCGCACGCGCGCATCCAGGAGGAGGCGCTCCGCTACACCCTGGGCGAGCTGGAGGAGCACCGGATCAACCCGCTGCTCCACCTCGACGAGCTCGACCTGTCCTGCTACGACCGGGACTACGCCCCGCAGCCGGAGCGGGCCGCGGCCCGGTTGCGCCACCTGGCGGCCTGGCCGGCCGCGGTGGAGGCGGCGCTCGCCGCGCTGGACCGGGTCAGCGCCCCCATCGCCGAGGCGCTGCTGCCCGCGGCGCGCGGCCTCGCCGCCGGGATCCCCGCCGACGCCCCCGCCGACGTCCGCGCCGACGCGCTCCGCGCACACGCCCTGCTCCTCGGCCACCTGGAGAAGGCCGCCCGGGACGGCGACCCCAGCGCCCGGCTCGGCACCGGGGCGCTGCGCCGCCTGATGGGCACCCCCGAGGGCATCGACGTCGACCTCGACCGGCTGGCCGAGCGCGCCGACGCCGAGCGGGACCGGCTGATGGACCGGCTCGCCGAGGCCACCGGGCGCATCGCCCCGGGCCGCCCGCCGCTGGAGGCCGCCCGGGAGCTGGTGCGCGACCACCCCGGCCCGCAGGGCGTGCTGGAGGCCGCCCGCACCTGGACCCGGCTGGCCACCGCGTTCACCGCCGAGCGCGGCCTGGCCCCGTTCCACGACGGGGAGCTGGAGGTGTCGGAGTCCCCGGAGTCCCAGCGCTGGGGGACCGCGATGCTGTCCTGGCCCGGCCCGGCCGAGGCGGAGAGCACCACGAACTACTACATCACCCCGCCCGACCCGGAGTGGACCGAGGCCGAGCGGGAGGAGTGGCTGGAGGTGTTCAGCTCCACCACCCTGCCCGCGATCACCGTGCACGAGGTGGCCCCGGGCCACTACTCGCACGGCCGGGCGCTGCGCCGCGCCCGGGGCCCGGTGGCCCGCACCTTCTTCTCCACCGCGTTCATCGAGGGCTGGGCGCACTACGCGGAGGAGGTGTGCGTGGAGGAGGGCTTCGGCGCCTACGCCGAGGAGGCGCTCGGCGGCTCCTTCACCGCCGCGCACTTCGAGGCCGGCGTCTGGCTGGAGGCGCTGATCCGGGTCACCCGGCTGGCCTCGGCCATCGGCGTGCACACCGGGGAGATGACGGTCGCCGACGCGGCCGCCCGGTTCTCCGCCGACACCGCGCTGACCGGCACCGCGGCGCTCTCCGAGGCGCGGCGGGCCACCTTCGACCCCACCTACGGCCGGTACACCTGGGGCAAGCTGGAGATCCAGGCGCTGCGCGAGCGCGCCCGCCGGGAGTGGGGGGCCGGCTTCACCCCGACCCGGTTCCACGCCGACCTGCTCTCCCTGGGCGCGCCGCCGCTCGGCCTGATCGGCGCCGCGCTGGACCGGGCCTGAACCGGGCGGCCCCGGCTCACTCCGCGGGCCGGGGCCGCCGCCCGCCGGTGCGCCGCTCGCCGACGCGCAGCCCGCGCACCGCGTCGTAGGTGGTCTCCAGGGCGGTGCGGCTGTCGGCGTAGCGCAGCTGGGCCAGCCCGACGAACAGGCAGTCGATCACGGTGAGCTGGGCCAGCCGGCTGGCGGTGGCGCCGGAGCGGAAGGTGGTCTCCCGGGCGGCCGTGGTGAGCACGTGGTCGGCGCTCTCGCTGATCGGGCTGCGCGGGAAGTTGGTGATGGCGACCGTGGTCGCGCCCCGGGCGCGCGCCTCGGCCAGCGCCTGCACCGTCTCGATGGTGGCGCCGCTGTGCGAGACGCCCACCGCGACGTCGCCCTCCCGGAGCAGTGCCGCGCTGGTCAGCATGACGTGGTTGTCCGCCCAGGCGAACGAGGCCAGCCCGATCCGGTGCAGCTTCTGCTGCAGGTCGGCGCCGACGAACGCGCTGGCGCCCACCCCGTAGATGTCGGTGCGGCGCGCGGCGGCCAGCGCCTCCACCACCGTCTGCAGCACGTCCACGTCGAGCTGGGCGGCGGTGTCCTCCACCGCGCGGGCGTCGGTGTAGGCGATCTTCTGCACCACGGTGACCAGGGTGTCGTCCGGGTCGATGTCGCCGACGGCGGCGCGGGTGCTCAGCCCGGCGCCGCGCGCCTGGCCCGCCTCGGTGGCCAGGGCCAGCCGCAGCTCGCGGTAGCCGGAGAAGTCGATGGTCCGGCAGAACCGGATCACGGTCGCCTCGGAGGTCGAGCAGTCCTTGGCCAGCTGGGTGATGGATGAGGCGGCGGCCCGCTCGGGATCGTCGACGATGCGCTGGGCCACCCGCTGCTCGGCGGGCGGGAGCGAGGGCAGCAGGGCCCGGATGCGCAGCACCGTGCCGGGGGACGGGGAGGCCTCCGCGGCCCCGCCGTCGGTCGATTTCGCCGATTTCACCATCGGGGAAAGTCTCATACGGGGCGGGGGCGGAGTCAACGCGGGGGTTCCGGCGGGACCGCAAGTCGGTGCGGGGACGCCGCCGACCGGGGGCGGATTGCGCACTTCGCGCGCGGAACGGCAGGGTGGGGGCGGTAACGGGAGCTGCGGGGGGCCGCGTGGCAGAGATCTCCTTCGACGTTCTGGGGCCGCTGACCGTCCAGGAAGGCGGCACGCCCCTGGTGGTCCGGGGGGACAAGCGCCGCTCGCTGCTGGCCGCGCTTCTGCTCCGCTGCGGCCGCACGGTGCCCGGGCGCGACCTGGTCCGCATCATGTGGGGCCCCGGGATCGAGGAGGAGCGGCGCCGCGGCGCGCTCCAGGTGCACGTGGTGCGGCTGCGCGCGGCGCTCGGCTTCGAGTACGGCGGGCGGCTGGTCACCGGCGGCGACGGCGGCTACCGGGTCGAGCTCTCCGAGGACCAGCTCGACCTGCTGCGGCTGCGCCGGACCACCGGGGAGGCGGACCGGGCCGAGCGGGACGGCGACCCGCAGCGTTCGTTCCGGCTGCTCCACCGGGCGCTGCGGATGTGGAAGGGGCCGGTCGCCGCGGACGCCCGCTCGCCGGAGCTGTACGAGAGCGATGTGCGGCACGTGGAGGACGAGCTGCTCGGCACCGCCGAGCGGTGGGGCGCGCTCGGGCTGCGCCTCGGCCGCCACGACGCCGTCCTGGACCTGCTCGGCCTGGTCGCGGCGCGCTTCCCGGAGCGGGAGCGGCTGGTCCGCACCCAGATGGTGGCGCTGTACCGGGGCGGTCGGCAGGGCGACGCGCTGCAGCTGTTCGCCCGCACCCGCCGGCGGCTCGCCGACCGGCTCGGCGTCGACCCCGGGCCGGAGCTGCGCCGCACCTTCGAGGGCATCCTCCGCGGCGACCTGGGGGAGGGGCCCGGGGTGCCGCGGCAGCGCGCCGCGCCGCTGCTCGGCGGCGCGGGCCGCACCGGCCCGCCCGTCCCGGCGCAGCTCCCGGCGGGCGTCCCCGGGTTCGTGGGGCGCCGGGCCGAGCTGGCCGAACTGGACGCGCGGATCGGCCCGGACGCGCGCGGCCGGGCCGGGCGGGTGCTGCTCAGCGGACCGCCCGGCGCGGGCTGCTCGGCGCTGGCGCTGCACTGGGCGCACCGGGCGGCGGAGCGGTTCCCCGGCGGCAGCCTCCACGCCGACCTCGGCGGCGGCCCGGACCCGCAGGAGGTCGCCGGCCGGTTCCTGCGCGCCCTCGGCGTGTCCGGCCCGCTGCCGGAGTCGCTGGAGGAGTGCTCCGCGCTGCTGCGCACCGCGCTGGCCGGGCAGCGGGTGCTGATGCTGCTGGACGGCGCCCGGGACGCCGCCGCGGTGCGTCCGCTGCTCCCCGGCGCCGCCGGGTGCGGCGTGCTCGTCACCAGCCGGTACTGGCTGGGCGACCTGCTCGCCCGGGACGGCGCGGCGGCGGTCGCGGTCGGCGCGCTGCCGCGGGAGGAGGCGGTCCGGCTGCTCCGCGGGCGGCTGGGGGAGGCGCGCGTGGACGCGGAGCCGGAGGGCGCGGCCCGGCTGGCCGCGGCGGTGCGCGGGATGCCGCTGCCGCTGAGCATGGCCGCGGCGTGGATGTCCACCCACCCGGGCGCCGGCCTGGACGACCTGGCGTCCCGGGTGGAGGCCCGCGATGAGGAGGCCCCCGCCGAGCGGATGGCCGCCGTGCTGGGCGGCGATCCGCGTTTCCTCATCGGCGGACCGGGGGCGGACGGTTCCGGGGGAGGGGCCCGGCAGGGATGATCACCCCCCTCCGGACCACCCCCGCCGGGCACGGGCGCCCCGTACGGAACGGGCGCCCGCGACCCCCGCGGGCCGGCCCGGCCTCCGACCCGCCGGGCCGGACCCCCTGCCGTGCATCGACCCGCTCTCCTCGGCGGTGACCGCGGCCGCGGGGAAGTACCGGCCGGAACCGTCCGAGTGCCTCCACTGTGCACGAGCCTGCTTTCAGCATGCTGGCGGTCTGCTTTCAACACCCGGACCGGCCCGCTTCCGCCCGCTTCCGGCCCGCCCGGTACCCCCGCGCGGGACGGTCCGGCCGGATCCCCGGCCGCTGCGGGCCGGTTCCGGCCGCCGGGGCGGGCACTGGTGGCGGGGGCGGGGCGCGGCTTACTGTTCCCCCATGACTCGCGAGGTGGTGATCGGAGTGGACGCCGGCGGCACCGCGACGCGCTGCGTCGTGGTGGGCCTGGACGGCGGGCTCCTCGGGCGCGGTACCGGCGGCGGCGCCAACCAGTTCTCCAGCCCCGACCCCGCGGCGGCGCTGGAGGGGGCGGTCCGCGCGGCCGTGGAGGACGCCCGCGGCCGCACCGGCGGGCTGGCCGTGCGCTCGGCGGTGTTCGGCATGGCCGGGGCGTCGGCCGCCGGGCGCGCCCGCGCGGTGGAGACCGCCCGCGGCGCCTGGCGCGCCGCCGGCCTGGACGGGGAGCCGCGGGTCAGCGACGACATCGCGGTCGCCTTCGCCTCGGGCAGCGCCGCGGCCGAAGGGGCGGTGCTCATCGCCGGCACCGGCGCCGTCGCCGCCTCGGTCCGGGACGGGGAGGTGGTCCGCCGCTGCGACGGCTACGGATGGCTGCTCGGGGACGCCGGGTCGGCGGTGTGGATCGGGCTGGAGGGGCTGCGCGCCGCCCTGGCCGCGGTCGACGGCCGGGGCGGCCCGACCGTGCTCACCGAGCGGCTGGCCGCCGCGCTGGGCATCGCCCCCGGGGACCCGCAGGAGGTCATCCGGGTGGTCTACGCCCGCCGCCCGGCCGAGCTGGGCGCGCTCGCCCCGGAGGTCACCGCGGCGGCGGCCGCCGGCGACGCGGAGGCCGCCGGGGTCTGCGCCCGGGCCGCGGAGCGGCTGCTGGAGTCGCTGGCGGCCGCCGTGCCCGAACCGGCGCCCGGCCTGCCGGTGGTGTTCGCCGGCGGGGTGCTCGCCGCCGGCCCGGTGGCCGACCGGGTGCGCGCCGGGGTCCGGGCGCGGTTCGGCGCCGAGCCGCTGAGCGCCGCCGACGGCGCGCTGGGCGCGGCGGGGCTGGCGCTCCGCGGGGCCGGGGCGCCGGCCTCCGCGCACGCCCGGCTCGTCGCCGCACCGGCCTGACCTGCGATCCGTCCCGGACGGCCACTGAGAAGCCGGTCATATCGGCCTTTTCGGGACCGGAGGGGGCGCGCGGCGCCTTGGGAGTCGCTAGTGTCAGGCGCATGTCCGAAAAGAACGAAGAGAGCGTCGACCCCGCAGGGTCGACGACGATGTTCCGCCGCTTCGTGGCGGAGAACCAGCAGAGCGAGCCCGAGCCCCGCCGCCCGATCACGCCCTACGTCCTGGCCGGCGTCGGCGCCCTCGTCGCCATCGCCATCATCGTGGGCGTGGTCCTCACGTGGAGCTGACGGTTCCCGCGCCCCCACTTCCGCCCGCCTCGGGAGGTGGGGGCACAAACCGTTCGCCTGCGCCCCGCACTCCTGCTAAACTCATCGACGTCGCCGAGAGCGACCGGCACCATTAGCTCAATTGGCAGAGCAACTGACTCTTAATCAGTGGGTTCGGGGTTCAAGTCCCTGATGGTGCACTCCGAGACAGGGCCCTGGGCATCCGCCCGGGGCCTTCGTCGTTCCTCCGGGCTCCTCAGCCGTCCCCCGCCCGCGTTCCGCCGGAGCGGTGGAGATCCAGGCGCCGGCGCCGTCCGCCGAGGAATGGGATGGGGCGAAAACGGGATAAAAAGTCGGCCGCTCCGGGCTCCGCAGGGTCATTCGCCCTCCGGGCCCGAAGCGGCCGCCGAGTCCCCGCTCCGCCCCGGCCGGTGCGGACACCGGCCGCCGTCCTGGGCGGATTCGGGGTTCTCCCCTTCCCTCTGTCGGTGGGGGCACGGCCCCGCCCCTGAGGAGGGGCCGGGACTCCATCCCTGAACAGCCTCTCGGATCGTGGATGGAGGCCGGTTGCATTACGGTTGGATCCCTGTTGGAGCGCGCGGTGCGGGCCGGATCGGACTGCGGCGCGGGCGGAAGGGGAGTGCATGCGCTTCGCGGTCCTGGGGCCGCTGGAGGTCCGCGACGAGGAGGCGGGCCCCCCGGTTCGGCTGTCACCCAAGCTCTCCGGCGTGCTCGCGGTGCTGCTCGGCTCCTCCGGGGCCGCGGTGCCCGAGGCCCGGCTGGTCGAGGCCCTGTGGGAGGGCGCCCAGCCGCGGACGGCGCACAAGAGCCTCCAGGTGTACGTGCACCACCTGCGCCAGGCCCTCGGCGGCGCCGAGCTGATCGTCCGGGAGGGCCGCGGATACCGGCTGGACGCCACCGCCGCCGACGCCGAGCACTTCGCCGAACTGGACCGGAAGGGCAGGGCGGCCATCGCCGCCGGCGACCCGCGGACCGGTGCCGAGCTGCTCCGCGAGGCCCTCGGGCTGTGGCGCGGGCCGGCCTTCTCCGGGCTGGCCGACATGCCGCTGGTCCGGGAGGAGGCCGCGCGCCTCGACGAGTGCCGCTGGTCGGCCGCCGAGGAGCTGGCCCGGGCCGAGCTGGACCTCGGGCGCCACGCCGAACTGGTCGCCGAGCTCACCGCGCTGGTCGCCGAGCACCCCTACCGGGAGCGGCTGCGCGCCGCCCTGATGCTGGCGCTGTACCGGGCCGGCCGCTCGCCGGAGGCCCTGGAGGTCTACCGGCGCGGCCGCGAGCTGCTCGACCGGGAGCTCGGCGTGGAGCCCGGCCGGGAGCTGCGCGACCTGGAGACGGCGATCCTGCGCGGCGACGCCTCCCTGGACCCGCCGGACCCGGCCGGCCCGGAGGGCGCCGCCCCGGCCGCCCCGCCGCTGGTCCCCGCCCAGCTCCCCCCGGACATCCCCGACTTCACCGGCCGCGAGCTGGCGCTGGAGCGGATCTACGCCCTGCTGGACGGCGACCGGGAGCGCGCGGGCGCGGCACCGGTCGTCGCGATCTCCGGGATGGGCGGCGTCGGAAAGACCTCCCTGGCGCTGCACGCGGCGCACGCGCGCGCCGCCGACCACCCCGACGGCCGGCTCTACGTCAACCTGCGCGGCGCCGAGGACGAGCCGCTGCCGCCCGCCCAGGCGCTCTCCGGGCTGCTGCACGCGCTGGGACTGGAGGGCGCCGCGATCCCCGACTCGGTGGACGAGCGGGCCGCCCTGTACCGCACCGCCCTCGGCGGCCGGCGGGTCCTGGTGGTGCTGGACGACGCGGCCTCCGAAGCCCAGGTCCGCCCGCTGCTGCCGGGCGGTTCCGGCGCCTCCGTGCTGATCACCTCCCGGACCCGGCTCACCGGCCTGGAAGGGGCGCACCAGGTCGCCCTGGACGTCTTCCACCCGGAGCAGGCGGTCGAGCTGCTCGGCCGGATCGCCGGCACCGAGCGGGTCGCCGCCGAACCGGACGCGGCCGCCGCCATCGCCCGGCTGTGCGGGTACGCGCCGCTGGCGGTGCGGATCGCGGGCGCCCGGCTGGCCGGCCGGCCGCAGTGGCGGCCGTCCCGCCTGGCCCGGCTGCTCGGCGACGAGAGCCGCCGCCTCGACGAGCTGGCCGCCGGCGACCGCGAGGTGCGGGCCTGCTTCGCGCTCAGCCACCGCGCCCTGGGGGAGACCGCGCGCAGGGCGTTCCGGCTGCTCGGGGCGGTGGAGGTGCCGGACTTCCCGGAATGGGTGGTGGCCGCGCTGCTCGGCGTCCCGCTGGAGGAGGCGATGGAGCACACCGAGGCGCTGGTCGACGCGCAGCTGCTGACCATCGTGGAGGGGCCGTCCGGGCGGCTGCGCTACCGGATGCACGACCTGATCCGGCTCTACGCGCGCGAGCTCGGCGCCGGCGACCCGGAGCGGCCCGCCGCGGTGGGCCGCGCGCTCGGCGGCTGGCTCTGGCTGGCCGAGCAGGCCACCGAGTACATCCCGGGGCCCTGCTACGCCACCATGCACGGGGCGGCCGAGCGCTGGCCGCTGCCGGCCGAGGAGGCCGCCGAGGAGCTGCGCGACCCGATGGCCTGGTTCGACGCCGAGTGGCCGGCGATGGCGGCGGCGGTCCGCCAGGCGTGCGCCCTCGGCCTGCACGAGACCGCCTGGGACCTGGCCGGCTGCCTGGAGAAGTACTTCGACGTGCGGGGCCGGTTCGACGACTGGCGGCGCACCCACGAGTGCGCCATCGCGGCCTGCCGGGCGGCCGGGAACCGGCGCGGCGAGGCGGTGCTCCGCCGCGGCCTGGCCGACCTGAACACCTGGGTCGGACCGGGGCAGGCGGGCGCCGCGATGACCGGCATGCTGGAGCAGGCCGACCTGGTCTTCGAGATGTTCAACGAGCTCGGCGACGCCAAGGGGATGTCCGACGCGCTGGTGATGCGCACCTGGGGGCTGGTCTCCAAGGGCCGCCCGAAGGAGGCCTCCGGGTGCGCCGGGGAGGCGCTCCGCCTCGCCGAGGACGCCGACTACCTCGGCGGCCGGGCCCGCGCCTACCACGTGATGGCCATCGCCGCCTACGAGGACCAGCGCGTCGACCGCGCCGTCGACCACCTCACCGACGCCCTGGAGCTGGCCCGGCTGCTGGGCAACTCCCGGTTCGAGGCCACCGCCATGCAGTTCCTCGGCGCCGCCCAGTGCCTGTCCGGCCAGATCGAGACCGGCCGCTACCACCTGCAGCGCTCGCTGGAGATGGCCCGCGCGATGGGCGACCGCTACGGCGAGGTGTTCTCGCTGATGTACCTCACCCGGCTCTACATCGCGCTGGGCGACCCGGAGGCGCTGGCCACCGCCGAGTCCGCGGCCCGGCTCAGCCGCCGCCACGGGATGAACCACCACCTCGCCGACTCGCTGGCGCTCGCCGGCGACATCCACCTGTCCGCCGGGCGGATCCCGGAGGCGGTCGCCGTCCTGGAGGAGTCCGTCGGCCTGTGGCGCACCCGCGGCTGGCCGTCCTTCCTCGCCGACGCCCTGGACACCCTGGCCCGCGCCTACGACGCGGCGTCCCGCCCCACCGCCGCCTCCACCGCCCGCACCGAGGCCGCCCGCCTGCGCGGCGCCGCGGCCCGCGACCGCCTGTGACCCGCGCATCGGAACGGGCCGTCCGATCCACTCCCTCCGGTCCGGTAAAGTTGGAGACGTCGCCGGGCGGGACCGCGAGGACCGCCCCGGAACGGCTGGCACCATTAGCTCAATTGGCAGAGCAGCTGACTCTTAATCAGCGGGTTCGGGGTTCAAGTCCCTGATGGTGCACAGCAGGACCCCAGGATGGAAGCGGACCGGATCCGCTTCCGGCCTGGGGTCTCTTCGCGTTCCGGCCCCGGTGCGCGCCGGCGCGGCCCGCGCCTCCGGCGCCTCCCTTTCGAATCACCGAAGGGAGGGTTGCCGAATCCGGCCTTGTTGCCCTCCGGCCCCGGTAGTTGGGTGTGACGCAGGTCATCACCAGCCCGGAGGCGAACATGGGAACCGACACCACCGCGGGGGACGCCGGCGCGGACGCGGAAGGCGCCGCCGAGAAACCGGACCGGCGGCTCGGCAGGCGCAGCTGGCTGGTCATCGGCCTGCTGCTCGCCTTCTTCACCCTCAACTTCGCGGACAAGGCCGCGATCGGCCTGGCGGCGCCGGACATCAAGCGCGACCTGGGGCTCACGGCCGGACAGTACGGCCTGGTCTCGAGCGCCTTCTTCTGGTTCTTCGCCGCCGGGGCGGTGCTGCTCGCGCTCACCTTCCGCCGGGTGGGGTTCCGCTGGTCGGCGGCGCTGCTCATGCTCGCCTGGGTCGCCAGCATGCTCCCGCTGGTGGTGCAGACGACCTTCATCGTCCTGGTGGTCTCGCGGATCGTGCTCGGCTTCTTCGAGGGGCCGGCGCACGCGCTGTGCCAGAGCATCGTCGCCGACCGCTTCCCACCGGAGCGCCGGGCCTTCGCCGGCGCGGTGGTCAACGCCGGCTCCTCGGTCGGACCGCTCCTCGCCGCCCCCGCTCTGACCTGGGTGATCATCACCTGGAACTGGCACGCGGCCTTCCTGGTGCTGGTCGTGGTGGGCGCCCTGTGGTGCGTCCTGTGGCTGCTCGCCGTCCGGAAGGAGCCGGGGATGGGCCCCGCCCCGCGCGGATCGGCGGCGGCGAAGGCCTCCGAGCCGGTCGCCGGCGACCCCAACGGCGACATCGACGTCCCGCTCACCTCGCTGCTGCGGGTCGGGAGCTTCTGGGGCCTGGCCATGCTCTCCTTCGCCGGCTACCTCATCTCCTCGCTCAAGGTCGCCTGGCTCCCGTCCTTCCTGCACGACGGCATGGGCTATCCGCAGTCCACCGTCGGCTGGCTGGTCACGGTGCCCTACGCGCTGGCGATCGCGGTCCTGCTCACCGCCGGCCTGCTGTCCGGGCGGCTGCTGAGCCGCGGCCACTCCTCCCACGTCGCCCGCGGCTGGCTGACCTGCGGATACCTGGTCTTCGCCGGGGCGGCCATGGTCGCCTTCACCCGGCTGCCGCCGGGAGGCCTGCAACTGGTGCTGGTCGTGGCGGCGTTCTCGATCAACAGCGTGGCCTTCTCGATCGCGTTCGCCGGCGCCGCCGACTTCCTCCCCCGGCGCCACCGGGCGGGCTTCTTCGGCTGCATCATCGCCGCCTACAGCGTGGCCGGGATCGTTGCCCCGTGGCTGCTGGGCGCCATCGTCGACGCCGCCGACACGGTCGTGCAGGGCTACTCCGACGGGTTCTTCGTGGTCGGCGTCGCCATCTGCGCCTTCGCCATCGCCGGCGGCGCGCTGCTCGACCCCGCGAAGTCGCGGAGGGCCCTGCTCGCCGAGACCGCGCGCCGCCGGGCGGCGCGGACCGCCCCCGAGGAGGCGGCCCGATGACCCCCCAGGCTCCCCTCGCCGGCCTGCGCGTGCTCGACTTCGGCCAGTACATCGCCGCCCCCGGGGCCGGCCAGAACCTCGCCGACCTCGGCGCCGACGTGATCAAGGTCGAGGGGCCCGGCGGCGACCAGGCCCGGCACATCGGCGCGTTCGGCGAGGCCATGGTGCTGGCCAACAACCGGGGCAAGCGCAGCATCGCGGTCGACCTGCGCACCGCCGGCGGCGCGGCCGTCCTGCGCGACCTGCTCGGCACCGCCGACGCCGTCCTGCACAACTTCCGCCACGGCGTCGACCGGCGGCTCGGCCTCGACCCCGCGACGCTGCTGGCCGCCCACCCGCGGCTGGTCTGCGGCACGGTCACCGGCTTCGGCACCCGCGGGCCCTCGGCCACCCGGGTCGGCCTCGACATCGCCGCCCAGGCCGAGTTCGGCGTGATGGAGCTGACCGGCGAACCGGACGGCCCGCCGCAGCGGGTCGGTTTCGCGGTCGCGGACGTGCTGGCCGCCCAGGCGCTCACCTCGGGGGTGCTCGCGGCCCTGCTCGCCCGGGAGCGCACCGGGTGCGGCACGCACGTGGAGACCTCGCTGATGGAGGCGATGGTGCACGCCCAGTCCTCCACCTGGGTGGAGCGCCGGCTCAGCGGCACCGAGCCGACCAGGCGCGGCAACGGCCAGGCGCTCGCCGCGCCCGCCGCCGACCTGGTCCGCACCGGCGACGGCGGCTGGATCGTGCTCTCGGCCTACCTGCCGGCCAAGTTCCGCGCCCTGTGCGAGGCGATCGGCCGCCCCGAGCTGCCCGACGACCCGCGCTTCGCCACCAACGACGCCCGGGTGCGCAACCGGCCGGCGCTGCTCGCCGCCCTGCACGACGCGCTCGGCCGGCGCACCCGCCCCGAGGCGCTGCGGCTGCTCCGCGAGGCGGGCGTCGTCAGCGGCGCGGTGCGCCGCTTCGCCGAGCTCGTCGATGACGCGGACCTCGCCGCGTCCGGCCTGATCACCGCAGTCGGAGGGGACGGCCGGACGGCCTACACCGCCCCCGGCGCCCCCTTCTCCCTCGGCGGCGAGCGCCACCCGTGCGGCCGGCCCGCGCCGGCCGCGGGCGAGCACACCCGGGAACTCCTCGCCGAACTCGGCCGCCCCCCGGCCGAGATCGGCGGACTCCTCCGCAGCGGAGCGGTGGCCGCCCCGGGCGCCGCCGAAGCCGCCGAGTCCGCGGCCGAACCGGCCGAATCCGCCGCCGCGTCCACCGAATGAAAGGCCCCGCCGTGATCGACCCCGACGTCCTCTCCCTGCCCTTCGACGAGTACCTGGCCCGCGTCGCGGCGCTCACCGACGACCTGCTGATCCCCTCCGAGGAGGAGATGGTGCGCACCGGAGAGGTGCCGCCCCGCGTCATGGACGCGCTGGCCGCCAACGGCCTCTTCGCCGTCTCCATCCCCCGCGAGTACGGCGGCCTCGGCTGGTCGATGAGCCGGCAGACCGCGCTGACCATGGAGTTCACCCGCGCCTCGTGCGTCTACCGCTCCCGGTTCTCCACCGTGATCGGGCTGTGCTCGCAGGGGATCCTCGACCACGGCACCGAGCGGCAGCGCCGCGAGCTGCTGCCCCGGATGGCCGCCGGCGAGCTGGTGACCGCCTTCGCGCTCACCGAGCCGGAGGCCGGGTCGGACGCGGGCGCCCTGGAGACCACCGCCGCGCCGGCCGGCGGGGGATGGGTCCTCAACGGCCGCAAGCGCTACATCACCAACGCCCACTGGGCGGACCTCCTGGTCGTCTTCGCGCGCAGCGACCCCGGGTCGTCCGGGACCGACGGCGTCTCGGCCTTCCTGGTCGAGCGGACCGCCCCGGGCGTCACCACCCGCGTCCCCGAGCTGATGAACGGCCACGCCGAGGGGCCGGTCGCCGAGATCGACCTGGCCGGCGTCGCCGTCGGCGGCGACGCGCTGGTCGGCGACGAGCCGGGCCGCGGTTTCGCGATGGCCCTGCGCGGCATCAACCACGCCCGGCTGCACGTCGCGGCGACCTGCATCGGCCAGGCCACCCGGATGCTGGAGGAGACGGCGCGGCACGTCAACGGCCGGCACCAGTTCGGGGCCGCGCTCGGCGAGCTCGGAGCCGTCCAGGCCGAACTGGGGCGCTGCTTCAGCGAGCTGGAGGCCGGCCGCGCGCTGACCCTGGAGGCCGCGCGCGCCTTCGACGGCGGCGAGGTGCCGCGGCACCGGATCGCCGCGGCGAAGCTCTACTGCTCCGAGATGGCGAGCCGGGTGGGGGACCGCTGCGTCCAGCTGCTCGGCGGGGCCGGCATCGTCGGCCCCCACCCCGTCCCGCGGATGTGGCGCGACGTGCGGGCGCTGCGGATCTACGAGGGCTCCTCGCCGATCCACGAGCGCAACCTCGGCCGCGCGGTGACCCGGAGGGTCGCCCGGGACGGCGTGCTCCCCGACACCTACCGGGCGACCCGGCCGAACGCGGCCCTGTGATACTGATCCGGTCATGGACCTCCGCCAGCTCGAGCACTTCGTCGCGGTCGTGGAGCGCGGTGGGCTGAGCCGCGCCGCGGAGCACCTCTTCATGTCCCAGCCGGCGCTGTCGCAGTCGATCCGGGCCCTGGAGCGCGAACTCGACGTGGCCCTCTTCCACCGGACCGGCCGCCGGCTCGCCCCCACCACCCCCGGCGAGCTGCTGCTCCCGCACGCCAAGCGGGTGCTGGACGACGTCGTCGCCCTCCGCGACGCCATGGGGAGGGTGCGCACCCTGGAGGAGGGCGCGATCAGCGTCCTGTGCGTGCCGGAGATGTCGGCCGAGGCGGTCGCGGCGTGGACCAGCAGGTTCGTCGCCCGGCACCCCCGGATCCGGCTCGACATCGCCGACGTCTCCTCGCAGGCGGAGATGGTCGACGCCGTGGTCGGCGGCCGGGTCGACCTCGGCTTCGCGCTGCGCCCGGCCGAGCGCCCCGACGTCGCGTTCGTCCCGCTCGGCGTGCAGCGGCTGCTGCTGGTCCGGCCCGGGGCGGGACGGACCGCCGGCGAGCCCGGGGAGGGGCGCGGCCGCGAGGTGCTGCCGCTCTCCGACATCGGCGACCTTCCCCTGGTCACCCGGCACCGCGGCGACCACGAGGCCGAGCCCGACCCGGTCCTCGCGGCGCTGCGGGAGCACGGTGCCGACATCGCGATCGGCGCCACCGTGCCCAGCCGCACCGCGCAGCTCAACTTCGTGCTCGGCGCGGGGTTCCAGGCGTTCCTACCGCTCCGCCTGGCCCTGGCCGCGCACGACGCGGGCGCCGAGCTGATCGAGACCTCGCCCACGCTGGAGGCGGAGTTCGGCATCGTGCACCGGGCCGGCCCGCCCGCCCCCGCCTCGGAGCGGCTGATCGCCGAGGTCGGGGCCGCCCTCAGCGCCTGGTTCGACGACCTCGACGCCCGCCTGGCCGCCGGGATGAGCCTGGTCGATGCGGCACTCGCCGGCCACACCGACGGGTTCTGACCCGGCACCGCTCCGGCGGAGGGGGAGGGGCGGCCCCTCTGGCACACTTCCGGCATGGACGACATCGCGGAGATCGAGCGCCGGGCCCGGGACGGGGACCCGAGGTCGGCGTACCGGCTGGGGCTGGCCTACAACCGGCGCAAGGAGTTCGACCAGGCCGAGCTCTGGCTGGCCCAGGCGGCCCACCTCGGGGAGCGGGAGGCCGGGCTCAACCTCGGGCGGCTGCTGCTCCGCCGGAAGAGGGCGGCGGACGCCGAGGGCTGGTTCCGGTGGGCCGCCGACGCCGGCGACCCGTGGGGGATGATCGAGCTCGCCCGGGTCTGCCGGAAGGCCGGCCGGACGGACGAGACGGAGCAGCGCCTCCGCGCGGCCTACGACGCCGGGGAGCCCACCGCCGCCCACCTGCTCGGCAGGCTCAGCGCGGAGCAGGGCCGGGACGGCGACGCCGAGCACTGGCACCGGGCCGCGGCCGGGATGTGGCACACCGAGTCCCTGCTGGACCTGGGGCGGATCGCGGAGCGGGGGAAGCGCCTGGATGAGGCGGAGGCGTTCTACCGCTGGGCCGCCGGGACCGGGGTCCCCGGGGCCGAGCGGGAACTGGGGCTCTTCCTCCACGGGGTGCGGAACCGGCCGGAGGAGGGCGCGGAGCGGCTGATCGCCGCGGCCGAGGCCGGGGACCGGCGGGCGGCCAAGGCGCTCGGTTCCCTGTGCGAGAAGGACGGGCGGCACGAGGAGGCCGAGCGGTGGTACCGCGGCGCGGCCGAGGCGGAGGCCGAAGGGGCCGCGCTGGAGCTGGGCCGGTTCCTCTTCGCCCGGAGCCGGTTCGAGGAGGCGGAGCCGTGGCTGCGCAAGGCGGCCGACGCCGGCAGCGCCAAGGCGCTGTACATCCTCGGCGTGCTCCTCCACGAGGGGCTGGACCGGCCGGAGGAGGCGGAGCAGGCCTATCGGGGCGCCGCCGAGGCCCGGTTCCCCGGTGCGATGCGCCGCTACGCGATGTGCCACGACAAGCGCGGCGACCGGGAGGGCGCCATCCGCCTGATGCACGCCGCCCTGGAGCAGGGGGACGAGCAGGCCGCGCTCTACCTGGCCACGCTCCACTCCGACGCCGGCCGCAAGGAGGAGTCCGAGCGGTGGTACCGGGACGCGGTCGGGCGGGGCGTCCCGCGCGCCAGGCGGTTCTACGGGCGCTCGCTGCTGGCCCGGGGGCGCCCGGACGAGGCCGAGCAGCAGCTCCGCGCGGCCGTCGCCGACGGCGACCGGGAGGCCGGGCAGTACCTGGAGAGAGCGGTGGCGGAGCTGGAGCGGAAGCGGGCGCAGGAGCGGCAGGCCGCCGAAGAGCGGGCCCAGGCGTCACCGCAGGCCCCGGAGCAGCGGCCGCGGGGATGGAAGGGCTGGATGCGGCGGGGCTGACCCCGCCGCCCGGTGCCGGCCCCGGCGGCCGTCCCGGCGCGCCGCTGTCCGGCCGCCGAGACGGGGCGCGGGGCCCGGTGCCGAGCCCTGCCCCCCAGGAGGGCCCGCCGCCGGACGGCGCGGCCGCGGCCCTCCCGGGCCTGAGGACCGCCGACCGGGGCGCCCCCTCGGCCCGGCGGTCCGGCGGGGCGGACGGTCAGCCGCCGCGCGGGGCGTACATGATGACCGCGACGCCGATCAGGCAGATCAGCGCGCCGATCACGTCGAAGCGGTCCGGGCGGAACCCGTCCATCACCATGCCCCAGGCCAGCGAGCCGGCGATGAAGACGCCCCCGTAGGCGGCCAGCACCCGGCCGAAGTGCGCGTCCGGCTGGAACGCGGCGGCGAACCCGTACAGCCCCAGGGCGGCCACCCCGGCGCCGATCCACAGCAGCCCGCGCTGCTCGCGCACGCCCTGCCAGACCAGCCAGGCCCCGCCGATCTCGAACAGGGCGGCGATGGCGAACAGCAGGACCGACTTCACCGAGAGCATGCGCGGGTCTTTCCGGAAGGGACGAGAGGGCGACCGGGCCGGCGCCCCGGTCAGGGTGCGCCCGCCCCCGTCGAGGATAGGCCGGAGGGCGGGCCGCCTCCCTTTCCCCGGGCCGCCCGCCGGATGATCCGCCCGCGGCCACCGGACATCTGCGAGAATGAGGGGTTCGTTATCCTATATCGGGATTCCGTTTTCCCTCTGTCGCATACCGTGTGAACCGGTGGCGCCGATATTCCCGGGCGCAAGGTCTTTCGAGGACTGCCGGACGTTCCCCCGGGGCGGCTTCCCCAATCTCCTTCCGGTGCCCGCTTCGGGCCACTCTTCTGTTCCTTTCCCGGCCTTGTCGCGCGGGGGCGGCCCGGGCCATGATCATCTGTATGGGAAATCGGAGGGTGAGTAAGCCTTGGAAATACTGGGGATACTTCTTCCTGGTCGGTGCGGGACTGTTCTGGTTCAATCCGGCGGCGTCGCCGCTCTCCTGGTTGCTGGTGGCCGTGGTGTCGACATTCTATTTCACCTTCCAGGTCCCCATTCCCTGCGGCGCTCCGACCCGGAGGGGCGAGGAGCGGTGCCGGAACAACGCCTACGGTCTGCTCAAAGGGTGCCACCTGCAATCGCATAAATGGCAGAAGGTCAAACCGGTGAAGGGGGGAAAGGGGGTCCGGGATGCGATGGGGCAGGTGGTCGCCTTCTGGCAGGGGGCGTTCGCCCTCTTCGCCGATATGGCCTCCGTCGTTTCGGCGGTGGCGGCGATCCTCGTGTACTTCATCCCCTCGGCGGCGTGAGGCGCGGGCCGCGGTCTCCTCCGGCCCCCGGCCCGTCCCGGCCGGAACGGGAGCGAAGGGCGGGGCACGGGCCGGCGGTGACTTTTCGGGACCGTCTTCGGGCGGGTCCCCGGCGCGGTGGTGCGGGGCGGCGCACCATGGCCGGGACCGCGGGCCGGACCTCAGCCGGACGGGCGCAGCCGGTAGAGGTGGTGCACCATGCCGATCTCCGCGACGTTCTTGGCCAGCTCGATGTTGAGCCAGCCGGCGACGGCGGACAGCGGCCGCCCCGCGCCCCAAGGCAGGCCCGCCGTCCGGTCCGCGGAGTCCAGCTCGGCGTCGGAGAGGGAGAGCAGGCCGGCGCGCCACTCCTCCTTCAGCCCGTGCAGCCGCTCGGCGGCCGCCTCGGCCCCGCCCGGCCAGGTGATCTCCTCCCGCTCGGGCGCGCCGCCGTGCAGGCAGTGCCCGATCGTGGTGGTCCACCAGTAGTCCATGTGCCAGGTCAGCCAGCCGATGGTGAGGGCCGGCACCGGGTCGGGCTCCGGTACCTGCCAGTCCGGCCGCCAGCGCCCCTCGGCGTCCGGGCGGACGGTCCAGGCGCCCGGGGCCGGCTCCCACAGGCAGGCCGCGTCGTCGATGCCGGCGGAGTGGTGTTCGAACAGGGCCCAGGCGATGTCGAGCTGCCCGGTCAGCAGCTCCGCTCTCAGAGTGGTCACCGCCGGAGCATCGCAGCGCCCCCCGGATCGGGCAACGCGTTTCCCCGGTCGTCAGGTGCACCGCCGGAGGGGCGGGAGAATGGGGCGGTACCGGGCCGGGGACGCGGTGCGGGGCGCCGCGCCGCGCGCATCCGAGGCGCAGGGGGAGCGACGTGGAGTTCCAGAAGAGGCGCGGGCCGATCTTCGGGATCGGCCTGCCGGCGGCAGGGCTCGGCGGCCTGGGGACCGTGCTGCTGGCGGGCTGGTTCCTCGCCGGAGGGGAGCCGCCGCTCCCGCTGTTCCTGGCGCCGGTGGCCCTGGCGGCCGGCATGGCCGCGGTCGTCTACGGCATGCGGCCGTTCCGGCTGCGGATCGACGCCAACGGCATCACCATCCGGAACCCGCCGGAGGGCCTGGACGCCTTCGTGCCCTGGACGCACATCGCCGCGGTGACCGTGGAGCGCGGGCCCGGGGAGGCGGAGGAGGCCGCCCCCTGCGTGCTGCTCTGGCCGGCGCCCGGCGCCGACCTGGGGGCCGAGCCGGGCTTCCGCCGCGACGGCCGCCCCGCCTACCTGCTCGGCCGGACCGGCGAGATCGCCGGCCCGGAGGCCCGCATCCTCACCGCCGTCGCCGAGTTCGGCGGCCGCCGCCCGAGCCCGGAACCGGAGCGGCGGCAGGCTCCGCAGCCGCCGCAGGCACCCCCCGGGCAGGCGCCCCGCCCGCCGCACGGTCCTCCGCAGCCCCACCCCGGCCAGGCCCCTCCGCCCGCCCCCTCCCGGTGGCCGGGACCGCCCCAGGGCCGCCCGCCGCAGCCGTATCCCGGTCCGTACGGGCCGCAGCGGCAGGGACCGCCGCAGCACCGTCCGCCGCAGGCCCCGCCGGGGCAGGGGCCCTATCCGCCGCAGGGTCCTCCGCCGGGCCGCCCGCCGCAGGACGGAGGGCACCCGCGGTACGGGCCGCCCGGTTTCTAGCCCGCCGAGAACACCGGGAGAGCGCCGGCGGGAAGGGCGCGCTCCGGCCGCCCGCCGGCAGAGCCGCGCTGCCGGGGCCATCGGACGCGGGACGGGAGGCGGGACGTTTCCGGTCACCCCTCCTCCCCGACCGCTCCACCCGCGGCGGGGCGGAGGGGCGGGCGGGAGCGCGGCGGGCGCCGATGCCGCCCCCGCCTTCCGCCCTGATCGGCGGCGCCGGACCGCCCGCCCCGGCCGCGCGGCCGCGGCCCGGCCGGGTCAGCCCCGGGCCGCGTCCCGGGTCGGTGCCGGGTTCCCGGCGAGGCGTCCCGGGGCGGCGTCCGCGGCGGGCAGGGTGATCTTCATGGTCAGGCCGCCGCCCGGGGTGGTCTCCGGCTCCAGGGTGCCGCCCATGGCCTCGGTCAGGCCGCGGGAGAGCGCCAGGCCCAGCCCCAGGCCGGTGGTGTTGTCGCTGTCGCCGAGGCGCTGGAACGGGACGAAGAGGCGGTCCCGCTGCTCCTCGGGGACGCCCGGTCCGTGGTCGGCCACCCGCAGTTCGACGGTGTCGTCGCCCTCGGCCGCGGTGATCCGCGGCGGGCGGCCGGCCGGGCTGAACCGCAGCGCGTTGCGGACCACGTTGACCAGGACCCGCTCCAGCAGGCCGGCGTCGGCGCGCACGGTCGGCAGGCCCGCGGGCAGCTCCACGCGGACGTCCCGGCCCTCCGCGCCGAACTCCCCGAGCACGTAGGGCAGGCTGTCGGCGAGGTCCAGCTCGACCGGGGAGACGCCGAGCACCCCGGACTGCAGCCGGCTCATGTCCAGCAGGTCCCCGACCAGCCGGGTGAGCAGGTCCAGCGACTCGTCCGCGGCGCACAGCAGCTCCTCGCGGTCCTCCGCGGAGAAGCGCACCTCCTTGCTGCGCAGGCTGGTCACCGAGGCCTTGGCGGAGGCGAGCGGGGTGCGCAGGTCGTGGCTGACCGCCGCGAGCAGCGCGGAGCGCATCCGGTCGGCCTCGGCCAGCGGCTTCGCGGTCGCCGCCTCGGCGGCCAGCCGCTCCTGGCGCAGGGCGAGCGCGGCCTGGGCGGCGAACGCCTCGACGATGCGCCGGTCGCCGGCCTCCAGCGGGCGCCCGCGCAGCACCAGGCTGAGCGAGTCGTCCACGGGCACCTCGGCGTCGCCCTCGCCCGGCGCGCCGCATACCGGGCCGCCGACGGACGCCGCCACCTCCCACGACTGCGGGTCCTGCCGCAGCTCGGGCCCCTTCGGGACGCCCGGCCGCCGCTCCAGCAGGGCGACCGAGTCCAGGCCGAAGCCCTCCCGGAGCCGCTCCAGCAGCGCGCGCAGCGGGCTGTCCCCGCGCAGCACGCTGCCGGCGACGGCGGCCAGCGTCTGGGCCTCCGCGCCGGCCCGTGCCGCCTCCCGGGTGCGCCGCGCCGCGCGGTCCACCACGATGCTCACCGACACCGCCACGATCAGGAAGACCACCAGGGAGAGGGTGTTCACCTCGGCGGCGATGGTGAGCGAGTGGTAGGGCCGGGTGTAGAGGAAGTTGAGCAGCAGGAAGCCGCCGACCGCCGCCGACACCGCCGGCCACATCCCGCCGACCAGCGCGGTCCCGGTGACCGCGCCCAGCACCAGCAGGATCCCGGCGGCCAGCGAGCTCTCGGCGTGCGGCATCTCCAGGGTGAACAGCGCGGCCGGCAGGACCGCCAGTGCCAGCGCGAACCCGGCCAGCCGCCTGCGCCGGGAGACCGCCTCCCCGGGGGCGGGCTGCAGGTCCCGGCCGACCTCCTCGTGCGTGACCAGGTGCACGTCGATCGGCCCGGACATGGCGGCGGTGGTGACGCCGACGCCGGGCGAGAACAGGTGGGCGAGCCGCTTGCGCCGGCTCGCGCCCAGTACCAGCTGGGTGGCGTTGACGCCGCGCGCGAACTCGATCAGCGCGGTGGGGACGTCGTTGCCGAGCACCTGGTGGTAGCTGCCGCCCAGGTCCTCCACCAGGCCCCGCTGCTCGGCGAGCAGCCGCGGGTCCGCGCCGACCAGGCCGTCGCCCCGGGTGACGTGCACCGCCATCAGGTCGGCGCTCTTGGCGCGGGCGGCGATCCGGGCGGCCCGCCGGATCAGCGACCGCCCCTCCGGCCCGCCGGTCAGCGCGACGACCACCCGCTCCCGGGCCTCCCAGGGCGTGGCCACCTCGTGCTCGGCGCGGTACCGGTCGAGCTGGTCGTCGACCTTGTCGGCCAGCCAGAGCAGGGCCAGTTCGCGCAGCGCGGTGAGGTTGCCGACCCGGAAGTAGTTGCCCAGCGCGGCGCCGACCTTCTCCTGCCGGTAGACGTTGCCGTGCGCCATCCGCCGGCGCAGCGCCTCGGGGGCCATGTCGACCAGCTCCACCTGGTCGGCCTGGCGGACCCAGGCGTCGGGCACCGTCTCCCGCTGGGGGACGCCGGTGATCTCCTCCACCACGTCGTTGAGCGACTCCAGGTGCTGGATGTTGAGCGTGGACAGCACGGTGATGCCGGCCTCCAGCAGGGCGTCGATGTCCTGCCAGCGCTTGGCGGCGCCGGAGCCGGGGACGTTGGTGTGCGCCAGCTCGTCCACCAGGGCCACCTGGGGCCTGCGGGCGAGCACCGCCTCCAGGTCCATCTCCTCGAAGGCGCCGCCGCGGTAGTGGACGGTCCGCCGCGGGACGGCCTCCAGGTCGCCGACGGCCTCGGCGGTCCGGTGGCGGCCGTGCGTCTCCACCACGCCGATGACCACGTCCGCACCGCGCTCGCGGCGGCGGTGCGCCTCGTTCAGCATCGCGTAGGTCTTGCCGACCCCCGGTGCCGCGCCGAGGTAGATGCGCAGTTGCCCGCGTGGCATTGCGGACCCCCTTTCCGCGCCCATTCTTCCTGCTCGGGGCGGGGGCGGATGGCGATATGGCGCTAATAAGCCGCTAATTCGGCGTTATCGGGCGCTAAGAGAGCGCTGTGATGCCCCGGCCGCCCTTCCGGCCGGGAGCAGAGTCTCCTCCGGCGCCTGCGGGCGCCCTGATCGATGGAGAGCCGCCGGCCCGGTGCCGGCGGCCGGAAGGAGACCGACGAGATGGCCGACATCGTGCTCGTGCTGACCGCCGGCGTGTTCTTCGCCCTGTGCGTGTTCTACGTCCGCGGCTGCGAGCGGATCGTCGACGGCGGCACCGCCGCCGGCGGCGCAGCCGGCACCGACCCCCGGGAGTCCGGGGTGAACCCCTCATGAGCTGGGAGAACGCACTGGCGTTGCTGATCGCCGCCCCCGTGGCCTGCTACCTGGCCTACGCCCTGCTGCACCCGGAGAGGTTCTGATGTCGATCGAGGGCTGGCTCCAGTTCCTCCTGCTGGTCGCGGTGGTGCTCGCCACGGCGCCGCCGCTCGGGCGCTACATCGCCCGCGTCTACGGTGACGAGCGCACCGCCCCGGGCGACCGGGTGCTGCTGCCGGTGGAGCGGGCCGTCTACCGGCTCTGCCGGGTCGACCCCGGCCGCGAGCAGCACTGGACCGGGTACGCGCTGGCGGTGCTGGCGTTCACCGCGGTCTCGTTCGGCCTCCTCTACGCCCTGCTGCGGCTGCAGGGGGCGCTTCCGCTCAACCCGCTGGGCCTGCCCGGGGTCGAGCCGAGGATCGCGTTCAACACCGCGGTCAGCTTCGCCACCAACACCAACTGGCAGACCTACGCCGGCGAGGCGGTGATGAGCCCGCTCTCCCAGATGGCCGGGCTCGGCGTGCAGAACTTCGTGTCCGCCGCGGCGGGCATGGCGGTGATGGCCGCGTTCATCCGCGGCCTGGCCCGGCGCGGCACGGCCACCCTGGGCAACTTCTGGGTCGACCTGGTCCGGGGCACCCTGCGCATCCTGCTGCCGATGTCCTTCCTGACCGCGCTCTTCCTGGTGAGCCAGGGCACGGTGCAGAACTTCGCGGGCAAGGTCGCGGTGACCACCGCGGAGGGAGCCGAGCAGCTGATCCCGGGCGGCCCGGCGGCGAGCCAGATCGCGATCAAGCAGCTGGGCACCAACGGCGGCGGGTTCTTCGACACCAACTCGGCGCACCCGTTCGAGAACGCCACCGCGCTCGGCAATTTCGTCGAGACCTGGGCCATCCTGGTCATCCCGTTCGCCCTGGCGTTCGCCTTCGGGCACCTGGTGGGCGACCGGCGCCAGGGGCGCGCGGCCTTCGGGATCATGCTCGGCGTCTGGGCCTCCATGAGCACCGCCGCGATGCTCTTCGAATCGGCCGGGAACCCGCTGCTCACCGCGCTGGGGGTGGACCAGTCCGGCTCCGCGCTGCAGTCCGGCGGATCGATGGAGGGCAAGGAGGTCCGGTTCGGGCCGGCGGCCTCCGGGCTGTGGGCGGCGAGCACCACCGGCACGTCCAACGGGTCGGTCAACGCCATGCACGACAGCTTCACCCCGCTCGGCGGCGGCACCGCCCTGCTGCACATGCTGTTCGGCGAGGTCAGCCCCGGGGGCGTGGGGGTCGGACTGAACGGCCTGCTGATCATGGCGATCCTCGCCGTGTTCATCGCCGGGCTGATGGTCGGCCGGACCCCGGAGTACCTGGGCAAGAAGATCGGCGCGACCGAGATCAAGCTGGTCATGCTCTACCTGCTGGCGATGCCCGCGGTGGTGCTCGGCTTCTCCGCGGTCTCCGCGGTGTCCGGCGGGGCCCTCTCCTCGCTCGGCAACGGCGGCCCGCACGGCCTGACCGAGATCCTCTACGCCTACGCCTCGACCGCCAACAACAACGGCTCCGCCTTCGGCGGCCTGGACGCCACCACCTGGTGGTACGCGGTCACCGCCGGGCTGGCCATGCTCGCCGGCCGGTTCTTCCTGATCATCCCGGTGCTGGCCGTCGCGGGCGCGCTGGGCCGCAAGAAGCCCGTCCCCGCATCGGCCGGCACCCTGCCCACCCACACGCCGCTCTTCGGCGGCATGGTCGTCGGCGTCGTGGTGATCGTCGCCGGCCTCACCTTCTTCCCGGCCCTGGCGCTCGGCCCCGTCGTCGAGCACCTCTCCCTCTGAGAGCTGGCACCCCATGAGAGACGACCTGAACCCGGCCTCCCCCGAGCCGTCCGGCTCGGTGCGGACCCAGGAGCCCCCCGAGGCGCACCCGGGCGCGGCCCCGGCGCACGCCCCCGGCGGGGGCGAGCGGGACCGGCCCCCGCTGCCCCGGCGCTCCCTGCTCGACGGCCCGATCGTGCGCCGCGCCCTGGCCGACGCGGTGAAGAAGCTGCACCCGCGGGTGCAGCTGCGCAACCCGGTGATGTTCACCGTGCTGGCCGGCAGCGCGCTGACCACCGTCCTCCTCCTCGCCGGGCTGCCCGGCGGCACGGCGCGGGAGAACCTCTTCGGGGCCCTGGTGGCCCTGGTCCTCTGGTCCACCGTGCTGTTCGCCAACTTCGCCGAGGCGATGGCGGAGGGGCGGGGCAAGGCCCAGGCCGCCGCGCTGCGCACGGCGCGCGCCGCGGCGACGGCCAGGCGGCTCCGCGCGGGCGCCCTGGAGGAGGTGCCCGCGACCGAGCTGCGGGTCGGCGACGAGTGCGTGGTGGCCGCGGGCGAGGTCATCCCCGGCGACGGCGACGTCGTCGAGGGCATCGCCAGCGTGGACGAGTCCGCCATCACCGGTGAGTCCGCGCCGGTGATCCGCGAGTCCGGCGGCGACCGGTCCGCGGTCACCGGCGGCACCACCGTGCTCTCCGACTCGATCACCGTCCGGATCACCGCCGCGCCCGGCTCCACCTTCCTGGACCGGATGATCGCGCTGGTCGAAGGGGCGGACCGGAAGAA
The DNA here is from genome assembly GCF_048595525.1 of Nocardiopsis oceanisediminis. NCBI lineage: Bacteria > Bacillati > Actinomycetota > Actinomycetes > Streptosporangiales > Nocardiopsidaceae > Nocardiopsis > Nocardiopsis oceanisediminis. The sequence goes on along the minus strand of NZ_JAFMZJ010000001.1, from coordinate 5,771,479 downwards.
GACCCCGAACGAGATCGCGCTGGACATCCTGCTCGCCGGGATGGCGCTGATCTTCCTCGGCGCGGTGGTGACCCTGCAGCCCTTCGCGCTCTACTCCGGCGCCGAGCAGAGCGTCACCGTGCTGATCGCGCTGCTGGTCTGCCTCATCCCGACCACGATCGGCGCGCTGCTCTCGGCGATCGGCATCGCCGGGATGGACCGCATGGTGCAGCGGAACGTGCTCGCCAGGTCCGGCCGGGCGGTCGAGGCCTCCGGCGACGTCGACACCCTGCTGCTGGACAAGACCGGCACCATCACCCTGGGCGACCGGCAGGCGTCCGACCTGGTTCCGCTCGCCGGCGTGCCCGCCGAGCGGCTCGCGGCCGCCGCGCACCGCTCCAGCCTGGCCGACGAGACGCCCGAGGGGCGCTCCATCGTCGACCACACCGAGCGGCGGTACGGCATCGCACCGGTCACCGGCCCCGCCGCGCCGGGCGGCTCCGAGGTGCCCGTCCCGTTCACCGCGCAGACCCGGATGAGCGGTGCGGACGGCGGCGGCAGGCGCGTCCGCAAGGGCGCGGTGGACGCGGTGCGCCGGTGGGTCGCCGAGTCCGGCGGCACGGTCCCCGGCGAGCTGGACGAGCTCGCCGCGGCCATCGCCGGCGCCGGCGGCACCCCGCTGGCGGTCGCCGAGGCCGAAGGGGGCGCCGCACCCCGGGTACTCGGCCTGGTCCACCTCGCCGACGTGGTGAAACCCGGCATCCGGGAGCGCTTCGACCGGCTGCGCGCGATGGGCATCCGCACCGTCATGGTCACCGGCGACAACCCGCTGACCGCCAAGGCCATCGCGGACGAGGCCGGTGTGGACGAGTTCCTCGCCGAGGCCAGGCCGGAGGACAAGCTCGCGCTGATCCGCGCCAAGCAGGCCGAGGGCGCCCTGGTCGCGATGGCCGGCGACGGCACCAACGACGCCCCGGCGCTGGCCCAGGCCGACGTCGGGGTGGCGATGAACACCGGCACCCAGGCGGCCAAAGAGGCCGGGAACATGGTCGACCTCGACTCCGACCCGACCAAGCTGATCGAGGTGGTCGAGGTCGGCAAGCAGCTGCTCATCACCCGCGGCGCGCTGACCACCTTCTCCATCGCCAACGACGTGGCCAAGTACTTCGCCATCATCCCGGCGATGTTCTCCGGGGTGCTGCCGGCCCTGGACGGGCTGAACATCATGGGCCTGGCCTCGGCGGAGTCGGCGATCCTGTCCGCGGTGGTCTTCAACGCGCTGGTGATCGCGGCCCTGGTGCCGCTCTCGCTGCGCGGCGTGCGGTTCCGCGCCGAGAGCGCGGCCCGGCTGCTCCGCCGCAACCTGCTCGTCTACGGGCTGGGCGGGCTGATCACCCCGTTCATCGCGATCAAGCTCATCGACCTGCTCATCTCCTCGCTGGGAGTGTTCTGACATGCTCCGCCACCTGATCGCCGCCGCCGGGATGCTGGCGGTCCTCACCGTGATCACCGGCGCCGCCTACCCCCTGGCGGTGACCGGCGCCGCCCAGGCCCTGTTCCCGGAGCGGGCGAACGGCTCCGTCCTCGAACGGGAGGGCGAACCGGTCGGCTCGGAACTGCTCGCCCAGTCCTTCACCGGGCCCGGCTACTTCCACCCGCGCCCCTCGGCCGTGGACTACGACGCCGCGGACAGCGGCGGGAGCAACCTCGGCCCCTCCAGCCCGGAGCTGCTGGACGGCGTCGAGGAGCGGGCCGAGGCCTACCGGGAGGAGAACGGCCTGGCCGCCGGCGCTGAGGTGCCGGTGGACGCGGTCACCGCCTCCGGCTCCGGACTCGACCCGCACATCTCGCCGGCCAACGCCCGGATCCAGGCCGACCGCGTCGCGCGGGCGCGCGGGCTCGACCGGGCCGAGGTGCTGGAGCTGGTCGAGGAGTCCACCGACGGGCGGGCGCTGGGCGTCCTCGGCGAGGAGGGCGTCAACGTGCTCAAGGTGAACCTGGCCCTGGACGGGGCGGCCGGCTGACCGGGCGGGGGCGGCGCGCCGCCCCCGCCCGGCGCATAGCATCGATGGCCGGCGAGAGGCCGCCGGGCCCGCACCGCCCGCGGTACCGGCGGCTAGGACGGAACGGACTGATGGAATCGGCACCCAGGGTGCTGGTCGTCGACGACGACCCGCGCATCCGCAAGACGTTCGATGTGAACCTGCGGGCCCGCGGCTACACCGCGGACTTCGCCGGCACCGGGGAGCAGGCGCTCCAGCTGGCCGCCGGCCGGCACCCCGACGCCGTCCTGCTCGACCTCGGGCTGCCCGGGATGGACGGGCTGGACGTGGTCCGCGGGCTGCGCGGCTGGTCGGACGTGCCGATCGTGGTGCTGACCGGCCGGGACACCGAGGCGATGAAGGTCGAGGCGCTCGACCTCGGCGCCGACGACTACATCACCAAGCCGTTCGCGATGGACGAGCTGTTCGCCCGGCTCCGCGCGGCGATGCGGCGCGCCGCCCCGCCGGAGGAGGAGCCGGTGGTGGAGACCGCCCACTTCACCGTGGACCTGCCGGCCAAGCGGGTGCTCCGGGACGGTGAGCGGGTCCGGCTCACCCCCCGCCAGTGGCACATCGTGGAGACCCTGGTGCGCAACGCCGACCGGCTGGTCACCCACGAGCGGCTGCTCCAGGAGGTGTGGGGCCCGTCCTACGGGCGGGAGACCAACTACCTGCGGGTCTTCATGTCGCAGATCCGCGCGCGGCTGGAGCCCGAGCCGCACCGGCCGCGCTACTTCATCACCGAGCCCGGCATGGGCTTCCGCTTCGTCCCCGGCGAGGGGGCGCCGCGGCGGTGACCGCGCGCGGTCAGCGGTGGGCCGGTGCGTTGACCACCCTGCCGTCGGGGTCGCGGACGAAGAAGCGGCGCACGCCCCACTCCTCGTCCTGCAGCGGGTGCACGATCTCCGCGCCGGCGGCGAGCATCGCGGCGTGGGCGGCGTCCGCGTCGTCCACCTCGATGCTCATGTCCGGCACGGCCGGCGCGGTGGCGTCGGAGGTCATGACGCTCACCTGCGCCCCGGGCGCCTCGGGCGAGGCCATCGTCGCGATCCAGCCGTGGTCCATGGCCTCCTCCAGGCCGAGGAGGCCGTAGAACTCCTTGCCGCGGTCGGCGTCTGCGGTCTGCACGTTGGGCACGATGCGCCGGACGGCCACCGGGCGCCCCTTCCGTCGCGGGCCGCCTTCCTACCCCGGGGGTGTGACAGGGGAGGGGCTCACTCCGCCCCGTCCGCCTTCCCGCGGTCGGTGCCCCACCAGGAGAACGCGGAGCCGAAGGCCAGGCCGAGGGCGATGCCCACCCCGATGTTGTCCAGCGCCGTGCCGAGCGCGATGCCGAGGGCGATTCCGACGCCCAGCCCGAGGGCGAGGTTCGGCTTCTTCTTCACAGGTCCCCCTCTCTCTCCGCGCCGGCGGAACGCTCCGCCGCGCCGCGGTCCCTCCTAGGACTCCGCCCGGCCGCCGCGGGTTCCATCGGGCGCCGGGCAGAGTCTGACCAGCGGAGAGAAGCAAGGACAGGCCTCCCTCTCATCGCCTGAACGGAGGTGGCCGCGGAGAGGCGGGTGCACGCGCTCGGCCGGAGCCCGGCCCGCTGATCTCGGGGGCCGTTCCGGCGGCGGCCCTCGCCCCCTGCGGCTTCCACCTGCGAGAGGTGCTGCGGCCGCGGGCGCCGGTGCTCTTCCCCTGACGGGCGGGGCCGCCGCCCGGCCGAGAGCCTGCCGGGGAAGTGGGGCGGCGCGGGCGGGGCGGCCCGCCCGCGCCCGGTCGGCTACAGGAAGTTCACCTTCGAGGAGTCCAGCTCGTAGCGGGCCGGCGAGATCCGGAGCCGGCCGGAGCCGACGGCGCCGCTCAGCTCGGGGTCGGCGGCCAGTTCGTCGGCGATGTAGCGGGAGTTGGCGGAGACGCAGGCGTCGATGAAGGCGTCGGTGCCGTCGTCGGGCACCGACTCGATCGCCGGGAGGATCCGCTTCACCATGTAGCCGATGTGCCCGCCGGGCATCGGCGCGCCCCGATGCACCTCCACGGCGGCGGTGACCGCGCCGCAGGAGGCGTGCCCGAGCACCACGACCAGTGGGATGTGCAGGTGGTTCGCGCCGTAGGAGATGCTGGCCAGCACCGAGGAGTCCAGCACCTCGCCGGCGGAGCGGACGCCGAACAGGTCGCCCAGCCCGCGGTCGAACACCAGCTCGACGGGGACGCGCGAGTCGGCGCAGCCGAGCACCAGGGCGAACGGCTTCTGCCCGGCGACCAGCTCCTGTCTGCGCGCCTTGCTCTCGTTGGGGTGGGTCTGCGCGTAGGTCCGCCAGCGCTCGTTGCCCTCCTTGAGCAGCCGCAGCGCCTCACCGGGGCCGGCCGCTCCGCCGGCCGAGGCGTCGGCCCAGGCCGGAGCCGCGCCGAGGCCGCCGCTGAACAGCAGCCCCGCTCCGCCGGCCAGTGACGCGGTCAGAGCGCTCCGCCGTGATACCGCCATGGGGGTACCTGTCCTTCCAACAGGGGATCGCCCGCCCATCGGCCGGGCGGGCGAATGGCGTTGGAAATCTAGGCCGAAAGCCCCGAAAGCGGCATTCAGTGCTTTCTTCGGGTGTGGAATAAAACCGCTCTTACATTCTGTAAGCGGGAAGCGGGTCGCGTTCCGGGAGCGCTCCCGGGCCAAGTGCACTCCGCAACCGGGTGGGCGCAATCGGTGAGAATGGGGGTGGAATCGGTGTCCATGTTCATTTTTCGGTCACACAGAGGCGCCGTTCGGCTCCTCTCCGCCGCCGTTCCTTTGGAGGGGATCCCCCGGCGTGGCCGTATGCGGACACGGTGTTCCTCCGCGACCAGTGCCGATCCGTTCGGATTCCGCTCCGCGGGCGGGGTAAGGCCCGTTGCGGATGCCGGAAAAGGAGCCGTCCGATTCCGCGCCCCCGGGCGCGCGGCGCGGCCGGGCCCGCCGGAAGGCGAGCGGCCGGCCTACCGCTCCGGCGGCTCCTGGTGCGGGATGCGCGCCCGGACCGACCAGCCGCGGCCGCCGTCGCCGGGGCCGTAGGCCAGCGCCCCGCCCAGCGCCTCGACCCGCTCGGCCATCCCGGGCAGCCCGGAACCGGACCCCTCGGAGGGGCGGCCGGCGGCGGAGGCGCCCGCGCCGTCGTCGGCGACCGCGACCAGCAGCGCGTCCTCCTCGGCGGCCACCTCCACCCGCAGCGACGCGGCACCGGAGTGCCGCAGGGCGTTGGTCACCGCCTCCTGCACCACCCGGTAGGCGGTGAGCGCGGCGGCGGGGCGCAGCACCTCGGTGTCCCCGCGCACCTCCAGCTCCGCGTCGACGCCGGCGGCGCGGGCCGAGGCGATCAGGTCGTCCAGCCCGCTCAGGCCGGGCGGCGGCTCCGGCTCCCGCCCGCCGGGGGAGGCGCGCAGCACCCGGATGGTGCTGCGCAGGTCGCGCATGGCCTCCCGGTTGGCGGCGCGCACCTGCTCGATCGCCTCCTTGGCCTGCTTCGGGTCGCCGTCGATGCTGTGCGCGGCCACGCCCGCGTGGATGCCGATCACGGTCACCGTGTGGGCCAGCACGTCGTGCAGGTCGCGGGCGGTGCGCAGCCGCTCGGCCGCGGTGCGCTGGCGGCGCTCGCGCTCGGCCGCCTCCAGCCGCCGCGCGGTCTCCTCGCGCAGCGCCCGCCGGCCGCGGACCAGCTCGGCGAGGAGCGGCAGCAGGGCGAGGATCGCGCCGTGCTGCGCCATGTCCGCCGCGGCCTCGACCGGGGTCTCCGGGCCCGCGCCGAGGATCCGGGCCGGCAGTTCGAGGACGACCAGGGAGCCCGCGGTGCCCAGCGCCCACCACCGGTGCCCGGCGAGGGCGGCGGTGAACAGCTGCACGCCGACCGCGGGTGCGGGGGAGAAGCCCGGCACGTCCAGCGCCATCACCACGGCGTAGCCGAGGGCGGCGCCGACCAGCGCGGTGCGCGGCGCGTGCCGGGCGGCGGCCGCCCAGGCGCCGACCGCCGCGAGGGCGCCGACGGCCGCCCCGTCGAGCGGCCGGGAGGGCCGGTCCCCGGAGGCGGCCGCGGCGAGCAGCATCAGCGCCGTCACCCCGACCGCCAGCGAGACGTCGATGAGGGGTCCGCGCCATTCTCGGCTGATCACGCCGACAGCGTAGTGACCCGGGCCCGCCGGCGGGGACGCGGCCTTCTTTCCGGCCCGCCGTATCCGGCGCGTGGCCCCGCCCTCCGGAGCGGGAAGACCAGGGGCGTGGGAGGGGGACGCCATGGGCGAGGAGAGGCGGAAGAGCGGAGCGGAGGGCGTGGAGGTCCGCGGGATGCACCGGGACGAGCTGCCCGAGGCGGTCGCGGTGCTCGCGCGCGGGATGCGGGACAACCCGCTGCACGTCGCCGCGTACGGGGAGGACCCGCACCGGCGCTGGCTGAGCCACGGGCGGTTGGTCGCCGGGCTGTTCTCGGTCTCGCAGGAGCTGGAGTTCCTGTGCGCGGTACGCGGCGGAGCCGTCCTCGGCGTCACCGCGGTCGCCCCGCCGGGGACCTGCCGGATGAGCCCGGGGCAGCGGCTGCGCATGCTGCCGCACCTGACGCGGCTCGGCCCGTCGGCGGCGCTGCGGGTGCTCTCCTGGACCGCGGCCTGGGGCGCCCGCGACCCCGACGAGCCGCACGCGCACCTCGGTCCGCTGGCGGTCGACGCGGGCCTGCAGGGGCGGGGCATCGGGTCGCTGATCATGCGGGAGCACTGCGCCCGGCTGGACCAGGCCGGGACCCTCGGCTACCTGGAGACCGACAAGGGCGTCAACGTGCGGTTCTACGAGCGCTTCGGGTACGAGGTCACCGAGGAGGCCCCGGTGCTCGGGGTGCCGAACTGGTTCATGTCCAGGCGCCCCGGGGCGCGGTGATGAGGCGGTGCGCCGCGGGGCCGACCGTCAGCGGAGGGCGCAGGTCAGCGGGGTGCACTCGGGGACGGGGCGGCCGGCCGCGTCGATGACCTCCCGGGAGCCGAGCGGGCTCTCCAGTCCGGCGTGCCCGGTGCCCCGCCCCGCGGCCCCGCCGGCCGCCGGGGTGATGCCCCCTGCGCAGTCGGCCAGCCCGGCCTCGCTGTAGACCTCGGTCACCGATACCCGGACGGTCGCGGAGTCTTCGGAGACCCGGACCGGGCCGATGCCGGTGCAGTCCCGGGCGGCGTAGACGAGGGTGATCCCGCCGTCCTCGGCCCGGTAGCCCTCGATCACCGTCCCGGTGGCCCCGTTGGTCCGCGCGGTGACCTCCACCGCGATCCGCTCCTCGGAGGGGGCGGCGCTCCCGGTCGCGGCCCACACCGCCGCGACCGCCGCCACCAGCAGCGCCCCGGCCACCGGGAGCGGCCCGAGGCCCCTGCCCCGGCCGCCGCTCTCCGCCTCGGTCTCCGCTCCGGCCGCCTTCAGGGCGGTGCTCTCCAGGGCGGTGCCGCCCGCCGTCCCGATCATGGAACCCCCTCCATCCCGGGCGGTCTCCGCCCGCCCGTTGCCGTTAGGACAGCGGGCGGGGTGTCCGGGTTGGCCGGTCCGCCTGGCCGGATACGGCCTCTGACCTGCGAAGACGGTGAGCCGTGCGGCTGATGGGGGAGAAGGGGCGGGCCGCCCGCGCGAGAGGAGGGCCGGAGAGTCGTGCGCGGGCGGCCCGGTCGGGGGTCAGCCGTGTCCCGGTGGGCCGGTGGCGGTCTTCCAGGGGGTGGGCAGTCGGCCGCCGGCGCGGAGGTGTTCGTCCAGGGCGGTGAAGGCGTCGTCGGCGGTCTGCTGGTTGAGGGCGCGTTCGGCCACCGTGCGGCCGCGTTCCTTGAGTGCGTCGGAGAGGCGGCCGTAAGGGGCCTTTGACCTGTGAGGCCATAGAAGGGCCGCACCACCGCAGGGAGGGGAGGGGCGGTGGTGCGGCCGGGGAAGGGGCCTGGGAACGGGTCAGGCCACCGGGGTCTCCTCGCTCTCGGGGGCGTCCTGCTCGGCCTTGCGGGCGCGGGCCTTGCGCACGGCCGAGAAGACCGAGAACGCCGCCGCCGCCAGCACCAGCACGTACAGGCCGATCGAGATGCCGCTGCCGACCAGGATCGACGGGTCCCCGGAGGACGCCGCCAGCGCGCGGCGCAGCTCAGTCTCGGCGATCGGCCCCAGCACCACGCCGATCAGCGCCGGGGCGACCGGGACGCCGAAGTGCCGCATCCCGAACCCGAGCACCGCGATCCCGACCGCCATCACCAGGTGCGCGATCGAGGAGTTGATCGCGTACACCGCCAGCACCGAGCAGACCGTGATGCCGGCGTACAGGTACGGCTTGGGCAGCTTCAGCAGCTTGGCCCAGAGCGGCGCGAACGGCAGGTTCAGCACCAGCAGCAGCACGCTGCCGACGAACAGGCTGGCCAGCAGCGTCCACACCAGGTCCGCGTCGCGCTCGAAGAGCATCGGCCCCGGCTGCAGCCCGTACTGCTGGAACGCCGCCAGCATGATCGCGGCCGTCGCCGAGGTCGGCAGGCCCAGCCCGAGCAGCGGCACCAGCGACCCGGAGGCGCTGCTGTTGTTGGCCGCCTCCGGCCCCGCCACGCCCTCGATGGCGCCCTTGCCGAACTCGCTCGGCTCGCCGCCGCGCCGCTCCCGGCGGGCCGCCAGCTTCCGCTCCAGCCCCAGCGAGAGGAACGTCGGGATCTCCGCGCCGCTCCCCGGGATCGGGCCGAACAGCGAGCCCAGCGCGGTGCCCCGGGCCCACGGGCCGGCCGAGCGCCGCAGGTCCCGCCTCTTCAGCCACGGCGTCCCGGTCTTGATCGCCTTCAGGTCCGGGGCCCTGTCCCCCCGGCTCGCCACGTACAGCACCTCGGCCAGCGCCAGCAGCCCCACCGTCACCACGATGACGTCGATGCCGTCCAGCATCACCGGCAGGCCGAAGTCGAACCGGGCCGCGCCGCTCTGCCCGTCGATCCCGGCCATCCCGATGACCAGGCCGATCAGCAGGGCGGCCATGCCGCGCAGCGCCGAACCGGAGACCACCGCGGCGATCGCCACGAAGGAGAACACGGTCAGCGCGAAGTACTCGCCCGGACCGAACTGCAGCGCCAGCGCCACCATCGTCGGCGAGAACAGCGCCACCACCAGGGTGCCGACCATGCTCGCGATGAACGAGCCGATCACCGCGGTGCCCAGCGCCTGGGCGGCCCGGCCGCCCAGCGCCATCTTGTGGCCCTCGTATGTGGTGGCGATCGAGGACGCCTGGCCCGGCGTGTTCAGCAGGATCGACGTGGTCGCCCCGCCGAACATCCCGCCGTAGTACACCCCGGCGAACAGGATGAACGCCGAGGTCGCGTCCATCCGGAAGGTCACCGGCAGCAGCAGCGCCACCGCCATCGCCGAGCCCATGCCGGGCAGCACGCCCACCGCGGTGCCCAGCAGCACCCCGAGGAACGCCCACATCAGGTTCACCGGGCTCAGCGCGTCCGCGAACCCCCCGAGGAGCAGGGAGAACGACTCCATCACGGGAACATCAACTCCAGTACGCCACCGGGCAGGGGCAGCCCCAGCCCGAGCGAGAAACCGACCTGGACGGCCGCGGACATCGCCAGCGCCACCACGGCGTCGCGCAGGTGGTCGCGGGCGCCGAACGCGTAGGCGACCGCCCAGAACAGCAGGGCGCCGGTCAGCAGCCACCCCAGCACCTGCAGCAGCGCGGCGGTCACCACCAGCGCGCCCAGCACGATCAGCACCGGCCGCCAGGCCACCGGCGGCAGCGGGGGCGCGGCGGACGGGCCGCGGCGGGCCACCCGCACGTTGACCACCGCCATGCAGGCGGAGAGCACCAGCAGCAGCGTCCCGACGACCGCGGGGAACACGGTCGGACCGGGCGGCGTGGCGTGCGGCGGCGGCTCGATGGTGGCCAGACCGGAGAGCGCCAGCAGGCCGAACGCGGCGGTCACCCCGGGGAACACCCAGGCGGACCGGCCGGTCCAGGGGACGGTCTCCGGGTCCGGCGCGGCGGGCTCCTCGGCCTGCGGGGCCTCGGGGGAGCCGGCGGAGGCCTCGGGGGGCGCGGCCGGCGCCGGGACGCCGGCCCCCGAGGCGGCGTCCTCCGCGCCGGCGCCGGAGGCGGCCTCCGCGGTCTCGGCGGTGCGCTCGGACATCACAGCCCCAGCTCCTTCACGGTCTCCTTGGTCATGGCGACCTCCTCGTCGAGGAACTCCTCGAACTCCTCACGCGACTGATAGGTGTCGGTCCAGCGGTTGCGCTCCAGGGTGTCGGCCCAGGAGGGGGAGTCGCGCAGCTCGGCGACGAGCTCTTCGAGCTTCGCCGTCTCCGCTTCGGTGAGGCCGGGCGGGGCGATCACCCCGCGCCAGTTGGACATCTCCAGCTCGTAGCCGGACTCGGTCAGGGTGGGCACGTCCACGCCCTCCAGCCGCTCGGGCGAGGAGATCGCCAGGGCCTTGACCTTGCCGCTCTCGATCTGGTCGGCGAAGTCGCTCAGCGTGGTGAAGCCGATGTCGGAGGTGCCGGAGAGCAGCGAGGTGAGCACCTCGCCGCCGCCCGCGTAGGGCAGGTAGTTGATGTCCTCCGGCGTGATGTCCATGCTCCGGGCGACCTGGGCGGCGAAGATCTGGTCCACCCCGCCCATCGAGCCGCCGGACACCGGGATCCCGCCCGGGTCGGCCTTCCAGGCCTCGGCCAGCTCGTTGATGTCGGAGTAGGGCGAGTCCGCGGGGACGACCACCACCAGGTACTCCGAGGCGAGCTGCGCGATGGGGGTGGCGTCCTCCATGGTGTGCTGCGACCCGGTGGTCTCCACCGCGCCGACCATGCCCAGCCCGGTCATGGTCAGCATGTTCGCCTGGCCGGCCCGGTTGACCGTCTGGGTCAGCCCGATGGTGCCGCCCGCGCCCTCGGCGTTCTGCACCTCGACGTTGAAGCGCAGCTCCTCCTCGCGCAAACCGTTCTGCATCTCCCGGGCGAGCAGGTCCCAACCGCCGCCGGGCGCGGCCGGGGCCACGAGCAGCATCTTCTCCGCCGCGCCGTCGCCGCTCTCGGCGCCGCGCGAGACGTCGACCAGCGCCAGGGCGACGAGCGCCGCCGCGGCGGCCCCGCCCGCGATGCGGGCCAGGGCACTGGGCATCCTCATCGGCATCCTTCCTCCGTGTATCGGTCCCGGCGCCGGTCACAGGACCGGGCAATGCGGGACACATGACAGTGTGAGGGGGGACACAGGCAAGTGAAGGATTTGTTAACACTGGCGTCATACTGGTCGTATTGGTCACGCGGGCGAGGGCCCGCCGACCGCGCAATCGCACGTGGAGTACCCCTTATGGCACCGCCGAGCCCGCGCGTCCGGCTGTCGCTCACCGGCTACCTGTTCATCGGCTACGCGCTGCTGCTCACCCTGGCGCTGGCCGCCACCGGCGCGCTCTGGTTCGCCCACCACGACCGGGAGATGGAGCAGCAGTACACCGAGCGGGTGCTGGCCATCGCCCGCTCGGTCGCGCACATGCCGCAGATCGTCGAAGGCTTCGGGGAGCCCGACCCGGCCGCCGTGATCAACCCGATCGCGGTCCGGGTCACCGAGGCCACCGGCGCCGAGTACATCGTGGTGGCCGACCCGGAGGGGATCCGCTACTCCCACGTCGACCCGAGGCTGGTCGGGCTGCGGGTGTCCACCCCGCCCGGGCCCGCCGCGCGCGGCGAGGAGTGGACCGGGGTGCAGACCGGCACCCAGGGCCGCACCGTGCGCGCCAAGGTCCCGGTCCTCTCCGGGGAGGGCGGCGTCCTCGGCTACGTCTCGGTCGGCATCCTCGTCTCCGACATGGAGACCGAGGCGGCCGCCGCGTTCCCGCTGATCCTGGGCACCACCGGCGGCGCGCTGCTGCTCGGCGCGGGCGGCGCGTGGGCGCTCTCCCGCCGGCTGCGCGCCAAGACCCACGGCCTGGAGCCCGCCGAGATCACCACCCTGCTGGAGGGGCGCGAGGCGCTGCTGTACGCGGTCCGCGAAGGGGTCCTCGCGGTGGACGCCGCCGGCCGGGTGGTGCTGGTCAACCGGCCCGCCCGGGAGATGCTCGGCCTGCCGGAGGACTGCGAGGGGACCCGGCTGGACGGGCTCGGCCTGCCCGGCCGGGTGCTCGACGTGGTCTCCGGCGCCGACGCCGGAGAGGACCGGATCGTGCTCTCCGGGGCGCGCGTCCTGGTGTGCAACCGGATGCCGGTGCGGATCCGCGGCGGCGACGCGGGCGCCGTGGTGACCCTGCGCGACCGCACCGAGCTGGACCGGCTCACCGGCGAGCTGGACGGGGTGCGCACCGCCACCAAGGGGCTGCGCGCGCAGACCCACGAGTTCGCCAACCGGCTGCACACCCTGGCCGGGATGCTGGAGCTCGGCGCGCACGAGGAGGCCCGCGCCTACCTGGAGGACGTCTCCATCGCGCACGCCCGCACCAGCGGCGACATCTCCGCGCGGATCGCCGACCCGGCGGTCGCCGCGATCACCCTGGCCAAGTCGGCCCAGGCCGCCGAGCGCGGCGCGGAGCTGTACATCTCGCCGATGACCCTGGTGCCCGAGCGGATGGACGCCGCGCTCCGCTCCGACATCGTGCTGGTGCTGGGCAACCTGGTGGACAACGCCCTGGACTCGGTGGCCGCCGCCGGGCCCGGCGGCTGGGTGGAGCTGCTGGTGCGGGTGCACCCCCGGCACGGCGACGGGCTCCCGCACGACCTGGTGGAGGTCCGGGTCACCGACTCCGGCCGCGGTGTGGCGGCCGAGCTCGCCGAGGAGATCTTCGAATACGGCTTCACCACCAAGGCCTCCCGCGACGGAGAGCGGGGGCTGGGGTTGGCACTGGTCAGGCAGGTCTGCGAGAGTCGCGGCGGCAGCGTCCGGGTGCAGCCGCCCGGCGAGGACGCCGACGAGGGCGCCGTTTTCATGGCCTACCTCCCGGCGGACGGCGGACCGCGGCCCGGAGAGCGTGCGGCCGCGGGCGGGCCGGCCGGCGAGGCGAGCGGAGGGAACGGAAGATGACCCGGGTCCTGGTGGTCGACGACGACGTGCGCGTCGCGCAGACCCACAGGGAGCTGGTGGCCTCGGTGCCCGGATTCGAGGTGGTCGGCGAGGCGCACACCGCCGCGTCCGCGCTCACCGAGGTGCACCGGCTCCGCCCCGACCTGGTCCTGCTCGACCTGTACCTGCCCGACGCCCCCGGCATCTCGGTCATGCGCGAGCTGCGCGCGGCCGACCGGGACGGCGGGCGGGGCCGCAACCCGGTGGACTTCCTGGTGATCACCGCCGTCCGCGACATCGAGCAGGTGCGCGCCGCGCTGCACGGCGGCGCGGTGCACTACCTGCTCAAGCCGTTCCCGCTCAGCGCCCTCCGGGACCAGCTGGAGCGGTACGCGGTGGCCCGCCGCCGGCTCTCCGGCACCGGCGAGGCCACCCAGAGCGAGGTGGACCGGCTGTTCGGCCTGCTCCGCCCGGCCTCCGCGCACTCGCTGCCCAAGGGCCTCACCGCGGCCACCAGCGAACTGGTCGCCCGCACTCTGCGCGAGGCCGAGGGCGAGCTGTCCGCCGCCGAAGTGGGCCGGCGCACCGGCGTCTCCCGGGTCACCGCCCGCCGCTACCTGGAGCACCTGTGCGCCGACGGCCGCGCCGAGCTGCGGCTGCGATACGGCTCGGCCGGACGCCCCGAGCACCGCTACCGCTGGGCGCGCTGACCGCCGGCGCACCGCCGGAACCCGGGACACGGAGGAAAACCGCTGGTCCGAGCGGCCGCCGAGATGGGAGGCTCCGGGCATGGCGCGAACGTTCGACGAACTGGTGGCGGAGGCCGAGGCGGCCCCGGTCGAGGGCTGGGACTTCTCCTGGCTGGACGGCAGGGCGGTGGAGGAGCGGCCGCCCTGGGGGTACCAGCGGCTGATGAGCGGGCGGCTGGCCGGGGTCCGGGCCGCGCTGGACGTGCAGACCGGCGGGGGAGAGGTGCTGGCCGGCGCCGACCGGCTCCCCCCGGCCATGGTCGCCACCGAGGGCTGGCCGCCCAACGTCGACAAGGCCACCCGGCTGCTGCACCCGCTGGGCGCGGTGGTGGTGGCCGACGCCGACCAGCCGCCGCTGCCCTTCGCCGCCGAGGCGTTCGACCTGGTGGTCAGCCGCCACCCGGTGGACGTGCACTGGGCGGAGATCGCCCGGGTGCTGCGCCCCGGCGGCTCCTACCTCTCCCAGCAGGTCGGACCGGCCAGCGTCTTCGAGCTGGTGGAGTTCTTCCTCGGCCCGCAGCCGGAGGAGGTCCGGCGCGCCCGCCACCCCGAGGACGCCCGCCGCGCCGCCGAGGCGGCCGGGCTGGAGGTGGTCGACCTGCGCACCGCCGAGCTGCACACCGAGTTCCGCGACATCGGCGCGGTCGTCTACTTCCTCCGCAAGGTGGTGTGGATGGTCCCCGGCTTCACCGTGGACGAGCACCGGGAGCGCCTGCGCGACCTGCACGCCCTGATCGAGGCGGAGGGCCCCTTCACGGCCACCACCGCCCGCTTCCTCATCGAGGCGCGCAAACCCGCCTGAGCCCGCTCCGGGCGGCGGGCGCCGGCGGAACCGGGCAGGACCGGAACGCCGTGCTCGCCTCCCCGGGCGGCGCCGCCCCGGCGGGCCCGGTAGGCTGCCCGGCCATGACCCGACCCGCTCACATGGAGGCCACCCGGGCCTCCTACGACGCCATCGCCGCCGCCTACGACGAGCACTTCGCGGACCAGCTGTCCGGCAAGCCGCTGGACCGGGCGGTGATCGCCGGCTTCGCCGAACTGGTGCGCGGCACCGGACCGGTCGTCGACGCCGGCTGCGGCCCCGGCCGGGTGACCGCGCACCTGGCCTCGCTCGGCCTGGACGTGCACGGCGTCGACCTGTCGCCGGGCATGCTCGCGGTGGCCCGCCGCCTCCACCCGGAGCTGCGCTTCGAGGAGGGCTCGATGACCGACCTCGACCTCCCGGAGGGCGGCCTCGGAGCCGTGGTGGCCTGGTACTCCCTCATCCACCTCCTGCCGGAGGAGGTGCCCGGCGCGCTCGCCGGATTCCACCGGGCGCTGGTCCCGGGCGGCCGCCTGCTGCTCGGCTTCCAGGTCGGCGAGGAGCCGCTGAGCTTCACCGAGGCCTTCGGCCACCCCGTCGAGCTGGACTTCCGCCGCTGGATGCCCGGACGCATGGCCGCCCTGGCCGAGCAGGCCGGGTTCGAGATCGAGGCCCGCATGGACCGCGCGCGCCTGCCCGACGAGACCGCCCCGCAGGCGTTCCTCATCGCCCGCAAGGCGGTAGCGGACGGGTGACGGGGTGATCAAGGGCAGGCGCCGCGCCCGGGTCGTGGGCCCGGCCCGCTCCTGCCCCTGATTCCCCCGCTCGGGCTACAGCCCCGCGAGTGCGACGGCGGTGACCAGGCCGTTGTTGCAGCAGTGCAGCACCAGGCCGGGCAGGATCGACGCGTAGCGCCGGTGCAGCCAGGCCAGCCACAGCCCCAGCACCAGGGTGTACGGCATGACCAGCGGGGTCACGTGCACCGCGGAGAACACCAGCGCCGAGACGGCCGCTGCGGCCCACGGCGCCAGCCGCCGGGAGAGCGCGCCGTGCAGCATGCCGCGGAACAGCACCTCCTCCAGCAGCGGGAAGAGCAGAACCGTGCCCAGCGCGATGAGCAGCGCGGGGCCGAGCGGCAGGTCCGCCACCAGCCCCGACGTGGACGAAGAGGAGCCGCCGCTCGACCCGCCCCCGAGGAGCGCGGCCAGGCCGAGGGCGGCGCCGGTGGACAGCATCGAGGTCAGCACGGCCAGCGGCACCCACAGCAGGAGCCCGGCGGGGAACCTGTTCGGCCGGACCAGGCCCAGATCGCGCAGGGCCAGGCGGGGGCCGCGGCGCATCAGCAGCACGGCGCCCAGGGCGAGGGCGAGGCAGGGGGTGAGCGCGGCCAGCGGGCCGACCGCCAGCGCGAGCCGCTCCGCGGTGGGCCAGTCGCGCGCGAAGGTCGTCGCGGACAGCAGTCCGGCCCCGAGCACCACCGCGCCCGACACCAGGGTCAGCGCGGCCAGAGCGGCGGCGTCGCGGAACCGCACCCGGGTGTCGAGCAGCGGAGCGGCGGGAGCGGGCACGTCGGTGCTCCTTCCGGGGCGGAGGCAGGGAAAAGGGGCGGCGGAGGAGCCCGGCCGCTCCCTACGACTCTGCCGGAGAGGCGGCCGCTCCCGCGCCCCGAGCGCCTGTGAGAAGCGCGATGCCCGGCCCGGCGCCGCCCGCCGGGGCGCAGGGGGGCGCGCGCACGCCGATGTCGCGGACGGTGATGCTCGCATTGCGATCCGGAGAAATGCCAGGGTGGACGGGTGTCCGGGGAGAGGGGGACGAGGGACGGCGTGCTTCCGGCCGGATGCGCGGCGGTCCGCCGGCGCGCCCCCTCGTCCGAGAGGAGGGCCGCGCAACCGGGAGATACGGCGGAAGGTCGTATCCCCCGGCCGCCCATCTCGTCCCTTCGGTCGAGTCGCCGAACGGCTCTGAGCACCTATGATGCGCGAGCGCCCCTCCCCCCGACGGCCCGCGAACCGCCCCGCTCCCCCCGGCGGCAGAAGCGCGGCCGGGGCCGCGGTGCCCCCTGCGAGCACCCGGCGGACGGCGGGCGGGCGGAGTTTTCGATCGGGTGCGACCGAGGGAATCGGGGGAGCGGGGCGTGAAGGAACGCATGGTCAAGGCCGCGCCGGCCTTCTTCTGCTGGTACGCCCGGGTGGTGGCGGCGCTGTCGCTGCTCACCTGGCTGTCCGCGGCGGTGGACGACTGGATCCTGCGGGTGGACCGGCTCGGCGTGGTCTACGCGCTCGGCTGGTGGCCGAGCCTGCCGTTCGCCGCGCTGATGCTGCTGCTCTCCGTCGGACTGCGCCGGGGCAAGCGGTCGGCCTGGCGGATCCAGCTGGCGGTGCTGGGGGTGGTGCTCGCCCGTACCGCGCTCTTCCTCGTCGGCTACCTGGCGCTGGCGCCCGACGAGCGGCGGCAGGTCCCGGTGCTGGACGCGGCGGCGCTGCTCGCCGTCCCCTCCGTGCTGGTGCTGGCGCAGGTCGTCTGGCTGGTCGCGGCCAGGCGGGAGTTCGCCGCCCGCCCCGACCCGGCCCGGCGCAAGGTCGCCGCAGCCGTGTTCGGCGTGCTGCTCGCGGTCGTCGTGGTGCTCGGCACCACCGTGGTCGCGCAGAACGACGGCGACCCCGACGGCCCGGTGGCCGCCGACGTCGCCTACGCGGTGCTGCAGACGGTGTTCGGTCCCCGGGTCACCGGCGAGTTCCTCGGCATCCTGGTGCCCGGCTGGGTCGACCTGCTGCTCGGCGTCCTCGGCAGCGGCCTGCTGCTGGCCACCGTCTGGGTGATGTTCCGCCCCTCCCGCGCCCGCGCGGTGCTCAGCCCCGACGAGGAGCTGGGCGCGCGCCGGCTGCTCGCCGAGTACGGGGACCAGGACTCGCTCGGCTACTTCGCGCTCCGCGACGACAAGGACGTCGTGTTCGCCCCGAGCGGGCGCGCCGCGGTCGCCTACCGCGCGGTCGGCCCGGTCTGCCTGGCCTCCGGCGACCCGCTGGGCGACCCGGAGGCCTGGCCGGAGGCGATCCGCCGCTGGCTGGAGGAGTGCCGGGCGCACGCCTGGACCCCCGGCGTGCTCGGCGCCGGGGAGCGGGCCGCCGCGGCCTACGCCGACCAGGGCCTGGACGCGCTGGAGCTGGGCGACGAGGCCGTCCTCGAACTGGCCGGGTTCGGGCTGGACGGGAGGGCGATGCGCCCGGTCCGCCAGGCGGTGCGCCGGGTGGAGCGGGCCGGCTACACCGCGCGGGTGCGCCGCGCCCGGCGGATCCCCGCGGACGAGGCCGCCGACCTCATCGTCGCGGCCGACCGGTGGCGGGACGGGGAGACCGAGCGCGGCTTCTCCATGGCGCTGGGCCGGCTCGGCGACCCCCGGGACGGCGACTACGCGGTGGTGGAGGCGTTCGACGGCGAGGGCCGGCTGCGCGGGCTGCTCGGCTTCGTCCCGTGGGGGCGCACCGGCCTCTCCCTGGACCTGATGCGCCGCGACCCGGAGGCGGAGAACGGCATCAACGAGTTCATGGTCGCCGCGCTGGCCGAGCAGGGCGGCGGGCTCGGCGTGCGCCGGGTCTCGCTCAACTTCGCGATGCTGCGCGGGGTGTTCGAGCGCGGCGCCCGGATCGGCGCCGGCCCGGTGCTCCGCGCCGTCTACCGGGTGCTCATGCTGGCCTCCCGGTTCTGGCAGCTGGAGACGCTCTACCAGGCCAACGCCAAGTACCACCCGGAGTGGGTGCCGCGCTACGTCTGCTTCCGGCGCAGCGGCGACATCGGCTCGGTGGCCATCGCGGCCGGCCGCGCCGAGGGGTTCCTGCCCGAACCGCGCCGGCACGGCCCCGGCTTCCCCGCGGTCTCCCAGGACCTGCTGGAGCGGATCCGCGCCATCGAGGAGGAGGCCGAGGCGGCGCGCTACCCGCGGCGCAGGCTCACCGAGCAGGAGCGGGTCCGCCACGCCAAGCTGGACCGGCTCCGGGCCGAGGGCGTCGACCCCTACCCGGTGGGCTTCGAGCCCACCGACACCGCCGCGGCGCTCGCCGAGGAGTTCTCCGGCCTGGCCGCCGACGAGCGCACCGGCCGGCGGGCGACCGTCGCCGGCCGGGTGGTGCGCGAGCGCGACCACGGCCGGATCGGCTTCGCGGTGCTGCGCGACGAGACCGGCGACGTCCAGGTGATGCTCAGCGCCGACGCCACCGCGGACTTCGACCGCTGGGGCGGCCTGGTGGACCTGGGCGACCAGGTCGGCGTCACCGGCGAGGTGGTCGCCACCCGCACCGGGGAGCTGACCGTGCACGCCGAGCGGTGGGCGATGACCGCCAAGTGCCTGCGGCCGCTCCCCCGCAGCCTGGACGCCGAGGCGCGGGCCCGCCGCCGCCACGTCGACCTGATCGTCAGCGACGATGCCCGGCGGATGCTGCGGGTGCGCGGCGACGCGGTGGCCGCGGTCCGCGACGAGCTGCGCTCCCGCGGCTTCCTGGAGGTGGAGACGCCGATGCTGCAGCCGGTGCACGGCGGCGCGGCGGCCCGGCCGTTCACCACCCGGATGAACGCCCTGAACACCTCGATGTACCTGCGCATCGCCCCCGAGCTGTACCTGAAGCGGCTGCTGGTCGGCGGCGCCGGCCGGATCTTCGAGCTGAACCGCAACTTCCGCAACGAGGGGCTGTCCCCGCGGCACAACCCCGAGTTCACCATGCTGGAGGCCTACCAGCCCTACGGCGACTACGACACCGTCGCCCGGCTCATCCGGGACCTGGTGGTCGCCGCCGCCCGCGCGGCGCTCGGCGGCACCGTGGTGCGGCGCGGCGGAACCGAGTTCGACCTGGCCGAGCCGTGGCGCGAGACCACCGTCCACGGGTCGGTGTCGGAGGCGCTGGGCGAGGAGGTCACCACCGCGACCCCGCTGCGCGAGGTGCGCCGGCTGGCCGAGGCCGCGGGCGTCCCGGCCGACCCGGAGTGGGGGCAGGGGCGGCTGGTCCAGGAGGTGTTCGAGGCGCTGGTGGAGGAGCACCTGGCGGCGCCCACCTTCGTCCGGGACTACCCGGCCGAGACCTCCCCGCTGGCCCGCGGGCACCGCCGGGACCCGCTGCTCGCCGAGAAGTGGGACCTGATCGCGATGGGCCTGGAGCTGGGCACCGGCTACTCGGAGCTGAACGACCCGGTCGAGCAGCGCGCCCGGCTCACCGCCCAGTCCCTGCTGGCGGCCGGCGGCGACCCCGAGGCGATGCACCTGGACGAGGACTTCCTCGCCGCGATGGAGTACGGCATGCCCCCGGCGGGCGGCCTCGGCATGGGCATCGACCGGCTGCTCATCACCCTCACCGGCCGCCCCATCCGGGACACCATCGCCTTCCCCCCGGTCCGCCCGGGGCGCTGAGAGGCCGCCGGGCCCGCCTCCCGGACCGGGACGCCCCGGCCCTGCCCGCGAGGGAAGGGGCCGAGGCGGTGCCGGCCTCCGGAAGGGGGCCCGGCGGCGGGTCGGCGGCCTCGGTGCTCCGGCCGCCCCCGAAGTTGAAGAACAAGCTCAGGGCGCTCCTCCCGCATGACCGGTCTTCCGGTGTCGGTACTCGACCGGGGCTCCCGCTCTCCTTGGCGCGGTCCGGCCCCGACCGCGGCCGGTCGAGGCGCCCGTGCCGCTCGGAAGGGGGCCGGCGGCCTCCCCGGTCCACCGGCCCGGGGCGCTCCGGGGCGCAGGGCCGGGACCCTCGCTCCGGGTCAGCGGCCGCCGAGGCCGCTGTGCCGGCCGCCCTGGGCGAGGTCGTCCGCGGCCTCCGCGATGACCTCGGGGAACTCCAGGTGGAGCAGGTGGGCGGCGCGCGGCACGTCGATCCGGTGGCCGTGCGGGCTCAGCGCGGCCAGGCCTTCGTGGCAGCCGCGCCAGGCCGGACCGTCCGGGGCGGTCAGCACCACCAGGCCGACCGGGGGGAACGGCTCCTCCCGGCGCAGCGCGTGCAGGTCGGCGACCATGGCGTCGTAGCAGGCCAGCTCGGCCGCGGCGGCGCGGAGGGTCCGCCCGTCGCCGTAGTGCCCGCGCACCGCGTCCCGGGGCGCCGGATCGCGGCGGGAGACGGTCTGGCGGCGCACCACCGAGCGGCGCAGCGCCGGACCGGCGGCCCGGGCGAACGGCGAGACCAGGCTCCCGCCGACCCGCCAGGCCAGCGAGCGCAGCGCGGAGGGGGACGGGGTGCGCATCTCGCAGCTCGGATCGACCAGCACCAGGCCGCAGACCAGCTCCGGGCGGAGCCGGGCGAACGCCTCGGCGTGCAGCGCGGCCACCGAGTGCGCGACCACCACCACCGGCCCGCCCGCCGCCTCGGCGAGCCCGGCCAGCCGCGCCGCCTCCGAGCGCAGGGTGGGCCGGAGGTTCCTGCGGTCGAACCGGACCACCCGGTACCGGTCCTGGAGCAGGCGCCGCACCCCCTCCCAGTCGAACGCGGCGCCGCCCAGCCCGGAGGCGCAGACCACGGTGTCACTCGTCAGGGCCATGAGCCACCCCCAGCACGATCAGCCAGACGCTGAACAGCGAGATCTGGATCCGCTGCACGATGCCGACGTCGCCGCCCGAGGCGATCAGCCAGAGCAGCAGCGCGGTCGCGGCCGCCTGCACGGCGGCCAGGAGCAGGAGCCCCGGGCGCAGCCCGGCGCGGACCGCCCCGGCGGAGCCGGCCATCGCCGCCAGCCCGCCGAGGACCGCTGTCGAGCTGGCCGCCTCGTGCATGGCGTGCGACGCGGAGAGCCGCCCCGCGGCCTCGGCGCGGGCGCACGCGGCATCGGCGCTGGGCGCGCAGTCCATCGGGAACACCAGCGCGTCGACCACGGTCATCGCACCGAACAGCAGCAGGCCCGCCCAGCACAGCACGGCGAGCGCCGTCCGCGGGCGGCGCTCCGGCGCGAACGCCCCCACCGCCCCCGCGACCAGGGCGGACAGCCCGGCCAGCACCTCGGTCGAGGCGAACAGCGGACGGAGCGGCCGGTCCCGGGCGAACAGCTCGCTGGCGTACCCGGCGACCGGGTCGGTCCCGGTGGGGAGCAGACCCTCCAGCCAGAACGAGGAGTAGAGCACCCCGGACAGCACCGCCGCCGCGGCGAACACCGTCCTGCGCCGCATCGTCCCCCCTCCCGGTCGCCCCGGCCCCGAGCGGAGAACGGACGGGCGCCCCGGATCGTCCCCGCCCCTTTCCGGATATTCTCCGCGGGCCATCGTCCCAGCACACCCCGCGTCCGGCGCGGCGGCGCGTCGAACGGGCCCGGGATCTTCCCACCGGAGGCCGCCGCACACCCGCCCGGCCCGGACGGCCCGGCCCCCTCCGGGGCCCGCGGTACGGCGGCGGAGCACGGACCCGCGCGGCGCGCAGGTGCGGGGCCGTCCGGGCCGGGCGCCACCGGGCCCTGCCTTCCCAGGGCGGGCGCGGCCGGACCGCGGCTCCGCGGCGGCGGCCGTCTCCGAGTGCCGCCGGCTACGGCCGGCGCCCCAGGTAGGCGGCCAGCCGGGTGTAGACGTCGGCGTCGTCGGGCACCGGCACGGCCGGGCTGAACGGGCCCTGCCCGCTGCGCTCCTCCGGCGGCGCGAACTTCGGGAACGCTTCGAGCGCCCGCGCGGCGAGATCGGGGTCGAGTCCGGCGAGGCGCCCGGTGGCGTGCGCGAGGTCCCAGGAGTGGGCCGTGAACTCGTGGGTGTACGCCTCCAGGACGTCCCGGCCGGGCAGCGTGGCCCACGGCAGCTCGGTCATCCGGTCGAGGCGCTCGTCGTCGGCCCACACCTCCTCGACCTCGCCGCGGGCCCGGGCGAATGCGCTCGCCCACCCGTCGTCGGCTATGCCGGCGACCACATCGGGGACCTCGCGCGCATCCCCTCCGGCGCCGGCGCGGGCGAGCTTGTGCAGCACCGAGAGCACATGTCCGAGCAGAGCGCGGACGTCGTAATCGGAGCAGGGAGTGCGGCCGCCCAGCTCGCCGGGGCGCACCGCCGCAACCTGCCTCCCGGTCTGATCGAGCGCCCTGGCGAACACCGGACGCGGGTCGTGGGCCGGCTCTGTCGTCATGGCCGGGACGGTACAAGGGGGTGCCGACGGGCGGGCCGGCGGTACCGGACCCGGGCGGAGGGCGGACCTGGGGCCGCGCCCGGCGGTGGGCGCGGCGGGAGCGGAACCGCCCCGGCGGAGGCTCCGCCGGGCGCGGCCCCGGTCTCACTCCGCGGGGGAGAGCTCTCCCATCGGGCCCCAGCCGTCGACCGGCGCGTCGACGTTGATGATCCGCGGGGTGGCGGAGATGACCTGCGGCATCCAGGCCATCGCCGCCGCGAAGTGCTCCGACTCCACGTGCGCCTTGCCGGCCTCGCCGTCGGCGAACGCCTCCAGCAGCACGAAGGTGTCCGGCTCCTCCACGCTCTTCGACCACTCGAAGAAGACGTTGCCCGGCTCGGCGCGGGTGGCCGCGGTGAAGTCGGCGACCAGGTCCATCCACTCCGCGCTGCGCTCGGGGCGGACCGGGAACTTGACGGCGATGAAGATCATTGCGGGCCTTTCGCGTCGGCTCTGCTCGGAAGCGGGTCGGGGCGCGGCTCCGCCCCTCCGGAGCCCATGGTGCCCGGCGCCGGGGCCGCCGGGGAAACCCCCGGGGCGGGGTTTCCAGCCGTGCCGGAAAACGGCGGGGAGGGTCAGCGGGAGAGCCGGTCGGCGGCCCGGCCGAGCACCGAGGCGATGCGGCCGCGCAGCCGCGGGTAGTCCTCGGCGGGCAGCGACACCGACAGCGCCCGCGCCTCGCCCGGCAGCGCCCCGGCCAGCGGCACCGCCGCGCAGGAGAAGCCGCGCTCGGCCTCGCCCACGGAGACGGCCAGCCCGGTGCGGCGCACCCCGGCCAGCTCGGCTTCGAAGGCGTCCGGGGCGGTGATGGTCCGCTCGGTCAGCCGGGGCATGCCGTGCCGGTCCAGGTAGCGCCGGCGCGCCGGGGCGGGCAGCGCGGAGAGCAGCATCTTGCCGTGCGCGGTCGCGTGCGCCCGCCGCTCCCGGCCGACGGCGAAGGGGGCGGCCTCGTCGGTCACCGGGACGGTGCTGTCCACCACGGAGATCTCCCCGCCCCGGTAGGCGGTGAAGTAGGCCTCGGCCCCGGTGGCCCTGCGCACCTCGGCCAGCGCCTCGCGCAGGCCCGGGGCGACGTCCAGCTGCCGCCCGTAGGCGCGGTGCAGGTCGGGGACGCGGTGGCCGAGCGCGTACCCGTGCGGGGTGCGCAGCACGTGCCCGCGCTCGGTGAGCGGTCCGAGCAGGTTGTAGACGGTCGACAGCGAGCAGTCCAGCCGCCGGGCCAGGGCCTTGGCCGGGACCGGTCCGGCGGCCTCGGCCACCGCGTCGAGCAGGTCCAGCGCCCGGTCGACCGAGCGCGGGCCGTCCCCGGCGGAGGGGAGGACGGGGGAGGGCACGGGGCTCACCGCCTTCTGCGCATCGGGTCCGCCGCGGCCGTCCCGCCGCGGCGCTCCCAGGTTAGAAGAGCGCTCGGCCCGGTCGGCCGCGGTCCCCGGGCGGCGGGCCGCCGGGATCCGGGTTCCGATGGGAGGCATCGGAACCCCTATTGGCGTGCGGCTCCGAGCGCGCTTAGGATCTGAGGAGAGCGACGCACTGACGGTCTGAGTGCAGAATGTCAGATCGTCGGAACCGGGCGGTGAGAGGAGAAGGCGATGGCGGACGCTCCGGCCCCCGGGCCGGGCGGAGCGGCGGACGGCGGCCGCCTCGGCCAGATCCTCGACGGCACCTACGACTGCCTGGTCCGCTACGGGGTCCGGCGGACCACCATGGACGACATCGCCGGGGCGGTGGGGATCTCCCGCTCCGCCCTCTACCAGTACGTGCGCAGCAAGGACGACGCCTTCCGCCGGCTCGCCCGCCGGTTCCACGAGGAGGCGCTGGCCCGGGCCCGCGCCGCGGCCGAGGCGGAGGGCCCCGTCGAGGGGCGGGTGCGCGGCGTGCTCGGCGCCAAGCTCGGCCTGGTCCTGCGCCTGCACGGCGACTCCCCGCACACCGCCGAGCTGCTGGACGCCAAGGCGCGGCTCTTCGGCGACATCTGCACCGAGTTCTGCGCCGAGGTGCGCGCCCTGCTCACCGGGCTGTTCACCGAGGCGGGGACGGCCGCCGTCGACCCCGGGGACGCCGCGGACATCTGCATCGCGGTGGTGGTCGGCCTGGAGGGCGAGGAGAACGCGGCGCGGCTGCTCGGCCCCGCCGCGGACGCGATCACCGCGGGCCTGCTCCGGGCCCGCTGAACACCCGACGAGCAGTACCGGACGGCCGCCGGGCGGCGGCCCAGGACATCGAGGGAGACTCCCATGCCCGTGAAGAGCCGTGAGGTGCACCTGGCGGCCCGCCCTTCGGGGGAGCCCGTGCCGGCGGACTTCGCGCTGGTCGAGACGGAGGTCCCGGACCCGGGACCGGGCCAGGTACTGGTCCGCAACGACTGGTTCTCGGTCGACCCCTACATGCGGGGCCGGATGAACGACGTGAGGTCCTACACCCCGCCGTTCGAGGTGGGCGCGCCGATGGACGGCGGGGCGGTCGGCACCGTGGTCGCCTCCGAGGCCCCGGAGGTGCCGGCGGGCACCGCCGTCCAGCACTTCCAGGGCTGGCGGGAGTACGCGCTGCTGGACGCCGCCTCGGCCGAGCCGATCGACACCGGGATCGCCCCCGCCCAGGCCTACCTGGGCCCGCTGGGCATGACCGGGCGGACCGCCTACGTGGGGCTCAAGGAGATCGCCCCGGTGCGCGAGGGCGACACCGTCTTCGTCTCCGGTGCCGCGGGTGCGGTGGGCACGGTCGCCGCGCGGGTCGCCCGCCACCTGGGCGCGGCCCGGGTGGTCGGCTCGGCCGGCGGCCCGGAGAAGGCCCGCCGCGCGGTGGAGGAGTTCGGCTACGACGCCGCGGTCGACTACCGGCAGGGCGGCCTGGAGCCGGCGCTGAAGGAGGCCGCGCCGGACGGCGTCGACGTCTACTTCGACAACGTCGGCGGCGACCACCTGCGGGCCGCGCTGTCCGTGCTGAACCAGGGCGGCCGGGTCGCCATGTGCGGGGCGATCTCGATGTACAACGCCACCGGTCCGGTGCCCGGCCCGGACAACCTGGGGCTGGCCATCAGCAAGCGGCTCACCCTGCGCGGCTTCATCGTCACCGACCACGGCCACCTGGCCGGCGAGTACGCCCGGCTCGCGGCCGGCTGGCTGGCCGACGGCTCCCTGCCCCGGGAGGAGACGGTGGTGGACGGCGTTGAGAACGCGGTCGACGCCTTCATCGGCCTGCTCAACGGCGCCAACACCGGGAAGATGCTGATCCGCCTGGGTCAGGGCTGACCCCGCGGACCGCACCGGGCCGCGCCGCCGGGCGGCGCGGCCCCGCTGCCGCGGGGAGTGCGAAGAAGAACGAGAGGAAGATCCCCGACCATGGATTTCGTGACGCTGAACAACGGCGTTGAAATGCCCCGGCTGGGCTTCGGCGTCTGGCAGGTGCCCGACGGCGAGGCGCAGGGCGCGGTCGCCGAGGCGCTGCGGGTCGGCTACCGCAGCATCGACACGGCCAAGGTGTACCAGAACGAGGCGGGCACCGGCCGCGCGCTGCGCGAGTCCGGCATCCCCCGCGAGGAGCTGTTCGTCACCACCAAGGTGTGGAACGACGACCACGGCCGCGACCGGGCGCTGCGCGCGTTCGACGCCAGCCTGGAGCGGCTCGGCCTGGAGTACGTGGACCTGTACCTGATCCACTGGCCGGTGCCCGAACAGGACGCCTACGTGGAGACCTGGAAGGCGCTGGAGCGCATCCACGCCGAGGGCCGGGCGAAGGCCATCGGCGTCTCCAACTTCACCGAGGCGACCCTGGGGCGCCTGCTGGCCTCGGCCGACACGGTCCCGGCCGTCAACCAGATCGAGCTGCACCCGCGGCTGGCCCAGGAGAAGATGCGCGCGCTCGGCGCGGAGCACGGCATCGCCACCGAGGCCTGGAGCCCGCTGGGCCAGGGCAAGGGCCTGCTGGACGAGCCGGTGCTGACCGAGCTCGCCGCGAAGCACGGCCGCACCCCCGCCCAGGTGGTGCTCCGCTGGCATCTGCAGCTGGGCAACATCGCCATCCCGAAGTCGGTCACCCCCTCGCGGATCGCGGAGAACCTCGACGTCTTCGGGTTCGCCCTGGACGCCGGGGACATGGAGCGCATCGCGGCCCTGGACACCGGCGCCCGGCTGGGCCCGGACCCGGACCGGATGAACTCCCGCTGAGGACCCGGCCCGCCTCCCCCGGGCCCCCGGGGAGGCGGCCGTCCGGCGCCGCGGGGCCCCGCGGCGAGGGCGCGGCCCGTGCGCAGCGCGGAGAGGAGCGCGGAGCGCGCACGCCCGCCGCGTGCTCCGGCGGTGGATCGGGGGCGCAGGATGAGCTTGAGGATTCCCATGCCCCGAAGCCAAGCCGATCGGGGGGACCGGCCGCCACGGGGATCTCCGGCCCTGTGGACGAGCGAGCCTGTGGACGAGCGGTCCTGTGGACGGAGGGCCGGTCCGGGGCACCGGCCGCGCGTCCTGGGGCCTGCTGCGCCGACCGATCGGCCCGCGCTTCGGTCCGCGCCCGCACCGGTCCTGTTCCGGCGGCCGGCCCGGGGGCGCCGCGCTCCCGGCCGGGGCCGGTGCCTGCCGGGGGCCGACCGGCATCGCCGCCGGCGGTGGCCTCAGCTTGTTCTTCAACCTGGGCGGGTGTGGTGCTCCTTCGGGCTCATGGTGCGTTCGGCTGTCTTTCCCGCGTCATGGTGTGGTGTCCGGCGCCGGTTCTTCGGGCCCCGGGGGCGCACGGAGCGGGGGGCGGGGGCACCGGCGGGACGGGCTTCCTTCGCGCGGGCGCTGCGAAGGCCCCGCCGTACCCGCGCCGGGCCCGACCGCTCCGGCGGCCGGGGCGGGCCGGGCGGAGCCGGGTGCGGGCGGCGATCACAGGCCACCTCCACCCATCGGCCGCCTCGGTGCTCCGACCGCCCCCGAGGTTGAAGAACAAGCTCAGGCCGGGCGCGCACCGGGCGGAGCGCGCCGGGGCCTTCCGCGCCGAGCGCCCCGGGGCGGAGCGCGCCGGACGGAGGGCGTCAGCCGCGCGGGCCCGCCGCGGTGCCGTCGCGCTCGGCGGCGCGGCGGTCCAGGATCTCCAGGCAGAGTTCGCCCCAGCGCAGGTTCTCCTCCTCGAAGAGGCGGCCGCGCATCAGGGTGAGGAACGGGCCGACGTGGCCGGTCTCGCGGAGGTACTCCTCCTCGGTGCGGCCGGCCAGCAGCCGGTCGCGGAAGCGCTCGTAGCGGGCCAGCTTGGCGCGGGCCCGCTCCATCCGCTCCATGATCGAGGTGCGCACCGCGGCCTCGTCGCCGGAGTCCACCGCCTGCACTTTGACCAGCAGCTCGTCCCGGATCGCGGTGGGCTTGGCGGGGCGGGCGGTGAACGCGTGCAACTCCTCCCGCCCGGCGGGGGTCAGCGAGAACATCCGCTTGTTGGGCCGCCGCTCCTGCTCGACCACGCGCGCCCGGATCAGCCCCTCCGACTCCATCCGCTCCAGCTCCCGGTAGAGCTGCTGCGGCGTGGAGGTCCAGAAGTCGGCGGTCGCCGTGTCGAACCGCTTGGCCAGGTCGTAGCCGGACGCCTCGCCTTCGAGCAGGGCGGCCATGACGGCGTTTCGCAGTGCCATGCGGCAACGGTATCAGCGGGGTGATTAATGGACGGGTGAACTATTCAACTCGCTGACCTGGGAGGCTCCGCCTCCCGCCCCGGCCGGGGCGGGAGGCGGGCCGGGCTCACAGCCGGGCGGCCAGCCGGGTGCCCTGGTCGATGGCGCGCTTGGCGTCCAGCTCGGCCGCGACGTCGGCGCCGCCGATCAGGTGCGGCTCCAGGCCGGCCGCGCGCAGCTCGGCGTGGAGCCCGCGGTCGGGCTCCTGCCCGGTGCACAGCACCACGGTGTCGACGTCGAGCACCTCGTCCCGGCCGTCCACGGTGATGTGCAGGCCCTCGTCGTCGATCCGCCGGTAGGCGACGCCCGGGACCATCCGCACGCCGCGGTTGCGCAGCTCGGTCCGGTGGATCCAGCCGGTCGTCCTCCCCAGGTCCTTGCCGGGCTTGGAGGCCTTCCGCTGCAGCAGGTGCACCCGGCGCGGCGGGCGCGGGCGGCGCGGCTCGCGCAGCGCGCCGGGCCGCTCATAGCCGGGGTCCACGCCCCACCGCTCGAAGTAGGCCGCGGGGTCGAGCGCGGCCCCGTCGCCGTCGTCGGTGAGGAACTCGGCCACGTCGAACCCGATGCCGCCGGCGCCCAGCACCGCCACCCGCTCGCCCGCCTCGGCGGTGCCGCGCAGCACGTCCAGGTAGCCCAGCACCTTGGCGTGGTCCACGCCGTCGATCTCGGGCACCCGCGGGGTGACGCCGGTGGCGACCACGATCTCGTCGAAGCCCTCGGCGGCCAGCCCCTCGGCGGTGGCCGGGGCGCCCAGCCGGACCTCCACCCCCAGCTCCTCCAGGCGCTCGCCGAAGTAGCGCAGCGTCTCGGCGAACTCCTCCTTGCCCGGGATGCGCCGGGCGACGTCCAGCTGGCCGCCGATCCGGTCCGCGGCGTCGTAGAGCACCACCCGGTGGCCGCGCTCCGCGGCGGCGGTGGAGACCGCCAGCCCGGCCGGTCCGGCGCCGACCACGCCGATCCGCTTGCCGCGGGCGGCGGGTTCGAGCACCAGCTCGGTCTCGTGGCAGGCGCGCGGGTTCACCAGGCAGGAGGTGATCTTCAGGCTGAAGGTGTGGTCCAGGCAGGCCTGGTTGCAGCCGATGCAGGTGTTGATGGAGCGGGGGCGGCCGCGCCGCGCCTTGGCGACGAACTCGGGGTCGGCGAGGAGCGGGCGGGCGAGCGAGACCAGGTCGGCGTCGCCGGCGGCGAGGATCCGCTCGGCGGTCTCCGGGGTGTTGATCCGGTTGCTGGTCACCAGCGGGACCCCGACGGAGCCCATAACCTCGCGGGTCACCCAGCTGAACGCCCCGCGCGGCACCGACGCGGCGATGGTGGGGATCCGCGCCTCGTGCCAGCCGATGCCGGTGTTGATGACGTCCGCGCCGGCCGCCTCGACCTCCTTGGCCAGCAGGAGCACCTCGGGCAGGGTGGAGCCGCCCGGGACCAGGTCGAGCATGGACAGCCGGTAGATCACCGCGAAGCCGGGGCCGGTCCGCTCGCGGATCCGGCGCACGATCTCCACCGGGAAGCGGATCCGGTTGGCGTAGGAGCCGCCCCAGCGGTCCTCGCGGCGGTTGGTGGCGGCCGAGACGAACTCGTTGATCAGGTACCCCTCGGAGCCCATCACCTCGACGCCGTCGTAGCCCGCGGCCTTGGCCAGCTCGGCGGCGCGCACGAAGTCCTCCACGGTGCGCTCCACCTCCTCGTCGGCGAGCGCGCGCGGCACGTGCGGGCTGATCGGGGCCTGCAGCGCACTGGGGGCGACCAGGTCCTCGTGGTAGGCGTACCGGCCGAAGTGCAGCAGCTGCATGGCGATCCGGCCGCCCTCGCGGTGCACCGCCTCGGTGACCGGGGCGTGCTGCTCGGCCTCGGCCTCGGTGGCCATCGCGGCCCCCTGGTGCCAGGGGCGCCCCTCGGCGTTGGGCGCGATGCCGCCGGTCACGATCAGGCCCACGCCGCCCCGGGCGCGCTCGGCGTAGAACGCGGCCATCCGCTCGAAGCCGCCGGGGGCCTCTTCGAGTCCGACGTGCATGGAGCCCATGATCACCCGGTTGGGCAGGGTGAACGGCCCCAGGGAGAGGGGGGAGAAGAGGTGGGGGTAGTCGGTCATGACGGCGTCTCCTCGGTTCGGCGTTCCGCCGCGCGCGGATGAGTGACGATACTGCTAATCAGTTTTTTGAATATACGCCAAATTTCATCCGTGGGGCGAGGCGGGGGAGAACTGGCGGCGCAGCGCCCGTTGACAGGCCCGGGGAGCCGTTTTAGCTTAAACGAATAATCACCCCTGTACAGGGGGATGCGAGACCAGGTGCGGTGATGGCGCCGCACCGCCGATCGGCGGTCCCCGCCCCATCGACGGATCGGATCCCCCATGCAAGCGATCACATCCTCGGCCGCGCTCGCCGCCCTCCTCCTCGCGGCGGCGGGCTGCTCCGGCCACGCCCTGGCGGACGAACCCGGCCCCGCGCCCCTGGAGGGCGTGCGCATCCTCCTCGGCAACGACGACTCCGTGCAGGCCGCCGAGGAGGACGGCGCGGACGGCCTCGGCCTGTACGCGATCCGCTCCGAGCTCTGCGCGGCCGGCGCCGACGTGGTGGTCTTCGCCCCCTGGGGGCAGCAGAGCGGGAAGAGCGGAAGCGTCACCACCGAGGGCCCGCTGGGCCTCGGCGCGCCGCCGGGCATCCCCGACGGCTACGCCGGCGACTGCGCGGACGCGCCGAGCGGCGGCGCGGTCCACGGGGTGTGCCTGGCGGACGGCCCGTGCGGGCCGGACTCGCCCAGCGCCACCCCGGTCGATGCGGTCTCCTTCGCCCTGGCCCACGGGCTCGGCGCGGTCGCCGGCTGGGAGGGCCCGCCGGACCTGGTGGTGACCGGGGTCAACTCCGGCCCCAACGTGGCCGCGCTGGTCTCGGCCTCGGGCACCGTCGGGGCCGCCTCCGCGGCGCAGGCCGCGGGCGTCCCGGCGGTCGCGTTCAGCGCCTCGCTCGGCGCGGACATGGCGGTCCACCCCGGCACCTACGCCGCCGCGGCGGAGTTCGGCGCCGGCCTGATCGCCCGGATGGCCGACGACGGCCTGCTGAGCGGCGCCTACATGGTCAACGTCAACCACCCGCACGCCCCGGGCGGCGAGCCCGCCGCCGACGTGCGCTGGACCGAGCAGGGCACCGCCTCGGTGCTCGCGGTCGACTACACCGAGAAGGACGGGGCCTACCGGCGCGCTCCCCGGCTGTGCGCCCCCGGGGACCCGGCCTGCGTCCCGGAGGCCAAGGAGAACGCCGACGCGGCGGCCGTCCTGGAGGAGGGCGCGGTCTCCGTGGGCGTGCTCGGCTCCGACCGCACCTTCGCCCCCGACGAGGAGGAGGACGAGGACGACGTGGAGGACCTGCGCGAACTGGTCGAGTCGCTGGACGGCGACCGGTAGGCCCCGGGCCCGCGGAGCGGCGGGGCCTCCCGCCGCTCCGCGGCCGCCCGGGTCAGGCCACCACGTTCCCGGCGAAGGCCTCGCCGAACGGGATGGGCGTGATGACGTCGATCAGCACCCCGTTCGGGTCGGACACGATGAAGTGGCGCTGGCCGAACTCCTCGCTGCGCAGCGGCAGCAGCGCCTTCAGGCCGCCCTCCTCCACCAGGCGCCGGTACTCCGCGTCGACGTCGCCGACCTCGAAGTTGAGCAGCATGCCCTGAGCCGTCCGGCCCCGGTGCGAGGCGGGGACGGTCGGGTGCGAGGGATCGAGCAGGGCGAGTTCGAAGTGCGGCGCGGAGGCCAGGCGCAGGCTCACGTACCACTCGGCCTCGAAGACGGCCTCGAACCCGAAGAGGCGGGTGTAGAAGTCCCGGGACTCCGCGATGCGCTCGGTGCCGATGACGGTGTAGAAGCCGGTCACGTTCACGGCGGTGCCTTCCTGGAGCGGTGGGCGCCGGGGCCGGGAGCGGCCGCGGCGGTGCATACCGGCGGTATGTGACGCTGACCCAGATCCATACCGACGGTACGTCAAAGGTGTCCGGGTGGAGGGGAGCCGCGGTGGCGGGCAAGGCGGAGCAGAGCGAGGCGACCCGGAAGGCGCTGGTGGCCGAGGCGCGGCGGCTCTTCGCCGAGCGCGGCTACGCCGGTGTCGGCCTGGCCGAGCCGGTGCGCGCCGCCGGCGTCACCAAGGGCGCGCTCTACCACCACTTCGGCAGCAAGGAAGGGCTCTTCCGCGAGGTGCTGCGGCAGGTCCAGGGGGACGTCGCGGACCGGATCGAGCGGGCCGCCGACGCCCTGCGGGACCCCTGGGACCGGCTGTCCGCAGGGTGCAGGGCGTTCCTGTCCGCCGGCGCGGACCCGGGCATCCGGCGCATCATGCTGATCGACGCCCCCGCCGTCCTCGGCTGGGAGGAGCGGCGCGCCATGGACGAGGCGGCCTCGGCCCGGCACCTCGCCGACGCCCTGGCCGAACTGGTCGAGGTCGGCGCCATCGCCCCCCGTCCGGTCGAGCCCCTGGCGCACCTGCTGTCCGGGGCGATGAACGAGGCCGCCCTGTGGCTCGCCCGCTCCACCGGGCCCACCGACGAGGAGGACGCGGTGCGGGAGCTCACCGGGCTGCTGGAAGGGCTGCGCACCCGGGGCCGGCCCCGGCCGACCGGTCCGGGGCGGGGCCGGTCCCGATGCAGCACAATGGAGGGATGACCGGTTCCGACCTGACCGAGAAGCCCGCATCCGCGAGGGCCTCCGCGCCGCGCTGGACCGCCTCGGCGCTGCGCCGCCGGCCCGCCCAGCGGCGCAGCCTGGAGCGGGTGGAGCGGCTGCTGCACGCCTGCGCGGAGCTGCTGGACGAGGTCGGCTACTTCCGGCTCACCACCACCGAGGCGGCGCGCCGCGCCGACCTGCCGATCGGCACCCTCTACCAGTTCTTCACCGACAAGAACGGGCTGGTCCGGGCGCTGGCCGCGCGGAACCTGGAACTCTACGGCGACCGGCTGCAGGAGAGCCTGCGCGCCGCCGGCGCCGCCGACTGGACCGAGGTGGCGGTGCTCGCGGTCGACGAGTACGTCCGGATGCGGCGCACCGTCCCCGGGTTCGGCGTGCTCGACTTCGACCCGCCCGAACCGGAGGACGACGCCTCCTGCAGGCCGATGCCCCGGCCGGGCGGCAACGCCCTGGTCGCCGAGCGGCTGCTGGAGGTGGGCACCGCGGTCCTCGGCGAGGAGCGCGACCCCGCCACCGACCGGCGGGTGCTGGTCGCGGTGGAGGCCGCCGACGCGGTCCTGGCCCTGGCCTTCCGGGCCGACCCCGAGGGCGCCCCGGAGCTGGTCGCCGAGTGCAAGGACCTGCTCCGCGCCTACCTGGGCGGCGCCGCGGGCTGAGCCCGCCCCGCCGCCCAGGACGCGGATGAGAAGGCCCTCATCGGCGCCTCACGGCGGCCTCACGCACGCCCCGCAGGATCGGAGCCACGACCGGGAACCGCTGCCCCGGGAGGCTCCGACCGAGGAGGAACCGTGTCCCCGTCCGTGCTGCTCGCGCTCGCCGTCGACCTGGCGGCGATCACCGTGCTGGTCCACCCCCTCTACTACCGCAGGCACCGCCGGACCGACCTGCTCTTCGCCTACACCGCGCTGAACGCCGGCGTCTTCGCGGTCTGCGTGCTGCTGATGAACCACCGGGTGGAGCTCGCGGTCGGCTTCGGCCTGTTCGGCGTGCTGTCCATCATCCGGCTGCGGTCGGGGGAGATCACCCAGCGCGAGGTGGGCTACTACTTCATCGCCCTGGCGCTCGGCCTGGTCAACGGGATCGGCGCGGCGCGGCCGCTGACCGCGGCGCTGATCAGCGCGGTGCTGCTCGCGGCGATGTACCTGGCCGACCACCCCCGGCTGGCCGGGCGGGCGGAGCGCCGCACCATGGTGCTGGACACCGTCCACCGCGACGACGCGGCGCTCCGCGCCGACCTGGAGCGGAGGCTGGGCCGCAGAGTGCTCCGGGTGATCGTCGAGGAGGCGGACTACGTCCGCGAGACGATGACGGTGGACGTGCGGTTCCGCGGTGACGCCGGGTCCCCGCCGCTCCGCCCGGCCGCCCGGCTCGGCACGGTCCTCGGCGGCCGGCGGTGAGCGCCCCGGGCGGCCCCTGGTTCGCCCCGATCGCGCTGGAGGAGGTGCTGCGCACGGCCGAGCTGCAGACCCGGGTCGACCGCAAGTACCTGGTGCCGCGCCGGGCCTTCGCCGCGTTCGAGCGCGGCCTGGCCGGCGGCGGGAACTGGGCCGAGCTGGAGATCGGCGGCCGCCGCGGCTTCGCCTACTCCTCCGTCTACTTCGACACCCCCGACCTGCTCTGCTACCGGCAGCACGCGCAGGGGCGCCGCCGCCGGTTCAAGGTCCGCACCCGCGGCTACCTGGACAGCGGCACCGCGTCCTTCGAGGTGAAGATGGAGGGCGCGCGCAGCGCCACGGTCAAGGAGCGCACCGCCCACCCGGCCGACCGGCCGGACGGGCTCACCCCCGGGGCGCGGGACTTCCTCGCCGCCGCGCTGCGCCGGGGGTACGGCATCGAACCGCCCGGCGGCCTGCGGCCCGCCGCGGAGACCCGGTACCGCAGGCGCACCCTGGTGCACCGCTCCGGCGGGGCCAGGCTCACCCTCGACGACGGCCTGGTCTTCCGGGTCGGCTCCGACACGGTGCGGGTCCCGCCCGGCTGGGTCCTGGCCGAGTCGAAGTCGGCGGGCGGCGGCACCCCGGCCGACCGGCTGCTCCGCTCGCTGGGCGTCCGCCCCCGGCCGATCAGCAAGTACTGCCTGGCGGTGATGTGCCTGTACCCGGGGATCCGGGGCAACCCGTGGCGGCGCACCCTCACCGACCTGTTCGGCCCCGAGGGCGCGCCCCGCCCGATTCGCCGGCCCGCCCCGGTCCGGGAGCCCGCACCGCCGGCGGCGGAGCGGGCCGCGCTCCCGGTGTGAGGCCGCCGCCCGGGCGGACCCGGACCGGGCCCGGAGGCCTCTCAGCGACTGTCGGGTGTCCGGCCGGTCGCCCGGTGGGGCCGCCTCGCGGCGGCCGCGGCGGGCCGGGCCCTGAACCGCTGCTTCTCCCGGCCCGCACCTGGGCACTCCGGGGGACCGCTTGCACACCGGACAGGCTCTCAGCTTGTTCTTCGACCTCGGGGCGGCCGGAGCACCGAGGCGGCCGATGGGTGGAGGCGGCCTGTGACCGCCGCCCGCACCCGGCTCCGCCCGGCCCGGCCGCCGGTGACCTGCGCCGCCCCCGGGAGCGGCCCCGGTCACCGGGACGGACGGTCGAGCCCGGCGCGGGTGCGGCAGGGCTTTCGCAGCGCCCGCGCGGAGGCGGCCCGTCCCGCCGGTGCGCTCGAACCCCCGGCTCCGGGCCCCGGCCGCCCCCGGGGGGCGAAGAACCGGCGCCGGACACCGCGCCATGACGCGGGAAAGGCGGCCGAACGCGCCGTGCCCCTGAAGGAGCACCACGCCCGCCCAGGTTGAAGAACAAGCTCAGCCGGGCTGCTCCCCGCCGCCCGCCGGCGGCGGCGAGGCGAACAGCGGCAGCACCACCTCGTCCACGATCCCGGTGATCACCTGGTCGGAGACGGGAGCGCCGTGGAAGAGGAAGCGGTGGCGCATCATCGCCTGGCCGGCCTCCAAGCGGCGCTCGGTGATCGCGGCGGGGTCGATCTCGCCGCGCGCCGCGGCGCGCTCGGCGAGGGTGCGCATGGTCGCCACGCCGGCCCCGCGGGAGAGCGCGCGGACCTCCGCCCCGTGCTCGGGCGAGACGAGGGCCTCGGAGAGCAGGCCGCGCATCGCCTCCCCGGCGGGGCCGTCGAGCAGCCGCGAGGTGGAGCGGAGCAGTGCCAGCAGGTCGCCCCGGAACGACCCGGTGTCGGCCGGCCGCTCGGGCGAGGGCATCAGGTGGTACAGGGCGTCCATGACCAGCCGGGCCCGGTTGGGCCAGCGCCGGTAGAGCGAGGCCTTGCCGGCCTTGGCCCGCTCCGCGACCCGCTCCATGGTCAGCCGGGCGTAGCCGACCTCGGCCAGCTCGGCCAGGGCCGCCTCGAAGATGGCGGTGTTGAGCGCCTCGCCGCGGCGGCGCGACCGCCTGCCGGGGGCGTCCGGTCCGCCGGGAGCGCCCTGCCGCTCCGCGGGCGGGGCGCCGTTCTCGATCGTCGGGGCGTCGTCGGCCACGGTGCGTCTTCCACCTCTCACTGCTCGGCGCCCGCCCGGCGGGGGCGGGCACCCCGGATTCTACGGAGCCGCCCGGGCCGCCCCGGTGCTCCGCGGGCGGCCGGGCCCGGTCGGCCCCGCCGTCCCGCCGGGGCCGCGGGCAGGACGGCGGCGTTCTCCTCCCCGCCGCTCCGGGAGCCGCCCGGGCCGTCTTGGAGCGTCCGGCCCGGCGCGGGAGCTGCCGACGGGGCCCTTCCCTCCCGCGCCGGTCCTCCGGCACCGGCCCCGGGCCTCGAATCGGCGGTCCGGGACCGTTCCGGTCGGGACCGGCGGGCCCCGGTCCCGACCGCCCGCCGGGCTTCCGCCCGTTCTCCCGGCGGGCGCTCCGCTCCGCCCCGTCCGCCGGGAGGCATCCCCCGCGCGGCCGCCGCGGGCCGGCCGGGGAAGAGGTCAGCCGGCCTGTTCATCGCCTTCCTCCGCTGCGGGGAGCACCCGGCCGGCGGTGCCGTCGACGGTGACCCGGGCGCCGTCGGGCACCGCCCGGGTGCCGTCCCCGGTGCCCATCACCGCGGGGATGCCGTACTCCCGGGCGACGATGGCGGCGTGCGAGCCGATGCCCCCGGAGTCCACCACCACGGCCGCGGCGCGCTGGAACAGCGGCGTCCACGACGGGTTGGTGTAGGGGCAGACCAGCACGTCGCCGCTGCGCATCCGGCCGAAGTCGTCCGGGGTGAGGATCACCCGGGCGGGCCCGGTGGCGACACCGCCGCCGGCCGGGGTGCCCGCCGCCAAGGCGTCGCCCTCCCGCTCCCGGACGAGCCCGGCGGCGCGCAGGTCCAGCATCGGCACCCCGGCCAGCTCCTCGCGCCGGGCCGCCCGGCGGAGCACCTCGGCGCGCAGCCGGGCGGCCTGCTCCGCGGGCAGGCCGGGCAGGTCCCCGATCTCCTCCAGCTCCTCGCGCCGCAGGTGGAACACCTCCCCGGGGGAGCGGAGCACCCCCTCCTCGGTGAGCCGGCGGCCGGTCTCCAGCAGCGCGGCGCGCAGCACCGGGATGAGCCGGGTGAAGTGGAAGTGGGTGTCCTCGCGCAGCGCCACCCCGGCGCGGACCCGCTCGACCAGGCGGCGCATGCTCCGCCGCGCGCCGGGCAGCCGCATCAGCGGGTGGGCCAGCACCCGGTCCAGGGCGGCGTCCGCGCGGCCGGTGTCGCGCGCGGGTGGCCGCGAGGCCAGCAGCTTCACCGCCCCGAGCACGGTCGCCGGGGCGTCCCTCCAGGTCGGAGAGGAGACGCAGATCGGGGTGGCGGTCTCGCGGTGCCCGTACTCGTCGAGGAAGGCGGCGAACTCCGTGGCGAAGCCGGTGAACGCGGGGTCGTCGCCGAGCGAGGCGGCGAGCTCCTCCGGGGTGCGCCTGCCGAAGGCGCCGGCGAGGGCGGGGTCCTCGCGGACCCGCTCGGCCAGCGCCTCCAGTGCGAGGTTGGCGTCCTCGGTGCGGGTGCGCGCCCCGTACAGCAGCTCGGGGGCGTCCGCCCCGAGGCCCAGCAGCCCCAGGGTGATCCGCAGCCGCAGCATCGGCAGGAACCAGCAGGGCAGGTAGTCCACCCGCAGGCCGGTGAGGAGGGGGAGCAGCGCCAGCACCCGGCCGGGCAGCGCACGCAGCTCGGGCCAGTCCAGCCCGGCGGGGGAGCGGGCGGCGAGCGCGGCCAGGTCCCGTTCGAAGGAGGCGAACCGCGGATCGTCGGTCCACCGCGCCGCGTCGAACCGGGCGTTCCGGGCGAGCAGCTGGAACGGGCGGAGCAGGGCGGCCGGGGTGGGGCGCGGCGAGGGCGGGACGAAGCGGGCGACCACCCCGTCCTCCTCGGGGAGGATCGCCCCGATCGGCGGTATCCGCATCCCGGCCAGGCCGTACGCCATCCCGCCGACCAGGCCGAGTAGCCCGGCGGTCCAGGTGGTGACGTCGAGCGGGTAGGGGCGGGTCTGGAACATGTCCAGCAGGGTCGGGGCGATCCTGCGCTGGAAGGGGTCGAGCCGGACCGGCTCGGGCGGGACCGCGGTCATCGGCCGGGCCTGGAGCAGCAGGACCCGGCCGCCGGCCAGGGCCCACTCCACGTCCATCGGCCGGCCGTAGCGCTCGGCGACCCGGGAGCCCTGCCGGGCCAGCTCGGCCAGGGCCGCGGCGGGCAGGCCCCCGGCGGAGGGGCCGCCCTCCTCGTGCCGGACGCCGCCGCCCTCGGCGGCGCGCACCACCACCTCGCCGCGCCCGGCCCGGTGCTCCAGCACCGAGCCGCGCCGGTCCAGCACGTAGTGCTCCGGTGTGACCAGGCCGGAGACGACCGACTCGCCGAGGCCGCGCCCGGCGTCGACCGAGATCCGCTCCCGGTCGCCGGTGACCGGGTCGGCGGTGAACAGCACCCCGGCCCATTCGGCGGGCGCCATCTCCTGCACGACGACGGCGATCCGCACCTCGGCGGGGTCGATGCCGATCCGCCGCCGGTAGGCGACGGCCCGGTCGGTCCAGAGCGACCCCCAGCAGCGGCGCACCGCGTCCATCAGGTCGTGCGCGCCGATGACGTTGAGGTAGGTGTCCTGCTGGCCGGCGAACGCGGCGCCGGGCAGGTCCTCGGCGGTGGCGCTGGAGCGCACCGCCACCGGTCCGCCGCCCAGCGCCGCATAGGCCGAGGCGACGTCGTCGCGCAGGCCGGCGGGGATCTCCGCGCTCTCGAAGCGGGCCCGGATCGCGGCGGCGGCGGACGCCGCGGCGCCCTCGTCGGCGAGGTCGCCCCGCCGCTCCCGGACCAGCGCGTCGATGCCGTTGTGCGCGGCGACGCGGGCGTAGGCGGCGGTGGTGACGGCGAAGCCCCCGGGGACCGGGAACCCGCCGCGGATCAGCTCGCCCAGGTTGGCGGCCTTGCCGCCGACGGCCTCCAGGTCCTCCAGGCAGAACTCGCCCAGCGGGGCGACGGGCACCGGGTCGGCGGCGGTGGGGTCGGAGCCGTTGCGGACGTCGGTCATGGTCTCTCCAGTACCTTCTCTCGGGGCCCGGGAGGGCCTGGTGCGGCCGGCCGGGGCCGGTCCGCGCGGGGAGGTCGGGCCGCCCCGGCGGCGCGGTGCGGCGCGATCGGCACCGCGCCGCCGGAGCGGGGACGGGCGGCGGCCGCGCCGGTGCGCGGCGGGGCGAGGGCGGCCCGGGGCCGGCGGGCGGCACCGCCGCCCCCGGATCCCAGGGCGCTCGGCGGCGTCATCGGTGCTCCCCGGGGGTCTCGGGCGGGGCGGCGTGGGCGGTGTCGCGGAGCGGGCGCGCGGGGATGGCGAGGGAGCAGAGGAACGCCGCGGCCATCAGCGGGGCGGCCCAGGCGAACAGCGGCGGGAGGGCGTCGCCGAAGGCCGCGGCGACGGCGGCGCGGTCGTCCGGGGCCAGTTCGGCCAGCTTCTCCGGGGAGAGCCCGGCCGCGCCGCCCGCCCGCTCGGCCACCGGCCCCGGCAGGAGCGCGGCGAAGCGCAGGTTGAGCAGGGCGCCGAAGACCGCGACCCCCGCGGAGGCGCCGACCTGGCGCAGGAAGGTGACCGCCGCGGTGGCGCTGCCCAGGTCGGCGTGGTCCGCGGAGTTCTGCGCGACCAGCACCGCCACCTGCATGACCAGGCCGATGCCCAGCCCGAGCAGGGCGAGCAGCGCCGCGGCGGCAGGCGGGGAGGAGCCGGCGTCCAGCCGGGACAGCAGCAGGAGCCCGACGGTGGCGAGGGCGGTCCCGGCCACCGGGTAGCCGCGGTACCGGCCGCTGCGGGTGATGAGCCGCCCGGACACCACGGTGGTCACCAGTACCCCCGCCATCAGCGAGGTGAGCAGCATCCCCGCGGCCGCCGCCGGCATCTCCAGCGCGATCTGCAGGAACGCGGGAGTGAAGCCGACCGTGCCGAACAGGGTGAAGCCGACCAGGAAGGACATCGCCGCGGAGGCCGCGATGGCGCGGTCGCGGAACAGCCGGGGCGGCAGTACCGGGTCGGCGGCGGCCCGCGAGGCGGCCGCCCAGCCCGCCGCACCGAGCACGAGCAGCGCCGCCGCTGCGGGGACGAACCAGCCGGGCAGGTCCCGGCCCCAGCCGGGGGCGCCGCCCAGCAGCGCCAGCCCCACCACCGCCGAGGCCAGGGCGAGCGCGCCGACGGCGTCCACCGGCGGCCGCCCGGCGGCGCGGTCGGGTCGGGGCAGCCGCAGCGTCGTCGCGACCAGTACCGCCGCCAGCACGCCCAGCGGGGGGTAGAGCACGAAGATCCACCGCCAGGAGAGCGTGTCCACGATCAGCCCGCCGAGCAGCGGGCCGCCGACCGCGGCGACCGCGTAGGCGGCGCCGATCGCGCCCAGGTACCGGCCGCGCTCGCGGGGGCTGACGATCTCGCCGAGGGTGGCCTGGGCGCCGATCATCAGCCCGCCGCCGCCCATGCCCTGCACCACCCGGCCGGTGATCAGCCAGCCCATCGACGGGGCGGCCAGGCAGATCAGGGCGCCCAGGGTGAACAGGGCGATCGCCGCGTGCAGCAGCGGGACCCGGCCGTAGCGGTCGCCCAGCCTGCCGTAGAGCGGCATCACCGCGGTGGCGGCGACCAGGTAGGCGGTGATCACCGCGGGCATCAGGTCGAGCCCGCCGAGGTCGCCGGCGACGGCGGGCAGCGCCGGCGCCATGGCGGTCTGGTCCAGGGCTCCGAGCAGCATCGCGATGAGCAGGCCCGGCAGTGCGCGCCCGACGCGCACGCCGCCGGCGGCGGTCTCGGCGCCGCGGTGCGGAACCCGGCTTCCCGACATCGGCGGCCTCCGGTCTGCGCGCGGGTGAAGCCCGCATTAAGAAACGATGCGTTCCCAATGTACGGCGGGCAAAGAGGGAACGCAACGTTCCTTAACCGGTTTTCTGTCGCCGCCGCGGCCTGGAGCGCCGACGGCTCTTCCCGGCGCCGCGGGGCAGCCCCCGCGTCCTCTGCGGAGCCGGGCCGTCCGGGCCGCTCCGGGGGCCGCGGACCGGCTGCCGGAGCGGGGCCGCCGGGCGCGCGGGGGCCGGGGCGATGTGCGGGAGCCCGCTTCCGGGGTAGGGAGTCGTCCAGAGGCGGCAGGCCGAGCGGGGACCGGATATGGCTCGATCGGAACGCGGGCGGAGGCGGGAGAGCCTCGCCCTGAGGTTCATCGGGTGCTGCGCGCTGGTCGTCATCGCACTCCTCGTCGCGGTGGCCTGGCGGCTGGACACCTACGACCGCAACATCGAGCGCCTCGGCGGGGCCGTCCCCGAGGAGCAGGGCCGGCCCGGCGACGACCCCGGGGAGAACTGGCTGCTCATCGGCTCCGACATGCGCGGCGACACCGCCCCGGGCCGGTGGCGGTCGGGCGAGGCGCACGCCGACGTCATCATGCTGCTGCACGTGCCCGAGGAGGAGGACCGCGCCTACGTCGTCGCGATCCCCCGCGACTCCTGGGTGGACATCCCCGGACACGGCCGGGACAAGATCGCCGAGGCGCTGGGGGCGGGCGGCCCGAGGCTGCTCACCGAGGCGGTCGAGGAGCTGAGCGGGGTCCGGGTGGACCACTTCGCCGCCGTCGACTTCGCCGGCTTCGAGGAGATGACCGACGCGCTCGGCGGCGTGACCATCGACCTGCCGCACGAGGTCTACGACCACACCAACGGCTGGTACTGGGAGGCCGGCGAGAACCACATGGACGGCGCGGAGGCGCTGCGGTTCGTGCGCGAGCGCAAGGGGCTGGACGGCAGCGACACCGGCCGGATCAAGCGCCAGCAGGTCTTCCTGCGCGCCATGGCGGAGAAGGTCGCGGGCGAGGAGGTCCGCGGCGACCCGCGCCGGCTGGACGCGTTCCTGCTGGCGGCCAGCGGAGCGGTCGCGGTCGACGAGGACACCACCATGGGCATGATGCGCGCGCTGGTGCTCC
Source organism: Nocardiopsis oceanisediminis (assembly GCF_048595525.1). Classification (NCBI taxonomy): domain Bacteria; kingdom Bacillati; phylum Actinomycetota; class Actinomycetes; order Streptosporangiales; family Nocardiopsidaceae; genus Nocardiopsis; species Nocardiopsis oceanisediminis. The sequence continues at coordinate 5,729,184 of NZ_JAFMZJ010000001.1, read as the reverse complement.
GGTTGGTCGGCATCGGCGCCGAGAACACCGCGTTCATGAGCCTGCCGGTGGAGGCGACCGGGTGGGAGGGCGAGCGGAACGTCGTCTACCTGGACGAAGAGGTCGCCGACGGGGTCTTCGAGCGGATCCGCGAAGGGGGTCTGGCCGGCTACATGGCCGAGCACGATCTGGAGCACGAGGCGGAGCGGATCGAGATCGGTACACCGGCGGGCGGCTGACCTGCGACGAAGCCCCGGGAGCGGCTCGGCGCCGGGTATCGGATGGATCACTCCGCCCCTGTCCCGGGAAGCTGCAGACCACTTGGTCGGTTCCTGTTCCAGGTGAGGGCGGCGGGCCCGGCCCGCCGCGGGGACGCCGAGAGAAGGAAGACGCATGACCGCGCAGAACGACATCGCGACCGCACACGAGTGGCAGCTCATCTCCCGCCCGGTCGGCCGGCCCGTACCCGAGGACTTCCGCTTCGTCGAGCGCGATCTGCGCCCGCTCGACGAGGGCGAGGTCCGGGTGCGCAACCACTACCTGTCCGTCGACCCCTACATGCGCGGCCGGATGGACGACGCCGAGTCCTACATCCCGCCCTTCGAGCTCTACCGCGCGATGGAGGGCGGCGCGATCGGCGAGGTGGTCGCCTCCCGCTCGGACGAGCTGGCCGCGGGCGACACGGTGCTGCACAACCTCGCCTGGCGGGACCTGGCCCAGGCGCCCGCCTCGGCGTTCCGCCGGGTCCCGCAGGCCCCCGGCGTCCCGGAATCGGCCTACCTGCACGTCCTGGGGATGACCGGGCTGACCGCCTACGTCGGGCTGCTCGACATCGCCGGTCTCAAGGAGGGCGACACCGTCTTCGTCTCCGGTGCCGCCGGGGCGGTGGGCGGCGTGGCCGGCCAGATCGCCCGGCTGAAGGGCGCCGCCCGGGTCGTCGGCTCGGCCGGCGGTCCGGCCAAGGTCGACCTGCTCACCGGCAAGTACGGCTACGACGCGGCCTTCGACTACAAGCAGGGCGACGTGGCCGGGCAGCTGGCGAAGGCGGCCCCGGACGGCATCGACGTCTACTTCGACAACGTGGGCGGCGAGCACCTGGAGGCGGCGCTGGCCTCGTTCAACCGGGACGGCCGCGCCGCGATCTGCGGGATGATCTCCGGCTACAACAGCGAGCACCCGCAGCCCGCGCCGCACAACCTCTTCGAGGTGATCAAGAAGGGCCTCACCCTGCGCGGGTTCACCGTCGGCTTCCACACCGACCGGATGCGCGACTTCGCCCAGGAGGCCGGCGCCTGGCTGGCCGACGGGCGGCTGGTCTACGACGAGACCGTGGTGGACGGGGTGGAGAACACCCTGGAGGCCTTCCTCGGCATGATGGACGGCGCCAACACCGGGAAGATGCTGGTCCGCGTCTGAACGCGGCCGTCCCGGGAGGCGGCCCGGGGCGCAGGCGGGGGCGGTGGCGGCCGCTCGGCCGGGCCGCCCCCGCGCCGTGTCCGGCCCCCGGGGAGCCCGACCGGTACGGCGGTCCCGGCCGACCGGGCGCGGGCCGGGGCCGGTCCAGTGGCGGGAGGCGTGCTCCCCGGCCGGCGGGCGGCCGCAGGCGGCCCTCCGGCGCGATGATGTCGGGGACGGAAGGGCTCTTCGCCTTCTCCCCTCCCTCCACCAGTGGTTTCAGGGGCGCTCAAGGCGCCGCCCTTCCCTGGATCGGGATGAGCGCGGCCGGCCCCGCCCCGCCCGGCCGGAGCGGCGGCCGGCGGTTCTTCGGCGGCTCGTGCGGACAGGGGGATCGGAACCGGCCCGCACATCCGGAGAACCAGCGGTACGGGGCGGCCGCCGCGCGGTCCACCGCCGCCCGCCTCGGCGGCGCCGCGCCGGTCAGCCCGCCGGAGGGTCCTCGGGGGCGTACCCCACCGCGGGCAGGATCGCCTGGTCGACGATGGCGGCGATGTAGTCGTCGTCCGGGATGCCGAAGTTGTCCACGCCGTACTTGAGCAGCAGCGCTTCGCCCATGTCGAAGACGACCGGGGTGAGCCGGGCCGGGTCGATCCGCCCCTGCTCGGCGTAGTGCAGCAGGACCGTGCGGGTGAACCGGCCGCCGCGCGCGTCGAACACCTCCTTGTACAGGCGCTCGTGCAGGTCGGGGCGGCGGGTCGACTCGTCCAGCAGGGCCCCCATCACCCTGCCGTGCAGTGGGCTCATGAGCGCGTCGCGCATCAGGGTGAGCGCGGAGACCAGGTCGCCGCGGAGGTCGTCGGCGCCGGGGGAGGGCTCCTCCACCGGATAGACCCGGTACAGCGCTTCGAGCACGATGTCCTCCGGGGAGGACCAGCGCCGGTAGAGCGAGGTCTTGGCGGTGCCGGCCCGGCGCGCGATCCCCTCCATGGTCAGCCGCCCCAGGCCGTGCTCGGCGGTCTCCTCCATCGCGGCCCGGTGGATCGCGGCGACCAGCTCCTCACCGCGCCGCCGCTTGGCGCGCGGCCCGGCACCCTCGCGGTCCTCCGCTGTCCGCTTCCGGTCGGTCACACGGAACTCGCTTTCTTGGATACGGTCTCGTATCTTATAGTTCTCCGTATTGGATACGGCATCGTATCTAATTATCACTCCCCATCAAGGACGGAACCATGACCGACGAAACCGCGGCCCGCGCCGCGCCCCCCGGGCCGGCCGCGCTGCCCGCGGCGCGCCGCTCGCTCGCCCCGGACCTGGCCCGCGGCTTCATGCTGCTGGTCATCGCCACCGTGCACGCGCACATGTTCCGCCTGGCCATGACCGGCGAAGGGTACGCCCTGGACGGGCCGCCGGACGTCGCGGTCACCGCCTTCATGGCGCTGTTCGCGGAGAACCGCGGCTACCCGATGTTCGCCGCGCTCTTCGGCTACGGGCTCGCCCAGATCCACCTCCGCCGCACCGCCGAGGGGCGGGAGTGGCCGTGGGTCCGCCGGCTGCTGCGGCGGCGCGGGCGCTGGCTGGTGGCGATCGGCGTCGCGCACACCGCGCTGCTCTTCTTCGGCGACATCATCTCCGTCTACGGGCTCATCGCGCTGCTGTTCGCCGGGGTCCTGCGCTTCACCGACCGGCGGCTGCTCACCCACGCCTTCGCCTGGATGGCCGCGGGCACCCTGGTCTACGCGCTGGTCGAGAACGTGGCGTTCGGCGCCGCGCAGAGCGGGGCCCAGGGCGGCGAGGCGACCCTGCTGAGCGACATGGCGATGCGCCTGATGACGCTCCCGTTCTTCTGGCCGCTGATGATCCCCGTCTCGGTCTTCCCGTTCATGGTGGGCGTCTGGGCCGCCCGCCGCCGCCTGCTGGAGGAGCCCGAGCGGCACCGCGCCCTGCTGCGCAGGGTCGCGCTCTTCGGGATCGGTGCGGCGGTGCTCGGCGGCGTCCCGCAGGCGCTGGTCGACATCGAGGTCTGGTCCGTCCCGCCGCTGGGTGCGGCCGGGATCTTCTGGGTGCACCTGCTGGTCGGCTACGCGGGCGGCTTCGGGTACGCGGCGCTCATCGCGCTCATCGCGCTCCGGATCGGCGACCGGCGCGGCCCGGTGGTCACCGCGCTCGCCGCCACCGGGCAGCGCTCGATGACCTGCTACCTGCTCCAGTCGGTGGCCTGGGCGGTGCTGATCCCGCCGTACATGCTGGGCGTCGCCGGGTCGTTCACCGACGCGCAGGCGGTCGGCCTGGGCGCGGCGGTCTGGCTGGCCACGGTGGTCCTGGCCGACCTGATGCGCAGGGCCGGGTTCAAGCAGGGGCCTGCCGAGTGGTTCCTGCGCCGGATGACCTACGGGCGCCCGGCGCCCGCCCCCGCCGAAGGGGGCCGGGCGGGCTGACCGGGGCCGGCGCCCTCACCGCTCCGCGCGCAGGTTGGCGGTGAGGGCGTCGAGCATCCGGGTGAAGGCGCGCCGCTCCTCGTCGCCGAACCCGCGCAGCGCCCGCTCGGAGAGGGCGTTCATCTCGGCGTCCAGGGCGGCGCGCAGGCCCCGGCCGCGCTCGGTGAGGCGCACGCTGACCAGGCGGGCGTCGGTGGGGTGCGGGTGCCGCTCGACCAGGCCGGAGCCCTCCATGCGGGTGACCGCCCGGGTGACGGTGGGGGTGGCCAGGGAGAGCCGGCGGGCGATCTCGCCGGGGGAGAGGCCGTCCTCCCGCCACAGGCACATCAGCACGAACTGCTGCCCCTCCCGCACGCCGTGCCGCTCGAACGCGGCCCCCGCCGCCTGCAGCATCGCGTTCTTCGCGGACCAGAACGACGGGACGAAGCCGTCCTCCCAGGCCCGCAGCCAGTCCTGCATCCGCCCTCCTCGGCCTGCTCGGAATGTCCGGTTGACGGCAATTTCGTTAGCCGACTAATGTTTCTCGACGGTTCGTTGTCCGGCTAATGATAGGAGCGGTGCCATGCCCTCGCGAGCCCGAAGCACCACCGACCCCGCCCGGGGGTGGGGCGGCGACGCCCTGGACCTCGACGCGTACCTGGAGCGGATCGGCCACCGCGGCCCGGTGGCGCCCGACGCGGCGACCCTGGCGGCGGTGCACCGCGCGCACAGTGCGGCGGTGCCGTTCGAGAACATCGACGTCCTGCTGGGGCGGGAGATCCCGCTGGACGTCGAGGCGCTCCAGGACAAGATGGTCCGCCGCGGACGCGGCGGCTACTGCTACGAGCACGGGCTCCTCCTCGCCGCGGCGCTGGAGCGGATCGGCCTGCGGGTCACCGGGCACGCCGCCCGGGTCCGGGTCGGCGGCGGCCTGCGCCCCGCCACCCACATGGCGCTCACCGTCGAGACGCCCTCGGGCACCATGCTCGCCGACACCGGCTTCGGGGGCGGCGGCCCGCTCTACCCGGTCCCACTGCGCACCCCGGCGACCGAGGCCGCCCAGGACGACTGGTCCTACCGCCTCACCGACGAGGGCGAGGGCGTCTGGGCCCTGTCCTCCCGCACCGGCGACACCTGGGACGACCTCTACGGCTTCACCGAGGACCCGCGCTACCGCAGCGACTACGCGATCCTCAGCCACTACCTCTCCACCTCGCCCCGCTCCCCGTTCACCGGCCGGCTGATGGTCCAGCGCACCGAGGCCTCGGTCCGCCGCCGCCTGATGGACACCGCCCTCACCGAGGAGCACCCCGACGGCACCGCCGACCGCCGCGACCTCGCCCCGCAGGAGGTCCCCGAGGCGATCCGCGACGTCTTCGGCATCACCCTGACCCGGGACGACGCCGAGGCCGTGGCGAAGGCCGCGGCGGCCTTCACCGAAGAAGAGGCCTGACCGGGCACGGCGGACCGATGGAGGGACCGTCCCCGCGTGCGCGGGGAGCACAGTGCTGCCGTGCTGACCAGCTGCCGAAACTGCGGACCGTCCCCGCGTGCGCGGGGAGCACCCTCTCTGACCCGGGGTTCTTCCGGTGGAGAGGGGGCGGTGTCCGTGCCCGTGGCGCCGACCCGGCCGGGGCCGTCCTTCAGGTCGCGGTGGCCTCCGCGAGGGAGCGGAAGATGAGGACGGCGGAGGCGGCCCCCGGGTCCTCGTGGCCGATGCTGCGTTCGCCGAGGTAGGAGGCCCTTCCCTTGCGGGCCTGCAGGGGGATGGTGGCCTGGGCGCCGTCGTAGGCCGCGTCGGCGGCGTTCCGGGTGGCCTCGGCGAGTGCCGCGCCCTTCTCCGCGGCCTGCTCCAGGGCGGTGACGGCGGGGGAGAGCGCATCGACCATCGTCTTGTCGCCGGGCTGGGCGGCGCCCATCCGCTGCACCGCCTCCAGGCCGGTGCGGAGGGCGGCGGCCAGCCCGGCGAGGCCGGCCTCGGCGCCCTCCAGGTTCTTCCCGGTGGTCCGGAAGAAGGAACCGTACAGCGGGCCGGAGGCCCCGCCCACCTTGGAGATCAGCGTCATCCCGGTCTTGACCAGGACCTCGCCGGGCCCGGCGGCGTCCAGCACGGCGAGGGCCTCGCGCGCGGCGCCCAGGCCCCGGTCCATGTTGGCGCCGTGGTCGCCGTCGCCGATCGCGGCGTCCAGCTCGGTGAGGCGCTCCTTGTCCTCGGCGACCGCCTCCGCGGCGGCGCCGATCCAGGCGGTGGCCTGCCCAGCGGTGAAAGCGTCCATGTCCTGCCGATCCTCCTCGGTCCAACCGCTCTGCTCGGTCCTGGGCCGGGGCGGCCGCTCCGCTCCCGGCGCCGCCCCGCTCCCCGTCTCCGCTTCCGCCCGGGGCGGCTAGGCGCCCCAGCGCAGGGCGGGGGTGTTCACCGGGGCGTCCCACAGCTCCAGCAGGTCCGGCTCGGCCTGGCAGACCGTGATCGAGCAGCCCGCCATGTCCAGGCTGGTGACGTAGTCGCCGACCAGGCTGCGCGCGACGGCCAGGTCCCGCTTGCCGAACTCCTTCACCACCTCGCCGAAGACCAGGTAGAGCTCGCTCAGCGGGGTGCCGCCCAGGCCGTTCACCAGAACGATCGCCTCGCTCCCGGCGGCCAGCGGGCGGTCGCCCAGGACCGCGCCGAGCATCTCGGCGACCAGCTCCTGGGCCGGGCGGAGCTTCTCCCGGCGGCGGCCGGGCTCGCCGTGGATGCCCACGCCCACCTCGATCTCGTCCTCCGGCAGGTCGAACCCGGGGCGCCCGGCCGACGGCACGGTCCCGGAGGTGAGGGCGACCGCGAACGAGCGGGACGCGGCGTTGACCCGCCGGCCGATCTCGGCCACCGCGTCCAGGTCGTCGCCGCGCACCGCCGCCGCGCCGGCGATCTTCTCCACCAGCACCGTGGCGCCGGTGCCGCGCCGCCCGGCGGTGAACGTGGAGTCCTCCACCGCGACGTCGTCGTCCACCAGCACCTGCCGCACGCGCAGCCCGCCGTCCTCGGCCATCTCGGCGGCCATCTGCGCGTTCATCACGTCGCCGGTGTAGTTCTTGACCACCAGCACGACGCCCTCGCCGCCGTCGGCCGCCTGCAGCCCGCCGAGGAAGCGGTCCGGTGTCGGGGAGGTGAACACCTCGCCCGGGCAGGCGGCGTCCAGCATGCCGTCGCCGACGAACCCGGCGTGCAGCGGCTCGTGCCCGGAGCCGCCGCCGGAGACCAGCCCGACCTTGCCCGCCACCGGCCCCCCGGCACGCGACACGACCGAGGTCTCGATGTCCACTCGCAGGTCGGGATGGGCGGCCGCGAAGCCCGCCAGCGCATCGGAGAGGTATCCGTCCGGAGTGTTGAGGAACTTCTTCACGCTGGTCTCCCTGGTCGTCCGCGGATCGGCGGTGGTTCGGGTCGCGCCGCACCGGCGCGGCGGCCCCGGGCGAAACGCCGGGGACGCGCCACTGACGCCGGCGCGCTCTGTCGGCTAGCGTAAGCCTCCATGGACGCCACCGTCGGTATCGTTCTCGTCTCGCACAGCGCCAAACTCGCGGAGGGCGTGGCGGAGCTGCTGGAGCAGCTCGGAGCCCGGCCCGGATCGGTGGTCGTCGCGGGCGGCGGCCCTGACGGCGGCCTCGGCACCTCCCCGGACCTGGTCGCCGAGGCGGTCGCCCGCGCCGACCAGGGGGCCGGCGTGGTGGTGATCCCCGACATCGGCAGCGCGGTCCTCACCGCCCGGCTGGTGCTGGAGGACGGGCCGGGGGAGGGGGCGGTCCTGGTCGACGCGCCGTTCGTCGAGGGCGCGGTGGCCGCCGGGGTGCTGGCCGCGACCGGTGCCGCGCTGGAGGCGGTGGTCGCGGCCGCGCGCGAGGCCTACACCGTGCCGAAGTTCCAGGCCTGAGCCCGAGCCGGCGCCGCCGGGCGGGCCGGGCCGGGAACTCCCGCGGCCGCGCCGGTCCGAACCGGAAAAACCCCTTGCCAGGGGCCCATATCCTAGGGTCCGATATGTTGACCTCGCCCTCGGACATCTCGCTCTCCGACCTCCGCGGCCGGCTCGCCGACCTCACCATCGCCGACCGCCACCGGATGCGCCGCCGTATCGACGGACTGCAGAAGATCCGCGACGACGGCAAGCGGGCGAAGACCGCCGCCCGGATCTCCTCCGACATCGACCTCGCCGAACTGCGGGTGGAGCAGCGCAAGGCCGCGCTCCCCGAGCCGGCCTACCCGCCCGAGTTGCCGGTCAGCGGGCGCAAGGACGACATCGCCGAGGCGATCCGGGACAACCAGGTGGTGATCGTCGCCGGCGAGACCGGGTCCGGCAAGACCACCCAGCTGCCCAAGATCTGCCTCGAACTGGGGCGGGGCGTTCTCGGCACCATCGGCCACACCCAGCCGCGCCGGATCGCCGCGCGCACCGTCGCCGAGCGGATCGCCGAGGAGCTGGGCGGCGGCATCGGCGAGACGGTCGGCTACAAGGTCCGGTTCACCGACCAGTCCTCCGACGAGACGCTGGTCAAGGTGATGACCGACGGCATCCTGCTGGCCGAGATCCAGCGGGACCGGATGCTGCGCGGCTACGACACGATCATCATCGACGAGGCGCACGAGCGCAGCCTCAACATCGACTTCCTGCTCGGCTACCTCAAGCGGCTGCTGCCCAAGCGCCCCGAGCTCAAGCTCATCATCACCTCGGCCACCATCGACCCGGAGCGGTTCTCCCGGCACTTCGGCGACGCCCCGATCGTGGAGGTGTCCGGCCGCACCTACCCGGTGGAGGTCCGCTACCGCCCGATCGAGGGCGACGGCGACCCGGACGACGACCGGGCCGACCAGCGCGACCAGGTGCAGGCCATCTGCGACGCGGTGGACGAGCTGCGCGGCGAGGGCCCCGGCGACATCCTCGTCTTCCTCAGCGGGGAGCGGGAGATCCGGGACACCGCCGAGGCGCTCGGCAAGATGCGGCTGCCCGACACCGAGGTGCTGCCGCTGTACGCCCGGCTCTCCTCCGCCGAGCAGCACCGGGTCTTCCAGCCGCACCGGGGCCGGCGCGTCGTACTGGCCACCAACGTCGCCGAGACGTCGCTGACCGTCCCCGGCATCCGCTACGTCATCGACCCCGGCACCGCCCGCATCTCCCGGTACAGCCACCGCACCAAGGTGCAGCGGCTGCCCATCGAAGCGGTCTCGCAGGCCTCGGCCAACCAGCGCAAGGGCCGCTGCGGCCGGGTCGCCGAGGGCATCTGCATCCGGCTCTACTCCGAGGAGGACTTCCTCTCCCGCCCGGAGTTCACCGACCCCGAGATCCTCCGCACCAACCTGGCCTCGGTCATCCTGCAGATGGCCTCGCTCGGCCTGGGCGACGTCGCGGCCTTCCCGTTCGTGGAGGGCCCCGACCACCGGCAGATCAAGGACGGCGTGCACCTGCTGCACGAGCTGGGCGCGCTCGACCCGGAGGAGCCCGACCCGCGCAAGCGGCTCACCGAGACCGGGCGCCGGCTGGCCGAGCTCCCGGTCGACCCGCGGCTCGGCCGGATGGTGCTGGAGGCCGAGCGGCGCGGCTGCGTCCGCGAGGTGATGATCATCGCCGCGGCGCTGTCCATCCAGGACCCGCGCGAGCGCCCGGCCGACGCCCAGCAGGCCGCGCAGGCCAAGCACGCCCGGTTCGCCGAGAAGGAATCGGACTTCCTCGCCTACCTCAACCTCTGGTCCTACCTGAAGGAGCAGCAGAAGGCGCTCTCCGGCAACCGGTTCCGCAAGCTGTGCCGCACCGAGTTCCTCAACTACCTGCGGGTGCGCGAGTGGCAGGACATCTACGGCCAGCTCAAGCAGGTGGCCAAGGGCATGGGCATCACGCTGAACACCGCCGCCCCCGACCCGGCGAACGTGCACGCGGCGCTGCTGTCCGGGCTGCTGTCGCACGTCGGCCTGAAGGACCCGGAGAAGCACGAGTACCTGGGCGGCCGCGGCGCCCGCTTCGGGATCTTCCCCGGATCGGCGCTGTTCAAGAAGCAGCCCCGGTACGTGATGGCCGCCGAGCTGGTGGAGACGTCCCGGCTGTGGGGGCGGATGTGCGCCCGGATCGAACCCGAGTGGGCCGAGGAGCTCGCCGGCCACCTGGTCAAGCGGACCTACAGCGAGCCGCACTGGGAGAAGAAGCGCGGCGCGGTGATGGCCTACGAGCGGGTCACCCTGTACGGGGTGCCGATCGTCGCCCAGCGCAAGACCGGCTACGCCAAGGTCGACCCGGTGCTCTCCCGGGAGCTGTTCATCCGGCACGCCCTGGTCGAGGGCGACTGGGACACCCACCACGCGTTCTTCCACTCCAACCGGCGCCTGCTGGAGGAGGTGGAGGACCTGGAGCACCGGGCCCGCCGCCGGGACATCCTCGTCGACGACGAGGCGCTGTTCGCCTTCTACGACGAGCGGGTCGGCGCCGAGGCGGTCTCGGCCGCGCACTTCGACGCCTGGTGGAAGAAGGCCCGCCGCGCCGACCCGGACCTGCTGGACTTCTCCAAGTCCATGCTGATCAACGACGGCGCCGAGGAGGTCAGCGAGCAGGACTACCCGGACGCCTGGTCCCAGGGCGAGTTCAGCTTCCCGCTCACCTACCAGTTCGAGCCGGGCACCGAGGCCGACGGGGTGACCGTGCACATCCCGCTGGAGGTGCTCAACCAGGTCGGCGACGAGGGCTTCGACCGGCAGATCCCCGGCCTGCGCAAGGAGCTGGTGACCGCGCTGATCCGGTCGCTGCCCAAGCCGCTGCGGCGCAACTTCGTCCCGGTTCCCGACCACGCGGCCGAGGTGCTCGGCCGGCTGCCCGCCGACGACGGCACCCCGCTCACCGAGGTGCTGGCCGCCGAGCTGAGCCGGATGAGCGGCGAGCGGATCACCCCGGGCGACTTCGACGTCGAGAGGGTCCCCGACCACCTGCGCATCACCTACCGGGCGGTGGACCGGACCGGCCGCCGGCTGGCCGAGGGCAAGGACCTGTCCGCGCTGCGCGGCGAGCTCAAACCCCGGCTGCAGAAGGCCATCTCCGCCGAGGCCAAGGGCATCGAGAAGAAGGGCCTGACGCAGTGGGACTTCGGCCCGCTGCAGCGCACCTTCGAGCGCAAGTCCGCCGGGCCGACGGTCAAGGGCTACCCGGCGCTGGTGGACGAGGGCGACAGCGTCGCGATCCGGATCTACGACACCGAGGCCGAGCAGCGCGCCTCGATGCGGCGCGGACTGCGCCGGCTGCTGCGGCTGACCGTCCCCTCGCCCGCCGCGGTGATCCGCAGGGGGCTGGACAACCAGGCCAAGCTGGCGCTGGGGCACAACCCGCACGGCGGCGTGGACAAGCTCTTCGACGACTGCGCGGACTGCGCCGTCGACGCGCTGACCGCGCAGTGGGCCGCCCGGAACACCCCCGAGGGCGGGGAGTGGGCCGGGGTGTGGGACCCCGACGCGTTCGCGGCGCTGCGCGAGTACGTCCGCGCCGAGCTGGGCGATGTCCTGGACGACGTGGTCCGCCAGACGGCCCGGATCCTCGCCGAGTCGCACAAGACGGCCAAGAAGATGAAGGGCACCACCAGCATGGCGGTGCTGCCCTCGCTCAACGACGCGCAGAACCAGGTCGCCGGGCTGATCCGGCCGGGCTTCGTCGCCGACGCGGGCCGGGACCGGCTGCCGCACCTGCACCGCTACCTGCGCGCGGTGGAGTACCGGCTGTCCAAGCTCGCCGAGAACCCGCGCCGGGACCAGGTCGGCATGGCCAAGGCCGAGCAGATGCGGCAGGCGGTGGACCGCGCCCTCGGCTCCCTGCCCGCCGGCCGCGCCGAGGACCCCGACGCCCGCGAGCTCCGCTGGATGCTGGAGGAGTTCCGGGTGAGCCTCTTCGCCCAGCAGCTCGGCACCGCCTACCCGGTCTCGGAGAAGCGCATCCAGAAGGCGATCCAGGCCCTCAAGGACTGACCGGCCGCCCTGCCGGGGCCGCCCCGAGCGGCCCGGTCCCGGCAGGACGGGCCGCGCCGCGCACGGGAACCGGGGCCGCCCCGCCCCCGCCCGCCTTTTCCGCCGATCCGGGTCGGCGCCGGGCCCCTCGCGCCGGTCCGCGGATCCGGGGGCGGCCGGCCGCCGCGTCCGCCGGAGCGCCCGCCCCGGCCGGCGGGGTGCCGGCGGACCGGCCGTGCCGGACCAGGGAGCCGAAGCCCGGGGCGCGCCCGGCCCGCCCGGTCCCGGGGCTCCCCGGCGGAGCCCCGGACCACCGGGGCAGGGCGCGCCCCGGCCGGGCGGGGGAGCGGCGGCGGAGGCCCGCGCCCGGCCCGGCGCCCCGGGCCGGGCGGGTCAGGGCCGGGCGAACCGGGTCAGCAGGCCCGCGACCAGGGCCACCTGGTACGGGGTGGCGCTGATCAGGACGTGCTCGTCGCGGGAGTGCGGGCCGGAGCCGGCGGCGCCGAGGCCGTCCAGGACCGGCCTGCCCAGCGCGGCGACCAGGTTGCCGTCGCTGGCGCCGCCGACCGAGATCTGGCCCAGCTCGCCGCCGAGGTCCCGGGCCACGCCCGCGGCCAGCTCGAACACCCGCTCGGTCTCCGGGCCGGGGTTCATCGGCGGGCGGTTCCACTCGCCGGCGACCTCGATCTTCACCCGGCCGTCGGCCGGGGTGAGCGCGGCCAGCCCGGCGTCCACCCGGTCCTGCTCGGCCGGGTCCTGGATCCGCACGTCCACCTCGCAGGAGGCGCGGCCGGCGACCACGTTGCGCGCGGTCCCGCCGGAGAACAGGCCCACGTTCACCGTGGTGCCGCGCTCCGGCGCGGCCAGCGCGGTGATCTCCGGGACCAGGCCGGCCAGCGCGTGCACCGCGCTCGCCCCCGCCTCCGGGTCCAGCCCGGCGTGCGACTCGATCCCGGTCGCGGCCACGTCGAACAGCCCCATGCCCTTGCGGCCGGTCTTCACCTTCCCGGCCCGGCTCGGCTCCAGCACCAGGGTCAGGTCGGCCCCGGCGCCGGCCCGCTCGATGTGCGGGCGGGAGGCCGGGCTGCCGATCTCCTCGTCGCCGTTGAGCAGGATGCGCACCGGGGGCGCGGGCAGGCCGAGCTCGCGCAGCGCCCGCAGCGCCCACACGCCCTGCACGATGCCGGCCTTCATGTCGAAGCAGCCCGGCCCGCTGAACCGGTCGCCGTCCACGGTGACCGGCCACTCCCGGATGGTCCCGCGCGGCCACACCGTGTCGTAGTGGCAGAGCAGCAGCACGGTCCCCGGGCCCTCCCCGGGGTAGGCGAGCTCCAGCACGTCGCCGTGGGCGCCGCCGCCGTGCCGCACCCGGGAGGAGGGCGGGCCCAGCCGCTCCTCCAGCCACGCCTCGATGTCGTCCAGGCCGGCGTCCAGCAGCTCCTTGTCGCTGCTGGGCGTCTCGTGCTCGACCAGCCGGCGCAGGTCCGCCAGGACCTCGGGCAGGTCGCGCCGGGCGATTCCGGCCAGGTCCGCGATGCCGGCCGCGGCTTCGGTCACGTCGTCACCTTCTCGTTCTCGGGTTGCGTCGTCCTCCGGCCGGGCCGCCCGGCCGGGGAGGGATGGGGAGGTCAGCGCACCGGCGCCCCGGGGCCGAGCGGGACGCCCAGCGCCCACCAGGCCAGGAGCAGCAGCGTCCAGCCGATCAGCATGCACACCGACAGCGGCAGGGTCATCGACAGCAGCGTGCCGATCCCGGCGTCGCGCCGGTACCGCTGCAGGAAGCCGAGCGCCATCGCGAAGTAGGGGCTCATCGGGCTGATCACGTTGGTGGTCGAGTCGGCCACCCGGTAGACGGCCATGGTGGTCTCCGGGGGGATCGACAGCAGCATGAACATCGGCACGAAGATCGGCGCGACCAGGGTGAGCATCGCCGAGCCGCTGGTGATCATCAGGTTCAGCAGGCAGCAGATCACCAGCATGCCCAGGATCAGCACCGGGACGGGCACCCCGGCGTCGCCCAGCACCGAGGCGCCCCTGATCGCGATCACCTCGCCCAGCCCGGTCCAGGCGAAGTAGGCGAGGAACTGGGAGGCGGCGAAGAACAGCACCAGGACCGGCGCCAGGTCGCGCACGCCCTGCGCCATCGCCTCCGGGATCTCCCGGGCCTTGGTCAGGGTGCCGGCGGCGCGCCCGAACACCGCGCCCAGCAGCATGAACAGGATGCCGATGAGGAAGCCGATCCCGGTGATGACCGGGGAGTCCATCACGCCGCCCTCCGGGCCGCGCAGCGGCGAGCCGGCCGGCGCGAGGGCCGCGGCGAACGCCGCGACCACGGCGGCCAGCACGATGCCGCAGCGGATCAGGCCGCGCCGCTCCTCGGCGGAGAGCCGCATGGCGCCCAGCTCGCGCTCGTCCTCCTCGTCCGCGCCGCCGCCGGAGCCGCCGGCCTCCATGGCCGCGGCGCGCCGGGACAGCAGCAGCTCGGCGACCGCGGTGATGACCAGCGCCAGCACGATCGCGCTCACCGCGGAGAAGTACCAGTTGGCGACCGGGGTGACGGTGTACTGCGGGTCGATGACCTGGGCGGCGCTGGTGACCAGGCCGGCGAAGAGCGCGTCGACCGGGGTGATCAGCAGCGAGGCGTCGTAGCCGGCCGAGATGGACCCGAACGCCACCACCAGGCCGAGGATCGGGCTGCGCCCCGCGGCCTTGAACACCATGGCGCCCAGCGGGATGAGCACGACGTAGGCCGCGTCGGAGGCGATGCTCCCGCTGATCCCGGCGAGCGCGAGGGCGAAGGTGAGCAGCTGCGGGGGGACGCGGGTGACGCTGCCCCGGAGCAGGGCGTTGAGCAGCCCGGCCCGCTCGGCGACCGCGACGCCCAGCATCACCACCACGATCAGCGCGAGCGGCGGGAACGAGGCGAAGTTGGCGACCGCGTCGCCGATCATCATCTGCGCGCCCTCGGCACTGAGCAGGCTGCGCACCTCGACCGCCTCGCCGTCGGCGGGCGATACCGCGGAGGCGCCCATCGCGTTCAGCGCGGCGCTGAGCAGCACGGTCAGCACGGCCATGATCGTGAACAGCCAGAACGGGTGCGGCAGCCTGTTGCCGACGCGCTCGATGAACTGCAGGGCGCGCATCAGCGCGGCCATCGGCCGCCGCTGCGGGCGGACACCGGCTGAGGCCATCGGCGGACTCCTCGGTCGGGAGAGCGGGAAGGGGACGGGAGCGGCCCGGTGGGGCGGGGGGGGGAGGGCGGGGTGCCGGGCGCTTCCGCTCAGAGTCCTGCCAGATGATGGTTCTTGTCAAGAATTCGCGCGAATATGCATGGTTAAGTCAGATCGGGCGGGCTCGATAGTGGCTATGATCCGACTGTGCGAGAAGAGCAACTGGACGAGCGCGACCTCGACCTGGTCGCGGCCCTGCAGTACGCGCCGAGGGCTCCCAGCAGCGCGCTCGCCGAGGTGCTCGGCTCCTCGCCCAGCACGGTGGGCAGGCGGCTGCACCGGCTCCAGGCCGACGGCCTGCTCCGCGTCATCGGGCAGCTCGACTGGGCGCTGATGTCCGGGGCCACCACCCCCAGCCACATCTGGCTGCACACCGTCCCCGGTGCCGCCCCGGACGTGGCGCGCCGCCTCGCCGCCCGGCCGGAGACCCAGCTCGTCGCGGTGGCCACCGGCCGCGCCGATGTCTACTGCGTGGTGCACCCCGCGGGCCGCGCCGACGTCGCCGAGCTGCTGACCCGCACCGTCCCCTCGGTGGAGGGCGTCCGCTCCACCCAGTCCGACCTGGTGCTCCGGCCGGTCACCCGGGCGGACGCCTGGCGGCTGGACCGGCTGCCGGCCGAGCGGCTCGCCCCGCTGGAGCCCTACCGGCTGCACGTGCCCGAGGGCGGGGCCGGGGACCGGGGGGAGGGCGCCGCCCCGCTGTCCGCGGAGGAGACCGCCGCGGCCCGGCTGCTCTACGCCGACGCCCGGGCGGGCTCCGGGGACGTCGCCCGCGAGCTCGGCACCAGCCAGTCCACCGCCTACCGGCTGGTGCAGACCCTGCTGGAGCGCGGCGTCGTCCGGCCCCGGGTCGAGGTGGAGCCGGTGGTCCTCGGCATGCACCTGGAAGCGGTCCTCTCGCTCACCCTCGCCCCCGGGGCCATCGCCGAGACCGCGGAGCGTCTGGCCGCGCACCCCTCGGCGCGCTACGTGTCGGTGGTGGCGGGCGCCGCCTCGGTCATCCACCACGGGGTCTTCCGCGACGAGAACGACCTGGGGCGATTCCTCACCGAGGACCTCGCCCGCATGCCCGGGGCGGCCGACGTGCGATCCTCGGTGCTGCTGGACGTCCTGCGCCGGTACTGGATCGACCGCCGCGACGGGCGGCTGGGCGAGGCGCGGCCGCCCCTCCCGGAGGCCCGGCCGGCCGTGTAGAAGGGACCCCGATGACCGCCACCGCCCTTCCCCGCCGCGCGGGGCGCGGGTGCGGTCCGCCCGGCGCCCCCGCCCCGGCGGCGGCGCGACCGGTGCCGGCGGGGCCGGAAGAGCGGGCCGGGCCGCCGGGGCCCGCGTGCCCGCGGCGGCCCCTCCGGCCGGCGGGCCGGTCCGAACAGGGCGGTGAGAAGCCCGGTGGAGGCGGCCGCGCCGCCGGCGCCGGAGGACCCGGGGCCGCTGCCGGCCCGTGCGGAGGCGCTCCGGGCCGCCCGCGGCCGGCGGAAGGCGGACGGCGCCGCGGGCCGGCGGGGGAGCGCACCCCCGGCCGGTCCGGTCCGCGAGGCGGCCGGACCGGCCGAACACCTGGACACCCGGCCGCCCCGAGCCTGCCGGCCCCGGCCGGCGCCCGCCGCACCGCACCGCGCCCGGCATGCGGCCGGGCGGGCGCGCACCGGATCCGAAGAACCCCGTTCCGCCTCCCGGCAGCGGCCGGGAGCCCCAGGTGAGGAGTTTTCGATGAGCGAGCGGCTGCTGTGGGTCGGCACCTACACCCCCGGGTCCGAGCCGGAGGGAAAGGGCGCGGGCGTGTACACCGCGCGGCTGGACACCCGGACCGGGGAACTCACCGGGGGAGGGGCCGCGATCGGTGCGGTCGGCCCGTCCTTCCTGGCGCTGCACCCCGACGGGAACCGGCTGCTCGCGGTCGCCGAGCGGGCCGACGGCGGGATCGCCTGCTTCGCCCTCGGCGCGGGCGGCCCGGCCGGACCGCTGTGGCAGGCCGGAACCGGCGGCGGATCGCCCTGCCACGTGCTGGCGCACCCGGCGGGCCGGCACGCCATCGCCGCCAACTACGCCGACGGGTCGGTCAGCGTGCACGCGCTGGACGGCCCCGCCCCGGGCGAGGCGGTCGCCCGGATCACCCACACCGGCTCCGGCCCGGTCGCCGACCGCCAGGCGGGCCCGCACGCGCACAGCACGGCGCTCGCCCCCGGCGGCCGGCACCTGCTCATCGCCGACCTCGGCACCGACGAGCTGCGCTGCCACCCCTTCGACCCGGACCGCGCCGACCCGGTGGGGCCGGCCGGGACCGCCGCCCGGCTGCCGGCGGGCACCGGCCCCCGGCACATCGCGGTGCACCCCTCCGGGCACATCTACGTCGCGGGCGAGCTGGACGCCCGGGTGCACGTGCTGCGCTGGGACCCGCGGACCGCCCGGGCCCGCCCGGTGGCCGCCGTCCCGGCCTCCGGATCGGCGGGCACCGCCTACCCGGGCGAGATCGCGCTCTCCCCGGCGGGCGACCGGCTCTACGTCTCGCTCCGCGGCCTGGACGCCGTCGCCGCCTTCGCGGTGCAGGACGGCGGCGCGGCCCTGAGCCACCTCGCCGACGCCCCGACCGGCGGTGCCTGGCCCCGCCACTTCGCCCTGGCCGACGGCCACCTGGTCGCGGCCAACCAGAACTCCGGCACGCTCACCGCCCTGCCCCTGGACCCGGAGACCGGCGTCCCCGGGGAACCCGTCTCCGAACTGGAGGTCCCCGACCCGGTCTGCGTCCTCTCCGCCGCCGACTGAGGCCGCCGCCCCCCCGAGCCGCCCTCCGCGACCCCGGCGCACCGCCCTCCCCCTACGGGGGAAGGGCCGCGCCCCGCGGCAAGAGGCGCGATACCCCACGGGGCGGGGGTTCGGACGGGCGGCGACGGCGGAGGCAGGGCCGGGGCGCGGGCCTCGCCCGGGTGCGGTGTCTCGCGGGGCCGGGGTTCAAGCAGGCGGCGACGGCGGGAGGGGCCCGGGTCGGCGGTCGTGTGCGGCAGGGCGGCCAAAGCACGGCGGCGGGAGCGCCGCCCTTGCGCCGCCCCGGCGCCCGGGCAGGCCGGCCCGGAAATCACCGAACCCTGTGACCTGGGTGAACGCGGAGGGTGAGGGTGGGTGGGGGTGCCCTGCGTACCGCGGCGCCGCCTCTTCGACGCGGGGGTGCGCATCCCGGCCCCGATCGGGCCGGCCGGGGCCCGGATCGCCTGGCTTGGGCCGGTGATCGGGGTTCCGTGCCGCCCGGAAGGCGGGAGAGCGGGGACCGGAACCCCCGAAAGGGGCGGCAGAGAGGCCCGATGCCGCCCTCGCCCCTCGGGAAGGCCCTGTTTCGCGACTCCGGGTGACCATGGAGGGCGGAGGCGGCCCCCAGGGCTTGCTGCTCGCGCGTAGGCGTCATCCGGGCCGACGCGGAGGTGCGCAGGCCGCCCTGCCCCCGGCCGCCGCCGAGAATCGGACAAAAGGGGATGCAGTGCCCTTTCTGTCGGTGGGGCGGACCCGGCCTCTTGTCCCGACGCCGCTTTCCGCCCCCGCAGGAGCGGGCCGGATCGGTGAACACCGCCCCGGCCTCTTCCCGCCCTCGCCGCCGGTCTGGACCTTCGCCCCGTGAGGCGCCGCGCCCGGGCGGGGCGCTCGCCTCGCTCCTTCCTCCGCCGCCGACCTGAACCTCGGCCCAGGGGGTGCGGCGCCTCGGGGAGGGCGGTGGACAAAGAACAGGGTGGAAAAGCTGTGCCACCCCACAGCCGACCGGGGAACAGGGCATAGCGGACAATGGGTGGGCATCTCCTCTCTGACCTGCACGACCACGACGACAGGAAGAGTCATGCCCGACACCTCTCCCGCCCCCGCCCGCTACCGCGGCCTGACCGCCCGGGACCTCGCCCTGGTCGCGGTGTTCGCCGCGCTGCTGGCCGTGCTCAGCATGCCCTTCGCGATCCCGGTCGGCCCGGTCCCGATCACCCTGCAGACGCTCGGCGTCATGCTCGCCCCCGCGATCCTCGGCGCCAAGCGCGGAACCCTGTCGGTGCTCACCTTCCTCGCGCTGGTCCTGGCCGGCCTGCCGCTGCTGCCCGGCGGGCGCGGCGGCGTCGAGCCGTTCGTCGGCCCCACCGGCGGCTACATGCTCGGCTGGGTCGCCGGCGCGCTGGTCATCGGCCTGCTCTCCAGCGCCTTCATGGCCAAGTACCGGTTCTGGGGCGGGTTCTTCTGCAACATCGCCGGCGGCATCGGCGTGGTCTACCTCGTCGGGGTGCCCTGGACCGCGGTCTACACCGGCGACGCCCTGGTCGCCACCGTGCTCGGGGTCGGCGTCTTCCTCCCCGGCGACCTGGTGAAGGCCGTGCTGGCCGCCGCGATCGCCGCGGCCGTGCACCGCGCCTACCCGGTGCCCCCGGCCGGCCGCCGGGTCGAGGCGGCGCCCGCGGCGGGCGAGGGCGCCGGGAGCACCGGTCAGAACGAGGAGAACGGCGCCGGGGCCCGGAACGGGACCGACTGACGCGGACCCGGACCGCACCCGGCACCGCCGTCCGGGCGGCGCAGGACCGGCCGCCCGGACGGCCCCGACCCCAGGAGTCCCCGACCCCATGCTCCAGCTGCGCAGCGTCACGCACGCCTACGACGGGCGCACCGTCCTCCGGGACGTCACGCTCGACCTCGCCGAGCACCGCATCGGCCTGATCGGCGCGAACGGCTCCGGCAAGTCCACCCTCGCGCGCACCCTCAACGGCCTGGTCGTGCCCGACTCGGGCAGCGTGCTCCTGGACGGCCTGGACACCCGCCGGCACGCCAAGGAGGTCCGGCGCCGCGTCGGGTTCGTCTTCTCCGACGCCGCCACGCAGATCCTGATGCCCACCGTGGCCGAGGACGTCGCCCTCGGCGTCCGCGGCGGCGACGCCGAGCGGCGGGTCGAGGAGATCCTCCGCCGGCACGGACTCGCCGACCACCGCGACCACCCCGCGCACCTGCTGTCCGGCGGGCAGAAGCAGATGCTCGCCCTGGCCTCGGTCCTGGTCACCGAGCCGGAGATCCTGGTCTGCGACGAGCCCACCACCCTGCTCGACCTGCACAACACCAAGGTCATCGAACGCACCCTGCGCGCCCTGCCGCAGCAGGTCGTGCTCCTCACCCACCAGCTGGACACGCTCGCCGGCTTCGACCGGGTGCTGGTGATGGACGGCGGCCGGATCGTCTTCGACGGCGCACCGGAGCCCGCCGCCGCGCACTACACCGCCCTAATGGAGCGGCGCGCAGCGGAGGCCGGGGAGCCGGCGGCCGGCGGGGAGGCCGGGCGGTGAACGTCCTGGGCCTGTACGTGCCCGGCGGGTCGGCGCTGCACCGGGCGCCGGCCGGCGTGAAACTGCTCGCCCTGCTCGTGCTGGTCACCGCGGTGGTCGCGGTCCGCGACCCCCGAGCCGGGCTGGCCGCCTCCCTGGCCGCCCTGGCCCTGTACCCGCTCTCCGGGCTGGGGCTGCGCCGCGCACTGGGCCTGCTCCGCCCGCTGATCCCCTTCCTCGCCCTGATCGGCCTGTTCCAGCTGCTGGCCGGGGACGGCCGCGCGGCGCTCCGGGTCTGCCTGCTGATGGCCTCCGCGGTGCTGCTGGCCGGCCTGGTCACCCTGACCACCCGGGTCGCCGAGATGCTCGCGCTGTTCGAGCGGCTGGCCCGGCCGCTGGGCCGGCTGGGCGCCGACCCCCGCCGGATCGCCCTGGTCCTCGCGCTGACCGTGCGCTCCGTGCCGCTGGTCGCCGACTCCTGGCGCGCCTCCAAGGAGGCCTACATCGCCCGCGGCCTGCGCGGACGCCCGCACCTGCTGGTGGTCCCGGTCATCGTCGGCATGATCCGCTCCGCCGAGGCGATGGGCGAGGCGATGACCGCGCGCGGCATCGACTGAGCCGCCCCCGCCGCCGGGCCCCGCGCCCCTCCGCGAATAGGGTGGGGCGCATCCAGGAGGGGCGCCCCGGGGCGGGGCGCACCGGGCCGAGGAAGGACGGGGAGCACCCCATGCCCGACATCGATCTCCGCTCGGACACCGTGACGCGGCCCACCCCGGGGATGCGGCGCGCCATGGCCGGGGCCGAGGTCGGCGACGACGTCTTCGGCGAGGACCCCGCCGTCCGCGAGCTGGAGGAGCGCACGGCCGGGCTGCTGGGCGCCGAGGCCGCGCTCTACACGCCGTCGGCGCACATGGCCAACCAGATCGCGGTCCACCTCTCGGCGCGCAGCGGCGAAGAGGTCTGGACCCACGAGCTCTCCCACGTCGTCGCCAACGAGCAGGGCGGGATCTCGGTGCTGGCCCGGGTGCTGCCGCGCACCTTCGGCGGGCCGGAGAGCACCCCGCCGCAGGAGGTGCTGGACGCCTGGATCGCCGGCACCGACGACGTGCACCGGGCGGCCCCCGCGCTGATCACCCTGGAGAACACGTTCACCGGCCGGGTCATGCCGCTGGAGGGGCAGCGCCGCACGGCCCGGTTCGCCCGCGAGCACGGGCTCCGGGTGCACCTGGACGGCTCCCGGCTGTGGAACGCCGCCACCGCCCTGGGCGTCCCGCTCTCCGCGGCGGCCGAGGGCGCCGACACGGTGACCGTCTGCTTCTCCAAGGGGCTCGGCGCGCCGGTCGGCGCGGCCCTGGCGTCCGACGCCGGGACGATCCGCCGCGCCCGCCGGGTGCGCAAGCTCCTCGGCGGCGGCATGCGCCAGGTCGGCATCATCGCCGCCGGCGCCCTGTACGCGCTCGACCACCACCTGGACCGGCTGGCCGAGGACCACGCGCGCGCCGCCCGGCTCGCCGCCGGCATCGGCGCGCTGCCCGGGCTGAGCGCCGCGGCGCACACCAACATGGCGCTGCTGACCACCCCCGAGGGGCAGGCCGGCCGGTACGCCGAGGCGTTCGCCGCCGCCGGGGTGGGCTCCGTCCCGATCGGCCCGGACACCGTCCGCCTGGTGGTCCACCTGGACGTCCCGGACTCCTCGATCGACGACGCGGTCGGCCGCATCGCCAAGGCCTCCGCCGCCCTGCGCGGCTGAGGACCGCCGCCCGCCGCCGGGGCCGCGGACGGGGCGTCCGAGCGGCCCCGCCCCGCCGGGGCGCCCCGCCATGAGCGGGACGCGGCCGCGCCGCGCCCCCGCCTCCGGTGCCCTGGGCGGCGCGAGCGGCCGCGCGGGCGCCCGCGCCGGGGGAGCGCGGTCAGGGGACGCGGGCGACGGCGCAGTAGGCGTCCACGTCGCGGTCGGCGCCGACCTCGACCGGGCCGGGCCGCCACCGGTTCAGCGGGACCAGGCCGGGCTCCAGGAGCTCCAGGCCGGTGAAGAACCCGGCCATCCGCTCGGGGGAGCGCAGTACCAGCGGGGCGTTGCCGGTGGAGTTCCAGGCGGCGGCGACCTCGGCGGAGCGCTCGGGGTGGATCACCGCGGTGCCGTCGTAGAACACCACATGGCTCCCGGAGGGCAGCGCGCCGGTGAGGTGCTCGACGACCGCCTGCGCCTCGGCGTCGTCGGTGACGAACTCGACGATGCCCATCAGCAGCAGCACCACCGGCCGGGACATGTCCAGGGTGTCCGCGGCCTTCTCCAGGATCGCCGCGGGGTCGCGCAGGTCCGCGTCGACGTAGTCGGTGGCGCCCTCGGCGGTGCCGGTGAGCAGCGCGTTGGCGTGCACCAGCACCAGCGGGTCGTTGTCGACGTAGACGATCCGCGACTCGGGGGCGACGGCCTGGGCGATCTCGTGGGTGTTGTTCGCGGTGGGCAGCCCGGTGCCGATGTCCAGGAACTGCCGGGCCCCCGCGTCCCGGGCCAGGTGGGTGACGGCGCGGACCAGGAACGCCCGCGAGGCGCGGGCCAGGTCGGCGACCTCGGGCAGGATCCGCAGGATCTCGTCGCCGACCTGCCGGTCGACCGGGTAGTTGTCCCTGCCCCCGAGCCAGTAGTTCCAGATCCGGGCGACATGGGAGACGGAGGTGTCGATCCCGGTCGGGGTGGGTGCGCCGGGGGCCGCCGATTCGTCGTTCATGGGTTCTCCTGCGTCGGACGTCCGGGTCCGGGCCAGCCTATTGCCCCGGACCGGGGCGCCGGCCGCGGCCGGTCCCGCACCGGCCGCGGCCGGCGCGGTCAGGCCCGCGCCAGGTCCACCAGGGACGCCAGGGCCAGGCGGTGCCGGTCGGCGGTGCCCAGGGCGATGGCGTCGCTCTTGGCCCGCTTCAGGTAGAGGTGGGCCGGGTGCTCCCAGGTGAAGCCGATGCCGCCGTGCAGCTGGACGGCCTCCTCGGCGGCCTTCACCGCGACACCGGACACGAAGGCCTGGGCCAGGGAGGCGTTCAGCTCGGCCTCGGCGCCCCCGGTGCCGGCCGTGGAGGCCGCGGCCCGGACCACCGCGCGCGCCTGGGAGATGGAGACCCACAGGTCGGCCAGGCGGTGCTTGAGCGCCTGGAAGGAGCCCACCGGCCGGCCGAACTGGGTGCGGGTCTTGAGGTAGTCGACGGTGGTGGACAGCGCCCACTCGGCGACGCCGAGCTGCTCCGCGGCGAGCAGGGCGGCGCCGGTGGACAGCGCGGTGCGCAGCGCGCGCTCCGCGTCGGCGCCGGAGGCGAGCAGGGTGCCCGGCGCGCCGTCCAGCACGAGGTCGGCCAGCGGCCGGGTGAGGTCCAGGCTGACCACGGCCGCCCGCGCGGCGTCCGCGGCCTCCACCCGGTACAGGGCGGGGCCGTCCGGGCCGGCGGTCGGGACCACCAGCACGTCGGCGGCGAGCGCGTCGGCCACCCCGGGGACCGAACCGGTGAGCAGGCCGCCCTCGGCCCGCACCGCCGACGGGTGACCGGCGCCGGGCGGGGTGCCCAGCGGGACGGCCAGCGCCGCGACGGCCGTTCCGTCCGCGATCCCGGAGAGCACCTCCCGGCCCGGTCCGCCGGCCTCCAGCAGCGCCGCGGCGGACAGCACCGCCCCGCCCAGGAACGGCACCGGGGCCGCGGCCCGGCCCAGCTCCTCGGCGACGACGGAGGCCTCCCGCCAGGACGCCCCGGCGCCGCCGAGCGCCTCGGGGACCGGCAGGCCGGTCGCGCCCAGCCCGGCGAGCTCTTTGGCCAGCTCCAGGTCGGCCACCTCGTCGGTCTCCACCCGGGCGAGCACCGACTCCGGCGGGCACCTGTCCGCGAGCAGCGCCCGCACGCTGGCCCGCAGCTCCTCTTCGATCTCGGTGTAGAGCAGGTCCACTTCGCTCACTTCGGCAGGTCCTTCCACGCGACGTCCTTGTCCACCCGGATCTCGCCCGGCAGCCCGAGGATGCGCTCGGCGATGATGTTGCGCAGGATCTCCGTGGTCCCGCCCTCGATGGAGTTGCCCTTGCTGCGCAGGTAGTGGAAGCCCGCGCCGCGCTTGGTGAAGTTCACCCCTTCGGGGCGGCGGAAGGTCCAGTCGTCGTAGGTCAGCCCCTCCTGGCCCAGGAGCTCCACCTCCAGACCGGAGATCTCCTGGTTGAGCCGGGAGAAGGCGTACTTGGCGGCGGACCCCTCCGGGCCGGGCTGGCCGATCGCCAGCTGCTGGCGGAGGCGCTCCTTGGTGAGCCGGGCCGCCTCGGCGTCCACCCACAGCCGCAGCAGCGCGTCGTGCGAACCGGGGGTGCGCAGCTCGGGGCGGTCCCGCCAGATGTCGGCGACCACGCCGATCAGTCCGCCCTCGCGCGGGTCGGCGTGCCCGCCGATCGCCACCCGCTCGTTCATCAGCGTGGTCTGCGCGACCTTCCACCCCTCGCCGACGGCGCCCAGCCGGTGCCCGTCGGGCACCCGCACGTCGGTCAGGTAGACCTCGTTGAACTCGGCCTCGCCGGTGATCTGGCGGAGCGGGCGCACCTCGACGCCCTCGGCGTGCATGTCGCAGACGAAGTAGGTCATGCCCTTGTGCTTGGGCACGTCGGGGTCGGTCCGGGTGACCAGGATGCCCCAGCGCGCCTCGTGCGCCAGCGAGGTCCACACCTTCTGCCCGTTGACGACCCAGGAGTCGCCGTCGGGCACCGCGCGGGTGCCCAGGGCGGCCAGGTCGGAGCCGGCGCCCGGCTCGCTGAAGAGCTGGCACCAGACCTCCTCCCCGGTGTAGAGCGGCTTGAGGAACCGCTCGCGCTGCTCGGGGGTGCCGAAGGCGAGGATGGTCGGTGCGGCCATGCCCAGCCCGATGACGAGGCCCTCGCGCCCCGCCGGGGCGGCGCCGAGCCGCTCGAACTCCTCGTCCACCACCGGCTGCAGGGAGCGCGGGGCGCCCAGCCCGCCCGCCCCCTCGGGGAAGTGCACCCAGGCCAGGCCGGCGTCGAAGCGTGCGGCCAGGAACTCCTGCTGCGGTGTGGCGTCCGGGTCGTGCTCGGCGACGAAGCCGGCGACCCGCCGCCGCAGTTCGGCGGCGTCCGGCGCCGCCCCGTCGGTGACCGTTGTCATGGAACCTCCGTGAGACCGCGGATTCGGGATGGGCGGGGCCGGCTAGTCCAGCGGTCCGCCGGCGACGTAGATGACCTGGCCGGAGACGAAGCCGGCGTCCTCCCCGGTGAGGAAGGCGATGGTGTTGGCGATGTCCTCGGGGCGGCCGGTGCGGCGCACCGGGATGGAGTCGGCGGCGGCCTTCTTGAACGCCTCGAACTCCATGCCGACCCGCTCGGCGGTGGCCTTGGTCATCTCGGTCTCGATGAAGCCGGGCGCCACCGCGTTGGCGGTCACCCCGAACTTGCCCAGCTCGATGGCGAGGGTCTTGGTGAAGCCCTGCAGGCCGGCCTTGGCCGCGGAGTAGTTGGCCTGCCCGCGGTTGCCCTGCGCGGAGCTGCTGGACAGGTTGACGATGCGGCCGAAGCCCTCCTTGGTCATGTGCCCCTGGGCCGCCCGGCTCATCAGGAAGGAGCCGCGCAGATGCACGTTCATCACCGTGTCCCAGTCCTCCTCGGTCATCTTGAACAGGAGGTTGTCCCGGATCACGCCGGCGTTGTTGACCAGGATCGCCGGCGGGCCGAGCCGCTCGGCGACGGCGGCGACGGCCGCGGCGACCTGGTCGGCGTCGGAGACGTCGGCGCCGATGCCGATGGCCTCGCCGCCGTCGGCGGTGATGGCGTCCGCGGTCTTCTGCGCGTCGGCCTCGGCGAGGTCGACGACGGCGACCGCGCGGCCCTCGGCGGCGAGCCGGCGGGCGGTGGCGGCGCCGATGCCGCGGGCGCCGCCGGTCACGATCGCGACGCGGCGCGGGGTCTCAGCCATGGGTTACCTCCTGTGTGCGGTGCTCTTGTGCGACGTGCGGCGGACGAGTGGTCCAGGACACATCGGGCCGATCCTAACCGCCCTGACCGACCAGGTGGTATGTCGGGGGCGGGAAAACCGGGAACCCCGCCCCGGAGGCGGCGGAGCGGCGCCGGGGCCGCCGCCCCGGCGGGGCCGGCCGGGCGGGGGCGGCGGGCGCCGCGTTCGGTGCATCGCCCCCTCGGGCGCTACGGTGGAGGCGGCGGTCCCGACGGCCGGAGGTGCGCCGCGCCCGCGGGCCGGCCCTCCCGGGGGCCGCCCCGCATCCGCGCTCGCGAAAGGCCAAGGCGTTGTTCGACGCCCACCTGCACATCATCGACCCCCGCTTCCCCCTGGACGGCGGCCAGGGCTACCGGCCCGATCCGTTCACGGTCGAGGACTACCGGGCCCGCACCGCAGGGCTGGGCGTCACCGGAGGGGCCGTGGTCGCCGCCTCCTTCCAGGGCTACGGACAGGCGCACCTGCTCGCCGCGCTGCGCGAGCTGGGCCCCTCCTTCGTGGGGGTGGCCCAGCTCCCGGCGGACACCTCCGACTCCGACCTGCGCGACCTGCACGCGGCGGGGGTGCGGGCGCTCCGGTTCAACCTGTTCCGGGGCACGGCCGACGACATCGACGCCCAGGTCCAGCTCGGCCTGCGCGCCGCCGACCTGCTCGGCTGGCCGGCCGAGTTCTACCTCGACTCCCGGCGGCTGCCCGAGCTGGCGCCGGTGATCGCCCCGCTGCCCCGGATCTCGGTCGACCACCTCGGCCTGTCTGCGGAGGGGCTGCCCGCCCTGCTCGACCTGGTCGGCTCCGGGGCGCGGGTCAAGGCGACCGGCTTCGGCCGCGGCGACGTCGACCCGGCCCGCGCGCTGCGCGCGATCGCGGAGGTCAACCCCGGGGCCCTCATGTTCGGCACCGACCTGCCCTCGACCCGGGCCCCGCGCCCCTTCGCCCCCTCCGACGTCGACCTGCTGACCGGGGCCCTCGGCCCGGAGCAGGCCGAGCGGGTGCTCTCCCGGAACGCGCTCGACTTCTACGGGGTGCCCGTCCCGCGCCCCTGACCGCCCGGCGCGGTGGCCCAGCGTGACGCCGGGCCGCCGCGGCCGCTCGGCGGGCCCCGCTCCGGCCCCCGCCGCCCGCCGGATCCGGAACCCTCCGCACTGTTCCGATCACCGTGCGCAGCGGTATGATGGCGCCCTTCCCGCGCCGCCCGGCGCCGGGGGTGGGAGCGCCACCGGCGATGGAGGGCTGGCACCACCCGGAGGGTGGGGGCCGCTGGCCAATACGGAAAGTAGCGAAAATCCGACCAAATGCGGTGTATCGTTACTCTACGAGTTTTTTCGGGGCCGGTCGGAGCGGGCGGCCCGGAACCGCGAAGGGGTGGGACCGGTGATCGTCGTCGCGCACCGGGGGGCCTCCGGCCACGCGCCGGAGAACACCCTCGCCGCCCTGGCGATCGCCAGGGGCCGGGGCGCGGACATGGCCGAGATCGACGTGCGCTCCACCGTGGACGGTGAGCTCGTCGTCATGCACGACCCCACCCTGGTCCGCACCACCGACGCGGTCCGGCGGTTCCCCGGCCGGCGCCCCTGGCGGGTCCGCGACTTCACCCTGGAGGAGATCCGCCGGCTCGACGCCGGCTCCTGGTTCGGCCCCGAGTACGCCGGGGAGCGGGTCCCCACCCTGGGGGAGGCGCTGGCCGTGCTGCGCGCCACCGGAATCGGCGCCCTGGTGGAGCTGAAGGTGGAGCGGCGCGACCCGGAGGCCGGCGCCCGCCTGGCCGACGCGGTCCGGGACGACCGGTACTGGCTCGGCGCGGGCCGGAGCGGCCGGCTCATCCTGCAGAGCTTCGACTGGGCGACGCTGCGGGTGCTCGCCGGCGAGGTCCCCGGCCTGCGCACCGCCGCACTGGGGCGCCCCTACAGCAGGTACGGGCTGCGCCGCGTCGCGCGCTACGTGCAGCAGCTCCACCCGCACCACCTCCGGGTCACCGCCGCCTACGTGCGCCGCGTGCACGACCAGGGGATGCGCATGTTCGGCTGGACCGCCAACCACCCCAGCGCGATCAGGCGGCTGGTCCGCGACGGCGTCGACGGCATCATCACCGACTACCCGGACCGGGTGGCCGTGTACCGCGCCCTCGCCGCCTGAGACCGTTGACGGAAGAAGCCCGCCCTGGGCGATGATCTTGACGTTGCGGGGGCCGGGGTTCTTCTGCGCCCGCCGCCTTTTCCCGTCAACGGTCTGAGGGGGCGCCCCGGGCGGGGCGGGACCTGTGCCCGGGACGGCCCGAGGGCCGCCCCGGCGGAGGGATCGTCACCGCGGAAACCCGCCCCCACCGGGGCTTCTCCGCGCCGAGCGGGAATGCATGTGAGCAACTACGCCAATCTCCTGAATGCCGCGGTCTTCTGTCCTAGGATGCGTGCATGAGGAAGATGCACGTGCATATGGGTCGTGCGCGGAGCACCTCGACGGCAGGTGCCGAGCGTGTTCGGCAGGCTCCCGAGAGAGGGGCCGTGAAACGACACGACTGCGAGGGGATCGCGGTGAGCGGACCGTCACTCGAAGGCGCGCCGAGCGGGCGGGCGGCGGCGGGGTCCCGGGCGGCGGGGGACGACGGAGAGGCACCGCCGCTCCCGGCGGCGCGCGCCCCGGGAGGCGGGCGCGGGGCCTGGTGGACGGCGGCGCTGCGCGCCCCGGTCCCGGCCGGCGGCGCACCGGAGTGCCGGACCGAGGACGTCCTCTTCGAACTGCCCGCGGACCAGGGCGCCCCCGCTGCGGCCCGCCGGGTCGGAACCGAGCTCCTCTCCGGCTGGGGGCTGTCCGAGGCCGCGGGCGGCGTCGAACTGGTCCTCTCCGAGCTCGTCACCAATGCGCTGCGGCACGGGCTGCCGTCCGGGGCCGCGGTGAACGTGCTCTCTTACGGATATGGGAACGTTATCCGGGTTCGCCTGCTTCGCCGCGACAGCGAGGTCGTCTGCGCCGTGCACGACCCCGGCGAGCGGGTCCCGGCCCCCCGAGAGCCCGATCTCATGCTGGAGACCGGCCGCGGCCTGCACCTCGTGGACTGCTTTTCACGCAGCTGGGGGGTGGTTCTCACGCCTCCGAGCGGCAAGTACGTCTGGGCTCTGTTCGGTTGACCGCCGCCGGGCGGGCCGGCCCCCCGGCCCCGCTCGAGCGGAGCGGGCGGCCCCCGGTGAGCGGCGGAGTGGGCCCCCGTTCGCGGACGTGCCGCCCGAACGGCCGTCCGCGGCGGCGCTATCGTGGGTGGGTGCAGGACTGAGTTCCACCGCACCGGTGGCGGCCGCGAGGGAGGGGCCGGCCGGAGCGTCCGACGAAGGGTGGGGAGGCAGCGGTCATGAGCGGCATCGCTCGCATCAAGCAGGGCGCCGGGCCCACCGTCCGCAGGATGCTGCTCGGGTCCGAGCTGCGCAAGTACCGCGAGAAGGCGGGCGTCTCCCGGGGCGCGGCGGGGCACCACATCCGCGGCTCGGAGTCCAAGATCAGCCGGATGGAGCTGGGCCGGGTCGGCTTCAAGTCCCGCGACGTCGAGGACCTGCTCCTGCTCTACAAGGTGGAGGACAAGGAGCTCATCCGGACGCTGGCGCAGATGGCCCGGGACACCAACAGGCCCGGCTGGTGGCAGCAGTACGGCGAGGCGCTGCCCAACTGGTTCCAGGTCTACGTCGGCCTGGAGGAGGCGGCCAGCCGGATCCGGGTCTACGAGGCGCAGTTCATCCACGGGCTGCTGCAGACCCAGGACTACGCCGAAGCCGTGATCACCGGCGGCGTCGGCCTGCGGGACCAGGCCACCGAGGACCGGGTGCGGGTCCGCATGCAGCGCCAGGAGCGGCTCGACGACCCGGAGGTGAAGCTCTGGGCGATCCTCGACGAGGCCGCCGTCCGGCGCCCGGTGGGCGGGGCCGAGCTGATGCGCCGGCAGATGGAGCACCTGGTCGGGCTCTGCGACCACCCCAACATCACGCTGCAGATCGTCCCGTTCAGCGCCGGCGCGCACGCGGCCGAGGCCGGGTCCTTCACGATCCTGCGCTACCCGGACTTCGAGCTGTCCGACATCATCTACCTGGAGCACCTCACCGGCTCGCTCTGCCTGGACAAGCGCCAGGAGGTCGACGCCTACACCATGGCGATGGAGAAGCTGAGCGTCATCGCCCGGCCTCCGGGGGAGACCAAGGACCTCCTCAAAGAGATGGTCGACGAGTTCTGAGCCGGCCGCGGGCGGCCCGGTCCGGAAAGCAGAACACCCCGCCCCGGTGTGCAGCGGGGCGGGGCGGTCTCCCCCCAACGGGCCCGTTCCCCCCGGCAGAGCTGTTCCGCGCCCTCCGCGCCCCGGCCGGGGCGGCGGCCGATGGAGCAGGTTCTCAGCTGAGCAGGTTGTCGAAGTCGCCGTCCTTGGCGCCCAGGATCAGGGCGTCGATCTCGGCCTGGGTGTAGACCAGGGCCGGGCCGGCGGGGAAACGGGAGTTGCGCATCGCGATCGAGCCGTCGGGGAGCTTGGCCATCTCCACGCAGGAACCGCGCGAATTGCTCCGCTGGCTCTTCTGCCAGGCGACGTTGTGCAGCTCGGACGCGGCGATGCCGTTGTAAGCGCTCATCTGGTGCGATCCTCCTTCTTCCGGTGAGTGCGGGTACCTCACGTGCTTATGCACGTGCATTAGCACCGTACTTTGATCAGGATAGCGCACGTGCATCCGGCGCGAGGGGTGCTTTCTCCAGAAGTAGGCGGCTTGTAAGTGCGTGCAGGAACGGGAGCGGGATTGCACGAGAAAGGGCCCCGCCGGGTGGCGGGGCCCGTCGCCGGTGCGGCGGAGCAGGTCAGGAGCAGCCGAGGCCGCCGCGGAGCGACTCCAGGTTGCCGCGCATCACGGAGGGGTAGTCGTCGCCGGGGGACTCGTCGGTGATCCCCTCCAGCGGGTCGAGCACCGCGGTCTCCGCGCCGGCCTCGTCGGCGATGGTCTCGGCCACCGCGGGGCTCACCAGGGTCTCGGTGAACACGGTCGTGACGTCGTGCTCCTTCACCAGGTCGGCGACCTCGGCGATGCGCGCGGGGGAGGGCTCGGACGCGGGGTCGATGCCGGAGACGCTGATCTGCTCCAGGTCGTGCGCGGCGGCCAGGTAGCCGAACGCGGCGTGGTTGACCACCAGGGTGCGGCTGTCGCACTCGGCGAGGCCCTCGCCGTACTCGGCGTCGATCTCCTCCAGCTCGGCGCGGACCCGCTCGGCGTTGGACCGGTAGGCCTCGGCGCCGTCCGGGTCGGCCTCGGCGAGCCGGTCGGCCAGGCCGTCGGCGGCCTCCGCCATCAGCCCGGTGTCCAGCCACATGTGCGGGTCGAGCTCGCCGTGGCCGTGCTCCTCCCCGCCGTGCTCGTGGCCTTCTCCGCCGTGGTCGTGGTCGTGGCCCTCCTCCTCGCCCGCAGGGCGGAGCTCGACCAGGTCGGCCACGTCCAGGGCGCCCTCGGTGCCGGACTGGGCGACCGCGTCGTCCACCGCCGGCTGCAGGCCGGAGACGTAGAAGACGACGTCGGCGTCGGTGACCTCGCCGGTCTGCCGGCCGGTCAGCTCCAGGTCGTGCGGCTCGGCGCCGGGCTCGGTCAGGTTGCTCACCGCGCCCCGGTCGCCGGAGACCTGCTCGGCGAGCCACTGCAGGGGGTAGACCCCGGTGACGATCGCCGGGCCGTCCCCGCCCTGGCCCGAGTCCCCGTCCCCGGAGCCGCACCCGGCGGCGAGCAGCAGGCCCGCGGTGCAGGCCGCGGCGATCTTGACCGACTTCCCAGTTCTCATGCCCCCATCATCGGGAAAATGAAAACGGTTGTCAATTTGTGTGGTTCGTCCGTATTCTTCGGACCTCAGCCGACCTCGGCGAACCGCTCCACGTGCGAGGTCCGGCCGGCCACCACGATCACGTCGCCCTTCTGCGGCACGGTGTCCTCGGTGGCGTAGGTGAACTCCTCGCCGTGCCGCTTGATGCTGACCACGGTGATGCCGTACCGGGCCCGGACCCGGGTGTCGCCGAGGCGCTTGCCGATGAGCGAGTTGGGCGCCCGGGTCTTGCCCAGTGCGAAGCCCTCCTCGATCTCGACGTAGTCCAGCATCCGCCCGGAGAGCAGGTGCGCCACCCGCTCGCCCATGTCGTGCTCGGGCAGGACCACGTGGTGCGCGCCGACCTGCTGCAGGATGCGGCCGTGCCGGCGGCTGATCGCCTTCGCCCAGATGTGCGGGACGCCCATGTCCACCAGGAGCGAGGTGGCCAGGATGCTCTCTTCCAGGTGGGTGCCGATGGCGACCACCGCCCGGTTGAAGTCCTGCGCGTCGACCTGGCGCAGGGCCTCCTCGTCGGTGGCGTCGGCCACGACGGTGTGGGTGAGCGAGTCGGCGAAGGTCTGGACCAGGCGCGGGCTGGAGTCCATGCCCAGCACCTCCCAGCCGTGCGCGACCAGCTCCAGGGCGAGCGAGCTGCCGAACCGGCCCAGGCCGATGACCAGGACCCGCTTGTCGTCGGTTTTGCTGCGGGGCACCGGGGCACTCCTTATGGTTTCGGCTCCGCGCGGCGGCGGAGCGCTGTTCTAACCGATGATGGGGCGGGAGACCGGGAAGTCGTAGCGCCGGGTCCGCTCCCGTAGGGCCAGCGCGGCGGCGAAGGTGACCGGTCCGACCCGGCCGGCCAGCATCAGCACGGTCAGCAGCAGGTGCGCCCAGGGCGGGAGGTCGGCGGTGATCCCGGTGGACAGCCCGACCACGCCGCTGGCCGAGATGACCTCGAACATGACCGGGACCAGGTCGAAGGGGGTGGTGCTGAGCAGCAGCACGGTGGAGGCCACCACCACGGTCATGGAGAGGAAGAGCAGGCTCAGCGACTGGCGGATCACCTCCGGGGCGAGCTTCCGGCCGAACACGTGCACGTTGGGGTGGCCGCGGATCTCCGCCCAGACGACGAGGAAGATGACGGCCAGGGTGGCCACCTTGATGCCGCCGGCGGTCCCCGCGCTGCCGCCGCCGACGAACATCAGCATCATGATGACGAGCAGCGTCGCCTCGTTCATCGCGCCCACGTCGACCACGTTGAACCCGCCGCTGCGCGGCATCACGCCGTGGAAGGAGCCGTCCAGCACCCGCTGCCACCAGGGCATCCCGCCCAGGGTCGCGGGGTTGGTCCACTCCAGCAGGGTCACCGCCGCCGCCCCGCCGAAGTAGAGCAGCGCGGTGGTGACGATGGTCAGCTTGGCGTGCAGGCTCCACCGGCGGTGGTGGTGCAGGTGCCGGCGGAGCTCCAGCAGCACGGGGAAGCCCAGGCCGCCGATGACGGAGGCGATCGCGACCGCGGGCAGCATCACCGGGTCGGCGGCGAACCGGACCAGGCTGTCCGGGTAGAGCGCCAGGCCGGCGTTGTTGAACGCCGAGACCGCGTGGAACACCGCGAGGTACAGCGCCTCCGGGAGGTCCTCGCCGTGCACCAGCCAGAGCCGCGGGGCGAGCAGCAGGGCGACGACCGCCTCGCAGGCCAGGCTGACCAGGATGATCCGGCGGACCAGGCCGCGCACGTCGCCCACCTGCATGATCCGGGTCTCGGTCTGCAGGGTGAGCCGCATCCGCAGGCCGAACCGGTGCAGCACCGCGACGCCGAGCAGCGAGGCCAGCGCCATGATGCCGATGCCGCCGGCCTGGATCAGCACCAGCACCACGATCTGGCCGAACAGGGAGAGGTCGGCGCCCAGGTCGATCACGGCCAGGCCGCAGACCATGAGCGCCGAGGTGGAGGTGAACAGCGCGTCGGTGAAGCTGAGCCCGTGCCCCTCGGCGTGCGCGGCGGGCAGGGTCAGCAGGCCGGCTCCGATCAGGTCGACGGCGATGATCAGCAGCAGGAAGACGCTGGCCGGCCGCCGCCACAGGCCGCGCGCGCGGGCGCTCTGCGGCGGGCGGGGCAGGCGCCGGGCGCCCCGCGTGAGGAGTCCGCGCAGAGCGGATGTTCGTCGTTGCATGTCCGCGTCGTCGTTCCGTCCTGGTTTCTCGCCCCGCTGTCCGCCCGCGTTCGACGGAGGGGCGTCGAGAGCGGTTCCGCGCCACCATGAAACCGCGTGCCCGCCCGGGCCGCCACGGCTCCGGCGGCCGTGTCGGTCCGGGCGCGGGTCAGTCCGGGGTCCCGGTGCCCCGCTCGGGCTCGCGGACGGGCAGGCCGTGCCTGCGGTAGTGGGCGCTGCGGATGCCGAGCACGACCGCGGAGAGCGCGGTCGCCAGCAGCGAGGCGATGATCACCCCGGACTTGGCGTCCTCCACCATCTGCAGGTCGGTGAAGGAGAGCTCGGTGATCAGCAGCGAGACGGTGAAGCCGATCCCGGCGAGCAGCGCCATCCCGGCGATGTCGATCCAGTGCAGCGAGGGGCTCAGCTCCGCCGCGGTCAGCCTGGTGGTGAGCCAGGAGCCGCCGAGGATGCCGATCAGCTTGCCGAAGACCAGGCCGAGGATGACGCCGACCGCCGCGCTGTCCGCGAGGATGGTGTCGAAGCCGGTGAACACCACGCCGGCCGACATCAGCGCGAACACCGGCAGCACCACGGCGTTGCTCCACGGGCGGATGATGTGCTCCACCGCGTGGGACGGGCTCTGCGTCTCGCCGTCGAGCGGGACGGTCCGCATCAGCAGGCCCATCGCGACGCCGGCGATGGTGGCGTGCACCCCGCTGGCGTGCAGCAGCGCCCAGATCGCCGCGGCCAGCGGGAGGTAGACCGCCCAGTTGGGCAGCGCGGAGGCGTTCAGCCGGGCGGCGAGCCCGCGGCCCCGCTGCAGGTAGCCGAAGACGCCGAGCAGCGCGGCCGCGCCGAGCAGCGGCGCGAACGACACGTGGTCGGTGTAGAAGACCGCGATGACCACGATCGCGCCCAGGTCGTCCACGATGGCCAGGGTGAGCAGGAAGGTGCGCAGCGCGGGCGGGAGGTAGCGGCCGATCACCGCGAGGATGGCGACGGCGAAGGCGATGTCGGTGGCCATCGGGATGCCCCAGCCGTGCAGGGCCTCCGGGCGGTGCAGGTTCACCGCGGTGTAGATGGCGGCGGGCACCGCCATGCCGGCCAGCGCGGCGACGATCGGCAGCACCGCGCGCCGGGGGTTGCGCAGTTCGCCGTGGACGAACTCCTGCTTGAGCTCGTTGCCGACGACGAAGAAGAACACCGCCAGCAGCGCGTCGGAGGCCCAGGCCTGCACGGAGAGGTCCAGGTGCAGTCCGGCCGGGCCGAAGGTGAAGCCGCGCAGCGCCTCGTAGCCGGCGCCTGCCGGGGAGTTGGCCCACACCAGCGCGACCGCGGCCCCGGCGATCAGCAGGAACCCTGCGACGACGTCCTCGCGGAGCCAGTCCGCGAGGCCTCTCAGGCCGCGGCGTTCGATGGTCATGGAGCGCTCCCCCTGCACGGTCCGGTGGCGGTTCCGGTGCCGGGGCACCGGTGGCCGGGCACGCCGCGGCGCCCGACGGAAACCCAGGGTCCCACGGTCCCCCGCGGGCCCGGCGGACGCCGGGGCCGGAACCGCCGGATCCCGGTCCGGGGACCGCGGGATGCGAGCTCAGCCGCTGTTCAGCGGGACCGAGGATACTCCCGGTGCGGCGGGGTCGGACCATCGGACCTTCACCGCGCCGGCGGGGCCCTTCCGGCGGCGGCCCGGAGGCCCTCCCGCGCCGGGACCGGTGCGGGAGGCGGGCCGCCGTCCCCGGGGCGCGGGCTCAGTGGTGCCGGGCGCCCTCGTGCTCGGCGTGGCCGGCCGGCTCCAGCTGGA
Organism: Nocardiopsis oceanisediminis; assembly: GCF_048595525.1. Lineage (NCBI taxonomy): Bacteria > Bacillati > Actinomycetota > Actinomycetes > Streptosporangiales > Nocardiopsidaceae > Nocardiopsis > Nocardiopsis oceanisediminis. The sequence continues at coordinate 5,693,207 of NZ_JAFMZJ010000001.1, read as the reverse complement.
GGGTGGAGTGCTCCACGTCGAAGTGGCCGTCCAGGCAGGTGTGCAGCCGGTCGAGCATCCGGCCGCTGTGCTCCAGGTGCCCCTCCTCCACGACGACGTGCGCGGAGAGCACCGGCACGCCCGAGGTGATGGTCCAGGCGTGCAGGTCGTGCACGTCGATGACGCCGGGTTCGCGCAGGATGTGCGTGCGCACCTCGTCCAGGTCCACGCCGCGCGGGGTGGCCTCCAGCAGGACGTGCACCGCCTCGCGGAGCAGCCCCCAGGCGCGCGGGACGATGATCGCGAGGATGATCAGCGAGACCGCCGTGTCCACCTGGGACCAGCCGGTGAACCAGATGACGGCGCCGCCGATGATCACCCCGACCGAGGCCAGCGCGTCGCCGAGGACCTCCAGGTAGGCGCCGCGCACGTTGATGCTCTCCTGCTGGCCGGAGCGGAGGACGAGCAGCGCGACGATGTTGGCGGCCAGGCCGAAGGCGGCGACGGCGACCACCCAGGGGCCGGCGACGTGCCGCGGCTCGGTGAGCCGCTCGATCGCCTCGTAGGCGATGAACGCGCACAGCAGGAAGAGCAGGAGCGCGTTGGCCGCGGCGGCCAGCACCTCGGCTCGCTGCAGGCCGAAGGTGCGCTTCGGGTTCGGCGGCCGGCCGGCGATCCAGACCGCGAACAGCGCGAGCATCACGCCCGCGGAGTCGGTGACGGTGTGCCCGGCGTCGGCGAGCAGGGCCAGGCTGCCGGAGAACGCGGCACCGGCGACCTGGACGGCCGCCACGGCCAGCATCAGGCCGAGGACGGCGGCGAGTCTGCCGCGGTAGGCGGCGCCCGCCGTGGCCGGCGGGTGCCCGTGGCCGTGGCCATGCCCAACTCCCATGGATTCCTCCCGAGGAAAGACGTCGGCCGGCGCGGAACGGCTCGAGGAACGGTTCAGTCGTCACTGTTTATACAGCGAAGACTGTCTATACAGCAAACGGTGTACAATGGTTATCATGTTGACCTCGGAGCAGCGCCTGTCCGCCATCCAGCGCCTCGGAAGGGCGCTCGCCGACCCCACGCGGTGCCGGCTGCTGCTGGCCCTGCTGGACGGTCCGGGCCATCCGGCCGAGCTGGCGGACCAGTTGGGTCTTACCCGGCAGAATGTTTCGAATCACCTTGCCTGCCTGCGCGAATGCGGCCTGGTCAACGGCCGCCAGCAGGGCCGCCAGGTCAGCTACGAGCTGGTCGACGCCTCCCTCGCGCACGCGCTGGAGGACCTGCTCGGCGTGGTGTGGGGCGTCGTCCAGGAGCACGTGCCGCCGGGGGAGAGCACCCCGGTCGCCGCCGGCTGACCGGACCGCGCCCCGGCGGCGCCGCTCCGCCGGGCGCCGCCACCGACGCGCCGCCGCTCCGGCCCGTTCCGCGGTGGCTGCTAGCGGCCTCCCTGACATTCCACTGACAGCCCCCTGACAGCACCCTGAATTCGGGCCTGCTCGTCTGCCCTCGCGGTGAGACGCGAAGTATCGTGTGTTTTGCGTGCCCGGTAACGACCCCGCGCCCCGTCTCTGCTCGCGGGGGGACCGACTTCGCGCCGCCCTCGGCGGCGGCGCCGACCGCAGCGCGATCCATTCCTTCGAGGAGTACGCCCCTGATGTCCACATCTGCCAAGAATCCCCTTGGCGACCACCCAGGCCACCGCCCGGCACCGGGCGCGTCCCGGAGCGGAGGCGCGCGGTGAACCGGCTCGCCAAGATCTCCCTGGGCAACCGCGCGCTCATCCTGCTCATCACGCTGTCGGCACTGGTCTTCGGCGTGATCGCGGCAGGGTCGGCCAAGCGCGAGCTGATGCCCTCGATGGAACTGCCGATGGTCATGGTCGGCGCCCAGTACCAGGGGGCGTCGCCGCAGGTCATCGAGGATGAGGTGACCGAGCCGCTGGAGCAGGCGGTCAAGGGCGTCGCCGGCATCACCTCCTATAACTCCACCTCCTCCACCGGCAGCGCCCAGGTGGTCGCCGAGTTCGACTACGGCGACAGCACCGACGACGTGGTGCGCGACGTGCAGAAGGCCGTCGACCAGGCGCAGGCCGCGCTGCCCGAGGACGTCGACCCCACCGTGCAGTCGTTCAGCCTGGACGACATGCCGGTGGTGATGCTCGCCGCGGGCGCCGGCGACGGCGATGCCCAGGCGCTCGCCGAACCGCTGCGCGAGCAGGTCATCCCGGAGCTGGAGTCGATCGACGGGGTCCGCGCCGCGATGCTGACCGGCGTGGTCGACTCCAAGGTCACCATCACCCCGGACGAGGACGAGCTGGCCGACGCCGGGCTGTCCTCCGCCGACCTCACCTCCGCGCTGCAGTCCAGCGGCGTGATGTCGCCGGGCGGCGACATCACCGAGGACGGCCGCACCCTCACCGTGACCACCGGCGGCAAGCTGGAGTCGCTGGAGGACGTCGAGGACATCTGGCTGATGCCCGGCGGCGGCGCGGGCGCCCAGGGCGGCGCCGGTGCCGCGGGCGCGGCCGGCATGCCGGGGGCGGCCCCGGCCGCACCGGAGCCGGTCCGGCTCTCCGAGGTCGCCGACGTCGAGCTGCTCCAGGACGAGAGCACCACCATCACCCGGACCGACGGCGACCCCAGCCTCGGCGTGATGATCACCAAGACGCCCGAGGGCAACACCGTCGAGATCTCCGAGGAGGTCCAGGAGAAGCTGGCCGACCTCAAGCCGATGCTCGGCGAGGGCGGCGACATCACCGTCGTGTTCGACCAGGCGCCCTACATCAACGACTCCATCGTCGCGATGCTGGAGGAGGGCGGGCTCGGCCTGATCGCCGCGGTCGCCGTCATCCTGGTCTTCCTGCTGTCGGTCCGCTCCACCCTGGTCTCCGCGGTCTCCATCCCGGTGTCCCTGCTGATCACCATGATCGGCATGCAGGTGTTCGGCTACAGCCTGAACATCCTGACCCTGGGCGCGATCACGGTCTCGATCGGCCGGGTGGTCGACGACTCCATCGTGGTGCTGGAGAACATCAAGCGGCACCTGGGCTACGGCGAGGACAAGTTCACCGCGGTCTTCACCGGCGTCAAGGAGGTCTCCGTCGCGATCACCTCCTCCACGCTGACCACCATCGCGGTCTTCCTGCCGGTCGGCTTCGTCGGCGGCATGGTCGGCGAGCTGTTCCAGCCGTTCGCGGTCACCGTCAGCCTGGCGCTGGCCGTCTCCCTGCTGGTCTCGCTGACCATCATCCCGGTGCTGGCCTACTGGTTCATGAAGACCAAGCCGGTCCCGCCGGAGGAGGCCGAGCAGGTCCGCGCCGAGGAGAACCGGCGCGAGCTCAACGCGCCGCTGGCCCGCGCCTACATGCCGGTGATCCGCTGGGCGACCCGGCACCGCTTCCTCACCCTGGCCGCGTCCCTGGTGCTGCTCATCGGCACCGTCGGGATGGCGTTCAGCCCGCTGCTGAAGACCAACTTCCTCGGCGACCAGGGGCAGAACACCTACCAGGCCACCCAGGAGCTGCCGGTCGGCACCTCGGTGGAGGAGGCCGACGCCGAGGCGGCGAAGGTCGAGAAGAAGCTGGAAGGCCTCTCCTGGGTCGAGTCCTACCAGGCCTCGGTCGGCGGGGGCGACCCGATGGCGGCGATGATGGGCGGCGGCGCCGGCGCCACGCAGTACACCATCACCACCGACCCCGAGGGCGACCAGGAGGTCTACAAGGAGAAGCTCCGCCAGGCCTTCACCGAGGTCGACACCGACTCCGACGTGGCGCTGGCCGACGCGAGCGGCACCGCCGGGCTGGAGGTCGAGGTCACCGCGGACGACCCGGAGACCCTCGAGGAGGCCGCCGGCCAGGTCGAGGAGGCCGTCGCCGGCATCGACGGCGCCGCCGACGTGCAGAACAGCATCGCCGCCGAGATGCCCGCGCTGGAGGTGCGGGTCGACGGCGAGGCCGCCGCCGAGGAGGGCCTCACCGAGGGGCAGATCGGACAGGCGGTCAGCGACGCCTTCCAGGGCGCGACGGTCGGCACCGCCACCGTCGAGGACCGGCAGCGGGACATGGTGGTCCGGGTGGAGGAGCGCCCGGAGACCGTCGCCGAGCTGGAGGACCTGGAGATCGCCGCGCCGGCCGGCGGCACCGTGGAGCTGTCCGAGGTGGCCGACGTCGAGGAGGTCATGCAGGCGCCGGAGCTGCACCGCACCGGCGGCGTGACCAGCGCGACCGTGTCCGCCTCGCCGACCGCCGACGACCTCGGCAAGGTCAGCGCGGAGCTCACTCAGGCGCTGGACCGGCTGGACCTGCCGGAGGGCGCGAAGGCCGAGATCGGCGGCGTCAGCGCCGACCAGACCGAGGCCTTCGGGCAGCTCCTGCTGGCCATGCTGGCCGCGGTGGTCATCGTCTACCTGATCATGGTGGCCACCTTCAAGAGCCTGGTCCAGCCGTTCATCCTGCTGGTGTCGATCCCGTTCGCGGCCACCGGCTCGCTCGGCCTGCTGATGCTCACCGGCCAGCCGCTGGGCCTGCCGGCGATGATCGGCCTGCTGATGCTGATCGGCGTCGTGGTCACCAACGCCATCGTCCTCATCGACCTGGTCAACCAGTACCGGGCGCAGGGGATGGAGCTGCGCGAGGCGGTCGTGGAGGGCTCGCGGCACCGGCTGCGCCCGATCCTGATGACCGCGCTGGCCACCATGGGGGCGCTGACCCCGATGGCGCTGGGCATCACCGGCGGCGGGGCGTTCGTCTCGCAGCCGCTGGCGCTGGTGGTCATCGGCGGCCTGTTCACCTCGACGCTGCTCACGCTGATCCTGGTGCCGGTGCTCTACACCATGGCGGAGGGCGGCAAGGAGCGCCGCGCCAAGCGGCGCGCCGCCAAGCGGGAGGCCGCGCTGGCCGCCGCCCGCCGGGACCGCGCCGGCGAGCAGGCCGGGGACGGGGACCGCGAGGAGTCGCCGGCCGAGGTCGACTGAGTCCGCCCCCGCCCCGGTGAGCGGGGCGGGGATCACTTCTCGCACGGTGCCGCGCGGGTTTTCCCGCGCGGCACCGCTGTGCGCTGGGAAAGCGCCGCCAATGACCGGAGAAAGCACCTCTGAGCACGCGATATGCCCGCCGCGCCGATTTGTGATCCGCTGCCGCGCCAGGCAAGCTGCATTTTATGGATGGCAAGGAGAGGGACCTGGACGACCTGGTCCGAGACGAACTCGGCGAGGAACCGTCGCAGGAGGCCAAGGACTACGCGCGCCTGCTGTACGAGAAGTACCGGCTTCCGGCGCCCGCGCCGGAGAGCGGCGGCGCCGACGGCGCCGACGGCGTGAAGGAGGGCGAATAGCAGACCCCGCCGGACGGCACAGGGCGGCGCGGGCCCGGGACCGGCGCGTATCAGCGCATGCGGGGCGGGGGGTCCCGCACCTCCTTCAAGGGAGCGGAGCCGGGCCCTCGTCGCCGGGGTCCCAGGCGAGCTCGAACCAGACCGTGCGGCCGAGCCCGTCGGAGCGGTCGTCGGAGCCCCAGGCCGAGGCGAGCGCCTCGACCAGGTCGAGTCCGCGCCCGTGCTCGGTGATGTCGCGGGGATCGTTGTGCTGGGCGCGGGGCTGCTCGGAGCCGCCGAGGTCGCGCACCTCCACCCGGGCCCGGCCGGGCCCGCGGTAGACGGTCACCTCGAACTTCCCGCCGGGTGAGCCGGAGGCGCTGTGGGTGACGGCGTTGGTGGCGAGCTCGCTGGTGAGCAGGGTCGCGGTGGTGAGTTCGGGCGAGGCGGCGAGCAGCCGCTCGACGAATCGCCGTGCGTGCTTGACCTGGTGGGCGAGACCGGGGAATCTCCGTCTGGTCGGTGCCCCCAGGACATCGGGCGGGAGGGTGTGCTCTGTCATGGTCTTCGCCGGACGATCGGTGGACGGGTGGATCGTGCCCGGACACGGGGCGCAGCGCGAGCGGTTCCTCGCCGGGCGGCGTCCGATGCCGGGCGCGGGTCACGGCGCGAGGAGATCGGCCGAGGACCGCTCGATCATGGGGGACGGTGTGGACTTGTCGGTGCGGGCCGCCGGTGGGGAAGGGCGGTCCCGAATCGTGAGAGACGTGAATCCACGGACAGGATACGCTCGCTGACCTCCGGTGAATCCGGCGGGGTCGGGCAGGTGCGGCAAGACCGCTCCGACGTGCGGTTTCCCGGGATCGGGGGAGGTGCCCCGGCGCGGCCGGCCGGGGGCGGGCGGAGCCGCGCCCGCCGGATGCCCGGAGCGGTCCCCGCCGAACACGGGGCGTTCGCACCCCTGGTGTCGAGTGGGGACATCCGTTACTTTGCGGTGGAACGCCACTACGCTGTGCGGACAGTGTGATCGAGAAGATGGTCGCAGGGGAAACGCGTGCCAGGGATTTGGCGCCGCGTTCACCACGGGTTAACTCTCGGGAGCGCCGTGTTCGCCATGGTCGTGGCGGCCCGGGGCGGCCGCTCCGGCGGCGGACCCGGGTGACGATCCCCGCGCAACACCAGGAGGACATCGGTGCCCGGATCCGCGCCCCACCGCCGCAGCCTTCCACTGGCCGGCCCGGTCGGCGGAGGGAGAACAGCCGCCACCTGCCGCTTCCGCTGCGGCTACGCCTGCTTCCACGACGCCCCCAACACCAGTGACAACCCCTACTTCGGCGACGTGTTCAGCCGAATGGTCTCCCGCCGGGCCGCACTGCGCACCGGCGCGGTCGGCGCCGGCGCCGCCGCCCTGGGGCTGGGCGCGCTCGGCGCCCCGGCCGCCGCCGCCGCGGCCCCGGCCAAGGGCGGCAAGGGGCGGGGCAACCCGCGGCTGAAGTTCGACGGCCTGCCGCCCAGCACCTCCGACGACGTCAAAGTGCCCAAGGGGTACGAGCACAACATCGTCATCCGGTGGGGCGACCCGGTGCTCCCGGACGCCCCGGAGTTCGACTTCGAGGACCAGACCGCCGAGGCGCAGGAGAAGCAGTTCGGCTACAACTGCGACTACGTGGGGTTCCGCGAGCTCTCCCGCGACCGCGGCCTGCTCTGGGTCAACCACGAGTACACCAACGAGAACCTGATGTTCGCCGGCTACACCGACGGCGCCGACATCGACCCCGAGCTGATCAAGGTCTCGATGGCCGCGCACGGCGGCTCGATCGTGGAGATCGTCCGGGACCGCAAGGGCGGCTGGCGGCCGTCCAGGGGCCGGCGCCGGTTCAACCGCCGGATCACCGCCACCACCCCGATGCGGATCACCGGTCCGGCCGCGGGCGACGCGCTGATGCGCACCGGCGCCGACCCGGAGGGCACCGAGGTGCTCGGCATGCTGAACAACTGCTCCGGCGGGATGACGCCCTGGGGCACCATCCTCACCTGCGAGGAGAACTTCAACCAGTACTTCGTCGGCGGTGAGGGCGCCCCGGAGGAGGCCAAGGCCGCGCTGAAGCGGTACGGCGTCCCCGTCGAGGGCGACACCCGCAAGGACAACCGCCGCTTCGACCGGGTCGACGAGCGCTTCGACCTGTCCAAGGAGCCCAACGAGGCGAACCGGTTCGGCTGGGTGGTCGAGATCGACCCGACCGACCCCGGATACAAGCCGCGCAAGCGCACCATGCTCGGCCGGATCAAGCACGAGGGCGCCAACACCCGGCTCACCGACGACGGCCGGGTCGCCGTCTACATGGGCGACGACGAGCGGTTCGACTACATCTACAAGTTCGTCAGCAGGAACCGGTACCGGAAGGGGTCCCGCCGGCACAACGACACCCTGCTCGACTCGGGGACGCTGTACGTCGGCCGGCTGACCGGCGACAGCCCCGCCGAGGAGTTCGACGGCTCCGGGAAGCTCCCCTCCGACGGCGCCTTCGACGGGGTCGGCGAGTGGATCCCGCTCTGCACCGACGAGGAGAGCTACGTCGACGGGATGACCGTCGCCGAGGTCCTGGTGCACACCCGCATCGCGGGGGACAGGGCCGGCGCCACCAAGATGGACCGGCCCGAGGACTTCGAGCCCAACCCGGTCACCGGCAAGGTGTACTGCGCGCTGACCAACAACAGCGCCCGCGAGCCCGGCCAGGCCGACGAGCCCAACCCGCGCGGCCCCAACAAGTACGGCCACATCCTGGAGATCACCGAGGCCGGCAACGACGCCGGCGCCACCGAGTTCACCTGGGACGTCCCGGTGGTCTGCGGAGACCCCTCCGACCCGAGCACCTACTTCGCCGGCTACGACAAGTCGAAGGTCGCGCCGATCTCGGCGCCGGACAACCTCACCTTCGACAAGCACGGCAACCTGTGGATCTCCACCGACGGCCAGCCCGGCGCGCTCGGCATCAACGACGGGCTGCACGCCGTGCCGATGCACGGCAAGTACAAGGGCGAGCTGAAGACCTTCGCCACGGTCCCGGTCGAGGCGGAGTGCTGCGGCCCGTTCATCACCAGGGACAACAAGACGGTGTTCATCGCCCCCCAGCACCCGGGCGAGGACGGCTCCGTGGAGGAGCCCACCAGCACCTGGCCGGACCGGGGCGGCTTCCCCCGGCCGTCGGTCGTCTCCATCTGGCACCGGAAGGGCCGGGACATCGGCAGCTGACCCGCGCGGGTGCGGGAGGGCGCGCCCTCCCGCACCCGCCGGGCGCCGCCTCGCGGACCCGCGCGGACCCGCACGCCTCCCGCCCCGCCGGCTCCTGCCGCACCGGTGCCCCGGAGCCCCGCGCCCGCCCCGAGGGCCCCGGGACGGAAGTGGGATGATGGGGCCCATGGTGCGAGAATCCGACATTCCGCGGCTGGACGTCCCGAGCGCCGGGGTCCACCGCGCCGACCCCGAACGCTACGACGGGCGGATGCCCTACCGCCGCACCGGGCGCAGCGGCCTGGACCTCCCGGCGGTCTCGCTCGGGCTGTGGCACAACTTCGGCGACGACCGCGCCCTGTCGACCCAGCGCGCCGTGCTCCGCCGCGCCTTCGACCTCGGGGTGACCCACTTCGACCTGGCCAACAACTACGGCCCGCCGCCCGGATCGGCCGAGCTCAACTTCGGCCGGATCCTGCGCGAGGACTTCCGGGCCTACCGGGACGAGCTGATCATCTCGACCAAGGCCGGGTACCAGATGTGGCCGGGCCCCTACGGCAGCGGCGGCGGCTCCCGCAAGTACCTCCTGGCCAGCCTGGACCAGTCGCTGGGCCGGATGGGCCTGGACCACGTGGACATCTTCTACAGCCACCGGTACGACCCGGACACCCCGCTGGAAGAGACCATGGGCGCGCTGGACGCCGCGGTCCGCTCGGGCAAGGCGCTGTACGCGGGCATCTCCTCCTACTCCCCGGAGCGCACGGCCGAGGCCGCCGCGATCATGCGCGGCCTGGGCACCCCGCTCCTGATCCACCAGCCCTCCTACTCGATGGTGAACCGGTGGATCGAGGACACCGGGCTGCTGGACACGCTGGAGCGGGAGGGGATGGGCTGCATCGCCTTCTCCCCGCTGGCCCAGGGCATGCTCACCGGCAAGTACCTCGGCGGCGTCCCGGAGGGCTCCCGGGCCAGCCTGGGCAAGTCGCTCGACCCGGACTGGCTGGACGAGGAGGGCCTGGCGGTCATCCGGTCGCTCAACGGCATCGCGGCGGCCCGCGGCCAGACGCTGGCCCAGCTGGCCCTGCAGTGGGCGCTGCGCGACCCGCGGGTGACCTCGGTGCTCATCGGCGCGAGCAGCGTCGCCCAGCTGGAGGACAGCCTCGGCGCGGTGCGCGGCCCCGAGCTCACCGGCGGCGAGCTCTCCGAGATCGACACGCACGCCAAGGAGCTCGGCGTCAACATCTGGAAGCGCTCCAGCGACGGCTGATCCGGACCCGCGCGGCCGGTCCGGCGGCGTCGGCCCGGCGGCGGGGTGCTTCGGCGGTCCGTCGTTCCGGGGCCGTGCGGGGGTCGGCGGTGTCGGCCCGGGGGCCGTCCGCGCTGCGGCGACCGGGGCGCATCGGCGGCCCGCTCCCGGGGCCGGCCCGGTCCCGGTCGGCGGAGCGCCGTCCGCCCCGGGTCAGTGCACTCGGGAGCGGGCGGAGGAGAGTACCGGCAGCAGCGGGACCGGGGTGCGCGAGGTGTACGCGCCGGTCCAGACCCCGGCCGCGTACGCGCCGTCGGCGGCCAGGCAGAGCGCGGTCCAGGTGAGCGGGTCCAGCTCCGGGCGGCGGTCGGCCCACTCGGCCAGCGGCGGGGCGAGCGCCGCCAGCGCCAGCAGGACCGCCGCCCGGCGGGAGGCCAGCGCGGCGGGGACCGCGACCGGCCACCATGTCCGGGCCACCGACGCGGCCAGCCACCGGGCCGCGCCGAGCGTGCCCAGGCCGACCAGGCGGCCCGCCTCGGCCACCGGGACCGCAGGGCCCGCCCGTCCCGTCTTATGAATCAGCAGCGCGGTCGCGGCGGCGAGCAGCGCGGCGGCGCCGGCCGGGCGCCCGGCCGCGGCCAGCGCGACGGCCGCCCCGCTCCACGGCGACACCACCGCAGGCGCCACCCGAGCGCCGTGCCGCAGCGCGAGCGGCCCGGCCGAGGTGCCGTAGTCGAACCGGCGCCGGAGCAGCGGACCGAGCCGGGTCCGGTGCGCGTGCCGGACCGCCGCGGCCGGGTCGTAGCGCACCGCCCACCCGGCGTCGGCCAGCCGCCACACCAGGTCCACGTCCTCGCCCACCGGCATACCCGGGTCGAAGCCGCCCGGGCAGGCCGACCGGCGCACCGCGAGCGCGGCGGACGGTACGTAGGGGACGGGGCCTCCGGGAGCGGCCCGGGCCGGGGACGGGCCCATGTCCAGCGGCGACCGTGCGGCCTCGAACCGGGCGAGCACGCCGCCGGACCGGTCCCGGGCGGGGAGGATCCGCGGGGCGGCCGCGCCGACCCGGGGGTCGGCGAAGTGCCCGAGCAGCCGCCCCAGCCAGCCGGGCTCCGGGACGCAGTCGGAGTCGAGGAAGGCGACGAACGGGCTCCGGCAGGCGGCCAGCCCGGTGTTGCGCGCGGCCGCCGGTCCGCCGCAGGCCTCCCGGCGGACCAGCCGGGCGCCGTGCTCGGCCGCGACCCGGGCGGTGCCCGCGCGGTCGGCGGAGGCGTCGTCCACGACCAGCACGCCGGCTTCGGGCAGGTCGGCCCGGACCGCCGCGAGCAGCAGGGCCAGCGCGCGGGTCCGGTCCCGGACCGGGACGACGACGCAGACCTCCCCGGGCGGCGGCGCGGCGGGATCCGGGACCGGGTGCGCCAGCCCGCCGTCGACCAGCCTGCGGGCCAGCGCCCGCTCCGCCGCGCCGGCAGGTGCCGTACCGGCCCGCCACCGGCCGACCGCCCGCGCCCCGGCGGCGGAGAGCCGCACCACCCGGACCGGCGCCCCGCCGATCAGCATCCGGCCGCCCAGTGCGGTCCGCACCCCGGCGTCCAGCAGTACCCTCATCCCCTCCGGCAGCGGCCCGCCGACGGGCACGGCCGCCACTCGCCCGCCCCGGCCGTGTCCTCCTCGCACTACGGCGCGCTCCTCCCACTCGGCTCCGTGCGCCCACTTTTCCCGATCAAGGAGGACCAGGGGAGGCCCACGAGGCCCTGAGAGGAGGCGGCCCTCCAGAGCACGGCAACGGCAGAGGCAGGGACGGGGCGGAGGTGGCCGCCCGGGCGCGGCGCCTCGCGGGGCAGGGGCTCAAGCGGGCGGCGACGGCGCAGGAAGGGACACGGTCGGGCGTTCCAGCCGGGCGCGGCGCCCCACGGAGCGAAGGTTCAAGCAGGCGGCGACGGCAGCGGTGGGAGCGAGGCGAAGGTGGTCGCCCGGGTGTCGGGCCCCACGGGGCGGAGGTTCAAACGGGCGGCGAGGGCGGCGGTGGGGACCGGCTGGCCGCCCGGGCGCGGCGCCCCACGGGGCGGAGGTTCAAGCAGGCGGCGACGGCGGGAAGGGGCACCGGCCGGTCGGTCTGGCGCGGCAGAGCAGGGAGGGGCGGTCGAGGTGGGCCGGGGCGGCAGGTTCGCCGTTCCCGCGTCGCCCGGGCGCCGGGGCCGGCCGCCCTTGAAACCGCCGCACCTCCCTGACCTGGGTGAATACGTAGGGTGATGGCGGGGTGGGGCGCCCTGCGCACCGCGAGAGCACCCCGGTGATTCCCGGGCGCGCATCCCGGCCCGGAACAGGCCCTAGAAGGCCCGAACGGCCCCGATCGGGCCGTTGATCAGGGGTTCGAGCCGCCCGCAAGACCACAAGGCAGGGAGCCGGAACTCGGGAAGGGCAGGGGTGGGGGCGAGATGTCGCTTTTGCCCTGCCGGGAGGCCCCGCTTTGGCCACTCTGGGTAATCGGGGAGGGGGTGGTGGGGGCTTGGGGGCTTACTACTCGCTGGTAGATGTAATCGGGGTGCTCTCGCGGTGCGCAGGGCGCCCCCACCCCCGCTCGACCCTCGCCGCGAACCCGGCATAGGGGATAAGGCCACCCCCTGGCGGGAGCACGCGCCGGGCCTGGCCGGTGAACGCGGCACCCCGCCCCCTCCCGCCCTCGCCGCCCGTCTGAACCCCCGCCCCGTGAGGCGCCGCGCCCGACCGACCGGCTGGTTCTCCACCGCCGCCGTCGCTGCCTGCTTGAACCCCGGCCCCGTGGGGCGCCGCGCTCGGGTGGTCGCCTTCGCCCCGGCCTGGGGGTCCCTGCTGTCCTGGCTGCGGGCGGCGGTGGGCGGTCAGCGGTTCAGGGCGCGGGCGAGGTGGGCCCGCAGGTCCTCGGTGAGGAGGCGGAGGAGGGCGCGGCCCTCGGCGGCGGTGGCTCCGGCGGGGTCGCCGAGGACGCCGTTGCGGGAGGCGTCGGCGATGGAGCCGGCGCGGATCGCGGGTAGCAGGTCGGCCAGCGGGGCGGTGGCGCCGGGTTCGGCCAGGTCGGTGCGGACCAGGTCCGGGGCGATGGCGAGCAGCATCGAGGTCTCGGTCCGCCCGGCGTGGGCGTCGGGGGCGCGGCCGGCCGCCGCCAGCACGCCGGCGCGCGGGAACCAGGCGCTGGCCGAGCCGGGGGCCTCGGTGCGCAGCACGCGCAGCGCCGCCGAGGCGGGCTCGGCGTTGCCGCCGTGCCCGCTGACGAACACGGTGTGCCCGGCCCAGGGGCGGGCGGCGCGGGCCAGGTCGAGCAGGGCGACGGTGACCGTCTCGACCGCCAGCCACAGGGTTCCGGGGAAGGTGCGGTGCTCGCCGCTGGCCCCGTAGGGCAGCGCGGGGGCGACCGCGACCCGGAGGTCCGGGAGGCTCCGCGCCGCGGAGTGCGCCACGTGCTCGGCGATCCGCACGTCGGTGTCGAGCGGCAGGTGCGGGCCGTGCTGCTCCACCGCGCCGAGCGGGACCAGCAGCACCCGGAGGCCGGCGGCCTCCGGAGAGGCCATCCGGCCGGCGGCCGGTTCCGCCTGCTCGGTCCCGCTCATCGGGGTCTCCTCCTCGTGGGTGGGGCCGCACCGGCGGGCCGGCCCTGCGGCGGACTCTGCGGTGCGGCGCCTCCCGCCGTGCCCGGGGCCGGGAAGGGGCGGCGGCCGCCGCCGGGCCGGTCCTCGCCGCCACCGGGCGGGCCGGGGCGTCGGGCGAGCGCACCGCCCATGGTGTCCCGTCGTCCTGATGTTCGCCAGGGGCGTCGGCCGGATGATTCGGCGGGGGAGCGGGGGAGCGCCGTTCCGTGCGTCCGGTGGTTTCGGTGTTCGGTAGGGGGCCGGTCAGGTCTTCCGTCTGGGATCCGGATGGGGAGGCGGGGAGCGGTCCTCTGCGCCGCTGTCGGTCGTCCGGGTGCGGCGGAGTGAGGTGTCGGGGGAGAGCGCCGTTCCTTGGGACGGGTGGTTTCGGTGTTCGGTGGGGGCGCCGGTCGGGTCTTCCGTCTGGGGTCCCGGGCGGAGCTGGGGGAGGGGTGAAGCCGCCCGGTGCGGGGAGGGTGAGGACCGGTGGAAGGGCCGTTGACAGGGGGAGGGGGCGGTGGTGCACTGACATGACGGCCTGCCGACCGAGCATCTGCTTGGCGCGAAGTTCCTCCCCGTCCCCCGTCACGGAAGGGTCGTCCGCACCATGAAGACGCGAGCCGCAGCACTGCTGGAGCAGCCCGGTACCTGGAAGGTCATCGAGGTCGACGTCGGAGAGCCGAAGGCGGGGGAGGTGCGGGTCCGGTTCGAGGCCGCCGGGCTGTGCCACTCCGACGAGCACGCCGCCACCGGGGACATGCCGGTCGCGCACCTGCCGTTCATCGGCGGGCACGAGGGGGCGGGCGTGGTCGAGGACGTCGGGCCGGGGGTCACCCGGTTCGCGCCGGGGGACCGGGTCGCCACCCAGTTCGTGCCGAGCTGCGGGCACTGCCCGTCCTGCTACGCCGGGCAGATGAACCTGTGCGACCTGGGCATGTTCGCGCTGGCCGGCTCCATGCCGGACGGCACCTACCGGGCCTCGCTGGACGGCGCGGACGTCGCCCAGATGACGATGCTGGGCACCTTCGCCGAGCGGGCGGTGGTCTCGGAGTTCTCCCTGGTCAAGATCCCCGACGGGGTCTCCTTCGAGGTCGCCGCGCTGGTCAGCTGCGGGGTGGCCACCGGCTGGGGGTCGGCGGAGAACGCCGCGCAGGTCGCGCACGGCGACACGGTGATCGTGATGGGCGCCGGCGGCGTCGGGATGAACGCGGTCCAGGGGGCGGCGGCCCGCGGGGCCGCGCACGTGATCGCGGTCGACCCGGTGGAGTTCAAGCGGGAGAAGGCCAAGGAGTTCGGCGCCACCGCGGCCTTCGCCGACATCGGGGAGGCCGCCGACTTCGCCCGGCTGGCCACCGGGGGCCAGGGCGCCGACTCGGCGATCGTCTGCGTCGGGGTGACCGAGGCCGAGCACGTCGCCCAGGCGTTCGCCGCCATCGCCAAGAAATCCACCGTCGTGGTGACCGGAATCGGGCCGTCCTCGGCGGTCGGCCTGCCCATCAACCTCTGGGAGATGGCGATGATGGAGAAGCGGATCCAGGGCACCATCTTCGGCATGGGGACGCCCGGCCGGGAGATCCCGCGGCTGCTGGAGATGTACCGGGCGGGGCGGATCAAACTGGACGAGCTGATCACCCGGCGCTATGCGCTCGACGAGATCGGAACCGCCTACCAGGACATGTACGACGGAAAGAACATCCGCGGGATCGTCGTGCACGGTACGTGAAAGCGGACGTCGATCAGGCGCCCGGTCGGCAGGCCGGAACAACGGCGAAAAAGGCGATTATCTCCTGCGGAATGAGACTTGGCAAGGGGTGCCCGGAAAAGGGCGCCCCTTCGCTCGGTTTCGGCCGTGTTGCGGTGGATCTCTGCGGGTAGACGATGATGGGACCGCTCGGCGGAAGTGCGGCTCCGGCCCCCTGGGGTGTGCTCGGAACCTGGACGATCGTGTTCTCGTTGCGCTTTCTTGATGTCATGGTGACCAGCTAGTGTTCAGAAATCCAGCACACTCGTTGAAATTCGGGTCACAGACCGTGAACCGGATGAAAGTACGTTTCGGTGGCCATCGGGAGTGAACCCCATCGGGCTCCGCAGGGGAACCGGATGTCCTTCGCTGGAGGGCGCCGGGCCTCCGCGCGGTGCGCGGGGCGCGACGCCCCGAGCCGGCACGGGTGGCGCGGTTGGCGCAGGGTAGGAGGCCCTCTTTGGGGATGTTCCTGGTCAGGCGACTAGTGAACTACGTGGTGCTGATCTTCTTAGCATCGAGTTTCGCCTATCTGCTGGCGGCGACCACCCTGCAGCCGCGCGCCTATTTCGAGCAGCGCCAGCCGCCGCCCAGCCAGGAGGCGATCGAGGCCCAGCTCAACGACCTCAACCTGAACGACGAGGTGCCTCTGGCGCAGAGGTACGGCGTCTGGGTGAGCGGCGTCATGCAGGGCGATTTCGGCCAGACCATCAAAGACCAGAGCGTCAATGAGGAGATGAGCCGCAAAGCGGGGGTGACCCTGCGGCTGATCACGGTCGGGGCCGTTCTGGGCTGCGCGGTGGGCATCTCCGTCGGAGCCTACGCCGCGGTGCGGCAGTACAAGCGCTTCGACCGCTATTCCACCTGGGCCGCCTTCATCGTGCTCTCCGTGCCGACCGTGGTCATCGCGGTCTCGCTCCAGGTCGGCGCGGTCTGGATCAACGATCTGACCGGAACGCAGATGCTGCAGTACGGCGGAGAGTACACGGCCGGCCTGGACGCCGGGTTCTGGGGCACGCTGCTGGACCGGCTCCAGCACGCCCTGCTGCCCACGCTGACCCTGACCATCTCGCTGTTCGCGGCGTTCGCCCGGTACCAGCGGAACATGATGCTGGACGTGCTCGGCGCGGACTACGTGCGCACCGCCATGGCCAAGGGGCTGACCCGGCGCAAGGCGCTGTTCAAGCACGCGCTGCGGACCGCCCTCATCCCCACCATCACCTACTTCACCTTCACCTTCGGCGTGCTGCTGGCGGGGACCACCTTCACCGAGAAGATCTACGGCTGGCACGGGATGGGCGCGTGGGTCGTCGACTCCATCGTGCAGAACGACGTCAACGCCGTGGCCGCGGTGACCTGCTTCATGGCGGTGTGCGTGATGGCGGCGTCCTTCCTCTCCGACATCCTCTACGCCTGGCTCGACCCCCGGGTCCGGGTGAGCTGATGGCGATCCCGACGACGGCACACACGATGGAGCGGAAACCGTGACCTTGACCACTGAGCAGCCCGGGGAGGCGCCGGGGCGCACCGCCGCGACCGGCCAGGGGCGCTGGGGCGGCGTTCTGCGGGAGCTGCTCCGCACGCGCAGGGCCATGGTCGGCATCCTGCTCATCCTCGCCCTGATCCTGATGGCCTGGATCGGGCCGCTGATCAGCCCGTGGGAGATGGGGGAGCGGGACTTCACCGCGTTCCGCTCCGGCCCCTCCCCCGAGCACTGGTTCGGCACCGACAACACCGGCCGCGACGTGTTCACCCTGACCATGGTGGGCCTGCAGAAGTCGATCATCATCGGCCTGCTGGTCGCGGTACTGTCCACCGCGGTCGCCGCGGTGGTCGGCGCGTTCGCCGGCTACTTCCTCGGGCTCACCGACAAGGCCCTGATGTGGGTCACCGACCTGGCCCTGGTGCTGCCCAGCTTCCTGATCCTGGCCATCCTCTACCCGTCCCTCAAGGACTCCGGGTGGATCATGTTCGTGCTGCTGCTCGCGGCGTTCATGTGGATGGTCACCGCCAAGATGGTGCGCGGCATGACGATCTCGCTCAAGGAGCGCGAGTACGTGCTGGCCGCCAGGTACATGGGCGTGCCCGCCTGGCGGATCATCTTCCGCCACATCATCCCGAACATGGCGTCCCTGCTGATCGTGGACGCGACCATCAACGTCAGCTCGGCCATCATCACCGAGACCAGCCTGTCCTACTTCGGCTTCGGCGTGCAGCCGCCGGACGTGTCACTGGGATCGCTGATCGCCCTGGGCGCGCCGCAGGCCCTCGCGTTCTGGTGGATGTTCGCGTTCTGCACCGGCCTGCTGGTCGTCCTGGTCCTCGCGGTCAACCTGATCGGCGACGGCCTGCGAGACGCGCTCGATCCCCAGGCCAAACGCAGGTCGTAGAAGGAATGGACGAGAAGAAGATGACCCGCACCGCCAGTGCCGCCGGGGCAGAGAAGGCCACCGGGCGCGCCGACGACGGAACCCCGGTCCTGGAGGTCACCGACCTCAACGTGGTCTTCCCCGGGAGCGTCCGCAACCCCGACATCCATGCCGTGCGCGGCGTGAGCTACACGGTCCGCCCCGGCGAGGTCCTGGGCATCGTCGGCGAGTCCGGATCCGGCAAGTCGGTCTCCTCCATGGCCGCCATGGGCCTGCTCCCCGACTACGCGCAGGTCACCGGCTCCATCCGGCTGCACGGCGAGGAGCTGCTCGGCCTGGACGACCAGGCCATGTCCGCCAAGCGCGGCAACGCGATCGCCATGGTCTTCCAGGACCCGCTGTCCGGCCTGACCCCGGTCTACACCGTCGGCGACCAGGTCGCCGAGGCGGTCCGGGTGCACAACCCCAAGGCGACCAAGCAGGAGGCGGCCGAGCGGGCGGTGGAGCTGCTCGAACTGGTCGGCATCCCGGAGGCGCGGCGCCGCTACCGGGCGTTCCCGCACGAGTTCTCCGGCGGCATGCGGCAGCGCGTGATGATCGCCATCGCGATCGCCAACGACCCCGACCTGATCATCTGCGACGAGCCCACCACCGCCCTGGACGTCACGATCCAGGCGCAGATCCTGGACGTGCTCAAGACGGCGCAGCGCGAGACCGGCGCCGCGATCGTCATGATCACCCACGACCTGGGCGTGGTGGCCGGCTTCGCCGACCGGGTGCAGGTGATGTACGCCGGGCGGCTGGTGGAGAGCGGCTCCGTCGACGACGTCTTCTACCGCTCCCGGATGCCCTACACCATGGGGCTGCACGGCGCCGTCCCGCACGTCACCATGGAGGAGAAGCGCCCGCTGGTGCCGATCAGCGGCAACCCGCCGTCGCTGGCGGACCTCCCGCCGGGCTGCCCGTTCTCGCCGCGCTGCCCGATCGCGGCGGACGCCTGCCGCGAAGCCGAACCGGACCTGCTGCCGGTCGGCACCGAGGGGCACGCCGCCGCCTGCGTCCGGGCCGCCGAGATCGAGGAGCAGGGGTGGGGCGTCGCCGACGTCTACCCTGTTCCCGAGATCCCGCCGGCGGAGGCGGCGCAGCGCCCCCGCGCGGAGCGGGAGACCGTGCTGGCCGTCGAGGACCTGGTCAAGCACCACCCGCTGATGAAGGGCGCGGTGTTCAAGCGCCGGGTCGGCACCGTGTACGCGGTGGACGGCATCAGCTTCGACATCGCCGAGGGGGAGACCCTGGGCCTGGTGGGCGAGTCCGGTTGCGGCAAGTCCAGCACGCTGCTGGAGATCCTCAGCCTGGACCGCCCGCAGCGCGGCCGGGTGGAGGTGCTGGGCCGGGCGTCGGGAACCGGGACCGCCCGGGACAAGTTCGCCATCCGGCGCAACGTCCAGGTGGTCTTCCAGGACCCGATGAGCTCACTGGACCCGCGGATGCCGGTCTTCGAGATCATCGCCGAGCCGCTGCGGACCCACGGCTTCCCCAAGGCGGACCTGCCCGGACGCGTCTCCGAACTGCTCGAACTGGTCGGGCTCGACGCGGAGCAGGCCTCCCGCTACCCGCAGCACTTCTCCGGCGGCCAGCGCCAGCGGATCAGCATCGCCCGCGCGCTCGCCCTGGAGCCCAAGCTGCTGATCCTGGACGAACCGGTCTCCGCCCTGGACGTGTCCATCCAGGCCGGCGTGGTGAACCTGCTCGACGAGCTCAAGGCCCGCCTGGGGCTGTCCTACCTCTTCGTCGCGCACGACCTGTCCGTGGTCCGGCACATCGCCGACCGGGTGGCGGTGATGTACCTCGGCAAGATCGTGGAGATCGGCGGCGTGGACGAGGTCTACGAGTCCCCCGCGCACCCCTACACGCGGGCGCTGCTCTCCGCGATCCCGGTGCCCGACCCGCGGGTCGAGCGGGAGCGCGAGCACATCGTGCTCACCGGCGACCTGCCCAACCCGGCGTCCCCGCCGAGGGGGTGCGTCTTCCATACCCGCTGCCCGGTCTTCGCGGCCCTCGGGGCGGAGGAGAAGGAGGCCTGCCTGGGCGTCCAGCCCGTGGCCGAGCCCACCGGAAGCGGGAGCGGCGACCACGCCGCGGCCTGCCACTACCCGGACCGCGAGATCGGATCCTGAAAGCGTCCGGACCTCCAGCGTCCGGCCATCCCCCCGTGACCAGGAAGAAGCGAGGAGAACCCGATATGAGACTCGGACGTTCGGCGTCGTTCGCCGCGTCGGCCGCGGCGGTCACGCTGCTGCTCGGCGCGTGCAGCGGCGGAGGCGGCGGTGACGAGGGCGGCGAGGAGAAGAAGCTCGCGGACATCCCCGCCGTGGACATCAACAAGACCGACCGCGCCGAGATCAAAGACGGCGGCACGTTCAACTGGGGCATCAACGAGTACCCCACCCAGTACAACCTGGAGCACGTGGACGGCAACCTCGCCAACGTGCAGCGGATCGCCGCCTCGGTGATGCCGCGGCCGATGGTCTACAACGAGTCCGGCGACTTCTCCCCCAACACCCCCTACCTCGAAGAGGCCGAGGTCAGCGAGGACGGCCTGGAGATCCACTACAAGCTCAACCCGGACGCCGAGTGGTCCAACGGCGACCCCATCACCTGGGAGGACTACGAGGCGCAGGCGGAGACCCTCTCCGGCGGGCGCAAGGACGACAAGAAGTACAAGATCGGCGACAAGTCCGGCTACGAGCTGATCGACAAGGTCGTCAAGGGCGCGGACGAGTACGAGTTCACCCTTGAGATGAAGTCCTCCTACGGCGAGTGGCCGCTCCTCTTCGAGATCCTGTACCCGAAGAAGTACATGGAGGACCCCGAGGAGTTCAACAAGGGCTACGAGAAGGACTTCCCGGTCACCGCCGGCCCGTTCGGCGACGTCGAGTTCGACGACACCGCGGAGACCGTCACCGTCAACAAGAGCGACGACTGGTGGGGCGAGCCGGCGAAGCTGGACTCGATCATCTTCCACAGCTACGCCAACGACGCGCTGTCCGGCGTCTACAACAACGACGAGATCGACGGCTACTACCTCGGCTACGAGGCCGCCGACTACGAGCTCCTCAAGGACAAGGAGGGCTCGCGGATCACCGAGGCGATCGACAACGCCTACCGGCACATGACCTTCAACGGCGGCGAGGGCCAGCTGCTGGAGCAGGTCGAGGTCCGCAACGCCCTGGTGCACGGCATCGACCGGGCGCAGATGGCCTCGGCCACCCTCGGCGGCGTCGAGTGGACCACCGACCCGACCGCCAACCGCCTGCTGCGCTCCACCCAGACCGGGTTCAAGGACAACAGCAAGGGCTACGGCGAGTACGACCCGGAGAAGGCCGCCGAGATGCTCGACGAGGCGGGCTGGACGCTCAAGGAGGGGGATGAGGTCCGCACCAACGAGGACGGCGACGAGCTCACCCTGAACTGGGTGATCCCCTCCGACCTGCAGAACACCGCGGACGAGGCGGAGATCGCCAAGAGCCAGCTGGCCGAGATCAACGTCGGCGTGGACATCAACTCGGTGCCGAACAACTCCTTCTTCACCGAGTACGTCATCCCCGGCAACTACGACGCGACCACCTACGTCCTCGTCGGGACCAGCCCGTACTCCGGCGACTCCGCGGAGAACTTCACCGGCCCGCACGGCGAGGACGAGGACGGCAAGCCGGTCTGGGGCAACAACCTCACCTTCACCAGCACCGAGGGGATCAACAAGGGCTTCGAGGACCTGGTCGCCGAGACCGACCCGGAGAAGTACGCCGAGATCGCCAACGAGATCGACCGGATGCTGTGGGAGCAGTCCATGGCGGTGCCGCTGTTCCAGCGCCCGGGCACCTTCGCGGTCAACGAGAAGCTGGCCAACTGGGGGGCCAACGGCCTGTCCTCGATCATCTACGAGGACATCGGCTGGACCGAGTAGTCCGTGCCCTCCGCCGCCGCGGCGGCGGAGGGGACCGACCCGGCGCCCCGGTGGAGCGCCCGGCACCGCGCCGGGCGCTCCGCCCTTTTCGGCGCCGGGGGTCAGGCGCCCTCGCGGAGGATCTGCTCCAGCTCGGCCTCGTCGATGATGGCGATCGGCTGCCCCTTGGCCCGGTACTCCTCGGCCTTGCGGCGCTTGGCGGTGGCCGCCGAGTGGTCGCCCACCACCAGCACCGTGACCTTCTTGGTGACGTTCTTGGAGACGGCCCCGCCGACCGCGGCGATCTCGCCCCACAGCTCGATCTTGTCCCGGGAGGTGTCGCTCAGGCACACCACGGCGCCGTAGAGCGGGCCGTCCGGGTCGGCGTTGTCCAGGTCGGGCGCGGGCGGTTCGGCGCGGCTCTCCTCGTTCCACCGGGAGAACCGGGGGGAGGGGCCGCGCCGCTTGCGGCAGTAGGCCGGGGCGCGGTCCGGGCCGATCCGGCCCAGCACCACGTCCTCCCGGGTGCACAGCCCGCCCAGGGTGGGCGCCCCGCGCTCGCGCATCAGCTCCAGCACGATGCGGGCGCTGCCCTCGGCGTCGGAGAGCGGGTTGTGGTGGTCCAGGTCGAAGCCGATCCGGGTGCACAGCGTCTTGAGCTTGTGGTCCGGGCTGTCGGTCCACACCGACCGGGCCAGCACCACCGAGCAGGCGATCTCCATCTCCGGGACGGGGATCCCGCTGTGCATGCAGGCCCGCTGGACGACCTCCATCTCCATCGGGGCGAAGTGGGCGACGACCGGGGCCCCGCCGGCGAAGGCCAGGATCCGCTTGAGCACCTCGGGCCACTGGGCGGCGTCCCGCACGTCCTCGGCGGTCACCCCGCCGTTGAACGGGGCCAGCCCGGGGTCGAACCAGGAGACCGGCTCGGGCGGCTGCACGTACTCCAGGAGGCGGTCGGTGACGGTGCCGCCGGCGACCTTCACCATGCCGACCCGGCAGACGCTCCCGTTGTCGCCGTTGGCCGTCTCGAAGTCGAGTGCGACCCACTCCTCCGCCATCACCGCACCTCCCGCGTGGCCGAACGTCCCTCGCCGGCGTAATGTTCCGGATTCTCGCGCACCGTGCCGACGTTCCGCCGGTCATCCCGGGGATCGGCGTCCGCCCCGCTCACCAGCCGGACGGCCGGTAGTCCTTGAGGAAGCACCCGTGGAGATCCTCCCCGGCCTCCCCGCGCACGATCGGGTCGTAGACCCGGGCGGCCCCGTCCACCAGGTCCAGCGGGGCGTGGAACCCGGCGGCGGCCAGCCGCACCTTCTCCGGGTGCGGGCGCTCGTCGGTGATCCACCCGGTGTCCACGCTGTTCATCAGGATCCCGTCGGCGAACATGTCCTCGGCGGAGGTCCGGGTGAGCATGTTGAGCGAGGCCTTGGCCATGTTGGTGTGCGGGTGCCCCGCCCCCTTGTAGCCGCGGCCGAACACCCCCTCCATCGCCGAGACGTTGACGACGTGGGCGCGCCGGGCGGGCGAGGCGGCCAGCGCCGGGCGCAACCGGTTCACCAGGACGAACGGCGCGGTGACGTTGCAGAGCTGCACTTCCAGCATCTCCACCGGGTCGACCTCGCCCACGGTCTGCGTCCAGCTGTTCACCGGGGCCAGGTCGGGCACCAGCCCGCCGGCGTCCACCGCGGTGCCCGCGGCGATCCGCTCCGGCGCGGCCGAGCCGCGGGTCAGCGCGAGGGCGGTGAGCGCCTCGGGCGCCATCGCCGGACCGCCCGCGCCGTCCGCGCCCGCGGGCAGGCCGCCGGCGCCGGGGGCGGAGCCGAGCACCAGGGTCTCGGGGCGCGGCCCGGAGCCGGGCAGCGCCGCCGCCGCGGACTCGGCCTCGATCAGCAGGGCGTAGGAGGCGGCGGAGCGGCGCACGGTCTGCGCCGCGTTGTTGATCAGCACGTCCAGCGGGCCCTCGGCGGCCACCGTGTCGGCCAGCTCGGTCACCTGGGCGGGGTCGCGCAGGTCGATGCCGACGATGCGGAGCCGGTGCAGCCACTCCGGGCTGTCGGCCAGGGCGGCGAACCGGCGCGCCGCGTCGTTGGGGAAGCGCGTGGTGACGGTGGTGTGCGCGCCGTCGCGCAGCAGCCGCAGCGCGATGTACATGCCGATCTTGGCGCGGCCGCCGGTGAGCAGCGCGCGCCGCCCGGTCAGGTCGGTGCGGGCGTCCCGGCGGGCCCGGTTCTCCGCCGCGCAGTCCGGGCAGAGCTGGTGGTAGAAGGCGTCGACGACGGTGTACTTCTCTTTGCAGATGTAGCAGGGGCGGGCCCGGTGCAGCACCCCGGCGCTGGCCCCGGTCGCGGCGGGGGCGAGCTCGGCGCCGCGGGTCTCGTCGTCGATCCGGTCCGGTGCGGCGGTCGCGGTGCGGGCCAGCACGGCGGCGTCGGCCGCGCTCTGCTCCTCCCGCCGCTCCCGGCGGCGGCGCAGCTTGACCTCTTTGAACAGGCGGGCGGTGGCGCGCTGCACGCGCAGCGAGTCGGGGTGCTCGGGGTGCAGCCCCTCCGCCTCGGCCAGCACGGCGAGGCACGCCTCCAGCCGCTCCGGATCGATCCGAGCGCCGCCGTCCCGGCCGTCCTGCCCCATCGCCGTCCTCTCCCCGCGTCCTGCTCCCGGCCACCGTGTTCCGGGCCTCGGCGCGGGGGCGCCGCGGCCGACCGGAACCAGGGGAACTCTATGCGCCCCGGGGAGCGGAGCGGACATCGGCGGCCGCCCCCGGCGCCGCGCCCCGGAGGGCGCGGTGTTCCGGGTCCGGCCCGGCGCGGAGGCGGGTCAGCCGGTGGCGGGGTAGGCGGTGACCTTCCCGCCCCCGCCGCGGCGCAGGCCCAGGACGCCGTTGGTGGAGTCGGGGGCGACCCCCGGGTCGAGGCCGAGGTCGTTCTGGAAGTCGAGGCTGTAGATGCCGGCCGCGGCGCCCTCCAGCCCCCGGTCGGCGTAGAGCAGCCCGTGCCAGACGCCGCGGATCGAGGTGGGCACGCCGCCGCCGAGCTTCTCGTCGCTCCAGAGCAGGTCGCCGGTGTCGGCGGTGTAGACCTGCACCGCGGGGGTGGAGGTCCCGTCCGACCAGCAGGCCAGCAGGGACTGCTCGTCGTACCGGCACACCTGGTCGGGGAGGGGGTCCGGCCAGTAGGCGACCTCGCCGCTTCCGGCGTGCACCGCGGCCCACTCGACGGCCCGCTCCCCGGGGGAGGGCTCCTCCGCCCCTGCGCCCCCGGGCCGCTCCGCCCCGCCGCCCCCCGCCTCCGGCGGTCCCGCGCCGCCGGAGGGCGGGGCCTCGCGGGCCACCAGGACCAGTCCGCCGCCCATCGGGGCGGCGTAGCGGGGGCGGCCCTCCTCGGCGGAGTCCTCGCCCCACAGGGTCCACTCCGGGGAGCCGTCGCGCGCGGAGAGCGCGGTGAGGGCGCCGGGGGCACTGCCGGCCTCCCAGCCCACCACCGAGCCGTCCTGGAGGACCTCGGGGCGCACCCCGGGGTCGGACCAGAGCGGCTCGCCGTCGGCGGGGTCGAACGCGAACGCGGTCCCGTAGGAGACCACCACCGCGTCGCCGTCGGCGCCCACCACGAACACGTCGTCGGCGTCGGGGACCCCGCCGCGGGAGGGGATGACCTCCCGGTGCCAGACGGGCTCGCCGTCGCCGGCGTCGACCGCCAGCACCTCCAGCCGCTCCTGGGCGACCGCGTCGCCCGCGCCGGGGTTGCGGGTGAGGAACGCGCCGATCACCACCGGCCGGTCGTCGATCTCGGCGAGCACCGCCCCGTCCGGGCGGACCCCGTGCACCGGCTGGTCGGGGGCGGCGCTCCACAGCTCGCGGTCGTCCAGCCCGTCGTGCGCGTGCAGGCCGTCCTCGTCGGCGTAGTAGACCGTCTCGCCGTCGATCGGCGGCAGCGGGACGCCCTCGCGGGCGCCGACGTCGATCCGGACCCCGGCCGAGGCGTCGAACTCGGTGGGCGGGTCGAACACCCCCTCCTCGGCGCGCTGCTGCTCGGCGCCGCCCCCGCCGTCGGCCGGGCCGGTGCAGCCCGACGCGAGCACCGCCGCGGCGGCGGCCGCGAACACCGGTCGGAGCGCGCGGCGGCGCGGGGACGGTCCGATCTGCACGGGGCACACCTTCGAGCGGGCGGGGTCTGCGGGGCGCCTGCACGGCGCTTTCCGGCCCTCACTCTAGAGAAGATCCGGCGGACCCGCGCCGCGCCCCGGACCCGCTGCGGGGCAGCGCGAGCGCGCCGCCCCCGCGTACCGGGGGAGGGTGTTCTCCGGGCGGTCCCGCGGGCCGGGGGTCAGACCAGGGCGGACTCCGCCTCCTTCCAGCGCTGCACCGCCTCGGCCCGGTTGCGCACGTGCAGTTTGGCGTAGATGTGATTGATGTGGTTCTTCACCGTCTTCTCCGAGACCACCAGGTGGTCGGAGATCATCGAGTTGGACATCCCGCCGGCGACCAGCCGGATCACCTGGGACTCCCGCTCGGTCAGGCCGCTCTCGGAGCGGAGCGCCGCGGCGGTGGCCGGGCCGCGCGCCGCGACGAGCGCGTCCACGTCGGCCTGCCCGGCCGGCTCGCCCCCGGGCCGGACCACGGCCGCCACCACCTCGGCCAGCTCGGGCGGGGTGAACGAGCCGTACTGGAGGAACGCGCGGGCGCCCCGGCCGACCGCGGCCCGGCCCTCCTCCCGGTCCCCGGCGAAGGCCAGCGCGACGACCGGCGCCAGCCTGCTCAGCTCCCGCACCGGATCGGCGCCGGAGGCGGGTATGTGCACATCGAGCAGGACGGCGTCGGGGAGCTCCTCCCCGGCGGTCTTGACCGCCTCCGCCCCGGTCCGGCTCTCCAGGACGGTGGATCCCGAAGCCCTGCGCAGGTGCGCGGCGAGCCCGGCGCGCATCACGGCGTTGTCGCCGGCGAGCAGAACGGTGAGGGGGGAGGACGGGGTCATGGGGGCTCTCCTGGTCATCGCTAGTGCCGCTGGGGTGAGCCGTCGCTGACTCTCCGCAGCCGGTTTCGGGCGTCTTCCGGCGCCGCGGGTTTCGACGCCCCGGTGCGGGCGACGGTCGGGGGCTGAAGGGCGGGTGGGGTCCTGCGAGACGTGTGTTGCGGATACCTTGCCCCGGAATGTCCGCGGGTATGCCGCATCAGGGCGTGGCCGGAACCGGCCTCTCGCCCGCCGTCCAGGGCCCCGCCGGTACCGGATCCGCCGGAACCGCACGTACACGCGGCGCGCCGTACACGCGCGCGGAGGTTCCGGAACCGGCCACGGGGCCCGCGGCTCCGCCGAGCCTCCCGGCGCGGGCCCGGCCCCGCTCCGCCGCGCGCCGGCTCTTCCCGCCCCCGTCCGCCCTCGGGGCCGTCGCCCGCCCCCGGGCCCGTTACCTCGGATGTGAATCGGGGGAGGCCGATCGAGTAGCGTCGCACCCGGGCCGGACGGTGTGCGCGGGGACGTTGCGAGCGGGCGCGAGCGGAAGGAGTGGCGATGGCGCAGGGGGGCGGTCACGGACCGGGCGGCGGTCCGCAGCACGGCTGGGGCGCCGGTCCCGCCGAGCGGCCGCGCAGCGCCGACCTGGGACGCCGCTTCGCGGCCCGGCTCATCGACTGCGTCATCGTCCAGGCGGTCTCCATGGTCGCGCTGGTGCCGCTGCTCGCCGTGCTGATGGTGGCCGGCTCGGCGCTCCCCGACGGGCCGCTCTCCGAGGGCGCCGGGCTGGGGTCGTTCGCCGCGCTCTTCTTCGCGATCTGGTGGGGCTACGAAGTGCTCTTCCTGCCCAAGTGGGGGGCGACCCCGGGGAAGAGGGTGATGGGGCTCCGGGTGGTGCCGCTGCGCGGAGCCGAGCCCCTCCTCTCGACCCGCGCGGCCGCGGTCCGCGGCCTGTTCTGGGCGGGGCCGCTGCTGTTCGGCTGGAGCCCGTGGGTGAACCTGGTCAGCGGGCTGTACTGGATCGCCGACATCGGCTGGGCGGTCAAGGACCGTCCGGACCGGCAGGCGCTGCACGACAAGGCCGCCGGGACCCGGGTCGTGGAAGAGGTCTGACCCCGGAGCGCGCGCCCGGCGGCGGAGACCGGCCCATCCCCCCCGTTCCTTCCCGATGATCTTGACGTTGCGGGGGTGTCAGAGCGCTCTGACACCCCCGCAACGTCAAGATCATCGCCCGGGGGCGAGATCTCCCGTTGAGGGGCGGAGATATCGCCGCAATGGCGGCGGACCGGGCACCCCGAACGGGACATCCGCCCCGTATCGCGATCGGGCCCCCTGCCGCCCGCCCCGCCCCTATGCTGGGAACGCCGCTCCCACCTGGACGAACGGAGAGCGGGCGGCCGCGTCCCGTGCCCGTGCCGCGGCCGCTGACCCGGCGCACCCGCGCCGCGGGGCGAGGCGGCCTCCTCCCCGCGGCCCCGCCCGTGCAAGGAGGCACGATGACCGAGATCCTGGTCGAACTGGTGGACCCCGGCGGCGCCCCGCTGGGGACCGCGGAGAAGCTCTCCGCGCACACCGCCCCGGGAAGGCTGCACCGGGCCTTCTCGGTCCTGCTGTTCGACCCGGACGGGCGCCTGCTGCTGCAGCGCCGCGCCGCCGGCAAGTACCACTCCGCCGGGGCCTGGTCCAACACCTGCTGCGGGCACCCCTTCCCGGGGGAGGACCCGCTCTCCGCGGCGGCCCGCCGCACCGCGGAGGAGCTCGGCGCGCCGCCCGCCATGCTCGCCGCCGCCGGCACCGTCGCCTACGACCTGAGCGACCCCGGGTCCGGACTGGTCGAGCGGGAGTTCAACCACCTGTTCGTCGGCGAGGCCCCGGCCGACTTCGCCCCGGACCCCGGGGAGATCGCCGAGACGGCCTTCGCCGGCCCCGCCGAACTGCGCGCGATGCGCGCCGCCGCCCCGTTCTCGGTCTGGTTCGACACCGTGCTGGAGGCCGCCGCCCCGCAGATCCGCCGCCGCTTCCCGGAAACCGGCTGGTGAACCCCTGGCGCGGCCACTGGCCTCGGCCGGTGTGAAGCTCTGATCCCGCCACCGGACCGGGGCGCCGCCGAGCCCGGCTCCCGGCGCCCGCGCCCCGCGCGGCCGGCGCACCGAGGCGGCCGGGGCCGGGAAGGCCCGGGGGTGGCCGGATGCGGCCGCCGCGCCGCGGGCGGTCCCGGGGTGACGGCGGCCGGTGCCGGGGAGGAAGCGTCTCGTGCGGCCGAGTCCCGTGCCGCCGAGAGAAGGGAGGCCCCGCGATGACCCCGAGCGCCGAGCGGAGCACCGTGCCCGAGTGGTTCGACGACGCCGTGCTGTACCAGGTGTACCCGCAGAGCTTCGCCGACTCCGACGGGGACGGGATCGGCGACTTCGCCGGGATCACCGCGCACCTGGACCACCTGGAGTGGCTCGGGGTGGACGCGGTGTGGATCAACCCCTGCTTCGCCTCCCCGTTCACCGACGCCGGGTACGACGTCGCCGACTACTTCTCCGTCGCGCCGCGCTACGGCACCGACGACGACCTGGCGCTCCTGGTGGACGAGGCCCGGCGCAGGGGCATCCGCATCCTGTTCGACCTGGTCGCCGGGCACACCTCGGACCGGCACCCGTGGTTCGTGCACTCCGCGTCGGACCCCTCCGACGACCGCTACATCTGGGCGGACCGGCCCGCGCCCGGGTTCCGGCCCTCGCCGGGCAGCCGGGAGGGCTACTACAAGCCGAACTTCTTCCCCAGCCAGCCCGCGCTGAACTTCGGCTACGCCCACCCCAGGGAGGGCGAGCCCTGGCGGCTGCCGGTGGACGCCGAGGGGCCGCGGGCCAACCGCAGGGCGCTCGCCGAGATCATGGACCACTGGCTGAGCCGGGGCGTCTCCGGGTTCCGGGTGGACATGGCCTACTCGCTGGTCAAGGACGACCCGGGGTGGGTGGAGACGGGCCGGCTCTGGAACGAGCTGCGGGCCGGGCTGCGGGCCGACCACCCCGAGGCGGTGCTGGTCTCGGAGTGGGGCGACCCGGCGACGGCGGTCGGCGCCGGGTTCCACGCCGACTTCCTGCTGCACTTCGGCGGGCCCTGGCGGGGCGCCGCGCTGCGGTCGCTGTGGGACACCCGGGCCGGCACCGACCGCCGGCCCTGGGACTTCCGCGGCAGCCGCTGCTACTTCGACGCCGAGGGCGGCGGGAGCCCGCGCACCTTCCTGGAGGCGTGGCGCGGCGCATCCGCCGCGGTCGAGGGGCGCGGGCGGATCTCCCTGCCCACCTCCAACCACGACTTCTCCCGGCTGGTGTGCGGTCCGCGCACCCCGGAGCAGGCCCGGTCGGCCTTCGCGTTCCTGCTCACCTGGCCCGCGCTGCCCGCGATCCACTACGGCGACGAGATCGGCATGCGCTTCGTCCCGGACCTGCCGGACACCGAGGGCAGCCAGCTCGTCCCCGGGGTGAACCGGGCCGGCTCGCGCACCCCGATGCAGTGGGACGCCACCCCGGGGGCGGGCTTCTCCACCGCCCCCGAGGACCGCTTCTACCTGCCGCTGGACCCCGACCCGGGCCGCCCGGACGCCGCGTCGCAGCGGGCCGACGAAGGGTCGCTGCTGCACCTGGTGCGCCGGCTGATCGCGCTCCGCAAGGCCCGCACCGGGCTGGGCACCGGCGGCGCGGTGGAGGTCGTCGCGGACGGCTACCCGCTGGTGTACGAGCGGGACGGCCGCTACCTGGTCGCGGTCAACCCGCGCCGGGACGCCGCCGAGGCCGCCGTCGCCGGGTACGGCGGGGCCCGCCCGCTGCTCACCGAGGGGGCCGAGTGCACCGCCGAGGGCGTCCGGGTGCGGGGCTTCGGCTTCGGCGTCTTCGAACTCTGACCCCTGTGCATCCGGGCGCCGGCGCGGTCCGGCTTCCGACGGTCTCGGCGCTGCGGCCCCGCCAGAGCGCTCTGGCGGGGCCGCAGCGCCGAGACCATGGAGCAAGGGGGGAGCGGCAGGCGGTGTCGGCGCCCGCCGCCTTCCTCCGGCCGCTGTCCTCAGGCCCGGTCGCCGGACATGAACCGGGAGAACTCCTCCAGGGAGATGCGGCCGTCGCCGTCCCCGTCCATCGCGCGGACGACCTCCTGGGCGCGCTCCGGGGTGCACGGGGAGCCGAGGGCCTCCATCAGCCGGGTGAGCTCCTCGGCGCTGATCAGGCCGTCGCCGTCCGCGTCGACGAGGGAGAAGGTCGGGGCGAACTCGGTCGTCTCCGGCATGTGCTGACACGCTCCAGGTATCGGGGCGGAACCGGCGGAAACCGGCGGAAACCGGCCCGCGCGGGGCCGCACCGCGCCGGTCCGGCCGCGGTGCCGTGCGGCGGAAGGCTACGGTGCGCCTCGGCACCGCCGCAACAGCGGGGGCGCCGCCGCTCCGGCCGCATCCCGCGCGGGCGGGACGGCCGCCGCGCCTCCGGGGAGAAGGCCGGCCCCGCCCCGGCGGCCGGGCGCCGGGGCGGACCCGGGCGGCGGGGGACGCGGCCGGAGCGCGCACCGGCCGCGCCCCCGGAGACCCCGGAACAGGGGCGGTCCGGTCACGGAGCGGCCGGCACGACCTCCCGGGCGTACCCGTCGATCAGCCCGTCCACCGCGTCGTGCATCGCGTACACCGCGAACTGGTCCACCCCGGCCGCGCGCAGCTCTGCCAGCTTGGCCAGCTGCGCGTCGGGCGGCCCGATCAGGCAGAACCGGTCCACCACCGAGTCCGGGACGAACGCGGTGTCGGGGTTGCCGGCCCGGCCGTGGTGGCCGTAGTCGTAGCCCTTCCGGTCCTTGATGTAGGCGGTCAGCTCCTCGGGGACCGCGCCGGACCCCTCCCCGTACCGGGCCACCAGGTCGGCGACGTGGTTGCCGACCATGCCGCCGAACCACCGGCACTGCTCCCGGGCGTGCGCGGCCTGCTCCGCGCTCCCGTCGGTGAGGTAGGCGGGCGCCGCCGCGCACACGGTGAGCTCGGCCGGGTCGCGCCCGGCCGCGGCGGCCGCCGCCCGCGCCTCGTGCACCATCCAGCCCACCAGGTAGGGGTCGGCGACCTGCAGGATGAGCCCGTCGGCGGCGCGCCCGGCCAGGGCCAGCGCGCGCGGGCCGTAGGCGGCGGTCCACACCGGCAGCCGGCCGCCGCGCACCCACGGCAGGCGCATCGCGGCGCCGTCCACCTCGGCCTCGCGGCCCTCGGCGAGCTCGCGGATCGCGTGCATCGCCGCCTCCAGCTGGGCCAGGGTGGCCGGCGGGCGCCCCGCGACGCGCATCGCCGAGTCGCCGCGGCCGATCCCGCACACCGTCCGCGCCCCGTACATGTCGTTGAGCGTGGCGAAGGACGAGGCGGTGACCTCCCAGGCCCTGGTGCTCGGGTTGGTCACCATGGTGCCCACGCGCAGCCGCTCGGTGGCGGCCAGGACGCGGCTGTAGATGACGAACGGCTCCTGCCACAGCACGCAGGAGTCGAAGGTCCAGCCGTAGCCGAACCCGCCCTCCTCGGCGCGGCGCATCCGCTCCACCAGCGCCCCCGCGGGCGGGTCCGTCTGCAGCACCAGTCCGAAGTCCACTCGTCGCCCCTCTCGTCGTCGGTCCCCGAAGCCCGGATCAGTCCAGATACCCGCAGGTGGAGCGGGGGACGTACCGGCCGTGCCCGGCCGCGCCGAGGTAGGACCCGCCGTCCACCACCACCCGGCCGCGGGAGAGCACGGTGCGCACCCGGCCGCGCACCCGGGTGCCCTCATAGGCGGAGTAGTCGACGTTCATGTGGTGCGTCTCGGCGGAGATCACCTGCTCCGCACCGGGGTCGTAGACCACCAGGTCGGCGTCGGAGCCGGGGGCGAGCACCCCCTTGCGCGGGTACAGCCCGAACATCCGCGCCGGGGCCGCGCAGGCGGTCTCCACCCACTTGCGCAGCGTGATCCGACCGTCCACCACGGCCTGGTGCAGCAGGTCCATCCGGTTCTCCACGCCCGGCATCCCGTTGGGGATCCGGGAGAAGTCGCCCCGGCCCAGCTCCTTCTGCCCGGAGAAGCAGAACGGGCAGTGGTCGGTGGAGACCACCGAGAGGTCGCCGGTGCGCAGCCCGCGCCAGAGCGCGCGCTGGTGGTGCTCGGGCCGCAGCGGCGTGGAGCAGACGTACTTGGCGCCCTCGAAGTCCGGCTCGGCCAGCTTGTCCGCGGTGAGGAAGAGGTACTGCGGGCAGGTCTCGCCGAACACCGGCAGCCCCGCGTCGCGGGCGCGGACCAGCTCCTCCACCGCCTCCTCGGCGGACACGTGCACCACGTACAGCGGGCTTCCGGCCACCCGGGACAGCTGTATCGCGCGGTGCACCGCCTCCGACTCCAGCAGCGCCCGGCGGACCTCGCCGTGCACCCGGGGATCGGTCCGCCCCTCGGCCAGCGCCTGCTCCACCAGCACATCGATGGCGATGCCGTTCTCGGCGTGCATCATCACCAGCCCGCCGTTGCCCGCGGCGCGCTGCATGGTGCGCAGGATCTTCCCGTCGTCGCTGTAGAACACCCCGGGGTAGGCCATGAACAGCTTGAACGAGGTGACGCCCTCGGCGACCAGGGCGTCCAGCTCCTTCAGCGAGTCCTCGGTCACGTCGGAGAGGATCGCGTGAAACCCGTAGTCGACGGCGCACACCCCGTCGGCCTTGGCGTGCCAGGCGTCCAGGCCCTCCCGGACCGCCCCGCCGACCGGCTGGATCGCGAAGTCCACGATGGTGGTGGTGCCGCCCCAGGCGGCGGCGCGGGTGCCGGTCTCGAAGGTGTCGGAGGCGTAGGTGCCGCCGAACGGCATCTCCATGTGGGTGTGCGCGTCCACCCCGCCGGGCAGCACGTAGTGCCCGGAGGCGTCGATCACCTCGGCCCCGCTCCGGGCCCAGGCCTCGGCGGCCTCGCTGCCCCGCGCGGCGACGGCGGCGATCCTCTCGCCCTCGACGAGCACCTCGGCGCTGCTCTCCCCGGACTCGCCGAGCACGAGTCCCCCGGTGACGAGGGTGCGGTTCACAGGCGGCTCCTTCTCTCTCCAGCGGCGCGGCCCCGCACCGCCGCGTCCCCCGGCGCCCGCGGCGCGGGGCGGTCCTCACGCCTCGGTCAGCGGCCGGTAGGCCTCGGGGCGGCGGTCGCGGTAGAAGGCCCACTGGTGCCGGACCTCGTCGATCAGGCCGAAGTCCAGGTCGCGGACGAGCAGCTCGGCCTTGGCGTCGGAGGCGGGCGCGCCGACGAAGGCCCCGCGCGGGTCGGCGAAGTAGCTGGTGCCGTAGAAGTCGTTGTCGCCGTACTCCTCGCGGCCGATCCGGTTGATCGCGGCGACGAAGTACTCGTTGGCGACGGCCGCCGCGGGCTGCTCCAGCCTCCACAGGTGGGAGGAGAGGCCGCGGCTGGTGGCCGACGGGTTGTACACCAGCTGCGCCCCGGCCAGGCCGAGGGCGCGCCACCCCTCCGGGAAATGCCGGTCGTAGCAGATGTAGACGCCGATCCGGCCGGCCGCGGTGTCGAACACCGGCCAGCCCAGGTTTCCGGGCCGGAAGTAGAACTTCTCCCAGAACCCTTTCAGCTGCGGAACATGGTGCTTCCGGTATTTCCCGAGATATGTTCCGTCCGCGTCGACCACGGCCGCGGTGTTGTAGTAGAAACCCGATCCGTCCACCTCGAAGACCGGGAGGACCATGACCATGCCGAGTTCGGCGGCCAGTTCCCGGAACCGGGAGACGGTGGGGCCGTCGGGAACCGGCTCGGCCCAGCGGTAGTGCTCCTCGTCCTGCACCTGGCAGAAGTAGGGGGCGTTGAAGACCTCCTGGAAGCCGATCACCTCGGCGCCCTGCGCCGCGGCGTCGCGGGCGTACCGCTCGTGGGCCGCGACCATGGAGGCGGTGTCGCCGGTCCACTCGGTCTGGACGAGTGCTGCGCGAACGGTTCGGGACATGGCCCTCCTCGGTTGCGCGGCCCTTTCTCCGCTCACCGGTGAACGGGGGCGCGTGCCGATGAACTCTAGGTAGCGCCCGCCGCGCGGTCAATCCCCGCCGCACCGGGCGGAGTGGAACGCCCCATTTATCGGGAATTGTAAAAAAGAGGGGCCGGTGGGAAAGGAGGGGAGGGAATTCCCCTCCCCCCGCGGGTCAGAGCAGGGTGAAGAACGCGGCCCCGCCGCCGAGGGCGAAGAGCAGGCCGATGCCGATCCCGATGTACCCGGCGACCGACGCGCCGCCGCCCGGCGAGCCCGGCGAGAAGCGGGTCGGCTCGGAGGCGTCGTAGTACACCTCCACCAGGTCCCCGACCCGGTACCGGGGCGAAGAGGAGGCCTCCGGCGACCGGCGGTGCACCACGCGCCCGTCGGCCACGGTGTAGCGCACCGTGTACGGGTGGACCCGGTAGCGGCGCCGGTCGTTCCCGCTGCCCCGGGTGCGCCACTCCTCCCACATGTGGGTGACCTCGCCGGTGGTGTGCATCGGGGAGCGGCGCAGCCTCGCGTTCCGGTACAGCGCCACGGTCCCGCCGGCGGCGGTGAACAGCCCGACCGCGGCGAAGAGCAGCCCGAACATCGGCAGGGAGAGCTCGCCCTCCTGGGCGGAGACCAGGAACAGCGCCGTGAAGAGCGCCGCGACCAGCAGCATGCCGAGTCGAGGCAGCGCCCGGGCGACCGCCCCCGGCCGCTTCGGCTCGGGCGCCCCGGGCAGCGGGCCGGTGCAGGGGCCGCCGGTGACCTCCGCGTTGGCGGGGTCCGCCGGGTCGAACCGGACCCGCAGCCGCTGGCCGGGCTCGGGCACCGCCCCGTCGAGGCCGCGCTCGAAGCGCTGCACGTGCTCGGCGCCGGACGGCAGCCGGTAGCGCAGCACGAACGGGTGCTCGGTCGCCTCCGGCGGCTCCACCGGGCCGACCTGGTCGACCACGGCCTCCGCCTCGGCCCCGCCCCGCTCCCGTCTGCGCCGCCGCAGCGCATCGCGGACCCAAGCGAACAGGTGGTAGAGGAAGATCCCGGCGGCCGCCAGGGCGAAGAAGAGGAAGGTCTGGTTCTGCATGGTCGCCTGCTCCGAGTCGGGGAAGAAGGGGCCGGGGCCTCCGGGCGGGGGGCGGCCCGGAGGACCCGGCCCCCTACCGACGGGAAATCCACGCCTCCGGTTCCTTCCCCGGCCGCCCGGAAACGGGCCGGACCGCGCGGGCGCGTCCGCAGACCGGGGCGGCTGCACCGGACCGTACCGGGCCGCCGGCCCCGCTTCCCCGTCCCCGCGGGCTCTCCGGATCGGGAGGCCACCCCGGGTACACACCGCCCGAGAAGTGGGCCAAGATGTCCTCCGTGACCGACACGTCCCCGCTCCGAGCAGCGCGCGCCGCCGCGTTCACCTCGGTATGCGTGGGGGTGTCCGCCGTCGGGCACGCGCTGAGCGGCGGGCACCACGTCCCCGCCGCCGGCCTGGCCGCCGCGGCGGTCCCGGTGTTCGCCCTGGGGTACGCCGGAACGGCCCGCGAGCGCGGGCTGGGCACCGTCACCGCCTGGCTCGCCTGGATCCAGCTCGCCCTGCACCTGGTCTTCTCCACCGCGCAGTCCCTCACCGGGGGAGGCGGGCACGGGGCGCCGGCGCACCTGTCCGCCGCGGCGGAGACGAGCGCCCAGGGCGGCTGGAGCATGATCGCCGCGCACGCCGCGGCCGTCGCCGTCGGAGGGTGGTGGATCCGGCGCGGTGAGGCCGCGGCGTTCGCGCTCGCCCGCCAGGTCCGCGCACTGCTCGCCCGGATGCTGCCGCCGGCCCCGGTGGCCCCGCAGCCGCCCGCGGCCCCGGTCACGGTGCCCGCGGAGCCCGCCGGCCTGCCCGCGCCCGCGCTGGGGGCGCTGCGGCACGTGGTGGTCCGGAGAGGCCCGCCACCGCTCCCCTCGCCGACCCGCCTCTGATCCGCCCTCCCCGCCGGGCGTCCGCCCGACGCCGCGGTGCCCTGCGCCACGGCTCCCCGAGGAGCGGGTGCGATCAGCGGTGCGGTCGGCCGCGCCGCCGACCCGAACCGGGGGATTCGGAGCAGAGCGCCGCCGTGCGCGCCGCCGCGCCCTTCCGGTGCGGCCGCCCGGGCCACCCCGCCCGCGCCCGCACCGGCCGCCGCCCCGCCCCGGTTCCCTTTCGCGAACCCGAGGAGCAGAGCCTTGTCCATCGAATCCGGCGACACGTCCCGGCGGCAGCCGCCGCCGGGCGGACCGGACGCCCCCGAGCACCCGGCGGAACCGGAACCCTCCCAGGGCCGTCCGGACCCCGCCTCCGACCCCGCCCCCGGCCGCTCCGCAGCGGAACCCGGGGCGGAGGCCGACCGGGCCGCGCCGCCCGGCGGCTCCCGAGCCGCACTGCGCGCGCTGCTGCTGCGGCTGCACTTCTACGCCGGCGTACTGGTCGCCCCGTTCCTGGTGGTGGCCGCGGTGACCGGCCTGCTGTACACCTTCACCCCGCAGCTGGAGCAGGTCCTCTACGCCGACCGGCTGCACGTCGCCGTCGGCACCGACCGGATCCCGCTGCGCGACCAGGTGGAGGCGGCCACCGCCGCCTACCCGGAGGGGACGCTGGACGCCGTCCGCCCCGGGCACGCCCCCGACGACAGCACCCGGGTGCTGTTCACCAAGCCCGAGGACGACGGCAAGCGGATGGGCGTCTTCGTCGACCCCTACACCGCGGACGTCCTCGGCGAGCTGGAGGTCTACGGCAGCAGCGGCTCCCTGCCGGTGCGCACCTGGCTCGCCGAGCTCCACCGCCACCTGCACCTGGGCGAGCCGGGCCGGATCTACACCGAACTCGCGGCGAGCTGGCTGTGGGCGGTCGCCGCGGGCGGCGCGCTGCTCTGGTCCACCCGCCCCGGCCGCCCCGGCGGGCCCGGCCGGATCCGCCGCCTCCTGCTGCCCGGGCGCGAGGCGGGCGGCCGCAGGCGCACGCTCGGCCGGCACGGCGCGGTCGGCATCTGGGCCCTGGTCGGGATGCTGTTCCTCTCCGCGACCGGGCTGTCCTGGTCGGCCTATGCGGGGGAGAACATCGGCGCGATGCGCTCCGCGTTCGGCTGGGAGACCCCCGCGCTCTCCGCCGCGGACGGCGGCGGCCACGCCGGCCACGGCGCGGCCGCCGAGGACGGCGCGGACCGGTCCGGCCACGGTGGCCACGGCGGCCAGGAGGGCGAGGGGGACCACGCCGGGCACGGGGAGCACGCGGGCCACGGCGGGATCGGCCCGGACGAGGCGCTGGTCGAGGCCCGCGCCGCCGGGCTGGACGGCCCGGTGGAGATCGGCGTCCCGGACGGGGAAGGCGCCCCCTACACGGTCGCCGAGACGCAGCGCGCCTGGCCGGTCCAGCAGGACCAGGTCGCGGTGGACGCGGCCGACGGCCGGGTCGTCGAGGAGCTGCGCTTCGACGACTTCCCGCTGATGGCCAAGCTCACCAACTGGGGCATCGCCGCGCACATGGGCCTGCTGTTCGGGCTGCCCAACCAGCTGCTGCTGGCGGCGGTCGCGGTCGCGGCCCTGGCCCTGGTCGTGCTGGGCTACCGGATGTGGTGGCAGCGGCGCCCGACCCGAGGCCGCGCCGGGTTCGGCCGCCCGATCCCGCGCGGCGCCTGGAGCCGGCTCACCTGGCGGGCCCGGATCCTGGTCGCCGCGGCCGCCGTCGCGGTCGGCCTGTTCCTCCCGCTGTTCGGCGCCTCCCTGCTGGCGTTCGTGCTGGTCGACACGGTCATCGCCCGAACCGCCGGAAAACGGGGCCGAGCGGTCTGACCCGGATGCGCCCCGCCCACCCCACCGGGCGGGGCGCACCGCGCCTTCCCGGCGGGAGCCGCGTGCCCCGCCCGGCGGATGCGCCGCCGACCTCGGTACCCCCTCCTGCCGCCTCTCCGGCTCGGCCCCCGTGGCGCCCGGGGCGGCGCGGGCGCGGCGGCCCCGGTCCCCGCGATCCGCCTGCCCGGCCCGCCGGGTCTGCGGCCGGAGGGGGGGTTCCGCCTCTCGCCGCGGCCGGCCCCGGGGCGGCCCTGCTCCCGCCAGGGGCGGCGCCGG
Source organism: Nocardiopsis oceanisediminis (assembly GCF_048595525.1). Classification (NCBI taxonomy): domain Bacteria; kingdom Bacillati; phylum Actinomycetota; class Actinomycetes; order Streptosporangiales; family Nocardiopsidaceae; genus Nocardiopsis; species Nocardiopsis oceanisediminis. The sequence continues at coordinate 5,654,804 of NZ_JAFMZJ010000001.1, read as the reverse complement.
GAGTCGGCAGGGGCGACGGAGTCGGCCGCGCCGGCGCCGGGTCAGTGCGGCAGCGGACGCGCCGGCCGGTGCGCCTCCAGCGAGAACAGGTGGGCCTGGACCGCCGCCTGCACCTCGCGGAACGACTCGGTCGCGGCGACCCGGTCCAGATAGAGGCAGCGGCGGGCCACCGCGTCCGCCTCGAAGGCGAAGTAGATGCTCATCAGCGGATTGACGAACAGCTCCCCGCCGGAGGTCCGCTCGGTGAACCTCACGTCGCCGAAGTCGCCGCGGACCGCCGCCGCGATGCAGCCGTTGACGATGCTCGGCCGCTCCGGTGTGGCGGCCTGCGCGTGCTCCACCGCGTCCAGGTAGGCGGCCCCCTCCGGAGAGGACGGAGAGACCGAGAACGCGCCCAGGTAGCCGCCGCCCCGCTGCAGTGCCGCGATGTTCTCCAGGAACAGCGCGTGCGAGACCCCGTGGTAGGCGTCGATGCCGAAGCCGAGGCAGACCGCCAGCCTGGTGCCGGCCCCGCAGCCGCGCACCGCGGCCAGGCTCGCCATGTCCTCCTCGGGGGTGCCCAGCCCCGCCTCGTCGCCGCGCATCAGCAGGTCGGTGCCGCCGTCCGCGAGCACCACCGCGTCGGCGCCGAGCCGCTCCACCAGGGTCCGGTAGGCGTCGCGCAGCGGCCGCCCGCCGGTCCGGTGCAGGGCGTGTACCACCGGCGGCAGGCCCTGCCCCTCCAGCCACCGGGCCAGTGTCCGCTCCGGGAAGTACCCGGGGTGCCCCGGGGTGTCCGGCCCGACCTCGGCGATGTCCGGGCCGAGCGGGTGCGGCGCCCCGTCCAGGGCGCTGAAGCTCAGGTTGGCCAGGTGTACCCGCTTGCCCGCGCGGGCCAGCCCCAGGGCGATCGGCAGCCCGGCGTACACGTCGAACCCGCCGCCGGCCCCGGCCACCAGTACCGTCCGCGCGCCCTCCAGCCGCTCCGCGAGCGGATTCCGCAGAACAGATTCCATGCCGAGGACGGTATCCGGCGCCTCGGGGGCCGCTCCGCGGGAGCGCGGCCGCTGACCGGAACCGGACACACAGCGCGATTCGGGAACCACGGTGCGCCATAGGGCGTCGGAGAACGGTGGGCCCGCCCCGTCCCCCTTGCCCCCGACTCTGGAGAAGCCCCCGATGATTCGGTTTTCGGTCCACGGAACCCCGCTGCGCCTCGGTGCCCTGTTCGCCGGCGCCGTCCTGCTCGCAGGCGGCTGCTCACCGGGCTCGGACGGCGGCGACGGCGGCGGAAAGGATGAGGAAGAGCAGAAGCCCACCTACTCGGACGGCCCGTTCGAGCGCGAGGGCGTCTCCGGCATGCACCAGATGTTCGAGTCCTCCTTCCGCATCGACAAGGTGGAGCGGTACGAGGACCGCACCGTGCTCCGGTTCACCACCGCGCCCTCGGGCGAGGACGAGGAGCTCTCGCCCGACGCCTACTCCGGCGGCATCCTGGACAGCGGTCCCAGCGGCATCCGGCTGATCGACCCGGTGGGGCGGAAGCTGTACTACCCGGCGCACGACGACGGAGACCTGGTCGGCTCCGAGCTGCCGACCTACGTCGTCGGCGGGGTGGACTACAAGATGGAGGCGCACTTCCCCCGGCTGCCCGACGGCACCGAACGGATCACCGTGGTCTTCCCCGGCACCCAGGCGGAGTTCACCGGGATCCCGGTCGAAGAGGCCGAAGGGGAGCGGAAGGTCCCCGACGAGGAGCCGCCCAAGTACTACTCGCTGAACTCGGGCGACGAGGTGGTGGCCCCGGTCAACGACGGCGAGGTCTCCGACGGCTACGGCTGGGACCTGTACAGCATCACCGAGGGCACCGAGATCAAGCGGGACACCTCGGCCACCCACCGCCAGGTCGACCTCGACGCCGACGTGCTGTTCGAGTTCGACGAGGCGGAGCTGACCGACGAGGCCTCCTCGGTGCTCGACGAGGTGGTCGCGGAGACCAAGGAGCAGGCCGACCCGGACAAGCCGCCGATCACCATCACCGGCCACACCGACGGCAAGGGCGACGAGGACTACAACCAGACGCTCTCCGAGGAGCGCGCCGAGACGGTCCGCGACTACCTGGAGGCCGAGCTCGGCTCCGAGTACGCCTACGAGACCGAGGGCAAGGGCGCCACCGAGCCGGTCGCCGAGGAGGGCGGGGCCGACGACGAGGAGGCGCGCGCCCAGAACCGGCGCGTCGAGATCTCCTACAACATCAAGGTGGCCGAGACCCAGGCGGAGGCCTCGGAGGAGAAGACCGCCTCCGCCGGCCGCACCGGCGACACCGCCCCGCCGGCCCCGTTCCGGGAGAAGGACCCCGAACCCGTCGCCACCGGGGAGTACGCCGACGACAAGGGGTACTCCTACGACCTGGAGCTGCTCCCGCTCTACCGGGACGGCGCCTACCTCGTCGCACGGTTCCGCCTCACCAACACCAGCGACAAGGACATCCGGATCGCCACCATCTCCGGCCCCTACTTCAGCGGCAACGGCCTCACCGGGGCCCGGTTCGGCTCGTTCGGCGTGGTCGACCCGGAGACCGAGACCGTCTACCGGGCGGTGCGGATCGGCGACGACGACCCGGACGAGATCCGCGACTACATCGAGCCCCCGGGCTTCCCCTACGAGCAGAAGCCCGGCAGCACCAACCGGAGCTTCCTCTACTTCCCCGCGCCGCCGCTGGACGTCGAGAAGGTCACCTTCGACGCCGGGCCGTTCGGCACCTTCGAGGACGTGCCGATCGAGCCCGTCCCCGGAGAGTGAGGCGCGGGCCCTCCCGGACCCCGGAGGGCCCGCGCCCCGGCCGCTCACCCGGTGAACAGCCGGGCGGCGGTGATCAGGATGCGCGGCACGCCGTGGCCGAGCAGCACGCCGACCATCGCCCAGGACACGACGAGCGGCGGTGCCCGCGCCCGGGTGGAGCAGGTGGACGGGCCTGCGGCCGACGATGTCGGAGGTGCTGGACCAGACCGACCGGCTGGCCATGTTGAACAGCGGCAGCAGGCGGCAACGGTGCAAGTAGGGACGGAGCGCAGGCGTCGCCCGGGTGCGGCGCCTCACGGGGCCGGGGTTCAAGCAGGCGGCGACGGTGCGGGTAGGGGCGAGGCCTGTGCCCCGCTCCTGCCCGCGCCGTCGCCACCGGTCCGGGCCTCGGCCCTGTGGGGTGCCGGCAACATGGCACGGAGGCGTGCGCCGGGAGAAGGGCGCGGCGGGGTCCTTCCCTCCGTGCGGTCCGGCCCCGTCCCTTCGTGCCCTTTCGCGCGCCCGGCCGCGGGGAGCCCATGGCCCGGCGCGGTTCCGCGCTGTACGTTCGGCCCCATGACCGTGCTCACCGGAAATATCGTCACGCTGCGCCCCGCCGAGGAGGGCGACGTTCCCGCGCTCGCCGCGATCCGCGCCACCCCGCAGGTCCGCGAGCACTGGCGGGGCGGCGACGACCTCGCCGCCGAGGTCGCCGCGGACCACAAGGACCCCGGCCTGGGGAACTTCACCATCCTGTACCAGGGCCGGATCGTCGGCGAGATCCAGTGGTACGCCGAGGAGGAGCCGGACTACCGGCACGCGGGGATCGACATCTTCCTCGACCCCGAGGTGCACGGCAGGGGCATCGGCGCCGACGCGGTGCGCACGCTGGCCGCGCACCTCATCGACGACCACGGCCACCACCGCCTGGTGATCGATCCCGCCGCGGCCAACGCCCCGGCGATCCGCTGCTACGCCAAGGTCGGCTTCCAACCGGTCGGGGTGATGCGCCGCTATGAGCGCGGCACCGACGGCACCTGGCACGACGGGCTGCTGATGGACCTGCTCCCCGAGGACCTGGTGCGCTGAACCGGTGCCCGCCCCGCCCCGCGTCGCGGACCCGGGCAGGGTGGGGTGGGCGCTCAGTCCGCCGGGTGCAGAGCGTCCGCCGGGTACAGGGCCCGCTCCAGCTCCGCGCTGTGCGCGGCGAGCCGTTCGCGGAGCCCCTGCAGGTGGGAGATCCGCTCGTCCAGCCCGGCCAGCCGCCGCTTCGCGGTCTCCAGCTCGGGGGTGCACCGAGGCGACTCGCGCAGCGGCCGGTCCAGGCAGCCGTTCTCGGTGTAGCGGCGGATGTCGTCGATGGTCAGCCCGGAGTCCAGCAGGTCCCTGACGTTGCGCGCGCGGACGGCGTCCACCTCGCCGTAGTCCCGGTAGCCGTTGGCGTCCCGGGAAGGCGTGAGCAGCCCGTGCTGCTCGTAGTAGCGCAGGGACCGGGGGCTGGCGCCGGTGATCGAGGCGAGCTCTCCGATGCGCACGTGCGGCTCCGTTCGGGTCCGGGGATGGGGAGCTGTACCCATCACCAATGCCCGGAGGGTCGGTGTGATTCCCGGGGAACGGGCGGCCGGGCCCGGCCGTCGGAGTCGGCGCCGGGGGAGCGGGAACACCGGACGGAGAGAGGCGGCGGTGCCGATGCGGGGCACGACGGCGGTATGGGCCCTCCGGATCGGGGCGCTGGCCCTGGCCGGAGCGGTCGCGGGCTGCGCGGCGGTCGGCGGAGGGAGGACGTGCACCGCGATGGGCGTCCCGGTCGGGGTCTCCCTGGACATCGCCCCCGAGGACGCCGCCGGGGTTCGCGCCGCCGAGATGGAGGTCTGCTGGGACGGGGAGTGCCGGGAGCCCGACATCGAGCTGAGCGACTCCGGGGAGAGCGTCGACCAGGGGTGCGAGGGCGGGGTGTGCAGCGCGGAGTCCGTGCCCACCGGAGGGAAGCACGCCTTCGCGGCCGTCGACGGCCTCCCGGAGGCCCCGGTCGAGGTCCGCGTCAGGCTCCTCGGCGACGGAGGTGAGGAGCTGCTCGGCGAGGCGGTCACCGCCACCCCCGAGATGCTCGAGGCCAACGGCCCCGGCTGCGGTGAGGGAGGCCCCCAGGCGAGCGTGGAGGTCGCGGACGGCGCCCTGCGGGAGCGCTGACCGCGCCGAGGCCCCGCCCCGGCGGCGTACCGGCGCGTGTGCCCGGCTCCCGAGGCGCACATCCGGCCGGGCCTCCTACCGGGCGCCGGCCTCGGGGCGCTCTCCTCCCGCCGGTCCGCGGAGCCGGGCGGCACGGCCGGCGCGCCGGGACCGGGGCGCGGCCGCCTCCGATCGGGGCGGTCCCGCCGGACGGGCCGCCCGGGACCCTCCCTTCCCTAGCGAGCGCTTGGTACTGTCTCGGGTGGGACCGAGCACCGGAGGAGCCATGGCGGACGGAGCACTCGCAGGCAGGACCGCGGTCGTCACCGGGGCCGGCCCCGGACTGGGGCGGACGCTCGCCCTGCTGCTCGCCGAGGAGGGCGCCCGGGTCGTGGTCTCCGCGCGGTCCGCGGAGACCCTCGATGCGATCGCCGGCGAGGTCGCCGCGCGCGGCGGGGAGGCGCTGCCGCTCCCCGCGGACGTCACCGACGACCGCGCCGTCCGCGGGCTGGCCGCGGAGGTCGACGACCGGTTCGGCGGCGCGGACGTGCTGGTCAACGCGGCGTTCCCGGGCAGCCACCGGCAGAACGTGCTGGACATGGGCCCCGAGGACCTGCAGGGCTGGCGGCACCGGGTGGACACCGCCGTCTACGGGACCCTGCTCTGCTGCCGGCGGATCGCCCCGCAGATGGTCCGGAAGGGGGCGGGCGCGATCGTCAACCTCACCTCCATGTCCAGCAGGTCCGCCTACGCCGGGCGGAGCGACTACGCGGCCGGCAAGGCGGGGGTGCACCTGCTCTCCCAGTCCCTCGCCGACGAGCTGGGGCCGCACGGGGTGCGGGTCAACTGCGTCGCCCCCGGCTGGATCGAGAGCCCGGTGCTCCGCGACTGGATGGCCGCCCGTGCCGCCGACGAGGGCACCACCTACCAGGAGATCCGCGACCGGGACGTGCGGCGCATGGCGCTGCGCAGGATCGCCACCGAGGAGGACGTCGCCCGAGCGGTGCTCTTCCTGGCCGGCGACGCCTCGGCCGCCACCACCGGCGCCGTCATCGACGTCAACGCCGGCCAGTACTTCGGCTGACCGGCTCCGGCCGCCCCGGCGCCGCAGGCGCACCGGCTAATCTGGACCGATGGCCGAGACATGGACCGCGGACATCTGGTTCGACCCCTCCTGCCCGCTCAGCAGGGTCACCGCCCGCTGGCTGGCGGAGGCCGCCCGGGTGCGGCCCGTCGCCGTCCGCCGCCACGTGATGAGCCTGACCATCCTCAACGAGCACCGCGACGACGACCCGGAAGGCGACCCCGAGGGCTACCTGCTGATCCCGGCGCGGATCTGCGCGGCGGTCCGGTCGCGGTACGGGTCCGACGCGCTCGGCCGCTTCCACGACGCCCTCTGGGACGGCCAGGAGCGCGGCGAGCAGGACTGGATCGGCGCCTTCGAGGAGGCCCTCACCGCGGCGGGCCTGCCCGCGGAACTCGCCGAGGCGGGCCGGAGCGACGCCTACGACGCCGAGCTGCGCGCCTCGCACGAGGCCGGCGTCGCGCTGGTCCCCGGCGACGTGGGCACCCCGATCATCGCCGCGACCGCCCCGGACGGCCGCCGCACCGCGTTCTTCGGCCCGGTGGTCGCCGAGGCCCCCTCCGGCGAGCAGGCCGGCCGGCTCTGGGACGGCCTGCTCCTGGTCGCCGGTACCCCCGGTTTCCGTGAACTCAAGGGCCCCGCGGACTGACGCCTGCGCCGCGGCCAGGGGAGAGGGCTCCTTCTCCGGCGGCCACGGGGCCCGGTCGAGAGGCGCCGGCCCGCCTTCGGAAGGGCGTGCTCCCGGCCGCCGGCGGCCGGGGCCGCCGCGGTCTCGAGGGCTCTGCGGGCGGCTCCCGCGCCGACGGGGGCGTCCCCGCTCGGCTCCGGGCTCGCCTCCCACCGGGGGTCCGGGCTCGGCAGAAGGCCGCTCTCCCGGTCCGGCTCCGAGGGGCCGCTCCCGGCCGCCGGCGCCCGCGCCGCCGGTCCGTCCCCACGTCCCTCCGGCCGGGCGGGCGTCCCCCCTGGCCGGATCGGGCCACGGGGGAGCGGAGTGCGGCCCCGGTGCGTCCGAGACCTCCTGGGCGCGCCGCCGGCGCCGCCGGGGAGCCGCCCGACGGCGGCGGCTCGGCGAACCGACAGCGAGGAGGACGCGGACATGAGCGAACCGCGAAACGCGCACGAAGAGGTCATGCTGCTGCTGGACGAGGGCGACCCCGGGGCGGTGCTGCGCCGCCTCCGGCAGGACCTGGACGTGTTCGGCACCGCCGAACTCGCCGGGGTCCTCGCCCGGCTGGCGGAGAGGACCGGCTTCGAGGACCTCGCGGAGAGCGCCGGCCGGGTGGCGGCCGACCCGGCGGACCTGCAGGCCCGCTACGACTTCGGCTACGCCTGCGTCGAGCGCGGCGCGGCCTTCGCCGCGGTGCCGGTCCTGCGGGAGCTGCGGGAGGAGGTGCCCGGCAGCCCGGCGGTCCTCCGCGAGCTGGTCTCCGCCCTGGAGGACGAGGAGCGGCACGCCGAGGCGGCCGACGAGCTGCACCGGGCCCTGGAGGAGGGCGGGGCGCCGCTGGAGGACTGGCCCGACCGGTACCTGCTCGGCTACAACGCGCTGCTGGCGGGCCGGGTCGATCTGGCCGCAGAGGTCTCCGGAGCGCTGGCCCCGCCCCCGGACGACGCCTGGCTGCCCGCCCGGGAGCGGCTCGCCGCCATGGTCCGCCGCGCCCTCGCGGTCCGGGAGAACGGCGGGCTCGACCTGCGCGACCTGCGCGGTTGGCACTTCGCGCTGACCGGAGGGCTGCTGCTGGAGCTCTCCCCGTTCGGCTACGACGAGGGGATGAACGGCCGCTACGCGATGGCCGGCGACGACCACGGCTCCTGCGCCCGGGTGCTGAACCGGCTGATCCGGGTGCTGGAGGCGACCGGGCGGCGCCCGGAGGCGGTGGACCTGCTGCCGGACCGCGCCAGCCGCGCCCTGGGGCTGGCCGCCGCCGGGCTCCTCGGCGTCCCGGCGGAGCCCTTCACCGGGCCGCGGCCGGGACGGCTGGTGGTCGCCTACGACCTCGACGAGAGCCCGCCGGAACTGCTGGAGGCGCTCCGGGAGCGGGCCCCCGGGCAGGTCCTCTTCGAGCGGGCCACCTGCTGGACCGACCCGCCCCCGGTGCCGGCCGACGTGACCGGGTGGCTGGCGCAGACCGTGCTGCCGCCGTGGGCCGAGAGCATGCGCTTCCTCCCGGAGACCGGGCCGGAGCGGATCCCCGCGGACGACCGCCCCGCCGAGGCGCTGGCCGAGGACATCGTCGCGGCCGCGGCGGCCTCCGTCGCCCCGGATCCCGCCGGCCCGGAGAGCGGAGGGGGCAGGGGCGGCGAGGCGCGGTTCGACCCCGAAGAGCGCCTCCTGGCCTTCGCCACCGGAGCCGCCGGCCTCTGGCTGTCCGGGAGCCGCCCGCCGATGCCCTCCTCGGGCCCGGTGCCAGGTAATCGCTTCGCCTGATCCGCTCGGGCGCGGCGGCCCCGCCGCCGACGGGGAGCGGAGCCGGGACCGTTCCGCGTCGGCGGCGGTGGCCCGGTCGGCCGCCGGGGAGCCGTCCGCCGGTGGCCTCTCCCCGAGTCCGGTTCCTGGTGACCGCTCCGCCTGACCCGCCCGAGGGCGGCGGCTTCCGCGCTGACGGCAGCGGAGCCGGGACCGTTCCGCGCCGGCGGCGGTCCGGACCATGTTCCCGCCGTCCGCCGAGCCGGTGCCTTTCGCGTCGCGGTGTCTCCGGGGGCGGAGACACCGCTCGCGGTCGGCCCTCCGGCGCGGACGCCGTGCCCCGCACCCGCCGCGCCCTTCGCGGCGGAGCGGGAGCCCGGCGCCGGCGCCCGCATCCCGCGCCGGTCGGGCCTGGAAGGGGCCGGGGCGCCGCCCGGTCCCGGTGCGGGGTTTCCACAGGGGCGGAAAACCGTGCGGCGCCGCCAGGGCCGCTGTGGCAGGGTTCGGCCCATGGTCTTCACCGACATCGAATTCCCCGAGGCGGCCCGCACCGCTCTGGCGGAGGACTGGGGCGTGCCGGCCGGGGCGGAGCCGCGGCGGCTGTACGGCGGCGAGGAGTCCGCGGCGTTCGCGCTCGGAGCGCTGGCGGTGCGGTTGGGCCCGCGGTCCCGCACCACCGCGGAGGCGGAGTGGTGCCACGCGGTCGCCCTGCACGCCGCGGCGTCGCTCCCCGAGGCGGTGGCCCCGCTGCCGGCGGCCGGCGGCGGCACCGTGGTCCGGGTCGACGGCCGGCCGATGACGGTGTGGCCGCTGATCGACGGGGCCTGGCCGGACGAGGACGAGCCGGGTATGGCGGCCCGGGCGGCGCGGCTGCTCGCCCGGCTGCACGCCGCCCTGTCCGACATGGACCCCGCGCCCAGGCCGGTCCCGTCCTTCCTGGAGGAGGGGATCGACGGCGGGGCGCCGCCGGCCGACCCGGAGCTGCGCGACCCCGACCTGGACCGGTGGCTGGCCGGCTTCCACCGCTCCGGCCCGCGCCGGCACCCGGTGCACGGCGACTTCTACGCCGGCAACACCCTCGCCGCCGGCGGGGAACTGGTCGCCGTCCTCGATTGGGACGAGGCGTGCGTCGCCGCACCCGAGGCGGAGGTGGCCTCGGCCGCGATGGAATGGGCCGACGAGTTCGCCGACGACCTGCCGGCGATGCGCGCGTTCGCCGCCGAATACGCCGCGGCCGGCGGCACGGCCGGGCGGATCGACGACGAGGTCCTCATCCAGTTCGTCCGGCACCGGCTGCGCCGGGAGGCGGTCTATTACCACCTGGCCCGGAAACGCGGAGTCGAGCACAGCGCCGAAGACGTCGAATACCACGAGCGCCGGATGGAGGCTTTCAAGCGGATCCGCCCCTGAGCGGGCGTCGGCGAGGGCCGCCCCGGCGCCTGGACCTCCCGGCCGGTCCCACCCCGGGCACGGCCGCCCGGACCGAGGCCGTGCGTCTCGGTCCGACCCGCCGGTCCGGTGCGCGGTGGGTGCTCAGAGACTGTCGGGCATCCGGCCGGTCGCCTGGAGTGTCCGGCCGCGGGTCGGGAGAAGCGGGGATCGGGGGCTCGAGGTCGCTGCGGCCGCTGCGGGCCGCGCGCCGCCGTCCCGCTTCCCCGTTGATCTCGGCGCTGCGGGGGTATCAGGGCGCCCTGATACCCCCGCAGCGCCGAGATCAACGGGGCGGGTCCGCTGCCGGGCGCTCCGGGCGACCACCCGCATCCCCGACAGTCTCGGAGAGAGGTCTCCGGCGCGGATTGAGGAGGGCCGGGCCGGACCCGGCTCCGCGGGGCGCCGGGAGCGGCGCGGGAGGGGCGGACGCGCCGACCCGCGCCCTCGGACCCCGGGCGGTGCGGCGGCCGGTGTGCCAGGCTCGGAGGTCCTGGGCCGCGCGCCAGGCGGCGCACACCGACAGACGGGAGCAAGCGATGGCGACGTCGAAACCCTCCGCCGGCGACCAGGGGCCGCCCCCGGTCGACCCCGAGTTCACCGCGGCGCTGGCGGCCGTGGAGCGGCTCGCGGAAGGGCCGCGGCTCAGCCTGGAGGGCATCCCGGAGCGGCGTGCGGAGCACGCGGCGGCGTTCATCCCGCCCGACCCGGAGCGCGGCGGGGCCTTCCGGGTGCACGAGGCGGCGGCCCCCGGCCCCGGCGGGGCGCCCGACGTCCGGCTGCTGGTGTGCAGGCCGGCCCGGGCGAGCGGCCCGCGCCCGGTCCTGTACCACGTGCACGGCGGGGGCATGTTCCTCGGCGGTCCGCTCTTCGGACTGGAGGAGGTGCTCGCCTGGGCCGAGGAGTTCGCGGCCGTCGTGGTCTCGGTCGACTACCGGCTCGCACCGGAGAACCCGCACCCCGCCCCGGTCGAGGACTGCTACGCGGGCCTGCTGTGGACCGCGAAGGAGGCCGGTGGGATCGGCGCCGATCCGGACCGGATCGTGATCGCCGGCGGCAGCGCCGGGGGCGGGCTGGCCGCCGCCACCGCGCTGCTCGCCCGGGACCGGGGCGGTCCGGCCCTCCTCGGTCAGCTGCTGGCCTGCCCCATGCTGGACGACCGGGACGCGACCGCCTCCGCCGCGCAGCTGGACGGCTCCCCGCTGCCGTGGAACCGCGAGGACAACCGGGTCGGCTGGACCGCCCTGCTCGGTGACCGGCGCGGCGGCCCGGACGTGCCGCCCTACGCGGCCCCGGCCCGCGCCGAGGACCTCTCCGGGCTGCCGCCCGCCTTCCTGGACACCGGATCGGCCGAGACGTTCCGCACCGAGGTGGTCCAGTACGCGGAGCGGATCTGGAGCTGCGGCGGCCGCGCCGAACTGCACGTATGGCCGGGCGGGGTGCACTGCTTCGACGCCCTGCTCCCCGAGGCCGCCCTCTCCCGCGATGCCCGCCGCGCCCGCGCCGCCTGGCTGCACCGCCTCCTCGACGGCTGACCGGCTCGGCCCGCCGGGCGCCCGCGGCGCACCGGGCGGCCGCCCTCCGCAAGAGGGGCCGGCCGGGGGCGCCGGTCGGCGGCCCTGCCCGCACCGCAGGTCCACCCGGGGATCGATGGAGCGAGCGGCGAAGCCGCCGGCCCCGCTCTGCTCGGCGAAGAGGAGGGACCGACACCTCCCGGGGATGCCGGGGCAAAGGCCCCATGACGGCGGCGGGGCGCCCGGCACTTGCGGCGCGGCAGGGGATCCGGGAGGATGGGGCGGGGCGGCCGGTGGAGCCCGGCTCCGCCCGAAGCCGCCACGCCCCGCGCGGGGGCGCTCAGGAGGGAAGCGAGTGGCCGCCACTCCGCCGTGACCCGGTACCGAGGCACCGGTGGTGCGCAGCGCCAGGCCCCCCAGGGCCGACGCCGGCCGCCGGCCCGGACGCCGTGCCCGGTCACCGGTGCCCCGGCCGCCCTCGCGGCGGGCCCCGGAACCCGCGCCCCGCCCTTCCCCAGGCCGATCTCCACGATCCCGGCCCGCCAACGCCCGTCGATGTGCCGCGGCGGGCCCGGAGCGGGGGAGGCGTCCGCCGCCGTGGCCGGTCCCCTCCGACCGGACGCGGCCCGCCGACCGCGCGGGCCGCCCTGCACCCATGGGCGTGACGACCGTGAAAACCCGTTTCCCTCCCCGGCCGCGACCGGGGCCGTCCCTGCTCCTGCTCTGCCTGCTCCTGCTCTGGTCCCTGGTGGCGCGGCTGCCGCTCGGGCTGCTCTCCGACGCGCTGCTGTTCGGCGTGCACACCGCCACCGGCGAGGTCTCCCCGGCGGGGGCGGTGTCCTCGGCCGCCGTGGTGAGCGCCATCGCCGGTGCGCTCGTCCAAGGGCGCCTGCTCGACCGGCACCGGCCGGCGGCCGTGCTGGGGGCGTTCGCCGCCGCGCAGACCGCGGTGCTGCCGGTGCTGAGCGCGGCGACGGCGGCGCGGTCCCCCTCGGTGCCGCTGCTGGTCCTGGCGGCGGCCGCGGCCGGGTTCTGCATCCCCTCGGTGTCCGCGGTGACCCGGCTGGTACTGAAGCGGGCGGTCGCCCCCGCCCGGCTGAACACGGTCTTCACCGCCGACCTGGTGCTGCTGGAGGCGGTGTTCGCCGCCGGGCCGGCCATCGCCGCGGCGGCGGCCGCGGCCGGCGGGGCCCCGGCGCTGTTCGCCTGCGGCGCCCTGATCGTCCCGGCCGGGACGGCGCTGTTCCTGCACGCGGCGCACCGGGTGGGGTCCGCGGCCGCCGCCGGGGCCGCGGCCGAGGGCGCCGATGGCGCCGGGCGCGGAGGGGAAAGAGGGGGAGCGGCGTCCACCGGCCCGCAGCCCGCGGACGCCCCGCCGCCCGGGGGGAGGCTTTCCGCCCCGCCGTCCGCCGGTGCCGGCGGCCCCGCCCCGGCGCGGGGCCTCCGGCCCTGGTACGCGGTCCTGCGGATCCTGCCGGCCGCCGCGCTCGCCGGGGCGCCGCTCGGACTGGTCGAGGCCGGCCTGCTCCGGCTCGCCGCCGAGCGCTCCGCCACCGTCGCCCCGGTCGGCGCGGCGCTCTCCCTGTTCGCGCTGGGCAGCCTGGTCGGCGGGCTGCTGTTCGCGGCCGTCCGGCGGCCCGCCCGCCCCGGCCGGGCGATCGCCCTGCTCTGCCTCGCCCAAGCGGCGGCGCTGGCCGCGGTCGCCACCGGGCCGGGCTTCACCGCCGCCGGGGCGGCCCTGGCCGCTGCGGGGCTCTGCGCGGTCCCGCAGCTCAGCCTCTTCCTCCAGCTGATCGACCGGGCTGCCCCGCCGTCCGGCTGGGCGCAGGCGCAGAGCCTGGGCGGCGTGGCCGACACGGTCGGCTCCGCCGCGGGCCTGGCCGCCGGCGCCGCAGCGGCGGGGGCGCTCGGCTCCGGAGCGGTCCTGTCCGCCGCGGTCGCCGCGGCCCTTGCGGCGGTCCCGGTCCTGGCCTGGGCCCTGCGCGGGTGAGGCGCGGTTCCCGGCGGCCGCCTCGGGGTCACGCGCCGCCGGCCGGACCCTTCCCGCCCGCTCCGCCCTCCGGGGCGGGCAGGTCGGTCAGCTGGCGGCGGAGCGCGTCGGCGGCCCACTCCCGCCACCGCTCCGCCGTCCAGCCGCGGCCGGCGGTGAGCAGCGTGTAGACCTCGGGGCTGAGCACGGCCAGCGCGATGTCGGCGGCCTGGTCCGGGGCGAGGTCCGGGCGGAGGGCGCCCTTGTCCGCGAGCGCGTCCGTGAAGACCCGCTGCACGGTGAGGCGCTGCTCGGTGTTGGTCCGCCACACCTCGGCCAGGTCCGGGTCGGCCGAGGCGGCGCTGCGCACCGCCTCCAGCAGCGGAGCGACCCGGGCGAAGACCGCGGCGGCGCCGTCGGCCTGGCGGCGGAGCTGGTCGAGCGGGTCGGAGACGGCCAGCGCGTCGTGCACCCAGGGGCGCTCCAGGGTGGGCAGGGGCGCGTCATCGCCCGCGACCGCCAGGTCCAGGGCGGCGGTGAGCACCGCCGACTTGGTCTTGAACGTGTAGTAGACCGTCTGTGCGCTGACCCCGGCGCGTTCCGCGATCGCCTGCACGCTGGTCGTGGAGTACCCGGCTTCGACGAAGAGCTCGGCGGCGGCCCGGGCGACGCGGGCCCGGGTGGCGCGGGACCGGGCGGCGCGGCCGTCCTCGGGGGCGGGGTGCTGGTTCGGAGCCATGACTTGACTATAGCGGCACTCTAAATACATTTTTAGAGTGTGACTACAAAAACCTCTCCGGGGGCGGTCGCCGCCCTCATCCTGCTCACCTCGGTCGAGCTCCTCGTCTTCCTGGAGGTGTCGATCGTCAACGTCGCGCTTCCGGCCATGGCCGCCGCGCTCGGACTCGGCCAGGCCGCCCTGGCCTGGGTGATCAACGCCTACCAGCTCACCTTCGGCGGGTTCCAGCTGGTCGCGGGCCGCGCCGCCGACCTGTTCGGCCGCCGCCGGATGTTCCGGGCCGGCCTCGCCCTGTTCATCCTGGGCTCCCTGCTCGCCGCGATCGCCGACGGCGCGGCCGTCCTGCTCGCCGCCCGCGGCCTGCAGGGGCTCGGCGCGGCGATCGTCATCCCCGCCGAACTCGCCCTGCTGGCCGGCATCTTCACCGACCCCGCCGCCTACCGGCGCGCGATGGGGGTGTGGAGCGCGATGGCCGCGCTCGGCGCCGGTGCCGGGGTGGCCCTGGGCGGGCTGCTCACCGACTGGCTCGGCTGGCCCTCGGTGTTCTGGATCAACGTGCCGATCGGGCTGCTCGCCCTGGCACTGAGCGGGCGGCTGCTCCCGGCCGACCCCGCCCGCCCGGCCGGCGGCCGCCGCCCCCTCGGCGCCGCCGGCGCCCTCGCGGCGACCACAGCGCTGATCGGCCTGGTCTACGTCGCGGCCGAACTGCCCGCCCGCGGCTGGGACCCGCTGACCGCCGGTGTTTCGCTGCTCACCGTCGCCGCCGGCACCCTGTTCGCCGTCGACCAGCGGCGCTCCGCCTCCCCGGTCCTCCCGCCCGCGCTGTTCCGGATCGGCCACGTGCGGGCCGGGGCGGTCGCGAGCTTCCTCGTCGGCGCCGTGCACGTCCCCGCCTTCGTGCTGCTCACCATGGTCCTCCAGGAGGCGATGGGCTACTCGGCGGCCGCGGCGGGCCTCGCGGTGCTGCCGGTCGCCGCGGCCAACCTGGCGGCGGCCCGCACCGCGGTCCCGTGGGCGATGGGGCGGTTCGGGCCGCGGGCGGTGCTGGCGGCCGGCATGGCGCTGCTCGCCGCGGGGCTCGCCGGCCACGCGGCGCTGTTGCAGCCCGGGGCCGGCTACCTCACCGCGGTCCTGCCCTCCGCCCTGCTCATCGGGGCGGGGCTGCCGGCCGTCTTCGTCGCGGCCACCGCGCCCGCGGTGCGCGCGGCCGGCGACGACCTGACCGGCGCCGCCTCCGGCCTGGTCAACACCGCGCAGCGGGTCGGCGCCGCCCTCGGCGTCACCGGCCTGCTGCTCGCCGCCGACGCCTGGGCCGGATCCGCGGGCGGCGGGACCGCCGCGGTCGCGGACGGGCTCCGCCTCGGCCTGGCCGGGGCGGCGGCGCTCGCCGTGGCCGGCGTGCTCTGCGCGCTGCTGCTGGTGCCGCGTGAACCCGGCGCGAAGGCGGCGGAGCGGAAGACGGAGCCCGAGACCGCGGAGACGGCGGAGGGCGGCCGATGAAGGCGCTGGTGCTCGGCGGCTACGGCGCGGTGGGCGCGCCGGTGGTCCGCCTGCTGCGCGGCCGCGGCCACACGGCGGCCGCGGCCGGGCGCGACGCCGCGCGCGCCGACGTCCGCATCGACCTGGGCGAGACCGGGCTGCGCGGGTACCGCCGCGCACTCCGCGGGACCGACGTCGTGGTGAACACCGCCGGCGCCGAGGACCCGGCGCTGATCACCGCCGCGGCCGAAGCCGGCGCCGCCTTCGTCGACGCCACCGCGACCACGGGCTACATCGCGGCCGCGGAGCGCCTCGCACCGGCCGCACCGGTCCTGCTCAGCGTCGGGCTGGCACCAGGACTGACCAACCTGCTCGCCGCCGAGGCGGCGGCGGTCCGGCCGCGCCCGCGCTCGATCGACATCGCGGTACTGCTCGGGGCCGGGGACGCGCACGGCAGGGCGGCGGAAGAGTGGTCGTTCGGCCTCATCGGCACGGACTTCCCCGACCCGGCCACGGGGGAGCCGGTCCGCAACCTCACGGGCGCGCGCACCTTCCGGATCCCCGGCCACGGGCGCCGGCGCCTCTACCGGGCGGACTTCTCCGACCAGCACACCCTCACCCGCGACCTCGGCCTGCCGGTGCGCACCAGGTTCGGGCTGGACTCGCGTGCGGCGACCGCGGCACTGGCCGGCCTCACCCGGCTCCCCGCCGCGCTCCGCCTCCGCCCCCCGGCCGGCCTGCACCTCCCCGGCTCCGACGCCTGGGCGCTGCTCGCGGAGGCCGACACCGGGGCCGCGCTGCTCGCCACCGGACGCGGCCAGTCCGAGGGGACGGCGGCCCTCACCGCCCTCGCCGCGGAGGCGGCCCCCGCGCTGCCGCCCGGCGTGCACCACCTGCACCGGGTGCTCTCCCTCGCCGACGCGGCGGCCCTCCCCGGGATCGAGGTGCGCCACCGCGCCCCCTGACCCGGGCGGGGCGGCCGCCGCGGGCCCCCGACCCCGGGCCCCGGCGGCCGCCCCCACCATGGAGAGGAGCCCTGAGAACGGAGGAAGCCGTGGACCGGACCGAGGAGAAGTACCGGGAATGGCTCGACTACTGCATCGAGTACGGCAAGAGCTCCTGGGTCCAGTTCAGCGTCCTGCTGTGGGGCGTGGAGGGCCTACTCGGCGAGCCCACCCGGGAAGAGCGCACCGAGGCCGTGCTCCGCCTGGCCGCCGACCTGTTCGACGCCGGGGTGCGCCCGATCGACCTGACCGAGGGCGACTCCCCGCCGTTCATCCCCTGGAACCTGCCCAAAGAGGAGGCCCTGGCCCGCATCCGGGCCGGCCTGGACGGCCTGCGGGAGGACATCGACTCCATCGACATCTGCTGGTTCACCCACCTGGAGGAGCCCGCCGATGAGCCGGACGCCGCCTCCTCCGAATCCTCCGGCGGTGCGGGAGAGGGCGATGAAGGAAGCGGGGAAGAGGGCGGGGACTTCGACGACCCGGCGACGGGGCCGGGTGATCCCGACCCCGAACTGCTCCAGGCCGTCGTCGATGCGAGGACGGACCTCGAAGGCGCCGAACAGGAGCCGGCCGATGCCGAGGCCGATCATGACGCACCGGGCGACGACCCACGGCCTCTCGGCCTCGGGGATCCCCGCCTACCGCGTCCTGGCCGGCAACGCCGCACTGCTCGTCCGCAACGAGGATCCCATCTATGAAAGCGGTGGGAAATGCGGTCAGGCCAAAGAGAATGCGGCCGGCGGCGGCAAGAAGGCGAAGGGCCACTGCAACAGGAACAGGGCCCTGTTCGGGAAGGTTCTGGGGAAGGAATGCCCGCCCGCGAAGAAGAACCATGGCTGTAGCGAGTTCCTCAACGATTCGACCGGGCCGCTCGCCTCCGGTGACGTGACCTGTGCGGGAATGGGTACTCTCGAAAAGGATGCGCCCAAGGTCCGCGTCTGCCGGGGGAAAGGGGGCCGCCGCGCCGTTCAAAGAGGACGGTGCTCGGCCGAGCATCCTCGAAGCAGGGCAAGGCATCGACACGAGCCTTCAGATCACCGATCCACCCAGGAAGAGGCGGCATCGACATGGCGCAGCCGGAACCGGTCGATGAAATACTCGAATGGCTGGCGCGTCGCCGGGTGGAGGACGTCCTCGTCCCGGGATACGTGGACCGAACCCTCCATGAGGGAAGGCCGTTCTTCAACCCCTGGAACACCGCCCTCTATCTGGTGACCGACCAGGGGTGCGTGCGGATCGCGGACAAGGAGGCCTCGGGGGTGCTGCACGTGTCCCTCGCCGACTCCGTGGACGACGCCCGAGGAGACGTCGAAGAGTTCATCGACCGTGAAGCGGGTGAGGAGTTCATGGCGGCCTCCCTCGAATCCCGGTTCCTCGCCGACGGACGGGACGTCCACAGGGTCAGCGGCGCGAGGTACGTGCACGGGCCGCACTCCCGACCGGAGAAGGGGACCGCGGACTGCCTGGAGGTCGTCTTCGACGGGCACGGATGCCTGTTCGTCTCGCCGGAGTGGGACGGGCTGCTGGTCGGGGCGCACGGCTCCTACGAGCACTGGACCGGCCGTCTCCGCGCGGAGAGCATGGGAGGGCGCACGGAGGTCCGGTGGGCGCCTCCGGGAGGCGGCGAGCGGTGAAGGGCAAGGCCCCGAAGAGAGCGGCGGAGAGAGGCGGAGACATGTCGGACTGGACGGTGGTCGGTTCCTTCTTCATCCTTTTGGCGGGCTTCCTCGCCTGGACGGCGCGGCATTCGGTGCGGCCGGGCGTCGACATCCGCACCAGCCCCGGGGTGCGGGTCCCCACCACCCTCGCCTCCGAGCAGGCCTGGCACACCGCCCACCTGCGCGCCCGCCCGTTCTTCCTGGCCGGCGCCGCGGCCTCGCTCGCCGCCGGGGCCGCCTTCCTCGCCCGGGCCGCACTCGCGGCGGAACCGGGGAGCGCCACCGCCCCGATGTTCACCGCGCTCGGCGCCGTCACCGCGCTCCTCGCACTCGGCGCGGCCAGGGGGATCAGCGCGGCCCGCACCGCAGAGCGCCCCTGACCGGGCCGCCCGCCGCGGGCCCGGTCCGGAGGCTCTGACCGGGGGGACGCCCTCCCGGTGCGGAGTCCGCCCCCTCCGGTGCCGGAATGTCGGCGCCCGCCCCTAGTTTCATCGTCGAACGCGGAACAGTCCGCGGAATCCGATTCCGCGCACCGATCCCGTCAGCGCTGCCGTTCCCCGGTGCCCGCCGTCCCGAAGGGTGAGTATGAACCACCGCACGATCGAGCCCCGAACCTACCTCGAACTCTCCGAGGAGGGCGGCGGCGCGCACAAGTTCTACGAGGTCGTCGTGGACGGCACCGAGGTGGGCATCCGCTACGGGCGGATCGGAGAACCGGGGCAGAGCCGCACCTCGAAGTACGCCACGGTCGCCAAGGCCGAAGCCGCCGCGGCGAAGAAGATCGCCGAAAAGCTCCGCAAGGGCTACGAGCCCGCCGTGCAGGGGCGGCGGCAGCGCCGCCCGGTGACCCGGCGCCAGATCGTCAGCCACCGCTCGTCGGCCCGGCAGGCGCCGGTGCTGTGGCGGTTCCGCTCCGGCAGCGCCGCGTTCGGGATCTTCGTCGACGACGAGCGCGCCTGGGTCGGCAACCAGGCCGGGGACGTCTACGCGCTCTCCCACTCCGGCCAGGTGACCGCCCGCTACGGGCTGCCCGACGGCGTCAAGTGCATCGTCGCCGACGACTTCTGGATCTACGCCGGGTGCGACGACGGCAAGGTCTACGAGCTGGGCGGCAAGATCCCGCACGCCGCCTACGAGATCGCCGAGAACGTCGACATCTTCTGGCTGGACGTGCACGACGGCGTGCTCGGCGTCTCCGACGCCCAGGGCGGCATCACCATGATCGACCACGAGGACGAGTTCCAGTGGTCCCGGCGCAGCGCGGGCAGCTCGGCGTGGATGGTCCGCTGCGACGACGAGGGCGTCTACCACGGCCACTCCGCCGGGGTGGCGATGTACGACTCCCGCACCGGCGACCAGCTGTGGGAGCTCCCCACCGGCGGGCAGGTGCTGTTCGGCTGGCAGGAGGGCGACGAGGTGTTCGCCGGCACCTCCCGGCAGGTGGTGCACCGCATCGGCAAGGACGGCACGATGCGCTCCACCTACCGCTGCGACGGCTCGGTGTTCTCCTGCGCGGCCTCGCCCGACGGCCGCTACGTCTTCGCCGGGGACAACCACTCCTCGGTGTACTGCTTCGCCCGCGACGGGCGCCGGCTGTGGAAGCTGGCGACCGGCTGCGGCTCGGCCTTCTCCATGCAGTTCCACGGCGACCGGCTCTACATCGTCACCACCGACGGCTCGCTGGCCTGCATCGACGCCAGCGAGGCGGCGATCAGCGCGGCCGAGCAGGGCAGCGTCCCCGACCCGGTCGACGTCAAGGCGGCCGCCATCGCCGCGGCCACCCCCTCCACCGAGCTGGAGACCGTCGCCGCAGCGGAGGTCTCCACCGCCGGCGGCGTCGTGGTGGAGTGCGTCCAGGAGGGCGGCCGGGTGCGGGTCCGCGTCGCCTCGCCCGGCTTCCGCGAGGACTGGCGGGTCCAGTTCCCCAAGGACATCCGCCGCCCCGGCGCCCGCTTCCTGGTGGACGAGCTCCGCTCCTCCGAGCGCGGCGGCTTCTACCGGGTCCGCGGCGACATCCGCCGCCTCGGCTGAGACCGGTACCGGTGGAAGACGAGCAGGCCGCCGGGTTCGCGCTCGATCAGACCGGTGCCGTGCCGCTCGGAGCGGACCGCTTCGGGGCGGCCCCACCGGGCGGTGCCGGCGGCCGGACCCCCGGCCTCCGGCCGCCGCCCCGCCTCACTTGAGGATCCCCAGCAGGGAGGAGTAGGAGTCGGTCCACACCGGGCCGTCACCGGGCAGGGGGGCCCACTGCTCGGCGTTGGGGGCTCCGGAGCGGGTGAGGGGCTCCAGGGCGGCGGCGTCCGGGGCCAGCGCGATCCACTCGGAGGACGCCGCGAGGGGATTGAGGTCTTCGCCGTCGGCACCGGTGTTGTGGTCGGACCGGACGATGCCCTCCAGGCCGGCCTCCGCGGAGGTGGCGCCGACCATCGGGGCCAGCTCCAGGTTGCGGTTGCTGACGTGCACCGCGAGGACGCCGCCCGGAGCCAGGTGCTCGGCGAACTCCGCGAGGGCCTCCCGGGTGAGCATGTGCGTCGGGATGGCGTCGGAGGTGAAGGCGTCCAGCATGATCAGGTCGTACTCGCCCTCGGGCGCCTCGCCCAGCTTCAGCCGGCCGTCCCCGACGACCGTCCGGACCTCGCAGGCGCAGTCGGACAGGTAGGTGAACCGGTCGGGGTCGCTCGCGATCCGGACCATCTCCGGGTCGATCTCGTAGAAGTCGAAGCGCTGCCCGGCCTCGCCGTAGGCGGCGACCGCGCCCGTGCCCAGGCCCACCACGCCGACCGTGCCCGCGTCCCCGCCGTAGGCGGCGAACAGGTCGCCGACCGGCCCGGTGCGGGAGTAGTAGGAGGTCGGCTCGGAGGCCTGCTCCGGGTCCAGTGATTGGAAGCCGTGCATCGTCGTGCCGTGGGTGAGGCGGCGGGTGTCCTCGTCCTCGCGGATCATGTAGGAGCCGAAGAAGGTGCGCCCGCTCTCCACCGCGTCGGTCTGCACGAACTGGGAGTTGATCAAGAGGGCGAGACCGGCGATCCCGAAGGCGATGGCGCGGGCCCGCTGAGCGTGGACGACCAGTACCGCGGCGATCATCGTCGCCAGGGCCACGGCGAGGATGAGCCAGGAGGTGCCGCTGGTCAGGTATGCCGCCAGCAGCCCTCCCGCGAGAGCGATCGCGGCCAGCCGGGCCGGGCGCCGCTCGGCCAGGAACGAGATGACGCGGGAGGAGCGGCCGACGGTGAGCGCGAGCAGCACCGAGGCGATCAGCGCCAGCGGGTACTCCAGCACCCGGTCGAAGACCAGCGGCGCGATGACCCCGTTGAACAGGCTGCCCAGTGCGCCGCCGAGCGAGGTGATCAGGAAGAACTCGGTCAGCCGGGCGGGGGCCGGCCGGTCCGCGGCGAGCAGCCCGTGGCAGGCCAGCGACACCGCCGTGAGCATGCCCAGCGTGATCAGCAGCGTGAGCGGGGTCGACAGGAGAGAGGACGACTGGGAGAGGAACAGCACCGGCAGCATCCCGATGAGGACCACGTCCACGGTGCCGCTCACCCAGCCGTGCCGCCGGACCCCGAACGCGATGATGTAGGTCATCAGGTACAGCGCCAGCGGGATCACCCACAGCAGGGGCACCGCCGCCACGTCGGTCGACATGTAGCTGGTCGCGCCCTGCATCAGCGACGAGGGAAGCGCGGACAGCCCGATCCACAGCAGCCGGCGGCGCCAGGTGACGGCGCGCTCGGAGGCGGGCGGGGCGGCCTCGGAGGAGTCGGGTGCGGCCTCCTCCGCGACGGGGGCGGGGGTTTCTCCGCTCCGCTTCGCCCGCCGGAGGGTGATCACGATGCAGCCCAGCATCAGCACGGCGAAGCCGCCGTACCCGGCGGCCCACCACCCGGCCTGCAGGCCGATGCCGAGCAGCGGCTCCGCGACGAAGGGGTAGGCGATCAGCGCGGTGAGGCTGCCGACATTGCTCGCCGCGTACAGGAAGTACGGGTCGTCGGAGCGGGGCAGCCCGAGCCGGGCGTACCAGGCCTGGATCAGCGGCCCCGTGGTGCTCAGCACCGCGAACGGGAGGCCGACCATGACGGTGAGGACCAGCAGCAGCCAGACCGCGACCGGCGCGGAGCCGTCCGGGGAGGCCCACGCGGGCAGTGCGATCGGCAGTACCGCGAGCGGCGTGAGGACCAGCGCCGCGTGCACCAGCGGGTGGTATCGGCCGAGCAGCCGCGGGGCGAAGTGCGAGTAGGCGTAGCCGACCAGCAGCACCGTCTGGAAGAACAGCAGCGACGTGGTCCATACGGAGGCGGCGCCGCCGTACGGGGGCAGCAGCATCTTCGAGACCATCGGCTGCACCGCGAACAGCAGTAACGCGCTGAGCAGGATGGCGGCGGTGA
Source organism: Nocardiopsis oceanisediminis (assembly GCF_048595525.1). Lineage (NCBI taxonomy): Bacteria > Bacillati > Actinomycetota > Actinomycetes > Streptosporangiales > Nocardiopsidaceae > Nocardiopsis > Nocardiopsis oceanisediminis. Next base: position 5,632,208 of record NZ_JAFMZJ010000001.1, on the reverse strand, counting down.
AGAGCACGTTGTAGGGGGCCGTCCGCACGGGCAAGGCCGGAGTGCTCGCGGGGGGCGTCTGCTCGGTCGTCGTCATGGGGGTCCTCGGCGGCGGGGGGCGGAAGTCCGGCCTCGGGGCTCGGCCCGGGAGCTCCGGCCGCGCGAGGACACGGACGTGGAAAAGCCTAGGGAAGGAAAGGCCCGGGCGAAGTGGGCCCAGGGGCCCAAATCAGGGCCGGGCGGTGCGGTGGGCCGCGCCGGGGCGGCGCGGCCCCGGCGTCAGGCGTCGAGGCTCTCCATGATCGTCCCGACGTTGTCCTCGGCGGGAGCGCTGATCTCGATGTCGCTCCCCCACTCGCTGTAGTGCACCGTGCTGCGGGCCTTCTCCCCGTCGGGGGTGGCCATCTCGACCGAGAACTCCTCCGGCAGGCCCCGGTCGGTGACCGAGAACTCCCAGGAGACCTCCTCCAGCCCGGCGTCGGCGGCCGCCTTGAAATCGGCGTGGCCGGCATCGGCCAGGTCCCGGGTCGGGGTGGTGCCGGCGTAGACCGTCAGGGGGCCGCCGTCCTCGGAGTCGGCCGACTCGGGGTCGCCCTCCAGCTCGCCGTAGCGGACGACGTCGAGGCCGGCCCGGCCGGAGGCCTGCTCCAGGGACTTGTTGGTCTCGGTGAGCATGACCCGGAAGATCTCGGCGAACGGGCCGATCTCCTCCTCCGCGGAGTCGATCTCCTCCTGGGTGAGGCGCATCCAGTCCTTGTCCGGCAGGAGGGCCTCCTCCTCCAGGGTGGTGTACATCGTCTTGTCGGTGACGATGATGTGCGCGGTGCTGGGCCGCTCCTCGCTGTTGTCGACCACGGTCATCCTGGCGGCCGGCGGATCGGTCAGCACCATGCTGACCTCCACGTCCTCGATGGAGGCCTCGCCCTCCTCCTCTTCGGGGACGACGCTCATCGCGACCTTCACCGAGAGCGCCTTCTCCATCCGCTCCTGCACCAGGTCGGCCAGCTCCTCCGGGTCCTCGGGAAGGTCCTCGACCTTCTCCAGGTCGGCCGCGGCGACCGGGGAGGGGGAGGGCTCTTCCTCGGGCTTCTCGGGCTCGTCGCCCTGGCAGGCGGTGGCCAGCAGGAGGGCGGGGAGCAGGAGCGCGATCTGCGAGCGGAGGAGTCTCATAGTGACCGAAGCCTATCGACCGCCCGAACCGGCGGAAACCTCCCCATCGGCGAATACCGCGGAATGGTGCGGATGAGAATGGCGGGGCCGCCTTTTCCGGAATTCCCCTCGAAGGGGCCGCCGGTTCCTCTGCGATAATCCGGCCTGCCGGAGAAGGACGCCCCCGAGACCGGAAGGCCCGGTGACCCAGAGGATGAAGAGCGCGAAACCCGCGGTGCTGGTGCTGGTGCCCCTGCTGGCGGCGGCCGGGTGCGTGGACCCGAACAGCGGCCCGGAGCCCGAGGGGTCCCCGTCCGAGGCGGGCGCCGCCGCGGACCCCGGCGGAGGGGTCGCCGACCGCGGGGACCGGGGCGGCCCGATCGGGGGCGGCACCGGTGACGTCGGCGCGGTGAAGACGGAGGCGACCGGCAACGACACCGTCGAGCTGTTCACCGCGCCCTCCGCCGGAGAGCAGGTGGGCGAGGGCGGGAGCATGGCGCTGGACTGGACGTCCCGGCTGAGCATCACCTTCACCTCGGCCGAGCGGGACGGCGACGACGTCGTCTTCGCCGGAGAGGCCACCTACCTGCACGACGAGGGCGGCTACCTGCTGCACGGCAAGGACTTCTCGGTGCTGGTGCCGGACGGCTCGAACCCGCAGGACCCCGAGGACATCGAGGAGCCGCCGGAGGACGGCGCCACGGTCGGCTACGCGACCTACACCGCCGCCGACGCGGGCCCGCTCGCCGAGCTCACCCAGGAGGAGCCGAGCGCCGAGTTCTCGGTGGCGATCGCCGACGTGCCGGCCGAGCAGGACTCCGAGCGGCACCAGGACGGCACGACCGGCCGCTACCTGCGCTACGAGACCCCGCAGGAGCTGTGGGGGCACGAGGTGAACCCGCCGCAGGACTACATCCCCGGCCGGCTCTGCTACGTGGAGGGCGGCGGCTGGCACGACGTCCCGCTGTTCGAGTACACCGACGTCCCCTGCGGCTGACGGGGAGGCGGGCCCGGCTGGGCCCCCTCGGATTGGGCCCGGAGTTGGGCTCCTGGCCTCTACCCGGCCCGGGCCGGGGCTCCTTAGCATGCCGGAATGCTGCTCGTCGCGAACCGTTTCCCCTGTCTTCACCTCCTCATGGTGGAAGGCGGCTCCAGGTGACCCCGGAGGGCGCCGCCCGCCGCCGAGCGCCCGGCGGCGACCGGGGCGCGTCCTTCACCCAGTACGCGGCCGTCGTGCTGTGCATCGCGGCGATCGCCGGAGCGGTCCTCGTATCCGTTCCGGGCAAGACCGGCGACCTCTTCTCCACCGCGCTCTGCCGCATCCAGCAGGCGGTCACCGGCGACGAGGGGCCCTGCGGCGACGAGGGCGACGGCGGTGACCAGGAAGCCGACCCGGAGTACGACTACACGCCGCTCTACTGCGTGAAGGACGGCACCAAGGAGACCTACGGGTACTCGCTCAGCCTCGGCATCTTCAAATGGGGCCAGGAGTACAGCTACGCCAAGGAGAACCTCTCCGACGGCAGCGTGGTCGTCACCTTCGTGCCCACCACCGAGGTCGGCGTCGCGGGCGGCGCCGGCTGGGACTTCGGCAAGAAGAACGCCGACGCCCCCGCGCACGCCGGAGCCACCGTGGAGGGCGGCGTCAGCGCCAAGCTCTCGCCCGGCATGACCTACATCTTCAAGAGCAAGGAAGAGTACGAGAAGTTCGCCGACGAGGTGGACGCCGCCATCGCCGAGGAGCAGAACCGGCAGATGAACCCGCGGGGCCAGACCGGGCTCGCGATCGCCGAGTTCTTCGGTGTCTACGAGCGCCCCGAGATCACCGTCCAGCCGACCATCCGCACCGCGACCCTGCAGCTGGAGGCGTCCGGCGACGCGGGCATCGGGGTGTGGGCCGGGCCGGCCGCGGAGAAGGGCGACTCGTGGAACATGAACCTCGGCGCCCAGGGCAACGTCACGGTCAGCGGCAAGTTCGACAAGTCCACCTGGTACGACGATCCGAAGAACATCAAGACCTCGGAGACGTACGGCTGGACGGGGTCGGGGAGCCTCGGCGCCACCGCGCTCGCCGCGCACGCCGACGGTGAGCTGAGCTGGAGCGGCGGCACCCGGATCATGCGCAACGAGGACGGCTCGCTGGACAGCATCCGCTACATCGCCGCCGCCGAGGGCTCCTACACCGTCGGCATCGACAAGCAGAACGAGCGCAAGAACAAGGACGGCCTGGACGGCGGCGGCATCAGCGCCGGCAAGAAGCAGACCAAGAGCGTCACCCAGATGGTCCAGCTCGACTTCGACACCCCAGAGGAGAAGGCGGCCGGGGAGAAGCTGATCGAGGAGCACGGCCTCGTCCCCCCGCCCTACGTCTCCAACGCCATGGCCGACCAGCTGGGCGAGGAGGACTACGGCGGCGACATCGCGGAGAAGCCCGCGGACGACGCGCCCCCGTGGGACGAGGTCTTCTACGAGAAGGGCCGGGCCTGGCAGTACGCCTCCGACGTGGAGACCGACCAGGGCGAGCTCGCCGCCAAGATCAAGATGGGCCTGCAGTTCGGCGGCAGCGTGAACTGGGCGCTGGAGGAGCGGAACACCACCGACGCCCTGATGCTGGCCGGTCCGGAGGACGGCGGCCCCCGGCGGTTCATCGAGTACGCTGACTGCGTTTCCGACCAGGCCAAGGAGGAGGGCCGATGAGAGCCGTACTCGCCGTCGCAGCGGCGGCCGGGGTCTGGGTCGTCGGGAGCATCGCCGTCGGGCTCGGGGTCGAGTCGGCCGCCCCGGTCGAGCAGATCACCGACGACGTCGGGCGGATCGCCTGGTACGCGCTCCCGCAGTTCCCGGTCACCTTCCTGATGGTGCTGGCCACGGCGCTGGTCTACGGCCGCTCCCGGCTGCGCGGCGCACTCGGGGCGGCGGTGGTGCTCGCCCCGCCGCTGGTGGACCTGGTCGCCGACGTGGTGCTCTCGGTGGGCGCCGACACCCCCGCCTCGGTGATCGCGGTCCGGGCGCTCTGCTTCGTCGCCGGCGCCGCCGCCGCCTGGTGGCTCGTGCTCCCCGCCCGGGAGCAGCAGAACGTGTTCGCCCGCGCCGGCCGCTAGCCTCCGGCCCGCGGCGGACCGCGGAACGCGCACCCGCCCCTCCGGCCGAACGAGGCAGGAGGGGCTTTCCCGTGCCGGCCGGTCCGGCCCGCGCCGCGTGTCCGGGCCCCGCCGTACCCCGGTGCCCCGTACCGGCAGGGCCTCCTGCGGCCCGTGCCGGCCGCTTCGACCACCGAGCCCCGAGGCCCGCCGCGCCGCTGCGGTGCGGTGCGGTGCGGCGGAGCCTTTCAGGCGGCCGCATCCCGGACGGTGGCGAGGCGGCCAAGGAGAAGGGACCGGGTCCCCCTCGTCCAGGGGCCCGGCTCCCGGCGCTCTTCCGGCAGGGCTCCGTCCCGGAGCCGGGACGCCGAGCGCGACCGGTGGCGCCGGCGCATCGGGGAGGCCCCGGAACGCGCAGAGCCGGGACCGGGAGGGCCGGAGAAGAGCGGAAGCGCCGGAGGGGCGGGCACGTGCCCGCCCCTCCGGCGCTTCCGCGGCCTCGCCTACTCCGGGGGAGTGACGGTCAGGGTGACGGAGCCGGCGTTGCCGACGCCCTCATGGTCCTCGGGAGGGTCCTCGACCTTGTCGAGGGTGATCGTGTAGCCGTTCTCCAGCTCCAGGGCGTCCCCTTCGGAGCCGGTGAGGGTCTGCGGCTCGTCGATGTCGGGGCCGGCGGAGACGGTCAGCCGGGCTTCGCCGTCGGTCACCCGGGACAGCGAGAGCTCCAGGTCGCTGGAGCGGTCCTGGGCTCCCTGGGCGAGCCGCAGGGTGCGCTCCTCCCCGCTCGGGGGCGGGGAGGGGTCGACGGTGCGGCGGGTGGGGGAACTGCTCGGGTCCAAGGCTGGCTCCTCGTCTCCGCCCCCGCTGCAGGCGGCGCCGAACGCCAGCAGGAGGGCGCAGCAGACGGCGGCCGGCAGCGCGCGGCGGCGGTTCGGTCTGTGGGGCATCGGTCGTCTTCTCTCCCGGGAGCGGCCGTTCAGGGCGGCCGGCTATTCGGCCTCGTTCGTCTGCACGGTGTCCAGCTTCTCGCGGAACTCCTCCATGGTCAGCGTCGCGTGCTGCCGGCCCCAGGGGTTGTACAGCGTCACCTTGCCGTCCTTGATCTCCTTCACGACATAGGCGTGGTTGCCGACCAGGCTGTCGCCGCTTTCCAGCTCATAGTAGGAGTCCTTCTTGTCGCCGGGCGTCGTGACGCCGATCGCGACGCCCTCGTCCATCATCGAGCTGAGGAACTCCTCGGTCTGCAGCATCCCCGGGATCTCGCCGCTGTCGTCGCCGGTGATCGTCTCCATCGCGTCGCCGGGCCAGCCGCCCTCGATCTCCCCGAAGCTGCCCTCCTTCTGGGCGTAGGCCTTCTCCAGGATGGCGGGCCACATGACCCCGCCCTTCGGGTTGGAGAACGCGGGGCTGTCGTTGGAGTTGACGACCAGGTCGGGGGTGACCGTCACCTGCTCGCCGTCGCCGAAGGTGACGGTGTAGGTGCCGTTGGCGTTCTGCTCGATCATGTCCTTGATGATCTCGGGGTTCTGGTCGGCGATGGCGCCCATGCCGGCCAGCCACCAGCAGTCGCCCAGGGCGCCCTGGTTGAGGTCGTCCGAGCCGATGCTCCCGTCCTCGCCCCAGAGCCTGCCGTTCGGGTACTCGGCCCAGCCCAGGTCGGTGCGCCTCCCGTCCTCGGTGTTGGCGCTGTCGCCCTCGACGTCGTCGAAGGACGGATCGATGCCGTGCCGGTCGACGCCGCGCAGGTCGCGGAGGATCTCCAGGTCCACCCTGGAGAGCACGATCTCGCGGACGCCGCCCTCATCGAGAAGCCTCCGGATCTCGTCCTCGGTGAGCGAGGACATCAGGGTGTTCAGCTCTGCGGAGGTCATCCCCTCCATGACCTCGGCCGGGTCCCGGGGGCAGTTGAAGAGGCAGAAGTCCCAGAAACCGTCGTCCAGGGACTCCCGGATCTCCGCGAGCTCGTCCTGGATCGCCTCCTCGTCGGCATAGGCGGGGCCGCCGGAGCCGTCCGGTTTCTTCCCGCCCCCGCCGACCTGGTGCTCCCGAGTGGTGACGTCGGGCCCGGGTGAGTTCGGGGCGCCGTCTCCCCCCTCCCCTTCTTCCGCGCACATGCCGCTCTGCTCGACGGCCCCCGCGACACGGCAGAGGCCTTCGCGGAACATGTCGGCGATGCGGGAATCGAGTCCGGTCGCGAAGACCGCCGCGACCAGGGCGGCGACCACCAGGACACCGGCGGCGTACTCGGTGAAGCCGGCACCGCGGTCGAGGCGCCGGCGGGCCGCCGCGGCAGGGGGAGGGAAAAGGGCGCGCATGCAGGGCTGCTTTCACAAGGTCGGCTGATGTCGGTGCCGAAGGGCGGGGCGCAATCCGATGCGGGGAGCCTAGGGGCCGGGGCGGCCGGGCGTCGTGAGACCGGGGGCCCAAAAGGGGCGGAGTGCGGTCTGGGTCCGGTGGCCGGAACCGGACGCGCGATCCGGTGGTTCGGGCGGTATGCGCGGGATCTGGGCGGCGCTCGGGGGCGTCTCACTCAGGGGATGCGGACATCGAGGAGGGGCGTGAAGACCGGAGGCGGCATGAAGAGAGGCATGGCGGCGGGCGCCGGCCCGGCGGTCGGTGTGGTGATCGGGGTCGCCCTGGGCGTCTCCATCGACAACATCGGCCTCGGGATCGCGATCGGCCTGGTGCTCGCCGTGGCGTTCGGCATCGGTTTCAGCAAGCGGCGCTGAGCTCAGCCGGGCTTCGCCGAGCGGCCGGCGGCGATGCCGGCCGCGCAGCCCAGGGCGGCCGCCGCGGCGTGCGCGGCGGCCGTGCCCGCGCCGCCGCCGTCCGACGCGAACAGGGCGAGGGTCATGGCGACCGCGGCGACCGGGCCGGCCGCGCCGACGAAGGCGGCCGCGCGGGGGGCGAGCCGGGCCCGGATCACGGCGACCGCGGTGCCCGGCCACACGGCCAGGGCGACCAGCACCAGGACCGCCAGGACGCTCAGCACGTCGGCGGTGGTCACGGTCTCCCGCACGACGACGGTGCCGTCGGAGGGGGCGACCGCGGCGGCGGTCGCCGCGGCGCCGATCAGGGTGTAGCCGAGCACGGTGACCAGCCATCCGCCGCACACCACCGCGGCCGACCAGAGGAGGGCTCTCATCGGTTCTGCCTCTCTTCGCCCCGCCCGGGCGGGGCGGCCTCACTCGTCCGGGTCAGGGACCCCTGCGCCGCGTCGGCCTCCCCCGCGGGGACGGGGCCGTCCCGCCCGGCCACCCGGACCGGGGAGAGGTCGCGTCCGCGAAGCAGGACGGAGGCGGCGCCGGAGCACGCGCCGCCGGAATCATCGCAAATGTAGCCGCAGTCGGTGCGGCGCGCTTCGTCGGCGCCGGGAACCGGCGCCTCGCCCGGCGGGCCGCGCCGGCGCGCCTCCCGCCCGGCCCCGGCGAGCGCGGCCGGGGCGGAGCCGGTCCGGCCGGTCATCGGCCCTCCCGGGAGACGCAGTCGGGGAAGTCGCGGAAGCCGCGGGTCCCCTCCGGCCGGGGAGCGCCCAGGTACTCGGCCTCCACGGTGTGCGCGGCCGACGACTCGGTGGACAGCTTCAGCCCCAGGCCCAGCCCCAGCGCGACCCTGCCGCCGAATACGGCCGCGTCGGTGGTCTTCTCCTGGACGGTGTTGGCCACGGTGGCCTTGTCGTACAGCAGCCGCTCGAACTCGCCGGCCCCTTCGGGGGGCTCCCGCAGCAGGTCGCCGCCGTCGTCGAAGACCTGGCTGAAGGCGAGGGCGGGCATCCCGGTCAGCCCCTGCTCCTCCAGGTACCGCTCGGCGACCGCGCGCTCCTCCGGGGTGTCCAGGGTGAGGGTGGTCCGGGTCTCCTGCAGGATGCCCGCGCCCTCCTTGTCCTTCAGCCCGCCCTTGCCGCCCTTGTACCTGTTGCCCAGGCGGTCCTTGCTGACCAGCGACTCCTCGACCGAGGTGGTGTAGACGAGCTCCACCGGCTCGCCCTTCCCGTTGCGCATCACCCGGACCGCCCCCGTCCAGTTCCGCAGGTCCTCGGCTCCGGCGCCGCCGAGCTCGCTGCCCACGCCGAGCTGCCCGTCCAGCTGGTAGGTGGTTCCGGTGAGGGGGTTGTCCGGGTCGCGCCGGTCGGTGCGGACCGCGGCCTGCCCGCCGACCCGCACCTTGCCGCTGAGGCCGGTCCCGCTGTCCCAGTAGGTCTCACCGGAGGAGGTCTTGACCCCGGCGCCGGCCTCCGCGTTGGCCCCGGCCTCCAGCCGCAGGGTCGCGGTGGTGATCCCGGGGTCGGGGATCTCCGGCGGCGGGTTGATCGCGTAGTAGAGCCCGGCCCCCGGGGTGCGGGCCATCGAGTCCATCGCCATCTGGTTCTCGATGATGTCGTCCTTGAAGGACCGCGCCTCCGCCCTGTCCTTGAACACCCAGGTGTCGCCGACCCCGGCCTTCAGGTAGGCGCCGACCTTCGCCTCCGCGCCGAGCCGCACGTTCTTCCCGCCCTCGCCCTTCACCTGGAAGGCCTTGCCCTCCACGCCCAGTTCCACGTTGTGCGGCATGAGGGTGAGGCGGTAGGTGCCGTCGGCCATCTGCTGCTCCATGAAGGCGTACTCCTCGCCGAACTTGAAGATGCCGACGTACATGGAGTAGCCGGCCTTGTCCTGGAGCTGGTACACCTCGCAGCGCGGCGGCAGGTAGTCCTCGTCCGCGGGGGCGTCGGCCCGGTCCCCGCCGGGGTCCGGGCCGCAGTCCTCCCCTCCGGTGATCACGCAGAAGGCGTACTCCAGGAAGCCGGTCACCCGGGCCGGCACCGAGACCACGGCGACCGCCCCGAGCAGGGCGGCGACGAGCAGGACCAGGGCCGCGTACTCCGTGGCCGATGCCCCGCGGTCGCCGCCGCGCCTCCCGCCGAAGAACTCCACCGCACTCCCCGCCCCCGCCTCTTCGCCGTCCGAGCGGTTCCGAGGCTAAGAGCGGTGGGGAAAAGGCATCAGACCCAGCGGAGCAGGGCCCTATGGGGACCTTTATGGGACCGCGGCGCCGCCCGGTGGAATGGCGGCCGAGAAAAGCATTTGCGTCCTCCCAGATCACCCGCGGTACCGAGGGAGGAGGGCGGAGAAAAAGGGGGGCCCAGAGGGCTGGGCCTGTTTCATTTCCCGTAACCGGGGTGCCGCTTTTCGGAGCCCGGAGGTTGGGCCAAGAATCATCCGCCTCTCGGGGCGGCCCCGGAGGCTCAGGAAGCGGCGCCGGCCCGGTCGGCGCACTTGGCGGCCCACGAGGCCTGGTGCTCGGTGAGTCGGGGGTCCTCGGCCAGGGCACGGAGCTTCCCGGCGAGCCCCGGCTCCCGCCGGGCCAGCCGGGAGAGCGTGCCCAGCGCGACCCACCAGGCGTCCCGCCCGGGGTCCCAGTCGGTGCCGCGGGCGATGTGCAGCAGCTCCGGAATGCTCCCCGCGGCGGCGTCCAGCCCCCTGAGCGCCCGGATGATCAGGATGGCCCGGCTCGGACTGCGGGTGGAGCGGAGCGAGGCCGCCAGCAGCGGAACCGCCTCCCCAGAGAGCGGCGACCGGGCGGCCGCGTTGATGAGGGCACCGGCCTCGTCGTCGGATGCCTGCGGGGAGTCGATGACGCTGAACGCCGCTTCCAGGTCCTCTCGGGAAATGTCCGGGGAATTCATTCGCTCTGCGATCCGGGAACCTCCTGGATTTCGCCGGTCGATTTCATCGGAGTTTTCTTTCCGGATCATGCCTGGTACCGAAATCCGCTCGCCTCGACGAATCGATCGGCCGCCCGGGATCATCGCGCCGGTTCGAGGGAAGGCAGGTCGTCCGGGCCGAGAACGGCGATGCCCTCGAGGATGTACCGCTCCACATCCTGGTAGCGGGAAGGGAGGCCGCCTCGGTGGAGGAAGAACTTCACAGTGGTGCCGTGGGTGAGGAAGTCGTCATCGACGCCGGTGATGACGACGGCGCGAAGCCGTCCGGCTTCCGGAAGATCCGCTGCCCGCCGCAGGCAGGCGGAAGCGAAGAGGAGGCCCCGGGAGACGGTCCGCCGGAGGTAGGAGTCGGGATCGGGGACGAGGTCCTCGTCATCGATCTTGAAGTCGTTGACTTCGAGCTCGGTCCGCATGAGTTCCTCGGGGCCGGCGCCTGCCTCCGCCTCCGTCCACGCGGGCGGGGGCCCGCCGGGGGAGAGGACCCCGGAGGCCCCCCGCCCCCACGCGGCCTCGGCGATCTCCTGCAGTGGGCCGGGGAGGCCCTCTCCTCCGCTGATCGGTGTCGCGGTGTCCAGTAGGCGCCGCATGTGCTCGTTGGTGATCATGGCCTTTTCAACCCGAGATAGCTCAGGGCCTTGTCGACGTCCTTGTTCGAGATCTGCTTCAGGACCTTCTTCGGCAGCTTGGTGCCGTCCTTGCGGGTCCGGCTCCCGTCTTCGGGATTGTAGAAGTACTTGTCCTTCTTGTCGTCGTAGCCGCGTCCCTTGAGCCGGATGTGCACGTTGGAGGCGCCCGGCGTTCCGGGGTGGGAGTTCTCCACGTCCAAGCGGAATCGGCCGCCCTGGAACTCGCCGTTCTTCACGGTCTTGCTCTCGAACGGGGGGAGCCCTCGCTGGAGGTGAGACCGCAGCCGCCGTCGTCGTTGTGAACGAGGGTGAGAAGCGGTCCCTCACCGACGTAAAAGGTGTGCAGACCGGCGACGGTCGGGTTATGGACCCGCTGGTCATCGGCGCTATAGGAACCCGCCTCGGTGACTTGGGCCCATGTGCCGGCAGAGGTGCGCAGCCAGGTCCCCGAGCCTCCTGCGGGCAGATGGAAAGCCTGAGAAGCAGAGGTGCCGGGCGTCTTGAGCCTGAGGGCCCAGCTTCGAGGCGGGGCCGGAACCCTCAGGAGGTGCCCTGTTCAGTCGGTGTAGATGTACTGGTCGATGTCGATCGAGGCACCCGCGAGAGCCGCCCAACGAACGGCGTCCGGGGCGAACCAGATCCCCTTCTGCCCGGGATCGTCGACGTCGTCGATCTCCTGGCAGAGCGAGACGGACACCGCCCCCTCCGGGGCGATCCGGCCGACCATGCGCGCCACCGGCTCGCCGAGGCCGACCAGCCGGTCGAACAGGGAATCCGGCCGCCCGGCCCGTCCGAGATCGATCCGCCACTGAACCCCGGCCCGGCGGGTCCCCCTCCTGGTCAGTGCATCCTCGAAACCCTGATCCGCGAGTACCGCCCGCAGTTCCCCGGCCTCCGCTTCACCCAGGTCCGCGGCGATGCGGACGGAGAGGCGGAAGGGGCGCTCAGTCTCTACCATTTCTCATACGTCTTGATCGTCGTCTTTCCGTCCTTGGAGACCAGCCACAGGAATCCGTCGTCCCCCTTGGCCACGTCGAACTTCGAGATGGCCCCCTTCCCCACGTAGTCCTCCTTGAACTCGTGCGGATCGGTTTCGTACTTCTCCAGGATCTTCTTGAGCTGCTTGTCCTTGAGCTTGTTGAGGCTGACGTTCGCGGCCTCGGCGGCATCGCCGCAGCTGTTCCGAGGATCGTTCCTGCCGGCGAAGGGGCTCATGCCTCCCGAGAGGACACGGTAGGCGTACAGCCCGTCGACGGTGAAGCCGCGGATCCGCCCGCCGGCGGCGCGGTGGGACGGCGGGCCGGAGGCCGAAGCGTCCTCGGAGGGAAGGGCCCCGCCTCCGGCCAAGAGCGCCGGGACGCTGACGACGGACCTGTTCTTCTTGCCGGGGACCCCGCAGGCCTCGAGTGCGTCGTCGACTTTGCCCCTGGCGGTGTCGACGGCGTTCTCGAGGCCTTCCTTGGTCTTCTTGGCCTTGCGCCAGCGGTTCCAGAGCTTGATGATCTTGGGGGTGTTCTTGACGAGTTTGGCGCCTTTGCCGAAGGGGCTGAGGCCGACGATGGTCCATAGGCAGGCGATGAGGTCGCCTTCGGTGAGGCAGGCCTTGGCGTCGTTGTAGCCGACGATGTCGCCGAGGAGGTTCATCAGGTCGTCGTAGACCTGGTCGGAATCGGCGCCGGCGAGGTCGCTCTCGGCGTCGGCGAGCTCCTGCTCGGCGTCGTCCAGGTCCCCGGCCAGCTCCGGGTCGTAGAGGACCTCCCTGCTGCCGGACTCCTCATCCCCGCCGCCGTCTTCGGGCGGCGCGGAGGGCTCCTCCTCCGGCTCCCCTTCGCCGTCTTCTTCTCTGGGGGTGCCGTTCTGGTCGGTTCCGCCGGTGTCCTGGTCTCCGCCCTCTCCTTCGCCGTCGCAGCCCTCGCTGTTCGGCATGATGCGGCAGATGCCCTCGGCGTAGAGGACCTTGACGTCGGTGGGGAGCCCGAGGGCGAAGACGGCGGTGACCAGGGTGGCGATGAGGATGAGGACGGCCGCGTACTCGACCTTGAACCCGCCGGCCTCGGCCCGCCACACCCACCGCATCCCGCTCCCCCGTCCCCCAAGCGTCCTACGGACAGAGGGAAAGCCTAGAAAGCGGAGGGACCGGGCGTCTTGAGCCCGAAGACCCAAGTTCGGCGCGGGGCCGGAACCGGACGCGTCTCGTCAGTCGGTGAACTTCAGGTAGGCGATCCCGTCGCCGACCTCGACGACCTCCAGGGTGCGGCCGCCCGCGGCGAACTCGTCGCCGGCGTCGGCCTCGACCTGCTCCTCGCCGCCGTCCTCGGTCTGCACCAGCATCCGGGCGGTGCCGCCGGCGGTGGAGCCGAGGCCGAGGGTGACGCCCGACTCGGTGCTCTGGTGCCCGAGGCGGACGGAGAAGACCTCGGGGTCCTCCATCGGGTCGCCGTCCTCCGCGCCGCTCCCGCCCTGCCCGGGGGAGCCGCCCGCCTCCGGGGAGGCGGAGGCCGCCGGGGCCTCGGGGTCGTCGATCGTCACCGCGACCCCCTCGTCGCCGCCGGTCTCGATGCGCTCCACGGTGATGGTGCGGCGGCCTGCCTCGAAGGCGTCGCCCTCCCCGGCGCGCACCGTCTCGGTCTCGAAGTCCTCCGCGTACACCTCCATGACGGCCTCGTCCTCGGAGACGCTCATCAGCCCGATCCGCAGGTCGCCCTGGGCGAGCTGGTTGCCCTGGACGATGTAGTGCTCGTTCTCGCCCGCGGGGGGCCGCTCCTCGCCGTCGGAGCACCCGGCGGCGGCCAGCAGCAGGGCGAGCAGCAGGGCGGGCGCGGCCCGCCCGAGCCGTCGCCTCGGGGGAGGGGAGGAGGGCATGGGCGTACCTTACTCGTCGAGGTCCATGGAGTGGACGGCGGCGATGTTGTCGTTCACCTCGTCGATCGTCATCACGATGTCGTCGGTGTGGGGGCCCCACGGGTTGCGCACCGTCACCGTCCCGTTCTCCCGGTCGACCGAGGTCACGAAGTAGACGTGCCCGCTCACCAGGGTGTTGTCCTGGATCAGCTCCTTCTTCTCCTTGTCGTCGCCGTTCGGCGGGGTGGAGAAGGTGATCGCCTCGCCGCTCTCGAAGTCGTCGGCGAGGGTGTCGATGTCGGTCCCGGTGAAGTCGGGGACGTAGTCCGGTCCCGCGTCGCCGCTGAAGGTGTTCATCGCGCCGCCGGGGTGCCAGTTCTCGATGTTGCCGTAGTCGTTCCCCTCCATCTGGGCGTAGGCCTTCTCGATGACGGCCGGCCAGATGACCGGGGGGTCCTCCTGGGAGCCGGCGAAGGCGAGCGTGCCGTCGGGGTTGGTGGGCAGGTCCGGGGTGACCGTGATCGGGTCCCGGCCGGGGAAGGTGACGGTGAAGGTGCCGTTCGGGTTCTCCTCGATCATCTCCTCGACCATCCCGGGGCTCTGCACGGCCATCGCGCCCATGGTCGCCATCAGCCAGCAGTCGCCGAGCGCGTTCTGGTCGATGTGCTCCCACTTCACCGGGGCGCCGTCCTCGGCAGAGCCGTAGAGGGAGTAGGAGCCGGGCTCCTGGTAGGTGACGCTGCCCGGGGTGCTGCCGGACGCCGGGTCGCCGCCGACGTTGTCGAACCCCGGCTGGGCGAAGGGCGTCGCCCCGCTCTCCTGCAGCGTGCGGATGGTGTCCAGGTGGGCCAGCTCCATGACCTCGTCGATGAAGTCGAAGTACTCCTGCTCCAGCGGGATCGGGCCGGACTCGAAGAGGCGCTGCAGCTCCTGAGGGGAGAGCGCGTCGACCACCCCGGCGAAGTCCTCCGGAGAGAGGTCCCGGTAGACGTCCCAGGCGCAGCTGCCGGAGAACCAGGGGGCGTCCTCGTTCCACCGCTCCAGGCACTCGTCCAGCTCGCCGAGGGCCTCCCGCACGTTCTCCGGGTCGGCGTGCTCGGGTTCCGGCCCCTCGTAGGGATCGGCGGGCGGGCCGGCGGGGTGGCCGGGCGGCGGCCCCTGGTAGCCCGGGTCGGTCGGCTCGGCCGGCGGGCCGGCCGGGTGCCCGGGCGGCGGGCCCTCGTGGCCCGGATCGCCCGGGTCGGACTGGTTCCAGTACCGCCCGTCCTCCTCCGGTCCGGCCGAGGGCCGGTCCCCGCCGCCGGTCGCCGTCCCGATGCCGTCGAACCCGGCCTCGAACAGCCGGGCGACCTTCTCCGGGACCCCGAACCCGAAGACCGCGCCCGCGATCAGCGCGACCAGCAGGACGACGGTCCCGTATTCGAGCATCGAGGCGCCGCGGTCCGCGGCGGGGGGTCTCCTGGGCACGGCCGTCTGCACCGCCTGTCCGGCCGACGTCTGGGGGATGGAGGGGTCGGCTGGTCAGCAGGCTAGCCGCGCCGGAATGGGGAGGGTAGGGCCCGGGGGCCCATTCCGGCCCGAGGCCGTCCGGGGTCCCCGGGCCCTTTCCCCGGAGAAGTCCCGCCTTCTAGGATTCCGGAGCACCGCCCGGACATTCCTCCATCGGGCGGGCTTTTCTACGCTTTTCCGGGAAACGAGGTATGCGGTGAACCGGGCCCCGCGGGCCGAGAAGGGCGCCGGGAAGATCGAGTACGGCGCCCTCGTCCTGATGGTGGCCACCCTGGTGGCCGCGCTGGCCGTTTTCAACCTTCCCACCGACGTGCGCAGGATGTACGAAGTCGGCCTGTGCCGCATCACCGGGGACGATGAGGACTGCGGCGAGGCCGGCTCCGGAGGCGAGCAGGCCGGCGGGGGAGACGACGGCGACGGCGGTTCCGGCTCCGACACGGACGGCGGCGGATCCGGCGGCGGGGAGGAAGAGGGCGGCGGCGACCCGGAGGAGTCCGAGGACCCGCCCGCCGACGCGGACACCATCGTCTACGACCCCGGCGCGGCCCAGGCGCTGCTCGACGCGCACGGCGAGCTGGCCGACGCCAAGGAGGCCAAGGAGGACGCGGAGAGCGAGTACGCCGGCCTCGACGACGAGCTGATGACGGAGCTCCTCGACCTGATGGGCGTCGAGGACGCCCGCAAGTGCCTGACCGAGGGCGACATCGTCGCCTGCCTGTGGACCGTGGTCGGCTTCACCCCGTGGGGCAAGGGCGCCAAGCTGGTCAAGAAGGCCCCCAAGATCATCAAGCTCTTCTCCCGCTGGCGGAAGCTGAAGAAGGCCAAGGACGCCGCCCTCAAGCGGTTCGACAAGGCCAAGGACGGCACCCGGGACGCGGTGGGGGAGTGCAAGGGCGGGAAGCCCCGGCGCAGCGCCTACGGGGGCTCCGCGTTCGGCGGGCCGGTGGTGCTCTCCGACGGCACCGAGCTCACCCTGGCCTACGCGGCGCCGGCCGCCGGGGACGGGGAGAGGAAGCCGACACTGGAGGAGCTCCTCGCGGAGGCGGACAAGCCGAGCAAGCCGACCCCCAGCCTGGAGGAGCTGCTCGCCAGCACGGAGGGCACGGTCTGCGCCAACCCCGACCCGGGCCGTGGGCCGGACGGCAAGCCCGGTGAGCTCAAGGGCCTGCACAGCGAGAAGGCCATGAAGGAGAGCACCCTCAAGGCGCTCCGCAAGCAGAGCACCGATGAGATCGTCGATTCGCTGAAACCGGGCGGCGAAGAGGCCCTGATCGTCAAACCGGACGGCACCATCATGAACGGGAACCACCGGATCAGGATCCTTCAGGAGCGCGGCTACGACGTGGACGGCCTGCCGCGCGAGATCTACCGGTCCGACCTGCCCGACGACGGATTCTGGGAGTGACGCCGGTGAACACGGCCGACCGGACCCGCGCCCTGCTCGCCTCGCGGCGCGGCGCCGCCTTCCTCACCGACCTGGTCTGGGAGCTGACCATCGCGGCGCGGGCCTCCCGGACGGAGGCGGACGCCCCCTGCGAGACCACCTGCCGCAGGCTCGCCGGCTACCTGGAGGCCCAGCACCACCTGGCCGGCGCCCTGCGCACCCGGGCGGCGGAGGACGGCTCGGTCGAGGCCGGCGAGGGCTTCCTCGACGGGATCCGGGAGATCGCCGAGGGGTACGACATCGCGGGCGGGGTCCGGCACGCGATCCTCCGCTCCCTGGAGCGCTTCGAGGGAGCCTGACGGCCGCGGCCCGCGCGGCGCCCCTTCCCCGTGGGCGCTGCGCGGGCCGCCCGCTTCCTCCCGGCCTGCCCCCGCCGAGCGGGGCTCAGGACCAGGCGAGCGTCTTGTACGGGCCGAGCTCCGGCTCCAGGCAGGGCTCCTCCGCGACCTTCTCGGGCTCCTCCTCTCCGCTCAGAGAGGTGGTGTAGACGCCCGAAGAGGTCTGGAGCAGGACCCGCTCCTCGTCGGCGTCGGCCACGGCGACGTCGGGCAACTGCCCGTCGCCGCCCAGCGGGACGGCCTCGCTCAGCGAGATGCTCCCGTCCTCCTCGATCGAGGCCTCGGCGACGGCGCCGTAGGGGGTGGTGGTCTCCGGTGCGGCCAGGGCGCCGGCCCCGCGCATCCAGAACCCGTCCTCGGAGGCGGGCATCCCGTCCAGCAGCACGTACTTGTCGATGTTCTCGGAGACGATGACCGAGGCGTAGGCGACCTGCCCGCCCTCGGTGGTGCGGTGCTCGGACGAGAGTACGCCGTCCGCCGCCCCCTCCACCTGGACCAGCTCGCCGAACTGCGGCTCGCCCTCGGGGGTGAAGGCCCACAGCACCTCGCTGCCGGGGTCCCCGGGCATCTCGGGCACGTCGGACTCCGGCCCGCTCTCGTCGATGTCGCCGCCCTCCTCGTAGGAGGCGTGCTCGATGGAGACCAGCCGGATCTTGCCGCCGGCCCGCTTCTCGAACCAGAGCCTCCCGCCGTCGGGGGAGAAGCGGGGGGCGGTGAAGGAGGCGTCGGCATCGGAATAGCCGCCGGTGGGGGAGAGCGTGTAGGCCTCCTTGTAGGCCTTGGCCCGCGGGTCCAGCTTGAGGACGGTGATCCCGTTCTCGGCGGGCAGGGCCAGGTACGACCAGTCCGGGGCGAACCAGGCCCGCTCGACCTTCAGCGAGGGGACGACGGCATCGATCTCGACCCGCTCCTTCGGGTCTCCGCACGGGTCGTCGGGGGAGGTGACGGTCAGGGTGGAGGAGGGGTCTCCCATCTCCACGCTGACGATGCCGCCGAAGTCGATCTCGGGGGCCGGCCCGGGAGGCGGCCCGGCCTCCGCGGCCTCTCCTCCGTCCTGGCCTCCGCAGGAGGCCAGGAGGGGGATGAGGAGGATGCCCGCCACCCTTCTCCGGAAAGCGGAGGGGGCGGCCGCTGCGCTGATCCTGGACAATTGGGGGGTCCTTTCCAGGGGGGTTGCCGCGGGAAACGGTAGCGCAATTTTGGAAAGGGGCGTGACGGGGGGCTGGCGGCGACGGAGGCTTCAATGCTCGGATCGTTTAACCTGCGGATTCTCCGACAAATAGTCGATCCTTGAACTTCTTTTCGGTGAAGAATCCCTTTGCGCGGTGCCGGTGTCCGGCCGGGTCGGCTCAGGTCCGGGAAGACGAATCGCGAATCAGGTCATCGGACCTTTGCCGCATCGCGGTTTCCCATACGGCCCTCGACACCGGGGACCTCGTGGAAAGCGGCCGCGGGCGAATGCCGTCGGCCGCCCGGTGTCGAATCCGGAAACGGGTCAGACGCGCCCTTCGGCCCAGGAGGCGAAGGGCTCCCGGGCCGCGGCCACCGGATCGACCAGGCGGAGCGAGCGGGCGAAGGCGACCGCGACGTCGGAGAGCATCCGGTCCAGCTCGTCCCGGCCGACCCACTCGGTGTCGGGGTCGGGCACCCAGTCGGTCCGGGACTCGCACCGGATCCGGACCCGGTCGCCCTCCGGGCGGTAGTACAGCGTCCGCTGGATGCCCTGCTCGTAGAAGTCCGACACCGCCTCGGCGGAACCGCGGAGGGCTTCGAGCACCTCGGGCAGGTCCTCCATGAAGGTGGACAGGTCGACCCAGACGTCGACCGGCCACTCCGCGCCGAAACCGCGGACGCGGAACTCGCAGTCGGTCTCGGCGAGCAGCTCGCAGGCCTCCATGACGGCGGTCTCGTAGTCCTCGGAGAGGACCGCGCCCTCTTCGGGCGCGGCGGCGCGCGTCGCCGCGGAGAGGATGATGGAGAACAACGCGTCCGCTCCTACTCCCTGAAAATCGGATAGCCGGTCTTGAACGTGCCGTCCTTCCTCAGTACGACGAGGAAGTGCGTGGCCTCCTTGATGGAGCCGTCCGGCATGATGACCTGCCCCATCCCCTTGGGGATGTCGAAGACCTGATCGTCCGGAGCGAACGGCCCCTTGGGGTTGTAGCTCTTCTTGATGAGGTCCGAGGCCTTCTGGTCGTCCAGCCACTGCCCCTGGGGGTTCTTCGTGGAGGCGGCCCGGCCCTTCAGCTTATCGGTGTTCTTCGTGCCGGCGCCGTGCCTGCTGAAAACGTGCCCGAAGGTCTTGCCGCTCTTCGGGTCCCAGTTGAGCTCGCACGGAGTGGCGGGTTCCCTGTTCTTCTTGCCCGCCGGCACGAAGGCGAGCGCGTACGTCCCGGACGGCCCGCCGCCCCCGCCGTACACCGCGGGCGCCGCCTGGAGACCGTCGCCGGAGGAACCGCCGAGCGAGGCGGGGACCGCGCTGTAGTACCGGTTGCTCAGCCCGGCGGCCCGCTCGCAGGTCTTGATGGCGTCGTCGACTTTGCCCCTGGCGGTGTCGACGGCGTTCTCGAGGCCTTCCTTGGTCTTCTTGGCCTTGCGCCAGCGGTTCCAGAGCCGGATGATCTTGGGGGTGTTCTTGACGAGTTTGGCGCCTTTGCCGAAGGGGCTGAGGCCGACGATGGTCCACAGGCAGGCGATGAGGTCGCCTTCGGTGAGGCAGGCCTTGGCGTCGTTGTAGCCGACGATGTCGCCGAGGAGGTTCATCAGGTCGTCGTAGACCTGATCGGAATCGGCGCCGTCCAGCTTCCCCTGGGCCTCCTCCAGCTCCTCCTGGGCCTCGGCGTAGTCGTCGGCGGCCTCCTGGTCGAAGGCGCCGGCCGGCTCCATGACGGGGGAGTCCGAGCCGTCGCCCTCCTCGTCCTCACCGCCGCCACCGGGAGGCGCGGAAGGAGAGGGGGAGGGCTCTTCCTGGCCCTCGCCGTCCTCTTCTCCGGGGGTGCCGTCCTGGTCGGTTCCGCCGGTGTCCTGGTCTCCGCCCTCTCCTTCGCCGTCGCAGCCCTCGCTGTTCGGCATGATCCGGCAGATGCCCTCGGCGTAGAGGGTTTTGACGTCGGTGGGGAGCCCGAAGGCGAAGACCGCGGTGACCAGGGTGGCGATGAGGATGACGACGGCCGCGTACTCGACCTTGAACCCGCCGGCCTCGGCCCGCCACACCCACCGCATGCTTCGTTTCCCTTCCCCCGGATGCCCCGGCGGTGCTTGAACGCGG
The DNA here is from genome assembly GCF_048595525.1 of Nocardiopsis oceanisediminis. Taxonomy (NCBI): domain Bacteria; kingdom Bacillati; phylum Actinomycetota; class Actinomycetes; order Streptosporangiales; family Nocardiopsidaceae; genus Nocardiopsis; species Nocardiopsis oceanisediminis. The sequence continues at coordinate 5,612,270 of NZ_JAFMZJ010000001.1, read as the reverse complement.
TCATGGGGCAATGGGAAAGCCTACGGAGCGGTAACACCGGGCGTCTTGGGCCCCGGGGCCCAACTTCGACCGGATCGGCGTCCGGATACGGCCGCCCCGCCCGCAGACCGAGAGGGGTACGGAAGAGGCGTGACTCCTCTACCTGAGCCGAGGCGGAAGACGGCGGTGAGAGCGGCCGCGATCACGGCGATCCTGGCGGCGGCCGCCGGCGCGGCGATCCTGTTCTCCTGCTCTCCTCGTTCCGCCGATCCCGAGCAGGTGACCTCCTCCCCGGTATCTCCAGAAGAGATGGAGAGGGCCGGTGAATACTGGACGAAGGAGCGCATGGAGGACGCCGAACCGCCGAGCATGGCGCTCCCCGAAGAAGAGGAAGAGCCGCTGCTGTCCTGCATCTGCGGATGAACGCCGGCCAGTTCTGCCTTCTTCTCAGGCATTTCGAAGGGATGCGTGAATGAGAGCGGGCGGAGGGAGATCTTCCTTCGATTTATTCAAGGAAACTCAGTCATTGGGCCATTTTTCGACCAATACGTACATTGCCACTGTTTCCTCTGAAGGGAAAAGTGCAACAGCTTCTCGATTGACGATTCCGGAGTTTGAGTAAGATCCTTTGCACTTGACTACACCGTCCACTGTTTCATCTTTGATGTCGAATTTGTCGATGAGTTCTTTGGTGGGCGTGTCCCCAATGTATGAGCCTGCGAAATTTTCGCCGGAGCAGAACTGTTCAGCTCCACCTCGGGAAGTAAGAAATCGGACACTGTAAACAGGTAGGTTGGCGACGTGCTCCGCGGTTATCGTGATTTCTTTCGCGTCCTTCGGGATGGTGAGGCCGCTGAGACTTTCGAAGTCGCTTAGGAGCTCATCGCTTTCAGTTGGAAAGGGGGAAGGGGATTCAGGGAATGCGGGGCGCATTAGAGGGGTGTCGTCTTCTGAGGTGCAGCCGGCAAGGGCAAAAAATATCGAGAAAGCGGCTGCGTAGAGCAGTGTGGGACGCATGGCTGGTAACTCCCGGAGCTGCTGACGTTCGTTTTTCCGGCCCCCAGAACTCTCGGGACAGTCCGTGGTCGTGAAGTTCGGTCAGCTCTTGCTGGGTGAAGTCAAATGGCTGTAGAGGAGTGTATGGAACGGGGTGCGTGGGCCTGTCCCCGGTCGTGGCCTGCCCGTTCAAGGGCCACGGGAAGCCGGAGTGGAAGAAGCAGGCCAACCGCGAGCACGCACGGCTCCGCGGCCCAGGCGAGCGCGCGATCGCTCGGCTTAAGGACTGGCACATCCTGCGAAAACTGCGCTGCTGCCCCTACCGTGCCGGAGAGACCGCCCGAGCGGTCCTGGTCCTGCAAAACCGCGAAGCACGATGAAAACGGCTCAGTGCTCTTGTTGAGGGTTGCAGAGGATTTTTCTTGCTGCCCTGATCTCCTTTTCTAGTAGCTCCTCGAATGACGTGGCTATGCGTTCGTCCTTGACGGGGGTGAGGTCTGTGCGCATCCATACTCCGCCATCTCCTCTTTTGAAGAAGTAATATTGGTATCCTTGATGGTGTCCGAAAAGAAACATTCCCTCCAGCTCTTCTTTGGAGAAAGTTTCATCTATATCCTCAAAGGTTGACAAGCAGCCCGGATAGAAAAGAGACGACCCAAGGAATGTATGGTCCGCCCCCTTCCCCATTTTCTCCATGAAAGACAGATAGGAATCGGGCGGAGGAAAAGTGTTGTTCGCGTATATTATTTCATTGATCTCGCTTTCATTGCACCCATTGCATTGGAATCGCACTTCTTTCTCTTTTGCTTCTAGGATAAGGGATTCTATTTTTTCCGACAGGTTCATCTCGCTCCTGAGAGACGATTATTTCGATATTCGGGTATCTTTTTTGAATTCTGGTATAACGTTGCGACAAGAGCCGCAGATTGGCAGTTCGCTGTAAAGTTCAATTCGGCCGCCCGTCTTGGGGTGCCGGCCTTGTCGAGTTGACTTGGTATTTCTTCCAGAATTTTTACTTCTGAGTCGTTTGGGCGGAACACTTTTTCGTTGTTTGGGTCAGTGGTTTCGAATGCGCGATCCTCTTGTGCGGGTTCTCGGACGGTTCCTGGCGGGGTCTTGTCGTCCTTGCCGCTGACAGATACCAGCTGCCGCTTGGGTAGTCCTTCGATCTCGACATTTGCTACTGCGACGTTCTGTTTCTTTTTGATGGTTTGCCCGTTGTTTGCCCAGTAATCCGGCCCACTGGCCGATCGCGGCGAACGAGCGGGCTCCGGCCAGGACGGTGCACAGCGCGGTGAGGGCGACACAGCTCAGGGGGTGGCGGCGGCCCCGGGTCGCGCGGGGCATGGAAGACTGGAGCACCGGAGCTCCTGTGCTCGACGTCGACTGTGGTAGGTCTTCCGTCTTGTACAGGAGCTCTTCTGCTGCGCTCGGAGGCTTCCCGGCATCGTCACAGGCTTGTGACCTGGGGATCCACTCCTACCTCCCGGACTTTGCAAGTTACTCTCCCAAATTACTCTCCCAAGAAATACAGAAGGCGATGAGGCGGCCGTAGGCCTTTTCTGCACAAGACCGCCACTTCGTCAAGAAATGAAGACTGCCCTACGGAAAGCTCGAAAGTCTTTTTCGCTGAGGCAATCTCCTCTGCGAGAGTTACCATTTGATGTCGATTGAAGACCGTCTTTCCGTAGGGGTCGATATGACCGAGCATGGGATAGGCGTCGGTGGGGAATTGCATCAAACCCCCTCCTCCACGCAGGTGTACTGCAGCAATCTCTTCATTTTTTTGGTTTCGCAGACTGGCGATCAAATCAATCTGGCCTCACTGGTGGGTCGGGGTGAGCAGTGATCAAGTCGCCGCTCCAGCAATCCCGGATTACCGTATATTTGCTCGTGTACTCCCCGTTGGGAGTCTTGCCGATCGTTGATCCTGCATCCATCGCAAACTCGACGACATCCCCTCTTGGATTTCTTTGAATTTTTCCTGTCTCATTTTCTGTTGCATTTACGAGGTCCTGCAAGCGTTTTTCGTCGACATCTCCACTCCATACACTGTCTTTGCCTTCTCTGTATTCTTCTCCGTCGGGCGAGTGGCGTGACAGTGAATGTTCTATGCCGTCATCGTCGATCCTGTCCGCCCATTGTTCTGCTGTGAACCTGCAATCGTCGTTCCGAGCTTCGTTATGTGTGAGCAGATCGTTCTGTGGTGCGGGGGGGCACATAGTACGTGTGCAGGTCGTCGACGGTGAGGTTGTGGACCTGCTGGTCGTCCGCCCTGTGCACCTCGGTCGCGGTGACCTGGGTCCAGGTGCCGGCGGAGGTGCGCAGCCAGGTGCCGGGTTCCAGGTCGATGGCGTCGACCCATCGGGCGGCCTCGGGGGCCCAGAAGGGGTGCTCGGCCCACTTCCGCACGTACTCGGGTATCTGCCGTTCAGACCGGCGGGGCGGGGAAGGTCGATGAGAGTCGGTCATCAAGGAAGTATGCGAAGAAGGACCTACGAGCAAAAAACGTGAAGGTCAGAGCTCTTTCGGTCGGGTGCGGGCTGACTACCGGCTGGGGAGGGGCGGCGAAGCAGCAAGGGGCCTTTGAGATCCTCTCTGCATGGCCGACCGGGAAGGGCAATCCATTCTGGTGATTGGATTCCACATGTCTCCTGGTAGTCGACTCGTTGACCGCACCACCTCAGTGCAAACTTGAAGTCTGAAGAAGGTTGCACGCGGAGGTCCATGATGGCAATTTTTGGTAAATGTAAGCACGGTTTGTATTTGAATAGTTCGGCGGCACTTCTCCTATTTTTTCTACGTCGAGTAGATAAAATTCTGCCAGGTCACCTGTGATGGCAAGTTCTGCTTCCGGGTGAAAATCCAGCTTTATGTGAAATGAATTACCGGTGCGGTCGGGGGTGCTGGAGAGGGCTGTCAGGGCCCTCAGGGGGGTTCGTGCTGCGGACGAACTCCAGTCGAATGAGCGCAGGTTCCGCACTACGAGCAGCGCGGCGTTCCCATCTTTAAACTGCAAAGCGGTGCGCATTTCAAAGAGGAGTGCTGCGACGGACGTCAATGGGTACACTCGCGAGTCGAGCAGCTGGGCCTCCTGTAGGGCGTCTGCCTCTCTTAAAGGGTCCATCTCGAGTGGCCTGGGTGTCGGTGAAGAGTCTCTTGCTCTAACGAGATTTTCTATCGAGATCATGGGAGTTCAATGTGGTTGTAGGGGTCGGTTTTGCTGATCGTTTCCCCGGTTACGGGGTTGACTGACTGTTCTTCTATGTTCATGTAAACCACATATCCGTTGGGGTATTGATATTTTCCGGAAGTGGTGGGATTCATCACTCGAACATGTGTCACTCGAGGGTCGAGTCCATCGGTGTCAGGTTCAATAGGGTAAATCCATCCTTTTTTGTTTTTGGTTAGAGTTCCGGTAGCCCCCTTGGGGAGGGGTAGCGTTTCTTTGTTAGGCCCGGTCACTGACTCAAGGAGGAGGGTGCAGCCTTCGTAATCATTGTGTACGAGGGCTGGCATGCCGTCAGCCAGCACATAGTACGTGTGCAGGTCGTCGACGGTGAGGTTGTGGACCTGCTGGTCGTCCGCCCTGTGCACCTCGGTCGCGGTGACCTGGGTCCAGGTGCCGGCGGAGGTGCGCAGCCAGGTGCCGGGTTGCAGGTCGATGGCGTCGACCCATCGGGCGGGTTCGGGGGCCCAGAAGGGGTGCTCGTCGGTGGCGGTGACGGTTCCGGTGTTGCCTGAACCGTCGTCGGTGGTGATGTCGACGAGGGTCTTGGGGCCGTCGCCGGTGATGGTGTCGGTGACCTCGCGGGGCCCTCTTCTCCGGTGAGGGGGTCGAAGGCCCAGACCTCCTCGCCGGCGGTGATGTCCTCGATGGGGGCGGTGGTGCCGTCGGCGAGCAGTACGTGGGTGCCCGGCAGGAAGCTGTTGGAGGCACACGTGATGCCGTCCTTGTCCTCCTTGGTCTCCTGGGAGCCGCCCTGGCCCTCCTCCTGGGATCCGGGGCGGTCGGGGCCCTTGGGGTCGGGCAGAAAGCGGGTGACCTTGGCCCCCCACAGGCCGGGGAGGTAGGTGACGGCGTTCACGGCGACCCGGGCGGCCGCGCGGCCGTACTCGCCCTCGCTCCAGTACTCGCGGGCCTCGTCGGGAACGAACAGGCCGCCGAAGCTGACCGGTGATTCCCAGCTGTTGAAGATGGCCAGGTCCTTGGCGAAGCCGAAGGCGGCGGCGACCGGTCCCTCGGTTTCCCAGGTCCGCCAGAAGTCCTCGCTGTCCTCCCGGGCGGATCCCTTGATGTCGTCAATGGTCCCCTGGACGAAATCCTTGACGCCCTTGGCGGTGTCCTTGATGGTCTCTTCTATGGTGCCGGCGGGGTCGTCGTAGGCCTGCCTGGCGGTCTCCTTGGCCTGCCTGGCGGTCTCCTTGACCCCCTCCCAGGCCTGGGTTCCCATGTCCCATATCTCTTCGCCGAAGCCCTGGGCCTGCTCGCGGCCCTGGTCGACCCACTCGTCGAAGGCGACCTTCTCGGTCTGGGCCGCGCCGGGGTGGAGCCGGGTGGTGAAGCCGACGGGGTCGCCCAGCCCCAGCGGCTGCGCCTCCGAGGGCGGGGAGGGCATGGGACGGGCCCCGGAAGCCTCTCCGGCGCCGCCGTCGGAGGGGGCGGCGCACGGCGGTGGTCATCTTCTTCCGGACGTTTCGGGTGCTGTGGGTAGCAGGAAGATTGCGGACCGCCAACGACAAATGATTGGGTCCAGGGGCCCAAGCCGGACCCAGCAAGTGTCGGGCACGCTGCTGGCCAGCGGGAACACGAATGGCCGTTTCCGTCCGTGTGCCCTTCGGCACCGGCGGTGACCGCAATGAAGTGCGGGCATGGCAGGGCCCGCCCGGGCCCCTCCTCGTGTCCCGGGCGGGCCGTAGACCCCGGATCAGCCGAAGAGGCCGAGGAGGTGGGAGAGCAGGACCATGCCGATGACCGTGCAGTGGTAGGCGATGTCAGTGGTGCCGGCGTGGCGGAGCAGGAGCGGGGCGCGCCGGGCGGCGCGGGCGGTCGGCCGGGACGCCGGACGGGATGCGGGCGGGCGCGGAGGCCTTGGGTGCGGCCGGACCGGCCCGGCGCCGCCGCCGGTGCTGCGGGCGCCGTCGGGGGCGAGCTCGGCGTGCAGACGGTGCAGCCAGGGCGGCAGGGCGCCGCGCTCGGCGGGGCCGGGGGCGCTCGCCGTGACCGTCGGGGAGCGGTCCGGCGGGGTGGGCGTGCGCAGCGGGGCGTAGGGGCGGGCCCGGTTGAAGCGGTCACCGCGGGGCGCGGCCAGTACTTCGCGTACGTGCTCGCGGGCCGGGGAGCGTCGGGACCGGGGAGTCGAAGGGGGCATCGAGGCTTCTCCTCGTGTGGGATCGGAGCGGTCGGAGAGGCGAAGGGCGGGCTCTGCCGGCGGCCCGCTCTTCGGGGGTCAGGGCCGGACGCCGGTGGCGAGCGCGAGCTCGAACCAGACGGTGCGGCCGGTGGGGGCGGGCCGGGTGTCCCAGGTGGTGGCCAGGGCGGCGACCAGGAGCAGGCCGCGCCCCGAGCAGGAGAGCAGGGCCTGATCGGCGTCGCCGCGGAGCGCGGCCGCCGGGGGCGCGGGGATGTTCGGGCCGCCCTGGTCGTGGATGCTGACCCGCAGGTGTGAGGCGTCGACGGTGGCGATGACGGAGAACAGGCCGCCGGGGGCGCCGCTGGCGGTGTGCCGTAGGGCGTTGGTGGCCAGTTCGCTGAGGAGCAGGCAGGCGGTGGGGCGGGCATGCCCCGCGCCCGGGGGCGCGGCGGGCTGGGCGAGCAGGTGGTCCAGCCAGGTGCGGGCGGCGCGGACCTGGCCGGGGAGCCCGGCGAAGGTCGTGGAGTAGGTGCGCGGGAGCGGCAGAGCGGACGCGTCGGGCCGTGATGCGGACATACGGGATCACCTCATCGAGGCAAGAAGCGGACAATCGCCAAAAAGAAGCGCAATGCCCGTGTATGGCAGTACGCTCTAAACTGGCATGCTGCCAATATAGAGTCATCGACTACTCTCCGACAAGGGGAACTGACAGAATGTCCGCCATGGCGACGAGCAGGACCAGCGAAGTCCGACGGCAGAGGCTGGGTACCGCCCTCCGTGAGATCCGGAGGCGTACCGGCGAGAGCAGCGAAGCCGTGGGCCGAGCACTCGGATGGCACTCGACGACGGTGAGCCGCTACGAGTCCGGAAAGCGCTCGGTCAAGCGCGAGCACCTCAAGGACCTGATCGCCTACTACCGGTTGGAGCGGGAAGAGGGGGACCACCTGCTGACTCTGTGGCGTCTCGCCGCCGAGCCCTCCTGGTGGTATCCCTACCGCGACATCATCCCTCCCGAATACGCCGCGCTCATCGACCTCGAATCCGACGCGGCCACGATCCGCGACTACTCAAGCGTCGTTCCCGGCCTGCTCCAGACCTCCTCCTACGCCCGCGCTCTTATCTCAAGCGGCCAGCAGGAGATCAGTGAAGACGAGATCGAGCGCAGGGTCGAAGTGCGCATGCAGCGCCAACGCATCCTGTCCAAGCCGGATGCGCCTCGCTTCTGGGCGGTCATGGACGAAGCCGGACTCCGCCGCGACATCGGCGGGACCGAGGTCATGCGAGAACAGCTGAACGCCCTGCTGGAGGCGATGAAGCGCGAACGCGTCACGATCCAGGTCGTCCCCTTCTCAGTGGGAGCCCATCCGGCCACCGCCGGCAACTTCATGCTGCTGGAGCTGTCGAACCACAAGAGCATCGTCTACCTGGAGACCGTCGCCGGCGACCTCTACCTCGAAAGCGATGATGAGGTGGGGCTCTGCTATACAGCCTTCGAGCACATGATCGGCGCCGCTTTGGACAGGGCAGGGTCGGCCAAGCTGATCTCGACGATCCTCAAGGAGCTCGGTTGAACATCGGATTCGACTGGAAGAAGTCGTCCTACAGCCATCAGAAGGGGGCATGCGTCGAGATCTCCGCCGACGGCCGCCGTCTCCTGGTCCGAGACTCCGAGCACCCCTCGCTCGGGCACCTGGGCTTCCCCGCTGGGGAGTGGCGGGCTTTCCTCGGCGGCCTGAAATCGGAGAAGCGTCCTGGACAGGAGTAGGGGCCGAGCAAGGCGCCTGCCCGCTCCTGCTCGCCGGCGTCCTTCGGTCGTTCGGGGCAGTGCTGGGAACGGGATGGCAGGTAGAAGATGAGGACGTACTCGCTGTTCGCCGCCGCGTCGATCGCCGCGGCGGCGATGCTCGCGACCTCCTGTTCCTTGTCCGGGAGTGATCACCCGGAACCGGAGCCGGAGCCGTCAGGAGCCCCCACCGTCGAGGAGCTGCCGGATTTCGCCGGGCTGTCCCTCCCCGACGACCTCGATGACCTGGAGATCGAGCGATCCCGCAACGACAGCGGAGGGCTGGTCTATATCGCGACCTTCTCCACCTCGGCGGAGGGGGCCGAGCTCTTCTGCGAGTCGGGGGAGAACTTCTCGTCCTACCGAGGGTTCGCCCCTCCGGAGGATCCGAAGTGGATCACCAGGGAATTCCCCGAGAATACGGTGGACGGCTACACCGTGTGCTCCGGGGCCAACCTCAGGCAGGAGAACGTGGTGCGCAGGGTGCTGATCACCTTCCCCGATGATGAGAGTGCCGAGGTCCTTCTGGAGGCCGAGCGGTTCAACACCCGGTGAACGCCTTCTTGAGCGAGGGAGGTGGCCGTCGGCGCCGGCCTACGGGCCCCTTCCGGTCTCTCCCGTCCGCTTCTGACCCTGTCGCCTGCGAGGCCGCGAGAGCCGCCCGGGGAGAGATCCGCGCAGGTCAGTCCGTTCCATTCGGATCGATGCACGGAGAAGACGCGTCGATCGACAGGCTGCCCTGAACGCTGGCGGCGACCGTCATCGTGAAGCCGTCCTCCTCGTTCTCGACCGCCACGAAGACGTCGTCCGGGCGCAGGTCGCCGGTGACCGCGAAACCGCCGCCCTCCCAGTGCCCGACCAGCAGGTCCACGTTCTGCTCGATGTCCTCTTCGGGCAGGCCGCGGAGCCAGTAGGACCGGCTCACCGTGATCAGGGGGTCGGTCTCGCAAGAGGCGCTGACGAGGCCGTTCCCGACGTCCTCCAGCTCCACCTCACCGGGCAGGACCCCGACCGCGTCGGTGATGTGCTTCTCGACGCGCTCGCCGGCCTCCGCCTCATCGAGGGGGCTGCTCGGACCGGTCTCCTCGGAGTCGCCGACGCAGGCTCCGGCGAGCAGCACCAGCGCGGTGGCGGCGCAGACCGAGAGCGCCGGCCGGCGCACGCCCGGCCCTCCGCCCCGGCCACCCGATGCCGGCGATGATCTGGCCGAACCGGAGGATCTCGATCGTGTCCGCCTTCTCGCCGTCGTCGGGGCCCAGCTCATCGACCGGGCCTCCGATCCCGCGGGCTCGCCGCTCGGCATCGCATCAGCGCCTCGGCCACAGGACGCTGTAGGCGTACACGACGGCGACGTCTTCACCATCGGGTTCGCCCACCCCCTTCTTCAGGCCGTCCTCAGGAAAGACCACGGAGACCAGGCGCTGGACGCGCATCTGCTGCGGGTTGCTTCCCTTGCAGCGGATGTTCTCGGCGATCTCGGAATCCTCCTCCTGGTAATCGAAGACCTCCTCCCCGTGCCGGGGAGGACCCTCGTCAGGGTAGACGCCGAGGTTGTCCCCGGTGCAGATGATCTCGGCGCCACCGCGGGTGGTGACGAACCGCAGTTCGTAGTAGGGGCGGTTCTCCGTCATCTCCCCCTTGATGTCCATCTCGGAGGCGTTGTCGGGGACGGTGAGACCGCTGAGTTCCTCAAAGCCCCTCTGGAGTTCGGCCGTGTCCCCCTCGATGGCGGAGGGGGAGGGCGAGGCCTCGGACTCTCCGCCCGGGACGGATGCCGTAGTGCAGCCGGTCAGGAACACGGCCGCGCAGCCGACGGCCACGGCCGCGGTGGTGCGGGACATCGGAATCACCTCTCCACTGTCGGCAGGCCGATTCTGCCGCACCTCAGAGGCAGAAGTCTCGGGTGTTATTTCCCGCGAGCAGGACCAAGGCGGCGGCGGAAGCGGCAATCTGGGCGGTCCCGATGTCCACCATGAGGCGGAAGTAGGCAGCGAAGTTCAAAATGGTCCAGCAGAGGAGTCCCAGCGAGGTGAGCAGCATGCCTATGTAGATGAGACGGCTCTGCTTTCCGGAGAGAACAGCGAGTACTAGTGCGAGGATGCCTGGGAGAGCGGTCGACATCGCGAACATAGTGAAGAGAGGGTGGTCAGGGAGTCCCCAGTACAGCCTCCAGCTGCGCAGCATAGCTGTGGCGAAAAGGACGGCCAGGCAGATCCTCAGCCAAGGAAGGGATCGGGGAGAGGGAGTGGTGGCGGGCACGCGTACTCCTGATAAGGAATGGAGAGGTAGGAGGAAGGCGGTGGTGCCGACCGGGGGAATCGATCGGCGCCCTGTCAGCGCCTTGGCCATAGGACGCTGTAGGCGTAAACGACAGCTATATCTTTTCCGTCAGGTTCACCCGGGCCTTTCTTTAGGCCATCCTTAGGAAAGACAACGGAAACTTTTCGCTGTACGCGTGGCTGCTGAGGGTTACTACCTTCACAGAGAACGCTTTCAGCGATCTCGGAGTCCTCTTCTCGGTAGTCGAAGACCTCGTCTTCCCCGTATCGAGGGGGGCCTTCATTAGGATAGACATCGAAGTTGTCCGCGGTGCAGATGATCTCGGCGCCGCCGCGTGTAGTGACGAATCGTAGCTCATAGTGAGGGCGATCATCCATCATCTCCCCTTTGATCTCCATGTCAGAAGCGTCGGCAGGGACGATGAGCCCGCTGAGTTCCTCGAAGCCGGTTTGGAGCTCGGAGGTGTCCCCTTCGATAGGGGAAGGAGAGGGGGAGGCTTTGGGCTCTTCCGGGGGGACCGAGGTCGGCCCGCAACCGGCCAAGAGCACGGCCGTGAAGCTGACCGTTAAGGCCGCAGCAGAGCGAAGCATCAGATCACCCTTCCACTGTCGGCAGGTCGGTCCCACCGCGCACCCAGAACTCCTGGGCTATGCCTGCCTGGTGCAGGAACGCGAGGTCAGAGTGTGTCACCTGGGCAATCTTGGACCTCCAGCCGCTGGTATCGAATAGTGGAGCGTCGTTACCTCGTTCCCAGCTGTACCACTTGTTCATGTGCACAGTGTTGTCCATCGAATACGTGTAATCACCGCCGGATTCATCTGGAGGGTAGACGGTGACCTCTCCCTCGAGCCAATAGTGGAAGCTGCCAAGGGCGGTGGCCCAGTCGGGGTTATCGTAGACGTAGGTTCGTCCGTTCACTGCATTCTCTGGGTACCCCCAACCGGTCTGGCCCGTCCTGATGGGATAGGTGGTGGGGCCGTCGATCCCACGCTCCTCTGCGTCAGCCAAGACTTTGTCAATGACTTTCTGCTGCGCCTTTTTCACTTCTTCTTGTAACTCGGGTATTTCATTCATGAATGCGTCCATGTCGAGGTCGACGGCTTCCCCTGAGCCGTTGACGAAGTGGTTCAGCATGTCGGCAGAGTGGGGTCGACAATTTGACCATTTCTCGTCCTTGTTACGCGTCCAGTCTGCTATCCCCGCCCCGCCGATCGCCGACCTTCCCGCTTGGCCTCAGTGACCGTCCCGCGCTCCCGGCGGGACCGCCGCCACTCGATCGGCACCGTCCTGGCTGTCGCGCTGTGCGCCCTGCTGTGCGGAGCCCGCTCGCTGCGCGCGATCGGCCAGTGGCCCAGGTCGCACCCCAGCACGCCCTGGCCCGCCTCGGTGCCCGGATCACCAACCCTGAACTGGGAACACACTCTGCTCCGAGCCCTTCGACCATCCGTCGAGCTCTGACCGCCTGCGCCCTGGGGGTCCTCACGTCCCTGGCCCGCCCGGAGGACATCGAGGTCTGCACCTGGACGGCAAGACGCTACACGGCATCGCCGACGCGCTGCACCCCCACCATGCCACCGCCCGCCTGATCGCCCGACATCTGCGCGCGGATTACGTGCTGACCGTCAAGGCCAACCAGCCCGCCCTGTTCGCCCAGGTCAAGCGCCTTTCCTGGGGGCAGGTGCCCACCGGGTGCACCATGGGGCACCGCGCTCATGGGCGGGTCGAGACCCGCACCGCCAAGGCCCTGTCGTAGGAGGCGGAAAGGTCGGTCGTGGCGATTGCGGCACACGCGATCATGACGCGGGTGGCGCCCAGTGTACGGACACCGACCTGGGAACCGGCGACCGGTGCAGGGTAAGGCAGCGGGGAGAGAAGAAGGCTCAATGGTGCTCGCCACAACCGACGGCGGTGGGTTCCTCAGTCCGGTGCCCTTGGAACTTGGCGATCTCCGGCTCCACCATGCAGAGCTTTGCCAGCAGAGCCTTGTCGATCTTGATCTCCGCGTGGTCGGCGTCGATGCCCGAGTAGTGGAAAGAGACAACGTCGCCCTCGACCGAGACCGCCTCGACCTTGACCGATGATCCCCGATCAGGCCGCGCCGGAGAGCGCTCCCGGGGCCGCTCAGGGCGGTGCAGAGAGCAGCGGGCGGGCCTCACGCCTCGGGGCGGCGCTCACCGGGGGAGAACTCCGGTTCCGGGCCCTCCGGTCCCCGGGCCCGGGCAGGTCTCCAGGAGGCGAAGAGCGGATAGGCCGACCAGGAGAGCAGCGCGAAGCAGAGCAGGGGCAGCGGGCGCGACATCGTCAGCAGGAACGTCGTGTGCAGGAGAACGCCGCCGAGGAACGCCCACCTGCGCGTGGTGCGGAACCAGAGGCCGGCGGCGAGGAAGAGCTCCAGGCAGACGGCTCCGACCGCCCCGGCCGTGAGGAGCAGGGAGGGGAACCGCTCCGGGGCGAAGGAGATCAGCGCGGCGTCGGTGCCGACACTCCGCACGAACACGTCCCCCGCGAAGAAGGAGGGATTGATCTTGGCGATGCCCGCGAAGGCGTACATCGTCGAGACCTGGGTCATCACGAGGAAGGCCGCGGCCCCGGGGACGCGCACGCCCCGGCCCGCCCGCAGCGAGCCCCCGCCGGAGGCGGCGAGGAACAACGCCAGAAGGGCGAGGAGGAGCAGGTGGTTGGAGTAGGTCCGTTCGTCCAGGAGCAGCGTGTACCAGGCGCAGAGGGAGACCAGGCCGGCCGATAGCGGGACCGCCGCACCGAAGAGCAGCAGGAAGCCGCCCGCGGCCCACAGCAGCACGACGAGCACCCACGGGATCTCGGGGAGCGGCAGGACCGGGAGCGCGAGCCGCTGGGCCTCCAGCTCTAGGAAGTAGGGGACGCTGAGGCCCGCCTTGGCGATCGCGGCGCAGGCGATCATGACACGGGTCGCGCCGAGGGCGCGGGCGCCGACCCGGGAGCCCGCGACCTGCGAGAGGAGGGCGGTGGGGGAGGGGAGCAGGCTCAACGGTGCTCACCGCAATCGACGGTGGTGGACTTCTCCGGCCGATGCACCCGGAACTCGGCGACCTCCGGCTCCACCGCGCAGAGCTTCGCCAGCAGGGCCTCGTCGATCTTGATCTCCGAGCGGTCGGCGTCGATGTCCGAATAGTGGAAGGAGGCCACGGCGCCGTCGACCGAGACCGCCTCGACCTCGGGATCCGGGCTCCCTCCCGAGTACATCTGCCAGCCGAAGCGGTTCGGCCGGTCCTCGGCGGTCAGCTGTACGGCGGCCGGCACGGCCAGCTGGACGGTGAGAGCGGCGGCGACGAGGACGGCGGTGCGGCGCCTGCGCCCGGTGGCGGCGGGAGCCGGGAGAGGAACGTCGGTCATGGGCTTTCGGTGGGGAGACGGTGAGGCTGGTGCATGCCCGCTCGGGGCCGTCACCTTTCAGCGGCGAACGCCTCGAGGGTGTGGTCGAGGTCGGGGCGGGGGCGGAACCCCGCGAGTCGGGCGGCTTCTTCGAGGGCATGACCTTCCAGGTCATAGACGTGGACCAGGTCTTCGTCGCCCTCGGTGTCGAGTAGACGGGCAAGTGAACGTACCGCCTCGCCGCTGATCGGAATGCTCCAGACCAGCCATTCGGTCTCGCGGTCGTAACCGCACACCTCGCGCCTCAGCGGCATGTCAGTCCTACCCGGTAGGGCTTGATCATGTGCGTTGGGCCGATAGGAGCCGCATTCTTCCCTGCGGTGAAAATGAACCGACCCATTTCTCTCTTTGTTCGCTGTGTTCATCTGTGATGCCGTACCGGTGGCCCCGTTCGACAATGCTGTATTCGTTGTTTCCGATGATCTGCTATCGCAGAATCACCGAATGATGCGGCCGCTCAGCGCTCCGAGGTTCAGTGCACCCCGAGCACGTCGATCACGTACACCAGGGTCTCGTCGGCGGAGATGCCCGCCGACTCCTTTCCCGCTTCGCCGAAGGCACTCTCCGGGGGCGCCACCACCAGGACACGGCTTCCCGCCTTCCGGCCGATCAAGGCCTCCTTCCAGGCGGGAACCACCTGGTCGACGGTCAGGGAGAAGTCCGTCGGCCGCCCGTCCCATTCCCCCCAGGTCGTGTCGAACACGCGACCGTTCGACCACTTCACCCCGGTGTACTGGACCACGATGCGGCTCGCATCGGTGACGCCATCACCCTTGCCCTCGACCAGCTCCTCCACCACCACCTCATCGGGCGCGCCCGTGTCTGGGACGCTGATGGAGGGGGCGCCCCGGTCCCCCATGCTCACCTGCGGCAGGTCAGGGTCGCCCACCTCTCGTGCCTTCCCCGTGACGGTCTGCCCGGACTCATAGCGGTCGAGGACGTCGATGACGTTCACCGTCCCGCCCGGCGCTCCCGAGTCTCCGCCTCCGCCGTTCTCGGCCTCCCCGCCTGGGGCCTGTTCCGGCGTGTACAGGACCACCCTGCTGCCGACCGGAACGCCGACCAAGGCGTCCGTGGCCCCATCGAACGAGGACGCGAACTCGGGCATGGACAGCAGCACCTCCGTGTCCAGGTCGTAGCTGGAGAAACTCGGCTCTGTGCCCGGATCCCCGCCCTCTTCCCAGGGGAAGGAGGCCATCTCCGCGACCAGCAGGTCGTTCACGCCGATCTTCGAGCCGCCACCCTCGATGAGCGTCTCGCTCAGGACGCCCTCGGGCCGCGTCCCTCCACCGCCCATCGACGGCGGTTCACCGATGGCCCCCTCGATCGCGGGCAGTTCGGCCGCGCCCGCCCCGCACCCGCCCACCGCCAGGGCGACCGGCAGCAGTACTCCGAGGACCGCGGTGTTCCGCTTCATTCGGTTCATCTGCTCTGTTCGGTCACCGAGGGAGGTCGTAAGAGTGCAGGTAAACGTCGGCGGTCTCCTCGTCCGGGTAGAGCACGATCCCCTCGTTCTGAACCCCGGTCTCCATGTCGATCGCCGAGCAGCCCCGGATCTCCTCGCCCGCGGCATCCAGGGCCTCGGCGGAGATACCGAACTGCTCGCGCTCCTCTTCGGACACCCCGTCGACGCGGGGAAGCCAGTTCCCGATCCCCTCGCACACTTCCTCGGCCTGCTCCGGGGTTCCGGAGAACTCGACGCTGTAGACGGGGCTGTCGAACTCGTCGTACTCGGCGGTGATCTCCGGGGCCTCGACCCCCTCGGGGAGCGCCACCCCCGAGTACTCGGTGTAGGCGTCCGGGGAGGTGTCGATCTCACCGGAGGGCTCCTCCTCGCCGCCGCCCGAGCATGCCCCTGCGAACAGGGTCAGCGCGAGCCCCGCTGCGAAGGCGCGGGCGCGGGAACGATGCCGCATCACTAGGGTCCCTCCGTGGTCGCGCTGTCCGAGGTGCCGTACATGGGGAACTCCTGGGCGACGCCGGCCCGGTGCATCTCGGCCAGCGTCTCGTCCGAGACGTAGACGCCGGGGATGATGCCCGTGCCCTTGCCGCCGTCCCAGTTGTACTGGTCGCGGAAGTTCACCTCGGTGGTCATGGTGTAGGTCCACTCACCGCCCTCTTCCTCCGGAGGGTGCACGGTGACCGATCCATTGAGGTTGTACTGCATGCCGCCCGTCGCGAGGTACCAGTTCTTATCATGTTCCTCGCCGATGTAGTGGCCGGTCCAGGCGGTGTTCACGGGGAAGGTGACGGGGCCGTCCGCGCCCTCCTGCCGGGCCTGCTCGATCGCCGCCGCGCCGAGCCCCCTCCGGGTCCCCTCCACCTCGTTCCGGAATCCGGGGAGGTCTTCGAGCATCTGGTCCACGTCCTGCTCCAGGGGTTCGCCGGAGTTCCCCATGAAGTGGAGCAGGTTGCGGGAGGCCTCGGGCCAGGCCCCGGCCATCGCGTGCGCGCCGGCTTCGGCGGCGGCCTTAGCTGCGTAATCGTCGACGGGCCAGCCGTCGGACCCGTGCTCTCCCGCGCCCTCATCGGCCGGCTGCCATGGCGGCGGCTCGGGGACATCGACCTGCTCACCGTCGACGGGGTCGCCCAGGCCGTCCGCAGGCGCCTCGCCGCCGGGCAGGTCCGGATCCGGTTTCTCGTTGTCGTCGCGTCGGCCACTGTCGCTCTCGCGCTGCCCGGTGGCGTCGCGTCCGGTGTCGCGGCGGTCGTGGTCGAGGTCGTTGGGGTCCTCCAACCCGGTCGGGGGGCCGTCGCCGCCGTGCGAGGCGTTGACCACGACACCTGTGCCGGGCCCTTCGTAGAGGGCCGGAGTCACCTGGAACGACCCGTCGTCGAGCTGGTTCTGCGTATCGACGGTTTCCGGCCCTTGGCCGCCGTTCTGCTGGTCGGGGGTATCGGGATCAGCGGTTTCCGGTCCGTCGCCGCCGGCCTGCTGCCCGCCCCCCTCCCCGTCCGAGGCGCAGTCCTCCTGACCGGGCATGATGCGGCAGAGGCCTTCGGCGTAGAGCACACGTACATCGGCCGGTAGGCCGAAGGCGAACACGGCGGTGATCACGGTCGCCGCGAGAAGCACCAGTGCGGCGTACTCGATCTTGAACCCGCCGTGCTCTGACCGCCACACCCGGTGCAATGGCCTCAACCTCTCTGATGACGGCAGACGGGGCACTGCCGACGGGCCGCGCCGCGGTGGGACGGTACGGCGCCGCTCCGAACGAAACCGCTTAGTACCAGTTGGTGCTGTAGCCGGGGTTCTTCGGATAGGGGTTCTGCCAGAAGGCCCACGCCTTGCAGGGGGTTCCGTAGCGGCCCTCGATGTAGTCGAGGCCCCATTCGATCTGCACTTCGGCGCTGCCCATGTACCCGGGCGGGAACGCGTGGGCGGAGGGGTGGAGCTGGGGGATGCCGGCGGCGCCGCCGCTCGGGTTCACCGCCTTGTGGTTCCAGTTGCTCTCATGGCTCCACAGGGTCTCCAGGCACTCCCACTCCCGGCCGGTGAAGCCGCGCTTGGCGGCGAGCTCCTTGCCGATGGCCTTGTTCTCCTCGTTGTCTCCCCCGCGGCCGCCGCTGGGGATGCTGAACGAGTACTCCTCGGGCTTCTTCGGCCGGTCGACCTCGGTCCAGGTCTTTCCGTCGCACTCAGGGCCTTCGACGAGACACACCATCTCGCGGACAAGGTCGTTGAACTTGCCCTGGGGGTCCGTCTGAAGGACGGCACTGATGATGGAGGCGGCCAGAATCGTGAGGCCGGCGACCTCGGCGAATTGGATTCCACCTCGGTCGTCGCCTCTGCGGGCACGGAGTCTGTGAAGGATGTCCCTGCGCATGGGGGGTACCTGTCAGTTCCCTGAGGGGTGGGGTTATTTCACTGGGATGTTCCGGGCGGGCTTGAAGCCCGGGACTTCAAGCGTGATCTCGGATACGTTTTTGGGAATCATGAAAGAGTTCCAGTAAGGAGAGGACTTCTGGTCCTCGACGGTCGTGATGAAGTCGACGGGCCTGTAGGTCCCTGCGCATATGCAGATCTCATTGTCGTCCCGAAGGGGGTGGTAGCGCATCTTCCCCTTCTCGTCGAGGGTCGTGATTCCACTCATTCCCTCCCCGACGTAGTCATAGACTTCATTTGAAACGTGCGAGGAAAGGAACTCTCCGTCTCGCGCTCGTATCGTCCAGACGACCTGGACGTAGGTGCTGTCCGGGGATCGCTTCGCTTCATGGACTTCAACGTAGGAGTCGCCGAGGGAAGAGCTTGATGCCTCTCCGGTTGCGAGAACAGGGAGTTCTTCTTCTGCATGGGAGGAAGAGCCGACCAGGAAAACGAAGGACAGGGCTGCTGCGAAGACCCCCGCTGCGCGACTCGTGCGACGTGTTAGCTTGGCCGCTTTCATGAGGTTTTCCTCACTTCTCGAAACTGACGGTGACGCGGCGGTTCTTCTTGCGTCCTTCTTCGCTGTCGTTCGTTGCGACCGGGTCGCTTGAGCCGTGTCCAGCGACATCGAAGGTCACGCCTTCGCGAGTAACGAGATCCTTCAGTTTTTCTTCGACCGATTTTGCTCGGTCTTCTGATAGAGGCTCATTGATGGAGTCGTCTCCGCTGTTATCGGTATATCCATCAATACTGATGGTGGTCGCGGAGCTGGCGTCGATCTCTTCTGCGACGTCCTTCAGGGCGTCGTTCGCCTTGCTTGTCAGCTTGGATTCATTGAGTTTGAAGAGCACGTCGGAAGAGAGCATGATCTTCGTCTCTGATCCGCTTTCTTCTCGAGAGGTTTCTTCGTCCAGTGCGTCGGCGAAGGACGTCAGCTCTCGAATGTCCGGCTCGTCTACAGGGGTCTTCGTTATTCCTTCGTCAGGGGACTCTGCATTGGTGAGAGGGACGTCGATGATGTCAGGAGTCACTGGTGTTGTTATCACCACTGAATCAATATCCTTCGGCGGTGCCGGATAGGCGACCCAGAAATCAATTGATTCGTCTTGCTCTATGTTTGACGTCCCCTCCCAGTCAGAGCAGAGGCAGTGATCCTCGCCTTTGTTGTTGAGGGGCATATAGCGCTTGCTGTTCATCGGATCAATGAGTGAGACGCCGTCTGCGGTGTAGTCGACACCACCGAAACGGTTTGCGTCTCTGAAAGCGTTAGAGACGGTTGCCGTCATCTCGCCGACGTTCGTGACGGTGACGTTGAGTACGACCATGTCCTCGCCGTGGCGTTCAAGAGACATGATGTCGAACTTCAGTTCGTCCTTGCTGGGGGTGGCACTCGTCAAGGAGGAGGCGATCGGAGCGCTCGCTTCGCTTTCTCCGGACCCCTTTCCCCCTCCTCCTTGATCGTCCTTTCCTCCATCTCCACCGGAGCCGCCCCCGTCCGACACGCAGGACGTGAGCAGGAGCGAGGCTGCCAGGAGGGAGACGGCAGACGCCATCCTGCGCTCCCTCAAGCGCTTAATCGTAGCTCTGCGCACTGAGTCCACCTTTCTGGTGAAATTGCGGGTGCCGCACCAGAGGTTAGCGAAGGAACGATGGCAGCGGTAGGCGGGATGCTTGCTGTGGGGGTGAGGCCTCGTCAGGAGTTGACCGAGACGTGGATATGGTCCAAGTGGTTGACGGTGTTGCCGCCGCGCTCCGGAACCCACCGCTTGACCTGGTCCCACGGACCGACGGGGTCTCGGCTCGGATTCCAGATGTAGTGGTCCCACATGATGTAGTAGATGTCGAGTTCTTCGTGGTTGTCGATCATCCACTGTGCGGCCTGGTCGGAGCCCTTCTTCAGGTCCGGGCTGGGGAGCGCGCCGTTGGCGGAGACCATGTAGTCGCAGGCGCGGCCGCGAGGGTGCTCGCCGCCGTCCTCCTGGGAGCGGTAGCAGCCGACGCCGTACTTCTCGAAGACGACGCCCCACTCGTCCATGATCGCCTCGTGCGTCTCGCACATCTGGCGGGTGATGTTCTGCCCGCCGACCGCGGTGCAGGGGTACCGGCCGCTGCCGGGCCCACCGGAGAGCTCGCTGTAGATCCACTGGCCTTCCCGGTCGACCAGCTTGACATCGGTGATCGCCTTGGCCTGCGCATAGGTCCACATTCGGCGGAACTCCCCGCCGTCGGCCGGCCGACAGGCGATGTAGCTGCCGATCTCCATGCCGAAAATGTCGAAGATGGGGACCGACTTGCACTCGGGGATCTTGACCTGGGCGATCGCCGAGGCGTTCCCAGTGGTCACCGGGATGGTCTCGTCGCGCTTCTCGGCCTCCTCGAGCTCCTCCTTGTCGGGGCAGTCGCGCTTGTTCCAGCCGACGCTCTCGTCCCCCTGGAGTTCGCGCTGGCAGGAGTTCCCCCGGACTTCGACCCGGACGAAATTGCCGAGTCGGCCCTGGTCGTTGTCACTGGCCCGGACATCGGTGAGCTTGGCGTCGTTCTTCTTCGCGTACTCCTCCGCAGCAGCTTTGCCGCTGCTCGCCCGCCAGCTGACCCCCCAGGGAAGGCTGCCGTCGGCGATGGTCTGCGCCACCCGGTGCTGGATGTCGCCGGCCGCGGCGAGCGCGGCCGCGTCCGCGGCGGACTGCGTTGAAGTGCGCATGTCGTTGGCCTCACCCAGTCGCAAGAAGAGCATCGCCAGGGCGAGGAGGGAAAACACCAAGCCGACGATCAGGTACAGGCTGGCCTGTCCCTGATCGCCGGCGAAACGCGACGTCACTATGAGTTTCATCTGTGTGTACTCATGAGCTTCACTAGGGGGTAGAAGGGAGGGGCGGAGTTCCAGACCCCGCCCCTTTAAACGAGAACTCCCGAAGGGAGGACGCCAGGACCCACTGAGAGGTGGGGAACCCCTTACTCCTCCTTCTTCTCCTCGTCCTTCTTCTCCTCGTCGTCTTCCTTGTTGTCGCCGCCGCCCTCGAACTCGACGCCGGTGTCCTTGGAGATGGAGTCGAAGCCGGACTCGAACATCGCCTTGACCCTGTCGTCGATGCCGAAGCCGAAAACGGCGCCGACGATGGCGGCGATGAGCAGGACGATCGCGCCGTACTCGATGAAGCCGGCACCGCGGTCCTTCTTGTTCTCGCGGCGCTTCGCGATGAAGTCAGAGGTCTTGGTGCGGAGGGAGACCAGGGGGTTCGTCATTTCTACTCCTTCAGCGTTCCGCCGGCTTATCCGGTGGGCTCCTGCCCTTGCGACGTTCATCAATTTATGGGGGCGGGCATCCGGGCGCCTAGGGCCCGGGGGCCCAACTTCGCGAGGGGGCGGGTCCCAAGAATTCCTTGGGCCTGTGACCGGGCGATCCGTGGGCGGGAGGCCGGTCCGGGGTCAGTCGGCCGCCGCCTTCTGCTGGGGCGGGACGCCGTTCCAGCGGGCGATCGCCTCCGCCCGGCTGGCCACGCCGAGCTTGCGGAAGATGCGGTTGATGTGGTTCTTCACGGTCTTCTCGGTGAGGAAGAGCTCCTCGGCGATGGCCCTGTTGGCCAGGCCTCGGGCGACGGCGGCGAGGATCTCGCCCTCGCGCTGGGTCAGGCCCAGGCCGGCGGGGTCCCCCGCCTCGGTGGGCTTCTCGGGGGCCGAGCGCATCGCGTTCAGGGCGACGGTGGCGGCGATGGGGGAGAGCGGGGTGCCCGTCCCCTCCGCGACGTCGTGCAGCGCGCGGTACAGCTCCTCGGCGCTGAAGTTCCCGTGCACCAGGTAGCCGGAGGCGCCGCGGCGCAGGGCCGTGCTGACGACCTCGGCGTCCTCGGTGTGGGTGAGCATGATGACCTTGGAGAACCGGGTGAGCTCCTCGATGGTGCTCACCCCGTCCCGGACCGGCATGCGCACGTCGAGCAGGACGATGTCGGGCCGGTGCCGCTCCGCCTCGACGAGGGCCTGGGCGCCGTCGCCGGCCTCGGCGACGACCTCGATGTCGTCCGAGACCTCCAGGAGCGCGACCAGCCCGGCCCGGACGATCACGTTGTCGTCGACGGCCAGGACGGTGATGGGGGATGCCGGTGCCCGGTCGGGGGAGTCGAGCGTCACGGTGTTGCTCCTGAGCAGAGGGTGGACATGTGTCTCTCAGATGTCCGTTCGCGGCTTTCGGTTCCGTATGGGGTCTTCTTCACGATTTCTCCGGGGTCGGGGCGGGCGGGGACGCCGACATGACGGGGACCGTGACGCGCAGTACGGCCCCTTCGCCGGGGACGGAGGAGAGGTCGAGGGAGCCGCCGGCCCGCTCGGCCCGCTCGGCCATGCCCAGCAGGCCGTAGTGGCCGTTTCCGCCGCGCTCGGCGCGCATCACCTCCTCGTGCGGGACGGCGAAGCCGTCGCCGTCGTCCGCGACGGATAGGGTGCACCGCCCCTCGTGCACGGCCAGTGAGACCGAGACGGTCCGGGCCCCGGAGTGCCGCTCGACGTTGGTCAGCGCCTCCTTGAGCACGGCGATGCACTCCCGCCGCGCGGTGACCGCGGGCTCAGGGGACTCCTCCGGGAGGTCGGTCGCGGCGGCGATCCCGCTCTGCTCCGACCAGTCCCGCACGGCCCGCTCCACGAGCTCGGTGAAGGGCGAGCCGGCGTCCTGGTCGCGCAGGTCGGCGATGAGGTCCCGGGCCTCGGTGGAGGCGGTGTCCGCCGCGTCGGCGATCTGCGCGGCGATGCCCGCGGCCCGCTCGGGGTCCTTCTTCAGCCAGAGCGGGAGCGCCTGGGCGGCCATCGCGGCCCCGCGCAGCGTCTTGGCCACCGAGTCGTGCATGTCCCGGGCCAGGCGGTCGCGCTCCTCGGCCGCGGCGGCGGCCAGCTCGGCCTGCTTGCGGGCCTCCTGCTCCTCCGCCAGCTCGGCGAGGACCCCGCGCACCTTCGACCCGGTGTAGGCCGCGATCGGGTAGAGCGCCGGGTGGACCAGGAGGGCCTGGAAGCTCATCACCTCCACCGGGGCGTCCCGCCCGTGGGTGAGGGCGTACAGGAGCACGGCCAGCGTGTAGCAGAGGATCTGGAGCAGGACCACCAGGGTCGCCCCGCGCACCCCGTACAGGATGCCGCAGACGGCCGCGGTGATGACGGTGATGACGAAGACCGGGCCGGAGGGGCCCTCGATCACCAGCACCGAGGAGGTCAGGCAGACGTCCAGGGTGATCAGCAGCGGGTGCTCGCGGAAGTAGGGGACGAACCGCTCCCAGTACCGCGCGGCCAGGCCGGAGAGCAGCGCGAAGGAGAGGATGAGCAGGAAGGTGGGGGGCGTGAGCCGCTCTTCGGGGATGAGCAGCAGCGCGAACGCGGCCAGCAGCATCCGCAGCTGCAGCAGCAGCCGGACCAGCGATGCCAGCCGGGGGAGTGTCGCGTGCGCGGAGCCGCTCATCGGTGCCTCACCCGCCGAAGAAGCTGAGGTCGATGTCGAGGCCGAGGAACATGCCGCCGCCGATCACCAGGAGCAGGCCGGGCAGCATGGTGGCGGCGGTGATGCCGGTGACCCGCGGCGCGATCTTCTGCGCCTTGCGCCGCAGGAACTGGGCGTCGTCCCGGCGGATGTCGTTGCTGATGGTCATCAGCGCGTCCGCGAGCGGTGCGCCGAGCTCCTCGGCCTGCTGCAGCGCGGTGACGAACCGGCCCAGCGACTCGTTGCTGTTCCGCTTGCGCAGCGCCTTGAAGGCGTCCTTGCGGGGGGTGCCCAGGTCCATCTGGCGCAGGGCGAACCGGAACTCGTCGGCGAGCAGGCCGGGCATGGAGTCGGCGACCCGGGAGAGCGCCTGCCGGAACGACAGGCCCGCGCCCACGGTGACCGCCAGCACGTCGAGGAAGTCCGGCAGCTGCTTCTGGATCTGCTCCTGGCGCTTGTTCCGCTCGGAGATGAGGGTCAGCTCGGTCATGAAGGTGAAGCCCAGCGCCAGGAAGGCGAAGAGCATCCGGCCCTGGAGCAGCATGACGATGGCGAGGCCGCCGTAGAGCATGACCTCGCCGGCCTTGCGGCTCAGGTACCGGTCGACGGTGAGCGCCTCGGGGCGGCCCGCCGCGTCGATCCGGGTCTGCAGGCTCTGGATGTGCTCCGGCTTGAGCCGCTCCCTGATCATGGGCAGCAGCGGCGAGCCGAGCCGCTGGGTGATCCGGTGCAGGATGAAGATCTGGTCCTCGTCCCCGCTGCTCTTCGGG
The DNA here is from genome assembly GCF_048595525.1 of Nocardiopsis oceanisediminis. Classification (NCBI taxonomy): domain Bacteria; kingdom Bacillati; phylum Actinomycetota; class Actinomycetes; order Streptosporangiales; family Nocardiopsidaceae; genus Nocardiopsis; species Nocardiopsis oceanisediminis. Next base: position 5,588,374 of record NZ_JAFMZJ010000001.1, on the reverse strand, counting down.
GCCTCGGCGGTGAGATCGGCGGCGACCTGCGCCTTCGCGGTGAGAAGGTGCAGGCCCCACACGAGCAGGCCGACGCACATGGCGGCGGCCAGGCCGAGCAGGAGGATGACCGGTAGCGAGAGGGACATCGGGAGGGGACTCCAGCCTCAGAAGTCGATCTTGGTCATGCGCAGCACCGCCAGGAAGCCGATGGTGAACAGGGCGAGTGCGACGAGGATGATGATGAAGCCGACGGTGCTCTCCGTCATGTTCTGGATGGAGCCCGGCATCAGCGCGTTGACCAGGAAGAACGATCCGATGCCCATGGCGAGCAGGGCGTAGGCGGTGGCGGTGCTCTCACCGAGGATCGTCTTCACCTCGCGCCGGGTCTCCTTCCGGCTGTCCAGGGTGTCGGAGATGTTGCGCAACGCGGTGACCAGGGCGCCGCCGGAGCGGGACGCGACCAGCAGGGTGCTGATCAGCACCCCGATCTCCCGGGAGGGCATCCGGTCCCGGAGGTCGGCGACGGCCTCCTCGAACGGCTGGCCCAGCTGCATGGCGCGGGCGGTGATGCGCAGCTCGGAGCCGGCCGGGTCGTCCAGCTCCTCGGCGGCCATGTCGATCGCGGTGGGCAGCGCCAGGCCGGCCTGGGTCGCGTTGGACAGCACCCGGGCGAGCTCGGGGAGCTGCGCGGTGAACGCCTCCTTGCGCCGCTCCTCCTGGCGCTTGAGGTAGCCGAAGATGGCCGCGACCACGCCCACCGCGGCCAGGATGCCGAAGATCGGCGCCAGCGCGCGCCACAGGAAGACGACCGCGACCACGCAGGCCACCGCCACGATCATCATGAAGACCGAGATCTTCATCTTCAGCCCGGCGGCCCGGAGCCGCTGCTCGATCTTGGTGCCGATGTCGGTCGGGCGGATCAGCGCGTCCAGCCGGGCCAGCGGGGAGTTGGCCCGCCGCTCGACCTCGTCCAGGGCGCTGCGGGAGGCCAGGTCCCGCCGGGCGAGGGCGCCCACGGCCCATTCGCGGAACCCCCACACCCCGACCGCGAGGGTCAGCGCGGCGAGGATGAGGGACAGGGTGTCGAGACTCACGGGGCGGCTCCCAGGGGAGTACGGGTCGGGGCGCCGGTGAAGACGGGAGGGACGGTCTCACCGGCGTTGGTGACGCGCTGGGCGATGTGGTCGAGCAGCGGGAAGCGGTGGAACTCCCCGTGCACGCGGCCGTCCGGGCCGAGCGGCTGCGCCTCGAAGCGGAGCACCGGGGAGAGCTTGAACGCCTCGCGCCGGGACGAGGTGACCACGCCGATCTCGCCGACGCGGCGGGAGCCGTCGGCGTAGCGGGACAGGTGGACGATGACGTCCACCGCCGCGTTGATCTGGTCCTGGATCGCCTCGAAGGGGATCTTGACCTCGCTCATCGAGGCCAGGGTGAGCAGCCGGTAGACGGCGTCGTCGGCGGAGTTGGCGTGCACGGTGGCCAGCGAACCGTCGTGGCCGGTGTTCATCGCCTGCAGCATGTCGAGGGTCTCCGCGCCGCGGACCTCGCCGATGATGATCCGGTCGGGGCGCATCCGCAGCGAGTTGCGGACCAGGTCGCGGATGGTGATCTGGCCGGCGCCCTCCATGTTCGGCGGGCGGGACTCCAGCCGGATCACGTGGTCCTGCTGGAGCTGGAGCTCGGCGGAGTCCTCGATGGTGATGATCCGCTCGCTGTTGGGGGCGAACGCGGAGAGCGCGTTGAGGAAGGTCGTCTTCCCGCTGCCGGTACCGCCGGCGATGATGACGTTGAACCGGGCCCGGACGAACGCCGCGAGCAGCGCGGCCGTGTTCTCGTCGAGGCTGCCCTTGGCGGCGAGCTGCTTGATGGTGAACGGCTTGGGGAAGCGCCGGATGGTGATGGTGGGCCCGGTGAGCGCCAGCGGCGGGATGATCACGTTCACCCGCTCGCCGCTGGGCAGCCGCGCGTCCACCATCGGGCTGGACTCGTCCACCCGCCGGTTCACCTGGGAGACGATCCGGTCGATCGTCTGCATCAGCTGGTTCTCGCTGGCGAAGGTGGTGCTGATCTTCTCCACCCGCCCGGCGCGCTCCACGTAGATGTCGTTCGGGCCGTTCACCATGATCTCGGTGACGCTGTCGTCGGCCAGCAGGGGCTCCAGCACGCCCAGCCCCAGCGCCTCGTCGACGACCCTGCGGATCAGGGCGCTCCGCTCCCGGTCGGAGAGGACCGGGCCCTCGCGGGAGAGGAGGTGGCCGACCACCTTCTCCAGGCGGATGCGGCGCTGCTGCATGCTGAGCTTGGCGAGGTCGTCCAGGTTGACCTCGGACAGCAGCCGCTGGCGCCAGTGCGAGACGCTGTTGCGGTCGGTGGTCTCCCGGCTCTCCTGGGAGTTCTCGTAGAGGCGGTTGCGCAGGCCCATGTGGTGGTGACTCCATCAAGCTGCGGGTGGGCGGGCGGCCGCACCGGACGGGCGTACGGGATCAGGGGACGGTCACAGGTCGGGCATGTGCACCCGCCGGGTCAGCTGGAAGTCCAGGTCGGCCGCCGGGTACATGAACGGCGGCGACGCCGAGGCCTGCACGTAGTACGAGCCGTCGCTGAAGCCGCTGGTGATCTCGGCCTGCTCCAGCCAGCCGGGGAGCGCGTCCCGGGCGGCCTCGGTGCCGGCCTCGGCCCCCTGGGTGGAGGCGACCCGGGCCCCGGTGCGGGCGGCGTTGCCGAGCCGCTCCAGGGCGAGGAAGCCGGCGAAGAACTCCATCACCATCACGCAGATCAGCAGCAGCAGGGGGAAGTAGGCCGCGAACTCGATGAACTGCGATCCCCGGTCGCCCCTGCGGCCGCGTGAGCGGGCGGAGTGGGGGGACCCCGCACGGGAGCGTGCCATGGCGGTGTGCCTTTCTCGCTGTGGTCCTCATCGGGGGTCAGGGGGCCTCGGGGAGCCCCCTTGCCGGGCCGCCGCGGTCTCCGGCGCCTGGTCGGTCGGTCGCTGTCACTTCTCGTAGACGATCCGGGCCTGCCCGGTCACGTCCCAGGGGGAGGTCGTGTTCGGCAGGACGACCGGCATGGCGAGGGTCGCCTTGGCGTAGGAGGAGCCGTCCGGGCGGTGCTCGATGTCGACGTGGAAGGTGTCGGTGCTGTCCCAGGGGGCGCTGACCCGCTTGGAGGCCTCGCCGGTGATCTTGCCGAGGTCGTTCGGGGTCACCGCGGCCTGCCGCGCCGCCTCGTTGGCGGCGTGCCCCGCGTACATGCTGGTGATGCCGAACAGCAGGACCTGCCAGACCGCCAGGGCGGCGAGCAGGAGCAGCGGGGTGACCGCGGCGAACTCGATGAACTGGGCGCCCTTGTCCGAGGAGGCCTTCTTCTTCCCCTTCTTCTCCTTCTTCGGGGCCGCGGCCTTGTCGCCCCGGCCGAAGAGGCCCTTCTTCTGCTTCTTCGGGGGGAGCGCCGGAACGGCGGGGTCGGCCCCGGGGGCCGGCGGGGAGAACCGGGCCAGGTCCGGCTCGGGCGGCGGGGCCAGCACCCCCAGCTCGCCGGCGACCTTGCTGTACGGCTTGAGCAGGTTCTCGTCGGTGATGCGGCGGGGGTCCCCGGTGTTGGAGGCCTCCTCCAGGCTGCGGAAGAGCGACGGGATCGGGTTCTGCAGCATGGACACGCCCAGCAGCTTGCGGGCGAAGTCCGGCTGGATCTCGTTCTTCTTGCTGTGCCGCGTCAGCAGCGTCTGGACGTCCTTCTTCTCCCGTACCTGGAGCCGCTCCCACATGGCGATCAGCCGCTGCGCGGCGCGCAGCGCCGGCAGGTCCGGGGTGACCGTGACCACGGAGGTGTGCGCCAGCTCGCAGGCCATCGCGGTGGCCTCGTTCATGTGCGAGCCGCAGTCGACGATGACCAGCTCGTAGCGGGAGCTCAGGCTGGCCAGGATCTGCCGCGCGGCGAGCTCGGTCACCTCCTCGCCGCGCTCCCCCTCGCGGGGGGCGAGCAGGATGTGCATCCCCTCCGGGTGCACGTACAGCGTCTCGGAGAGCATGGAGGCGCTGATGCTGTCCGCGGCCTGGACCAGGTCGACGATGCTGCGCCGGTGGTTCAGGTCGAGGTAGCCGGGGATGTCGCCCTTCTGCAGGTCCAGGTCGACCAGGCAGATCGAGCGGCCGGCCTGCGCGGCGGCGCGGGCCAGCTGCACCGCCAGGGTGGTGGTGCCGATGCCGCCCTTGGCGCCGGTGAAGGTGAGGATGGAGCCGCGCCGCCCCGAGGCCGGCACGTTCGCGCTGGCCTCCTCGAAGTGGCGGCGGAGCGTCTGGGACCACTCCGCGGCCTGGGTGACCCGGGTGTCCAGGTCGCCGATGGTGCTGTCGTGCGGCAGCACCCCGCGGGCGCCCGCCTCCATGGCGCGGCTGAACACCTCGGGGTCGGGCTCGTCCACCATGAGCAGGACGGCCAGCTGCGGGTGGTTGCGGGTCACGTCGCGGATGAGCTCCACCGCGGGCAGCGGCCCCAGGTCCTCGTGCAGGATCAGCACGTCGAGGTCGGGGATGGACCGCAGCGTCTCGCTGAGCTCGGCGTAGGCCCGGTGGACGCTGACGATCTCGCATCCGCTCAGCTCGTCGAAGCGGACCATCAGCGACGTCTCGAGGTCGGCGGTGGGCACGCCGATCATGATCTTGTGGCTCATCACTGGCCCTGACCGTCGGCGCCGTCCTGGCCCTGGTCGCCGCCCTGGCCGCCGGAGTCCTGCTCCAGCTTGGCCTGGTCGCTGCTGCAGAACTGGATGTCCCCGGGGTCGCCGGAGCCCTCCGGGCTGATCAGGCCGAGCCGCAGCGAACCGGAGAACGCCTCGGCGTAGGTGAGCTGCAGCGTGTCCTGCGGGTTGAGCCGGAAGGTGACCGGGACCACCGCGGAGGTGGTGCCCGACTCGTCGGTGCTCTGGCCGACCTGGCCGACCTCCAGCACCTCCACGTCGGTCAGCACCCGGGTGGCGCAGCTGTCGGTGTCGCCGTCGGAGGGGAAGGTGGCGTAGATGTCCACCCGGGACTGGCGGCTCACCTTGCCGGCCACGCCGGTCTCGGCGTTCACCATGATCGCGATCTCCCGCTCGCCGGCCTCCAGCTCGGGGGCCGGGATCACCATGCTCTGCTGCAGCAGGGAGCCCTCGCTGATGTAGGTCGAGGAGACCGGCTGCCGGCCGGGCTGGTCGAGGACCTCCTCCAGGTTGGAGATGAAGATGTCCTCGTCGAAGAAGCGGGCCGGGACCTGGTGCTCCTCGACCATCTCCTCGGTGATCGGCTGGTAGGGCGCGACGTCCTCGGTGAGGCGCAGCGTGGTGCGGTAGGTGCCGAGTTCGCGGTTGACGCTGTTCACGTAGGAGACCACGGTCAGGAAGACCGCGACGGCGCCGATCCCGGCGACGATCATCAGCAGCAGGCCGCGTCGCTGACGGGGGTTCATACGCTTCCGTTCCTAGGGAGAGGGGTTCGAGGGGCGGGAGTCCTCTGGGCCGATCGGAGCCGCGGTGCAGGGCTCAGCGACCGACGGGCCCGTCGGGAGGGGCGTGCGGAGGGGACGGCGGCGCCTCCTGCGGGGCGGCGGCCACCGACTGGGGGGCGCGGCCCCGCCGGGGCCCGGTGCCGGAGCGTCCGGCGCCGTCCGCGGCCGCGCCGGAGGGCGGGGTCTGGTTCCGCGCGCCGACCCAGGCCGGCCGGATGTGCTCACCGGTGCTCTTGGTCGGGGGCGCGGGGACGTCGGTGCCGCGGGTCGGCGGCCTCCCGGCGATGGGCTGGTTGACGTTGCCGCAGTACGGGCAGTGCAGGCCTTCGACCAGCTCCCGGCACCACGCGCAGGTGCCGGGCCGGATGGCGCGGGGGGCGCCGGGCAGGGCCTGGGGGTGGGCGCTGAAGACGACGAACTCGATGTACTTGCGCATCCCCCAGTACTTCGAGCCGAGCGGCTGCTCGGGAAGGGCGCTCAGCGACACCGCGCGCAGGGCGGGGGTCAGCTGCTCGTTGAACTCGTCCAGGCTGAGGCCGTCCGGGCGGGCCACCAGGACCTGGACCGGGTCCAGCGGGCGGCCGGGCAGGTTGGGCCGAGGGTCGCGCTTCTTCACCCGGCCCACCCGCTGCGCGGGGGCGTTGAACGCCAGGAAGGTGGTGCGGGGCAGGAAGGAGCCCAGGTGCTGCTTGAAGGTGATGGGGATGGTGGACAGGCTGTTGACCCGCTTCATCCAGGCGCCCGCCAGGATCTGCCGCGGGAGCTCGGAGGTGAGCGCGGCGGTGACCCCGGAGGGCAGGTAGGGGGCCAGGTAGGAGAGCTGGTCGGCGACCAGGGAGAGCGCCAGCGGGGAGATGTTCATCGGGACGGCGCCGATGTGGTCGGTCAGCAGGGCCCCCCGGGCGAAGGCGATCGCCCGCTCGGCGCGCCCGGAGTTCCACGAGGCGTAGAGGGCCAGGACCTTCTTCCCCTCGTCCAGGCGGCCGCGGCAGAAGTCGATGAACGCGTCGGCCTGCTCGCCATGGTCCGCACCGGACAGCGGGAAGCGCTCGGCCTGGAACTTGCCGAGCAGCCCGCTGCTGGGGTAGTCGCCGAGGAGGGCGACGGCGGAGGCGGTCCTGGAGGGGCCAGTGGTCACTTCTGCGAGCTCCCGGAATCAGACGGAGGATTTAGGGGATTAAGGGCACCGAAAGCGCTCAATGTGAGAAACCGTGGTGGTACAGCCTACTGCTCTGCGGCGGTCCACAGTGAGGACGATCCTTTCCTGTGGACGGGGTGCGGCCGCGCGGCGGGCGCCCCCTCCACGGTGTCCTGTATCACTGCGGGGCGCAAGGCGGCAGAGATGCGGACAGAGCGGATTCACGCTGAAGAGACGCCGACGGGCCGGAAACGGTTCCGGTCGCCCCGGGATTCATTCGGATGCAGAAGAAAACGGTTTTCGGCCCTGGTCGCGGTCGGTGCGGGCCGGGAGATGGCCGAAGTCGGCCACTTCCCCGGTCCCGCCGGTCCGCCGGGGCGCCCCCTGATCGGGCCGCGCCCCTTGCGCGCCGGTGCGGCGGATGGTGATCGTTGGGCATGAGCGAAGTCGAGTGCCCCGTGTGCGGGCTCGGCCGGGTCGCGGGGTACCGGGTGCCGCCGCGGCTGGACGGGGCCGCGTTCCGGATGTGCGGCGAGTGCGAGGCCGTCTGGGAGCAGGGGCAGGACATCGACCGGGACCGCGCCGAGGACCTGCTGGGCTATCTGCGGGACCGCGGCCTCCAGCCGTGGCTGGAGGACCTGGAGCGGGAGCGGGCGCGGCCCGCGGCGGTGGTCCCGGAGGCGGAGGACCCGCCGGGAGGCCGCTGAGCCCAAAGCGATGATCTTGACGTTGCGGGGGTATCAGAGCGCTCTGATACCCCCGCAACGTCAAGATCATCGGGGAGGGGCGGGGTCGGCCGGGCGGTCGGAGTGGCCGAGCCGGCGCTCCGGTGCGATCCGGTCGCGGATCAGGCGCTTGAGGTCGGCGGCATCGGTGAAGGCCGCGTCGGTGTCGCGGGACCAGACCGGCTCGCCGTCCAGCCGGACCTGGAACACGCCGCCGGTGCCGGGGACCAGCGCGACCGCGCCGAGCTCCGCCTCGAAGGTGGTCAGCAGCTCCTGGGCCATCCATGCGGCGCGCGGCAGCCAGCGGCACCGCGTGCAGTACTCGATCTCCAGCCGGGGCTTCTTCTCCTGGTCGGACACGGGACCAGTATGCCGGGCGGGGCCGCGGGGTCACTCCGCGGGGGCGTCGGGCGCGGTGATCGGGTGCGCGCCGCGCCGCCCGTTCGGCGCCACCGGCAGGCCGGGCGGGGGTTCGAGCCAGCCGCCCGGACCTGCGGGCGCCGCCGCCCCGGGGAGGGGGAGCGGGGGGACCGCCGTCTCCGCGGGTGGGGACGCGGGGTGCTCCTCGGGGGCGGCGGCGGGGAGGGGGACGGGCCGGTCCTTCGCGGGGAGCGGGCCGGTGGGGACGGAGAGGTTCTCCGGGGAGGAGCGCGGGGCCGGGACCGGGGTGAGGCGCAGCGACGGCGGGCCGCCGAGCGGCGGCTCCCGGGGCGGCACCCGGTGGCCGGTGCGCCCGCAGAAGGGGCAGCGGGGCTCGGCGGTGTGCTCGCCGCACCAGCGGCAGGGCACCGTCCGCACGGTGCGGGCCGCGTACGCCAGCGCCTCCGGGTGGGCGCTGAACGCGACGAACTCGGTGAACCGGCCCGTGCCCCAGTACCCGGCGGCCAGCGGCTGCTCCGGGGCCTCCTCGGCGGAGTGCGGGCGCAGCACCGGCAGCAGGTCGCCGGCGAAGACCGGGGAGCCCTTGCCGCCGGGGGAGGAGGAGACCACCCGCAGCGGCGCCCCGGGCAGCGGGGGCAGGTCCTCGGCCAGTTCCCCCGGGCGCAGGGTCAGCAGCCGGTGCACCGGGGCGCCCACCGCGATGAAGGCGCTGCCCGGCAGGAGCGACCCGGCGTGCTGGGCGAGCGAGGCCGGCGGCGCGGACAGGCCGCCCACCCGGCGCAGGCAGGCCCCCGCGAACATGTGGTGCGGCAGCTCGCCGGCCATCGCGGCCACCGCGCCCGGCGGGAGGAACCGGGCCAGGTAGGCCAGCTGGTCGGCGAGGAAGGAGAGCGCCAGCGGCGGCAGCGCCAGGCCGACGGGGGCGATCCCGTCGGTGAGGCCGCGGGCCCGGGCGAAGCGCACCGCGCGGATCGCGGCCCCGCTCCGCCAGTCCGGGTGCACGGCGACGACCTTGCGCCCCGCCTCCAGCTCGGCCGCGGCGAACTCCACGAAGGCCGCCGAGCGCTCGCCCTCGGTCCGGCCGGTGAGCGGGAACCTGCGCGCCCGGGCGTCGCCGACCCTGCCGGTCGGCGGGGCGTCGGCGAGCAGGGCGACGGTGCACGGGCGGGCACCGGGCCGGTCGGCCGCGGCCGGGGCGGAGGAGGACGTCACCGGTGGGCTCCCGGGGAGAGGTCGGCGCTCGGGGCTGGGGCGTCCGGTCATGGTAGCCGACGGAGGTTTCGCGCCCCCGGAGACGGGACTCGGAGCGGTCGGCCGCCCCGGTCCCCGGCGCCCTCCCGGCGGCCTCTCAGGGGCTCTGAGGGGAGCCCGCTCCCGAACCGCTCCCGGAAACGGGCGTCCGGGACGCTGAACAGTGCCCTGAGAAGCCGGAAGGCCCTGGTCGCCGTATACGGTGACCAGGGCCTTCCCTGCTGGGGTGAGTGAGGGGACTTGAACCCCCGACTTCTTGGACCACAACCAAGTGCTCTGCCAACTGAGCTACACCCACCATGGACGCGGTTTCGAGTGGTGCTCTCCGCCGCGTTCGGTAAGAGTCTAGCGGACCCGGGAGGGTGCTTCGATCACTTTTCGCCCGGGGCGGGGGTGGAGTACTCCGCGGCGATGCCCTTCACGGTCTCGGTGTCGGGGCCGGGCGGGGCGACGAACGCGGCGGCCCGGTAGTAGCGGAGCTCCTGGATGCTCTCGGTGATGTCTGCCAGGGCCCGGTGGCCGCCGTGCTTCTCCGGGCTGTTGAAGTAGATCCGCGGGTACCAGCGCCGCAGCAGCTCCTTGATGCTGGACACGTCGACCATCCGGTAGTGCAGGTAGGCGTCGACGCGGGGCATGTCGCGGGAGAGGAAGAGCCGGTCGGTGGCGATCGAGTTGCCGCACAGCGGGGTCTTCTCCGGCGCGTACCGCTTGATGTGGTCGAGGACGAGCTCCTCGGCCTCCTCCAGGGTGACCCCGTTGTCCAGCTCCTCGATGAGGCCGGAGTCGGTGTGCATCCGGGTGACGAAGTCGCCCATCTGGTCGAGTGCCGCCTTCGGGGGCTTGATGACGATGTCGAGCCCGTCGTCCAGCTGGTTGAGCTGGCCGTCGGTGATCACGCAGGCCACCTCGATCAGCGCGTCGGCACCGAGGTCGAGCCCCGTCATCTCGCAGTCGATCCACACCAAGCAGTCGTTCATAGGGGCTAGCTTATGCGCCGCCGGGAGGGCCGGCTCTCCGAACGTCCCGGCCGGTGGCGGCCGCGGGGCTCCGGACGGGGCGGGGCGGGGAGCCGGCCGCTCTCCCCGCCCCGGCGCGTGCGCCTACCGGTACTCGAAGACGTCCACTCCGAACACCAGCCACATGATGTCGAGGGTGTCGGTGTACTGCAGGACCACGCCGGCGACGAACAGCACGATCAGAAGTACCACGATGAACATGCCGCACCCGAAGCAGCCGCAGCCCCCTTTCTTCTTCTTTCGCCTGCCCCGCTCCGGAGAGGAGCCGTGCTGCGGCCCGGGGGCCGGGCCCCCGGGCGGGCCGTAGGGCGACGGCTGCCCGTACGGGCCGGGCGGCGGGGCGTCCGGGGCGGGGCCGCCGGGGCCCGCGTAGGGCGCGGGGAAGCCGGGCGGGGGGCCGTCCGGGCCGGGGCCGTGCGGGGGGAAGCCGGGCCCGGGCGGGCCGGGGGGCCGTACGGGTCGGCGCGGTGCGGGCCGGACGGGCCGCCGAACGGCGGCTGCGGACCGGACGGGGGCCGCCCCGCGTCCGGCGGGCCGGGCGGCATGCCGGGCCCGGGGAACGGCGGTGCGCCGGGCCCCGGCTGCGGGCCGGGGCCGCCGGGGTGCGCCATCGGGCCGCCGGGCGGGCCGTAGGGGCCGGGCGGCGGGAGGTTCGGGTCGCCCGGATGCTGCGGTCCCGGGCCGGGGAAGCCGGGCGGGCCGGAGGGGGCGCCGCCCATCGGGGGCCGCTGCGGCCCGGACGGGCCGCCGTGGAACGGCTGCTGCCCGCCGGACGGCGGGCCGGGGAAGGGCTGCTGCGCCCCGGAGGGCGGGCCCGGGAACGGCTGCTGCCCGCCGGAGGGCGGGAACGGGGGCGCGCCGGGGCCGGAGTGCGCGGGGTCCTGGCCGGGGAAGGGCGGAGCGTCGGGGCCGGGGAGGCCGGCGGGCGCCGCGCCCGCCGCGTCAGGTCCGCCCTCGGGGGCGGCGCCGCCCGCCTCCTGGGCGGCCCGCTGCCGCTCCTCATGGGCGCGGCGCTGCTCCTCGTAGAGGCGCTGCTGCTCCTCGGCCTTCTTCTGCTCCTCCTCCGCCTTCTGGCGGGCCTCCTCCTCGGCCTGCTTGCGCTGCTCCTCCCGCTGCTTCTTGCGCTCCTCGCTGATCTCGCTGAAGCCTTCGCGGAGGTCGCCGAGGAAGCGGTTGAAGCCGCCCTTCTTCTTGGGTTCGTCGCCGGCGGGCGCCCCGCCGCCGAACGCGGCGAGCTCCGGGTCGCCGGGGTCGAACACCGCGGTGCTCGGCGCCGCCTGCCCGCCGGTGCCCGCGCCGGAGCCGGAGCGGTGCTCGCTGAGGTCGTTGGTGGGCTCGTCGTTGTCGGCGAACGGGTCGACCCGCATGGTGGAGCCGGCCGACGGGCTCAGGTCCGCGGTCGGCTGCTCCTCGTCGGCGCCGGGCCGGTACCCGGCGCCGGGGTCGATGCGCATGGTCGATCCGCCGAGGTCGGCGGTGGGCTCCTCCTCGTAGGAGGGCGGGTCGGCGGGGCGGTGGGCGGCGCCGGGGTCGATGCGCATGGTGGAACCGCCGAGGTCGGCGGTGGGCCCGTCCTCGTCGGCGGCCGGCCGGTGCGCGGCGGCCGGGTCGATGCGCATGGTGCTCGGCTCGTCGCCGAGGCCGGCGTCGGAGCCGGGGACGGTCCGCCCGTCCGGCGGGAACGGGGGGGCCGCCGGAGGGGACGGGTGCACCGAGGCGGGGTCGATGCGCATGGTGCTGGGCTCGTCGCCGAGGGCGGACCCGGGCCGCTGCGGCGGGTCGATCCGCATCGTGCTCGGCTCCTCCTCGTAGGAGGGCGGGGCCGCGGGGCGGTGGGCGGCGCCGGGGTCGATGCGCATGGTGCTCGGCTCGTCGCCGAGGCCGGCGTCGGAGGCGGGGATCGTCCGCTCGCCGGGACCTGCGCCCAGGCCGCCGTCCGAGGTCGGGATGGTCTGCTCGCCGGGGGAGCCGGAGTCCGGGCCGGCCGCGGGCCCCTCGTCTCCGCCCGCGCCGCCCGGGTCCGGCCGCAGCTCCGACAGCGAGCGGACGTGCTGCGTCCACTCCTGGCCGTTCCACCACCGGAGCCGGCCGTCACCGCCGTTGGGGTCCTGGTACCAGCCTGGCTCGATCGATCCACCCATGGCGCACAGACTAGAGGGTTTTCGGACCGGCGAGGTCCGGTGGGAGGGGGCGGCCGCCGCGGGGGTCCATCTCAGTGCCGGGCCGCGTAGGACGGGGGCGCGGCGCCGTTGTCGCTGTGCCCGGCGGGGTAGGGCGGGGCGGGCAGGGCCGGGGTGAGCAGCGGGCGCGCGGACGGCGGGGCCGGGGTCCCGCCGCCGGAGGAGGCCGCGCCGAGCAGCAGGCCGGTGTCGATGGCGCCCGGCCCGCGGTCGGGGCAGCCGGGGACCTGGGAGGCGCCGAAGTGGCCGCCGCGGCTCCACGCGTCGGCCGGTGCCGGCCGCGGACCGGTGGAGGGCGGCGGCGTCCCGCCGGGCCAGGACCGCGGGACGCCCCAGGAGCCCAGCCAGCGCAGCAGGGCCCCGGCGCCGGCGAGCGGGCCGTCGGTGAACGGCTCGTCGGCGCGGCCGATCACCACGATGACCAGGCAGGTGCGGCCCTCGCAGGCGGGGTCGGCGGAGGTGTCGACCGGGACCGACCGGGGGCCGCCGCCGGGGGGAGGGGAGAGCTGGCCGCCCGCGGGGGCGGTCGCCGGGAGGAGCTGGGCGACGTCGCCGTGCAACGGGTTCCACACGAGGTGGGCGCTGTGCCCGTCGCCGTCCAGCCGCTGGGCGACGGAGCGGGCGGACAGCACCCGGGGGTCGGTCTCGGTGGTGCGCCAGACCGCCCGGGGCGCTCCGCCGAGGAACCTTCCCCCGGCGGCGAAACCGCACTTCACCCGCCCCGCTTCCGGCATCCACGCGTTGGCCATGGTCGCCACCCTCCAGACGCACGCCACAACCGCTCTTGTGAGTACGTTCTGCCTACGCGAGTGGGAAGGAGAAGTCCATAGGCCCCATTGGAGGGGGAAGGGTGATGTATCGGTAGGGATCTCCGGCCGCCGCGGCACGGGCCGGGCCCCGGGCCCGCGCCTTCCCCCGGCCGTTCGGGGAGGCGCGGGCCCGGGGCCCGGTGCGGCCGGGGCCTCAGCCCTCGGAGCCCTCCAGCCGCTGGGAGAACGCCCGCAGGAAGATGTCGCCGATCTCGGAGGGGTTCTCCGTCTGGTAGGCCTCGCCGCCGGTCAGCTCGGCCACCTTCCGCATCGGCTCCAGGTCGATGCCGGGCCCGAAGGCGATGGTGAACACCGGGATGGGGTGGTTCGGGTTGGACTCCTCCTCGATGGTCGACAGCAGCTGCTTCAGCGAGATCCCGTCCGGGTCGTCGTTGTTGCCGTCGGTGAGCATCAGGATCGCGTTGACCCGGTCGGACTTGTAGGAGGCGGCCATCTCCCGGTAGGCGGCCAGGTAGGTGTCGTACAGCCCGGTGTTGCCGTTCGGGACCGGCTCGATCCGGTCCAGGTCGGAGGCGATCGCCTCCTGGTGGTCGGCGCCGCTCTCGGACTCGCTGCCCAGCTCCTTGATCGGCAGCCGCTCGCGGTGGTCCTGGTCGCCCTCCAGGGCGGTGGAGAACTCCCAGGTGCCCAGCTCGGTCGAGTCGGGGAACAGGGACAGGCCCTGCTTGGCCGCGGCGGCGGTGACCTGCATCCGGCTGGTCCCGGTCCCGGGGACCGGCTCCAGCATCGAGCCGGAGACGTCGATGATGGTGAGCAGCCGGGTGCCGAGCTTGAACTGGTTCCAGGCCTGGGTGAGCCGCTGCGCGGTCTCGTTGTTGGGGGTGGGCAGGTTCTTCGGCGCCTTGCTGGAGAAGCCCTGGTCCTCGGGGAGCGCCTCGGGGTCGGCCTCGCCGTCGGCGGTGCGGAAGCCCTCGGCGAGGAACCGGTCCTGGGCGGCCTGCTGGGTCAGCGCGCCGCGGAACACCTCGGCGGCGCGGCTGGTCAGCGGGTCGTCGGTCCGGGTGACGTAGGGGTAGTCCAGGCTGTAGGAGCCGCCCTTGGGGTAGCTCACCCGGGCCGGGGCGTCGCCGTGGTCGTGGTTGTAGCGGAGCGCGGCCTGCTCGGAGAGGACCAGCACCGGGTCGGCGCCGTCGCCGGCGCTCTGCTCGGCGAAGGCGTCGAACGCGGCCTCCTCGGTGGGGGCGGCGCCCTCCTGCAGCGACTGCAGGGCGGCGACCAGCTGCGGGCGGCCCTCCTGGTCGGCGTCGTCGATGGTGTTGGAGATCAGCGCCAGGGTGGCCAGGCCGGAGGAGCTGCGCACCGGGTCGACCAGGCGGACCTCGCTGCCGGAGGAGCCGGCGGTGGGCGCCGCGGTGGGCACCAGGGCCGACCAGGACGGCTTCTCCTTCTCCTCTGCGTCCTGCGGCTGGGCCAGCACCAGGGGGGAGGAGGCGACCGAGGTCCCGGAGTCGGTGACGCCGCCCTCGCCGGACTGCTCCTGGACGAAGGAGACCCACAGCGAGGAGTCCGGGATCCACACCTGGGACTCGGTGTCGCCCATGGTGGGGCCGCCGCCGGTGATGCCGTAGGCGACGTCGGCCGATTCCGCGCCGCGCACCTTGGCGCGGACGCACTGGCCGTCGACGCCGTGGTTGGCCTCGTTGAAGTCGCCGGCCACCGCCTGCACGGGCGCGGCGAGCTCGGGGCTGACGGCGACGTCGAGGGTGATGTCCTGGCCGCTGCACCCGCTCTGGTTCATGAAGATGTAGGTGCCGGTCAGAGCGACCGCGACGAGGATCGCGAACGCCGCCGCGAGGGCCGCGAAGGCTCCGCCGCGCCGCCTCCGACGCCGGCTGCGGCCTTCCGCACGGGGCCGGCCGCCTTCCTCGTCTTCGTACTTTCCGCGATGGCGTCCCAAGGTCGTCCTCGATGTGTGCTCGTGAGTCGGTACGGGGGAACGGGGAGGAGAGGGGAGAGGGGCGGCCCCCGCGGGCCGGTGTGGTGTACGTCTCGAAAGGTTAGCGAATGTCCGAAAAAAGGTGAAATGTCAGGTCAAAAGGGGGTGAGGGGCGGCGGTTCCGGGGCCGCCGCGCGGCCCCGTCAGCCCCCGCAGTCCGGGACGCACAGCCGCCGCGAGATGGAGCTGAGGAAGATGTCGCCGATCTCCCCGGGGTCGTCGGTCACCGACAGGGTGCCGCTGGTGGCCCCGGCGATCTCCGCCAGCTCCTCCCGGGCGGACTGCTCGCCGAACGCGATGATGAACATGGTGACCGGCCGCTCCGGGTCGAACCGGTCCTGCAGCTCGGCGACCAGCTCCTCGTGCGAGATGTCGCTGGAGCCGCCGTCCTCGCCGGCGGTCAGCACGATCACCGAGTTGATCTTGTCCTCGTCGTAGTCGGAGCTCACCTCTTCGTAGGCGTCCAGGATGTTGTCGTAGAGCCGGGAGCCGCCGCCGGCCACCTCGATGTCCTCGGCGACCCCCTGCAGCTCCTCGCGGCGGGTCGCGCCGCCCTCGCCGACCGCCTCGTCCAGCCGCCCCAGGTCCTGGGCGTCCTGCCGGCCGTCCCCGCCGAAGGAGTCGGAGATCAGCCACAGCCCCATGTCGGTCTCGTCGGGGAAGAGCGACAGGCCCAGCCGCGCGGCGTCCCGGGTCACCTCCAGCCGGGACGGGCCGGCCCCGTCGAGGTCCTCGGACATCGCCGCCGAGACGTCGGCCAGCACCACCGTGCGCGAGGGCATGGACAGCCGGTTCCAGTCGTCCAGCGAGGCCAGCAGGGCGTCGCCGGTCAGGTCGGCGTGGGTCTCGGGGCCCTCCGGGTCGATCCCCGGCAGCCCGGCCAGCGCCCCCGCCGCGGTGCCGTCCGGGTCGCGGAAGCCCAGTTCGCGCAGGCGCTCGCGGTAGGAGTCGCGCCGCAGGATGGAGTAGAGGTCGTCGGCGGCGGCGCGCATCCGCGGGTCGTCCCCGGTGGTGACGTAGGGGTAGTCGAGCAGCACGGTGCCCTCCTCCGGGTAGAGGGCCTCCAGCGGCTCCTCGGGGGAGCGGGAGTTGTAGGCGGCCACCGCCTGCTCCGGCAGCACGGTCAGCGCCGCCTCCCCCTGGGACCCGCCGAGCGGGTAGACGCCGGCCGGGTCGATCTCGCCGAAGGCCGTGTCCAGCTGGACGTCGCGCACGAAGTCGGTCATGTCGGCGTCCGCGTCGTCCCCGGTGCCCAGCTCGCGCCGGACCGCGTGCATGGCGGTCATCCCGTCCACGCCCCGGTTCGGGTCGACCATCACCAGCGGCCGGTCCGGTTCGCGGCCGCCGGGCAGCACCAGGTCCCACCCGGCCTCCCCGGGGCCGGGCAGGCCCTCGGCGCCCTGCGGCGCGGCCAGCACCACCGGCGAGCCGGCCAGCGAGCGGGGCGAGGTCTCGATGTTCTGCGCCCCGGTCTCGGAGACCCGGGTGAGCTCGACCCAGGCGGAGGACTCCGGCACCCACACGTCCGGCCGGACCGAGGAGGCGCCGTCCATCGCGCCGCCGGCCAGCTCGGTCATGATCCGGTGCGGGGCGGTCTCGTCGGCCTGCGCCAGCACGCAGGTCCCGTCGTAGACGTGCTCCTCGGAGTTGAACTCGTCGGCGGCGGCGCGCAGCACCGGCGCCATGCTCAGCGTCCCGGAGATGCGCAGGTAGTCGGTGCGGCCGCAGCCGGACAGCCGGATCCCCGCCGGGATCGCGATGCTGAGCAGGACGATCGCCGCCACCGCGGTGGCGGCGATGCCCAGCGGGGAGGCCAGGGCGAGGCGGAAGCGCGAGGGGGTGCGCCGTTCGAGACGGTGTCGGCCGCTTGACACATGTTCTCCGGGGGGTGCGCGGTGCTTGGCGCGACCCTACTGCCTGGTAGGCATCGAGGAGAAGGGCGGGGCGGGAAGCGGACCGAGTGTCACCGCTCGGCCCGGGGACGGTTAGTATGCGGGATCGGTACACGCCCGAATCTCGCGGAGAGCACGCCGCGCCGGACAGTGGAGCGCAGGGCCGGACCCCTCGGAACCGGCCCGCGCCAGGCCCGCGCACGGCGCTCTCGGGGGGCGCGAGAACAAAACCGGGCGGAGCGGAGTCTTCCCGCTGTAGTGCCGGTGTCCGAACGTCCGAACGCGAAGAGTGGCGGCGATGGCCAAGCAGAACCTCCGCCCCCGGACCCCCCGGCGGGCCGTCGGCAGCACCGTGCTGGGCGCCATGTGCGCCGGAGGCGCCCTGGTATGGGCGTTCATCGCAGGCGTCTCCCTGATGCCCGCGAGCACGCCGAGCGACCAGCCCCAGGGCAGCGAGCTCGACATGGTCAGCGGCTCCTCCAGCGACGCCGCGCCCCCGGTGGTGGAGTCCCCGGAAGGGCGCCTGCAGATCCAGGTCTCCTCCGAGGACCGCGCCTACATCCAGAACCTCACCTGCACCGGCGACGCGGTCGAGGACCCCGCGCTCTGCCGGGAGCTGGCCTCCATCGCCGACGAGCAGAAGAGGGAGGCCGAGGAGCAGGAGACCGAGGTCGGCCTCTTCGACGAGGTCCCGGCGGAGGCGGTGTGCGACGCCGACCGCGCCTACGGGCCCGGCGAGGCGCGCATCACCGGCGAGTGGGAGGGCGAGGAGATCGACACCGCCCTCAACCGCGCCGACTCCTGCGAAGAGGTCCGCTGGCAGCGCCTCCTCCCGCTGCTCGAACCGATGGAGTGACCCTTCCCCGGTCCGCTCCCGCGGGGCGGGACAATGGGGGGATGCACGCCATCGAGGTCGCCGACCCGCGCGACGCACGCCTGGCCGACTACGTCGACCTGCGCGACGTCAACCTCCGCAAGAGCCTGGAGTCCGAGCACGGGCTGTTCATGGCCGAGGGGGAGAAGGTCATCCGCAGGGCGCTGCGCGCCGGGTTCGAGCCGCGCTCGCTGCTGCTGACCGAGCGGCGCCGCGCCGCCCTCGACGGCGCCCTGGACGGGGTCGACGCGCCGCTGTACGTGGTCTCCGAGGAGGTGGCCCGCGGCCTGGTCGGCTTCCACCTGCACCGCGGCGCGCTGGCCTCGTTCCGCCGCCGGCCGCTGCCCTCGCCGGCGGAGGTGCTGCGCGGGGCGCGCACCGCCGTCGTGCTGGAGGACGTGGTGGACCACACCAACGTGGGGGCGATCTTCCGCAGCGCTTCCGGGCTGGGCGTCGACGCGGTGCTGCTCTCGCCGCGCTGCGCCGACCCGCTCTACCGCCGCTCGGTGAAGGTCTCCATGGGGGCGGTGTTCAGCCAGCCCTACGCCCGGCTGGACGACTGGTACGGCGCGCCGGCGCACCTCAGGGCGCAGGGGTTCCGCACGCTCGCCCTCACCCCGGCGCCCGGCTCGGTGCCGATCGGCGAGGCCGTGGCGGAGGGCGCGGGGCGGCCGGCCGCGCTGCTGCTGGGCACCGAGGGCGAGGGACTGTCGCACCGCTGGATGGAGCAGGCCGACGCGTGCGTGCGGATCCCGATGGCCGGCCGCGACGTGGATTCGTTCAACGTCACCGCCGCGGCCGCGATCGCCTGCTACGAGCTGGTCCGCCCCGCCTCCGCTCCGGCCCCGCCCCTCCCCGCCCCCTGAGCGGGATCCGGGGGGAGGAGAGAGAGGGGAGGGCGGCGCCCTCTCAGCGCCCCGGGACGGGGCGGTCCGCCGGACCGCCCGCGGGCGGCGCGCCGCCCGCCTCCACCCGGTCCAGCTCGGCGAGGACCTGCTCGGCGATGTCCCGCTCGGCGGCGTAGCGCCGCTCCGCCCAGGAGGTGACCAGCGCGGCGTAGGGGTGCCCGGGGTACTCCTGCTCGGTGACCCGGTGCGAGAACGCGGCGTCGGCGCGCATCGCCTCGGAGCGGTCCCGGTGCTCGCGGAGGATCCCGCGCAGCCGCTCCGGCGAGGCGTGGGCGCCCAGCCACAGCCGGAGCATCGCCCCGTTGCGCGCGGTGGGCTGCTCCACCGGCTCCCCGTCGATCCAGGCGGCGAGGGCGGCCCGCCCCTCGGGGGTGATCCGGTAGGCGCGCCGGGCCCGGCCGCCGGGCGCCTCCTCCTCGGTCCCGCGGGCGTAGCCGTGCCGCTCCAGCCGCCGCAGCTCGGTGTAGATCTGGCTCATCGCCGGCACGCTGTGGAAGAACCCCAGCACGTTCTCCGCCCACTGCCGCAGCTGGTAGCCGGTGAGCTCGGTGCCGAAGGAGAGCAGTCCGAGGATGGCCCAGGCGTTGACGGGCAGGTTCGCGCGCGGTCCGGGGGCGTCGCGGGTCGGCATGCGATCACTCTAGGGGGCCGCGGCGGTCCGCCGGTCCGGGTTCTCCGGGGCCGTCCGGGGAGGTCCGGGGCGCCGCTGGTAGCTTCGGTGCCGACCGCGGGCCGGGCGCGGGGGAGCCGCCCCGCGCCCGTGCCGCTCCGCCGGAGCGGGAGAGCGCGAGGACTGAGGAGACGAGAGCATGGCCGACCGGGTCCTGGTGCCCTGGAAGCAGAACCTGGGCAGCGTCCCCGAGGGGGCGGAGGGCGTCCTCTTCGACGGGGAGGGCGAGCCCGCCGGGCTGTCCGACGCGGTCTTCTACGTGATGCCCTACGGGCGGACGCAGCGGGTGGACCTGCTGTCCCGGATGCCGCGGCTGCGGGTCTGCCAGCTGCTCACCGCGGGCTACGAGAACGTGCTGCCGGCGCTGCCCGACGGCGTGGAGCTGTGCAACGGGCGCGGCCTGCACGACGCCAGCACCGCCGAGCACGCGCTGGCGCTGATCCTGGCGGCCCAGCGGGACCTGCCCAGGTGGGCGGCGGACCAGGCCGAGCGGACCTGGGCGCCGCACTACACCCGCTCGCTGGCGGGCAGCCGGGTGCTCATCGTCGGCTACGGCAGCATCGGCGCGGCGCTGGAGGCGCGGCTCGCGCCGTGCGAGTGCGAGGTGGTCCGGGTGGCCCGCCGCGCGCGGCCGGAGCAGGGCGTGCACCCGGTCTCCGAGCTGCACCGGCTGCTCCCGGAGGCCGACGTCGTGGTGCTGGTCGCCCCGCTCACCGAGGAGACGCGCGGGCTGGTCGGCGCGGAGGAGCTGGCGCTGCTGCGCGACGGCGCGCTGGTGGTCAACGTGGGGCGCGGCCCGGTGCTGGACACCGACGCCCTGCTCAAGGAGGGCGGGCGGGTGCGCGCCGCACTCGACGTCACCGACCCGGAGCCGCCGCCCGCCGGGCACCCGCTGTGGCGGGCGCCCGGGGTCTTCATCACCCCGCACGTCGCGGGCGGTTCGGACACCTTCTATCCCCGGGCGCGCGCGTTCGTCGACGCCCAGCTCCGCCGCTGGGGCGCGGGCGAACCGCTGGAGAACGTGGTCCGGCCCGGAACCCGCTGAGCGGGGCGGCGCGGCTTCGGCGGGGCGCCGATGCGGGCGGCCGCCGGGGCCGCGGCCTTCGGGGTTCCCGGGCGGCCGCTCCGCGCCTTCCCCGGGCAGGGGCGGGCTCAGGCGGGGAGCTGCTCGCGGACGTCCCGGTCGAAGTCGATCCGGTGGTCGAACATCCACGAGTGGCCCTTGCGCAGCGAGATCGTCCGGAACAGCACCGGCAGCATGAGGTCGCGGAGGAGCACCTGGAGCCGCCCGGCGGCCAGCTTGGGCGCGCCGCGCCGGCGGCCCTCGGCGGCGACCCGCTCGACGCGGTCCCGGCGCAGCCGCTCGTAGCGGCGGAGCGCCTCGGCGGGGCCGGGCACGTCCCGCAGGCAGCGGGCGACGGTGGCCGCGTCCTCGATCGCCATCGAGGCGCCCTGCCCGCTGGAGGAGGAGACGGCGTGCGCCGCGTCGCCGAGCAGCCCGACGGGGCCGTCGCACCAGCGCGGCAGGGACGCGATGTCGTACGTCCCGTGGGCGGTGAAGTCCCGCACCGGGCTCGCGGAGAGGACCTCGGTGATCTCCGGCAGGTCGCCGGCGAACCGCTCCAGCAGCAGGGCGCGCCAGTGCTCGGGGCCGGGGGCCTCCGGTCCGCGCGGCGGCTCCGGGTGCGGCAGGTTGGCGAACCAGTACGCGGCGCCGCCGGGCGCGGTCTGCAGGCCGAAGAAGGCGCGGGAGCCGTAGACCATCCGGACGGTGCCGGGCGGGGTCGCGGCGCGGGCGCCGTGCGCCACCCCGCCGAAGTCGAGCAGCCCGGTGTAGGCGGGCGCGGGGGCGCCCGGGTCCATGGCGGTGCGGACCGGGGAGTGCAGCCCGTCGGCGCCGAGCAGCACGTCGCCCTCGGCCCGGGTGCCGTCCGCGAAGTGCGCGGACACCCCGGAACCGGTGCGCTCGAAACCGGTGAGGCGCTTGCCGTACTCCAGGCGGGCGCCCTGCGCGGCGGCGGCCTCGGCCAGCCGGGCCTGGAGCGCGCCGCGCATGATGAGCACCGTCTGCAGGCCCTCCTCCAGTTCGGTGGAGCCGTCTTCGAGCCGGCCGAGCCGGCGGCCGGAGCCGTTGGCGAACTCGATGGCGGTGCTGGGGCAGACGGCCGATTCCAGGACGGTGCCGAGCATGCCGAGGGAGCGCAGTACGGCCAGGCCGTTGGGGGCCAGGTTGAGGAAGGAGCCGAGGTGCTCGGCGGGGCCGTCGTGCGCCTCGTAGACGGCGGCCTCGATCCCGGCGCGCCCGAGCGCGGCCGCGGTGACCGGGCCGGCGATGCCGGCGCCGATGACCAGGACTTTCATGGCGGGTCACTCCTCGTGTTATTATTTAGTTCGTTCGAACGAAATATAAGGCGAAGGGGAGGGGCCGTCAATGGCCGATTCCGCAGAGGGGCGGCCGGAACCGGGGGAGGGGACCGCCGGTCCGCGCGAAGGGGTGCTGCACCGGGTCGCCGAGGCCGGCCGGGCGATGAGCGACGCCGCCGTGCTCTACCACGGCGAACTCAGCTCCCGGCTGGGGCTGGGCGCCACGGACTGGAAGATCCTGGGCCTGGTCCAGGCCGCCGGGTCGGTCTCCGCGGGGGAGCTGGTCCGCCGCTCCGGCCTCAAGCCCGCCTCCATCACCGGCGTGCTCGACCGGCTGGAGCGCCGCGGGCTCCTGCGCCGGGTCCGGGACGAGGCCGACCGCCGCCGGGTCCTGGTCGAGCCGGCCCCGGGCCTGGAGGACGGCCGGGTCGAGCTGTTCGAAGGGCTGCTGCGCCGCCTCGCCGAGCTCTGCGGCCACTACACCGACGCCGAGCTCGAACTGGTCGCGGGGTTCATGGAGGAGGCCGCCCGGCGCCAGCTGGAGGCCACCGCCGAACTGCAGGGCCGGGAGCGGCCCGGGAGGTGACCCCTCCGGGTCCGGGCCGGTGCGGGGCCCCGGAGGCGGGCGGAGCGGATGGAACCGGGCGGAAGGCGGTGGGGGAATCGGCGGTGGGGGGCGGAGCGCTGAGGAAGAAGCGGGCGCCCCGCCGTGCGGGCCGCCCGGTTCCCGCCCGGGCCTGGTGCGCGGAGCGCGCCGGCGGGCGGGGGCCGCGGACGTCCGCCGGCCGCTGAACGGAGCGGCCGGGAACCGCGTTCCGGCGGCCTTGGCCGGCCTGCCCGCGGCCCGGGGCGGGGTCCCGCCGAGCGGACCGGGAGAGAACGGGCGGACGGTGGGAAAACGTCGGTGCCCAGGACCAGACTGGGAGCATGCGGATCGCGGTGGACCCGGACGGGGAGGGCGGCGGGCGGCTCGCCGAGCTCGCCCCCTCCGGGATGCGGGGCACCGCCGCCGGGACCGGCGACCTCGCCGCCGCGGTCGCGGAGCGGGAGGCCGGCGGCGCGGAGGCGGTCCGCTGGGTGTGGGCGGACACCGCCGAGGCCTACCCGCCGCTGCTCGGCCGCGGGGTGCAGGTCGGCCGCTGCCACGACGTCGGACTGGTCGAGGCGCTGCTGCTCGCGCACGCCGGCCGGTTCGGCGAACCGCACTCGCTGGGGGCCGCCTGGGCGCGGCTGCACGGCCGGGAGGTCCCGCCGGACCCGGTCCGCCGGGCCGGCCGCGGCGGTGAGGAGCAGCCGGCGCTGTTCGCCGCGGAGAGCGGCACCCTGCCGCCGGGCACCGACCGGCTGGCCGCGCTCGCCGAGGTCCACGCCGACCAGTGGCGGCGGATCGGCGGCCTCCCCGACCCCGGGCGGTTCGCGCTGCTGTGCGCGGTGGAGTCGGCCGGCGCGCTGGCCGCCGCGGAGATGCGGCGCACCGGCATCCCGTGGAGCGCCGCCGTGCACGACCGGCTGCTCACCGCGCAGCTGGGCGCGCGGCCGCCGGCCGGGGCCCGCCCCGCGGTCCTCGCTGGGCTGGTCGAGGAGGTCTCCGCGGCACTCGGCCGGGAGGTCAACCCGGACTCGCCCGCGCAGCTGGTCAAGGCGTTCGCGGCCGCCGGGCACGACGTCTCCTCCACCCGCTCCGAGGTGCTCAGGGCGGTGGACCACCCGGCGGTCCGCCCGCTGCTCAGGTACAAGGAGCTCGCCCGGCTGCACTCCGCGCACGGGTGGGCCTGGTTGGACGCCTGGGTGCGCAGCGGCCGGTTCCGCCCCGACTACGTGGTGGGCGGGGTGGTTTCCGGGCGCTGGGCCACCCGCGGCGGCGGCGCCCTGCAGATCCCCAAGGCGGTGCGCGGCGCCATCGTCGCCGACCCCGGGTGGCGGCTGGTCAGTGCGGACGCCGGGCAGCTGGAGCCGCGGATCCTCGCCGCGGTCTCGCGGGACGCCGCGCTGGCCCGGGCGGCCGGCGCCGACGACCTGTACACCCGGCTGGCCGGCGCCTTCGGCGGGGACCGGCAGCGCGCCAAGATCGGGCTGCTGGCCGCCATGTACGGCCAGACCGGAGGGGACGCCGCGCCGCTGCTGGGCGTGCTGCGCCGGGCCTACCCGCGGGCCATCGGCTTCCTGGACCGGGCGGCCGAGGAGGGGGAGCGCGGCGGCCTGGTGCGCTCCTGGCTCGGCCGCACCTGCCCGCCGCCCTCGCCCGGCTGGCGGAGCACCGTCGCGGAGGGGGGCCCGGGCGCCGGCGGCGCCGCGCGCGGCCGCGGCCGGTTCACCCGCAACTTCACCGTGCAGGCCACCGCGGCGGAGTGGGCGCTGGTCCTCATGGCCGCGGTCCGCCGGGGCCTGGCCGGGATGGACGGCTCCGACGGCCGCCCGGAGATCGTCTTCTTCCAGCACGACGAGCTGGTCATGCACGTCCCGGCGCGGCTGGCCGGGGAGACCGCGGACCTGGCGCGGCGGGCCGCCGACGAGGCGGGCCGGGTGATGTTCGGCGAGAGCCCGGTCCGGTTCCCGCTCGACGTCTCCGTGGTGGACTGCTACGCCGACGCCTGACCGGGGCGGGACCGGCGGGCGGAGCCGCGGCCGGTCAACGCCGTTCTAAGAGGATTTTGCCCTTTCCGGCGCCCGGGGCGCGCGTTCGGCGCCGGTTTCCGCTGCGGCACAGGGGATTCGGTTGGTTCCGAGTTCACCGCAGGGACGCTTGAAAATGCGACCCCGGGCACTCATGCTTGTACGCGATGTCATCCAGGGCGCGGGAGAGCGAGGTCGATTCGTGCGGGACCGGCTGAGAACGTGCGCGGGAACCACGGTCGCGTTCGCGGTGGCCTTCACCGCCTTCGGGGCCCCCGCCTGGGCGGATCCGGAGCCCCGCATCGCCGACCGGCCCCCGGTCGACCTGCAGGGCGGCTCCGGGCGGCCGTCCCCCTCCGCGGAGCCCTCCGGGGGGCGCACCGCGCCGAAGGTCGCCGACCCCGGCGGCCTCTCCGGCGGTGCCGAGGTCGCGCCGCTGGGCGAGCCCCGATCGCGCGAGTACTTCGCGGTCCTCCCGGACACCGTGCCCGAGCGGGCCCTGCGCGAGGTCCGCGGCCTGGACGGGGTGGCCGGCGTCGAGGTGGTCGACGCCGCCCGGGTCTCCGTCGAGGGCGAGGAGACCTCGGTGCTCGGCGTGGACCCCTCCGGTTTCCGCAACTACGCCCCCGAGCCCTCGGCCGAGTCCGATGAGATCTGGCAGGGCATCGCCGAGGGCCGGGTCGCGCTCTCCGACGAGGCCGGCCGGCAGCGCGGCCTCGACGTCGGCGGCGAAGTGGAGATCGACGGGGCGGAGGGCGAGGTGACCCGCGAGGTGTGGACGCACGCCACCTCCGGCGTCGCCGGCATCGATGCGCTGGTCTCCCGGGACCTCGCCGCGGAGCTGGGCTTCCCGGAGGGCAACGGCCTGGTGGTCTCCGCCCCCGACGCCGACCTGTGGGAGCTCAAGGACCGGCTGGAAGAGGTCCTCGGCGAGGACGCCTCGCTGCAGCTGCTCGCGGAGGACCCGGAGCCGCGCCCGGCCGGCGCGCGCGGCAGCGAGCTCCCCGAGGAGACCCTGGAGCGGGTCATCGCGCGCGCCGAGACCATGCAGGGCGTGCCCTACGTCTGGGGCGGGGAGTCGCTGGAGGAGGGCGGCTTCGACTGCTCCGGCCTGCTCCAGTGGGCCTTCGCCCAGGAAGGCGTCGCCATCCCGCGGGTCACCCACGACCAGTGGTACGCGGGCGAGCACGTCGCCTGGGAGGACGCCCGCCGCGGCGACCTGATCTTCTGGCGCACCGACCCCACCGCGCCCGACTACATCTCGCACGTCGCCATCTACCTCGGCGACGGGATGATGCTGGAGGCCCCGCGCACCGGGCTGAACGTCCGCACCACCGAGGTGCGCACCGCCAAGATGGCCGGCGTGGTCCGGGTGCGCCTCTGAACGGGTGACCGGGCGGCCTCAGGGCGGCGGCCCGGGGCCGGAGGAAGCAGGAAGGGGCGGTGCCGCGAGCGGCACCGCCCCTTCTCTTCTCCTGGCGCTGGGGCCGGCCGGGAGGGGAGGGCCGGCCCCCTGACAGGAGGGGAAGCAGGGCGTGTCACTGAGGGAGGGGGAGTCAGCGATTCCGGCCCTGCGCGAGGCTTTTTCGGTTGTCGGAACGCACGTCTCCGCACTTGGGCGGCGTCCGCACACCTGGTCAAGGTAAGCAGTACGGGGGCGTTTTGGCAAGAGCTCGCCAAGGGAGCAGATGACCGGATATCAACGCCCTGACTGCGCAAAGTAACCGAGAAGCGGGTGGTCCGGGGGGAAACGGGGGAATTTGGCCGGGGGTGCGAAGAGCGCGGCCCGGCGCCGGTGCGCCCTCCGCAACCGGGCCGCCGTTGCGAGTGGCGCAGGTCACATTTAGCATCGACGGGGAGGCGGGCGGGAGCGGCACGCCGCCCGCGGCCGCCCCTGCGGGGCCGGACGCAGGGAGGGACCCCATGTCGTTCAACGAGCCGCGCTCCGGGGACGGCGCCCCGCGCGGGAGACCCGCCGAGGACGCCCCGGTGCTCATCGCCGGTGCCGGACCGGTCGGGCTGACCGCGGCGCTGGCGCTCGCCCGCTTCGGCGTCCCCTCCCAGGTCCTGGAGGCCGCACCGGAGGAGGAGGCCGCCGTCTTCCGGCGCACCGGCTCCAAGGCCATCTGCTTCCAGCGCGACGTGCTCGACGTCTTCGACCGGCTCGGCGTCGGGGAGCGGATCATCGCCGAGGGCACCACCTGGACCACCGCGCGCACCTACTACCGCGGGCAGGAGGTGCGCACCGTCGTCTTCCCCGGCGGCACCGGGCGCGGCGGGGGCCTGCTCCCGCCGTGGATCAACATCTCCCAGGCCCGGGTGGAGGAGGAGCTGCTGGCCGCGGCCGAGGCCGAGCCGAACATCCGGATCCGCTTCGGGCACCGGGTCACCGGGCTCCGCCAGGACGAAGCGGGCGTGCTGCTGCGGGCCGACGCCCCCGGCGGGCCGGCCGGGCTGCGCGGCCGCTACGCGGTCGGCGCCGACGGCCCGCACAGCGCGGTGCGCCGGCTGCTCGGCACGGACTTCCCCGGTGAGTCCTTCGGCGACCGGTTCCTCATCTGCGACATCCGCGCCGACCTGCCCTTCCCCCGGGAGCGCAGGTTCTACTTCGACCCGGTGTGGAACCCCGGCCGCCAGGTGCTGGTGCACCAGTGCCCCGACTCCGCCTGGCGCATCGACTGGCAGGTGCCCGACGGCTACGACCTGGAGGCCGAGCGGGAGAGCGGCGCCCTGGACCGGCGGATCCGCGCGATCACCGGCGACCGCCGCTACGAGCTGCTGTGGACCTCGGTCTACCGGTTCCACGAGCGGTGCGCCGCGCGGCTGCGCGCCGGCCGGGTGCTGCTCGCCGGCGACGCCGCCCACCTGTACGCGCCGTTCGGCGCGCGCGGGCTGAACAGCGGGGTGCAGGACGCGGAGAACCTGGCCTGGAAGATCGCCTGCGCGCTCGGCTCCGGCGCCGCGGCCGAAGAGGCGCTGCTGGAGAGCTACCACACCGAGCGCTGGGCCGCGGCCCGGGAGAACCTCCGGGTCACCGCGGCGACCATGCGCTTCCTGGTGCCGCGGACCGACGCCGACCGGCGGCGCCGGGCCGAGGTCCTGGAGCGCTCCCTCACCGACCCCGCGGCCGGCTCCGAGATCGACTCCGGCCGCCTCGCCGAACCGTTCCGCTACGCGGACTCCCCGCTGACCACCCCGGGCGGCGCGGTCCCCGCGCAGGCCCGGCCGGGCGCCCCCGGCCCCGGCGACATCTGCCCGGACGCGCTCTGCGCGGTGCCGGCCAGCGTCGGCGGCGGCGGGCGGGACCGCACCCGGCTGCGCCGCCTGCTCGGCCCCGGCTTCACCGTGCTCGCCCCGGGCGCGGCCCAGGCCCGCGCGGTCTGCCGCGGCCGCGCCGGGCTGCCGCTCCCGCTGACCGTGCACGCCCTGGACGAGCTGGACCCGGACGGCCGGCTCGCCGAGGCGCTGGGCCGGCCGCCCGGCACGCTGTTCGTGCTCCGCCCCGACGCCCACCTGTGCGCGGTGCTCTCCCCGCCGGGCGGGGTGCCCAGGCAGGCCGGGCCGGAGGCCGCCGCGGAGGAGGCGGCCTCGGCCGTGCGCGCCGCGCTCGCCCGCGCCTGCGGGGCGCGGCCCCGGGTCCGCTCCGGTTGACCCGCCGGCCGAACGGCCGGTCCGGGGGGCGCCCGCGCAGGCCGGCGCCGGGGCGCCCGCAACGGCCCCGCCGGGCCCGGCCGGAACGGGCCCCGGCCGGCCGGGATGGGGCGCGGCGCGGAAGGGGTAGAGGACACCCAGGGGAGGGGACGGCTCCCCGGGAAGGAGAGCGCCATGCCGTACTACCGTGCCGTGGGCGAGATCCCCCGCAAGCGCCACCTGGTCTTCCGCCGCCCCGACGGCGGCGTCTACGCCGAGGAGCTGATGGGGGAGGAGGGCTTCTCCTCCGACTCCTCGCTGCTCTACCACCGCCACCTGCCCACCGCCATCGTCAAGGCCGAACCGGTCGAGGACCCGCGGTCCGCCTCGGAGGCGGTCCCGAACCTGCCGCTGGCGCCCCGGCACTTCCGCACCCGGGAGCTGCCCACCGGCGGCGACCTGGTCACCGGGCGGCGGCTGCTGGCCGGCAACGCCGACGTCCGGCTCTGCCACGCCTCGGTGGACCGGCCCAGCGGGCTGTACCGGAACTCCGCCGGCGACGAGACGGTGTACCTGCAGTCCGGGTCGGCGCGCTTCGAGTCGAGCCACGGGGCGATCGAGGCGGCCCAGGGCGACTACGTCACCGTGCCCACCGGCACCATCCACCGCTGGGTCCCGCACGGCACCGTCGACGCGCTGGTCATCGAGGCCTCCGGGCACATCCGCACGCCGCGCCGCTACCTCTCGCGGTGCGGCCAGTTCCTGGAGCACGCCCCCTACAGCGAGCGGGACCTGCGCGGACCGCGGGAGCCGCTGCTGGCCGAGGGCGCGGACGCGGAGGCGCCCACCCCGGTGCTGGTGCGCACCCGCGGCGGGCTGACCTCGATGACCTTCGCCCACCACCCGTTCGACGTGGTGGGCTGGGACGGCTGCCTCTACCCGTACGCGTTCAACATCGCCGACTTCGAGCCGATCGTGAAGCGCACCCACGCGCCGCCGCCGGTGCACCAGACCTTCGAGGGGCCGAACTTCGTGGTCTGCTCGTTCTGCCCGCGCCCGCTCGACTTCGACGAGCAGGCCGTCCCCATCCCCTACAACCACCACAACGTGGACAGCGACGAGTTCATGTACTACGTCGCGGGTGACTACGCCGCGCGCAAGGGGTCGGGCATCGGCATCGGATCGGTCTCGCTGCACCCCGCCGGGTTCACCCACGGGCCGCAGCCCGGCGCGGTGGAAGCGGCTCTCGGCGCGGCCGCCACCACCGAGACGGCGGTCATGGTGGACACCTTCCGCCCGCTGGACCTCGGCCCGGCCGGGCTCGCATGCGAGGACCCCGGCTACGCCTGGACGTGGGCCCGCTGATGGGGCGCGCGTCCGCGGACACCCGCGCGCGGCGGGGCGCCGCCCGCCGCAGGCCGCGCCGTGCGGGCCGCTCCCCGGAGGAGGGCGCCGGGTGGCGCGACCCGGTCGCCGAGCCGGGGCTCGCCCCGACCCAGATCCTGCTCCGCGGCCTGCTCGACGACGCCGGGCTGTTCCCGCCGTCGCCGCTGCCGCCGTTCCAGGCCGCGCAGCGCAACCGGTCCGACCGGATCATCGCGCACCCGATGCACAGCCTGCGCCTGATGTGCCCGGCGGGCCTCCTGCCCGAGCTGGGCCGGGCGGTCGGCGGGGACGGCTCCGGGCCGGCCGCCGGGCTCGGCGGGCCGGCCGGCGGCGCCCTGCCGTCGGTGCTGGGCGTCGGCGGGGGCGAGGCGTTCGCCGGGGCCGTCGCGATCGGGGACGGCGGCCGGATCCCCCGGCCGAGGCCGGGGCCCGGGAGCCCCCCGGTCGAGGTGGGCGTGGTGCTCGGCCCGGACGGCGACGCCGCGCGCACCCTCGCCGAGGACGCGCCGGGGCTGGTGCCCACCTGCTTCGAGGTGCCCGCCCGACCGGACGAGGTGCGCCGGGTCGCCTCCCTGGCGCACTCCGGCGGGCTGAGGAGGGAACCGCGCGCGGTCTTCTTCGCGATGGCCGACAGCCCGTGGCGGCTGGACGCGGTCGCCGCGCTGAGCGGGGCCCGGCCGCTCGGCGTCCTGGTCCGCTGCCACGGCGCCCCGGACGCCCCGCCGCCCAGGTGGGCCGAGCTGGCCTCGCTGATCCGCGCGTGCGTCCACTACGACGTGCCGTTCCGGGTGGCCTCCGGGGAGCACCCGGCGGTGGCGCCGGAGCCGGCGGCGGACGCGCCGATCCGGCACGGGTTCCTCAACCTGCTGCTGGCCACCGCGGTCGCCGCCGCCGGGGGCCGCACCAACGAGGTGATCGGCGCGCTGCGCACCACCGACGGCGCGCGGCTGGCCGCCCGGCTGTCCGCCCTGGACACCGCGGCCGCGCTGACCACCCGGCGCTTCCTCACCGGCATCGGCGCGCGCAGCACCGCCGACCCGGTCCGGGAGACCGCGGACCTGGGCCTGCTCGGTTCCTGGGCGGCATGAAGGGCGGAGGCGGGAGAGCGCGGAGGGGAGAAGGAGGGATGAGGGAAGAGGAGAGAACGGGCCCGGTCCGGGGCCGCCCTCTCCGCGGCCGCTCCTCCCGCGCCGCCCTCGGCGCCGCTGCGGTCCGGGCCCCGGCCGAGACGGTGCCGGGACCGGTGCCTTGCGTACCAGGGCGGGCGCCGTCCCACCGCGATCGGCGGCGGCCCGGTTCTCCCGCCGGACGGTGCGCGGCCGCCGCGCCGACGTCCGCCCGCCGGGCGGCCGATCCCGCTGGGTCCGCGCCTCTTCACCGCCGGCGCTCTGCCGCGCGGGTTCGGGGCGGGCGGGTCGCCGGCTCTCCGGTCTGCGGGGACCCGGTGCTTCCACCGGGAGGGGCGCGGCCGCTTCGCCGCCCGCCCGCCGGCCGGCCGAGCCCGGAGGGCCCTGCGCCCCTCGCTTCCGCCCCTGGCCGCGCGTGAGCCCGGGGCGGACGGGCCCGCCCGCCCTCCGGCCCGTGGCGGTCTCGGCGGGCCGGTCCCGGGCCTCCGAACACATCGCGCTCCCCCGGCCGGGGAGCGCGGCGGCCGCTGGAACCCGGGCCCCGCATCTCCGGGCCGTTCCCGGCCGCAGCCCCGGTAGGGGCGCACCGGCCCTCGCGCGCCCGCGGGCGGACGGAGCAGGCCGTCCGCCCGAGGAGCCGCCGGCGGCCCCGGCCGTCCGGGGCCGCGGGGCGGCGGTGATCCGCACGGGGCGGACCACCGCTCTCCGTTCCGCACCGGGGCCCGGGCCTCTCCGCCCGCCGGGGCGGGGCGCCGGGGCTCGTCGCGGAGCGGTCAATCGGTCATGCGGTCGGACGGGAGCGTCCACGGAGCGACGTTCCACGCGGCCGCGTCGGGGCCGCTGACCTGGACCCGGGGCCCGACGGCCGCCGGGGTCCCCTCGGCGGTGCCGGAGCCCTCCGCGGTCCCGGCCCCGGAAGCGGCCTCACCGGGCGCGGGCTCCGGAGCGGCGCCGGCGGGCTCCTCGGCGAGCGCCCCCTCCTCCAGGGACACGACGTCGACCTGCTCGCTCGAGCTCTGCAGCCGGCCGAGGCAGGTCTCCAGGGCCTCCCACTGGGCTTCGGAGCCGGCCTTCTCCCACAGCACGGTGAACGCGGCGGCGTCCCGGGAGGCGGCGACCTCCTCCTCGGTCAGCGCCTTGCCGCCGAGCTCCTCCAGCAGGCAGACGCGGATCTCGGTGGGCGTGGTGCCCTCGGGGAGGTCCAGCGCCCCCTCCTGGAGCGCGGGGCCGGCGCCGCCCGCGGGCTTCTGCTCCGCGGGGGCGTCGCCGGGCCGGTCCTCGGCCGGGGCCTCCGCGACGGGCTCGGCGCCGCTCTCGGCGGCAGGGGCCTCGCCCGGCCGCTCCTGCCTCGGGGGCACCTCGGTCTCGGGGGCCGAGGGCTCCTGCTGGCCGGCGGGGCGCTGCGGGGCGGGGGCCCCGTCCTGCTGCTGGGAGCCCTCGCCCTTCGGGGCCTGCTCCGCCTCGGCGGCGGGCTTCTCCGCGGGCTTCTCCACGGGCTTCTCTGCGGGTTCGCCGGTGTCGGCGGCGGGCTTCTCCGCCGGCTTCTCCGCGGGCTTCGCCTCGGGGACGGGCTTGTCGGCGGGCTTCTCCACCGGCTTGCCGGCGGGCTTCTCCGCCGGCTTCTCCGCGGGCTTCGCCTCGGGAACGGGCTTCTCCGCCGGCTTCTCCACCGGGGCCTCGGCGCCGCCCTGGGCGGCGCGCTGCGGGCGCACCGATTCGGCGAACCTGAGCAGCTCCTCGGTGTCCCACCGGTCCGGCTGGAGGTAGACGGTGACGGCCACGCCCGGCCGCTCCAGCCGGAACAGGTCGCCGCTGGTCTCGGAGAGGTAGGCCTCCTTGCCGTTGACCTGGACCTTCTTCAGCGAGTTGCGGCTCAGGTGATCGTAGTTGCGGTCGCGGAGGTCCTCCAGTGACCGGAACCGCTTCGAACGGAGCACGGACACCTTGCCGTAGACCGACTCGGGCCCCTGGACCCAGGAGATCTGCGCCTGCCGCTCGCCCATGCCGTTGGTGAAGGACCTGGCCCTGATCGCGTATCCGTCCAGGCCCGCCGGCAGGTCGCTGATCTCGAAACCGTCCAGGGTGTAGGTCGAGATCCGCTGCTGGATCACCGGCCAGGGAAGCTCTTCGCGGTCGTCGGCCGCGGCCGACGCGCCGCCGAGGAGCCCGAAACCGGTGAGTGATGCGGCGGTCATACCGGCCAGCGCCGCCCATCTCCTGTGGTGCTTGCGCATGGTGCGCCCTCTCGTTTGACTACTTAGTGTCGTGTTAATGACACTGTGAGTGGTGGCCAAAGGGTCACCGACAACAAAAGTCGCACACGAAGTAGTGAACCGGTCACAAGGAGTGCATCGTGTCGAGGAATCTCTTATCCACCTCCGGCCGCGTGGGGGAGTTCCTGGGGGCGGCACGCCGACCTCGCTTCGACGACACCCGCCGGTAACCGTGCGCGCCGACTCTTGAACGGCCGGTGAGAACGGCTCGCGCAGAGATGAATGGAGTGTCATGATCCGACGGCTCGGGTTCATCGCCACCGCCTTGGCTCTCGCCATGCCGGCGGCGTCGGGGACCGCCGTGGCGGTCCAGGACACAGGTTCGCAGGACTCTCCGCTCACCACCGCGGAACCGGGGAAGCGCTCGGTGCTCGACGTCGCGCACAGGGGAGCGGCGGGGTACGCCCCGGAGAACACTCTGGCCGCCATCGACGAGGCGGACGCGCGCGGCGCCACGACGGTCGAGATCGACGTGCAGCGCAGCGAGGACGGCGAGTTGGTGATCATCCACGACACCACTCTGGAGCGCACCACCGACGCCGAGGAGGTCTTCCCCGACCGGGGCTCCTACGACGTCGGGAAGTTCACCCTGAAGGAGCTGCGCAGGCTCGACGCGGGCTCCTGGTACGGGAAGGAGTACAAGGACGAGCGCATCCCGACCCTGGACGAGGCGCTCGACCGCCTCCGCGACAACGGTCTCAACCTGCTCCTGGAGATCAAGTCGCCGGCGCTCTACCCGGGGATCGAGTCCGACATCGCCGGCGTGGTCTCGCGCAACCCCGGCTGGCTGACCCCGACGGGCAAGCGCGGCGCCGACCACCTGATCGTCCAGAGCTTCGACTGGGAGTCCGCGGAGCGCTCGGCCAAACTGATGCCCTCGGTCCCGCACGGCCTGCTGGGCACCGTTCCCGAGGGCGAGATCGCCGACTACGCGAAGTGGGCCGACCAGATCAACCCGAGCCACACCAAGCTCACCGCCGACTACGTGAAGGCCGTGCACGGCGCCGGCCTGGAAGTGCTGACCTACACCGTCAACGACCGCGGCGACATGCGGGCCGCCCTGGACAAGGGCGTGGACGGCCTTATAAGCGACTACCCGGACGTCGCCCGCGAGGTGATCCAGGAGCACGCGAAGTAGCGGCCCGGGGGAGAGGCGCCGGCGCGTCCGGGCGCCCCGCCCCCGGCGCCCCCGCCGCGGCCACCGCCGCGCCGGGGGCACCGCCGCGTCCGGGCGGGGGGGTCAGTCCCGGCCGGGCACGCCCGGCCGCTTCTGCCAGGGGTGCGGCCCGTCCAGCGGCCTGTACTCCACGCCGAC
This sequence comes from Nocardiopsis oceanisediminis, assembly GCF_048595525.1. Taxonomy (NCBI): domain Bacteria; kingdom Bacillati; phylum Actinomycetota; class Actinomycetes; order Streptosporangiales; family Nocardiopsidaceae; genus Nocardiopsis; species Nocardiopsis oceanisediminis. The sequence continues at coordinate 5,554,402 of NZ_JAFMZJ010000001.1, read as the reverse complement.
GGCGTCCAGCCGGCCGAGGTGGGCCTCCAGCCGCGGCAGGAACTCCCGGTAGTCCCGCTCGGCCGGCCCCCAGGCCACCTCGGCGAAGGCCGACAGCCGGGGGAACACCATGAAGTCCACGGTGCGCGGCGAGTCCATGTGCTCGGTCCAGACGTTGACCTGGGCGCCCAGCACGTGCTCGGCGCCCTTCTCGGCCAGCTCCGGCGGCACCGGCTCGGCGGAGTAGACGTCGGCGAGGGTCAGCAGGGTGCCCACCGGGATCGGCTCCTCGCCGGAGTCGGACTGCCGGTAGTCGAGGTAGGACGTGCGGGTGGGGCACATGACCACGTCGTGGCCGGCCTGCGCGGCGGCGATGCCGCCCTCGGTGCCGCGCCAGGAGAGCACGGTCGCCCCGGAGGCCAGGCCGCCCTCCAGGATCTCGTCCCAGCCGAGCAGCCGCCGGCCGCGCTCGGCGAAGTAGGCGTCGAACCGCCGGATGAACCAGCTCTGCAGCTCGTCCTCGCCGGACAGGCCCTCCTCGGCGATCCGGGCCTGCGCGGCGGCGCTGGCCCGCCACTGCCCCTTCGGGCACTCGTCGCCGCCGACGCAGATGTAGGGGGACGGGAAGAGCTCCATCACCTCGTCGAAGACGTTGCGGTAGAACTCCAGCGTGGCGTCGGAGACGTTGAGGACGTTCTCGATCACCCCCCACCGGGTGCCGACCTCCAGCGGCCCGCCCTCGCCCAGCTCGGGGTAGGCGGCGATGGCGGCCTGGGAGTGCCCGGGGACGTCGACCTCGGGCACCACGGTGATGTGCCGGGCGGCGGCGTAGGCGACGATCTCCCTGATGTCGTCCTGGGTGTAGAACCCGCCGTGCGGCCGCCCGTCGAACCCGGGGTCGCTCGCCGCGCCGACCTGGCTCTCCTTCCGCCACGCGCCCACCTCGGTCAGCTTCGGGTAGCGCTTGATCTCCAGCCGCCACCCCTGGTCCTCGGTCAGGTGGAAGTGGAGCACGTTGAGCTTGTGCATGGCCATCAGGTCGATGAAGCGCAGCACCCCGTGCTTGGGCATGAAGTGCCGGCCGACGTCGAGCATGCACCCCCGCCAGCCGAACCGCGGCCGGTCGGTGATGTCCACGCTGGGCAGCGGCCACTCTGCGGCGGCCCCGTCCGCGCCGTTCAGCGGCGCGCGCCGGTAGGCCCCGTTCGGCAGCAGCTGGCGCAGCGTCTGCGCGCCGTAGAACACGCCGGCCGGGTCGTGGCCGATGACGACGGCGCCTTCCCCGTCCACGATCAGCCGGTAGCCCTCGGCGCCCAGCCCGGCGTCGGGGTCGATGCTCAGCCTGATCCGCGCGTTCTCCCCCTTCCCGGGCGGGAACGCGAATCCGGTGGCGGCTCCGAGCTCGGCCCGGAGCCAGGTCTCCGTCCCGGCGGCGCCGGGATCGGCGTCGATCCGCGTCGCCGCGTCCAGCGACAGGCCGGCCTCCTGGTCGACGTGTATCTCGGCAGGACGCGGAACGAGGGGGAGAGCGGACACGGGTGCTCCTATCCGGTCTAGACCAGTACGGCCCCATCGTGCCACGCCGACCCCGCGACGCGCAGGCCCCGATCGGTCACCGACCGAAAGGGGACAGGCGCGGATCGGCGGAACCCCTGCGGGGTAGGGTCGTCGCCGGACGAGAAGCCCCCACTTCCCGAGGAGCAGCCGCATGCCCGACGACGCCGCCGTCTCCGCGGTCAATTCGGTGGTGAACAGCACCGGGCCGGTCAGCCAGGTCGGGGTGGTCGAAGGCGATCTGCACAACGGCGACGTCTACAACATCTTCCGGATGGACGGAGGAGCGGAGATCGCGCACGCGCCGCGCCGGGTCTCGGCGCTGGCGGTGCCCCGGCCCGGCCTCGAAGGCCCCGACATGAGGTCCCGCTACCAGCTGCTGTGGAACCGCAAGGTGGCCGACCCGGACCGGGTCCACCTGCTCAACCTCCACGGGCGCAAAGGCGGATGGTCGGGGGAGTTCGCGCGCCGGCTCTGCCACGCCTTCCAGGAGGAACTGCCGGAGGTCGACCCGGTGGTGCGCGCCATCGACCTGGACCGGTTCCCGGGCCGCATGGGCGCCCAGGAACTCCTGCGCGACCTGGGGATCCCCGAGAGCTACACGGTGAACGACCCCGGGGCGGTGCTGGAGAAGGCCGTCCAGGGGCTCGACCCCATGGCGCTGCTGCTGGAGAACGGCGACCGGATCGGGGCGGTCGAACCGCTGCTGAGCGCTCCTGCGGGGAGCCTCGTCGTCATCACCAGTGAGCGCCCGCTCCACTGGCTCGGCGGCCTCCGGAGGGAGTGGAGCGTCGCGGAGCCGCTGCCGGCCGGGCCGCTCTCCGTGCAGGACGCCCGAGGGGTGCTGTGGCGGAGGCTCGCCGCCCTGCGCCCCCTCCGCACGCCGTCCGATGACGAGATCGAGCGGCTGTTCGCCGAGGAATCCGCCCGGGAAGCGGACGCCATCGGCTACACCGCCGCCGCCATCGCCTTCGGAAAGGGGAACAGGAGCATGGCCGGTACACCGGACGCCGCCTACGCGCTGCTGCCGGAGGAGGACCAGGCGCTGGTGCGCTACCTGGGCCACTGCCCGGAGGGGATGGGGCTGCGGGCCGCCGCCGCCCTGACGGCCGGGCGCCGCGGGAAGGACGTGCGCGAAAGCCTGGAGGACCTGGTCAGGTACGGGCTGGCGGAACGGGACGACACCGGGCGGCGATCCGAGCCCCGCTACCGGCTCACCGCCGCGGCGGCGGAGCGGGCCTCCGGCCGCTGGGCCGCGGCAGCGGAGGGGGAGGACCCGGCCGACCTCGCCAAGGCGGTCTGCGAGGTCCACCACTCGCTGGCGCTCGACGCGCACCTGGCGGTCATGCCGCAGCGCCCGCTGGTCTCCGAGGAGCGCACCGAGCAGCGGCATCCGATGGACGAGGAGGAGGCGCGCACCTGGCTCCGCTCTGAGCGGCATGCGCTGGGCGAGGCGGTGAAGCTCGCGGTCGCCCTCGGGGAGGCCCGGCTCGCCGGGCGGATCTGCCAGGCCCTGTGGGCGCTGTACTTCACCGAGTCCCTGTACCTCCCGCTGTGCGAGACGCACCGCAGGGCTCTGTCGGCCCTCGCCAAGGACATCCGCCCCGACCTGCTCCTCCGTTCGAGGATCCGGGTCCAGGCGGTCCGCGGTGCACTGGAGACCGCCGGGCGGGAGGAGGCGGGCGTCTCGGCGGCGGAGGAGCACGGGGGCGCCGCCATCGCCGATGCCGATGGCGCCCCCGAGGAGCGCGGCCCCCGGGCCCGGCTGGTCCTCATCGCCCGGGCCAGCGCCCGGGAGCACCGGGCCGAGGCGCACCTGGCCCGCGCGGAGCTGCTGGACCGGGCGGAGGACGGCGCCGGGGCCGGGAAGGAGCGGGCGCGGGCGCTCACCCTGCAGCGGCAGGCGGTCGCCTTCTCGGAAGAGGCGGGGGACCTGCGGTCGGTCGTCGTGCAGCGGCAGAAGCTGGCCCGCTGCCTGCGGGCGGTCGGCGATGCGGTCGGGGAGCGGAACGAACTGGAGCAGGCCTGGGACGAAGTGCGGAGGCTGCCGGCGAAGGACGCCTACAACGAGGGGCGCGTCCAGATGGAGCTCGCCCGGGGCGCACTGGAGGCCGGGGCGGGGGCCGGTCGGGTCGGCGAGCACATCGAGGCCGCTCTGGAGCGCTTCCGCGGCGCCCACCGGCGGCGCACCGCCGACGTGCTCTGCCTCCGGGCCGACCTCCGTGAAGCACAGGGGGACGCCGCCGGGGCCGGCGCCGACCTGCGCGAGGCGGCGGAGCTCTACCGTGCCGAGGACCGCGTGGCCGACCTGCACCGGGTCAACCGCCGCCTCCGGCGCTAGCGCCCCGGGCCGGGCGCGGCGCCGAACCGCTGCACACCGGGGAGCCGCTCGCGGAGCGGGGCCCCTGGCCCGCTTCCGGCGGCCCCGGCCGGCGACGAAGCCCCTCGGCCCCGGCCGAGAGGCCCGCTCCTCCGGCGGGGCGCAGTGGGACGGCGGGGGCCTCCCGGCCGGAGGCGGCCTCAGATCCGGGGCCGGTCCTCCGCGCGAGCGGGCGTCGCGCCCGCCGTCCCCGTCCCTCCCCGGGCGGGGTCCTCGCGGGCCGGCCGGCCGTCCGGCAGGGGCTCGATGGCGACCGCGGCCTGCGCCGCTCCGAGGTGGAGTTTGACCGTCGCCGGGGCGGTGAGGTCCGCACCGGCCAGGGCGGCGTGCCAGAGGGCGGCGGTGGCGGCCTCGACCGGGAAGTCCGGCGGGGCGCCGTGCACCGTCAGCCGGAGCAGGCCCGCCGCGCGCACCGCCGCGGTGAGCGCCGGCGCCGCCCCCGGTTCGACCGGGGTCGCGGCGGCGGCGATCCGGCAGGCCCCGTGCTCGGACAGGGTGCGCTCGGCCCAGGCCGCCGGGTCGGGGACCGGTTCGGTGCGGACCAGCACGTCGGCGCTCTCGTACCACCTCGGCTCGGGCTCGGAGGCGTCGGCGAGCAGGTGCGCGCCGGCCGGGCCGGCCCCGGCACCGGCGCGCGGTTCGGCGGGGAACCGGCGGACCCGGACCTCCGCGGCGTCCCCCTCGGTGGCGACCAGCAGCGGTGCGATGCCGGCCCGGGCCGGCCAGGAGAGCGACACCGGGACCGGCGCCTCCGGCGGCACGGTGCGCACCGGGGCGGCCGGCTCGTCCAGCTCCATCAGCCGGTACATCAGGGTGCGCAGCGCGGCCGCCGATCCCCCCGGAACCGAGGTGAGCTGGGAGGTGAAGGCGGCGAACCGGTCCGGCCGGTGCCGGGCGGCGTCCTCGGCCAGCTGGTCGGCGAGCGGCCGGTCCTCGTCGAGCAGGGCGGCGGCCCGCCCGAACGCCGCGATGGGGGAGTCCGGGTCCATGTCCTCGTGCGGGAAGGCGCCGAGCATGGTGTGCGTGCCCAGGGCCGCCCCGTAGAACGTCACCGAGCCGTGGTCGCCGATGACGTGGTCGGCCGCGACCAGCGCCGCCTGCCAGCCGGAGCGGGGCGGCAGCACGACCAGCCCGGCGCGCTCGCAGGAGGCCAGCCAGGACCGCATCTGCCAGACCCCGTGCCCGTGCCAGGCGTTGGGGTGGGCGACGAACACGACGCGGTACTCGTCGGCGGGCAGCTCGCGCAGCAGCCGCGGCAGCACCTCGGGGAACCGGCCCAGCAGGGAGGTCGGGCCCCAGGTGGTGCTGACCAGGATCAGCCGGCGGCCGCCGGTCGCGCCGAGCGCGGCCCGGTAGTCCTCGCGCCAGCGCCGACCGGCCAGCAGCCGGTCGAAGGTGGGGTCGCCCGCCACGACCGCGGCGGGAAGCGCCTCCGGGCAGGAGCGGCGGATGCGCTCACGCTGCTCCTCGTGGGAGAGGACGAAGGCCGACGGAATGAGCACGCCGTCCCGGAAAAGAGTCTCCCCGGAGAGGCCGAACACGCCCGGTGCGGCGGCCGGATCCGGAATTTCCGGGTTTCCGGGTTTCCGGGTTTCCGGGTTTCCGGGTTTCCGGGTTTCCGGGTTTCCGGGTTTCCGGGTTTCCGGTCTCACCAGCTTATTGTATCCGGCGCCATGGGAGACCGCGACCAGGGGCGCCTTTATCAGGTGCAGGTCGTCGCCGTAGCTGGCGGTCAGCGCCAGGTCGAAATCCTCCTCGACCGCCTGCTCCCAGGGGGCCGCGGCGACGCCCAGGTCGTTCAGGTATTCGGTGACGCCCTCGCGGAAATTCGAGGTGCGGGCGCGGGTGAAGACCAATTGCACGCGGAGGTCGGAATCGAACACCGGAAGAATGTCGGCCAATCGCGTCATCGCGGTGACCGTGTGCGCCACGACCAGGACGCGGCGGCAGTCCGGCCGGGTCGACCAGTTCTCCGCGGCGCGGCCGATCGGGACGTTCAGCCGTTCCTGTACCGACAATTCCGCCACCGCTCCCTCCGACGCCCGTCACCGCAACGCTATCCGACCCCGGAGCGCGGCCGCGGGGCGGGCTCCGCGCGGCAAGGGAGGCGGGTGGCCGGAAGAGGACGGCCCGGCGGACGTGCGCGGACGCGGGGGGTCCGGGACCGGCCAACCGGGGCCGGGCGGATCAGGGCAGCGCGGGGCGGAGCCCCGGCACCTCCACCCGGGAGAGGTGGACCCAGGTCTCGGTCAGCCGTATCCCGGGCAGGCCGCGCAGCCGCTCGAAGAGGTCGCGCAGCTCCTCCAGCGAGGCGGCCGCGGCCGTTCCCACCATGTCGTTCCCGCCCAGGCAGCGGGCGAGGAAGCGGACCTCCCGCCACTCGGCCGCGCGGTGCAGGGCGGTCTCCGCCGGGCCCAGGAGGCGCAGCGCGAAGCCGCCGTGCCGGCGCAGTCCGGCCGCGGCCGGGGCGAGCTCCGCGGTCACCCGGAGCGCGCCGCTGTCCAGCAGCCGCAGCACCCGGGTGCGCACCGCCCCGGCGGAGAGCCCCGCGTGCCCGGCCAGCTCGGCGAAGGGCAGCCGGCCGTCCCGCTCCAGCAGGTCCAGCAGGAGCAGGTCGGTGCCGTCGGGGACGATGTCCGGAGGGGCGGCCGCGGCCATCCTGGGGTCCTTCAGCACCTCGGTGCAGACCGCGGCGGCGGTCCGCACCACGCCGGGGAGGCCGCGCACCCGGGCCACGGCGGCCGACAGGCCGGCCAGGTCGCGGGCGCGGACCTGGGCGGCGAGCGGGAACCGGCCGGCGGTGAGGTGCACCGACGCGGTCCCGGGCAGCTCGGCGATCCTCCCGGCCACCGCCGAGGTCGCGCCGTTCACGTCGACCGAGACCAGGGCGAGCGCGTCCGTGCCGCGCACCGCGGGGTGCACCACGCCCACCACCTTGAGGCGGCCGGCCTCCTGCATCCGGCGCACCCGCAGCCGTGCGGCGGCCCGGGACAGGCCCACCCGGGCGGCCAGGGCCTCGAACGGCAGCCGCCCGTCGGCCCGGAGTTCACGCACGATCGCGCCGTCCGTCTCGTCCAGTTCCACCGCGCCCACCGGCGCTCACCTACCTCACTGGGGGAATTTCCCCCCAATTCTGCACAAGTGCGCGGCGGCGCGCCGGGAGACGGCGGGTGTTCGGGTTGACAAGTCGGCGGAAGTCCTATCTTCCGCCGCGGAGCCGCGCCTTCCGCTCTGCGGAGCCGTGTCGCCGGGCCGGTCCCTTCCGCTGCGCGCGGGATCTTTCCTCCTACTTCCGGAGGGGGACGTCCGGACCGGATCCGGGTACGGGTACCCCGACTTTTGACCAACCGTTTCCGCCATATGTCCGTCTGTTGGGGGACGCGAAGAAGAGGGCTGTTATCTATGGTTCGGGTAGGAGTGGCAGAGAGAGCATGCGGAGGCGGGCGGAAGGGGAGGCCGGGGGCGGACGGAATGCGCTCCAGCGGGTGCGGGTGGTGCGGAGGCGCCCCCGGAGGTGGGGCGAACACCACCCGGACCGGGGTGGTGCCTTCATCGATTCCGGGAACGGCGCTCCGTAACGTTTCCAACGACGACACCGCGGCGAGGACGAGCCGCCGCACGGAGGGGGGCAGCGTGGACGTTCCGGAGCCGGCCGGCCGGGTCCCCGGTTCCCGCGGGGCGGAGGCGCCATGCTGATCTGGTCGGTCCTGATCGCGCTGGCCGGGGCGTTCTGCATGGCCCTCGGCTCGGCGCTGCAGGAGCGCGACGCGGTCCGCGCGCCGGGCAAGAGCGTCGCCCGGTTCGGCCTGCTGGTCTACCTGGCCCAGCGGCCGAGGTGGCTGATCGGCACCATCGCCGCGGCGGCCGGCGTCTCCCTGCACCTCATCGCGTTGAGCGGGGCTCCGCTCACCATCATCCAGCCGATCGGCGTCACCGGTCTGCTGTTCGCGATCGTGCTGTCGATGGCCTTCACCCGGCGGCGGGTGCGCCCCGGCCAGATCGGCGCGGGCGTGGCGGTGATGGTCGGCCTGGTCGGCGTCATCATGCTCTTCCCGCACACCGCGGACACTCCGCGGATGACGGTCGGCACCGCCCTGGTGCTGGCCGGCTGCGTGCTCGGCACCGGGATGGTCGCCTTCGCGGTCGCCCGCAAGGTGCGGCCGGGGATCCGGGGCGTGGTCCTGGCGACCGTCGGCGGCAGCGCGCTCGGCACGACCTCGGCGATCGCCCGGGTCGTGGCGTCCGGCACCGCCGCCGACCCGATGGCCGTGCTCACCTGGCTGACCCCGATCGCGATCGGGGTGGCGCTGTTCGGCGGGCTGATGATGCAGAACGCCTACCGCACCGGGCACTTCTCGGCCGCCTACGCGATCCTCCTGGTCGCCGACCCGGTGGTCGGGGCGGGGCTGGGCGCGCTGCTGCTCGGCGAAGGGCTGCCCTCGTCGCCGCTGGAGCAGGCGGCCGCCGCGGTGTTCGCGGTGGTGGCCGCGGCCGGTATCGCGGTGCTGGCCAAGTCGAAGAACCAGAACCCGGAGGCCGCCCGCGGCGTCCGGTCCCGCGGAGAGGGTTCCGCCGCGGATCCCGAACCAGGACAGGAGAAGCGAGATGTCCTCACCGATGGAGAGAGCCCCTCGGACCTCCGGACCGGAGAGCCGACGGACCACAGGGCGTGACCGGAGGCTGCGCGTCCTCATCGGCACCGACACCTACCCTCCGGACGTCAACGGGGCGGGCTACTTCACCCACCGGCTCGCCACCGGCCTCGCCGAGCGCGGCCACGACGTGCACGTGGTCTGCGCCTCGGAGGAGGGCGCGCCCGGCATCGCCTACGACGGGGAGGTGACGCTGCACCGGCTGCGCTCCGCCCCGGTGCTGGTCCACCCGACGATGCGCACCGCCGTCCCGCTCGGCGTCGCCGGCCACGTCGCGCGGATCATGGACCGGCTGGCCCCGCACGTGGTGCACGCGCAGAGCCATTTCACGGTGAGCAGGGCGGCCGTCCGCCAGGGCCGGATCTCCGGGACCCCGGTGGTGCTGACCAACCACTTCATGCCGGACAACCTGTTCGCGCACGCGCACATCCCGGAGCGGCTGCAGGGCCTCGCGGGCCGGCTGGCCTGGCGGGACATGGTGCGGGTGGCCGACGAGGCCGACTACGTCACCACGCCCACCCGGCGCGCGGCCGACCTGCTCGCCCAGAAGGGCTACGGCCGCCCGGTCGAGGCGGTCTCCTGCGGCATCGACCTGGAGCGCTTCCACCCCCGCCCGGCCGAGCGGGCCGGTGCCCGCGCCGGGTTCGGCCTGCCGGACCGGGAGACGGTGGCCTTCGTCGGCCGGCTCGACGAGGAGAAGCGGATCGACGAGCTGATCCGGGCGCTGCCGCTGGTGCACCGGGAGCGGGACCTGCAGCTGGTGCTGGCCGGCACCGGGCAGCGCGAAGGGGAGCTGCGCGAGCTGGCCGCCGGGCTGGGGGTCGCCGACCGGGTGCACTTCCTGGGCTTCGTGCCGGACGAGGAGCTGCCGCGGGTGTACGTGGCCGCCGACCTGTTCGCCATCGGGAGCATCGCCGAGCTGCAGAGCATCGCGACCCTGGAGGCCATGTCGACCGGGCTGCCGGTGGTCGCGGCGGACGCCCTGGCCCTGCCGCACCTGGTGGACCACGGCCGCAACGGCTACCTGTACCGGCCGGGCGACGTCGCCGGGCTGGCGGACCGGATGCTCGCGGTGCTGGGCTCGGGCCGGGAGGCGATGGGCGCCGCCTCCCGGGAGATCGCGCTCACCCACGACCACCGCCGCTCCCTGGCGCGCTTCGAGGAGATCTACACCGGGGTCCGGCCGACCGGGGGCGGGCCGCAGGGGCCGCTGCCCGGCCGCGGCGGGGAGGCGGCGGGGCGCCCGGCCCGGCCGCGGCGCCACCCGGTCCCGGTCTGACCCGGGCGCGGCGGCGGCCCGCCGGAGGGCGCCTCTCCCAGGGGGAGCGGGCCCCGGCGGGCCGTTTCCATGCCCGCCGACCGTATGGTGACTTTCCGTGGTTTTTGCGTCACGATCTGATGGGCTATCGCCTTTGCTGGAAACACACGAAGTGTGTGGTTCGTGGGGTCCAGCCGAACGGATGGGGCGGCGTACGCCGACAGCGTCGCCGCCCGTCTGAACATTGCCGAGTGCGAGGCCGAGGAGTACCAGAGCCGCCTCGCCGAACTCGACCGCGCCCACCGCGACCTGGAAGAGCGGGTGACGCGGTTGGAGAGCGAGCTCACCGCGGCCCGCCAGGAGCGCCTGGAGGCCTTCACCCGCTGGTGGAACTGCCGGGAGGACCGGGACCGGGCCCGGCACATCGCCCGGAGGCTCCGCCGCCGCCTGCACCGGGCGGCCCGCCGCGAGCTCCGCAACCGCAGGGCGGGCGAGGAGCCGAGCACCGGCTGACGCCCGCCTGCGCCGCCCCGGGCGGGGCCCGGATCGTTGCCGGGAATTCCGCCCCAGGGCGATGATCTTGGAGTTGCGGGGCCATCAGAGCGCTCTGATGGCCCCGCAACTCCAAGATCATCGGGGGCGGGGGTGGGGGCTTCTGCGGCCGCCCCTTTTCCGTCAGCGTTCTCAGCTTGTTCTTCAACCTGGGCGGTGGGGTGATCCTTCAGGCTCATGGTGCGTTCGGCTGTCCTTCCCGCGTCATGGCGCGGTGCCCGGCGCCGGTTCTTCGCCCCCGGGGGCGCCCGGGGTCCGGAGCCGGGGGTTGGGGCGCACCGGCGGGACGGGCCGCCTTCGCGCGGGCGGCGATCACAGGCCAGGTCCACCCATCGGCCGCCTCGATGCCCCGGCCGTCCCCGAGGTCGAAGAACAAGCTCAGGCGCCGGGGATCCGGTCCAGTACCTCGGCGAGGTCGCGCTGGACGTCGGCCGCGGCCCGGCGCAGGGCGCGGAGCGTGACGTCGATGGCGGGGCGGCGGAGGCTGGCGGCGCGGACCGAGGCGTAGACGCCGCGCGCCGGGGCCTCCCCGGGCAGCCGCCGGAAGGCCAGCCCCGCGGTCCCCGCGGTCAGCGCCAGGGCGGGCACCGCGGCGATGCCGATGCCCCGGGAGACCAGCCCCAGGATGGTGGCCAGGCCCTCGAACTCCCAGGCCGCCGCGGGGGCGCCGCCGACGTCGGCGAGCACCGCGTCGGTCCCGTAGCGGGACGGCTCCCCCTGCGGCGCCGCGATCCACGACTCGCCGGCCAGCCGGCGCAGCTCGACCGGGAGGGCCGGGTCGGCGAGCCGGTGGTCCTCGGGGACCGCCAGCACCATCGGGTCGCGCAGCAGCAGCTCGTGGCGGATCTTGCCGGCGCCGGTGTCCGGAGACCGGCCGGTCCAGATGTCGACCAGGGCGATGTCGGCCTCCCCCGCGCTGACCTGGCGCACCCCCGAGCCCTCCATGGTCTGGCGGAGCACCAGCTGCATCGAGTCGTGCCGGCGCAGCCGCTCGGCCAGGCGCGGCGCGAACGCGACGGCGCCGGTGGGGAAGGCGGTCACGGTCACCCTGCCGGTGACGACCCCGCGCTGCTCGGCCAGGACGGACTCGGCCGCCTCCACCATGGCGAGGATCTGCTCGGCCTGCTCGGCGAGGAGCCGGCCGGTCTCGGTGAGCTCGGCGCTGCGCGCGCTGCGGTCCAGCAGCTGCGCGCCGACCTCGCGCTCCAATGCGGCGAGCTGCTGGGAGACGGCCGAGGGGGTGTAGCCGAGGGACGCCGCGGCGGCCGCGATGGTGCCCTGCTCGGCGAACTCCCGGAGCAGCTGGAGCCTTCTCAGATCGAGCATAAGGACAGCTTACGCTCACCATCGAAAAGAGTCGCTTGTGGTAACGCGTCGGGCGGGGCAGGCTGAAGAGTGAAGGCACCGGAAAGTCGGCCTCAAGACCGGCCACCTGGATCAGCGGAGTTGATTCCTCCATGACAGTCGCCGTTTCAGCGACCCTCGCCGTCAACGAAGCCCTCGCCGAGAAGCGCCGCCAGGGCCTGCAGGTGCTCCCGCTCGGCTTCGGTGAGGCGGGGCTTCCCGTCCACCAGATGATGCGGGACGCCCTCTCGGCCGGGGGAGGGGACAACGCCTACGGACCGGTGGCCGGCAGCGCCGTGCTGCGCGAGGCCGCCGCCGGCTACTGGGGCCGGCGGGGGCTGCCCACCGACCCGGACATGGTCGCGGCCGGCCCGGGCAGCAAGCCGCTGCTGTACGCGCTGCTCCTGGCCATCGGCGGCGACACCGCGATCGCCGCGCCGAGCTGGGTCAGCTACGCCGCGCAGAGCCGGCTGGCCGGCAACCGGCCGCTGTTCGTGCCGACCGAGCGCGGCCAGGGCGGCGTGCCCCAGCCGGACCTGCTGGCCGAGGCGGTCAGCACCGCCCGCGAGCAGGGCCGGGACGTCCGCGCGGTGATCACCACCCTGCCGGACAACCCCACCGGGACGGTCGCCTCCGAGGACACCGTCCGCCGGCTCGCCGAGGTCGCCCGCGCTCTGGACCTGGTCGTCATCTCCGACGAGATCTACCGCGACCTGGTGCACGACCCGGCGGCGGAGGTCCGCAGCCCCGCCGAGTTCGCCCCGGAGCGCACCGTGGTCACCACCGGGCTGAGCAAGAGCCTGGCCCTGGGCGGCTGGCGGCTCGGCGTCACCCGGCTGCCGGACTCCCCGCTGGGCCGCCGGATCCGGGCCGAGCTGCTCGGCGTGGCCAGCGAGATCTGGTCCAGCCCGACCGGGCCGGTGCAGCGGGCCGGCGCGCTGGCGTTCGCCGAGCCCGCCGAGCTGACCGCGCACATCGAGCGCAGCCGCCGGCTGCACGGGACGGTGGCCCGGGCGGTGGCCGAGCGGTTCACCGCGGCCGGGGCGTCGGTGGCCGCGCCGCAGGCGGCGTTCTACCTCTACCCCGACTTCGAGGCGCACCGCGAGCGCCTCGCCGCCGACCACGGGGTCGGCACCGGCCCCGGGCTGTGCGGGCTGCTGCTGGAGCGGTACGGCATGGGCGTGCTGCCCGCGGTGGAGTTCGGCGAGAGCGCCGAGGCGCTGCGGATGCGGGTGGCCACCAGCCTGCTCTACGGGGAGACCGAGGCCGAGCGGTACGCGGCGCTCGCCGTCGACGACCCCACCCGGCTGCCGTGGATCCAGGCGCACCTGGACCGCCTGGAGGAGGTGCTGGCCGACGTCGCCGCCCCGGTGGCGGCAGCGGCCTGAGCGGCTCCGGGCCCTCCGGGGGGGGGAGGCCCGGGGGCGGACACGGAGGAGCGGGACCGGTCATCGCGGAAGGGCCGGTCCCGCTCCTTGCCGCCGGGCCAGGCTAGCGTCCCCGCGGACCCCGCCGCACCCGGGACCCTCCCGATCCCCGGTCCCCGCCGCCGCACCGCCCCTCCCGCGCCGGCCCCGCGGGGCCTGGGGAAGAGGGGGAACGGGCGCCGACCGCTCCGGGCGGTGCGCGCCGGAGGCCCGGACACGCGACCGGCGCCGTGGGGAGGGGCGGGTGCGGCGGAGCGCATCCCCGCGCCGGCCGTCTTCCCCACCGGGGATCTAGGATCGTCGGCGAGAGCAGAGCAGAGCAGGCGGAGCCGGGGAGCGACGATGACGCTGGTGGAGTGGGCGCGGCTGGTCAGCGCGGAACTGGACCTGCCCGAAGAGTCGGACAAGGCCGACGTGGACCGGATCCTCGACCTGGCCAGGGACGCCGCGCACTCGGTGGCCCGCCCGGCGGCCCCGCTGACCGCCTACCTGATGGGCATCGCGGTCGGCCGCGGCGCCGACCCGGCCGAGGCGGCCGCGGCGCTCAGCCGCCTCGCCCTGGCCCAGGCGGACGGAGGCGGGGAGGGCTGACCCCGGGCGGGGAGCCCCGGCGCCCCGGAGCGCCGCCGAGACGGTCCTCCCAGGGGCCCGCCGGGGCGCCGGGACCGGTACGGAGGGCAGGGGCGGGCGCGCGCCGCCCCCTGCCCCGGTAGGAGGCCCGGCCGCGGCCCGGCGGTCACCACCAGGCGTGGAAGTGGTGCACCGGCCCCATGCCGCGGCCGACCTCCAGCTCGTCGGCGCGGCGCAGCGCCTCGGTCAGGTAGGACTTGGCGTCCCGCACCGCCTCGGCGACCCCGGCGCGCTGCGGGAGCAGGGCCGCGATCGCCGACGAGAGGGTGCAGCCGGTGCCGTGCGTGTTCCGGGTCGGGACCCGCTCCGCGGTGAACGGGACGGCCGCGGCGTCCGGTTCCACCAGCAGGTCGGTGCTGTCGCCGCCGGAGAGGTGGCCGCCCTTCAGCAGCACCCGGGCCGGGCCGAGCTTGAGCAGGCGGCGGGCCTGCTCCTCCATCTCCTCCAGGTCGGCCGCCTCGTCCTCGCCGAGCAGGTCGGCGGCCTCCGGGAGGTTCGGGGTGACCAGGTCGGCCCGGGGCAGCAGCACGGTGCGCAGCGCCTCGATCGCCTCGGCGGCCAGCAGCCGGTCGCCGCTCTTGGCCACCATCACCGGGTCGAGCACCACGTTGCGCAGCCGGTAGGCGTCGAGCGCCGCGCCGACCGCCTCGATGACGCCGGTGTCGGCCAGCATGCCGATCTTCACCGCGTCGATGCGGACGTCGTCCAGGAGGGTGGTCAGCTGCCGGGTGACGAACTCCGGGGGGACCGGGTGCACCGCGGCGACGCCGGTGGTGGTCTGCGCGACCAGGGCGGTCACCACGGTGGTGCCGTAGCCCCCGAGGGCGGAGAAGGCCTTCAGGTCGGCCTGGATCCCCGCGCCCCCGCTGGGGTCGGTGCCGGCGATGGACAGGATGTTGAAGGAGCCCATGTGGCGTCCCTTCGCTAGTGCGAGCTAGATCAGGTTCGACGGGTGTGTTCTCAGCCGGTGGCGTGCACCGGCACCCCGCGCCGTCGCTTCCGCTCCGGAAGGACCGGAGCGGCCCGGCCGCCTCGGCGGCCGGGCCTTCAGCCTGTCACAGCCGGGCGGACTCCCGGACGGCGGGCCGGGCGTGCCGGCCGCCGCCGGAGCCGCTCTTCCGGCCGCCGCCCTTGACCAGGTGCTCGATGAGCAGGACCGCGACGACGACCGCGAACCCGACCGCGACCATGGCCAGGGTGAACGGGACGTCCCCGGAGGGGGCGTAGAGGGTGCGCTCCTCGTCCTGCCAGGGCCACAGGGCGCGCAGCGAACCGGCCATCACACCGGTCAGCGCCACCAGGGTCACCATCCGGTGGTGCTCCAGCAGCCACTGGAGCAGCTTCACGAAGAGCGCGCCGCCGATGAACGCGCCGAGGACGAAGGTGCCGATGTAGCCGAAGTCGCGGTTGTTCAGCGCGTCCATGGTGGGCGTGTAGAGGCCCAGGGTGAGCAGGATGAACGAGCCGGACATCCCCGGCATGATCAGCGCGGAGACCGCGACGGCCGCGGCGGCGATCACGGCCGGGGCCGAGGGCTCCACGTGCGCGGGCGGCAGGCCGGTCACCACGAAGGCGACCGCGCCGACCGCGGCGGCCAGCAGGTAGTGCCAGGCCTTCCAGCGCTGCCCGGCCGCGGTGTAGGGCACCCAGAGCGAGGCCAGCACCAGGCCGAAGAACAGGGCGTAGGAGCGCTGCTGCTCGGACTCGACCAGCGGGGCGATGATCTTCGCGGCGAGCAGCGCGGCGGCGACCATGCCGACCAGCACGGCGCCGATGGCCGCCCAGTCGGCCTGGCGGAACTCCGCCGCGGCCCGGCCGGCGCCCCGGCCGCGCGGCAGGTCGGAGACGGCCGCCCGGAGCCCGGAGAGCACATGCCCGGCCGAGGTGATGAGGGTCTCGTACACCCCCACGATCAGCGCGACCGTGCCGCCGCTGACGCCGGGAACGACCTCCGCGGTGCCGATGAGGCCTCCGCGGACGACGTTGAACAGATGGGTCCCGATGGATTTCGCCATGTCTCGTGTTTCGTCTTCGAGGGATCGAGGAGGAGTGCCGCGAACGTGCCGGAGGCGGGAACGGCCGGGACTCCGAGCGGCGGCGCGAGCCTCACAGTCTAGGGATTCCGCGGGCCCGCCGGGCCTGCTCGCCCGTCCCGGGCGGCACCCCGGCAACGTGCGGGCGGCGCGGGCGGGTTCCCGGAACCGGCGCGGTTTCCGGCACCCCGCCGCCGCGGCGCGGTCGAGAAGCCGCGCCGCGGCGGCGGGGGAGCCGGGCGGAAGGGGCGCGGAGAGAAGGAGGGGCGGCGCGCCCCCGGCCGGGTCAGCGGCCGGCGGGCGCCCCCTCGCGGGCCCCGGCGGGGGCGGCGCCGCGCGCCACCGCCGCGGCCCACCGGTAGTCCTGCTTGCCGACGGCGGTCCTCCGCACCCGGTCGACCACCTGGAAGGCGCGCGGCACCTTGAACCCGGCGAGCCGGGTGCGGCAGTGCTCGCGGAGCCGCTCCGGGGACGGGGAGCGGCCGGGGACCGGCGCGACCACGGCGGTGACCCGCTGGCCGAGCAGCTCGTCGGGGGAGGGCACCACGATGGTGTCGGCGACGTCGGGGTGCGCCTTGAGCACCGACTCGACCTCTTCGGGGTAGACCTTCTCGCCGCCGGTGTTGATCACCGCCGAGCCGCGGCCCAGCAGCACGATCGAGCCGTCCTCGGCCACCGTGCCGTAGTCGCCGGACATCACCCAGCGGCGGCCGTCCGGGTCCCGGGGGAAGGTCTGCTCGGTCTTGGCCGGGTCGTTGAGGTAGCCGAGCGGGATCCGGCCGGTGCGGGCGATCCGGCCGATCCGGCCGGCCGCCTCCGAACCGGGCGGCAGCGGCCGCATCCGCTCGTCGAGCACGGAGACGCTGGCGCCCATGGCGAACCGGCGCTCGCCGGAGCCCTCCGCGGCCGCGCCGCACACCCCGGTCTCCGAGCCTCCGTAGCTGTCGCGCAGCGTGATCCCGGGCCGCCAGGTGCGCCACAGGGCGCGGACGGCCGGGGTGAGCGGGGTCCCACCGGAGGCGACCGTGCGCAGGTCGGCGCAGGCGCGCCCGCCGGAGAGCAGGGCCTGGGCCAGCGGCCGGGCCATCGCGTCCCCCACCAGCTGCACCGACTGCGCGCCCTCCCGGTCGGCCAGCGCGGCGACCCGGTCGGCGTCGAACACCCGGTCGGTGTTGAGCAGCACGGTCTTGCCGGAGAACAGCATGCCCAGCGCGTTCCACTGGCCGGCGGCGTGCATCAGCGGGCCGAGCACCAGCATCCGGTGGGCCGAGCAGCCCAGGGCGCGCTCCCCGGCGTCGGCGGCGCGCCGGATGCGCGGGTCGCCGGGCCCGCGCCGCTCCAGGGCCGCGTGGAAGATGTCCTCCTGGCGCCACATGACGCCCTTGGGGAAGCCGGTGGTGCCGCCGGTGTAGAGCAGGTAGAGCGCGTCGCCGCCGGGCTCGGCGGCGGGGTCGGGCAGCCCCTCCGCCCCGGCCAGCGCCGCCTCGTAGCCGGTGCCGGGCAGCGGTCCGGGCTCCGGGCACGGGGCGCCGTCGTCGAGCAGCAGCACGTGGCGCAGGCGCGGCAGGCGGTCGCGGACCGCGGCGACGGCGGGGGTCAGCGACCGCTCCGCGATCAGCGCCGCCGCTCCGGAGTCGTCCAGCACGTAGCGGAGCTCCTCGGCGATGTAGCGGTAGTTCACGTTCACCGGGACGGCGCCCGCGCGCAGCACCCCGAAGAACGACTCCAGCCACTCGGCGCGGTTGTAGGAGAGCAGGGCGACGTGCTCACCGGGGCGGATGCCGGCGGCGGCCAGGTGCCGGGCGAGCAGCCCGGCGCGGCGCTCCAGCCCGGCGTAGCTCAGCCGGCGGCCGCCGGCGGCCACCGCGGTGCGCTCCGGGACGGCGGCGGCGACCGCGGAGAGCAGGCCGGGCAGGCCGAGGCCCCGGGGTTCCGGGGCGGGCGATGCGGGGGCCGGCCCGGACGGGGCGGCGGCCCGGTGTCCTGTTTCGGTCAACGCTGGTCCCTCCCTGAGGCCGGTCTACCCGGCCGCGTCCATGGCGACCGATCCTGTACCTGTGCGGGCGGTCACAGTCGGTCGGGGTGGCGCTTTCCGAGGTCAGCGCGGGGCGGCCGAAAACGCAGGTCAGTGCGGCGGATCCGGGGGCGCCGGCCGGGGCCGGGGGTTTCGGGTGTGACCTCCGAGCGGAGTCCCTGTGACCGAAGTCGCGGCCCGGGGGCGGCCCGGGGCGGTCCCGGCCGCCCGCGGAGCGGGGCGGGAGGGGCCGGGGCGGTGCAGGGGAAACCCGTCCCCTCCGGACCCTTGTGTCCTGATACGGGCATCTGTTCTGCTTCTGGAGGCCGCTCCGGGTGCGCTTCCCCACACCCGCCCCGGGGTATCCACAGAGCGAAAAACGATCAATGTCGATCGGAAGGGACACCTGGATGAGCGACACCCGCGTTCTGGGGAACAGGCAGTCCGGAGGAGACCCCTCCCGGCCCCCTGTCTCGACCGCCGAGCACATCGCCCTCGCCGAAGCCCGTTCGGCGCACAACTACGCCCCCCTGCCCGTCGTGATCGCCGAGGGCGAGGGCGCGTGGGTCACCGACGTCGAAGGCCGGCGCCACCTCGACATGCTCGCCGGGTACTCGGCGATGAACTTCGGGCACCACAACCCGGACCTGCTCGCCGCCGCCCACCACCAGCTGGACCGGGTGACGCTCACCAGCCGGGCGTTCTACAACGACCAGTTCGCGCCGTTCGTCACCGCCCTCGCCGACCTGGTCGGCAAGGAGCGGGTGCTGCCGATGAACACCGGGGCCGAGGCGGTGGAGACCGCCATCAAGGTCTCCCGCAGATGGGCCTACGACGTCAAGGGCGTCCCGGACGGCCAGGCCACCATCGTCGTGGCGGGCGGCAACTTCCACGGCCGCACCACCACCATCATCTCCTTCTCCTCCGACCCCGACGCCTACGGCGGCTTCGGCCCCTACACCCCCGGGTTCCGCTCGGTGCCCTACGGCGACGCCGACGCGGTCGCCGAGGCGGTGGACGGCACCACCGCCGCGGTGCTGGTGGAGCCGGTCCAGGGCGAGGCCGGCGTCGTCGTCCCTCCCGCCGACTACCTGCCCCGGCTGCGCGAGCTGTGCGATCGGGAGAACGTGCTGCTCATCGCGGACGAGGTGCAGGCCGGACTGGGCCGCACCGGCACCGTGCGGGCCTGTGAGCACAGCGGCGTGGTGCCGGACGCCTACCTGTTCGGCAAGGCGCTGGGCGGCGGCGTCGTCCCGGTGTCGGCGATGGTCGCCGACGAGTCGGTGCTCGGCGTGATCCACCCGGGCCAGCACGGCAGCACCTTCGGCGGGAACCCGCTCGCCGGCGCCATGGGCCGCACCGTGGTGCGGATGCTCAAGGAGGGCCCCTACCTGGAGAACGCCCGCCGGCTCGGCGAGGTGCTGAGCACCCGGCTCAAGGAGTTCACCGGCAACGGGGTGGTCGCGGCGCGCAGCATCGGGCTGTGGGCCGGCATCGACGTCGACCCGGCGCTGGCCACCGGGCGCGAGATGTGCGAGCGGCTGCTCCGGCGCGGCGTCCTGGTGAAGGACACCCACGGCTCCACCATCCGGTTCTCCCCGCCGCTGGTGATCAGCGAGGAGGACCTGAACTGGGGGATGGACCAGCTCGGCGCGGTCCTCGCCGACCTGCGCGCGGAGCGGGGCTGACCGGGGGCCGGGCCGGCCTGCGGGGCCGGCCCGGCCGCCCGCCCGCGCTCCGCCGGGGTCACTCCGCCAGGTCGCGGGCGAGCGCCTCGGGGTCGGCGTCGTCCACCCGCTCGCGCGCCGCGTACAGGTCGCGGCCCGGCCCCTCGGAGACGGCCTCCCGCACCCGCTCGCCGAAGGCGGCCTGCCCGGCGGAAGTGGGGTGGAAGCTGCTCCGGTCCACCGAGATGCCCTCGGTGAGGCTGCGCAGCACCACCCCGTTGAGCCAGGACTCCTCCGCGCTGACCTCGTGCCCGTCGAGGGTGTCGTAGACGTCGACGAATTCCACGCTGCCCGTCCCGCCGTCCTCGGCGATGCCCTCGTCGGCCTCCTCCGCGGCGCGGCGCAGCCGGTCGTTGAACCGCTCCACCGTGCCGTTCAGCCAGACCTGGTCCTCCACGGTCAGCGTGTAGTACATGCCCGGCGGCTCGTCGGGGAAGAGGCGCGGGTAGCCGAGCAGCAGCACCCGCGCGTCGGGGGCCCGGTCGCGCACCTCGGCGAGGATCTCCTCCACCGAGGACCCGACCGCCCCCATCCGCCGGTCGATGCTCTCCTCCTGGCCGGTGCAGACCCCGCTGGACAGCAGCGGCATCCGCACCAGGCAGGTCCGCAGCACCGGGGTGAAACCGAGGTCGTTGCCGCCGATCCCGATGCTGACCAGCGAGGCGAACTCGGTGACCCGGTCCAGCTGGGAGCCGTCGCCGGCCTCCTCCAGCATCCGGTCGGCCCGCTCCTTGCTGCACGCCTCGAAGCCGAACCCGCCGGCGAAGTCGAACGCCTCGGCGGTGCGCGACGGGTAGGAGTTGGCCGAGCGCCAGCAGCCGTCCCCGCCGGTGGTGCCGTTGAGGTAGTCGCCGGCGCCGTCCCCGGAGGAGTAGGAGTCGCCGAGCGCGATGTAGTGGCCCCAGGTGGCGGCCTCCACCGGGTCGAGCCGGACGCGCCAGTCGTCCTCGGAGCCCTTCCCGGGGCCGGGGATGCCCGGCGGGCAGCCGGTCAGGGCGCACCAGGCGCCGGTCAGGCCGTCCCGGGCCGGCGGCACGGCCAGCGCGGCCAGCAGGAGCAGGGCCGCGGCGACGGCGGCCGCCGCGATGATGCGGCCGCGCCGCCCGAGGTCCGGTCCGCGCACCGGCCGCACCCCCTCTCGCACACGCGCCCCGCGCCGCTCCGGCGGCGCGGGGAGTCCAGGCCCAAGGGGCAGGTTACCCGCGCCCGGCGCCCGTTCCCGGGCGCGCCGCCGCCCGCGTCCGGCCCGCTCCGCGCTGACCGGCGCATACACCCCCGAAACCGGGCGGAACGCGGCGGGGCCGGAACCGGCCTCCGGCACCGGGGGCGCACCGGTACCGGAAACCGCCCTCGCGGTAGGGGCGCCGCCGCTAGCATGTCCCCGTCGGAACGGGCGTGGGGGCGCCGTGACGCGGCATTGGCGTGGGGGGCGCCGTACATGAAGACCACCGAACTACTGGACGCGCACGAGATCCGCTATGAGGTGCTGACCGGTGCGATCGTCATCGCGCCGCCGGCGGACCAGCTGCACCAGGAGATCCAGCTGGACATTCTCATGCAGGCCAGGAGGGTCGGTTTCCCGGCGACGATGGACGCCTCGATCTCCTTCCCCGGCGGCGAGGACGAGTTCCGGCCCGACGTCGCGGTCTACGACGACCACACCGTCCTCCCCCGGGCCGGCGACCGGCCGGGGGAGCGGGTCCTGCTGGCGGTCGAGGTCGTCTCGCCCTCCTCCCGGCTCCACGACGAGGTGGCCAAGAGGGAGCTCTACGCCCGGCTCGGGGTCCCCGCCTACCTGATCGTCCAGCAGACCGGCGACCTGTGGACCCTGCACCACACCCCGGCCGGCGCCGGCTACACCCGGCTGATCGAGGGCCCGATGGGCGACTTCGTCCCGGTCCCCTCGCTGCCCTGGACGCTGCGGACCTGGACCCTGGACCGGTACATGAACGGCTGACGTCCCGGGCCCCGGGCCTTTCGCGAGGCGCCGGTTCCGGCCGGCCCTGCCGGGCCCGCTCCCGGACGGGAAAACGACCCGGACGGCCGGGCCGGCACCGCCCCGGGCCCGCCGGACGGGCCGTGCGGGGCGGCCTCACCGGGTGACCGGCCGGATGCCCGACGGCCCCTCAGCTTGTTCTTCAACCTGGGCGGGTGGGGTGCTCCTTCGGGCTCATGGTGCGTTCGGCTGTCTTTCCCGCGTCATGGCGCGGTGCCCGGCGCCGGTTCTTCGGGCCCCGGGGGCGCCCGGAGCGGGGGGTTCGGGGGCGCCGGCGGGACGGGCCGCCTCCGCGCGGGCGTTGCGAAGGCCCCGCCGCGCCCGCGCCGGGCCCGACCGCCCCGGTGGCCGGGGCGGCTCCCGGGGGCGGTGCAGGTCCTCGGCAGCGGGACGGGTGAAGCCGGGTACGGGCGGCGGTCACAGGCCAGGTCCACCGGTCGGCCGCCCCGATGCTCCGGCCGCCCCCGAGGTTGAAGAACAAGCTCAGGGCGGACGGGCCGATCGGGACGGGGCGGCGCGGCCGTTCCCTGCCCGGCGGCACCGCCCGCGCCGATCCGGTAGGCGGCGACGCCCCGCTCGGAGGCGGGCGGCGCGGTCCGCCCCCGCCGGAGCCGCTGCGGAGGACGGGACCGCCGGCCCCTGCGGCGGCCGGGGTCAGGGCCGGGTCGCCGCCACCGTGTCCAGGGTGCGGGCCAGATCGGCGTCGCCGAGGTCGGCGCGGAGCGTCAGCCGGAGCCGGGACCGCCCGTCGGGGACGGACGGCGGCCGGAAGCAGCCGACCCGGATCCCCGCCGCGCCGCACCGCCGGGCCCACTCCACGCAGGCCTCCGGGGAGGGCGCGGCCACCGAGACCACGGCGGCGTCCGGGACGGACGCCTCCAGCCCGCGCCCGGCCAGGCCCGCGGCCAGCTCCCGGGCCAACCGGCGCAGCCGGGCGGGGCGCTCCGGCTCGGCGCGCAGCACGCGCAGCGCGGCCAGCGCCGCCGCCGCGGCCGGCGGCGCCAGCCCGGTGTCGAAGATGAAGGTGCGCGCGGTCTCCACCAGGTGCCGGACCACCGCGGCGGGCCCCATCACCGCGCCGCCCTGGGCGCCCAGCGACTTCGACAGGGTGGCCGACACCGCGGTCCCGGGGTCCCCGCGCAGCCCGGCGGCGGTCAGGCAGCCGGCGCCGCCCTCGCCCAGCACGCCCAGCCCGTGCGCGTCGTCCAGCAGCAGCGCCGCCCCGGCGCCCCGGCAGGCGCGGGCGAGCGCGGGCACGTCGGTGAGGTCGCCGTCGACGGAGAACACCGTGTCGGAGAGGACCACCGGGCGCAGCCCCTCGGCGGGCGGGGCGGCCAGGGCGGCGGCCGCCGCGGCGGGGTCGCCGTGGCCGAAGAGCGACACCCGGGCCCCGGCCGCCTTGGCCAGCCGGGCGGCGTCGATCAGCGAGGCGTGGTTCCCCCGGTCGCACACCAGGTGCGCGCCGGCGCCGGCCAGCGCGGTGACCATGGCCAGGTTCGCCGCGTAGCCGGAGGAGAAGACGAGCGCGGCCTCGGCGCCGTAGAAGCCGGCCAGCTCCTCCTCCAGCTCTCGGTGGAGCAGGGTGTCCCCGGTGACCAGCCGGGAGCCGGTGGCGCCCGCGCCCCAGCGCCGGGCCGCCCCGGCGGCGGCCTCCGCCACCTCGGGGTGCCGGGTCAGCCCCAGGTAGTCGTTGGAGGCCAGGTCGAGCAGGTCCTCCTCGGGGCGGCGCGGGCGCAGCACCCGGCGGAGCCCGGACGCCTCCCGCTCCCGGGCCGCCGCCGCGAGCCAGCCGAACGGGCCGCCCGCCCCGGCGCCGCGCCCGGACGCGGGCGGGGCCGTCTCCTCCCCGGTCGCCGTCATACGCTGCTCCCTCCTCGTACATGGCCCGATCGGCCGCTCCCGCCTTCCGCGCGGGCAAGCGCGGACGGCAGGGGCGCCGGCCTCTCGGCCCCGCCGCGCGGCCGCGTCAGCGTACTGTCCGCGATCCCCCGGGGCCAGGGGCCCGCACCCCCGCCGGGCGGAGGCCGGCGGGCACCGGAGCGCACCCCGCCGCCCGCCTCCCCCCGGCGGTCCCGGGGGGCCGGCGGACGCGCCCGCCGCCCCGCTCGGGCGGGCGGCGCGGATCCGGGGCCCCTCCTCACCGGCGCCCGGACCCGCACCGCCCTGTCCGCCGGGGCCCGGCGGTGCGCCCGGACGACCTTCACATGGGCGCAGATGGGGCGGCATGCGGGGAACCGACAAAGAACCGCGGCGAAGTCTGTGCACCGGGGGCATCCCCACCGGGAGCGAGAGTTGGGAAGGATGTGCCGGTATGGCATGAGCGCCGAGCGGACGAACGGAGGCGGGCAGTGATGAGGACGCCCAGGGGGCCGAGAGGGCCGGAGGGGCGCAGGAGCATGCGGGTCCCCGCCGCGGACGGCGCCGCCGGCGCGGTGCGCACCGCCGCCGCGCCCCCCGGAGCGGCCGGTGCGCGGACGCCCGGGGCCTCCCCCGCCGTCGACTGGGTCCGCCGCGCCGACCGCGACCACCTGTGGCACCCCTACGCCTCGGTGCGGACCGGGCCCGCCGACGGCGCCGACGCCCCCTACGTCGTCACCGGGGCGTCCGGCACCCGGCTCCGGATGACCGGGCCGGACGGAGCCGAGCACGACGTCGTGGACGCGATGTCGTCCTGGTGGTCGGCGGTGCACGGGTACCGCCACCCGGTGCTGGACGCGGCCCTGCGCGACCAGCTCGACCGGTTCGGCCACGTCATGTTCGGCGGGCTGACCCACGAGCCCGCGGCGCGGCTCGCCGCGCTCCTCGCCGAGATCGCCCCCGACCCGCTGCGCCACGTCTTCCTCGCCGACTCCGGATCGGTCTCGGTGGAGGTGGCGCTCAAGATGTGCCTGCAGTACCAGCGCTCCCTGGGCCGCCCGGAGCGGCGCCGGGTGCTGACCTGGCGCGGCGGCTACCACGGGGACACCTTCCACGCGATGTCGGTGTGCGACCCGGAGGGCGGCATGCACGCGCTCTGGGGCGACGTGCTGCCCCGCCAGGTGTTCGCCGACGCCCCGCCCGAGGGGTTCGGCGCCGACCCCGACCCCGGCTACCTCGCCCACCTGGAGGAGCTGGTCGCCCGGCACGCCGGGGAACTGGCCGCGGTCATCGTGGAGCCGGTGGTGCAGGGCGCCGGCGGGATGCGCTTCCACAGCCCCGGCTACCTGCGCGCGCTGCGCGAGATCACCAGGGAGCACGGCGTGCTGCTGGTGTTCGACGAGATCGCCACCGGCTTCGGCCGCACCGGCGAGCTGTTCGCCGCCGGCCACGCCGGCGTCACCCCGGACGTGATGTGCCTGGGCAAGGCGCTCACCGGCGGCTATCTGACGCTCGCCGCGGCGCTGTGCACCCCGGAGGTGGCCGAGGGCATCGCCGGCGGGGAGGTCCCGGTGCTCGCACACGGCCCGACCTTCATGGGCAACCCGCTGGCCTGCGCCGTCGCCGAGGCCTCGGTCCGGCTGCTGCTCGACGCCGACTGGCGCGGGGCCGTCGCCGGCATCGAGCGCGGCCTGGCCGACGGCCTCGCCCCGGCGCGCGACCTGCCCGGCGTCAGGGACGTGCGGGTGCTGGGCGCGATCGGGGTGATCGAACTGGACCAGCCGGTGGACGTGCCGGCCGCGACCCGGGCCGGGCTGGCCGCGGGCTGCTGGCTGCGGCCGTTCCGGAACAACGTCTACGCGATGCCGCCGTACGTGTGCGGCGGCGCGGACATCGAGCGGATCAGCGGCGGCATGATCGCCGCCGCGCGGGCGTCTGTGGAGGCCGCAGGGTGACGGTGCTGGTGGTGGCGGGAACCGGGACGGGCGTCGGCAAGACGGCGTGCACCGCGGCCTACGCGGCGACCGCCGCGGCGGCCGGGGAGCGGGTGGCGGCCCTCAAACCGGCGCAGACCGGGGTGCGCCCCGGCGAGCCCGGCGACGCCGACGAGGTGGCCCGGCTGGTCCCGGAGGCGGAGGTCCGCGAGCTCGCCCGCTACCCCGAACCGCTCGCCCCGGCCACCGCGGCGCGCCGCTCCTGCCTGCCCCCGGTCACCGCCCGGCAGGCCGCCGAGGCCGCCGCCGACCTGGCCGCCGAGCACGACCTGGTGCTGGTCGAGGGCGCGGGCGGGCTGCTGGTCCGGCTCAACGACCGCGGCGAGACCATCGCAGACGTCGCCGCGGAGCTCTCCGCCCAGGTGCTGCTGGTGGTCCGCCCCGGCCTGGGCACCCTGAACGAGACCGCGCTGACCGCCGAGGCCCTGGCCGCCCGCGGCCTGACCTGCGCCGGCCTGGTCATCGGCCGCTGGCCGGCCTTCCCCGGCCTCGCCGAACGCTGCAACCTCGACGACCTCCCCACCGAGGGCCGCGCCCCACTGCTCGGCGCCCTCCCCGAGGGCATCACCGCCCTGCCGCCCGCCGCTTTCGCCACGGCCTCGGTCGAAGCGCTGGGCATCCCGGAGCACCGCTGACCGCCCCGGCACCCATAGGGTCCCCCTATATAAGAGGAGAGAAGGAAAGGGGCCCGCGCCCCTGGCAAGCGATCACCCGGAGGCGTTAGAGATGGGGCGAGAACGTGAAAGCCCGCACCTCGGAGGAAGTCTCAAAAAGATAACGCCCTGCGACTCCGCAGGTCGCCAAGGGTGAGCCCCGCGCATGCGGGGATGGACCTAGCGGGTGATGGGCCAGGTGCGGCGGCGCTTGGTGAGCCCCGCGCATGCGGGGATGGACCCGTGGCCGACGCCGGCCACACTGCGGTCGGCGGGTGAGCCCCGCGCATGCGGGGATGGACCTGTTCTCCACTCGCCCCGCCCCCTCCCGGCGCCGTGAGCCCCGCGCAGGCGGGGATGGGCCGATCCCGCGCAGTCACCGCGTTCACCTGGGGTCATGCGGGGAATCGTCGCCGTCGTCTGGCCCGTGGCCCGTCAGGGGCCCGAGTTCATCGAGAGCGGCCCCCAGCTTGGCGTTGGCCGCGTTGATCTGGCCGGTGAACCAGTGGGTGTAGGTGCGCATCAGCACCTCTACCGTGTGGCCCAGGCGCCGGGCGACCTCGGGCGGAGCCAGCCCGATGTAGAGGAGCAGGCTCGCGCAGCCGTGCCGCAGATCGTAGGGCCGCTGGGCCAGCCCCGCTTCCAGCTCGGCAGGCGTCAGCGCGGCCTTGCGCGCCCGCGCCCAGGCCGCCCGGTAGGACTTGCCCGTCAGGGTGCCGTACTCGCCCTCAGCGGCCGTACGGCCCCACCACAGCCGACCGTCCGGGGCGGTGCCCCAGTCGGCCAGGTGCTCGCGCAGCACGGCCACCGCTTCCGGAGGCAGCGGCACCAGCCGCACCTCCCCCTTCCGGCGGTGCTTCAGGGTCGCGGTGTCGCCGGACTCCGTACGCGACTCCGCGATCGTGAGCACCCCGAACCCGGGCACCGCGTCAGCGGCGCGGACGTCGCCGGGCCAAGTGATGTCCTGGGAGCGCGCCGCCCGCGCCTCACCGGGGCGCAGCCCGGCCAGGTAGCACAGCGAGAAGAACGCCCACAGGAACCGGTCGCCGCCCTTGCGGCTGTGCCGGACGGCCTTCAGTAGCCGCCCCGTCTGCGCATAGTCGGGCACCACCCGGGGGTCCACCGCGTCGGCCGCGCGGGTCCGGGCGACCTTGAGCCCCAGCAGCGGATTGGAGGCCAGCAGCCGCCGGTTGACCGCGTGGTCCAGCATCGCCGTGAAGACGGTGCGGCGCCGCCGCACGGTGTCGGCGGCCAGCGGCGCCCCGCCGCCCACGCGCACGCCCAGGCGCTCCAGGACCGCCCCGGCGCCGGGCGCGTCCATCGCCCCGATCGGCTTGCACACCCGTTCCAGCCAGGCCAGGCACTCCCGGTCGTCCGCGTCCAGCCCCACCGGGTCCAGCACCGCCCGGTCGGGCCGGGAAGCCGAGGAGTCGAAGCGGTAGCCGAACCCGGCGTGCAGGGCCGAGCGCACCCGCGCATCCGGCGCCGGAGCGGGAAGCCGGGCGGCCGCCTTGTCATCGATGCAGGCCATGGCCACCAGCACGCAGGCGTCGCGCACCGTGCGCCAGGTGTTGGCCGCCGGGCGCGAGGCCGCCACCGTCCGCAGGTACGAGCGCACCACCGACAGCACCGTCTCCGATGCGCTGGCCCAGGACTCCGGTTCCCCGTTCACCGGCGAGAACCGCTCCCCCTTTTTCGCCGCCGCCCGCAGATCCTTAAGGAAATCGCGGGCCAGCTCCGAGGAGACGCGGGACCGGGAGAACTGCTTTCCGTCAATGGTCCACCGAACCTCCCACGCCTTTTTCCGGTTGGGGCGCTTGCGGGGCTCCCAGAAAGTGATGTCCTGTGCTTCGGTCACTGTCTCCCCTTAGTCTCGAGTCCGTTTTCCTGAACCCATTCTATAAAATCGGCCCGCCGCACACGCAGATGCCCGCCAGGGGAAACAAACACCCGAGGCCCCTTCCCCAGAGAAATCCAGCGGTAGATGGTGCGGCGGC
Organism: Nocardiopsis oceanisediminis; assembly: GCF_048595525.1. NCBI lineage: Bacteria > Bacillati > Actinomycetota > Actinomycetes > Streptosporangiales > Nocardiopsidaceae > Nocardiopsis > Nocardiopsis oceanisediminis. The sequence continues at coordinate 5,526,355 of NZ_JAFMZJ010000001.1, read as the reverse complement.
TGAAACCCAGCTCAGCAGCCACATCGGCCGGAGACAAGGAGGAACGCGCAGTCAATTAGCCAACCCCTCACAAACCAATACGACGCCATTCCTGCGGGCCAGTCGCGGGCCACCTAAAAACGACCGCAACCGGCCAAAACAAAGAAAGGTATTCACTGGAATTCCCTTGACGGCAATCGTGCCGGCTGCCCCACCTACCGAAATCCCCCGACCACCCTCCCCTTCGCCCCGGCTGCGCCGAAGGGCGCAATCGGCGCGCTACGCGCGAGGTGTTTTCTCCGCCGGTGGGCGCAGGAGGCGCCCGTGTGCAGCTTCAGGCATGAACGGACGCGCTCCGCGCGCAGCCCTCCCAGGGGCGCCGTGGTGACCGCCACCGGGAACGTGCAGGTCGATGCGGCGGGAACCCGCCGGCGGTCGTTCCTCCCGACGGCACAACCCCGCCATCACGCCGCCCACACCGCCATCTGCGCCTCGCGCCGCAGCACCGCCTTGTACTCCGCCCGCGCGACGGCGTGGTCCTGGGCCATCCGGTGGGCGATCAGCACATCGGCCGCGCCAAGGTAGCCCGACCCGGCGTAGGCCCACGCCCCGACCACCTCCGCGCCTTCCAGTCCCCACACGTCGGCCCGCCCGGCCTTGCGGGACTGGCGGGCGCGCCAGGCGCGGCGCACCGCCCGCAGCACGCCCAGCGTCAGCGAATAGGCCCGCGACTTGGTGGTGAAGTGGCCCCGGTAGCCCAAGCAGTGCGCCCACCGCCGCAACCGCAGACCGGACAGGTCGCGCCGCTTGCCCAACTCCCAGCAGGTCGCCACCATCCGCGCCAGGTGCGGCCCGACTTCCCGGGTTAGTGCGGCGCGGTCCAGTCGCCGCAACCGCCGCGCCAGCGCATCCGAGTCCGCGTCCACGGTCTTGGTCGCGTACTTGGCCAGATACCCCGCCGCCTTGGCCGGGTCATCCAGAGGCCGCACGTCCAGCTGGGAACCCCACTCCGCCACCCGCGCCACACCATCGGGGGAGGGCAGGGCGAACGCGGTCGAGGCCACCGCCGAGCGCACCGCCGAGGCCAGCAGTTCCGCCGTGGCCCAGGAGGGCGGGGCCAGCAGCGCCGACCGGTCGCCCGGGACCACCCCGTCCAACCGCAGCACCGCATGGACGTGCGCCAGCCCGCGCCGCTGGAATTCCACGACTTTGACGTAGGAGACGCGCAGCAGGTGGGAGACCTCCCGCACGCCGACCCTGCGCCCCAGCGCGGCCGAGGCCGCCGGAGCCAACGCGCGTTCGATCCCGATCCGGGTCCGCCGCCACAACTCCCCAAGAGAGGCGTTCCACAGCACCGCCCCCGTGTAGTCCCAGCAGTCCGGACAGACCGGGGTGCCCACCGCCGGGTGATCCGGTTCGTGGACCAGGCCGCACCCCGCCGGCCGCCCATGGGGACAGGTCTTCTTTCTGCCGCGGGGCAGCCGGCAGGGCGCTCCGCCGTCCCGGGCCGCATGCACCGCGCCGAAGCCCGGGGCGGTCAGGGTGAGGAACAGCGCCGGATGCTCCCCGACCGAGGAGGGCACCGCGTCGTCTTCTCCGGTGGGGGTCCGGCCCCGCATCCCCGCCGCGATCATGTGCCACGCATCGGCCCGATAGGTGCGCGAGCACGGCGGGCACACCGCAGCCCGGCGATCCCCACAGGCCACCAGCAGCACCCCGTCCGGAGCATCCGCCGTCGAGGTCTGGGCCAGCACCTCACCACTGGAGGTGTCCACCGCCGCCGCCCGGCCCGAGACCCGCACCGGCCGCACACAAAACCCCGCACGCGCCACCTGGCCACGCCACACCGCGAAATCAGGTCGGCACGCCCGAGCCTCCAACGCGTCCATTCGCATCACCCCGCAACCGCCCGCCTTCCGCTTCCACCACCAATCCTCAGGCGATCCGGCCGGTTTGCGTCACAAATCGTGTCAGGGTTTAGAGCAGCACCCCAGGGACGCGAACAACCCCTCGCTGAACACAGCAGGAAGCGGTAGGTGAAGGGGAAGAGAGGACAGCGGCGGGCCGGGGCACCCCCCCTCTGACGGTGCCCCGGCCCGCTCCCCCCTTATGGCCCCGCACCCGCCCGGCGCTGGAAACCGCGACGGGGCGGGGGCATGTGAAGCTCAGACGCCCACCGGCGAGGCCGCCGCCAGGGCTTTTCTGCGCTCATAGTCGAGGTAGTGCCCTCGCACCAGGGCCGCCGGAGGGTCCAGGGCCGAAGCATCCACCACCGGCCCCACCGGGGCGGCGTGCCGGGGTACATAGGAGCGGACCCGGGAGCCTGCAGGGCGCCGCACTGCAGAGCGGACGGGCCGGAACGAAGGGCGTTCAGGGCGGTCGTGCCAGACGGCGTTGTGCAAGCCGCGCGTGGGGCGCACCAAACGGGCCACCAGGGCGACCAGAGCCCCTATTCTGTTCATGCTTACCTGTCCTCCTGTTCAGGTAGGCCGCGCTCCCGGGCCGCTGCAACGGTCGCGGGAGCCTTGCTCGTCTACGCCAGCCGGAGACCGGCGGCCGGGGGTTCAGTCCGTGCTGCGGGATCGCCGGGGAAGCGGCGGGCGCTGCGCCGGGACGGCAGCGCGAGCCGGGCGCACCCGGGGTGCGGCCATCCGCGCCACCCATTCCGCCGCCCTCTCCGCAGCGGTATCGGGTACCGCGCTCGGCGGCGGGCCGGTCGGTTCGTTAGGGCAGGAGGTGTGCGGCGCGGGCACCACCCGGCGGCACCACTTGCACCACCTCACCGGGGCTCACCCCGCCTCGCGGCCGGCCCAGGCCACCGCCGCCACGTCGAGCACGTTGGCCACCCGGCGGACCAGCTCCCCGGCATCCCAGGCCGGGATATCGGTCACCGTCACGTCGGTGACCGGCGCCCGCTCGTCCGGCTGCCCCCACACGAAGGCCCACCGGGGCCGCCCCAGCTCATCCCCGGCCAGCGCGACCACCACCGCATCCCAGCGCGCACCGGCCACGATGCAGGGCAGCACATCCCCCGCCCTGGTCACCCGCTTGTGAACATCGAGGGGGATCGAAGCCTCCCGGAACGCCTTCACGGCGGCTTCCATTACCCCGTCTCGTTCCGCATCCGAAATGTTCATGCGTCTGAGCGTGGCCGGATGTGTCCATGTCCCCAAGCAAGTGCCGCCAAGATGCAAAAAGACGTTTAGTATCGGCACATGGCGACCTCCCAGTTTGCATCTCGTCTTAAAATGTTGCGCGACGTTGCGGGGCTGACGTTACGCAACCTTGCCGAGGAGCTGGGAGTTACGGCTAGCACCATCTCTCGCTGGGAACGCGAGGAAACGACTCCCAAGCGCGATGACGTGGAAAAACTTGATGCTGTGCTAGGTGCGCAGGGGAAGTTGCTGCGCTTGTGGACGTCTCAAACGTCGGGATCCACGCTGCCGCCATGGATGCAAGACACTGCACGACTTATGGCGGAAGCTGTCACTATCGAGTACTTTTCACCGGTTCTTGTCCCGGGCATGTTGCAGTGTCCGGAATATGCCGAGATGGTGTTCCGGCACGGTCAACCACTAGAACCGGTCGAAGAAGTGCAGCGGCTGGCGATGGCTCGAAGCAGCCGTTACGAACAGCTCCGACATGGACGAGATCCCCAGATAAGTGCTGTCTTCCCCATGAGTGCACTCACGTGTGTGCCAGAGGGCCCCCGCAAGGCGCAAGCAGCCCACCTGTGCGGGATAGTAGACACCAGCCGCGTGACCGTCTGTCTCGTCCCGGAAGGAACGCTACTCGTGGGCATCACATCTCCGCTGCTCATGGTGAGACTGGCGGACGGGGGGAGAGCTGCTGCGTCCGATCACATCGTAGGTAACGTCCTCTTGGACGAAGAATCCACTGACTGGGCGCGGTTGGACCAGCTTGCCAAACAGGCGTTCGCCGTTGCACTCCCCTCCCACCAGTCACGCAACCTGCTAGGAGACATGCAATGACGTCCGAATGGCGGAAGTCGAGCTACAGCGACACCGGTGGTCAGTGCGTGGAGTGTAGGACCTATGCGGGCACAGTCGCCGTTCGTGACACGCAGAACCGCGAGCACGGGCACATCGCCGTCCCCGCCCGCGAGTGGGCCGCCCTGATCGCAGACATCCGGGCCGGACACATCTAACCGCGCCGCACGCGCAGCCCCCCGACGCGGCCACGGCGCCGAAGCGGACGAGCCGGATCGGAAGTGCCAGTAGCCCGGACGGCCCCCCGGAGCCGGTGGCTGTGAGAACTTTCCCTACGCGATCAAGGCAGCCCGCCCGCGCCATGGGCGCGGGCGGGCTTTCGCGTCCCCCGGGCGGTTGGTCGGCCGAGGTCGGGTGCGCTTGGGCGGGCATCCGCGCTGCGCGCCCTCCTCCGTCGGGTGCTCGCGCGGCACCCGCCCCGCGCCCCTCCCCGGCCTCCCTTCCCCCGGCTGCCCGCGCACCCCGCCGCGCCCCGGCCGACGCGCGGACCCCGCCCGCGCCGGGAACACCTCTCCCACTCGGACGGGGAGGCGCCCGGCCGTGTGCGCCCCGCTCTGACCGGCCCGCCCGGGACGCCCGCCGCGCGGGGGAGGTGCCTGCCCGCTGCGCGCGCCCGGGTCCGTCCACCACTCCGCATCGGCGCGGGGCCCCAAGCCGGGCGGCCCGGCGGGCAAAGACGCGGTGGAGCCCCGGAGGGCCCCGACGCGCCGGGCAAGCTTAAGGCCGCCCGGCTCCCGCGCCGCTGCTCCCCGGCGACCGGACCCGTACCCGCTCCCGTGGGGTGCCCGGCCCGCCGGGAGACGCGGAGCGAAGGGAGACGCGGGAGGACCCGTGGCCAGGGGCGTGCTTTTCGCGGCGGGTCACGCCGCGCCCGGGGCATCGAGCCCCGCCGAGGCGTCCGCCCAACGCCACCGGGGCCACAGGTCGCACCCGGGCGGTTCCGGGCCGGTCGGGCCCGCCGGCGAACCGCGCCCCGGGCCCCCTCCCCGCCGCTTCCACGGGACGGCAGACCCGACCGCCCCTCACCGGGTAGCGTGCGGGCATGGACAACGTCGCGCGCATCGAGGCCGCCCCCACTGCGCGCCGCCGCGCCGCCAAGGAGGCGTTCGACGCCGACCAGGCCGACCGCGCCCAGCACGCCCAGGCCCAGCGCATCGCCGAGTTCCTGCACCGCGACGGGGCCGTGGTCATCACCTGCGCCGACGACGACCAGCGCGAGGCCTCACGCCGCGCCGGGCGCCGCGCCGGAAGGATCCGGGGCCACCGCATCCGCACCATGGTCTTGGAGACCGGCGATGTCGCCGTCTGGGAGCCCGACCGCCACACCAACCCGCTACAGGTGAGGTTGGACGCCCGCCGCGCCGACCGCCGGTTGGACGAGGCGCTGCGCGCCATGGGCCCGCTCACCGGCCCCCAACCGCCCGACTGAACCGGCCCGCACTGGCCCGCCACTGGCCCGAATCTTCTGGAAAACCCCGTCGCACGGTGGCACACCACGACACACCGCCGACCGGCCCACACCACCGGCCCCGCCCCGCCGCAGGTCAGCGCCACCCCCTCTGACATGCGAAAGGGCGGCACCCCACCGGATGCCGCCCCGACCCTAGAGCTCAACTCAGGCGGGGATGGACCTGCACGGCAGTAGGTGCCGAACATGACGGCATCGTGAGCCCCGCGCATGCGGGGATGGACCGCCGCCCACCGGATTCGCCGGGCCGCACCGCCGGTGAGCCCCGCGCATGCGGGGATGGACCCCCGTCGACGGCAAGCGGCATTAGCAGGGCGTAGTGAGCCCCGCGCATGCGGGGATGGACCCGCGTTCCGGGTGCGGGGGTTGCTGCTGGTCGGGTGAGCCCCGCGCATGCGGGGATGGACCTCCAGGCCGAGACCGTATGGAGAGCATCGGAGCGTGAGCCCCGCGCACGCGGGGATGGACCGCCCTCCTGGTAGCCGCGGACCTCCTCTGGGGCGTGAGCCCCGCGCAGGCGGGGATGGCTCCGGCGTGGTCCCGCTCCAGGTCGAGTACGCGCTGTGAGCCCTGCGTGTGCGGGGGCGGTCACGGAAAGTCTCTCTCCTGCGGCGCGGCGCCCCCGGTGATGCAGGGCACAGTGCGGGTGTTGTTAGATGGCCTCGATCACGGCGGCCGGCGGGCGTCCGCGGGGCCGTCTGCAGTGCGGTACGGAGGAGGCGCGGACGATGACGCAGGCACGGCCCCCGGTGCTCTGGACCCCGAGTGAGGAGCGGAAGGAGCGCGCCGGCATCACCGCCTTCGCGCGGTGGGCGCGGGAGAACCGGGGCGTGGACGCGCCGGAGGGGGACTACGAGGCGCTGTGGCGCTGGTCCACCACCGACCTGGACGGGTTCTGGGCCGCGATCTGGGACTACTACGGGGTCCGGCCGGACACGCCGCGCGGGCCGGTGCTGGCCGAGCGGGCCATGCCGGGCGCGGTGTGGTTCCCCGAGGCCCGGGTGAACTACGCGCGGCACCTCTTCGAGGGGCGCGACGACGGCGCCGTCGCCATCCGGCACGCCTCCGAGCTGCGGGTGCTGGGCGAGTGGACCTGGGGCGAGCTGCGCCGCCGCACCGCGGCGATCGCCGCCGGGCTGCGCCGGCTGGGCGTCGGCAAGGGCGACCGGGTCGTCGCCTACCTGCCCAACATCGCCGAGGCGGTCGCGGCGTTCTACGCCTGCGCCTCCATCGGCGCGGTCTGGTCGTCCTGCTCGCCCGACTTCGGGGTGCGCAGCGTCATCGACCGGTTCGCGCAGATCGAGCCGAAGGTGCTGCTGGCCGTGGACGGCTACCGCTACGGCGGCAAGGACTTCGACCGCACCGGGGTGCTGGAGGAGCTGCGCGCGCAGCTGCCCACCCTGGAGCACACCGTGGTCCTGGACTACCTGGGCGCCGGGTCCCCGGTGGAGGGCGCCCTGGACTGGGCGGAGCTGGAGCAGAGCGGCGAGGGCGCCGAGCTGGAGTTCGAGCCGGTGCCCTTCGACCACCCGCTGTGGGTGCTCTACTCCTCCGGCACCACCGGGCTGCCCAAGGCCATCGTGCAGGGGCACGGCGGGATCCTGCTGGAGCAGCTGAAGAACCTCAACCTGCACCTGGACGCCCAGGAGGACGACCGGGTCTTCTGGTTCACCACCACCGGCTGGATGATGTGGAACTTCCTGGTGAGCGTGCTGCTCACCAAGGCCTCCATCGTGCTGTACGACGGCAGCCCCGGCCACCCCGACATGGGCGCGCTGTGGGACCTGGCCGAGCGCGCCGGGGTGACCGTCTTCGGCACCAGCGCGAGCTACCTGTCCGGCTGCATGAAGCAGGGCGTCCACCCCCGGCAGGGGCGGGACCTGTCCGCGCTGCACGCGATCGGCTCCACCGGGTCGCCGCTCAGCCCGGAGGGGTTCGACTGGTGCTACCGGGAGTTCGGCGACGACCTGTGGCTCTTCTCCACCAGCGGCGGCACCGACGTGTGCAGCTGCCTGGTCGGCGGGGTGCCGACGCTGCCGGTCTACGAGGGCGAGATCCAGGCGCGCTCGCTCGGCATGGCGGTGGCCTCCTGGGACCCCGACGGCAAGGAGCTGGTCGGCCAGGTCGGCGAGCTGGTGCTGACCGAGCCCGCGCCGTCCATGCCGCTGTACTTCTGGGGCGACGAGAGCGGCGAGCGGCTCCGGGACAGCTACTTCTCCATGTACCCCGGGGTGTGGCGGCACGGCGACTGGATCGAGATCACCGAGCGCGGCACCGCGATCATCTACGGCCGCTCCGACTCCACCATCAACCGGGGCGGCATCCGGATGGGCACCAGCGAGATCTACCGCGCGGTGCTCTCCCTCGACGAGGTCGTCGACGCGCTGGTGGTCGACGTCCCGCAGCCGGACGGCGGCTCCCGGATCGAGCTGTTCACCGTGCTGCGCGAGGGCGCCGAGCTGGACGACGCGCTGACCCGGGCGATCGCCCGCCGCATCCGCGAGGACTGCTCGCCGAGGCACGTCCCCGACGCGGTCCGCGCCATCTCCGAGGTGCCGCGCACGCTCTCCGGCAAGGTGCTGGAGGTGCCGGTCAAGCGCATCCTGATGGGCGAGCCGGCCGAGCGGGTGGCCAGCCGCGACTCGCTGGCCAACCCGGCGGCGCTGGACTACTTCTCCGGGCTGGCCGGCGAGGACGGCTGACCCGGCGGTCCCGCCCCGCTCCCGCCGGCCGCCCGGCCGAGGGGAGCGGGGCGAAGAGGGGCGAAAGCGGATCAGCCCGGCAACCGTCTACTCTGGCGGCGTGACCCCTCAGCAACCGCAGCCGCAGGACCGCGGCCCCCTCGGTCCGGCCGCCGGGGACGCGCCGCGCCCCCGGCGGGTCGAAGGGGTGGACGCGGCCCGCGCCCTCGCCGTGTTCGGCATGCTCACCGTCCACCTGGGCGTCGGCTCGCTGGGCCTGGCCGGGCTGGCCGGGGAGGACGCCGCCGAGGCGTTCCACGGGCTCACCCGAGGCCGCTCCTCGGCGCTCTTCGCGTTCCTGGCCGGGCTCTCCCTGGCGCTGATGACCGGGCGCACGGTGCCGCTTCGCGGCTGGGAGCTGCGCCGCCCGATCGCGCGGATCCTGGTCCGGGCGCTGGCGCTGGCGCTGCTCGGCGGGTTCCTCGACCTGCTCGGCGCGCCGGTCGCGGTCATCCTCACCTACTACGCCGGGTTCTTCCTGCTGGCGCTGCCGATGCTGCCGCTGGGCGCGCCCGCGCTGGCCGCGATCGCCGCCGCGGTCGCACTGGCCGGCCCGCAGCTGTCCTACCTGATCCGCTCGGGCATGGCCGGCGACGACGTCCGGGAGGACTCCATCGGCGGCATCGCCGACCTGCTGCTCACCGGCTACTACCCGGCGGCCACCTTCATGGCGTTCGTCGCCGCCGGGATGGCGGTCGGCCGGCTCGACCTGCACTCGGCGCGGGTGCGGCTGGGCCTGGCCGGCGCCGGCGCGGGCCTGGCCGCCCTGGGCTACGGCGGGTCCTGGCTGCTGCTGCACCCGCTGGGCGGGCTGGACCGGATCGCGGCCGACCTGGCCGGGGAGCACGGCGCGGCCATGGCGGCGCCCATGCGCACCTGGGCGGAGGAGCAGCTGGGCGAGATGCACGGCCAGGTGCCGGTGGACTCCCCGTCCTGGCTGCTCATCGCCTCTCCGCACAGCGGCACGACCTTCGAGGCGGTCGGCGCGGTCGGTTCGTCGCTGCTGGTCCTGGCGGCCTGCCTGGTCGCCGCGGAGCGGGCCAGGGCGCCGATGTACCCGTTCGCCGCCGCCGGGGCGATGGCGCTGACCGTCTACGCCGGCCACATCCTGGTGATGGCCTCCGAGGGCATGTCGCACATGGACACCGCCCCGTTCCGGTGGGAGCTGTTCGTCGGCACCGCCCTGGTGCTGTGCACCCTGTGGCGGCTGCTGCTCGGCCGCGGCCCGCTGGAGCGGGGGCTGGGCCGGCTGGCCGACGCGGGCGCCTCACTGGTGCCGGACCAGGAGCCGCCCGCCGCCCGGCGCCGCTGAGCCGCTCCTCCGACCGGGCTCTCACCCTCCCCGCGAAAGCCGCCCCCGGCTGCGGTTCCGTCGCGGGCTCCCAGGACTCTCCCAGGGATTCCCCGGACTCCTCCCGGCTCCGTCCGCTTCCGTTCACCCCGTGGTCACCGGACGGAAGGAGCACACGGCCATGGCGGAGCAGCGGAGGCGGACCGGGGCGGACCGGGGGCGGGAGGAGTCCGCCGCGCGGATGCGCCCCGGCGGGAACGCGGGCGCAGGCGGCGGCCACCAGGTGCGGAGCCTCTACTGCGACGCCGACCGCCCGCGCTTCTACCGGGAGAAGACCGAGTGCCTCAGGTTCCGGCGCAAGCTGCGGGTCCGCGCCCCTGAAGGGCCGGACGGCGGATGACGTACCGATGATGGCCGGCGCCGCCCCAGGCGGTCCGCCGTGAGCCCGCGTACGCGGGGACGGCGGTGTGGGCCCCTCCCTCTCCTTCCGCGTCCGCCTTGACGCGGAGAAAAGGGCGGCGGAACGATGTCCCGATGGTCAGTGTCTCTCTCCTGCTGATGGTGGGCTTCCTCCTGCTCGTGCTCATCGCGGTGGGCGCCGTGGTGATCGTGGCCGTCTCCGCGTCGTCGAAGCGCCGGAAGGCGCAGCCTCCGCGGAATCAGTGGCAGGCTCCGCCCGGTCCTCCTCCCGGGCCGCCGGGGCCGCCTCCGCAGTGGTGATCCCGGAGCCGTCGGCCGAACGGGCCGCTCGCGGAGCGGGCCCGGCCGCGGCGGTCTAGGCGGGCCACTTCGGCGGGCGCTTCTCCAGGAAGGCGGCGATGCCCTCGCGGGCCTCGGGGGTCTGGCTGGTGGCGGCCATGACCTCGACCGCGTAGGTGTAGGCGTCCGCCTCGGGGCGGTCGAACTGGGCGTAGAGGGCCTGCTTGCCGAGCGCCTTGCTGCGCGGGGCGCCCCGGGTGGCGCGGTCCAGCAGGTCGCGGGTGGCCGAGGCGAGGTCGGCCTCGGGGACGGCCCGGTTGACCAGGCCCCATTCGGCGGCGGTGCAGGCGTCGACGACGTCCCCGGTCAGCGCCATCTCCATGGCGCGCTTGCGGCCGATGGCGCGGGAGATCGCCACCATCGGCGTGTGGCAGAACCAGCCGCCCTTGCCGCCGGGCGCGGCGAAGCCGGCGTCGTACCCGGCCACCGCCAGGTCGCAGGCGGCCACGAGCTGGCAGCCGGCCGCGGTGGCCAGCCCGTGCACCTGGGCGATCACCACCTGCGGGACGGACTGGACGGTGCGCATCAGCCGGGTGCAGGTGAGCAGCAGGTCGCGGGCGGAATCGAGGTCCGCCTCGGCGAGGTCGGCGAAGTCGTGCCCGGCGCAGAACACCGGCCCGGCCCCGACCAGCACGACGCCGGCGGCGTCGGTCGCGGCGACCTCCTCGAAGGCGGCGATCAGATCGAGCATGTGCGCCTTGGACAGGGCGTTGCGACGGTTCGGGAGGTTCATGGTCACGGTGGCGCGGGCCCCGGAGCGCTCCACGAGAACGCGGTCGTTGCTCATGGCCCCGACGCTACGCCGCGGGGGCGCGCCCGTCACGCCTCCGTTCTCCTCCGGGGCGCCTTTGCGTCCCGGGCGGCTTTCTTCTCCGTTTTCGGCGGATGAATCAGCAGGTCCCGGCTCTGGTCGCGGCGGACGGGGAATGGGCCCGGCTGAAAGTCGGGGGGAGTGGGTCGGCCGTTCGGCCGATTTCCGGGGAAGGGCGCATTCCTAGGGTCGCGGTATGCGAAACCCTCCGGAATCGAGCGGACCCCCCGTCGCCGTCGAAGCGGCGGGGCCGGTGAAGACGTACGGGGAAGGCGGCGCCGCGGTGCACAGGCCGCGCGGGGCGGACGTCGGCTTCGGGCGCGGCGGCAGGGCCGAGGACGAGATCGGCGCCCCCACGGCCGACCCGGTGTCGGCCGCGATGCTGAAGCCGGAGGGCTGACCGTGTGGCGGACGATGCTCGCCGGGATGCGGGCCTACCGCGCCCGGCTGATGATGGCCGCGCTGGCGACGGTGATCGGGGCGGCCTTCGTGGTCGGCACGCTCATCCTCGGCGACACCCTCAAGGCCGACACCGAGCGGGCGGTCACCGCCAACACCGCCAAGGTGGACGTGGCCGTGCTCGCCCCCGGCGGGCTGCGCCCGCTGCCCCGCTCGGCCCTGGAAGAGCTCGAAGCGCTGGACGGGGTCGCCGGGGCGCAGGGGGCGGTGCAGGGCACCGCCACCCTGCTCGGCCGGGACGGGCGGCCGCTGCGCACCGAGCCCGCGGCGGTCTCGGCGACCGTGCGCACCTCGATCGCCGAGGGCCGCGCGCCGGAGGCGGACGGCGAGGCGGCGCTGGCCGAGCAGACCGCGCGCAACGCCGGCTTCGCCGTCGGCGACCGGATCGGGGTGCTGGACGCCGAGGGCCGGGAGCGGAAGGTCACCGTGACCGGGCTGGTGGACACCCAGGGCGAGGGCGACCTCGCGCTGCAGGGCGCGGCCGTCTTCACCGAGCGGACCGCGCGCGAGGTCACCGGCCGGGACGGGTACGCGGGGATCTACCTGGACGCCGCCCCCGGGACCGCGCCGGAGGAGCTGCGGGACCGGGCCGCCGCCGCGCTCGGGGACGGCGGGAACGAGGTCCTCACCGGCCGCCAGTGGGCGGAGATGAAGGCCCAGGGCAGCGGCATCGACCCGGCGCTGCTCGCCACCGGCCTGCTCCTGCTCTCCCTGGTCGCCCTGCTCGTCGCGGGCCTGGTCATCCAGAACACCTTCGGCGTCCTCATCGCCCAGCGGACGCGGGAGCTGGCGCTGCTGCGCTGCGTCGGCGCGTCCCGGGGGCAGGTGTTCGGCCGGGTGCTCGCGGAGTCCGCGGCGGTCGGCGCGGCCGCCTCCGCGCTGGGGGCCGTGCTCGGCGTGGCCGCGGGCTACGGTGCGATCCCGGTCTTCCACGCGTTCGGCAACGACATCCCCTACTCGATGGTCACGGTGGCCCCGCTCTCCCTGGTGCTCGGGTTCGGCGCCGGCCTGCTGGTCACCGTGGCGGCCGCGGTGCCGCCCGCGCACGCCGCGACCAGGGTGCCGCCGATCGCGGCGCTGAACGGCACCGAGGAGCGGGCGTCGGGGCCGATCGGGCCGGTGCGCGTGGCCGCCGGCGCTGCGGCCTGCGCGCTCGGTACGGCGGTGGCCGCGGCGGGCGCGGTGGTGATCGGCGGCGGCCCGCCGGCGCTGACCCTGGTGGTCTGCGGCGGGATGCTGTTCTTCCTCGGCGTGGTCGCGCTGGGCCCGGCGCTGATCGGCCCGGCGGTGCGGCTGGTGGGATTCCTGCCGGGGCGGCTGCTCGGTACGCCCGGCCGGCTCGCGGTCGCCAACGCCCGGCGCAGCCCCAGGCGGGCCTCGGCCACCGCGGTCGCGCTCGCCGTCGGGGTCACGCTGATGACCGGGGTCTCCGTGGTGATCGAGAGTTTCTCCGAGTCGGCCGCGGTGGGCGTGGAGAAGGCCGTCCCGGTCGACTACGTGATCACCGCGCCGGGCGGGGGCCGGGGCGAGCAGATCCCGGCCTCGGTGGTGGACCGGCTGCGCGCCGCCGACGGGGTCACCGAGGTGGCGGGCCAGCGCGAGGCGCTGGTGGAGCTCGACGGCCGGGACGCCTCCATCGCCCACCTGGCCGCCGGCGGCCCGATCGATCAGGCGGAGGTGGTCGACGGGGCGCCCCTGGACGAACTGGGCGCCGACCGGCTGGCGGTGAGCGCGGACCGCGCCGAGGAGTTCGGGCTGGAGGCGGGCGACAAAGTGCAGGTGCGCACCGGCGGGGACGCGTTCGAGCTGGAGGTGGGCTCGATCGTGCGCGGCGAGCCGTTCCCGCCGTTCTCGATGAGCGAGCAGGGCCACGTCTCCCGCTTCGGGGACCGGGGCTACGGGGCGGTGATGCTCGACGTCTCGCCCGATCTGGCCCCGGAGGAGGCGCGGGCGATCGTCGAGGAGGCGACGGAGGAGTTCCCCACCGCCTCCATCACCGGGACCGACGACGCCCGGGCCCAGCTGGAGGGGACCCTGTCGGACTTCGTCATGGTCATCACCGGACTGCTCGGACTGGCCGTGCTGGTCTCCCTGGTGGGGATCGCCAACATGATGAGCCTGTCGGTGATCGAGCGGAGCCGGGAGTCGGCGCTGCTCCGGGCGCTGGGGCTGAGCCGGCGCCGGCTGGGCCGGATGCTCACCGTGGAGGCCCTGGTGCTGGGCGCGGTGGGCGCCTGCATCGGCGTGCTGCTGGGCGTCTCCTTCGGGCTGGCGGCGGTCTCGGTGATCCGGGAGGACCTGGTGATGGTGGTGCCCTACGGGAGGATCGCGCTGATCGTCGCGGCGGCCGCCGCCGCGGCGATGGCGGCGGCCCTCCTCCCGGCCCGCCGGGCGGGGCGCACCTCCATCACGGCCTCCCTCGCCGCGGAGTGACGGGCCCCGGCCGCGCAGGGCGGGCGGGCCCGGCACCGGGCCCGCCTCTCCTCCGGAGAGCCGTTCCCCGGGGGACGGCGGCCGCCGGTGAGGGGGCGGGCCGTCCTGCCGGCGGCCTGAGGGGCGGGCCGTCCTGCCCGGGGCAAGCCCGCCGGCCGCCCCGCGGGCGCTGCCCGGGGGCGGTCCGGGACGGGGCACATCCCGGCCGGTCGGCGTGGGGCGCTCCGCCCCGGAGCGGGCCGTGCCCGCCGTGCGGAGCCGGCGGCCCGCTCCTCCCGGGCGCGGCGGGAAAACCGGTGGCCTGCGGAGCGGCGGGCGTGGCAGGATGCTCCGCCGGGGCGCGGCCGCTCCGGCCCGGGTCAGTCGGTCCGCGGGGCGGGGGCCGCTCCGGAGGGCTCCGGGGCGGGGGCGTGCCAGGGCTCGGTGAGGGCCGGGACGAGCGCCTCCAGGTGCGCCTCCATGGAGCCGAGGAGGGTGTCGGCGTCCGGTCGGGCGCGGCGGCAGATCGTGGTGGAAGCGGTGTGCATGGCGGCGCCGAAGGTTCCGGCGAGCAGGGCGGGGCGGGGGTCGGCCACCGGGTCGACGCCGCAGCGCTCGGCGATCAGGGCGGTGAGCCGCTCGACGTGGCGGTCCCCGGCGGCGAGCCGGGCGGCCAGCAGGCGGGGCGACTCCGCGTAGAGCGGGATGATCCGCAGCAGGCCCACGACCAGGTCGGGGTCGAGCTCCCGGCGGGCGTCGCGCACCGCGTTGACCAGGGCGGTGTAGGGGTGCTCGGAGAGCGGCCGGGCGCGGACCTTCTCCAGGAAGGTGCCCTCGATGTCGTCCTGGATGGACAGGACGATCTCGTCCTTGGACGCGAAGTAGCGGAACAGGGTCCGCTGCGAGACGCCGACGGCGGCGGCGATCTCCTCGGTGGTCGCGGCGTCGAAGCCGCGGGCGCAGAACAGATCGAGTGCGGCGGAGACCAGGGCGGCGCGGGTGCGGGCCTTCTTGCGTTCGCGGAGCCCGGCGGCGGGGCGCTCCGGCGCGGAGGTGATCCCGGTCACCGCGGCCTCCGGGGCCGCGGGCGGGCGGGCCTCCTCGGGTCGTCCTCGTCCATGGTGCCCACCTCCGTGTTCGGGTCGTGCGCGCGCCGGTTCAGGGGCGCTCCTGAGCGAGGATACCGCCGGAGGCAAAACTTGTCAGTGATTGCCGATTGTCAGTCGCTGCCACTAATTTGATCCGGGGTGCCCGGTGGACCGCCGGGAGCGCCGATCAGTACCGGTGACGAGAGGTGGGGGACCATGACAGCGACCGTCGAGGCAGCGGCGCCGGAGAGAACCGGGGGCGGCCCCAGGGGCCTGCGCGGCGGCCCGTGGGGGACGCTCGTCGCGATCGCCTTCGGCGTGATGATGGTGGCGCTGGACGGCACCATCGTCGCGGTGGCCAACCCGGCGATCGGCGCCGATCTGGACGCCTCCCTGGCCCAGCTGCAGTGGGTCACCCACGGCTACCTGCTCGGCCTGGCGGTCTTCCTGATCACCGCGGGCAAGCTCGGCGACCGCTACGGCCACCGCCGGGTCTTCCTGATCGGGGTGGTCGGCTTCACCCTCACCTCGGTGGCGATCGCGCTCTCCTCGGCGGTCGCCCCGCTGGTCGCCTTCCGGATCCTGCAGGGCGTCTTCGGCGCGACCATCGCGCCCGCCGCGATGGGCCTGCTCCGGGCGAGCTTCCCGCCGGACCGGCTGGGCCGCGCGTTCGGCGTGTTCGGCAGCCTGCTCGGCGGCGCCACCGCGGCCGGCCCGATCGTCGGCGGCGTCCTGGTGTCCGCGTTCAGCTGGCACGCGGCCTTCCTGATCAACATCCCGGTCGGCCTGGCCGCGCTCGGCCTGGGGCTGTGGCTGCTCGGCCCGAACCGCTCCACCGACCCCGGCTCGCGGATGGACCTGCCCGGCATCGGCCTGCTCAGCGTCGCCATGTTCGCCCTGGTCTGGGCGCTGGTGGAGGCGCCGGTGAAGGGCTGGACGCACCCGGAGACGCTGACCGTGCTCGGGGTGGCCGCGGTGTTCGCCGCCGCCTTCGTGCTCTGGGAGCGCCGCGCCTCCTCGCCGCTGCTGCCGCTGGGCATCTTCCGCTCCGCGCCGATCTCCATCGGCGTGGTGCTCATGGTGCTGATGGCGCTGGGCCTGATGGGCTCGCTCTTCTTCATCACCTTCTACCTGCAGGGCGTCCGCGGGCTGACCCCGCTGGAGACCGGGCTGCAGCTGCTGCCGCTGACCGCGATGATGGCGGTCTTCGCCACCCCCTCCGGCCGGCTGATCGACCGGGTGGGCACCCGGGTCCCGACGGTGGCCGGCCTGGTCAGCGCGGCCGTCGCGCTGTTCATGCTGTCCCGGCTGGCCCCGGACACCGGGATCGCCTACACCTCGGTCGCCTTCGTGCTGCTGGGCGTGGGGCTGAGCATGGTGATGACCGGCGCCACCGCGGCCATCCTGACCAGCGCCCCGATGTCGCTGGCCGGGGTCGCCTCCGGGATGCAGCAGGCGGCGATGCAGCTCGGCGGATCGCTGGGCACCGCGGTGCTGGGCGCCATCCTGTCCGCGCGGATCGTCGCCACGCTGCCCGGCCACTACACCGGCGCCGGGCTGGACGCCCCGGGCGCGGAGGAGACCGCGGCCATGCAGAGCACCGTCTCCCAGGGCGGCGCGGCGGTTCCGGACGGCGCCTCGCCGGACGTGGTGCAGGCCGTCACCCAGGCCAGCAACCTGGCCTTCCTGGACGGCATGCACACCGCGTTCGGCGTCGCGGCCGGGGTGATGGCGTTCGCCGCGGTGCTCGCGCTGTTCATGAAGCCCGCGCCCAAGGAGGGCGGCGCCGGGTCGGCGGAGCCGGTCGTGCACCTGTGACGCGGGCGGCCGGGCGGCGCCCTTCCGCCCGGCCCCGGCTCCCGGGCGGCCCGCTCGGGGCCGGCGCCGGGCGGCGTGCCGGGGGAGGCGCGGTCAGGCCCCGCTCTTCTCGTAGTCGGAGATCATCGCGTGGATGGCGGCCGGGTCGCCGGTCTCCTTGAGCTCGCGCAGCCGGGCGGGCTCCCCGAGCATCCGGGCCAGCTGGGACAGGGCGCCGGAGTGCCCGTCGTGGTCGATCGCGGCCAGCCCGATGACCAGCTCCACCGGGTCGTTCTGCGGGTGGCCGAACTCCACCGGCGAGGCCAGGCCGGCCCAGGACATCCCGGTGCGCAGCACCGCCGAGGAGGGGCGGGCGTGCGCCAGCGCCAGGCCGGGCGCGATGACGATGTAGGGGCCGTACTCCTCGACCGCGGCGAGCATCTGGCCGATGTAGTCGGGGGTGGTGGCGCCGTCGGCGACCAGCAGCTCCCCGGAGGCCCGTATCGCCGACCGCCAGTCCTGGGCCTCGATGCCGGTGACGATCGCCTCCACCGGCAGGAGCTGGGACAGCGACGTTTCGGCCATGGGCCCTCCCGGCACCGGTCACGCGTTCGGCGCGGCGCGGGCCGCCTGGCGGGGCGCTCCCGGCGAAGCGGCGCGGCGCGGCGGTCCGGACGGTGGACCGCACAACAAAGGTAAATCCCGTTCGCCGGAATGCAACCGATCCCGAAGTGGGGTTTC
This sequence comes from Nocardiopsis oceanisediminis, assembly GCF_048595525.1. Classification (NCBI taxonomy): domain Bacteria; kingdom Bacillati; phylum Actinomycetota; class Actinomycetes; order Streptosporangiales; family Nocardiopsidaceae; genus Nocardiopsis; species Nocardiopsis oceanisediminis. The sequence goes on along the minus strand of NZ_JAFMZJ010000001.1, from coordinate 5,508,799 downwards.
GTGTCCTTTTTGCGGCTGCTTTGCGGGGCGGTGGCCGGTATCGCACCGGGGCGGGGTCAGTCCCGGCGGTTCATCCGGGCCGCGGTGCGGTCCCGGTGCTCGATCCCGTCGCTGGTGGTGCGGGTGGTGGAGCGGATCAGCCGGCGGGCGTCGTCGGCGGCGGCGCGCACCGCGTCCGGCGCGGCGGCGCGGCGGCCGGGCCGCTCCTCCTCGGGCGGCAGGCCGATGCCGCCGGGCAGGCCGGCCCGGCTCACCACCCGCAGCTGCACCGTCTCCTGGGAGACCGAGGGGCGGATGTCGCCGGTCGGCGTCTTCCAGGCGCGCAGCCGGTGCGCCAGCCACTCGACGCCCTGGTAGCCCTCGCCGAGCGGCCAGGGAACCCCGTCGGGGCGGTGGCTCAGCGCGTGCAGCAGGTCGGCGGTGGACCAGCCGGCGGAGAAGAACCGGGCGGCCTCGCCGCGCAGCGCGGCGAAGTCCACGCCGCGCAGCGAGGCGTCCCGCCGGCGCACCACCTCGCAGGCGCGGTGCACGTCGCTGGGGGTGTGCAGCGGGCGGGTCAGCGGGTCGGGCTCGGCCGGCGGGGCGAGCAGCTCGTCGTCGACGGTGAGCACGACCTCGCGGTCGCGCCGGTTCTCCCAGATGCCGATCCGGTCCCGCGGCCAGCCCTGCGACTCGGCCAGCGCCCAGGCGAGCCGGCGCAGGTCCAGCCCGTCGGTGGAAGTGATCCGCAGCTCGGCCATGGCCGCCCCCCTGCTCAGCGCCGTCCGGTGCCGTCTCCGTCCGGGCCGGCCGCGGCGGCCGGCCCGGACGTCCAGACTACGGCGGATGAGGGGCGGGCGCCTCAGCCCCGGCCGGTGTCCCGGGCGGCCGGGGAGCCGCCGTCCGGGGCGGCGCCGCCCTCCTCCGCGGCGGGCCCGTCCTCCTGCTCGGAGAAGTCCAGCACCGGCGGGCGGCGGCGGAACCCGCCGGTGATCCGGGCCAGCTGCACCGTGCCGAGCGCGATCCACACCCCGCCGACGGCGAAGGCGAGGCCGCTGAGGTTGGTCCACAGGTAGAGGGTGAAGGCCAGGCCGACGCCGGGCAGCAGTCCGTAGCGGAGCAGGTCGGCCGGGGAGCGCAGCCGCTCGCGGACCAGGAAGTGCGCGATCACCGAGAGGTTCACCGCGGAGAAGGCGAACAGCGCCCCGAAGCTGATGAACGAGGCGACCGTCTCCATGTCCAGGAAGAGCGCGCCGAGCGCGACCGCGCCGGCCAGCAGGATGTTCAGGTCGGGGGTGCGGAACCGGGGGTGGAGCCGGCCGAAGACGCGCCGGGGCAGCGCGCCGTCCCTGCCCATCGCGTACAGCACCCGGGCCACGCTGGCCTGGGAGCTGAGCGCCGAGCCGCAGGCGCCGATGATCAGCGCGGTGGTGAGCAGCGCGGTGAGCAGCGGGCCGCCGAGCACGCCCATCAGGTCCAGCGAGGCGGCGTCGGGGTCGGCGAAGCCGTGGCCGGGCAGGATCATGTGGCCGAACCAGGCGGCGGTGAGGAAGATCAGCCCGCCGAGCAGCGTCACCAGCATGATCGCCCGGGGGATGTCGCGGCGCGGGTTCCTGCTCTCCTCGGCCAGCGTGGTGACCGCGTCGAAGCCGAGGAAGGACTCGGTGAGGATGGCCGCGGCGGCGATCACCGGCAGGACCTCCAGGCCGGAGCCGACGAACGGGGCGAGCGGGTGGATGTCGCCCTGCCCGAGCAGGTGCCGCAGGCTGAGCGCGAAGAACAGCGCCATGAAGAGCGCCTGCGCCCCGACGATGAAGGTGTTGACGCCCGCGACGACCTTGATGCCGCGCACGTTGAGCAGGGTGATCGCGGTGAGGAAGAGCGCCACCCAGGCCCAGGCGGGCACCGACGGGAACTGGGCGCTCAGGTAGATCCCGATGGTGACGTAGTTGATGAGCGGCAGGAACAGGTAGTCCAGCATCATCGTCCAGCCGACCATGAAGCCGCTGCGCGGGCCGATCGAGCGCTGGGCGTAGACGTAGGCCGAGCCGGTTGAGGTGTACACCCTCGACATCCGGCCGTAGGAGTAGGCGGTGAACAGCATGGCCGCCAGGGCGACCAGGACGGCGCTGGGCAGGCGGCCGCCGGAGATGGCGGTGGCCACGCCGTAGATGGTCAGGATCGTGGTCGGGACCAGGTAGGAGAGTCCGAAGAGGACCAGGTGCGGCAGTCCGAGGACGCGCTTGAGTTCGGTGCGGGCTTCCGGCATGAGAGACGGGGGGTCTTCCTGGGTCGAGCGGGCAGAGGCTGCTAACACCGCCGTTTCGCGGATCGTGAACGGAAATCCGTCGTCATAACCGAGGTCTGCAACGGAATCCTTGGTTTTCTCGGGCAATGAACGTGAAATCTATATCACATCACCCCGGGGGCGACGGAAGGAGTGAACGTGAATCTTTACCTTCCCGGCTCGGGTCCCGGGGCCGTCCGGAGGCCGGGATCCCCGGCCCCGCGGCGCCGGGCGCGCGGCGCGTTAGGGTGGCCCCAGGCGAACCCCGGGGACCCCCGGGCGGACCGACGACCAGCCGGTGAGGTGGACCGTGCAGCAGACCGCGATCGCCGAGGCGCCCGCCTCCAACCGAGCCCTCCGCGACTTCCTGCACGGGCTGCCGGGCGTCGACGAGGTGGGCGTCGCCAAGCGCGCCGCCGGGCTGGCCACCCGGTCGGTCAAGACCACCGCCAAGGCCGCCGCGATCGACCTGGCCGTCCGCATGGTCGACCTGACCACGCTGGAGGGCGCCGACACCCCCGGCAAGGTCCGGGCGCTGGCCGCCAAGGCCCGGCGCCCCGACCCCGCCGACCCCACCGCGCCGCCGGTCGCCGCGGTCTGCGTCTACTCCGACCTGGTCGCCCCCGCCGTGCAGGCGCTGCGCGGCAGCGGGGTGGCCGTCGCCTCGGTCGCCACCGCCTTCCCGGCCGGCAGGGCGCCGCTGGAGGCCAAGCTCGCCGACACCCGCCGCGCCGTCGCCGACGGCGCCGCCGAGATCGACATGGTCATCGACCGGGGCGCGTTCCTCGCCGGCGACTACCTCAAGGTCGACGAGGAGATCCGCGCGGTCAAGGAGGCCTGCGGCCCCGCCCACCTCAAGGTGATCCTGGAGACCGGCGAACTGGCCACCCTGGACAACGTCCGGCGCGCCTCCTGGCTGGCGATCCGGGCCGGCGCCGACTTCATCAAGACCTCCACCGGCAAGGTGAGCCCGGCCGCCACCCCGCAGGCCGTCCTGGTCATGCTGCAGGCCGTCCGCGAGCACCGGGACCGCACCGGGGCCCTGGTCGGGGTGAAGCCGGCCGGCGGCATCCGCACCACCAAGGACGCCATCCGCAACCTGGTCATGGTCGGCGAGACCGCCGGCCCCGAGTGGCTGGACCCCGCCCTGTTCCGGATCGGCGCCTCCAGCCTCCTCAACGACCTGCTGATGCAGCGGACCCGGCTGGGCACCGGCACCTACCCGGGGCCGGATTACTTCACCATCGACTGACCGGCGCCCGGCGCCGCCGGGGGACGAGAGGAGAGGACCGCAGTGGACGGACGGCCGCCCGCAGGGGGCGCGGACGCCGGTGCGCCGAGCACCGGATCGCCCCTGGAGTACGCGCCCGCACCGGAGTCGCGCGCCCAGGTCGTACTGGAGCCCGGCTACGAGCCGTTCATCGACGGGGAGTTCGCCCCGGCCAAGACCGGCGAGTACCTCACCACGTCGAACCCGGCCACCGGCGAGCCGCTGGCCGAGGTGGCGGTCTGCGGGGAGGCCGACGTGGACCGGGCGGTGGCCGCCGCCCGCCGCGCCTACGAGACGGTCTGGCGGGACATGCCCGGCGCCGAGCGCGGCAAGTACCTGTTCCGGATCGCCCGCATCATCCAGGAGCGCTCCCGCGAGATCGCGGTGCTGGAGACCCTGGACAACGGCAAGCCGATCAAGGAGACCCGGGACGCCGACGTCCCGCTGGCCGCCGCGCACTTCTTCTACCACGCCGGCTGGGCCGACAAGCTGGCCTACGCCGGGCTCGGCCGCGACCCCCGCCCGGTCGGGGTGTGCGCCCAGGTCGTGCCGTGGAACTTCCCGCTGCTGATGCTGGCCTGGAAGATCGCCCCGGCGCTGGCCGCGGGGAACACCGCGGTGCTCAAGCCCGCCGAGACCACCCCGCTGTCGGCGCTGCTGTTCGCCGAGATCTGCCGGGAGGCCGACCTCCCGCCGGGCGTGGTCAACATCGTCACCGGGGCGGGCGAGACCGGCCGGCTGCTGGTCGGCCACCCCGGCGCGGACAAGGTCGCCTTCACCGGCTCCACGGCGGTGGGGCGGGGCATCGCCCGCGCCGTCGCCGGCACCGGCAAGCGCCTCACCCTGGAGCTGGGCGGCAAGGGCGCCAACATCGTCTACGACGACGCCGCGATCGACCAGGCCGTCGAGGGCGTCGTCACCGGGATCTTCTTCAACCAGGGCCACGTCTGCTGCGCCGGGTCCCGGCTGCTCCTCCAGGAGTCGGTCGCCGAGGAGTTCCTGGACCGGCTGCGCGACCGCATCTCCCTGCTCCGGCTGGGCGACCCGCTGGACAAGAACACCGACATCGGCGCGATCAACTCCGCGGCGCAGCTGGAGCGGATCCGCGAGCTGGCCGCCGCCGGCGAGGCCGAGGGAGCGGAGGCCTGGACCGCCCCCTGCGCGCTGCCGGAGCGCGGCAACTGGTTCCCGCCGACGGTGTTCACCGGCGTCACCCAGGCGCACCGGATCGCCCGGGAGGAGATCTTCGGCCCGGTGCTGAGCGTGCTGACCTTCCGCACCCCCGACGAGGCGGTGGCCAAGGCCAACAACACCCCCTACGGGCTCTCCGCCGGCGTGTGGACCGAGAAGGGGTCGCGGATGCTGTGGACCGCGCAGCGGCTGCGCGCCGGAGTGGTGTGGTCCAACACCTTCAACGAGTTCGACCCGGCCAGCCCGTTCGGCGGCTACAAGGAGTCCGGCTACGGCCGGGAGGGCGGGCGCCACGGTCTGGAGGCCTACCTTGGCTGAGAAGAGGGCGGAGAAGAAGCGGACCGGGAAGGCGGCCGGCCAGGGCGCGCCGGCCGGGCCCGCCCGCGCCGAGGGCGCCCGCCGGGAGCGGCCCGAGCCGGGCACCCCCCGCGAGCGGCTCGCGGTCCGCAAGACCCACAAGCTCTACATCGGCGGGGCGTTCCCCCGCTCCGAATCGGGGAGGTCCTACTCCGTGGCCTCGGCGGACGGCGCACACCTGGCCAACGCGGCGCTGGCCTCGCGCAAGGACGCCCGGGACGCCGTCGCGGCGGCGCGCAAGGCGTTCGGCGGCTGGTCCGGCCGGACCGCCTACAACCGGGGCCAGATCCTCTACCGGGTCGCGGAGATGATGGAGGGCCGCCGCGCCCAGTTCGCCGCCGAGACCGCCGCGGCCCGCGGCGCCCGCCGCCCGGAGGCCGAGGCGGAGGTCTCCGCCGCGATCGACCGGTGGGTCTACTACGCCGGCTGGACCGACAAGGTCGCCCAGGTCGTCGGCGGCGCCAACCCCGTCTCCGGGCCCTACCACAACCACTCCGTCCCCGAGCCGACCGGCGTCGTCGCGGTGCTCGCGCCCCAGGACGCGCCGCTGCTCGGCCTGGTCTCGGTGCTGGCCCCGGTGATCGCCACCGGCAATACGGCGGTGCTGGTCGCCGCGGAGCGGGCGCCGCTGCCCGCGGTCGCGCTGGCCGAGGCGCTGGCCACCTCCGACCTGCCCGGCGGGGTGGTCAACCTGCTCACCGGCCGCACTGCGGAGCTCGCCCCGCACCTGGCCGCGCACGCCGACGTCAACGCGCTCGACCTGGCCGGCGCCGGGGACCTCGCCGCGGAGCTGGAGGAGGCCGCGGCGGACACCCTCAAGCGGGTGCTGCGCCCGCAGGAGGCCCCGGACTGGTCCGCCGACCCCGGGCTCTCCCGGATCACCCCGTTCCTGGAGACCAAGACCGTCTGGCACCCGGTCGGACTGTAGAACCGCACCCGGCCGGGCCGCAGCGCCCGGCCCGGGGGCCGCGGCGCGGGCCGGGAGGAGGAGGCTCGAAACCCCATGACCGTCCCCCGAACCGCCCCCGGCGGCGCCGCCCCGCACCGCGCCCCGGTCGAGCTGCTCCGGCTGGACCGCCCCGGCCCCCGGACCGAGCGGGCCCGCGCCCGGGTCGGCGGGCTCCGCCCGGCCCCGGGGCAGCGCCGCTTCGTCGCCCCGGTCGCCGCCACCCTGCCCAAGGCCGACGCCGCCGCCGGCCAGGTCCCGTTCGCGGTGCTGAGCGGCGGGGAGGAGGTCGGCTTCGGCATCCTCGACACCTCGGTGCCCTCCGGGACCGGCGTGGTCCCCGGCACCGCGATCACCGACGCCCCGGAGCGCGCGGTGCTGCTCCGCTCGTTCCTCATCGCGCTGGAGCGGCAGGGGCAGGGCATCGGCCGCGCCGCCTGCGCCCGGCTCGACCCGCTGGCCCGGGAGGTGGCGCCGGCCGCCCGGGAGATCCTGCTGACCGTGAACACCGCCAACCCGGCCGCCCGCCGCGCCTACCTGGCCGGCGGCTTCGCCGACACCGGCCGCCTCTACCTCGGCGGCACCGCCGGCCCCCAGCACGTCCTGGCCAAGCCGCTGCCGCCCGCCCCGGGGCCCGCGTCGCCGGCCCGGTGACGGCCGGGGCGGGACCCGGCCCCCGCCCCTCGGGGAGGCCGCCGGCGCAGCCGCTCCGGTGGTTCTCCGATGAAGGGCGTCCCCGCCGTTCCGCCCGCCCGCGCGGGCCCGTTCAGACCGGGGCCGCGCCGCTCTCCGCCGCGGTCCGGGGGCGGTGCCGGCGCGGTCGGTCCGGGTGCGGGGAGCCTGCAGGCGGGTCCCCGCCCCCGCCGCCGGGCCCGCGCCGGGGCGCCGCGGAGCCGGCCGGAACCCGGGACCGGCGCGGCGGAAAGGGCGCGGACCGTTGCCATCGGGGCCGGTGTGGGGGAAGGATCACGGCAGGCACCGACGACCGCGAGGAGAGGCGACCTTGACCACCGATCCGACCGTCCTGGCCCGAAAAGCAGCGGACGAGCTGCGCAACCGCACCGGAAAGGACGCGTTCCGCGCCGTGATCGTGCTCGGCTCGGGGTGGGGGCCGGCCGCCGAGGCGCTCGGCGAGGTCCAAGAGGAGTTCCCGGTCACCGAGCTGCCCGGCTTCCCCGCGCCCACCGTCGGCGGGCACGCCGGAACCGTCCGCTCGGTCCGCGCCGGCGAGGCCGACGTGCTGGTGATGCTCGGCCGCACCCACCTGTACGAGGGGTACGGGCCGGACGCGGTGGTGCACGGGGTGCGCACCGCGGTCACCGCCGGGGCGGGCACCGTGGTGCTCACCAACGCCGCCGGCGGCCTGCGCCCGGACGTGCCGGTCGGGTCCCCGGTGCTGATCAGCGACCACATCAACCTCACCTCGCGCTCGCCGCTGCGCGGCGCGGAGTTCGTCGACCTCAGCGACACCTACGACCCCCGGCTGCGGGCGCTGGCCAAGGAGATCGACCCGTCCCTGCCGGAGGGGGTCTACGCGGCGATGCCCGGACCGCACTTCGAGACCCCGGCGGAGATCCGGATGCTCCGCGCGCTCGGCGCCGACCTGGTCGGCATGTCCACCGTGCTGGAGGCGATCGCCGCCCGCGCCCTGGGCGCCCCGGTGCTCGGCCTCTCCCTGGTCACCAACGTCGCCGCCGGGCTGGCCGAGGGGCCGCTGGACCACACCGAGGTCCTGGAGGAGGGCCGCAGGGCGGCCGCCGGCGTCGGCGGGCTGCTCGCCGGGGTCGTCCGCAGGATCTGACCCCCGGGGGCGCCCTCCGCGCCCCGTCCTCCCCCTCCCGCCGTCCGCCCGCTCCCTCCGCGGCGGGCCCGGCGCCGCCGCACCGCAGCCTCGGACGGAGCGGCACCGGGCCCGCCGGGGAAGGGGCGCGAGTCCCTTGGGAATCCACATGCGCGCCCGTTTCTCGCCAGGTAGTCCGCGGTACCCCCGAAGCCGGCCCCGCACCGCGGCGGCTCCGCCCGCCCGGCCCGGCACCGGCCCCCTTCCCGGGGGCGCCCGGTGACGGGCCGGGCGGAAGAGCCCGCCGGGCTCCGCGAGCGGGCGCGGGACTGGCTCCGCCGCGACCCGGACCCGCAGACCCGCGCGGAGCTGGCGGCCCTCCTGGAGGCCGGGGACGACGCCGCGCTCGCCGACCGGTTCGGCGCCCGCCTGGAGTTCGGCACCGCCGGGCTCCGCGGCGAGCTGGGGGCCGGGCCCAACCGGATGAACCGGGCCACCGTGGCGCGGGCCGCCGCCGGGGTGGCCGCCTGGGCCGGGCCCGGCGCGGGCGTGGTGATCGGGTACGACGCCCGGCACCGCTCCGCCGACTTCGCCCGGGACACCGCCGAGGTGCTGGCCGGGGCGGGCTGCCGGGCGCTGCTGCTGCCCGGGGCGCTGCCCACCCCGGTGCTGGCCTACGCGGTGCGGCGCACCGGCGCCGCGGCCGGGGTGATGGTGACGGCCAGCCACAACCCCGCCCGGGACAGCGGCTACAAGGTCTACCGGGGCGCCACCGGGGGCCCCGGGCCCGAGCCGGCCGGGGCCCAGATCGTCCCGCCGGACGACGCCCTGATCTCCGCGGCGATCGACGCCGCGCCGCCGGTGGACCTGATCCCGCGCGGCGGCGACTGGGCGGTGCTGCCGGACGGCGTCGTGGAGGACTACATCGCCGCGCTCGGCGGGCTGCCGCTGGGCGAGGAGCGGGAGCTGCGCACCGCCTACACCCCGCTGCACGGCGTCGGCGGCGCGGTCCTCGGCCGGGCCTTCGCGGCGCACGGGTTCGCGCCGCCGCTGACCGTGCCCGAGCAGGCCGATCCGGACCCGGACTTCCCGACCGCGCCGTTCCCCAACCCCGAGGAGCCCGGGGTGATGGACCCGGCGATGCGGTACGCCGAGCGGACCGGCGCCGATCTGGTCATCGCCAACGACCCGGACGCCGACCGGCTGGCGGTGGGCGTGCCCGGCCGGCGCATGCTCACCGGCGACGAGCTGGGCGGGCTGCTCGCCGAGTACGTGCTCCGCCGCACCTCGGGGCCGGACCGCTCGGTGGCGACCACCATCGTCTCGGCGGGGCTGCTGCCCAAGATCGCCGCCGCGCACGGGGTGCGCTGCGCCGAGGCGCTGACCGGCTTCAAGTGGCTGGTGCGGGCGGTGCGCCCGGGGGAGCGCCAGGTGCTCTGCTACGAGGAGGCGCTCGGCTACTGCCTGGGCGGGGACGGCGGGCGGCCGGTGCTGGACAAGGACGGCATCGGCGCGGCGCTGGTCGCGGCGGCGCTGGCGGCCGAGGCGAAGCGGGACGGCCGCACCCTGCTCGACCTGCTGGACGACCAGGCCCGGTCCTACGGGCTGCACGCCACGGCCCAGTCCTCGCTGCGCACCCGGGACTCCGGGCAGATCGCCGGGGTGATGCGCGGGCTGCGCGAGCGGCCGCCGGACTCCTTCGGCGGGATGGCGGTGGAGGAGGCCGAGGACTTCGCGCCGGGGCTGCGCGGCCTGCCGCCGACCGACGCGCTGCGCTACCGGCTGTCCGGTCCCGCCCGGGGCCGGCTCACGCTGCGGCCGTCGGGGACCGAGCCCAAGCTCAAGGCCTACCTGGAGGTGGTGCTGCCGGTGGCCGGCGAGGTCGAGGAGGCGCGGACCCGGGCCGGGGAGCGGCTGGAGGAGCTGAAGGGCGCGGTGGCCGAGCTGTTCCGGGCCGGATAGGGCGCCCTGCGGGCGGGTGCGGCCGCGGGCCGGCGGAGAAGCGGGGGAGAAAGGGGGAGGCGGAGCCGGTGCTCCGGGGCGGGCGCGCGCCGGGGGCAGGGGCGCGCCGGTGGCCGCCGGTGCGGGGGAAGGGGTCAGGGGAGGGGAGCGGCGGGCGCGGTGCGGCGCCCGGTCACTGGTCGGGGCGGACCACGGGGCGGTGCACGACCTCGTCGATCACGGTGAGGGTCTGGGTCGCGGTGACGCCGGGCAGGGACTGCAGCCGGGTCAGTATGAGGTCGCGGAGCCGGTCGGTGTCGGCGACCCGGACGAGCAGCACGATGTCGGCGGAGCCGACCACGTACCAGCAGTACTCGACCTCCGGGTAGGAGGAGAGCACCTCGCGGTTGGCCCGCCAGTCGGGCTGGCTGCCGGAGATGAGGACCAGCGCGGTGACGCCCAGGCCCATCCGGGCGTGGTCGGCGATGACCGAGTAGCCCTGGATGATGCCGTCGTCGGTGAGCCGCTTGATCCGGTTGTAGGCGGTGGCGCGGGAGACGTTGGCGAGGGCGGCGATCTCGGTGATGCCGGTCCTGGCGTCCTCGGCCAGCGCGGAGATGATCACCTCGTCGGTGGGGTCGGGCAGGCGGGCCGGGCGGCGCTGCCGCGGCCTCTCCTCGTCGGCGGGTGGTGCGTTTGGACCGGGTCGGGGTTCCCCGTGGGCCATGCGGCGTCTCCATGTTCTGCAGGTTCGATGTAACGGGTTACCAGTTATGAGACGGAATAGTCCATTCCTATCTTGAATGCTGAGATGGAAGATTGGGGTGTTTCGTCCGTATTTTTCGGTGGGGTGCGGGCGGGCGGAGAAACCTTTCGGAATTCCGTTCGGTGCTCTCGGCCCGGGCGCCCGGGGCGGGTCCGGCCTAGCATGGGATCACGGCCGCGCCCCGGAAGCCGGGGGCGATCCGCGGCCGCGGAGGGCGGGTGGAGCGGATGCCGGTCTCGGCCGAGATGCGCCGGAGGGTGCGCGGTTTCCTGCCCGCCGGGGAGGAGATCCGCTACATCTTCCCGGCCTCCTGGAACGAGACCGTCTACTTCGTCTTCGTGGTGACCGACTCGGCCGTCACCGTGCTGTCCAACCGGTTCTGGAGCCGCACCAGGCCCAAGCGGATCTGGCACGTCTTCCCCCGGGGGGTGCGCCTCGGGCCGGTGGAGACCAACCTGATCCCCGTCTTCGAGCTGGGCGGGCACACCTTCGAGGTGGAGGACGAGTACGTCTCGGTGATCAACGCCTGCGACGCCGAGCTGGACGGCGGCGACCTGCCCCGGGACCCCTTCCCGGAGCTGTGAGGCGGGCGGCGCCCCGAGGGGCCGGCCGGCTGCTGCTGCGATGCGGCCCCCCTCGCTCCGGGCGGGCCCTGTCCGGCGGGGGAGCCCGTCCGGGCGGGAAACCGCCGCCTGCACTTAGACGATTCCGCACAGCATAACCGCGGCCGTGCCGTTTTGTATCGACTTTTCTCGGATATCTAGCGCAAACGTTCACTCCATGGTCAGAATCGGGCGCACCAGGTCGCGCCGCGGCCCTCCGGGGCCCGTCCGGCCCTCCGGGGAGCCCGGTGCGGCGGCCCGGGGCGGCACCCACCGCCCCGGGGAGCCACGACGGTGACAGGGAGCCCACCCCCATGCCGACCACGGAGCCATCCGGCGCCGGTGCCCGACCGGCACTGGACCCCGAGCTCGCGCGGCGCTGCTACCTCGACATGCTGACCGCGCGGAGGATCGACGAGGAGGCCGTCGCCCTGCAGCGCCAGGGCGTCTTCCCGGCCTACGTCTCGCTGCGCGGCCAGGAGGCCGCCCAGGTCGCGGGCGCGCTGGCGATCGACGCCGAGCGCGACTTCGCCTTCCCCACCTACCGGGAGATGGGCGTCGCCCTCGCCATGGGCGTGGACATGCCCGGCTACATGGCCAGCCACCGCGCGCTGTGGCACGGCGGCCTCTACGACCCGGCGGCCTCGCGCTTCGCCCCGATCAACGCGGTCGTCGGCGGCCCGGTGCCGCACGCCGTCGGCTGGGCGGTCGGCGAGCGGCTGCGCGGCGGCCCCGGCTGCGCCGTCGCCTACTTCGGCGACGGGGCCAGCTCCGAGGGCGACGTGCACGAGGCGATGAACTTCGCCGGGGTCTACGGGGCCCCGGTGGTCTTCTTCTGCCAGAACAACCGCTGGGCGCTGTCGGTGCCCAACGAGCGCCAGGTCGCCGGGGGATCGGTGGCCGCCAGGGCCGCGGGCTACGGCATGCCCGGCGCCGAGGTGGACGGCAACGACGCCGCCGCGGTGCACGCGGCGATGGCCGAGGCGCTGGAGCGGGCCCGCTCGGGCGGCGGCCCCACCCTGATCGAGGCGCTCACCTACCGGGTCGAGCCGCACTCCACCTCCGACGACCCCACCCGCTACCGGGACCTGGCCGAGGAGCACGCCTGGCGGGAGCGCGACCCGATCCCGGCGCTGCGCGCCCGGATGGAGGCCGACGGCAGCGGCGACGGTGCGTTCTTCGCCGAGGCGGAGAAGCGGGCGGCGGAGCGCGCCGAGGCGGTGCGCGACGCTGTCGCCGCCGCGCCCGAGCCGGACGGCTCGGATCTGTTCACCCACGTGTTCCGCGAGCCCACCGAGGAGCTCGCGCGGCAGCGGCGCGTCTGGCGCGAGGAGGTCGAGCTGTGACCGTGACCGAGGAGACCGGGGCCCGCGAGGAGGCGCCGGGCGAGGAGCCCGGCTCCCCCCGGGAGATGTCCATGCAGCAGGCGATCAACGCCGCGCTGCGCACCGTCCTCGCCGAGGACCCGCGCACCCTCGTCTTCGGCGAGGACGTCGGGCGGCTCGGCGGGGTGTTCCGGGTGACCGACGGGCTCCAGGCGGAGTTCGGCCCGGACCGGGTGTTCGACACCCCGCTGGCCGAGTCCGCGATCGCCGGGATGGCGGTCGGCCTGGCGATGAACGGCTGGCGGCCCATCCCCGAGCTGCAGTTCGACGGGTTCGCCTACCCGGCGGTCGACCAGATCGTCAACCAGCTCGCCCGGATGAACTACCGCAGCCGGGGCGCGCTGCCGATGCCGGTCACGCTCCGGCTGCCCAGCTTCGGCGGGATCCAGGCGCCCGAGCACCACGGGGAGAGCCTGGAGGCGCTCTTCGCGCACGTCCCCGGGCTCAAGGTCGCCGCCCCCTCCGACCCGGCCGAGGCCTACCGGCTGCTGGTGCAGTCGGTGCGCTGCGACGACCCGGTGGTCTACCTGGAGCCCAAGGCGCGCTACTGGGAGCGCCGCCCGGTCGACCCGCGCGCCGCGGCCGCCGACGACACGCCGATCGGGCGGAGCCGCGTGGTCCGGCCCGGCCGGCACGCCACGCTGGTGGCATGGGGGGCGATGGTCCACCGCTGCCTGCAGGCGGCCGAGCTGGCCGCCGAGGACGGCGTCGAGCTGGAGGTGCTGGACCTGCGCTGGCTGAAGCCGATCGACGCCGAGGGCCTGGCGGCCTCGGCGGCGCGCACCCGCCGGGTGGTGGTCGTGCACGAGGCCCCGCTCACCGCGGGGCTGGGCGCGGAGGTGTCGGCGCTGGTCACCGAGCGGGCCTTCGGCGAGCTGGCCGCCCCGGTGGAGCGGGTCGCCGGCTTCGACGTCCCCTACCCCGCCGGCCCGCTGGAGCCGCAGTACCTGCCCACCGCCGACCGCATCCTGTTCGCGGTCCAGAGGACCCTGGAGTACCGACGCCGATGACCGAGACCACCGAGCGCACCTTCACCCTCCCCGACCTGGGCGAGGGGCTGGTCGAGGCGACCGTGCTGGAGTGGCTGGCCGCTCCGGGCGACCGGATCGAGCGGAACGCCCCCCTGGTGGAGCTGGAGACCACCAAGTCCGCGGTGGAGGTGCCCTCCCCCTTCTCCGGCACCGTGCTGCGGCTGCACGCGGAGGTGGACGACGTGGTGCCGGTCGGCGCCGCGCTGGTCACCTTCGAGGTGCCGCGGGAGGCCGGGATCGTCGGGACGGTGCCCAAGGAGGAGAAGGCCGCCCGGCGCCGGGTCCGGCTCCGCCCGCCGGAGGACTGAGCGCCGGAGGACCGGCCCCGCAGGCCGCGCCTCGGGGACCGGCGGCCGGAGGGAGCCCCCTCCGGCCGGAGCGGCCCCGGCGCCCCGCCCCTTCCGGTCGCACTGCGGGAGCGGGCGCCGGGGCCGCCTCGGAAAAGGGCGGTGAAACGGGCGAACGGACATGATCGATACGTGCGGCGCCCAGAAACGCCCTTTCGGCGATGAAGGGCGATCCACGTCCATGGAAATATGAAACGGTGGGAAATGGAGCGGTTCATTCCGGGGGAGGTCCCCCTGCGCTGCACGGTGGAATACGGCGATCCGGAGAGCGGCCTTCCGCCCGTCCTCTTCATGCACGGCTTCGGGTCCCACCACGAATTGAACTGGGTGCGCGCCGGATGGCCCGCGGCGCTGGAGGGTCGCACCCTGATCGGGCTCGACCTGCGCGGCCACGGCGGCAGCGGGCGGCCGCACCGGGACGGCGCCTACGCGCCCGCCGAGATCGCCGCCGACGCGGAGCGGGTGCTGGACGCGCTGGAGGTCCCCCGGGCCGACCTGCTCGCCTACTCGATGGGCTCGCGCAACGCCTGGGAGCTGGCGCTGCGCCGGCCGGACCGGGTCCGGCGCGCGGTGCTCGCCGGGTTCGGCCCGCGCGACCCCTTCGCCGGCGCCGACCTGGACCGGCTGGACACCGACCCGTCGCCGTTCGGGCGGCTCTTCCAGAGCGTGCTGGAGGTGCCCGGCAACGAGGCCGAGGCGCTCGCGGCCTGCGCGCGGGGCCAGGCCGCGCACCCGTTCACCCCCGAACCGGCCCCCGGGGCGCCGCTGCTGTTCGTCGCCGGTGAGCGGGACGCCATCGCCGAGGGCGTGGAGGAGCTGGCCGCCGGGTGCGGGGCGCGGGCGGTCCGGGTGCCCGGCCGCACGCACGCCAACGCCGTCTCCGCGCGGGCCTTCAAGGAGGCGGTCCGGGACTTCCTGGCCCGGGAGCCGAGCGGCGCCGTGTCGGAGCCGCGGGGCGGCGCGCCGCAGGCGTAGCCTCGTCCCCGGACCGGCCCCGGGAGCGGTAAGCAGAGTGAAACTCCCGGGAAAGCAGGGATTAACGGAATTGCGGTAGGCGGGCGGTGACGGAACGGCGCGGAACGGGCCGCCTTCCGTTCGCCCCGTCCCCTGTCAAGGAAAAGTCGGAGGAAACTTTCGCGTTCCCGACAACGGTCGTCTCTCGCCTTCATAACAACCCCTCCATGGCCATTGGTCGCAAATCCCCGCCGGGGTTATCGTCCGGCTGCATGACCCGGTCGCCGACTCGCCGACCGCGTGCCGGACCGGTGCTCGAAGGGGAGATGCTCACGTGAGAAGCAGATTCGCGGCCAGGCTCGCCGCCGCCGCTTCCGCGGGCGCGGTCGCGCTCGCCTTGACCGCCTGCGACAACCCGCAGCAGGGCGGCTCCGCAGAGGGGGAAGGAGAGGGGGAGGGCGGCGCCGACATCCGGGTCGGCCTCGCCTACGACATCGGCGGCCGCGGGGACAAATCGTTCAACGACTCCGCCTACCAGGGGCTCCAGCGGGTGGAGGAGGAGCTCGGCATCGGCGAGGTCAAGGACCTGGAGCCCAACCCCGACGAGCCGGACAGCGCCAAGATCGACCGGCTGCGCCTCATGGCCGACCAGGGGTTCGACGTGGTGATCGGCGTCGGCTACGCCTACGCCGAGCCGATGCGCGAGGTCGCCCCGGAGTTCCCGGACACGCACTTCGCCATCGTCGACGAGGAGATCGACGACGTCGACAACGTCACCAGCCTGGTCTTCGCCGAGGAGCAGGCGTCCTTCCTGGCCGGGGTGGCCGCCGCACTGAAGACCGAGGAGGACCACGTCGGGTTCGTCGGAGGGGTGGAGACCCGGCTGATCCACAAGTTCGAGGCGGGCTACGCGGCCGGCGTCGAGCACGTCGACCCCGGCATCGAGATCGAGCGGCAGTACCTCACCCAGCCGCCGGACATGCAGGGCTTCCAGGACCCCGGCGCGGGCAAGTCCGCCGCCAAGAGCCAGATCGACCGCGGCGCCGACGTCGTCTACCATGCCGCCGGCGCCTCCGGCACCGGCGTGCTGGAGGCCGTCGCCGAGGAGGAGGCGCTGTTCATCGGGGTCGACAGCGACCAGTACGAGAACGCCTCCGACGAGCAGAAGCCCTATGTGGTCACCTCCGCGATGAAGCGGGTCGACAACGCCGTCTTCGACTTCGTCTCCTCGGTCGCCGAGGGCGAGCCGCAGACCGGGGTGCAGCGCTTCGACCTGGCCAGCGGCGGCGTGGGCTACGCCGACTCCAACGAGGAGCAGATCGCCGACGTCCGCGAGGAGCTGGACGAGGCCGAGCAGCAGATCATCGACGGCGAGATCGAGGTCCCGACGGAGCCGTAGCGCGCGGGGCGGACGCCTCCGCCCGCGCACGGGCCGGCCGGGGCGCGGCGGCACCGGGGATCCCGGAGCCGCCGCGCCCCGCACCACTACCAGGACTTCGACGGGGAGCACGATGAGCAAGGAGCAGGCGGCCGGCGAGGGAACCCCTCCCGCGGTCGAGCTGCGCGGGATCACCAAGAGGTTCCCGGGGGTCGTGGCCAACCACGACATCGACATCGCGGTCGGCGCGGGCACCGTGCACGCCATCGTCGGCGAGAACGGGGCGGGCAAGTCCACCCTGATGAAGACCCTCTACGGGCTGCACCGCCCGGACGAGGGCGAGATCCGCATCGGCGGGGAGCGCGCGGTGCTCGGCTCCCCGGCGGACGCGATCCGGTACGGCGTCGGCATGGTGCACCAGCACTTCATGCTCGCCGACAACCTGACCGTGCTGGAGAACACCGTGCTCGGCGCGGAGGCCCGGCACGGCATCGGCTCGGGCGCCCGCGCGCGGGTGCGCGCCCTCTCCGACCAGTACGGCCTCAACGTCCGCCCGGACGTGCTGGTCGAGGAGCTGGGCGTCGGCGACCGCCAGCGGGTGGAGATCCTCAAGGTCCTCTACCGCGGCGCGCGCATCGTCATCCTGGACGAGCCCACCGCGGTGCTGGTCCCCCAGGAGGTCGACGAGCTCTTCGCCAACCTGCGCGAGCTCAAGCGGGAGGGCCTCACCGTCATCTTCATCTCGCACAAGCTGGACGAGGTGCTGCGGGTCGCCGACACCATCACGGTGATCCGGCGCGGCACCACCGTCGGCACGGCCGACCCGGCCGCCACCACCGCCCGGGAGCTGGCCTCCCTGATGGTCGGCGGCGTGCTGCCCCTGCCCGAGCTGCGCGAGTCCACCGTCACCGACGAGACCGTGCTGGAACTGGACGGCCTGCGGGTGGAGGCCGCCGACGGCCGCCCGGTGGTGGACGGCGTGTCGCTGCGCATCCGGCGCGGCGAGATCGTCGGCATCGCCGGGGTCGAGGGCAACGGCCAGGCCGAGCTGATCGAGGCGGTGATGGGCATCCGCCCGATCGCCGCGGGCCGGGTGCTGCTCCGCGGAACCGACGTCACCGGCCGCTCCACCCGGGAGATCCGCGAGGCCGGCGTCGGCTTCATCCCCGAGGACCGGCACCGCCAGGGCCTGCTGCTGGAAGCGCCGCTGTGGGAGAACCGGATCCTCGGCCACCAGCGCGAGCGGCCCAACTCCCGCGGGGTCCGCATCGACCCGGCCGGCGCCCGCGCCGACACCCGGCGCATCGTCGACGCCTACGACGTGCGCACCCCCGGCATCGACGTGCTCGCCGACGCGCTGAGCGGCGGCAACCAGCAGAAGCTCATCGTCGGCCGGGAGATGAGCGGCGACCCGGCGGTGCTGCTGGCCGCCCACCCCACCCGGGGCGTGGACGTCGGCGCCCAGGCCGCGATCTGGGACCACCTGCGCGAGGCGCGCGCCGCGGGACTGGCGGTGCTGCTGGTCTCCGCCGACCTGGACGAGCTGATCGGCATGTCCGACACGCTCAAGGTGATCCTCCGCGGCGCCCTGGTCGCCGACGCCGACCCGGCGACGGTCACCCCCGAGCGGCTCGGCTCCGCGATGACCGGCGCCGCCGGGCCGGACCCCGGAAACGCCCCGGACGCCCCGGGGGAGCGGGGCGCCCGGACCGGCACGACCGGTACGGCGGCCCCCGAGAGCGCCGCCGAGCGGGACGGTGCGGCCGGCTTGGCCGCTACGGCCGACACGGAGGCCCGCGAGGGCCCGGAAGGCCCGGAGGATACGGCCGACCAGGGCCGCCCGACCGGCCGGGGCGGTGCGGGGCGTGCGGCCGGTCCGGGCGGCGGCGGGGACGCCGAGCCCGGCCCGCCGGAGGCCGGCTCCGGTTCCCCGGACGACCCAGGTGATGAGGGCCCCGAACCGGGTTCCGGCGCCGAGGGCGGAGGCGCGCGATGACCGGCTCCCCGTCCGCCTCGGGCGCCCCCGACACCCCTGACCGCCCGGAAGCGGCAGGCACCCCCGGCGGCTCCGGCGGCCGCCTCGACACCGCGGACGCCTCCGGTGCCCCCGGCGGCTCCGGCGCCCCCCGGCCGTCCGCGCTCGCCCTGGCCGCGGCGGCCGGTGCGGCCGCCGCCGCGATCGCCGCCGTGCTGCTGGACCTGTTCCTGCTCGCCCCGGCCGCCCTGGCCGCCGGTGTCCTCGCCGGCCACCTGCTCGGGCACCTGCCACCGGCCGGCGGCGGCGCGCCGGCCGCGCGCGGCGCGGAACCGCCGCTGATCCGCGCCGCGACCGAGGTGCTGGCACCGCTGCTCGGCGCGGCGGCCGGCCTGGTCACCGCCGCCGTCGCCGACCTGTGGCTGATCGAACCGGCCGCCTACGGCATCGGCGCCGCCGCAGGCGGTGCGGCGGCCCCGCTGATCCACCGCACCCTGGGCCGGATGCTGGCGCTGGCGATGTCCGCGGTGGTCGTCGCGGTGCTGCTCGCCCTGCTGGCCACCGCGCTGGTGCTGGTGGCCACCGGAGTGGACCCGCTGTTCGCGTTCGCCGCGATGCTGGACCACGGCACCAAGCCGGACAGCATCGTCACCATCGCCAACAACGGCTCCACGCTCTACCTGTCCGCGGTGGCGGTGGCCATCGGCTTCAAGATGAAGCTGTTCAACATCGGGGTGGACGGCCAGTACCGGCTGGCCGCGCTGCTCGCCGCCGCGGTCGGCGGCGCGGTGTCGCTCCCCCCGGTGCTGCACCAGGCGGTGATCATCGCCGTGGCCGTCGCGGTCGGCGGCATGTGGGCCGGGCTGGCCGGCTACCTCAAGGTCGCGCGCGGCGTCTCCGAGGTGATCTCCACGATCATGCTCAACTCCATCGCCACCGGGATCACCGCCTACCTGCTCACCACCGACCGGCTCGCGGTGGAGATCGGCACCAACAACATCGGCACCCCGCAGATCGCCGAGTCCGGCTGGGTGCCGGGCGTCCCGATGGGCTTCATGGGCGCCCGGGTGGACCTGTTCGGGCTGGTGCTGCTGGCGGCCGCGGTCGGCGCGGGCTACTGGTGGATGCTGAACCGCAGCCGGTTCGGCTTCGACCTGCGCGCCACCGGCCAGGCGCCGGAGGCCGCCCGGGCCAGCGGGGTGGACGTGAAGCGGATGGTGCTGCTCACGATGGTCATCTCCGGCATGGTGGCCGGCCTGGTCGGCATGCCGCAGCTGCTCGGCGACTCGCACTACTACGCGCTGGACTTCCCGGTGGGGCTCGGCTTCACCGGGATCGCCATCGCCCTGCTCGGCCGGAACCACCCGGTGGGCATCGCGCTGGCCGCGCTGTTCTGGAGCTTCCTGGACCAGTCCGCGCAGATCCTCGACTTCGAGGGGATCCCCAAGGAGATGGCGGTGGTCACCCAGGCCACGGTGGTGCTCACCGTGGTCGTGGTCTACGAGGTCGTGCACCGGTGGGGCCGCCGCTACGAGCAGCAGCAGGTCGGCCGGGAACTCGGCCGGGCGGAGGTGGCCCAGTGAGCCAGGAGATGACCGCCGCCGTCCCCGAGGCGGCCCCGCCCCGGCCCCGCTCCCACCGCCGCTGGCGGCTGCTGAGCCTGGCGCTGGCCGCGTTCGCCGCGCTCTCCGCGGTCCGGCTGTTCAGCGGCCAGGACGCGCTCACCGCGGCGGGCACCGTGCAGACCATGCTGGCCTACGCGGTGCCGATCGGGCTCGCCGCCCTGGGCGGCCTGTGGGCCGAGCGGGCCGGCATCATCAACATCGGCCTCGAAGGCATGATGGTGTTCGGCACCTGGTTCGGGGCGTTCGCCGCCTGGAGCACCGGGAACCCCTGGGCCGGCCTGGCCGCCGGCATCCTCGGCGGCATGGCGGGCGGGCTGATCCACGCCGTCGCCACGGTCACCTTCGGGGTGGACCACATCGTCTCCGGCGTGGCGATCAACATCCTGTCCGTCGGTGCGATGCGCTACCTGTCAGTGCTGTACTTCATGGACGCCCCCGGCGGCGGCGCGGGCCAGTCGCCGCCGCTGCCCGACTTCCCCCGGGTGGGGCTGCCGCTGGTGGAGTCGGTGCTGGGTCCGGTCCACCGGACCGGCTGGTTCCTCGTCTCCGACCTCGCCGGGGCGGTGATCGGGCTGACCACCGGGATGTCCGCGATCACCCTGATCGCGCTGCTGCTCCTGCCGGCCAGCTACTGGATCCTGTGGCGCACCCGGTTCGGGCTGCGGCTCCGCTCCTGCGGGGAGAACCCCGACGCCGCCGAGTCCCTGGGCGTCGGCGTCTACCGGCACAAGTACGCGGCGCTGCTGGTCTCCGGCGGCCTGGCCGGCATGGGCGGGGTGTTCCTCGCCATGGTGGCCTCCTCGGTCTACCAGGAGGGCCAGACCGGCGGGCGCGGCTACATCGGGCTGGCCGCGATGATCTTCGGCAACTGGCGGCCGGGCGGCCTGGCGATGGGCGCCGGCCTGTTCGGCTTCACCGACGCCCTCCAGGTCCGCGGCCAGGGCCCGGCGGTGCACGCGCTGCTGCTGCTCATGGCGGTGGCGCTGGCGGCGGTCGCGGTCTGGCAGTGGCGGCGCCGGCGGATCGGCGCGGCGGTCGCCTCGCTGGCGGTGGCGGTGCTGCTGGGCGCCTGGTACGCGCTGACCGACACCGTCCCCGGCCAGGTGGTCATCGCCAGCCCCTACATCGCCACCCTGCTGGTGCTGGCGCTGGCCTCGCAGCGGTTGCGGCCCCCGGCCGCGATCGGACGGCAGTGGCGGAGGAAGAGCGGATGAGCGAGGGAGGACCGGGCGCGGACTGGGCGGCGCTGCGCGCCGCGGCGCACGCCGCCGCGCAGCGCGCCTACGCCCCCTACTCGGGGTTCAGGGTCGGCGCGGCGGCGCTCACCGCGGACGGGCGCACGGTGGTCGGCTGCAACGTGGAGAACGCCTCCTACGGGCTGACGCTGTGCGCGGAGTGCGGTCTCGTCTCGGCCCTGCACGCCCAGGGCGGCGGCAGGCTCACCGCGCTGAGCTGCACCGGCGGCGACGGCGCGCCGCTCATGCCGTGCGGCCGCTGCCGCCAGCTCCTCTACGAGCACGGCGGGCCCGACCTGGAGGTGGACACCCCCGAGGGGGTGCTGCCGCTCTCCCGGCTGCTGCCGCAGCCGTTCGGCCCGCAGGACCTGCAGGACTGACCCCGCCCCGCCCCCTCGGCGGCCCCGCGCGGAGCCGCGGGCGGCGGGCGGGGGCCCGAGCACGGGGCCGCCGCGTGCGGCCGGAGCACCGACCAGCGGTCCGGCGGGGCGCCGGGCCGGCACGGAGGCAGAGTGGACGTCATCGACATCATCACGGCCAAGCGCGACGGGGCCGAGCTCACCCCCGAGCAGATCGACTGGCTGATCGCGCGCTACGCCGAAGGGCCGTCCGGCGGGATCGCCGACGAGCAGATGGCCGCGCTCTGCATGGCCGTGGTGTGGCGCGGGATGACCCGCGCCGAGGTCGCCCGCTGGACCGGGGCGATGCTCCGCTCCGGCGACCGCCTCGACCTCACCGGGCTGGACCGCCCCACCACGGACAAGCACTCCACCGGCGGTGTCGGCGACAAGACCACCCTCCCGCTCACCCCGGCGGTGGTGGCCTGCGGGGCGGCCGTCCCGCAGCTGTCCGGGCGGGGGCTCGGCCACACCGGCGGCACCCTGGACAAACTGGAGTCGATCCCCGGCTGGCGCGCCGAGCTGGCCCCCGGCGAGCTCCTCCGCCGACTGCGCGAGGTGGGCGGCGCGATCTGCGCCGCCGGGCCCGGCCTGGCCCCGGCCGACCGGCGGCTGTACGCGCTGCGCGACGTCACCGGGACCGTCGAGTCGGTCCCGCTCATCGCCGCCTCGATCATGTCGAAGAAGCTCGCGGAGGGGACCGGCGCGCTGGTGCTGGACGTGAAGGCCGGGTCGGGCGCGTTCATGAAGGACACCGCGAGCGCGCGCCGGCTGGCCCGCACCATGGTCGACATCGGCGCCGACCACGGGGTGCGCACCCGGGCCCTGATCACCGGGATGGACGCCCCGCTGGGGCGGGCGGTGGGCAACGCCCTGGAGGTCGCCGAGGCGCTGGAGGTGCTGGCCGGCGGCGGCCCGGAGGACCTGGTCCGGCTGGTGGTGGAGCTGGGCCGGGAGATGCTGGCGGCCGCGGGCATGCCCGGCGCCAAGGACCCGGCGGACGCGCTGCGCGACGGCAGCGCGATGGACGCCTGGCGGGCGATGGTCGCCGCGCAGGGCGGCGACCCGGACGCCCCGCTGCCGCAGGCCGCCGAGCGGCGCGAGGTGCCCGCCCCCGCCACGGGGGTGCTGACCGGCCTGGACGCCTACGCGGTCGGCATCGCCGCCCGCCGCCTCGGCGCCGGCCGGGTCCGCAAGGAGGACCCGGTCTCGGCGGGAGCGGGTGTCGTGCTGCACGCGAAACCCGGCGACCGGGTCCGCGCCGGCCGGCCGCTGCTCACCCTGTGCGCCGACGACCCGGACCGCTTCGAGCCCGCGGCCGAGGCACTCGCCGGCGCCGCCCGGATCACCCCCGAGGACGCCCCGCCCGCCCCGGGCACCGAACCGCTCCCCTTGATCATCGAACGCCTCGGCTGACCCACCGGACTGAAGAAAGACGGCCCGCCTCTCCAGGGATCAGGGGGCGCAGGCGGTCACCCGGGCGTCGGGCCCCACGGAGCAAAGGTCCAAGCCAACAGCGAAGGCAGAGAGGGGCACCGGCCGGTCGATCAGGCGCGGCGCCCCACGGAGCGAAGGTTCAGACCGGCGGCGACGGCGAAGGAAGGGGCGCAGTCGGGCATCCGAGCCGGGCGCGGCGCCTCGCGGGGCCGGAGTTCAAGCGGGCGGCGAAGGCGAGAGGGCGTGCCAGCTGGTCGGTCGGGTGCGGCGCCCCACAGGGCGAGGGTTCATGCCGGCAGCGACGGCAGAGGTGGGGCGGGGTGCAGGTGTCGCCCGAGCGCGGCGTCTCGCGGAGTGAGGGTTCAAGCGGGCGGCGACGGCGGCAGCGAGGGGACCGGCCGGCCGGTCGGGCGCGGCAGAGCAGGGCGGGAATGGTCGGGGGCGGAGAGGGCGGGTTCGCCGTGCCCGCGTCGCCCCGGCGCCGGGGCCGGCCTTCCTTGAAACTGCCACACCCCCCTGACCTGCATGAATACGCAGGGTGATGGCAGGGAGGGGCGCCCTGCACACCGCGAGAGCACCCCGGTGATTCCTGAGCGCGCATCCCGGCCCGGATCCGGCCCCCTGGCAGCTCGAACGGGGCTGACCGGGCCGGTGATCGGGGTTCGAGCCGCCCGCAAAGCCGGGAAGCAGGGGGCCGGAACCCGGGCAGGGGCAACACGGGGGCGAGATGTCGCTTTTATTCTCCTGGGAGGCCCTGCTTGGCCACTCTGGGTGATCGGCGAGGGGGCAATGGGGGTCTCAGGGCTTACTACTCGCTGGTAGATGTAATCGGGGTGCTGCGGAGGTGCGCAGGGCACCCCCCGCCCCGCCCGAGCCCCGCCGCAAACCCGGCTTAAGGGATAAAGCCACCCTGGTGGGCGCGGGCCGGGCCGGTGAACGCGGCACCCGGCCCCTCCCGCCTTCGCCGCCTGCTTGACCCCTCACCCCGTGAGGCGCCGCGCCCGGGTGAGACGCCCGGCCCCGCCCCTACCGCTGCCGTCGCCGCCCGTCTTGACCTTCGCTCCGTGGGGCGCCGCGCCCGACCGACCGGCCGGTCCCCTCGCTGCTGCCGTCGCTGCCGGCATGAACCCTCGCCCTGTGGGGCGCCGCACCCGACCGACCAGCTGGCACGCCCTCTCGCCTTCGCCGCCCGCTTGAACCCTCACCCCGCGAGACGCCGCGCTCGGGCGACACCTGCACCCCGCCCCACCTCTGCCGTCGCTGCCGGCATGAACCTTCGCTCCGTGGGGCGCCGCGCCTGATCGACCGGCCGGTGCCCCTCCCTGCCTTCGCTGCCGGCTTGGACCTTTGCTCCGTGGGGCCCGACGCCCGGGTGGCCGGTGCCCCTCCTGCCGTCGCCGCCCGCTTGAACCTTCACTCCGTGGGGTGCTGTGCTCGACCGACTGGGCTGTCAACCCTCGCGGGGGAAGAGCTCGGCCGCCTTGACCAGGCGGACCTTCCCGCCGGGGTGGATCGCCCGGCTGAGCACCGCGTTGTGGTGCGCGACCACCTGCTCGGGGGTGAGGCCGGCCTCCGGGTCGCCCACCGACATCGGGGCGTGGCCATCGGCCACCAGGTCGACGTCGAAGCCGTGGCTCGCGGCGGAGCGCACGGTGGCGTCCACGCAGTAGTCGGTGGCGGCGCCGGTGACCACCAGGGTGTCGGCGCCCAGGTCGCGCAGGACCTCGGCCAGCCCGGTCCGGTAGAAGGAGTCGGTCGCCCACTTGGGGACCACCCGGTCGCCGCCGCGCACCCCGATCAGCGGGCTGACCCCGCGCCCCTGCCGCTCCGGGGCGAACAGGCCGCCCGGGTCGTCGTCCACCTGGTGCAGCACCAGCACCGGGACGCCCCGACGGCGCGCCCGGTCGGCGATCCCGCCGATCCGCCGGGCCGTCTCCGCCCCCTGCCACAGCCCTTCGACCAGGAACTCGTGCATGTCGATGATGAGCAGCGCCCGTTCCATGCCCCGACCCTAGGGGGCGGGCGGCGGGCGGTGCCGTCCTTTTCCCGGAGAGCCCCGCGCACCGCCGTCGGGGCCGCCCCGGACACCCCAGCAGAAAAACAATCATCCGCGCTTGTTTTTCCTCCGGGGGCGTGGCACGCTCGTGCGCATGACGGAGACCGGGGTCACACCGCTGCGGATCGGCAACGCTTCCGGGTTCTACGGAGACCGCTCGGAGGCGGTCGCCGAGATGCTGGACGGCGGCCCGCTGGACGTGCTCACCGGCGACTACCTGGCCGAACTGACCATGCTCATCCTCGGCCGGGACCGGCTCAAGGACCCCTCCCGCGGATACGCGCGGACCTTCCTGCGGCAGATGGAGGGCGTGCTCGGCGCGGTGGCCGAGCGCGGCGTCAAGGTCGTCGCCAACGCCGGCGGGCTCAACCCGGCCGGGCTCGCCGACGCGCTGCGCGCCCTCGCCGAGCGGGCCGGCGTCGAGCTGCGGATCGCCCACGTCGAAGGGGACGACCTGCTGCCCCGCGCCGCCGAGCTGGGGCTGGGCGCGCCGCTCACCGCCAACGCCTACCTGGGCGGCTTCGGTATCGCCGCCTGCCTGCGGGCCGGCGCCGACATCGTGGTGACCGGCCGGGTCACCGACGCCTCGCTGGTGGTCGGCCCGGCCGCCGCGCACTTCGGCTGGGCCCCGGACGACTTCGACGCGATCGCCGGGGCGGTCGCTGCCGGCCACGTCATCGAATGCGGAGCCCAGGCCACCGGCGGCAACTACGCGTTCTTCACCGAGCTGCAGGAGCAGGGGCGCGACCTCACCCGGCCCGGCTTCCCCATCGCCGAAGTACACGCCGACGGGTCGGCGGTGATCACCAAGCACCCCGGCACCGGCGGCGCGGTCACCGCCGGCACCGTCACCGCCCAGCTCGTCTACGAGATCACCGGGGCCCGCTACCCCAACCCCGACGCCACCGTCCGGCTGGACACCGCCCGGCTCACCGAGGAGGGCCCGGACCGGGTCCGGCTGCACGGGGTGCGCGGCGAGGCGCCGCCCCCCGACCTCAAGGTCGGCATGAACCGGATCGGCGGCTTCCGCAACGGCATGGAGCTGGTCCTCACCGGGCTGGACATCGAGGCCAAGGCGGAGCTGGCGGAGCGGCAGCTCCGCGCCGCGCTGCGCGGCCGCGAGCCCGCCCGGCTGAGTTTCCGGCTGGTCGGCGCGGAGGCCGCCGATCCCGACGCGCCCACCCAGGACGGGGCCTCCGCGCTGCTCCGCATCACCGCCTCCGACCCGGACCGGAGCAAGGTCGGCCGGGCGTTCAGCGCCGCCTGCGTGGAGCTCGCGCTCTCCAGCGTCCCCGGGTTCCACGCCACCGCCCCGCCCGGTGACGCCCGCCCCGACGGGGTCGCGTTCACCGCCGGACGGGTCCCCGCCGGCCGGGTGCCGCACACCGCGGTGCTCCCCGGCGGCGAGCGGGTCGGCATCGCGCCCGCCCCCGCCGCCCGCGAGCCCGCCCCGGTGCCTGAGCCGCCGCTCCCGCCGCCGCCCCCGGCCGGCCCGGTGCGCCGGGCCCCGCTCGGCCTGGTCGCCGGCGCGCGCAGCGGGGACAAGGGCTCCGACGCCAACGTCGGGGTGTGGGTGCGCGACGACGCCGCCTGGAGCTGGCTCGCGCACGCCCTCACCGTGGAGGAGTTCAAGCGGCTGATCCCCGAGGCCGCCCCGCTGCCGGTCACCCGGCACCTCTTCCCGCACCTGCGCGCCGCCGACTTCGTCGTCGAGGGGCTGCTCGGCGACGGCGCCGGCGGCAACACCCGATCCGACCCGCAGGCCAAGGCGCTCGGCGAATGGCTGCGCGGCCGGCACCTGGACGTCCCGGAGGCGCTGCTGCCATGACCGTACTCCGATCCCGCCTGGACACCGCCTCCCCCGGCTACGCGCGGGCGCGCGAGGCGATGCTCGGCAAGCTCGCCGAGATCGACGCCGAGCACGCCAAGGCGCTGGCCGGCGGCGGCGAGAAGTACGTCGAGCGGCACCGCGGCCGCGGCAAGCTGCTCGCCCGGGAGCGGATCGAGCTGCTGCTCGACCCGGACGCGCCGTTCCTGGAGCTCTCCCCGCTGGCCGCGTGGGGCAGCGACTTCCCGGTGGGCGCCAGCGTGGTCACCGGCGTCGGCGCGGTCGAGGGCACCGAGTGCGTGATCATCGCCAACGACCCCACGGTGCGCGGCGGCGCCAGCAACCCCTGGACCGGCCGGAAGACCATGCGGGCGATGGAGATCGCCGAGCAGAACCGGATGCCGCTGATCAACCTGGTCGAGTCCGGCGGAGCCGACCTGCCCAGCCAGAGCGAGATCTTCATCCCCGGCGGCCGGCTCTTCCGCGACCTCACCCGGTTCTCCGCGGCCGGCATCCCCACCATCGCCCTGGTCTTCGGCAACTCCACCGCGGGCGGCGCCTACGTGCCCGGGATGAGCGACCACGTGGTGATGGTCAAGGAGCGCTCCAAGGTGTTCCTCGGCGGGCCGCCGCTGGTCCGGATGGCCACCGGGGAGGAGAGCGACGACGAGTCGCTCGGCGGCGCGGAGATGCACGCCCGCACCTCCGGCCTCGCCGACCACCTGGCCGCCGACGAGTACGACGCGCTGCGCATCGGCCGCCGCATCGTGGCCCGGCTCAACCACCGCAAGGCCGGCCCCGCCCCGGCCCCGGCCGAACCCCCGCTCTGCGACCCCGAGGAGCTCGCCGGGATCGTCCCGGACGACCTCAAGGTCCCGTTCGACCCGCGCGAGGTGATCGCGCGCATCGCGGACGGCTCCGACTTCGACGAGTTCAAACCGGCCTACGGCACCAGCCTGGCCACCGGGTGGGCGCGGCTGCACGGCTACCCGGTGGGGATCCTGGCCAACGCCCAGGGGGTGCTGTTCAGCGCCGAGTCGCAGAAGGCCGCCCAGTTCATCCAGCTGGCCAACCGGTCCCGCACCCCGCTGCTGTTCCTGCACAACACCACCGGCTACATGGTCGGCAGGGAGTACGAGCAGGGCGGCATCATCAAGCACGGCGCGATGATGATCAACGCCGTCTCCAACAGCACCGTGCCGCACCTGTCGCTGCTCATCGGCGCCTCCTACGGCGCCGGGCACTACGGGATGTGCGGCAGGGCCTACGACCCCCGCTTCCTGTTCGCCTGGCCCAGCGCCAAGTCCGCGGTGATGGGGCCCAAGCAGCTGGCCGGGGTGCTGTCCATCGTCGCCCGCGCCTCCGCCGAGGCCAAGGGCCGCCCCTACGACGAGGACCGGGACGCCGCCATGCGGGAGATGGTGGAGCACCGGATCGAGGCCGAGTCGCTCCCGCTCTTCCTCTCCGGACGGGTCTACGACGACGGCGTCATCGACCCCCGCGACACCCGCACCGTGCTCGGGCTCTGCCTGTCCGCGGTGCACAACGCCCCGGTGCGCGGCGCCGACGGCTTCGGCGTCTTCCGGATGTGAAGGGGCGAGCCGTGCAGACCACCCCCGACCCCGCTCCGTCCCCGCAGCCCGGCATGGGGCACCGCGCGCGGAACGGCACCGCCGCCGAGGCGGTCGCCCGCCGGCCTCGCGCGGCGGGAGGGACGGAAGCCCGGCCGCCCTCGCCCGCGCGCGCTCCGTCCGCCCCCGCAGGGGACCGCACGGCGCCCGAGTGGTTCGGACCCGGCCGCCCCGGACCGCGGTACTCCGCGCCCCCGGGCACCGCCGCGGGCCGGGTCCCGGCGAACCACGCCCCCGCCCCCCACCCCGGAGGTCCGCGATGATCACCACGCTGCTCGTCGCCAACCGCGGCGAGATCGCCCGCCGCACCATCGCGGCCTGCCGCGCCCTGGGCGTGCGCAGCGTCGCGGTCCACTCCGACGGCGACGCCGACGCGCCGCACGTCCGCGAGGCCGACGCCGCGGTCCGGCTGCCCGGCACCGCCCCCGCCGACACCTACCTCCGCGCCGACCTGCTGGTCGCCGCCGCCGAGCGGGCCGGCGCCGACGCCGTGCACCCCGGGTACGGGTTCCTCTCGGAGAGCGCCGCGTTCGCCCGCGCCGTGGTCGAGGCCGGGCTGACCTGGGTCGGCCCCCCGCCGGAGGCGATCGAGGCGATGGGCGCCAAGATCGCCGCCAAGGAGCTCGCCGCCCGGGCCGGCGTCCCGGTGTTCCGCTCGGTGCCGCCCGAGGAGGCCGCCGAGGCCGACCTGCCGGTGCTGATCAAGGCGTCGGCCGGCGGCGGCGGGCGCGGCATGCGCATCGTCCGCGACCTCGCCGACCTGCCGGCCGAGGCGGAGGCGGCCCGCGCCGAGGCCGCCGCGGCCTTCGGCGACCCGGCGGTCTTCTGCGAGCGGTACGTGGAGCGCGGCCGCCACGTCGAGGTGCAGCTCCTCGCCGACGCGCACGGCACCGTGTGGGCCGTCGGCGACCGCGACTGCTCGGTGCAGCGCCGCCACCAGAAGCTCATCGAGGAGGCCCCCGCCCCGGGGCTCCCCGCCGGGCTGCGCGAGCGGCTGCACGAGGCGGCGCGCCGGATGGCCGCCGCCATCGGCTACACCGGCGCGGGCACCGCCGAGTTCCTCGTCGCCGAGGACGGCTCCGTCTCGTTCCTGGAGATGAACACCCGGCTCCAGGTGGAGCACCCGGTCACCGAGTGCGTCACCGGCCTGGACCTGGTGGAGTGGCAGCTGCGCATCGCCGAGGGCGAGCCGCTGCCGGCCGGCGGCCCGCCGGAGCCGCGCGGGCACGCGGTGGAGGCCCGGATCTGCACCGAGGACCCGCTGGCCGACTGGCGCCCGCAGACCGGCACCATGGCGCGGTTCGCCGTCCCGGCCGCGCGGACCGCGTTCGCCCCGCCGGACCGGTACGGCGTCCGGGTGGACGCCGGCGTCGAGGACGGCACCGAGGTCGGCACCGACTTCGACCCGATGGTCGCCAAGGTCATCGCCTGGGGGAGCAGCCGCGCCGACGCGCTGCGCCGGCTCTCCGCGGCCCTGGCCGGAGCCCGGCTGCACGGCGTCGGCACCAACCGCGACCTGCTGGTCCGGGTGCTGCGCCACCCGGCGTTCGCCGCCGGCGAGGTGCACACCCGGTTCCTGGACCTGCACGGCGCCGCCGAACTGGGCCGGCCGCTGGCCGACGGGAGGGCGGTCCGGCTGTCCGCGCTCGCCGCCGCCCTGGCCGCCGCCGAGGCGAACCGCGCCGCCGCGCCGGTCCTCGGCGGCCTCCCCGCGGGCTGGCGCAACCTCCCCTCCGCACCGCACGTCCGCCGGTACCGGACCGGCGCGGGAGAGGAGGTGGAGGCCGGCTACACCGCGGGCCGCACCGGCCCGGTCCCGCTGCCCACCGGGGACGGGGACGTCCGGGTGCACCGGGCCGCCTCCGACGAGGTGCGGCTCTCCGCCGACGGGGTGCTCCGGACCTTCGAGGTGCACCGGCTGCCCGGGGGAGAGGTGCACGTCGACTCGGACCTGGGCCCGGTGGCCCTGACCCCGCTGAGCCGGTTCCCGGACGGCGCCGGCGACGTCCCGCCGGGCATCCTGCTCGCGCCGATGCCGGGCACCGTGGTCCGGGTCGCCGCCGCCGAGGGCGAGCGGGTGGAGGCGGGCCGGCCGCTGCTCTGGCTGGAGGCGATGAAGATGGAGCACCGGATCACCGCCCCGGCCGCCGGCACCGTCACCGGCCTGCCCGCCGCCGGCGCCCGGGTCGACACCGGCGACGTCCTCGCCGTGGTCGCCCCCGCCGAAGGCGGCGCCCCCGCCCCGGACGGGGAGCGGAGGTGACCTCCGCCCGGACGCGGCCCGGAGAGGGCGGGCTCCCGGCGGAACCGCCCGCCGGCGGCCGCCCTTCCGCTCCGGCCGTCGCCGCCGGACCCGGCCACGGGGCCGCCGGCCCCCGGCGCGGCCGTGCCACCGCCTTCGGAGCGGCTCCGGTGCCGGCCCCTTCCCGCCCGCCCCGCCCGGCGGAGCGCCCCGGGCCCGCGGCCGCTCCGGTGCTGCCCGCGGTGCCGTCCGCGCCGGTCCGCCCGGGCGGCCCGCCGCTCCGGAGGCGGCGCCGGGCCCGCCGCCGCGCCCCGGAGGAGAACGCGGGCGGGGCCGGCCGCCGGGGCGGCCGCTCCGCGCGGTCCGGTGCAGGCCGGACCGGTACGCGCCCCCGGCCGCCGGGCGGTGCGCTTCCCGGGCGCGTCCGCGCCCTTCCCCGGGCCTCGGCCCCTCGACACCTCGGAGGTCCCAGATGAGATTCACCGAACCCGGCGAGCGGACGGCGCTGCGCGAGGCGGTGGCCGCCTTCACCGCCGGCTACGGTCCGCGCTACTACCGGGAGAAGGCCAAGGCCGGCGCCTACCTCAGCGAGCTGTGGACCGAGGCCGGCAAGCTCGGCTACCTCGGGGTGAACATCCCCGAGGAGCACGGCGGCGGAGGCGGCGGCATCGGCGACCTGGCCGCCGTGCTGGAGGAGCTGAGCGCCGGCGGCTGCCCCACGCTGATGATGGTGGTCTCCCCGGCGATCTGCGGGACGGTGCTCGCCCGGTTCGGCACCGGAGCCCAGCAGCGGCGCTGGCTGCCCGGCATCGCCTCCGGGGAGAGCATCCTCGCGTTCGCCATCACCGAGCCGGACGCCGGCTCCAACGCGCACAACATCACCACCACGGCCCGCCGGGACGGCGGGGACTGGCTGCTCACCGGCCGCAAGACCTTCATCTCCGGGGTGGACGTCGCCGACGCCGTGCTCGTCGTCGGCCGCACCGAGGACGCCGCCACCGGCCGGCTCAAGCCCGCGCTGTTCACCGTCCCCACCGACGCCCCCGGTTTCGAGGCGCGCCCCATCGAGATGGACCTGGTCAGCCCGGACCACCAGTTCGGGCTGTTCATGGACGACGTCCGACTGCCCGCCGACGCCCTGGTCGGCGACCCGGACAGCGGCCTGCTGCAGCTGTTCGCCGGGCTCAACCCGGAGCGGATCATGGCGGCGTCGCTGGCCCTGGGGTCGGCCCGGCACGCCCTGGACACCGCGGTCGGCTACGCCGGGCAGCGCGAGGTGTGGGGCCGCCCGATCGGCGCACACCAGGGCCTGGCCCACCCGCTGGCGCAGATCAAGGTGGAGGTGGAGCTGGCCCGGCTGATGACGCAGAAGGCCGCCGCGCTCTACGACGCGGGCGACGACGCCGGCGCCGGAGAGGCCGCCAACATGGCCAAGTACGCGGCGGGCGAGGCGGCGGCGCGCGCCGTCGACCAGGCCGTGCAGACCCTCGGCGGCAACGGCCTGGCCTCCGAGTACGGCCTCGGCGCGGCGATCGCCTCCTCCCGGCTGGGCAGGATCGCCCCGGTCAGCAGGGAGATGGTGCTCAACTACGTCGCCCAGCACTCCCTCGGCCTGCCCAAGTCCTACTAGGCCTGCCGGGAGCCGGGGGCCGCCGCCTCCGGAGGCCTTCCCCGGAGGCGCTCCCCGCAGCCGCCGGGAGCACCCCCGGGAAGGGCAGGACCACCGAGGCGACGCGGACGGGAGCGGCCGGCAGGAGCGCCCCGGGGCCGTCCCGCCGGTGCGCTCGCCCGGCCTTTCCACGAGGAGAGAGAGGAGCCCCGGCGCGTCCCCGGGCGGCCGGTGAGGGAGGGCGGGGTGCCCGGCGGCGCCTGCTTTCGCCCCTGCGTGCGGGTGCCGGTGCCGCGGAGCGGTGCGAGCCCCCGGGGCGGGACGGGGCGGTCCCCCGCCGGCGGGCCGTCCGGGCCCTTCGCGAAGAGGAGCGGGCAATGCGCCCTCCGGGCGGGGTGCAGCGGGGCGGGCGTTCGCCGGTGCCGGGACCGGATAGGTTGTCGGCGATGCGAGCGGGGGAAGGGGCCGAGGTGGACACCGGGCACGACCAGGGGCCGCGGCCGCACGAGCCGAGACAGGAGCGGAGCCGGGCGACCCGGCGCCGGCTGCTGGAGGCGGCCGCGGCCTGCCTCGCCGAGCGCGGCGTGGCGGGCAGCACGGTGGCCGCCGTCGCGGAGCGTGCGGGCGTCTCCCGCGGCGCCGCCCAGCACCACTTCCCCACCCGGGAGGACCTGTTCACCGCCGCGCTGCGGCACATGAGCGACACCCGGATGGCCGAACTGCGCCGCCGGGCCGGCGACCTGCCCGCCGGCGCCGACCGCACCACCGCCGTGGTGGAGATGATGGTGGACGCCTACAGCGGCCCGGTGTTCGCCGGGGCGGTGCAGCTCTGGGCGGCGGCCGCCAGCGACCCGCGGCTGCGCTCCCACATCATCCCGCTGGAGGACCACGTCGGACGGACCGCGCACCGCGCCGCCGTCGAGCTGCTCGGGGCCGACGAGTCGGCCCCGGGGGTACGGGAGACCGTGCAGGCCACCCTCGACCTCGCCCGCGGCCTGGGCCTGGCCGGCCTGCTCACCGACGACGAGCCGCGCCGCCGCCGGATCGTCGCCCGCTGGGCGGAGATCCTCCGCCGCGAGCTCGGCACGGACTGACCGGCCGGTCGCCGGCGGGCCGCCCCGCCCCGGCGGCCCGGGGCGGGGCGGAGCCGGTCACATGCCCGGGATCATCGGCTGCGGCGGGGCCGGCGGCGGGACCGTCAGGTAGGCCGCGGCCGCGGCGGCGACCAGCAGGACGCCGACCAGCAGGACCGCGGTGGACAGCCAGCGGGCCCAGGGCCGGGTGGCCGGGCCGGCCGCGGTGAGGCCGGCCGCGGACAGCGCCACCGCGACCAGGGCGAAGACGCCGTCGCCGAGGGCGACGGCCTTCAGCGCGCCCTCCTGGGAGGCGGCGGTGGTGCTCGCCAGCAGGTCCACCACCCGGGTGCCGACCAGGGAGCCGAGCAGGGCGAGCAGGCCGGCGATGCCGAACGTCTCGGTGGACAGTGCGCCGGCCGGCCCGGCCGGCGCCTCGTCGGGCTCCTCCGCACCGGCGTCGCCGTCCTCGGGGAGGACGCCGTCCTCCGCGGCCTCCCCGGCCCCGCCCTCCTCGGCCGGGCGCTCATCGCGGGCCCGGTCCGGGGCGTCCGGTGCGGCGGCTGCGGGCCCGCCTCGGCCGTCCGCCCCCTCGCCGCCGCTCGTCTCGGTCCGGTCGCCGTCTTCGGAATCGTTATTCATCGCGGGCCAACCTACCCGCCCCGCAGAGCGTCGCGTCCCGGCCGCGTCCGGCGGGGCGCGGGATGGGGGAATCGGGACGGACGGATGGGCATCCGGTGACCTCCCTCCGCCCATACCCGGACGGCCCGCCGGGTAGGAGAACCTCCGCTGCCGACGCAGATCGAGGGGGACAGGAATGACGACGACCGAGACCGGGCCCCGGGGGACCCCGACCGAGGAGGAGCTCCGCGCGGTCGACCTCTACTGGCGGGCCGCCAACTACCTTTCGGTCGGGCAGATCTACCTGCTGGACAACCCGCTGCTCCGCGAACCGCTCGCCCCCGAGCACATCAAGCCCCGGCTGCTCGGGCACTGGGGGACCACGCCGGGGCTCAACTTCGTCTACGCCCACCTCCAGCGGCAGGTGCGGCGGCGCGGCACGGACATGATCTGGATCATGGGCCCCGGGCACGGCGGCCCGTCCGGGGTGGCCACCGCCTGGCTGGACGGGACCTACACCGATATCCACCCCGAGGTCACCCGGGACGCCGAGGGGATGCGCCGGCTCTTCCGCCAGTTCTCCTTCCCCGGCGGGGTGCCCAGCCACTACGCGCCGGAGATCCCCGGCTCGATCCACGAGGGCGGCGAGCTGGGGTACGCGCTGTCGCACGCCTACGGGGCCGCCTTCGACAACCCCGACCTGGTGGTGGCGGCGGTGGTCGGCGACGGCGAGGCCGAGACCGGCCCGCTGGCGGGAAGCTGGGCCGCCAACCGGTTCATCGACCCGGCCGCGGACGGCGCCGTGCTGCCGATCCTGCACCTCAACGGCTACAAGATCGCCAACCCCACGGTGCTCGCCCGGATGCCGGAGCGCGAACTGGCCGCGCTGATGGAGGGCCACGGGCACGAGCCGGTCTTCGTCTCCGGCGACGACCCCGCCGTGCTGCACCGGGAGATGGCCCAGGTGCTGGACCGGGCCCTGGACGGCATCGCCGAGATCCAGCGCCGGGCGCGGGACGGCGCCGACCGCGGCGGCCTGCGCTGGCCGATGATCGTGCTGCGCACCCCCAAGGGCTGGACCGGCCCCGGTGAGGTGGACGGGCTCCCGGTGGAGGGCACCTGGCGCTCCCACCAGGTGCCGCTGGCCCAGGTGCGCACCGAGCCCGGGCACCTCGCCCAGCTGGAGCGGTGGATGCGCTCCTACCGGCCGGAGGAGCTGTTCGCCCCGGACGGCGCCCCGCTGCCGGAGACCACCGGGCTGGTCGTCCCGGAGGGGGACCGCCGGATCAGCGCCAACCCGGTCGCCAACGGCGGGCTGCTGCTCAAGGACCTCACCCTGCCCGACTTCCGCGGCTACGCGGTCGAGGTGCCGCGCCCCGGCGCGGACCACCACGAGGCCACCCGGGTGCTCGGCGGCTACCTGCGCGACGTGATCCGGGCCAACCCGGACGACTTCCGCATCTTCGGCCCGGACGAGACCGCCTCCAACCGGCTCAACGCGGTGTTCGAGGCCACCGACCGCGCCTGGGACCTGCCGCTGCTGCCCACCGACGAGTCGCTGGCGCCCGGCGGCCGGGTGATGGAGGTGCTCAGCGAGCACCTGTGCCAGGGGTGGCTGGAGGGCTACCTGCTCACCGGCCGGCACGGGCTGTTCAACAGCTACGAGGCGTTCATCCACATCGTGGACGCCATGCTCAACCAGCACGCCAAGTGGCTCAAGGTCACCCGGGGCATCCCGTGGCGGCGCCCGATCGCCTCGCTCAACTACCTGCTCAGCTCGCACGTGTGGCGCCAGGACCACAACGGCTTCAGCCACCAGGACCCCGGCTTCATCGACCACGTGGTGAACAAGAAGCCGGAGATCGTCCGGGTCTACCTGCCGCCGGACGCCAACACCCTGCTCTCCACCGCCGACCACTGCCTGCGGATGCGCGACACGGTCAACGTGGTCATCGCCGGCAAGCAGCCCGCACTGGGCTACCTCACCATGGACCAGGCCATCGCGCACTGCACCCGGGGCCTGGGCATCTGGGAGTGGGCCAGCACCGACGGCGGCGCCGACCCCGACGTCGTGCTGGCCTGCGCCGGGGACGTGCCGACGCTGGAGACGCTGGCCGCCGCCGACCTGCTCCGCACCCACCTGCCGGAGCTGCGGGTGCGGGTGGTCAACGTGGTCGACCTGATGCGGCTGCAGCCGGCCGAGGAGCACCCGCACGGGCTCACCGACCGCTCCTACGACGCGCTGTTCACCACCGACAAGCCGGTCATCTTCGCCTTCCACGGCTACCCCTGGCTGATCCACCGCCTCACCTACCGCCGCAACGGCCACGACAACCTGCACGTCCGCGGCTACAAGGAGGAGGGCACCACCACCACGCCGTTCGACATGGTGATGCTCAACGACCTGGACCGGTTCCACCTGGTGATGGACGTGATCGACCGGGTGCCGGGGCTGGCGGTCAAGGCGGCGCACCTCAGCCAGCGGATGCACGACGCCCGGCTGCGCTGCCGGGCGCACACCCGCGAGTACGGCGACGACGCTCCGGAGATCCGGGACTGGACCTGGACCTCCTGAGGCCGGGGGCGGGGGCGGGCGGTGCGGCGCCCGCGCCCCTCCTTGACCCGGGCACCGGGCGCGGGGGACATTGCGGAGAACGGCTCAGCGGAGCGCGCAACGGCGCGCGCGGAGGAGAGGCGGGCGGCGCATGCAGGTGCTGATCGTCAACACCGGATCGAGCAGCGTGAAACTATCGGTCCTCGGCCCCGGGGACGAGCCGCTCGGGCGGCACACCATCGAGCTGCAGGGCGGCGCGGTCACCGCGGAGCAGATGGAGCGGGCCCTGGCGGACCTGCCCCGGGTCGACGCGGTGGGGCACCGGGTGGTGCACGGCGGCCCCGACCACCGGGCCCCGGTGCTGCTGGACGACCGGGTGGTGGCGCGCCTGCGGGAGCTCGCGGTCCTCGCCCCGCTGCACCTGCCCAAGTCCCTGGCCGGCATCGAGGCCGCCCGCAAGACGCTGCCGGACCTCCCGCAGGTCGCCGGGTTCGACACCGCGTTCCACGCGACGCTGCCCGAGGCCGCCACCGCTTACGCGGTCCCCCGGGAGTGGCGGGAGCGGCTCGGGGTGCGCCGGTACGGCTTCCACGGCCTGTCGCACTCCTACTCCGCCCGGCGCAGCGCGGAGATGCTGGGCCGCTCGGCGGGCCGCCTGGTCGTGGCCCACCTCGGCGCGGGCGCGTCGCTGGCCGCCGTGCACGACGGCGTCAGCATCGACACCACGATGGGCTTCACCCCGACCGAGGGCCTGGTCATGGCCACCCGCAGCGGCGACACCGACCCGGGCATGCTGCTCTGGCTGATCCAGCACGCCGGGCTCACCCCGGAGGAGGTCTCCGAGGGCCTGGACCGCGGCGGCGGCCTGGCCGGCCTGACCGGCGACTCCGACATGCGCCACGTGATGGACCAGGTCGACGCCGGCGACCCGCGGGCCCGGCTCGGCCTCGACGTCTACCTGCACCGGCTGCGCGCCAGGATCGCCTCCATGGCGGCCGCGCTGAACGGCCTGGACACCCTGGTGTTCACCGCCGGCGTCGGCGAGCACCAGCCGCGGGTCCGCTCCGGCGCCGCCGACGGCCTGGGCTTCCTCGGCGTGGCCCTGGACACCGCGGCCAACGAGGCGGCGCAGGGCGACGCCGACGTCACCGCCCCCGGGGCCAGGGTGCGCACCCTGGTCATCACCGCCCGGGAGGACCTGGAGATCGCCCGCGGCGTCCGCGAGGTCCTGGAGCCCTGAGAGGCCCGGGTGCGCGAGCGGTCGCCCGGGGTGTCCGGGCGCGGGCCGGGGCCCGGTGCCGCCGCGGCCGCCGCGGGGAGGTTTCGCGGGGGCGGGCCGCGGCGGGCGGCCTACCGCACCGGGGGCGGGCGGGGAAGCGCGGGGCGGCCCCACCGGGCGGTCGGCCGGACACCCGACGGCCTCTGAGCTTGTTCTTCAACCTGGGCGGGTGTGGTGCTCCTTCAGGCCTATGGCGCGTTCGGCTGTCTTTCCCGCGTCATGGCGCGGTGTCCGACGCCGGTTCTTCGGGCCCCGGACCGCGCCGGGCCCGCTGCGGCCGGGACGGCCGGAGCGCCAGGGGGCGCCGCCGCTCCGGCCCGGTTCTCCGGACGGCGGACGCGGCTCGGCCCCGCTCGACCGGTGCGGCCGCTCCCTCCCGCACGCGGTGGCCGGCTCCTCACGGCCCGGCGGCCTCCGCGACCCCGCGAACTCCCGGGCGGAGTGGGAGCACGGGCGGCCCGCCGACGGCCGGCCGCGCGCCGGAGGCCCGGGGCGCGGGCGGTCCGGCGGGCGTGCGCACACCGGGCGGGCGGAAGGCGGCGGAGCGGCCCTCGTCCCGGACGGCGCGCTCCGGGGCGGTCAGGGGGCCGGGGCCGGGGCCTCCTGCTCGGCGTCGTGGCGGAGCTGCTCCTCCTGGCGGCGGTCCTCCGCGCCCAGGGCGATCGGGGCGGCCAGCCAGGCGTCGGGCAGGCCGAAGGCGTCGACCAGGGTCCGGGCGTGCGGGCGCAGGCCGCGGCAGAGGTCGTCGACGGCCTGCACGACCGCCTTGGCGCGGGTGCCGGAGAGCCGCTCGTGCTCCAGGAACCAGGCGCGGTCCTCCTCCACCACCGACAGCACGTACAGGTCGCAGACCCGCTCCAGGAGCTTGCGGGTCACCGGTTCGGCGCAGCGCTCGATCGCGGCGACGAACGCCTCCAGCACCACCCGGTCCACGTGCACCCGGGCCGCCTTCAGCACGTGGTCCTGGGCGTCGTCGAAGACCCGGAACGCGCGCTCGGGGCCCCCGCCGCCGGCCCGGCGCAGCCTCCGGGCCAGCCCGGCGACGGTGTGCTCCTCGCGGTCCTCCAGCAGCTTGAGCTGCCAGCCGCGGTCGTACAGGTCGGCCTCGTCGCCGCGGCCCGGAGCGGCGCTGACCAGCCGCTCGATCAGCGAGCGGGCGGCGGTGCGCTCGATGACCCCCTCCAGCACCTGCCCGGCGGCGAACCGCGCCATGCGCAGCGCGTCCAGGTCGCCGAAGGCGTCCCGGTGCTCGGTGAGCAGCGCCTTGGCGAGCAGCTGGAGCAGGACGACGTTGTCGCCCTCGAAGGTGGTGAACACGTCGGCGTCGGCGCGCAGCTGGGTCAGCCGGTTCTCCGCCAGGTAGCCGGCGCCGCCGCAGGCCTCCCGGCAGGCCTGCACGGTGTCCAGGGCGTGCCAGGTCGCCACCGCCTTCAGCCCGGCCGCGCGGGACTCCAGCTCGCGCCGGCCGTGCTCGTCCAGCGGCCGCTCCCCGGTCTCCGCGTCGTGCAGCGCGGCGACCAGCTCCTCCTGGGCGAAGTGCAGGGCGTAGCTCCGGGCCAGCCGGGGCAGCAGGCGGCGCTGGTGGGAGCGGCGGTCCAGCAGCAGGACCTCGCCGTCCGGGCCCTCGAACTGGCGGCGCGCCCCGGCGTAGCGGACCGCGATGGCCAGCGCCGCCTCGGCCGCGGTGCCGGCGCCCCCGGCGACGCTGATCCGGCCGCGCACCAGGGTGCCGAGCATGGTGAAGAACCGCCGGTTCGGGTTCTCGATCGGGCTGGTGTAGGTGCCGTCCGGGGCGACGGAGCCGTACCGGTCGAGCAGCGCCTCGCGCGGGACGCGCACCCGGTCGAAGGAGATGCGCCCGTTGTCGACGCCGTTCAGCCCGCCCTTGGGGCCGCAGTCGGACAGGGTGACGCCGGGCAGCGGCCGCCCCTCGGCGTCGCGGACCGGCACCACCAGGGCGTGCACCCCGTGGTCGGTGCCGAGGGTGCGCAGCCGGGCGAAGACCACCGCGGCGCGGCCGTCCCGGGCGGCGTTGCCGATGTAGTCCTTGCGCGCCGCCTCGTCCGGGGTGTGCACGGTGAACTCGCCGGTCGCCGGGTCGTAGTCGGCGGTGGTGCGCAGCCGCTGCACGTCGGAGCCGTGCCCGGTCTCGGTCATCGCGAAGCAGCCGGGCAGCTCCAGCGAGATGACCCGGGGAAGGTACTCGGCGTGGTGCCGGTCCGAGCCCAGCGCGTGGATCGCGCCGCCGAACAGCCCCCACTGCACGCCGACCTTGACCATCAGCGACATGTCGCAGACCAGCATCTGGAAGGCGGCCACGGAGGCGCCGAGGTCGCCCGAGCCGCCCACCGCGGTCGGGAAGCCGTACCCCGACACCTCGGTGGCGGCCAGCGCGGCCAGCTGCTCGGCCACCCGGGTCCGGTGCTCCTCCACGGACAGCCCGGCGACCGGGGCGAAGAGCTCTCCGGTGAGCCGCTCC
The DNA here is from genome assembly GCF_048595525.1 of Nocardiopsis oceanisediminis. Taxonomy (NCBI): domain Bacteria; kingdom Bacillati; phylum Actinomycetota; class Actinomycetes; order Streptosporangiales; family Nocardiopsidaceae; genus Nocardiopsis; species Nocardiopsis oceanisediminis. The sequence goes on along the minus strand of NZ_JAFMZJ010000001.1, from coordinate 5,468,543 downwards.
CGGGCCCGCTCGCGGACCTCGCGCCAGCGCCCGTCGAGCAGCTCGCGCAGTGCGGCGCCGCCGTCCGGGGGCTCCAGGCCGACCCGTGCGCCCCCCCACCCCGCTCCTGGCTCCGCGCTCGTCCGCCATCGCTGCCCCCTCGCTCGGTCCGGTGCCGTCTACCTGGGCCTACCACCCGCAGATCACCCCGAACCACCCCGGATCACCGCGAAGGGGGTGATGCCCGGCACAGGGGGGAACACCACTAGGGACCGCTGCGGCGACGCACGGAACGGGGGACCATGACGACCGAAACCCGACTCACCGTCCGGAAGGCCCTGCCCACCGACGCCGCGGCGATCGCCGCGCTGTCCGAGCGCGACGACCCGGCCGCGGCGGGCACCGCGGAGACGCTGCGCTCCCGCATCGCCGCGCTGGTCGGCGACCCCTCCACGACCACCCTGGTCGCCACCGAGCAGGAGGTGGTGCGCGGCTACCTGGTCGGCGGCACCGCCCGCTCCACCACCCGCCCGGGCGAGGGCCAGGTGGCCCGGATCGAGGAGTTCGCGGTGGCCGACCCGCACGACTGGTGGCCGGTCGGATCGGCGCTGATCGAGGAGGCCCGGTCCCGGCTGCGCGCCGCCGGCGCGGTCCGCCTCATCGTCACCACCTCGGCCCGCGAACCCGCCAAGCAGGCCTTCCTCTGGCGCTGCGGCCTCACCCTGGTCACCGAGTCCTACCAGGAGGAACTGCGCTGAGACCGCCGGGGGAGGGGCCGCCGGGGCCTCCCGCCCGGACGACGGCGAAGATCGAAGACGTTTCGAGTGCGCGGGCCGCGGGGCATGTGTAGTCGGTGCGTGACGATTGGGAGTGAGCGATGACTCGACTCACCGAGAGCGACGTCCACCACTACATCCGCGGCATCTGCTTCAAGAACGGCCCCCCGGGCCGGGTCGGGATCGAGACCGAATGGCTGGTCACCGATCCCGCGGACCCCGACCGAACCGTCCCCCTCGAACTGCTCCGCTCGCTGGTCGACCAGGCCGGCCCGCCGCCGGCCGGCAGCGCGATCACCTACGAGCCCGGCGGGCAGCTGGAGCTCAGCTCGCCGCCCCTGCCGGGACCGGCCGCGGCGCACGCCGCGCTCGCCGCGGACCTGGCGCACGTCGGAAAACCCCTGGCCGACGCCGGACTCCGCCTGGAGGGCCGGGGGCTCGACCCGCACCGCCCCCCGCGCCGCCAGCTGGACCTCCCCCGCTACGCCGCCATGGAGCGGCACTTCGACACCGGCCGGTGGCCCGGCGGCCGGACCATGATGTGCAGCACCGCCTCCATCCAGGTGTGCCTGGACATCGGGGCCGACGCCGCCGACGCCGCCCGCAGGTGGCGCCTGGTGCACCGGCTGGGCCCGGTGCTCACCGCCCTCTTCGCCAACTCCCCGGTGTGGCGCGGCCGCCGCACCGGCTGGCGCTCGGCGCGGTGGGCGGTGTGGGCCGGGCTCGACGCCACCCGCACCCGCCCGGTCGGCGGCGGCGACCCGGCGGCCGCCTGGGCCGCCTACGCGCTGGGCGCCCGGCTGATGGCGGTCCGCGGCGACACCGGCCCCTGCCCGCCGCCGGCCCGGATGGCCTTCTCCGACTGGCTCGCGGGCGCCGGACCCCGCCCGCCCGACCACGACGACCTCCTCTTCCACCTGAGCACGCTGTTCCCGCCGGTGCGGCCGCGGGGCTGGCTGGAACTGCGGATGATCGACGCCCTGCCGGAGCCCTGGTGGCCGGTGCCGACCGCGGTCGCCGCCGCCCTCCTGGACGACCCGGACGCCTCCGCCGAGGCCGAGCGGGCGGTGGCGGAGCTGCACCGCTCCGAACCGGACCCCGGCCGGCTGTGGCTGGCCGCCGCCCGCGACGCACTCACCCACCCCGCGCTCGCCGCGTGCGCGCGCGCCTGCACGGCCGCCGCGAGCCGGGCCCTGCCCCGGATGGGCGCCGACCGGCTCGCCGCGACCGTCGACGCCTACCGGGAGCGCTACACCGAGCGGGGCCGCTGCCCCGCCGACGACATGGGCGGAGCCCCCGCGGAAGGGGCGGGCGCCGTCCCCGAGCAGAGGGCCGACGACCCCCCGCCGCCGGGGGCGGGCGCCGAACCGACCGCGAAAGGCAGGCCGCGATGACACCGAAGCCCGACGGGCCCGCTGCCGGGCCCGCCCCCGCAGGACCCGCAGAGGAGGACCGGCTGCGCGAGCGCATCGCCGCCGACCTGGAGCAGGTGCGCCGCCGCAGCGACGGCCTCACCGTCGCGGCGCTGGACGAGGGCGAGCTGCTCGCCCAGCACTCGCCGCTGATGTCCCCCCTGGTGTGGGACTACGCCCACGTCGGCAACTACGAGGAGCAGTGGCTGCTGCGCGCCGCCGCCGGGCGGGAGGCCCTCCGCCCCGACATCGACGTCCTCTACGACGCCTTCGAGAACCCGCGCGCAGGCCGGGTCTCCCTTCCGCTGCTCCGCCCCGAGGAGGCCCGCGCCTACAACGCCCGGGTCCGGCGCGCGGTGCTGGACTCCCTGGAGCACGCCCCGCTGGCCGACGGGGAGGGGCTGAGCGCGCACGGGTTCGTCTACAACATGGTGGTCCAGCACGAGCACCAGCACGACGAGACGATGCTCGCCACCCACCAGCTCCGCAAGGGCGCCCCGGTGCTGCCCGACCCGGAGCCCGCGGCCCCGGACCGGGTCCCGCCCGGCCCGGACGAGGTCCTGGTGGAGGCCGGGCCGTTCACCATGGGCACCACCGCCGACCCGTGGGCCTACGACAACGAGCGCCCCGCGCACACCGTGCACCTGCCCGCGTTCCGGATCTCCGCCCGCCCGGTGGACAACGCCGCGCACGCCGCCTTCATCGACGACGGGGGCTACGACGACCCGCGCTGGTGGAGCGGGGCGGGGTGGCGGTGGCGCACCGAGAGCGGCAAGCGCGCCCCGGCGTTCTGGTTCCGCGACGGGGACCGGTGGATGCGCCGCCGGTTCGGCCGGATCGAACCGGTCCCGCCCGAGGAGCCGGTGCAGCACGTCTGCTTCCACGAGGCCGAGGCGCACGCCCGCTGGGCGGGCCGGCGGCTGCCCACCGAGGCCGAGTGGGAGAAGGCCGCCCGCTGGGACCCGGTCGCCGGCCGCTCCCGCCGGTTCCCCTGGGGCGACGAGGACCCCGGGCCCGACCGCGCCAACCTGGGCCAGCGCCGGCTGCGCCCGGCCCCGGCCGGGGCGTTCCCCGGCGGCGCCTCCCCGCTGGGGGTGCGCCAGCTGATCGGCGACGTCTGGGAGTGGACCTCCACCGTCTTCGACGGCTACCCCGGCTTCACCCCCTTCCCCTACCGGGAGTACTCCGAGGTGTTCTTCGCCGACGGCCACCGGGTGCTGCGCGGCGGATCGTGGGCGACCGACCCGGCGGCCGCCCGCGGCACCTTCCGCAACTGGGACCTGCCGGCCCGCAGGCAGATCTTCAGCGGGTTCCGGCTGGCCCGCGACGCCGCCCCGGGCGAGGGGCGGGTGGCGCCCTGATGTGCCGCCACCTGGCCTACCTGGGCCCGCCGGTCACCCTGCACCGGCTGCTGCTCGAACCGGAGCACTCGCTGCTCCGCCAGTCCTACGCCCCGCGCGAGCAGCGGCACGGGACGGTCAACGCCGACGGGTTCGGCGCCGGCTGGTACCCGGGCGGCCCCGACGCGGAGCCGCTCCGCTACCGGCGCGCCATGCCGATCTGGGCGGACTCCTCCTTCGCCGACGCCGCCCGCGCCATCACCACCGGATGCGCGGTGGCGGCGGTCCGCGACGCCACCCCCGGGTTCGGCCCGGACGAGTCGTGCGCCCAGCCGTTCCGCGCCGAGGGGCGGCTGTTCAGCCACAACGGCGCCGCCGAGGACGACACGGCGCTCACCGCGGCGCTCGCCGCACCGCTGCCCGCAGGGGCACTCGACGCCCGCACCCCGGTGGACTCCGCGCCGCTGTTCGCGCACGCCGTGCGGCTGTGGCGGGAGGGCGCGGGCACCGCCGAGGCGCTCGCCGAGACGGTCCGCCGGGCCGAGCAGGCCTCCCCGGGCCGGTACAACCTGCTCGCCTCGGACGGCCGGACGCTGGCCGCCACGGCGTGCGGCGACAGCCTGTACGCCGGCCGGCTGCCGGGCGGCCCCGGGGGCGGCGGCACGGTGATCGCCTCCGAGCCGCTGGACGGCGGCCCGGAATGGCGCCGGATACCGGAGCGTTCCCTGGTCGTCGCCGATTCCGGCGGGGTCCGAGTGGTCCCGCTCGACCGGCCGGCGGCGCCCGGAGGGCAGGCCGGTCAGGGCGGTGAGGCCGGCCCCGGCGGGGACCGGGCCGCCGCGGGGACCGGGGACACCGGGGACGAGGAGGGCACATGCTCCGCACCGATCGCCATCTGACCGACGACGACCTGGCCAAGGCGCTCCGGCACGACGTCGCAGAAGGACTCACCGCGACCCCCAAGGAGCTCCCGCCGAAGTGGTTCTACGACGAGCGGGGCAGCGTGCTCTTCGAGGAGATCACCCGGCTCCCGGAGTACTACCCGACCCGCGCGGAGCGGGCCATCCTGCGCGCCCGCGCGGCCGACATCGCCCGCGCCACCGGCGCCGACACCCTGGTCGAACTGGGCGCGGGCTCGGGGGAGAAGACCCGGCTGCTGCTGGACGCGCTGCACGAGGCCAACGGGCTGGCCGGCTTCGTCCCGGTCGACGTGAGCGGCGACTTCCTGGAGGAGGCCGCGGCCCGGATCGCCGCCGAGCACCCGGGCGCCGACGTGCACGCCGTCGTCGCCGACTTCGAGCGCCATCTGGACCTGCTGCCGGCCGGCGGGCGCCGGGTGGTGGCGATGCTCGGCTCCACCATCGGCAACCAGCCGCCCGAGCGGCGGGCGGGGTTCCTGGCCGGGCTGCGCGGCGTCCTCGGCGGCGGCGAGTCCCTGCTGCTCGGCGCGGACCTGGTCAAGGACCCGGCGCGGCTGGTCGCCGCCTACGACGACGCCCGCGGGGTGACCGCCGAGTTCAACCGGAACGTGCTCCGCGTCATCGGCCGCGAGCTGGAGGCCGACTTCGACCCGGCCCTCTTCGAGCACGTCGCGCTCTGGGACCCGGAGCGGGAGTGGATCGAGATGCGGCTCCGCTCCCGCACCGCCCAGCGGGTCCGGGTCAAGGCCCTGGACCTGGAGGTCGACTTCGCCGAGGGAGAGGAGATGCGCACCGAGATCTCCGCCAAGTTCCGAGAGGAGGGCCTGCGCTCCGAACTCGCCCGGGCCGGCCTCGCCCTCACCCACTGGTGGACCGACCCGGACGGCGACTTCGCCCTGCTCCTGGCCGAACCGGACTGAGCGGCCACCGGGTACGCGGCCGGCCCGCCCCGGCCATCGGCGGCACCCGCGGCCGATGGCCGGGGCGGGCGTCCCAGCAGGGCGCGGAGCCCCGCGGGGGCGGGGTTCGGGCGGGAGCGGCGGCGGAGGAGGGGGCGGGGCCTGCGCCCCGTCCATCGGCGTCCACCGGCGCCGCCCGCCGTCCTCGGGAAGGCCGTTCTCCGGCGGCGGTCCGAGGGGATCGTCTCAGCTCGGGGCGGTGCTTTCCGGGCGGTGTGTCCGCGGCTCCGGGGCCGGGCGGCAGTAGGCTTGCCCCCGTGATCAAGGTAGGAGTATTCGGCGCCCGCGGGCGCATGGGGTCGGAAGTCGTCAAGGCGGTCGAGCAGGCCGAGGACACCGTTCTGGCGGGCGTCGCCGACACGGCGGAGGAGCGCTCCGCGGTGCTCGGGGCCGAGGTGGTGGTCGACTTCACCCACCCCGACGCGGTGATGGACAACCTGCGCTGGCTGGCCGGGAACGGCATCCACGCCGTCGTGGGCACCAGCGGCTTCGACGAGGCCAGGCTCGCTGAGGTGCGCGAGATCCTCGCCGCCCACCCCGGCGTGAAGGTGCTCATCGCGCCCAACTTCGGCATCGCCGCGGTGCTGATGATGAACTTCGCGGCCAAGGCGGCCCCCTACTTCGAGTCCGCCGAGATCGTCGAGCTGCACCACCCGAACAAGGCCGACGCCCCCAGCGGCACCGCGTACCGCACCGCGGAGCTGGTCGCCCGGGCCCGCGCGGACGCCGGCAGCGCGCCGATGCCCGACGCCACCACCTCCGAGATCGACGGCGCCCGCGGCGCCGACGTGGACGGGGTCCGGGTGCACGCGCTGCGCATCACCGGCCTCATCGCCCACCAGGAGGTCGTCTTCGGCACGCACGGCGAGACCCTGAAGATCCGGCACGACTCGATGAACCGGGAGTCGTTCATGCCGGGCGTGCTGCTGGGCGTGCGCCGCGTCGGCGGCCTCCCCGAGCAGCTCACCTTGGGCCTGGAGCCGCTGCTCGGCCTGGACTGAGCCGTCCCGCCCCGGCGCTCGCGCCCCGGGGCGTCCGCCGGATTCGTGGCAAAAGACGAATACCCCGCGCCGTGTGCGCGGGGTATTCGTTTTGCTACCGATTGGAATTCATGCCCCGGAGTGCTTCACGGAAAAGGCTTCCGGCGTTCCGGGGAGGCGGATGAAGATTTCTCCATGGATCATGCTATCTTCAAGAAGCCAATGATCCGATGACTCGCATGGTGCTCTGACGTGGTCTTCTTTCCCGTCCCCTGCTGAGCCGCTCGTCTTCACTGGCCTTTCTTAACAGCCCTGCAATGGGCTTGAAACGTCGTTTTCCCGCCTTCGGGCAGCATTGCCTGGAAGGCGTGTTCGTCGTGCGCTGTGGAGGTCCGATGTTCTTGACCCCGTCCGATCGGGAGAAACTGCTGCTCAGCGTGGCGGGGATGGTCGCCCGCGACCGCCTGGAGCGGGGGGTGCGGCTGAACCATCCCGAGGCGATCGCGCTGCTGTCCTGCTGGGCGCTGGAGCGGGCCAGAGAAGGCGCCACCGTGGAGCAGCTGATGGCCGAGGGCGTGCACGTCCTCACCGCCGACCAGGTCATGCCGGGGGTCCCCGAGCTCGTGGACCACCTCCAGGTCGAGGCCACCTTCCCGGACGGGCGCAAGCTCGTCACGCTGAGCGGCCCGATCCGCCCCGCCGCCGACGCCGAGGCGGTCGCCGAACCCGGCGAGGAGCCGGGCGCGATCCGGGTGGGCGAGGGCGAGGTGCAGATCAACACCGACCGGGAGGTCCGCACGGTGGTGGTGGTCAACGACGGCGACCGCCCGGTGCAGATCGGCTCGCACATCCACCTCGCCGACGTGAACCCCGCGATCTCCTTCTCCCTGCCCGAGGGCGACGCCGCGGACCGCTCCCTGGTGCACGGGTTCCGGCTGGACATCCCGGCCGGGACGTCGCTCCGCTTCCAGCCCGGCGACTCCCGCGCGGTGCAGGCGGTGGCGCTGGGCGGCCGGCGCGAGGTCCCCGGCATCCGGGTGCCCGCCGGCGCCGGCCTCGAGGAGAAGCAGGAGGAGGCCCGATGACCGGCATCGCGCGCGCCGACTACGCGGCGCTGTACGGCCCGACCGCCGGCGACCAGGTCCGCCTCGGCGACACCGACCTATGGATCGAGGTCGAGGAGGACCGCTGCGCCGGCGGCGACGAGGCGGTCTTCGGCGGCGGCAAATCCATCCGCGAGTCCATGCTGCAGTCCACCGCCACCTCCGCCGAGGGCGCCCTCGACCTGGTCGTCACCAACGTCGTGGTGCTCGACCACTGGGGCGTGGTCCGGGCCGACGTCGGCGTGCGCGGCGGCCGGATCACCGCCGTCGGCAAGGCCGGCAACCCCGACGTGCAGGACGGCGTCCACCCCGACCTGGTGATCGGCCCGGGCACCGAGGTGCTGGCGGGCGAGGGGCGCATCCTCACCGCCGGCGGCATCGACTCGCACGTGCACTTCATCAACCCCGAGCAGCTCTGGGAAGGGCTGGCCTCCGGCATCACCACCGCCATCGGCGGCGGCACCGGGCCCGCAGAGGGGAGCAAGGCCACCACGGTCACCCCCGGCCGGTGGAACCTCGCCCTCACCCACCGCGCCCTGGACGCCGTCCCGGTCAACGTCCTGCTGCTGGGCAAGGGCAACACGGTCGGAGAGGCCGCGCTGGAAGAGCACGTGCTGGCCGGCGCCGGAGGCCTCAAGATCCACGAGGACTGGGGCGCCACCCCGGGCGCCATCGACGCCTCGCTGCGCGCCGCCGAGTCGTTCGGCATCCAGGTCTCGCTGCACGCCGACAGCCTCAACGAGGCCGGCTACGTGCAGGACACCCTGGGGGCCGTCGCCGGGCGCGGCATCCACGTGTTCCACTCCGAGGGCGCCGGCGGCGGACACGCCCCCGACATCATCGTGGTGGCCGGCGAGCCCAACGTGCTGCCCTCCTCGACCAACCCGACCCTGCCGTTCACGGTGAACACGGTGGCCGAGCACCACGACATGCTCATGGTCTGCCACCACCTCAACCCCGACGTCGAGGCGGACGTGCAGTTCGCCGACTCGCGCATCCGCGACACCACCATGGCCGCCGAGGACATCCTGCAGGACATCGGCGCGATCTCGATGACCTCCTCCGACGCGCTGGCGATGGGCCGCGCCGGGGAGGTGGTCACCCGCACCTGGCAGGTGGCGCACGTGATGAAGGACCGGCACGGCCGCTCCTCGGAGCTGCCCGCCGACAACGAGCGGGCCCGCCGCTACGTCGCCAAGTACACGATCTGCCCGGCCATCGCCGCCGGCATCGACCACGAGGTCGGCTCGGTCGAGTCCGGCAAGCTCGCCGACCTGGTCCTGTGGGACCGCGCGTTCTTCGGCATCCGCCCCGCCGCGGTGGTCAAGGGCGGTGCCGTGCTGATCGCCCCGCAGGGCGACCTGAACGCCTCCATCCCCACCGCGCAGCCGATGCTGCTCCGCCCGGGAACCCCGGCGGGCGCCGCGGCCGACCTCGCGGTGAGCTTCGTCGCCCAGGCCGCCCTGGACTCCGGGCTCGAGGAGAGCCTGGGCCTGCGCCGCCGGCTCTCCGCGCTCAAGGACACCCGCGGCGTCACCAAGGCCGACATGCCCAACAACACCGCTCTGCCGGAGATCGGCGTCGACCCGGAGACGTTCGACGTCACCGTGGACGGCTACCGGGTCGACCCGCACGGAGCGGACGGCCCGGTGGCCGAGCTCCCGCTGGCCCAGCGCTACAACCTGTTCTGACCCCGCCCCCTCCCCGGCGCCGCCGGGGAGGGGCGCGGAGGCGGACACGGGCGAGGAAGGACGGGAATGGAAGGCGGTACCGGGGCGCTCGGCGCGCTGCTGCTCGCCGACGCGCGGCTGCCCGTCGGCGGGCACGCCCACTCGGCGACCCTGGAGGCGGCGCTGGAGGCCGGCATGCCGGCCGAGCGGATCCCCGACTACATCCGGGCGCGGCTGGCCACCGTCGCCCGCACCGAGGCGGCCGCCGCGGTCGCGGCGCTGCGCGCCGCCGGCGGCGAACCGGTCGACCTCGGGCCGGTGCAGGCCGCGCTGGCCGCCCGCACCCCCAGCGCCCCGCTGCGCGAGGCCTCGGCCGCGCTCGGCCGCGGGCTGGCCCGGCTGGCGCGCCGGGTCGCCGCCGACCACCCGGCGGTCCGCGCCCTGGACACCGCCGGCCGCGCCGTGCCCGGGCTGCGGGTGCTGCGCCCGGTGGCCCTCGGCGCGCTGGGCGCGGCGTTCGGCATGACCGCCGAGCAGACCGCGCGCGCCTCGCTCTACGACGACGTGCAGACGGTCACCGCCGCGGCGCTCAAGCTCCGCCCCGGCGACCCTCTCGCCGCGGTCGACCGGCTCCTCGCCGCCGCTCCTCGGATCGAGGAGGTGGTCCGCGAGGCCGCCGCGACCGCCACTCCCCGCGACATCCCCGCGTGCTCCGCCCCGCTGATCGACCACTGGGCCGGCGCGCACGCGCACACGACAAGGAGGCTCTTCGTTGCCTGAGAACACTGCGTTGCCCGAGAACAACGCATCGCTTGAGAACACCGCATCGCCCGAGAACACGGCGGACCACGACGGCGGCGCCCGCCGCACCCTGCGGCTGGGCGTCGCCGGGCCGGTCGGCACCGGCAAGAGCTCGCTCATCGCCACGCTCTGCCGGGAGCTCTCCGGCGAGCTGTCCATGGCGGTGGTCACCAACGACATCTACACCGACGAGGACGCCCGGTTCCTGCGCTCGGCGGGCGTGCTCGCCGAGGAGCGGATCCGCGCGGTGGAGACCGGGGCCTGCCCGCACACCGCGATCCGCGACGACATCACCGCCAACCTCGACGCGGTCGAGGACATGGAGGAGGAGTTCGCCCCGGTCGACCTGATCCTGGTGGAGTCCGGCGGGGACAACCTCACCGCGACCTTCAGCCCGGCCCTGATCGACGCCCAGATCTTCTGCCTGGACGTGGCCGGCGGCGGCGACGTGGCGCGCAAGGGCGGCCCCGGCATCGGCGGCGCGGACCTGCTCATCGTCAACAAGTCCGACCTGGCGCCGCACGTCGGGGTGGACGTGGAGCAGATGGTCGCCGACGCGGAGAAGGCCCGCGACGGCCGCCCGGTGCTCGCGCTGTCCCGCACCGACGCCGACTCGGTGGCCCGGCTCTGCTCCTGGGTCCGCGAGGTCCTCACCGCGCACCGCAGCGGCGCGCACACCCCGCAGGACCCGGGCCCGATGGCCCCGCACGGCCACGGCCCGGACGAGGCCGGCCACGGGCACGGCCACGGACACGGGCACTGATGACGCGGACCGACACCGCCGCGCCCCGGCTCCCGCACCCGGGGGCCGGGGCGCCCGCCTCCGCCGGGGCTCCCGGCCCCGGCGCGGCGCCGGCCCCGGCATCCGGCCGGGGCGGCCTGAACCCGGCCGAGCCCGCGGTCATCGCGGTGCGCCGGGTCGGCGCGCGGACGGTTCCGGTGGCCCTGGAGACCGGGACCTTCCTGCGGCCGCGGGTGATGCGGCGGCCCGGAACGGCGCTCCGGGTCGCGCTCGCCGCGGTCCGCGCGGCGCTCTGCGCCGGCGACGACGTGCGGCTCCGGATCGACGTCGGCCCCGGCGCCGAGCTGGAGCTGGTCGACCCCAACGGCACGGTGGCCTACAACGCGCGCGGCGGCCGGGCCGCCTGGCGGGCGTCGGTGCGGCTGGCCGAGGGGGCCAGGATGAGCTGGACGGAGCCGTCGTTCGTCGTCTCCGACGGGGCCGACGTGCTGCGCGAGATCGACGCCGACCTCGCCGAGGGGGCCGAGCTGCTCTGGCGGGAGGCCCTGGTGCTGGGCCGGACCGGAGAGCGGGGCGGCGCCCTGCTCGCGAGCACCCGGGTCCGGCTGGCCGGGCGCGAGCTGCTCGCCGAGGACCTCGACCTGCGCGACGCGGGACTGCGCGCGCTGCCCGGGGTACTGGGCGGCGCCCGGGTGGTCGGCCAGGTCGGCCTGTTCGGGCGCGCCCCGGGAGGCCCCGCCGGCCCCGACCGCCTGGACCTGGCCGGCCCGGGGGCCCTGTGGCGCTGGACCGGTGACCACCCCTACCGCTCCGAGGCCCCGCTGGCCCGCATCTGGCGCGCCTGGGGCGGCCACGCCTGACGGTGAGGATGCGTCATGGCTTCTCCGACGGGTCTGACCCACCGCCTGACCGACACCGCAAGGTCGTCCTTTACGGGATTCGTCGGCCCGCTCGGAGGAGCCGCTGCACGCGACCGGACGGGCGCCCGTGGCCTCATAGGAGCTTGGTCGGAAAGCCCCGCCGCAGTCTTGTCCGCCCGCCCGGCCGGAGGCCCGCCGAGCCGGAACGCGTCCGCTCCGCTGCCCCCGCCCCGGAACCGGGCGGCCGCCGGGCCCCTTCGCGTCCAGGGGGCTCGGAGCGGCCCCGTTCTCCACGGGGCGGCGCCCGCCCGGTGAGCCCGGCGATGCCGCCCTCCGGGCCGCCGATGGGAGAAGCGGTCCCAGGGCGACGGCCCTGACGGCCTTCGGGGCCCTTGGGCGGCCGCCGCGGCCCGGCGGCGGAGGAGCGGGCGCAGCCGCGGGCGGACGGGGCGGGGCCGGTGGGAAGGGCGCCCCCGGCGGCCCTTCGGAGCGGACCTCGGGTCCGCCGCCCGGCACGGTCGCGCCCCGGCCGGTCAGCCCAGGGCGCCCAGGGACAGCCCGATGGTGAACAGCACGCCGAAGGCCATCTGCAGCTTCCCGGTCTCGCCGAGGCCGAGGACGAGGTCGCCGCCGGTCTGGCCGCCGCGGACCCGGCCCAGCGGGCGGACGGCCAGCGGCAGCGAGAGCAGCACCAGGGCGGCCCAGGGGGTGGCGGCGACGGCGGCCAGCGCGATCAGGTAGGCGGCGGCGATGCAGCCCTGGTACAGCAGCCGGGTGCGGGCCTCGCCCAACCGAACCGCCAGGGTGATCTTGTCGGTGCGGGAGTCGGTCCCGATGTCCCGCAGGTTGTTGATGACCAGGACCGAGCAGGACAGCAGCCCGATCGGCACCGCGGCCGCCCACGCCTGCCACGGCACCGAGCCGAGCTGGACGAAGACCGTGCCGACCACGGCGACCAGGCCGAAGAAGACGAACACCGAGACCTCGCCCAGGCCGCGGTAGCCGTAGGGGGTCCGGCCGCCGGTGTAGTACCAGGCGGCGACGATCGCGGCGGCGCCGATCAGCAGCAGCCACCACGACGAGGTGGCGACCAGCACCAGGCCAAGCACGGCGGCGGCGCCGAACGAGGCCCAGGCGGCGATGAGCACCTGGCGGGCCGGGGCGGTCCCGGTGGCGGTCAGCCGCATCGGGCCGACCCGCTCGGCGGTGTCGGTGCCGCGCACGCCGTCGCTGTAGTCGTTGGCGTAGTTCACCCCGACCTGGAGGGCCAGCGAGACCGCCAGGGCCAGCGCGGCCTTCCACCACACCGCCCCGCCGGCCCCGATCGCCACCCCGGTCCCGACCGCGACGGGGACGATCGAATTCGGCAAAGTTCGGGGGCGGGCCCCCGCGACCCACTCGCTGACCGTGGCCACGCGCGCGACTTCCTCTCGGTGCTCTCCGGCGCGCCCCGGCCGGACGCGCCGCCGGACGGGCGGCGCGGCGCGGGGCGCGCAGTTCATCCGACAACGTTAGCGCCGCCCCCGCGCCCGGAAGCGCGGCCGCCCGCTCCTCCCGGAGCCCTCGGGGCGGCGCGGGGAGCGCCGCCGGCGCACCGCCCGGTGCCCCCCGGGGCCGGCGCGGGGCCGCTGCGGGGAGAAGGGCGCGCACCGGGAGGCGGCCGGCCTCCGGCGCTTCCCGCGGCGACCGCGGCGGGAAGGGCCGGCCGGACGCCGGCCGGGAAGAGCGGGCCGGAGCCCGGTGGCCGGCCGCCTCATCGGCCAGGCCGGGCCGCCCTCCGGATGCCCGGCGGCCTCCGGGCCCGGAGGCCGGGCCGCCCGGCCCCGGTCAGTCGCCGATCGCGACGTGCAGCCGGACCATCGGAAGCAGGCCGTCGGCGTCCACGGTGCGCCGGGCGCCGTCCGGCCGCCAGCCGGAGGACTCGGCGAAGGCGCGCAGCGGGTCGCCCTCCTCCAGGGTCCACAGGTGCGCGGTGCGGAAGCCGTCCTCGACGAGGTGGTCGACGGCGGCGTTGAGCAGCCGGCTGCCGTGCCCGGCCCCGGCGAGCTCCGGGTCCACGTGCAGCGCGTACACCTCGGCGTCGGTGGCGGGCCACAGGTCGGGGTCGGTGGCCGGGCCCAGGGCGGCGAACCCCGCGGTGATCCGGTGCGGCGCGGCGCCCTCCCCGCCGGCGGTGTCGGTGGCGATGATCACCCGGTGCCGCGAGGTCGGCGGGGTGCCCACCGCGGCCAGCCACTGCTCGCGGAAGCGGCGCCCGGCCTCCTCACCGGTGATCTCCTCGAGGACCGCCGCCGGCAGGCGCGGCCCGTAGGCGGCGCGCCATGCGGCGACCTGGATGCGCACCACGTCGTCGATGTCGGCGGTGCGTGCGGCGCGGACGAAACGCTCAGCGGACATGGCGCCATCGTGGCAGCAGGAGCCCGGTGTGGCGAACCGCACCCGGACCCGTAGGGGAGACCACCCACCGGCCCCGGGCGCCGCGGGGGCGGGCCTCTGAGTTTTCCCGGAATCACGCCCCGGCCCGTACGCCGCCGCCCGGCGCCGTGGGACCATCGGTGGCGTGAGCATCCTCATCCGCATCATCGTGAACGCCCTGGCGCTGGCGGCCGCCGCCTACCTGATCGACGGCATCGAGATCGCCCCCACTGGGTCCACCTCGGAGCAGATCCTCACCTACTCGGTGATCGCGATCGTCTTCGGCGTGGTCAACGCGGTCATCAAGCCGATCGTGAAGACGGTCGGCTGTGCCTTCTACATCCTCACCCTCGGCCTGGTGGCCCTGGTCGTGAACGCGCTCCTGCTCATGCTCACCGCATGGGGGGCGGGCGTCCTCGGCTTCCACTTCACCATCGCGGACTTCTGGCCCTCCGCGGTGCTGGGCGCCCTGGTGATCTCGGTCGTCAGCTGGCTGCTGAGCTTCCTGGTCCCCGACTCCGAGGACTGATCCGGCAGGACATCCGGTGCGGGAGGGCCGCCGCGCGCACCGCGCGGCGGCCCTCCCGCGCGTTCCGGGCCGCTCAGCTCAGGAACGAGATGCACAGCGAGGCCGCGGCGATCCCGTAGACCATCACCACCGCGCTGTAGCCGAGCACCTTGCCGGCCGGCAGCCGGGTCAGGGCGAGCAGCGGCAGCGCCCAGAACGGCTGGATGCCGTTGGAGAGCTGGTCGCCCATGGCCACCGCCATGACCCCGACGCCGGGGTCCAGGCCGAGCGAGGCCGTGGCGTCCACGACGATCGGCCCCTGCACCGCCCACTGCCCGCCGCCGGAGGGCACGGCCAGGTTGACCAGGCAGGCGCTGATCAGCGCCCAGAAAGGGTAGGTGGCCGGGGTGGAGAAGGAGACGAACCAGTCGGCGACGACCTCCAGCAGCCCCGAGTGCTCCATGATGCCCATGATGCCGGCGTAGAACGGGAACTGGACGATCACCGAGGCGGCGCTCTTCGCCCCTTCGGCGGCCGCGGCCGCATAGCCCGCCAGGGTCCCGTGCAGCCCGAGGCCGGCGATCAGGAACACGAAGTTGAGCAGGTTCAGGTCGAGGCCGACCAGGCCGTTCCCGATGATCGCGGGAACGATGTGCACCAGCCCGGCCACCAGCACGACCAGCACCGGAACGCGGCTGTGCATGAGCCGCTGGGCGGGGGAGAGGGCCCGCCGGGCGGCCTTGGCGGGCGCGGCGCCCGCCGGGGCGGCCCCCTCGTCCTCCGCCCCGATCTCCTCGGCGTCCTCGCGCGCCGGGTGCATGCTCATCAGCAGCAGCGGGGCGCCGATCAGCATCGCGGCGAGGAAGGCCAGGTTGAACGGCTGGAAGACGGTCTCGCTGAGCGGGATGATGCCGATGGCGTCCTGCAGGAAGTGGCCCTCGGTGTTGACCAGCAGCGGGGAGGAGCCGGACAGGCCGCTGTGCCAGACCATCAGGCCGGTGTAGCCGGCCGCGGCGAGCAGCGGGAAGTGCACCTTGACGCCGCGCTCCCGGCAGGACCGGGCCACCCGCACCGCCAGCATCGCTCCGGCGATCAGGCCGAGGCCCCAGTGCACCATGCCGAGCAGCGTGGCGCCGACCGCGGTGAGGGCGCACGCCGCCGGTGCGCTCTTCGGCATCGCGGCGATCCGGGCGATGGCCCGCTCCGCGGGCGGCGAGGACGCCAGCGCGTACCCGGTGACCAGCACCAGCGCCATCTGCATGGCGAATTCCAGCAGCCCCCAGAACCCGGCGTACCAGTCGCCGACCAGCCGCACCGGCCCGTGGTCGGTCAGCCCGAGCGCGAGCAGGTAGACCAGGACCGACAGTCCGACGGCGAAGACGAAGGCGTCGGGGATCCAGCGGGTGCTGAACGCCGCGAGCGCGTTGCCGAACCTGCGCATGGGGGATGCATCCTGTCCGTGTCCGGGGAGGACGGCCCTGACCAGCGGCCGACGGAGCGAAAGTCTGTAACGCCCGTCACATATCGGTCAAGGGGGACATCAGGTCCGGTCCCGCCGCTTCTTCAGTCTTCCTCTCCGCCGCCCGGGACGGACGGGGCGGTGCGGAGGGTTCCGATGTCAGGGGGCGCTCTCTTCGGGCATCTCGGCGAGCAGGTTGCCCGCCGCGTTTTCGTCACCCCCTGCTCGGGGCGAACGGGTCGACGCAGGGGACGCCGGAGCGAATGAAGTCCTCGGTGTTCCGGGTCGCGACGGTGAGCCCGTGTGCGAGAGCCGTCGCGGAGATGAGGCCGTCGACCGTGGAGAGGCGGTCCGGTGCGCACAGGCGCCCCCAGCTCTCGGTGATGGGGAGGGTCACCGGAAGGATTCGGTCGGCGAACTCGGAGCAGAGCTCTGAGAGCCAGCGGTCCAGCGCCGCTGCCTGCGCCGGATCCCGCCGGCGCAGGTACTCGCAGCCGCGGCGGATCTCGCCGAGGACGAGGACGCTGGTGTACAGCGATCCCCGGTCGGCCGATCGGATCCAGGCCTCCACGTTCTCGTTCGGTTTGCGTTTGCGCAGTTCCGCCAGGACGTTGGTGTCCAGGAGGTATTTCACGGTTCCTCCGTTGCCGTGCCCAAGTCGACCTGGCGGGGGAGGTCTCGCTCGGCGACCACCTCGTCGAAGACATCGGCGAAGTCGTCCCAGTCCGGGGAGTCCAGCAGGAAATCCTTGAAATCCCGCTCCTGGCCGCGCAGGTGTCGGTATTCCTCGACGTCGATGACCACCGCGACGTCCTCTCCGTGTCTGGTGACGAACTGGGGGCCGTCGGTCTGCGCGGATCTGAGCAGTGCGCTGAAGCGCTGCTTGGCCTCCTGTACCTGCCAGTGCATGCCGCTCGTCCTCTCTCAATCTGTCCAGACAGTCTAGACTTGAAAGGGCGACGAAGGAAGCGAGGGCGAGTTGTCCGAGCCCGGGCGGAGAGGGTGGTTAGGGGCGGAAAATCCACTTCGGAGGGGTGGCGTGGCCGCAGCGTGCGCCCGATCGCGGTACGTTGTGCATCATGGGAGCCAGCACTACCCCGAACGCGCCGTTCGGCCAGATGTCGACCGCGATGGTCACCCCGATGCAGGAGAACGGCGACGTCGATTACGACGGCGCCGCCCGGCTCGCGTCGTACCTGGTCGACGAGCAGCGCAACGACGGCCTGATCATCAGCGGCACCACCGGTGAGTCGCCGACCACCAGCGACGACGAGAAAGACCGGCTGCTCCGTGCCGTGCTGGAGGCCGTGGGGGACAGGGCGACCGTCGTCGCCGGTGTCGGCACCAACGACACCCGGCACAGCATCGAGCTGGCCAAGGCGGCCGAGCGGGCCGGCGCGCACGGCGTGCTCACCGTCACGCCCTACTACAACAAGCCCCCGCAGGAGGGGCTGCTCCGGCACTTCACCGCCATCGCCGACGCCACCGGCCTGCCGATGATGCTCTACGACATCCCCGGCCGCACCGGCACCCCCATCGCCTCGGAGACGCTGGTCCGGCTCGCCGAGCACCCGCGCATCGTCGCCAACAAGGACGCCAAGGACGACATAGGCGCCAGCTCCTGGGTGATGGAGCGCACCGGCCTGGCCTACTACTGCGGCAGCGACATGCTCAACCTGCCGCTGCTCTCGGTGGGCGCGGCCGGCTTCGTCAGCGTCGTCGGGCACATCGTCGGCGCCGACCTGCACGACATGATCGACGCCTACAGCAGCGGCGACGTCGCCCGGGCCCTGGCCATCCACCGGCGGCTCACCCCCGTCTACACCGGCATCTTCCGCACCCAGGGCGTGATCACCACCAAGGCGGTGCTGAACATGTTCGGCCTGCCCGGCGGGCCGGTGCGCACCCCGCTGGCCGACGCCTCCTCTGAACTTCAGGCGCTGCTCCGCGAGGACCTGGCCGCCGCCGGGGTCAAGGGCCCGATCGGGCTCGCCCCGCACCAGGCCGTCCCGGCCAGCGCCGTGGGAGTCGAACGGTTGACGGAAGGATCCGCATGAGCCACCCGCACCCCGAACTGGGGCCTCCGCCGCCGCTCGCCGAAGGCGCGCTGAGAGTCGTCGCCCTCGGCGGACTCGGTGAGATCGGCCGGAACATGACGGTCTTCGAGTACGCCGGCCGGCTGCTGATCGTCGACTGCGGCGTGCTCTTCCCCGAAGAGGAGCAGCCCGGCG
The DNA here is from genome assembly GCF_048595525.1 of Nocardiopsis oceanisediminis. NCBI lineage: Bacteria > Bacillati > Actinomycetota > Actinomycetes > Streptosporangiales > Nocardiopsidaceae > Nocardiopsis > Nocardiopsis oceanisediminis. The sequence goes on along the minus strand of NZ_JAFMZJ010000001.1, from coordinate 5,450,388 downwards.
TCGACCTGATCCTGCCGGACTTCGACTACATCCGGGACCGCCTGGACGACGTCGAGGCCCTGGTGCTCACGCACGGCCACGAGGACCACATCGGCGCGGTGCCGTTCCTGCTCCGCGAGCGGTCCGACATCCCGCTGGTCGGCTCCCGGCTGACCCTGTCGCTGCTGTCGGCGAAGCTCGGCGAGCACCGGATCAAGCCCGAGACGGTCCAGGTGGCCGAGGGCGAGCGGCGCTCCTTCGGCCCGTTCGACCTGGAGTTCTTCGCGGTCAACCACTCCATCCCGGACGCACTGGCGGTGGGCATCCGCACGCCCGCGGGCAACCTGCTGCACACCGGCGACTTCAAGATGGACCAGCTCCCGCTGGACGGCCGCCTCACCGACCTGCCCGGGTTCGCCCGGTACGGGGCGGAGGGCGTCGACCTGCTGCTCTCCGACTCCACCAACGCCGAGGTGCCCGGGTTCGTCACCAGCGAGCGGGACATCTCGCCGGTCATCGACAAGGTCTTCGACAAGGCCGAGCAGCGCATCATCGTGGCCTGCTTCGCCTCGCACATCCACCGGGTGCAGCAGGTGCTGGACTCGGCGCACGCGCACGGCCGCAAGGTCGCCTTCGTCGGCCGCTCCATGGTGCGCAACATGAACATCGCGCGCGACCTGGGCTACCTGCGCGTCCCCGGCGACCTGCTGGTCGACGTGAAGAGCCTGGACGACCTGCGCCCGGAGGAGGCCGTGCTGGTCTCCACCGGCTCCCAGGGCGAGCCGATGTCGGCGCTGACCCGGATGGCCAACCGGGACCACCAGATCCGCATCGAGGAGGGCGACACGGTGCTGCTCGCCTCCTCGCTGATCCCGGGCAACGAGAACTCGGTGAACCGGGTCATCAACGGGCTCACCCGGTGGGGCGCCAAGATCGTGCACAAGGGCAACGCGCTGGTGCACGTCTCCGGGCACGCCTCGGCCGGCGAGCTGATGTACGTGCTCAACATGGTCAAGCCGAAGAACCTCATGCCGGTGCACGGCGAGTGGCGGCACATGCGGGCGCACGCCAACATCGCCAAGCTCACCGGGATGCCCGACGACCGGGTCGTGATCGCCGAGGACGGCGTCGCGGTCGACCTGCACAAGGGGCGGGCGCGGATCACCGGCGCGGTCCCCGCGGGCTACGTCTACGTGGACGGGACCTCGGTCGGCGACGTCACCGAGTCGGCGCTGAAGGACCGCCGGATCCTCGGCGAGGAGGGGTTCATCTCCATCGTGGTGGCGGTGGACTCCACCACCGGCAAGATCCTCGGCGATCCGGAGATCCACACCCGCGGCTCCGGCATCGACGCCGACGCCTACGACGAGGTGCTGCCCAAGATCGCCGATGCGCTGGAGCGGGCCGCCGCCGACGGCGTCACCGACCCGGCCCAGCTGCGCCAGCTGGTGCGGCGCGGCATCGGCCGGTGGGTCAACGAGTCCTACCGGCGCCGCCCGATGATCATCCCGGTGGTCGTCGAGGTCTGACCGAGCCGGCACCGGCCCCGCGGCGCACGCGCCCGGGGCCGGTGCCGTGCGGCCGGGCGCGACACGCCCGGCTCCGCGGCCGTTCCGCGCGGTGTTCCTTAGTAAGCTGCGCACCATGGCCACGCGTGCGCCCAACTCCTCCCGGCGAAGCGGCGGCTCCTCCCGGGGCGGCGGCGGTTCCTCCCAAGGCAGCGGGAAGGCCTCCGGGTCCCGCGGCGGGGCGCGGAAGAGCGCCCCGGCCAGGAAGCCGTCCGCGAAGAGCGCCCCCGTCCAGGGGCCGGTCGCCGTGCTGTTCATCTGGGTCGGACGGGCCCTGCTGCTGCTGTGGCGCCTGCTGGCGCACACCGTCGGCGGCATCGCCCGCGCCGCCGGGCGCAGCGCCCGCGACCTCGACCCGGACCTGCGCCGGGACGGCCTGGGCCTGGTGCTGCTGGCCGCGGGCCTGCTCATCGCGGCCGCGGTGTGGTGGGAGACCGAGGGCCCGCTGCCCGAGGTCACCCGGACGGTGGTGGTGGGCGCCTTCGGCACCTTCTCCCCGGTGCTGCCGCTGCTCTTCCTGCCGTTCGCCTGGCGCCTGATGCGCACCCCCGGCACCGGCCGGACCGACGTGGGGCGGCTGTTCATCGGCTCGGCCGCGCTGCTGGCCGGGCTGCTCGGGCTGATCCACATCGGCCACGGCATCCCCTGGCCCTCTGACGGCCAGGAGGCCATCCGGCACGCCGGCGGCATGATCGGCTTCGCCGCCTCCGGCCCGCTGAGTTCGCTGATCACCCCCTGGGTCACCGGGGTGCTGCTGGGCATGCTGATGGTCTTCGGCCTGCTGGTGGTCACCGCCACCCCGGTGCACCGCATCCCGGAGCGGATGCGCCAGCTGTTCGGCGGCCTGATGGAGCCGGACGGCGGCCCCCACTCCGGGCTGGGCATCCTCGGCGGCGAGGAGGAGCCGGCCAAGCCCAAGCGGAAGCCGCGCGCCAAGGCCAAGGCGGCCGAGGCCGCGCCGGAGGAGCCGGTCGGCGGGGAGAACGAGCGCCCCTACGACACCCCGGTGGTGGAACCGGAGCCGCGCCCCAAGACCAAGGCGAAGGCCAAGGCCGCGCCGCCCCCGCCGCCGGAGCCCACCCCGGCCCCGGCCGAGTCCGAGCAGCTGTCCATCCCGTCCCGGGTGATCGAGGGCGACTACGAGCTGCCGGCCCCGCTCCTGCTCAAGCCGGGCACCCCGCCCAAGCCCCGGACCCGGGCCAACGACGAGGTGGTCGAGGCGCTCACCGGGGTGCTGGAGCAGTTCAACATCGACGCCGAGGTCACCGGGTTCACCCGCGGTCCGACGGTCACCCGCTACGAGATCGAGCTCGGCCCGGCGGTCAAGGTGGAGAAGGTCACCGCGCTCACCAAGAACATCTCGCTCTCGGTGAAGAGCGCGGACGTCCGGATCCAGTCGCCGATCCCGGGCAAGTCCGCGATCGGGGTGGAGATCCCCAACACCGACAAGGACATCGTCAGCCTCGGCGACGTGATGCGCTCCAGCGCGGCCACCGGCGACGACCACCCGATGCTGGTCGGCCTGGGCAAGGACGTCGAGGGCTCCAACGTGGTGGCCAACCTCGCGAAGATGCCGCACGTCCTGGTCGCCGGCGCCACCGGGGCGGGCAAGTCGACCTGCATCAACGGTCTGATCACCTCAATCATGATGCGGGCCACCCCGGACGAGGTGCGGCTGATCCTGGTCGACCCCAAGCGGGTCGAGCTCACCATGTACGAGGGCATCCCGCACCTGATCACCCCGATCATCACCAGCCCGAAGAAGGCCGCCGACGCGCTGCAGTGGGTGGTCGGCGAGATGGACCGCCGCTACGACGACCTGGCCGCCTCCGGCTACCGGCACGTGGACGACTTCAACGCGGCGGTGCGCAAGGGGAAGCTCACCGCCCCGCCCGGCAGCGAGCGGGAGTACGAGCCCTACCCTTACCTGCTGGTCATCGTGGACGAGCTGGCCGACCTGATGATGGTCGCCCCGCGCGACGTCGAGGACTCGGTGGTGCGCATCACCCAGCTGGCCCGCGCGGCCGGCATCCACCTGGTGCTGGCCACCCAGCGGCCCAGCGTCGACGTGGTCACCGGCCTGATCAAGGCGAACGTGCCCTCCCGGCTGGCGTTCGCCACCTCCAGCCTCTCCGACAGCCGGGTCATCCTGGACCAGCCCGGCGCGGAGAAGCTGGTCGGCAAGGGCGACGCGCTCTTCCTGCCGATGGGCGCGGGCAAGCCCATCCGGCTGCAGAACGCCTGGGTCTCGGAGAAGGAGATCCGGCAGATCGTCGAGCACTGCAAGAAGCAGGCCGAACCGAGCTACCGGGAGGACGTCGGCACCGCCGAGGCGAAGAAGAAGGAGATCGACGAGGAGGTCGGCGACGACCTGGACCTGCTGGTCCAGGCGATCGAGCTGGTGGTCACCACCCAGTTCGGCTCCACCTCGATGCTCCAGCGCAAGCTGCGGGTCGGCTTCGCCAAGGCCGGCCGGCTGATGGACCTGATGGAGAGCCGCGACGTGGTCGGCCCCAGCGAGGGCTCCAAGGCGCGCGACGTCCTGGTCCAGCCGGACGACCTGCCCGGCGTCCTGGCGGAGCTGCGCGGCGGCTGACCCCGGCCGCCCGGAAGGCGGGGAAGTGGCGGCGCGGGGGCGGAAGGTCCGATTCGTCGGGAAGGCGACGAAGGGCGGGCAGATCCGCCCCGCGCGGCCGCGTTGACTCACTTTTAACCCGTTGCCCTGGAGTGTCACCACTCGATCACTCTCGGTGAGGTGCACAGTGGTTGAGGTGGACACAGGGGAGCAGCCGGAGGCAGCGGCCATGAGCACGATCGGACAGATCCTCACCGCGGCCCGGGACCGGGCCGGGTACACCATCGCCGAGCTGAGCGCCCGCACCTGCATCAGGGACATCGTCCTGAACGGCATGGAGCACGACGACTTCGGCCCGTGCGGTGGCGACTTCTACGCCAGGGGGCACATCAAGGCGGTCTGCCGGGAGCTCGGCGTCGACCCGACCGAGCTGGTCGCGCGGTACGACGCGGAGCACTCCTCGAGCGCCTCCTCACCGCTGGGCGAGGGGGCGGGCCGGCCGGCCCGCCCGGTCCGCGGCGGGGCGCGCGCCAACGCCGACCCGCCGGACGGAGCGGGCGGGGCGGGGGACGCGGGGAGCGCGGGAGGCGCCCAGGGCGGCGGTGACGGCCGCCCGCAGCGCCGCGGCCTGTTCGCCCCGCTGCGCTCGGCGATGGCCGAGGCGGTCGGCGCCTTCACCGCGGAGACCGCCGACGCCGGCCAGGACCGGCGGAGCGCTCCGGGGGAGCGGCGGCCGGCCGCCGACCGGCCCGGGCACCCGGCGGAGGGATACCGGGAGGAGGGCGCCGAGCCGGAGGCCCCCTACCCGGTGGAGGGGTACCGCGAGCCCTATCCGGAGGTCGAACCGTACCCGGAGGCCGAGGCGTACCCGAGGGTCGAGCCGTATCCGGAGGAGCACCTGCCGGAGCAGGCCCGGCCGGAGCCCGACCGGTGGGCGCAGGGGTACCCGCAGGAGGCCGGGCACGGCCGCCGGCCGGCACCGGTCCCGGCGCCGCCCCCGGCACCGCCTGAAGGGGCCCCGGAGCCCGCCGCCCGCCCCGAGGAGGCGGCGGCGTTCGCGGAGCCGCAGGAGCCGGCCGGCGGCGCCGGCGCCGAGTGGGCCGCCCACCCCGAGGCGGCGGCCCCGCAGGCGGTCCCGGAGCCGGCCGAGGAGTACCGGCCCGTCCCGGCGGATGAGCCCGCGGAACCCGTCCGGGCCGCCGAGGAGTACCGGCCGGAGCCGCCCGCGGACCGGCCCGCACCCCTCCCCGACACGCAGCCGTGGGATCCCTTCCCCGGCCCGGTGCCGGAGAACGGCCTGCGGGAGTCGGCCGCGGACGCGGCGGAGGAGTACGGCGAGGCGTCGCTGCGCGGCGCCCCCCAGCTCCCCGGCCCGGACGCCGGAAGGGAGGACGGGGACGAGGGCCGCGACCGCCCCCCGATCAACCTGGAGACCGCCGGGCTCGGCGCCTTCCGCTCCCGCCGCTCGAACGGCGGGATCCTCGGTGCGGGCGCCGCCTGCCCCGAGCCGGAGCACCGGGAGGCCCCGATCGGGGAGCGCGCGGCGCCCGAGCAGCCGGCCGCACCGGAGCGGGCGGCGGACGAGCAGGCGGCGGCCGGACCGGTCGGCGCCGGACCGGAGCACCGGCCCTCCGACGGGGCGGTGCCCGCGGCGGGCTTCGGTCGGCGCGGGGCCGCGTCGGATGAGCACGGCCTCCCGCCGGCCGCGCAGCCGGCGCCGGACGAGTTCGGGCGGCCGGTGGCCGGCGGCGCGGCGGAGTACCGCGAGCCGCACCGGTACGCCCCCGAGGAGCAGCGGCGCCCGGCCTCGGACCCGGCGGCGACCGCCGGGCACCGGCCGGCGGAGGCCCTCGCCGGCGGCGCCGAGCCGTTCGGCGCGGCGCCCGAGGGGAACCGCGGCGGTCGGCCGGTCCGCGCCGGCAGCACCGGGCGCCCGGTCGACCCCGGCCTCGCGCTCCACGAGGTCCTGGGGCTGCCCGCCCCGGAGAGCGGCGGAGAGTCCGCGGCCAGGGGCTTCCGGCGCTCCGGGAGCAGCGCCCGGCCCCCGGTCCCGGCCGAGCCGCCCGCGGCGCAGGTGCCCGCACCGAGGGACGCCCGGAGCGCCGAGGCGGGCCGGACCGGCGCGGCGCCGGCCGCCCTGCGGGCCGGCTCCCCGTGGAGCGCCCTGGGGCTGGCCGGGGACGGGACGGTGCTCACCGCGGCGACCGGCGACTGGGAGTACGCGACGCCCTACCCGCCGGGCCAGGGGCGGCACGAGGAGGGCGCGGCGCCGGTCGACGGCCGGGGCGAGCTGGGCGCGAGCACCGAGCGCCCCGGGTGGCTGCGCCGGAACTGGCCGCTGGGGGTGGCCGCCTGCCTGGTCGCCGCGGCGGTGATCGCCGGCATCCGGGCCTGGCCGGAGGGCGGCATCCAGGAGGTGCGCGAGGCCGGCATCGAGCAGGAGGCCGGCGGGCAGACCGGGGCCGTGGCCGGAGAAGGGGGAGCGGACGGCTCGGACGGCTCGGACCGTTCCGGCGGTGGCGCGGAGGAGAAGAGCGCCGCCGAGGGGGCCGGGACCGCCGCGAAGGAGCACCCGGTGACGCGTGCCCAGGAGCCGCAGCAGGTCACCGACACCACGCAGGCCCTGCAGCGGGCCGAGGAGGTCCGGGTCAAGCTGCACGCGACCGAGCGCACCTGGGTGGAGGTCACCGACGCCAGCGGGGCCGTGGTCTACACCGGGACCGTCCCCCAGGGGACCAGCCGGGAGTGGACCAACGCGGACGAGCTCAACCTTCACCTCGGCGACCCGTCGAGCGTCCGCGTCGCGGTCAACGGAGAGGAGCGGCAGACCGGCCGTATGACCCGCCTCACCTTCCGGGCGGACGAACTCGATCCCTGACCTCTGACAGGGAGCCGCCGAGGCGGCGGAGCACGACGAGCGCGGCGGGGCCGAGACCGGCCCCGCCGCCTCCGTGTCCGGGACCGCGGGCCGACCGCTCCCGGAAAAGGAGAGAGCGGGGGCCTGCGGCGACGGCGGAGGCAGGCACGGGCCGGGCGCCCTGTCCGGGTGCGGTGTCTCGCGGGGTGGGGGTTCAGGCGGGCGGCGAGGGCGCAGGTAAGGGCGGGGCACAGCACCTCAGCCGGGCGCGGCGTCCCACGGGGCACAGGCTCAGGCGGGCGGCGAGGGGAAGGGGCGTGCCGGCCGGTCGGTCGAGCGCGGCGCCTCGCGGGGCCGAGGTTCAAGCGGGCGGCGAGGGCGGGAGTGGGCCGGGGGCGGCGGGTCGCCTGCGGCAGGGCGGTGGGGCGGGTGGGGCGGCTGAGGGGGCGGGTTCGCCGTTCCCGCGCCGCCCCGGCGCCGAGGCGGGCCGCCCGGCGACCACCGGCACCACTCTGACCTGGACGAATACGGGCAGTGACGGTGGTGGGGGGCGATCTGCGCACCGCGAGAGCACCCCGGTGATTCCCGGGCACGCATCCCGGGCCGGAACGGGCCCCGGAAGGCCGGAACGGCCCTGATCGGGGCGGCGGCCGGGGATCCGTGCCGCCGGGAAGGTCGGAAAGGTGGGGCCGGAACCCCCGGGGAGTGCGGGGAGGGGGCGGGATGTCGCATTCGTCCTCCCGGCGGGCCCCGCTTCGGCCACTCTGAGTGACCGGCGAGGGGGTGGCGGGGCTTCCGGGGGTGCTACTCGCCGGTAGATGTCATCGGGCCTGCTGCGGGGGTGCGCAGGGCGCCCCCGGCCCGCCCGATCCCCGCCGGCGATCCGGCATAGCGGACACAACCCCCTCCAGTGGCGCGGCGGGCCCGGACCCACCACCGGAACAGCGCTTTCCTCCTCTTCCCCCTCGCCGGGCGCCCGGGGGCGGACCGGTGAACGCCGCCCCGGCCCGCTCTGCCGCACCCGACCGACCAGCCGGTTCCCTCCCCGCCCTCGCCGCCCGCTTGAACCCCGGCCCCGCGAGGCGCCGCGCCCGACCGACCAGCCGGCACGCCCCTACCTGCGCCGTCGCCGCCCGCTCGAACCTTCGCTCCGCGAGGCGCCGCGCCCGGCCGGGGTGCCCGGCCCCGCCCCTGCTTCCGCCGTCGCCGCCTGTCTGAACCCCGGCCCCGTGGGGCGCCGCGCCCGACCGACCGGCTGGCACGCCCCCTGGCCTCGCCGCCGGTCTGAGCCTTCGCTCCGCGAGGCGCCGCGCTTGGGTGAGACGCTCGGCCCCGCCCCTGCCTGCTCTGCTTGGATCTCCGCGCCCCGTGGGGTGTCGGGCGGGATCGGCGGCGGGGTGAGCCTGGTCACCCAGGGTGTGGGAACGCCGGTCCGGGCGGTGCGAGGGGCGGTTCCGGCGGGGTCCGGGCCGGAGCCCGAGTGGAATGGATCTAGGCTGGTAGCCAAGCCGGGTCACTCCGGGCACCCGATCTCCCTTAACCTTGGAAGCTATGTCATCGCGCCGTACTGTTTCGCTCGTCACCCTCGGGTGTGCGCGAAATGAGGTTGACTCCGAAGAAATCGCCGGCCGGCTCGCGGCCGGCGGGTGGGACCTCGTCGATGGGGACGCCGGCGGGGACGCCGACGTCGTCGTGGTCAACACCTGCGGCTTCATCGAGGCCGCCAAGCAGGACTCCATCGACGCGCTGCTCAGCGCGGCGGACAACGGCGCGAAGGTCGTCGCGGCGGGCTGCATGGCCGAGCGCTACGGCTCCGAACTCGCCGAGGCGCTGCCCGAGGCGCAGGTCATCGGGTTCGACGACTACACCGAGATCGCGGGCCGGCTGGACGACGTCGTCGCCGGGCGCAAGCTCGTCCCGCACGACCCCCGGGACCGGCGCACCCTGCTCCCGATCTCGCCCGCGGAGCGGCCCGGCTCCGACGCGCACGTCCCCGGGCACGCCGCGTTCGAGCCGCTGCCGGAGGGCGTGGCGCCCGCCTCGGGCCCGCGCGTCCCGCGCAAGCGGCTCAGCGGCGGCCCGGTGGCCAACCTGAAGATCGCCTCCGGCTGCGACCGGCGCTGCACCTTCTGCGCCATCCCCGCGTTCCGCGGCGCCTACATCTCCCGCCGCCCCGACGACGTGCTGCGCGAGGCCGAGTGGCTGGCCGGTCAGGGCGTCCGCGAGGTCTTCCTGGTCAGCGAGAACTCCACCTCCTACGGCAAGGACCTGGGCGACCTGCGCTCGCTGGAGAAGATGCTGCCGCGGCTGGCCGCGGTGGAGGGCATCGAGCGGGTGCGGGTCAGCTACCTGCAGCCGGCCGAGGTCCGCCCGGGCCTGGTCGACGTGCTCACCGGCACCCCCGGCGTGGTGCCCTACTTCGACCTGTCCTTCCAGCACGCCAGCGGGCCGCTGCTGCGCCGGATGCGGCGCTTCGGCGACCGGGAGCGCTTCCTGGAGCTGCTCTCCGCGGTGCGCGCCAAGGCACCGGAGGCCGGTGCGCGGTCCAACTTCATCGTCGGCTTCCCCGGCGAGACCGAGGAGGAGTTCGCCGAGCTCACCGCGTTCCTGGAGGAGGCCCGGCTGGACGCGATCGGCGTGTTCGGCTACTCCGACGAGGACGGCACCGAGGCCGCCGGCCACGAGGGCAAGCTGCCCGAGGAGGTCGTCGCGGAGCGGGTGGACCGGCTGAACCGGCTGGCGGAGGAGCTCATGGCGCAGCGGTCCGAGGAGCGCATCGGCACCCGCGTCGAGGTGCTCATCGAGTCCGAGCTGGGCGACGGGGCCTACGAGGGCCGCGCCGCGCACCAGGCGCCCGAGGTCGACGGCAGCACCGTGGTGCACGGCACCGGGCTGCGGGTCGGCGACATCGTCGGCGCCACCGTGACCGAGGCCTACGGCGTCGACCTGGTCGCCGAGGCCCCCGACGAGCGGCCGGACACCCGATGAGCGCCCCGGAGTCGCCCTCCCCGCCGGTCCCGGTGTTCAACATCGCGAACATCCTCACCATGAGCAGGCTGGTCATGGTGCCGCTGTTCGTGGTCTTCATGTTCCTGCCGGAGCCCGGCTGGCGCTACGCGGCGTTCGGGGTCTTCGTGCTCGCGGCCGTCACCGACCGGATCGACGGGGAGCTGGCCCGGCGCCGCAACCTGGTGACCGACTTCGGCAAGCTCGCCGACCCCATCGCGGACAAGGCGCTGACCGGCGCCGCGCTGGTGGTCCTCTCCCTGCTCGGCGAGCTGTGGTGGTGGGTGACCATCGCCATCCTGGTCCGCGAGTGGGGCATCACCGCGCTGCGCTTCGCGGTCATCCGCTACGGGGTGATGCCGGCCAGCCGGGGCGGCAAGCTCAAGACGGTCCTGCAGGTCGTGGCGATCGCGGTGTACCTGTTCCCGCTGCCCGAGCCGCTGCACCTGGTGGCGCACGTGGTGATGGCCGCCGCACTGGTGGTCACCCTGGTCACCGGGGCGGACTACGTGCTGCAGGCGATCCGGCTGCGCCGCGCCGCCCGCCGGAGCGCGGAGGGCTAGCCGGGTGGAGGCCGCACGCCTCGGCGCGGAGGCCCGGGCCGCGCTGCGCGCCCTGGCCGAGCGGGGCCTGACCCTGGCCACCGCGGAGTCGCTGACCGGCGGCATGATCGGCGCGGCGGTCACCTCGGTGGCCGGCGCCTCCGCGGTCTACCGGGGCGGGGTCGTCGCCTACGCCACCGGCGTCAAGGCGGGCCTGCTGGGGGTCGACCCGGGCCTGCTCGCCCGGCACGGGGCGGTCCACCCCGGTGTGGCGGCGGCCATGGCCGAGGGCGCGCGGAGCGCCCTGGCGGCCGATACCGGCCTCGCGGTGACCGGGGTGGCCGGCCCGGACCCCCAGGACGGGATGCCGGTGGGCCGGGTCTACATCGCGGTGGCCGGACCCGGCGGCCGGGCCGCCGGCCTCCGCCTGGACCTCGGCGGAGATCGGGCCCGGATCAGGTTCCACACCGCGCTGTCCGCGCTCTCCCTGCTGACCTCGACCATCACCGGCGAGCCCGGGAAATAACGGGTCCGGGGCCGTTCAAGACGCGCGCCGTGGGGAACAAATCGACATCAAGATCGTGTTACCCCTCCAGCGAACAGCTGGTCATGAGGTGCGACGATCAGGCGGTGGGCAGGTACGGTGTTTTCATGATGGTCGCTACCGCTGGGAGGGAGCGCGAATGATGGTCCTGCTTCGTCACCTGCTCGGTGACGTGCTACGGCGGCTTCGGCAGCGACAGGGCCGCACCCTCCGCGAGGTGTCGGCCGAGGCCCGGGTCTCGCTGGGCTACCTGTCGGAGGTCGAGCGCGGGCAGAAGGAGGCCTCTTCCGAGCTGCTCTCCTCGATCTGCGGGGCGCTGGGCGTTCCGCTCTCCCAGGTGCTGCGGGAGGTCGCCGACCAGCTCGCGCTCGCGGAGCTGCAGGAGGCCGCCCTGCTCAGCGGATCGGTCCCCGCCGAGTCCGTGTCCGACGGCCGCATCGACATCGACCAGGTGCCGGACCGGGTCCCCGACGTGGTGGACATGGTCGGCGTCTGACGCCTCCCGGTCGGCCCTCCCCGGAGCGGGGCGGGGCCGGAACCGGACACCGCGCCCCCTCCGCAGCCGAACAACGGACGCTCCGCAGCCGGACGACAGGGCGGTGGCGGCCCCTCTTTCCGGGGCCGCCACCGCCCTGTGCGCGTCCGGGGAGGGTCAGCTGGCCCAGGCCTCGGGGTCCTCTGCGAGCCGGCGCACCGGGCCGGGCAGGTCCCCGGTGGACAGGTGCTCCAGGGTCACGCTCTCCAGGATGGAGCGCTCGCTGGCGCGCAGCGCGATCCAGACCAGCTGCAGGCTGCGGGCCGCGCCGTCGTAGTCGACGTCCTCCGGGCGCTCGCCGCGGACGTTGGCCAGCGGCCCGTCCACCGCGCGGATGATGTCGGCCAGCGATATCTCCGAGGCGGCGCGGGCCAGCCAGTAGCCGCCCACCGGGCCGCGCTGGCTGCGCACCAGGCCGGCGCGGCGCAGCTGGGTGAGGATGTTCTCCAGGAATTTTCCGGGTATGGCCTGGGCGCGCGCGAGTTGTTCGGCCGTAACCGGGCCGCCACTGGCGGCTGCGAGTTCGGCCGCGGCGCGCAACGCGTAATCGACCCGGGCAGAAAGGCGCATGCTGCGATTATGCCGTGAATCGAGAGGAGGACGGTGCAAAGGGGCAGCGGTGCGCCGCCGGGATCCTTCGGTTCGGGGTCATGCCAGGCTGCTCCTGCCGGATTCCGAGGACGCGGCCCGGTGCGGGCCGCCTTTTCACCCTACCGAGGCGCGGCACCGGGCGCGCCCCGGCGCCACGCCCTCCCACCGGGGCGGACGGGCTCCGCGGGCCCTCAGAGCGTCCTGGAGGGCCCGCGGAGCCGAGGGCGGCCCCGAGGCGCGCGCGGGGCCCGCCCGCCGCCTCAGCGCACGGGGGCGCGCACCTCGCCGCCGAGCAGCTCGGCGACGCTCAGCCCGTTCACCCGGGCCGCGCCGTAGCTGCGGACGTGCGCCCGGCACTCGGGCCGCCAGACCGGCAGGCCCATCTCCACCACCACGGCGTCCGGGCGGCGGAGGCACAGCGCCTCGACGAACCGGCGGACCTCCGGGTAGCGGTGCGCGTCGCGGACGACGGCCACCAGCGGCCGCCCCGCCGCGGCGGCCAGCACCCGCTCCGGGTCGGCCGCGGCGGCGTCCAGCCGCTCGGTGCCGGGGAACCACGGCGCGATCCCCCAGGGGACCTCGCCCACCGCGATCCCGGTCGGCACGTCCAGCTCCACCACGACCGGGTCGGCGAGCTCGGAGGGGGACGGGAGCAGGCCGTCCACGCCGACCGCGCGCCGGGCCCCGTCCAGCCCGGAGGCGGAGGGCGGCTCCGGGGCGGGCCGGTCGGCGGTCCAGGCGCGCAGCGCGGCGGTCCGCTCGGCCGCCTCCTCCAGGCGCTCGCCGGGCAGCCGCCCCTCGCGCACCGCCGCGGTGATCGCCCCGCGCACCGCGGCCACCTCCTCGGCGTAGCAGAACCGGCCCAGGCAGAGCAGGTCGCAGCCGGCCGCCAGGGAGCGCACCGCGGCCTCGGGGACGCCGATCTCGCCGCTGACCCCCGCCATGTCCAAGGCGTCGCTGATCACCGTCCCGTCGAAGCCCAGTTCGCCGCGGAGCAGGTCGACCAGGACGGTGCTGCTGAGCGTGGCGGGCCCGGTGACGCCCAGGCCGGGCAGGGTGATGTGGGCGGTCAGCACGGCGCGGGTGCCGGCCTGCACGGCGGAGCGGAAGGGGAGCAGCTCCCGGGAGCGGAGCAGCTCGGCGGAGGCCTCCACCACGGGCAGGTCGACGTGGGAGTCCTGGCTGGTGGCGCCGTGGCCGGGGAAGTGCTTGGCGGTCGCGGCGATCCCGCTGTCCTGCAGGCCGCGCACGGCCGCCGCGGCGTGCCGGGCGACCAGCGCGGCGTCGGAGCCGAACGAGCGGGTGCCGATGGTGGGGTTGTCGTCCTCGGTGTTCACGTCCACCGAGGGGGCGAGGTCCAGGGTGAACCCGAGGCGGCGCAGCTCCGCGCCGAGCGCGGCGTGCACGTCGCGGGTGAGCGCGGCGTCGTCGATGGCGCCCAGTGCGGCGTTGCCGGGGTAGTCGCTCCCCGCGGCCTGGCCGATCCGGGTGACGTCGCCGCCCTCCTCGTCCAGGGAGATCAGCGGGGCCGCGGCGGCCGAGGAGAGCGCGCGGTTCAGCGCGATCAGCGCGTCGGGGCCGCCGGACAGGTCGATGTTGTTGTGGAACAGGCAGACGCCGGCGATGCCGTCGGACAGGCCGTCGAGGATCCACCGGGGGGCGGAGGTGGACTCGAACGGCACCAGCAGGGTGGCGTTGGCGAGGCGGTCCAGGGAGTGGTCCGCGGGCATGGAGGGCTCTCCGTTCGTTGCGGGCGCGCGGGGCGCGGAGGCGGAGGACGGCAGGGGAGGGGCGGCGCCGCGCGGGCGGGGGTCCCGGCCGGATGAGCCGATCCGGGCCGGGCGCGCCGCGCGGCGCCGCCGCGGTGCAAGGGGCTGAGGAGGGGGCTTACCCCTTGACCGCGCCCATGGTGAGTCCGGAGACCATGCGCCGCTGCACGAAGAGGAAGAAGATCATCACGGGGATGGTCAGCAGGGTGGAGGCGGCCATGATCGGTCCCCATTCGGTCCCGGTCCGGCCGAAGTAGTAGGACAGGGTCAGCGGCAGGGTGAAGCTGTCGGTGCTGCGGCCCAGGAAGGTCAGCGCCACCACGAACTCGTTCCAGGCGGTGATGAAGGCGAAGATGCTCGCCGCGACCAGGCCCGGCGCCACCAGGGGCATCAGGATCCGCCAGAACACCACGGCGTTGGTCGCGCCGTCGATGGCGGCGGCCTCCTCCAGCTCCTTGGGCACCGCGGCGACGAAGCCGCGCAGCATCATGATGGTGATCGGCAGCGAGACCGCGGTGTAGACGATCAGGATGCCGGTCAGGTTGCCGAGCATGGTGATCCCGGAGGCGTCCTGCAGCTTCCGGAAGTTGATGAAGATGGAGATGATGATCGCTTCCATCGGAACCATCTGGATGATCATCAGCAGCACGATGAAGGCGGTGCGCAGCCGGAACCGGAACCGGGCCACGGCGACCGCGGCGAGCAGCGAGAACAGCGCGCCGAGCAGGACCGAGCCGAGGGCCACGATCAGGCTGTTGGCGAGGAACTGCCAGAAGTCGACGCCGGGCAGCAGCCGCCCGTTGACCACCCGGTCGAAGTGCTCCAGGGTGAGCGAGCGCGGGAAGAGCGTCTGCTCGGCGGAGAAGATCTCGCCCTGGGGGCGGAAGGCCGTGGCGACCATCCAGTAGACCGGGAAGACGGAGAACAGCAGCACGGCGACGCCGGCCAGGTAGAGGCCGGCCCGGCGGGCCAGGACCATCGGCGGGCGGCGCCGGCGCCGGCGGCGGTGCGTGCTGACGGAGGCGGTCATCGGGTCTCCCCCTGGCGGATCATGATGCGCAGGTAGTAGGCGGTGACCGCGAGGATCATCAGGGTCATCACCACCGCGATCGCCGAACCCATGCCGTAGTTGGGCGGGTTCGCGCTGAACCCCTGCTGGTAGATGTAGTACGAGAGCAGGTAGACGGACTTGTTCTGGAAGCTGTTGGCCAGGATGAACAGCTGGGTGAAGACCCGCAGGTCCCAGATGATCTGCAGGATCAGCAGCAGTGCGAACAGCGGCCGCAGCATCGGGAAGGTGACGCTCCAGAAGCTGCGCCAGCCGTTGGCGCCGTCCACCTTCGCCGCCTCGTACAGCTCGTGCGGGATGCTCTTCAGGCCGGCCAGCACCGAGACCGCGACGAACGGGAACGCCTGCCAGACGATCACCATGATCAGCACGGAGAAGAGCGGCACCGGCTCCAGGAACCAGTTGAAGTCCCGCCAGCCCGAGCCGACCAGCCAGTCCGGCATCCGGTCCAGGGTCACGTTCACCAGGCCCCGGCCGGGCATGAACAGCCAGCGGAACACCAGCGAGGCGCTGATCGCCGGGGTGGCCCAGGCGAGCATCATGCCGATGGCGACCGTGGTGGAGAACCACTTGGGCAGCTTGTGCAGCAGGATCCCGACCAGGGTGCCCAGCGCCAGGGTGATGCCGACCATCAGGACGCACACCACGACGGTGTTGGCCAGGATGCGCCAGAAGGCGGGGTCGCTCAGCAGGGTCTGGTAGTGCTCCAGGCCCTTGAACTCCGGTGCCGGTGCGTTCGGCATCAGGTGCCGGGTGCTGTACCCGTGCAGCGAGTACCACACCATCTGCACGATCGGCCAGAGCAGGACCCCGGAGAGGATGATCAGGGCCGGTGCGATGAGCAGGTAGGGCGCGGGGAGGCGCGGGCGCCGCTTCGCCCGGGGCGGGCGTTCGGCGCCGGGCTCTCCGCCGGTGCGGCCGGGCGGTGCCGCTTCGATGGTCTGTGCCATGACTGGCTTCTCAATCTGGAGGGCCGGGACGGGGGGAACGGGCGGTCGGCCGGCGTCCCGGGGCGGGCTCGTCGGAGGGGTGGGGGAAGGGGCGGCCGGGAGGAGAGAGGGGACCGGCCGCCCCAGGTCACGGGGGCTGCGCCCGGACTACTCGGTCTCCTCGTTGAGGGTCTCGGTGAGGTCCTTGTTCGCCTTCTCCAGGACGGTGTCGACGTCCTCGCCCTTGACGATCTCCAGGACGGCGGCCGGCAGGATCTTCTGGTCCTGGTCGGCGGTGGTCCAGCGCGGGGTCGACGGGAAGAACTGGGTGTTCTTCATCTGCTCGGCGCCGGCGGCGGTGACCGGGTCCTCCTGGTAGCTCTGGTCGTCGAGGAGCTCCGGGTAGGCCGGGAAGTAGCCGGCGGCGTCGGCGTAGCCCTTGCCGCCCTCCTTGTCCCCCATCAGCTTCAGCAGCTCGAAGGCGTGCTCGGGGTGCTCGGTGGTGGAGAAGACGGTGAGCGCGGAGCCGCCGGCGAAGGCCGGTGCGATCCCCTCGGCGCCGGGGATCGGGGCGGCGGAGATCTCCTCCAGCAGCTCCGGGTCCTCGGCCTGCTCCTCCATCTGGCCCATGGCCCAGGAGCCGTCGATGTACATGCCGAGCTTGCCGTTGGCCATGTCGGCCAGCGGGATCAGCTCGTTCTCACCGACGTAGGACTGCGGGGAGATCTTCTCCTCGGTGGTGAGGGAGGCGTAGAAGTCGATGGCCTCCTTGGTCTCCGGGGAGGTCAGCCTCCCCTCCCACTGCTCGCCGTTCTGCACCGCGATCTCGCCGCCGTTGCTCCAGATGAAGCTGGCGATGCCGTTGGTGAAGTCGGTCGGCGCGGCGAAGCCGGGGACGTCGTGCTCCTCCTCGATCGCCTTGGAGACGTCGACCAGCTCCTCCCAGTTGGCCGGAGGGGCCACACCGAGGTCCTCGAGCCAGTCGGCGCGGTAGTACAGGGTGCGCACCCCGGCGAACCACGGGACGCCGTACTGGACCCCGTCGAACTGGCCGTACTCCAGCGCGTTCTGGTCCAGGTCGGCGGCGTCCTCCCAGTCGCCCATGTACTCGTCCAGGGAGAGCAGCGCGCCCTGGTTGGCCCAGTTGCCGGTCTGGTCGTTGCCGACCTCCAGCACGTCGGGGGCGTCGCCGCCGGCCACCGCGTTGGTGATCGACTGCTGGGCGTCCTCCCACGGGATGAACTCCACCTCGACCTTGGTGTCGGGGTAGGTCTCCTGGTACCGCTTCTCGATGCCGTCGAAGTACTCCACCAGCGGGTCCTGGGCGGTGCCCATGACCCACACGGTCAGGCTCCCCGGGGCCTCGGACGGGTCCGCGGCGTCACCTCCTCCGCCTCCGCAGGCGGTGGCGAGGAGGACCGCCGTGGAGGCGGCCGCGATCTTCGGGAATCTCACTCGTTCTCTCCCTTCACGCGTCGCCACGCGTGCGCCGTCGCGTCGGTGAAGACGCCCCCCGGTCATCTCTGGGTCGGCTACGAACGCTGTGCGGGCTTCGTGTTCGGTGCGGGGGTGTGCTGATATAGCACTCGTGCATCCGCTGGTTCCGCTCTCCGACGCCGCCCGGCAGCGGGCGGGGGCGCCCGGAAAACGAGACCTGGTTCACGTTGGCGCTAAACTAACAGGAAACTTTCCTAACTAATAGGGACGGGGGTGTCACGGTTATGTCTCGGCGTCCGGGGACTCCGCGGCTGCTGAGGCAGCTGAACGACCGTGCCGCACTGGAGCTGCTGCTGGCGTCGGGACCGCTGACGCGGACCCGGCTCGGCCAGGAGACCGGGCTGTCCAAGGTCACCGCATCGCAGCTGCTCGCCCGGCTGGAGGAGCGCGGCCTGGTGCAGGTGGTGGGCAGCCAGGCCGGCGGCCGCGGGCCCAACGCCGCGCTGTACGCCGTGGTCCCCTCCAGCGCCTACGCGGTGGCGCTGGACGTCAGCGCGACCGAGGTCGACATCGTGCTGGCCGACGTCTCCGGCACCGTCGTCGCTCAGGACTCGGTGGACCCGACGGCCGCCCCCGACCCGGTCGGCGCGGTCTGCTCCGCCGTCACCGGCCTGATCGAACGGGCCGGCGTGCCCCGGGGCAGGCTGCACGCCTGCGTCATCGGCACCCCCGGCGTGGTCGACCCCCGGACCGGGGCGGTCCGCTTCTCCTTCGACCTGCACGCCTGGCTGGAGGGCGTGTTCGACGCGCTCGGCTCCGAGCTGGACCGCCCGGTCGCGATAGAGAACGACGTCAACCTGGCCGCGCTGGCCGAGCACGCCGAGGGCGCCGCCGAAGAGGTCTCCGACTTCGTGCTGATGTGGCTGGGCCGCGGGGTCGGGATGGCCATCGTGCTCAACGACCGGGTCCACAACGGCCGCTCCGGCGGGGCCGGGGAGATCGGCTACCTCCCGGTCCCCGGCGCCCCGCTCCCGGGCGACGTCGGCCTGCCCGGCGGCTACCAGTCGCTCCGCACCGCGGAGGGCACCATCGCACACGGCTTCCAGTCGCTGGTCAACGCCCGGGAGATCGTGGTGCTCGGCAACGGGCACGGCTTCGAGGGGGGCACCGCGGCCGAGGTGATCGCCGCGGCGCGCAAGGCCGGGTCCGGCGGCGACGCCTTCCTCGACGAGCTCGCCGAGCGGATCGCCCTCGGCGTCGCCACGGTCAGCGTGGTGCTCGACCCGGGCCTGGCGGTGCTCGCCGGGGCCGTGGCCGAGGCCGGCGGCGACGACCTCGCCCGCCGGGTGGCCGCCGCGGTCCCCCGGGTCGCCCCCAACGCCCCCGACGTCGCGATCGGCCAGGTGCCCGACCCCGTCCTGCGCGGCGCCCTGCTGCTCGCCGTGCAGAACGCCCGCGAGGAGCTGTTCGCCGCCACGGCGGAGGAGTAGCCCGCCTGCGCAACCGGCCGTCCGCCGCCCCCGGCCCCGGAGCGGCCGCCTCCGCCCGGCCGGCCGGGTCTCCCGAGGGCGGTCCACCGCACCGCGCGGGGCGCCCGTCCGCTCCCCGCCGGGCGGCGCCGCGCGGGTCCGGCGGGGCTCCGGCTCGGTATCCGGCCCGCGGCGCGTACCCCGGAGGATGCAGGGCGGGTTCGCCCGTGCGGCGGACGCGGGGCGCGCGGACCGCTCCCTAGTGTCGCGGTGGAAAGGCCCCGCACGCCAGGGAACCGCCCCTCCGGGGCCCCGGGGAGGTAAGGGGCGGCACGGGAACGGAAGGGGAGCGGAGATGAGGATCCTCGGCGCCGCCGCGGCCGGGCTGTTCGGCGGATGGCTGCTGGGCTTCCTGCTGTCCAGTGCGGTGCACATGGCGCTGCACTACACCGGCGGCGGGTCCGACGGGACCGGTGCGGCGGTCGCGGTGGGGCTGGTGCCCTACGCGACGGCGCTCATCGGGGCGGTGGCGGTCCCGGTCATCGCGGCGAAGCGGCCGGAGGAGGGCGACGACCGGTAGCGGCCTTGTCCGCCGCACGGGGGCGGCCTATCCTCGGACCATGTTCCGGCGATGTTGATCCCGCCCCGAGGCGCGGACGGCGCGCAGCCTCTACGGCTACGCGCTCCTCACCGACCTCGTCCTGCTCTACCCGCTGTACGTGCTGCTCTTCGCCGACAGCGGGCTCTCCACCGGGCAGATCTCCGCGCTGCTGATCCTGTGGTCGGTCGCGGTCTCGGCCCTCGAAGTGCCCACCGGCGTGCTCGCCGACATCCTTCCGCGCCGCGCGCTGCTCACCGCCGCCCCGCTGTTCTCCGCCGCCGCCTTCGCACTGTGGACACTGGTCCCGGCCTACCCCGCCTTCGCCGCCGGCTTCGTGCTCTGGGCGGTCGGCCTCGCACTGGTCTCCGGCACGCTGCAGGCGCTGGTCCACGACGAACTGGCGGCGGCCGGCGCGGCCGGGGCCTACGCCCGGCTGATCGGGCGCTCCCGGGCGCTGGGCACCGCCGCGACCGCGGTCTCCACCGCGCTGGCCGCCCCGGTGATGGCGGCCGGCGGCTACCTCGCGGTCGGCGCCGGCAGCGTGCTGGCGATGCTCGCGGCGGCCCTGGTGGCGCTCACCTTCCCCCGGGCGCGGCGGACCCCCGGCCCGGAGGGGGGCGGGGAGGGCGCCGCCCCGGCGGCCGGCCCCTGGCGGCGGCGGTACGCGGCGGTGCTCGGCGCCGCGCTGGGCGAGGCGCGCCGCTCGGCGGCGGTGCGCACCGGGCTGCTCGCGATGGCGGTGCTGATGGGCGCGACCGCGCTGGACGAGTTCCTGCCGCTGCTCGCCGCCTCGCTGGCCGCCGGCCCGGCGGCCGTCCCGCTGCTGCTGGTCCCGGCCGCGGTGCTGGCCGCCGCGGGGGAGTGGGCGGCCGGGCGGGGCGCCCGCCGGGCGGCGCCGGTGCTCGCCGCGGCCGCGGTCCTGCTGGCGGCGGGCGCCCTGATCGGGCACCCGGTGGGGATGGTGCTGGTCGGCGCGGCCTTCGGCGCGTTCGAGTGGGCCTCGGTGGCCGCCGAGACCCGGGTGCAGGACGCGGTGGCCGGCCCGGCGCGCGCCACCGTGCTGTCGCTCGGCGGGCTGGGCGCCGAGGCGGTGGCGGTCCTGGCCTGCGCCGGCTACGGGCTGGGCTCCCAGGCGGCCGGCCCGGGGGTGCTGTTCGCGCTGGCCGCCCCGGTGTTCCTGCTGATCGCCCCGGTGCTGCGGGTCCGCACCGGCCCCGGCCGCGCCCGGCGGGGCCGATACTGGAGGCGATGAGACTGACACTTTTCTGGGAGCGGATGTACGAGCAGTTCGGCGAGGCCTACGCGGAGAGCCTGGCCCAGGACTACGTGATCGACGGGCTGGGGTCGCGGACGGTCCGCCAGGCGCTCGCCGACGGGATCGCCGCCAAAGAGGTGTGGCGCCGCGTCTGCGAGACCTTCGACCTGCCGGAGGCGGTCCGGTAGCGGCCGGGGGCGCGCCGATCGTGCGGAGGTGCCGGTAATCGAACAGAAGTTCGGGTAGGCTTGTCGGTGACACCGGGGCCCGCGAGAGTGGTCGAAGACACGCGGCGCGCATACGTCCGACGCCGCGCCCCCGGCCGTCCACAGGTGGCGGAAGCCGTCGTGAAATGTCACGGCGAGGGCGTAGCGTCACTTCCGAGATGAAGAAGAAGACACCGACCCAACAGGGGTTCCCCGTGGCAGCTGCTGACAGAGACAAGGCTCTCGAGACCGCGCTCGCGCAGATCGAGCGCCAGTTCGGCAAGGGGTCCGTCATGCGCCTCGGCGATGACGACCGCCCGCCGATCCAGTCCATTCCGACCGGTGCCATCGCGTTGGACGTCGCCCTGGGCATCGGGGGCATCCCGCGGGGCCGCATCGTCGAGGTCTACGGCCCGGAGAGCAGCGGTAAGACCACCGTCGCGCTGCACGCGGTCGCCAACGCCCAGCGCGAGGGCGGCATCGCCGCCTTCATCGACGCCGAGCACGCCCTGGACCCCGAGTACGCCAAGAAGATCGGCGTGAACACCGACGACCTCCTGCTCTCCCAGCCGGACACCGGCGAGCAGGCGCTGGAGATCGCCGACATGCTGATCCGCTCCGGCGCGGTCTCCATCCTGGTGGTCGACTCGGTCGCGGCCCTGGTGCCGCGGGCCGAGATCGAGGGCGAGATGGGCGACAGCCACGTCGGCCTGCAGGCCCGCCTGATGTCCCAGGCGCTGCGCAAGATCGCCGGCGCGCTGCACCAGACCAACACCACCGCGATCTTCATCAACCAGCTCCGGGAGAAGGTCGGCGTGATGTTCGGCTCCCCGGAGACCACCACCGGTGGCCGGGCGCTGAAGTTCTACTCCTCGGTCCGGCTGGACGTCCGCCGGATCGAGACGCTCAAGGACGGCACCGACGCGGTCGGCAACCGGACCCGGGTCAAGGTCGTGAAGAACAAGACCGCCCCGCCGTTCAAGCAGGCCGAGTTCGACATCCTGTACGGCGTCGGCATCTCCCGCGAGGGCGGCCTGATCGACCTCGGCGTGGAGAACGGCATCGTGCGCAAGTCCGGCGCCTGGTACACCTACGAGGGCACCCAGCTGGGCCAGGGCAAGGAGAACGCCCGCAACTTCCTGCGGGACAACTCCGACATGGCGCTGGAGATCGAGAAGAAGATCAAGGAGAAGCTCGGCGTCCCGATGAAGGGGGACGACTCCGCCTCGCCGGCCGCCGACGCCGCGGCCAAGGAGCCGGTCAAGGAACCGGAGAAGGAGAAGGAGCCCGCCGCCGCGGTCCCGGCCGCCGCCAAGCGCGGAGCCAAGGCCAAGACCGCCGCCGCGACGGATGCCTGAGCCGCACTCCGAGTCCGGCTCCCCCGCCGAGGGGGAGCACCACGAGCACGCCCCCGAGGCCCGGGCGCGCATCGTCTGCCTGCGGATGCTGGCCACCGCACCGCGGACCCGCGCGCAGCTGGCCGAGGCGCTGCAGCGGCGCGGCATCGACGACCGCGTCGCGGAGACCGTGCTGGGCCGCTTCGGTGAAGTGGGGCTGATCGACGACGAGGCCTTCGCCGCCGCCTGGGTGGAGTCCCGGCACACCGGTCGGGGACTGGGCCGCCGCGCCCTCGCCGCCGAGCTGCGCCGGCGCGGGGTCGCCGCGGAGACGGTCCAGGCCGCCGTGGACGACCTCAGCGCCGACCGGGAGGAGCAGACCGCCCGCGAACTGGTCCGCCGCAAGCTCGCCGCCACCCGGGGCAAGGACGACGCGGTCCGGGTGCGCCGGGTGATGGGCATGCTGGCCCGCCGGGGCTTCCCGGGCGGGACGGCCTACCGGCTGGTCCGCGAGGAACTGGAGGCGGAGGGCTCCGACCTGGAGCTGCCCGACCCGGACCTGGGCTGACCGCCGGGCACCGGCCCGATCGTGATCGTTCAGTGATCAACTATCTCGCCGCCGGGCGTTCTCCCAGGTCGAAGCCTGCCCTGCGGTCCGCCGTTCCGGGCGCCGCCACAGTGCGTCACCGGCCCTCACTTGCCCGTCATGTGACGGGAGCCCTAACCTCGCCGCACAGGCGTATTAACTCCGCGCGCCTCGGGTAGCCCTATCCACAGCGGGCCACCCGCACACCGGGAACGGCGGAGAGCACGCCGGGGCGCCCGGTCCCGGGCGGCCGCGGTCCGGAGGCGCCGCGCGCCGCGCGGTCCGCCCCCGGCGGCGGAGACGGGTTGGGGGAAGGGCATGGGCGCTGCGACCGGCCCGCTGGCCGCCGGAGCGGTCGCGCTCGCCGTCCTCGCCGCGATCACCCTGCTCCTGCTGGTCCGCGTCCTGCTCGCGGCCCGGGAGCGGCGCGCCGGGGAGATCCGCCGCGAGCTCGCCGAGGCCAGGGAGCAGGTCGAGCGGATCCGCGCCGAGGCCGAGGCGGAGGCCGAGCGGCGCACCGGGGAGCTGGACGCCCGGCTGGCGGCGCGGCGCGCCGCCGCCGAGGAGGAGTGGGCCGCCGACCGGGCGCGGATCGAGGAGCGCCGCGCGGAGGTGGAGCGGCGCGAGGCCCGGCTGGACGAGCGGGAGCACCGGCTCGACGGGGAACTGCGCCGGGTCACCGACGCCGGACGGCGGCTGGACGAGCGAGAGGAGCGGCTGGCCGGGCTCGAACGGGACCTGGCCGACCGGGAGCAGGAACGGGTCAGCGCGCTGGAGGCCGCCGCGTCGCTCACCGCGGCGGAGGCCCGGGCCGAGCTGGTCGCCGCGGCGGAGGCCCAGGCCAAGCGGGACGCGGTGCTGACCGTCCGGGAGATCGAGGCGGAGGCGCGCCGGAACGGCGAGAAGCGGGCCCGCAAGATCATCTCGCTGGCGGTGCAGCGCCTGGCCACCGAGCAGACCAGTGAGTCCGTGGTCTCGGTGTTCCACCTGCCCTCCGACGACATGAAGGGCCGGATCATCGGCCGGGAGGGGCGCAACATCCGCGCCTTCGAGTCGGTCACCGGGGTCAACCTCATCATCGACGACACCCCCGGGGCGGTCCTGCTCTCCTGCTTCGACCCGGTGCGCCGGGAGGCCGCCCGGATCACCCTGGAGCGGCTGGTCCAGGACGGCAGGATCCACCCGCAGCGCATCGAGGACGTGCACGAGGCCAGCAGGGCCGAGGTGGACCGGCTGTGCGTGCGGGCCGGGGAGGACGCCCTGGTGGAGACCGGCGTCGCCGACGTGCACCCGGAACTGGTCACCCTCCTGGGCCAGCTGCGCTACCGCACCTCCTACGGCCAGAACGTGCTGGAGCACCTGGTGGAGTCGGCGCACCTGGCCGGGATGATGGCCGCCGAGCTGGGCATGGACCCGGCCGCGGTGAAGCGCGGCGCGCTGCTGCACGACATCGGCAAGGCGCTCACCCACGAGGTGGAGGGCAGCCACGCGGTGATCGGCGCGGAGATCGCCCGCCGCTACGGCGAGTCCGACGACGTGGTGCACGCGATCGAGGCGCACCACAACGAGGTGGAGGTGCGCACCGTCGAGGCGGTGCTCACCCAGGCCGCCGACGCGATCAGCGGCGGCCGCCCGGGCGCCCGGCGGGAGTCCCTGGAGGCCTACGTGGAGCGCCTGCAGCGGCTGGAGGAGATCGCCCGCTCCAACCCCGGCGTGGAGAAGGTCTTCGCCATGCAGGCCGGCCGCGAACTGCGCATCATGGTCCGGCCGGAGGACGTCGACGACGTCCAGTCCCAGGTCATCGCCCGGGACGTGGCCAAACGGGTGGAGGAGGAGCTCACCTACCCCGGCCAGATCAGGGTCACCGTCGTCCGCGAGTCCCGCGCCACCGAGACCGCCCGCTGAGCGCCCGCCCGGCGGGCTCAGCCCTGCTCCGCTCCGCTCGGGGCGCTGCCGGGCCAGATCGGTTCGGGGCCGGGGGGAGCCGGAGCGGCGGGCCCGGCGGGGTCTCCGCCGGCCGCGGGGGCGGCCGGCCCCCCGGGGGCCCCGGCGGCGGGGGCGGGCTCCTCGTCCAGCTCCGGCAGCGGCTCGGCCTCCAGCTCGGGGTCGGGGTACTCGGTGACCAGCTCCACCGGCGGCACCCCCGGCGGGGTGAAGCCGAAGACCTCGCCGTAGAAGGCCAGCTCGGCCTCGAGGGCGCGCTGCACCGACTCGGCGGCGCGGAAGCCGTGCCCCTCGCCCTCGAACTCGATCAGCGCGTGCCGCACCCCGCCCTCGGCCAGCGCGGCGGCGAACTCCGAGGCCTGGGCGCGCGGTACCACCCGGTCCTCGGTGCCCTGGAGCAGCAGCAGCGGCACCCGGACCCGGTCCGCCCTGCTGATCGGGGAGCGCTCGCGGTAGGTCGCGGAGTAGCCGGGCAGCGGGCCGAGCAGCGAGTCCAGGAACCGGGACTCGAAGTCGTGCGTCTCGGCGGCCAGCCGGAGCAGATCGGTCACCCCGTACAGGGAGGTCCCGCAGGCGAAGACGTCGCCCGCGGCGGCGAGCAGCGTGGTGAAGCCGCCCGCACTGCCGCCGCGCACCGCGATCCGGTCCGGGTCGGCGGTGCCGTCGGCGGCCAGCGCCCGGGCCACCGCCTCGGCGTCCTCCACGTCCAGCACGCCCCACATGCCGTGCAGCCGCTCGCGGTAGGTGCGGCCGAACCCGATGGAGCCGCTGTAGTTGACGTCGACCACCCCGATGCCGCGGCTGGTGAAGTAGGCCTTGGCCAGGTCGAGGCCGGTGGTGGCGCGGGCCACCGGGCCGCCGTGCACCCAGACCGCGTACGGCGCCGGGCCGTCCGCGGCGGCCTCCGGGCTGGCCGGCCGGTAGAGGTTGGCGTGCACGGTGCCGCCGTACCGTCCGGGCAGCTCGACCGTCTCGGGCTCCGGCAGGTAGCCGGGGTCGGGCAGGTCGTCCAGGGAGGCGCGCAGCGTCCGCACCCGGCCGGTGTCCGGGTCCAGCAGCACCAGGCTCTGCGGGGTGCGCGGCCCCGAGGCCAGCCCGACCACCCGGCTTCCGTCCCCGCCGAGCGTCTCCCAGCTGGTGAACGGGGTGTCCAGCGGGGCGAGCTCCAGGGTCCGCGGGTCGTAGACGGCCGGGACCAGGTCGGCGCCGCCGTGCAGCACCACCAGGCGGCCGTCGTCCAGCCGCACGTAGGGGAGGGTGCCCAGCCGCGCCGGACCCGGGGTGAACTCGCTCTCGTCCGGGTAGAGCGCGATCGCCTGGCCGGTCAGGCCGATCTCGTAGAGGTTCCAGAACCCGGGCCAGTCGGAGACGAAGCAGAGCCGGGAAGGGCCGTTCCAGACCGGGTGCAGCACCGACTCCGAGACGCCGCCCTTGAGGGTGTAGGCGCCGGTCACCCCGTCCGGGCCGAGCCGGCCCACCCGCAGCTCGGTGCCGTCCCACGGCATGCGCGGGTGGTTCCAGGCCACCCAGGCCAGGTGCCCGCCGTCCGGGGACGGCACCGGGGAGGCGAAGAAGTCGGCCCCGGTGACCAGCACGGAGACCGCATCGGGCTCCTCGGCGGCCCGGCCGGACAGCGGCACCGAGACGATGGCCCGCCGCACCGACCCGTCCGCGCCGTGCTCCTCGCGCACGCACACCACCCGCTTGCCGTCGGCGGACAGCGCCGGGTCGGCGTAGCGCAGCGCGGCCGGGGCCTCCGGGGCGGGGGTGAGCGGGACCGGCGTCCGGGAGTCCCGTTCGAGCAGGTAGAGCCGCTGGTCGGCGGCGTTGGCGAAGACGATCCCGTACCGGGTGCGGGCCTTGTCGTCGCGTCGCGGCACGGGCAGGTGGGAGCGCCCGCCGTACTCGTGCACCCGCGTGCAGGCGCTCCACGGGGCGGGGAGCAGCTCGGTGTCGGCCCCGTCGGCGCCGCGCCGCATCACGGTGGTGCGGCCGCCCTCGTCCGGGCGGGCCTCCTCCCACCAGACCTCCTCGCCGGCGACCGAGGGGAATCCCAGCCGTCGGACTCCTCGGGCGACGTCGCTCGCTGCGATCGGCGATGGCCAGGCGCCGTAGGGGGCCGTGACGCGGTCGGTCATAACGGAGATCTCTGTGCTCGCGGGGGTGAAGACCTACAAGTCGACCTTAGTGGTCGGGAGGGGGTACGCGCATCGCGGCCGGGCCGCCGCGGCCCCGTCCCCACCCCCTATCACCTGAGCGGACGGCCCCGGAAGCCCCCGCGCGGCGCGGCCGGGACCGGCCCCGGCGCAGGGCCGAGCGGGTCGCGCGGGCCACTAGCCTGGAGAGGTGAGCCAGAGTCGTACTTACGAGGTGCGGACCTACGGCTGCCAGATGAACGTGCACGACTCCGAGCGCCTGTCCGGTCTGCTGGAGGATGCGGGGTACGAGCGCGCAGCCGAGAACAGCACCGCAGATGTCATCGTCTTCAACACGTGCGCGGTCCGCGAGAACGCGGACAACCGCCTCTACGGCAACCTCGGGCACCTGCGCCCGGTGAAGGACGCCCGCCCCGGCATGCAGATCGCCGTCGGCGGCTGCCTGGCGCAGAAGGACCGCGGCGAGATCGTCCGCCGCGCGCCCTGGGTGGACGTGGTCTTCGGCACGCACAACATCGGCTCGCTGCCGATCCTGCTGGAGCGCTCCCGGGTGCAGCGCGAGGCGCAGGTGGAGATCGAGGAGTCGCTGCAGGCGTTCCCCTCCACGCTGCCCACCCGCCGGGAGTCCGCCTACGCGGCCTGGGTGTCGGTCTCCGTCGGCTGCAACAACACCTGCACCTTCTGCATCGTGCCGTCGCTGCGCGGCAAGGAGAAGGACCGCCGCCCCGGCGACGTCCTCGCCGAGGTGCGCGCCCTGGTCGGCGAGGGCGCCGTCGAGGTGACCCTGCTCGGCCAGAACGTCAACGCCTACGGCTCGGAGTTCGGCGACCGGCAGGCCTTCTCCAAGCTGCTGCGCGCCTGCGGCGGGATCGAGGGGCTGGAGCGGGTCCGGTTCACCTCCCCGCACCCCCGCGACTTCACCGACGACGTCATCGAGGCGATGGCCGAGACCCCCAACGTGATGCCGCAGCTGCACATGCCGCTGCAGTCCGGGTCCAGCCGGGTGCTCAAGGCGATGCGCCGCTCCTACCGGCGCGAGCGGTTCCAGGGCATCGTGGAGAAGGTCCGCGCGGCCATGCCCGAGGCGGCCATCACCACCGACATCATCGTCGGCTTCCCCGGTGAGACCGAGGAGGACTTCCAGGAGACCCTGGACGTGGTGGCCGAGTCCCGGTTCGCCTCCGCGTTCACCTTCCAGTACTCCAAGCGCCCGGGCACCCCGGCCGCGGAGATGGACGGGCAGCTGCCCAAGGAGGTCGTGCAGGAGCGCTACGAGCGGCTCATCGCCCTCCAGGAGCGGATCTCCGCGGAGGAGAACGCCAAGCTCGTCGGTACCGAGACCGAGCTGCTCGTCGCCGAGGGCGAGGGGCGCAAGGACGGCGAGCGCCGTCGGCTCTCCGGACGCGCACCGGACAACCGGCTGGTCCACTTCGCGGTGGAGGAGGGCGCCGAGGAGCCCCGCCCCGGCGACATGGTCCGGGTCGGCATCACCTACGCCGCGCCGCACCACCTGGTCGCCGACTCCGGCGTGCGCGCGCTGCGCCGCACCCGGGCCGGCGACGCCTGGGCCGCGCGCAACGGCGTCGCCGAGAAGCAGGCCGGGCCCGGGGTGATGCTGGGCATGCCGTCGATCGGCGCCCCGGCGCCGGCGCCGGCCGCCGCCGCGGGCGGCTGCTGCGACGCCTGACCGCCCCGGACACCGCGGCGGAGCCGCCCGCCCCGGGGGACCGGGCCGGGCGGCTCCGCCCGTTCGGGCCGCTCAGCCGAGCCGGACCGGCAGCTCGGCCAGCCGCCAGCTGAGCGGGATCCGCTCGCGCCGCAGCTCGGACGGGGGCACCGCGAGCGAGAGGCCCGGGTAGCGGTCGAACAGCCGGGTGAACGCCACCTCGCCCTCCTGCCGGGCCAGGGCGGCGCCCAGGCAGTAGTGCGCGCCGTGCCCGAAGCCCATGTGCGACTCGCGCCGCCCGGCGGGCTCGCGGGCCAGGTCCAGCCGGCGGGGGTCGGGGAACTCGGCGGGGTCGGCGTTGGCCGAGCCGAGCAGCGCCATGCAGGCCTGGCCCTTGGCGAACCGCAGCCCGTTGATCTCCAGGTCCTCCGAGGCGTAGCGCATCCGGGTGCCGTGGATCGGGCCGCACCAGCGCATCAGCTCGTGCACCGCGCGCGGGCCGATGCCCGGCTCGGTGCGGAGCAGGCGCAGCTGCTCGGGGTGGGTGAGCAGGGCCAGCGTCCCGTTGCCGATCAGGTGCGCGGTGGTCTCGTGCCCGGCCAGGATCAGGGTGAGCACCAGCGAGACCAGCTCGTCGTCGGAGAGCCGGTCCCCGTCCTCGTCGTGCGTGCGGATCAGCGCGGTCATCAGGTCTTCGGCCGGGGCGCTGCGGCGCTCGGCGATGAGCGCCTTGGCCTGGTCGGCGATGCCGATCAGGGCTTCGCCGCGGACCCCCTGGTCGCTGGTGAAGAGCCTCCTGCCCCAGTCGCGCCAGGCGTTCCGCTCCTCATCGGGGACGCCGACCAGCTCGCAGATGACGGTGATCGGCAGCGGGTAGGCGAAGTGCTCGATGAGGTCGACGACGCCGTCCTCGGCGCGGTCGGGCAGCGCGTCCAGCAGGGCGCCGGTGATCTCCTCCACCCGGGGGCGCAGCGCGTTGACCCGCTTCACGGTGAAGGCGCGGGAGACGAGCTTGCGGATCCGGGTGTGGTCGGGGGCGTCCATGTCGAGGATGCTCGCGTCGACCATGT
This sequence comes from Nocardiopsis oceanisediminis, assembly GCF_048595525.1. Classification (NCBI taxonomy): domain Bacteria; kingdom Bacillati; phylum Actinomycetota; class Actinomycetes; order Streptosporangiales; family Nocardiopsidaceae; genus Nocardiopsis; species Nocardiopsis oceanisediminis. The sequence goes on along the minus strand of NZ_JAFMZJ010000001.1, from coordinate 5,420,697 downwards.
ACCGGGCGTACTCCCGGGGCACCCCGGCCGCCTTCATCGCCTGGAGCCGGAGGTTCTGGCCGTCGTCCCCGCCGGGGGAGAGCGGGGACGGGTCGTTGAGCATCCGCTTGTCGGCGAGCATCTCCCGGGCGTCCTCGTAGTGCGTGACCAGCAGGACGTCCGGTTCGCCGGGGATCGGCAGCGAGGCGGGGACGAGCCGCCCCCGGGCGCGCAGCTCCTCGTACCTGGCGTAGGGGTCGATGTGGAAGCCGGGGTCGCCGAGGTCGACCGGGGCGCTGGCGGCACTCGTGGTGTTCTCGGTGGGCGCGGACATGTCGGGTCCTCTCTCCATCGGTGCCGGCCCCGCCGCGACCCGGCGGGGCCGGCCTCAGCTCGATTTCTGCCGGGCGATCTCCTCGACGAGCCGGTCCAGCAGGTTCTGGAACAGGTCGATGACGGCGGGGGCGGCGGCCCGCAGCCGCTCGGGGTCGGCCGGGGCCTCGAAGGCGTCGCCGACGGTCCGGCCCAGCAGCCGGGCGGCGGCCTCGGCGTCGGCCGGGGCGAACGGCGTGAGGGAGCCGGTGACCAGGAACCCGGTCACCGTCGCGGAGTAGCCGAACAGCCGCTCCTCGGCGGTTCCGCCGGGGCGGAGCAGGCCGTGGCCGTCCAGGACGCGGAAGTAGGCGGCCAGGGTCTCGAAGCGGAGCCGGGACAGCTCGGCGACCTCCGTCGCCGCGGTGCGGGCCAGCACCCCGAGGGTCTCGGTGTCGCCGGTGATCACGGTGCGCGCGACCGGGTCCCGGTCGACCAGCAGGTAGGCGGCGGATGCGACCCGGCCGGGCAGGATCGCCGCGGGGTCGGCGCGCATCTCCGCGACCTCGGCCCGGATCATCTGCTCCTGGGAGCGCATCAGCACGCTGAGGAACAGCGCCTCCTTGGTGGGGAAGTGCAGGTAGACGGTGCCCTTGCCGACGCCGGCGCGCTCGGCGACCTCGCTGACCGAGACCCGCCGGTACCCCAGGGCGGTGAGCAGCTCCCCGGCGGCCTGCAGGATCCGGTCGGCCCGCTCCTCGCGCCCGCCCCCGGCGCCCGGCCGCCCCCCGGTGCGCTGTTCCGTTCCGCTGCCCGCCATGCTCCCCGCTCTCCTGTGCGACGCTCTTTCGTGACCGGATCGACCAATCTGGTCATACAGTCACGATAGCCCGCCGGCGGCCGCCCGTACAGGCCCGCGGAGGGAAGAGCCCCCTCACCGGAGGGGCGGGGCCGCGGGCCGCCATAGGGTGGTGAGCCATGCTGATCGCCGCCGCCGTCTGCCCGCACCCGCCCCTGCTGGTCCCCGAGGTCGCCCAGGGCGCCGCGGCCGAGCTGGACGGGGTGCGGAAGCTGTGCGGGGCGGCGCTCTCCACCGTCGCCGAGTCCGGCGCCGACCTGGTCGCGGTGGTGGGGGCCGGCGAGCGGGAGCGGACGCACGGCCCGGACGCGGGCGGGGACCTGGCGCCGTTCGGGGCGGCGCTGCGGGTGGGGCCGGGACCGGCCGAGCTGCCCTTGGCGCTGACCGTGGGCCGCTGGCTCGCCGAGCGGTCCGGGCTCCGCCCCGACCGCTACCTGGAGGTCCCGGCGGACGCCGACCCGGGGCGCTGCGCCGGGATCGGCGCGGAGCTGGCCGCCGAGGTGCCGCGGCTGGCCCTGGTGGTGATGGGGGACGGCAGCGCCCGCAGGCCCCCGGCCTCCCCGGGCCGCCCGGACGACCGGGCGCCCGCCTTCGACACCGGGGTCGCCGCCGCGCTGGACCGGGCCGACACCGGCGCGCTTGCCGCGCTCGACCCGGCCCGGGCCGACGAGCTGATGGCGGCGGGCCGGCCGGCCTGGCAGGTGCTGGCCGGCGCGGCCGCCGGCGCCGGCCTCTCCGGCGAGCTCCTCGCGCACGAGGCGCCCTACGGCGTCGGCTACTTCGTGGCCCGCTGGAGCTGAGCGCCGGCCCCGCGCGATCCGGTCAGTCGCCGTTCGGGACCTCCATCGCGGCGAACCGGGCGCCGAACGGGTCGGCGATCAGGGCCCACCGGCCGTAGCCGGAGGCGCCGGCCGGGCGGAGCACCGCGCCGCCGAGCCCGACCGCGCGCTCCGAGGTCCGGTCGGCGTCCCGCACCACCAGGTAGCAGAGCCAGGCGCCGCGGCCCGAGGCGGTGCGCTCGGCCGCCCCCGCGTAGACGCCGCACACCGGGGAGCCTCCGCTGTACAGCGTCACGTACTCCGCGTCGGCGATCCGCTCGGCCTCGTAGCCGAACAACCGGACCAGGAAGTCCGCGGTGGCCGGCACGTCGGCGCTGGTCGCCTCGGCCCAGATCGGGGCGCCGGGAACGCCGAACGCCTCGGCGCCGCCCAGCGAGCCGCGCAGCCACAGCGCGAACTCCGTCCCGGCCGGCTCCCGCACGACGGCGCGGGTGCCCAGCCCGGCGACGTCCTCCGGGCCGGAGAGCACCCGGCCGCCCAGCCCGGCGGCGGCCTCCAGGGAGCCGCCCAGGTCCGGGGTGGCCAGGTGCGCGGTCCAGTACGCCGGCCCGGCCGGGTCCGCGGCGGCGCTCAGCCCGGCGACCCGCTCCCCGTCCAGCAGCGCGGTGGTGTAGGGCCCGGTGTCGAACTCCCAGCCGAGCAGCTCCCCGTAGAACCCGGCGGCGCGGCCGACATCGGGGACCGTCAGGTCCAGCCAGGCGGGCGCCCCGGAGGGGTACTCCACGGAAGTCGTCATGGCGCGATTGTCCCTGAGCAGGGGCCGCATCACCCCGGAAAACCGGGTAAAGGGGGCGTCAAGCGTCCATCGGGCTTCTCCGGGCGCTCTCCTCGATTCCGCCCGTCCCCGGCTCCGCCTCCCCGGGCGCCGCCGCGGCGACCAGCTCCAGGGACCGTTCGAGCAGGTCCGGGTCGTCGTAGCGGAGCCAGTGCACCCGCGGGTCGCGGCGGAACCAGGACTCCTGGCGGCGGGCGAACCGGCGGGTGGCGCGGACGGTCTCCTCGCGGGCGGCCTCCTCGTCGCACTCGCCGGCCAGGAAGCGCAGCACCTGGGCGTAGCCGAGGGCCCGGGGGGCGGTCCGCCCCTCGGCCAGGCCGTGCCGGCACAGCTCGCGGACCTCCTCGACCAGCCCGGCCTCCCACATCAGGTCGACCCGCCGGGCGATGCGCTCGTCCAGCTCGGGGCGGGGGACCTCCAGGCCGATCTGCACGGACGGGTAGCGGGACTCGTGCCGGGGCAGGGTCGCGGTGAACGGGCGGCCGGTCAGCTCGACCACCTCCAGCGCGCGGACGATGCGGCGCCCGTTGCTCGGCAGGATCGCCTCCGCCGCGGCCGGGTCGCACCCGGCCAGCCGGGCGTGCAGGGCGGCCGGGCCGCGCTCGGCGAGCTCGGCCTCCAACCGGGCCCGGATCTCCGGGTCGGTGCCGGGGAACTCCAGTTCGTCCAGGACCGCGCGGACGTACAGGCCCGACCCTCCCACCAGGACCGGCGCGGTCCCGGCGGCGAGCATCCCGTCGACCAGGCCGCGGGCCAGCCGCTGGTAGCGCGCCACGTCGGCCGGCTCGGTGACGTCCCAGACGTCCAGCAGGCGGTGCGGGACGCCGCGGCGCTCGTCCTCGGGCAGCTTGGCGGTGCCGATGTCCATGCCGCGGTACAGCTGCATGGAGTCGGTGTTGACGATCTCGGCCGGCCGCAGCCTCAGCGCGAGGCCGACGGCGAGGTCGGACTTGCCGGCCGCCGTCGGGCCGACCACCGAGACCACGACGCCTCTCCCCGGTTCCGGGTGTGTTCTACCGCTGCCCATCCCTCCAGTCTGGCAGCGCCGGAGCAGTGCTCGCGGACGTGCCCCGGGCCCCGTTCGGGCGGCTTAGGATGAGCCGCATGCGTTTCGCCAAAGGCCACGGAACCGAGAACGATTTCGTGATTCTCCCGGACCCCGACGGTGCGCTGGACCTCAGCGCCGACCAGGTCGCGCGACTGTGCGACCGGCGCGCCGGCATCGGCGGCGACGGGGTGCTGCGGGTCGTGCGGACCGCGGCCCTGGGGGAGCCGGTGACCGGGGGCGCCGCGGACGCCGAGTGGTTCATGGACTACCGCAACGCCGACGGCAGCATCGCCGAGATGTGCGGCAACGGGGTGCGGGTGTTCGCCCGCTACCTGCTCCACGCGGGGCTGGCCGGCGGGGGGCCGATCACCGTCGGGACCCGGGCCGGGGCGCGCCGGGTCGAGGTGGAGGCCGACGGCGACATCACCGTCGACATGGGCCTCCCCGAGGTGCTCGGCGCGGGCGCCGCCCGGCTGGCCGGCGGCGAGGAGGTGCGCGGGATGCGCGTCTCGGTGGGCAACCCGCACCTGGCGTGCGTGCTGGACCGGCCGGTGGCCGGCTTCGACCTGAGCGCGGCGCCCGAGCTGGACCCGGCGGAGTTCCCCGAGGGCGGCAACGTCGAGGTGGTCGCCGAGACCGGTCCGGGCACCCTGGACATGCGGGTCTACGAGCGCGGCTCCGGGGAGACCCGCTCCTGCGGCACCGGCATCGTCGCGGCGGCGGTCGCCGCCACCGGCGCCGCGGGGACCCCGGCCACCTGGAGGGTCCGGGTGCCGGGCGGGGAGTGCACGGTCTTCCTGGACGCCCGGGGCGCCCGGCTGCGCGGTCCGGCCGTGATCGTGGCCGAGGGCGAGGTCCAACCGGGGTGAGCCCGGCGGCGGGGTACCTGCTGCGCCGGCTGGTCGGAGGGGTGTGCCTGCTGGTGGCCGCCTCCAGTTGCGCCTACCTGCTCTGCGCGGCGGTGCTCGACCCGCGCGGCAACTACCAGGCGATGAGCCCGCCGCCCCCGCCGGAGGCGGTGTCGCGGATGCTCGCGGAGAACAACCTCGACCCCGGGGCTCCGCTGGCCGAGCGGTACCTGGTCTGGGCCTCCGGTGCCCTCACCGGCGACCTGGGGCGGACCTGGGACGGCCGTAGCGTCTCGGAGGAGCTGGCGCTGCGGGCCGGGGCCAGCCTGCGGCTGCTGGCCGCCGGGGCGGTGGCCGGCGCGGTCGGCGGCGTCGCGGCGGGGGCCTGGGCGGGCGCCCGCGGCGGCCGGTGGGACACCGCGGCCGCGGCGGGGGCGGCGCTGCTCCTCTCCGTCCCGCCGGTGGTGGTGGCGCTGGTGCTGCAGACGCTCGCGATCGCGCTGAACCGGTCCGCCGGCGGCGTGCTGCTGCCCGCGGTGGGCGAGCCGGACGCCGGGGCGCCGCCGGGGGAGGTGCTGGCCCATATGATCCTGCCCACGCTGGCCCTGGCCCTGCCGCTGGCCGCGGTGTTCAGCCGGTACCAGCGCGCGCTGATGGCGGACGAGGTCCGCTCCGACTATGTCCGCACCGCGCGGGCCAAGGGGCTGCGCCGGGGGCGGGCGCTGCGCGGGCACGCGCTCCGCTCCTGCCTGGCGCCCACCGCCGCCTATTTCGCCTACACCACGGCGGCCCTGTTCACCGGGGCCGTGTTCGTGGAGAAGGTCTTCGGCAGGCACGGGACGGGGGAGATGCTGATCGACGCGATCGAGGCCGGCGACGCCAACGCCGCCGCGGCGGTGTGCGTCTTCGGTGCACTCTGCGTGACCGTCGCGGGGTTCGCCGCGGACGCGCTCCGGGTGGTGCTGGACCCCCGGGTCAGGGCCTGAACAGGGGAGAGCGGCCGCCCCGGCCGGACGGGAAGAGTAGTATTCCCGGATTGTTCCAATAGTGGCTTTCGTTCCGGCGGCTGTCCGGTCACTTCCCGAGAGGGGGCCCAGGTGCGCGAGGAACGGGCTCGCGGAGGTCTCGTCGTGCTGTCCGCGGTTCTCCTGGCGGCCTCCGCCTGTACCGGCGGAACCCAGAACGAGCAGCGGACCGCGGCGTCGGCGGAGGCCGCCGACATCAACGCCGCCGACCGGGACGAGCTGGCCGACGGCGGCACACTGGAGTGGGGCATCAACGAGTTCCCCGCCCAGTGGAACCCGCACCACGCCGACGGCAACCTGGCCACGGTGCACACGGTGATGGACGCCCTGCTGCCCGCGCCGTTCGAACCCGGCCCGGACGGCGGCGCCCGCCCCGACCCCGACTACCTGCTCGGCGCCGACGTGCGGCGCGACGGCGGGGGACAGGTGCTCACCCTGGAGCTCAACCCCGAGGCGCACTGGTCCGACGGCACCCCGATCACCTGGAAGGACTACCGGGCCACCGCCGAGGCGCTGGCCGGCGGGGCCGACGGGTACAAGGTCCGCGGCGAGGTCGGCTACGACCGGATCGCCTCGGTGGAGCGCGGCGCCGACCGGTTCGAGGCCGTCGTCTCCTTCGACGAGCCGTTCTCGGAGTACCCGTCGCTGTTCGACCCGCTGCTGCCGGCCCGCTACGCCGGCGACCCGGAGTCCTTCGACAGCGGGTACCTGGAGGACGTCCCGCTGACCGCCGGCCCGTTCGCCTTCGCCGGGATGGACCCGAAGCGGCAGACCGTGACGCTGGAGCGCTCGGACGACTGGTGGGGCGACCCGGCCAAGCTCGACGGGATCGTCTTCCGCGCGATGGACGGCGAGGCGCTCACCACCTCCTTCCTGGAGGGCGGGGTGGACGCCTTCGGGCTGCCGATCGACGCCGCCGCCTTCGAGCGGGCCTCCTCGGCCGACGGCGGCGAGGTGCGCACCGCCCTGGGGCCGGACTACCGGCACATCACCCTCAACGGGGAGAGCCCGGCCCTGTCCGACGTCCGGGTCCGCCACGCGCTCTTCCTCGGCATCGACCGCGAGGCCATCACCGACGCCGCCCTGGAGGGCGTGGACTGGTCGGCCGAGCCGCTCGGCAACCACTTCCTGCTGGAGGGGCTGCCCGGCTACACCGACAACAGCGGCGAGTGGGGCGAGCGGGACACCGGCCGCGCCGCCGAACTGCTGGACGAGGCGGGCTGGAAGGCCGGCGACGGCGGGGCGCGCACCAAGGACGGCGAGCCCCTGACCCTGCGCTACCTGGTCCCCCGCGGCCACGCCCCGGCGCAGAGCGAGGCCGAGATGGTCCAGGCCATGCTGGAGGAGATCGGCGTCGCGGTGGAGATCGAACCGGTCGGCGGCGACGAGCTCTTCTCCCGCTACGTGCTGCCCGGCGACTACGACCTGGTCTCCTTCGTCAACACCGGCGGCGACTTCCCGGTCTCCGCCTCCCTCCCGCAGTGGGCCTCCCCGGCCGGCGGCGCGGAGGGCTCCGGCGACCCCGACTGGCGCTCCAACGTCGGCCGCATCTCCTCCCCGGAGATCGACGCCGCCATGGAGGAGGCCCTGGCCGCCCCGGACGCCGAGACCGCCACCGCCGCCGTCAACGAGGCCGACCGCCTGCTCTGGGAGGCCGGCCACACCCTCCCCCTCTACCAGCGCCCCCAGCTGATGGCCGTCCGCACCGACCTGGCCAACATCGGCGCCCCCGGCTTCCGCCCCCTCGACTACGCCGACATCGGCTACCTGAAGAAGGGCTAGATCGTCGACGGGGTGATGGGAAAAGGCGGCGGGCGCAGAAGAACACCCGATTCCTTCCCCCGATGATCGTGGCGTTGCGGGGCCATCAGAGCCCTCTGACGGCCCCGCAACTCCAAGATCATCGCCCGACTCCCATCAATGATCCAGCGGCGCCGGGCGGTGCGGGAACGCGCTTCTCGAGTTTCCCTCGTACGGGCGCCATTACCATCATGTGCCTAGAAACGGACATTTACCTCCTTTCTGGTCATGAATGCCGGCCAGGCAGGATCCGAGCGATGGAGCCCTGGGAACCGAGGCCCCCTCTCGCCGCCCATGTGCCTCCGATGCCCGTTCCGTGCATCCCTACCGTGAAACGGATGGTCGTTCCCCCGTGAGCAAGCCCCCCGTGGTCAAGCCCTTCGTGGGCGGGCCCTTCCCCACAAGCCTGACCGGCGCCCGCATCCTGCTGTTCGCGTTCACCGGCGTCTCCCTCCTCAGCGGCGGAAACAACCTCTTCTCCACGGGGTTCTCCTCCGCGGCTGCGATAGCGCCGACCCTCCTCTTCATCCTGACCCCCGGAGCCGTCTCCCTCCTGCTCGCACTCTTCCTCCCGCGCGGCGGCCCGGTCGTCTTCTGGCTGCTCATCGCCATGTGCGTGTTCTGGACCTTCTCCGCACTCGGGAACATCGGCAGGGACCCCGCCTGGGTCCTCCACATCTGCTGGCCGCTCCTGCTGGCGGTCTTCACCACCCGCAAGGCCTCCCGCGCCTACCTCCTGCACCGCGCGCCCTCCCCCGATCCGAGCGGAGAGCCGGTGGAGCAGGGACGGGACTAGCCCAGCAGCGCCTCCGGGCCCAGCCCGCGGAGGGAGGCGTCGAGGACCTGGGCGGTGTGCGCGACGGCGATCGGGCGGCCGGTGCGTTCCAGGGACGAGGCGATCTGCAGGGTGCAGCCGGGGTTGCCGGCGATGAGGAGGTCGGCGCCGGAGGCGGCGACGCCCGCGGCCTTGCGGTCGCCCAGGTCGCGGGCGGGCTCCGGGTTGAGCAGGTTGTAGACGCCGGCGGAGCCGCAGCAGATCTCCGGTTCGGGGAGTTCGGCCAGCTCCAGGCCGGGGATCGCGCGGAGCAGCTCGCGGGGCTGGGCGGTGATGCCCTGGCCGTGCGAGAGGTGGCAGGCATCGTGGTAGGCGGCGCGGACCGGCAGCGGGTGGCGCTCGGCGCGCGGGCCCAGGTCGGCGAGGAACTCCGACAGGTCGACCACCCGCTCGGAGAGCGCCTCGGCGCGGCGCACCAGGGCCGCCGGGGCGCCCGCCTCGCGGAGCAGGCGGCCGTAGTGCTTCATCGTGCCGCCGCAGCCCGCGGAGTTGACCACCACCGCCTCCACCCCGGCCCGGGCGAAGGTGCGCACCGTCGCCTCGGCCAGCCGGGCGGCCTCGGCGGCGCGGCCGGAGTGCGCGGAGAGCGCGCCGCAGCAGCCCTGGGAGCGGGGGATGGCGACCTCGCAGCCCTCGCTCGCCAGTACCCGGGCGGTGGCCGTGTTGACCTGGGGGAAGAAGGCGCCCTGCACGCACCCGGTGAGCATGCCCACCCGGGCGCGGAGCCCGCCGCGGGCCCGGACCAGCTCCGGCAGGGCCGGCACCTTGGCGCGGATCGGCGGGGCCACCCGCTCCATGGTGGCCAGGGTGGGGGAGATCCGGTCCAGCAGCCCGGAGCGGCGCAGCGGTCCGGACAGGCGGCTGGCCTGGTAGGCGCGGAGCGGGCCGCGGAGCAGGCGCAGACGGTCCCGGTACGGGAAGAGGGCGAAGACGGCCGAGCGGAGCAGCCGCTCGGTGAGGGGGCGCTCGTGCCGCTCCTCCACCCGGGCCCGGGTGGTCTCGATCAGCGCGTCGTAGGCCACCCCGGAGGGGCAGGCCGTCACGCACGCCAGGCAGCCCAGGCAGTTGTCGAAGTGGCCGACGGCCGCCTCGGTCAGCACGTCGTCCTTCTCGGCCTGGCCCATCAGGTGGATCCGGCCGCGCGGGGAGTCCATCTCCTCGCCCCACAGCACGTAGGTGGGGCAGGTGGGCAGGCAGAAGCCGCAGTGCACGCAATCGCCGAGCAGCTCGGAGAAACCGCGCTCTTGGTCCACGCTCTCGGTCATGGGGCGTCCTCCTCGATGCCGGCGGCGGTGCCGGGGCCGCCGGACGGGCGGTCGGGCCCCGCCTCGCGGATCGGGCGGGGCGGGCTGTTCGGGTCGGGCCTCCCGGTCCGGTGCGGCAGGGGACCGGGGCCCGCCGCCGGGTCGGCGGGGCGGGTTCCTCGGGCCTGCGGCGCCGGGACCGGCGGGCGGTCGGATCCTTCCGGTTGGTCGGTGCGGCGGGCGGTCAGATCCCGCCGGCGAAGCGGCCGGGGGAGAGCAGGCGGTGCGGGTCGAAGGCGTCCTTGACCGCCCGCATCAGCGGCAGTCCCGGCACCTCGCCCCACAGGTCGACCCCGTGCCGGCGCAGCGCGGGAGCGGCGTGCGGCACCGTCAGCGAGCCGTGCCCGCCGCTGGCGCGGACCAGGGCGGCGCGGACCGAGCCGATCAGCGCGGCGGCCGCCGCCGGGTCGGCCCCGGCGGGCACCGCGGCGAACAGCGCGCCCGAACCTGCGGAGCCGCGCACCGGAACCGGTAGGCCGGCCTCCCGGGCGCCCGCCGCGAGCGCCTCCAGGGCCTCGGCGAGCCGGGCCGGCGGCAGCACCGCCTTCAGCAGGGTGTCCCCGGGGGAACCGGGCAGGGCGCCCCACCCGGGCGGCACCGCGTCGCCGGTGTTGTCGGCGCCCAGCAGGTCGGCGGTGCGCTCGGCGCGCGCGTCGATCCCCTCCGCCGGGCCCTCCAGCAGCACGTGCAGCCGGAGCGGCCCGCCGACCGGAGCGTCCAGTTCCACCGCGGCCGGGACCACCGGTGAGGCGGCGACGGCGGCGGCGCGGGCGCGGAGCCCGGCCGGGTCCGCGGCGGTCGCCGAGACCACCCGCACCGCGGCCGGCAGCGGGCGCAGCCGGAACGTCACCGAGGTGACGACGCCCAGCGTGCCCAGCGCGCCGGTGTGCAGCTTGGCCAGGTCGTAGCCGGCGACGTTCTTCACCACCCGGCCGCCGGAGCGGGCGGCCGTCCCGTCGGCGCGGACGAACTCCATGCCGATGATCAGGTCGCGGAGCCGGCCGTGCAGCAGCCGCCCCGGACCGGACAGCCCGGCGGCGACCGCGCCGCCCACCGTCGACCCCGGGACGACCTCCTCCACCGGCAGCCGCTGCCCCGCCCCGGCCAGCTCCGACGCCAGCTGGGCCAGCGGGGTCCCGGCGCCGGCGGTGGCGATCAGGTCCCCGGCGGCGTGCTCGACGGCGTCCAGCGCGGAGGTGTCCAGCAGCACGTCGCAGCGGTCCGGCGGCGCACCCCAGTCGATCTTGGTGCCGGCGCCGCGCGGCACCACCGCCAGCCCCAGCCGGGCCGCGGCGGCCACCGCGGCCGCGCACGCCCCGGCGTCCGGCGGCGCCACCACCCAGCGCGGCACGGTGCCGCCGACCGCGTCGCGCCCGGTGCCCGCGCGGACCTCGCAGCCGCCGGCGCCGAGTTCGGCGGCGGCGTCACCTGCGGTCGCGGGTGCGGCCTCCGCCGCCGGTTCGCCTGCCGGTGCCATCGGCATCCCTCTCTTCTTCACACTGTTCCAGTGCGCGTGCCGGACCGGCGCCCGGTCCGGGGGCGCCGCTCTTCTCCGCCCGCCCGGGCGCGGGGTGCGAGGGGCGGGCGGGGAAGCGCGGCTCCGGAGCCGCCTCCGCTCCGCGGAGGCGCCGGGGCCGCCCGGTCCCGCCGCGCCACCGCAGCGGGCTCCGCGGCGGTCCCTGCTCGGGGCCGGTGCCGGGGTATGCGCCTCGGGTCGGGGCCGGCCGGAGGCGGGCGGGCACCGCTGCCTCCGCCCGGCCCGCTCGAAGGCGGAGCGCGCACCTCGGCGGAAGGGACCGGGAGGCGGCGGTGCCCAGCGGATCCGGTGCGGCCGGGCATGGGAGCGGGGACCCGGCGGCGGGCCGGCGGGCGGGCGCGGGGGCGCCGGGGAGGCGGTGGCGGAGGGGCGCGGCGCCTCGGGGAGTCGGGGCCCGCCGGGGCGGTGCGGGGCGCGGTGCGGGGCCTGTCCGGGGCATCGGCTCTCCTTCCTCCTCTGCCGGGCCGGTCAGAACAGCTCGGCCCTGCCCTCGGCGACCAGGGGGTGCGGGTGGGCGCCCTTGACCACGCCCGGGCGCTCGCCGCACAGGCGCGGGGTGGGCAGCAGCTTCTCCGGGTTGGCGGTGCCGCCCGGGTCCAGGGCGGCGCGGAAGAGGTCCATGGTCTCCAGGTCGGCCGGGCCGAACATGCGGGGCATCTGGCAGGCCTTGTCCACACCGACGCCGTGCTCGCCGGTGATCGAGCCGCCGTGCCGGATGCACAGGTCCAGGATGGCACCGGAGACCTCGGCGGCGCGGTCGCCCGCGCCGGGCTCGGCGTCGTCGAAGAGGACCAGCGGGTGCAGGTTGCCGTCGCCGGCGTGGAAGACGTTGGCGACCCGGATCCCCGACTCCGCGGAGAGCCGGGCGATGGCGCCGAGCACCTCGCCCAGCGCGGTGCGCGGCACCACGCCGTCCTGCACGATGTAGGCCGGGCTGATCCGTCCGACCGCGGCAAACGCCGACTTGCGGCCCTTCCAGATCCGGGCCCGCTCGGCGGCGCCGCTGGCCTCGCGGATCTCGAACGCGCCGGAGCCGGTGCACAGCCGGCGGACCTCGGCGGCGTCGGCGTCCACGTCGGAGGCGGGGCCGTCCAGCTCGACGATGAGCACGGCGCCCGCGCCGGGCGGGTAGTCGCAGGCCACCGCGGCCTCGGCGGCCTCGATCGCGAGCGCGTCCATCATCTCGATCGCGGCGGGCAGCACCCCGGCGGCGATGATCGAGGAGACCGCGGCGCCGCCGGCGTCCACGGTGTCGAACGCGGCGAGCAGCGTGGTGGCCTTCTCCGGGGCGCGCAGCAGCCGCACGGTGGCCTCGGTGGCGATGCCGAGGGTGCCCTCGGAGCCGATGAAGGCCCCCAGCAGGTCGTACCCGGGGGCCTCGGGGGCCTTGCCGCCCAGCCGGACCAGCTCGCCCCGGGGGGTGGCGATCTCCAGGCCGAGGACATGGTTGACGGTGAACCCGTACTTCAGGCAGTGCGCGCCGCCGGAGTTCTCCGCGATGTTCCCGCCGACCGAGCAGACCTGCTGGCTGGAGGGGTCGGGGGCGTAGTAGTAGCCGTGCGGGGCGGCGGCGCGGGTGATGTCGAGGTTGGCGACGCCCGGTTCGACGACGGCGCACTCGTTGCCGATGTCGACCTCGATGATGCGGCGCATCCGGGAGGTGACCACCAGGACGCCGTCGGCGCGGGGGAGGGCCCCGGCGGAGAGCCCGGTCCCCGCTCCCCGGGGGACGAAGGGCACCCCTTCCTCCGAGCAGAGCCGCAGCACGGCGGCGACCTGCTCGGCGGTGCCCGGAAGCACCACGACGCCGGGGACCTCGGCGTGGTAGGTCAGCCCGTCGCTCTCGTAGGTGCGGCGGCGCGAGGCGTCGGTGACGACCCCGTCCTCACCGCAGATCGCGCGCAGCCGCGGGACGAGCGACCGCAGCCGGTCCGGGTCGGTCCGCGTCGGGGCGTCCGGCATCGGGACCCGCCCTCCCCCACATCCGTCGAGACGGCCGTGCCCCCGGCCGCGCGGGGGGTGCCGCCCCGCGCGGCCGGGGCCGTTGGGCCCGACGTTACGGCATCCGCTCGTAAGCGGGAAGGGTGAGGAAGTCGGCGTAGTCGTCGGCCAGCGCGACCTCCTTGAACAGCTCCTCGGCCTGGGCGAAGAGGTCGGCGTCGAAGGCCTCGCCCTGCGCGGTGCGGATCGCCTGCAGCTCCTCGGCGATGAGCCGCTCGACCAGCTCGGCGGTGACCTTCGGGCCGTCGTCCAGGGTGACGCCGTTGTGCAGCCACTGCCAGATCTGCGAGCGGGAGATCTCGGCGGTGGCGGCGTCCTCCATCAGGTTGTGGATGGCCACCGCGCCGTTGCCGCCCATCCACGCGGCGAGGTACTGCAGCGCCACGTTGATGTTGCCGCGCAGGCCCGCCTCGGTGACGCCGCCCTCGGTGGCGTCCACCGCGAGCAGGTCGCCGGCCTTGACCGAGACGTCCTCGCGGAGCCGCTCGATCTGGTTCGGGCTGCCGCCCAGGACGCCGTCGAAGACCTCCTTGGCCACCGGGACCAGGTCGGGGTGGGCGACCCAGGAGCCGTCGAACCCGTCGCCGGACTCCCGGGACTTGTCGTCGCGGACCTTGGCCAGGGCGCGCTCGTTGACCTCGGGATCGCGGCGGCTGGGGATGAACGCGGCCATGCCGCCGATGGCGAACGCGCCGCGCCGGTGGCAGGTGCTGACCAGGAGCTCGGTGTAGGCGCGCATGAACGGCGCGGTCATGGTGACCGCGTTGCGCTCCGGGAGGAGGAAGCGGCGGCCGCGGGTGCGGTGGTACTTGATCACGCTGAACAGGTAGTCCCAGCGGCCGGCGTTCAGGCCCGCGGAGTGCTCGCGCAGCTCGTAGAGGATTTCCTCCATCTCGAACGCGGCCGGGATGGTCTCGATGAGGACCGTGGCGCGGATGGTGCCGCGCGGGATGCCGAGCCGCTCCTGGGCGACGACGAAGATGTCGTTCCAGAGGCGGGCCTCCAGGTGGCTCTCCATCTTCGGCAGGTAGAAGTAGGGGCCCTTGCCCTTGTCCAGCTGCCGCTGGGCGCAGTGCAGGAAGTAGAGCGCGAAGTCGACGATGCCGCCGGAGGTGCGCTCGCCGTCGACCAGGATGTGCTTCTCGTCCAGGTGCCAGCCGCGCGGCCGGACGACGATGGTGGCCAGCTCCGCGTCGTCCTTCAGGGCGTAGGTCTTGCCCTGGGGGGAGGTGAAGTCGATCTCGCGGTCCAGCGCGTCGCGCAGGTTGAGCTGGCCGCCGATCATGTTCTCCCACAGCGGGGTGTTGGCGTCCTCGAAGTCGGCCAGCCAGACCTTCGCCCCGGAGTTGAGGGCGTTGACGGTCATCTTGCGGTCGGTGGGGCCGGTGATCTCCACCCGCCGGTCGGTGATGCCGGGGGCGGGCGGCGCGACCTTCCAGGAGGGGTCCTCGCGGACGGCCCGGGTCTCGGGCAGGAAGTCCAGGTCGGCGCCTTCGGCGACCTTCTGCTGGCGGACCTTGCGCGCGGCGAGCAGCTCCTGGCGGCGCGACTCGAAACGGCGGTGCAGGTCGGCGATGAGCGCGAGCGCGTCATCGGTGAGGATCTCGTCGTACCGGTCGTGCAGGGGGCCGGTGATCTCGACCCCGGTCGTGGCGCCCATGAGAAACCTTCCACGAAGCGAAAGCTGGTTTTGGAATGCGGAATATGACGCTACTCTTCGGTTCGGCCGGTGGTCAATGTTGTGCGCCACTCACACCAGGGAAAACCTTTGGATCTCGGTAAAGATATCGATTCTTTCCGGTGAAGGTCGTCGTGATCTTCGGTAGACGGCAGAAACGGTGTGTTCTGTCTGTGGTTGCGGCGGGGCCGCTCCGGGGCGCGGTGTGAAAACCTGATGCCCGCCGATCGGTGCCGTGCGACGATCCCGGGAACATCGTGTGCGGACAGGGCGTTGCCCTGGCTGGAGGGATATTTGCGTACTGCTCACGACCACGACATCGACCGTGAAGACGAGACCGCCGCGGGCGCGCCCGCGCAGGGCGAGCTCGAGCTGGAGGAGCGCCACGCGCTGCGCCGGGTGGCCGGCCTCTCCACCGAGCTCGACGACGTCACCGAGGTCGAGTACCGCTCGCTGCGGCTGGAGCGCGTCGTCCTGATCGGGGTGTGGACCAGAGGCACCCAGGCCGACGCGGACAACTCGCTCATCGAGCTCAAGCACCTCGCCGAGACCGCCGGCGCGGCGGTCCTGGAGGGCGTCACCCAGCGCCGCTCCAAGCCCGACCCGGCCACCTACATCGGCCGCGGCAAGGCCGAGGAGCTGCACGGCATCGTGGAGGCCACCGGCGCCGACACCGTCATCTGCGACGGCGAGCTGGCCCCCGGCCAGCTCCGGCAGCTGGAGGACGTGGTCAAGGTCAAGGTGATCGACCGCACCGCCCTCATCCTGGACATCTTCGCCCAGCACGCGCGGAGCAGCGAGGGCAAGGCCCAGGTCGAACTGGCCCAGCTCAGCTACCTGCTGCCGCGGCTGCGCGGCTGGGGCGGATCGCTGTCCCGGCAGGCCGGCGGGCGCGCCGGCAGCAACGGCGGCGTGGGCCTGCGCGGCCCCGGCGAGACCAAGATCGAGACCGACCGGCGCCGGATCAACACCCGGATGGCCAAGCTGCGCCGCCAGCTCGCCCAGATGGTCACCGCCCGCGACGTCAAGCGCGACCGCCGCCGGACCCGCGAGGTGCCCGCGGTGGCGATCGCCGGCTACACCAACGCGGGCAAGTCCAGCCTGCTCAACCGGCTCACCGGCGCCGGGGTGCTGGTGGAGGACGCGCTGTTCGCCACCCTGGACCCGGCCGTGCGCCAGGCCCGAACCCCCGACGGCCGCGGCTTCACCCTCAGCGACACCGTCGGGTTCGTCCGGCACCTGCCGCACCAGCTGGTCGAGGCGTTCCGCTCCACCCTGGAGGAGGTCGCCGACTCCGACCTGATCCTGCACGTGGTGGACGCCTCCGACGCCGACCCGGAGAGCCAGCTCGCCGCGGTCCGCGAGGTCTTCGCCGAGATCGGCGCCGGAGAGGTGCCGGAGCTGGTGGTGCTGAACAAGACCGACGCGGCCGACGAGCTCACCGTCAAGGCGCTGCGCACCCGCGAGCCCGGCGCGGTCGAGGTCTCCGCGCGCACCGGGGCGGGCATCGACGAGCTGGTCGCCGCGGTCGCCGAGGCCCTGCCGGAGCTGGACCGGGAGGTCCGCGCGGTCGTCCCCTACCACCGGGGCGACCTGGTCTCCAGGGTGCACCAGGAGGGGCGCGTCGTCGCCGAGGAGCACACCGCGGACGGCACGTCGCTGCACGCCTGGGTGCCCGAGCGGCTGGCCGGCAAGCTCGCGGCGTACGCGGGGGCCTGAACCGGCGGAACGGGCCGCCGGCCGCACGGGCGGGGCGGGCACCGGGGAACGCGCCCCGGAGCCCGCCCCGCCCCTTTTCCCGCCGGTCCGGGCCCGCCCGGACCGGCGCGCCGGAGGACGCCCCGGAAGAGAGCGCCCCGGTGCCCGGCCGCTCCGCCCGGCGGAGCGGCCGGGCACCGGGGCGCGGCGAAAACGTGGCGATCCCGGCGAAGGCCCCGGCGGCCTCCCCGCCGGAGCGGCCGGAGGCGCGGCGCGGCGGCGGAACCCCGCACGGGGCTCCGCCGTTGGGCCTATCGTGGGGGTGCCCCTTCGGACCGGGACCCGCGGGTGCCCGACCACCGGCGGCAGAGGTGTACACGCCCCAGCCGATGAACTAGGTTCTACGACCATCGGCGCGGCACGCCTGCGCCGCCGGCCTCCCCAGGCCGCACCGCCGTCCTCCCGGCCGGACCAGCTGAGATCGAGGTCGCCTATGCACGCCCTGCCGTCGAGCCCTTCCGAGCCGGCCGCGCACCCGCGGCCGTGACCCCGGCCGGGGCGAGACGATGACCGTACGACTCCTCACCAATATCGGCCGCCTGTGGACCGGGACGGACCTGCTCAGCAACGCCGCGATGCTGCTGAGCGACGACCGGGTCGCCTGGGTCGGCGCCGCGGCCGACCTCCCGCAGAGCCTGCCCGGGGTGATCGACGACATCGTCGACGTCGACGAGGTGGACAACCTCGGCGGAGGCCTGGTGACCCCGGGTCTGATCGACGCGCACAGCCACCCGGTCTACGCGGGCAACCGCTACGCCGAGGTGTCGATGCGCGCGGGCGGCGCCACCATGGCCGAGATCAGCGGGGCGGGCGGCGGGGTCGCCTCCACCGTCACGGTGACCCGCGGGACCGACCCGTGGACCCTGTGCAACGCGGTCCGCGAGCGGCTGCGGCGCTGGGTGCTCTCCGGGTGCACCACCGTGGAGACCAAGACCGGCTACCACCTCACCCGGGACGGCGAGCTGGCCGACGTGCGGCTGCTCCGCTCGCTGGAGGAGGAGCCGGGCATGCCCCGGCTGCACGTCACCTTCTTCGCCGCGCACGCGGTGCCGCCGGAGTACTTCGGCCGCCCGCACGACTACGTCGAGGCGGTCGCCTCCTGGCTGGGCGACGCCGCGCAGGCCGGCGCGGAGGGCGTCGACGTCTACTGCGACAACCACCAGTTCACCGCCGAGGACGCGCAGCGCCTGCTGGCCGCGGGCCGCACCGCCGGCCTCCGCACCCACGTGCACGCCTGCGCCAAACCGCGGCACGGCGCCGTCCGGATGGCCGCCGACATGCAGTGCGACTCGGTGGACCTGCTGCACGACACCGACGAGGACGACGTCCTCGCGCTGGCCAAGACCGGCACCCCGGTGGTCGCCTGCCCCACCACCTCGCTGCTGGAGCAGCGCCGGCCGCCGATCCGCGCCCTGCTCGACCACGGCGTCCCGGTCGCGCTGGGCACCGACCACAACCCGGGCCAGTCCGGCGCGACCTCGCTGCCGCTGGCCATCTCCCTGGCGGTCTCCATGTTCGGGATGAGCGTGCTGGAGGCGCTGCGCGCCGCCACCGCGGGCGGCGCGCTCGCCCTGGGCAGCACCGACGTCGGGGTCCTCGCCCCCGGGCGCTACGCCGACATCGTCCAGTGGGACGCCGACCACGAGGGCGCCTTCGCCTGGTCCTACGGCCTGAACACCATCCGGGTGTGGCGCGGCGGCGAGACCATCCGCTGACCCCGCGCCGCCGGGAAACCGGTCCGGGGGAGGCGGCGCCGGAGCCGGACGCGGCCGGCGCCTCCCGGGCGACCGGCCGCATCTCCGCGCCGCCGCGAGCAGGTCCGCGACGCGGCCGCGGCCGGAGGGGCTCTGTCGGGCCGCCGATGCGGGGCCGGTGTGCGCGGGCCGGGCGGGCGCCCGGCGGAGCGGTGCCCCGATCGGCGCGGGGCGGGCCGGCGGGGATCCCCTCGTCCCGCGCGGCCGGGTCAGCGCTTGGCGCGGTTGGTGGCGATCTCGATGACGGCCCGCTCCAGGGCATAGGCGGGGTCGCGGCCGGCGCCCTTGATCAGCGCGTCGGTCTCGGCGATGATCCGCATGGCGTGCGCGACGCCCTGCGGGGTCCAGCCGCGGGCCTGCTGGCGGAGGGTCTTCAGCTTCCACGGCGGCACCTTGGCGCGCTTGGCCAGTTCGGCCTCGGGGACGCCGCGCGGCGGCTGGGCGGCCACTGCGAGCCCGCGCACCGCCCCGGCCAGCGCGCTGTTGATCAGCACCGGAGCGGTCCCCACCGACAGCGACCAGCGCAGCTGCTCCAGAGCCTCGGGCAGCCGGCCCTCCACCGCGCGGTCGGCGACGGTGAAGCCGCTGGCCTCCGCCTTGCCGGAGTGGTACCGGGCGACCGCCGCGGCGTCCACCCGGCCCTCGGTGTCGGCGATCAGCTGGGTGCAGGCCGCCGCGATCTCCCGCAGGTCGTTGCCGACCGCGTCGAGCAGCCCCTGGGCGGCGTCCGCGGTGATCTGCCGGCCGGCGCGGGAGAACTCGTCCTTGATGAAGCGCAGCCGCTCGGCGGGCTTGGTCGGCTTGGCGCAGTCGACCCTGGCCGCGCCGGCCTTCTTCGCCGCCTCCAGCAGCGCCTTGCCCTTGGCGCCGCCGGCGTGCACCAGCACCAGCGAGACGTCGTCGGCGGGGTCCTTGAGGTAGCCGGTCACCTCCGCGGCGAGGTCCTTGACCAGGTCCTGGGAGGAGCGCAGCACCACCACCCGGCGCTCGCCGAACAGCGACGGGGAGACCACCTCGGCGAGCTTGCCCGCGCTCACCTGCGACGGCACCAGGTCGTGCACGTCCACCTCGGGGTCCTCCGCCCGCACCTGCGCCACCAGCGCGGCGACGGCCCGGTCGACCAGGAGCTCCTCGTCGCCGACCACGAGGGTCAGCGGAGCGGCAGGGGTGGAAGCCATGACAGCAGCATGCCATGGGCCGGGGACCGGACGGTGCGGATCGGAGCGCGGCCCGGCTCACCATCCGATGCCGTCGAGGAAGCCGGCGAGGACCCGGTCGAACTCCTCCGGGCGGCACAGGTTGGAGGGGTCGAAGGAGTCCTCGACCACGGCGAGCCGGCCGTCCGGCACCGCCTCGGCGATCCGCCGCGACATCGGCACCAGCCAGGGGGAGTCGCCGGCGACGGCCAGCACCGGGCAGCCGAGGGCGGGCAGCTCCGGCAGGTGGTCGACGCGGTTGAGGGCGTAGCGGATCTTGACGGTCTCCAGCCGCCGCATCCGCGCCAGGCCGGCCTCCAGGTGCCGCAGGGCGTGCGGCCACCGCGCGTACTGGTGCCGGATCCCGGGGCGGAGCAGGCCGGGGAAGAGCCACAGCCAGCCGGTGGCGTAGAGCAGGGCGAGGTTGGCGGCCTCGGCGGGGGAGCGGGGCCGGGTGCCGGCGAAGGAGTCCACGGTGACCAGCCCGGCCACCCGGTCGGGGGCGTCGAGGGCGAAGCGCTGCGCCAGCACGCCGCCGTAGCTCACCCCGCAGACCACGACTCGCCCGACCCCGAGGCGGTCCAGCACCGGGCCGATGTCCGCGGCCTGCCGGGACAGCACGTTCCGCCACCCCCGCAGCGGGGAGGAGCCGCCCGCGCCGCGCGGGTCGAGCGCTATCACGCGGTGGTCCGCGGAGAACCGCTCGACCTGCGCGGCCCAGAGGGCGCGGTCGAAGCCCAGGCCGGGCAGGAGCAGCAGCGCCGGGCCGGACCCGCGGTCCTCGCAGCCGATCACGGTTCCGCCGATCCGGATGTCGGGCACGGGGACGCACCTCCTGGCGGCGGCCGGGCCGGCCGCGGGAGCGGACGGGGACCTCTCCAGCCCTATCAACCGCCGCTCCCCGGGGGCGTGGGCCCCGCCGGTCTCACCCGCCGAGCGGGCCGCGGGCGGCGATGCGGGGGCCGCCCGGTCCGGGCAGGACCGCGATGTCGCCGTGCAGGTCGGTGCGGTAGTGGGCGGGGGTGAGCGATTCGAGCGCCCGGACCGTCTCCGGGGCCGGGTGGCCGTAGCGGTTGTCCGCGCCGACCGAGGTGACGGCGGCGCGCGCCCGGGTCGCCCGGAGGAAGCCGCGGTCCTGGGCGCCCGCGCCGTGGTGCGGCGTCTTGAGCACGTCGACCCCGCGCACCAGCGGCTCGGACATCAGCGCGCGCTGGGCGCTCTCCTCGACGTCCCCGGTGAGCAGCAGGGTCAGCGGTGCGGCCGCCCCGCCGCCCGGCGGCTCCCAGCGGGCGTGCAGCACGATGCTGCGCGCGTTGCCGTCCTCCGGATCGGCGGCTCCCGGGGAGGGGCGGGGCCAGAGCGCGCGCAGCGTCCACGGGCCGAGCGTCCAGGCGTCGCCGGAGGCGGCGGTGCGCGGGCGGACACCCGAGGCGGCCAGCGCGGCCGAGGCCGCCGGCGCGTCGAAGCCGTCCGGGACCAGCGCGCCGCCGACCGGGCGGCCGGACAGCGCCCCCGGCGTCCCGCCGACGTGGTCGGCGTCGCCGTGGCTGAGCACCAGCAGCGGGATCCCGTCCACGCCCAGGTCGGACAGGCAGCGGTCGACCGGCCCCGGGTCCTGGCCGGTGTCCACCACCGCGGCCCGCCCCGGAGCCACGGAGAGCACGGCCGCGTCGCCCTGGCCGACGTCGCACAGGACCGCGGCCCAGCCGCGCGGCGGCCAGGCGGGCACCGCGCAGGTGGTGGCCGCGGCGGAGAGCACCACCGCCAGCAGCGCCGCCCTGGCCCGCCCGCGCACCACCAGGAGCACGGAGACCAGGGCGGCGAGCCCGGCGGCGCCGACGGCGTCGCCCCGCCACGGCACCGCCGCGAAGGGGACCCCGGAGGCCGCGTCCGCGATCCGGGCGATCAGCAGCACGGCCGTGCCGGGGACCCACGCCGCGGCGGCCGCCCCGGCCGGCCAGAGCAGGGCGGCCGCGGCGGTGCCGAAGCCGCCGACCATCGCGACCGGGACGAGCGGCGCCGCAACGGCGTTGGCCGGCACCGCCACCCAGCCCACCTCCGGCCGGAGCAGGACCAGGACCGGCAGGCAGGCCAGGTGCGAGGCGGCGGCCACGGCGAGCGCGTCGGCCGCCGCGGCGGGCATCCGGGCGGCCAGCAGCCGGCTCCAGCCCGGGGCGAGGACCATGATGCCGCCGCTGGCCAGGACGGACAGCGCGAACCCGTAGGACACGGCGAGCGCAGGGTCGAACAGCACCAGGACCATGACCGCGGCGGAGAGCGCGGCCAGCCCGGTGCGGTCCCGGCCGAGCGCGGTCGCCAGCAGGGCGATCAGCCCCATCAGCGCGGCCCGCAGCACGCTGGGCCCGGGGCCCGCCACCAGCACCATGGCGCCGATGAGCCCCGCGCCGGCCAGCGCGGTCGGCCACGGAGGGCAGCGCAGCCACCGCCCGGCGGCCAGCACCGCACCGGTGAGCAGCGCCAGATGGGAGCCGGAGACGACCATCAGGTGCGTCATCCCGGCGGCCCGGAAGTCCTCGGCGGTCTCCTCCGGGACGGCGGAGGCGTCGCCGGCCACGAACGCGGGCAGCAGCGCGTCGGCCGGGGCGGGAAGCCCGGCGGACGCGGCGCGCAGCCGGTCCCGGAACCCGCCGGCCCAGGCCTGGGCCGGCACCGGAGGGGCGGTGGAGGCCGGAGGGCCGCGCACCGGGAGCAGCCCGTGCACGGTCCCCGGCCCGGCCGGCAGCACCGGACCGCTCACCCGGACCCGCTCGCTCGGCAGCACGGCGCGCCACTCCTCGCCCGAGACGAGCAGCACCACGGGCACCCGGATCGCCGCCCGCCCCGCCCCTTCGCCGGGGGCGGCCCACACGGTGCGCGCCGGGACGGTGAACCCGGGGCCGCCGCCGAACGAGGGCCCCTTCCGGGGGCGCGGGACCTCGGCGACCTCCACCTCGGCGGTCAGCTCCCCGCCGGTGCGCGCCAGCGCGGCGACGGGGGACGACTCCACCGCCGCGAGCCGCCCCCCGCAGGCCAGCGCGGACGTCGCCGAGCAGAGCGCCGCCGCCGCGACCGCCGCCGCCCACCCCGCCCGCCGTACCGCGGGGACCAGGGCGAGGAGCGCGCACGCCAGCAGGGCCCCGGCCGCGCACAGCGCCGCCCGGGCGCTCCCGCCGCCGAGCAGCGCGGCGGCCGCCCACACCCCGAGGGCCGGACCGGCCAGCCGGACATCGGCCACCCGCTCCCGGGTCGGGGCATCGGTCCCGAACAGGTTCATCGGACTCCCTTCGGACGGTTCCCTCGAGGCGGGCCGCCCGGCCGCGGAGCGGCGCTCCCGGCAGCGGCGGGCCGCCCGCCCTCCCCGCGCGGTCCCCGGCGCCCCGGCCGCCTCCGAGGCTGTTGGATATGCGCCCGGCCGCCCGGAGTGTCCGGCCGCGGGCCGCCCTGCAGCCGGCCCGCCCCGCGCCCGTCCTTGTCGGGCTCCGGGCCGTTGCCTTTGCCCCGGCCCGCCGGCCTTGCAGCCCCGCACGGGACGCGCGTCCAGGGCCGGGGAAAGCGACAGCCCGGAGCCCGACGTCGTCGTGGGGATGGGGCTTCCCGATGAAGGCGGGCGTCGGGGCCCGACGGAGGCAGGCGCGGGGCCGAGGCGCCACGTGGGCGGCGGCCTTCTGCGCTGCTCGGGGAGGACGCTCCACGCTTCTCTACCTCTCCTCCGGGGTGGGACCGGGGCGCTGCGGGACCGGACGGGGGTCAGGGCGGGGCGGGAGGGGCGCCGCCGACCTGGACCAGGGGTTCGAGTTCGGCGAAGCGCTTCTCGCCGATGCCGCTGACGTCGCGGAGCTGGCCGACGGAGGCGAATCCGCCGTTCCGGGTGCGGAAGGCGATGATGCGCTCGGCGAGCACCGGTCCGACGCCGGGGAGTTCCTGGAGCTGCTCCGGGGTCGCGGTGTTCAGGTCGATCGGGCCGGCGGGCGCGCCCGGCGGCCCCGGAGCGCCCGGCGGGGGCGGTTCCGGCTGGTGCTCCTCGCCGACCAGGATCTGCTCGCCGTCGGCGACCGGGCGGGCCAGGTTCAGCGACCCGGGATCGGCGTCCGGGGCGAGGCCGCCGGCGGCGTCGATCGCGTCGGTGACCCGCGATCCGGCAGGGAGGGTGATCACCCCCGGCTTCCGCACGTCCCCGCCGACGTGCACGGTCACCTTGCCGTTCGCGGCCGGGGGCGCGGGGCCGGCGGCCGGCGCGGAAGGCCCGTCCGGCGGCGGGGCGGTCTGCGCTGAGGAGGCCGCGGCCGGGTCGGCCCGCGGGCCGGGGAGGGCCTCGGCGTCGGGGCGGGCGCGCAGAGCGAACCAGGCGGTGGCGGCCACCGCCAGCGCGCACAGCGCGGCGAGGGCGACCAGGCCGTGCCGGCCCAGCCGGGGGCGCTCGCCCTCCGCCCGCCCGGGGAGGCGGCCGAGGACCTCCTCCAGCAGGGAGCCCCGGGAGGGAGCCTCGGCGTACCCGCGGGGGAGCGGCGGATCTCCTCCGGCGGGCCCCGGGGGTCCGCCCGGCGGTGCGGCGGGTTCGCGGGCATCGTCCGGTGGCGCGGCGCGTCTGCGGGCGGCGGCCGCATCCGGGGCGGCCCGGGCGGAGCGCTCCGCGCGGGCGGGGCGTCTGCCGCGGGAGGCCCGGTCCGGGGCGTCCAGCGGCGGCCGGGGCCGGGGCCGGGGCAGCGGTTCGGCGGGGAGGCCGCCGGAGACCGGGGCGGACCGGGCGGGAACCGCGTAGGGCGGTGCCGGGATGGCGGAGGTGTCCGGGGCGGCGGCCTCGGCGGTCGGGGGCGCCCCGCCCTCTTCCCCGGGAGGGCCGGGCAGCGGCCGGGGCGCGGCGGCCCGCAGCCGGCGCAGGGCGGCGCCGACGGGGTCGTCGCCCCGGGAGGGGGCGGGCTCGGAGCGGGGGCGGCGGAGGCGGTCGGTGAAGAGCGGCATGCCGGCAACGCTAAGGACCCCGAGCCCCGGTGGCGGAGCGGATTCTCCGGCTGTGGACAGAGCCCTGTGGACGGTGAGCCCCTGTGGACGGCCGCCCCGGTCCCGCCTCTGCCCCCCGGGGCTCCGCCGGAGGAGAGGCGGGCCCCGGGCCCGGACCGTCCCGCCCGGGCCGGCCGGCCCGCGAGCCTCCCTCCGGCCCCGTGGAGCCGGCGGCCTCGCCCGGTCCGGGCGGCCTCGGGGCGTCTGCCGCCGCAGGCCGCCGGCCGCCTTCCAGGATGAACGGGGCGCCCGCGCCGGTCTGCCGCCCGGGCGGCGCCGGCCGCCGCGCGCTTCGGGCGGGACGGCGCTCCCCCTCGCCCCGACCGGCCGGACGCCCCCGCAGGCCGGGCGGTCTCGAGCGGGTGCCGCAGATGAGGGGCCGCACCGGCCCGGCCGTGCGGGCCTCGGCCGAACGCACGGGACCGGCCCGGTGGGCGGCGGCGTCCGGCGGGACCCCGCGGCCGTCACGCCCGGTCCGGGACCGGGGGGAGGTCCTGCCGGGTCAGGCGGCGGAGCCAGGCGGCGGTCTGGCGGAGGTGGGCACCGCGGACCTCGTCGCGGAGTTCGGGGAAGACGCGGGTCCAGGCCAGCGCCCTGGAGATCGCGCCCAGGCGCAGCGCGCGGCGGACCGCGGCGCGCAGGTCCGCGGGCGGCGCGGTGCCGCTCCACGGTTCGAGGTAGGCGTCGCGGAGCCGGCGCAGCACCCGCACGCCGGGGGAGAGCTCCGCGGAGATGAAGTCGAAGGGGATGAGCAGGCTGGTGAACGGGTGCGCGACCGCGGCGTCCCCCCAGTCGATGAACCGGTAGCCGCCCGCGTGCCGGAACACGTTTCCCATGCTCAGGTCGGAGTGGTCGACCGAGGCGGGGACCCCGGAGCCGGCCAGCGCGCCGGCGAACCGGTCCAGGCCGGCGCGGAACGCGGCGACCGCCGGAAGGTCCTCGCCGAGCTCGGCGGCGACGCCCGGGTCGGAGAGGAGCCCGTCCAGGCGGTGGCCGAGCACGGGCGGGCGCAGGTCCGGGACGCCCAGCACGAGCATGTCGCGGACCCGCCCGGTCAGCCCCCGCTGCAGCTCGGCGTAGCCGCGCAGCACCGACTCCCAGACCGCGAAGTCGCGCAGGGAGCGCATCTGGCCGACCATCGGGGCCCCGCCGTCGGGCAGCAGGGACCAGCCGCGCTTGGCGTCCACGGCGATGGGGGCGGGCACCCTGCCGGGGACCCAGGCGTGCAGCGCGCCCAGCAGCGCCGCCTCGAAGGCGGACTCGGGCGGGTCGGCCTTGAACCAGACCGGGCCGTGCGAGGTGGCGAACCGGGCCGTCGTCGACCAGGGCCGGACCCGGACCCGGGGCGGGGCGTGCAGCGGCTCGATGCCGCGCTCGGCCAGCCGCCCCTCGATCCACGCGGACAGCTCGCCCCTGGCTCCGGGCTCCTCCCACAGGGCCAGGCGCAGCCGGGTGTAGTCGACGCCGTCCACCCCTCCCAGGCTAGATCAGCCCCGGCCGGGAGTCCTGGGCCGCGCGGGAACCGGGGAGAGAACCCGTCCGGGGAGGGGGGCGGCCCCGGGCCGGAACGGCGACGGGCGGGTCGCACCGGAGAGGTGCGGCCCGCCCGCGGCGGTACGTGCGAGGTCAGGCGCTCTTGGCCTGCTCCAGGCGCTTGGCGATGGCGCTCTTGCGGTTCGCGGCCTGGTTCTTGTGGATGACGCCCTTGCTGGCGGCCTTGTCCAGCTGGCGGGCGGCGGCGCGCTGCAGCTCGGTGGCCTGCTCCACGTTCCCGGCCTCGGCGGCCTCGCGGAACTTGCGGACGGCCGTCTTCAGGGACGACTTGACCGCGCGGTTCCGGATCCGGGCCTTCTCGTTCTGCCGGATGCGCTTCTTCTGCTGCTTGATGTTGGCCATGCGAAAACGTGCTCCAGTAACTTTCGATCAGTGAGGCGACACACGCGGCCCCGTCCGCGGGCAGCCGTTCCGCGGGAGGCCGGGCGAGAACCGGCACCGAGTTTGTGAGTCCGAAGGGCTCGATCGAACGTGGACCGTCCGAGACACGGACTTCCATTATGCAACGGCCGCGGGGGTGTTCCGGACCATCGCCGGCCCCGGGGCGGACCCTATTCGGCGGGTTCGACCCACTCTTCCAGATAAACCCGCCACTGCGCGTCGTGCGCGGTGTCCAGCGGATAGAGCGCGGTGCCGACGTTCTCCCGGCGGTCCGCCCTGGTCAGGCCGATGCGCACCGCCTGCACCGCGGTCTCGGTGCTCTCCCCGCCGGAGGGCTCGCCCCACTCCCCGGCCGCGTCGGGGCCGTAGCCGGGCACGCCGAAGCGGAGCGCCGTCCCGGCCGATCCCTCGCGCTGCTCCAGCGCCGCGACCGCCTCCTCGACCTGGCGCACCATGTACCCGCCGTACATCGAGGACACCGGCATCCCGGAGCCGTGCCCGGGGACGACCACGATGTCGGCCCGCTCGGCGATCCGCCGCAGGTAGCCCTTGGACCAGTAGCGCTCGCCCCGGTCGATCGCGAAGTAGGGCACCCGCAGGCCGGGGACCAGCTCCACCGGGAGCGCCTGCACCGACAGCACCGAGTCCCCGCCGATCTCCTCGCGGACCGCGTCCAGCAGCCGCGGCATCGACGGGTCGTTCACCGACACCGGGCTGACGTCCAGGTGGACCCCGTCGAAGCCGGCCCCGGCCGCCTCGCCGGCGGCCGCGGCGACCCGGGCCCGCGCCTCCTCGTCGAACCGGTCCTCGACCAGCGAGGAGCCGTCGGCCCGGTGCCGGAGCCGGCCCAGCACCGCGGTCTCCGGCAGCTCCTCCTCCGCCCAGGCGAGGAAGTCCCGGGCCTCGGCGGAGCCGTACGCGCCCTGCACCGAGCCGTCCGCGCCGATCTCCCCGGCCTGCACGTACACCTCGGCGATCCCGCCCCGGGCGATCCGGTCGCGCAGCTCCGCGCGGTCCGCCGCGCTCCGCTCCCCGGAGAGCCAGGAGGCGCTCAGCCAGGCCCCGTTCTCACCGCCGGAGGCCGCCCAGGCCGCGGGTTCGCCGGAGAACCGCATGCCGAGCAGCGCTCCCGCGGCCACCGCGACGACCAGTACCGCCGCACATGCGGCCAGTACGCGCTTCAGCAGCCACTTCACCGGTGTCTCCCGCCCTTCGGCCGTGCCATAGCCTGATAGCGGACGCCCGCCCGCCGGATACCGCCGGCCGCCCGCCCGGGCGCCCGGTCCCGGGGGACATGGGATCATGAAGGACAGTGCCCGCGCATCAGTGCACGGTGCCGCCCCGCGGCGGCCGGGAGCACGGGCGGGGGCGGAAGCCGACGACGTGAACGGAGCACGGTGGCACAGCCGAAGCGGACCGATCCCGCGCTGATCCGCAACTTCTGCATCATCGCGCACATCGACCATGGCAAGTCGACGCTGGCCGACCGCATGCTCCAGTTGTCCGGCATCGTCGAGGACCGGCAGATGCGCGCCCAGTACCTCGACCGGATGGACATCGAGCGCGAGCGGGGCATCACCATCAAGTCCCAGGCGGTGCGCCTGCCGTTCACCGCCCTGGACGACACCGAGTACGTGCTGAACCTGATCGACACCCCCGGGCACGTCGACTTCAGCTACGAGGTGTCCCGGTCGCTCGCCGCCTGCGAGGGCGCGATCCTGCTGGTCGACGCGGCGCAGGGGATCGAGGCCCAGACGCTGGCCAACCTGTACATGGCGCTCGACAACGACCTCGCCATCATCCCGGTGCTGAACAAGATCGACCTGCCCGCGGCCCAGCCGGAGAAGTACGCCGAGGAGCTGGCCGGCATCATCGGCTGCGAGCCGGGCGACGTGCTCAAGGTCAGCGCCAAGACCGGCGAGGGCGTCGAAGAGCTGCTGAACGAGCTGGTCCGGCAGGTCCCGCCGCCGGTCGGGGACGCCGACGCCCCGGCCCGGGCGATGATCTTCGACTCGGTCTACGACACCTACCGCGGCGTGGTCACCTACGTCCGGGTGGTCGACGGCCACCTCGGCACCCGCGAGCGGATCGAGATGATGTCCACCGGCGCCACCCACGAGTCGCTGGAGGTCGGGGTCATCTCCCCGGAGCCGACCAAGGTGGCGGGCCTGGGCGTGGGCGAAGTGGGCTACCTGATCACCGGGGTGAAGGACGTCCGGCAGTCCCGGGTCGGCGACACCGTCACCTCGGCCTCGGGCGGCGCCACCGAGATGCTCTCCGGCTACCAGGACCCCAAGCCGATGGTGTTCTCCGGGCTCTACCCGATCGAGGGGACCGACTACCCGGTCCTCCGCGACGCCCTGGAGAAGCTGCAGCTCAACGACGCGGCGCTGGTCTTCGAACCGGAGACCTCCGCGGCGCTGGGCTTCGGCTTCCGGTGCGGCTTCCTCGGCCTGCTGCACCTGGAGATCACCCGGGCCCGGCTGGAGCGCGAGTTCGACCTGGCGCTCATCTCCACCGCCCCCAACGTGGTCTACCAGGTGGTCATGGAGGACGGCGCCGAGCACGTGGTGACCAACCCCAGCGAGTTCCCGGAGGGCAAGATCGACCGGGTCTTCGAGCCGGTGGTCAAGGCCACGCTGCTCTCCCCGGCGGACTTCGTCGGCCCGATCATGGAGCTGTGCCAGGCCCGGCGGGGCAGCCTGCTCGGCATGGACTACCTCTCCGAGGACCGGGTGGAGATGCGCTACACCCTGCCGCTGGCCGAGATCGTCTTCGACTTCTTCGACCAGCTCAAGTCGCGCACCAAGGGGTACGCCTCGCTGGACTACGAGCCCACCGGCGACCAGGCCTCCGACCTGGTCAAGGTCGACATCCTGCTGCAGGGCGAGCCGGTCGACGCGTTCTCCGCGATCGTGCACCGGGACAACGCCTACTCCTACGGCGTGGAGATGACCAAGAAGCTGCGCGAGCTCATCCCGCGGCAGCAGTACGAGGTGCCGGTGCAGGCGGCCATCGGCTCCCGGGTGATCGCCCGGGAGAACATCCGCGCCATCCGCAAGGACGTGCTCTCCAAGTGCTACGGCGGCGACATCAGCCGCAAGCGCAAGCTGCTGGAGAAGCAGAAGGAGGGCAAGAAGCGGATGAAGATGGTCGGCCGGGTGGAGGTCCCGCAGGAGGCGTTCATCTCGGCGCTGTCCACCGGCGGGGACGCCAAGGAGGACGCGAAGAAGAAGTAGGGGCGCCCCCTCCGGGGAGGGCCCCTCCCCGCCGCCCGGCCCCGGCCGGGCGGCGGGCGGTCTCAGACGGCCGTTCCGGCCGGGTCCGCGGTGCGCGCGGACGCGGGCGGGGCGGCCGTCGACGCGCGCACCACCAGCTCCGGGTCGAAGAGGTACTCGTCGTGCGAGACCTCGTGGCCGTTGATGGCGTCGGTGAGCGCGCGCACCGAGGCGTGCGCCATGGCCTTGACCGGCTGGCGGACGGTGGTCAGCGGCGGGTCGGTGAACGCGATCAGCGCCGAGTCGTCGAAGCCGACCGCGGAGAAGTCGCCGGGCACGGCGAGCCCGCGCTGCCGGGCGGCGCGGATCGCGCCCAGCGCCATCAGGTCGGAGCCGCACACCATGGCGGTGGCGCCGGCGCGCAGCAGCCGGACCGCCGCGGCGTAGCCGCCCTCCACCCCGTACTGGGAGAGGGCGACCAGGCCCTCGGGATCGAGCCCGTGCCGCTCCATCGCGGCGAGGTAGCCGGCCCGGCGGCGCTGCACCGGGACGAACCGCTCCGGGCCGCTGGCGAAGCCGATCCGGGTGTGCCCGAGCGCGGCCAGGTGGTCCACGGCCAGCCGCGCGGCGACCCGCTCGTCGCAGGAGACGAAGGCCGCGCCGATGCCCTCGGCGTAGCCGTTCACCAGCACGATGGGCAGCCCGCGGGAGACCAGCCGGCGGTACCGGTCGTGGTCGGCGGTGGTGTCGGCGTGCAGGCCGGAGACGAAGACGATGCCGGCGACGTTGCGCTCCAGGAGCATCTCCACGTACTCGTCCTCGGTGTTGCCGCCGGGGGACTGGGTGCCCAGGACCGGGGTGTAGCCGTGCTGGCCCAGCGCCTTCTCCGCCTCCTGGGCGAACATCGGGAACACCGGGTTGTCCAGTTCCGGGACGACCATGCCGACCAGCCCCGCCGAGCGCTTGCGCAGCCGCGCGGGCCGCTCGTAGCCCAGGACGTCCAGCGCGGTGAGGACGGCCCTGCGGGTCTCGGCTCCGACCCCGGGCTTGTCGTTGAGGACGCGGGACACCGTGGCCTCGCTGACGCCGGCGTGCCGGGCGATGTCCGTGAGTCGTGGAGCCATGGGCAGCACTCTAATGCAGAAGCCCCTTCGCCCGAACGCAAGGGATCGGTAAGCTTGCGCAAGATCTTTCGCGAGTTCGGCCGAACCATGGAGGTACCCCCGCATGCCCGAGCGCAAGTGGTGGCAGGACGCCGTCATCTACCAGGTCTACGTGCGCAGCTTCGCCGACTCCGACGGGGACGGCGACGGAGACCTGGCCGGTGCCGCGGACCGCCTCGGCGAACTGGCCGCACTGGGGGTGGACGCGGTCTGGCTCACCCCCTTCTACGTGTCGCCGATGGCCGACGGCGGGTACGACGTGGCCGACTACCGCGACGTCGACCCGCGGTTCGGCACGCTGAAGGACTTCGACGCCCTGCTGGAGAAGGCGCACCGGCTCGGCCTCAAGGTGATCATCGACATCGTCCCCAACCACACCTCCTCCGAGCACCGCTGGTTCGCCGAGGCGGTGGCCGCCGGACCGGGGTCGCCGGAGCGGTCCCGCTACGTGTTCCGGCCGGGCCGGGGACCCGGGGGAGCGGAGCCGCCGAACAACTGGCGGTCGATCTTCGGCGGCCCGGCCTGGACCCGGCTGGAGCGGCCGGACGGCACCCCCGAGGAGTGGTACCTGCACCTGTTCGCACCCGAGCAGCCGGACCTGGACTGGACCGATGAGGAGGTGCGCGAGGAGTTCGACGCGGTGCTCCGGTTCTGGCTGGACCGCGGGGTGGACGGGTTCCGGATCGACGTCGCGCACGGCATGGCCAAGGACCCGGACCTGCCCGACATCGCCGAGGACGCCCGGCCCGACCTGCTGGACGGGAGCACCCGGCTGCCCTACTTCGACCAGGACGGCGTGCACGAGATCCACCGCAGGTGGCGCGCGCTGGTCGAGGCGTACGGCGGGGAGCGGGCGCTGGTCGCCGAGGCGTGGGTGGAGGACGCCGAGCGGGTCGCCCGCTACCTGCGCCCGGACGAGCTGCACCAGGCGTTCAACTTCGAGTACCTCTCGGCCGGCTGGGACCCGGAGGCGCTGGCCCGGGTGATCGACGGTTCGCTGGCGGCCAACACCGCGGTCGGCGCCCCCACCACCTGGGTGCTCTCCAACCACGACGTGGTGCGGCACCGGACCCGCTTCGGCGGTCCGGACGGCGGGCTCCGCCGGGCGCGGGCGGCGGCCCTGCTCACCCTCGGCCTGCCCGGCTCGGCCTACCTCTACCAGGGCGAGGAACTGGGCCTGCCGGAGGTCTCCGACCTTCCGGAGGAGGTGCTGCAGGACCCGACCTGGGAGCGGTCCGGGCGCACCGAGCGCGGCCGGGACGGCTGCAGGGTGCCGCTGCCCTGGGAGGGCGGCCGGGAGCCGTACGGCTTCGGCCCGGACGGCTCCAGCCCGTGGCTGCCGGCGCCCGCGGCCTGGGCCGGCCTGGGCCGCGCGGCCCAGCGCGAGGACCCCGGATCGGTCCTCGCGCTCTACACCGAGGCGCTGCGGATCCGCCGCGAGGTGACGGGCAGGGCGCCGGCCATGGACGGGCTGGAGTGGCAGGGCGCCCCGGAGGGCGTGCTCCGGTTCCGCCGCGGCGCGGGCTTCGGCTGCGCGGTGAACCTCTCGGCGGAGGAGGCCGAGCTGACCGGGGTGGACCGGGTCCTGCTGGCCAGCGGTGACCTGGAGGAGCGCGGCGGCGCGGTGCTGCTGCCGCCGGACACGGCGCTCTGGTTCGTCCCGGAGGCCGGGCGGGGCTAGCGGTCCGCGGGGGCCGCGGCGGTGGGGAGGACGCGGACGCGGGGGCGCGCCGCGCCCCCGCCTTCGCGTGTCCGGAGGGTGCGGCGGGGCGGTCCGCGGCCCGCCGGGCCGCGGTGCCGTTTCCGGATCGTGACGCCACGGCGTTGCAATTTCTTTCAAATCTTGCGGAAACTTGCTAGCGTCACTTCACCGCAAAAAGCGACGACCGTGCGATTTCGGGGGGATTCGCGCGGCGGTGCCCTTGACAAGGGAGAGCCATGAGACTGCGAACCCCCGGAACGACCCCCTCCGCGCCCCTCCGGCGCGCCGGAGCCCCGGCCGGCGCCGCGGCCCTGCTGCTGGCGGCCGCCGCCTGCGGCGGAGGCGGCGGAGGGGAGACCGCCGCCCAGGGGAGCCTGACCATCTGGTCCGACCCGGAGCGCGCCGAGGTCCTGGAGCCCTTCGCGATGGAGTTCGGCGAGGCCAACGGGGTCGAGGTGAAGGTCGAGGCGCTGCCCGCCGACGCCCTGCAGGGCGACTTCGTCACCGCGCACGAGGCCGGATCCGGCCCCGACATCGTGGTCGGCGCGCACGACTGGATCGGCAACCTGGTGCAGAACGGCGCGATCGACCCGGTGCGGCTGCCCGAGGGCGCCGAGGCCGACTACGACCCGGCCGCCATCGGCGCGGTCACCTACCAGGACCAGGTCTACGGCGTGCCGTACGCGATGGAGTCGCTGCTGCTGCTCCGCAACACCGAGCTGGCCCCGGAGGCCCCCGCCACCATGGAGGAGCTGGTGGAGACCGGCAAGGCGCTGCGGGAGGACGGGAAGGCGAAGGAGGCGCTGGCCCTCCAGGTCGGCCAGACCGGCGACCCCTTCCACCTGCAGCCGCTGTACACCTCGGCCGGCGGGTACCTGTTCGGCACCGACGACGCCGGCGACCCCGACCCCGCCGACCTGGGGGTGGGCACCGACGCCTCGGTCGAGGCGATGGAGCGGATCGCCGAGCTCGGCGAGGAGGGCGAGGGGGTGCTGAAGCGCTCCATCGACGCGGACAACGCCACCTCCCTCTTCGAGGGCGGCGACGTCCCCTACTACGTCACCGGCCCGTGGTCGCTGGCCGGCGCCGAGGACGCCGGGATCGACTACGCGGTCTCCCCGGTGCCCGGCTTCGAGGGCGCCGAGGAGGCCGCGCCCTTCCTCGGCGTGCAGGCCTTCTTCGTCGCCGCCGGGGGCGAGAACAAGGTGCTCGCCGAGGAGTTCGCGGTCAACGGCGTCGGCGCCCCAGAGCTGGCCTCGGCGCTCTACGAGGCCGACCCGCGGCCCCCGGCGCTGATCGAGGTCTCCGAGGCCTACCAGGAGTCCGACCCCGACCTGGCGGCGATGCGCGAGGCGGCGGAGAACGCCGTCCCGATGCCGGTCATCCCGGAGATGAGCGCCGTGTGGGACCCGTTCGGCAAGGCCCAGGCCGCGGTCATCGGCGGCGAGGACCCCGCATCGGCGGTGGCCGCCGCCGAGAAGGCCGTCTCCGAGCAGATCGGCTGACCGGTGGCGACGGAGAAGACGCCCCCGCCGCTGCCCGGCGGGGGCCTGGCACCGCGCGGCCCGCTCGGCGGCCACCTGGCCAAGGCCGCGATGCTGGCGCTGTCGTCCGGCATCGCCGCCTGGGCGGCCTGGCCGCTGTACGAGGCCCGGAACTGGATCGGCCTGGGCCTGGCCGCCGCCGTCACCGGCGCCGTCTGGTGGGTCTACCTGTCCGAGCGCCGGGTGCCCGCCAAGTACCTGCTGCCGGGCCTGCTGCTGCTGACCGCCTTCCAGGTGGTCCCGGTGGTGTACACCGTGGCCACCTCGGCGACCAACCACGGCGACGGCCACCGCGGCACCAAGGAGGAGGCGATCGCCCGGATCGAGGCCTCCTCGGTCACCCGGACCGCAGACGGGCGCGAGTTCGCCCTCACCATCGCGGCCGAGGGCGACTCCCCCTCCGGCGAGCTGGTCTTCCTGCTGGCCGGGGAGGACGGCGCGGTCTACGCCGGCGACGCCGGGGGACTGACCCCGCTGCCGGGGGCGCGCACCGGACCGACCGGCCGGGTGCTGGACGCGGACGGCTACACCCCGCTGACCGCCGCCCAGGCCAACGGGCGCGGCGCGGAGGTCGCCGGACTCGCGGTGCCGACCGGCGACGGCGCGGGCATCCGCGCCCAGGGGCTCTCCGCCGCCTACGAGGGGCGCGCGGCCCGGGTCTACGGCGCCGGCTGCGACTGCGTCACCGACTCCGAGACCGGGACCGTCTACACCGCCGACGACGGGCGCGGGGTGTTCGCCGCCGAGGGCGGCGAGCGGCTCTCCCAGGGGTGGCGGGTCGGCGTCGGCGCGGACAACTACGCGCGGATCGCCGCCGACCCCGGCATCGCCTCGGCGTTCCTCTCCATCCTCGGCTGGAACACCGCGTTCGCCGCCGGCACCACGCTGGGCGTCTTCGTGCTCGGCCTGGCCGTCGCACTGGCCCTGCACACCCCGGACCGGCTGCGCGGGCGCACCCTGTACCGGCTGCTGCTGGTCCTGCCCTACGCGATGCCGGCGTTCGCCATGATGCTGCTCTGGCGGGACATGTTCAACGCCGACTTCGGGCTGGTCAACCGGGTGCTCGGCACCGAAGTCGACTGGCTGGGCGGCACCGGGACCGCCCGCGCGGTCGCGCTCACCGTCAACATCTGGCTGGGCTTCCCCTACATGTTCCTGATCTGCACCGGGGCGCTGCAGGCCATCCCGCGCGAGCTGGTGCAGGCGGCGCGGCTCGACGGGGCCGGCGCCCGGCAGGCGTTCCGCCACGTCACCCTGCCCCTGCTGATGGTGGCGGTGGCGCCGGTGTTGATCGCGACGTTCGCGTTCAACTTTAACAACTTTAATGCGATCTGGCTGACCACCGAGGGCGGGCCGTTCCCGCCGGACAGCCCGACGGCCGGCTCCACCGACCTGCTGATCACCTACACCTACCGGCTGGCCTTCGGCGGGCAGGGCGCCGAGTACGGCTACGCCGCGGCGGTGTCGGTGCTCATCTTCCTCATCGTCACCCTGATCTCCTACGCCGGCCTGCGCAAGAGCGCCTCCCTGGAAGAGGTGAACCGCTGATGGCGGCCACCGCCCGCCCCGCCCGCCCCTCCCGGCGCACCCTGGACCGGCTCTGGCGGCACGCGCTGCTCCTCGCGGTGACCGCGTTCGCCCTCTTCCCGATCCTGTTCGTGGTCTCCGCGGCGCTCGACCCGCTGGGCACGCTGAGCGGCTCGCAGCCGCTGCCGGTGCGGGTCGGCCCGGACAACTTCGTGCGCCTGCTCACCGAGACCGGCTACCCGCGCTGGTACCTCAACTCGCTGCTGCTGGCGGTCTGCAACGCGGCGGCCACGGTGCTGCTCTCCGCGCTGGCGGCCTACGCGTTCAGCAGGTTCCGGTTCGCCGGCCGCCGGGCGGGCCTCTACGGGCTGCTCGTCATCCAGATGTTCCCGCAGTTCCTCGCGATCGTCGCGATCTACCTGATGTTCTCCGCCGTCACCGAGCTGCGCCCGGAGATCGGCTTCGACACCCACTGGGGGCTGCTCCTGGTCTACCTGGGCGGCGCGCTGAGCATCAACACCTGGCTGATGAAGGGCTTCTTCGACACGGTCCCGGCCGAACTGGACGAGGCGGCCCGGGTGGACGGCGCCTCGCACGCCCAGCTGTTCTTCCGGATCCTGCTGCCGCTGGTGGCCCCGGTGCTGGCCATCGTGGGGCTGCTCGTCTTCATCTCCACCGTCAACGAGTTCATCATGGCCAGCGTCTTCCTCCGGGACGGCGACTCCAAGACCGTCGCGCTCGGCCTGTACGCCATGGTCGCCGACCGGCGCGACGCCGACTTCGGGATGTTCGCCGCCGGGACCCTGCTGCTGGCCGCCCCGGTCCTGGCGGTCTTCTGGTACCTCCAGCGGCACATCGCCGAGGGGCTGACCTCGGGCGCCGTCAAGGGGTGAGCGGCCCGCGCCGGTCCCGGGCACCGGCGCGGATGGCGGAGACTGGAGGCATGCCTTCTGTAGTGCTCGACGGCGAGCCGGTCCCGGCCGACGGCGCCCTGCCCGCATCCGCCCTCGACGGGTTCGGGGACCGCCCCTTCGGGGTCTACGTGCACGTGCCGTTCTGCGTGACCCGGTGCGGCTACTGCGACTTCAACACCTACACCGCCGAGGAGCTGGTCTCCCGGGACGGATCGGCCACCGCGACCCGGGAGGGCTACGCCGCCCTCGCCGAGCAGGAGGTGCGGTTCGCCCGCAGGGCGCTCGGGCCGGCCGGGGCGCCGGTGCGCACCGTGTTCGTCGGCGGCGGCACCCCCACCCTGCTGCCCCCCGAGGACCTGGGCCGGGTGCTGCGCGCGATCGGCGAGGAGTTCGGCCTGGCGCCCGGCGCCGAGGTGACCACCGAGGCCAACCCGGAGACGGTGGACGCCGGCTACCTGGCGCGGCTGCGCGAGGCCGGCTTCACCCGGGTCTCCTTCGGCATGCAGAGCGCGCGGGAGCACGTGCTGAAGGTGCTGGAGCGCACGCACACCCCCGGGCGGCCGCAGAAGTGCGCGCAGTGGGCGCGCGAGGCCGGGTTCGAGCACGTCAACCTGGACCTCATCTACGGGGCGCCGGGGGAGACCGACGACGACTGGCGGGCCTCGCTGGAGGCGGCGCTGGAGGCCGGCCCGGACCACGTCTCGGCGTACTCGCTGATCGTGGAGGAGGGCACCCGGCTGGCCGCCCGGGTCCGCCGCGGCGAGCTGTCCCCCTGCGACGACGACGTGCTGGCCGACCGGTACCTGATCGCCGACGAGATGCTGGAGAAGGCCGGGCTGCGCGCCTACGAGGTGTCCAACTGGGCCCGCGGCGCCGCGGCGCGCAGCGCGCACAACCGGCTCTACTGGACCGGCGGGGACTGGTGGGGGGTCGGCCCCGGCGCGCACAGCCACGTCGGCGGGACCCGGTGGTGGAACGTCAAGCACCCGGCCGCCTACGCGGCCCGGCTGGCCGCGGGCGCCTCGCCCGGGCACGCCCGGGAGGTGCTCGGCGCCGAGGACCGGCGGTTCGAGCGGATCCTGCTGGAGCTGCGGATCGCCGAGGGCTGCCCGCTGGAGCTGCTGGACGGGTCCGGGCGGGCCGCCGCCGAGCGGGCGGTGGCCGAGGGGCTGCTGGACGCCGCCGCACACGCCGACGGCCGCGCCGTACTGACCCGGCGCGGCCGCCTGCTGGCCGATGCGGTGGTCCGCGACCTCACCTGAGCCGGGACCGGCGGCTCCGCGGCGGCCCCGGTGCGGGCGCCGCGGAGCCGCCCGTCACTTCGCGATCGGGATGCCCATCGGGTACTTGTACCACTCGCCCTGCTTGGCGGCGTTGTTCGCCTTGACGCCCAGCATGATCGCGACGACCAGGGTGATGATCCAGGTGAGGATGCCGATCAGGACGATCATCAGCAGCCCGTTGATGAACTGCAGGATCCCCATCAGCAGGTGGAAGTTGGCGGCCTGGCCGAGGTGGTGCTTGGCGAACGGCGAGGCGTCGCCCTTCACGAAGTACATGATGATCGGGATCAGCGGGATGATCGCGCCGCCGATGTGGCACAGCGCCACCGTGCCCTGCTCGTCGGGGCTCATCTGGCCGGGGCCCTGGCCGTAGCCGCCGCCCTGCTGCTGGTACTGCTGGTAGCCGCCCTGCTGCTGGTAGGGCTGGGGCAGCTGGCCGCCCTGCTGCGGGTACCCCTGCTGGGGGTAGCCGGGCTGGCCCTGCTGCGGGTATCCCTGCTGCGGATAGCCCTGCGGGGGGTGGCCCGGCTGCTGCGGGTAGCCGGGCTGGCCGCCGGAGGGGGCGCCGTAACCGGGCTGGCCGCCGTAGGGGCCGGGCTGAGGCGGGTAGGACATGGCTCGCTTCTCCTCGGAGCAACAACGGGTCGGGTCGGGGGAAGGGGGATGTACGCGCCTTCTCGGGTCACTTCAGCAGGCGCAGGGACACCGGATAGCGGTACCAACCCCCCTTGTTCGCGCGGACGGCGGCGAGGACCCCGAACACGATCGACAGGGCCCAGACCAGAGCGATCAGCACGGACCCGATCCAGGAGACCTCCGGTGCCACCAGGGCCAGCACGATGTAGACGATCCACGAGACCGCGTACGGGATCAAGAGGGTGAGCTGGAAATTCAGCGCCTCGGCCGCGTGCTGCCGGGTGAACGGGGAGCGGTCCTTCCGGCTGGAGAACACGACGAGCGGCGGCACCCAGCCCAGGCAGGCCACGAGGGACCCGGACAGGTGGGCGACCATCGCCCACACCGGGTCCTCGGCGGACGGCGCCGGGCCGCCGGGGGCCGGGGCCGCGCCCGGGGGCGGCAGCGGCGCCCCCTGCGGGGGAGCCCCGTAGGGCGCACCGGGCGGCGGGGCGTACCCCGGTGCGCCCTGGGGGGCCGGGGCGCCCTGCGGGTGCGGCGGCCGCTGCGGACCCGAGCCCGGCGGGACGCCGGGGGGCCGGTGGCCGGCGGGCTGCTGCGGACCGGGCTGCGGGGCCGGGGGCGGCGCGTACCCCGGCCGGCCGCCGGTGCCCGGTCCAGGCGCGCCGCCCTGGGCGGGCCCGGGCCCCTGCGGGGGCTGCTGGGGCTGTGGTTGGTTGGGCGGGGTCTCGCTCATCTCGTCCCTTGGCTTGCCGTTTCCATCGGCGGCGGCCGGGCCGGTTCCCGCGGCCGCCGCGGGCCGTCCGCGCGGTTGCGCCGTCCCGGCCCCTAATCTTCCACCACGTGGGGCGCGGTCACGAAGTCGATCAGTTCTTCGACGCGCCCGAGCAGTTCTGGTTCCAGGTCGGTGAAGGATCGCACGGATCCCAGGATCCGCCGCCACGCCTCCCCGGGTTCCTCGCGGCTCCCCAGGGCCCGCAGCACCCCCTCTTTCCAGGGGACGCCCCGCGGCACCTCGGGCCAGGCCCGGATGCCGAGCGCGGACGGCTTCACAGCCTGCCATACGTCGATGAACGGGTGGCCGGTCACTAGGACGTGGGGGGAGGAGACCCGCTCCGCGATCCGGCTCTCCTTGGAGCCGGGGACGAGGTGGTCGACCAGGACGCCGAGCCGGCGCTCCGGGCCCGGAGCGAACTCGGCGACGATCTCCGGCAGGCGGTCCACGCCCTCCAGGAACTCCACGGCCACGCCCTCCACGCGCAGGTCGTGGCCCCAGACCTTCTCCACCAGCTCGGCGTCGTGCGCGCCCTCGACGTAGATCCGGCTCTCCCGGGCGACCCGGGCCCGCGCCCCGCGGACCGCGATCGAGCCGGAGGCGCTCCGCAGCGGGCCGGACGGGGCGGCGGCCGCGGGCCGGACCGCGGTCACCACCGCTCCGTCCAGCAGGAACGCCGCCGGGGCCAGGTCGAAGACGCGGGTGGCGCCGTGCCGGTCCTCCAGGGTGACGGTGGACTTGTCCCAGCCGGTGACGGCGCCGCAGAACCCCTCGTCGGCGGTCTCCAGCACCAGCCCGGCCTCCAGCGGGACCTCGGCGACGGCGCCCTTGCGGGGCCGCCGCGGGTCGCCGGCGAGCACGTCGCCGCGGTATCTGTCGCTTCTCTTGGGCACGCGCCGGATTGTAGTGCCGGGGGCGGCCGCGGAGCCCGAACCGGGTCAGTACGGCGGGTGCCCGCGCTCGGCGAGCAGCCGCCGCCGGTGCCGGGAGCGCCCGGTGCGGGCGGTGATGATGAGGAACAGGCCGACCGCCAGGCCGGCGACCGGGAGCAGGAGCACCGCGCCCAGGCCGCCCAGCACGCCCGGTCCGGTCCCGGCGGCACCGCCGCCCGTGGTGACCGCGTAGGTCGCGGCCTCGTCCGAGCAGCCCAGGGTGTACGCGCCGGCGTCGGGCGGGGTGAAGGCCGCGACGCTCTCCCAGTACTGCTCCCCGTTCTGGACGCTGTGGCTCACCGCCGAGGGGGCGAGCGGCACGTCGACGCCCTCCGGGTCGACCACCGAGCAGGAGGCGGGGTCGGCGCCGGGGGCGTCGGCGTAGAGCGGCCAGGAGGAGCCGGCCTGCTCCGGGCCGACCTCGAAGGAGGTGCTCTCGCCCGGTCCGGCCCGGCCGGCGAAGTCCGGCGGCCGCGCGGCGATGACGACCCCGATCACCAGCCCGACCAGCCCGGCGATGCCGCCCAGCGCGATGGCGGCGCCGCCGATCCAGTACCGGGCGCGGCCGGGGCGGAGCTCGGAGGGGTCGATCCGGGGCGGAGTCGGACGGCCTCCCGCGGGGTGGTGGACCATGCCCGGATCATCCCGCCGCGTCCCGGTGAGGTACAACACCCGGAGAGCGGATCGGCCTGTACCGGCCGCCCCTGGCAACGCCCGGCCAGGAGCTTGACAAGGGCCGCTTTGCCAAGCGGCATAGAATTAGCACTTAAGACCACGGAGTGCCAGGAGGTGAGTGCGTGCTGAACGACCGGAAGCTCGCGGTCCTGCGCGCCATCGTCGAGGACTTCGTCTCCACGGACGAGCCCGTCGGATCGAAGGCGCTGGCCGATAGGCACTCACTGGGGGTATCCCCGGCCACCATCCGCAACGACATGGTCGCGCTGGAGGAGGAGGGGTACATCGCCCAGCCGCACACCAGCGCCGGCCGGATCCCCACGGACAAGGGCTACCGCCTCTTCGTGGACCGGCTGTCCACGGTCAAGCCGCTGTCCTCGCCCGAGCGCCGGGCGATCGAGACCTTCCTCGGCGGGGCCGTCGACCTGGACGAGATCGTCGCCCGCACGGTGCGGCTGCTCGCGCAGCTCACCCGGCAGGTGGCGATCGTGCAGTACCCCTCGCTCACCAGGTCGTCGGTGCAGCACGTGGAGCTGGTTCCGCTCGGCCCGCAGCGGGTCATGATGGTCCTCATCACCAACACCGGCAGGGTCGAGCAGCGGGTCATCGACGGTCTCGACCGGGTCTCCGAGGGCTCCGTCGAGCACCTGAGGCGCTCGCTCAACCAGGCCCTGGCCGGCAAGTGGCTGAACGAGGTCCCCGACGCGGTGGCCGACCTGCCCGAGACCCTCGATCCGCAGGATCGCCCGCTCGCGGCGTCGGTGCTGTCGGTCCTGCTGGAGAGCCTGGTCGAGCGGCACGAGGAGAAGGTGGTGATGAGCGGCACCGCCAATCTCGCGGGCATGGGATTCTCCGCTAGCCTGCGGGACGTACTCGAAGCGCTGGAAGAAAACGTGGTCCTCATCCGTTTGCTGGGGGAGGCGGGCGATCCCTCCATGCTCACGGTACGCATCGGTGCGGAGAACTCCCATGAGAGCCTGAGAAGCACCTCCATCGTGTCCGCCGGCTACGGAGTGGGCGACCAGACACTGGCCAAGCTCGGCGTCGTGGGACCGACACGAATGGACTATCCGGGAACGATGGGAGCGGTACGCGCGGTGGCTCGGTACGTCGGCTCGATACTAGCGGGGCAGTAGTAAGTGGCTAGAGACTATTACGAGATCCTCGGCGTGCGCCGGGACGCGTCCAAGGACGAGATCAAGAAGGCGTACCGCAGGCTCGCCCGGGAGCTGCATCCGGACGTGAACCCGGACCCTGAGACCCAGGAGCGCTTCAAGGAGGTGACCCAGGCCTACGAGGTCCTCTCCGACGACGAGAAGCGCCGCATGTTCGACCTGGGCGCCGACCCGTTCGC
Source organism: Nocardiopsis oceanisediminis (assembly GCF_048595525.1). NCBI lineage: Bacteria > Bacillati > Actinomycetota > Actinomycetes > Streptosporangiales > Nocardiopsidaceae > Nocardiopsis > Nocardiopsis oceanisediminis. The sequence goes on along the minus strand of NZ_JAFMZJ010000001.1, from coordinate 5,378,493 downwards.
GCCCGGCGGCGGAGGGTTCGGACCGGGCGGCTTCGGCGCCGCGGGCTCCCCCTTCGACGACATCATGAACGCCTTCTTCGGCGGCCAGGCCCGCGCGCGGCGCAGCCCCCGGGAGCGGATGCGGCGCGGCCGCAGCATCAAGATCCGCATCGAACTGGACCTGGCCGAGGCCGCGTTCGGCGTGGCCAAGGACATCGCCTTCCCCACCGCGGTGCTCTGCGGCACCTGCCAGGGCGAGGGGACCGCCGCCGGCACCTCCCGCACCAGCTGCGGCATGTGCCACGGGCACGGCGAGATCATCCAGGAGCAGGAGTCGTTCCTCGGGAGGGTCCGCACCTCCCGGCCGTGCCCGCAGTGCAGCGGGATGGGCACGGTCATCACCGACCCCTGCGCCGACTGCGCCGGCGAGGGCCGGATCCGCGAGCGGGTCACCCGCAATGTGGAGATCCCGGCCGGCGTCGAGGACGGCACCCAGATCCAGCTGGCCGGCGAGGGCGAGATCGGCCCCAACGGCGGCCCGCGGGGCGACATCTTCCTGGAGATCGTCCAGCGACCGCACCCGGTCTTCGAGCGCCGCGGCGACGACTTGCACTGCACCATCACGGTGCCGATGACCGCCGCCGCGCTGGGCGCCTCCTTCACCTTCGAGACGCTGGACGGCACGGAGGAGATCGACCTCCGGCCGGGCACCGGCTCCGGGCACGTCATCACGCTGGCGGACAAGGGCGTCAAGCACCTCAACGGCGGCGGCCGCGGCGACCTGATGATCCAGGTGGACGTGGAGACCCCGGCCCGCCTGGACGAGGAGCAGGAGGCCCTGCTCCGCAAGTTCGCCGAGCTGCGCGGCGAGGACAAGCCCCCGGGCAAGTTCAGCCCGGGCCACGGCGGCCTGTTCTCCCGGCTGCGGGACGCCTTCGGCGCCCGCTGAGCCGGCGCCGGAACCCAGGGGATCCCCCGGCCCGAGGCCGGGCGGGTCCCCTCGGCGTCTCCGGCGCCCCGCTCCCCCCATCCCGCTTCCCATCTCCTCCCGGCTCCGCCCGGGACCGGCACGGAGGTTCCCGACACGATGACGGCTCCGGTCTTCCTCGCCGAGGAAGGTGCGCTCGACGGCGCGCGGGCGGTACTGCGCGGCCCGGAGGGGCGGCACGCGGCCACGGTCCGGCGGATCTCCGTCGGCGAGACCGTGCACCTGGTGGACGGGGCCGGCACCCGGGCCCGGTGCACGGTCGCCGAGGTCGGCAAGGACACCGTGGTCTGCGAGGTGCTGGAGCGGGGGACCGACCCCGAGCCGGCGCCGCGCATCACCGTGGTGCAGGCGCTGCCCAAGGGCGACCGGGGCGAGCTCGCGGTGGAGATGATGACCGAGGCCGGGGTGGACCGGATCGTGCCCTGGGCGGCGGAGCGCTGCGTGACCCGGTGGAAGCCGGAGCGCGCGGAGAAGGCCCTGGCCAAGTGGCGCGCCGCGGCCCGGGAGGCGGCCAAGCAGTCCCGCCGCAGCCGGGTCCCGGAGGTCACCGCGCCGGCCGGCACCGCCCGGGTGGCCGAACTGCTCGGCGGCGCCGCGCTCGGCGCGGTCCTGCACGAGGAGGCGGCCGAGCGGCTCTCCGCGCTGCCGCTCCCGGACGGGCTCTCCGGCCCCGGGGGCGGGGCCGTGCTGGTCGTCGGCCCCGAGGGCGGCGTCTCCCCGGACGAGCTGTCCGCCTTCGACGCGGCGGGCGCGGTGCGCGTGCTGCTCGGCCCCACGGTGCTGCGCACCTCCACCGCGGGCGTCGCGGCCCTCTCGGTCCTCCAGTCCCGCTGCGGCCGCTGGTGAGACCGGGGCGCTGACAGAGGGGCGGGCTTCCCGCCCGCAGGCCTCTCCCCGGCCCAGGCGGCCGCTCCGGCCGGAGCAGGGCCTCCCGCCGGGGTTCCCCGGTGCCCGGGGCGCCCGCTCCGGGCACCGGGGACGGAGGCGGGGCCGTCCGGGGCTACTCCACCGGGACGTCCGGCGGGGTGCCGGGGTCGGGCTTGCCGCCGCCCGGGTCGGGGGAGGGGGAGCCGTCGTCCCCGCCGTCGCCGGGCTCGGGGTTCCCGCCGCCGTCTCCGCCGCCGTCGTCACCGCCGGGGTCGGGGTTCTCGCCGGGGTGGCCGTCGCCCCCGCCGTCGGTGCCGCCGGAGCCCTCCTCCGGGTCGCACGCCGGGGCCTCCGGGGTGGACCGGTCCTGTTCGGCGCCGTCCCGGGAGGAGGCCGACGGGGACGGCTCGGTGCCGTCCGGCTCGGGCGTCACACAGGCGATCGAGGCGCCGCCGGACTCACCCTCGGAGGGGTCCTCGGAGCCGCCGGGGCGGTCCTCCTCCCCGCGGTCGGCCGGGTCCTCGGCGCCGGGCGACTCGCGGTCGGACTCCGGCCGGGTGTCGTCGTTGGCCTCGTGCTCGGAGACGGCCAGGTCGCGGGGGCCCTCCTGGTCCTGCTCGGCACGGGTGTCGAAGGAGGCGGGCAGCAGCTGGTCGCGGAACTGCGGGGTGCCCATCAGCACGGTCCCGGCGATCGCCGCGGCGGCGCCGACCGCGAGCGCGGGGCGCAGCCAGGGGAGGCCGAGCCAGCCGGTGCGCAGGCGCCGCTCGGTCCGCTCGCGGATCGCCGCGAGGGCTTCGGGGGAGGGCTCGACGGAGCCGGCCTCGGCGCGCAGTGCGGCGCGGAGGCGCTCTTCGATCCCCTCGTCGAACGGGTCGGTCATGTCGTCTGCTCCAGAACCGAGCGGAGAGCCGCGATGCCGCGGGCGGTATGGCTCTTGACGGCGCCCCGGCTGATCCCCATCGCGTTCGCGATCTGGGCCTCGGACAGGTCACCGTAGTATCGCAGCACGATGGCCTCGCGCTGCCGGGTGGGCAGCTTGCGGAGCGCCTCGATCACGGCGGCGCGCTCCAGCTCCCCCATGGCGCCGTGCTCGGCGCTCGGGGCGTCCGGCAGGGCCTTGGGGGCGTGCTTCTCCACGACGGCCCGGTGCCGCAGCACCGAGCGGGCCCGGTTGACCACCGACTGGCGCAGATAGGACAGCGCCTTGTTGGGGTCCCGCAGCCTGCGCCAGGCGCCGTGCATCGCAACGAACGCGTCCTGCACCACCTCTTCGGCGGTGGCGTGATCGCGCACGAGGAGCGCGGCCAGCCTGACGAGCGGCCGGTAGTGCTCGCTGTAGAGCTGCGTCACGGCCTGGTCGGCGTTCCACTCGATCGTCGTCGGCGCCGCGGTCCTTCCCGCGACCATGGTCTCCGTCACGTCGGTTTGACGCGCGCCCTTGTCGCCGGGTTTACGAAAGGGCATACCTGTTCTTCTCGTTGAGTCGTGTGGTAGGGCACATCCTCCGCGCCGCCGTGCCGCAGTCCCCGTCGAGCGGGAGCGGAGAAACCGGAAGGCACGGGCGATATCACGTGGAGCACACGATAGCCCGATACGGCGGTCATCGCCGGACGATTCAGGGATAAGGCTTCCCCGGCGGCGAGTTCCCCGAAACCCGCCCGTCCGGCACCGGCCGCCCCGGCCAGGGTCCACCGTAGAAGAGCCGGCGCGCGGGGGCGACCCGAACGGCCGATGTCGCCCGGCCCGGGATATCGGGAGGCCCGAGGGGCCGGTGCTGCGGCATGATGGGGGGCGGCAGGGCCGCTCCGCGGCCGGCGGACGGCGTACGCAGAGGGAGAGGACGCAGGTGGCGCAGAGGGACCCCGATTGCCTGTTCTGCAAGATCGTGGCGGGCGAGGTGCCCGCCGAGATCGTCCGCGAGGGCGAGCGGACCATCGCCTTCCGCGACATCAACCCGCAGGCGCCCACGCACGTCCTGGTGATCCCGCGCGACCACGTCCCGGACGTGGGCGCCGCGGCCCGGGCGGGCGCCGGGCTGGTCGACGCGATCGCGGCGGAGGCGGCCGCGGCGGCCGAGGCGGAAGGGATCGGCGACGCCTTCCGGATGGTGTTCAACACGGGCTCGGGGGCCGGGCAGACCGTCTTCCACGTGCACGCCCACGTTCTGGGCGGGCGCGGGATGGAGTGGCCTCCGGGGTGAGCCCGCGCGCCCGGGCGCGGGTCCGCGCCCGGGCCCGCGGAGGTCCCGTTGGGATAAAGTGGGGGAGCCGCTTCGGGCGAATCCCCATGGACGCGAGTAGACAGGGGCGAGACGGCCGCCAGGCCCAACCCATGGTCGAATCAACACAGAACAGCACGCAAGTCAAGATCGTCGTGCCCGAAGAGCACATGATGGTCAGCCTGCTGGGGTCCTCCGACGAGCTGCTGCGCACGGTCGAGCGCGCGTTCGAGAGCGACATCCACGTCCGCGGCAACGAGATCACGATCAGCGGCAGCCCCGAGGAGACCTCGGTGGTGGTCCGGCTGATCGAGGAGCTGCTGGAGCTGGTCAAGAACGGCACGCACATCACGCCGGACGCGATCGACCGCACGCTGGCCATGCTCCGCTCCCCCTCGGTGAGCGAGCGCCCCGCCGACGTGCTCACCATGAACATCCTGTCGTCGCGCGGGCGCACCATCCGGCCCAAGACGCTGAACCAGAAGCGCTACGTGGACGCGATCGACCGGCACACCATCGTGTTCGGCATCGGCCCGGCCGGCACCGGCAAGACCTACCTGGCCATGGCCAAGGCGGTCAAGGCGCTGCAGAACAAGCAGGTCAACCGGATCATCCTGACCCGCCCCGCGGTCGAGGCCGGGGAGCGGCTGGGGTTCCTGCCGGGGACGCTCTACGAGAAGATCGACCCCTACCTGCGCCCGCTCTACGACGCGCTGCACGACATGCTCGACCCGGACAGCATCCCCAAGCTGATGGCGGCGGGCACCATCGAGGTCGCCCCCCTGGCGTACATGCGCGGCCGTACCCTGAACGACTCCTTCATCATCCTGGACGAGGCGCAGAACACCTCTCCCGAGCAGATGAAGATGTTCCTCACCCGGCTGGGCTTCGGCTCCAAGATCGTGGTGACCGGAGACGTCACCCAGGTGGACCTGCCCAGCGGAACCTCCAGCGGGCTGCGCACCATCGAGGACATCCTCACCGGCATCGACGACATCTGGTTCTCCAAGCTGAACAGCGAAGACGTCGTCAGGCACAAGCTGGTGAGCGAGATCGTGGACGCCTACGGCAGGTACGACGGCGGGGGACAGCGCTCGGGGCGCCGCTCCGAGCGTCCGCAACGATGAGGATGGGCGCACGAGAGCAATGAGCATCGACGTCGCGAACGAGTCCGGCGTCCCGGTCGACGAATCGGCCCTGTCCGAACTGGCCAGGTACGTCCTGGACGCGATGCGGATACACCCGCTCGCCGAGCTGTCCGTCGTCCTGGTGGACGAGGAGCCCATGGCGGAGCTGCACATGCGCTGGATGGACCTGCCCGGTCCCACCGACGTCATGTCCTTCCCCATGGACGAGCTGCGTCCGGGCGGACCGGACCGGCCCTCCGAGCCGGGCACCCTGGGCGATGTGATCATCTGCCCGCAGGTGGCGGAGCGCCAGGCGGAGCAGGGCGGGCACAGCGTCCAGGACGAGCTGGACCTGCTGTGCGCGCACGGCATCCTGCACCTGCTCGGCTACGACCACGCCGAGCCCGAGGAGCGCACCGAGATGTTCGGGCTCCAGACCGAGCTGCTGATGGGATGGCGGCCGAGCGCGGCCGCCGCCTCCCGGACCGCCGAGACGCGAGAAGACTGACCGTGGATCCGACGCACCATAGCGCCCTGGCCGCCGGGGCGGCCCTGTTCCCGTCGCCGCCCGCCGCGATCGCCGGCCTCCTGGCCGCGGCCGTGTTCGGGCTGCTCTCCGCCTTCCTGGTGGCCGCGGAGATCGCGGTCACCCGGGTCGCCGCGGGCGGCACCGGGGCGGCCGGCGGCAGGGAGCCGTCCCGGCTGCAGGCCGTCGCGGCCGACCCGGGCAGGTTCCTCAACCTCGTCCTGATGCTCCGGGTGGCCTTCGAGGTGGCCGCGGTGGTCGCCGCCGCGGCTGGATTCGCGGGCCTGCTCGGCGCCGGCTGGCCGGCGCTGCTGCTCACCCTCGTGGTGGTGATCCCGGTGGACTACGTGCTGATGGGCGTCACCCCGCGGATCCTGGGGCGGCAGTTCTCCGTGCCGGTCGCGGGCACGGCGGCGGCGCTGCTGGCCCCGGTCGCGGTGGTCCTCGGCCCGGTGGCCCAGGGCCTGGTCCGGGTGGGGCGCGGCCTCACCCCGCGGAACAAGGGCGAGCGCAGCGGCCCGTTCAGCAGCGAGGAGGAGCTGCGCCGCCTGGTCGACCTGGCCGAGCGCGGGCACGTGATCGACGCCGAGGAGCGGGAGATGATCCACTCGGTGTTCAAGCTGGACGACACCGTCGTCCGCGAGGTCATGGTGCCGCGCACCGACATCGTCTTCATCGGCGGCGACGAGGGCCTGGACGACTGCCTGTCGCTCGCGCTGCGCAGCGGCTTCTCCCGGATCCCGGTGACCGGCGAGGACGAGGACGACGTGATCGGCATCGTCTACCTGAAGGACGCTGCCGCGCTCATGCAGGAGCGGTGGGCCCGCGGGGAGGGCGAGCGGGGCCCGGTGCCCGCCGCGCGCGAGGTGATGCGCCCGGCCAGCTACGTGCCGGACTCCAAGCCGATCGATGAGCTCCTCCGGGAGATGCAGCGGCAGCGGATCCACGTCTCGGTGGTCATCGACGAGTACGGCGGCACCGCCGGGCTGGTCACCATCGAGGACATCGTGGAGGAGATCGTCGGCGAGATCACCGACGAGTACGACGACGAGATCCCGCCGATCGAGCGGCTCGGCGAGGACCGGGCGCGGGTCACCGCGCGGCTGCCCCTGGGCGAGCTGGCCGAGCTCTTCGGCACCGAGGTGGACGCCCCGGAGGTGGACACCGTCGGCGGGCTGCTCGCCTACGCGCTGGGCCGGGTGCCGATCACCGGTTCCAAGGCGGACTACGCTGGTCTCAGGCTCACCGCGGAGAACCCCGCGGGCCGGCGCAACCGGACCGCGACGATCCTGGTGGAGCGGATCGGCGGGGACGGCGGTGCCGGGCCGGGCGTTCCGCGGGACTGAGCCCCCGCCTGCGCCGACACGGCGCGCCCGGCCGTGCCGACACCCCTGCGAAGGAGACCAGTGACCGACGATCAGCGCCCGGAGATCGGGGCCGAGGACGAGAAGCTCATCACCCTGGCGCGCGCCTCGCGCGCCCGCACCGGCGCGGCCGAGGGCGCCGCGGTGCGCGACGAGACCGGCCGCACCTACACCGCGGCCACGGTCGCCCTGCCCAGCCTCAGGCTGACCGCGCTGCAGGCGGCGGTCGCCGCCGCGGTCTCCAGCGAGGCCGCCGCCCTGGAGGCGGCGGTGGTCGTCGGCGCCGGGGGCGAACTGAGCGCGGACGACCTCGCGGTCGCCGCCGACCTGAAGACCCCGCTGGTGGTGCTGGCGGCCCCGGACGGGACGCCCACCGCCGTCACCCGCTCCTGACGCGGACGGGGCGGGCCGCGCACCGGGGACACCGGGGCGCCGCCGCACCGACCGCGCGGCCCGCCCGCACCGCATGAACGTGAGACATCCATGGACGAGCTCGACCTCGAAAGACTCCGCACGCCGCTGCCGCCGCTCTCCTACCCGGAGGGCTTCCGCAGCGGTTTCGCGTGCTTCGTCGGCCGCCCCAACGTGGGCAAGTCGACGCTGATGAACGCGCTGGTGGGGCAGAAGGTCGCCATCACCAGCAACCGCCCGCAGACCACCCGGCGCACCGTGCGCGGCATCGTGCACCGCCCGGACTCCCAGCTGATCATCGTGGACACCCCGGGCCTGCACAAGCCGCGCACCCTGCTGGGCGAGCGGCTGGACAGCCTGGTCCGCTCCACCCTGGTGGAGGTGGACGTGATCGGCTTCTGCGTGCCGGCCGACGAGCCGATCGGCCGCGGCGACACCTACATCGCCCGGGAGCTGGCCGCGCAGCGGGATACCCCGGTGGTCGCGCTGGTCACCAAGACCGACAAGGCCACCCGGGAGCAGGTCGCCGAGCAGCTGCTGGCCGTCCAGGAGCTGGGCGGGTGGACCGACATCGTGCCGGTCTCCGCGGAGAACGGGGAGAACCTGGACCGGGCGGCGGACGTGCTCTGCGGCCACCTGCCGGAGGGGCCGCCGCTCTACCCGGACGGCGACCTCACCGACGAGCCGGACGAGATGCTCGTCGCCGAGCTGGTCCGGGAGGCCGCCCTGGAGGGCGTCCGGGACGAGCTGCCGCACTCGATCGCGGTGATGGTGGACGAGATGGGCCCGCGCGAGGGCGCCCGGCAGGGCCGGGAGCTCACCGACATCTACGCTTCGCTCTACGTGGAGCGCCCCAGCCAGAAGGCGATCGTCATCGGCGCCAAGGGCGAGCGGCTGCGCCGGGTGGGCACGGCGGCCCGCAAGCAGATCGAGGCGCTGCTGGGCACCCGGGTCTACCTCGACCTGCGGGTCCGGGTGGCCAAGGACTGGCAGCGCGACCCCAAGCAGCTCCGCCGGCTCGGCTTCGACCAGCAGACCTGACCGCGCGGACGCCCCGGCGGAGGAGAAGAGCCCCCGCCGGGGAGCCGGGCCCTGCCCGCGGTCCCGGCCTCCGCCGGCACTCGGGCCGACCGGTCGGCCCGCGGAGGCGACGGGCGGAGCGGGGCACCGCCCCGCCGCGCCCGGGCCGTGCGGCGGCCGGTGCGGCCGTCCGCAGCGGCCGGGGGGAGGCCCAGGCGGCCTGCGGACGGGCGGCCCGGGAGAGGGCCGCGCCCCGGGCGGTCCGCCCGCTCGGGCGCCGGCCGCGCGGGGCGGAGGAGGGATCGCGGGGGCCGTCCCGGCCGGGACGGCGACCGCCCGCCGCGGCGGGCGGTCACCGCCTCCGCGGCCCCGGGGAGGGGCTCCCCCCCCCCGGGCCCGCGGGCGGGGCGGCGGCCCGTCAGCTCTGGTGGTTGAGGTCGCCGGCCAGGGCGAGGGCGGCGCGCTGCACGATCGGCGCGGCCTTGTCCACGAAGTCCCAGCTGACCCGGGCCTCCGGGCCGGAGATGGAGACGGCCATCATGGCGGGGCCGCCGAGCACCGGGACGGCCAGGCAGCGCACCCCGATCTCCTGCTCGCCGTCGTCGATGGCGTAGCCCCGCTCCCGGATGCGCACCATCTCCTCGGCGAAGGCCTCAGGGGTGCTGATGGTGCGGTCGGTGGCGGCCGGCATCCCGGTCCGGCCGACGGTGGCCAGCGCCTCCTCTTCGGGCAGCTGGGCCAGGAGCGCCTTGCCCACGCCCGCGGAGTGCGGCAGCACCCTCCGGCCCACCTCGGTGAACATCCGCATCGCGTGCGGTGAGGGGACCTGGGCGACGTAGACCACCTTGTCCCCGTCGAGCATCGCCAGGTTGGCGGTCTCGCCGAGCTCGTCCACCAGCTGCGCCAGGTGCGGCCGGGCCCAGGTGCCGAGCATCCGCGACGCGCTCTCGCCCAGTCCGATCAGCCGCGGCCCCAGCGCGTACCGGCGCGAGGGGAGCTGGCGCACGTACCCGTTGTCCACCAGGGTGCGGATGATGCGGTGGATGGTGGGGAGCGGCAGCCCGGAGGAGTCGGCGAGCTGGCTCAGCGAGATCTCCCCGCCGGCGTCGGCCATGATCTCCAACAGGGCGAACGCGCGGTCGAGCGACTGCACCCCGCCCGCTCTCGCCCGGGGGACGTCGCCAGAGGGGGCGCCCTCGATCGAGGTCTGTGACGTTGCCAAAGGTCTCCAGCTCCCATCGCCTGGCCTCCGCGGTCGTGCGGCGGCCGTCAGGATCATCCGGTCTCATTCTGCGATACGGAAGTAGAGGGACGCCAATGGCGCCCCGCAGCCGCATCCCGGTTCCCGCCCGCGCGCCCTCCGGTGCGCGAACCGGTGCCCCGCCGCAGGTCTTCGGCGGCGTTCCGCTCCTCGTCGGTGCTCGGGTCCGCGGGTCCGGCCGGGAAGCCCGCACCGAACCCCTTGTTCTTCCGAATTGTAGAAGTTAGTGTCCGCTATATAAAAGATCTAGCGGGTGGCGTTTTCCTCTTCGCGCCATCCGGTGACAGCCACGGAAGGGAAGTACCAAGTGGGAGAGCAGGAGGCCGCGCAGAGCGGGCGGCGGTTGGCCGGAATCGGCCTCGGCGAGCTCGCCGACGCACTCGACGCGCGGCTCGCGGACGCCGACGCGCGGCTCATCGCGCAGTACCCCGGGGACTCCGGCCGGCGCCAGCCGGTGCACACCGTCTACGTCCCGGCCGACCAGGTGCGCGCCGGGATCTGCGCCGAGTGGGGCGAGCAGGCGCTGGCCTCCCTGGACGAGTTCGCGCCCGACGCCGAGGCGCTGGCCGCCGCGGTCGGCATGGACCCGGGCGCGGTGGCCGACGCGCTCCCGCGGGTCCGCGCCAAGCTCGCCGCGGAGCCGATCGAGGACCTCCGCATCGACCTGGAGGACGGCTACGGGGCCCGCTCCGACGAGGAGGAGGACGGCCACGTCGCCTCCGCCGTCGCCGCGCTCGCCGCCGACCTCGAGTCCGGCCAGGCCCCGCCCTACCTCGGGGTGCGGATGAAAGGCATGGAGTCCGCCGGGCGCCGCCGCGGCCTGCGCAGCCTCGCCCTGTTCATCGGCGGGCTGCTGGACGCCGCCGGCCGCCTCCCCGAGGGCTTCGTCTTCACCCTGCCCAAGATCACCTCGGTCGACCAGGTGGAGGCCATGGTCTGGGCGTCCGAGCAGCTGGAGAAGCGGTTCGGGCTGCCCGCCGGCCGGCTCGGCTTCGAGCTGCAGATCGAGACCCCGCAGTCGGTGCTCACCCCGGACGGCGCCGCCGCGGTCGCGCGGATGGTGCACGCCGGGGAGGGCCGGGTGACCGGCCTGCACTACGGCACCTACGACTACAGCGCCGCGGTGGGCGTCACCGCCGCCTTCCAGAGCATGGCGCACCCGGCCGCCGACCACGCCAAGGCGGTCATGCAGCTCGCCGCGGCCGGCACCGGGGTGTGGCTCTCCGACGGCTCCACCAACGTGGTGCCGGTGGGCGGCCGCGAGCAGGTGCACGCCGCCTGGGCGCTCCACGCGGGCCTGGTCCGCCGCTCCCTGGAACGCGCCTACTACCAGGGCTGGGACCTCCACCCGCACCAGCTGCCCACCCGCTACCTGGCCACCTACGCCTTCTACCGGGAGGCGTTCGGGCCCGCGGCCGCGCGGCTCAAGGCCTACCTGGGCGCGGCCGGCGGCGGCGTGCTGGACGAGCCCGCCACCGCGCAGGCGCTCGCCTCCGCCCTGGTGCGCGGCTGCAACTGCGGCGCCCTGGAGGAGTCCGAGGTCGAGGCGGCCACCGGGGTCGGCTCCGAGGTGCTGCGCGGCTTCGCCGACCGGAGGGTCGGCTGAACCGCCCGGCGGCACGGAACCGTCAACACCAGCGGGAACAGGAGAACCATGCCTGAACACGACTACGAACTCGTCGTACGCGCACGCCGGGCCATCACCCCGGAGGGCGAGCGCCCGGTGGCGATCGGGGTCCGCGGCGGGAGGATCGCCGAGATCGCCGGCGCCGACGCGCCGCTGGACGGCGCGCGCACCGTCCAGACCGCCGAGGACGAGGTGCTGCTGCCCGGCCTGGTCGACAGCCACGTGCACGTCAACGAGCCCGGCCGGACCGACTGGGAGGGCTTCGCCAGCGCCACCCGGGCGGCCGCCGCCGGCGGCGTCACCACCTTCGTCGACATGCCGCTGAACAGCATCCCGCCGACCACCACGGCCGAGGGGCTGCGGGTGAAGCGGGAGGCCACAGAGGGCCAGCTCGCGGTGGACGTCGGCCTCTGGGGCGGCGCGGTGCCGGAGAACAGCGCCCCCGGGGAGACCGGGGAGCTGGCCGCCCTGTACGAGGAGGGCGTCTACGGCTTCAAGGCGTTCCTCTCGCCCTCCGGCGTGGACGAGTTCGGCCACCTCACCCCGGAGCTGTACCGCTCCGCCGCGGCGGCCATCGGGGAGCTGGGCGGCACCATCATCGTGCACGCCGAGGACCCCGGGCTGCTGGAGTCGGCGCCCGCCGCCTCCGGACCGGAGTACGCCTCCTTCCTCGCCTCCCGCCCGGACGAGGCCGAGCACGAGGCGATCCGCCTGGTCATCGAGACCGCCCGGCGGACCGGGACCCGCTCGCACATCCTGCACCTGTCCACCGCCACGGCCCTGCCGATGATCGAGAAGGCCAGGGCGGACGGCGTCCCGCTGACCGTGGAGACCTGCCCGCACTACCTGACCATCGCGGCGGAGGAGGTGCCCGCGGGCGCCACCCAGTTCAAGTGCTGCCCGCCGATCCGCGGCGCGGCCAACCGCGACGCGCTGTGGCGGGCGCTGGCCGACGGGGTGATCGACTGCGTGGTCAGCGACCACTCGCCGAGCACCGTCGACCTGAAGGACCTGGACACCGGTGACTTCGGCACCGCCTGGGGCGGCGTCTCCGGCCTCCAGGTGGGCTTCTCCGCGGTGTGGAGCGAGGCGAGCGCGCGCGGCCACTCGCTGGCCGACGTGGTGCGCTGGATGGCCTCCGGCCCGGTCCGGGTGGCCGGTATCACCGGCAAGGGCGCGCTGGCGGTCGGCAACGACGCGGACTTCGCCGTGGTCGCCCCTGAGGCGCGCACCCGCATCGACGCCCGGACGCTGCAGCACAAGAACCCGCTGAGCGCCTACGACGGCCGGGAGCTCACCGGCGTCGTCCGCGCGACCTACCTGCGCGGCGAGCGGATCGACCCGGCCGCGCCCAAGGGCCGGCTGCTCCGCCGCTCCTGACCGGCCCAGGGCCGGGGAGGGCCGCCGCACCCCTCCCCGGCCCTGATCCCACTTCCGGCCCTGCCCCGACTTCCGGTCCGGTCCCCGCAGCGGGGGCCGGGCCTCCGCCATGTTCCGGCCGGGCGTTCCGGCGTGTCCCGGGCAGGCGGCTCCGGCCGGGTGCGGCGTCTCGCGGGGCAGGGGTTCAGGCGGGCGGCGACGGCGGGAGGGGGACCGGCTGGTCGGTCGGGCGCGGCGCCTCGCGGAGCGGAGGTTCAAGCAGGCGGCGACGGCAGCGGTAGGGGCGGGGTGCAGGCCTCGCCCGGGCGCGCGCCCCACGGGGCCGGGGTTCAGGCGGGCGGCGAGGGCGGGAGGGGGCGGGGCGCCGCGTTCACCGGCCCGGCCCGCGCCGACCAGGGGCCGTATCCCATATGCCGGGTTTGCGGCGGGAATCGGGCAGGGGCCGGGCGCCCTGCGCACCCCGGCGGCACCCCGATTACATCTACCAGCGAGTAGTAAGCCCCGAAGCCCCCCATACCCCCTCACCGGTTACCCAGAGTGGCCAAGCAGAGCCTCCCAGGAGAACAAAAGCGACATCTCGCCCCCCGCCTCCGCCCTTCCCGGGTTCCGGTCCTCTGCTTTGCGGCCTTGCAGGTGGCTCGAACCCCCGATCACCGGCCCGGTCAGGGCGATTCGGGCCTTCTGGGGCCCGATCCGGCCCGGGATGCGCGCCCGGGAATCACCGGGGTGCTCTCGCGGTGCGCAGGGCACCCCACCCCGCCATCACCTTGCGTATTCGCCTAGGCCAGAGAGGTGTGGTGGTTTCAGGGGCGGCCGGCCCCGGCGCCCGGGCGACGCGGGCACGGCGAACCCGCCACCGGCCCCACATCTGCCGTCCCGGCCCGCTCTGCCGCGCCGGACCGACCGGCCGGTGCCCACCGCCGCCTTCGCTGCCGGCTTGAACCCCGACCCCGCGAGAGGCCGTGCCCGGGCGACCAGCTGCACCCCGCCCCCACCTTCGCCGTCGCCGCTGGCTTGAACCGCCACCCCGTGGGGCGCCGCGCCGGACCGACCGGCCGGTGCCCACCGCCGCCTTCGCTGCCGGCTTGAACCCCGACCCCGCGAGAGGCCGTGCCCGGGCGACCAGCTGCACCCCGCCCCCACCTTCGCCGTCGCCGCCGGTCTGAACCCCCGCCCCGTGGGGCGCCGCGCTCGATCGACCGGCCGGTTCCCCTCCCTGCCGTCGCTGCCCGCTTGAACCTTCGCTCCGTGGGGCGCCGCGCCCGACCGACTGGCTGGTACACCCCCCTTCCTACTCTCGCCGCCTGCTTGAAGCTCGGCCCTGTGGGGTGCCGCGCTCGGGCTCGGGTGGGGCCGCGGGAACCTTGCCTGGGCCGTTGCGGACGGGGAACGGCCCCGGGCGCGGTGCCCGGGGCCGTTCCTGGGGGGTGGGGGGTGGAGGAGGTCAGTCGCTCTTGGCGCTGAGCTCCCCCTCTTCGCCGGCCGGCTCACCGCCGTCGGCGCCGGCGTTCCCGCCGGCTTCCCCGCGCCCGGAGGGGTGCTTCCCGTCGGCCTCCCCGCCGCCGGAGGGTCGACGCCCGTCGTCGCTGCCGGAGCGGTAGGCGGCGTCGGCGGCCTCGGTGTACTTGGCCTCGCCGGGGCCGGCGGTCTTCAGCTCGTCCCGGTCGATCTCGGCGGAGGGCGCCGGGCTCTTGCCGCGGCCGATCACGTTGAAGCAGATGTTCAGCACGATCGCCACGATCGCGGCGCCCACGATGCCCGAGTGCAGCACGGTGGCGATCGGGCCGGGGAAGCCCTCGTAGAAGTCCGGCACCGCCATCGGCAGGATGCCGAACCCGAGCGAGGTCGCCACCAGGATCAGGTTGAGGTTGTTGTCGAAGTCGACCTTGCCCAGGGTGCGGATGCCGCTGGCCGCGACGGTGCCGAAGAGCACCAGGCCCGCGCCGCCCAGCACCGGCATCGGGATCGCCGCCACCGCCCGGCCGAGCACCGGGAACAGCCCGAGGACGATCAGGATGCCGGCGCCGCTGGCCACCACGAAGCGGCTCTTGATCTTGGTGAGCGCCAGCAGGCCGATGTTCTGCGCGAACGAGCTGCCCGGGGTGGTGTTGAAGATCGGGCCGATGATGGAGGCGCTCACGTCGGCGCGGAGGCCGGCCGAGATGCGCTTGGCGTCCACCTTGGAGCCGGTGATCTCGGCGACCGCGATGATGTGCGAGGCGCCCTCGGTCAGCACCACCAGCATGATCACGCACATGGTCAGGATGGCCGCGAGCTCGAACTCCGGCATGCCGAAGTGCAGCGGCGAGCCCAGCGCGAAGAACGCGCCGTCGGAGACCGCGCTGAAGTCGGTCTTGCCGAGCGGCAGCGCGATCAGGGTGCCGGCGACCAGGCCGAGCAGGACCGCCACCCGGCCGAGCAGGCCCGGCAGCACCCGGGAGAAGAGCAGGACCAGGGCGAGCGTCGCCGCACCGAGCCCGATGTCGCTCAGCGACGGGTGTCCGGAGGGGTTGTTGTTGACGATCCACCCGGCGGCGACCGGCATCAGCGACAGGCCGATGACGGTGATGATGCTGCCGGTGACCGCGGGCGGGAAGAAGCGCACGAGCTGCCCGAAGAACGGCGTCAGGCAGAGGGCGAACAGGCCGCCCACCAGGGAGGCGCCGAAGACCACCGGGAGCCCCTGGTCGGTGGCGATGGTGGTCATCGCGCCGACCGGGACGAAGGAGGCGGCCACCACGATCGGCAGCTGGGCGCCGGTGCGCCACGGGCCGAGCGTCTGCAGCAGGGTGGCGATGCCGGCGACCAGCAGCGCGCCGCTGACCAGGATCCCCTGGTCGGCAGGGCTGAGGCCGGCCGCACCGCCGATCACCAGGGCCGGTGCGACGGCCCCGGCGTACATGGTCAGGATGTGCTGCAGGCCGTAGAGGCCGAGCAGCTTCGCGGGGAGGCGTTCGTCTTCAGGGCGTGGGGGGATTGAGGTGTCCCCGTCGTGGGCGGCGGCGTTCGTCGTGGCCGGGGTGCCGTCTTCCGACTTTCCGTGTTGCATGGCCAGTGTCAGCCCCTTGGGGTCTTGGTGCGACCGTCCCGAGGTGCGGGGCACTCCACCCTGGGGGACACCGTCCCGGGGTGCGGTCGAACCGGTTGTCGGGTCGGGAGCGGTCCCGTTGCGCCCTTCAGGGGCCGCTCCTGTCCTGCTCCGGCCGCAGCGCGGGCGGCCGGTCGCGCGGACTCACCGTCCGCGCTCCCCTCCCCGGGGGCACCGGGGAGGGGTGGTCTGGATGTCCGGCCGGGGAGGTGTCAGGCCCCCGGTTCCGGGTGCGGCCCGGCGGGCGGCCGGTCCGCGTCGTGGTCGTGCCCTCCCGCATCCGCGCTCCGTCCGCGGCGGCCCGCGTTGAACAGGATGTTGAGGACGATGGCGACCAGCGAGGCGCCCACGATGCCGGAGTGCAGCACGGTGGCGGCCCAGCCGGGCAGGCCTGCGTAGAAGTGCGGGAACAGCAGCGGGATCAGGCCCGCGCCCAGCGAGGCGCCGACCAGCACCAGGTTGAGCTGGTCGGTCAGGTCGTCCTCGGCGATCGTCTTGATGCCGCTGGCCGCGACGGTGCCGAAGAGCACCAGGCCCGCGCCGCCGAGCACCGGCATCGGCACCGCGGCGACGAGCCGGCCCAGCACCGGGAAGAGCCCCAGCAGGACCAGCAGGCCGCCGGCCCAGGCCACCACGTAGCGGCTGCGCACCCGGGTCATCGCCACCAGGCCGATGTTCTGCGCGAAGGAGGAGACCGGGAAGGTGTTGACCAGCGGTGCGATGGTGGTGGCCAGCGCGCTCGCGCGCAGCCCCTCGGAGATCCGCCGCCGGTCCACCCGGGCGCCGACGACCGCGCCGACGCCCATGATGTTGGCGGTGCCCTCGGTCAGCACCACGAGCATCACGATGCACATGGTCAGGATCGCCGCGGGCTGGAACGTGGGGAGCCCGAAGTGGAACGGCTCGGGCAGGGCGAACAGCGGGCCCGGCGCGACCTCGGAGAAGTCGGCCCGCCCGGTCAGCGCGGCCACCGCGGTCCCGGTGACCAGGCCGATCAGGATGGAGAACCGGCCGATCACGCCGGGGATCCGGTTGAGCAGCAGCACCAGGGCCAGCGTGCCCAGGCCCAGCAGCAGGTCGCCGGAGGCGGGCACGCCTCCGGGCGCGTCGCCCACGATCCAGCCCAGCGCCACGGGGAAGAGCGAGAGCCCGATGACGGTGACGATGGTCCCGGTGACGATCGGCGGGAAGAACCGCGCCAGGGAGCCGAAGAACGGGGAGATGGCGAGGCCGAACAGGCCCGCCGCGAGCGAGGCCCCGAAGACCGCGGGCAGCCCGCCGCCGGCGGCGATCGACTCCATCGCGCCGACCGGCACGAAGGTCGCGCCGACCACGATGGGCAGCTGGGAGCCGAGCCGAAGCCAGCGCACGCCGAGCGTCTGGAGCAGGGTGGCGACGCCGGCGAGCAGCGTGGTGGCGGCGATCAGGGTCGCGGTCCGCGCCCCGTCGAGGCCGGCCGCGGTGCCGATGATCAGCGGCGGGGTGATCAGCCCCGCGTACATGGTGAGCAGGTGCTGGAGTCCGCCGATGAGGTACTGGCCGGTGGTGTGCCGGCAGTCCTCGGGGCGCTCTTCGGCGCCCTGCCCCGGCGGAGGGGCCGAGCGGTCCCGGGTCGCCGTGGCGGTGGGTTCGTGCTGCGCGCGGGGGTCGTTTCCACCGCCGTCGTTGTCGTTTCGCATGTTCCTTGACCGGGCCCCTACTGGGTCAGTGGGTGCGGGCCGGCGCCCCTGGGCGGGGCGCAGGGCCCGTGTGCGTCGGGTGAGGGGCGCGCATCCGGGATGCGGGTACGCGTCGCGGCCGTGCGGCTGTCGCGGTGCGGTTCGCGCGCCGACGGCTGGCGGTCGGGGACGGCGGAGGCGCCGCCCAGGCCGGGACGGGGGTCCGGGCCCCGAAGGGGGCGGGGCCCGGACCGGGAGGGGGAGCCTCGGCTAGACGAAGGCCGGCACGGCCTCCCAGGCGCGGCCCGCGTCGGGGGCGTCGTCGCGCTCGACGACGGCCTCGATCTTGCCGTAGGGGCGGTCCGCGGCGAAGAACACCTCGTTCGGGTTGTCCAGGCCGAACGCGGAGAGGTCCACCAGGAAGTGGTGGTTGTTGGGCATGGAGAACTTGACCTCGGCGATCTCCGGGTGCGCCTCGAGGACGGCCTCGCCCATCGCGTACAGCGTCTGCTGCAGCGCGAGGCTGTGGGTGTTCGCGAAGGCCTCGAGCATGAGGGCCTTCACCGAGGCATAGGTCTTGTCCCAGTCGACGTCGGTGCCGATGTAGCGCCAGCGGGCGGTGACGTCGGTGGCCAGGATCCGGTCGTCGGTCTCCGGCAGCGTGGTGTACTTCGTCTTCGGGTAGCCGTGGAACTCCGAGCCGGTCGACTTGAGCACGGTCAGCCCGGTGAAGCCGGAGACCACCCACTCCTTGTCGCCGTCCTTGTTGACCACGGTGTTGCGCACCTCGCCGCCGCTGCGGACGAAGGAGTGGTCATGCGGGCCGGCCGAGGTGGCGATCCGCTCCCAGGAGTACTCCTCGGCCTCCTGGCGGGCGCCGTACACGTACTCGTGCTCGTCCACGAAGTGCCGGGCCATCTTCAGCGCGAAGTCCTCGATGGCGCCGACGCCGCCCCACTCCTTGGCCTTGGCGTAGACGGTGTTCTTCTGGGTGTCGGTGGGCAGGCACTTGCAGTTGTCGCCCTCGGTGTGCACCGACTCCAGGTCACCGCGGAGCTGGGAGGTGTAGTTGATGTCCTTGATGCTGTGCACGGCGGTGCCGCGGTCGACGTGCACCATGCGCACCTCGGCCTTGCCGTACTGGTTGTCTCCGAGTCGGATCCCCATGGATCGTCTCCGTCCTGTGCGTCGAGATGAGGCTTCGCCGCCCGGCCGCCGTCCGCGTTCGCGCGGGAAGTGGCGCGGGGCGGTTCACAGAAAGGGCCTGCGCGCCCGGGGCGCCCGGGGGCGCCGTCGCGGGGTCGCGCGGCGTGCGACGAGGGAGGACCGCTGTGGTCATGCGGAAGGACCTGTCACCGCACTCGGATGGGATGTCGATTCCGGTCGACTCCTTGAGGCCTCAGCTCCCCCGGTAGGTCGAGAAGGCGAACGGGCTGAGGAGCAGCGGGACGTGGTAGTGCGCCCCGGTGTCGGCGAGCTCGAACGCGATGGTCACGTCGGGGTAGAACCCGCGCTGGCCGGTGCGCTCGAAGTAGCCGGCGGTGTCGAAGACGACCCGGTAGACGCCCGCTTCCAGCTGGTCCGGACCGAAGTCCGGGACGCGGCCGTCCTCGTTGGTGGCGCCGGTCGCGACCGGCTTCCAGGAGGTCCGCGCCTCGTCGGCGGCGGCCTCCAGCCTCACCTCGACGCCGGTCGCCGGGCGGCCCAGGGCGGCGTCGAGGACGTGTGTGGTGACGTGGCTCATGAGTTGTCCAGTACCTTCTCCACGCGCAGCAGCGCGATCTTGCGGAACTCTCCTGCGACGACCCGCTTCTCCTGCTCGGCGGAGTTGCCCATCCGCTCCTTGAGGTCGGTGAGCAGCTCCTCCGGGGAGCGGCCGGAGGCGCACACCAGGTAGATGTGGCCGAACCGGGCCTCGTAGGCGGCGTTGGCCTCGGCGAAGGCCTGCGCGGCGGCGTCGCCGCCGGCGGTGACGGCCGACTGCTCGCCGCGCGACCACCGGGACTCGGTGTCGGAGCCGCTCGCCTTCTCGCCGATCCGCGGGTGCCGGGAGATCGCGGTGTCCACTTCGCCGTCGCTCATCTGCGCGGCGTGCGCGTCCGCGGCGGCGAGCAGGGCCTCACGGGAGGCGAAGGGCCGCTCCGCGTCCAGGGCCGCGGTCCATCGGTCCACGTTGAGGCACTGGGCGAACTCCGCGCGGAAGTCGTCCGAGGTCAGCGCGTTGATGCGCGCCAGCCCCGGACCGCCGTTCCGGTCCGCTGCGGAGGAGCCCGAAGAGGTGTCGGACATGGTCCCCTCTGTCCTGTTCCGTCCGTCTGCCGGGGCCGGGCCCCGATCCGGTGGCGCGGTGCGGCCGCGCGCCGTGGCTGGAGCGCGCGTTAACGCGGCGGCCACAGGGGAGACGGTCGGATTTCGTAGTGCAGAAACTTTCTTTTACATGTTGGACTGTAGCCCCGGTCACAGTGTGGTTGTCAACACCACTTCCCGGATCGCCCCGCCGGCGGGCGGGGGAGGCGCGGCAGGTGAGCGCCGTGTGTGTGAGTTTCTGTGAGCTAGATCCCACTGGCTACCCCTTGTCCGCCAGGGGGGTGGAGGGGGTGCGGGTGGAGTGTCCGGCGGAGGGGCGGTTGACAAGCCGCGGTTCGCGGCGCAGACTCGCATCATTCCTTCAAGCGAAAAACAGATTCCGCATCATGAAATTCACCGCCACCGACTCTGCTGAGGAGAGCAAGCCATGGGCCACTCGCTGCGCTACACGGTGAACTGCTCGCTGCTCTTTACCGAGCTGCCGCTGAACGAGCGCCCCGCCGCAGCCCGCAAGGCCGGGTTCGACGCGGTCGAGTTCTGGTGGCCGTTCGCCTCCCCGGTCCCCTCCGACACCGAGGTCGACGCCTTCGTCGCCGCGATCTCCGACGCCGGGGTCGAGCTCTCCGGGCTGAACTTCTTCGCCGGCGAGCTGCCCGGCCCGGACCGCGGGGTGCTCTCCCAGCCCTCCCGGGCCGGAGAGTTCCGCGACAACCTGGACGTCGTGGTCGGCATCGCCCGGCGCACCGGCACCAAGGCGTTCAACGCGCTCTACGGCCTGCGCCAGGAGGGCGTCGACCCGGCCGAGCAGGACGCGGTCGCCCTGGAGAGCATCGCCGCCGCCGCCGAGGCGGTCGCCGCGATCGGCGGCACCGTGCTCATCGAGCCGGTCAGCGGCTCCGACGCCTACCCGATCAAGACCGCCGCCGACGGCCTGGCCGTCGTCGAGCGGGCCAAGGCCGCGGGCGCGGGCAACGTCGCGCTCCTCGCCGACTTCTTCCACCTCGCGGTCAACGGCGACGACGTCGCCGCGGCCGTCCGGGACCACGCCGCCGAATTCGGCCACATCCAGATCGCCGACGCCCCCGGGCGCGGCGAGCCGGGCACCGGCGACCTCCCGCTGCTCGACCTGCTCGAGGCGGCCCAGGCCGGCGGCTACGACGGGTTCGTCGGCCTGGAGTACAAGCCGACCGTGCCCACCGCGGAGAGCTTCGGCTGGCTCGGCCGCTGAGCGGCCCCAGCGCCCCCAGCGGTCCGAGCGGCCCCCGAACCAGACCTCCCCAGGAAGGAACCAGCCACATGTCCGCCAAGCAGAACATCGCCTTCATCGGCCTCGGCATCATGGGCCTGCCCATGGCCGTCAACCTGGTCAAGGCCGGCTACCAGGTGACCGGTAACAACCTCACCCCGGACCGCACCCAGAAGCTCGCCGAGCAGGGCGGCAAGGCCGCCGACTCGATCGCCGAGGCCGTGGCCGGCGCCGACGTCGTCATCACCATGGTCCCCGACTCCCCGGACGTGGAGGGGGCCCTGCTCGGCGAGGACGGCGTCTACGCCAACGCCCCGGCCGGCGCGCTGGTGATCGACATGAGCACCATCCGCCCCGACGTCTCGCGCTCCGTCTCCGAGGAGGGCGCCCGCCGCGGCTTCCGGGTCCTCGACGCCCCGGTCAGCGGCGGCGAGGCCGGCGCCATCGAGGCGAAGCTGTCCATCATGGTCGGCGGCGCCCAGGAGGACTTCGACGCGGCCCTGCCGATCTTCGAGGTCCTGGGCACCACCCCGGTGCTGGTCGGCCCGTCCGGCGCCGGCCAGACCGTCAAGGCCGCCAACCAGCTCATCGTGGCCGGCAACATCCAGCTGGTCGCCGAGGCCCTGGTCTTCCTCGAGGCGCACGGCGTCGACACCGAGGCCGGCCTGAAGGTGCTCAACGGCGGCCTGGCCGGCAGCACCGTGCTGACCCGCAAGGGCGAGGGGATGCGGAACCGCTCCTTCGACCCGGGCTTCCGCATCGCGCTGCACGACAAGGACATGAAGATCGTCACCACCGCCGCCCGCGAGGCCGGCGTGGCGATCCCGCTCGGCGCCGTGGTGGCCCAGTTCATCGGCGCGCTCAAGGCCCAGGGCCACGGCGGCCTGGACCACTCGGCGCTGCTGAAGATCGTCGAGCAGCTCTCCAGCCAGGAGAAGTAAGCGCGGGCGGAGCCGCCCGGAACGCTCCGGAAGGGATCCCGCGGGCGGGACGGCCGAAGGCGGTCGCGGCTTAGCCGTGATACGCGCGTCCGCCCCAGGCCCGGGTGTTGGCCGCACCCGATGTCCCGCCTGCGGGCCCATGACCCCCCTAGCACTGAAGGGTTCAAGCAAATGGTACAGATGCCCGCGATGAACGCGGCCGTCGAGGTCATGAAGGACGAGGGCGTCACCACCGCCTTCGGCTGCCCCGGCGCCGCGATCCTGCCCCTCTACAAGGCCATGGAGCAGGTGGGGGGGATCGAGCACCTCACCGTCCGGCACGAGGAGGGCGCCACCCACATGGCCGACGGCTGGTCCCGCACCACCGGCAAGGTGGGCGTGGCGATCGGCACCTCCGGCCCGGCCGGCACCAACATGATCACCGGCCTGTACACCGCGATGGCCGACTCCATCCCGATCGTGTGCATCACCGGCCAGAACCGCACCGACCTGCTGGACAAGGAGGGCTTCCAGGCGGTCGACATCGTCTCCATCGCCAAGCCCGTCACCAAGTGGGCGGTGCAGATCAAGGAGGCCGGCAGCGCTCCGTGGGTCTTCCGCGAGGCGTTCCGGATCGCCCAGGAGGGCCGTCCCGGCCCGGTGCTGATCGACATCCCGCTGGACGTCGCCCAGCAGCTCATCGAGTACGACCCGGAGATCGACGCGCCGCTGCAGCTCAACGAGGTGCGGCCGCACCAGCCGCGGGTCGAGCGCGCGCTGGACCTGCTGCTGGAGGCCGAGCGCCCGCTGATCCTGGCCGGCGGCGGCATCATCCTCGCCGAGGCCTCCGCCGAGCTGGCCGAGCTGGCCGAGCTGCTGCGGGTCCCGGTCCAGGTCACCCTGATGGGCAAGGGCTCCTTCGACGAGGACTCCGAGCTGTACGCGGGCATGACCGGCGTGCAGACCTCGCAGCGCTACGGCAACGCCTCCTTCCTGGAGTCCGACCTGGTGCTCGCGGTCGGCGCCCGGTTCGCCGACCGGCACACCGGCAAGATCGACGTCTACCGGGGCGAGCGCACGTTCATCCACGTCGACATCGAGGCCACCCAGCTGGGCAAGGTCTTCGAGCCGGACCTGGGCATCGTCTCCGACGCCCGGCTGTTCCTGCGCGCGCTGATCGACGCCGCCAAGCGCCGCAAGGCCGAGGCCGGCGTGGGCGCCTGGATCGAGCGGATCGGCGAGCTCAAGCGCACGCTGGGCCGCAAGGAGGACTTCGACTCCGTCCCGATCAAGGCCCCGCGGGTCTACAAGGAGATCAACGAGGCCTTCGACGAGGACGCCTACTTCGTCACCGCGATCGGCCTCTACCAGATCTGGGGCGGCCAGCACCAGAAGGCCTACAAGCCGCGGCACTACCAGATCTGCGGCCAGGCCGGCCCGCTCGGCTGGGAGATCCCGGCGGCCATCGGCGTGAAGAAGGCGCTGAAGGACACCGAGCCGGACGCCGAGGTCGTGGGCATCGTCGGCGACTACGGCTTCCAGTACATGGTCGAGGAGCTGGCGGTCGCGGCGCAGTACAACGTGCCGTTCGTGATCATCATGCTGAACAACGAGTACCTCGGCCTCATCCGCCAGGCCGAGATCCCGTTCGACATGAACTACCAGGTCGACATCCACTATGACGACTACGGCACGGACAACGTCAAGGTGATGGAGGCCTACGGCTGCTCCGGCCGCCGGGTCTTCGAGCCGGCCGAGGTCCGCGACGCGATCGAGTGGGCCCGCAAGGAGGCGCGTGCGACCTCCCGCCCGGTGCTCGTGGAGATCATGATCGAGCGCGAGGCGAACACGCCGCACGGTCCGGCGATCGACGCGGTGAAGGAGTTCGAGCCGGAGCCGGAGACCGCCTGACGGGCGGCACATGAACGGGGGAGCCGCGCCGGCGCCGCAGGGCCCGGCCGGTCTCCCCGCACCGGGCGCAACGGTGGCCACTTGGCCGGGCCACCGCTGCGGTCCGGACCCGGCGGGGCGCATCGGTGGTCACTTGGCCGGACCACCGCTGCGCCCCGCACGCATGCCCGCGCACCGGGCGGCCGGGAAGGAACCGGGGACCGGAGGCGTTCCGGTTCCGCCGGGGGTTCCGCGGGGCCGGTGCGGCCCCGCGCTCGGGGAGTCTGCTAACGTGGCCCACGTTATGCTGCGCGAGCTGCTCCTCCTTAGCGGCCGCGGCGGGGGTCGTTAAACGGTCGGCTCCCTCGCCGCGGGGCTTCGGCGTGTTCAGGTCGGCCACGACCCCGTGTCCCCGAATCCGGGGAAACGTCCTATGAGGAGCCTTTTCTCCATGGTGCCGCAGCAGCAGACGAGTGGTATGCCCTTCCAGCGCTACGCTCCCTTCAAGCCGGTCGACCTGCCCGACCGCACCTGGCCCGCCAAGACCATCGACGCCGCCCCGCGCTGGCTCTCCACGGACCTGCGGGACGGGAACCAGGCCCTGATCGAGCCGATGGACGCCGACCGCAAGCGGGAGATGTTCGACCTGCTGGTCCGGATGGGCTACAAGGAGATCGAGGTCGGCTTCCCGTCGGCCAGCCAGACCGACTTCGACTTCGTCCGGTCCCTGATCGAAGAGGGCCGCATCCCCGACGACGTGCAGATCTCGGTGCTGACCCAGGCCCGCGAGGACCTGATCGAGCGCACCGTGCAGTCCCTGGTCGGCGCCGAGCGCGCCACCGTGCACCTGTACAACGCCACCGCGCCGCTCTTCCGCCGGGTGGTGTTCAAGGTGGACCGCGAGGCCTGCAAGGCGATCGCGGTCGAGGGCACCCGGCACGTGATGCGCTTCGCCGAGCAGTACCTGGGCGACACCGCGCACTTCGGCTACGAGTACTCCCCGGAGATCTTCATCGACACCGAGCTGGACTTCGCGCTGGAGGTCTGCGAGGCGGTGATGGACGTCTGGAACCCCGGCCCCGGGCGGGAGATCATCCTGAACCTGCCGGCCACGGTCGAGCGGGCCACCCCCAACGTCTACGCCGACCAGATCGAGTGGATGAGCCGGAACCTGACCCGGCGCGAGCACGTGTGCCTGTCGGTCCACCCGCACAACGACCGCGGCACCGGCATCGCCTCCGCCGAGCTGGGCGTGATGGCCGGCGCGGACCGGGTCGAGGGCTGCCTGTTCGGCCACGGCGAGCGGACCGGCAACGTCGACCTGGTCACCCTGGGCATGAACCTGTACAGCCAGGGCGTCGACCCGATGATCGACTTCAGCGACATCGACGAGATCCGGCGCACCGTGGAGCACTGCACCCAGCTGCCGGTCGCCCCGCGCCACCCCTACGGCGGCGACCTGGTCTACACCGCCTTCTCCGGCTCGCACCAGGACGCGATCAAGAAGGGGCTGAACGCCCTGGAGGACGACGCCGAGGCGGCCGGGGTCCCGGTCTCCGAGCACCCCTGGAGCGTCCCCTACCTGCCGATCGACCCCAAGGACGTGGGCCGCGACTACGAGGCGGTCATCCGGGTGAACAGCCAGTCCGGCAAGGGCGGCGTCTCCTACATCCTGCAGCGGGACCACGCGCTGGACCTGCCGCGCCGGCTGCAGATCGAGTTCTCCCACGAGGTCCAGAAGCACACCGACGCCGAGGGCGGCGAGTTCGGCGGCGAGCGGATCTGGGAGATCTTCTCCGAGGCCTACCTGAGCGAGGACGGCCCGGTCGGGATCCTGGCGCACCGCTCGACCAACACCGAGGAGGGCTACCGGATCAGCGCCGACGTACGGGTCGAGGGCGAGATCCGCGAGATCACCGGCACCGGCCAGGGCCCGCTGTCGGCGTTCTGCGACGCGCTGACCGGGGTCGACGTCAAGTTCCGGGTGGTCGACTACAAGGAGCACGCGCTGAGCGAGGGCACCGACGCCCGCGCCGCCGCCTACGTCGAGGCGGACGTCGACGGGGTGACCGTGTGGGGCGTGGGCATGCACCACAACATCACCACCGCCTCGCTGCGCGCGGTGTGCAGCGCGGTCAACCGCGCCCGGGCCGCCCAGGGCTGATCCGCGCGGAGCCGGCCGGCGGAGCGCCGGCCGGCGAGCGCACGGGGGCGCCGCCGACCACATCGGCGGCGCCCCCGTTCATGCGCGGCCGCCGGACTCCGACTCCTCGGACAGGAGCTCCAGCAGACCGGGCAGGCGGCGCTCGATGTCCTGCCTGGGCAGCGAGACGGCGCTCCCGTTGCCGTGGTCGCGCTGCACGATCAGCCCCGCCTCGCGCAGCACCCGGAAGTGGTGCGTGCGCGCGGCCTTCTTCACCGGCAGGTCGAACGAGCCGCAGGCGCGCTCCCGGCCTTCGGGGTCGGCGGCGAGTTCGACCACCACCCGGCGGCGGGAGTCGTCGGCCAGTGCGCGGAACACCTTGCCCAGATCCATGGCTCACTCCTAGGTACGGTTTGCATCATACCTTGCCGGCGGCTACCGTCGGCAGGTATGAAAATCGTCGTACCTGATGGGGATGGGCCGGTCGGCATCTACGGCTTCGCCCGGCCGAAGCCCGAGCGCGCCGACGAGCTGGAGCGGCTGCTGCTGTCGTTCGTGGAGCCGACCAGGGCCGAGCCCGGCTCGATGCAGTACCAGGTCCACCGGGACGCGGCCGATCCCGGCACGTTCGTGTTCTACGAACTGTGGCGCTCGGCCGACGACCTGCGCGCGCATCTCGCGCGTCCCGAACTCGCGCACTTCCAGCGACACCGCATGGACTACCTGCGAGAAGACCTGGAGATCCACTGGCTCACGCCGCTCAGCGCGACCCCTTGACCCCGGGACCGGCGCATCCGCGCCGGTACGCCGGACGGAGCGGCCGGCCCCGGCCGGGCGCCCGTCACGGGCGCCGGTCCCCGGTGGATCGCGCCGCCGTCACTCGTAGCCGAAGTTCTGCGTCCAGTGCGCGTCGGCCTCGCCGACGCCGATCGAGACGAAGTCGCAGTTGAGGATGTTGGCGCGGTGGCCCTCGCTGTTCATCCAGCCCTCCATCACCGCCTCCGGGGAGGAGTAGCCGGCGGCCACGTTCTCCCCGCCCCAGGCGGAGTAGCCGGCCTCCTCGGCGCGCTCGCCGGGGCCGATGCCCTCCGGGGTGTGGTGCGACATGTAGTCGCGGTCGGCCATGTCCCGGCTGTGCCTCTCCGAGGCGTCGGTGAGCCGGGAATCGACGCTGACCGGGCCGCAGCCGGCCTCCGCGCGCTCCTCGTTGACCAGGGAGACGACCTCGCCGCCCTGCCCGGAGCCCGAGGCCGACGAGGAGCCGCCCCCGCCGCCCCCGTCCGCGGAGCCGCCGTCCGACCCGGAGCCGGACCCGTCCTCCTCGGGGCTTTCGGGCTCTTCGGAGGCGGAGACGGAGCCCTGCGCTTCGCCGCTCCCGGCGGAGGCGCCCTGCCCGCCCCGCTCCGGCCGCTCCGCGCCGCCGCCCTCGTCCGCGGCGGGCGCCTCGGAGCCGCCGTCGAAGAAGTCGCCGGCGGCCGGCGGCAGCGCCGCGTCCGGGGCGGCCCGCCCCGGGTCGGCGGAGAGGGCGCCGCCGTCCTCGGACAGGTCGGCCAGGACCAGCGCGCCGGCGGTGCCCAGGCCGACGGGGAGGGCGAGCGCCGCGGCGATGAGCGCGCTCCTGCCGCGGCGCGGCGGCCGGGGTTCCCGGTGCCGGTGCCTTCGACGTCCTCGTCCCATGAGAGGTCTCCAGGGGTCTGGTGGATCAGCGGGGTGTGCGTGATCGTAGAGCAATGTAGGGCAATATGCTCGGTTTGCCGACCTTCTTTGGAGATGTGCCAGTTCAGCGGGGTGCGGGCGCCGGTCGCCCGCTGTCGGCGGGATCCGGGACAATGGCGGGGTGAGCCTCTACCGTGACGAAGGCGTCGTCCTGCGCACCCAGAAGCTGGGCGAGGCGGACCGCATCGTGACCCTGCTGACCCGGCGCACCGGACTGGTGCGCGCGGTCGGCAAGGGCGTGCGCCGCACCAAGTCGCGGTTCGGCGCCCGCCTGGAGCCCTTCACCCACGTCGACGTGCAGCTCTACACCGGCCGCACGCTGGACGTCATCACCCAGGCCGAGACGGTGCGCGCCTACGGCGAGCCGATCGTCGCCGACTACGCCCGCTACACCGCGGCGACCGCCATGCTGGAGACCGCGGAGAAGATCGTCGCAGTGGAGAAGGACCCGGCGCTCCGCCAGTTCCTGCTGCTCATCGGGGCGCTGCGCACCCTGGGCGAGGGCGGGCACGCCCCCCGGCTGGTGCTCGACGCCTTCCTGCTGCGCTCGCTGGCGGTGGCCGGTTACGCGCCCGCACTGGACGAGTGCGCCCGCTGCGGCGCCCGGAGCGGGCTGCGCGGCTTCGCGGTGCACGCCGGCGGGGCGGTCTGCTCGGTCTGCCGGCCGCACGGGGCGGTGAACCCCGCCCCGGAGTCGGTGCGGCTGATGGGCGCGCTGCTCGGCGGCGACTGGCCGGCCGCCGACGCGAGCGAGGAGCGGCACCGCTCCGAATGCAGCGGCCTGGTCGCCGCCTACCTCCAGTGGCACCTGGAGAACGGCATCCGCTCGCTGCGCCTGGTGGAGCGCTCGGCCCCGGCGGAGTGACCCGGAGCGGCCCGGGGCACCGGCGGCGCCCCGCGTCCTCCGCGACCGGCCCCGCGGGGGCTTGCACCGCCCCGGCCGGGCGGCCGCCGACCGGGGAGGGGAGCGGTCGCCGTCCCGCTCCGGAGAGTGATGAACCGCGGGTCCGGGGGGCGGAGCGGCCGCCCTCGGCGGGGGAGCGGGGCACCGGGTGCGGTATCGTGCGAGCACCGCCCCGAGGCCGCGGGCGGCGGCTCCGAACCGGTGCCGGCGCGGCCCGGAGGGCGAGCGGCCGCCGGGCGCCCCGGCGGAGCCGCCCGGTTCCGGGGGCGCGGCCCCTTCCGGAACCGAGGGCCGTTCCGGCGTCCGACATCCCAGCCATCGAGGGCCGCCGTCCCGGGAGGAAGCCAAGTGAGCCTTTTCACGTCCGGTTCCGGTCGCGGTTACGCCGCGCCTTCGCCGCACCCGAGCGGGGCGCGCCCGCCGGAGCTGCCCAAGGCGCTGGTGCCCAAGCACGTCGCGATCGTCATGGACGGGAACGGCCGCTGGGCCAAGCAGCGCGGCCTGCCCCGCACCGAAGGGCACAAGGCGGGGGAGGCGTCGCTGTTCGACGTCATCGAGGGCGCACTGGAGATGGGCATCTCCAACCTCTCGGCCTACGCCTTCTCCACCGAGAACTGGAAGCGCTCCCCGGAGGAGGTCCGCTTCCTGATGGGCTTCAACCGGGACGTGATCCGGCGCCGCCGCGATGAGCTGCACGCGATGGGCGTCCGGGTGCGCTGGTCCGGGCGGCGCGGCCGGCTGTGGAAGAGCGTCATCTCCGAGCTGCAGGACGCCGAGGAGATGACCAAGGACAACACCGCGCTCACCCTGCAGTTCTGCGTCAACTACGGCGGCCGCGCGGAGATCGCCGACGCCGCCGCCCGGCTGGCCGAGGACGTCGCCCAGGGCCGGATCGACCCGTCCAAGGTGAACGAGGACGCGCTCTCCTCCCGGCTGTACGCCGCCGACGTCCCCGACGTCGACCTGTTCGTCCGCTCCTCCGGCGAGCAGCGGTTCTCCAACTTCCTGCTCTGGCAGTCGGCCTACGCCGAGTTCGTCTTCCTGGACACCCTCTGGCCCGACTTCGACCGGCGGCACCTCTGGCACGCCTGCGAGGTCTACGCCTCCCGGGACCGCCGCTACGGCGGGGCCGTGCCCAACCCGGTCCCGGCCGACCCGGCGCCGCCGGTCCCGGAGGAGCGGGCATGACCGGCCTCGACCTGGACCGGAGCACGCTCACCTACGTCGCGATCGGGGACAGCTTCACCGAGGGCGTCGGCGACCCGGGCCCGGACGGCCGGTTCCGCGGCTGGGCCGACCGGTTCGCCGAGCACCTCGCCGGGCAGGTCCCCGAGGTGCGCTACGCCAACCTGGCGGTGCGCGGCAAGCTCATCCGCCAGATCATCACCGACCAGCTGCCCCGGGCCCTGGAGCTCCGGCCGGACCTGGCCACCCTGTGCGCCGGCGGCAACGATCTGCTCCGCCCCGGCGCCCGCCCCGAGCCGCCGGCCCGGATCCTGGAGCACGCGGTCCGGCGACTGCGCGCGCAGGGCACCGAGGTGGTGCTGTTCACCGGGGTGAACATCGCCGGCGGGTACATGCGCGCCCGGATCGGGCTGTTCGCCCGGTTCTACCTGGACGTCCGGTCGATCGCCGACCGGTACGGCTGCCACCTGGTCGACCAGTGGTCGATGACCGCGCTGACCGACCCCCGCGCCTGGGACGCCGACCGCCTGCACATGTCTCCCGAGGGCCACCGCCGCCTCGCCCTCAAGGTCTGCCGGGCGCTGGGCGTGCCCGCCGACGGCGACCCGGACGCGCCCTGGCCCCCGGTCCCGCCCTCCGCTCCGGGCCGGGCCCGCCGGGAGAACCTGCGCTGGGCCCGGGAGTACCTGGTGCCGTGGATCGGCCGCCGGCTGACCGGCCGGTCCTCCGGTGACGGCGTCACCGCCAAGCGGCCCGACCCGGCCCCGGTCCCCCCGGCCGCGGGGGAGTGAGCGGCGCCCCCGACCGCCCCCGGCCGCCGGCCCGGGGCGCCGGGGGACCGTGACGGCTGTTACAAAAGGCCGCGCGACCGTAACCTACTGTCGCGTAACCAGGGGTCCGGGAGGCATCATCGGTACCCATGAGCGGCATCGACACTGGGCAGGACATCCTCTCCTACGTTGCTCTCGGTGACAGCTTCACCGAGGGCATGGACGATCCCTATCCGGACAGCGGGCGGACGCCGCACGGCCGCTACCGCGGCTGGGCCGACCGGCTCGCAGAGCACCTCGCCGGGCAGGTCCCCGAGGTGCGCTACGCCAACCTGGCGGTGCGCGGCAAGCTCATCGGCCAGATCGTCCGGGACCAGCTGCCGCGCGCGGTGGAGCTCCGGCCGGACCTGGTCACCATCTGCGCCGGCGGCAACGACATCATCCGCCCCGGCGCCGACCCCGACCAGGTCGCCGAGGTCTTCGAGGGCGCGGTCGGGCGGCTCCGCGCCACCGGCGCCTCGGTGGTCGTCTTCACCGGCTTCGACACCGGGTTCCAGCCGGTCATGCGGCACCTCCGGGGCAGGATCGCCACCTACAACATGCACGTGCGGGCGGTCGCCGACCGCTACGACTGCACCGTGGCCGACCTGTGGTCGATGAAGATGCTCCACGACCACCGGGCGTGGAGCTGGGACCGGCTGCACCTCTCCCAGGAGGGCCACCGCCGCCTCGGCCTGCGCGTCGCGGAGATCCTCGGGCTGCAGGTCGAGCCGGGCTGGGACGCCCCCTGGCCGGACGAGCCGCCGAAGGACTGGCGCTCGGCCCGCCAGGAGGACCTGCACTGGGCCCGCGAGTTCCTGGTGCCGTGGATCGGCCGCCGGCTGACCGGCCGCTCCTCCGGCGACGGCCTGGAGCCCAAGCGCCCGCGGCTGGAGCCGCTGCGCTGAGCGGGCGGGCCGGGACACGGCCCCGGAAGGCGGCTGAGCCCGCCCGGTCGCCGACCGGGCGGGCTCAGCCGCCTCCGCCTCCGGGGCGGCCTGCGCCCCGGGGCGGACCCGCCTCTCACGTCCGCTTCTCGGACCCCTCCCGGCGGGCCGAGGCGCACTCCGCGCAGGTCCCGAAGACCTCCACGGTGTGCGTGACCTCGGTGAAGCCGTGCTGGGCACCGATGCTCTCCGCCCACTTCTCCACCGCGGGCCCCTCCACCTCCACGGCCTTGCCGCAGCCGCGGCAGACCAGGTGGTGGTGGTGGCTCTCGCTCGCGCAGGCCCGGTAGACCGCCTCGCCGTCGTCGTTGCGCAGCACGTCGACCTCACCGGAGTCGTGCAGGTTCTGCAGCGCCCGGTAGACGGTGGTCAGTCCGATCTTGGACCCCTCGGCGCGCAGGTCCGCGTAGAGGTCCTGGGCGCTGCGGAATCCGGTGCTGTGGTCGAGGGCCTGCTTGACTGCCTCTCGTCGTGTACTCACGTGGTTACGCTCCCCGGCTCGTCCTGGGGCATCGTACCGACCGCGGCGCCCTTCCCGCTTCCGGGGGCGGCCCGCTCCCCGGCGGCGCGCCCGCCCCGGGAGCGCACCAGCCGGCCGGCGGCCACGGCGACCGCGAACACCGCCAGGGTGAGCAGGACGATCGCCGCACCGGGGGCCACGTCGACGTAGAAGGCGGTGCTCAGCCCGCCCACCGCGGACAGCACCCCGATCGCCACCGCCAGCGCGGCGGTCACCCGGAAGCTCCGGGTGAGCTGCTGGGCGGCGACCACCGGGACCACCATCAGGGCGCTCACCATGAGCACCCCCACCACCCGCATCGAGATGACCACGGTGACCGCGGCGGTGATGGAGACCAGCAGGCTCAGGAAGCGCACCGGCAGCCCGGCGGCGCGGGCGGTGTCCTCGTCCATGCAGAGCACGAAGAGCTCCCGGCCGAAGTAGGCGATCAGGGCGACGACGAGCACCGCCAGCCCGATCACCACCGCGATGTCCTCCTCGCTGACACTGCTCACCGAGCCGAACAGGAACGCGGTCAGGGTGGCGTTGTTGGCGCCCGGCGCCAGGCCGATGAGCAGCACGCCGCCGGCGATGCCGCCGTAGAACAGCAGGGCCAGCGCCACGTCGCCGCCGGTGCGGGCGCGCACCCGGACCAGCTCGATGGCGGCGGCGCCCAGCGCGGACACGATCAGGGCGGTGAGCACCGGGGAGGTGCCGGTGAGGAAGCCCAGCGCCACACCGGTGAGCGCCACGTGGCCGATCCCGTCGCCGAGCAGCGCCAGCCGCCGCTGCACCAGGAAGGTGCCGATGACCGGGGCGACCAGGCCGACCAGGGCGGCCGCGATCAGCGCCCGCTGCATGAAGTCGTAGGAGAGCATCTCAGTCACGGCGGGGCACCTCGGCGCCGGTGACCATGGGCAGGGCGACGCCGCCGGCGGGCCCGGCGCCGTCCTCGTGCGGGTGGACGTGGTCGTGCCCGGGGCGGGCGCAGTCGCCGGTGGGGCGGGGGGCGGCCCCGTCGTGCGAGATCTCCCCGTGCGAGAGCACCACGGCCCGCTCGATGAGCGTCTCCAGCGGGCCGGTCTCGTGCAGCACCAGGACCACGGTGGCGCCGTCCTCGCGCAGCCGGGCGATGGCGGAGGCCAGGGCGAGCTGGTTCTCCGCGTCGACCCCGGCCATCGGCTCGTCCATCAGGAAGGTGTCCGGGCGGCCGGCCAGCGCGCGGGCGATCAGCACCCGCTGCTGCTGGCCCCCGGAGAGCTCGTGCACGGCGGCGCGGGCGCGGTCGGCGAGCCCGACGGCCTCCAGCGCCTCCTGCACCGCGGCGCGCTCCTCCCGGGTGGCCCGGTGCAGCCGCCGCCGCGTCGCGATCTGGCCGGAGGCGACGACCTCGCGCACCGTGGCGGGCACGCCGCCGCCGACGAAGAGCCGCTGCGGGACGTAGCCGATCCGGCCCCAGTCGCGGAACCGGCGCAGCGGGGTGCCGTGCACCTCGACCGCGCCGGCGGCGACCGGGGTGATGCCGAGCATGGCCCGCATCAGGGTGGACTTGCCCGAGCCGTTGGCGCCGAGGATGGCGAGGGTCTGCCCGCGCGGCACGGTGAGGTCCACGCCGCGCAGCACCGGGTCGCGGTCGTAGGCGACGACGGCCCCCTCCACCCGGAAGGCGGGGGGCGCGGACGCGGGGTCCCCGGCGGCCGTCCCGCGCGCGGTGGTGGTTTCTGAGGTCACCGGCCAAGTATGCCGAAAATGAAAATGATTGTCAAAAAGCGGCCGGTGCCGCACCGCGGTGCGGGAGGGGCCGCCGGGACCCCTGGGACCGGCCCCCGGCCGCCCTCAGACCGCGCCGCTCTGCAGCACCCCGAAGACCAGCAGCACGCCGATCACCACCACCCGCATCGCGCGCTCCCCGCCGCCCAGCGACGGCCAGGCCAGGAACGCCAGCCAGGAGAAGAAGAGCGCGAGCAGGCCCAGCAGCAGCGCGCCGGCCGGCCCGGAGAGCAGCAGCCCGGCGAGGAACACCCCGGCCATGCCGGCCGGCAGGATCCACCGCGGCGCCTGGTGCAGCCAGACCAGCGGGACGGCGCTGCGCCGCTCGATCTCCCGGCGGAGCCGGCCCGCGCCCGGGGTGTAGAACGAATCGCCCTGCGGGAGCGGCCGGGAGCCCCGGCCTTCCCGGCCGCCGCGCCGATCCCTGCCGTCGCCCTTGGCCACCACGCGGCTCCTCCGCCCGATCGCTGTCGCACCGTCCCCTGGAGGCAGCCTATATACCGCAAGGCCCGGCGCGGCCCCTCATCCCGGCCCCTTCCGGCCCGCCCCCGGGCCTCCGCAGGTCCGGGGGCGGGCCGGGCCGGGGAGGAGGCGGCGCCCGCAGGCTCCGCCCCGGCGCCGGGAAACGCGCCGCCCCGCCGGGTCCGCCCGAAGGCGGGGCGCCCGAGGGCGCCTGCGGGAGGGGCCGAAGGGGGCGAGGGGCGGCGGGGCCCGCCGCTCCTCCGGCGCTCCCGGCGCCGCCGCCCGCGGGGGCGGAACACCGGATCCGGAGCCCCCGCCGCAGAGGCGTTTCCGGCGCCGGACCGGGGGCGGCGGGCGTGAACAGCCGGGAGTTCTCGCTAGGATCCTCGGATAGGGAGAAAGGCGGGCCCGTGGGCCGCGGGCGGCGGCCCGGCGGGAACGGGCGCGTACCGCGACCGCGTTCTTACCGGCCGTTTAGGCCCGGAGCCCTAGGGTCGCCGCCGATCCGGCGGCCCCGTGCGATCCGGCCGCCCCTGTCTGTGCCCCCGCTCCGCAGCGATGAATACCGGGAGACTGTTTTTCCGTGCCGAAGCTCAGCGTCATCGTCGCCTTCGACGTCACAGAGCCGCATCTGCGCCACTGCCTGGACTCCTTGGCGGGACAGGACGCAGGGGGCCGCGGCGTCGAGATCGTGCTCGCCCCCGTGGCCGCCGGGCAGGCCGGGGAGCGGGAGTCCGGCCGGCCCGGCGGGGAGGACGCCGCGGACGGCTCCGGCGACCAGGACGAGGCGGCCGTCGACAACGGCTCCGCCGACGAGGAGGAGCCGGAGGACTCCGAGGCCGAAGAGGGCGGCGAGGACGAGGCCGACGGCGGTGCGGACAGCGAGTCGGTCGGCCCCGCCCGCGCCGAGGGCCTGATCACCGCGCGGGAGTTCGCCGCCGAGCCGCCGGCCGGGGCCTCCGCCGTGCTGCTGGACGAGCCGGCCGCCTCCCGCGCCGCGGCCCGCGAGGCCGGCGCCGCCGCCTCCGCCGGCGAGTACCTGATGTTCCTCGACGGGAGCGACGCCCTCTCCTCCTACGCGCTGGACTACCTGGCCGGCCGGCTGGACGACTCCGGCTCCGAGGTGGTCACCGGCAACGTCTACCGCTTCAACGACCTGGGCGCCCGGCAGTCCGCGGCGCACCGCAAGATCTTCGGCAAGGCGCGCACCGGCGTCGACGTGCACGCCACCTCCTCGCTCCTCGGCGACCGGTTGCTCGGCAACAAGCTGTGGCGCCGCTCGTTCTGGGAGGGCACCGCCCCCCTCGGACTGGGCGAGGAGGACGAGGACCTCGAGGTGGTCCGCCGGATGATCGCCGCGCGCACCGTCGACGTGCTGCCCGCCCCGGTCCTGCTCCGCCGCGACCGCGAGCAGGCCTCCCGGCTCAGCGGGACCGAGCGGATCGGCGAGCGGCTGCGCGCCCTCGCCGCCCTGGCCGCCTCGCTCGACCCGGCCGACCGCGACCTGTGGGACTCCCGCGCGCTCCGCAGCGACGTGCGCTCCATCCTGCTGCTCCTGGACGACGCCGAGGACGAGGGGCGCGAGCGCTTCCTCGACCTGGCCAACGCCTACCTGGACACCGTCTCGCGCGCGGTCCTGGACCGGCTCGCCCCGCTGCACCGGCTCAACTACTTCCTGGTCCGCAAGCGGCAGACCGAGCGGCTGCTGGAGGCCGTCACCTTCCAGAAGAGCGTCGAGCTGAAGAAGGCCCCGGTGGTCCGCCGCGGGCTGCAGTACTTCATCCGCTACCCGTTCTTCGAGGACCCCGAGGCCGGGGTGCCGCGCGAGGTCTACCGGCTGCGCAACGAGCTCAAGGTGCGGCAGAAGACCGAGCGGGTGGAGTGGCGCGACGGCAGGCTGGTGGTCGGCGGCCGGGTGGGCATCCTCGGCCTGCGCGCCGGCCGGCGCTGGCAGCAGCAGGTGGTGGCGTTCGCGGTCAACTCCGACACCGGGCGCCGGCTGCCGGTCCCGGTCAAGGTGCTGCGCGCCGCCGAGTACCGGCTGCCCGACGTGCCCGACGCGGCCCGGCACGACTACGGCGGCTTCGAGATCACCGTCGACCCGGCCCGGCTCCGCCTCTCCGGGGAGTGGCGGGCCACCGACTGGAAGCTGGAGCTGGTGGTGGTCAACCGCGGCCTGGTGCGCCGCCGGATCATCGCCAACCCGGTGGCCGGCCCCGCCCAGCGGCCGTCCTACCGGCGGGTCGAGGGCGACGTGTGGGTGCGCCCGCAGTGGAACCGCGACGGCCACCTGGCGCTGGCCGTCGCGCCGGTGCGCGCCCGGGTCACCGGGCACCGGCTGGACGCCGCGGGCGGCCGCCCCGAGCTGGAGCTGAGCGGCGAGTTCGTGACGCCCCCGGCGGCCGGCGCGCGCACCCTGCGGCTCTGCCGGACACCGGGCACCGCGGCGCTGGAGTACCCGGTCGTCCCCGGCGACGCCGGGTTCACCGCCCGGGTGCCCGCGGCGGACCTGCTCTCCGCCGCCGTCGACGAGGGCCCCGGCCTGCTCCGCCAGGAGCACTGGCGGGCGTCGCTGGTCGCCCCGGACGGCTCCGAGCTCCCGCTGGTGCTCCCGGACGAGGCGGAGACCGGCCCGCACCCGGTCGGCGACGGCCAGCGCGAGGTGGCGGTGCAGCGCACCAACACCGGCCACCTGCGGCTCCGGGCCGGCTGGTCGCACCCGGTGGTGGACGGCGCCGAGTGGCGCGGCGAGGAGCTGGTGCTCCGCGGCCGCTACTCCGCGGGCTCCCCGATGAAGCTGGTCTTCAAGGCGCGCGGCCGGGACGAGGAGCACCGGGTGGCGCTGGAGCGGGACGGCGCGGAGTTCACCGCCTCGTTCTCCCCCTCGGCGATCGCCACGCTCTCCGGAACGCTGCCCCTGTCCGCCGGCTCCTACCAGCTGTGGGGCCGGGTCGAACCGACCGACGGCGGCACCCGCGACGTCGGCGCCGAGCTCGACCCGGGCTTCGTGCGCAGCCTCCCGCTGCGGCTGGAGACGCCCGAGCGCGAGTACTCCTTCGGCGACTCCGGGTTCGACACCCCGGTGCTGCGGGTCGGCAGCGACCTGCGCCCGGAGGAGCGCGGCTCGTTCGCCCAGCGCACCCTGCGCGAGACGGTCTACCCGGCGCTGCGCGAGGAGCCGGTGGCCGAGGGCGTGCTGTTCGACAGCTACACCGGCCGGCAGTTCTCCGACAGCCCGCACAGCATCTACGCCGAGCTGCGCCGGCGCGGCGGCCGGTGGGCCGACTACCCGATGTCCTGGCTGGTCAAGGACGGCCAGGTGAACCTGCCCGCGGACCTGTCCGCGGTCCGGCACAACGGCCGGGGCTTCTACGAGGCGCTGGCCCGCTCCCGCTACCTGGTCACCAACTCCCGCCAGCCCGCCTGGTTCGCCCGCCGCCCGGACCAGGTGGTGGTGCAGACCTGGCACGGGTCGATGCTGAAGCGGATCGGCTTCGACATCGAGAACATCCGCGGCAAGTCCCGGGACTACCACGAGAAGCTGGCCTGGGAGACCGCGCAGTGGGACTACCTGGTCTCGCCCAGCCCGTGGGCGACGCCGATCCTGCGCCGCGCGTTCCGCTTCGACGGGGAGATCCTGGAGACCGGCTACCCGCGCAACGACATCTTCTTCTCCCCCGACCGGGAGGCCGTCGCCGAGCGGACCCGGCGGGCCCTGGGCCTGCCCGAGGGCAAGAAGGTGGTGCTCTACGCGCCGACCTGGCGGGACGACAAGTACTACACGCGCGGCAAGCACAAGCTCGACCTCCACCTGGACCTGCAGCGCATGTACGACAAGCTCGGCGACGACCACGTGCTGCTGGTCCGCCGGCACCCGCGCGTGGTGGACAGCGTGCCCATCGTCGGCCGCGACTTCGTCTACGACGTGTCGCTCTACCCGGAGATCATGGAGCTCTTCCTGATCACCGACGTGCTGATCACCGACTACTCGTCGATGATGTTCGACTTCGCCAACACCGGCCGCCCGATGCTCTTCTTCACCTACGACATCGAGGGCTACCGGGACAACCTGCGCGGGTTCTACTTCGACTTCGAGGAGACCGCCCCCGGCCCGCTGCTGCTGGAGTCCGACGACGTCATCGGGGCGCTGCAGGACATCGGCGAGGTGGCCGAGGCGCACGCCGACCGGTACCGCTCCTTCACCGAGCGGTTCTGCCCGCTGGACGACGGCAACGCCGCCGCCCGGGTGGTCGACCGGGTGTTCGGCGAGAAGTGAGCGCACCGCCCGGCCGCGGGCCCGCAGGGGTCCGCGGCCGGGCGGACCGGGCGATGATCTCGACGTTGCGGGGGTGTCAGAGCGCTCTGACACCCCCGCAACGTCGAGATCATCGGGGAGGGCGGGCTCAGGCGCTGGCGGCCGGCACCTCGCGGACGGCGCGCATCACCGGCACGATCTTCTCCGCGGAGTTGATCGTGCGCACGTCCTCCGGCGGCACGGTGCCGCCGCCCATCGACACCCGCGGATTGCGGTGCCGGTAGGGCGAGGGGACCGTGTCCATCCCGGAGAAGTGCAGGTCCCGCACGCCGGTGCGGGCGACGATCTCGCCCGCGTTCCCGGCGCGCACCCCGCCGCCCGGCATCACCGCGATCCGCCCCTCGGCGCGCCGCACCAGCTCGGCGATGAGCGGCGCGCCCTCGGCCGCGGTGCCCTCCTGCCCCGAGGTCAGCACCCGGTCCACGCCCAGCTCGATCAGCTCGTCCAGCACGGCGAGCGGCTCGGCGGCCACGTCGAAGGCGCGGTGGAAGGTGACCGACAGCCCCTCGGCCGCCTCCATCAGGCGCTGCACCACCGGCCGGTCCACCCGCCCCTCAGGGGTGAGCGCGCCGATCACCACCCCGTCCACCCCGGCGCGGGCCAGGACGCGGACGTCGTACTCCATGGCGGACGCCTCGTACCGGTCGAAGACGAAGTCGCCGCCGCGCGGCCGGATGATCGGGAAGACCCCGATGTGCGCGGTGGCCTCCATGACCGACTTGACGGTGCCCAGGCTGGGCGTGAGGCCGCCGTCGACCAGTGCGCTGACCAGCTCGACCCGGTCCGCTCCGGCGCGCTCCGCGGTGATCGCGCCGGCCGCGCCCTCGACGACGATCTCGAACCGGACTCTCTCCGACATGGGCGGGGCCCCCGTTCTGCTCGGTTCCGACGGGGCGGCCCCCGCCGCGGTCTAGACCAGTAGACCATGCGGCCGGGGCGGGGCGCCCGCACCCGCCCCCGCGCGTCCCGGCCCCGGCCCGGCGGTGCGACAATGGTCCGGTGATCGTCATCACCCGCCACACCGTCGACCCCGCCGACGCCGAGGACTTCACCGCCCGCGCCGCGGAGGCGCTGCGGGTGCTCGGCGCGCGCCCCGGCTTCATCTCCTCGCGGGTGGGGCGGGCCGCCGACGACCCGGGGCTGTGGACCGTGGTGACCGAGTGGGAGGGCGCCGGCCACTACCGCCGGGCGCTGAGCGACTTCGAGGTCAAGACGGCCGCGGTCCCGCTGCTCGCCACGGCCCTCGACGAGCCCAGCGCCTACGAGATCGTGTCGGTCCCCACGCCCGGGTGCGGGTGAAACGGTCGCACGGGCCCCCTGGCAGGCGTATCGTCGTTGGGGCACCCGGGGCCGCAGCGGCCCCCGCGGGCTGCGGGGACGCGGCCCGCGCACGGTGCCGCTCGGGCCCCTGGGTGGGCCCGTTCGTTGTTCAACGACCGAGAATCGCCGAAGAGCGATCCGCCGACCGCCAGCCGGATGGAGAGTCTGAGAGAGATGGCCGCTAAATCTGAGGCAATGGACAAGCTCGTCAATCTCGCCAAGCGACGGGGTCTGGTGTACCCCTCCAGCGAGATCTACGGCGGCCTGCGCGCTTCTTGGGACTACGGCCCGCTGGGCGTGGAGCTGAAGCAGAACATCAAGCGGCAGTGGTGGCGCGCGATGGTCCAGGAGCGCGAGGACATCGTCGGCCTGGACTCCAGCGTCATCCTCGCCCGCGAGGTCTGGGAGGCCTCCGGCCACGTGCAGGCCTTCGTGGACCCGCTGACCGAGTGCCAGTCCTGCCACAAGCGGTTCCGCGCCGACCACCTGATCGAGGCCTACGAGGAGAAGCACGGCAAGGAGCCCGCCGGCGGCCTGGCCGACCTGGCCTGCCCCAACTGCGGCGCCAAGCACTCCTTCACCGAGCCGAAGATGTTCAACGGCCTGCTCCGCACGCACCTGGGCCCGGTGCAGGACGAGGGCGGCCTGGCCTTCCTGCGCCCGGAGACGGCGCAGGGCATCTTCATCAACTACCTCAACGTGCAGCAGAGCGCCCGCCGGAAGATCCCGTTCGGCATCGGCCAGATCGGCAAGTCGTTCCGGAACGAGATCACCCCGGGCAACTTCATCTTCCGGACCCGCGAGTTCGAGCAGATGGAGATGGAGTTCTTCGTCAAGCCGGGCGACGACGAGAAGTGGCACCAGTACTGGATCGACACCCGGATGAACTGGTACCTCGACCTCGGCGTGGACAAGGAGAACCTGCGGCTGTACGAGCACCCGCAGGAGAAGCTCTCGCACTACTCCAAGCGGACCGTCGACATCGAGTACCGGTTCAACTTCCAGGGCGCCGAGTGGGGCGAGCTGGAGGGCGTCGCCAACCGGACCGACTACGACCTGCGGACGCACTCCGAG
This sequence comes from Nocardiopsis oceanisediminis, assembly GCF_048595525.1. Classification (NCBI taxonomy): domain Bacteria; kingdom Bacillati; phylum Actinomycetota; class Actinomycetes; order Streptosporangiales; family Nocardiopsidaceae; genus Nocardiopsis; species Nocardiopsis oceanisediminis. The sequence goes on along the minus strand of NZ_JAFMZJ010000001.1, from coordinate 5,337,469 downwards.
AAGTCCGGCACCGACCTGTCCTTCTTCGACCAGGAGAACAGCGAGCGGTACATCCCCTACGTCATCGAGCCGGCGGCCGGCGTGGACCGCGCCATGCTGATGTTCATGCTGGACGCCTACCACGAGGGCGAGGCGCCCAACGCCAAGGGCAAGATGGAGAAGCGCTCGCTGATGCGCCTGGACCCGCGGCTGGCCCCGGTCAAGGCCGCGGTGCTGCCGCTGTCCCGCAACGCCGACCTGTCGCCCAAGGCGCGCGACCTGGCCGCGCGGCTGCGCAAGCGGTGGAACGTGGAGTTCGACGACGCCGGCGCGATCGGCCGCCGCTACCGCCGCCAGGACGAGATCGGCACGCCGTTCTGCGTCACGGTCGACTTCGACAGCCTGGAGGACGACGCGGTCACCGTGCGCGAGCGGGACACCATGGCCCAGGAGCGGGTCTCCCTGGACCGGGTGGAGACCTACCTGATCGAGCGGCTGCCCGGCTGCTGACCGGCGCACGGGGGAGGCGGCCGGACCCGGGGGGATTGGTCTCCGGCCGCCTCCGCGGTTCGCTCTTCCGGCGCTACCCGCTCGGAAGAACTGGTTCTAAAGCTAACCCGCGCGGCCCCGCCTGGTAAGGGGGTCGGGGCGAGGTGTCCGACCGCGTAAGCGAATCGTGACTCCCGGGCGACCGTCTGCAGAGCGCCGGGAGCCGACCTGGAAAGGGCCCCGGTGGAACCCGTTCAGGTTCCGCCGGGGCCCTTTCGCGGGCGGTCGGCGGGGCTCAGCCCTGGCCGTAGACCACCATGGACACTGCGATGTAGTGGCAGATGTAGGCCGCCACGGTCATCGAGTGGAAGATCTCGTGGAAGCCGAACCAGCGCGGCGCGGGGTCCGGCCGCTTCAGCCCGTAGACCACCGCGCCGGCGCTGTACAGCAGGCCGCCGGCGAGCACCAGGATCCAGGCGGCCGGGTGCACCCCGGAGACCAGCTGCGGCATGAAGAGCACCGCCACCCAGCCGATGGCCAGGTACAGCGCGGTGGACAGCCAGCGCGGCGCGTTCAGCCAGAACATCTTGAACAGCACCCCGGCCAGGGCGCCGCCCCAGATGAGCGCGGTCATCGCGGTGCGCAGCGCACCGTCCAGCACCAGGATCACGAACGGGGTGTAGGTGCCCGCGATGATCAGGTAGATGTTGGCGTGGTCGAGCCGGCGCAGCACCGCCACCCCGCGCCGGGACCAGCGGCCCACGTGGTAGACGGCCGAGGTGCTGAAGAGCAGTACGGCGGTGAGCGCGTACACCGCGCTGACGATCCGCCCGGCGGTGGTGGGGGCCAGGCAGACCAGGACGATGCCGGCGGCCAGCGCCAGCGGCGCGGTGCCCAGGTGCAGCCACCCCCGGAGCCGGGGCTTGACCGCGTCGAGCAGCTCGGCGGCCTTGTCCAGAGGGGTGTCGGGGGCGGCGGGCGCCCGCTCTGTCGCGGTTCCGCTCCGCTCTGCCGGTTGTGCGGGCACTGCTCATCTCCGTGGTCTCGGCGCGGGTGGGGCCGGGTCCGAGCGCGTCGCGGGGGCGGCGTGCCCCGGGCCGTGGAACCGACTCTAACTTACGGAACCGTAGGTTACTCTAGGGTAATGGTGTGGTGCTCCGCACAGGCCGGAGTGGTCTTTTTCGGGGGCCTGGGTCCCGGAAATCGGACGCGCGGCTGCTACGGTTCAGCCAAGCGTCCCTGACCACGACGATCATCGGCGACCGCCCTTCCCTGACTCTGTTTCCGGCCAAGGGGAACGTCTACCCTTCCAAGACCATTGGTCTAAACCAATTAAACCCTGATGGCCAGCGGAAACAAGGGGTAGTTAACCGGAAGTGGAGGTCGGTGATGATCGACGCGGCCAGGGCGTCCGAGGTGCAGCCGTCCCGTCGAAGGAGCTAGCGGTGCTCACGTACGTCTACGAGTTCAGCGAAGGCAACAAGGATCTGAAGGATCTGCTGGGCGGCAAGGGCGCGAACCTCGCCGAGATGACCAACCTGGGCCTGCCGGTCCCGCCCGGGTTCACCATCACCACCGAGGCGTGCCGCGCCTACCTGGCCGACGGGGCCATGCCCGACGGGCTCGCGGAGCAGGTCGAGGAGAAGCTCAGAGCCCTGGAGGCGGCCATGGGCAAGCGCCTCGGCCAACCGGACGACCCCCTCCTGGTGAGCGTCCGCTCCGGCGCCAGGTTCTCCATGCCCGGGATGATGGAGACGGTGCTCAACATCGGCCTCAACGACGAGTCGGTACGCGGCCTGGCCGAGCAGGCCGGCGACGAGCGCTTCGCCTGGGACTCCTACCGCCGGCTGATCCAGATGTTCGGCAAGACCGTGCAGGGCATCGACGGGGACCTCTTCGAGGAGGCCATCGAGCGGGCCAAGCGGGACAAGGGCGTCACCGACGACCTGCACCTCGACGCCGCGGACTTCCACCGCCTGGTGGAGGAGTTCAAGGGCATCGTCGCCGAGCACACCGGCCGCGCATTCCCCGCCGACCCGCGCGAGCAGATGGAGCTGGCGGTCAAGGCCGTCTTCGAGTCCTGGAACGCGCCGCGGGCCGTGCTCTACCGGCGCCAGGAGCGGATCCCCGTCGACCTGGGCACCGCGGTCAACGTCTGCGCGATGGTCTTCGGCAACCTCGGCATGGACTCCGGCACCGGGGTCGCCTTCACCCGCGACCCGGCCACCGGCCGGCAGGGCGTCTACGGCGACTACCTGGCCAACGCCCAGGGCGAGGACGTCGTGGCCGGCATCCGCAACACCGTCCCCCTCGCCGAGCTGGAGCGGATCGACAAGCGCAGCCACGACGAGCTCATGTCGATCATGGAGACCCTGGAGAACCACTACCGGGACCTGTGCGACATCGAGTTCACCATCGAGCGCGGCAAGCTGTGGATGCTGCAGACCCGGGTGGGCAAGCGCACCGCCGCCGCGGCCTTCCGCATCGCCGACCAGCTCGTCGAGCAGGGCATGATCACCCGGGACGAGGCGCTGGAGCGGGTCACCGGCGACCAGCTCGCCCAGCTGATGTTCCCGCGGTTCGACGAGAAGGCCGAGCGCGACCTGCTCGGCACCGGCATGAACGCCTCCCCGGGCGCCGCGGTGGGCCGCGCGGTGTTCGACTCCTACACCGCGGTCAAGTGGTCGCGCAGCGGCGAGCGGGTCATCCTGTGCCGCCGCGAGACCAACCCCGACGACCTGGAGGGCATGCTCGCCGCCGAAGGCATCCTGACCAGCCGCGGCGGCAAGACCTCGCACGCCGCGGTGGTCGCCCGCGGCATGGGCAAGACCTGCGTGTGCGGCGCCGAGGAGCTCGACGTCGACACCAAGAACCGGCGGATGCGCACCCCCGGCGGGCGCACCGTCGAAGAGGGCGACCTCATCTCCATCGACGGCTCCACCGGCCAGGTCTTCCTCGGCGAGGTCCCGGTGGTCGACTCCCCGGTGGTGCGCTACTTCGACGGCGCGGAGGACCCCTCCGGGCAGACCGACGACCTGGTCGGGGCGGTCGACCGGATGATGGCCGCCGCCGACAAGGCGCGCGGGATGGGGGTGCGGGCCAACGCCGACACCCCGGAGGACGCCGCCCGCGCCCGCCGGATGGGGGCCCAGGGCATCGGGCTCTGCCGCACCGAGCACATGTTCCTCGGCGACCGGCGCCCGCTGGTCGAGCGGCTCATCCTGGCCGACACCGAGCGGGAGCGCGAGGAGGCGCTGGCCGCCCTGCTCCCGCTGCAGCGCGAGGACTTCACCGGGATCTTCGACGCCATGGACGGGCTGCCGGTCACGGTCCGCCTGCTCGACCCGCCGCTGCACGAGTTCCTCCCCGACATCACCGAGCTGTCGGTGCGGGTGGCCGTCGCCGAGGCGCGCGGCGAGGAGAACGAGAACGACCTGCGGCTGCTCCAGGCCGTGCACCGGCTGCACGAGCAGAACCCGATGCTGGGCCTGCGCGGCGTCCGCCTCGGCCTGGTGGTCCCCGGGCTGTTCACCATGCAGGTGCGCGCGATCGCCCAGGCCGCGGCCGAGCGGATCCGGTCCGGCGGCGACCCGCGGCCGGAGATCATGATCCCGCTGGTGGGCACCGTTCAGGAGCTGGAGATCATCCGGGACGAGTCGGTCCGGGTGCTGCGCGAGGTCGGCGAGGAGTACGGCGTCGGACTGGACTTCCCGGTGGGCACCATGATCGAGCTGCCCCGCGCCGCGCTGACCGCCGGCCAGATCGCGGAGAGCGCGGAGTTCTTCTCCTTCGGCACCAACGACCTGACCCAGACCGTGTGGGGGTTCTCCCGCGACGACGTGGAGGCCTCCTTCTTCTCCTCCTACCTGGAGAAGGGCGTCTTCGGCGTCTCCCCGTTCGAGACGCTGGACACCGACGGCGTCGGCCGGCTGGTGCGGATCGCCGCGGAGGAGGGGCGCGCCGCCCGCCCCGGCCTCAAGCTCGGCGTGTGCGGGGAGCACGGCGGCGACCCGGCGTCGGTCCACTTCTTCCACGGGGCCGGGCTCGACTACGTCTCCTGCTCGCCGTTCCGCGTCCCGGTGGCCCGGCTGGAGGCGGGCCGCGCCGCCGCGCGGGAGGGGCGGGAAGCGTGACACGGAAGCGGGGTGCACCACCGCCAACGGGGGTAAGGCGTAACCTTTCCGTGATATAGGCTTGACCGTCGCAAGGCGGGCGCCCTCCACTACGCTGTGGCCGCCGCCCGCCCACCGGACCCGGGCCCTCCCGGGGTCGGTTATCGTCGGGCGGGCCAGGGACCCAGAAATCACGTGAGCCGGGGGTGGCGGGTGCGGACAGCCGACGAGGAGCGCGGCGAGGAGCCGCGCGACGAGTGGCCGCGGGGCCGCTCGGCGGACAGCATGGAGACGCGCGTCTTCACCTCCGCCGACCGGCCCCGGCCGGCGGCGCCGACCGCGGACCCCGGTGCCGCCCCCGCGGGCGGCGCCGACGCCACCCGGGTCTTCACCCGCGCCCCCGAGCCGGTCCGGGAGCCCGCGCCGGCCCCCGGCACCGAGAACGACACGGTGCACGACGGCCGCCTCCCCGGCGCCCACCGCCGCGGCGGCCCGTCCGGCGGCGGCCCCGACGGCGACCCGTTCGACGAGCCCGAGCCGGCCCCCCGGCGCGGCGGGCGCCGTTCCCGCCCGCGGCCCCGGATCCGCCTGGGCCGGATCATCGCGGTCGTGCTGCTGATCGCGGTGGCGCTCCCCCCGGCCACCTGGGGCTGGGTCTGGTGGACCGCCCGGCAGGACGAGCGCCCGGCCTCCGACGCGATCGTGGTGCTGGGCGCCAGCCAGTACAACGGCACCCCGTCCCCGATCTTCCAGGCCCGCCTGCAGCACGCCGCCGACCTCTACCGGAGCGGCGTCGCCCCGATGGTGGTCACCGTCGGCGGCAACCAGCCCGGGGACAACTACACCGAGGGCGGATCGGGCCGGGACTGGCTGGTCGAGCAGGGCATTCCGGCCGACGCGGTGGTCGCCGTCGAGACCGGCAGCAACACGCTGCGCAGCCTGGAGGCGGTCTCCGGGGTCTTCGACGACCAAGGGTGGGACAGCACCGTCATCGTCACCGACCCCTGGCACAGCCTGCGCTCCCGGATCATGGCCGAGGACCAGGGCATGGAGGCCGGGACGTCCCCGGTGCGCTCCGGCCCGGCGGTGCTGGAGCGGAAGACCCAGCTGTGGTACATCACCAGGGAGACCGGATCGCTCTGGTACTACTGGCTGTTCGGCGACAGCGCCGACATCCGCGACGACATCAAGGACCACGGGACCGACGCCGCTTGACCGAGACCACCGAATCCGGATACACCGACCGCGACCGGGAGCGCCGCGCGAGCGAGCCGCCGAAGAACCGGGCCCGCGGACCGTTCGAGCGCGACCGCGCCCGCGTGCTGCACAGCTACGCGCTGCGCCGGCTCGCCGCCAAGACCCAGGTGGTCCAGCCCGGCACCAGCGACTTCCCGCGCACCCGGCTCACCCACTCCCTGGAGTGCGCCCAGATCGGCCGGGAGCTCGGCAGCGCCCTGGGCTGCGACGCCGACCTGGTCGAGGCGGCCTGCCTCTCGCACGACCTGGGCCACCCGCCGTTCGGCCACAACGGGGAGCGGGCGCTGGACGCCGCCGCGGCCGCCTGCGGCGGGTTCGAGGGCAACGCGCAGAGCCTGCGCATCCTCACCCGGCTGGAGGGCAAGGTGCTGGACGGGACCGGCGCCGGCGCCGGGCTCAACCTGACCCGCGCCACCCTGGACGCCACCGTCAAGTACCCCTGGCAGCGGGGCGGCGGCGACGGCCGCAAGTTCAACTGCTACCCCGACGACGCCCCGGTCTTCGACTGGCTCCGCGAGGGCGCCCCCGAGGGCGAGCCGCGCACCTGCTTCGAGGCGCAGGTGATGGACTGGTCCGACGACGTCGCCTACTCCGTGCACGACGTCGAGGACGGCATCTTCTCCGGGATGGTGCGGCTGGACGCCCTGCGCAGCCCGGAGGAGCGGGCCGCGGTGTGCGCGGTGGCCGCCGAGCGCTACACCGACGCCCCCGCGGCCGAACTGGAGGAGGTCTTCGCCGACCTGGCCGCCGAGGAGTTCTGGCCGCGGAGCTTCGACGGGGGCCTCGCCGCCCTCGCGGCGCTGAAGAACCTCACCAGCGAGCTGATCGGCCGGCTGTGCCGCTCCGCCGAGCGGGAGACCCGGAACCGGTACGGCCCCGGCCCGCTCACCCGCTACTCCGCCGACCTGATCGTCCCCCGGCGGACCCTGCTGGAGTGCGCCGCGCTCAAGGCGGTCGCCGCGCACTACGTGATGGGCCGCTCCGAGGCCGTCGCCTACCAGGCCCGCGAGCGCGAACTGGTCACCGGGCTCGTCGAAGCGGTCCGGGCCGGCGCCCCCGGCACCCTGGAGCCGCCGCTGCGCGCCGCCTACCTGGGCGCCCCGGACGACGCGGCGGCGCTGCGCGTCGTCATCGACCAGGTCGCCTCGCTCACCGACACCTCCGCCCGGGCCTGGCACGACCGGCTGGCCGGCTGAGCGATGATCGTGACGTTGCGGGGGTATCAGCAGGCTCTGATACCCCCGCAACTCCAAGATCATCGCGGGAGGGGCGGCGGGCGCGGCCTCAGCCCTTCATCGCCCCGCCGAAGTTGAACGCGCCGCCCAGCGAGCGCGCCGCCACCAGGTAGAGCACCACCACCGGCAGCGCGTACAGCAGCGAGTAGGCGGCCAGCTCCCCGTAGCTCACCTGGCCGTACTGGCCGAAGAAGGTGTAGATCCGCACCGCGGCGGGGATCCGGTCGGCGCTGCGCAGCAGCAGGAACGGGACGAAGAAGTTGCCCCAGGTGATGACGAGGGTGAACACCCCGACCACGGCCAGCCCCGGCGCGGCCAGCGGCACCACCAGGCGGAGCAGCGACTGGCGGGCCGAGGCCCCGTCCACCCAGGCCGCCTCCTCCAGCTCGACCGGGATGCCGTCCAGGAAGTTCTTGGTCAGCCAGATGCCGAACGGCAGGCTCGCCGCGGCCAGGAAGAGCATCGTCGCCCACCTGGAGTCGACCAGGCCGAACTGCACGAACAGGCTGTAGACCGGCACCATGATCGCGGTCAGCGGCAGGCCGGTGGCGAACAGCACGGTGTACAGGAACGGCCGGCCGAAGCGCAGCCCGAACCGGGACAGCGGGTAGGCGGCCAGCACCGAGGCGGCCACCGTCACCACCGCGGCCCCGCCGCAGATGAACAGCGAGTTCCAGATCGGCAGGAAGAGCACGTCCCGGGTGGCCACCGCGGCGAAGTTGTCCAGGGTGAACGCCTCGGGCAGCCGGACCCGCGCCGAGGCGCGGGCGTCGAAGGCGGCCAGCAGCAGCCAGAGCGCGGGCAGCAGGAAGGCCAGCGCCAGCCCGGCCAGGAGCAGGTGCACCACGGCCGCGGCCGCCGCCCGGCGCGGCGCGGCCACCGAGCGGACCCGGCGCCGGCGCGGGGCGGCGGGGGAGGGGTGCGGAGCCCTGCTCATCGGGCCTCCTCCGGGCGGGGCGTGCACGGGCGGACCGCGGATGGCGGGCCGACCGGCCGGCCTCGGAGCCGGCGCCGGCGCGGGGCGGGGGAGGCGGGGCGCGGAGCCGTCGTCATCGGACCTCCTCGGGGCGGAGCGTGCGCAGGTAGACCGCGGAGAACAGGCCGGCCACCACGAGCAGCGCGAGCCCCACCGCGGTGCCGTAGCCGATGTCGCCGAAGCCCAGCGCCTCCCGGTACATCAGCAGCGGCAGGGTGGTGCTGCGCCCGCCCGGACCGCCGCCGGTCATCACGAAGATCAGCGTGAACACCTGCACCGTCTGCAGGGTCACCAGCAGCAGCGTGGCCGCCGCGGTGCGGCGCAGCAGCGGCAGCACCACGTGCCACACCACCCGGAGCGGCCCCGCGCCGTCCACCCGGGCGGCCTCCTTCAGGTCGACCGGGACCTCGGCCAGCGCGGCCGAGTAGGCCATCATCGAGAACGCGGTGCCCTTCCATACGTTGGCCAGTACCACCGCCAGGATCGGCAGCGCGGTCAGCCAGGACTGCGGCGCCGCCCCCGCCGCCTGGAGCAGCAGGTTCAGCGTGCCCTCCCGCTCCAGGAAGGCCGCCCAGACGAACCCGGCCACCACCTCGGGCAGCACCCAGGCGGCGACCACCACCCCGCCCACCGCGCCGCGCACCCACCCCCGGCGGCCCTGCATCAGCAGGGCGAGCAGCAGGCCCAGCGCGGTCTGGCCGACCACGCCCGAGCCGACCAGGAAGACCGCGGTGAGCACGGTGGCGTTCAGCACGTCGGGGTCGGTGAGCAGCCGCTCGAAGTTGCGCAGCCCGACGAAGTCGGTGCGGGCCGCGGCCGCGCCGGTCAGCGCGGCGTCGGTGAAGGAGGCCCACACCGTCCACAGCACCGGGCCGGCGAAGAAGGCGAGCAGCAGGAAGAGCGCGGGCACCAGGGGCAGCACCCGGGCGGCCGGGCCGGGGCGCAGCGAAGGCGGCACCCCGCGGCGCGCGGCGGTCTCCCCGGCCATCGCCTCACCCGCCCGTCACGGCGTCGGGGCCGACGATTCCGGCCACCTCGGCGTCGTAGGCCGCGGCGGCCTCCTCCGGGGTGGCCTCGCCGAGCACCACCTGCTCGGTGGCCTCCTGGATCGCCAGGGAGATCCGCGGGTAGTCGCCGTAGGCGGGGCGGAAGGCGGTGACGTCGACCAGCTCGACCGCCTCCGGCACGATGGGCGAGCGCTCCCTGTACTCCTCGGAGTCGGCCACGTCGGAGCGGACCGGGATCTGCGCGCCCTCCACCGCGAACTCCAGGGCGTTCTCCCGGCTCAGCGCGTGCTCCATCACCCGCCAGGCGAGGCCGGGGTCGGCGGTGTGCGCCCCCATCGCCAGCGTCCACCCGCCGGACATGCTGGCCGCGCCGGGCTCCTGCCCGTCCCGGGTGGGCATCGGCGCGAACGCCATCTCCTCCTCCCACTCGGGCCAGGGCCGGTTGCCGCTCTCGATCCAGGACTGGGTCACCCAGGATCCGTCCAGGCTGATCGCGATCTCCCCGCCGGGGATCCGCTCGTCGTTGTTGAGCGTGGCGACGTTGGCGTTGAGCGCGTCCCGCTGGTCCAGGGCCAGGCCCTCGCCGTACACGGTGCCGATGAACTCCAGGGCGTCGGTGAACCCCTGCGCCCCGGTGACCCACTTCTGCTCCTCCTCGTCGAAGAGGGAGTCGCCGGTGCCGGCGAGCAGCATCTGGAAGCCCTGCATGGAGGAGACCTCGCCGGCCGGGGTGCCGGCGTAGACGTTGAGCGGGACGACCCCGTCGCCGAGCTCACCGCCGAGCTCGCGGGCGGTGTCCAGCACCGCGTCCCAGTCCTCGGGCCGCCACGGGGTGTCCACCCCGGCCTCCTCGAACAGCCGGGTGCTGTACCAGAGCCCCCGGGTGTCGGTGCCGAGCATCACCCCGTACCGCTTCCCGTCCAGCGCGGTCACCGCGGCGTCGGCCTGCTCGCTGTAGAACTCCGCGTCCTCCCAGCCGGCCCAGTACTCGTCCAGCGGGTGCAGGTACCCGGCGTCCACGTCCTGGTTGATCGTGAAGCTGTCCTCGTAGATGATGTCCGGCGCGTCCGCGGGGGACCGGTTCATCAGGTTGACCTGGGTCTGGTAGTCCTCGGCGGGCGCCTCGATCGGGTGCAGCTCGACGGTCACGCCCTCGTTGGCGGCCTCGAACTCCTCCTTCACCCGCCGGAACAGCGGGTCGGCGGCGCGGAACGCGCCGAAGTCCTGGTAGACGATCTTCACCGTGCCGGGGTCGCGCCCCGACCCCTCGCACCCGGCGGCGGCCGGGACGGCGGCGAGCAGGAGGGCGAGTGCGGCCGGGGCCCGTCTCATGGCCCTCTCCTTCCCCACGGGCGCGCTCCGCTGTGGCCCGTGCCACTCGACTCTCGCACGGCGCACCGCCCGCCATCCACAACCGGTAAGGGCCTTGTATCCCCGGACTCCGGCCACGAACTACGCTTGCGGTGTGGCCGGACGGATCAGAGACGAAGACATCGCGCTCGTCCGCGAGCGCACCCCCATCGCCGATGTGATCGGCGAGTACCTGCAGCTCCGCAACGCCGGGGGCGGCTCGCTGAAGGGCCTGTGCCCGTTCCACGACGAGAAGTCCCCGTCGTTCAACGTGACCCCCTCGCGCGGGCTCTACCACTGCTTCGGCTGCGGGGTCGGCGGCGACGTCTTCACCTTCCTGCGGGAGATGGAGCACGTCACCTTCGTCGAGGCGGTGGAGGCGCTGGCCGCCAAGGCCGGGATCCGGCTCCGCTACGAGGAGGGCGGCTACACCAAGCGGCAGGACCAGGGGCAGCGGCAGCGGCTGATCGAGGCGCACCGGATCGCCCAGGAGTTCTACGCCGAGCAGCTGCTCTCCCCGGGGGCCCGGCACGCCCGGGCGTTCCTCGCCGAGCGGGGGTTCACCGGGGCCGACGCCGAGCGGTTCGGCGTCGGCTACGCCCCCGGCGGGTGGGAGGCGCTCACCGGCCACCTGCGCGACAAGGGCTTCGCCGACGCCGAGATCGTCACCGCCGGCCTGGGCGGCCAGGGCCGCCGCGGCGCCTACGACAAGTTCCGCGACCGGCTGGTCTGGCCGGTGCGCGAGGTCACCGGCGAGACGGTCGGCTTCGGCGCCCGCAAGCTCTCCGCCTCCGACGACGGCCCCAAGTACCTCAACACCCCCGAGACGCCCGTCTTCAAGAAGGGCCACCTGCTCTACGGCCTGGACATGGCCAAGCGGGAGATCGCCCGCGGCCACCAGGCGGTCATCGTGGAGGGCTACACCGACGTGATGGCCTGCCACCTGGCCGGGGTGGGCACGGCCGTCGCCACCTGCGGAACCTCGTTCGGCGAGGACCACGTCAAGGTGCTGCGCCGGATCATGCTGGACCGGGCCGGCGCCCGCGGCCGGGTGGTGTTCACCTTCGACGGCGACGCCGCCGGGCAGAAGGCCGCGGTGCGCGCCTTCGCCGAGGAGCACAATTTCGCCGCGGAGACCTACGTCGCGGTCCAGCAGGACGGCCTGGACCCCTGCGACCTGCGGGTCCGGCAGGGAGAGGAGGCCGTCAAGCACCTCGTCGAGCAGGCCCGGCCGCTGTACGAGTTCATGATCCGCAACGTCATCGAGGGCTACGACCTGAGCACCCCCGAGGGGCGGATGGCCGGGCTGGACGCCGCCGCCGAGATCGTCGCCAGCATCCGCAACGAGGGCGTGCGCAAGCTCTACGGGGTCAACCTCGACCACTGGCTGGGCATCATGGACGAGGCGTTCGTGCAGCGCCGGGTGGCCCAGCACATGCGGGCCGCGCACGGCCGGGGGGAGGCCCGGCGGAGCGGCCCCGCGCCGGTCGCCCCGGCGGGCGCGGCCGAGGCCGCCCCCTACGACCTGCGCGACCCCTCGCTGCGCCGGGAGCGCCAGGCACTGAAGATCGCGGTGCAGGCCCCCGGCCTGGCCTCCGGCTTCGACGAGCTGGACACCGAGGCGTTCACCGCACCGCAGCACCGGGCCGTCTTCGAGCTGATCCGCGGCCAGGGCGGGGTGGCCGCCGCGCCCGACGCCGCCGGGTGGGCCGCCCGGCTGCGCGAGGCCGCGCCCAACGACGCGCAGCGCTCATTCGTCACCGAGCTGGGCGTGGAGCGGGTCGAGGTCGACGGCGAGCTGGAGGAGCGCGACGCCCGCAACATCATCGACACAATCATGCTTCATTCCGCCAATCGGGCGGAGGCAAACCTGAAGTCGCGGCTGGGCCGCCTCGACCCGGCCGCCGACGCCGAGGAGTACAACCGGGTCTTCGCCGAGCTGCTCGCCGCGGGCCAGCGGAAACGCGCGGTACGGGAGCGCATCGCCGGGGCCGGGTAGCACCGGGGTGACAAAACTAGCGCTCTCTACGCGGCGGTGTGAGCGGGCACACTGTAAGTGTGGCTCTATCGGTGCTGCCGAGCGAAATGCCGCCGATCCGGCAGGTGGCGCAACTGGTCGCGGGCGGAAGGACCGGGGAACCGGTCACGGTCGCGGACGTCGCCTCGGTCCTGGAGCGGCTCGACATCCCGGCCGAGTCCCTGGACCAGGTGGTCCGGGGACTCACCCGGCAGGGGGTCGACGTCGTGGACCCGGGCGCCGAGGAGGCCGCCTCCGCTGAGGCCGGCCGCAGGACCTCCGCCGGCGACCTCGTGCGCATCTACCTCCGGGAGATCGGCCGGGTACCGCTGCTCACGGCAGAAGAAGAAGTGGAACTGGCCAAATCGATCGAGGTCGGCCTGTTCGCGGCGGAGAAGCTGCGCAGGGCCCGCTCGCCCGCGGTCCCGCCGCAGATGTCCGCCGAGCACGCCGCCGACCTGGAGCAGCTCGTCGAGGAGGGGGAGTGCGCCAAGCGCCGGCTGATCGAGGCCAACCTCCGCCTGGTGGTCTCCATCGCCAAGCGCTACATCGGGCGCGGCCTGCTCTTCCTCGACCTGATCCAGGAGGGCAACCTCGGGCTGATCCGCGCGGTGGAGAAGTTCGACTACACCAAGGGGTTCAAGTTCTCCACCTACGCCACCTGGTGGATCCGGCAGGCCATCACCCGGGCCATCGCCGACCAGGCGCGCACCATCCGCATCCCGGTGCACATGGTGGAGACCATCAACAAGCTGATGCGCGTGCAGCGCCAGCTCCACCAGGAGCTCGGCCGCGAGCCCACCCCCGCGGAGATCTCCGGCGAGCTCGGCTTCGGCGACGAGCGGGTGCAGGAGATCCAGCGGATCGCCCAGGAGCCGGTCTCCCTCCAGGCCCCCATCGGCGAGGAGGACTCCGACTTCGGCGACTTCATCGAGGACTCCGACGCCGTGGTCCCGGTGGAGGCGGCCGCCTTCATCATGCTCCAGGACCAGCTGGTCTCGCTGCTGGGAGGGCTGTCCGACCGGGAGCAGCGGATCATCCGGCTCCGCTTCGGCCTGGCCGACGGCCACCCGCGCACCCTGGAGGAGGTGGGGCGGGAGTTCGGGGTGACCCGGGAGCGGATCCGCCAGATCGAGTCGAAGACGCTGGCGAAGCTCCGCCACCCCTCGCGCGCCCAGATGCTCCGCGACTACCTGGACTGACCGGGCGCGGGTGGGCGATCATGGAGGAGTCCGCCCCGCACGCCGGGGCGGTCCGCACGTCGAACGCCCGGCCCCGCCCGGGGGTTCCCGCACCGCCGGATCGTCCTGATGTGGCCGCCTCGGCGGTGCGCGTACTCCCGAGGGGCCCCTGAGGCTACCTTCTTATGTGATGTCAGCTCAGCGGCAGTCAGCGGCCCGCAGGGGCAGAACGATCATCGGCGTCGTCACCGCGGTGGCCCTCGGCGCCGTGTTCTTCACCGCGTTCACCACCGTCGCCCGGATGGGCGCGGGCGGCGGCGACGGCAGGGAGCGGATCGCCTACTTCGCCGACTGGAACACGGCCAACCGCGGCTACACCGTCAAGGACGTCCGGGACAGCGGCGCCGCCGCCCGGCTCACCCGGGTGCTGTGGGCCTTCGGCGACGTGGACGAGGAGGGGCGCTGCTTCATCTCGCCCGACGCCGACCAGCCCTGGGAGATCTACCAGCGCCGCTACAAGGCGGAGGCCAGCGTCGACGGCGAGGCCGACACCTACGAGCAGCCGCTCGCCGGCAGCCTGAACCAGATGCGCAAGCTCCAGCAGGAGTACCCCGAGCTGTCGGTCAGCATCTCGCTGGGCGGGTGGAACCTGTCCAAGCACATGTCCACCGCGGCGCGCACCGAGGAGTCCCGCAGGGAGTTCGCCTCCTCCTGCATCGACCTGTGGATCCGCGGGAACCTGCCGAAGCTCAACGACGAGCCGCAGGGAGGCGAGGGCGCCGCCGCCGGCATCTTCGACGGCATCGACCTGGACTGGGAGTGGCCCGGCGGCTCCGGCCACCCGGACAACGTCGAGCACCCCGACGACAAGCGCAACTTCACCCTGCTGGTGCAGGAGTTCCGCCGCCAGCTGGACGCCCTGGGGGAGGAGACCGGCGAGGAGTACAGCCTGTCGGTGTCGATGGCCAACGTGCCGGAGATCATCGAGGCCAGCTACGAGCCGGAGATCTTCGACGACGTCGACTTCGCCACCGTGCAGGGCTACGACTTCACCGGGCCGTGGAGCGAGACCACCGACCACCACTCGCAGCTGTACTCGGTCGAGGGGCACGAGGGCGACCTCAGCGGGGACCGCGCGGTGCAGCAGTACATCGAGTACGGGGTGCCGAGGGAGAAGCTGGTGCTGGGCTTCCCCGGCTTCGGCCGCGGCTGGTCCGGGGTCGAGCCGCAGAACTTCGGCCGGTTCGCCCCCGCGGAGGGCCCGGCCGACGGCGACTACGGCAAGGCCACCGACTCCTACGCCGACCTGGAGCGCAAGGAGGGCCAGCGGTTCTTCGACCCGGTCCACGCCGCCTACTGGCTCTACGACGGCGACGAGTGGTGGACCTACGACACCCCCGAGGTGGTCGAGCTCAAGGGCGACTACGTGCGCCGCGAGGACCTGGGCGGCCTGATGATGTGGAACCTGGACATGGACCCCGAGGGCGAGCTGGTCGAGGCGATGGACCGCTCGCTGTCCGAGTAGGGCGGCCGGCGCGCCGCAGGCGCGGTGGGACCGCCGAGGGGCGCGCCGCGCGGGGGAGGGGCCCTCAGGGACCGCGCGGGGCCCGTCCGCCCCTCCCCGGGCCCCGCCCGGTGCACCACCGCCGGCCCGCCCGGCCCCGGCCGAACGGGCCGCACACCGCGCGGGCGGCTCCGCGCCCCGGGGCGTCCAGCCCGCCCCCTCTCCAGGGGAGGGTCAGGTCCGGGCGGTCTCGGTGACGCCGGCGCCCGGACGCCAGTGCCGGATCACCAGGCGGTCGCCCTCCACCGAGGTGAGGACCGCTCCGGTGAGCAGCAGCCGGAACAGGTGGAAGGGGCCCGGCGGCTGGCCCGGGTCCCGGTACCCCTCCACCTCATCGGGGTCGACCTCCACCGCAACCCCGGAGACCTTCGCGTCGCCCTCCCCCATCGCCTGCTCGCCGCTCTCCGCCTCGCCTGGATTGGCGTGCACCGCGAAGCGGCCGTCCCGCTGCAGGTCGCGGGCCTTGACCGCGCCGGGCATCGAGCCGATCACCAGGTCGGGCCCGCTGAAGGCCACCTCGGTGCCGCTGACCCGGGGCGCGCCGTCCCGGCGCAGGGTCGCCAGCACGTGGTGCGGCGTCCGGGCGAACCTCCGCCGGATCCGCTCGGCGAGCTCCGGCGCCTCCGCGGCGAACTCCTCCCAGGTGCGCGCCTCCCGCGCGGCCCCGGCCTCCATGGTCGAAACACTGCTCCGCTGCTCCATGCCCGCCAGTCTGCGGCGGATTCCCGACACCTTCCGTCAGGTGGGCCGCGGGGCGCGGTTGTCACTCCCGTCACGGCGCGCCACGCTGGTGGGCATGGCCGATCCGCGTACCCCAGCGGCACTCGGCGACGTCGACACCGCGGGCTTCGAGCGTGCTCTGCGCGCCGAGGTCTCCGGCGAGGTCGCCTTCGATGCCGGAGCACGAGCCCTGTACACCGCCGACGCCTCCAACTACCGGCACGTCCCGCTGGGCGTGGTCCTCCCGCGCACCGTCGACGACGTGATCGCCGCCGTCGCCGCCTGCGACGCCTACGGGGTGCCGCTCACCCCGCGCGGGGGCGGCACCAGCATCGCCGGCAACTCCATCGGCCCCGGCCTGGTCCTGGACGCCTCCCGGCACCTCACCGCCGTCGAGGAGGTCGACCCCGGCGCGCGCACCGCCCGGGTGCAGCCCGGCGCGGTGCTGGACGCGCTGCGCGCCGCGGCCGCCCCGCACGGCCTGACCTTCGGCCCCGACCCCTCCACGCACAGCCGCTGCACGCTCGGCGGCATGATCGGCAACAACGCCTGCGGCTCGCACTCGGTGGCCTGGGGGACCACCGCGGACAACGTCGAGGAGCTGGACGTGCTGCTGCACGACGGCACCCGGATGACGGTGGGCCGCACCTCGCGGGAGGAGTTCGACCGGGAGGCGGCCCGCCCCGGCCGCCGGGGGCAGGTCTATTCGGCCCTGCGCGACCTGGTCGACGCGTCCATGGGCGAGCTGCGCACCGGCATGCCGCGGCTCTCCCGCCGGGTCTCCGGCTACGGGCTGGACCGGCTGCTCCCGGAGCACGGCGGGCACGTCGCCCGGGCGCTCACCGGGACCGAGGGCGGCTGCGTGACGGTGCTCGGCGCCACCGTCCGGCTGGTCCCGGTGCCGCCGGCGCGGGCGCTGGTGGTGCTCGGCTACCCCGACGCCCCGGCCGCCGCCGACGCGGTGCCCGAGCTGCTGGAGCACGGCCCGCTCACCGTGGAGGGGCTCAACGAGCGCCTGGTCGCCGGGCTGGACCGGCCCGGGGCCCGCTCCGGGGTCTCCCTCCCCGACGGGCGGGCCTGGCTGATGGTGGAGGTGGCCGGGGAGGACCCGGCCGGCGCGGCGGCCGCGGGCGGGGCGATGGTGCGCGCGCTCTCCGCCGGGGCCCGGCCGACCGGCTCGGCCGTGGTCACCGACCCGGCGCACACCAGGGCGCTGTGGCGGATCCGGGAGGAGGGCGCCGGGCTGACCTCGCGCACCGCGGACGGCCGGGAGGCCTGGTCGGGCTGGGAGGACGCCGCGGTCCCGCCCGAGCGGCTCGGCTCCTACCTGCGCGGCTTCGACCGGCTGCTGGACCGGCACGGCCGGGACGGCGTCGCCTACGGCCACTTCGGCGAGGGCTGCCTGCACGTGCGGATCGACTTCGAGCTGGGCACGGCCGAGGGGCGGCGCGGGTACCGCGCGTTCCTGGAGGACGCCGCCGACCTGGTGGCCGAGCACGGCGGGTCGGTCTCCGGCGAGCACGGCGACGGCCAGGCCCGCTCGGAGCTGCTGCCCCGGATGTACCGGCCGGAGCTGATCCGGGCGTTCGAGGCGTTCAAGGCGGTGTGGGACCCGCGCGGGCTGATGAACCCGGGCGCGGTGGTGCACCCGCGCCCGCTCGACGCCGACCTGCGCGTCGCCGCCTCCGGGCGGCCCCCGCTGACCGTCCTCGCGCACGGCGCGGACGGCGGGGACTTCGCCAAGGCGCTGCGCCGCTGCTCGGGCGTGGGCAAGTGCCGCCGGCACTCCGGGCCCGGCGTGATGTGCCCCAGCTACATGGCGACCGGGGAGGAGAAGCACTCCACCCGGGGGCGGGCCCGGCTGCTCTTCGAGATGCTCAACGGCGAGGTGATCACCGACGGGTGGCGCTCCGAGGAGGTCCGCGACGGCCTCGACCTCTGCCTGTCCTGCAAAGGGTGCCTCAGCGACTGCCCGGTCGACGTGGACATGGCGGCCTACAAGGCGGAGTTCCTGCACCACCACTACAAGGGCCGGGTGCGCCCGGCCGCGCACTACTCGATGGGGTGGCTGCCGGTGTGGGCGCGGCTGGCCGGCCTGGCCCCGGCGGAGGTGAACCGGGCCGGGCGGGCGGCGCCGGTGGCCGGCGCGGTCAAGCGGCTCGCCGGGATCGCCCCGGAGCGGTCGCTGCCGGAGTTCTCCCGGACCACGTTCCGGCGCTGGTTCCGGCGGCACCCGCCGGCCCCGGGCCACCGGGGCGGGGTGGTGCTGTGGCCGGACACCTTCGGCGACCGGATGCAGCCGGGGGTGCTCGTCTCGGCGGTGCGGGTGCTGGAGGACGCCGGGTTCCGGGTGGTGCTGCCCAAGGGGCCGGTCTGCTGCGGCCTGACCTGGGTCTCCACCGGCCAGCTGGGGGTGGCGCGCGCGGTGGCGCGGCGCGCCCTGCGCGCGCTGGCGCCGCTGACCGCGGCCGGGCTGCCGGTGGTGGGCGCGGAGCCGAGCTGCACCGCGGCGCTCAAGTCCGACCTGCTGGAGCTGGTCCCGGGGGAGGAGAGCGAGCGCACCGCCGCCGCGGTGCACACCCTGGCCGGCTTCCTCCGCGAGCACGCCCCGGACTGGGAGCCGCCGCGGGTGCGGGCCCGCGCGGTCGGGCAGGTCCACTGCCACCAGCACGCGGTGCTCGGCTTCGACGCGGACCGGGAGCTCATGGAGCGGGCCGGGATCGAGGTGGACCTGCCGGACTCGGGCTGCTGCGGCCTGGCCGGGAACTTCGGTTTCGAGGACGGGCACTACGAGGTGTCCCGGGCGATCGGCGAGCGGGTGCTGCTCCCGGCGGTGCGCGCGGCCGGCCCCGGCGACCTGGTGATCGCGGACGGCTTCAGCTGCCGCACCCAGATCGGCCAGGAGACCGGCCGCACCGCGGTCCACCTGGCCGAGGCCCTCGCCGCCGGCCTGCGCCCCCGGGGCTGACCGCGCCCTCCCCGGGGCGCCGGCCGGTGCGGGCGGGGGAACGGGGAAGGGGCCCCGGAGGCGGGGCCCCTTCCAGCGGTCCGTTCGCGGGGCGGGTCACACGCCCCAGAAGTCGCGGCCGCAGGGGTACTCGCTCTCGGAGAGGTACTCCGGGAGGTCGTCGCCGAGGAGCGCGGCGTGCTCGGCGGCGCTCATGTTGTACTCCTCGCGGGCGCCCATGCAGTCGTACATGTCGGCGAAGAGCGTCTCGATCTGGTCCACGCTGGCGCCGTCCTTGGTGGAGGCCTCGGCGAAGTCCTTCATCGAGCCGTCCAGGTCGTCGCTGAGGGTCTCCACCTCGTTGAGCAGGCCGGGCAGGTCGGCGGCCTCGTAGGCCTCCTGGGCCTCCTGCTCCTGCGCCGCCTGCTCGTCCTCGGTGATGCCGAGCTGCTCGCGGAGGCCCGCGGCGTCGTCCTCGGAGGCCGCGAGCTCCTCCTCGGCGCTGGTCTTGCCCAGGTAGAGCCAGACCGAGGCGCCGGCCCCGCCGAGGGCGAGGACGAGCACCACGACGAGCGCGACGATCAGGCCGGTGGGCCGCTTGCCGCCGGAGCTCGAGGAGGACGGGGACGGCGCCCCGGACGGGGGCCAGGGCTGCTTCGGGCCGCCGGGCCCTCCGGGGCCGACCGGACCGCCGGGGCCGCTCGGGGCGCCGGGGCCGGTCGGGCCGCCTGCGGGGCCGCCGAGGCCGCCCGGAGGGGTCGGCCGGTTCGGGGGCATGCCCGCCGAGCCCGGCGCCCCGGGCGCGGGGTGCCCGCCGGGAACGCCCGGAGGGGTTCCGGGTGCGCCCTGGGGGCCGGGCGCCGCGCCCGTGTTGGGGGCGCGGTAGGGGTCGGAGGGGCCGGGGGGAGGAACGGGCGGGTTAGGGGACCCCATGGTTCTCCTGTCGTCGACGCTTCGGGGACTGCGGTGCCGGTCGTCAGCGCCCACAGGCCGAGATACTTTCAGGGGCCGTACGGCCGCGGGGTCCACTGCCGGCGGGAGAGCGGACAAGGACCGGCTCGATCACCACGGTAGAGGTACTCGGACACGGAATGTCCCCAGGGGCGGTGGAAAACAGCGAATCGTCCGGCTTCGGCCGCGGACCGAACGGGATCGGAGGGGCGGGCGGTCTCATGCGCCGCGGTCAGATCCCGGTCTGCTCGCGGATCAGGGCCAGTGCGCGCTCGGCCGCGGTGCGGACCCCGGGATCGCCGGGGTCGACGCCCTCGTCCAGGTGGATCCGCCAGTCGATCCGGGATCCGCCCGGGGGCCGCCGGGCCACCAGCCGGAACCCGGCGCCGCCGGCACCGGGCAGCGGCACGTGCCGGGCGGCCACGATGGTCGCGGTCACCCGCTCGTGGACCACCTCGGGCAGGCGCCCCGGCTCGGCCACCGGGAAGGCGCGCTCACCGGAGCCCTCCTCGGTGAAGCGGAGCCCCTCCTCGTCCCAGCGGGCGCGGTCGATCCGGTCCCAGGGCACCCGGTGCCCGCCGGGCAGGTGCAGCGCACCGGTCGTGGCGACGAGCACGCCGCCGCCCCCGGCGGCGTGGGCGAGGACCCGCTCCCCCCGCTCCAGCCGCAGGCCGGATCGGACCTCTGGGGGAAGGGAGGTGCGGCGGAAACGGCTCATGCGGCCACTCTAGAACGCCGGCGCCGGCCGGAGGGGGCCGGGCCTCCGCCGGCGGGCGGGGCCGTACCGCTCCGGCCCCGCCGCCTGTGCCGTCAGATCCGGGAGTCCTGGGGCGGGACGGCCGCCGGCGCCTCCTGGTCCAGGTGCTCATCCTCCTCCCGGGTGGGGCGGGCGAGGAAGTCCCGGACCGAGGTGACCGGGAGCCGCTCCTCCACCTTGCCGTAGACCGCCCGGCCCGCGCCCGCCACCTGGGAGCCGACGGCGCTCGCCGCGTCCTGCACCGCGGGGTTGCGCGCGATCTTCCGGGCGGTGCCCGCGATCTGCTCGTAGCGGCCCCGGCCGGCCTTGGCCCCGAGGACGTAGCCGATCGCCAGGCCGGCGATGAAGGTGATCCGATAGCGCATGCGTCCCCCTTGGCGTCGGTACCGCTGTCGTGTCCGACGTTACCCGCAGGGCGGTCCGCCGACGGTGAGGCGGGCGCCCGGGGCCTCCCGGAAAAGGTGTCACGAGCACGCTCCGGCGTGCGCTAGAGTATTACCTGTCGCCGAGGGGGACACCCCCGGAGGCGGCAGGGAACACCATCCCGCGTAGCTCAATCGGCAGAGCAGCCGGCTGTTAACCGGCAGGTTATTGGTTCGAGTCCAATCGCGGGAGCATCTCCAGAACTTCATAGAAGCGGCCAAGGGTCGCCTTCCGTCAAGGGAAGGCGGCCCTTGTGCGTTGCCGGGTATCGAAGTGAGTACTTATCTTCCCTGGTCGGCCCTTGAGAAGATCCGATCCATCGCTGCGGTGCCGATCTGAATGACGGGCCGGATCCGCTTGCGATCGACCTCCTCTGCGACCTGAGTGCCGCTCTGGCCCACCAGGAGGGCGATCTCGTCCAGCGGCATGCCGTCGTCCGAGAGCAGGGAAACAGAGCTGTGCCGCAGTTCGGGCAGTTTGAGCGTCCGCCGGGATCGGCGAAAGGCCCTCTCGAGACGGGAGGGCATTTCGCTTTGCCCGCATTTCCGCCCGGCGCCGCGGGGAAGACCGCGGCGCCGGGCGGCGGCGGGGCGTCACACCCGGTCGGCGGGGAGGACGCCGATCGGGACGACCAGTGGGCCGCCGGTGACCGGGTCGGGAACGATCCGGGAGTCCAGCCCGAAGACGCCGGCGACCAGCTCGGGGGTGAGCACCTCGGCGGGCGGGCCGCAGGCGCGGATCTCCCCGGAGTGCATCGCGACCATCAGGTCGCTGTAGCGCGCCGCGAGGTTGAGGTCGTGCAGCACCATCAGCACGGTGCGGCCGTGCCGGACGTTGAGCTCGCGCACCAGCTCCAGCACCTCGATCTGGTGGGCCAGGTCGAGGTAGGTGGTGGGCTCGTCCAGCAGCAGCAGGTCGGTGCCCTGCGCCAGCGCCATGGAGATCCAGGCGCGCTGCCGCTGGCCGCCGGAGAGCCGCTCCAGCGGGCGCTCGGCCAGCTCCAGCATGCCGGTCATCCGCAGCGCGTCGGCGATGGCCGCGGCGTCCTCGGCGGACCAGCGGCGGTACCAGCTCTGGTGCGGGTGGCGGCCGCGCGACACCAGGTCGGCCACGGTCAGCCCGGGCGGGGCCTGCGGCGCCTGGGGGAGCACCGCGACGGTCTGCGCCACCTCGCGCGGGGGCAGCGAGCCGACCGGCCGGCCGTCCAGGAGCACCTGCCCGGAGCTCGGCCGCAGCAGCCGGCCGAGCGCGCGCAGCAGGGTGGACTTGCCGCAGCCGTTGGGCCCGATGACGGCGGTCACCGCGCCGTCGGCGAGCGCGAAGTCGAGGTCGCGCGCGATGACCGCGTCGCCGTAGCCGAGGGTGGCCCGCTCGGCGCGGAGCCGGGCGCCCTCCGCCGGGGCCGGGGTGGGGGAGTCGGACGTCACAGGCGGGCCTCCCGGTGCCGGACGATGATGAGGTACATGAGGAACGGGGCGCCCAGCACCGAGGTGAAGACGCCCACCGGCAGCTGGATCGGGAACAGCCCGGCGGCCAGCTGGTCGGCGCCGAGGGTGAGCGCCCCGCCGAGCAGCGCCGAGGCCAGTACCGGGGGCTCCGGGGAGCGGCAGAGCCGCAGCGCGATCTGCGGCGCGGCCAGCGCGACGAAGTTGATCGGCCCGGCCGCCGCGGTGGCCGCGCAGACCAGCAGGGCGGCGCAGAACAGCAGCCCGGCGCGGGCGCGATCGACCCGGACCCCGAGTCCCAGGGCGGTGTCGTCGCCCAGCCCGAGCGCGCCGACGGTGCGCGCGGCGATCAGCGCGGCCGGCAGCAGCACCGCCAGCGCGGCCGCGGCGGCGCCGACCCGCTCCCAGTCGGCGGCGTGCAGGCTGCCGGTGACCCAGGTCTGCGCGCGGGCGGCGTCCTGGACGTCGCTCCAGGTCATCGCCCAGTAGACCAGGTTGGAGCAGACCAGGGAGACGGCGACGCCGATGAGCAGGAGCCGGCCGCTCTGCACCCCGGCCCGCCAGGCCAGGGAGAAGACGGCGAACGCGGCGGCCAGGCCGCCGGCCACCGCGCCCGCCGGGACGCCGAACTGCGCGGCGGCCCCGCTGACCCCGCCGGCGCTGCCGCCGACCACGATCACCGCGACCGCCCCCACCGAGGCGCCCCAGCCGATGCCCAGGGTGTCCGGGCTGGCCAGCGGGTTGCGCGCGATGCCCTGGAGCAGCGCGCCGGAGAGCCCGAGCGCCGCGCCGACCAGCGCGCCGGTCAGGGCGCGCGGCATGCGCAGCTCGAACACGATGAAGTGCTGCCCGTCGTCGCCTCCGCCGAGCAGTACCCGGACCACTTCGGCGATCCCCATCGGGTAGTCGTCGAAGGCGACCAGGGCGCGGGCGAACAGCGCCAGCAGCAGCCCCGCGGCGAGGACGGAGACCGCGGCCGCGCGCGGCCGCCAGGCCCACGAGGCGGGGCCGAGCCGCAGCACCCTGCGGCCGGGCGGGGCGTATTCGCCGCTCTCGGGGGCGGCGGAGCGGGGCGTCATGGGGCGGTCGGTCCTCCGGGTTCGGTCGGGCGGGCGGGGAGAGGGCTCCCCGGCGGGTGCCGTGCCGGTCGGCGCTGTGCGACCGGAGGCGCGCCGGGGGCGGGCGGCGCCGGGCGGCCACCGCCCCGGCCCGCGGGCGGGCCGGCGCTCCGCCCGGGGGCCGTCTCGCGGCTCGGCGGAGGCATCAGGCGGCGACCTGCCGTCCCCGGCGGATCAGCGCGATGAAGAACGGGCCGCCGAGCACGGCCAGCACGATGCCGACCTCCACCTCGCCGCTGCCGCGGACCACCCGCCCGATGACGTCGGCCACCAGGATGATGCAGGCGCCGGAGAGCGCGGCGTAGGGCACGGTCCACCGGTGGTCGTGCCCGGCGAGCGCGCGGGCCAGGTGCGGTGCGGCCAGCCCGAGGAAGCCGATCGGGCCGGCGGCGGCCACCGCCGCCCCGGTGAGCAGGGCGATGCCGGCGACGCCGAGGGCGCGGACGCGGCGCACCCGCCGTCCCAGGGCGGTGGCCACGTCGTCGCCGAGGGCGAGCGCGTTCAGCCCCGGGGCGTTGGCCGCGGCCAGTACCAGCCCGGCCGCGATGAACGGCAGCACCTGCCAGAGCACCTCCACCGGCCGCCCGCCCAGCGCGCCGATCCGCCAGAACCGGTACACCTCCAGGCTGGCCTGGTCGAGCAGGACGATCGCCGAGGTCACCCCGGCGAGCAGGGCGGACATCGCCGCACCGGCCAGCACCAGGGTGACCGGTGTCGGCCCGCCGGAGCCGCCGGAGGCGACCGCGAACACCGCCGCCGCTGCGACCACCGCGCCGGCGATGGCGAGCCAGATGTAGGAGGCCAGGTCGGTCATGCCGAACAGGAAGACGCCCAGCACCACGCCGAGCGCGGCCCCGTAGGCGACGCCGAGCAGGGACGGGTCGGCGATCGGGTTGCGGGTGTGGCTCTGCATCAGCACCCCGGCCGCGCCCAGGGCGGCGCCGACGGCGATGCCCAGGCCGGTGCGGGGCAGCCGCAGCGCCCACACGATGGCGTCGGCCTCGCCGCCGTCCGGGGCGAGCAGCACCCGCCAGACCTCGGCCGGGGCCAGGGCGCGGCCGCCGATCAGCACGCTCGCGGCGGTGCAGAGCGCGAGCAGGACGAGCAGCACCGCCAGGCCGGCCAGGCGGCGGGAGCGGGCGGCGGCGCCGAAGGCGGGCGCGCCGCCGAGCGGGGGCGCGCCCGGCGCGGCCGGGGCGGTCGGTGTCACGGGGGCGGACTCCTCTGCGGGGCGGGGGCGTGCGGAGCGGCGGGGAGGTCCAGGTCACCGTACTGGACAAATGCCGCGTATATCCGCATACTGCCTGATCGTGGGCGAGTGCCCGCTTAGGCAAGACAAACCTAAACCATAAGAGGTCGGCGATGTCCCCCACTCCAGTCCGCAGGTCCGCGACGTCCCTGATCGGGGCGGCCACCGCAGCCGGCGCCCTCCTGCTGACCGCCGCCTGCGGCGGGGGCGGCGAGGAGGCGGCCGGCGAGCCGGCGGGCGCCGGCTACCCGATGACGGTCGAGCACGCCATGGGCGAGACGGCCATCGAGTCCGAGCCGTCCACCGTGGTGGTGCTGGACACCAGCTACCTCGACTCCGCGATCGCGCTGGAGATGAACGTGATCGGCCGCACCGACTACTCCGACGGCGGCGGCCTCCGCGACTACCTGGGCGAGGAGGGGGAGACCTACGCCGGCGACGCCGAGGTGGTGGGCAGCCTGGAGGCGCCCGACCTGGCCAAGATCGCCGAGCTCCAGCCGGACCTGATCCTCTCCGCCAAGGTCCGCCACGAGGACGTCTACGACCAGCTGGCCGAGATCGCGCCGACGGTCTTCTCCGAGACCACCGGGGCCACCTGGAAGGAGAACCACCTCATGGTGGGCGAGGCGGTGGGCAAGGCCGACCTCGCCGAGCAGCAGATCGAGGAGTACGAGCAGCGCGCCGCCGACCTCGGCGAGGACATCGCCGAGGCCAACGGCGGCGAGGCCCCCACCATGACGCTGGCCCGCTTCGCCGGGGAGCCCACGGTCCGGCTGTACGGGCCCGAGTCCTTCCCCGGCATCGTCCAGTCCGACGTGGGCCTGCCCCTGCCCGAGGACGCGCCGAAGCCGCCCGAGGGCGACATCATGGTGCCGCTCGGCCCGGAGGAGATCCTCGACCTGGACGCGGACCACATCTACGTCTCCACCTGGGACGACGGCACCGGCGACTCGGCCGACAAGGCGAAGGAGTTCACCGGCAACCCGCTCTGGGACCAGCTGGAGGGGGAGAAGCACGAGGTCGACGACAGCGTCTGGGTGAGCTCGGTCAGCCTGCAGGGCGCGAACGCGGTGCTGGACGAGATGGCCGAGGCCTTCGGCGTCTGACGCCTCCCGAGCCCCCGGGCCCCGGGGCGCGCCCGGGATCAGGGCTTGCGGGCGATCCCGCCGACGATGATCGCCCGGTTGCGCACCGGCATGCTGTACCCCCCCGCCCTCAGGCCGTCCCTGGCCTGGGGGCGCCAGTCGTTCAGCGGGACCAGGCCGGGCGGGAGCACGGTCCAGTCGTGGAAGTAGCCGGCGATCTCCGCCTCGGTGCGCCACCGGCCGGTGCCCAGCCGCTCCAGGAAGGCCCGCTCCAGCGCCGCGGCGCGCTCCGCGCTCCGCGGCGCCCGGGAGGCGTCGGGGCGGCAGAAGTGGCTGACGGCGACGTGGCTGCCGGGGGCCAGCGCGTCCAGCAGCCGCCGGGTGCAGCCCGCCGGGTCCTCGTCGTCCTGCAGGTGGTGCAGGATCCCGCCGAGGATCAGCCCGACCGGCCGCTCGATGTCGATCAGGCCGGTGGCAGCCGCCTGGGCCAGCACGTCGTCCGGTTCGGTCAGGTCGGCCCGGACCACGGTGACGCTCCGGTCGTCGGCGAGCAGCGCGCGCCCGTGCGCCAGCACCATCGGGTCGCTGTCCACGTAGACGACCCGGGCCTCGTGCGGGGCGCCGGCGCTGCGGCCCCGCTCCTGCAGGGTCTTGCGGACGATCTCGTGCACGTTGCCGTCGGAGGGCAGCCCGGAGCCGATGTCCACGAACTGCTCCAGCCCGGCCTCGGCGGTGAGGTGGCGGGTGGCCCGCTGGACGAACGCCCGGTTGCCCAGGGCCAGGTCGGTGACGCCGGGGACGACGCCCTCGGCGTAGTTGGCCATCTCCCGGTCGACCTCGAAATGGTCCTTGCCGCCCAGGTAATAGGAGTAGACCCGCGCGATGGAGGGGCGGGACATGTCGATCTCGGGCGGCTCCCGGTACTTCTGACCGGTCCTCTTCAGGAATTCCGGTGGGTCGAGTCCGGCCATCGGCGTCCTGCTCCGCTTCGCGACTGGGGGGTGCGGTTACGCCTCGGAGTGTATTCCTGGCAAGGGGACTTGGTAAACGGTGCAGTGATCCTGTTCGCGAAAAGTCAGGACCGAATCCCTATTCCCAAAATCCTTTCCATATGATAAAAGCCCGCCCCGATTCCGGGGCGGGCTCAGCGGCGGAGAGGGCCGTCAGCCGATCGCCCGGCCGGCGTAGTCCGGGGCCGGCCCGGTCAGCTCGGCGAGCCGCTCGGCGGCCTCGGCCGGGAACGGCGTGCTGCGCCCCTGCTCCTGGTCGACGTGGAGCGCCATGACCTCCTCGGTGGCGCGCACGGTCCCGTCCAGCCGCATCTCGTGGCAGAGCCGCACCTTCTTGGCGCCGGCCTCCACCACCACCGTGGACACCTCCAGCTCGGCGCCGGGCGGCACCTCGCGCAGATAGCGCACGTGCGCCTCCACGGTGTAGAGCGAGTTGCCGGTGGCCTCCCGGTAGCCGGCGCCCAGGCCGACCCGCTCCATCAGCGCGTCCGTGGCGAAACCGAAGACCAGCACGTAGTAGGCCTCGC
This sequence comes from Nocardiopsis oceanisediminis, assembly GCF_048595525.1. Taxonomy (NCBI): domain Bacteria; kingdom Bacillati; phylum Actinomycetota; class Actinomycetes; order Streptosporangiales; family Nocardiopsidaceae; genus Nocardiopsis; species Nocardiopsis oceanisediminis. Next base: position 5,310,070 of record NZ_JAFMZJ010000001.1, on the reverse strand, counting down.
TGAGGTGGCCGTTGTAGTCGATCCACTCGGGCAGCACCCGCTGCCGGAACACCTCGGCCATCAGCCCCGCCCGCCTTCGCGCGCGGCCTGCGCCGCCTCTTCGGCCTCGACCTCGGCCAGCGCCCGCATCACCGCGATCATCCGGCGGTCGCGCTGCTCGATCAGCTCGGCGGCGGACCGGCCGGCGACCACCTCGTCGGTGCCCGCGACCATCGCGTCGCGGAGCTCCCGGGTCAACTCGGGCGCTTCCAGTCGCGTCCAGGGCGACTTCAGGGACGGACCGAAATGGTCGAGCATGTGCGCCATGCCGCCCTCGCCGCCGGCCAGGTGGAAGGTGAGGCAGGGGCCGAAGAAGGCCCAGCGCAGCCCCATGCCGGCGGTCATCGAGCGGTCGATCTGCTCCACCGTGGCCTCGCCGTTGGCCACCATGTGCAGCGCCTCGCGCCAGGCGGCCTCCTGGATCCGGTTGCCGATGAACCCGGGCAGCTCCCGGTCCATCTCGATGACCTCCTTGCCCGCGGCCCGGTAGAACTCCGCGGCCCAGGAGACCGCCCAGTCCCCGGTGGACTCGCCGCCCACCACCTCCACCAGCGGCACCAGGTAGGGCGGGTTGAACGGGTGGCCGACCACCAGCCGCTCCGGCCGGGCCGCCTTCACCTGCATGTCGGTCATCGAGTAGCCGGAGGTGGAGGAGCCCACCACGACCCCGGCGGGGGCGGCCTCGTCGATCTCGGCGAGCAGGTCGCGCTTGAGGTCCAGCCGCTCCGGGGCGCTCTCCTGGACGAAGTCGGCGCCGGCCACCGCCTCGGCGAGCGTGGCGGCGACGCGCAGCCGGTCGGTCGAGGCGCCCTCGGCCAGGCCGAGCCGCTCCAGCGCGGGCCAGGCCGCGTCCACCAGGGCGCGCAGCCGCTCCTCGGCGTCGGGGGCCGGGTCCCAGGCGACCACGTCGTAGCCGCGGGCCAGGAAGTGGGCGACCCAGCCGCCGCCGATGACGCCGGCGCCGATGCACGCCACGGTGCGCACGTCGCCGGGGGCGGTCGGGGCCGCGGGGCTGCTCTGTTCGGGCATGCGAATGGTTCCTTCACTAGTGCGCGGGGCGGAGAGTTGGATGGCGGGGGGAGCAGGGGGCGGGGAGGGGCGCAGGGAAGAGCGGGGAGGCGGGCGGCGCGGCACCGCGCCCCGGCGGGTCCGCCGGGGCGCCCCCGGCCGGCCGCTCCCCGGGGGCGGAGCGCGGGCGGGCCCGTTCCCGCGGCCCGGTGGCCCCGGCGCTTCCCGCCCCGAGGACGGCCGGGGCGGGAAGCGCCGGAGCCCCCGGGACGGGTCCTCCGCCGGCGGTCTGGATCGTTGACGGGAGATTCCCGCCCCCAGGGCGATGATCTTGACGTTGCGGGGGTGACAGAGCGCTCTGACACCCCCGCAACATCAAGACCATCGCGGGGGCGGGGCGGGGGCGGGGTTCTTCTGCGGCCGCCGCCCCTTTCCCGTCGACGAACTAGCGGGCGCTGCGCAGCTTGAGCTTGGCGCGGGCCTCGTCGGGGGAGACCACCCGGGCGCCGAGCGCCTCGATGATGCCGCGGGCCTTCTCCACCAGCTGGCCGTTGGTGGCCTTGACCCCGCGGCTCAGGTAGAGGTTGTCCTCCAGGCCGACCCGGGCGTGCCCGCCGAGCAGCACCGACTGGGCCACCCAGGGCATCTGCATCCGGCCGATGGCGAAGCTGGCCCACTCGGCGCCGGCCGGCAGCAGCCGGACCATGGACTGCAGCACCCCGGGGTCGGCCGGCGCACCGTAGGGGATGCCGGTGCACAGCTGGAACATGCTCGGGTCGTCGATCAGGCCCTCGGCGTGCATCTGCTTGGCGAACCACAGGTGGCCGGTGTCGAAGATCTCCAGCTCCGGGCGGACGCCCAGCTCCTGGATGCGCTTGGCGCCGGCGCGCAGCATGTCCGGGGTGGAGATGTAGACGCCGCTGCCGTCGCCGAAGTTGAGGCTGCCGCAGTCCAGCGTGCAGATGTCCGGCAGCAGCTCCTCCACGTGCGGCAGCCGGTCCAGCCCGCTGACCAGGTCGGTGCCGGCGCCGAAGGCGAACGGGTCGTCCGTCCCGATCTCCAGGTCGCCGCCCATCCCGGCGGTGAGGTTGATGACGATGTCGGTGCCGGTCTCCTTGATCCGCTCCACGACCTCCCGGTAGAGGGCGTTGTCCCGGGAGGGGGCGCCGGTCTCCGGGTCGCGGACGTGGATGTGCACCGCGCTCGCACCGGCCTCGGCGGCCTCCACCGCCGAGGCGGCGATCTGCGCCGGCGTCACCGGGACGTGCGGGCTGCGGCCCACGGTGTCCCCGGCGCCGGTGAGCGCGGCGGTCAGGATGACCTCGGTGTTCATGGTCTCGTTCACGGCTTCTCCCCGTTCCTCGGGTCGGCCGCGGCACCGGCGGGCGGGCCGGTGCGCGGTTCGGTCTGGTCGGTGCCGGCCCGGTCCTCCGCGGCCGGCTCCGGGGCCGGATCCGGGCCGGTCCGGTCCCCGGGTGCGGCCTGCTCGGCCGCGCCGGGGGCCTCGATCTGGGTGGCGACGAAGTCGGTCAGCACGGTGCGCATCCGCTCCGCGGTCCGCCCGGGGCGCCCGGTGAGGACCTGGATGCCCAGGCCGTCGATGAGGGCGGTCAGCCGGACGGTCATCGCCTCGGCGTCCAGCTCCGCGCGGAACACCCCGGCGGCGGCGCCGTCCCGCAGCGTCCGCGCGATGGTGTCGTGCCAGCGCTGGTAGGAGGCGGCGTGCAGGTCGCGCAGCTCCGGGTGGAGCGTGCTCTCGGTCCACACCTGCAGCCAGATCGACCACTCCAGGGCCAGGTGGCCCGGGGCGGGCAGCTGCAGGTCGATCAGCCGGTGCAGCCGCTCCCGGGCGTCGGCGATCCCGTGCAGCGCGGCGACCTGGCGGTCGAAGGCCTGCTTGACCGAGGAGCGCAGGGTCTCGTCGAGCAGGTCGCGCAGGGTGGGGAAGTGGTAGTGGATGGCGGCGCTGGAGGTGCCGCAGGCCTCGGCGATGTCGGCGATGCGCACCGAGTGGTAGCCGCGCTCGGCGATCAGCCGCCAGGCGGCGTCGGTGATCTGCCGGCGCCGGCCGTGCTCGCGCGCGGCCCGGCCGTCCTCGGCGGCGTCCGGCGGCGGCCCGGAGGGCACCGCGCTGCCGGGGTCGGCCGAGACGGCGCTGGCGCGGCCGTCCTCGGAGCCGTTGATCAGCCAGTTGACCGTGACGCCGGCGGTGTCGGCGATCCGGACCAGCTCCTCGGCGGAGAAGCGCCGGGTGCCGTTGAGGGACTTGGACAGCTTGGAGGGCTCCAGGTCGATCGCGGCGGCGAACTCCCGCTGCGGGCGCCCGGAGCGGCGGATCACGTCGCGGACCCGCGCATGCAGGCCCTCCAGGGGGTCGCTCGTCTCGCTCACGGTCGGCGACGGTATCAGTTGAATGGCGATAATCGCAACGACAGCCCCGCCTCGGGGATATCAATGTCCGCTGTGAACAGGATATTCACTGGATCGGTTGCGCTCTTGCTGACTGGTGGATCAGTCCGGTTCGGGGTGGTGCGGGGCATGCCGCCGCGCCGGTCCGCCGGGCCCCGGAGGCCGCAGCGGCGCGCCCGGAACCGGAGGTACCCCGCGCCGCGGGGATCGAACGGGACCGCCCCCGGGCCCGCGGGGCGTCCGGCGGGAGCGGGGGCGGCCGCGCGGGCCGGGCCCGGAGGCCGGGTCGGCCCGCGGGTCACAGCAGGGGGATGCCGGTGTAGTTCTCCGCGAGCGAGCCGGCCGCCGCCCGGGAGCCGGCGATGTGCTCCAGGTGGGAGAGCTGCAGCCGGGCCTCGAACGGGGAGGCCTCCGGGTCGGGGTGGAGCAGCGTCGTCATCCAGTAGGAGAAGTGCTCGGCCCGCCACACCCGGCGCAGCGCCGTCTCGGAGTAGCCCTCCAGCGGGCCCCGGTCGCCGCCGTGCCAGGCGTCCAGCGCCTCGGCGAGCAGGATGACGTCGTGCAGCGCCAGGTTGAGGCCCTTGGCCCCGGTCGGCGGGACGATGTGCGCGGCGTCGCCGGCCAGCAGCAGCCGCCCGTGCTGCATCGGCTCGGTGACGAAGCTGCGCATCGGGGTGACGCCCACGTCGGTGATCGGGCCGCGGTTGGGCCGCGCGTCCGCGCCGTCCAGGGCCAGCCGGGCGTCCAGCTCCGCCCAGATCCGCTCGTGCGTCCAGTCCGCCGGGTCGGTCCCGTTGGGCACCTGCAGGTAGAGCCGGCTGACCTTGTCCGAGCGCATGCTGTACAGCGCGAAGCCGCGGTCGTGCCGGGCGTAGACCAGCTCCTCGCAGGCGGGCGCGGCGTCGGCCAGGATGCCCAGCCAGCTGAACGGGTAGGTCTTGGCGAAGGTGCGCACCCGGTCCGCGGGCAGCGCGGCGCGCCCGATGCCGTGGAAGCCGTCGCAGGCCACCACGTGCTCGCACTCCAGCACCTCCTCGCGGCCGCCCCGGGTGAACCGGATCCGCGGCCGGGCGGCGCCGTCCTCCGCGATGTCCTCGATCACGGTGGCCTCCGCCCCGAAGCGCAGGTCGCCGCCGTCCGCCAGCCGCCGGGCGATGAGGTCCTTGACGATCTCGGTCTGGGCGTAGAGCACCACGTCGCGGCCGGTGAGCTCGCGGAAGTCGATGCGGTGCCCGCGCCCGCCGAAGCGCAGCTCGATCCCCTCGTGCACGAACCCCTCGCGCTCCAGCCGGTCGCCGACGCCCGCGGCGCGCAGCGCGGCCGCGGGCCCGTGCTCGACCACTCCGGCGCGCTGCCGGCCCTCGCAGTGGTCGCGGCCGCGCCGCTCCAGCACGACGGAGTCGATGCCGCGCAGGTGCAGCAGGTGGGAGAGGAACAGGCCGGCCGGTCCGGCGCCGATGATGCCGACGGTGGTGCGCATGGGGAGCCTCGGTCTCGTGGGGCAGGGGGCGGTGGTCGGGGGTCAGTCGGTCTCTTCGGCGAGGACGCCGCGGGCGACGGCGAACGCCTTGTTCGCCGCGGGCACCCCGCAGTAGACCGCGGCCTGGAGGAACACCTCGCGGATCTCCGCGTCGGTCAGGCCGTTGCGCTTGGCGGCGCGGACGTGCATGGCCAGCTCGTCCCAGTGGCCCTGGGCCACCATCGCGGTCAGCACCATGCAGCTGCGGGTGCGCCGGTCCAGGGTGCCGCCGGTCCAGATCTCGCCCCAGGCGTAGCGGGTGATGAAGTCCTGGAAGGGGGCGGTGAAGTCGGTGGCGGACGCGGTCGCCCGGTCGACGTGGGCGTCGCCGAGCACCTCCCGGCGGACCTTCATGCCCGCTTCGCGGCGGTCGCGGTCGGCGGAGTCGGGGGCGTGCGGTCGGTCTGCGGTCATCGGTCCTCCAAGGCGGTCGAGCGGTCGGAAGGGGCGGGCGCGCCCCGGACGGGAAGCGCGCGGGCCGGCGGACGCCGGGCCGCGGGCCGCGCGGGGCCGCCCCGGCAGGGCGGTGCCGGCGGCCGGGGCGCCCGCGACCCGCGAGCGGGCGCCCGGCGTGCGCGCGGCCGGCCCCGGCGGGCCGGAAGGGGCCCCTCGCGGCGCGGGCGGTACGCGCGGTCCGGCCGCTCCGGGCGGAGACCGGGCAGGCCGCGCCCGGCGGCCGGGGCGGTGCCGGCCCGCCGGTCCCGCCGGCGGCCGGACGGCCCCACCGGGGCTCCCCGGCGGCCCCGGGCGGTCGCGGCCGGGAGCGGGGCGGCGGGTGCGCGCGGCGGCCGCCCTCCCGGACCGGCGCTCCGACCTGGTCCGTGAGGGGAGCGGGCCGGCCGGGCGCCCGCCCGGACGCGCCCGGCCCGTCCGGGACCGCCCGCCCCGGTGGCGCTCCGGCGGCCCCGCGGGGGCTCCCCGGTGCTCCGGGCGGTGGCTGCGGAAGCCGGGGACATCCCGGTCAACGCCCGGTCAGGTGCGCGGTCAGCAGCGGGTTCACCTGGTCGGCGCACTCCCAGGAGGCCAGATGCGCCCCGCCGTCCAGCACCTGCAGCCGGGCGCCGGGGATCAGGCCGGCGATGGCGCGCGCGTGCTCCACCGGGGTGGCCGGGTCCTCCCCGCCGGACAGGACCAGGGTCGGCGCGCCGATCCCGGGCAGCTCCGGGCGGAGGTCCATGGCGGCGATCGCCTCGCAGCAGCCGGCGTACCCCTCGGCGGGGGCGGCGGCGACCATGGCGCGCATCCGCGCCGCGGTGTCCGGGTGCCGCTCCGCGTAGGCCGGGGTGAGCCAGCGGTCCACCACCGCCCCGGCGACCGCCCCGGTGCCCCGGGCGCGCACCGTCCCGGCCCTCGACGTCCACCCCTCGGGCGGCCCGAGCAGCGCCGAGGTGCACAGCAGTGCCAGCCGGTCGATCCGCTCCGGGTGCGCCGCGGCCGCCCACATGGCGACCATCCCGCCCAGCGACAGCCCGGCGACCGAGGCCCGCTCGGCGCCGATCCGGTCGAGCAGCCGGATCAGGTCGGCGCCCAGGCCGGCGATGCGGTAGGGGCCGGGCGGCACCGGGGAGCCCCCGTGCCCGCGGTGGTCGTAGCGGATCACCCGCAGCCCGGCGGCCAGCAGCGGGCCGACCTGCGGCTCCCACATGTCCAGGGTGCTGCCCAGCGACCCGGCCAGCACGACGGCGGGCGCGCCCGCCGGTCCGTCCACGACCGCGTGCACGTCGACCGGGTCGATCTCGGTGGTCATCGGGTTCCTTCCGGGTGCTCGGGCGGGGCGTGCCCCGCAGGGGTGCTCAGGTCCCGGGTTCGGACCGGTCCCGGGGCGGGGACGCCCCGCCCGCTGCGGCGGGGTGCTGGCGTGCCGGCCCGGCCCGGGGCGGTCCGTCCTCTGCCCGGGGCCGGAGGCGCGGGACCGGCTCCAGGGGAGTCGGAGGCGCTCCCGCCCGCTGCGGTGGGGGGCGGGTACACGGGGCCGGCCCCGCGGCGGGGGGCGGGGACGGACCGCCCTCCGCCGCGGGGCGCGGACGCGCGGCCCCGGGCGCCGGCGCTCATCGCGCGCCGACCGCCCGGTGCCGCTCCAGGGCGGCGTCGATGAGGGCGGAGGCCGCCCCCAGGTAGCCGGCCGGGTCGAGGAGGGCGGCGATCTCCTCCCCGGTGCGCAGCCCGTCCAGGTGCGCGGTGAGCGCCGCCGCCAGGTCCCCGCCGCCGGCGGCGGCGGCCTCGGCGCACGCCCGCTGCACCAGCTCGTGCGCGGGCAGCCGGCCCAGCTGCGGCGCCAGGTCGGTGGCGACCCGCTCGGCCAGCGGGAAGCCGCCGGTCAGCTCCAGGTTGCGGCGCATCCGCTCCGGGTCGGGGCGGAGCCGGCGCACCGACTCGGCGAGCCAGGACACCGCCGAACCGGTGCTGCGCAGCAGCCGGTCCAGCGGCTCCCACTCGGCCTGCCAGGCGCCCGCGGCGCGCTGGTGCGGCTGGTGGATCTGCGCGGCGAGCAGCGTCGCGGCCAGCCCCGGGGCCTGCTCGGCGCAGGCGGCGGCGGAGACGGCGGCCACCGGGTTGCGCTTGTGCGGCATGGTGGACGACCCGCCCACGCCCGCGCCGCCGGCCTCGGCCACCTCGGCGACCTCAGTCTGGCAGAGCAGCGCGATGTCGCCCGCGGCCTTGCCCGCCGCGCCGCTGAGCCGGGCCAGCGCGCCCGCGGCGGAGACCACCGGCCCGCGGTCGGTGTGCCAGGGCGGCAGCGGCCGGGCCAGGCCGAGCTCGTCGGCGAAGGCGGCGGCGACCGCGGGGCCGCGGTCGCCGAGCGAGGCCAGGGTGCCCGCGGCCCCGCCGAACTGGGCCCGGGCCCGCTCGCCGGTCTCCTCGAGCACCGCCGCCGCGGCGTCGTCCAGGGCGGCCATCCAGCCTGCGGCGACCAGGCCGAAGGTGGTCGGCAGCGCCTGCTGCAGCAGGGTCCGGCCGGCCATCACCGAGCCGCGGTGCCGCTCGGCCAGCCCGGCCAGGCCGTCGGCGGCCGCGCGGGCCTCGGCGGCGGCCGCCGCACCGGCCCGGCGGGCCACCAGCATCGCCGCGGTGTCCATGATGTCCTGGCTGGTGGCGCCCTGGTGCACGTGCCGGGCCGCGTCCCCGCCGACCGCCGCGGTCACCGCCTTGACCAGCGGGACCACCGGGTTGGCCGAGGCGGCCGCGGCGCGGCCCAGCTCCTCGGCGTCGAACGGGTGGTCCCGGCAGGCGGCCGCGATCGCCTCGGCGTGCTCCGGTGCGGCCAGCCCGGTGCGCGCCAGCGCCCGGGCCAGCGCGGCCTCGGCGTCGAGCATGGCGCGCAGCCACGCCCCGCCTCCGGTCTCGGCGGCCGCCGGGCCGCGCCCGAACATCCCTGAGAACAGGCCGCTCATGCCGCTCTCGCTCCTCCTCGCTCCTGCTCGGCCGGCCCCCCGCGCGGCGGTCCCGCCGCCGCGCGGGGGGGCCGGGGTCAGACGTTGAAGAACACCGTCTCGCCCTCGCCCTGCAGCCGGATGTCGAACCGGTACCCGTCCTCGGCGGGCTCGGCGACCAGGGTGGCGCGCGCGGAGGCCGAGGCGATCGAGCAGAGCACCGGGTCGGCGGCGTTGGCCTCCGGCTCGTCGGGGAAGTAGATCCGGGTCACCGTGCGGTTCAGCATCCCCCGGGCGAACACCGAGACGTCGATGTGCGGGGCCTCGGTCCCCAGATGCGAGGGGACGGGGCCGGGCTTGAGGGTGTACACGGCGAAGCGGCCCTCGGCGTCGGTCGGGCAGCGGCCGAAGCCGCGGAAGCCCGGCCGGGCCACCGCGCCGCGCGGGTCGTCGGGGTGGTCGAACCGGCCGTCCGGGTCGGCCTGCCAGGTCTCCACCAGGCCGTCGCCGACCGGCGCGCCCGCGCCGTCGGTGAGCACCCCGCGGATCCACACGCCGCCCGGGGCGCCCTCGGCCGCCGCGAACGGGCCGTCCGGCCAGGGCAGCCCGATGTGCAGGTAGGGGCCCACGGTCTGGGAGGGGGTGGTCGGCGCCGTCATTCGTCGTCATCCTCCAGCGCGATCTCGTCCTCGAAGACCGTGGACTCGCGGCCGCGCAGCACGATGTCCCACTCGTAGGCCAGTGCCCACTCCTCCTCGGTCGACTCGTAGTCGAACCGGGCGACCAGCCGCTCCCGGGCGTCCGGGTCGGGGATGGAGTTCCACATCGGGTCCTGGAAGAACAGCGGGTCGCCCGGGAAGTACATCTGGGTGACCAGCCGCTGGGTGAAGGCCCGCCCGAACAGCGAGAAGTGGATGTGCGCGGGCCGCCAGGCGTTGTCGTGGTTCTTCCACGGGTAGGCGCCGGGCCGGATCGTGGTGAACCGGTACCGCCCCTGGCCGTCGGTGAGGGTCCGGCCCACCCCGGTGAAGTTGGGGTCCAGCGGGCTGGGCCAGTTGTCGCCGGTGTGCCGGTACCGGCCCCCGGCGTTGGCCTGCCAGATCTCGATCAGGGAGTGCGGGACCGGTGCGCCGTCGCCGTCCCGGACCTGCCCGTGCACGATGATCCGCTGGCCCTGCGGCTCGCCGTCGTGCTGGCGGGTGAGGTCGTTGTCCAGCTCGCCGATCCGGTCCTCGCCCAGCAGCGGCCCGGTGACCTCGGTGAGCAGGTGCGGGAGGACCTTCAGCCGGCGCCGCGGGTGGCGCAGCGCGGTGCTCCGGTAGCCGGGGTAGTCCAGCGGCGGGTGCACCTCGCGGTCGCGCAGGTAGCCGGGGACGGGCGGGGGCGCCGCGGGCGCCTCCGGGGTCAGGGGTTCGCTCATGGTCGGTCCTCGCTCGGGCTCTCAGGCGTGCAGTACGACGGCCAGGCCCTGGCCCACGCCGATGCAGATCGCGGCCAGTCCCCAGCCGCCGCCGCGCCGGCGCAGCCCGTGGGCAAGGGTGCCGAGCACCCGGGCCCCCGAGGCGCCGAGCGGGTGGCCGATGGCGATGGCCCCGCCGTCGGGGTTGACGATCTCCGGGTCCAGCCCCTCCCAGCTGCGCAGGCAGGCCAGGGACTGGGCGGCGAAGGCCTCGTTCAGCTCGACCGCGGCCAGGTCGCCCCAGCCGATGCCGGCCCGGCGCAGCGCGATCTCGGCGGCCCGCACCGGGCCGACGCCGAACCGGTGCGGCTCCACCGCGGCGGCACCGCGGGAGACGATCCGGGCCAGCGGCTCGCGCCCGGCCGCCCGCGCCGCGTCCGCGTCGCCGATCAGCAGGGCGGCGGCGCCGTCGTTGAGCGGCGAGGCGTTGCCGGCGGTGATGGTGCCCTCGGGGCGGAACGCCGGCTTGAGGGCGGCGAGCCTTTCCGCGGAGGTCTCCCGGATGCTCTCGTCCCGCTCCAGCTCGGCGCCGGGGACCTGGACCACCTCGTCGGCGAAGACGCCCTTCTCCCAGGCCGCGGCGGCGTTGGCGTGGCTGCGCAGCGCGAACGCGTCCTGCTCGGCCCGGCCGATGCCGAACTCCTCGGCGACCTGCTCGGTGCTCTCGCCCAGCGACACGGTCCAGGAGGGCTCCATCCGCGGGTTGACCATCCGCCAGCCCAGCGTGGTGGAGTGCAGTGTCTCGTGGCCGGCGGGGAAGCCCTTGGCGGGTTTGGGCAGCACCCACGGGGCGCGGCTCATCGACTCCACGCCGCCGGCCAGCACCAGCGAGGCGTCGCCGACGGCCACCGCGCGGTTGGCCGCGATGGCGGCCTCCAGCCCGGAGCCGCAGAGCCGGTTGAGCGTCGCCCCGGGCACCGTCACCGGGAGCCCGGCCAGCAGCGCCGCCATCCGGGCGACGTTGCGGTTGTCCTCCCCCGCGCCGTTGGCGTCGCCGAAGTAGACGTCGTCGATCGCGGCCGGGTCGAGGCCGGGGGAGCGGTCCACCAGGGCCCGGACCACGTGCGCCGCGAGGTCGTCGGGGCGCGTTCCGGACAGTGCGCCGCCGTACTTGCCGAAGGGGGTGCGGACCGCGTCGATGACGTACGCGTCGCCGGTCATCGGGTTCCCTGCCTTCCGTCGTGGGTGGGGGGCGTGCGGCCGGTGAGCGAGCGCAGCACGGCCAGCTCGCGCGGGTCGGGGGCGGGCGTGGTGCGCAGGTCGGCGGAGACCGCCAGGTCCCAGCCGGTGGCCTCGCGGACCTGCTGCACGGTGGCGCCGGGGTGCACGCTGGTCAGGGTCAGCTCGCGGGTGCGGGGGTCGGGCTCCAGCACGCCCAGGTCGGTGATGACCCGGGTGGGGCCGGCGCCGCGCAGCCCGAGCCGCTCCCGGTCGCCGGGGCCGGCGCCGTGCCCGACCGAGGTGGTGAAGTCGACCGACTCGACGAAGGCCCGCCGGGTCTGCCGGACGATCACCACCACCTCGCGGCAGTTCGCGGCGATCTCCGGGGCGCCGCCGGCCCCGGGCAGCCGGACCTTCGGCGAGGCGTAGTCGCCGATGACGGTGGTGTTGATGTTGCCGTACCGGTCGATCTGCGCGGCGCCGAGGAACCCGGTGTCGATCCGGCCGGGCTGCAGCCAGTAGTTGAACACCTCGGGGACGGAGACCACGGTGTCGGCGGTCTCGGCGAGCTCGCCGTCGCCGATGGAGAGCGGCAGCACCGAGGGGGTGGCGCCCAGGGTGCCCGACTCGTAGATCATCCACAGGCCGGGCGCGTGCGTGCGGCGCGCCAGGTTCGCCGCGGTGCTGGGCAGGCCGATCCCGACGAAGCAGGCGGAGCCGTCGCGCAGCGCCCGGGACGCGGTGACGGTCATCATCTCGTCGGAGGTGCAGGCGGGCGCCTCCGCGGCCGCGGACGTCATGCGCTCTCCTTCGCAGCGGAGCCCTCGCGGGCCGGGGGGAGGCCGTGGATCTCGGTGCGCAGCCACTCGGCGAACCGCTCGCGGTCCCGGCTGATCGCGTCCCAGGCCTGGTAGGCGTCATTGTCGCGGACGTAGTAGCCGTGCGTGTAGGAGGGGCGGGCGCCGCCCGGGACCACCGAGACGGCGGTGACCACCCGGGAGGGGAGCAGCACCTGGCCGGGGACCGGCTCCAGCTCGTCGACGACCTCCTCGACGGTGACCAGGGCGCGGGAGGAGGCCAGCACGGCCTCCTTCTGCACCCCGGTGATGCCCCACATCTGCACGTTCCCGGCCCGGTCGGCGCGCTGGGCGTGCACGATCGCCACGTCCGGGTTGAGCGCGGGGACCGCGGTCAGCTCCTCGCCGGTGAAGGGGCAGCTGATCGTCTTGACGTTGGGGGTGCGCCCGACCAGGTCGGTGCCGGTGTAGCCGCGCAGCACCGCGAACGGCAGCCCGGAGGCGCCGGCGACGTAGCGGTTGGCCATCCCGGCGTGGCTGTGCTCCTCGATCTCCAGCGGCGCCGGCCAGCCGCCGGCCACCGCGTCGCGGAACCGGTGCAGCGACCCCACCCCGGGGTTCCCGCCCCAGGAGAAGACGAGTCTGCGCGCGCATCCTGCGCCGATCATCCGGTCGTAGACGACGTCGGGGGTCATCCGCACCAGGGTGAGGTCGCGGATCCCCTGCCGGATGATCTCGTGCCCCGCCTCCACGGGGATCAGGTGGGTGAACCCCTCCAGCGCGACCGTGTCCCCGTCGCGGACGAGTTCGCGGACGCCCTCGTCGAGCGGCACGATCATGCGCCCTCCTCTGTGTCCGGCGATTGTGTTCGGATAGCGAACTCTTGTTCTTACTCCGAACGTGATGTGGCAGACGTTACTTCCGTCCGACGATCCGGTCAAGGGAGCCCCGGGGCCGCGGCGGGCCCCGGGGCGGAGGAAGGGGAGAGGGGAAAGAGGGGGCGGTGCGGGCCGGGCGGCCGGGGCGGCCGCCGGCGGGTCAGGCGCCCTGGGAGCCGCCGATGCGGGTGGCGATCTCCAGGTCGGCCTCGATCCGGGCGATGGTGGCCAGCAGCGGGGGGAGCAGGTCGGTGCGGAGGCCGCGCAGCGTGGTGCGGTCGGCGGGGGCGGAGACGTTGGCCGCGGCGATCACCCGGCCGTCGCGGTCCCGGATGGGGGCGGCGACGGAGCGCAGGCCCTCCTCCAGCTCCTGGTCGATGATGGCCCAGCCCTGGTCGCGGATCCGGTCCAGTTCGGTGCGGAGCTCGGCGGGGTCGGTGAGGGTGTGCCGGGTGAGCGCGGGCAGCTCCGCCCGCTCCAGGCGGGCGTCGATCTCGGCGGGCGGGCGGGAGGCCAGCAGCACCCTGCCCATGGAGGTGAAGCAGGCGGGGAGGCGGGTGCCCACGCTGATCGCCACCCGCATGATCCGCGAGGTCGCGGCGCGGGCCACGTAGACCACCGAGTCGCCGTCGAGCACCGAGACCGAGGAGGACTCGCGCACCTCGGCGGCGAGCGCCTGCAGGTGCGGCTGGGCGACCTCGGGCAGGCCGGCCGCGGACAGGTAGGCGTAGCCGAGTTCCAGCACCCGGGGCGTGAGCGCGAACAGCCGCCCGTCGGAGCGGACGTAGCCGAGGTCGGTCAGGGTGAGCAGGAACCGGCGCGCGGCGGCCCGGGTCAGCCCGGTGGCGCGGGCCGCGTCGCTGAGCGTCATCTCCGGCCGCTCCGCGGAGAAGGCGCGGATCACCGCCAGCCCCCGCTCCAGGGACTGCACGTAGTGGTCGCCCCGCGCCGACTGCGCGGACCCCTCGGTATCGGTCATGCGTTCCCTTCCTGTTCACCGCGATGTTCTCATACCGAACATGGGTGCGGCAGGCGACGGAGAGGTTACCGCCGGGGATCGCTGTTTTTCTGGTTTGTCTGATTCTGGGGTGTTTATGGCTTGGTGGGGTTGATCGTGTCGTTTATTGTCTAGTGGGAATATTTCTGGGATGATTCGTCGGGTGAATCGCGAAGAAAAACGGGTTTTCGCTCGGGCTTGACGGGGCATAGGGAATCAATTACGTTCGCTTTTTGAACTCTCGTTCGGAAAACGAACATTTTCGGATCCGGGTGGAGTGCGACGTGCCTCCCCGGCACCCCTCCCGCTGCGGCTCTCCACCCCCCACCCCCACCCCCTTTTCCAAGGAGACCCGATGCCTCGCAGACTCCTCGCCGGGGCCTGTGCCGTTCTGCTGGCCGTCGGAGCCAGCGCCTGCGGCGGCAGTGACACGGAGACCACCGAGGGCGGCCTGACGAAGATCACCGTCGGCGCCATCCCGATCGTCGACGTCGCCCCCCTCCACCTCGGCATCGAACAGGGCTATTTCGAGACCCAGGGCCTCGAGGTCGAGGTGAAGAACACCAGCGGTGGCGCACAGGCCATCCCCGGCGCGGTCAGCGGCGAGTTCGAGTTCGCCTTCGGCAACGTCACCTCGCTGCTGGTGGCCCGCGACTCCGGGCTGCCGGTCCAGACCGTCACCAACGGGGTCTCCTCCACCGGCAAGGAGGGCGAGGACTTCGGTGCCATCGTCGTCCCCGAGGGCAGCGACATCAAGAGCGCCAAGGACCTCGCCGGGGCCAAGGTCGCCGTCAACAACCTGAAGAACATCGGCGACACCACGGTCCGCAACTCGGTCCGCAAGGACGGCGGCGACGACAGCAACATCCAGTTCACCGAGCTGCCCTTCCCGGACATGCCGGCCGCCCTGGAGAAGAAGGAGGTCGACGCCGCCTGGGTGGTCGAGCCCTTCCTCACCACCGCGCTGGACGCGGGCGCCACCGAGGTCGCCTCCAACTTCGTCGACGCCCACGAGCAGCTCACCGTCGCGGTCTACTTCACCACCGAGGAGATCGCGAAGAAGGACCCCGAGCTGGTCAAGAAGTTCGTCACCGCGATGAACCACTCGCTCTCCTACGCCGAGTCCAACCCGGAGGAGGTCCGCCGCATCCTCGGCACCTACACCGAGATGGACGAGCAGCTCATCGAGGACATCCGGCTGCCCGCCTTCCCGCCGGACAGCAGCATCGACTCCGTGCAGACCATCGGGGACATGATGAAGGAAGACGGCCTCATCAAGGAGGACCCGCAGGTCTCCGAGCTCTTCCCGGGACGGGCATGACCGCCCCCTCGGCGCCCGCCGGGGCCGCCTCCGCGGCCCCGGCCCCACCCTCCCCGCCCGAGAAGTCCCCGCCGCGGCCCCGCCGCCGGCTCCCCGGCGGCGACGCGCTGCTGGGCACCGGCGGAGTGCTCGCCTTCCTGCTGGTCTGGGAACTGGTCCCGCGGACCTCCCTGGTCTCCGCCGACTACCTCCCGCCCGCCTCGAAGGTGCTGGCCACCCTGGCCGAGCGCACCGCGACGGCGAAGTTCTGGACCGCGGTCGGCGACACCCTCGCCGCCTGGGGCCTGGGCCTGGCCATCGCGGTCGGCGCCGCGGTCCTGCTGGGCTTCGCCATCGGAACGGTACCGGTGCTGCGCGCCTACACCGCCTCCACCGTGGAGTTCCTCCGCCCCATCCCCTCGGTCGCGCTGATCCCGCTGGCGATCCTGGTCTACGGCACCGACATCGCCTCCACCCTGATGCTCGTGATCTACGCGGCGTTCTGGCAGGTCTACGTCCAGGTGCTGTACGGCGTCGCCGACATCGACCCGGTCGCCGACCAGACCGCCCGCGCCTACGGGCTGGGCCGGTGGGCGCGGATCCGCCACCTCATCTGGCCGACGGCCCTGCCCTACCTGATCACCGGGGTGCGGCTGGGGGCGGCCGTCGCACTCATCCTGACCATCACCGCCCAGCTCACCATCGGCAGCCCCGGCCTGGGACAGGAGATCGCCGTGGCCCAGTCGAGCGGCGCACCGCACGTCGTCTACGCGCTCATCGTCGCCACCGGCATCCTCGGCGTCGCGGTCAACACCGGCGTGCGCGCCCTGGAGCGGCGCGTACTGCGCTGGCACCCCTCCGTCCGAGGGGAGGCCGCCGTATGACCGCGGCCACCGGCCGTACCCCGGCCCCCGCCGGCCGGCTGCTCCGGCTGCCCAAGGCGCTTCTGCGGGCGCTGCTGCTGCCCGCCGTCCTCATCGCCGTGTGGTGGTGGGCCTCGGCGACCTCGGGCAGCTACTACATGCCCACCCCCGACGTGATCGTGCAGACCTTCGGCGAGGTGTGGACCGCCGAGCGGTTCACCGTCGACGTCCTCCCCAGCGTCGGCCTGCTGCTCACCGGCTACGCCCTGGCCGCCGTGATCGGCGTCGGCGCGGGCCTGCCGCTCGGCATGTCGCCGAAGCTGCGCGCGCTGGTCGAACCGGTCCTGGAGTTCCTCCGCGCGGTCCCGCCGCCGGTGCTGGTGCCGCTGCTGATGCTCCTCATCGGCCTGGACTCGTCCATGCGCGCCGCGGTCATCGTCTCCGGATGCGTGTGGCCGGTGCTGCTCAACACCATCGAGGGCGTCCGCGCGGTCGACCCGGTGCTCGCCGACACCTGCCGCGTCTACCGGATCCGCGGCCGCCGCCGGCTCACCACCCTGGTGCTCCGCTCGGCCAGCCCGCAGATCATGGCCGGCCTGCGCCAGGCGCTCTCCCTCGCGATCATCCTCATGGTGATCAGCGAGATGTTCGCCAGCTCCAGCGGCCTGGGCTTCGCCATCGTCCAGTTCCAGCGCAGCTTCGCCATCCCGGAGATGTGGAGCGGGATCATCCTGCTCGGCCTGCTCGGCGTCCTGCTGTCCGTGCTCTTCGCCTTCGTGGAGCGGAAGGCGCTGGGCTGGTACCGGGGCGTGCGGGCGGCGTCGAGGGGCGAATGACCCGACCCGCGCACCTCCCCGGCCGGTGACCCCGGCGCACGCCGGGCCCTCCCGCCGCCCCGCCCCCCGCTCCGGCGGGGCGCCGCGGACCCGACCGGTCCCCGGCACCCCGCCCCACCGCCCGACCCCCCTCCCCGACCAGCAGATGTAAGGGGTCCACATGCTCGACGTGACCGGACTGCGCAAGATCTACCGCGGCGGCGACCGCGAGGTCGAGGCCGTCCGCGACCTCACCTTCTCCCTCGCGGACGGGGAGCTGGCCTGCCTGGTCGGCCCCTCCGGATGCGGCAAGACCACCCTGCTCAAGTGCATCTCCGGACTGATGCGGCCCACCTCGGGCACGGTCCGGGTGGACGGCCGCGAGGTCACCGGGCCGCCGCCGGGCATGGCCGTGGTCTTCCAGGAGTACGGCCGCAGCCTCTTCCCCTGGCTCACCGTGCAGGACAACGTCGAACTCCCGCTCAAGGAGAAGCGCCTGCCCAAGTCGCGCCGGAGGAAGCTGGTCGCCGACTCGCTGGAGGCCGTCGGGCTCGGCCACGCCGCGGCCGCCCACCCCTGGGAGCTCTCCGGCGGCATGCAGCAGCGGGTGGCCATCGCCCGCGCCATCGCCTACGAGCCGAGCGTGCTGCTGATGGACGAGCCGTTCGCCGCGGTCGACGCCCAGACCCGCGCCGACCTGGAGGACCTGGTCCGCGGGCTGTGGAAGCGGTTCTCGATGACCGTGCTGTTCGTGACGCACGACATCGACGAGGCGGTCTACCTCGGCGGGCGCGTCCTGGTGCTCTCCTCCTCGCCCACCGTCGTCCAGGACGACGTCGAAATCGACCTGGGGGACGAGCGCGACCAGCTCTCCACCCGCTCCGAGCCGCGCTTCGCCGAACTCCGGGCGCGGGTCTACGCCGAGATCCAGAGCGCCAAGCAGGGCGCGGCGGCCGGGGGCGCGCACCGATGAGCAACCCGCAGGACGCCCCCACCGTCCGGGACGCGGCGCTGCAGACGCTCCGCGACTACGGGCTGACCACCGTCTTCGCCAACCCCGGCTCCACCGAGGTCGCCTTCCTCACCGACCTGCCCGCCGACATCGACTTCGTGCTCGCGCTGCACGAGGGCTCGGTGGTGGGCATGGCCACCGGGTGGGCCCTGGCCCGCCGCCGCCCGGCACTGGTGCAGCTGCACACCACCGCCGGGCTTGGCAACGCGGTGGGCGCCCTGGCCACCGCCCGCGCCAACCGCGCCCCGCTGGTCGTCCTCGTCGGCCAGCAGGACCGCCGCCACCTCGCCCTGGAGCCGTTCCTCACCGGCCGGCTGCGCGACCTGGCCGGCGACTACCCGGTGTGGACCGAGGAGCCCGCGGTCCCCCAGGAGGTCCCCGGCGCGATCGCCCGCGCCCACCACGAGGCCGAGCAGGGCAAGGGCCCGGCGATCGTCATCGTCCCCCAGGGCGACTGGGGCGAGCCCGCCGACACCGGCAGGCCCCGCTCCGCCGCCGAGCGGGTGGTCCGCTCCGCGGCCGCCGACCCGGCCGCCGTCGAGGGCCTGGCCCGCCTCCTCGACGAGGCCTCCGCACCCGCCCTGGTCGTCGGCGCCGGCGCCGACGGGGAGGAGGAGTGGGCCGCGCTCACCGCCCTCGCCGAGCGCCTGGGCACCCCCGTCCACCAGGAGAGCTTCGGCGCGCGGGCCGGGTTCCCGCAGGACCACCCGCTGTTCGCCGGCTTCCTCCCCGCCGACCGCCCCCGGCTCCGCGAGGCCCTCGCCCCCTACGACGCGGTGCTCGCCGTGGGCGCCCCGGTGTTCCGCCAGTACCCCTACTCCGAGGGGCCGCTGGCCGAGCCGGGCACCCGCATCGCGGTGCTCACCGACGACCCCGCCGAGGCGCACCGCAGCCCGGTCGAACTGGCCGTGCTGGCGCCCGTCGCCCCGGCCGTGCGGCTCCTCGCCGACCGGGTGCGCCCGCGCACCCCCGCCGCCCCGGCCCCCGCCCCCGCCCCGGCCGCGGAGCAGCAGGTCTACGGCCCCGAAGGGCTGCGCCCCGCGCACGTGCTGGCGGCGCTCGCCGCCCGCATCGACCCCGACACCGTGCTCGTCGAGGAGACCCCCTCCAGCCGGCCCGACCTGCACCGCCTCGTCCCCGCCCGGCGCCCGATGGGCTTCCTCTCCGCGGCCATGGGCGGCCTGGGCTTCGCACTGCCCGCCGCCACCGGGCTGCGGATGGCCGCCCCGGACCGCCCGGTGGTCGCGGTGGTCGGCGACGGCTCCTCGCTCTACCAGGTCCAGGCGCTGTGGAGCGCCGCCCGGTACGGCGCCGGCGTCTGCTTCCTGGTGCTCTCCAACAAGCGCTACGCCATCATGGACCGGCTGGCCGACGCCCGCGGCGGCAAGCCGCCCTGGCCCGACTTCTCCCAGGTCTCGCTCGCCGCGCTCGCCCGCGGCCTGGGCTGCCCGGCGCGCACCGCCGCCACCGCCGAGGAGCTGGACGCCGCGCTCGACGAGATCGTGCCCACCCTGCGCGGCCGCACCGAGCCGGTCCTGCTCGACGTCGCGGTCGACTCCAACGCCGACATCGCCTTCCGCCCCTGACCGCGCCCGCGCGCATCCCCCGCCCCGACCCTGAGGAGGCACCCATGCCCCTGCTCGAATCGCAGGAATGGCACGGCAACGTGTTCACCGGCGCCTGGACCGCGGCCCGCGGCGGCGACGCCCCGGTGACCGCCCCGGCCACCGGCGCCGAACTGGCCCGGATCGGCAGCGCCGCGGCCGAGGACGTGTCCGCGTCGGCGGCGGCCGCCGCCGACGCCCAGCGCGCCTGGGCCGCCGCCTCCTTCGAGGAGCGCGCGGCGGTGCTCCGCCGCGCCGGCGCGCTCTTCGAGGAGCACGCCGACGAGATCGCCGGCTGGCTGGTCCGCGAGGCCGGCTCGGCCCGCGGCAAGGCCGCCTTCGAGACGCACCTGGCCGTCACCGAGGCCTACGAGTGCGCCGCGCTCGCCTCCCAGCCCGCCGGCGAGGTGCTGCGCAGCGCCCGCCCCCGGCTCAGCCTCGCCCGCAGGGTTCCGGTCGGCGTGGTCGGCGTCATCGCCCCGTTCAACTTCCCGCTCATCCTCGGCCTGCGCTCGGTCGCCCCGGCGCTGGCGCTGGGCAACGCCGTCGTGCTCAAGCCCGACCCGCGCACCGCGGTCTGCGGCGGCGCGGTGGTCGCCGAGGTGTTCCGCGCGGCCGGGCTGCCCGAGGGCGTGCTGCACGTGCTGCCCGGCGGCGCGCAGGCGGGGGAGCGGCTGGTCACCGACCCCCGGGTGCGGGTCATCTCGTTCACCGGCTCCACCGCGGCCGGCCGCCGGGTCGGCGAGGCCGCCGGACGCCACCTCAAGCGGGCCCACCTGGAACTCGGCGGGAACTCCCCGCTGATCGTGCTGGACGACGCCGACGTGGAGCGGGCCGCCTCCGCCGGCGCCTGGGGCTCCTTCCTGCACCAGGGCCAGATCTGCATGACCACCGGCCGGCACCTGGTGCACTCCGCCGTCGCCGACGCCTACGCCGAGCGGCTCGCCGCCAAGGCCGAGGCGCTGCACGTCGGCGACCCGGAGAAGGAGGAGGGGGCGCTCGGCCCGCTGATCGACGAGGGCCAGCGCGACCGGGTGCACGACCTGGTGCGGCGGAGCGCCGAGGCGGGCGCGCGGGTGCTCGCCGGCGGCACCTACGACGGCCTGTTCTACCGGCCCACCGTGCTGGACCGGGTCGGCCCGGACGCCCCCGCCTACGCCGAGGAGGTGTTCGGCCCGGTCGCCCCCATCGTCCGGTTCGACACCCTGGACGAGGCCGCGGAGCTCGCCGCGCACGGCGAGTACGGGCTCTCCCTGGGCATCCTCACCGGCAACCCGATGCGCGGCCTGGAGCTGGCCGACCGCATCCCCTCCGGCCTGGTGCACATCAACGACCAGACCGTGGACGACGAGGCGGTGGCCCCCTTCGGCGGGGTCGGCGCCTCCGGCACCGGCTCCCGGTTCGGCGGGACCACCGCCAACGTCGAGGCCTTCACCGAGACCCAGTGGGTCACCATGCAGGCCGAGATCGAGCGGTACCCGTTCTGAGACCGGGCCCGCCGGGCGGCGCGGCACCAGGGCGGACGCACCCCGCCCGCCGCCCGGCTCACCCCTTCTCCGCCCCGGCCGCCAGGCCGGACACCAGCAGCCGCTGGGCCAGCAGGAACCCGGCCACCACCGGCACGGTGATCGCGATCGACCCGGCCATCAGCACCGGGGCGGGCACCGCGAAATCGGCCAGCCGGGCGACGCCCAGCGACACCGTCCACCGCTCCCGGTCCCCGACCAGGAACAGCAGCGCGAACAGGTACTCGTTCCAGGCGATCAGGAACACGTACAGCGCGGTCGCGGCGACCCCCGGCACCGCCATCGGCAGCACCACCCGCACGATGACCTGCATCCGGTTGCAGCCGTCGACCTCCGCGGCCTCCTCCACCCCGGCGGGCACCGCCCGGAGGTACCCGCGCAGCATGTACAGCGCCACCGGGACGGTCTGCGCCATGTACACCAGCACCAGGCCGGGCAGCGAGCCGGCCAGCCCGGCCCGGCCGAGCAGCACGAACAGCGGGACCGCCAGCACGATCCCGGGGAACAGGTAGACCGCCAGGAAGAACCCGCCGATCGCGTCCCGGCCGAAGAACCGCAGCCGCACCGCCGCGTAGGCGCCCAGCACGCTGCAGGCCACCGCCAGCACGGTGGTCCACCCCGCCACCGCCAGCGAATTCCGCATGAACCGGGCCAGCCCGAACCCGCCGTCCTCCTCGTCGGCCAGCGCCCTCGGGTAGGCGGACAGGTCCGCGCCGCCGGGGGAGGGCAGCGCCAGCGGGTCGGCGACCACCGAGGCGAACGGGCGGACCGACAGCACCGCCCCGTAGAGCAGCGGCCCCGCCGCCGCGGCGGCCGCGACCGCGATCACCGCGACCCGCAGCACCGCCAGCACCCGCCGCTCCGCGGAGGACCGGTCCCACCTCCTCCGGGCGCGCGGAGGGCGCCGCTCGGGGGCGCCCCGGCCCCGCCGCGCGCCCGGTCCGCGCCGCCCCGTCACAGCCGCCCCCCGTGCACCGCCCGCAGGTAGCCGGCGAGCGGCAGGCTCAGCGCCAGCGCCATCAGCACCCCCAGCGCGGCCGCGGTCCCCACGTCCGCGCGGACCGCCAGCTCCTGGTAGACCCGGACCGCCACCACCTCGGTGCCGCCCGCCCCGCCGGTGAGCAGGTACACGTCGTTGAAGTTCTGGAACGACCAGATGAACCGGAGCACCGCCAGCACCCCCAGCACCCCGGCCAGCTGCGGCAGCAGCACGTGCCGGAACGCCTGCACCGGCGAGGCCCCGTCCACCACCGCCGCCTCCTCCGCCTCGCGCGGCACCGCCTGCAGCCGCGCGGTGATGAAGAGGAAGGCCAGCGGGAACGACTTCCACACCTCGAAGGCGATGACCACGCCCAGCGCCACCGGGACCGGCACCCCCGCGACCTCCGCCTCGCCCAGGGTGAGGAAGGAGACCGGCGCCTCCCAGCCGAGGAACCGCCGCCCGATCTCGTTGACCGCCCCGTACTGCGGGTTCAGCAGCGTGGTCCAGATGGTGGTCCCCGCGACCACCGGGAGGGCGTAGGGCACCAGCATCAGCGCGCGCAGCGCCCCGCGCCCGGGGAAGGGCCGGCGCAGGGCGAGCGCCACCAGCAGCCCCGCCGCCAGCGAGCCGGCCGTGGTCAGCGCCGCGTAGACCACGGTGGTGCGCACCGCCGCCCAGAAACCCGGGCCGGACAGCACCCGGGCGAAGTTGTCCAGGGTGACCCCCAGGTCGGCGAGGGAGAGCGAGCGGACCTCGATCAGCCGCAGGTCCTGCACGGAGAGCACCAGCACCGCGGCCATCGGCAGCACCACCACCCCGCCGACCACCAGCAGCGTCGGCGCCACCAGCAGCCGGCCGTGCAGCTCCTCCCGGCGCCGCCGCCCCGCCTTCCGGCGGAAGGGCCGCCGCGGCGCGGCCCCGCCCGCGCCCCCTCTCGCCCGTCTCCCGCCACCACCTGCGGCAAGGGCGCTCCAGGACACCGCCCCTCCTTCCCGTGTTCCCCCACCACCCCTCACACCGCTGCCGGGAGAGGCCCGCCCCAGGGCGATGATCTCGGCGTCGCGGGGGCGTCAGAGCGCTCTGACGCCCCCGCGACGCCGAGATCATCGGGGGAGGGGCGCGGCCCCGGAGTCCCTCCGGTGCGCACCGTCTCCCCGCCTCACTCGACGTCGGCCTGGACGGCGCGGGCGCCGTCCGCCATGGCGCGGGCCACGTCCGCGGGCGCGGCCCCGTCGAACAGCGGCCCCACCTCCTGGGCGAGGGTGTTCTGCGACGCCAGCGCCCCGGCGAAGGCGGCGTGCCGGGTGCCCAGCCCCCACCGGCGGAAGCCCTGGGCGCTCTCCGCGATGCCGCGCACGGTCGCCTCGTCGTAGAAGTCGGAGAGCGGGGCGCGGGTCGCGTCGTCCTCCCCGGCCGGCAGCTCGGCCCAGGCCCGGGTGTAGGCCTGCGGGTCGTCCGCGGTGCCGGTCCGCATCGGGATGCGGCCCTCCGGGGAGACGGCGAGCACCTCGGTGTAGGCGGGGCCCAGCAGGTACTCGATGTACCGCCGGGCCGAGGCGGTGTCCGCGCCGCGCGGCACCCCCAGGTTGAGGGTGAGCCCGTACTGGGCGGCCGATCCGGTCGGGGTGCGCAGCGCGCCGACCGCCGCGGAGCGCTCGGCCAGGAACGCCGGGTCGCCGGCGCACTCGTCGCAGGTGGGCGGGAAGTCCGGGGCCAGCCCGGCGAGCTCGTCGAAGATGTGCGACCCCCAGAACAGCATCGCGGCCTCCCCGGCGAGGTAGGCGGCGCGGGTCGTCTCCACGTCCTGGTCGCCGGGGACCGACGCGCCGGCCATCCGGGCGTACTTCTCCAGGGCGCCGACGCACTCCGGGGACTCCAGCGCCACCGTCCCGGTGCCGTCCACCAGCTCGCACCCGCCGGCGAGCAGCACCGCCTCCAGGGTCTGGGTGGTGAACGGGTCGCCCGGAGCGGTGCCGAGCACGATCCCGGCCCGGTCGCCGGAGTCCAGCAGCTCGGCGGCCTGGGCGACGTCGGCGAGCGTCTCCGGCGGGTCGAGCCCGGCCTTCTCGAACAGGTCGGTCCGGTAGACGAGGACCTGGCCCCACCCGTCGCTGGGCACCGCCACCGGCCCGCCGTCCAGCGTCACCATGTCCATGGCGCGGCCGCTGAACGTCGACGCGCCCAGCGCCTCGACCGCGTCGGCGGGGACGTCGGTGTCCAGCAGCCCCTGGTCGTGCCAGGCGGAGGCCTGGTCCGGGGCGATCAGCACCACGTCGGGCACGTCCCCGGAGACCGCCCCGCTGACCATGCTCTGGTTCTGGTCCGCGGCGGACATCGGGACCACGTTCACCTCGATCCCGGTCTCCTCGGTGAACGCGCGGGCGGTCGCCTCCTGCTGGGCCAGCCGGTCCGGTGTCACGTGCGGGGTCCAGAAGACCAGGCCGCCGTCCCCGCCGTCCTCCTCCGGGGGCGCGCACCCGGAGGAGAGCAGCAGGGCGGTGCAGAGTGCGGCGCAGGGGGCGGCGCGGACCGCGAAGGTCAGGGCGGACACCGGCGGCCCCCTCCGGAAGGGGAGGGAGGGGCGGCGGCCCGGAGGGCCCCCGCCGACGGGGGAAGCGGCAGCGGGCGGCCCTCCAGGGCGGCGAGCGCGGCCAGCACGGTCGCCCCGGTCAGCGCCAGCGGGGCGACCACGGCCGGGCGGCCGTCCGCGGTGACCTTCTCCGGGAGCGACCCGAGCCGGGTGCGCCGCGCCTCCAGCCAGTCCAGCAGCTCCTCGGCCAGCGCCCGCTCCCCGGAGCACGCGGCGGTCAGCGCGAACAGCGACACCTGCGGGGTCCACGCGGTCACCGGGTCCGGCCAGTCCTCCCCGGGCCGGACCCCGCCGTTGCCGGTGCGCAGCGCCGACACGGCCCGCAGCCAGGAGGCGTGCGGACCGGGCCGGGCCGGCGCGAACGGCGGCAGCAGGAAGGCGACCGAGGCGTCGAGGCCGGGGGAGTCCGGGTCGCGGGGGTGGCCCAGCGGCGCGAAGCGCCGCTCGATCCCGCGGTCCAGCGCCGCGGAGGCCTCAGCGGCGGAGGCGGCGGCCGCCCTGTCCCGGCCGCGGAACAGGTCCGCGGCGCAGCGCGCGCCGAGCAGCAGCGGCGCGGCGGTGCCCAGGGTCACCGCCGGGGTCCGCTTCTCCCAGTAGTCCGAGGAGGGCCGGGGCAGGCCGGGCTCGGGGCCGCGGGCCAGCGCACCGAGCACGATCGACAGGGCGGCCCGGGCGAGCGGCTCGATCCGCGGCCAGCCGGGCTCCCCGACGGCCACCACCCCTCGCGCCCGCCCGGCGACGCCTTCGGCGGAGACCCTCCGGGCCATCGCCCCTCGCGCCCAGCACCACACCGCCCACAGCACCCAGCCGGCGCCGTCGAGCTGGACGCCCCGGGCGTCGGGCACCCGGCCGGAGCCGTCCGGCAGGTACCGGGCGTCCCACGGCCGGTCCCTGGGCAGCACCCGGGCGAGGTAGGCCAGCACGCGCGCGGCCTCGCCGCCCAGGCCGCACAGGTGCAGGGCGACGGCGCAGTAGGAGGCGTCCCGCGGCCACACGTACCGCCAGTGCGGGCTGGACGCCGCCACCATCGCGCCGTCGGCCGCGCCGCCCCGGAACATCAGCGTCCGGATGTCGACGAGGGCGGTGCGCGCCATCTCCTCCCACCGGGTGCCGATCCCGGGCAGGCGCGCCCGGGCCAGCACGGTCCGCTCCTCGGACACGGCGTCCGGCGCCGCGGGGGCGGCCCCCTCGGGCGCCTCCCCCGGCCGGGCCAGCCCGGTTCCGGGCACCCGCTCCGCCGCCGAATGCGGCGGCACCGTGACCGGGGCGCCGCGGGCACCGAGCACCACCCCGTCGGCGTACAGCCGCGTCTCCGGCGACCACGCGGTGCCGCGTACGCCCAGCTCCTCCTCGGGCATCGGGATCCCCCTCGCGTTCTCTCCCCGATGCTCCCCGCTTCCCGCCCCCGAGGCCAGACCCGCCGTCCGGCGCGTCTTCCCAGACCAGGGGCGTATCGGTGCGGATCGGACGCGGATCGCGCGGGCGCGGCCGCCGCCGGCCCCGCTCCGGGCCGCTATCCCGACCCGACCGCGTCATTTCGCCGCTCAGGACGCTAACCTGGCCGCCATGGAGCGCCCCTACACGATCCTGAGCTGCGCTGTCTCACTCGACGGGTACATCGACGACGCGAGCCCCGAGCGGCTGCGGCTGTCCGGCGCCGAGGACTTCGACGAGGTGGACGCGGTGCGCGCGGAGTGCGACGCGATCATGGTCGGGGCCGGGACGGTGCGCAAGGACAACCCGCGCCTGCTGGTCCGCTCCGAGGAGCGGCGGCTCCGCCGCAAGGCCGAGGGGCGCACCGGGGACCTGCTGAAGGCGGTGCTCAGCGAGAGCGGCAGGCTCGACCCCGCCGCGCGCTTCTTCACCACCGGCGACGCCGGGAAGGTCGTCTACACCGGTTCCCCCGCCTACCCCGCGGCCGAGCAGCGCTTCCTGCGCGCCCCCGGGGTGGCGGTGGTGGACGCCGGGGACCCGGTCGGGCTCCGCACCGTCCTGGCCGACCTGGTGCGGCGCGGGGTGCGGCGGCTCATGGTGGAGGGCGGGACCCGGGTCCACACCCGGTTCCTCACCGAAGGGCTCGCCGACGAGCTCCGGCTGGCGGTCGCCCCGTTCTTCGTCGGCGACGCCACCGCCCCCAGGTTCACCGGCCCGGGGGTCTTCGCCGACGGGCCGGGCAGCCCGCTCCGCCTGGAGCGGGTCCGCGAGGTCGGCGGGATGGCGGTGCTGCACTACCGGGCCGACCGGGGGGAGCGGTGAGCGCGCCGGAGCGGGACCGCGCCATGCTGCGCCGCGCCATCGAGCTCTCCCGGCGCTGCCCGCCCTCGGAGACCGCGTTCTCGGTGGGCGCCGTGGTCTGCGACGCGGACGGCCGGATCATCGCCGAGGGCCACTCCCGCAGGGACGACCCGCACGACCACGCCGAGGAGGTCGCGCTGCGCGCCCTGGCGCCGGACGACCCGCGGCTGGCCGGCGCCGTCCTCTACACCTCGCTGGAGCCGTGCGGCCGCCGCGCCTCCCGGCCCCGCCCGTGCGCCGAGCTGATCCTGGGCACGCCCGTCCCGCGGATCGTCTACGCCTGGCACGAGCCGGCGCTGTTCACCGACGGCGGCGGCGCCGAGCGCCTCGCCGCGGCCGGCCGCACCGTTCTCGAACTCCCCGGACTGGCCGACGAGGCCCGCGCGGTCAACGCCCACCTGCTGAACCGCGGCGGGTGATCCCGGCGGCCCGGCCGGCTCCAGGAGGCCGACCGCATGGCCGCCCCGTCCCGCACCCGGGGAACGCCCCGGTGCCCGTCCACCGGACCGGCGCGGCCGCCGCGCCCGTCCCGCCCCTTCCCGGAGAGGCCCGGCGACCGGCCGCAGAAGCGCTGCGCGGTGAGACCCGTCGCGGCGGAGCGCAGGCGCGGAGCCGCGGCCGCGCGGGTCGATCGGGCCCGGCGGGACCGCCGGATCGTTGACGGGGAAAGGGCGGTGGGCGCAGAAGAGCCCCTGCCCTTCCCCCGTTGACGCCGGAGTAGCGGCCCTGCCAGAGCGCTCTGACAGGGCCGCTACTCCGGCGTCAACGCCCGGGGCGGGCCTCTCCCGTCGCTGATCTAGACGCGCGGGTCGGGGCGGAGGACCTCGTCCAGGGCACGGCCCTCGGCGCGGGCCGGCGGGTCGGCGCCGAGCAGGCGGGCGATGGTCGGGGCGACGTCGATGGTGCGCGGGGCGTCCGGGCGGGCGCCCGGGACGACGCCGGCCCCGGAGAGCACCAGCGGCGCGGTCGCCTCGCGCAGGCTCGCGTGCCCGCCCCGCTCGGCGCCGTCCAGGTCGGCGGGGTCGATGAAGGCGTACGGCGGGCGGGCGTCCACGGCGAGGTCGCCCTCGTCGGGGGCGGCCCCCATCGCGTCCAGCTCGGCCCGGTCGTACACCCCCTCCAGCACATCCAGGCCGCGCAGCACCCGCTCGACCCGGTCCCGGCCGGCGGGCTGGGCGGCGGCGCCGCGCAGGTAGGCGTTGGCCGCGCGCGGGCTCGCGGTGAGCACCACCTCGGTCCCGGGGTCCGGCGCCTGCCCGGAGTGCAGCCGCTGCGCGGAGAACCCGGCGTCGGAGAGCGCGCCGAGCACCGCGGGCTCCAGCGA
Source organism: Nocardiopsis oceanisediminis (assembly GCF_048595525.1). Taxonomy (NCBI): domain Bacteria; kingdom Bacillati; phylum Actinomycetota; class Actinomycetes; order Streptosporangiales; family Nocardiopsidaceae; genus Nocardiopsis; species Nocardiopsis oceanisediminis. The sequence continues at coordinate 5,282,121 of NZ_JAFMZJ010000001.1, read as the reverse complement.
CTCGGTGTAGCCGGTCATCCCGTGGTCGGAGACGAACACGAAGGAGGCCCGCCGCTCCAGGCCGGCCCGGCGGACCGCGGCCGCGATCCGGCCCAGGCCGGCGTCCAGCTCGGACAGGGCCGCCGGGATGCGCGGCGAGGACGGCCCCTCCTTGTGCCCGATGGCGTCCGCGTCGGCGGCGTAGGCGGCGATGAGGTCGGGGACCCGGGGCAGCCGGACCGGCCCGCCGTCGGCCTTCACCGGCTCGCCGAGCAGCGCGGCCACCACGGCGTCGACGTTCTCCCGCCAGGTCTCGCCCTGGACGTAGAGCGCCTCGGGGTCGCCGCGGTCGGCGCCCTTGCCCTCGACGATGTACCACCCCGCGGAGAGCAGGGTGCGGCCCTGCCGGCGCAGCGCCTGGAACAGCGTCTCGGCGTGCACCGCGCGGTTCTGCCCGCGCGCCTTCCCGGTGCCGGGGTCCAGCACGTAGGCGGTGTTGAGGTGCACCGCGGGCCGGGCGCCGGTGGCCAGGCCGGCCCGGTTGGGGTTGGAGACCGCCTTGTAGGTGCCGGACGCGACGGCGCGCACCCCCTGCCCGGCCAGGGCGTGCAGCGCGGGCATCCGCCCGGCCAGATGCAGGTCCAGGTAGCAGGGGTCCACCCCGTCCCAGTCGACCAGGATCACCGGTCCGGGCGGATGCCCGCCGGCCGCGGCGGCCCCGGCCCGGGCGACGGCCAGCACCGCCAGGGCCCCGGCCGCCGCGGCGGCCGCCGCCCCTCGGGCGATGAACGCTCTCCGGTGCAGGTGGTTCGGCACGTGCGGGCTCCCAGCGGGCGGCCGTCGTTCGGACGGGGCGATGGTAACCCCGCGCCCTCCGGGCGGCGGCCCACCGGGGCGGCCCCGCGTGTCGGTCCCCGTGTGCCGGGCTCCGCACGTGCCGCGGGTGCCCCGCCGCCGATGATCTTGACGTCGCTGCCGTCTCGAAGCCGGTGGTTTCCAGTGCCTGTTGCAAGGCCGCCCACCACAGAGGAGAGGAAAGGGTCGGCCGGTCGGTCGGGTGCGGCGTCTCGCGGGGTGCAGGTCAAGACGGGCGGCGACGGAGGAGGAAGGGGCGGGGCCGGGCGTCCCAGCCGGGCGCGGCGCCTCACGGGGCGGGGGTTCAAGCGGGCGGCGACGGCGGGTGGGGGACCGGCTGGTCGGTCGGGTGCGGCAGAGCAGGGCGGGAGTGGTCGGGGCGGGCCGGGGTGGCGGGGCGCCGTTCCCGCGTCGCCCGGGTGCCGTTGCCGGCCGCCTCTGAAACCACCACGCCTCCCTGACCTGGGCGAATACTCAGGGTGATGGTGGGGCGGGGCGCCCTGCGCACCGCGAGAGCACCCCGGTGATTCCTGGGCGCGCATCCCGGCCCGGATCGGCCCTCCGGGGGCCCGAATCGCTCTGATCGGGCCGGTGATGGGGGTTCGGGGCGCCCGCAAGACTGCAACGTAAAGGGTTGGAACCCGGGCGGGGCGGCGCGGGGGCGAGATGTCGTTTTCGTCCTCTCGGGAGGCCCTGCTTTGGCCACTCTGGGTGACCGGCGAGGGGGTGGTGGGGGCCTGGGGGCTTACTACTCGCTGGTAGATGTAATTCGACCTGACGCGGAGGTGCGCAGGGCGCCCCCACCCCCGCCCGCCCCCGCCGCAACCCCGGTATAAGGGATAAGGCCACCCTGGTGGGTGCGGGTCGGGACGGTGAACGCGGCGCCCGCCCCTCCCGCCGTCGCCGCCCGCTTGAACCCCCGCTCCGCGGGGCGCCGCGCCCGGGCGAGGCGCCCGGCTCCGTCCGCACCGGCGCCGTTGCCGCTGGTCTTGACCTTCGCTCCGCGGGGCGCCGCGCCCGACCGACTGGCTGGTTGCCCCTCCCGCCGTCGCCGCCTGCTTGAACCTTCGCTCCGCGAGGCGCCGCGCCCGGACGGGGATCCTCCCGTCCCTCGGCCCTTCCCGGGATCCTCGGTGCAACGGCCGCTTGCCGACGAGGCGCTCTGATGGGGCCGCAACGTCGAGATCATCGCCCTGGGGCGGACCCGCGGGTCCGCGGGTCACATCCGGTCGACGCCGGTCACCTGGAGCACCGCGTGGCCCTCCTCGTCGGAGGCGGTCAGGTCGACCTCGGCGCTGATCCCCCAGTCGCGGTCGCCCGCCGGGTCGTCGAAGACCTGGCGGACCCGCCACAGGGCGTCCTCCGGGACCTCCTCGATCAGCAGCAGCTTGGGGCCGCGGGCGTCGGGGCCGGTGCCGATCGAGTCGTGCTCGGCGTAGTACTCCTCCAGCGCCTCCCGCCACTCGTCCGCGTCCCAGCCGTCCTCGCCGTCGAGGCGGCCCAGCTCGGTGTAGCGGCGCAGCGAGGCCAGCTCGACCCGGCGGAACAACTCGTTGCGGACCAGCACGCGGAACGCGCGGGTGTTGGCGGTGACCGGCTTGTGCCGCTCCTCCAGCGCCGACTCCCGCTCCTCGTCCTCCTGCGGGTTGGTCAGCTGCTCCCACTCGTCCAGCAGGCTGGAGTCGACCTGGCGGACCAGCTCGCCGAGCCACTCGATCAGGTCGCGCAGCTCCTCGGTGCGGGCGTCCTCCGGGACGGTCTGGGCGAGCGCCTTGTACGCGCCGGCCAGGTAGCGCAGCACCAGGCCCTCGGAGCGGGCCAGCTCGTAGAAGCCGACGTACTCGGTGAAGGTCATCGCCCGCTCGTACAGGTCGCGCGCGATCGACTTGGGGCGCAGCGGGTGGTCGCCGACCCACGGGTGGCCGCGCCGGTACACCTGGTAGGCGTGGTCGAGCAGCTCCTCCAGCGGCTTGGGGTACTCGATCTCCTCCAGCCGCTCCATCCGCTCCTCGTACTCGATGCCGTCGGCCTTCATCTCGGCGACGGCCTCCCCGCGCGCCTTGTTCAGCTGCGCGCCGAGGATCTGCCGGGGATCGTCCAGGGTCGCCTCGACGACGCTGAGCACGTCCAGCGGATACTCCGGCGACTCCCGGTCCAGCAGCTCGAACGCGGCCAGCGAGAAGGTGGAGAGCGGCTGGTTCAGCGCGAAGTCGGGCTGCAGGTCGACGGTGAGCCGGGCGGTGCGGCCGTCCGGTCCGGGCTCGGGGATCCGCTCCACGATGCCGCCGTCGATCAGCGACCGGTAGATCGCGATCGCCTCGCTGATCTGCCGGCGCTGCGACGCCCGGTCCTCGTGGTTGTCGGTGAGCAGGTGGCGCATCCCGGCGAAGCAGTCGCCGGGCCGGGCGATGACGCTGAGCAGCATCGCGTTGCTGACCTTGAACCGGGACTTCAGCGGCTCCGGGGAGGCGGCGATCAGCTTCTCGAAGGTGGACTGGTCCCAGCCGACGAAGCCCTCGGGCGCCTTCTTGCGCACCACCTTGCGCCGCTTCTTGGGGTCGTCGCCCGCCTTGGCCAGCGCCTTCTCGTTCTCGACGACGTGCTCGGGCGCCTGGGCGACGACCTTGCCCACGGTGTCGAAGCCGGCCCGCCCGGCCCGCCCGGCGATCTGGTGGAACTCCCGCGCGCCGAGCCGGCGCACCCGGGTGCCGTCGTACTTGCTGAGCGCGGTGAACAGCACCGTGCGGATCGGCACGTTCACCCCCACTCCCAGGGTGTCGGTGCCGCAGATGACCTTGAGCAGCCCGGCCTGGGCCAGCCGCTCCACCAGCCGCCGGTACTTGGGCAGCATGCCCGCGTGGTGCACGCCGATGCCGTGCCGCACGTACCGGGAGAGGTTCCGGCCGAACTTCGTGGTGAACCGGAACCTCCCGATCTCCTTGGCGATCGCGTCCTTCTCCGCCCGGGTGCACATGTTGATGCTGGTCAGCGACTGGGCGCGCTCGACCGCCTGCGCCTGGGTGAAGTGCACGATGTAGATGGGGGCCTCCCGGTTCTCCAGGAGCTCCTCCAGGGTCTCGTGCAGCGGGGTCTTGCGGAAGTCGTAGTAGAGCGGGACCGGGCGCTCCGCGGAGCTGACCACGGAGGTGGCGCGGCCGGTGCGCCGGGTCAGGTCGTCCTCGAACCGGCTGACGTCGCCCAGCGTCGCCGACATCAGCAGGAACTGGGCCTGGGGCAGCTCCAGCAGCGGCACCTGCCAGGCCCAGCCGCGCTCCGGGTCGCCGTAGAAGTGGAACTCGTCCATCACCACGGTGCCGATGTCGGCCTCGGAGCCGTCCCGCAGCGCGATGTTGGCCAGCACCTCGGCGGTGCAGCAGATGATGGGGGCGTCGGCGTTGACGCTGGCGTCACCGGTCATCATGCCGACGTTCTCGGTGCCGAACATCGCGCACAGGTCGAAGAACTTCTCCGACACCAGGGCCTTGATCGGAGCGGTGTAGAAGGCGCACTCGTCCCGGGCCAGCGCGGCGAACAGCGCCCCCGCGGCGACCAGGCTCTTGCCCGACCCGGTGGGGGTGCTCAGGATGACGTTGCTCCCCGAGACCACCTCGATCAGGGCCTCTTCCTGGTGCAGGTAGAGGGTGAGGCCACGCTCCTCGGCCCAGGAGGCGAAGGCCTCGTAGACGGTGTCGGGCTCGGGCCGGGCCGGAAGAAGATCGATGAGACTCACGCTCTCCATACTGCCCTCTTCGGGACACCTCGCGATCCACCCCCTGCGCCCCGCGCCGCGAGGCGGCCCGGCCGGGTCCGGGAACGCGAGAGGGCGCGCCCCCCGGAGGGGACGCGCCCGAGCGGTGCGGCCGGGTCAGACCAGGCCGAGCTTGCGCACCGCCTCGCGCTCCTCGACCAGCTCCTGCACCGAGGCGTCGATGCGCCCGCGGGAGAACTCGTCGATGTCGAGGCCCTGCACGATCTCCCACTTTCCGCCCTTGGAGACGACGGGGAAAGAGGAGATGAGGCCCTCGGGGACGCCGTAGGAGCCGTCCGACGGGATGGCCGCCGAGGTCCAGTCGCCCTCCGGGGTGCCGTTGACCCAGTCGTGGACGTGGTCGATGGCGGCGTTGGCGGCGGAGGCGGCCGAGGAGGCGCCGCGCGCCTCGATGATCGCCGCGCCGCGCTTGGCGACCGTCGGGATGAAGTCGTCCTCCAGCCAGGACCGGTCGTCCACCGCCTTGGCCCCGGTGGTGCCGTTGACCTCGGCGTGGAAGATGTCCGGGTACTGGGTCGCGGAGTGGTTGCCCCAGATGGTCAGCTTCTTGATGTCGTTGACCGACACGTCCAGCTTCTTGGCCAGCTGGGTCAGCGCCCGGTTGTGGTCCAGCCGGGTCATCGCGGTGAACCGCTCGGCGGGGACGTCCGGCGCGTGCGCCTGGGCGATGAGCGCGTTGGTGTTGGCCGGGTTGCCGACCACCAGCACGCGGATGTCGTCGGCGGCGCCGGCGTTGATCGCCTCGCCCTGCGGCTTGAAGATGCCGCCGTTGGCCTCCAGCAGGTCGCCGCGCTCCATGCCCTTGGCCCGCGGGCGCGCGCCGACCAGCAGCGCGACGTTGCTGCCCTGGAAGGCCTGCCGGGCGTCGTCGAAGATGTCGATCCCCTGGAGCAGCGGGAACGCGCAGTCGTCGAGCTCCATCGCGGTGCCCTCGGCGGCCTTCACGGCCTGCGGGATCTCCAGCAGGCGGAGCTTCACCGGGGTGTCCGGGCCGAGCAGCTGACCAGAGGCGATCCGGAAGAGCAGCGCGTAACCGATCTGCCCGGCGGCACCGGTGACGGTGACATTGACGGGTACTTGGGCCATGACCTTCTTCTTCTCCTGGCGACGTAGGTGCGACCCGCGATGTTACTCCGCGGTCCGCCACGGCACGGCGGCCGCCCCCGGCCGACCCGCACCCGCGCGCCCACCAGGCGACCCACCGCCCCCACCCTATTGCTCCCGCCCCGGGGCCATCCCGAGCGCCCCCGGCCGGCCCGCCCGGCCGGGGCGGACGGGCATCCTGACCCTGAGCCGCCGCCGGTCCTCGAGGACGAACATGACGCGGACCTCGTCGCCGGGCGCGATGGGGCGGTACGGCTTCTCCAGGATGAGGTGGCAGCGGCCCGGCGCCATCGCGAACTCGCCGCCGGCGGGGACGGTGAACGCGTCGCGGCCGACCGGCTCGGAGCCCTCGCCGCCGGCCCCGGGCCGGCCGACCGCGACCTTCCCGTAGTCGGGGCTGAGGACCTTGACGACCTTCGCGTCCTCGCCACGGGTGTTCCGCAGCGTGATGTAGGCGGTCGCGGGCAGCGCGCCGGGCATCCATCGGACCCAGAAGCTCTTCTCCACGGGCCTGATGTACCAGGCGTTCATCCTGGAAGCCCAGAGGCTCTGCGCGGGCGTGCCTTCCGTCGCCATGGGCGCTTCCTCCCCGGAGGCCCCTCGGCCCCCTACGGCGACCCTATAGAGCGGAGAGAACGGCGACCGCCCGGCCCGGAGGAGCCGCCCGGCGGGCCTTCCCCGCCCGGGGAGCGGTCCGGTTCCCGGGAACCCGTGGCGAAGGCATGGTCACCAGGAGCCTCCTTCCGTGTTCGCCTCCCGGGGGGATCCTCCGCTGTGTCACCGTCGTGCTACTGCGCTAGACTCGGCTCCGCTTGCGAATCGCCTACTGTGCAGGCGATTCCCGGGGCGGTAGCTCAGCTGGTCAGAGCAGGGGACTCATAATCCCTGGGTCGCGGGTTCGAGCCCCGCCCGCCCTACCTCCCCTGAGCACGGAAAAACGCCGTTGACCTGCGGAGACAGGTCAACGGCGTTCTTGTGTCAGGTACGGCTGACTACGGCCGGATGCGGCTTCATCCGGTCGGCTGTGCTGAATACGTGTCGAAGTTCTCCTCAGAAGCCGACGAAGCCGTCCTCCGCGCCTCGGCGGGCTGTCTCCGGTCGCTGCCACCATCCGGACATGACGTTCACGATCCCCGGCTCCCGCGCCGAAGTCTGCCTGCTGACCGACTGGGCGCGGGAGAACCGCCCCGATTCGCTCCCCGCCGCGGAAGAGGCCCTGGAGGGGATGCGCAGAGGGCTGCCCGGCGCCTACCACCGGGCCGACGGGTTCCTCCGCTCCATGGAGTACCGCGCGGAGGACCTGCCCCCGGAACTCGAACCCTGGTTCTGGGACGGCGTCGTGCAAGGGCTGCTCCTGACGGGCGGCCCCAAGTGCCTGTGGGCCGCGCCCCGCGCCTACGCCAAGGCCAGGCAGGCCGAGGCCGACCACGGGCTGCCCATCGATGCGGAGCACCACACCGGGCAGGCGCTCTTCATGGCCCGCCGCGGCGCCCTGCCCGCCAAGGAGGTGCGCGCCTTCCAGAAGTGGATCACCGAGACCCTCCCCCCGGAGCGCGCCTACCCGGCCCTCCTCGAACTGATGGCCGCCCGCGCCGCCGGGGGCAGCGCCCCGGCGGCCAACGCCCACGGCCTCCTCGCCAAGAGCGCCAAGGCCGCCGGGGTGGGGAAGGAGGAGCAGGCCCGGGACCTCGCCGGGCTGCTGGCCGCCTCCCGGGGAACCGACGTCCCGGCGGCCCTGTTCAAGGGCGCGGCCAAGGTGTTCGCCAAGACCCGCCCCTCCGGGGAGCACCTCGCCGCGTTCTGGGAGCTGTTCCCGCCCGGCCGGTATGCGAAGAACGACGGAGGGGCGTGGCTGCACATGCTCGACGCCTCCGGGGCGGTCGACACCCTGGCCTGCGGCGAGGTCACCCCCGAGGGAGGGGCGGCGGGCTGGCTGCAGCGCTTCAGCCGGCTGCACAAGCACGTGCGCAGCGGGCAGGGGGTCACCGCGCAGCGGATGCCGGCCGAGCTGTACCGCATCCTCCCCCGGCTGGCCCCGAGGCTGCGGGAGGAGGACCGGCCGATCGACACCTGGTCCTCGGAGATCTCCTACACCGAGCTCGACGCCGCGCTGCTCGCCGCCTGCCTGGCCGAGGACGTCCCGGTGCGGATCCCGCCGCGCGGCATGCGCTTCTCCTACCTGGAGGGGCCGCACCTGAGCGCCCTGTTCGCCCACCCGGTGCTGGGGCCGCGCGCGGAGCGGCAGGTCTCCCGCTACCACCGCGACCCGCACTACACGGTGCGCACCGGCGCGCGCAGCGCCGTCGGGCTCTTCCCGGAGGTGCCGGAGCTGGTCCCCATGGTGCGCTCCCGGGCCGAACGCCTCATCGGCGAGCTCGGCGGCGCCGGCCTGCCCCGGGCCGCCGACAGCCTGCGCACCCTGGACAGCCTGCTGGACGCCGCCGCCATCGCGGCGCTGGAGGGGGTCGAGGACGACCTGGCCGCCGTGGACCCCGCCGGTCCGCTGCTGCGCGCGCTCCGCTCCGGGCTGCCCGAGGAGCTGGGCTGGCCGGCCTTCGACGCGGCCGTCGCCGAGCTCGGCGGCCCGGACGCGGTGCTGCGCCTCTGCCCTTCCTGGCCGGTCCTCACCCTGGTGGGGCGGGACCGCGCGATCGCCGTGGACCACACCGGGCGCCTGGCCGAGCTCGGACTGCCGCCGGCGGAGCAGGGGCGGCCGCCGGTGGTGCGCTACCTGGACGGCCGCTTCCTGGTCGCCGGGGGCGGCGGGCGGGCGTGGTCGGCGTACTGGTCGGACCGGCCCGGTGAGACCTTCGTGCCCGACCGCGAGCAGGACCGGGAGGCGTTCGACTGGTCCCTGGAGCACTCGACCCATGTCAGGAGCGAGTGGTCCGGGTACCGGATCCTGCCGAGTCCGCTGCCGTACCGGGGCGGGCAGATGACCGACGGCGACACCGTCTGGTTCGGCGAGGACGGGAGGCACTCCTCGAAGTGGCACGCCTGGGACGGAGAGGGCGTCGAAGCGGAGCCGAGCCTGCCCGGCTTCTTCTCCACCGACCCGGGCGACGGCATGCGCTGGGACTACGGGAACCTGTCCCTGGTCCGGCTCCCCGAGGGGGTGGACTCGCCGCTCGGCCACGCCGGCGGGCTCTCCGGCTTCCGCGTCGCCGTCGCCGCCGACCGCCCCGGCCCCTACTCCGACGACTACGCCATCGAGGGGGCCGACGGCCGCCGCGCCCTGCACCACCGCCCGCGCGCCATGGGCGACCCCTGGGCGATCCTGCGCTTCCCCGGCACCGGCACCGACCTCGTCGTCACCGAAGGACGCGACACCGTCCGCCGCGAGGAGGTCTGCTGCTACTCGGCGGAGGACGGCACCCTCCAGTGGGAGGTGCTCACCGCCCCCGTCCTGCTCCGCGAGCGGTCCGAGGGCGGCCTGCCGTTCTATCCGCCGGTCGGTTTCTGGCACTTCCTCCGGCCCCGCGACCCCGAATCCTCCCGGGCTCTGCGCGGCGCCGGCCCCGACCAGGCCCGGGCCCTGCTGGAGGCGCACCTGGCCGGCGGGGAGGAAGGGGTGCTCCGCACCCTGGACCGGCGGCTGCCCGGGGTGGGGCACGGACCGGTCCGCGCGGGCGTGTGCCGGGCGGTGGCCGCCGCCGCCGAACTCCTGCGCCGCCGGGAGGAGCTGGTGGAGCGGGTCCGGGCCGACCGGACCGGCTGACCCCGTGCGGTCCGCTCCTCCGGGGGCGGACCGCACGCGCGGACCCGGCCGCCCCGGCGGCCCGGACCGCGCGCCGCGGGGCGGTGTCAGCCCGGTCCGGAGATCCAGGCCCGGAGGCGGGCGAGGAAGGTCCGCCCGGTGAGCGGCGGGTTCTCGGAGAGGGCCGCGGCGTGGAACGCGTGCGGCATGCCCTCGTACAGGTCGACGGAGGCGTCCGCGCCGGCCTCCGCCGCGGCCGCGGCGAACCTGAGGGTGTCGTCCAGGAACAGCTCGTCCCCGCCGACCGGGAGGAGCAGCGGGGGCAGTCCGCGCGGGTCGCCGTGGAGCGGGGACTGGGGCGCCCGGTCCGGTGCCGCGCCGGCCAGGTACTGCGGCACGATGTGGCCGAGGGCCGAGGCGGGGAGCAGGTCCCGGCCCTCATTGGCGGCGATGGACGGGCCGGACGCGGTGAGGTCGTTCAGCCCCGAGACCGGGACCGCGCCGGCCGGGAGCGGCGCCCCCTCCTCCTTGAGCACCAGCAGCGCCGACAGCACCAGGGTGGCGCCGGCCGACTCCCCGACGAGGACGATCCGCGGTGCCGGGACCCCCTGGGCGAGCAGGGCGCGGTAGACCGCCGCCACGTCCTCCACCGGGGCCGGGAACGGGTGGTCCGGGGCGAGCCGGTAGCCGACGCGCAGCGCGGGGCGCCCGGCGGCCCGGGACAGCCGGTGCGCCATCGCCCGCTCCACCGCCGGGTTCTCGTGCTCGAACCCGCCGCCGTGCACGTACAGCAGCACGCCGGCGCCGAGTCCGGCCCGGTCGGCGTCGACCCAGTCGCAGGGCACGCCCCCGGTGTCCGGGAGCAGCGGTTCGGTGCCGGCGTCGTCCGGCGGCGCCGCGGAGAACAGCGCCCCGGAGGTGAGCAGCTCCCGGACCCCGGCGCGCTCCTGCGCGGAGGCGGGGATGCGGGTGATGGGTGAAAATACGGAAATGGCGGAAATCCTTTCTTCGGAGCGTATTCGATGCATGGGAGAACGGGGGTCCGGGCATGGCGGAGCGGCGCGGGGGACGCTTCGAACGGCCCCTTGGGAAAAGGGGGTGGAAACGGTCGGCGGGAATGCCGGAGGCCGTTTCGGGAAGGAGGCGGCGCCGATGCGGAGGAGGGCGTGCCGTGCGCGATCGCACGCCACTGCGGTGCCGGGGCACCGGGGTCGGCGCGGAGGAGGATGCTCTAGAGCAGACCGGTGGAGACCGTCATGGCGGCATCAACTCCTCGAGGTCGGGCACCGCCCGGCCGCTTTCCGGTGACGGGAGGCGGCGGCGCGATACGAGAGAAGATTGAAGCGGCTCTCCGCAATTCTGTCAAGGGAAAGCCCCGGGGGTGGCGGAGGCGCCGGCCGGGGTGATTCGGTCAGGGGGAAGCGGCGGGGCGGGGAAATGCCCCTTCCCCGGGCGCGGCGGCGCCCGGAGAAGAGCGGGGCGGGTCAGTGGCCGGCCGGTACCGGGGCGGGGGGTTCGGCGGAGGCGCCGGCGCCTCCGCCGGCCGGGGCGCGCCGTTCCAGGGCGCCGGAGAGCACCGCCAGCACCAGGGCGCCGCCGGCCAGCGCCGCGCCCACCCAGTTGGGGGAGGTGAGGCCCAGCCCGGCGGCGATGGTCAGCCCGCCGAGCCAGGCGGCCAGGGCGTTGCCGAGGTTGAAGGCGCCGATGTTCATCGCCGAGGCCATGGTGGGGGCCGCCGAGGCGTGGTCCAGGATGCGCTTCTGCAGCGGCGGGACGGTGGCGAAGCCCAGTGCGCCGATGAGGAAGATCGTCGCGGCGGCCCCGGCCTTGCCGTGCGCGGTGAAGGTGAACAGGGCGAGCACCGCGGCCAGCGCGGTGAGCGCGACGTAGAGCATCGGCATCGGCCGGGTGTCGGCGAACTTCCCGCCGACCAGGTTGCCCGCCACCATGCCCAGGCCGAACAGCACCATCAGCCAGGTGATCGCGGAGGAGGGGTAGCCGGCGACGTCGGTCATCATCGGGGCGATGTAGGTGATCGCGGCGAACACGCCGCCGAAGCCCAGCACCGTCATCGCCATCGCCAGTACGACCTGCGGGCTGCGGAACGCGGCCAGCTCGTGGCGGATCCGCACGCCCTGCGGCTCGGGCAGGTCGGGGACGAGGGCGGCGATGCCCGCCAGCCCGGCCACGCCCAGGGCGGCGACGGCGACGAAGACGGTCCGCCAGCCGGCGGTCTGCCCCAGCAGCGTGCCCAGCGGTACGCCGATGACGTTGGCCAGGGTCAGGCCGGTGAACATCAGGGAGAGGGCGGCGGCCTGCCGGCCGGGGGCGGCCGTCGCGGCGGCGATGACCGAGCCGATGCCGAAGAAGGCGCCGTGCGCCAGTGAGGCGACCACCCGGCCGGCCAGCATCAGGCCGAACACCGGTGCGGCGGCGGAGAGCAGGTTGCCCGCGATGAACAGCGCCATCAGCAGCATGAGCATCCGCTTGCGGGAGATCCGGGTGCCCAGGGCGGTCATCACCGGCGCACCGGCCACGACGCCGAGGGCGTAGCCGGTCACCAGGAGCCCGGCGGTGGGGATCGAGACGCCGTACTCCGCCGCGACCTCGGGCAGCAGGCCCATGATCACGAACTCGGTGGTGCCGATCCCGAAGGCCCCGATGGCGAGGGCCAGGAGCGCGATGGGCATGAGTCGTCCTTAGATAGATGCGTTCGCCGATAACAAGCGAAGACAATAATTGCAGACGCGGTATATATGCAAGCGCGGTACGCTGGGCCGTGTCTTCGTGTGACGGCCGCCTCCGCTCCCGGCGGCCGCCGACCGCTGAGGAGGTTCGGATGACGGCCACGGACCCGGCGATGACCGCTCTCGCCCAGGGGTGGTGCGCCCTGTCGCTGCTGCACGGGCGGATCGAGGCCCGCGTCGAGCGCGCCCTGCAGCGGCGGCACGGCATCAGCGTGCGCGAGTTCTCCCTGCTCGACGTGTTGAGCAGGCAGCACGACGGGGAGGGCGGCCACCTGCAGATGAAGCAGGTCGCCGACGCGGTGGTGCTCAGCCCCTCGGCCGCCACCCGGCTGGTCACCCGGCTGGAGGAGCGCGGGCTGCTCACCCGCTACCTGTGCCCCACCGACCGCCGCGGCATCTACACCGACGTCAGCGAGGCCGGGCGCGCCCTCCTGGAGGAGGCCCGCCCGACCAGCAACGAAGCCCTCCGCGAAGCCCTCGACCAGGCCAAAGAGGACCCCGAACTGGCCCCGCTGGCCCGCGCCGTGGAGGACCTGCAGAGCGCGCGGACCGGCTGACCGGCCCGCCTCCGGGCCGGCGCCGGCCGCGCCGGCTCAGCCGATCCGCTTGTAGAAGAAGGTGCAGTCCCGCAGCGCCCCGCCCGGCTCGGCGGTGTGGTCCGGGACGACGCCGTAGCCGGTCCACCCGGCCGAGGCGTACAGCCGGTCGGCGGCGCTGCCGGTCTCGGTGTCCAGGAGCAGCAGGGTCGCCCCGGCCTCCGCGGCGTACCGCTCGGCGGCCTCCAGCAGCCGCCGGCCCAGGCCCCGCCCGCGCGCGGACGGGGCGACCATCGGCTTGACCACCTCGGCCCGGTGCGCGGCTCGGCGAGGCGCCGGGCCGGGCGGGCGTCGACCCCGCCGGCGCCGCCCGCTCCGCTCTCTCATGTGCGGGAAGAGGTCCCGGATGCGGGAAGCGGGGGAGGGGCGGGGGGTGATCCGGGACGCGCCGCCGCCCGGAAGGCGGCGGCCCCGGCGGGAGGGCGCTCCGCCGGGGCCGGGAGAGGGCGGGAAGGGATCAGAAATCGTCGGCGGTGTGCGGCAGCCGCTCGGTGCGGAGGGCCGCGTCGAGTTCGGCCGCGGCGCCCGGGGTGTGCTCGATGAGCAGGCCCGCCCGGAGCAGGTCCGCCGCCCGGGTGTCGCCCAGGTAGCAGGAGGCCAGGTCGCGCACGTCCAGTGCCAGGTCGGCCGGGCCCTCGGCCGGGGCGTAGGAGCAGCCGTCCGGGGAGGCGGTCAGCCGGTGCCGGCCCGCGTTGCCGGGCAGGTGCTCGTCGCGGACGTCCAGCACCAGGTCCACCGGGGCGGCCCAGGAGCGGGCCCGCAGGGCGGCGCCGACGTCCAGCAGGCGGAGCCGGAACTCGGGGACGACGGAGGTCATCCGGACCCGGTCGCGGTCGGCGGCGAAGAACAGGATCGGGTCGTCGGCCGGGCGGTTCCACCCCCGGATCCTGTCGGTCAGGTCGATCGAGGCGAGGTAGCGCCAGAGCGCCGCCGCCCCGGCCGGGGTGTCGGCCTCCAGGTCGTCCAGGCGCACTTCGGGGCGCCGGTCCTCCCCGAGGTCCTTGACCCGGTAGAGCGCGTAGCCGGTGATCGGCTCGCCGAGCACCACCACCCGGGGCGGGCCGGCCTCCTCCTCGTCCGGGTCCTTCTCGGGCAGCCACTCCTCGCGCCACCAGGCCTCGGTGCGGGCGATGCGGCCGGGGCGCTCCGCACGGGTGCGCTCGTAGTACGGCCCGACCAGGGCGGGCGCCTCGTCCGGGTCGACCAGCCGCAGCGGCCCCTCGTCGGGGTCGATGCGCAGCCGCAGCGGGGTCCGCGAGTCGACCTCGATGGTGCTGCCCCGGGTGGCGGTCCCGTAGCCGAACCGGCCGTAGATGACGTCCTCCGAGGCCCACAGGCCGGAGACGGGCCGGCCCGCCTCGGCGGAGCGGCGGTGCAGCTCGCCGAGCATGCCGGAGAGCGCGCCGCGGCGGCGGTGCGTCGGGGCGACGCAGACGAACGTGACGCCGGCGCAGGGCAGGTCCCCGCCGGGGACGGACAGGGAGAACCGGAAGGCCGCGGCGTGGCCGACGAGGGCGTCGCCGTCGTAGGCGCCGACGCGGTCGCAGCCGAGCAGCAGCTTGCGGTAGTGCTTGTGCTGGTCCTCCTCCTTCTTCTCGTGGTAGGCGAGATAGGCGAGGTCCAGCGCCTCGTCGATCCGGGATTCTGGGACCTCGTCGAAGCGGAGGCCCGCGTTGTGCTCCATGATCCGGAAGTTAGCCGGTGGCCGGGCCCGGCCGCACCTGGTTTTGCCGGTGGTGCGGCCGCTGTCCAGCGGGCCCCGTGCGGGCCGGCGCGGGGGAGCGCCGGCCCCGGGGCGCGGCCCCTCCGAGCCCCGTTGCGGGGAACGCGCACGCCCGCGCTCCGGGCGACCGTACTGTTGAAGGTGTGACGGATGCCCGGAACGGGCGGAGGCGGAGACCGGAGGGGCCGACCTTGACCGAGAACACCCCGGATGCGGAGGCGCTCTCCGGAGCGGTGTCCGCGGCCGACGTGGAGCAGGCGGCGGAGCGGTTCGCCGGCGTCATCCCGCCCACCCCGCTCCAGGGCAGCGAGCGGCTCTCCGAGCGGTACGGCCTGGACGTGCTGCTCAAGCGGGAGGACCTGAACAAGGTCCGCTCCTACAAGGGGCGCGGGGCGCTCAACCTGGTCCGGTCGCTCGACCCGGAGCAGCGCCGGCGCGGCGTGGTCTGCGCCAGCGCCGGCAACCACGCCCAGGGCGTCGCGTTCGCCTGCGCGTCCATCGGCGCCGAGGCCCGGGTGTACCTGCCGCGGACCACGCCGCGGCAGAAGCGCGACCGGGTGGCCCGGCTGGGCGGCTCGGCGGTCGAGGTCGTCATGGCCGGCGAGACCTACGACGACGCCGCGGCCGCGGCCCGCTCGGACGCCGAGGCCTCCGGGCGGACCCTGGTCCCGGCCTTCGACGACCCGCGCACCATCGCCGGCCAGGGCACCGTCGTCAAGGAGGCGGTGGAGCAGCTGGGCCGCGCGCCCGACGCGGTGGTCGTCCCGGTCGGCGGCGGCGGGCTGCTCGCCGGCACCATCGCCTGGCTCCGGGAGAACCACCCCGGGGTGCGGGTGATCGGCGCCGAGCCGGCCGGCGCCGCGAGCATGGCGCGCGCCCTGGAGGCCGGGCACCCGGTCGAGCTGGAGCACATCGACCCGTTCGTGGACGGCGCCGCGGTCCGCCGGGTGGGCCGCTGCACCCACGCGATCGCCGCCGCCGGGCGGCCGCGCATGGTCGCCGTCCCCGAGGGGCGGATCTGCACCGAGATGCTCGACCTCTACCAGGTCGACGGGATCATCAGCGAGCCCGCGGGCGCGCTGGCCACCGCGGCGCTCGACACCGGCCACGGCCTGCCCGAGGGCGCGACCGTGGTCTGCGTGGTCTCCGGCGGCAACAACGACGTGAGCCGCTACGCCGAGATCGTCGAGCGCTCGCTCATCCACGAGGGCCGCAAGCACTACTTCCTGGTCGAGTTCCCCCAGGAGCCGGGGGCGCTCCGCCGCTTCCTGGACGACGTGCTCGGGCCGGACGACGACATCACCCGCTTCGAGTACGTCAAGCGGAACAACAGGGAGACCGGCCCGGCCCTGGTCGGCATCGAGCTCGGCGCGCCGGAGAACCTCCAGCCCATCCTGAAGCGGATGGAGGCGGCCCCGCACCGGATCCAGCCGGTCTCCCCGGACAGCCCGCTCTTCGCCTTCCTGGTCTGAGCCGGGCCGGCCCGGCTCAGACCGGGGTCAGGCCCGGCCGCCGCCCTCGGCGGCCCGGTCGAACCGGTCCGAGGGGTCCGCGGCGAGCAGCTTCCGCAGCTCGCCCTTTGCGACCCGCTCCGAGGCCGTCACCGGGAGCGCGGACCGGAAGGTCCAGTAGCGCGGGACCTTGAAGTAGGCGAGCCGCTCGGCGCAGAATTCGGCCAGCTCGCCGGGCGGGCACCCGGCCCCGCGCGGCACCACCACGGCGTGCGCCTCCTCCCCGCGCAGCTCGTCCGGCTCGGCCAGCACCGCGGCGGCCCCGACCGCCGGGTGCAGCTCCAGGACCCGCTCCACCTCCGCGGCGGCGATGTTCTCGCCGCTGCGCCGGATCATGTCCTTGGTCCGGCCGGCGTGGTAGATCCGGCCCTCGCCGTCCATCCGGGCCAGGTCGCCGGTGCGGAACCAGCCGCCGCGGAAGGCCCGCTCGGTGGCCTCGGGGTCCCGGAAGTACCCGTGCATCAGCCCGGTTCCGCGGATCGCCAGCTCGCCGACCTCCCCGCGGGGCAGCGGGGCGCCGTCGGCGCCGAGCACCGCCGCCTCGCGCCCGGGGACGGCCCGGCCGAGGCAGCCGGTGCCGACGCAGGCGTCGTGGTCCTCCGGCCCCATCCGGATGTCGCCGCCGGTCTCGGTCATGCCGAAGGCCTCGAACCAGGGGGCGCCCCACCGCCGCTCCAGGTCGGCGTGGAGCTCGGGCGGGATGGCCGAGGCGCTGACCGCCCGGACCCGGTGCGCCCGGTCGTCCGGCGAGGCCGGCATCTCCAGCAGCAGCCGGGGCATCATCCCCAGGCAGTAGAACCAGGTGACCCCGTACTCGCGCACCTTCGACCAGAAGGACGTGGGGTGGAACCGGTCCAGCACCACCAGCCGGGCCCCGGAGGCCAGCCCCAGCGCGACGTTCCACTGCGGGTCGACGTAGTGGAACGGCTGCGCGGTCAGCACCGTGTCGCCCGCGCCGATGCCGGGGAACCCCTCGACCAGGCCGGCGGCGAGCGAGGCCCAGTACCGGTGCGGCAGCAGGCAGCCCTTCGGGGCGCCGGTGGTGCCCGAGGTGTACTGCACGTTGGCGACGGTCTCGGGGACCGGGGGGACGGGGGCGGTGAACCGGGCCGGCGGCGGGGAGAACGCGTCCAGGTCGGCGACCAGCTCCAGCGAGGTCGACTCCCGGATCCGCTCCAGCAGCCCGGTGCGTTCGCCCGAGGCCAGCGCGATCCGCGCGCCGGAGTGCGCGAGGACGTGCGCGGCGTCGTGGTCGCGGTAGCGGTCGTTGACCGGGACCGCGACCGCGCCGAGCTTGCCCGCGGCGAGCCAGGCGAGCGGGAACTCGGGCCGGTTGCCGGCCATCAGGGCGACCCGGTCGCCCGGCCGGGCGCCGGCCTCGGCGAGGAAGGCGGCGAACGCGTCGGTGAGCCGGTCGACCTCGGCGAAGGTGAGGTCGCGGCCGGTCTCGTCGAAGGTCCAGGCGATGCGGTCGGGCCAGCGGCGCGCCGCCCTGCGCACCAGGTCGGCCAGGGAGAGCTCGGCCAGGGGCGGCTCGGCGGCGCTCACCGGGCGTCCCGGGCCCGGCTGGCGCCGACCGGGTCGCCGAAGAGCGAGCCGGGCCGCTCGGCCCGGAGCGCGTGCCGCACCTCCAGCTCCAGGGCGGCCTCCACGCTCTGCTCGGTCCCGGCGGTCAGGGCCTCCTTGGCCAGGGCGGTGGAGGCGCGCGGCTGGCCGGCCAGCCGCGCGGCCCGCTCCAGGGCCGCGCCCATCAGCGCGCCGGCCGGGACGACGGTGTTGACCAGGCCGATCCGGTGCGCTTCGGCGGCGTCCACCGGTTCGCCGAGCAGCACCAGCTCCTTGGCCTTGAGCGGGCCGACCAGCAGCGGGAGCAGCCGGGAGGCCGCGTTGGTGATGCTGAGCCCCAGCCCCGCCTCGGGGAAGCGGAACCGGGCGTCCTCGGCGGCGACCACCAGGTCGCAGCAGAGCGCGAGCTCGACCCCGATGCCGACGGCGTGGCCGTGCACGGCGGCGATCACCGGGGCGGGGCAGGCGCGGATCCGCCGGGTGAGGTCCTGGGTGCGCTCCAGCCGCGCGGGCAGCTCCGCCGGGTCGCCGGCGGGCTCCTTCAGGTCGTGGCCGGCGCAGAACGCCCGGCCGCGCCCGGCCAGCACCACCGCTCCGGCGTGTGCCCGGACGACCCGGTCGAACGCCTCGGCCAGCTCCTCGACGAGCGCGCCGTCGACGGCGTTCAGGCACTCCGGCCGGTTCAGCCGGATGACGCCGACACCGCCCTCGACCTCGCACTCGACCGACGGCGGCCGCCCGCCGCCGGACCGCGTTTCGGACACCTGGAGCCTCCCGGAGGACGTGCTGAGCGACGGTCGCGCCGTCACTATCGATCGATTGATCGACTGCGGTAACGCTAAGCACCCCGCCCCGTCCGCGTCAACAGCCCGGGGCCGGCCCCTGCCCGTTCGCGGCCGCCCCGCGCACCGTCCGCCGCCGGGACCGGCGTGCCGGGCGGATCGGACGAGGATCCGGCCGCTCGGGGCCGCGGAGGGCCCGCTCATCCCGGTGGCCCTCCCGCCCGGCCCCGCCGCCGGACCCGTGCCGGTACCGTCCTGCGGCGCCGGTCGGGCGCCGGTCCTTCCGGGCGTGAGCGGACCGGAGGCGGGCGGGCCTGCCGCGGCCCGGAGCCCCCGGCCGGCGCCGGAGGCGGCTCTCCGGCGGCCTTCCCGTGCGGGGGTCTCGGCGCTGTGGCGGGGCCGGGAGCGCCGCGGGCTCCGGCGGGCTCCGGCGGGGCCGGGACCCAGGGGCGGGAGGGGTGCGGGCGTCGCGGGGCGGGCTCCGGTGGGCGTCGGGCTTCTCCCGGCGGGGTCCGCCCAGGTCGGGGGAGGGGCCTCCGCCGGTCCGGGGCGCCCCGGCGGAGGGTCAGCCGGGGTGCGGGGGGCGGGCGCGCAGGGAGGGGAGGCGGATCTGCCAGATCTCCTCGACCAGGGCGCGGATGCCGGAGGCGTCCGGCGCCGGGGCCGCCTCCCCGGCGGGGGCGCCGAGCATCTGGAGCACCAGGACGGCGTGCGCCGCCGAGACGGCGCCCAGGTCCAGGGGGCCCGAGGGCGAGTACCACTTGGCCACGCCCGAGCACATCTCCAGCGCCGCCATCCGGGCCAGCCGGCGGTCCGGGACCGAGAAGGCGCCCCGGTCGCAGCCGTCGGCGATGGCGTCCCGCCAGAACTCCTCGTACCGGTCGCGCAGCCGCACCATCTCGTCCCGGTGCCCGGGGGCGAGGGCGCCGATCTCGTTGTCCACCACGGTGGTCTCGTCCCGGTGCAGGGCGTGCGTGAGCACGTGCACGTGGACGAGGCGGGTGATGACCGCCTCCGGCCCGGCCCCCTCCCCGGCCACCCGCTCGGCCGCCCGGATCAGCCGGTCCAGGCAGGTGCGCATGACCGAGAAGAGCAGGTCCTCCTTGGTGCCCATGTAGTGGTAGAGGGTCGCCGAGGTCAGCCCGGCGCCCTCGGCGAGCTCCCGGATGCCGGTCCCGTGGAACCCCTGCGCGGCGAAGAGGCGGACGGCCGCCTCCCAGACCCGCCGCTGGGTGTCGTCCCCGGAACGGCCTCGTGCGCCCATCGTGCCCCTGCCTCCCTCTCCCGGCCGGTCGGACGGCCGCCTCCCGATCGATCACCCGATCGCCCTGACTCCTGGAGACGGTACCGGCAGCGGCGGACCCGGCCGCGCGATTCCGGGCCGGCCCCCTTGACCGCCCGAATCGCGCCGGTCTACCGTGCATGCACTTTCTCGATCGATCGATCGAGTGATGAGGAGGCGGTATGAGCGACGACCCGACGCCCGTCCGGCAGGCCCGGCCCCCGGCCGGCCCGGAAGAGGGGGCCGCCTCCCGGCGGGGCCTGCGCCCGGGGCTCGGCGACCGGCAGATGAGCATGATCGCGATCGGCGGGGTGATCGGCGCCGGCCTGTTCGTCGGGACCGGCAGCGTGGTGCACAAGGCGGGGCCGGCCGCACTGCTCGCCTACGCCGCCTCGGGGCTCCTGGTCATCATGGTCATGCGGATGCTGGCCGAGCTCTCCGTCGCCTCCCCGCGCACCGGCTCGTTCGCCAGCTACGCCGCACGCGAGTTCGGCGGCTGGATGGGCATGGCCATCGGCTGGCTCTACACCTACGCGTGGTGGGTCACCGTCGGCGTGGAGGCGGTCATCGGCGGCGGGCTGGTGCACCGGCTGCTCCCCTCGGTCCCCGCCTGGGCGGCCGCCCTGCTGTTCATGCTGGTGCTCACCGCCTCCAACCTCGCCGCGGTGCGCGCCTTCGGCGAGCTGGAGTACTGGTTCGCGCTGGTCAAGGTGGCGGCGATCGTGCTGTTCATCGGGCTCGGCCTGGCCGCGATCGCCGGAGCGCTGCCCGGGGTCCCCGCGCCCGGCACCGACAACCTCCTCGGCCAGGGCGGGTTCGCCCCCCACGGCTGGTACGCCCTGCTCCCCGCCGCCCTCGTGGCGACCTTCGCCTTCAACGGGGCCGAAGTGGTCACCATCGCGGCCGGCGAGGCCCGGCGCCCGGCCGAGGCGGTGCGCCGCGCCATCCGCTCCACGGTCCTCCGCATCCTGGTCTTCTACATCGGCTCCGTCGCGGTCATCGTCACCCTGCTGCCGCACGGGGAGGCCGGCATCGACGAGAGCCCCTACTCCGCCGTCCTGGGCAGGCTGGGCATCCCGCACGCCGACCTGATCATGGACCTGGTGGTGCTGGTGGCGGTGCTCTCCTGCCTGAACGCCGGCATCTACACCTCGTCCCGGATGGCCTACGCGCTGGCGGCCGGCGGCGAGGCGCCGCGCCTGCTCGCCCGCTCGAACGCCTCCGGGGTCCCGGTCCCCGCGGTGCTCGCGGCCGGCCTGGCCGGGCTGCTCACCGCCTGCGCGAACTACTTCTTCAGCACCGACGCCGTCTTCGACTTCCTGGTCGCCTCCAGCGGCTCGGTGATCGTGCTGCTCTACCTCTGCATCGCCGCCACCCAGATCCGCGCCCGCGGCCGGGCCGAGCGCGAGGGCCGCGGCCTCCCGGTGCGCATGTGGGGCCACCCCTACCTGCCGTGGGCGGTGGTCGCCGTGCTGGCCGGGCTCTTCGCCCTGCTCGCCCTCGACCCGGAGACCCGCCGCTCGCTGCTGCTGACCCTGGCGGTCGCGGCGGTCGCGGTGACCGCCGGGCTGATCCGGCAGCGCAGGCGCCGGCAGTCACCGGCCGACCCCGGCCGGAGCGCCCCGCCGCAGGGCGGGACGCCGTAGGCTGCAAGGCGTGACCGACGCCTCGCGGCCGCTGGAGGGGGCGCGCCGGCCCTGCGGACTCCGGCCCTACCAGCGCACGGCGGTGCGGCGCGTCGCCGAGCGCTGGGACGCCGGGCGGCGCCGCACCTGGGTGGTGCTGCCGCCCGGCGCGGGCAAGACCCTGGTCGGCCTGGAGGCCGCGCGCGAGCTGGGCCGGCGCACCGTGGTGTTCGCCCCCAACACCGCGATCCAGGGCCAGTGGACCGCGCACTGGCGGGCCTACGAACGGCCCGAAGGGTGCACCGCCGGGACCCGGCGCGACCTGCGCGACCCCGTCACCGTGCTCACCTACCAGTCGCTGGCGGTGTTCGACCCCGACGCCGAGACCGACGAGGACGGCCGCCCCCGCGCCTCCCCCCGGGAGCGGCTGCACGGCAACGGCGCCGCCCTGGTCGCGGCGCTGCACGCGGCGGGCCCGATCACGGTGCTGCTCGACGAGTGCCACCACCTGCTCCAGGTGTGGGGCCGCCTCCTCGACGAGGTGCTGGCGGAGCTGGACGACGCCTACGTGATCGGGCTGACCGGCACCCCCGCAGCGAGCCTGACCGCAGCCGAGGCCCGGCTGGTGGACCGCCTGTTCGGCCCGCCGGTGGTCGGCGCCTCCATCCCGGCGCTGGTCCGCGACGGCCACCTCGCGCCCTTCGCCGAACTCGCCTACCTCACCGCGCCGACCCGCCCGGAGCGGGACCACCTCGCCGAGCAGGGCACCCGGTTCGCCGAGATGTGCACCGACCTGCTCGCCCCCGGGTTCGCCGACACCGACTTCCTGCCCTGGCTGGACGCCAGGTTCACCGAGCGGGCCACCGGCGGCGGCGAGCGGCTGCCCTGGCCGCGGCTGGCCGCCCAGGAGCCCGAGCTCACCGACGCGGTGCTCCGGCTGCACCACGCCGGGCTGTGCGCCCTGCCCGAGGGGGCCCGGATGCTGGAGCGCCACCGGCACCCGCCGCGCGCCGAGGACTGGACCGCGCTGATCGGCGACTACGCGCGCAACCGGCTGGACGGCGGCTCGGCGCGGGACCGCGCCGCGCGGGAGCGGATCCGGGCCGCGCTGCCCTCGGTCGGCTACCACCTGACCGCGCGCGGCGTCCGGGCCGGCGCCTCCCCGGCCGACCGGGTCCTCGCCCGCAGCGCCGCCAAGTCCTACGCCACGGTGGAGATCCTCTCCGCCGAGAGCGCGTCGATCGGCGCGCGGCTGCGCGCCCTGGTCCTCTGCGACCACGAGCGGGCCGCGGCGCGGCCCCCCGCCCGGCTCCGCGGCGTGCTGGCCGACGATGCCGGATCGGCCCGGCTCCAACTGGAGCTGCTCGCCGCCGACGCGCGCACCGAGGGCCTGTCCCCGATGCTGGTCACCGGCCGCACCGTGGCGGCGGCCCCGGCCACCGCGGCCGACTTCATCGAGTTCGCCGCGGGCGAGCGCCCCGACCTGGACCTGCGGGCCGTGCCGAGCGGGCCGCTCCACCAGGTCGAGGGCGGCTGGAGCTCCCGGATCTGGGTCGCCCTGGCCACCCGCTTCTTCGAGGCCGGCCGCTGCCAGGTGCTGGTGGGCACCCGCGCGCTGCTCGGCGAGGGCTGGGACGCGCGCGGCGTCAACACCGTCGTCGACCTGACCACCGCGACCACCTCCACCGCGGTGGTGCAGAGCCGGGGCCGCGCACTGCGGCTGGACCCGGCGTGGCCGGAGAAGACCGCGCACACCTGGACCGTGGTCTGCAGCACCGATGGGCACCCGCGCGGCTCCGCCGACTGGAACCGCTTCGTCCGCAAGCACGAGGGGTACCTGGGCGTCGACGCCGACGGCGAGGTGATGAGCGGCGTCGCCCACGTCGACCCGGCGTTCTCCCCGTTCGAACCGCCGCCGGAGGAGGAGCTGGACGCGGTCAACGCCCGGATGCTGGCCCGGGCCGAGCGGCGGGACGAGACCCGCCGCCGCTGGAGCCTGGGCGCCTCCTACCGGGACGAACTCCTGCCCACGCTGCGGGTGCGCCCGGACCGCGGCCGGGCCGCCGCCCCGGCCGGCGACGTTCCACCGCCGGAGCCCCCGACAGCACTGCCGGCGGCCGCGGGCGCGATTCCCGGCCCCGGCGCCCCGCCCGCCTCGAGCCCCGTGCCGCCGGCCACGCTCCCCACTCGGGCCGCGGCCCTGCTCGTCGCCGTGCCCGCCCCGCTCGCCGCTCTGCTCGCGCCCGTGTTCGCCGTCCTACCCGCCCGGCTCGCCGCTCTGCTCGCGCTCCTGCTCGACCTGCTCGTCTGCCTCGGTGTGATCCTCACCTTCTTCGGGGCGCCGCTCCTGGTGGTCGTGGCCTTCGTGGCGCTTCCCTGGTGGGCGGTGCTCGGGCTGTTCGCCCTGCCGCCGACCCTGCTCATGGCCGTGGAGGGGCACCGGGAGCGCGTCCGGGTGCGCGGCGTGGTGCGGATGCAGGAGATCGCGGCGGGGCCGGTGGACACCGCGCGCTACGCGTGCGCGGTCGCCGACGGCCTGCGCGCGGCGGGCCGCTCCCCGGTCGGCGCCGAGGGGGTCAGGATCCGGGTGGACGCAGACGGGGTGTACCGCTACACGCTGACCGGGGCCGGGGCGACGGCGGCGGAGGAGTTCGCCACCGCCCTGGACGAGGTCCTGGCGCCGCTGGTGGGCAGCCCCCGCTACCTCGTCCCGAGGTACCTGCCGGACGCCCCGACGAACAGTCGCGACGCCCGCGCACGGGCCCGCGCCCAGCTGGCCGGCCGCCCCCGCGCCAACCGCGCCGCCTACCACGCGGTCCCCGGCGCCTTCGGCCGGAACCGGGAGGCGGTCCGCGCCTTCACCGGCGCCTGGAACACCTGGGTCTCCGCCGGAGAGGCGGTCTACGCCGCGAGCGCCGCGGGCCGCGAGATCCTCGCCGGCCACTACGGCACCGACCCGACCGGGACCGCCACCGCCCGCCGGATGTCCTGGTCCTGACCAGGGGCCCGGCCGGAGAGGCCCGGCCTCGGGGAGGGGCCGGCCTGCTGGGGGCTGCCGGGTATGCGGTCGACTCGGCGCGGCGACGATGACGGCGGAGGAGGGGAGACGGCCAGGCCTCTCACCCGGGCGCGGCGTCTCGCGGGGTGGGGGGTTCAAGCAGGCGGCGACGGCGGGGAGGGGCACCGGCTGGTCGGTCGGGTACGGCGCCTCGCGGAGCGGAGGCTCAAGCGGGCGGCGACGGCAGCGGCAGGGGCGAGGCCGGGCGCCCCAGCCGGGCGCGGCGCCTCGCGGGGCGGGGGTTCAAGCGGGCGGCGGCGACGGCGGGGAGGGGCACCGGCTGGTCGGTCGGGCGCGGCGCCTCGCGGAGCGGAGGCTCAAGCGGGCGGCGACGGCGGGGAGGGGCACCGGCCGGTCGGGCGCGGCAGAGCAGGGCGGGGCGGCCGGGGCAGGGCAGCCAGAGCGGGATCGCCGTGCCCGCGTAGCCCGGGCGCCGGGGTCGGCCGCCCCTGAAACCGCTGCCCCTCTCTGACCTGGGTGAATACGCAGGGTGATGGCGGTGTGGGGCGCCCTGCGCACCGCGAGAGCACCCCGGTGATTCCCGGGCGCGCATCCCGGCCCGGATCGGCCCTCCAGGGACCCGAACGGGGCCGATCGGGCCAGTGATGGAGGGTTCGAGCCGCCCGGAAGACCGGAAAGTGGGGGCCGGAACCTGGGGAGGGGCGGCCCAGGGGGCGGGATGTCGCTTTTGTTCTCCCGTAGGGCCCTGTTTGGCCACTCTGGGTAATCGACGAGGGGGTGGTGGGGGCTTTGAGGCTTACTACTCGCTGGTAGATGTAATCGGGGTGCTGCGGAGGTGCGCAGGGCGCGCCCGCTCCGCGAGACGCCGCGCCCGGCTGAGGCGCCCGATCACGCCCCTGCCGTTGTCGCCTGCTTGAACCCCCACCCCGCGAGGCGCCGCGCTCGGGTGACACCGGCGCCCTGTCCCTGCCTTTGCCGTCGCCGCCTGTCTTGACCTTCGCTCTGCGAGGTGCCGCGCCCGGGTGAGGCGCCCGATCACGCCCCTGCCGCTGCCGTCGCCGCCTGTTTGAACCCTCGCTCCGTGGGGCGCCGCACCCGACCGACCAGCCGGTCCCCCTCCTTGCCCTCGCCGCTGGCTTGAACCTTCACTCCGTGCGGTGCCGCGCCTGACCGACTGGCCGGTGCCCCTGCCCGCCTTCGCTGCTGGCTTGAACCTTCGCTCCGTGGGGTGCCGCGCTCGACTGGGGCGCCCGATCACGCCCCTGCTGCTGCCGTCGCCGCCTGTTTGAACCCTCGCTCCGTGGGGCGCCGCACCCGACCGACCAGCCGGTCCCCCCTTGCCTTCGCTGCCCGCTTGAACCTTCGCTCCGTGGGACGCCGCGTTCGGGTGATGTCGGTACACCGGCCCTTTCTCGGCCGTTGTCGCGGAGGTGCCTCGACGGCCTTCGCCGGTTTTTCGGCGCGCGGGTGTGGGAGCGGATCGGTTGATCCCGGGCGAAAGCGCTCCGGGGGTGGGCCGTGCGGCCGCGGATCGGGCACAATCGCGGCCATGAGCGACCTGCGCATGCTCGGCCCCCTCTACCAGCCGGCCGAAGAGACCGCGGAAGGCTGGCGCACCCGCGTCCACCCGGGGAACACCCCGCAGGGCGGCCGGGACGCGCTGGCCCACCACTTCCTCAAGGAGGAGGCCGCGGCCGACGGCGACCCGGAGCGCGCGCGGGAGTTCGCCGACGCCGCCAACCTGATGGACTGGGAGAAGCACGACGAGGTGTCGGTGCTCGGCCGCCGGTACCGGATCGTGCGGATCGAGCGCTACGTGCTGTTCACCGAAGACGAGCCGGAGCCGCCCGGACCCGCCGACGCGGATCCGCCGCGCGGCCCGGTCGGCCTCGGCGCCGACTCCGACCCCGGCCCGCGCGCCGCCGGGCTCAAGGAGGAGATCGCCGGCACGGTCCCCGCGGGCGGCCCGGTCCCGGCCGAGGTCACCGAGGACGCCCTGGTGGGGAGCATGGCCTACCCCGACCTGGTGACCATGCCGCCCGACTTCCAGCTGCTCTCCAAGGGGCGCGGCGATCCGGGCTGGCGCCCGATGGGCCAGGAGCATGCCACGCTGGAGGAGGCCCGGGACGCCCTCCGCCGGTTCTTCGAGAACATGGTCCGCGAGGACGAGGAGGGCTCCTCGCTCCGCCCCGGGGTGGGCGACGCCTGTCGGCGGGAGCTGCGCCGCTGGTCGGAGGAGGACGGCCCGATCGACGCGGCCGACGTGCTGGAGCACCGCTTCCGGGTGGCGCGGGTGCTGCGCGTGGTCCGGGTGGGCTTCGACGGCCCGGAGCCGCCCCGGGCCAGCGACCCCGACCCCGAACTCCCGCCGGCGGTCCTGCACCTGGAGGCCGCCGAGGCCGGCGAGCTCTCCCCGGACGACGCCCCGGTCCCGCCCCGCCCCGGCCCGGAGTCCCGGCGCTTCCTCCCCGGCGATTCGCCCTAGATCGTTGATGGGGGAAGCCCGCCCTGGGGCGATGATCTTGACGTTGCGGGGCTATCAGAGCCCTCTGATACCCCCGCAACGTCAAGATCATCGGGGGAGGGGGAGGGAGTGGGGTGTTCTGCTGGGCCCGTCGCCTTTTCCCATCAACGATCTAGAGCCGGTGGCCGCGGCCGCCCGAGGCGGGGGCGGCCCGCCGGGCGGCGGCCCGGTGCGGGGCGGAAGGCAGGGCGCCGCCCCGTCCCCGCTCTCCCACCGGCCGCCCCGCCGTGGCCGGGAGGCCGGCGCCCGGAAGCGGGGCCGTGCCGCCGGTGCGACCGCTCCGGAACCCCCGCCGCGGGGCGACCGCCCTGGTCCGCGCGGCGGGGCGGGTCTCGGCGTTGCTAGCATGAGCGCGCCCTGGAGGCGGGGCGAAAGGCGACGAAAGAGGCGGAGGAGGCGGGCGTGGCGCGAATGCGGCCGTTCACCGGGATGGCGGCGGTGCTCCTGGCCGCGCTGACCGCAGTGCTGGTACCCGGCGCGCCGGCGGCCCTCGCCGACGGGCCCGGTGCGGACCGGACCCCCGCGGCCTTCTTCGCCGAGCGGCTCGCCGAAGAGCGGCCGGGGAGCGCGGTCTACGTCAGCGACGCCCTGGCGGGCGCCTACGACACCGAGGCCCTCGACGCCGAGCTGCACGGCGTGTTCGACCCGCTGGACGTCCCCTACTACGTGGTGGCCGCCCCGCCCGCGCACACCTACGGCGAGTCCGGGGCCCCGGTGTCGGCGCTGATGGACCGGGTCGGCGAGGACGGCGTCTACGTGCTGGTCTCCCCCGGAACCGCCATGGTGGAGGCCACCGCCAAGGGCGTGGACCTCCCCGCGGAGGAGGCCGCGCGGCAGCTCCTCTACAGCACCGACCTCGGCTCCGATCCGAGCATCGGCGACACCGCCCGGGCCTTCGCCGAGGCGCTGACCGACCCCGCCGTCGCGGAACGGGGCGCCGACACCGGCGCGTCCCCGCCCGACGACGGGGAGCCGTGGGACTTCCTCCCCTCGGACCTGAACCCGGGCCGGGAGACGCCCGCCGCCAACCTGGGCCTGCTCTGCGGGATGCTGGGCAGCGCCGCGGGCATCCTCCTCCTGGCCGCCGCGGTGCGCCGGTCCCTCCGGGACCGGGCGCCCTCCGCCGGGAAGGGCGGGGCGAAGAAGGGCAAGGGGAGGAAGGAGCGGCGGCCGCTCCCGCTCCGGGCGGCCGCGGTGGTCGCCGGCGCGCCCCTGATGGTCCTGGCCGCACTGGCCGCCGCGGCGCTGCCCGTCGCCGGCGGCGCGGCGCTGACCGTCGCGGTCGGGGCCGACATGGACGCCTACGAGGCCGAGCAGGCCGAGCAGGCCGCCGGCTCGGGCGGGGCGCGCCGCGCCGAGGACGAGCGGTTCCGGCCCGAGCCGCCCTACGTCCGGGAGACCGCCCGGGTGGAGCGGATCGCCGCCGGCCTGGAGAAGAGCCCGTTCTACCTCGACCCGCTGGCCTCGTCCGCGCTGGCCCCGGAGGAGGCGGAGGAACTGGCGGAGCGGGCCGCGGGCTCCGAGGTCCCGGTCCGGGTGGCGGTCGTCGCGATGGACACGGCCGACGAGTCCGGCGGGGACCCGGAGATCCTGGCGCACGCCCTGCACTCGGTGCTCGGCGAGGACGCGGTCTACATCGTCGCCGCCGCGGGCCGGAGCGGCTACGGGGTGGTGACCGTCCCGTTCGGCGCCGGCCCCTCCGAGTACGACGTCCGGGAGAGGGTCGGCCGGGAGCAGGAGAAGGAGGACGCCGGCACCGTCCAGGTGATCGGCGCCGCCCTCACCGCGGTCGAGCAGGGCGACCCGGACGGCTGGGAGACCTACCCGGCGTCCGAGCCGTACCTGCCCGAGCCGCCCGAGCCGGCGGAGGGCCGCCCCTACCTCGGCGACTACTTCGGCGGCGAGGGGGCGCTCCCGGGGACGCTGTTCTTGGGGCCGCTGCTCGCCGCGGCGCTCGCCGCGGCCTGGTGGGCGCTGAAGAGGCTCGGCCCGTTCCTGGTGCTCCGCCTCCCGATGCTCCGCGCGGGGCGGTCGGCGGCCCGCGCCGCGGCGGAGCTGGGCGACCCGGAGGCCCCCCGCCGCCCCGGCCGGTCCGCGCTGGACCGCCTGTTCGACCAGGAGTGCGCGGAGCTCAAGAAGGCGGTCGGAGAGGCCGGCGAGGGGCACCGCCGCTACCCCGAGGCGATGTCGGCGCTGGACGCCGCGCTGCTGCTCGCCGAGGAGGAGCACGACGAACTCGACCTGGTCGGCCTGGTGGTGCTGCTGCGCACGGCCCGGGGCCGGCTGCGCGGCCTCCCCGGGGCGGACCGGCCGGTGTGCGGGATCAACCCGCTGCACGGCCCGGCCCGGGACCGGGGCAGGGGGAAGGGCGGCGACCGGTGGCGCTCGGCCTTCTGCCCGGCCTGCGCCGCCCTCACCCCGGCCGAGCGGGCCGAGCGGGTCCTGCGGGTCCGGGTCGGCGGCGGGGCCGCGGTGCCGCACACCGGGGCGGACCGGTTCTGGACCGCGACCGGCTACGGCGCGGACGGCACCGACCTCGCCGACGAGGTCCGGGCCCGGCTGGGGGTGCGGTGAGCGGCGGACGGAACACGGACCGGGCGCCGGAGCGGCGCGGAACGACGGCGGACACGGGAGGCGCAACGGTGCTCGGCAGGACTGGAAACGGGCCGGCGGCCGCGGGGCGGCGGGCCCCGCGCGCGGCGGCGCTGCTGCTCGGCGCGGCCGCACTGCTCGGTGCGGCCCCGGCGGCGGCCGACACGGACGGCGGGGCGCCCGGCGGCGCGGCCGAGATCGCCGAGGCGCTGCAGGAGTCGCCGGTCCTGGTGGACCCCGCCTACGCCTCGGCCCTGCCCGAGGAGAAGGCCGGCGCCATCGCCGAGAGCATCGAGGCCAGCGGCGAGCCGCTGTTCGTGATCGCGCTGCCCGTCGCCAAGGGCGACCGGTGGCAGGGCGAGGTCGACAACCTCCTCGACGCGGTTCACGACCGGTCCGGCCTGTCCGAGGCGCACTACATCGCCTTCGGCGGGCAGATGGTGGAGGGCGCGGACTACCCGGCGGACAGCGCCTACGAGAAGGGCGGGATCAACGCCTCCGTGGCGGCCTTGGCGCCCTCCTACGAGAACGACTTCCAGGGCACCCCCGGCGCGGAGATCGAGCGCGCGGTGGAGATCGCCCTCTCCGGGAAGGCGGAGCAGGTCTACGAGGAGGCCAAGGAGGGCTACGAGGAGCGCAACGGCGGCCTGTTCGGCTCATCGATGCCGCTCCCGCTGCTCACCTGGCCGCGCCTGCTGGCCTGGGCGGCCGGGGCGGTGGCGCTGATCGCCGGAGTGCTGCTGCTGGTCCGTGCGCGGCGCAGGGCCGCGCGGACCAGGCACGCGGTCCGGGCCGCCCCGCTCACCGCCTTCGACAACGCCGACGCCGCCCGGCTCGACGAGCTGTCCGAGCGGGTCGGCGAGGAGATCGTGGCGGTCGGCGAGCGGCTGAGCCGCGCCGAGACCGGCGGCCGCGGCGGCGCGGAGGCCACCGAGGCGCTGCAGGGCGCGCTCAACGCGCACACCGCGGCGGGCAAGGCGCACGACGCGGCCCGGGACGGCGAGGCGGACCTCGCCGACGAGGTCGGCGCGCTGGTCCTGCTCGACATCGCGGAGTACCGGATGGCGCGGGCGGCGGCGCTGGCCGCGGGCCGGCGGCCGCCCCGGGAGCGGCGGCACTGCTACGCCAACCCGCTGCACGGCACCTCCACCTCCGACGCGGAGTGGCGGCCGGTGGGCGCCCGCCGCTCCGTCACCGTTCCGCTCTGCCCCGACTGCGCCCGCGCGGTGCGCCGCAGGGCCACCCCGAAGGCGCTGGTGATCCGGCAGGGCGGCGAGGACGTCCCGTACTACACGGTCCCGGCCGAGAAGAGCGTCTGGTCGGCCACCGGCTTCGGCGCCCTCCGCTCCGACCTGGTGGACCGGATCCTCCGCGGCGACCTGCGCACCCCCGACCGCGGCCCCCGCTCCTGACCCGAACGGTTCCGGGATCGCTCCCGGGACGTCGGGAACCGGTCCGCCCCGGCTCAGCTTGTTCTTCAACCTGGGCGGGCGTGGTGCTCCTTCGGGCTCATGGCGCGTTCGGCCGCCTTTCCCGCGTCATGGCGCGGTGTCCGACGCCGGTTCTTCGGGCCCCGGGGGGGCGTCCGGGGCCCGGGGTCGGGGGTTGGGGCGCGCCGGCGGGACGGGCCGCCTCCGCGCGGGCGTCGCGAAGGCCCCGCCGCGCCCGCGCCGGGCTCGACCGCCCCGGTGGCCGAGTCCGCTCCCAGGAGCGGCGCGGGTCCTCGGCGGCCGGGGCGGGCGGAGCCGGGTGCGGGCGGCGGTCACAGGCCACGTCCACCCATCGGCCGCCTCGATGCTCCGGCCGCCCCCGAGGTTGAAGAACAAGCTCAGAGACTGCCGGGGGTGCGCCCGGTCGCTTGGAGCGTCCGGCCGCGGGCCGCCCTGCGGCCGGCCCGCCCCTCGCCCGTCCTTGTCGGGCTCCGGGCTGTCGCTTTCCCCGCCCTGGACGCGCGTCCTGCGCGGGACTGCAAGGCCGGCGGGCCGGGCGAAAGCAGCAGCCCGGAGCCCGACGCCGTCGTGGGGCGGTGCTTCTCGAAGAAGGCGTGCGCGGGGCCGGGGCCGACGCAGGCAGGCGCGGGGCTGAGGCTCCACGCGGGCCGGCGGCGGCCGAGCACTCCGACCGGCCGGCGGGCGCGCCGGTGAGCGGGAGCGCGGGCCGCCGGGGATTTCACCGGGTACCTCGCCGAGCGCCTCGCGGAGCGGGCGGGACGGACGCGATGAACGGGCGGATCGGACGGGGCCGCTCCCCGCGCGCTCCGGGCGGGACGGGGACGGCGCCCTGCCCGCCCCGGCGCCTCCGCAGGCCGACCGGGCGGTCGGAAAGAGACGGGACACGGGCCTACAGGGCGGCGGCGATGCGGTAGAAACGCCTCATGCATTCCTCTTCCACCGCCGACGGCCGTGCCGATCATCCGCTGCGCGGCGAGGTCCGCGAGATCGGGACCAGGGCCGGCGCCACCCGCCTGGAGTACGCGCCGGAGCCCGACGGGCGGGCCGACACCGGCGAGGTCGTCTGGACCTGGGTCCCCTACGAGGAGAACGACGGCCGGGGCAAGGACCGCCCGCTGCTGGTGGTCGGCCGCAAGGGCACCCGGCTGCACGCCCTGATGCTCTCCTCCCAGGCGCCCGACCCGCACGAGGAGCACGACTGGCTCGAACTCGGCGAGGGCCCCTGGGACTCCGGCGGCCGCACCTCCTACCTCTGCCTGGACCGGCTCTTCGAGATGGAGGAGACCGACATCCGCAGGGAGGGCGCGGTCCTCGACGGCCGCCGCTTCGCCGAGGTCGCCGCGGTCCTCCGCCGCCGCTACGGCTGGCGCTGACCGCTCCCCGGCGCCGGGGCGGCCCCCGCCCCTCTCCGCTGCGTCCCGTCCCCGTCCGCGCGCCCGCGAGCGGGCACGGGGTCCTCGAGCCCGCGCCGGCGGACACCCGCACCCCCAGAGGCCCCGGAAGGGGAGGAGAGCGGCGGCCGCCGTGCGGGCGCGGTCCTCGACGGCGCCGTTCGGCCGAAGTGCTCCGCTGCCGCTACGGTCGGCGCCGACCACCCCCCGGCGGGGGCCCGGGAGGCAAGGCGCCGTGCGCGGCTCCGCCCTCCGCACCCCTTGGCCCGCACGCGGGCACGGCGGTCCGGGCGCCGGCCGGCCGCACCCGAACCGAGGCCTCGGAAGGGGAGGAGAGCGGCGGCCCGCCTCGGTCCTCGGCCGGATCGCGCCGCGTTCGGGCGGCCGTCCGCCCCCGGCGGGCGCGCGGAACGCGTCCGGTGCATGCGTGCGGGGCCCGGGGCGGGGCGGTCAGAGGGCGGGCAGGGCGGCGGCCTCGGCGATGAGTTCGGCGGAGCGGAGCCGGGACGCCGGGCCGCCGCCCTGGAAGGCGATGATGAGTTCGTCGGCCCGGGCGTGCGCGGCGAAGTCGTTGAGGTAGGCGACGACCTCCTTGGGGTCGCCGACCGCGGAGTAGGTGGCCATCTGCTGCACGTGCCGGCCGGCGGGCGACTCCAGTGCGGCGTCGGCCTCCTCGGGGCTGAGCGTGCGGCCCCGGGCCAGCAGCTGGGCGGCCATCCGGCGGCGGGCCAGGTGCGCCTGGCGCCGGGCCTCCTCGGAGGTCTCGGCGGCGGTGGCGTTCACCCCGGCGATCACGTACGGCTCGGCCAGCTGCTCGGAGGGGGAGAACTCGGCGCGGTAGACCGCGACGGCCTCCTCCAGCGCGGCCGGGGCGAAGTGCGAGGCGAACGCGTACGGCAGGCCCAGCGCCGCGGCGAGCTTCGCGCCGAACAGCGAGGAGCCGAGGATGTACAGCGGGACGTCGGTGCCCTTGCCCGGGGTGGCCTCCACGCCGGGGACCACCGAGCGGCCGGCCAGGTAGCCCCGGAGCTCCAGCACGTCGTCGGGGAAGGCATCGGCCGCGGACGGGTCGCGGCGCAGCGCCCGCAGCGTGTTCTGGTCGCTCCCGGGCGCGCGGCCCAGGCCCAGGTCGATCCGGCCGGGGTGCAGCGTCTCCAGGGTGCCGAACTGCTCGGCGACGGTCAGCGGGGCGTGGTTGGGCAGCATCACGCCGCCCGCGCCGACCCGGATCCGCTCGGTGTGCGCGGCGATGTGCGCGATGAGCACGGCGGTGGCCGAGGACGCGATGGTCGACATGTTGTGGTGCTCGGCGTACCAGACCCGGCGGTAGCCCAGCCGGTCGGCGGCCTGCGCCAGCTCCAGGCCGGCCTGCAGGCTCTCCCCGGCGGTTCCCCCCTCCGGGATGTGCGCGAGGTCGAGGACGGACAGGGCGGGGGCGGAACCGGGCGCGGACAAGGTCGGCGGCCTTTCGTGACGGGGTCTGCGGGGCGCGGCCGCGGGAGGGTCGCCCTTCGCTCAACCGCACCGCCCGGCCCGTTATTTCGGATCCGCCGTCCCGGGCCCGGAACCCCGGGCGCGGGGCCGTTTTCGTGTCGGACGCCCGGAATCCACCCCGGGGACGGGGGCGGAGGTGACAATGAGGCCCGTGTCTCTCGGAGAGGACGGTCACATGGCCCGCACATCCCCCGGAACGTCCACGAGACGGCTGATGCTGTACTCCGCGACGTTCGCCCTGGTCACCGCGGTCGGCGTACTGGGCCCGCCGCCTCCCGGGGCGGCGGCCGACCCGGCCCCGCCGGGCGGCGTCGCCCGCTTCTACGACAACGAGGGCGTCTCCGACGACGGCGAACCGGACGGGGCGGACCTGGACGGCGACGGGCGCAGCCTGTCCGCGCAGGCGCTGGCCGCCGCCGGCTGGGGCCCCGGGGACACCGTCACCCTGCACGGCACCGAGCTGCGGATGCCCGACACCCGCCCGGGGGAACCGGACAACGCGGTCGCCGACGGGCAGCGGGTGCGGCTGCGCGGCGCGGTGCGGGCCGTCACCTTCCTGGCCGCGGCCACCGGCGGCGACGCCGCCGGCACCGGGCGGATCATCTACCGGGACGGCTCCGAGGAGTACCGCGTCACCACCCCCGACTGGGAGACCGGCTCCCTGGCGACGAAGGCGGTGGCGCTGCCCTACGCCAACACCCCGGACGGGCCGACCGGGGAGCAGGTGCGGCTGTACGCCGTCACCGTGCCGGTCGACCCGGACCGGAAGCCGACCGGCATCGAGCTGCCGGAGATCGGGGACGGCGCCCGGATGCACGTCTTCGACGTCGGCGTGCGCAAGGAGCAGCGGGACTGGACCGGGACCTGGGCGGCCTCGGCCTCCGGTTACGCCGAGGTGGGGCCCTGGGAGGACCAGACCCTCCGGATGGCGGTGCGGACCGGCGCCGGCGGCCCGGACACCCGGCTCCACTTGGACAACGTCTTCGCCGCCGAACCGGTCGAGATCGGCGCGGTCACGGTCGCGCTGCGCGACGAGGGGGCCGCGGCCGCGCAGCGGCCGGTCCCGGTGGAGTTCGGCGGGGAGCGGTCCGCGGCCATCCCGGCCGGGGGCCGGCTCACCAGCGACCCGATCGGCTTCGCGCTGTCGGACGCCGCCGAGCTGCTGGTCAGCATCCACCTGCCGGAGCGGGTCGAGGCGGCGCCGGTGCACACCGCCGCCACCGGGACCAGCTACGCGGGCGAACCGGGGACCGACCTGAGCGGGGAGGCGGACGGCTCCGGCTTCACCGCCGCCTTCGAGAGCTGGCCGTTCCTCGCCGGGATCGACACGGCCGGCGGGACCGGGTCGGTGGTCGCGCTGGGCGACTCGATCACCGACGGCGTCGGCTCCACCCCCGGGGCCGACCGCCGCTGGCCGGACGTGCTCACCGACCGGCTCCTGGACCAGAACCGGGTGCCCCGCTACGGGGTGCTCAACCAGGGCATCTCGGCGAACCGGGTGCTGACCGACCGCTACCGCGGCGACGGGGTGAGCAGCGATACCGGCGGGGTGAGCGCGCTGAACCGGCTGGACCGGGACGTGTTCGCGCAGACCGGGGCCCGGACGGTGGTGGTCTTCCAGGGGATCAACGACGTCCGCTGGGGGGCCGGCGCGGAGGATCTCGCGGACGGCCTGCGCACCATCGCCGAGCGCTCCCGGGAGCACGGGCTCCGGGTGGTGGCGGCGACCATCGCGCCCTGCGGCGGCTACCCGGACTGCTCGGCGGAGGTGGACGCCCGCCGCACCGAGGTGAACGCCTTCATCCGGGAGAACTCCGGACCGGGCGGCCTGTTCGACGCGGTGCTCGACTTCGACGAGGTGCTCCGCGACCCCGCGGACCCCGCCCGGCTGCTGCCCGAGTACGACTCCGGCGACCACCTGCACCCGGGCGACGCGGGCCTGCGCGCCATCGCGCACTCGGTCGACCTGCGCCTGCTGGTCCCCGGCGAGTCCTAGCCCGCCGCCGGGCGAGGGGCGGCGGCCGCAGCGGCCCCCCGGCCCCCGCCCCTCCCCCCGGTGGTCTCGGCGCTGCGGGGGCGGCAGGGCGCCCTGCCGCCCCCGCAACGCCGAGACCGTCCCTCTGGGGCGGAATCAACGGTCCGGCCGGCACCGGTCCGGGCGCGCCGGCGGTGCGCTCACGCGCGGCGCGGCCCCGCGGGCGCGCGGTAGCGGCGGGCGGGCGCAGGGGCGGCAGCGCGGCGGAAGGGCGGCGCGGCCCGGGGCCCCGCCGCCGGCCCGGGGGAGCGGGCCCCGGACGGCGGGCTCAGCCGAAGTTCTTCATGATGGAGCCGAGGAAGCGCGCGGTCTCGGAGGCCGGGGCGGCGTCCACGCACAGCCGGTCCATCACCACCATGTACTTGTCCGTCTCGTCCGGCTTGTCCAGGTAGACGGCGCTGGCGAGCTGCTCCAGGTAGACCACGTCGGGCAGCTCGGCCCCGGTGAAGCGGAGGATGCTGAACGGGCCTCCGGCGGCGGCGTGCCCGCCCTTGGCGAACGGCACGATCTGCAGCGTGACGTTGGGCAGCGTGGCCATCTCGATGAGGTGCTCGATCTGCCGCCGCATCGCGCCGGTCCCGCCGAGCGGGCGGTGCAGGGCGGCCTCGTCGACCACGGCCCACAGCTTCGGCGCCCCGGGCTCGGTGAGCCGGCGCTGCCGCTTCATCCGCAGCGCCACCCGGCGCTCGATCTCGTCCCCGGGGGCGTCGCCGTGGCCCAGCATGACCACCGCGCGGGCGTACTCCTCGGTCTGCAGGAGGCCGGGCACGAACTGCAGCTCGTAGCTGCGGATGATGGAGGCGGCCTCCTCCAGGCCGACGTAGACCTCGAACCAGCTCGGCAGGACGTCGCTGTACTTGTGCCACCAGCCGGGGTTGTTGGCCTGCCGGGCCAGGGCGACCAGGCTCTCCCGCTCCTCGGGGTCGGTCACCCCGTAGAGGGTGAGCAGGTCGGCCACGTCGCGCTCCTTGAAGCTGACCTGGCCGAGCTCGAGCCGGCTGATCTTGGCGTGCGAGGCGCGGATCTCGTAGCCGGCGTCCTCGCGGGAGATGCCCTTCTCGGTGCGCAGGCGGCGCAGCTGGGTGCCGAGGAGGATCCTCAGGACCGTGGGGCCGCCGCGGGGCGAAGAGAGGACGTTCGCGGTGGGGACCGCATCCGTGCGCGCTAATTGCATGTGCCCTCCGGGGGGTGCGGTTCGCGCGGGGTCGGTGGAACAGGATAGGGGGAAACCGAGCCCGGGGCTCCCGGACCGCGTTCCTTCTCACCATGCGGACCGGGTTCTCACACCTCGGAGGCAACGGTAACCCCCGGGCGGGCGCCCGACAACACCCCGGGACGATATCTGCACGGAGCACCTGCACGGGGCGCATGCACGGGAATGTGTCTGAAATGTGCCGAAAACCCCGTCTGGACGGGAGAAGAAGGACGCCGCCCTCCCCGGCGGAGGAGGGCGGCGCCCGGTCCTGGGGGCCCGCAGCGCGAACGGGGAACGCTGCGGGCGGGGGTCAGAGCGCGGTGTCGAGGGGCGTGGCGAGGTCGTCGAAGTCGCCGCGCTTGGCGCCCTGGACGAAGGCGGAGATCTCGGCGGGGGTGTAGACGAGCGCGGGTCCGCTCGGGTGGCGGGAGTTGCGTACCGCGATCTCACCGCCGGGCAGCCGGGCCAGTTCGACGCAGTTCCCGCTGGGGTTGCTCAGCGAGCTCTTGCGCCACACGGCGCCCGCGATCCGGTCGGCGGGGGCGCCGTTGCCGACCTGGGCGGACTGACTCATGCGTTCCTCCTTCGTCGCTCTCCGGGCGGCCGGGCCGCCCGGGGTGCTGCCGCGAGTATTGCATGCACGTGCATTCGTGTTTGCACCGGTGCTTGCGTCGGTAAGCACAATAATCTTCGCTTAATGCGCGAAATCAGTGCGCTGGTGACGATTCAGACAGTGACCGGCGCGCCCCTTTGGGTGTCCCGGGGGAGGTCACGGCCGCCGGGCGGGGTCGGGGCCGGTGCGCTCCGACCGGGGGCGCCGCGGTCGGCCCCTCCGGCGGCGGCCGGCCGAGAGGTCCGATGAACCTGCAGCTCGCGACCTATTTGTGAAATGGTGCGCGATGGGGCAACGGTGATCCTGGGGAGGAACGGCGCGCAGGGGGCACGTTTCAATAACAAAGAGGTGCGGGGGCGACACTTTGCCCGAGCCTCACTAGACTGCGGTGTGCACGTGCATCCGTGCTTACACTCGTAAGTCACGGCGAACCGGCCGAAAACCGGCCGGAGGGCGGTGGACGTGCGGAAAACCCGCGGACGGCGCGAGCCGGCCGATACCAAGCCATCCAGCAGCCCAGCGGTACGAGGGATGACATGACGGCCTACCCCGCACACTCCGGCCCCGGCGACCTGTCCGCGGTCCCCTTCGCCCCGCGGTCCTTCCTCCGCGCGAACCCCGCCCCGGCGCCCTGGGACTGGACCGGCCTCTCCGCGGCCCCGCTCCCGGTCGGCGACCTCTTCGTGCACGCGGCCACCGCCGTCCAGGGGCTCGCGTTCAACGCCGCCTCGGTCAAGTCCGCCCGGGACTTCACCACCCGCGTGCTCCGGGAGTGGGAGCTGGAACCGCTCCGCTCCGACACCCTGCTCGTCGTCTCCGAGCTGGTCACCAACGCCTGCCGGCACGCCGTCCCCAGCGCGGGCGCGCTGTCCGACTGGTCCATCCAGTTCGGCCTGGTCCGGCACGAGTCGCGGCTGGCCTGCCTGGTCTTCGACCCCAGCGCCGAGGCGCCGGTCCGGGTCGACCCGGACGAGCGCGCCGAGGGCGGCCGCGGCCTGGCCCTCATCGAGGCCTTCAGCGCCGACTGGGGCTGGAGGGCGCTGCGCGGCCAGGGCAAGGTCGTGTGGGCCTCCTTCGAGACCGCCGCCTGAACCGGGCCGGACACCCGGCGGCCCCCTCCGAACGCCGTTCCTGAGAGGGCCGGTCCTCCGCACCGTCCACGGGGGACCGGTCCTCTCACGAGCGGCGTCCCGGCCCGCGGTCCGGATGAAGATCTCTTCATCGGCGTTTCATCTTCACTTGAAACCGGTCCGGGATGCTCTTCCCATGAGACCGCTGCACCGATTCGCCCTGATCGGGGTGGTCTGCGCCGTCCTGGCGGTGGCCGCCGCCATGGCCTGGAGCGCGGGCCGCACGGCTCCCGACACGCGCCCGCCCGGTGAGGTGGTCGTCGGGGAATCGCCCGAACCCCCCTCCGCCTCCGCCGCCACCGGGGAGGAGCAGGGCGGCGACGAGGGCGTCGTCGACCCGCCCCCCGCGGTCTCCGGCGGCGGCTCGGAGTCCCCCTCCCCGGAGTCCTCGGACCCCCCGGGATCCCCGGAGACCTCCGCCCCGCCGCAGCCCCTGCCCGGGGGCGATGACGACCTCGACGATGATGATGACGATGACGACGACTGACGGCCCGGACCGCGGCCCCAGACCGGTGATCGCGCCCACCGCGCCGCTCGCCGAGGACCTGGTCACCACCGACCCGCAGGGCGCCGGCACCGAGGAGGCCCGGCCGCGGCTCCGGCTGCCCGCCAGGGTGCGGATCATGCTCTGGGTCGCCTCCCTCACCGCCGCCGTGCTCCTGCTCGTGGTGCTGGTGACCTGGCAATCGCTCCTCGGCGGCCTGGACGGGCGGGTGGACTCCGCCCTCGGCCAGGAGATCGAGGAGTTCGAGGAGTACGCCCGGGTGGGCATCGACCCCGAGACCGGGCGGAGCTTCACGCACACCGAGGCGCTGATGCGCGCCTACCTCACCCACCAGCAGCCCGACGACTCCGAGATCCTCTTCGGCCACATCGACGAGGCCCCCGGCGCGCAGGTGCCCACCGGCCGGGTCCGGCAGGGCCCGGAGCCGGTCTACGACGTCTCCGCCGACGGCGCGCTGCTCCGGGAGATCCTCGACGACTCCGCGGCCCGCGGCTCGGTGAGCACCCCCGAGGGGGAGATGCACTGGGAGAAGCTGCGGGTGAAGGCGCCGGCCGGCAGCGGCCACCCGGACGGCTGGTTCGTGGTCGGCTACTTCACCGCCGCCGACCTGGCCGAGCTGGGCACCACCACGCGCACCGTGGGGCTGGTCGGCGCGGTCGGCCTGCTGCTCACCGGCACCGCGGCCTGGTGGGTCTCCGGGCGGATCCTCGCCCCGGTCCGGCTGGTCCGCCAGGCCGCCGCGGAGATCTCCGAGGAGGACCTCACCCGCCGCATCGACGTGCCCGGCAACGACGACGTCGCCGCACTGGCCGAGCAGTTCAACGGCATGCTCGACCGGCTGCACGGCGCCTTCGACGTGCAGCGCCGGTTCATCGACGACGCCGGGCACGAGCTGCGCACCCCGATCACCATCGTCCGCGGCCACCTGGAGCTGATGGGCGACGACCCCGAGGAGCGCCGCGAGGTGGTCCGGCTGGTCACCGACGAACTCGACCGGATGGCCCGGATCGTGGAGGACCTGCTCCTGCTGGCCAAGGCCGAGCGGCCGGACTTCCTGCACTACGAGCGGGTCTCGGTGGAGGAGCTCACCATCGACATCGACGCCAAGGTGCGCGCCCTGGGCGAGCGGGAGTGGCGCCTGGAGGAGATCGGCGAGGGCCCGATCCGGGCCGACCCGCAGCGGGTCACCCAGGCCATGGTGCAGCTCGCCGCCAACGCCGTCCGCTACACCCCGCCCGGCTCGATGGTCTCGATCGGCTCCCGGCTCTCCGGCGACGGGGAGAAGGCGTCCTTCTGGGTGCGCGACACCGGACCCGGCATCGCCCCCGAGGAGCAGGACCGCATCTTCGGCCGGTTCGCCCGCGGCGCCTCCACCGGCGGCGACCGCGCCGGGGCCGGCCTCGGCCTGGCCATCGTCCGCGCCATCGTGGACGCGCACCACGGATCGGTGCACCTGCGCTCGGCGCCCGGCGAGGGCGCCTCCTTCACCCTGACCTTCCCGACCGGCGCGAGGAGTGACCGCCAGTGACCCGCATCCTCATCGCGGAGGACGAGGAGCGCATCGCCTCCTTCGTCCGCAAGGGCCTGACCGCCAACGGCTTCGCCACCACCGTGGTGGGCACCGCCCGCGAGGCCGTCGAGTACGCGCTGACCGGCGACTACGACCTGATGGTGCTCGACCTCGGCCTCCCCGACGACGACGGGTTCGCCGTGCTGCGCAAGGTCCGGGACAGCGGCTCCCCGCTCCCGGTGGTGGTGCTCACCGCCCGCGACGGGGTGCGGGACACCGTCACCGGGCTGGAGATCGGCGCCGACGACTACATGACCAAGCCGTTCCGGTTCGAGGAGCTGCTGGCCCGGGTCCGGCTCCGGATGCGCGGCGAGCGCACCGGCGAGGCCACCGTCCTGGCGCACGGGGACCTCTCCCTGGACCTGCGCACCCGGCGGGCCACCGCCGGGCGGGAGACCGTCGACCTCACCGCCCGGGAGTTCGCCCTGCTCGAACTGCTGATGCGCCACCGCGGCCAGGTCCTCTCCCGGCAGCAGATGCTCTCCCAGGTATGGGGGTACGACTACGACCCGGGGTCCAACGTGGTCGACGTCTTCATCCGGGCGCTGCGCAAGAAGGTCGGCGCCGGCCGGATCCAGACCGTGCGCGGCATGGGCTACCGGCTCGCCGACTGAGCCGGCCCGCGCCGGGGTACCTATCCCACCGGGCCCGGAGGCCGGAACGGCGAAGGGAGCGGCATGGCGGCGCTGAAGGCGGGGATCCTCTCCACCCCGGGGCAGCGGCGGGTGGCGGTGGTCCCCGCAGGGGTCGGGGCGCTGCGCGACGCGGGCCTGGAGGTCCTGGTCGAGACCGGGGCCGGCGCGGGCGCCCGGTTCCGCGACGACGACTACACCGCGGCCGGCGCGCGGGTCCTCCCCGCCGATCGGCTGCGCGACTCGGCCGACCTGTGGCTCTGCCTCACCCGCCCGGAGGCCGCCGTGCTGCGCGGCCTCCGCGCCGGCCAGGCGGTCGCCGGGATGCTGCGCCCGCTGGAGGCCCCCGGGCTGATGCGCGAACTGGCCGAGCGCGGTGCGACCCTGGTCAGCCTGGACGGCCTGCCCCGCACGCTGAGCCGCGCCCAGCCGATGGACGCGCTGGCCTCGCAGGCCAGCGTGGCCGGGTACAAGGCGGTGATCACCGCCGCCGCGGCCTACGACCGCTACCTGCCGCTGCTGATGACCGCGGCCGGGGTGGCCCGCCCGGCGCAGGTCCTGGTCCTGGGGGCCGGCGTCGCCGGCCTGCAGGCGATCGCCACCGCGCACCGCCTCGGCGCGGTCGTCACCGGCTACGACGTCCGCCCCGAGGCGCGCGAGGAGATCGCCTCGGTGGGCGCCTCCGTGCTGGAGGCCGACGCGCCCTCCGGGGCCGGCGAGGGCGGATACGCCCGCGCCCTCACCGCCGACGAGCAGCGGGCCCAGGGCGGCGCGCTGGCCGGCGCGGTCGGCCGGTTCGACATCGTGGTGTGCACCGCCCAGGTCCCGGCGGGGCCCCCGCCGCTGCTGCTCGACGCCGCCGCCCTGGACCGGCTCCGCCCCGGCGCGGTCGTGGTCGACCTGGCGGCTGGCCCGGACGGCGGCAACACCGAGCTGAGCGAGGCCGGCCGGACCGTGGAGACCCCCGGCGGCGCACTGGTCATCGGCGCCGCCGAGCTGGCCGACACCGTCCCCCGGGCCGCCTCCGAGGCCTACTCGCGCAACATCGCGGCGCTCCTGGCCCATCTGGTGGACGGAGGCCGCCTGGCCGTCGGCCCGGACGACGCCCCCGGCGACGAGATCCGCGCCGGCGTGGTCGTCGCGCACGGCGGCCGGCTGCTCCGCCCCGACGTGGCCGCGGCGGCCGGCGCCGACCCGGCCTCCTCACCCGCCCGGTAGACCCCCGATGGGAGAGGAGAGGCGCGAGAGGACCCGCCCCGCCGCCCGTTCCTCCCCCGGCGGCCCCCGCCTGCGATGCGGGCCCGCCGCCCCGGACCCGCCCGCTCCTTCCGCCCCAGCCGAGACCGACAGCCGCAGGGAGTGCCCATGACGCCCGACGCGATCGGCGACCTCACCGTCTTCGTCCTGAGCCTGCTGGTGGGCTTCGAGGTGATCAGCAGGGTTCCGGCCACCCTGCACACGCCGCTGATGTCGGCGGCCAACGCGGTGCACGGGGTGGTGCTGGTCGGCGCCATCGCGATCGGCACCACCGCGCACACCCCGTTCGGCTACGCGCTGGCCTTCCTGGCCTGCGCCTTCGCCGCGATGAACGTGGTCGGCGGGTACGCGGTCACCGACCGGATGCTGCACATGTTCCGCTCCCCGGCGGGTCGGCGGTGAGCCCCGCGGAGAGCGCCGTCGCGGTGGTCTACCTCGCGGCGGCCGCCTGCTTCGTGGTCGGCCTGCACCTGATGAACGCCCCGGCCACCGCGCGCCGGGGCAACACGCTGTCCGGCGCGGGCATGGCCGCCGCCGTCGCCGCCACCCTGGTGCTCGCCGCGGTCGCCGGGGAGGCCTCCCCGACCGCGTGGGCGGTGATCGCCGCGGGGACGTCGCTGGGCGCGGTCGCGGGCCTGTACGCCGCGCTGAACGTGCGGATGACCGCGATGCCGCAGCTGGTCAGCCTCTTCAACGCGGTCGGCGGCGGCGCGGCGGCGCTGATCGGCGGCTACGAATACCTCCGCCTGGCCGAGGAGGGGCGGCCCGGCGCCGCGGTCACCGGGCTGGTCGCGCTGGACGCGGTGATCGGCGCGGCCGCCTTCTCCGGGTCGCTGGTCGCCGCGGGCAAGCTGCACGGGCTGGTCGCCGGGCACCCGGTGGTGTTCCGCGGCCGGGGCGCCCTCGACGCGCTGCTGGTGCTGGCCGCCGCGGGCGGCTGCGCGGCGCTGGTCGCCGGGGTCGGCGGGGCCTGGCCGCTGGCGGCCGCGGTGGCCGCCGCGCTGGCGCTCGGCGTGGCCGGCGTGCTCGCCATCGGCGGCGCCGACATGCCGGTGGTGGTGTCGCTGCTCAACGCCTGCACCGGGATCGCCGTGGCGATGGCCGGCTTCGTGGTCGGCAACGCGATGATGGTCATCGCGGGGGCGCTGGTCGGCGCCTCCGGTGCGATCCTGACCAAGCTGATGGCGGATGCGATGAACCGGCCGCTCCGCGCCATCCTGGTCGGCGGGTACGGCACCGGGGACGAGGGGGCCGGCGGCGGGCCCGCCCGGCAGGGGGCCGTCACCATCACCGCCGACGACGCGGCGATCCGGCTGGCCTACGCCTCCCGGGTGATCATGGTTCCGGGCTACGGGCTGGCCGCCGCCCAGGCCCAGCACGAGCTGCGCGAGCTCGCCGAGCGGCTGGAGTCGGGCGGCGTCCGGGTGGACTACGCGGTGCACCCGGTCGCCGGGCGGATGCCCGGCCACATGAACGTGCTGCTGGCCGAGGCCAAGGTCCCCTACCCGCAGATGAAGGAGATGGAGGAGGTCAACCCCGAGTTCGCCCGGGCCGACGTGGCGCTGGTGGTGGGGGCCAACGACGTGACCAACCCGGCCGCGCG
Organism: Nocardiopsis oceanisediminis; assembly: GCF_048595525.1. Lineage (NCBI taxonomy): Bacteria > Bacillati > Actinomycetota > Actinomycetes > Streptosporangiales > Nocardiopsidaceae > Nocardiopsis > Nocardiopsis oceanisediminis. Next base: position 5,237,874 of record NZ_JAFMZJ010000001.1, on the reverse strand, counting down.
CCGCCCCGGGAACGCCGTCTCCGGGATGCCGATCCTGGACGTGGACAAGGCGGAGACGGTGATCGTGATCAAGCGCTCCCTGGGGCACGGCTACGCCGGCATCGACAACGAGCTCTACACCGACCCGCGGACCCGGATGTTCCTCGGCGACGCCAAGCGGGCGCTGGCCGAGCTCACCGCGGCGGTGAAGGCGCTGGCCGCCTGAGCCCGGCGGGCGGGCCGAGCATCCGGCGCACCACCAGGTCGACGTAGGCCTCGGCGAGCACGTGCTCGGGCGGCGCGCCGGGCGACCCGAGCCAGCTGGAGGACGAGTCCAGCACCGCGAGCACCCGCCGGGCGGCCCCGGCCGCGGCGGCCCGAGCGGGCAGCCCCGAGGGGGCGCCGGGGAGGCCGAGGGAGCCCTCGGCCAGGCCCTGGGCGATCACCGTGCGGACCCGCTCCCGGTACCGGCCCAGGGCGGCGGTGAACTCCCGGTCGCCGCCCGGCCGCGGCTCCGGGGCGGTGCCGTGCAGCCGCCGCCACGCGGTCTGCTCGGCGCAGTGCCGTACGTGCCGGCGGACGATCGCGCCGAGCACCAGGTCGGCGCGGCGCGGCAGCGGACCGGGCTCGCCGCCGCCGGCCTCGGCGTCGGCGCCGTCGGCCAGCGCCCGGGCGGAGCGCAGCGCGAGCAGGCGGACGAGGTCGTCCGGCTCGGCGGGGCGTTCAGGGGAGGGAGAGAGTTCGGCCGTCATCGAGAGGATTCACCGACGTGCGCCGACCCGGGGGCGGCGCGGGCTTGAGGGGGCGACCCCGGGACGGGGCCGCCCACCAGCCTAGCCCGCACGGGCGCGGGAATCCGGGGAATTCCCGAAAAAGCCCCGCTCGTCCCCGTCCCCTACGGGACCGCCGCCCGGGACGGCCCTCCCGGCGGCGCTCCGCGGCGGTGGCCCGGCGCCCGCCGGGCCACCGCCGCGGGACGGGCGGGTGTTCTCCGGAGCCCGCCGCCCTTCCTCCCGCGGCGATCCGAGCGGCCCGGCGCTCCGAAGCACCGGGCCGCCGCGCCCGTGCCGGGCCCGCCGCGGAGCGGCGGCGGGGACGGCGCCCGGACCGGTCCGGGGGTCAGCCGCTGTGCCGGCCGCGGGGGCGGTCCGTACCGGCCGGGGCGCCCGCGGCCCCCACCGTCCCCACCGCCCCCGGTACGGGCTCGGCCTGGCCGCGGCCCTCGGCGGTGAGCTTGGCCAGCTCCGCGATCTCCTCGGTGACCAGCGCGTCCACGCCCATCCCGATGAACCGGGCCATCTCCGCGAAGTCGTTGACGGTCCAGGCGCCCACCCCGCAGCCGCTCCGGTGCGCATCGGCGATCAGCTCCCGGGTGAGCAGGTCGGCCGGGTAGCGGAGGAACCTGGGGCGCAGGCCGTGCCGGAGGCCGCCGGGCGGGGCCTCCTCCTGCTCCGGGTCGAGCACGAGGCCGGCGCCGGGCCGCCGGGCCGCGAGCGCCCGCAGCGCCTCGACCGGGCCGCTGTAGAGCATGTGCTCGGTGAAGGAGTGCTCGGCGGCCACCGCGTCGGCGGCCAGCGCCGCCTCGGCCGAGGCCACATCGGCCAGCAGCGGCACCACGCGCGGCCGGGCGGTCTCGGCGAGGGCCTCCATCAGGGTGGGGATGCGCTGCCCGCCCTCGCTGGTGACCGCCGCGATCTCGGCCAGGGTGAGCTCCCGCACCGGCCGGTGCAGGCCCCAGCTCCGTTCGGCGGCCTCCTCTCGGACGAGTACCACGTGGTCGTCCGCGGTGAGCCGGAGGTCGACCGCGATCGCGTCGGCCCCCTTGTCGATGGCGGATCTGAGCGCGGGGACGGTGTTCTCCCGGAACCGGGGTGTGTCGCCTCGGAGGGCGATCGCCAGCGTCATGAAACCTCTCCGTTGCGTGACGGGTCGACGACCTCACTACCGGGGGGTTCGGGACCAAGGTTGCCACCCCGGGCCGTCCTATGTGGGGAAGACGGCAAAAACGCCGAAAAGAACGCGTTCCCGCTGGCCGGGACCGGCCCCGGGGGAGGATGCGAGGCGATTCACCCGCGGGGGATCGCGGTGTCCGCCGGGGAGCTGGGAAACTGGTGGTGCAGCCCGAACGTTCATCACAGCAGTGCACATCCGTCCCGGCCGGCGTCACAGCCGCGGTCCGCGCACCGGGCACGACCACGAAGGCGAAAAAGGCGAAAGATGATCCCCGACCAGCGTCGCGAGCACATCCTCAAACTCCTGCAGGAACGCCATGTGCTGAGCATCAACGAGCTCACATCGCTGCTGTCGGTCTCGCACATGACGGTGCGCCGGGACATCCAGGCGCTGGAGAACGACGGCAAGGTGCTGTCGGTCACCGGCGGCGTGCGCCTGGCGGCGCGGCTGAAGAGCGAACCCTCCTACCTGGCCAAGGCGCAGCTGGAGGTGCCCGCCAAGCGGGCCATCAGCCGGGCCGCCGCGGACCTGGTGCGGGAGAACTTCACCATCTTCCTGGACGCGGGGACCACCACCCTGCAGATGGTGCCGATGCTCACCGACAAAGCGGGGCTGACGGTGATCACCAACGACTTCAACGTCGTCGGCCACCTGATGGAGTACCCCAACATCGAGCTGATCCACACCGGGGGCGTGGTCTCGCACACCGACCACTCCTCGGTCGGCCAGTTCACCGCCGACTTCCTCGGCCGGGTCAACGTCGACCTCGCGTTCATCGCGAGCAGCTCCTGGGACGTGGACCGCGGCTCCACCACGCCCTCGGAGGCCAAGGTGGTGGCCAAGCAGCAGCTGCTGAGGATCGCCTCCAAGAGCGTGCTCACCGTGGACAGCACCAAGTACGGGAAGTTCGGCACGTTCCGGGTGGCCCGGCTGGAGGAGTTCGACGCGATCATCACCGACGACCGGCTGCCCCGGTCGGCGGTGGAGGACATGCGCAGCAGGGACGTCCGGCTGCAGCTGGTGCGGCCGGAGTGAAGGGGGCTGCGGCCGCCGGAGCGCCTCGGGCGCCCGGCGGTCTCAGTCGCCGTCGTCGCCGATCTCGGCGGGGGCGAACAGCTCCAGCTGTATTCCGTCGGGGTCGCTGAAGGCCAGCACCGAGCCGTCCGGGCCGTGCACGATCGGCGCGTGGTCCACGTCCAGCTCGGTCAGCCGCTCCTCCCACAGCTCCAGCTCGGCCACGGAGGCGGCCTGGAAGGCGATGTGGTCGGCACCGGCGTGACGCGGGTCGAACAGCGAGTTGAAGTGGTCCTCGTGCTGGGTGAGGAAGAGGACCATGCCGCAGGCGCTGCGGCATTCCGTGGTCAGGATCCGCTTGCCGTCCTTGGTCCGGACGGCCTTGAACCCGAGGACGGTCCGGTAGAAGTCGAGGCTCTCGCGGATGTCGCGCACCGACAGGGTGATGTGCGCGATCCCGGTCACCTGGGGCACGGGCACCTCTCTTCGGCGCGGGGGCGTCCGACGCATCCGGGGTGGGAACAACGTAAGCACGTCGAATGACACTACGCCGCTTCCGAGCGTGCTTCGTCCCTGTTAACGGCGCTTTAACGCCCCCGGGCCGGCGACGTGGGACACACCCCGCCGCCGGCCCCCGGAGACCCCCGTCAGGCCGCGCCGGCCGGGGCCGGAGAGCCCTGCCCGGCGGCCCGGTACCAGCGGGACCGGACCACCCCGGCGGCGACGGCCAGAGCGGTCGCCGAAGCGCCGAGGCTCACCAGGAAGGCGCCCTGGAAGCCGAACTCCTCGGCCAGCCTCCCGGCCGCCATCGACCCCACCGACTGGCCGACGATCAGGCTGCTCAGGATGACGGTCATCGCCTGCCCCAGCCGGGCGGCCGGAGCGGCCCGCTCGGCCAGGCCGAACAGCGAGACGATGTGCGGGCCGATGCCGCAGCCCAGCGCGAGCATCGCCAGGGCCAGGCCGATCGGGCCGGGGGCGAGCAGCAGCGGGACCGAGCAGACCGTCATCATCAGCGCGGCGGCGCGCAGCCGGAGCGGGAGCGGCACCGAGGCCGGCACCGAGGCCATCATCAGCCCGGAGAGCGCGCTGCTCACCCCCATCACCGCGTACATCAGGCCCGCCACGTCGCCGTGCCCGGCCTCCTGGGTGAACGCGGTGACCCCGGTGGAGGTCGCGCCGAAGAACAGGCCCTGGCAGAACATCGGGACGGTGAGGACCAGCAGGCCGATCCGGGCCAGCGACTCCTTCGCCGCGCCGCCGGGCGCGCCGGGCAGCGCGGTGGGGTGCAGCGCGAACGCGGAGCCGAAGACGCCGATCAGGAAAGCGGCGCCGAGCACCGCGATTCCCGGGTCGGCGGCCACGGCGAGCAGCCCGACCAGGGCCGGGCCGACCACGAAGCCGGTCTCGTCCAGGACGCCCTCCACCGAGAGCGCGGCGGCCACCGACCGCTCCCGGTCGTGCTCGCGCCGGTTGGCCAGGGCGATCCAGCGGGACCGGGCCAGCGGGCCGATCTGCGGCATGCACAGCCCGGCCAGCGCGGCGGAGGCCACCAGCAGCGGCAGCGGGGCGCCGGAGTAGACCGCCGCGACCATGGCGGCGATCAGCGCGGCGTCCAGGACCGAGGTCGCCAGCACCACCGGGCGCTGGCCGAGCCGGTCGGCGAACCGGGCGATGACCGGGCCGCCGAGCGCCTCGCCGAGGGCGATCGCGCCGGAGACCAGGCCGCCCGCGGCGACGCTGCCGGTCTCCGCGGTGACCAGGGTGAGGGTGCCGATGAGCACCATCGAGACGGGGAGTCGGGCGAGGAACGAGACGATCAGCTGCGGGGCTCCGGCGATCGCATGCATGCGGCGCAGGGTTCCCAACGGGGACATGGGGCTCCTCTTCGGAACGTCGGACCGGTGCGCTGACGGGCGCGGCGGCCGACGCGGAAGAGCCGCGTGTGCCGCTCTCGCCGCCTCCGGGGGAGCGGGGGCGACGGGCGCGGGGATTGACGATAGAAGTCGGTAAAGATCCCATCGTCAGCTGAATGACGACCTAAAGATACTACTTTCAGTACTTCTGTCGAGGCGCGGAGAGAGCGTCCGCGATGTGATCTAAGTTCTGCTTACCAATGGGTTGAGAAGGAATCAGTTGTCCTTCGGTGGCCCGGGTGGCAGGGTGGGGCCCATGAGCAACGGCACCACCCCCCTGCACGTCGCCACCGTCTTCCAGGGCGGCGAGAAGTCCGCCCCCACCGGGGGCAACCTGCTCGGCGTCTTCTTCGACGCCCCCGGCCTCGGCGCGGAGTCGCGCCAGAGGATCGCCGCCGACCTCGGCTTCTCCGAGACCGTCTTCGTCGAGGACCCGGCCACCGCGCGGCTGCACATCCACACCCCGGAGATCGAGCTCCCGTTCGCCGGGCACCCGCTCATCGGCACCTCCTGGCTGCTGGAGCGGCGCGGGGCGCGGCCCGCCGCGCTGCTGCCGCCGGCCGGCCCGGTGCCCACCTGGACCGAGGGCGACCTCACCTGGATCCGCGCCGACCCCGCGACCGCGCCGGAGTTCACCAGCGTGCAGCTGGGCTCGGCGGCCGAGGTGGACGCGGCCGAAGGGCGCCCCGGGGCCAACCTGCACGTGTGGGCCTGGGAGGACGAGGAGCGCGGCCTGGCCCGGGTGCGGGTCTTCCCCCGGCTGATGGGCATCGACGAGGACGAGGCGACCGGCGCGGCCGCGGTCCGCCTGGGGGAGCGGCTCCGCCGCCCGGTCAGCATCCGCCAGGGGGTCGGCTCGCGGATCGAGGTGCGCCCCGGCCCGGACGGCACGGTCGAGGTCGGCGGCCGCTCGGCGCTGGTGGAGACCAGGGACTACCGGATTCCCGCACTGTGATTCCCGCGCCGTGACCGCCCGGCCCTAACCTCGGGGGAGGGGCGCCCGCCCGGGCGCCCCGACCCGGGGAGGGGCGGGCGATGTCGGCGACGCGGTTGCTGGTGCTGGGCGTGGTGCGGTCCTGGGGCCGGGCCCACGGCTACCAGGTCCGGCGCGAGCTGCTCTCCTGGGGCGTGGAGCAGTGGGCCAGCGTCAAGCCCGGCTCGATCTACCACGCCCTGCGCCAGCTGCTGAAGACCGGCGCGCTGCGCACCGCGGGCGTGGAGGAGAGCGGCGAGGGCCCGGAGCGGACGCTCTTCGAGGTCACCGAGGCCGGCGAGGACGAGTTCCGCAGGCTGGTCGCCCGGGCGCTCTCCGACGGCGGGGCCAAGCCCGAGGTCTTCGGCGCCGGCCTGGTCTTCATGACCTGCCTGCCGCGCGAGCAGGTCGTGCCGCTGCTGGAGCACCGGCTCCACGAGCTGGAGGCCGAGCTGCGCAGCAGCGAGTCGCTGCTCGCCCCCGAGGTGCTGGGGTACAAGCCCGCGCACGTGGCCGAGCTGTTCCAGTGGTGGGCGCGCTCGGCCGAGGCCTCGGTCCGGTTCAACCGGGAGCTGCTGGACCGGGTCCGCGGCGGCGCCTACACCATGGCGGGTGAGCCGGGGACGGCCTTCGGCGAGCCCCCGGCCGGCGACCCTCCGGCCGGGGAGCCCGAGCGGGCCTGACCCCGCTCTCCGCGCTCCCCCCGCGTTGATCTCGGCGCCGGGGAGAGGGGCCGCCATCGCTTCGGCCGCTTTTCCGGGCCGAGGTATTCAAATTTGACTACCGGGGTGCGGCGGGGTCAAGCTGAACCCGTCCGAAGCACCGCCCGCCCCTTCGACGGGATGAGAGAACCGTGATCCACACCCGGAACCTGACCCGCGAGTTCCGCACCGGCGGAGGCACCGTCCAGGCCGTCAAGGGCCTGGACATCGACGTCGGGGCCGGAGAGCTGGTCTCCTTCCTCGGCCCCAACGGCGCCGGGAAGTCCACCAGCCTGCGCATGCTCACCACACTGCTGCTGCCCACCTCCGGCAGCGCCACCGTGGCCGGCCGCGACGTGGTCGCCGACCCGGACGGGGTGCGCGCCGCGATCGGCTACGTCGGCCAGGGCCACGGCTCCGGCGGCGACCAGCGGGTCCGCGACGAGCTGGCCGCCCAGGGCCGCTTCTACGGCCTGACCAAGGCCGAGGCGCGCACCCGCGCCGCGGAACTGCTCGAAATGCTGGAGCTGGACGCCGCGGCCGACCGCCCCGCCGCCCGGCTCTCCGGCGGCCAGCGGCGCCGCCTGGACATCGCGATGGGCCTGATCCACCGCCCGCGGCTGCTCTTCCTGGACGAGCCCAGCACCGGCCTGGACCCGCACAGCCGGGCCAACCTCTGGGAGCACATCCTGCGGCTCCGCGCCGAGCAGGGCACCACCGTCTTCATGACCACCCACTACCTGGACGAGGCCGACGCCATGGCCGAGCGGGTCGTGGTGATCGACGACGGCCGGATCATCGCCGACGGGACCGCCGACGAGCTCAAGGGGAAGGTCTCCGGCGACCTGGTCGCCTTCGGCGTCGCCGACCCCGGGGAGGCCGAGCGCGCGGCGGCCGCCGCCCGGCCGCTGGCCGGCGCCGACGGGGTGCAGGCCGACGGCACCGAGCTGCGGATGCGCGTCACCCGGGGCGAAGAGGCCCTCCCCGGCCTGCTCCGCGCCCTGGACCGGGCCGGCGTCGGGCTCACCACCGTGCGGGTCCAGCGCCCCACCCTGGACGACGTCTTCCTCACCCTCACCGGGCGCAGCCTGCGCGAGGGGGACGGGTGAGCACCGCCGCCGCCCGCACCGGGGCGCTCCGCACCGGCCTCTCCGGTGCCGCCCCCGCCCCCGACCCGCGCCGACCCCCGGCGCCCCGATCCCCGCGGGCCGCCGGCCTCCCCGGCACCCGCCCCTACCCGAGGAGTTCTCCGTGAAGGTCCTCAAGGACACTGGCATCATGTTCCAGCGGCAGATGGCGCCGACCCTGCGCAACCCGCTGTTCTTCCTGGTGTTCGGCATGATGCAGCCGGTGCTCTACCTGGTGCTGTTCGGGCCGCTGCTGTCCGGCATGCCCGGCCCGCTCGGCGCCGACCCGATGCGCTGGTTCGTCCCCGGCATGCTCTGCATGCTCGCCGTCTTCGGCACCGCCTACGCCGGCTTCGGCCTGCTCCCCGAGATGCAGGAGGGGGTGCACGAGCGGCTGCTGGCCGCCCCGGTCAGCCGGACCGCCCTGCTGCTCGGCCGGGTGCTGCGAGACGTCGCCGTGCTGATCGCCCAGGCGCTGGTCGTCATCGCCGGCGCCGCCGCCTTCGGCGTGCGGCCGTCCGTCCCCGGCGCACTGGCCGGCCTGCTCCTGCTGGCCGTGCTCGGCGTCGGCCTGGGCACCCTCTCCTACCTGCTCGCCATGGTGCTCAAGGCGCCGTTCAAGTTCTCCGGCGCGCTGCAGGCCGTCATCATGCCGCTCATTCTGCTCTCCGGGGTGATGCTGCCGATGGACCTGGCACCGGGCTGGCTGTACGCGCTGTCCCGGATCAACCCGGTCAGCCACGTGGTCGACGCCGAGCGGGCGCTGTTCGGCGGTGGGTTCGCCGCCACCGAGGTCGGCCTGGGCGCCGCGGTCGCGGCCGGGACGGCCGTCCTCGCCCTGGCCCTGGGAGTCAGGTCGATGCGCCGACTCAACGCCTGACCCGCCGCCCGGGCGCGGCGCCCCACGGAGCGCAGGTCAAGACAGGCGGCGACGGCGCAGGAAGGGGCGGGGTGCGGGTGGTCGCCCGGGCGCGGCGCCTCGCGGAGCGGAGGTTCAGACCGGCGGCGAAGGCGGCGGTGGGGGACCGGCCGGTCGGTCGGGCGCGGCACCCCGCGAAGCGAAGGTCAAGACAGGCAGCGACGGCGGCGGCAGGGCCGGGCGGAGGCGGTCGCCCGAGCGCGGCGCCTCGCGGAGCGGGGGTTCAAGCGGGCGGCGAGGGCGGGAGGGAGCCGGGCGCCGCGTTCACCGGCCAGGCCCGGCACGTGCTCCCGCCAGGGGGGTGGCCTTATCCCCTATGTCGGGTTTGCGGCGGGGAACGGACAGGAGCGGGGGTGCCCTGCACACCACGAGAGCACCCCGATTACATCTACCAGCGAGTAGTAAGCCCCCAGGCCCCCACCACCCCCTCGCCGATCACCCAGAGTGGCCAAACGGGGCTCCCCGGGAGAACAAAAGCGACATCCCGCCCCCGCTCCATCTCTCCCCGGGTTCCGGCCCCCTGCCTCCCGGCCTTCCGGGCCGCTCGACCCCCCGAACGCCGGCCCGATCAGAGCGATTCAGGCCTGCCGGGGCCCGATCCGGCCCAGGATGCGCGCCCGGGAATCACCGGGGTGCTCTCGCGGTGCGCACCCCACCCCACCCAGCCATCACCCTGCGTATTCACCCAGGTCAGAGAGGGGTAGTGGTTTCAGGGGCGGCTGGCCCCGCCGCCCGGGCGACGCGGGAACGGCGATCCCGCCCTCTGCCCCCACCCCTGCCGCCCCCCGTGGGGCGCCGCGCCCGACCGACCAGCCGGTCCCCACCGCCGCCTTCGCCGCTGGCTTGAACCTCCGCTCCATGAGGCGCCGCACCCGGGCGACCGCCTCCGCCCCGCCCCTACCGCCGCCGTCGCCGCCAGCTTGAACCCTCACTCCGCGAGGCGCCGCGCCGAACCGACCGGCCGGTCCCCACTGCTGCCTTCGCTGCCGGCTTGAACCTTCGCTCCGCGAGGTGCCGCGCTCGGGTGAGGCGCCTGGCCCTGCCCCTACCGGCACCGTTGCCGCCCGTCTTGACCTGCGCTCCGTGGGGCGCCGCGCCTGACCGACCGGCTGGTCCCCCCTCCCGCCCTCGCCGCCCGCTTGAACCCCCGCTCCGCGAGACGCCGCGCCCGACCGACCAGCCGGTCCCCTCTGCCCTCGTCGCTCGCCTGACCCGCCGCCCGGGTGCGGCGGCGGCCGGGGCAGACTGGTCCCATGGAGCATGCGGACCTCCGCCGCGCATGGCGGGCCCTGGCCGGCACCGGGCCCCGGGCCGGGGCGGTCGGCGCCGAGCTGCTCGACCGGTGGAGCGAACCGCACCGGCACTACCACGGCCCGGACCACCTGCGGGCGGTGCTGGCCGGGGTGGACGAGCTGGCCGCCGAGGCCGCCGACGCCGACCTGGTGCGCTTCGCGGCCTGGTTCCACGACGCGGTGTACGACGGGGTGCCCGGCCGGGACGAGGAGCGCAGCGCGGCCCTGGCCGAGCGGCTGGTGCCGGAGTGCGGCCGCTCCGCGCGGTTCGCCGCCGGGGTCGCCCGGCTGGTCCGGACCACCGCCGGGCACCGGCCGGACCCCGGCGACGCCGACGCCGAAGTGCTCTGCGACGCCGACCTGGCCGTGCTCGGCCGGGACCCGGAGGGCTACCGGGACTACGCCGCCGCGGTGCGCCGGGACTACGCCCACGTGGGGGAGGCGGACTTCCGCGCGGGGCGGGCGGCCGTGCTGCGCGGCCTACTCGCCGCCGACCCGCTGTTCCGCACCGCCGGGGGCCGGGCCCGCTGGGAGGCCGCCGCCCGGCGCAACCTCGCCGCCGAACTCGCCGCGCTGGACGGCGAGCCGCCCCCGCTTGCGCCGCCGCAGGCCTGAGGCGGTCAGCCGGGCGACCAGCTCCCTGCTGCTCACCGGGGCCGCGCCCAGCCGCACCGCCCGGTCGTACAGGGTCTCCGGGACGTCGTAGTGGTCCCGCTCGAAGGCGCGCGGCGGCACGCCCAGCTCGCGGGCGAAGGCGTGCAGCTCCTCCAGGGAGGCGTCGCCGGCCAGGTGGGAGAAGAGCAGCCCGCGCGGGCCGGGCCAGGCGGGCGGGTCGATCAGTACGGTCACGGGTCCGACTGTAGGCGAGGCCCGGGCGGCCGGCCGCGCCCCACCGCCCCGGCCAGCACCAGCAGCACCGAGACCGCCGCCATCACCGCCGCCGCGGTGTGCAGCCCGGCGTCGTCCGCGCCGTCGGCGAAGACCGAGCCGACGACCACCGCCGCGGTGATCGAGCCGAAGAAGCGGAAGGTCTGGAAGAGCCCGGAGACCACGCCGATCCGGTCGTCCGGCGCCGCCCGGTACATCGCCGACTGCAGACCCAGGTTGTTGAAGGCGTTGGGCAGGCCGAGCAGCGCGGTCAGCGCCGCCAGCGCCCACACCGGGGTGTCCGCGCCCACCAGCAGCAGCGACCCCGAGCCGCAGAGCAGCAGGGCGCTCCCGGCCAGCAGCACCGGGCGCTCGCCGAACCGCCGCAGCCCCCGGGCGACCAGCGGCAGCAGCAGCGCGCTGACCCCGGTCAGCGGCAGCATCACCAGGCCCGCCGCGGCCGGGTCCAGCCCGCGGCCGCCCTGCAGCCACTGCGGGACCCCGATGAAGGACAGGTAGAACACCACCGCGACCGCGGTGTTCTGCGCGAAGACCAGCGGCAGCCGGCGGTCGGCGGCCATCGCGCGCAGGTCCAGGAAGGGGGCGGCGGTGCGGGTCTCGCGGAGCACCAGCAGCGCCCCGGCGGCCGCCGCGGCGCCCAGCAGCCCCCAGCTCGGCCCGTCGGAGAGCGCCAGCAGGAAGGCGACCAGCGAGCCGGCCGCGGCGGCGTAGGCGGCGATCCCCGGCAGGTCGAGGTCGGCCAGGGCGCCGCGGAGCGAGGCCGGTGCGCGCGGCGGAACCGGCGGCAGCAGCACCAGCGCGAGCACCATGCCGACCGCCGTCACCGGCACGTTCACCAGCCAGATCGCCTGCCAGCCCCAGGCCTGCACCAGCAGGCCGCCCAGCACCGGGCCGAACGCGGCGGCCGAGGAGTTGGCGGCGCCCACCAGCGCCATCGCGCCCTGCGGCGGGCCGCCGGGCAGCGCCGCGCGGAACACCGCCATCGCGGCGGGGAAGGCGACCGAGGTGCCGACGGCCAGCAGCACCCGGGCCGCGACCAGCCAGCCGATGCCCGGGGCCAGCGGGGCGAGCGCGGAGGTCGCGCAGACCAGGGCCAGCCCGGAGAGGAACACCCGGCGCGCCCCGAACCGGTCGGCCAGCCGCCCCATCAGCGGCATGCACACCGTTGCGGCCAGGTAGAACGCCGAGATCAGCCAGGAGGCGGCGGCCAGGCCCACCCCGTAGTCCCGCTCGATGGGCACCAGCGCCAGCACGATCATCGACGAGTTCAGGGCGTTGAGCAGGGTTCCGGGGACGACGGCCGCCACCAGCCGTCCGGGTGCCGGGCCGGGGCCCGGGCCGCCGGGCGCGCTGCCGCTCGTCTCGATCGCCTCCTCGGTTTCGGGGGGCGGCCGGGCGGCCGCCGCGTGGCGACTATGCCACCCGGCCGCGCCGGGCCGAGCAGCGGCCCCGGCCGCGGCCCGCGCCGGGGAGCTCGGCCGGGGCCGGGGCGGAGGCGCGCCCCGGGCCGAAGAGCGCCGAGGGCGGGGGCGGAGGCGGCGGAACGGGTGGACGGAGCAGGCGGGGAGCGGAGAACGCACTGGTCGCGGCGGTGAAGGGGACGGGCGGGTCCGAAGTGCCGCAAAATGTTCAGCGGTGCTACGGTCAGGCCCGTAGTTTCACTTCACTCCGCATCACCGGAAAGAGTTCCCGACATGCCAAAAGCCAACCGCGAGCAGTGGGGCAGCCGAACAGGCTTCCTGCTGGCGGCGATCGGGTCCGCCATCGGATTGGGGAACATCTGGCGCTTCCCCTACGTGGCCTATGAGAACGGCGGCGGCGCGTTCATCGTGCCCTACCTGGTCGCCCTCCTGACGGCGGGGATCCCGCTGCTCATCCTGGAGTACGCGATCGGGCACCGCTTCCGCGCCTCGCCGCCGGTGGCGATGCGCCGGCTGGCCAAGCCCGCCGAGGCCATCGGCTGGTGGCAGGTGGCCATCCCGTTCGTCGTCGGCGTCTACTACGCGGTCATCATCGCCTGGGCCGTGCGCTACGCCGGATTCTCCCTCGGGCAGCAGTGGGGCGCCGACCCGGACGGCTTCTTCTTCGGCGAGTTCCTGCGGGTGGCCGACGGCCCGGGCGCCCCGGGCGGCTACAACGCCGACGTGGCCCTGCCGCTGATCGCGGTCTGGATCGTGGTGCTGGCGCTGCTGGCCCTGGGCGTGCGGCGCGGCATCGAGCGCGCCAACAAGGTGTTCATCCCGCTGCTGGTGGTGCTCTTCGGCGTGCTGGTGGTCCAGGCGCTGCTCCTGGACGGCGCCTCCACCGGCCTGGACGCGCTGTTCACCCCGGACTGGTCGGCCATCAACGACGGCTCGGTGTGGGTGGCGGCCTACGGGCAGATCTTCTTCTCGCTGTCCATCGGCTTCGGCATCATGGTCACCTACGCCTCCTACCTGCGCCGCAGGGTGGACCTGAGCGGTTCGGCGCTGGTCGCCGGGTTCGCCAACAGCTCCTTCGAGCTGCTCGCCGGCGTCGGCGTGTTCGCCGCGCTGGGCTTCATGGCGCTGCAGAGCGGCGTGGCCGTGGACGAGGTGGCGACCTCCGGCATCGGCCTGGCGTTCGTCGCCTTCCCGCAGATCATCTCCACGCTGCCGGTCGGCGCGAACCTGTTCGGCCTGCTGTTCTTCGGCTCGCTGGTGATCGCGGGCATCAGCTCGCTGCTCAGCATCGTGCAGGTGGTCGTCTCCGCGGTGCAGGACCGCACCGGGATGGGCCGGGTCCCCGCGGTGCTCTCCGTGGGCGGGGCCACCGCGCTGGTGTCCATCGCGGTCTTCCCCACCGACCAGGGCCTGTTCGTCCTGGACGCGGTGGACCACTTCATCAACGCCTACGGCATCGCGCTGGCCGGCCTGGTCATGGTGGTCGTCGTCGCCTGGGCGCTGCGCCGCCTGCCCGAGATGCAGCGGCACGTCGAGTCGATCTCCTCGGTGCCGCTGCGCATCTGGTGGATGGTGGCGCTGGGCGCGATCACCCCGCTGGTGCTGGGCTGGATGATGATCGACGGCCTGATCACCGAGCTGACCGTGCCCTACGAGGACTACCCGCAGTGGTTCCTGAACGCGGCCGGCTGGGGCGTCGCCGGCGGAGCGCTGCTGGTGGGGATCGTCCTCGCCGTGCTGTTCCGCAACCGCGAGGTGACCAGCGTCGACGAGGACCTGGAAGAAGAGGAGCGCGGCGGCGCGGAGTCCGCCGGCGCCGAGGAGGGAGGAAGCTGATGTCCACCGGAGCCGTCGTGATGATGGGCGTTTCCATGGTGATCCTGTGGGGCGGGCTGCTCGCCTCCGCGCTGTGGCTGCGCGCCCACCCCGACCCTGAGGACCAGGGCGGGGCCCAGGGCTGACCCGCCCGTTCCGCGATGGAGCGCCCCGACCGGTCCGCCGGTCGGGGCGCTCCACCGTTCCGGGCCCGCGCCGGGTCAGCCGCCCGGCGCCTGGACCGCCCGCCACGGGATGGGGCTGGACAGCACCATCGTGCTGGACGGCCGGCCGTGCTCGGCCAGCCGGTCGATCAGCTCCTCGAAGTGGGCCATCGAGCGGACCGCGATGAACAGCACGCAGCAGGTGTCGCCGGTGACCCGGTGCAGCTGGAGGATCTCCGGGCGGGCCATGGCGGCCTCGTCGCGGAGCAGGCAGCGCGGGCCGAAGCACTCCATCCGCACCAGCGCGGTCACCGGCAGCCCGGCCGCGGCCGGGTCCACCCGGGCGTGGTGGCCGGCGATCACGCCGCGCTCGGTCAGCCGCCGCACCCGGTCGGCGACGGCCGGGGCGGACCTGCCCACCCGGCGGGCCAGCTCGTTGTAGGAGAGCCGGCCGTCGGCCTGGAGCTCGCTGAGGATGCGCCGGTCGACTCCGTCCAGCATGGCCTTCCGATCGTGAGGTCGTCCGCGGTTCCTCCATTATGAACGCCAAGTCGGACATGGCGTACGAAAGCCACCGGCCATTCTCCGGCGGGGCGATCTGCTGCAAGCTGTAAGCCCAGGTCGAACCGGTCGAGGACGGAGAGGTGGGCACGATGGCGTCCCAGAGCACGGCGGTACCGGGCGGTCCCCGGGGTGCGCGGGAGGACGGGCGTCCCCGGCTCGACTTCGACGGCGGCACCCCCTACGCGGAGTATGCGGCGATCGACGTCCTGCTCGACCTGCGGCGCCCGCGCACCGACGAGCCCGCCGAGACCGACTTCATCGTCGCCACCCAGGTGATGGAGCTCCTGTTCGACCTGCTCGCCGAGCACTGGGTGCGGGCCCGCGACGCCCTGGAGCGCGACGACGTCCCCGCCGCCCTGGCCGAGCTGCGCAAGGGCACCCGGGTGCAGGACGTACTGGTCTCCTCCTGGGACCTGCTCGCCGACCTGACCCCCACCGAGTTCGCCCGGTTCCGGTCGGCCTTCGGCGAGGCGTCCGGGTTCCAGTCGCACACCTACCGCCGGCTGGAGTTCCTCATCGGGAACAAGTCCGCGGCGATGCTCCGGCCCTACCAGGACGCCCCGCGCGCCCGCGCCGACCTGGAGCGGGCCCTGGCCGAGCCGGGCCTGTACGACGCGGCGCTTCGCCTGCTCGCCCGCCGGGGACTGCCGGTCCCCGCCGAGGCGGTCGACCGCGACTGGACCCGCCCCTACCGGCCCGACCCCGGAGTGGAGCGCGCCTGGGCCGGGGTCTACGCCGACGACACCCCCGGCAACGAGCTGTTCCTCCTGGCCGAGGCGCTGCTGGACACCGCGGAGCGGGTCACCCGGTGGCGCTGGCGGCACCTGTCCGCGGTCAAGCGGTCGCTGGGCGCCAAGCCGGGCAGCGGCGGCTCCGACGGGGTGCGCTGGCTGGCCGGCAACGCCGCCCGCGACGTCTTCCCCGAACTGTGGTCGCTGCGCGCGGCCCTGTGAGCGCGCGGGGGTAGGAGAGACCCGGGAGCCCCGGACCGCAGCACCCGAGGAACAAGAGGAGAGCCGTGACCCAGATCAGCCGCGAGGCCTGCCGCAAGCTGGACGCCGCCGACCCGCTGGCCCCCTTCCGGGAGGAGTTCCTCCTGCCCGAGGGCATCGTCTACCTCGACGGCAACTCCCTGGGCGCGCTGCCCAGGGCCACCCCCGACCGGGTCGCCGACACGGTGCGGCGGGAGTGGGGCCGCGACCTCATCGCCAGCTGGAACAAGGCCGGCTGGTGGGACAAGCCGCGCACGCTGGGAGCCAAGGTCGCCCCGCTGGTCGGCGCCGCCGCCGACGAGGTGGTGGTGGGCGACGGGACCTCGGCCAACATCTTCAAGGCGCTGATCGCCGCGGTGCGGCTGAACCCCGGCCGCCGGGTGCTGCTCGGCGAGGCCGGCAACTTCCCCACCGACCTGTACGTCACCCAGGGCGCGGCCGAGCTGACCGGGACCGGGGAGCGCAGGGTCCCGGCCGAGCCCGCCGCCCTGGAGGAGGCGCTGGCCGCCGGGGACGTCGCGGCCGTGCTCCTCAGCCACGTGGACTACCGCACCGGTGAGCTCCGCGACATGGCCGGGATCACCGCGCTGGCGCACCGGTACGGCGCCCTGGCCGTGTGGGACCTGTGCCACAGCGCCGGCGCGGTGCCGGTGGAGCTGTCCGCCTGCGGCGCCGACTTCGCGGTGGGCTGCACCTACAAGTACCTCAACGGCGGGCCGGGGGCGCCGGCCTTCAGCTACGTCGCCCGCCGGCACCACGAGGCCGCCCGGCAGCCGATCACCGGCTGGCACGGGCACGCCCGGCCGTTCGACTTCACCGGGGACTACGAGCCCGCCGCGGGCGCCTCGCGCTTCCTCAGCGGCTCGCAGCCGCTGGTCGCCGACGCGGCCCTGGAGGCCTCGCTGGACCTGTGGAGCCGGGTGGACCTGGCGCTGGTGCGGGAGAAGAGCCTGGCCCTCACCGATCTGTTCATCGGGATCGCCGCCCCCGGCGGCACCGGGCCGGACGGGCTGCGCCTGGTCACCCCGGTCGAGCCGGAGCGGCGCGGCAGCCAGGTCGCCCTCTCCCACCCCGAGGGCTACCCGATCGTGCAGGCGCTCATCGCCCGCGGGGTGGTCGGCGACTTCCGCGCCCCCGACGTGCTGCGCTTCGGGTTCACCCCGCTCTACCTCGGCTACGAGGAGGTCTTCGACGCCGCGACCGCGCTGGTCGAGGTGGTCGAGTCGGGGGAGTGGCGGGACCCGCGGTTCGCCGAGCGCGGCCAGGTGACCTGAGCCGGCCGGAAGGGCCGGAGAGGGCGGCGGGGGCGGACCGGACCGGGTCCGCCCCCGCCGCCCTCGCGTGTGCCGGGGCGCGGCCCGCCGCGGGCCGCGCCCCCCGGGCGGCCGCCGGCGGGGTTGAGTCCGGGGCGGCGTGGTGGTGTGACGAGCACCGCTTTTTTGCCTTCACTAGAGGTGAAAGCCGCTGCGGGGCACCGGGAGCCGGATCGGATGCGGGGTGATGGGGAGGGCTTGACCTGCCGCTTTGTCCCCCTTCGCTTCGCATTTTACTTTTCTATGGGTTACAGTCCTTCGTGATCGGTTCGTGACCTGGGTGTTGCGGGCCGGTGTCCCGCCCGGGCGCAGACCGCTCCCGGACAGTCGAGGCCCTGATGACCAGCGGGGGCCGGAGCGCGGCGGCAGAGACCGCGAGGACCGCTCCGAGCGGCGCCGAGAACGGCGCCGGACCCGCACACTCCCGAACGGCCCGCCGAGGGTGCGCCCCGGCGGCATGCCCGAATCCGCCATGCCCTGATCCCGCCATGCCCGGAATCGCCGCGCCCGGTCTCGACCGCCCCGCCAACGACCTGGTTGATTGCACATGAGTTCTGACAGCCCGATCCAGTACGGCGAAGTCAAGGCGTCCTACTTCTGGGACGACGGTTCCGGCATCAACGGCGACACCGGTGCCCCCGCGAGCGGCGAGCCCATGCAGAAGGGCCTCGCCGCCAGCCCCAGCTGGCCGCTGGGCACCAAGGGCTACGTCGTCTACGACGGCAAGAAGGCCGACTTCTTCATCGGCGACCGGGGCCCCGGCGACCCCGCCGAGAACTGCAACGTCCTGCTCGACCTGGACGGCAAGACCTTCGCCGAGCTCACCGGTGAGAGCTGGAACGACTCCTCTTACACCGTCTCCGGCGGCAACGGGCACATCGACGTCGAGTACGTCATCACCGAGTGGGGCGACGGGGCCGGCAACGAGGGCGCCCCGCACCCGATGAGCAAGTCCTCCACCTGCGACAGCGCCGTCTCCGCGGTTCCCGACCGCTTCAAGCCCGAATCCGAGAAGGAGAAGGAGGAGAAGAAGGAGAAGGAGCGCGAGGAGAAGGAGAAGAAGGAGCAGGAGAAGAAGGAGAAGGAGGCGGCCGAGAAGAAGGAGCAGGAGGCCGCGGAGAAGAAGGAGCAGGAGCAGAAGGAGGAGCAGGTCCTCGCCGGAGGCGGCGGAAAGGGCGGCTCGTCCACCGGAACCGAGGCCTCCACCGCGGCGAACAGCATGTCCGGCATCGACCTGGCCGGCGCCGAGCTGCCGATGGCCGCCGGCGCGCTCACCCTCGCCCTGCTCCCCGCCGTCCTGATCACCCTGTTCCTCGCCCGCCGCCCCGTCGACTACGCCGCGGCCGCCGCCGAGGGCGAGAACGGGCCGCTGGCCCGGCTGGGCGACCGGTTCGCCGAGGCGCGCGACGCCCTGGTCCGCCGCGCCGAGCGCGGTCGGCACCGGGCCTGACCCGGAGGGCGGCCGCCCTCCACCGAGCCCCCGCGACCCCCCGCCCCCCACCACCCCCCGATGACGCGGTCCCCGCCCCTTCCCTCCGGGGCGGGGGCCGCGTCCTTTCCGTGTCCGGGCCCCGTGCGCCCCGCGCGGGCGGCCGGCCGGCGGTGGGGCCCGGCGGGGAGGGGGGAGACCGCACCCCTCCCCGCCGGGGTCACAGGTCGCCGAGGAGCAGCGCCGGGTCCTCGACGCAGTCGGCGACGAACCGCAGGAAGCCCCCGGCGGCGGCGCCGTCGCAGACGCGGTGGTCGAAGGCGAGGGTGAGCTCGGTGACCGGGCGCGCGGCGAGTGCGCCGCCGGCCACCCACGGGCGCTGCACGATCCGGCCCATGCCCAGGATCGCGGCCTCCGGGTGGTTGATGATGGCGGCCGAGCCGTCCACGCCGAACACCCCGTAGTTGTTCACGGTGAACGTCCCCCCGCTGAGCCGCTCCGGCGGCAGCGGCCCGCCCCGGGCCTCCTCTGAGGTCCGGGTGATCGCGGCGGACAGCTCCCGGGCGCTCATCCGGTGCGCCTCCCGGACCACCGGGACCACCAGCCCGCGCGGGGTCTGCGCGGCGAAGCCCAGGTTGACGTGGGAGAACCGGACCAGCTCCGCGCGCTCGGCGTCGACCGAGGAGTTCAGCTCGGGGAACCGGGACAGCCCCAGCACGCAGAACCGGGCGAGCAGGCCGAGCAGGCTCACCGGGCGGTCCGGCGCGGCGGCGTTGAGCCGGCGGCGCAGCTCCACCAGCCCGGTGGCGTCCGCGTCCACCCACACCGTCGCCTCGGGGATCTCCCGGCGGGACCGGGACAGCCGCTCGGCCATGGCGGCCCGCGCGCCGCGCAGCGGGATCCGCTCCTCGCCCGGCGCCCCGGCCGGCGCGGCGGAACCGGAGGCCGCCGCGGGGGAGCGCGCCGCGGCGATGGCGGCCTCCACGTCGCGCCGGAGCACCAGCCCGTTCCCGCCGCTGCCGGCGAGTGCGCGCAGGTCGACGCCGTTCTCCCGGGCCAGCCTGCGGACCAGGGGGGAGACCACCGGGACCGGGCCGCCGGAGGAGGGGGCGGGGGCCGGGGACTCCGTTGTCCCCGCCCCGCCCCCGGGTGCGCCCCGGAGGGGGGCGGCGCCGGGCGCCGGGCGCCTGCGGCGGCCGCCGGGGCGGCGCGGCGCGGCCGTACCGGTGCCGTAGCCCACCAGGACCGCGCCGGACCCCTCCGCGGCCCGGGCGGCGCCGTTGCCGCCGGGGCCGGGGTCCGGTGTGCGGGCCTCGGGTACCACGACCCCCGGCTCGGTGAAGGCCGGGCCGGTCGGGTGGTCGGGGGAGGAGGGGCCGGGGGCCGGCTCCTCCTCGGCGATGCTGATCAGCGGGGCGCCCACCGCGACGACCTCGCCGGCCTCGGCGTGCAGCGCCGCGACGGTCCCGGCGTAGGGGCAGGGCACCTCCACGGCGGCCTTGGCGGTCTCCACCTCGGCCACCGGCTGGTCCACGGCGATCCGGTCGCCGACCCGGACCAGCCAGCCGACCACTTCGGCGTCGGTCAGCCCCTCGCCCAGGTCGGGCAGGTCGAACACGCGCGGCGCGCCGCTCATCCGCGCACCTCCGCCGGGTCGGCGGTCCATTCCCGCTCCCACTGCAGCCGGTCGAAGGCGTCCAGGATCCGGTCGACACCGGGCAGGTGGTACTCCTCCAGCTTCGGCGGGGGATAGGGCACGTCCAGGCCGCAGACCCGGAGCACCGGCGCCTCCAGGTGGTGGAAGCACTGCTCGGTCAGCCGGGCGGCGACCTCCGCGCCGTACCCGCCGAAGGCGGAGGCCTCGTGCACCACCACCGCGCGCCCGGTGCGCCGCACCGAGGCGGCCACCGTCGCGTCGTCGAAGGGGCTCAGCGTGCGCAGGTCGACCACCTCCACCGAGAGGCCCTCCTCGGCCGCGGCGTCCGCGGCCTCCAGCGCGGTCGCCGTCATCGGCCCGTAGGCGATCAGGGTGGCGTCGCGGCCGGCGCGGCGGACCACCGCCCGGTCCAGGGGCTCGGTGCGGACCGGCAGCGCGGTCTCCTCGGCGGCCCAGTAGCGCCGCTTGGGCTCCAGGAAGACCACCGGGTCGGGGCTGTCGATGGCCTCGCGGAGCAGCGAGTAGCCGTCGGAGGGGGTGGCCGGGGTGACCACCCGCAGCCCCGGGGTGTGCGCGTAGTAGGCCTCGGAGGAGTCGGAGTGGTGCTCCACCCCGCCGATGCCGCCGCCGTAGGGCACCCGGATCACCATCGGCAGCTCCAGCCGGCCCCGGGTGCGGTTGCGCATCTTGGCCACGTGCGAGACGACCTGCTCGAAGGCGGGCAGCCCGAACGCGTCGAACTGCATCTCCACCACCGGGCGCAGCCCGTACATCGCCATGCCCACCGCGGTGCCCACGATGCCCGACTCGGCCAGCGGCGAGTCGAAGCAGCGGTCCTCGCCGAACTCGGCGGTCAGCCCGTCGGTGACCCGGAAGACGCCGCCGAGCGGGCCCACGTCCTCGCCGTAGACCACGACCGAGGGGTCCTCGGCGAGCGCGTCGTGCAGCGCCCGGTTCAGCGCCTTGCCCAGAGTGGTGCTCTCCGCCATGGTCAGTCCTCCCCGGACGCGGCCGACAGGTCCTCGCGCTGCCGGCGCAGGTGCTCCGGAACCGAGGCGTAGACGTGCTCGAACAGGTCGCCGGGGGAGAGGTCGTCCTCGGCGGCCATCCGCTCCCGGACCCGGGCGGCGAGCCGCTCGCCCTCGGCGGCGAACCGCTCCATCGCGGCGTCGTCCACCGCGCCCTCGGAGCGCAGCAGCGCCTCCAGCCGGTCGAGCGGGTCGCGCTCGGCCCAGTACCGGTCGTCCGCGGGGTCCCGGTAGCGGCCGGGGTCGTCGGAGTTGGTGTGCGGGTCCATCCGGTAGGTGCGGGCCTCGATCAGCGCCGGGCCGGCGCCGGCCCGGGCGGCCTGCAGCGCCCCGCTCACCGCGGCGTACACCGCGGCGGCGTCGTTGCCGTCCACGTGCAGGCCGGGCATCCCGTACCCGACGGCCTTGTGGGCCAGCGTCGGCGCGGCGCTCTGCTTGCGCACCGGCACGCTGATCGCCCACTGGTTGTTCTGCACCAGGAACACGACCGGGGCCCGCCACACCGCGGCGAAGTTGAACGCCTCGTGCGCGTCGCCCTCGCTGGTCGCGCCGTCGCCCATCAGCACCAGGGCGGCGGCCTCCTCGCCGGCCCGGCGGGCGGCCCAGGCCAGCCCGACCGCGTGCGGGGCGCTGGTGGCCAGCGGCGTGCACTGCGGCGCGCACCGGTGGCGGTGCGGGTCGTACCCGCTGTGCCAGTCCCCGCGCAGCAGGGTGAGCACCTCGGCCGGGTCGACGCCCCGGGTGACCAGGGCGACGCTGTCCCGGTAGGTGGGGAAGAGCCAGTCCCGCCCGCCCAGCGCCAGCGCGGCGCCGACCTGGCAGGCCTCCTGGCCGCGCGAGGAGGGGTAGACGGCGAGCCGGCCCTGGCGGGCGAGTGCGCCGGCCTGGCGGTCGAAGCGCCGGCCGACCACCATCCCGCGCAGCAGTTCGGTCAGTACGTCCTGGTCAGGGCCTGCCAGGGCGCTCTCACCGGTGCGCCGGCCGGTCCGGTCGACGAGGGCGATCGGCTCCGCGGACGGAAGCGGCGGAGCCTGCGCCGGGGCGTGGGCGGTGCGGCTGGGCTTCATGTCTTGAATATGGGCTTCGTCACGCAATAGTGTCCATATCCCGCTCCGGAGTCTGGACGGATGGCTCTGAGCGGGCCCGATTCCGGCCGATCGTCCGGTCCGTCCACGATGCGGACGGTGTGAGGGGAGACACATGGCCGTCGAGCTGGACGCGGTCGACCGGACCATCATCGAGCTGCTCCGCGCGGACGGGCGGATGTCGGTGCGGGCGCTCGCCGAGCGCGCGCACGTCTCGCGCGCCAACGCCTACTCCCGGCTGGACCGGCTGCGCCGGGAAGGCGTCATCCGCGGCTTCACCGCGGTCGTCGACCCGGAGAAGTGCGGCTACGGGCTGGCCGCCTACGTGTCGGTGCGCATCCGGCAGGACTCCTGGGAGCCGTTCCGGGACCGGCTCCGCGAGATCGGCGAGGTGGAGCACGCCGCGCTGGTCTCCGGCGACGTCGACCTGATCCTGCTGGTGCGGGTGGCCGACGCGGCGGCGCTGCGCACCTTCGTGCTGGAGCGGCTGCAGCGCATCCCCGAAGTGGTCGGGACGCACACCATGTTCATCCTCGACGAGCCGGGCACGGGGCGGCCGGATGCGGCCGAACCGTGATGGGCGCGGCCGTGAGGCGGCGCGGCCGAAAGGGTAGAAGACGGGCACTCGCCCCCGCTGGATCCGTCGGCGGCGGCGCACGGTCCGGGGGCGGAAGCGGTGGGTGACCAACGGAAGGAAAGACCGGAATGTCGGTAACGAATCGGCTACTACCAGCGGGAACGGCTCCGCACCGTACTGACAACCGACTCCTCGACCACTAGGTTCCCCGCTATGACCGCAACTCCGCTCGTCACCCTGGAGAACGTCGACAAGCACTTCGGCGAACTCCACGTGCTGCGTGGCATCGACCTCTCCGTGGAACGCGGCGAGGTAGTCGTCGTGATCGGCCCCTCCGGCTCCGGCAAGTCGACCCTGTGCCGGACCATCAACCGGCTGGAGACCATCGACGGCGGCGTCATCACCATCGACGGCGTCCCGCTCCCGGAGGAGGGCCGCGGGCTGGCCCGGCTGCGCAGCGACGTCGGAATGGTGTTCCAGTCGTTCAACCTGTTCGCGCACAAGACGGTGCTGCAGAACGTCACCATCGGCCCGATCAAGGTGCGGAAGAAGAGCAGGGCGGACGCCGAGAAGCGGGCGCTGGAGCTGCTGGACCGGGTCGGCATCGCGAACCAGGCGAACAAGTACCCGGCGCAGCTCTCCGGCGGGCAGCAGCAGCGGGTCGCCATCGCCCGTGCCCTGGCGATGGAGCCCAAGGTGCTCATGTTCGACGAGCCGACATCGGCCCTGGACCCGGAGATGGTCCAGGAGGTGCTGGACGTGATGACCTCGCTGGCCGCGGAGGGCATGACGATGATCGTCGTCACCCACGAGATGGGGTTCGCCCGGCGCGCCGCCAACCGGGTGGTGTTCATGGCCGACGGCGAGATCGTCGAGCAGTCCACCCCGGACGACTTCTTCGCCAACCCGAGCTCCCAGCGGGCCAAGGACTTCCTGTCCAAGATCCTGAGCCACTGACGGCGCGGGGCCTTCGAGTCCTCGTCCCCACCGAGCGAACAAGGAATAGAGGTACCCGGACATGAGAGTCCGTCGAATCAGCGGAATCGGCAGTACCGTCGCGGCGAGCGCCGCCCTGCTGCTCGCCGCCGGGGCGTGCGGCGGCGCCGAGATGGGCGGCGGGGACGGCGGCGACGGCGGTGGCGGCGAGACCATCACCATCGGCGTCAAGTACGACCAGCCCGGCCTGGGCCTGGACGAGGGCGAGAAGCCGGTCGGCTTCGACGTCGACGTCGCCACCTACATCGCCGGCGAGCTGGGCTTCGAGCCCGACCAGATCGAGTGGACCGAGGCCGCCTCGGCCAACCGCGAGACCTTCCTCCAGCAGGGCACGGTGGACATGGTCATCGCGACCTACTCCATCACCGACGAGCGCAAGGAGCTCGTCGACTTCGGCGGCCCGTACTACGTCGCCCAGCAGGACATCCTGGTCGCCGCGGACAACGACGACATCAAGGGCCCCGAGGACCTGGACGGCAAGGTCCTCTGCTCGGCCTCCGGCTCCCGCTCGGCCAACAACATCACCGAGGACATGGGGATCGGCGCCGAGCTGCGCGAGGCCGGCAACTACTCCGAGTGCATCGAGCTGCTGTCCAACGGCACCGTGGACGCGGTCAGCACCGACAACACCATCCTCGCCGGGTTCGCCGCGCAGAGTCCGGGCGACTTCAAGATGGTGAACGCGCCGTTCGGCGAGGAGAAGTACGGCGTCGGCCTGCCCAAGGGCGACACCGAGCGCTGCGAGGCCGTCAACGAGGCCGTCACCAAGATGTGGGACGAGGGCAAGACCGTCGAATACCTGGAGACCGCCTTCGGCGAGACCGACTTCGCCTTCTCCGAGGAGCAGCCGGAGCCCGAGGGCTGCGCCTGACATCGTTAGACCCGTCGCCCCGGCCGGAGCCGCCCCCAGGGCTCCGGCCGGGGCCGTGACCGGCTGGGAACCATGGAAGCCTTTCTCGGCAATCTCGACAAGGTGATCGACGGATTCTCCTGGACCGTCCGCCTCACCCTGTTCAGCGCCCTGTTCTCGTTCATCCTGGGCGTCGTCCTGACCGCCATGCGGGTGTCGCCCGTCCCGATGATGCGGGGCCTGGCCACCGTCTACGTGGAGGGCATCAGGAACACCCCGCTCACCCTGGTGCTGCTCTTCTGCGGCCTGGGCATCAACAGCGCGCTGGGCGTCTCGCTCTCCGAGTCGGTGAAGTGGGACGTCTTCTGGTGGGCCGTCATCGGACTGTCCGCCTACACCGCCTGCTTCGTCTCCGAGTCGCTGCGCTCCGGTGTGAACACCGTGCCGCTCGGCCAGGTCGAGGCGGCCCGCTCGCTGGGCCTGACCTTCACGCAGAACCTGCGGCTGATCGTGCTGCCGCAGGCGCTGCGCAGCGTCGTCGGCCCGCTGGGCAGCGTGCTCATCGCACTGACCAAGAACACCACGATCGCCTCCGTCGCGGGGCTGGGCGTGCAAGAGGCGTCCCGGCAGATGAAGCTCATGTTCGACCAGGGCATCGCACCGGTCATCCCGACGTTCATCGGGTTCGCGCTCGGGTTCCTGATCCTGACGCTGCCCACCGGCTTCTTCTTCGGCTGGCTCAGCAAGCGGGTGGCGGTGGCACGATGACCGTACAGAACGTCCTCTTCGACGCACCCGGGCCGCGCGCCCGGGCCCGCAGCCGGATCTTCTCGGCCGTCACCGTGCTGGCCGGCCTGGCCCTGCTCGCCCTGATCTACCTGGGCCTGAACCGCTCCTTCGGGGACGGCGCGCCGCCGCTGACCAGTCCCGAGGCCTGGCAGGTCAACCCGGACGGGCAGTGGGCCGCGGAGCGGTGGGCGCCGTTCCTGATCGCGGAGACCTGGACCGGCTACATCGTCCCCGGCCTGCAGAACACGCTGACCGCGGCGCTGTACGCGGCGGTGCTGGCCATCGTGTTCGGCCTGGTCTTCGGGATCGGCCGGCTCTCCCGGCACGCCCCGATCCGGTGGATCAGCGGCGCGGTGGTGGAGTTCTTCCGCGGCATCCCGCTGCTGATGCTGATCTTCTTCACCATGGCGCTGCCGCTGGCGGTGAACCAGTTCCTCACCGCGATCGGCTCGGACCCGCTGCCGCCGCGCACCTTCCAGGTCGACGCGCTGGCCGCGGTCGTCGTCGGCCTGACCCTGTACAACGGGTCGGTGCTGGCGGAGGTGTTCCGGGCCGGCATCAACGCGGTGCCCAAGGGGCAGGCCGAGGCGGCCGAGTCGCTGGGCATGCGGCGCACCCAGGTGCTCTGGCTGATCCAGATCCCGCAGGCGGTCACCAGCATGATGCCGGCGATCGTCGCCCAGCTGGTGGTGCTGCTGAAGGACTCCGCGCTGGGCTACATCATCGCCTTCCCGGAGCTGCTGCGCGGCTTCTCGCTCATCGGCACCCGGTACGGCAACGTCATCCCGGCCGCGATCATCTGCGCGGCCATCTACATCATCATCAACATCTCGCTGAGCAGGCTGGCGATCTGGCTGGAGCGGCGCAACGCGCGCAGGGGCAAGGCCTCCGCGCACGCCGCCGCGGCCCCGGGCGTGCAGGAGCCGCCGGACGGCCCGGAGGGCTCGGCCCCGGCCGGGCCGGCCCCGGACGGCCCCGGCAGGCCCTGACCCGGACCGGCGCCCGAGAGGGGCGCGGAGCGGCCGCTCCGCGCCCCTCTTCTCCTATCCGCCTTCTCCTGCGCGGCGCGGGCGCCCGAGCGGGGCCGGGGAGGCGTGATCGGGGACACGCAGGAGACCCCCGGATCCGGTTGACTTCCAGTTAACTCGAAGTTCCAGAATCTCTGCCATGGCGAACACAGAGAACACAGAGAAGGCAGAGAACGCGGCGGGCGCGGCGGCCGGGGCCGCCGGAGCGGTCCTCGGCGACGTGATCCTGTTCCACAACACCATGCGCGTCCTCGACGGGCACCTGGCGGAGTTCCGCGCCGCCATCGAGCGCGCCGTCGCCTTCGTGCAGGGCGAAGGGCCGCAGCTGATGGTGGAGGTCTTCATCGACGAGCCGCGGATGCTCGCGCACAGCTTCCAGATCTACGCCGGCTCCGACGCGGTCCGCGCGCACTGGCGGATGTCCGACCCCTACATCCGCGGCGTCATGGAGCACTGCGAGATCCACGACTTCGCCGTCTACGGCGACCCCGACCCCGAGCTCCGCGAGGCCCTCGCCGAGCAGGGCCTGCCGATCGTGCCGCGCTTCACCGGCTTCCTCCGACACCCCGCCGGCGCGTCCCCGCAGGCCTCCTCCGGGGGATAGCATCCGCAGGCGGGACCGACCGAACCGAGCGGAAGCAGGGGGAACGCATCCATGCCGGGAAGAAGCGGCGGAGCAGAGCGCCGGCACGGCGGACGGGGCGGCCGGTGGGGCGGCGGATCCGGTGCGCAGCGCCCGGAGATCCGCGGCCGCCGGGACGCCGACCGGCTCGCCGAGGAGCTGGAGCGGATGGACGGGGCGTCCTACGGCCGCTACAAATCGCTCTCCGGCGACTGGGACTTCGGCGACTTCACGCTGACCGTGGAGCGGGTCCAGGCCGACCCGTTCGCGCCGCCCTCCCGCATCGCGGTGCACCTCCCCGCCGGCCTGGT
Organism: Nocardiopsis oceanisediminis; assembly: GCF_048595525.1. Lineage (NCBI taxonomy): Bacteria > Bacillati > Actinomycetota > Actinomycetes > Streptosporangiales > Nocardiopsidaceae > Nocardiopsis > Nocardiopsis oceanisediminis. The sequence continues at coordinate 5,210,471 of NZ_JAFMZJ010000001.1, read as the reverse complement.
CGGCCTGCCCGAGCACGCCTGGCGCGACCCGGCGCGCCGCCGGGCCACCGCCGACTACCTGATCCGGACGGCCCACCGGAGGCTGAAGGGGGCGCGGCTGCGCATCGACGCCGGAGGCCAGCAGGTCCTGGAGCGGGGCTCCGGCCGGATCGCCGGCGGCGACCTGCTGCTCCGGCTCGGCATCGAGCTGCCCGGGCACGGCCGGCGGATCGACGGCCGCTCGGCGCGCCGCGAGTTCTGCGAGCGGCTGCCCGAGATGGTCGACGCGCTGCGCTGGGAGGCGCTGGACACCGCCGAGGCCGAGCGGTTCGCCGACACGGTGGAGGACTCCGCCGCGCTCCGCGCCGCCCTGCCCGGGCTGGGCCTGGTCGCCTTCGTCGCGGACGGGGCCGTGCTGCCCCGCGCCAGCGGGGTCAGCGACCGCCCGATGGACGGCGAGGCGGTGCCCTTCTCCTCCCCGGAGGAGCTGCGCACCACCGTGCGGCTGCCGCACGCCGGCGAGGTCTCCGGGATGGGCGTGCCCGAGGGCGTCACCCTGATCGTGGGCGGCGGCTTCCACGGCAAGTCCACCCTGCTGCACGCCCTGGAGCGCGGCGTCTACGACCACGTCCCCGGGGACGGCCGGGAGCTGGTGGCCACCCGGGCCGACGCGGTGAAGATCCGCGCCGAGGAGGGCCGCCGGGTCGAGCGGACCGACGTCGGCGCGTTCGTGCGCAACCTGCCCACCGGCGCCGACACCTCCCGGTTCCGCACCGGCAACGCCTCCGGGTCCACCTCCCAGGCGGCCAACATCGCCGAGGCGCTGGAGGCCGGCTCGACCGCGCTGCTGGTGGACGAGGACACCACCGCCACCAACCTGATGATCCGCGACGCCCGGATGCAGAAGCTGGTGCACGGCGACCGGGAGCCGCTCACCCCCTTCGTCGACCTGGTCCGCCCGCTCCACCGCGAGCACGGCGTCTCCACGGTCCTGGTGATGGGCGGCAGCGGCGACTACTTCGACGTCGCCGACCGGGTGGTCATGCTGGACGGGTACCGCCCCTACGACGTCACCGAGCGGGCCGCGGCGCTGGCCGCGCCGCGCACCGACGCCCGCTTCACCCCGCCCGCGCACCGGGTGGTCGACCCGCGCTCGGTGGACGCCACCGCCCGCGGCCGCACCCGGATCAAGCGCCGGGACATGGACGTGCTCACCTTCGGCGAGAGCGAGATCGACGTCCGCGGCCTCACCCAGCTGGTCGACCCCGGCCAGCTGATCGGGGTGGGCCTGGCGATGCGGCTGATGGTCGAGCGGGGCCTGCTGGACGGCCGCGCCACGCTCGCCGAGGCGCTGGACGGCCTGGACCGGCTGCTCGCCGACGACGGCGACGGCGGCACCGGGGGCGCCGCGGTGCTCGGCCGCGGCCACAGCGGGGACTTCGCGCTGCCGCGCCGGCACGAGGTCGCCGGGGCACTGAACCGGCTGCGCACCCTGGCGGTCCTGGACGAACGGTGAGCCGGCGGCGCCTCCCGGCCGCGGAAGCGGGCGCGGGGGCGCCGCCCCATGTCGTCTATCCTGGAGCGCGTACCCCGAGCCCGCAGCACGACCGCCGCCTGAGAACGGAGAGCCCTTCCGGTGCCTGATCCCGCAGACCTCTACGAGCTCCGCCCCGGCGCCGAGGAGGGCGGCGGTTCGGCGATGCTGGTCCTGCTGGACGGCTACGTCGACGCGGGAGCGGCCGGGAAGCAGGCCGCCGAGGCCCTGTTCGCCGAGTTCGACGCCGAGGAGATCGCCGTCTTCGACGTGGACCGGCTGCTGGACTACCGCTCCCGCCGGCCGGTGATGACGTTCGTGGAGAACACCTTCACCGACTACAACCCGCCCCGGCTGGTGCTGTACCGGATGCACGACGGCGAGGGCACCCCCTTCCTGCTCCTGCACGGCCTGGAGCCGGACCGGGAGTGGGAGCTGTTCGTGTCCGCGGTGGTCGGGCTGGTGGAGCGGCTCCGGGTGTCGCTGACGGTGAGCGTCAACGGCATCCCGATGGCCGTCCCGCACACCCGGCCGGTGACCGCGACCGCGCACGCCACCCGGCCCGACCTGGTCGCCGCGCACACCCCGTGGGTCGGCCGGGTCCAGGTGCCCGCCGGCGTGGCGTCGCTGCTGGAGTTCCGCCTCGGCGAGGCCGGCCACGACGCCACCGGGTTCGCCGTGCACGTGCCCAGCTACCTCGCCCAGTCGGAGTACCCCCGGGCCGCGATGGCCGCGCTGGACTACGCCGCCGGTGCGACCGGGCTGGACCTGCCGGCCGGGCGGCTGGCCGAGGCGGCCGGCGAGACCGAGGCGGAGATCGCCGACCAGGTCGCCGACTCCGAGGAGGTCCAGCGGGTGGTCGAGGACCTGGAGCGGCAGTACGACGACTTCGTCTCCGAGCGCGGCACCGAGGAGGCCGCCGACCCGCTGTGGAGCGGAGACGAGTCCTCGCTGCCCACCGCCGAGGAGCTCGGCGACGAGCTGGAGCGCTTCCTCGCCGACCGGGAGCGCGGCGACCTGTGAGGGCTCTCCGCGGGGCCGTGTGAGAAGCTGAGGCGAACGGGCCCGCCTGCGAGAACGCGGGCCGGGGCGGCGGAGCCCGGCCGCCCCCGGGGCGACCGAAACGTACACGAAGGACCACCGTGCTCTACCAGCTGCTGTTCCATGCCGTCCTGCGGCACACCGACGCCGAGTCCATCCACCGCCTGAGCTTCGGCGGGCTGCGCGCGCTGGCCGCGGTGCCCGGGGCGGCCCGGGCGATGGAGCGGGTGCTCGGCCCGCGCGGGCCCGAGCTGGAGGTGACCGCGCTGGGCCGGACCTTCCCCGGGCCGCTCGGCATGGCCGCCGGGTTCGACAAGAACGGCGAGGGCATCGAAGGGCTCACCGCGCTCGGCTTCGGGTTCGTCGAGATCGGCACCGTCACCGCGCGCCCCCAGCCGGGCAACCCGGCGCCGCGGCTGTTCCGGCTGGTGCCCGACCGGGCGATCGTGAACCGGATGGGCTTCAACAACGAGGGCGCCCAGGCCGCCGCCGGCCGGCTGCGGGGGCTGCGCGAGCGCGCGGCCGCGGCCGGCCGCCCCGGTCCGCTGGTCGGCGCCAACATCGGCAAGACCAAGGCCGTCCCGGAGGAGGAGGCCGCGGCCGACTACGCGGAGAGCGCCCGCGCCTTCGCCGGCCTCGCCGACTACCTGGTGGTCAACGTCAGCTCGCCGAACACCCCGGGGCTGCGGAACCTGCAGGCGGTGGAGCACCTGCGGCCGCTGCTGGGCACGGTCCGCGAGGCGCTGGACGGCGAGGGCGCCACCGACGTCCCGCTGCTGGTCAAGATCGCACCGGACCTGGCCGACGAGGACGTCGACGCGGTCGCCGACCTGGCGCTGGAGCTGGGCCTGGACGGGATCATCGCCACCAACACCACGATCTCCCGGGACGGGCTGGCCACCGGCCCGGAGGCGGTCGAGGCGGCCGGCGCCGGCGGGCTCTCCGGCGCCCCGCTGAAGCGCCGCTCGCTGGAGGTGCTGCGCCGGCTGCGCGCCCGCACCGGCGACGGCCTGGTGCTCATCGCGGCCGGCGGCATCGAGACGCCCGAGGACGCCTGGGAGCGCATCCGCGCCGGGGCGACCCTGGTGCAGGGCTACACCGGCCTCATCTACGGCGGCCCGCTGTGGCCGCGCCGGATTCACAAGGGCCTGGCCCGCCTCACCCGCCGGGCCGGCCTCGCCTCGGTCGCCGACGCCGTCGGCACCGACGCCCCGGCCGCCGGGAAGGCCTGAGCCCCGCACCCGCCGGCCGGTCCGGGGCGCCCGCCGGCCCCCCGGGGCGGCCGGCCCGCTCTCCCCGCCCGGCACCCGGCGGCACCGGGGCGCCGAGGAGGCCCCGACACGGCGAAGGCCCCGCCGGGGCGGGGCCTTCGGTGCGGATCCGGGTCAGCGGGCGGAGGCCGCCGGGGCCGGGAGCTCGGTCTCCAGTTCGGCGCCGAGGAGCGGGCCGGACAGGTGCGACGGGCGGATGCGGACGCCGGTGACCCGCTCGGCCAGGGCCAGTACGGCGGCGGCCGGGTCGTCGGGGCCCTCGCCCGCCTCGTCCAGCAGGCCCACCGAGGCCATCTCGGCGGTGAGCGCGTCCGGCCGGGTGCCGCGGCGCCGGGTCGGGGTGCGGGCGTCGAAGAAGGTGCGCAGCACCCCGCCGGCGACCCAGCGGAACTCGTACCGGGCGTCCATCCGGACCCGGACCGAGACCAGCTCGGTCTCGGCCGACAGCGAGCGGTAGCAGTCCGGTCGGACCGCGCGGCAGCCGGTGGGCTCGACGATCACGGTCCAGCCGTTCACGCAGAGCGCGTGCGCGGTCTGCGGCGGGCGGCTCTCGCTGCACAGCCCCGCCTCCAGGGCGTCGGCGATGGGCAGCATCCGCAGCCGCTTCGGCGCCGCGCCGAGCCGCTCCAGGCACTCGGTCTTGCCCAGGCCCCGGACATAGGTGAGGCAGAACGCCTCGGCCAGGTCCGGCTGGGACTCTTCGAACCAGGCGTAGTCTGCCGCGAGGGCAGCGGCCATCGACCTCTCCCTTCCCCTCGGGGCGGCCCCCTCCTGAGGGGCGCTCCCCGTTGGCGGAACGGTTGCGGAGTCCTTGCCGGTTCCCCGGCGCAGCAGCGGAAGAAGGGCCACCTCAGGCCACCGCCTCTCGGACGGGATGCGGCGCGAGCGGCATCCGCGCGAAGTGCGTGTTCATGCCCACGGCGAACCACCATACGCCGCCGCGGGGACTCTCTTCACACGTGACGGCCCGCTCGCGCCGTCATCTGGACCACATCGTGGCCGGAGCGTGATCGGGGAGGGCGCCCTTGCCCTCCGCCCCCTCATCCTTCCCCGTTCGCGCCGCCGCCACCGTTCCCGGAGGAGCCGCTAGTCGCCCTTTCCGGTGACGGCTTCCTCACCGTCGAAGTACTTCTCCCCGGGCTCGGTCTCGCCCAGCAGCTGGGAGACGGTCACCATGGTGAAGCCCTTCTCGTCCAGCCGCTTCAGGATGTCCGGCACGGCGTCGACGGTGGTGCCGTGGATGTCGTGCATCAGGATGATCGCGCCGGGCTCGGCGCCCTCCACCGCGCGGTCGGCGACGACCGAGGAGTTCCGGTCCTTCCAGTCGTTGGTGTCGACGCTCCAGATGATCTCGGCCATCCCGAGGTCCTCGGAGACCCCGGCGACGGTGTCGTCGGTCGCGCCGTAGGGCGGGCGCATCAGCTCGGGGCGGTAGCCGGTCTCCCGGTCGATCAGCCCGCTGACCGAGGCCAGCTCCTCGCGGACCTCGTCCTCGCCGATACCGGTCAGGTCCGGGTGGCTCTCGGTGTGGTTGGCGATCTCGTGCCCCTCGGCGTACTCCCGCCGCACCGTCTCCGGGTTCTCCCGGACCGGCTCGCCGGTGAGGAAGAAGGTGGCCTTGGCGCCGTACTCGTCGAGCTCGTCCAGGAGTTCGGGGGTGCGCCCGCCGGGGCCGTCGTCGAAGGTGAGCGCGATGCACTTGGCCTTCGGGTCGGAGCAGTCGACGTCGGGGGAGACGGGCGAGGGCCGGCCGGGGACGTCGCCGGCGGCGCCGTCCTTGGGCGCGGCCGCCTCCGCCTCCAGCTTGAAGTCGCGGGTCACCGCGGTGGCCGCGGCCTGGGCCCGCTCACCGAGGTCGGACAGGAGCGGCTCGGCCTCCTTGCGCGGCACCACCGCGTGCACCCGCCCGTCGCCGGCCGGGGCGAGCTGGCCCTCGTCGAACTCGACCACCAGGTCGCCGTCGGGGTTGAAGCCGATCGAGTCGTACATCCCGGCGATGGGGTAGAGGTCGGCGGTGTCCACGTCCTGCTCGCCGAGGATCCCGGCGACCCGCTCGTGCAGCTCGCCCAGCTCCTCGTCGCCGGCGAGCAGCTGGGTGGAGTAGGCGGTGGCCCCGGTGCCGGCGTCGTACCAGTAGGTGGCGTGGCCGGTGCGGGTCCCGTCGGAGTCCTTCTCCTTCTGCTCCAGGCGGACGCCGAGCACGTCGCCGCCGGCGGCGGTCAGCGCCCCGGTGACGGTGAGCGACTCGGCGCCGGGGACGGCGTCGGCGAAGTCCTCGGCGGCGCGGCCGGTGATCCGGCCGAGCTCGTCGGCGAACGGGCCGGCGCCGCCCACCGCGGGGTAGGAGATGTCGACGGAGACGTCGCCCCGCTTCTCCTCGGTGTGCTTCTCGTCGAGGTCGGCGACGGTCTCCGGGTCGACCTCGGTGAGCCGGTCCGGCTCACCGGAGGGCTTTTCGGCGGGGGTCTCCTCACCCCCCGAGGTGTGCTCACCGTCGGAGGGGCTGCAGGCGGTGAGGGCGAGCACAGCCGCGGCCGCGGCGCCGATGAGGGCGCGGCCGCGGGGGGATTCAGGGACGGAGCGGTTGCGTAGCACCTGAAATCGTCTTTCGCATATATCGGGCCAACCGGACTATACATAGGATGATCGCATCCGAGGGTCAGTTCGGTTCGACGCTTCGGTAATGAGAGGGGAAAAACCGGCGTGCCGTCTTCCAGGGGCGGAGGGGCGGGGTGCGGGCGCCCGGGACCCACCCCCCGGTATCGGGCAACGGCGTCCCTATACTGACAGCTGCGGTCGGTACGCGCACGGTGGATCACTGTGGGCGTCGAGAGAGGGAACCCGGTGCGAATCCGGGACTGCCCCGCAGCGGTGAATGGGAACGAAAGCCGTCAACAGCACTGGGTGCCGAGCACTTGGGAAGCGGCGGCCGGTAGGAGAACGCGCCCGGAGGGCGCGGAGCGCCCATGAGTCCGAATACCTGCCGACCGCCCGCGGGCGCGACCGTGCCCGCGGTGGTCGGCGCGTCCCGAGGGAGGACACGCGGACGGTGCCCGGTCGGGGCGCGCTCCGCCGCGCCCGCCTCCGGCCGTCCGCTCCTCCGGACGGCGTCGTCGGCCTGCCAAGGCTGTTCGACGAGGGAGAGAAGAAGCCACATGCGAACCGAGCGCACCCGCGGCGGTGAGGCCGGATGACCGCCACCGCCCACGGCTACCCGCGCATCGGCCCCGACCGCGAGCTCAAGCAGGCCTGTGAGTCCTACTGGGCCGGCCGGAGCAGCGCCGCCGACCTGGACGCCGTCGCCGCGCGACTGCGCCGCGACGTCTGGCAGGACTTCCGCGCGGCCGGGGTCGACGAGATCCCATCGAACACGTTCTCCTACTACGACCACGTTCTCGACACCGCGCTGCTGTTCGACGCGGTTCCGGAGCGGTTCGGCCCGGCCCCCGAGGGAGAGGGGGCCGGCGCGGACCGCGCCGCCGAGCTGAAGCGCTACTTCACCCTGGCCCGCGGCTCGGACGACACGCCGCCGCTGGAGATGACCAAGTGGTTCGACACCAACTACCACTACCTGGTCCCGGAGCTGTCCCCGCAGACCCGGTTCCGCCTCGCCGGGACCAAGCCCCTCTCCGAGTACAACCAGGCCAAGGGGCTGGGCATCGAGACCCGGCCGGTGCTGGTCGGCCCCCTCACCTTCCTCCTGCTGGCCAAGCCCGCGGCGGGCGCCCCGGAGGGCTGGAGCCCGCTGGAGCTCCTGGACGGGCTGGTCGAGGCGTACGGCACGCTCCTCGGTGAACTCGCCGCGGCCGGCGCCCGCCAGGTCCAGCTGGACGAGCCGATCCTCGCCACCGACGAGGGCCGGGAGCGCACCGCGGAGCTGGAGCGGGTCTACTCCGCCCTGGGCGGCCGCTCCCGGCGCCCGGAGATCACCGTCTCCACCTACTTCGGGTCGATCGGGACCGCTGCCCTGGAGGCGCTCAAGCGCACCCCGGTGGAGCGGATCGGGCTGGACCTGGTGGCCGGCCCGGAGGCCGCCGACGAACTGGCCGCCGTCTCCGGCCTGGGCGACAAGACCCTGGTCGCCGGGGTGGTCGACGGGCGCAACGTGTGGCGCACCGACGTGTCCGCCGCGCTGGCCCGGCTCGGCCCGCTGCTCGGCCTGGCCCGCGAGGTCGTGGTGAGCACCTCCTGCTCGCTGCTGCACGTCCCGGTCGACCTGGACGCCGAGACCGACCTGGACCCGGCGATCCGCGCCCGGCTCGCCTTCGCCCGGCAGAAGCTGGACGAGGTGGTCCTGCTCGGCCGCGCCCTGTCCGCCGACGACGAGGCCACCGCCGCGGAGATCGCCTCCGCGCGCGCCGAGCTCCCCGAGCCGGAGGGCTTCCGCGACCCGCAGGTGCGGGCCCGCCTGGACGCCCTGGGCGAGCTCCCGGTCCGCAACCGGGAGGAGCGCTGGAGCGGCGGCGGTGAGCGGCAGGTGCTGCCGACCACCACCATCGGCTCCTTCCCGCAGACCGCGGAGATCCGCAAGACCCGGTCCGAGCACCGGGCCGGGCGGCTCAGCGAGGAGGAGTACACCGCCCGGATGCGGGCCGAGATCGACTCGGTCATCGCGCTCCAGGAGGACATCGGCCTCGACGTGCTGGTGCACGGCGAGCCGGAGCGCAACGACATGGTGCAGTACTTCGCCGAGCGGCTGGGCGGCTTCGTCACCACGAAGAAGGGCTGGGTGCAGTCCTACGGGTCGCGCTGCGTGCGCCCGCCGATCCTCTACGGGGACGTGCGCCGCCCCGAGCCGATGACGGTGGACTGGGCCGTCTACGCCCAGTCCCGCACCGGCAAGCCGGTCAAGGGCATGCTGACCGGTCCGGTGACCATCCTGGCCTGGTCCTTCGTCCGGGACGACCAGCCGCTGGCCGACACCGCCCGGCAGGTGGCGCTGGCCCTGCGGGACGAGGTCTCGGACCTGGAGCGCGCCGGCATCCGGCACATCCAGGTCGACGAGGCGGCGCTGCGCGAGCTGCTGCCGCTGCGGAAGCAGGACCGCCAGGCCTACCTGGACTGGGCGATCAGCGCGTTCCGGCTGGCCACCTCCGGGGTGGGCGCCAGCACCACGGTGCACACCCACATGTGCTACTCGGAGTTCGGCCGCATCGTCGGCGCGATCGAGGCGCTGGACGCCGACGTCACCAGCGTCGAGGCGGCCCGCTCGCACATGGAGCTGGTGGACGACCTGGAGCGGGCCGGCTACCGCAGGGGCATCGGCCCGGGCGTGTACGACATCCACTCGCCCCGGGTGCCCTCGGTCGAGGAGATCGAGGAGGCGCTGCGCAGCGCGCTGCGCGCGGTCCCGGCCGACCGGCTGTGGGTCAACCCCGACTGCGGTCTGAAGACCCGGGGCTACACCGAGGTCGAGCCGGCGCTGCGGAACATGGTCGAGGCGGCCCGCCGGGTCCGCGCCGACCTGCCGGCGCAGGGCTGACGGACCGGGCGGCGGCCGCGGGGCATCCGGTCCCGCGGCCGCCGCCCGGACACGCGGACACGCAGAAGGGGCGCGGGCCGAAGCCCGCGCCCCTTTCCGCTGCGCGCCGGTGCCGCCGGGCGGCACCGGGGTCCGTCAGGAGCCGATCAGCCCCAGCGACTCGTCGCCCAGCGAGTTCATCATGCCCTCGACGTCGTCGAACTTGAGCGGCGCCGGAGCGTTCTTCGGGGCGTCGTAGGCGTTGCTCTCGGTGAACTCCACCTCGACGTTGATGTTGCCCTCGCGGATGAGCACGGTGGCCACCGAGCTCTTGGTGCCGGCGATCTCCTGGGTGGCGAAGATGATCGCGGCCTCCTCGCCCAGGTTCAGCTCCTCGTTCTCGTGCACCTTGGTCGGGATGATGTCGCTGCTCTCATCCGTGGCGTACTCGACGTTCTCCTGGAACTGGGTCTTGGCGCCCTCGATGGAGTCGGACCCGCCGTAGGGGACCTGGTACTGGACGCTGACGTTGGCGTAGCCGTCGCCGCCCAGGGACTCCGCGGTGTACATGCACGAGGAGGAGGTGTCGGTCAGCGACTTGCTGCCGTCCTTGAGGCCGTACTCGCCGGCGGTGGCCTCGGAGAAGGCCGAGCAGGGGTCCTCGGGCAGCGCGTACGGGGGCTCGCCCTTGGGGCCGCTCGCCTCGCCGCCGCCCTCGGTCGTCTCCTCGGTGGTCTCCTCGGGCTTCTTGGAGGGGTCGGCCGCCGTGCCGCCGCCCTCGCCGCCGCCGCTCTCGCCACCGCGGATGAGCATCACCACGACGGCGACGACCAGCAGCAGGATGACCACGCCGCCGCCGATGACGATCCACATCCCGGCGCTGCTCTTCTTCGGCGGGGGGTAGCCCGGAGACCCCATCGGGGCACCGGGGCCGCCCGGCCCGTAGGGCGGGGGCTGTCCGGGGCCACCGGAGTACATCGGCTGCGGCCCGCCGGGAGGACCGGGCTGGCCGGGCCCGCCGGGCTGACCCGGCTGGGGGCCGGTGCCGTAGGGGGACTGGAAATGGGGCTGGCCATGTCCGCCGCCCTGCGGTGGCTGGCCGTAAGGTCCGTTGTCGCTCATTGCTCCCCTCGCGCCCTGCGTATCTGAACGGTTCGTGAGACGCGCATGGGCGCGTTCATGGTTCCCTGCGATCGGAAGGCGGCCCCGCGGCGCTCTCACCGGCGGACCGGGCGGCCGACCGCGGTGCCCGCCGAAGCGGCACCGGGTTCGAAATCCTAGCGTCCGCCGGGATGGCCCTCGGTGGGTGCCTCTGTCCGGACGTCAGTGCATCGTCACCGTTTCGTGGCGATTCCGTACTTGAACGGAGCGGCCGGGTGAGGGAAGAGGCGCCGCCGGAGGGCTCCCGGGGCCCGCACAATGGTGGCCCGGGAAACCCGGGAACGGCCGCCGCGGCCGCGGATCGTTGCCGGAATGAGACGCGCGGGGCTAGCGTTGGAGCGGCGGCCGCCGCACCGGCGCCCGCCTCCGGACCAGCACGGAGGGACGCCCATTGCCCGCGCGCAGAGCCGATCCCAAGCACGGCGGCCCCAGGCACGGATTCTGGGCCTGGTTCGCCTTCATCCTCGCGGTGGGCGCGGTGCTCGCCGTCACCGGCGGCTGCCTCAGCGTGATGTACGCCCCGGTGTTCGGCGGGGGCTGACCGGGAGGGGCCGCACCGGCGGCGGGAGCGGGGCCGCCGCCCCGCTCCCGCGGTGACCGGGGCCGCCGCGCGGGAGGGCGGCCCGGGGCGCGGGAAGCGCCGCAGGCCCTCCGGGGCGCCGGGGCCCTCAGAACATCGAGATGTGCACGTGGTCGAAGTGGTTCTCGGTGATGCTGCCGCGGTCGGCCATGTCCCGCCAGCCCTCGTCGGAGCGGCGGATGTCCCAGATCTGCTGGCGGTAGATGATGTACATGATGCCCAGCCGCTCGGCGTTGTCCTGGGCCCAGTCGGCGATCTCCTGGCCGTGCGCGATCTGCTCCTCCGACGGCATCTGGCCGTTCTTGTCGACCATGAAGTCGCAGGCGCGGCCCTTGGGGTGCTCGCCGACCACGTAGCCGCCGTCCGGGCGGTAGCAGCCGACCCCGCCGTGCTTCCTGTTCTCGCCGAACTTCTCGGTGATGACCTCGCGCATCTGCCGGGTGCGCGGGGTGAGGTTGTCCGGCGGCCCCATCTCCTGCTGCGGGTGCTCGGCGATGAGCCGCTGCACCTCCTCGCGGCGCCCCTCCAGCTCGTCCAGGTCCTCCTGGACCTCGTCCGCCTTGGCCTGGGCGTTGTCGCGGGCCTTCTCGTCCCGCTCGATCGCCTGCTCCAGGGCGTCGATGCGCTCCTGGTGGTTGGCGGAGAGGTGGCCGATCAGCTGGGCCTGGTCGATGAGGAGCTGCGGGTCCTCCTCGACGAACACGGTCAGCGAGGGGTCCAGGCCGCCGCTGGTGTAGCTGGCGATCGCCAGCTGCTGCACCTGCTCACGGGCGTCGTCCACCTCGTCCTGGGTCTTGTCCGCGCGCTCCTGGGCCTTCTCCGCGTCGTCGAAGACGCCTTCCATGTCGCGCAGCTCGCCGTTGTACTCCTCGCTCAGCGCATCGGCGCGGTCCTGCAGCTCGGAGAGGCTCTCGCGGGGCGCCGGCGCGGCCGCCGCGGGGAGCGGGGACAGCACCGAGGCCAGCATGAGCGCCGCGGCGGCGGCGCGTCCGGCCCCGGCGCGCCGCGGCGCCCGGGGCTCGGCGGGGCAGGGCGGGTCGGGTGCCCAGAAGTCGGCGAAGGGATCGTCGCCGCTCACTCTGTCGGGCTCCACGGAATGTCTTCTCCTCGGATCGGCCGCGGTCGGCGGGCGCGCTGCGGAAGCCGCTTCCGCCCGCCGGGTACGGGGTGGCGCGCGCCGGGGCCCCGGCGGTGCGGGGCGGCGGTCTCGGCCGCGGGGCGGCCGGGAGGGGCCGCGCGGGCCCCGGGTCCGCACGCCAGGAAGGTTAAAGGCAGTTTCATCGGATCGCCAACGCACGGGTGATATGTGGCGGATCTAACGCCCGTTTCGTCCGGGAACGTCCCGTGGTCGTAGAGGGAGTGTGGTTACCTGGGTCCGTGGACTACATCGCTCACGGCACCCCCGCCCCCCGCGCCCCGAGGCGCGGTTGTCGGCCGTGTCCGCAGAGGCACCGTCCGGCCGGCGGCGACTGTCCCATGCCGGAGTTCCACTGATCACCCGCTGATCCCGCGACTCCCGGGCCCGGAGGCCCGGTCCGAGCGCGGGCAGCGCGTCGCCGCGCACTTCCCTCTCCCCGCGTTGCACCATGCACTGGCATGGGCGAACACGCATGCGGCGGGCGCGAGCACCCCGGTCCGCAGCGGCCCGAGGCGTTCGAGAGCGCCCCGCCGTGCCGCAGGAGGGCCGCGGCGGAGCGGCCGGAGCGCTCCGTGCGGCCCGCGCAGTCCGTCCTTGCTGGCCTCCAGCGAGCCGATCGACGAGGAAACCCGTGATAGAAGCCGTGGGCCTGCGCAAGGTCTACCCGTTGAAGCAACGAGAGGTCGTCGCCCTCGACGGCGTCGACCTCCACGTCGAGCAGGGCGAGATATTCGGGGTGGTGGGCCAGAGCGGCGCGGGCAAGAGCACCCTGCTGCGCTGCGTCAACCTGCTGGAGCGCCCGACGGCGGGGACGGTCTCGGTGGACGGCCGGGAGCTCACCGGGATGCCCGCCCGCGGCCTGCGCCGGGCGCGCCGCGGCATCGGCATGGTGCACCAGCACTTCGCGCTGCTCTCCTCGCGGACCGTCGCGGCCAACGTCGCCTTCCCGCTGGAGGTCGCCGGCGTCCCCCGGGCGCGCCGCGCCGCCCGCGTCGGCGAGCTGCTCGAACTGGTCGGCCTGGCGGACAAGGCCAAGGCCTACCCGGCGCAGCTGTCCGGCGGGCAGAAGCAGCGGGTCGGCATCGCCCGGGCACTGGCCTCCGATCCCAAGGTGCTGCTCAGCGACGAGGCCACCTCGGCGCTCGACCCGGCCACCACCGAGTCGATCCTGGAGCTGCTGCGCGACCTCAACCGCCAGCTCGGCCTGACCATCCTGCTGATCACCCACGAGATGGACGTGATCAAGCGGATCTGCGACTCCGCGGCGATCATGGAGGACGGCTCCTTCCGCGAGGCCGGCAAGGTGCTCGACCTGATCGGCACCCCCGATTCGCTGCTGGCGGCCTCGCTGTTCCCGCTGCCCGCCACCGATGTGCCCGACGCGGTGGCGCTCACCTACCCGCGCTCCTTCGACGAGCCGCTGATGTCCGAGCTCACCCGCCGCTTCGACGTGGACGTGAACGTGCTCGGCGGCGCGGTGGAGAACGTCGCCGGCACCTCGGTGGGCCGGCTCAACGTGCAGGTGCGCGGCGCCAACCGGGAGGCCGCACTGGGCTTCCTGGCCGACAAGGGGCTGCTGGTCCGGGAGGCGAACCGATGAACTGGACCGAGGAACTGGCGCAGCGCTGGCCGGAGATGTCGGAGGTGCTCTGGTACGGCACCCTGGACACGCTCTACATGGTGCTGTGGGCGACGGTCTTCAGCGTGCTGGTGGGCCTGCCGCTCGGGGTGCTGCTGGTGACCACCGACCGGGGCGGCCTCACCCCCGCGCCGCTGGTCAAGGCGGTGCTGGGCGCGGTGGTCAACATCGGCCGCTCGCTGCCGTTCATCGTCCTGATGGTCGCGGTGCTCTCGCTGACCCGGCTGCTCATCGGCACCACCCTGGGCCCGACCGCGGCGATCGTGCCGCTGAGCATCGGCGCCATCCCGTTCTTCGCCCGGCTGGTGGAGACCGCGGTGCGCGAGGTCGACCGCGAGGTGGTCGAGGCCGCGCACGCGATGGGCGCCCGCAAGCTGACCATCGTCGGCAAGGTGCTGCTCCCCGAGGCCCTGCCGGGCCTGGTGGCCGGCCTGGTCATGACGGTGGTCGCGCTGGTCTCCTACTCGGCGATGGCCGGCGCGATCGGCGGCGGCGGCCTCGGCGACATCGCGATCCGCGAGGGCTACCAGCGCTTCGACGACTACTACCTGTGGGCCACCGTGATCCTCCTGGTTGTCATCGTCCAGGCGGCGCAGAGCCTCGGGGACTTCATCATCCGGCGGGTCTCGCACCGCTAGCGGACCCGGTCGACCACACACGCAAGGAGTACGAAGGTGCGCACCACCCTGGCGATCATCGGAGCGGCGGCCCTGGCGGCGACCGCGGCCGGCTGCGGCAGCCCCAGCGAGCGGGCCCAGGACGGCGGCGGCGAGGAGGGGCTGACCACGATCACGGTCGGCGCCACCCCGGTGCCCCACGCCGATGTGCTGAAGTACGTGCAGGAGAACCTGGCGGCCGACGCCGGGCTGGACATCGAGGTGCAGGAGTTCACCGACTACAACCAGCCCAACGCCGCGCTCACCGAGGGCGGTCTGGACGCCAACTACTTCCAGACCCGGCCGTTCCTGGACGACTTCCTGGCCAACAACTCCGACGCCGACCTGGTCTACCTGGACGACGTCCACCTGGAGGCGTTCGGGCTCTACTCCCAGGACCTCGAGGACGTCGAGGGCATCGAGGACGGCGCGAAGATCGGGGTCCCCTCCGACGCGGCCAACATGGGCCGGGCGCTGAAGCTGCTGGAGCAGGAGGGGCTGCTCGAACTGGCCCCCGACGCCGGCGACAACGCCTCGGAGTCCGACATCGAGAAGAACCCCAAGGACCTGGACATCGTGCCCACCGAGGCGGCCCAGCTGCCCCGGTCGCTGCAGGACCTGGACGCCGCGGCGGTCAACGGCAACTACGCCATCGAGGCGGACCTGGCGACCGAGGCCAACGCCCTGGCCTGGGAGTCCACCGAGGACAACCCGTACGGCAACGGCCTGGTGGTCCGCGGCGAGGACACCGAGGACGAGGCCGTGACCACTCTGAACGAGCTGCTCCACAGCGACGAGGTCAAGGAGTACATGGAGAAGGAGTGGAAGGGCGTCGTCATCCCGCTCGGCGGCGAGAAGGAGTGACGCCCCCGGGCGCCTGAACCGCGGCGGCCCCGCACCCCGGAGCACGGGGGCGGGGCCGCTCGCGCGTAACGGTCGGGTAACCGGGGCGGCTGCGGGGATTGACGGCGGGGGAGCGGGTGCCGTTCGCTGTGTGGGAGCGCTCCCAAACCGGGTGGCGGGAGCCTGCCGGGGGGACACGGACCCTGAGAAGCGAGGCCGAGATGACCAAGCGTTCACCCACGACCCGACCGCGCCCGGTGCCCCGGGCCGCCGCCGCGGCCCTCGCCGGCGGCGCGCTGCTGCTCGCCACCGCCTGCGGCGGAGGGGGCGGCGGCGACGGGGAGGTCACCCTCACCGTCGACACCTTCGGAGTGATGGGCTACGAGGCGCTCCTCGAGCGCTTCGAGGAGGAGCACGGCATCCGGGTGGAGGAGCGCAACGTCACCGACGTCGCCGACTACACCCCGCAGCTGCAGCAGAACATCGCCTCCGGCAGCGGCGCCGGAGACGTGGTGGCGATCGAAGAGGCCAACATCGCCCAGTTCATGCTCCAGAAGGAGGCCTTCGTCGACCTGGCCGAGCACGGCGCCGCCGGCCTGGAGGAGAACTTCCTGGACTGGAAGTGGGACCAGGGCACCGCCCCGGACGGCCGCATCGTCGGCCTGGGCACCGACATCGGCGGGCTGGGCATGTGCTACGACACCGAGCTGTTCGACCAGGCCGGCCTGCCCACCGACCGGGAGGAGGTCGGCGGACTCTGGCCGACCTGGGACGAGTACGCCGCCACCGGGGAGGAGTTCGCCGAGGCCGACACCGGCGCCGCGTTCATGTCCACGATCCAGCCGCTGTTCCGGGTGGTGACCGCCCAGGCCGGCGGGGAGCCGTTCCAGAACACCGAGGGCGAACTGGTCATCGAGGACACCCCGTCCACCCGCGAGGCCTACGACACGGTCACCGGCATGTCGGACCTCTCCGCGGCGCTGCCCATCTGGTCCGAGGAGTGGAACGCGGCGATCCAGGACAACGCGTTCGCCACCATGCCCTGCCCGGCGTGGATGCTCGGGCACATCGAGAACACCGCGGGCGAGGCCGGCGAGGGCCGGTGGGACGTGGCCGCGGTCCCGGGCGGCGGAGGCAACTGGGGCGGCTCCTTCCTCGCCGTCCCGGCGCAGAGCGAGCACCCGGAGGAGGCCGCCGAGCTGGCGAAGTTCCTCACCTCCCCGGAGGGCCAGCTGAGCGCCTGGGAGGAGGCCAACACGCTGCCCTCCTCGCCGGAGGCGCTGGAGTCGGCCGAGGTCACCGAGTTCACCCGGCCCTACTTCAACGACGCCCCGGTCGGCGCGATCTTCGGCGCCACCGCGATGGAGCTGGAGCCGGTCTACTACGGCCCGGACACCCAGGCGGTCGACGACGCGTTCCGCGCCGCGCTGGAATCGGTCGAGCAGGGGCAGGCCACCGCGGACGAGGGCTGGGAGACCGCGGTCTCCGGGAGCGAGCGGGCGGCCGGATGACCACGGCGAGCCGGGCGCCGCGGAGCGCGCGGCGCGGCACCGACCGCGCCGCGCGGCTGCGCTCCGCCCTGGACACCAAAGCCGCGCCGTACGCCTTCATCGCCCCGTTCTTCCTGCTCTTCGGGGTCTTCGGGCTGTTCCCGCTGCTCTACACGGCGTGGGTGTCGCTGCACGACTGGAGCCTGATCGGCGGCAACGAGGGCTTCGTCGGACTGGAGAACTACCGGGTCCTGCTCGGCGACGCCAAGTTCTGGAACGCGCTCGCCAACACGCTGGGCATCTTCGCGATCGCGGTGGTCCCGCAGTTGCTGGCGGCGCTGCTGCTGGCCGACGCGCTCAACCGGATCGTCCGGGGGCGCGGGCTGCTGCAGATCGCGCTGATCATCCCCTACGTCACCTCCATCGCGGCGATGGCGATCGTGTTCAGCACCCTGTTCGGCACCGAGTACGGCATGGTCAACCAGTTCCTCGGGCTGTTCGGCATCGACCCGGTGAACTGGCGCGGCGGCCGGCTCTCCTCCTGGACGGCGATCGCGGTGATGGTGGACTGGCGCTGGACCGGCTACAACACGCTGATCTACCTGGCCGCGATGCAGGCGGTCCCCAAGGACCTCTACGAGGCGGCCGCGCTGGACGGCGCCTCCGCGCTGCGCCGGTTCTGGCGGATCACCGTCCCGATGATGCGGCCCACCATCCTGTTCACCGTCATCATCTCCACCATCGGCCAGATGCAGCTGTTCACCGAGCCCGCGGTCTTCGACACCGGCGGCGCGATGGCCGGCGGCACCCAGGGCCAGTACCAGACCGTGATGATGCTCGTCTTCCAAGAGGCCTTCCGGTACGGCGACTACGGCTACGGCTCCGCGGTCTCCTGGGTGCTCTTCCTGGTCATCGTGGTGCTCGGGCTGGTCAACGTGCTCATCACCGGCCGGATCAAGGGGGCGTCATGACCATCACCGCCGACCGCCCGGCGCAGGCGCCCGCCCGCAGGCGGCCCCGCCCGGCGGGCAGGGTGCGCCGGCTGCGCGAGAGGGCGCCGCTCACCTACGCGGGGCTGCTGCTCACCGTGGTGCTCTCGCTCTTCCCGCTGTGGTGGATGCTGGTCATCGCCACCCGCACCACCGACGCCGTCGCCCGGTTCCCGCCGGCGCTGCTGCCCGGCGGCGAGTTCGCGGCCAACACCGAGCGGCTGTTCGGCAACGCGAGCGCGCACTTCACCCTGGGGCTCTGGAACTCCTTCGTCGCCTCGGCGACCGTGGCGGTCTCGGTGGTGCTCTTCTGCTCGCTGGCCGGGTTCGCCCTGGCCAAGCTGGAGTTCCCGGGGCGGAACGGGTTCACCGTCGCGGTGGTGGTCACCATGGCGGTCCCGGTCCAGGTGGGCATCATCCCGCTGCTGGTGCTGATGCAGTGGCTGGGCTGGCGCGGCGAGCTGCAGGCCGTCATCGTCCCGTTCCTGGTCAGCGGGTTCGGGGTGTTCATGATGCGGCAGTACGCCGCCCAGGGCGTCCCGGACGAGCTGCTGGAGGCGGCCCGGATCGACGGCTGCTCCCTGCTGCGCACCTTCTGGAGCGTGGTGCTGCCGGTGCTCCGCCCGGCCATGGTCGTGCTCGGCCTGCTCACCTTCATGCAGAGCTGGAACGAGTTCGTCTGGGCGATCGCCGTGCTGACCCCGGACAACCCCACGGTGCAGTTCTCCATCAACCAGCTCAGCGAATCCGCCTACGCCCGGGACTTCTCGCTGATGTTCACCGGCGCGGCCTACGCGACCCTGCCCCTGCTCATCCTGTTCGCCGTCTTCGGCCGACGGCTCGTCGGCCGCATCATGGAAGGTGCCGTCAAGGCGTGACCTCTTCACCGACGCACTCGGCCTCCCCGACGCAGGCCCGGACCAGTACCGACGAGGCCCTCGACCCGGCGGCGTTCCCGCCCGGGTTCCTCTGGGGGGCGTCCACCTCCGCCTTCCAGATCGAGGGCGCGACCGGCGCGGACGGCCGCGGCCCCAGCATCTGGGACGCCTTCGCCGCCGAACCGGGCCGGATCCTCGGCGGCGACACCGGGGACCCCGCCGCCGACCACTACCGCCGGTGGCGCGAGGACGTGGAGCTCGTCCGCGAACTCGGCCTGGGCGCCTACCGGTTCTCCATCGCCTGGCCGCGGGTGCAGCCCGCCGGCTCCGGGCCGGCCGACCGGGCCGGCCTGGACTTCTACGACCGCCTGGTGGACGCCCTGCTGGAGGCGGGCGCCGAACCCTGGCCCACCCTCTACCACTGGGACCTGCCCGAACCGCTGGAGGAGGCCGGCGGCTGGCCGGAGCGGGACACCGCGCTGCGCTTCGCCGAGTACGCTGGCCTGGTCCGCGACGCCCTGGGGGACCGGGTCGCCGACTGGACCACGATCAACGAGCCGTGGTGCGCGGCGTTCCTCGGCTACGCCGCCGGGGTGCACGCGCCCGGCCGGACCGAGCCGGCCGCCGCCCTGGCCGCCGCCCACCACCTGCTGCTCGGCCACGGGCTGGCCGCCGGGGTGCTGCGCGGGGGGCGGGGCACCCCGCGGGTCGGCATCGTGCACAACCAGACCGAGCTGCTGCCCTACCGCGCCGAGGTGGCCGACCTGGTCGCGGCCCGCCGGGCCGACGCGGTGCGCAACCGGGTCTTCACCGACCCGCTGCTGCACGGGCGCTACCCCGCCGACCTGGTCGAGGACCTCGCCCCGGTGACCGACTTCGCATTCGTCCGCGACGGCGACCTGGAGCTGGCCTCGGCCCCGCTGGACCTGCTCGGCGTCAACTTCTACCAGCCGCACCGGGTGGCGGCCTCGGCCGAGGGCATCGACCCGGACCTGCTGGAGTCCGGCGGCGACACGGCGGCGCTGGTCGGCTGCGAGACCGAGGTCATGGTCCGGCGCGGGCTGGAGACCACCGGCATGGGCTGGGAGATCGACCCGTCCGGGATGTACGGGGTGCTCACCCGGCTCGCCGCCGAGGCGCCCGGGGTGCCGCTGTACGTGGTGGAGAACGGCGCCGCCTACCCCGATGAGGTCTCCGCGGACGGCAGGGTGCGCGACCCCGACCGGATCCGCTACCTGGAGGCGCACCTGCGCGCCGTGCACCAGGCGGTGCGGGCCGGAGCGCCGGTGCGCGGCTACTTCGTCTGGTCGCTGCTGGACAACTTCGAGTGGGCTTGGGGATACTCCCAGCGGTTCGGACTGGTGCACGTCGACTATGCGACGCAGCGCCGAACGGTCAAGGACAGCGGCCGCTGGTACGCGGCGGTCGCGCGCACCGGGACGCTGCCCGGCGCCGGCGGGGGGTGACCCCGGAGGAGAGAGCATGGACGGGGAGCGCAGGCCGACCCTGGAGGCGGTCGCCCGGCACGCCGGGGTCGGCCGGGGAACGGTGTCCCGGGTGATCAACGGCTCCGAGCGGGTCAGCGAACGGACCCGAGCGGCGGTGCAGAGCGCCATCGAGGAGCTGGGGTACGTGCCCAACCGGGCGGCCCGCACCCTGGTCACCCGGCGCACCGACATGGTGGCGCTGGTGGTGTCGGAGTCGGAGGAGCGGCTGTTCGCCCAGCCGTTCTTCGCCGGGATCGTGCGCGGGGTCGCCGGGGTGCTCGCCGAGCGCGGCCTGCAGCTGCTGCTGGCCACCGCGCGCACCGCGGCCGACCACGAGCGGCTCGGCGACTACCTGGTCGGCGGGCACGTGGACGGGGTGCTGCTGGTCTCGCTGCACGCCGACGACCCGCTGCCCGGACGGCTCACCGCCGCGGGGATCCCGTTCGTGCTGGGCGGCCGCCCGGCGCACCCGGGCGCGGGCGCGGTGCACTACGTCGACATCGACAACGTCGGCGGCGCCGGGCTGGCGGTGCGCCGGCTGGCCGGGATCGGGCGGCGGCGGATCGCCACCGTCGCCGGCCCGGCGGACATGCCCGCCGGCCAAGACCGGTTGGAGGGCTACCTGCGGGCGCTGGAGGAGGCGGGCCTGGAGGCGGATCCCGCGCTGGTGGCGCGGGCCGACTTCAGCCGCGAGGGGGGCACGCGGGCCATGCGCGGGCTGCTCGAGGCCGCGCCCGACCTGGACGCGGTCTTCGCCGCCTCGGACGACATGGCGCTGGCCGCGCTGCGGGTGCTGCGCGAGGCGGGGCGGCGGGTCCCCGAGGACGTGGCGCTGGTCGGCTACGACGACACGGACCTCGCCGCCGGCGCCGACCCGCCGCTGACCACGGTGCACCAGCCGACCGAGCGGATGGGCGGCGAAATGGCGCGGCTCCTCGCCGACCGGGCCCTGGCGCGGGCCGTCCCGGAGGGCGTCGTCCTGGAAACCCGGCTGGTCGTCCGCGCGTCGGGTTGACGGCGGCCGGAAACGGCCCCGGTTCCTCTGGACTCCCGGTCACAGCGTGTGCAACGCTGGGCACGCTTCCGCTCGCGCCGCGTCGCCGTGCCTCGCGCCGGGCGGCGAGACGACGGACTTTCCTGCGGGGGGACGTGCTTATGCCGAGCGGGCCCGGGGCGTCGCCGGGGGAGGGCCTCAGGCCCCGCTGCGCCGTCGAGCGCTGCCGCTGGTGCGAGCGGGACGACCTGCCCTGCCGGTTCTGCTCCGGAACGGGGCGCTGGTCGCCGCAGCGGCCCGGCGTCGACGGCAACGGGGCCATCGAGTGGGCCCGGGTGGACGAGCAGTGCCGGATGTGCGCCGGCACCGGCCGGGAGCACTCCCCGCTCGCCGAGCCGCCGGGCCCCGCCCCCTCCGCGCCCTCCCCGGGCGAGCTGTAGGTTCGTCGGTGGGGCCCGCCGCAGCGGGCCGCCGACGGGCGACGACCGGGGGGAGAACGGGAATGCGCTGGGTCACGTACCTGTCGCCGAGCGGGGGAACCGAGCGGTCCGGGGTGATCGACGACGGGTGCGTCTACGGCCACCCGGGCGGCACCGGCCTGGCAGAGCTGCTCGATGCCGACGCCGCGGGGCTGGCGGCCGCGCACACCGAGGCGCTGGACGCCCCGCTGGAGATCATCGTCGAGTTCGAGACCCGGCTGTGCGTGCCGGTCCGGCCGGACCGGCCGGTGCCCGCCTCCCTGGGCGGCGGTCCGGTGCGGATCGCCCCGGAGCTGGTGCACGGCACCGACGACGGCGCGCCGCTGCCGCCCGGAGCCGAGGGCCTGACCGCGTCGGTGGGCGCGGCGGAGCTGCGCGGCGCCTCCGGCCGGCTGCTCGGCCGCACCGCGGCCTGCCTGTGGCGCGCCCCGGACGGCACCCCCGTCCGGCTCAGCACCGGCCCGGCCGTGGTCACCCCGGACGAGCAGGGGACCGGGCCGATCCGGGTCACCGCTGAGGCGGACGGGGCCGTGCTGGCCACCGCCGAACTCCCGGCGGACGCCTCTTGGGCAGACCCCGGCGAGCCCCTCTCCGCCGCGCTTCCGGCCACCACCCGCCTGCTGGAGCCGGGCGAGGAGCTCTTCGTGGACGCCGGCCCGCTCGGCGAATTCGAGATCCGCGTCGGCGCCGAGGCCTGACCCGCGCCCCCAGGCGCGACACCCCACGGGGCCGGGATCCGAACCCGCAGCAAGGCCAGGAGCGGGACCGGCCGGTCGGTCGGGCGCGGTGCCTCACGGGGCCGGGGTTCAGGCGGGCGGCGACGGCGCAGGTAGGGCCGGTGCCGGGCACCCCACCCGAGCGCGGCGCCTCGCGGAGTGAAGGTTCAAACAGGCGGCGACGGCGGCGGTAGGGGCGGAGCGGGCGCTTCACCCGGGCGCGGCGCCCCACGGGGCCGGGGTTCAAGCGGGCGGCGGGGGCGGGAGCGGGCCGGGCGCCGCGTTCACCGGCCCGGCCCGGCGCGTGCTCCCGGCGAGGGGAGGCAGCGCCCCGGCGAAGGTGGGGGTGGGCCCGCCTGCCTGGGCCCGCCAGGGGGCCTTATCCCTATATGCCTGGTTTGCGGTGGGGATCGGGTAGGGGCGGGAGCGCCCTGCGCACCTCCGCAGCACCCCGATTACATCTACCAGCGAGTAGTAAGCCCCGAAGCCCCCACCATCCCCTCGCCGATCACCCAGAGTGGCCAAAGCGGGGCCTCCGGGCAGGGCAAATACGACATCTCGCCCCCACGCCCGCCCTTCCCAGGTTCCGGCCCCCTGCCTTCCGGTCTTTCGGGCGGCTCGAACCCCCGAGCACCGGCCCGATCAGGGTGATTCAGCCCCTCGGGGGCCTGTTCCGGGCCGGGATGCGCGCCCGGGAATCACCGGGGTGCTCTCGCGGTGTGCAGGGCGCCCCTCCCCGTCATCACCCTGCGTATTCGTCCAGGTCGGGGAGGTGCGGCGGTTTCAAGGGCGGTCGGCCACGCCGCCGGGGCAGTGCGGCGCGGCGATCCTGCCGCCCCGGCCGGCCTCGCTCTGCCGCACCCGACCGACCAGCCGGCACGCCCTCCCGCCCTCGCTGCCCGCTTGAACCCCGGCCCCGTGGGGCGCCGCGCCCGGGCGGCCGCCTCCGCCCCGCCCCTACCGCTGCCGTCGCCGCCTGCTCGGGCCTTCGCTCTGCGGGGCGCCGCGCCCGACCGACCGGCCGGTCCCATTGCCGCCTTCGCCGCCCGGTTGAACCTCCGCTCCGCGAGGCGCCGCGCTCGGCCGGGGTGCCCGACCTTGCCCCTTCCTCTGCCGTCGCCGCCGGTTTGAGCCTCCACCCCGTGGGGCGCCGCACCCGACCGACCGGCCGGCGTGCCCCTCCCCGCTGTCGCCGCTGGTCTGAACCCCGGCCCCGTGGGGCGCCGCGCCCGGCTGGGGCGCTTGGCCACGCTCCACCTTCGCCGTTGCCGCCGGTTTGAACACCCGCTTCACGAGGGGCCGCGCTCGGGTGATCGCCTTCGCTTCGAGTGGCCCTCTCCGATTCCGGGTCCGGGGCGGTGGGGGCTCTGCGGTGCCGAGTACGCTCGTCCGGTCGCCCGTCTTCCGAGGGCGGCATCGGTCCCGGGGGAGGGGCGGAACCACCCGGATCCGCCTGTGCCGGGGCCGCCGTACGACCGTGATGGAGGCGCCATGACCGCTCGGATGAGGCTGTCCGCGATCACCCTCGACTGCGCCGACCCCGAGGCGCTGGCCGAGTTCTACCGGCGCGCCACCGGGATGGAACCGCACCCCCGGTCGAACGCGGACTTCGCCGGGCTGCTCCGCGAAGACGGGCTCTTCATCGGCTTCCAGCGGGTCGAGGGCTACCGGGCGCCGGACTGGCCGGAGCAGGCCGTGCCGCAGCAGGCCCACTTCGACTTCGACGTCGACGACTTGGAGGAGACGAGGGCCCTGCTGCTGGAACTGGGGGCGGCCGAGCCGGAGCGGCAGCCGGGCGGGGACACCTGGCGGGTCTTCACCGATCCGGCGGGGCACCCCTTCTGCGTGATCGAGCGCTCCGCCTGAGCGGGGGCGCAGCGCAGGCCCGCTCCAGGGTGCCCCGAGGCCGGTTCCGGGGCGGCGCGGGGCGGTGGTCATCCGCTGCCGGGGCGGAACTCCCAGTGCCAGGGTTCGAAACCGCCGCGGGCCCAGGGCGGGTTGTGCCAGCCGTGCTCCTCGGCGGCGGCCAGCATCCAGCGGTGCTCGGCGGAGTCCTCCCGCTCGACGCCGCCGCACAGGTCGACCGCGAGGCCCAGGCCGTGGGTGCTGGTGCCGGGGTCGGCGGCCATGCCGGGCTCCATCTCGGAGAAGAGCCGGACCTGCTCGTCGATCGGCCGGTAGGAGTCGGTCACGCACATCGGGCGACCGAACCGCTCCCGGTAGGCGGTGTCCAGGCGGCCGAACGCTGCGGCGGCGTCGGAGCGCAGCGCTTCGCCGGGCTGGGCGAGCGGGCACAGCTCGGAGGCGGGGATGCGGCCGTTGGAGCGCTGCCCGGCGGGCGGGGCGGTGGAGCAGGGGCCGTTCCCGGAGCCGGAACCGGGCGGGACCGCGGCGGGAGGCTCCCCGCCTCCGCCGGAGGGGGGCTCCGCAGGGGCCCCGGGATCGCCGACGGGGGAGTCCCCGCCGGCGTCCTCCGGGGCGCCGCTCTCGCCGTTTCCGCCGTCCCCGTCGGCTCCGTCGTCCCCTTCACCGGTCCCGCCGCCCCCGGCCGGGTGGTCCCCGCCGGGGGAGGCCGCCGCTCCGGAGCCGCCGCCCGGGGCGGGGGCCGCGGGCGGCTCCGCTCCGGAGTCCCCGGGCTGGGCGTGCGGGTCGTCGTCCGAGCCGGCTCCCCCGGATCCGCCGGCGGATCCCTCCGCCTGCTCTGCGCCCTTGCCCGGCGCGGGGGCGCCGCCGGACCCGTGCACCGCGGCCTCCAGCTCGGACTGCTCGGCGATCAGGGCGGACAGCTCATCGCGCCGGGAGCCCAGCGCCGCCGCGGCGTCCTCCTTGGCCCGGCGCGCGGCGTCGGTCGCGTCCCGCTGCTCGGCGAGGGCGTCCTCGGCGTACCCGTTCAGGGTGCCGGTGGCCGAGGCGGCCGCCTCGGCGCGGTCCAGTGCGCCCCTGCGGTGCTCGGAGAGCAGGGTCAGGAAGGAGCTGCGGTCCAGCGCCTCCTGCGGGCCGCGGGCATCGGTCCAGGCGACCATCGGCCCGGTGTCCACGCCCATGTAGGCCGCCGCGGCCTGCCCGGCGGCGGCCCGGCGGACCTCGCCGTGGCGGTCGGCGGCCCGGTCGGCGGCGCGCCGCGCCGCGCGGTAGGCGTCCTCGGCCTCCTCCAGCCGCTCCGCCTCGGTGAAGTAGTCCGCGACCGCCTGCTCGCCCTCCTCGTACAGGGCGTCGACCTCGGTGCGGAGCTCGGCGAGGCGGACCTGGAGCGGAACGGGGTCCGCGGCGCCGCCGTGCGGCGGCGCGGCACCGGCGCACACACCGGCGGCCAGGACCGGCCCCAGTAGGGCGGCGAACCTGCGCGGGACGAGACGATCCGACCTGATTTCGCGCGGAACCACTGACACACCCCCAGGGAACACGTGCCTCAGATGACACATTGTCACGCCCCCGTCACCGGTTCACAGGTATCTGCGGGTGTGTTCGAAAAGTTATCGGAAGGATCGGTCGTGCCGGAATCGCCCGTGTGGCCAGGGAAGTCGTCATGTCCGGTATGGGGGTGTCCGACGGACCGAATCGAAATCCCCTGTGCCTGCGGGGGCGGTATCGGAGGCGGGGGAGGTGACGTCCGGGGCCGAATTGGTACTCTGTGCTCTCCAAGTGCGCCATTTCAGGTTTTGGTGCGCGACGCCTCTTCCCCTCATGAGGCGGGCCCGCCGCGGCAGCCCCACGTTCCGCCACGCGCGCCCAGTCGTGTCCGATCGGCCCCGCGGTCCCATCGGCGCCTCCGTACCAGCGGCCGCAGGCCGTCCCACATGAGGGCAGCGTCCATCACACGAGGCGGTGAACGAAAGGTTGCGAGGGTCCGTGTCGACACGTGCGGCGAGAAGCAAGGCCGACGCCCCGCAGGAAGAGCCCCTGGAGGACGGCGGGCGAGAGCGGCGCCGGCGGTGGTCGCCGCGGAACTGGCGGGTGCGCTCCCGGCTGGTCGCGCTGATCGCCATTCCCACGGTCGCCGCCCTCGTTCTGGGCGGCCTGAGAGTGGGCAGCAACGCCGGTGAGGCGGTCACCCACGACCACATCCAGAGCATGGCCATCCTGGGCCAGGACATCGTCGACCTCACCTATGAGCTCGGCAAGGAGCGCCAGGCCTCGGCGCTCTACATCGCCGACGCCCGCAACCCCGAGGACCGCGACCCCGAGCTCCTGGTGGACCTCCAGGAGCAGATCAAGGCCACCAAGCGCGCGCAGTCCGCGGTCGACGACCGCCTCGCCGAGCTCGGCGACCTCGGCGGCGGCACCGCCGAGGACCGCCGCAAGCGGATGGTCTCCTCGCTGGACGGCCTGGACGGCATCCGCCAGGAGGTGGAGGGCACCGCGCTGACCGTGCTGCCCGCCGCCACCAAGTACCGCCAGGTGGTCAACACCCTCAACGAGTTCGGCGCGACCATCGGCGAGGGCACCGACAACGCCGAGCTGCAGGAGAGCGTCCGCGCGCTCAGCTCGCTCAACAAGGCGCGCGAGCACCTCTCCTTCGAGTCGGCGCTGATGATGCACGTGCTGACCCGCAACTCGATGTCCGGCGGTGTCCAGGAGGCCATCCAGAACACCCGCTCGCGCTACGAGAACGAGATCCAGAACTTCACCTCGAGCGCCACCGCCGAGCAGCGGCAGACCTACGAGTCCACGTTCACCGGGCTCGAGGTCAGCCAGATGACCACGGTGCGCCAGCGGGTGCTGATGCGCGCCGACAACGAGACGCGGCTGGCCGGCGCCAAGGGGATCGACACCGCCGCCGGCTACACCAAGGTCGCCGAGGCCTCGCTGGGGCTGGCGCACGACGCCGACTCCAAGGTCGCGGGCATGGTCGCCGACGAGGCCGACCAGCTGCGCAAGGACGCCCTGCTGGCCGCGGTGCTCGACTCGGTCGCGGTGCTCCTGGTGATCATCGCCACCTTCCTGGTCACCAGCATGGTGATCCGCTCCCTGCTGCGCCCGCTGCGCCGCCTGCGCGAGGGCGCGCTCCGCGTCGCCGACCGGGACCTGCCCGACTCCATCAGCCGGATGAAGGACACCACCACCACGCCCGACCAGGTGCAGGTCGTCCCGATCGACGTGGGGACCAAGGACGAGATCAGCGAGGTCGCGACCTCCTTCGACCAGGTCCACCGGGTCGCGATGCGGCTGGCCTCGGAGGAGGCCGCGCTGCGCTCCAACGTCAACGCGATGTTCGTCAACCTCTCCCGGCGCAGCCAGACCCTGGTCGAGCGGCAGCTGCGGCTCATCGACGGCCTGGAGCAGAGCGAGCAGGACTCCGAGCGCCTCTCCGACCTGTTCCAGCTCGACCACCTGGCCACCCGCATGCGGCGCAACGCGGAGAACCTGCTGGTCCTCTCCGGCCAGGACAACACCCGCAAGTGGGCCCAGCCGGTCCCGCTGGTCGACGTGCTGCGCGGCGCGGTCTCCGAGGTCGAGCAGTACGAGCGGGTCAACGTCCGCGCCCCCTCCGACGTGTCGGTGCTGGGCCGCCCGGTCAACGACGTCATCCACCTCGTCGCCGAGCTGGTGGAGAACGCCACCGCGTTCTCCTCGCACGACTCGCACGTCTCGGTCACCGCCCGGGTCGGCGAGGACGGCGGCGCCCGGGTCGAGGTCACCGACTCCGGCATCGGCATGCCGCCGGAGGAGATCGACGCGGTCAACCGCCGCCTCGCCGAGCCGCCCGTGATCGACGTCGCGGTCTCCCGCCGGATGGGCCTGTTCGTGGTCAGCCGGCTGGCCGCCCGGCACGGCATCCGGGTGCACCTCGCCGAGGCCCGCACCGGCGGCGGCGTCACCGCCGTCGCCGACATCCCGGCCGACCTGCTGATCACCCCGGTCGAGCCGTCCCGCGCCCTCGAGGCGGGGGGCGTCCCGGACACCTACGCCCAGGCGCAGGAGGCCTTCGCGGCCTCCCCCGCGCCCAGCGAGCCGGACGACGGCTGGGGCCGCGGCTCCTACGCCGCCGACGCGGGGGCCTCCCGGCCGGACACCGGCTCCTCCCCCCTCGGCGACCAGCTGCCCAAGCGCCAGCCCGGCAGCCACCGCTCCGACCAGGGCGGGGGCGCCGAGCACCCGCCCAGCGGGGAGGACCTGTGGCAGGCCGCGGGGCGGAGCGACCGGCCGCTCCCCGAGCGGCCCGCCCCGGAGCCGCCGGCCCCCGAGCCGCCGGCCGCGCCGCACCGTCCGGCCGCCCCGGACCAGCAGGTCAGCCGTTCCGCCGGGTCGCTGTTCGAGCCGCGTCAGACCGGCTCCTTCCCGGCGGTCCCGGAGAGCGCTCCGGAGTCCGCGGCCGGCCCCTACGCGGGGAGCGGAGCGGAGGCCCCGCGCCCGGCCGACGGGCCCGCCGCCCACGAGTCCAGCGGCTTCTCCAACGGCTTCCTCGGCGCGCGCGGCGGCGGTGCGGAGGACCGCCCCGCCGACGGCGCCCGGGACGGCTCCCCCGCCCCCGCCCCCGCGTCCGACGCCTGGCCGCAGGAGCGGGCCCCGGAGCCGGAGGCCCCGCGCGAGGAGCCGCCGGCGGCCCCCCGCCCCGGCCAGTGGTGGCAGGAGCCGTCCGGGCCGGCCGAGCAGCGGCCGGCCGAGCCCGAGCCCCGCGAGGGCTACGGCTCGACGGCCTACCTGTCCCGCCGCTACGGCCGGGGCCAGGCCCCCGGGCAGAACACCGTGGTCCCGCCGTCGCCGGAGTCCGGCTCGGAGGCGCTGCCGATCTTCGACGCCATCGAGTCCAACTGGTTCAAGCGGCGCACCTCGGGCCCGGAGACCGGGCCGATCCCGGCGCCCGAGCCCGCTCCCGCCGCCCCGCAGGCCCCGCCCGCGGCCCCCGCCGTCCCGGCGGAGGCTCCGCGCCCCCAGGCGGCCCCGGAGCCCCCGGCCGCCCCGCAGCAGAACGGGGAGGGCCGGAACGGGCGGAGCGAGGACGGCTGGCGCTCCGATTCCGACCGCGGCTGGAAGGCCGCGCGCAGCGCGGCCGAGCCGATCGCCGGAGGGCTCACCGAGTCGGGGTTGCCAAAACGTGTCCCTAAGGCAAACCTTGTTCCGGGCACCGCGCCTCAGCCGGAGAACTTCCGGCAGATGCCGGACCGCTCGGCCGACCGGGTGCGGAACCGGTTCTCCGGCTTCCAGCGGGGGGTCCGGGAGGGCCGCAACCAGACCGGTGACTTCAACCGGGGCGGCGGCGGCGAGGACCGGAACCCGGAGGAGCGGTAGAGTTCATGCCCGCGTCGGCACGGCGCCCGCGCCCGCTGAACCGCCAGGGGCGCCGGACAACAGGAAAGCGCGATGAAATAGCATCATCCGCACTTCTAGCGACATACAGCACCATAAAGTCACTACCGACGAAGGTCCGGCCCGCCGGACGCCCCGACCGGGGCGCGGGCCGGGATGAACAGGAGCGCAGGCGATGAATCAACCGGTGAACGAGCTGAACTGGCTGATCACTGACTTTGCCAACCGGGTGCCGGACGTCGCGCACGCGATCGTCGTCTCGTCGGACGGCCTGCCGCTCGCCTCGTCGGAGGGCTTCCCCGCGGACCGGGCCGACCAGCTCGCCGCGATCGCCTCGGGCCTGTCCAGCCTCACCCAGGGGGCGGCCCGGGTCTTCGAGGGCGGCGCCGTCGCGCAGACCGTCGTCGAGATGGAGCGCGGCCTGATGCTCATCATGGCCATCAGCGACGGGTCGTGCCTGGCGGTGCTCGCCGCGGCCGAGTGCGACCTGGGCCTGGTGGCCTACGAGATGACCCTCCTTGTCGAACGGGCAGGAAGGGCGCTCACGCCCGCAACGCGGACATCGGACATGCACTGATCCACCACACCTGATCCATCACCGACAGGAGGAAAGTGGTGGCACCTCACAGCAGAGATGCCGGGAGCGCCTCGTGGTTCGGGCAGCGTCCGGCCGGCCCGCAGCCGGCGGCGCCCCCGCCCCCGAGCGGCGGGGAGCTCCCACGCCCCGCCCAGCAGCAACCCGACCAACCGACCCGGCCGCCGGCGGGCAACTCCCCCAGCTCGCTGGTCCGGCCGTACGCCGTGACGCGGGGGCGGACCAAGCCGAAGGCCCAGCTCCCGCTCGAGGCGCTGATCTCGGCGACCGCGACCGCACGCAACGAGATGGGGGCCCTGACCCCGGAGTGTCAGGCGATCAGCGACCTGTGCCGGGAATGGCGCTCGGTGGCCGAGATCAGTGCACTGCTGCGGATTCCGCTCGGTGTCGCCCGCGTCCTCGTGGCCGACATGTCGGAGCAGGGGCTGGTGCAGATCCGATCCTCGCTCGAAACCGACAGCCGCCCCAACGCCAACCTGCTTGAAAGGGTGCTCAGTGGACTTCGCAAGCTCTAGCCCGGCCGAGGAGGGCGGTGCTGCGGCGAGCGCGATGACGTCGGTCAAGATCGTCGTCGCCGGCGGCTTCGGCGTCGGCAAGACGACGTTCGTCGGCTCGGTGTCGGAGATCGTGCCGCTGACCACCGAAGCGGTGATGACCAGCGCCAGCGTCGGTGTCGACGACCTCGCCAAGACGCCGGACAAGCAGACCACCACGGTCGCGATGGACTTCGGCCGCGTCTCCCTCGACTCGGACCTGATCCTGTACCTGTTCGGGACCCCGGGCCAGCACCGGTTCTGGTTCATGTGGGACGACCTGGTCAAGGGCGCCATCGGCGCGGTCGTGCTGGTGGACACCCGGCGGCTCGCCGACTGCTTCCCGGCCATCGACTACTTCGAAGAGGCCCGGCTGCCCTTCGTGGTGGGGATCAACGGGTTCGACGGCTACTACCCGCACGCCGCCGAGGAGGTGCGCGACGCGCTGACCCTCAGCCCGGAGATCCCGATCGTCCAGGTCGATGCGCGCGACCGGGCCTCCACCAAGGCGACCCTGATCACCCTGGTGGAGCACGCCATCACCGTCGGCGACCGCGGCGGTGCGGGCCAGCCCACCTCCACCGGAGGCCAGGGCTCCTGGCGCTGACGGCGGCCCCGCCCCGCGGAGCGGCGGCCGCCGCGCGTCAGCGCCCCCGGTCCAGCGCCACCGCGCGCACCGGGGCGCCGTCGCCGGAGGCGAGCCGGAGCGGGAACGCGCAGAACCACGGGTCGGCGAAATCGATCCGGTCCAGCCGGCACAGGTTCTCGATGATCGTCCCGCCGGCGCCGAGCACCGCGCGGTGCGCGGACCAGTCGTCGGCCTCGACGCCCCCGTAGGGGGTCTGGTCCGGGCTGAGCGTGTCCACGCCCAGCGTGCGCACCCCGCGCTCCACCAGCGCGCGGGCGGTCTCCGCGGCCAGGTAGGGGTGGTCGTGGTAGCGCTCGGTGCCGTAGTGCCGGTCCCACCCGGTGCGCACCAGCACCGCGGCGCCGGGGACCAGCAGGCCGGCCCAGGGCTCCAGCGCCTCGGGGCCGATCGCCGCGCGCGGCTCCAGCCCGGTCGCGTCCACCACCACCGCCGGGCCGGTGAACAGCTCCAGCGGCAGCTCGTCCAGGCGCGGGCCGTCCGCCAGGAAGTGGTACGGGGCGTCGGCGTGCGTTCCGGTGTGCGATCCCATCCGGACCCGCACCGAGTTGTAGCCGTCCGCGGCCAGGCTGCACGCCGGTGCGATCTCCGGCGGCTCGTCCCCCGGGTAGACCTGGGTCTGCGGCCCCACCGGGTGGCTCAGGTCCACGACTCGCCCCACGGCCATCTGCGTCCTCCCCGTCGGCTGCGGCGGATGCCGCGGCGCCCGCGGCCCGATCCCCTCCCCGACACCGTAGAGGGGATGCGCCGCCGCCCGGCAGCGGGCACCATGGCAGACGATGACTTCTGATCCCGAACCCGGCCCCGGGCGCCCGGCCGATCCCGGCGCCAACGCGATGACCGACCGCTTCCGCCGGGTCGGCGAGCGGATCCTCGACGCACTGCTGGAGGACGACCCGGAGTGGGCGTCGCAGCTGGGCGACGCCCGCTTCGCCGACCGGCTCACCGACCGCTCCGAAGAGGCCGACGCCGGCCGCGCCGGGCTGCTCGCCGACGCCCTGGGCGCCCTCGACGAGATCGACGACACCCTGCTGCCGCCGGACGACCGGGTCGACCTGGAGACGCTGCGCCTGCGGGTCAGCGCCGACCTGTGGCGCGACACCGAGCTGCGCCCGCACACCTGGGACCCGCTGGCCTCGCTCCCCGGGGAGGCCCTCGACCTGCTCATCGAGCGGGACGGCACGCCGCCCGCCGAGCGGCTCACCGCGCTGGCCGGCCGCTGCGCCGAACTCCCCGGCCGGCTGGAGACCGCGCGGGCCCGGCTCGGCTCCGGGCCGGGCATGCCCCGGGTGCACGCGGAGACCGCCGCCGCCCGCGCCCGCGGGCTGGCCGGGATGCTGGCCCGGCTGGAGGAGGCGCCCGGCGCCCCGCTGGAGCGCGAGCCGGCGCTGCGCGGCCCGGTCGAGGCGGCGCGCGACGAGGCCGCCGCCGCGCTGCTCGAACACGGGGCGTGGCTGCTGGCCCGGGCCGAGGAGTCCGACGCCGACCCGAGGCTGGGCGAGCGCGGCTACGCCGCCCGCCTCTGGTACGAGCTGGACTGCGAGATCACCCCGGACACCCTGCTGGTCCGCGCGGAGAGCGACCTGATCGCGCTGGAGGAGCGGATCGCCGAGCTGGCCGCCGAGCACGAGGGCCGGCCCCGCCGGCCCGGCCAGGCCCGCGAAGTGCTGGACCGGATCGCGGCGGAGAGCGCCACCGGCCCGGAGACCGGCCGCGACGTGCGCGCCGTCTGCGAGGAGGCGCTGGAGCACCTGCGCGCCCGGGTCCCCGAGGCCGGCATCGCCACCGTTCCGGAGCTGCCGGTGCGGGTGGCGCCGATGCCCGAGTCGCGGCGCGGCGCCGCGGCCGGCTACTGCGACCCGCCCGGCCCGCTGGCCCCGCGCACCGGCGGGGCGACCGTGGTCGCGGTCGCGCCGCCGCCCGGCGACTGGCCGGAGGAGCGCAGGCGCTCCTTCCACCGGGAGTACTGCGTCCCGATGCTGCGCGAGTTCATGGCGCACGAGGCGCTGCCCGGCCACGCCCTGCAGCTGGCGCACGCGGCCGGCCGCACCGGCGGCACCCGGATCCGCCGGGCGCTGCGCAGCGGGCCGTTCGTGGAGGGCTGGGCGCTGCACGCCGAGACCCTGCTCGCCGAGGAGGGCTGGGGCCTGCCGGAGCGCGAGGAGCGGGAGATCCGGCTGATGAACCTGAAGATGCGGCTGCGCGCCGCGGTCAACGCGGTGCTGGACGTCCGGGTGCACGCGCACGGCATGACCGAGGGGGAGGCGATGCGGCTGCTGGTGGAGCGCGGCCACTGCGAGGAGGCCGAGGCGGCCGGGAAGTGGCGCCGGGCGCTGCTCACCAGTGGGCAGCTCGCCACCTACCAGGTGGGCCACGCCGAGGTCGCCGCGCTCGCCGCGGACCTGGCCGCGGCCCGCCCCGGCGCCTCCCGCGCCGCCCTCGGCGACGCCCTGCTCGCGCACGGCTGCCCCGCCCCCCGCCACCTGCGCGCCCTGCTGGGGCTGTAGCCCCGGAGAGGAGCGGTCGGCGGCGCCGGCGGGGCGGGCTCCGGTCCCGCCGGCGGCGGAGTCCGCGCCAGGTCATCGGGGAACGCGGCCGGCGGGGCCGCTCCCCGGTGCAGGCCGCCCTCTCCCATCGGCGGCCAGAGGCTCCGCCGCCGGCCGGGCCCGGTACGGGCGGCGCGGAGCCGCGCCCAGAACGCCCCGGGGCCGTGCCGAGCCGGCGGGGTCGGCGGACGCCGGAAAGGCGGAGCCCCGCCCTCCTCCCGGGGAGGGCGGGGCTCCGGCGGAGCGCCGCTAGGCGACCGCGTTCATGCACCACACGATCCACGGCAGCCCGACCAGGTCGATCAGGACCGCGCCGGCCAGCGGGACGACCAGGAAGGCCTTCTCCGAGCGCACCCCGAACCGCTGGTTGAAGGCGCTCATGTTGGCCATGGCGTTGGGCGTGCCGCCCAGGCCGTGGCCGATCATGCCGGCCGCCATGGTCGCGGCGTCGTAGCCCCGGCCCAGCAGCCGGAAGACCACGAAGACCACGAAGGCCGCGATCACCAGGACCTGCACCGCGAGGATGCCGAGCAGCGGCAGCGCCAGCGCGTACAGCTCCCAGATCTTCAGGCTCATCATCGCCATGGTCAGGAAGAAGCCCAGGGTCAGCGAGGAGACCACCTCGACCGCGCCGGCGTCCAGCCGGACCAGGCGGAACCGGTCGTTGAGGTTGCGCACCAGCACCGCGACGGCCATCGCGCCGACGTAGTCCGGCAGCACGAACCCGGTCGCGGCCCCGAACCACTGGCCCAGCGCGATCCCGGCCACCATGATCACGCCGATCAGTGCGGCGGTGGGCAGCAGCTGGGCGTACCCGGCGGCCTCGGCGGGGGAGCGGCCCTCGTCCGCGCCGGCGGGGCCGCCCGCGGAGGGGCTCCCGCCGTCCGCGCCGACCGGGACCGGGGCGGAGGACGCGGCGGGGACCGCCACCCGGTACCGCTTGACCAGCCAGCCGGCCAGCGGGCCGCCCAGCAGGCTCCCCGCGACCAGGCCGAAGGTGGCCGAGGCGACGG
This sequence comes from Nocardiopsis oceanisediminis, assembly GCF_048595525.1. NCBI lineage: Bacteria > Bacillati > Actinomycetota > Actinomycetes > Streptosporangiales > Nocardiopsidaceae > Nocardiopsis > Nocardiopsis oceanisediminis. The sequence goes on along the minus strand of NZ_JAFMZJ010000001.1, from coordinate 5,175,554 downwards.
CGACCGCGGTCGCGCCGTCGGCGCCCATCCCCTCGGCGGTGGGGCCGAACGCGGCGGCGGCGCCGTGCCCGCCCTCCAGGCTCACCGCGCCGGCCATGACGCCCAGCAGCGGGTCCACGCCGAGCAGCTCGGCCATGCCGATGCCCACGGCGTTCTGCGCGACCGCCAGCGCCCAGCAGGCCAGCAGGTAGACGACGAGCAGCCGCCCGCCCTTGCGGAGCAGCGACAGGCTCCCGGACAGGCCCACCGTGGTGAAGAACGCGATCATCGCGGGCGCCTGCAGCGAGGTGTCGAACTCCACCGTCGCGGTGCCGGTCTCGCGCAGCGCCAGCAGGATCAGGGCGAAGGCGAAGCCTCCGATCACCGGGCCGGGGATGCTGAACCGCTCCAGGAAGCCGATCCGGCGCCGGGCGGCCTCGCCGAGCAGCAGCAGGACCCCGGCCAGGGCCGAGCTCTGCACCAGGTCCAGGCTGAGTTCGAGGTTCATGCCGGGCACCGCCCGGCGACCGCGCGGTCGATCATCCGGGCCGCGACGCGGGCGGTGCGGCCGTCGGCGTCCAGGGACGGGTTGAGCTCGGCGACGTCGAACAGGGCGAGCCGGCCGGAGGCGGCGACGGTCTCGATGACCGCCTGGACCACCTCGGGGGCCACGCCGAGGGCGGCCGGGGCGCTCACCCCCGGGGCCACCCAGGCGGGCAGCACGTCCAGGTCCAGGGTGAGGTAGACGTCGTCCACCGACGCGGTGAAGGCGCGGACGAAGTCCAGCACCTTCTCCAGCGCGAGCGGGGAGCACGCGTCGTCGGTCAGGTACTCCGCCCCCAGCTCCGCGGCGCGGCCGAAGAGCGCGCCGGTGTTGGCGGTCCGGGAGATCCCCACCGCCGCATAGCGGAAGTCCCGGCCCCGGGCCCGCTCGTCCCGGGCGATCTGCAGGAACCCGGTGCCGGAGGTGGGCACCGGCTCCTCGCGCAGGTCGAAGTGGGCGTCCAGGTTGAGCACGCCCAGGGTGCGCTGCCGGTCGGGGCCCAGGCCGGAGTCGAGCCCGAGGTAGCTGGCGTAGGCGACCTCGTGGCCGCCCCCCAGCACGACCGGGAAGTGGCCGCCGGCCATCGCCCCCGCGACGGCCTCGCCCAGCGCCCGCTGCCCGGCCTCCAGGTCGCCGTCGTCGACGCGCACGTCGCCGCCGTCGTAGAGCGGGGCGGGGGAGTGCAGGGCCAGCGGTGCCAGGGCGCGGCGCAGCGCGTCCGGGCCCTCGGCGGCGCCGGTGCGGCCCTTGTTCCGCCGGACGCCCTCGTCGCTGGCGAAGCCGATGAGCGCGGTGCCGGGCTCCGCGGCGCGGGCCAGCGGCCGCACCGCCCCGTGCCAGCGCAGGTGCTCGGGCCCGGGGCCGTCGTCGCGGCCGGTCCACTGGGGGGGATCCACCCTGATCAAATCGTTCCTCCACTGAGGTCGCGGGCCGCCTCCTTGACGAGGCGGACGTAGTGCGGGCGGCGCTGCGCGGTGTGCGCGGCGGGCGCCATCAGCGTGACGGTGCCGACCAGGGCGCCCCCGGCGTCCAGCACCGGTGAGCTGGCGCCCCAGACGCCCTGGTCCAGCGCGCTCTCGCTGACCGCCACGGCCTGCCGGCGCACCTCGGCGTGCTCGGCCTCCAGCTCGCGGACCCGGCCCGGGGGCAGCCCGTAGGCGGAGTAGACCGCCTCGCGCCGCGCTTCGGGCAGGTGCGCCAGGAGCGCCTGGGCGGTGGCGCCGCGGAGCAGGGGCTGGGTGGCGCCGCGGGTGTAGCAGCAGCGCAGCACCCTGGACCCTTCGACGGAGTCCACGCACAGGGCCTCGGTGCCGACCGGGACCATGAAGGCGGCGAGCTCGCCGGACTCCCGGGAGAGCCGGGCCAGCCGCGGGCCGATGGCGGTGCGCTCCAGCGCGCCGGCGCGGTACCGCTCGGCGAACTGGACCGCGACCGGTCCGGCGGCGTAGCCGTCCGGGCGGCGCCGGACGAAGCCGGAGGCGGTGAGCCGGTCCAGCAGCCGGTAGACGGTGCTCTGCGGTATCCCGGAGGCCTCGCTGATCCGCGCGGCGGTCAGCGACTCCTCGCGGGCGAAGAGCAGCAGGACGCGGAGCAGCCGGTCGGCGGTGCGCCCGTCGTTCCCGCCGCGTGCGTCCGCGGTCATGGCACCTCCCCTCCCGGCCCGGGTCCGAGCCCCGGACGCCCGGGGCCGGGTCACTCTACGAACCGGACAACCTGCAAGAAAAGGGTGAATTCTCGCCTGGTGGGAATGGTAGCCGCGCAGGTCGGGCGGGTCGGACTTATGTGCTGCTTATCCGCGGGCCACTAGCCTCTTGGCGCCCCGTGCCCGTTACCCATGACCGGAGCTGTCCCCCTAATGGCAACCGACCTCATCATCGGCTTCCTCACCCTGACCGTGCTGGAGATCGTCCTCGGGATCGACAACCTGGTCTTCATCTCGATCCTCGCCGACAAGCTCCCCGCCCACCAGCGGGACAAGGCACGGCGGCTGGGCATCGGGCTGGCGCTGATCAGCCGGCTGGCGCTGCTCGCCTCGATCACCTGGATCATGAAGCTGACCACGCCGCTGTTCACCCTCTTCGGGCACGACTTCTCCGGCCAGTCGCTGATCCTGCTCATCGGCGGCCTCTTCCTGATCGGCAAGGCCACCTTCGAGATCCACGAGAGCCTGGAGGGCGAGGAGGGCCACGCCGGATCCAAGGTCCGGGCCGCCTTCGGCGCCGTGCTGCTCCAGATCGTCGCCCTCGACCTGGTCTTCTCCCTGGACTCGGTGATCACCGCGGTCGGCATGATCGGCGACAAGCCCGGCGGCATCTGGGTGATGGTCGCCGCCGTGGTGATCGCCGTGATCGTGATGCTGGTCGCCTCCGGCCCGCTGGCCCGGTTCGTGCAGACCCACCCCACCGTCAAGATGCTCGCCCTGGCGTTCCTGCTGCTGATCGGCACCACCCTGGTCGCCGACGGCCTCGGCTTCCACGTGCCCAAGGGCTACATCTACACCGCCATGGGCTTCTCGCTCCTGGTGGAGGTGCTCAACCTCCTCGCCAAGCGGAAGAAGTCCGCTCCGGTCAAGCTCTCCAACCGGTACGCCGAGACGGAGGAGGCCGGCGCGGCCGCCGCAGAGGGCTCCGGCAAGGACTGACCGGGGCCGACCCCGCCGGGTCCCCGTGCTCCGCGGGAGCACGGGGACTCCTATGCTTGGGGCACGGAAGCCGTACAGGGAAAGGCGTCCGGTCCGGGCGCCGGACCGGACTGGAATCGAGCGTGCGATGAGCGGTGCAGAGCAGCAGGGCGCCCCGGCCGGGGCCGGGACCGACCCCGACGGGGTCCAGCGGCTGTGGACCCCGCACCGGATGGCCTACATCAAGGGCGAGGACCGGCCCACCGGCCCCGCCGCGGACGACGGCTGCCCGTTCTGCCGCGCCCCCGGCCTGCCCGACGAGGAGGGCCTGGTCGTCCACCGCGGCGAGCTCGCCTACGCGGTGCTCAACCGCTACCCCTACAACAGCGGCCACCTGCTGATCTGCCCCTACCGCCACGTCTCCGGCTACACCGACCTGGACGAGGACGAGACCGCGGAGGTCGCCCGGCTCACCCGGCAGGGCATCGAGGCGATGCGCGCCGCCTACCGGCCGCAGGGCTACAACGTCGGGATGAACCTGGGCTCGGCCGCGGGGGCGGGCATCGCCGCCCACCTGCACCAGCACATCGTCCCCCGCTGGGGCGGGGACACCAACTACATGCCGGTGATCGGGCAGACCAAGGTGCTCCCCGAGATGCTGGAGCAGAGCCGCGCCGCGCTCACCGCGCACTGGCCGGAGCCCTGACGCCCGGACGACGAGGCCCTACGGAGGCGGCACCACGATGACCGAGACCCACCCGGCCCCGCGCGGCCCGGTACTCGTCTACGACGGCGACTGCGGGTTCTGCACCTCCAGCGCCCGGCTGGCCGAGCGGCGGCTGGCGGCCGGGGTGCGGGCCGTGCCCTGGCAGCGGGCAGGCCTGCCCGAGGCCGCCGAGCGCAGGGCGCAGGAGGAGGTCCTGCTGCTCCACCCCGACGGCCGCCGGGTCTGGGGCGGCTCCGACGCGGTGGCGGTCCTGCTGATCACCGGCCCGCACCGCGCCCTGCGGCCGCTGGGCCTGCTGCTCCGCGCACCCGTGCTGCGCGGTGTCGGCGCCGCCGCCTACCGCTGGGTGGCGCGGAACCGGCACCGGATGCCGGGCGGGACGCCGGCCTGCTCGGTGGGGTCCGCGCCCTGAGGCGGGGCGGCTCGCCGACGGGTCCCCTACGCCCTACGATCTTGAGAAGCCATGCTGAGAATCCTGCGCCCCGCGATCTCCCGGATGACGCGGCCCATCGGCCGAGGACTGGCCCGGATCGGTGTCACCGCCAACATGGTGACGCTGGTCGGGACCCTCGGGGTGGTCGCCTCGTCCTTCTACTTCCTGCCCCGCGGCGAGCTCTTCCCAGGAGCGGTCGCGATCACCGTCTTCGTGCTGTTCGACATGCTCGATGGGGCGGTGGCCCGCGCCGCGGGCTTCGAGACCAAGTGGGGGGCCTTCCTCGACTCCACCCTCGACCGGGTCGCCGACGCCGCCGTGCTGGGCGGCCTGGTCATCTGGTTCTACGGCCAGGCCGATGAGCCGCTGCTCGGCGGGCTCGCGCTGTTCTGCCTGGTCGCCGGGTTCGGGGTCTCCTATATCAAGGCCCGCGCCGAAGGGCTCGGGGTCAACTGCGATGTGGGCCTGGCCGAGCGCACCGAGCGGCTCATCGTCATCCTGGTCTCCACCGCCCTGGCCGGCCTCGACGTGCCCTACGCCCAGGCCGCCGGGCTGTGGCTGCTGGCCGCGCTGAGCGCGATCACCATCGTCCAGCGCATGGTGGAGACCCGCGCCCGGCTCACCGAGCCGGGCTCCCGGTCGAGGGAGTACAGCTGATGGAGGAGAGGACCGCGGCCGCGGCCTATGCCGCCGGGTGGCGGCTGGTGCGCGAGCTCCCGGAGAGGCCGGGGCGGGCCGCGTTCCGGTCGATGGCCGACACCGCCTGGCGCCGCCGGGGCCCCGGTGTGCTCCGCCTGGAGGCCAACCTGCGCCGGGTGGCCGGCCCCGCCGTCACCGCACCCCAGCTGCGCGCGCTCTCCCGCGCGGGGATGCGCTCCTACCTGCGCTACTACTACGAGATGTTCCGGCTTCCCGCCCTCGACGCGGAGACCCTGGACGCGCGCACCCGCGCCACCGGGGTGGAGGCCCTCGAAGCGCACGTCCGCTCCGGGCGGGGCGTGGTCGCGGCGCTGCCGCACATGGGCAACTGGGACCACGCCGGAGCCTGGATCACGCTGCGCGGGGTCCCGCTGACCACCGTCGCCGAGCGGCTCCGCCCGCCCGAGGTGTTCGACCGCTTCGTCGACTTCCGCACCGGCCTGGGCATGGAGGTGCTGCCGCTCACCCCGGCCGAGGCCGCCGCGGGCGCTCCCGGGGGCGGCACCGCCGGCCGGCTCGCCCGCCGGTTGCGCGAGGGCCGACTGGTCTGCCTGCTGGCCGACCGCGACCTCACCGCGGGCGGCGTGGACGTGGAGTTCTTCGGCGAGGCCGCGCGGATGCCGGCCGGCCCTGCGGCGCTGGCCGAGCGGACCGGCGCCGCGCTGATGCCGGTCTCGCTCTGGTACGACGGGCCGCTGCTCCGCATCGAGGTGCACGACGAGGTCCCCGTCCCCGACCTGGCCGACCGGCGGGACCGGGTGCGCGCGATGACCCAGGGGCTGGCCGGTGTCTTCCAGGACCGGATCGCCGAGCACCCGGAGGACTGGCACATGCTGCAGCGGGTGTTCACCGCCGACCTCGCCGCACCGCCGCCCGGCGCGTACGCCCCGGAGGCGGCGCCGCCGGCCGATAGCGTGGATGCCGCTGCGGGCGGTGGTGTCGGCCGGAGGCGGTGATCCGCATGCGGATGCGCAGGGCAGCGGTCTGGAGGGGGGCGCCCCGCAGGGCCTCCTCCGGGGGTGCCCCGTCCGATGGCCGGTCCGCGGCCGACGGGGCGCGAGAGGACGGCGCCGCGGCCCGGAGGACCTGGCCTGAGGGGGACGGCCGGCGCCGGAAGAGCGGTGCCGCGCCCCGTGGCGCCCCGCCCGAGGAGGACGGCGGGCGGCGGCAGGGGGGATCCGCGGCCCATGGAGCCCTCTCCGAGGGGGCCGCCGAGCGGCGGGAGAGCGAGCCCGTGGCCCGGACGGCCTCGTCCGCGGATGCCGCGGGGCGGCGGGAGAGTGGGACTGTGGCCCGGGGGGCCTCCTTTGAGGGTGGTGGTGGGCGACGGGAGGAGGCGGCTGTGGCCCGGAGGGCCTCCTTTGAGGGTGGTGGTGGGCGACGGGTGGGCCTGGTCTGCCCCTACACCTGGGACGTCCCCGGCGGCGTCCAGCAGCACGTCGGCGACCTGGCCGAGGCCCTCATCGGACTGGGGCACCGGGTCTCGGTCCTGGCGCCGTGCGACACCGGTGCGGAAGGGCTGCCGGACTTCCTGGTGCCCGCCGGCCGGGCGGTCCCGGTGCCCTACAACGGGTCGGTGGCCCGGCTCTCCTTCGGGGTGCGCGCCGCCGCGCGGGTCCGCCGCTGGGTCCGCGACGGCGCCTTCGACGTGCTGCACGTGCACGAGCCGGCCGCGCCCAGCCTCTCCCTGCTGGCCTGCTGGGTGGCGGAGGGGCCGATCGTGGCGACCTTCCACACCTCCAACCCGCGGTCCAGGGCGATGGCGGCCTCCGCGGCGGCGCTGCGCACCGCGCTGGAGAAGATCAGCGGCCGGATCGCGGTCTCCGAGGCGGCCCGCCGGACCCTGGTGGAGCACCTCGGCGGCGACGCGGTGCTCATCCCCAACGGGGTGGCGGTGCACCGCTACGCCGGCGCCGAGCCGCTGCCCGGCTGGCCGGGGGAGGGCGGCGCCATCGGCTTCCTGGGCCGCCTGGACGAGCCGCGCAAGGGGCTGGGCGTGCTGATGGAGGCGTTCGCGAGGCTCGCCCCGGACCGCCCCGGGCTGCGGCTGCTGCTCGCCGGGCCGGGCGACGCCGAGGCGGCCGCCGCCCGGCTGCCCGCTGAGCTCCGCCCCCGGGTGGTCTCGCTGGGCCGGGTCTCCGAGCAGGACAAGGCGCGCGCCTACCGGTCGGTGGACGTGTTCTGCGCGCCCAACCTCGGCGGGGAGAGCTTCGGCATCGTGCTCACCGAGGCGATGTCGGCCGGCGCGCCCGTGCTGGCCAGCGACATCCCGGCGTTCCGCAGCGTGCTCGCCGAGGGTGCGGCCGGCGAGCTGTTCCCGGTCGGCAGGGCCGACGCGCTGGCCGAGCGGGCCGCGGCCCTGCTGGACGACCCGGCGCGCCGCTCCGAGCTGTCCGCGGCGGCCGGCCGGGCGGTGCGCGCCTACGACTGGTCCACCGTCGCCGCGGACGTGGCCCGGGTCTATGAGACGGTGCTGCCGCCGGGGACCGCTTCCGGGCCGGTCACGGTCGGCGGCGAGGGGGCGCGCTAGGCCATGGCGGAATGGGTCTCCGCGGCCAGCACGCTGCTGGCGGTGCTGGTCATGGTCTCCTTCTACGTCTCCTGGCGGGCGAGCCGGCTGGACCGGCTGCACACCCGGGTGGAGACCGCGCACGCCGCGCTGCAGGCCGCGCTGAACCGGCGCTCGGCCGTGGTGGTCGAGCTGGCCGCGGTCGGCGGCCTGGAGCCTGCGTCCGCGGTGCTGCTCGCCGAAGCGGCCGGCACCGCGCACCGGGCCTGGGCCGACGGCGGGGCCGGGCCCGGAGGCGGGTCCGGGCGGGTCCGGGCCGAGCGGGAGCTGGCCGAGAGCGACCTGTCCCGGGCGCTGCGCGCCGTGGTGGAGCGGACCGACCTGGATCCGGGGGTGCGAGGGGAGGTGGACGCGGCGGCCAAGCGGGTGCTGCTGGCCCGCCGGTTCTACAACGACGCGGTCGCCCAGACCCGCCAGGCCCGCTCCGGACGCCTGGTCCGGCTCTTCCGCCTGGCCGGCCGGGCCGGGCTGCCGGAGTTCTTCGAGATGGACGACGAGCCCCCGGCGCTCCCGCCGGGCTGAGCCGCCCCCGATGCCGGGGTCAGGAGTGACCTGACTGACAGAGTGGCATAACAGGACCGCAGATCATGCCGATATGTCCTGAAGAGTGCTTCTTGCCGTGAACTAGCATGGTGAGCGGGACCGAGGCGGACGGCGCGTCGCGTCGCCGCCGAGCGTCCGCCAGCACACGCATCCTCCGCGCACGGCGCCGACACCGCCTGCGCTTTCGAACATGGAGTCCGCCACCGTGGCCAACACCGCTGAGAACACCGCCGAGAAGACGGTCGGCACCACCCGCGTGAAGCGCGGGATGGCAGAGCAGCTCAAGAACGGCGTGATCATGGACGTGGTCACCCCGGAGCAGGCCAGGATCGCCGAGGACGCCGGCGCCGTCGCGGTCATGGCCCTGGAGCGGGTGCCCGCCGACATCCGCAAGGACGGCGGGGTCGCGCGCATGTCCGACCCCGACATGATCGACGGCATCATCGAGGCCGTCTCCATCCCCGTCATGGCCAAGGCCCGGATCGGCCACTTCGTCGAGGCCCAGGTCCTGCAGTCGCTCGGGGTCGACTTCATCGACGAGTCGGAGGTCCTCACCCCGGCCGACGAGGCCCACCACATCGACAAGTGGGCGTTCACCGTCCCGTTCGTCTGCGGCGCCACCAACATCGGCGAGGCGCTGCGCCGCATCGCCGAGGGCGCGGCGATGATCCGCTCCAAGGGCGAGGCCGGCACCGGCAACGTCGTCGAGGCCACCCGGCACATGCGCTCGATCCGCTCCGAGATCAAGCGGCTGGGCACCCTGGACGAGGCCGAGCTGTTCGGCGCCGCCAAGGAGATGCGCGCACCCTACGAGGTCGTCAAGGAGGTCGCCGAGCTGGGCAAGCTCCCGGTGCCGCTGTTCTCCGCCGGCGGCGTGGCCACCCCGGCCGACGCGGCCCTGATGCGCCAGCTCGGCGCGGAGAGCGTCTTCGTCGGCTCGGGCATCTTCAAGTCCGGCGACCCGGCCAAGCGCGCCGACGCGATCGTCCAGGCCACCCTGCACTACCAGGACCCGGGCGTGATCGCCAAGGTCTCCCGCGGCCTGGGCGAGGCGATGGTCGGCATCAACCTGGACGAGCTGGACGAGTCCCAGCGCTACGCCGGGCGCGGCTGGTAGCCTCGCCCGCCGTTCCCCCGCCGACCGCGGCCGGCGCCGGCCGCGGTCGGCCCATTCCGTGAGCAGCCGATAGCAGTGAGGTCGACGCTTGTCCGCACAACCCGTCATCGGAGTGCTCGCCCTGCAGGGCGACACCGAGGAGCACCTGCGCGTCCTGCGCGGGATCGGCGCCACCGCGGTGCCCGTCACCGCCCCCGGCGAGCTCGACCAGATCGAGGGGCTGGTCCTGCCCGGCGGCGAGTCGACCACCATGTCCAAGCTGGCCGTCCGCTACGGCCTGCTGGACCCGCTGCGCAAGCGCGTCCGGGCCGGCCTCCCGGTCTACGGCACCTGCGCGGGCATGATCCTGCTCGCCGACCGTATCCTGGACGGCGCCGCCGACCAGTGCACCGTCGGCGGCATCGACATGACGGTGCGGCGCAACGCCTTCGGCCGGCAGACCGAGTCCTTCGAGGGGTCGGTCGGCATCGACGGGGTGGACGGCGGCCCGGTGGACGCGGTGTTCATCCGGGCGCCCTGGGTGGAGTCGGTGGGCCCCGGCGTGGGCGTGCTCGGACGGCTCCCCGCAGACGACGGGGCTGCCGGTAGGATCGTCGCGGTACGACAGGGGAGCCTGCTGGCCACCTCATTCCATCCCGAACTCACCGGGGACGCGCGTATCCACGGACTCTTCGTCGACATCGTGAAAGGAACGGCATGAGCGGCCACTCCAAGTGGGCCACCACCAAGCACAAGAAAGCCGCCATCGACGCCAAGCGGGGCAAGCTCTTCGCCAAGCTGATCAAGAACGTCGAGGTGGCCGCGCGCACCGGAGGCGGCGACCCGGACGGCAACCCGACCCTCTACGACGCCATCCAGAAGGCCCGGAAGAACTCGGTCCCGCTGGACAACATCGAGCGCGCCCGCAAGCGCGGCTCCGGTGAAGAGGCCGGCGGCGCCGACTGGCAGACCATCATGTACGAGGGCTACGCCCCCGGCGGCGTCGCGCTCCTGGTGGAGTGCCTGACCGACAACCGCAACCGCGCCGCCTCCGAGGTGCGCGTCGCGGTCACCCGCAACGGCGGCAATATGGCCGACGCCGGCTCGGTGTCCTACCTGTTCAACCGTAAGGGCGTGGTGCTGGTCTCCAAGGAGAGCGCCACCGAGGACGACGTCACCCTGGCCGCCCTGGAGGCCGGCGCGGAGGACGTCAACGACCTCGGCGAGTCCTGGGAGGTGGTCAGCGAGGCCTCCGACCTGGTCGCGGTCCGCACCGCCCTGCAGGAGGCCGGCATCGACTACGAGTCCGCCGAGACCTCCTTCCTGCCCAGCATGGAGATCCCGCTGGGCGAGGAGGACGCCAAGAAGGTGCTGCGCGTGGTCGACGTGCTGGAGGACTCCGACGACGTGCAGAACGTCTACACCAACGCCGACATCCCCGACGAGGTGATGGAGAAGATCGGCTGAGGTCCGCAGTACGGCACGGCCCTGCCACCGGCGCGGTGGCGGGGCCGCCGTCGTATAGGCTCGGTACTCTGCGAACGGGCGTTCGAGGAGGGGGACACGAGGTGCGGGTGCTGGGGATCGACCCCGGGCTGACCCGGTGCGGGGTCGGAGTCGTCGAGGGGGCCGTCGGGCGGCGGCTCGAACTGCTCGGCGCCGACGCGATCCGCACCGACCACGGGACCGACCTCCCGCTGCGGCTGCTCGGCATCGAGCGCGGCATCGAGGAGTGGCTGGACGCCTACGAGCCCGACGCCGTCGCGGTGGAGCGGGTCTTCGCCCAGCACAACCTGAGCACCGTGATGGGCACCGCGCAGGCCAGCGGGATCGCCATGGTGTGCGCGGCGCGCCGCGGCCTGCCGGTGGCGCTGCACACCCCCAGCGAGGCCAAGGCCGCCATCACCGGCAGCGGCCGCGCCGACAAGGCGCAGATGGGCGCCATGGTGGCGCGCATCCTCCGCCTGGAGGGCCCGCCGAAGCCGGCCGACGCCGCGGACGCCGTCGCACTGGCCATCTGCCACATCTGGCGCGGCGGGGCCCAGGACCGGGTCGCCCGCGCCACCCGGGAATTCGCCCGCAAGGTCGAGCTGGCCCGCGCCTCGCGCGGGCAGGGGAGGGGTCCGCGCCCGTGATCGCGTTCCTGACCGGCCGGGTGGCCGGCCGCGGCGGCGGTACCGCCGTCATCGACGTCGGCGGGGTGGGCATGACCGTGCAGTGCACCCCGGCCACCCTGGCCCGGCTCCGGGTGGGGGAGACCGCCACCGTCGCCACCTCGCTGGTGGTCCGGGAGGACTCGCTCACCCTCTACGGCTTCGCCGACGCCGACGAGCGGGACGTCTTCGAGCGGCTGCAGACCGCCTCCGGCGTCGGCCCCCGGCTGGCCCTGGCGATGCTGGCGGTGCACACCCCCGAGGCGCTGCGCAAGGCCGTGGCCGCCGAGGACACCGCCGCGCTCACCGCCGTCCCGGGCATCGGCCGCAAGGGCGCCCAGCGCATCGTGCTGGAGCTGCGGGACAAGCTCGGCGACCCGTCCGGCGCGATGGAGGACGGCCCGGCCGCTGCCGCGCCGCGGGCGCCCGCGCACTGGCGCCCGCAGGTGGTCGCCGGCCTGACCGGCCTGGGCTGGTCGGCCCGGGACGCCGAGGCCGCCGCGGACGCGGTGGCCCCCCAGACCGGCGAGGACCCCGACGTCGCGGCGCTGCTGCGCGCCGCGCTGCGCAAGCTGAGCAGGGCCTGAACCCCGGAGAAGGAGCCACCGACCCCTCATGGACGACCACGAGCGCGGCATCGTCTCCCCCGGTGCCGACCTGGAGGAGCGCGACCTGGAGGGGGCGCTCCGCCCCCGCCTGCTGGAGGACTTCGTCGGCCAGGACCGGGTCCGCGAGCAGCTCTCCCTGGTGCTCAGCGGCGCGCGCAACCGCGGCAGGGCCCCGGACCACATCCTGATGTCCGGCGGCCCCGGCCTGGGCAAGACCACGCTGGCCATGATCGTCGCCGCCGAGCTGGGCGCGCCGCTGCGGATCACCTCCGGGCCTGCCATCGAGCGCTCCGGCGACCTGGCCGCGGTGCTGTCCACCCTGCAGGAGGGCGAGGTGCTCTTCCTGGACGAGATCCACCGGATGGCCCGCCCCGCCGAGGAGATGCTCTACGTCGCGATGGAGGACTTCCGGGTCGACGTGATGGTCGGCAAGGGGCCCGGGGCCACCGCGATCCCGCTGGACATCGCCCCGTTCACCCTGGTCGGCGCCACCACCCGGGCCGGGCTGCTGCCCGCCCCGCTGCGCGACCGGTTCGGCTTCACCGCGCACATGGACTTCTACGACGCGGCCGACCTGGAGCTCATCGTGGCCCGCTCGGCGCGGCTGCTCGGCGTCGAGCTGGAGGCGGACGCGGCGGCCGAGGTGGCGGGCCGCTCCCGGGGCACGCCGCGGATCGCCAACCGGCTGCTGCGCCGGGTCCGCGACTACGCCGAGGTGCGCGGCGACGGCCGGCTCGACCTCCGGGTGGCCCGCGCCGCGCTGGCCCTCTACGAGGTCGACGAGCGCGGCCTGGACCGGCTGGACCGGGCGGTGCTGGACGCGCTGCTGCGCCGGTTCCGCGGCGGCCCGGTGGGGCTGTCCACGCTCGCGGTGTCGGTGGGGGAGGAGCCGGAGACGGTCGAGGTGGTCGCCGAGCCGTTCCTGGTCCGCGCCGGCCTGATCGCCCGCACCCCGCGCGGCCGGGTCGCCACCCCCGAGGCCTGGGAGCACATGGGGGTCGAACCGCCCCAGGGCCTCACCCCCTAGACCGCCGGCGGAGGGGCGGTGGAGCCTCTCCAGGTGCGGGGAGGGATAGGGTGGCCGGTGGGGAACGCGGGGGCGTACCCGTTCGTTCCCACTCGGCGTGACGCCGAGCCGCCGCCCGCCGAAGGCGCGGCGGCGGCCGCGAAATACACCAGGAAGGACGCCCCCGTGCAGGGCAACATCATTCTCGCCCAGTCCGCCGCGGCAGGTGGCGGCGCCATGCAGTCGATCCTGATGATCGCACTGCTGGTGATCGTGTTCTGGCTGCTCATCATCCGGCCGCAGCAGCGGCGGCGCAAGCAGCACATGGAGATGCAGAGCCGGCTGAGCCCCGGCCAGGAGGTGCTGACCCAGGCCGGCTTCTACGGCACCGTCGTCGAGATCCGCGACAACGAGGTCGAGCTGGAGATCTCCCCCGGCTCGCGGATCCGGATCCTCAAGGCCGGCATCGCCGAGGTCGTCCCCGAGCCGGGCGCCGGCGACGACACCCCGGTCGAGGACCGCCCGGACTTCCCCGGATCCGACTCGGACTCCGACTCCGACGGTTCCGGCGACAAGAAGTAGCCGCGCCCGCGGCGACCGGGGGTGCCGGCGGCGCGTCCGCGCGCCGCCGGCACCCCGCCCCACGAGCAGGAGAGAACGCACCGACATGCCCGCCGACGCAGACCTCGACGCGGTGATCAAGGCCGGGATCCGCGACATCCCCGACTTCCCCAGCGAGGGGGTGCTGTTCAAGGACATCACCCCGCTGCTGGCCGACCCGGCCTCGCTGCGCGCGGTGGTCGCGGCCCTCGCCGACCCGCACCGCGCGGGCGGCGTCGACGCGGTGGTCGGCCTGGAGGCCCGCGGCTTCATCCTCGCCGCACCGGTCGCGCTGGAGCTGGACGCGGGCTTCGTCCCGGTGCGCAAAGCGGGGAAACTGCCCGCCGAGACCTACCGCGAGTCCTATGATCTGGAGTACGGAACGGCGACCGTGGAGATGCACGTCGACGCGATCGCGCCGGGGGACCGCGTGCTGATCGTGGACGACGTCCTGGCCACCGGCGGCACCGGACGGGCCGCGGTGGACCTGGTCCGCAAGGCCGGTGGTACGGTCGTTGGATTCTCGGTCCTGCTGGAGCTCGGGTTCCTCAGCGGCCGTGGGAAACTGACCGACGTGGACGTCTCCGCGCTCACCGCCGCCTGACCCGCGCCGCGCACGCGGCCCGCCCGAAGGCCCTGACATGCGGCGATACCGTATGAACCGGGCATTACACTTGCGGGCATACTCCACCGGTGCAGGCGTGTTGAACCAGGTGAGCCGTTCGTGCACGAACAGGCCGGCGGGTCGCCGGACGATCGGGCGGACCCCCGCACCGACGGCCCCCGGGACAGCCGCGGGAGGGATGCCCATGCAAGGCGAGGTGACACCGACCGAGGCGGTCCTGGACCGGTCGCCCGAGCACGAGCCCTGTCCCGCGGGCGCCGCGCCCGGCGCGGCGCCCGCAGAGTCCCAGAAGGCCGGAGAAGAGCGGGCGGAGCAGCCGAAAGCGGCTCCGGAGACCCGCCCCGGCCCGTCCTCCAGTGTGCGTGTGCGCCGCAGGCTCGCGCGCCTCGGCGCCCAGCGGGGGGTGACCATGAACCCGGTCCTCGAACCACTGATCAAAACCGTCCGGGCGACGCATCCCAAGGTCGACGTGCGGCTGATCGAGCGGGCCTACGAGGTCGCCGCCCACTACCACCGGGACCAGAAGCGCAAGAGCGGCGACCCCTACATCACGCACCCGCTCGCGGTCGCCACCATCCTCGCCGAGCTGGGCATGCAGGAGCCCACCCTGGCGGCGGCGCTGCTGCACGACACCGTCGAGGACACCCCCTACACCCTGGACCGGCTCCGCGGCGACTTCGGCGACGAGATCGCCGAGCTGGTCGACGGCGTGACCAAGCTGGACAAGGTCAAGTACGGCGAGGCCACCCAGGCCGAGACGGTGCGCAAGATGGTCGTGGCGATGTCCCGCGACATCAAGGTCCTGGTGATCAAGCTCTGCGACCGGCTGCACAACATGCGCACGCTGCGCTACCTGCCGCAGGCCAAGCGGGAGAAGAAGGCCCGCGAGACGCTGGAGATCTTCGCCCCGCTCGCCCACCGCCTGGGCATGAACACGATCAAGTGGGAGCTGGAGGACCTCGCCTTCGCGACCATCTACCCCAAGCGGTTCGACGAGATCGCCCGCCTGGTCGCCGAGCGCGCCCCGCGCCGCGACATCTACCTGCAGGACGTCATCGAGGCGGTCTCCGCCGACCTGCGCGAGGCCAGGATCAAGGCCACGGTGCGCGGCCGGCCCAAGCACTACTACTCGATCTACCAGAAGATGATCGCCCGCAACTGCGGCTTCGACGAGATCTACGACCTCGTCGCGGTGCGGGTGCTGGTGGACAGCGTCCGCGACTGCTACGCGGCGCTCGGCACGATCCACGCGCGGTGGAACCCGGTCCCCGGCCGGTTCAAGGACTACATCGCGATGCCGAAGTTCAACATGTACCAGTCGCTGCACACCACGGTCATCGGGCCCTCCGGCAACCCGGTGGAGCTGCAGATCCGCACCCGCGCCATGCACCGGCGCGCCGAGTACGGCATCGCCGCGCACTGGAAGTACAAGGAGGACCGGGTCTCCGGCAAGGAGGGCGGCAAGGCCAAGGGCGCCGGCGACATGGCCTGGCTGCGCCAGCTCATCGACTGGCAGCAGGAGACCAAGGACCCCGGCGAGTTCCTGGAGTCGCTCCGCTTCGACCTGTCGGTGCAGGAGGTCTTCGTCTTCACCCCGCAGGGCGACGTCATCTCGCTGCCGCAGGGCGCCACCCCGGTCGACTTCGCCTACGCGGTGCACACCGAGGTCGGCCACCACACCGTCGGCGCCCGGGTGAACGGGCGGCTGGTCTCGCTGGAGAGCGAGCTGAGCAACGGCGAGACGGTGGAGATCCTCACCTCCAAGGCGCCCGACGCCGGGCCGAGCCGGGACTGGCTCAACTTCGTCAAGAGCGCGCGGGCCCGGAACAAGATCCGGCAGTGGTTCACCAAGGAGCGCCGCGAGGCCGCGATCGAGCAGGGCAAGGACGCCATCGCCCGGGTGATGCGCAAGCAGGAGCTGCCGATCAAGCGGCTGTTCAGCGGCGAAGCGCTGATCGCGCTCGCCCGCGACCTGCGCTACTCCGACGTGGACGCGCTCTACGCTGCGGTGGGGGAGAACCACGTCAGCGCGCAGAGCGTGGTGCAGAAGCTGGTGGAGTCGCTCGGCGGCATCGAGAGCGCCGAGGAGGACATCGCCGAGTCGGCGCTGCCCACCCAGGCCCCGCCGCGGCGCCGCCCGGCCGGCGGGTCCGGTGTGGTCGTCGAGGGCGACCCGGACGTGTGGGTCCGGCTCTCCCGGTGCTGCACCCCGGTGCCGGGCGACCCGATCGTCGGCTTCGTCACCCGCGGCAACGGGGTGTCGGTGCACCGCAGGGACTGCGTCAACACCCGGGCCCTGGACCCGGAGCGGATGGTCGACGTGGAGTGGCGCCCGGGGGAGTCCTCCATGTTCCTGGTCGCCCTGCAGGTGGAGGCGCTGGACCGGTCCCGGCTGCTCTCCGACATCACCCGGGTCCTCTCCGACCAGCACGTCAACATCCTGTCGGCGACCGTGCAGACCAGCAGGGACCGGGTCGCGCTGAGCCGGTTCACCTTCGAGATGGCCGACCCCACCCACCTGGGCCACGTGCTCAAGGCGGTGCGCGGGGTGGACGGCGTCTACGACGTCTACCGGCTGAAGAACTGACCGCCGGAGGCCCGCAGGCAGGGGGATCCGCGGCCGGAGCGCCGGCCTCCGGGCGCCCCGCCGCGGGCGGTGCGGCGGTACCGCGCGGGCCGGGGTGCTAGGCGCCCGGGCCGCGGACCGGCAGACTGCTGCCATGAGGAAGTTCTCACTGGACGCGCTGGCCCGGCGGCACCTGGAGCAGGCGGCGGGTGCCGCGTCGGGGCGCAGCGCCGAGACGGTCTACGGCGGCCACGAGCGCACCCTGCGCCAGACCCTGATCGCGCTCACCGCCGGAAGCGCGCTGGGGGACCACCCCAACCCGGGGGACGCCACGGTCGCGGTGCTCCGCGGCCGGGTGGAGCTGACCACCGAGGCGGACTCCTGGGAGGGCCGCACCGGCGACATGCTCATCGTCCCCGAGGAGAAGCACGGCCTGCGCGCCCTGGAGGACTCGGTGGTCCTGCTCAGCGTCGCCAAGACCTGACCGCCGCCGAGACCCGCCCGCCCTGGGCCGAGCGGGCGCGCAGGCCCGGCCCGAAGGCCCGCGGCGCGCCGGCCCGGACGCCTCGGCGCATCCGATCGGCGGGGTCGGGCCGGACGGGGCGGAGCCTCCGCGGACCGGCCGGGCGGTTCCGCCGGGGTGCAAGGCGCCCTCGCCAGACCGGAAGGCGCTCGGCCCGCGGTCGGCGCACCGGGCCGCGGGCGGCCGCTCGGATTCGGCCGGTGCCCGCCGGTCCGGCCCCTGCCCGCCCCTCCGCACCAGGGGCCGCGGGGTGCGGGAGCGGGGAAACGGAGCGGGCCCCCGCCGCATGCGGCGAGGGCCCGGGTGCTGCGGCGCGCGGCGCCGTCAGCTCATCTCCTCCAGCGCCTTCTCGGCCTCCTGCAGCCAGGAGCGCCGGGTGGCGATGCCGTCCTCCAGGTCGCGCACCTTCCGGTCGTCGCCGGCGGCGCGCGCCTTGTCCAGCTTCTTCTCCATGTCCTCCAGGGAGCCGCGGAGCTGGTCCACGGTGGCCTGGGCGCGCGCCCGGGCCTCCGGGTTGGTGCGCCGCCACTCCTTCTCCTCGGCGCGGCGCACCTCCTCCTCGATCCGGCGGAAGGCGCCCTCCAGGCGGTCCCGGGAGTCCCGGGGCAGCTGGCCGGCCTCCTCCCAGGCCTCCTGGTAGTCCCGGAGCCGGGCGCGGGCCCTGCGCGGGTCGGAGATGGACGGCAGCTCCTGCTCGGCCTCGGCCAGGATCTTCTCCTTGGCCTCGGCGTTCACCCGAAGCTCGGCGTCGCGCTCGGCGAACACCGCGTTGCGGGCCTGGAAGAAGGAGTCCTGGGCGGCCTTGAACCGGGCCCACAGCCGGTCCTCGCTGGCCCGGTCGGCGCGGCCGCTGGCCTTCCAGCGCTGCATCAGCTCGCGGTAGCGGCCCGAGGTGGGGCCCCACTCGGTGGAGCCGGTGAGCTCCTCGGCCTCCGCCACGATCCGCTCCTTGGCCTCGCGGACCTCCTCGCGCTGGGCGTCCAGCCCGGCGAAGTAGGCCTTGCGCCGCTTGGAGAAGGAGTTGCGCGCGGCGGACATCCGCTTCCACAGCGCCTGCTCGGTGGGCCGGTCGGCGCGGGGCGCCGCCTTCCACTCGTCGATCAGCGCGCGCATCCGCTCGGCGCCGGACTTCCAGTGCGTGGTCTCCTCGGCCACCCGCTCGGCCTCGGCGACGATGCGCTCCTTGACCTCGCGGGCCTGGGTGCGGGCCTGCTCCTGGGCGTGCTTCTGCTCGACCTTGCGCTCCTCGGCCCGCTCGGCCAGCGCGTCCAGCCGGCGCAGCAGCGATTCCAGGTCGCCGACGGCGTGCGCCTCGCGAACCGCGGCGCGCAGCTTGTCCACCCCGGCCAGCGCCTGGGCGGCGGACAGGTCGGTGGTGCGCAGCCGCTTCTCCAGCAGTTCGACCTCGGTCACCAGCGAGTCGTACTTGCGGCGGAAGAAGGCCAGGGCCTCCTCCGGCGCGCCCGCCTGCCAAGACCCCACGACACGCTCGCCCTCGCTCGTGCGCACGTAGACCGTGCCGTCGTCGTCTACGCGGCCCCAGGGGTCGGTGGTCACCGTGTCCTCCAGCTGTGATGAGCCCGGCCGGGTTCGGCCGGGTCCGGTGTCGTCCGGGCGGTCGCGTCCGCGGCCACCGCCGTGACTATGCACGATATCCGTACGGTGGGCGGGATACCGACGCCGACCAATATGGCACCGCGGGGCCCATGGTGAAAGGGCGGTGCGGCCCCCGGTGACCTAATGGTGATCAACGGGTCGCCGGGCGGCGCCGGAAACGGTTCGCCGCAGGCGGGCGGCGTCGGTAGGCTCGGAGCGGCCGCTCGACAACCCAGTGAGGACACCCGGAAGCGAGGTCGCCGACCATCGTGCTCATCGCCGCCTTCCCCGCCGGCCCGCTCGCCGCGAACTGCTATGTGGCCGCGCCCGCGGCGGGGGCCGAGTGCGTCGTCGTCGACCCCGGGCAGCAGGCCGCCGAACCGCTGGAGGCGCTGCTCGCCGAGCACCGGCTCACCCCGGCGGCGGTGCTGCTCACCCACGGCCACTTCGACCACGTCTGGTCGGCCGCGCAGGTGGGCGACGCCTACGACGTGCCCGTCCTGCTGCACCCGGCCGACCGGGCCCTGCTCACCGACCCGGCCGCCGGGCTCGACCCGGCGCTGGCCGCGCAGCTGTCCGCGCTCATCCCGGGCGGCGCCCCGGGCGAGCCGAAGCGGCTGGCCGAGGCCTCCGACGGCCTCCGGACCGACCACGCGGGGCTGCCGGTCACCGTGCACCACGCCCCCGGGCACACCCCCGGCTCGGTCGCCTACGCCCTGGAGACCGGGGACGGCGAGCCCGACGTGCTGTTCACCGGGGACCTGCTGTTCGCCGGCTCCATCGGCCGCACCGACTTCCCCGGCGGCGACCACGCCGAGATCCTGCGCAGCCTGGAGCGCACCTGCCTGAGCAGGCCGGACGAGACCGAGGTGCTCCCCGGGCACGGCCCGCGCACCACCATCGGCCGGGAGCGGGCGACCAACCCGTTCCTGCGCGACGTCCGAGATAGCGGCGGCCGCTGACCGGCCCGCCCACCGGCGGACCGGGTCCCCGTGCACGTCAGGCATGATGGAAGGGCCGTCGCCGCGGCCCTTCGCCGCCGATAGATCCCAGATCAAGGAGAACCCCGTTGATCCGCACGCATGACGCCGGCGCGCTCCGCGCCGAGCATGCAGACGAGACCGTCGTCCTCGCCGGATGGGTGGCCCGCCGCCGCGACCACGGCGGCGTGGTCTTCCTCGACCTGCGCGACGCCTCCGGCGTCGTCCAGGTCGTGGTCCGCGAGGACGACCTCGCCCACGACCTGCGGGCCGAGTACTGCATCAAGGTCACCGGTTCGGTGCGGATCCGCCCGGAGGGCAACGAGAACCCGGAGATCCCCACCGGCGCGGTCGAGGTCACCGCCTCGGAGACCGAGGTGCTCAGCCCGGCGGCGCCGCTGCCGTTCCCGCTGGACGGCTCGCAGGAGATCGCCGAGGAGACCCGGCTGCGCTACCGCTACCTGGACATGCGCCGCCCCGAGCTGGCCGACGCGCTGCGCGTCCGCTCCACGGCCACCTACACGGTGCACGACGTCATGCGGGAGCTGGACTTCACCAACGTGGAGACGCCCTACCTGACCCGCTCCACCCCGGAGGGCGCCCGCGACTTCCTGGTCCCGGTGCGGCTGCAGCCCGGCAACTGGTACGCGCTGCCCCAGTCGCCCCAGCTGTTCAAGCAGCTGCTCATGGTCGGCGGGCTGGAGCGGTACTACCAGATCGCGCGCTGCTTCCGCGACGAGGACTTCCGCGCCGACCGGCAGCCGGAGTTCACCCAGATCGACATCGAGATGAGCTTCGTCGACCAGGAGGACGTCATCGCCGTCGGCGAGCGGATCGTCTCCCGGCTCTGGAGCGAGGTGCTGGGCTACGAGGTCCCGCTGCCGCTGCCCCGGATGCCGTTCGCCGAGGCGATGTCCCGCTACGGCTCGGACAAGCCGGACCTCCGGTTCGGGGTGGAGCTCACCGAGCTGACCGACTTCTTCGCCGACACCTCCTTCCGGGTCTTCCAGGCGCCCTACGTGGGCGCGGTGGTGATGCCCGGCGGCGCCTCGCAGACCCGCCGCGAGCTCGACGGCTGGCAGGACTGGGCCAAGGCGCGCGGCGCCAGGGGCCTGGCCTACGTGCTGGTGCAGCCGGACGGCTCGCTGGGCGGCCCGGTCGCCAAGAACCTCTCCGAGGCCGAGCGGTCCGGGCTGGCCGGCAAGGTCGGCGCCGAGCCCGGCGACGCGGTCTTCTTCGCGGCCGGCGAGCGCCGCGCCTCCCAGGAGCTGCTCGGCGCGGCCCGGCTGGAGATCGGCCGCCGGCTCGACCTGATCGACGAGTCGCAGTGGTCCTTCCTGTGGGTGGTCGACGCCCCGATGTTCGAGGAGGACGGCGAGGGCGGCTGGACCTCGGTGCACCACCCGTTCACCGGCCCCAAGCCGGAGTGGGCCGAGGAGTTCGACAAGGACCCGGGCAACGCGCTGGCCTACGCCTACGACATGGTCTGCAACGGCTCGGAGATCGGCGGCGGCTCGATCCGCATCCACCGCCCCGAGGTGCAGGAGCGGGTCTTCACCACCCTGGGCATCAGCCCGGAGGAGGCCCGGTCCAAGTTCGGCTTCCTGCTGGACGCCTTCGCCTTCGGCCCGCCCCCGCACGGCGGCATCGCCTTCGGCTGGGACCGCATCATCACCCTGCTCACCGGCGGCGAGTCGATCCGCGACGTCATCGCGTTCCCCAAGACGGCCTCCGGCGGCGACCCGCTGACCGGCGCGCCGACGCCGATCACCCCGGCGCAGCGCGCCGAGGCCGGCATCGACCACGACCCCGAGCAGGACGCCGGGGAGAAGAAGGAGTAGCCCTCCCGGGCCGCCGCGCGGCGGCCCTCCGGAGCGCACCGACCGGGGCCGCCGACGGCGGCCCCGGTTTTCCATTTCTGGTTAAAAGTCCGATTCAGGGATGGTAGTTCGGCAATTTCGGGAGCGGCGCGGGGAATAGCGGAACGGCGACGGAATCGGTCGCGACACGTCCGGTTTCGGCCGTTCTCCCGGGTGTTTTCCACTCCGGAATCCGGTTCTCGGCGATCGGGGCGACTCGGCGCGAGCGGTGGGGGAGGCGTGGAACGGCCCCGGTCGCATACGGTGGTGCCGGACCGCGGATCCGCGGGGAGGGCGCCGCCGCCGGTGCACGAGGGGAACGGCGGGGCGCCGCGGACGGCCGCGGGCACCACGCCCCTCCGCGTCCCGGCGCCGCCCGCCATTCCCGGAGGCGGCGCCGCACACCGGTCGCGGAAGGGGCGCTTTCCACTACCCGCGGAGGGGGTACCCCTCGCTAAACTGGGCCGAATCGGAAGCTCGACGGGAGGACGCCGGTTCGGCATACGCGTCGGATCGACAGCAGGGATTGAAACAACTCGTGAACCGCACAACCGGCTCAGCGGAGGGGCGCGCAGAGCCGCCGGCCGCCCGCCAGGACGAGCGCGGCGCCGACCGGACGGTCGCCGCGGCCTTCGACGGTGCGCCCGCCGCGATGGCGGTGGTCGACCGGTCCGGCTCCATCCTGCTGGCCAACCGGGCGCTCACCGCGCTGACCGGGCGCTCCGAGGCGGAGCTGTCCGGCCGCACCTGGCCGGACCTGCTCACCGAGGCCGACTGCGGCCGCGGCTGGGACCTGCACCGCGACGCCTTCGAGCAGACCGAGCCCCGGCCGCGCACCCTCGCCCTGCTCGGCGTCGACGGCGAGCGCCGCCGGATGGCGGTGCGCGGCCGCGCCCTGCCCGGGAACGGCTCGGAGGGCCCCGCCGCGGTGGTCATGCTCCAGGAGGCGATGCGCGACGAGGAGGTGCTCCGCGCCATCACCGAGCTGCGCACCGCCGGCTCCGACACCGCGCTGTGGAGCCTGGACCTGCGCACCGGGCGGCTCCGCGAGCTGTTCGGCCCCTCGCCGCTGGGCCGGACGCTCACCGGGGACGCCCGCAGCCTGGAGGACTGCCTGGCCCGGGTGCACCGGGACGACATCGCCCGGGTGCGCGACGCGATGGAGGCCTCCAAGCAGGGCCGCGACTACGAGCAGCGGTTCCGGATGACCGACCGGTTCGGCGACGAGCGGGTGCTGCACGCCAAGGCCCGGTTCATCGGCGGCTCCGAGGACGCCCGCCTGGTCGGGGTCATCGACGACGTCACCGAGCACGTCCAGCTCATCCGCAGGCTCGCCGACCGGCGCCGGATCGAGGCCGCACAGGGCCGGCAGGTCACCGAACTGGCCGCCAAACTGGTCTCGGCCACCACCGTGGACGAGGTCACCGGGCTGCTCGCCGAGGAGTTCGTGCCGATCTTCGGCGGCAGCGCCGCCGGGGTGATGCTGGTCGAGGACGGCCTGCTCCGCTCCTACCCGAGCAGCGCCCAGCACACCGGGACCGCGCCGATGATCGACGGCCGCGACGCCTCCGACACCTCCTACCCGATGGGCGCGGTGGTCCAGGACCGCCAGCCGCGCTTCTTCGAGAGCCGTGCGGAGATCCTGGAGCGGTTCCCCGCCGTCGCCGGGATCCTCGCCCACACCAGCGCCCAGTCCTGGGCCACTGTGCCGATCTTCGGCGACCGCCGGGTGGCGCTGGGCGTCTGGCAGGTCGCCTGGAACCAGCCGCACCACGCCACCCCGGACGAGCGGGCGCTGATGCTCACCCTCGCCGGCCTGGCCGGCCAGGCCCTGCAGCGGGTCCAGCGCCAGCAGGCCGAACTGGAGCTCGCCGACGAGGTGCAGCGGCGCATGCTGCCGCCGCAGATCCCCGAGGTCTCCGGGATCGACATCGCGGTGCGCTACCTGCCGGCCCGCGCGGGCTGGCGGGTCTGCGGGGACTTCTACGACGTGATCCGGCTGCCCGAGCGGCGGGTGGGCCTGGTCGTCGGCGACGTGCAGGGCCACGGGGTGGAGGCCGCCGCGGCCATGGGCCAGATCCGGGTGGCCTTCCGCGCCTACGCCACCACCCAGATCGACCCCGGCGTGGTGCTGGCCGAGACCAACCGGCTGCTCACCGAGACCGGCGAGATCGTCTTCGCCACCTGCGGCTACCTGGTGCTGGACCTGGAGACCGGGCAGATGCAGGCCGCCTGGGCGGGCCAGCCGCCGGCGGTCATCGCCACCGAGGAGGGCTACCTGGTCTGGGAACCGGAGACCGGCCCTCCGGTCGGGGTGGACGGCGACAGCAAGTACGCCGTCACCACCCGGGTGCTCAACCCGGGGGAGACCCTGCTGATGTGCTCCGACGGGCTGGTGGAGAGCTCCGAGGTCGCGATGGACGACGGGATCGCCGCGGTCGGCGACGCGCTGCACACCATGGCCCCCGACGTGCACGCCGCCGCCACCTCCCTGGCCGCGCTCGCCCCGGCGGGCCGCAGCGACGACATCGCCATCCTGCTCGCCCGGCTGGACTGAGCCGGCCCGCGCCCGCCCGGACTGCACCGGCCCGGCCCGGCCCGGCCCGCGCCCGCCCGCACCGCACCGGCCCGGCCCGCGCCCGGTCGGCGGTCCTTCCCGCCGACCCGGTTGGACTGAGCCGGTTCGGCTCCGCCCGGCCCGGTCCGCGCCCGCCCGGCCCGGTCCGCGCCCGCCCGGCCCGGTCCGCGCCCGCCCGGCCCGGTCCGCGCCTGCCCGGCCCGGTCGGCCGCCCCTCCCGCCGGCCCGGCTGGACCGAGCCGGTCCGGCCCGCATCCGTCCGGCCCGCACCCGTCCGCGCCGACCGGCGGCCGCCCGGCCGCGGCGCCGGTACTGTGGAGCCGTGTCCGAAACACTGTTCGACGACGCCGGGGCCGAAGCCCAGCGGGGGCAGGAGCCGCTCGCGGTGCGGATGCGCCCGCACACCCTCGACGAGGTCGCCGGCCAGCGCCACCTGCTCGGCGCCGGGAGCCCGCTGCGCCGCCTGGTCGAGGACGACGCCCCGATGTCGCTCTTCCTCTGGGGGCCGCCGGGGACCGGCAAGACCACCCTGGCCACCGTGGTCAGCCGGGCCACCGACCGGCGGTTCGTCGAGCTGTCCGCGGTCAGCGCCGGGGTGAAGGACGTCCGCGGGGTCATCGACGAGGCCAAGCGGCGGATGGGCATGCACGGCACCCGCACCCTGCTCTTCGTCGACGAGGTGCACCGGTTCAGCAAGACCCAGCAGGACGCGCTGCTGCCCGCGGTGGAGAACCGCTGGGTCAGCTTCATCGGCGCCACCACCGAGAACCCGTTCTTCTCCGTGGTCAGCCCGCTGCTCTCCCGCTCGCTGCTGCTCACCCTGGAGTCGCTGGACGACGAGGACGTCCGCGGCGTGCTGCACCGGGCGCTCACCGACGAGCGCGGCCTGGCCGGCCGGCACACCCTGGCCGCCGAGGCGGAGGAGCACCTGGTCCGGCTGGCCGGCGGCGACGCCCGCCGGTCGCTCACCTACCTGGAGGCCGCCTCGCTGGTGGCCGGCGGCCGCTCCGAGATCACCCTGGCCGACCTGGAGCGCGCCGTCGACCGGCACGCGGTCCGCTACGACCGCTCCGGGGACCAGCACTACGACGTGGTCAGCGCGTTCATCAAGAGCATGCGCGGCAGCGACCCGGACGCGGCCCTGCACTACCTGGCCCGGATGATCGAGGCGGGCGAGGACCCCCGGTTCATCGCCCGCCGGATCGTGGTGCACGCCAGCGAGGACGTCGGCCTGGCCGACCCGGGCGCGCTGCAGGCGGCGGTCGCCGCGGCCCAGGCGGTGGACCTGATCGGCCTGCCCGAGGCGCGGATCAACCTCGCCCAGGCGGTGCTGCACATCGCCCTGGCCCCGAAGTCCAACGCGGTGATCACCGCCATCGACGAGGCCCTGTCCGACGTGCGCGCCGGCCGGGCCGGCCCGGTCCCGCTCCACCTGCGCGACGGCCACTACAAGGGCGCCGAGTCGCTCGGCCACGGCAAGGGCTACCGGTACGCGCACGACTTCCCCGGCGGGGTCGTCGCCCAGCAGTACGCCCCGGACGGCCTGGACGGCCGGGACTACTACCGTCCCACCGCCCACGGCGCGGAGCGCCGCTACGGCGAGGTCCTGCAGCGGATCAAGGAGGTCCAGCGCCGCCGCGAGGCCGGGCCGGAGCCCTCCTAGCCGCACCCGCACGAGAGAGCGGCGGACTCCTCCGGCCGCGCGGCGGGGAGCCGCCGCCCCGGCGCCCCCGGGGCGGTCTCCCGCCGCCCGGCCCCCGGACGTACGGGGGCAGGGCCGGTCACCGGCCGGTGCGAGGCGGAGGCGCCCGCCCGCACGGCCTCCCGGGGCCGGCGGGGAGGGGCGCCCCGGCCCCGCCGCAGCGCTCCGAGGCGGCCGGGCGGGCAGGGCGCCTCCGGGAAGAGGCCCGGCCGCGCCGGCCGCCCCGTTGCGCGGCGCTCTGCCCGGCCGCAGGGGCTCGGGCGCACCGGCGGCTCCGTCCCCGCGGGGGCGCAGCGCTTTCCCGTCGCCTTCGGGCGGCCGGGGCGGGGCGCGGTGCCGCGGGGGAAGAGGCCGTGCCGTCCGCGCCGCTGAGGCGACCGCTGCAGCGGCCGCCCCGGGGCCTTTCCGGGAGGCGGGCGCGCCTCCGCCGGGGCGGCGGCCCGGGTCAGTTCGCCGGTGCCGCCGGGTCGGGGAAGAGTTCGGTGATCCGGGTGATCTCCGGGTCGCCGCCCTCGCCCGGGGCGATCTCCACCTCGGCGATGACCACCCGGCCCCAGCCCAGGTAGTCGATGAAGTCCCGGCCGGTCATCTCGTAGGTGCCGCGGCCGTCCTCGATGTGCCCGGGGCCCGGCCGGCAGAAGTTCGCGCACAGCACCTCGGCGTCCTCGGCGATCACCGCCTCCTCCGGCTCGGACCCCGCGTCGGTCCAGTAGCCGCTCCAGGTGTCCGGGGAGAGCAGCACCCCCTCCGGCGGCTCCATGCCCTCGGCCTGCCGCACCGGGGTGAACGTCCACGGGCCGTCCACCGGGTTCCGCTGCGCCGCGGGGTCGAAGCGGACCGTCTCCACCCGGGGCTCCTCCTCGGCGGGGGAGGCGGACGGTGAGGCCGAGGCGCCCCCGGCCCCCTCGGGCGGTGCGGAGCCGCCGCCGAGCGCGGACAGCGCCGCCCAGGCGCCCCCGCCGACCAGCACCAGCGCCAGGGCGGCCGCGCCGACCAGCAGCGGCGTCCGGCCGCGGGGGCGCATCCCGCCCTCGTCCAGGTGGATCACCCGGGGGAGCCGGGCCGGCTCCACCACGCCCTGCCACTCCCGGGAGAGCACCTTGGTGATCGCGGTGCCCTTGACCCCGCTCGCGGCGTCGGCCCGGTCCTCCTCCTCCCAGACCGCGATCGCCGCGCCCATCAGCTCGCGCACCGACGGCCGCCGCTCCGGGTCCTTGTCCAGCGTCCGCTGCAGCAGCGGCACCAGCGACGCCGGGGCGCCGTCCAGCACCGGCTCCTCCTCCTGCACCCGCCGGGCCAGCTCCTCCGGCTCGCCCAGGCCGAACGGGAGCCGGCCGGTGGCGGCGAAGGCCATCACCGCGCCCCAGGAGAACACGTCGGCCGCGGGGGAGGGCTCGGTGCCCCGGTGCCGCTCCGGGCTGAGCCAGACGCCCGCGGTGCGCCGCAGGTGCTCCTCGTCGCCGGGCAGCGCGCAGTCCAGGATGCGCGGTCCGCTCGCGCCGATGAGCACGCAGCCCGGCTTCAGGTCGCCGTGGGCCACGCCGTTCCGGTGCAGCGCCAGCAGCCCCTCGGCGAGGCCGGCGGCCAGCGCCAGCAGCCGGCCGCTCCCCATCGGGCCGCGGCGGCGGATGTAGGCGGCGAGGGGGATGCCCGAAATGTAGGGCATCGCCAGCCACGGGGGGTCGGCGTCGGCGTCGTGCCGCACCGGGGGCACGAAGATCCGGCCGTCGGCCCCGGCCACCGCCTGCAGCCGCTCGCGGAGCCGGGCGCGGCTGCCGGGGTCGGCCAGCACGGGGGAGGTCAGCACCTTCACCGCGGCCAGCGGGTCCTCCCCGCCCATCGGGTCCACCGCGGCGTAGACGGTGCCCGTCCCGCCGCCGCCGATCCGGCCGATGACCAGGTAGGGGCCGATGCGCCGCGGGTCCCCCGAGGAGAGGCCGCCCATGTTCGGCGGTACCAGGACGGACATCTCGTGCTGGGAGCGTCGGCTCATGGGGGTCCTGTCTGACGGTGGGGTGGTTCCCGAGGGGGTCGCGGCGCAATGGTAGAGGAACCGGGCGGAAAGGGAGCCCCGGGCCCGGCGGGCCCGGCCGGACCGGGGCCGCCCCGCGCCCCGGCCCCGCCCCTGGGGCCCGGCCGGGCCCCAGGGGCGGGGAAGCGGGGCGGGGCCCCGCCGGACGCGATAGGGTCGTCCCCATTCGGATATCCGAATCCCGGGTGCGCCCTCGTGCCCCCGTTCGTTCCCCGAACTCCCCTGAACCGCCCTAGGGAGCCCGCATGCTGACCGGAGGAGAGCTCGCCGCCCTCATCGCGGCGGTGGTCTGGACCGTCCTGGTGGCCTTCCTCTGCGTGGCCCTGGTGAAGCTGACCCGCCTGCTCTCCGAGACCACCAAGGTGGTCCGGGAGCTCGGCGAGCGCTCCCGGCCGCTGCTGGACGACGTCGCCGCGACGGTCGAGCGCACCGACGCCTCGCTGGAGCGCGTCGAGGAGATCACCGCGAACGTGGCCACCACGACCGAGGACCTGTCCACCATGACGGCGCTGACCCGCTCGGTGGTGACCGGGCCGCTGGTGAAGCTCGCCTCCTTCTCCTACGGGGTGCGGCGGGTCGTGGGGCGGCGCAAGGCGCTCGCGCTGGTGCGCACCCGGAGGAGGAGAGAGCGGCGATGATCCGCAGGCTCGCTTATCTTGTCGCAGGTGCCGCCCTCGGCGGGTATGTTGTCCACAGGCTCAACCGCACGGCCCGTGCGTGGAGCCCGGACGGCATCGCCGGCCGCGTCGAGGGGCGGATCGCCGACTACCGTGCCGCGCTGCGCGAGTTCAACGAGGACGTCCACGCCGCCACCGAGGAGCGGGAGGCCGAGCTGCGCCGCCTCTACGCCGCTCCTCGGAAGAGCCACGGCAGACCCGCGCTCCCACCCCCCGGAGGGCCGGCACGGCCGTTGATCGAACCGCACGGCGCCCACGACGCGCCCGAGAAGAAGGACGGCCCCTGATGGAGACGGCAGAAATCGCGCGCCGCTTCCTCGCATTCTTCGAGAAGAACGGACACACCGTCGTCCCCTCCGCGAGCCTGATCGCAGAGGACCCCACCCTGCTGCTGGTCCCGGCCGGCATGGTGCCGTTCAAGCCCTACTTCCTGGGGCAGCGCACGCCCCCGCACGCCACCGCCACCAGCGTGCAGAAGTGCATCCGGACCAAGGACATCGAGGAGGTCGGCAAGACCTCCCGGCACGCCACCTTCTTCCAGATGCTCGGCAACTTCTCCTTCGGCGACTACTTCAAGGAGCGGGCCATCCCGCTGGCCTGGGAGCTGGTCACCACCCCGGTCGAGCAGGGCGGCTTCGGCATCGACCCGGACCGGCTGTGGGTCACGGTCTACCTCGACGACGACGAGGCCGCCGCGATCTGGCGGGACGAGGTCGGCGTCCGCCCCGAGCGCATCCAGCGCATGGGCAAAGAGGAGAACTACTGGGACATGGGGGTCCCCGGCCCCTGCGGCCCCTGCTCGGAGATCTTCTACGACCGCGGCCCGGAGTACGGGGCCGAGGGCGGCCCGGAGGCCGACGAGAACCGCTACATCGAGATCTGGAACCTCGTCTTCATGCAGTACGAGCGGGGGGAGGGGTCCGGCAAGGACTACCCGATCCTCGGCGAGCTGCCGAAGAAGAACATCGACACCGGCCTGGGCCTGGAGCGCCTCGCCGCGGTCCTGCAGGGCGTCGACAACATCTACGAGACCGACATCATCGGGCGCGTGCTGCACCGGGCCGCCGAGCTCACCGGCACCCGCTACGGGGACGACGCCCAGCAGGACGTCATGCTCCGGGTGGTCGCCGACCACGTGCGCAGCGCGGTGATGCTGGTCGGCGACGGGGTCCGGCCCGGCAACGAGAAGGCCGGCTACGTGCTGCGCCGCATCCTCCGCCGGTCCATCCGCAACCTGCGGCTGCTCTCCGGCACCGAGGCCGCCTTCCTGCACGAGCTGACCGAGGTCAGCATCGACGCGATGAAGGACATCTACCCCGACCTGCTGGACAAGGCCCAGGTCATCTTCGGCGTCATCGACACCGAGGAGAAGAACTTCGCCGACACCCTGCGCTCCGGCACCGCCCTGTTCAACCGGGCCGCCGAGCGCACCCGCGCGGCCGGCGGCGGCACCTTCTCCGGCGCCGACGCCTTCCAGCTGCACGACACCTACGGCTTCCCCATCGACCTCACCCTGGAGATGGCCGCCGAGCAGGGCCTCCAGGTCGACGAGAACGCCTTCACCGAGCTGATGACCCGGCAGAAGGAGACCGCCAAGCGCGACGCCAAGGCCAAGAAGCTCGGCAACGCCGACATCGGCGTCTACGCGCGGCTGCTGGACGCCTCCGGCGCCACCGAGTTCCTCGGCTACACCGACCACGAGAACGAGGCGCGCGTCCTCGGCCTGATCGTGGACGGTGAGGCGGTCGGCGCGGCCCGGACCGGCGAGCAGGTGGAGATCGTGCTGGACCGCACCCCGTTCTACGGGGAGTCCGGCGGCCAGCTCGCGGACAAGGGCGTGATCGAGGCCGACGGCCGCGGCGTCGTCGACGTCGACGACGTGCAGAAGCCGCTGCCCGGACTGTTCGTGCACCGCGGCACGGTGCGCAGCGGCGAGCTGGTGGTGGACGACTCCGTCCGCGCGGCCATCGACACCGACCGCCGCGCCTCGGTCTCCCGCTCGCACTCGGCGACCCACCTCATCCACTCCGCGCTCCGCAACGCGCTCGGCCCCTCCGCCGGGCAGGCCGGGTCGGAGAACCGGCCGGGCCGGCTCCGCTTCGACTTCACCGCCGAGCGCTCGCTCGGCGAGGCCGAGCTGGCCGAGGTCGAAGAGGAGGTCAACACCGTCCTGGCCGGCGACGTCCAGGTGCGCGACTTCGAGACCACGCTGGACGAGGCGCTCAAGATGGGCGCGCTGGCCATGTTCGGCGAGAAGTACGGCGACCGGGTCCGGGTCGTCGAGATGAGCGACTACTCCCGCGAGCTGTGCGGCGGCACCCACGTCGGCGCCACCGGCCAGCTCGGCGTGGTCAAGCTGCTCGGCGAGTCCTCGATCGGCTCCGGTGTGCGCCGGGTGGAGGCCGCCGTCGGCATCGACGCCTTCCGCCGGCTCTCCAAGGAGTCCCTCCTGGTCGGCCAGCTCTCCGAGCAGCTCAAGACGCCGCGCGAGGAGCTCCCCGAGCGGATCGAGGCGATGGTCTCCCGGCTCCGCGCCGCGGAGAAGGAGATCGAGCGGATGCGCGCCGAGCGCGTCCTCCAGGCCGCCGCGGACCTGGCCGCGGGCGCCCGGGAGACCGCCGGGGCGCTGCTGGTCGTGCACCGCGCCGAGGACGGCGCCACCGGCGACGACCTGCGCCGGCTCGCCCTGGACGTGCGCGGCCGGCTGGACGCCGACCGGCCCGTGGTGGTCGCCGTCGCCGGCGTGCCCAAGGACCGCCCGGTCGTGGTGGTCGCCGCGAACAAGGCCGCCAACCAGCGCGGCCTCAAGGCCGGCGACCTGGTCGGCGTGGCCGCCCGCGAGCTCGGCGGCGGTGGCGGCGGCAAGCCGGACGTGGCGCAGGGCGGCGGCACCGACGCCGGCGCCGTGGACGCCGCGCTGAGCGCGGTCGAAGCGCGCGTCGCGACCTCCGCATAGCCCCGATCCGAGGCAGACTGCGACATAAGACGCCCGCCGCGCGCCGGACCCGTCCGGCGCGCGGCGCCCGCTGCCGCGCCCTCGGTGCGCGGCGCCCGAGCGCCTGCAGCGGCGCGAGCCGAGAAAGGACAATGATCGTGACCGCTCCCCCCGCCACCCCGTGCACCCGCATGGGGGAGCCGAGCCGTTGAGGCACGGCGTACGACTCGCGGTCGACCCGGGAGACGCCCGGATCGGCGTCGCCGCCAGCGACCCGAGCGGACTCATCGCCAGCCCGGTGGAGACGGTGCGGCGCGGCTCCGGCGACGTCGACCGGATCACCGCCCTGGTACTGGAGCGCGAGGCGCGCGAGGTGGTCGTCGGCCTCCCGGCGTCGCTCTCCGGTGCGGAGGGCCCGGCCGCGCGCAAGGCCCGCGCGTTCGCCGCCCTCCTCGCCCGGAGGCTGGACCCCGTCCCGGTGCGCCTGGTGGACGAGCGGATGACCACCGTCACCGCGCAGCAGCAGCTGCAGGCGGGCGCCTCCTACGGCCGCCGCGGCGCCAAGGGCGGCAAGGCCCGCCGCTCGGTGATCGACCAGGCCGCCGCGGTCGTGCTGCTGCAGGCCGCACTGGACGCCGAGCGCTCGTCGGGGCGCCCGCCGGGCGAGATCGTCGAGGTGGACCGATGACCGGCGACGACCAGGACGACCGCTACGGAGGCCGCCGCTACCGGGGGCGGCGCGAGCGGCTGGAGCCGCGCCCCGAGACGCGCCCGGCCGGCGACCCGCTCACCGGGCCGACCCCGGCCGCCGACCCGCTGACCGACCCCTGGCCCGCCGGGCGCCGGGGCTCCCGGCACCGCGCGGACGACACCGGAGCGCAGCCCCGCACCGGGGACCCGCTCACCGACCCGTGGTCCGCCCCCGGCACCGACACCGGCGCCCGGCGGTACACGGACACCGGAGGGCACCGCCGCGCCGACACCGGGGCGCAGCCCCGCACCGACGCGCCCCCCTCCGGGACCGATCCCTCCGGCGCCGCGCCGCGCCGCGGCCGCCGCCGGAAACCCGAGACCGACCCGGACGCCCGGGAACCGGTCCGCCCCGCCGCGCCCGAAGAGGAGGGGCGGCGCCCCCGCGGCCGCCGCCACCGGCGCGCGGCCGAAGAGGCCGACCCGCTGGGATTCGGCGCGCTGCGCGACTCCGGCGACCACCCCGACCCCTTCGAGGAGCCGGTGCGCCACCGCACCCTCGACTTCGACTCGGTCCCGGTGCGGCGCAGGCAGAACCGGGCGGAGCCGGCCGAGGAGCCCCCTCGGCGCGGCCGCCGCCGGGCCGGATCGGAGCAGGCCGAGGAGCCCGCGGCCGAGGAGCCCGGGCCGCGCAGGAGCCGCCGCACCGCCCCGGACCGGGCGGAGGAGGAGCCGCCGCGCCGCCGCCGGCGCCGCCGGGCGGCGGAGGAGCCCGGGGACGCGGAGCCCGCCCCGGTGCCGGAGGGGGCCTACCCCGGTGTGCAGGAGGAGGAGTTCCCGGAGGCGGAGGAGGCGCCGCGGCGGCGCCGGCGCCGCCGGGCGGCGGAGGAGCCCGAGGAGGCCGAGGAGGCGGAGCCCGCCGCCGAGGAGCCCGCTCCGCGGCGCCGTCGCCGCCGCCGGGCCGCCCCGGACCGGGCGGAGGAGCCGGAGGCCGAGGAGGCCGCCGCGGCCGCCGGGGCACCGGAGCCCCCCGACGACGAGGAGGACGGCGACGGAGGGGACCGGCCCCGGCGCGGACGCCGGGCCTCCGGACGGCGCTCCGCGGGCCGCGGCCGCAAGCGGGGCGGCCGGCGGACGACGCTGATCGCGGCCGGCGCCGCGCTGCTCGTGGTGGTCGCCGCGGGCGGCTTCGTCACCCGCGCCTACCTGCTGCCCGCCGACTACGACGGCGCCGGGACCGGCGAGGTCGAGGTGGTCGTCCCGGACGGGGCCACCGGCTCCCAGATCGGCGACATCCTGGAGGAGGCCGGCGTGGTCGCCAGCTCCAGGGCGTTCGTCAACGCGCTGGACGCCGACGCGCACCCGACCCCCGGCACCTACCTGATGCGCTCGGAGATGAGCGCGGACGCCGCCGTCGGGCTGCTGCTCGACCCGGAGGCGCGGATCGGGGTGAAGGTGACCATCAAGGAGGGCGAGCGCTCGGACGCCATCCTCGCCCAGCTCTCCGAGGAGGTCGGCATCCCGATGGACGAGCTGGAGGCGGCCTACGAGGACACCGGGGCGCTGAAGCTCCCCGAGTACGCCGAGGAGGGCGCCGAGGGCTACCTCTTCCCCGACACCTACACCTTCTCGCCGGACGACACGGCCGAGGAGGTGCTGGGGATGATGGTGCGCCGGTTCGACCAGGCCGCCGAGGACCCCGAGATCGACCTGGAGAAGCGGGCGGACGAGGTGGGCCTGGAGCCCAACGAGGTGATGAGCGTCGCCGCGATCGTCCAGGCCGAGACCGGGTCGGTGGAGGACATGCCCAAGATCGCGGCGGTGGTCTACAACCGCCTCGAGGAGGGCATGGAGCTCGGCATGGACAGCACCTGCTTCTACGTCATCGGCGAGCACGGCATCGCGCTCACCAACGACCAGCTGGCGGCGTGCAAGGCGGAGGAGAGCGACTACGCCACCTACGGCCGCACCGGGCTGCCGGCCGGCCCGATCGTCAGTCCTGGCGAGGACGCGATGAAGGCGGCCCTGGACCCGGCGGACGGCGACTGGCTGTACTTCGTCGCCACCGACCCCGAGCAGGGCACCACCGAGTTCGCCGAGACCTACGAGGAGTTCCTGGTGCTCAAGGAGCGCTTCCAGAACAACTGGCAGGGGGGATGATGCGCGCGGCGGTGCTGGGTTCGCCGATCGCCCACTCGCTCTCCCCGGTGCTGCACGGCGCGGCCTACGCCGCGCTGGGCATCGCGGGGGAGTGGAGCTATACCGCGGTCGAGTGCGACGAGGCCGGGCTCGGCGGCTTCCTGGCCGGCTGCGGCCCGGAGTGGGCCGGCCTCTCGCTGACCATGCCGCTGAAGAAGGCGGCACTGGCCGCCGCGGACACCGCGGACGCGGCCTCCAGGGAGGTCGGCGCGGCCAACACGCTGGTCTTCGCGGACGGCGGCCGGCACGCCTACAACACCGACGTGGCCGGCATCGTCCGCGCGCTGGGCGAGGCCGGCCTGGGGGAGGTGCGCAGCGCGGCGGTGCTCGGCGGCGGCGCCACCGCGGCCTCCGCGGTCGCGGCGCTGCACCGGATGGGCGCGGAGTCGGTCACCGTCCTCGCCCGCGATCCGGCCCGCGCGGCCGGGGTGGCCGAGGCCGCCGGCCGGGCCGGCGCCCGGGTGGAGCTGGCCCCGCTGGCCGAGGCCGAGCGGAGGCTCGGCGTCGACCTGGTCGCCTCCACGCTGCCCGCGGGCGCCGCGGACGCCTGGGCGCCGGCGGTCGCCGCCTCCGGCGCGGCCGTGTTCGACGTGGTCTACAGCCCGTGGCCGTCGGTGCTGGCCCGCGCCGCGCGCGCCGCCGGGCGCGGCGTGGTCGGCGGCTTCCCGATGCTGCTGCACCAGGCGGCGGTGCAGGTGGAGCTGATGACCGGGTGCGGCCGGGCCCCGGTGGAGGCGATGCGGGCCGCGGGCGAGGCCGAGCTGGAGCGGCGCGGCGCACTGCGGGACAGCTGGTAGAGTGGGTTCCTGACCTGATCCGGGCGTCACCGTGCGCCCGGAAGCGTAAGCGGAGGCGGATCCTCCCACCCGTCGGGGCGAGACCCGAACGGGTTCCGGTCGGCGGCGGGCGCCGCATCACGGAGGCGATGGCCTCCGTGCGCGCTCCCCTCGCCTCGTCCGGTGGATCACCCCGCTTGCACATGGCCGGCGGGGTCTTTCGCTTTTCCGCACCCTTCTCCGCAAGGGCGGAAGGCGGATCCCCATCAGGGAACGAACCACCGCACACGACAAGGCTAGGGAGGGGTCTCATCAGCGCCGAGCCCCGCATCAACGACCGCATCCGGGTTCCCGAGGTCCGACTCGTCGGACCCAACGGAGAGCAGGTCGGCATCGTCTCCGTGCAGGACGCGCTGCGTCTGGCCCAGGAGGCCGACCTCGACTTGGTCGAGGTCGCGCCGACCGCGCGTCCTCCGGTCGCCAAGCTGATGGACTACGGCAAGTTCAAGTACGAGTCCGCGGTCAAGGCGCGCGAGTCGCGCAAGAACCAGTCGAACACGATCATCAAGGAGATCAAGCTCCGCCCGAAGATCGACGCGCACGACTACGACACCAAGAAGGGTCACGTCGTGCGGTTCCTCAAGGGCGGGGACAAGGTCAAGGTGACGATCATGTTCCGCGGCCGCGAGCAGTCCCGTCCGGAGCTGGGCCGCAGGCTGCTCGCCCGGCTTGCCGAGGACGTCGCCGACCTCGGCGCGGTCGAGTCGCAGCCCAAGCAGGACGGCCGCAACATGGTCATGGTGCTCGGGCCGCACAAGCGCCGCTCCGAGCACAAGGCCGAGGCCCGCGCTGCGGCAGGGGGCGGCAGGACCCGCCGCGAGCCGCGCGAGGAGCAGCAGAGCGGCCAGGGCTGACCGGCCGCCCCCGCGCCAGGGCGCGAGCACAGTGCGCCGGGCCGCTCACGGCGGCCCGGCGCCATCGCGCCGAACACCAGAAGCACCGAGGCTCCGCCGAGGTGCGCCCGACGACGAGGAGACGACGGCGAGATGCCGAAGAACAAATCGCACAGCGGAGCCGGCAAGCGCTTCCGGGTGACCGGCTCCGGCAAGATCATGCGCCGCCGTGCCAACAAGAACCACCTTCTCGAGCACAAGCCGACCAAGCGCACCCGCCGCCTCAGCGGCGACGTCCCGCTGGCCCCGGCCGACGCCAAGAAGATCAAGAAGCTGCTGGGCTGAGCCCGGACTTCGCGACCGTACACGTTCGATGATCGGCCGCGGGCGGATCCGCCCGGGTCGGCGGCGGCGCGGTGAGCGCCGCCGGAAACCTTGAGGGAGTCACATGGCACGCGTGAAGCGGGCTCTCAACGCCAAGAAGAAGCGCCGGGTCGTCCTCGAGCGCGCCAGCGGCTACCGCGGCCAGCGTTCGCGCCTGTACCGCAAGGCCAAGGAGCAGATGCTCCACTCCATGACCTACTCCTACCGGGACCGCAAGGACCGGAAGGGGCAGTTCCGCCGCCTGTGGATCCAGCGCATCAACGCCGGCGCCCGCGCCAACGGCCTCACCTACAACCGGTTCATGCAGGGCCTCAAGGCCTCCGGCATCGAGGTCGACCGCCGCATGCTCGCCGAGCTCGCGGTGAACGACCAGGCCGCCTTCGCCTCCCTGGTGGAGACCGCGAAGAAGGCGCTGCCCGACTCCGCGCGGCAGCAGGCCGCGGCCTGAGCGCCGAAGGCGATCGCGTGACGGCGGGCCACGAGTTCACCAGCATCCGCTCCCCCCGGATCAAGGCGGCTCGTCGGCTCGCCAAACGCGCGTTCCGGCAGCGCGAGCGGCGCTTCCTCGCGGAAGGGCCGCAGGCGGTGCGCGAGGCGCTGGCCCGCCCCGGGTCCGCGGTGGAGGTGTTCGCCACCGCCGAGGCGGTGCAGCGCCACCTCGAGCTGACCGACGCGGCCTACGCGGCCGGCGTCCCGGTGCACAGGGTCAGCATGGAGGTGATGGCCGAGCTCGCGCAGACCGTCACCCCGCAGGGCATCGTCGCGGTCTGCGAGTTCCTCGACGTTCCGCTCTCCGAGGTCTCCGGCGCCCGGCTGGTGGCGGTCCTCTCCCACGTGCGCGACCCCGGCAACGCCGGCACCGTGCTGCGCACCGCGGACGCCGCCGGCGCCGACGCCGTCGTCTTCACCGACGCCTCGGTCGACCCCTACAACGGCAAGTGCGTCCGCGCCTCCGCGGGCAGCCTGTTCCACCTGCCGGTGGTGGTCGGCGCGTCGGCCGCCGAGGTCACCGCGGCGCTGCGGGCCGAGGGCGCGGCGGTGCTCGCCGCGGACGGCGCGGGCGACCGCGACCTGCACCAGGCGGCCGACTCCGGCGCCCTGGACGGCCCGGTGGCCTGGGTCTTCGGCAACGAGGCCTGGGGGCTGCCGGAGGAGACCGTCGCACTGACCGACGGAGCCGTCCGGGTGCCCATCTACGGCGGCGCGGAGAGCCTCAACCTGGCCACCGCCGCGGCGGTGTGCCTCTACACCACCGCTCGCGAGCAGCGCCGCGATGCGGATCGGTCGTAGCGGCCCGCGGCGGCGACCCGGATTACGGGTCGTCCGCGGGTTGCCCATGCACCCTCCGTCGCCGATACTCTCTGTGTCATCGTCGTTCGCGGATAGCGGCGCTCAAGGCAGGGTAATGACATAGGGTGACGCCCCCTGCGCACCGCGGGAGGGCGGAGGGGGAGCACGGTGCGGGAGGCGGTCGTGGGCGGCGACCAATCGGCGGAACCCGGCGCGGCGCTCGCAGCCGACGACCTACCAGACGGCCTGCTCGTCGCCGATCGCGACGGCCGCGTGGTCGCCTTCAACCGGATGGCCGCGCGGCTGTGCCGCGTCCCGGCCTCCTCCGCGATCGGCCGCGACTTCCGGGACGCCCTCCCGCTCACCGACCCCGACGGCCGCGACTGGTGGAAGCTCTCCGACCCCTACGGCGGCCTGCGCACCCGCACCCGCCAGCCGGAGCAGCGGCTGCTCCTGCCGGACGGCCGCGAGGTGCTGATGGCCGCCCGCTACGTGCGCGACCGCCCCGCCGGGGAACTGGCCCGCCTGGTGGTCACGGTCCGCGACTGCGCCCCGCGCGAGCGCGGCGAGCGCAGCCGCGCCGACCTGGTCTCCACCGTCGCCCATGAACTGCGCTCCCCGCTGACCAGCGTCAAGGGCTTCACCGCGACCGTGCTGGCCCGCTGGGACCGGCTCACCGAGCGGCAGAAGATCTTCATGCTGGAGACGGTCAACGCCGACGCGGACCGGGTCACCCGGCTCATCACCGAGCTGCTCAGCGTCTCCCGGATCGAGTCCGGCCGGCTCGAACTGCGCCGGGCCGTGGTCGACCTGCCCGGGCGGGTCCGCAAGATCATCGCCGGCCGGGTCGCCGCCGGCGACCCCGCCGACGGCTTCCGGCTCCAGGTCCGCGGCCCGCTGCCGGAGCTCTGGCTGGACGCGGACAAGATCGAGCAGATCATGTCCAACCTGCTGGAAAACGCCGTGCGGCACGGCGCTGGTACTGTCACTGTAGTGATCGAGCCCCATGAGGAGGGAGCGGCCGTGACGGTGCGCGACGAAGGCACGGGCATCCCGCCCGAGGCCGTGCCGCGCGTCTTCCGCCAGTTCTGGCGCTCGCGGCGCCGCGGCGGGACCGGCCTCGGCCTGTTCATCGTCAAAGGCCTGATCGAGGCGCACGGCGGTGCGATCACCGTCGGCCGCGCGCCCACCGGCGGCGCCGAGTTCCGATTTACCATGCCCGCCGGCACCCCCGAGTTCGCCTGAGCGGACCGGCAGCCGACGGGCCGCGCTTCCCCGGCACGCGGGCACGCGCCCAGGCGCGTGCCGACGCACCACGCTTTCATCCTGCCCTGCTCACCGGAGCCCGCCGCGGCGCGGCGGGACGCGAGGCGAAAGAACCATGTCTGCACCTAATGATTACGACCCGGTCGAGGTGACCGCGCTGCACCCGGACGAGGTCGCCCGGATGCTGGACGAGGCGCTGGCCGCGATCGCCGCCGCCGACTCCCTGGAAGCGCTCAAGGAGGCCAAGGCCGCGCACGCGGGCGACCGCTCGCCGCTGGCGCTGGCCAACCGGGAGATCGGTGCGCTCCCCCCGTCGGCCAAGGCCGAGGCGGGCAAGCGCGTCGGAGGCGCCCGGAAGAAGGTCGGCGAGGCGCTCAAGGCGCGCCAGGCCGCCCTGGAGGAGGAGCGCGACGCCCGCGTCCTCGTCGAGGAGGCCGTCGACGTCACCCTCCCCTGGGACCGGGCCCCGCGCGGCGCCCGGCACCCGATCACCACCATCGCCGAGCGGATGACCGACATCTTCGTCGGGATGGGCTTCGAGGTCGCCGAGGGCCCCGAGGTCGAGGCGGAGTGGTACAACTTCGACGCCCTCAACTTCCTGCCGGACCACCCGGCCCGCACCATGCAGGACACCTTCTTCGTCGAGGCGCCCTCCGGCGGCCCCTCCGGGCAGGTGCTGCGCACCCACACCTCCCCGGTGCAGGTCCGCGCGCTGCTCTCGCGCGAGCTGCCGGTCTACGTGGTCGCCCCCGGCACCACCTTCCGCACCGACGAGCTGGACGCCACGCACACCCCGGTCTTCCACCAGCTGGAGGGCCTGGTGGTGGACGAGGGCATCACCCTGGCGCACCTGCGCGGCGCCATCGACGCCTTCGTCGAGGGCATGTTCGGCAGCGGCCTGAAGACCCGCTTCCGGGCCTCCTACTTCCCGTTCACCGAGCCCTCGGCCGAGGTGGACATGGAGTGCTTCGTGTGCCGCGGCGCCTCGGTCGGCGACCCGGACGCCCCGTGCCGGACCTGCTCCTCGGAGGGCTGGATCGAGATCGGCGGCTGCGGCGTGGTCAACCCCCGGGTGCTCACCGCGGCCGGGGTGGACACCGAGC
Source organism: Nocardiopsis oceanisediminis (assembly GCF_048595525.1). Lineage (NCBI taxonomy): Bacteria > Bacillati > Actinomycetota > Actinomycetes > Streptosporangiales > Nocardiopsidaceae > Nocardiopsis > Nocardiopsis oceanisediminis. The sequence goes on along the minus strand of NZ_JAFMZJ010000001.1, from coordinate 5,135,303 downwards.
GCTACAGCGGCTGGGCCTTCGGGCTGGGCATCGAGCGGACCCTGATGTTCGCCAACGGTGTCAAGGACATGCACGACATGGTCGAGGGCGACGTCCGCTTCACCTCGGCCTTCGGGATGGAGGTCTGATGCGCGTCCCGCTTTCCTGGCTGCGCGCCCACGTCGATCTGCCGGAGGGCACCACCGCCCGCGGCCTGGCCTCCCGCCTCACCGAGGCCGGCCTGGAGGTCGAGACGGTCGAGTCGGTCGGCGCCGACATCACCGGCCCGCTGGTGGCCGGCCGGGTGCTGGAGATCGAGGAGCTCACCGGCTTCAAGAAGCCGATCCGCTACTGCCGGGTCGACGTCGGCTCCGCCAACGGCACCGGCGAGCCGCAGCAGATCATCTGCGGCGCCGCCAACTTCGCCGCCGGCGACCTGGTCACCGTGGCGCTGCCCGGCGCCGAGCTGCCCGGCGGCTTCAAGATCGGCTCCCGCAAGACCTACGGCCGGATGTCGGAGGGCATGATCTGCTCCGCCTCCGAGCTGGAGCTGTGGGACGACCACGCGGGCATCATGGTGCTGCCCGAGGGCACCGCGGCCCCCGGCGACGACGCCTTCTCCTACCTGCCGCTCCGCGACGAGGTGCTGGACATCGCGGTCACCCCGGACCGGGGCTACGCGCTGTCGGTCCGCGGCGTGGCGCGGGACGCCGCCGCGGTCTACGGGGTGCCGTTCCGCGACCCGGCGGCCGGCGCCGAGGACATCGCCCCCGGCGAGGGCGCGCAGCCGGCCCGGGTGGACGACGAGGCGCTCTGCGGCCGCTACGTGCTGCGCACCGTCACCGGCTTCGACCCGGAGGCGCCCACCCCGGTCTGGATGAAGCGCCGCCTCGCGCTGTGCGGGGTGCGCCCGATCTCGCTCGCCGTCGACGTCACCAACTACGTGATGATGGAGCTCGGCCAGCCGCTGCACGCCTGGGACGGCGGAGCCCTCAAGGGCGTCCTGGAGGTGCGCGCCGCCCGCCCCGGCGAGACGCTGGAGACCCTGGACCACACGGAGCGGCGGCTCGACCCGGACGACATCGTCATCGCCGACGAGCGCGGCCCGGTCAACATCGCCGGGGTGATGGGCGGCGCCGCCACCGAGATCGGCCTGTCCAGCACCGACGTGGTGATCGAGGCGGCGCTCTTCTCCGCGCCGCACATCGCCCGGACCTCGCGCCGGCACCAGCTCTCCTCGGAGTCCTCGCGCCGGTTCGAGCGCGGCGTCGACTCCGCGCTGCAGCCCGCCGCGGCCTCCCGCGCCGCCGCCCTCCTCGTCGAACTGGGCGGCGGCCGGGCCGAGCAGGGCGGCACGCACATCGGCGCCGGGGCGCCGCCGGCGCCGATCCGGATCGACGCCGGGCTGCCCGGCCGGATCGCCGGCCTGGACTACCCCCGGGAGGCGGTGCTGCGCCGGCTGGAGGAGGTCGGCTGCGCGGTGCGGGCCGACGGCGGCGCGCTGGAGGTCACCCCGCCGACCTGGCGCCCCGACCTCACCGACCCCAACGACCTCGCCGAAGAGGTCATCCGGCTGGAGGGGTACGCCAACATCCCGTCGGTGCCGCCGCGGGCCCCGGCCGGGCGCGGGCTCACCCCCACCCAGCGGCGCCGCCGCGCGGTGGGCCGGGCGCTGGCCGCCGCAGGCCACACCGAGGTGCTGAACTACCCGTTCACCGGCGAGCGCGACCTGGACGCCCTGCAGCTGGAGGCCGGCGACCCGCGCCGCTCCTCGGTCCGGCTGGCCAACCCGCTCAACGACGACGAGCCGCTGCTCCGCACCACTCTGCTGCCGGGCCTGCTCAAGACGCTGGTCCGGAACACCGGGCGGGGCTTCGCCGACGTCGCCCTGTTCGAGGCGGGCCGGGTCTACCGCCCGGTGCCGGGCGCCCCGGAGCGGGCCCCGCTGCCCGGGGTGGACCGCGCCCCCTCCGCCGAGGAGCGCGCCGGGATCGACGCCGCCCTGCCGCACCAGCCGATGCGGGTCGGCGCGGTGCTGGCCGGGCGGCGCGAGCCGGCCGGCTGGTGGGGCGAGGGCCGCCCGGCGCTGTGGGCGGACGCGGTCGCCTCCGCCCGGGAGGCGGTCATCGCCGCCGGTGCCGAGCCGATCGTCCGCGCCGACCGGCACGCCCCGTGGCACCCGGGCCGCTGCGCGGCGGTGTACGTCCTCGCCTCCGGCGAGGAGGTCCTGGTGGGCCACGCCGGCGAGCTGCACCCGCGGGTGGTCAAGGCCTTCGGGCTGCCGGAGCGGACCGCCGCCATGGAGGTCGACCTGGACCTGGTGGAGCGCGCCGCGGCCGCTCCGCGCGCCCCGGAGGTCTCCGGCTACCCGGTGGCCACCCAGGACGTGGCGCTGGTCGTGGCCTCCGAGACGCCCGCGGGCGAGGTGGAGGCGGCGCTCCGGGACGGCGCCGGCGAACTGCTGGAGGAGGTCCGGCTGTTCGACGTCTACACCGGGGAGCAGGCCGGGGAGGGGCGCAAGTCGCTCGCCTACGCGCTGCGCTTCCGCGCCCCGGACCGGACGCTGACCGCGGAGGAGGCCGGCGCCGCCCGCGACGCGGCCGTCGCCGAGGCGGCCCGCCGCACCGGGGCGGTGCTGCGCGGCTAGCCGCGGACCGAAGCGGAGGAGGCCCCGCACCGGGTGACCCGGTGCGGGGCCTCCGCGTGTCGCCGCGCCCGTTCACGCACGTCGGAGGGGTGGGAGCGAAAAAAATATCGGGCCCGTTTCCCCTGGTGGGCAAGGGTTTCAGTGCTCTCGGCGGGGGGTACCGCGCATGCCCCCGGTCATTCCGGGGAGGATTTCCTGTTTCGTCTCTTGAACGGGGCGGCTTCCGGGACTTAGCCTGCAGGCACCTGCCGCGGACCGGGCTCTCCGGACAACGCGGACCAGCTGTCTGAATTGGCGTTTCTGCGTGCCCCGGCACGCACCGGCCGACTCGGAGGTCGCCATATGACCGAAACAGTGGTTTCGTATGCGCGTGTACCGTCAGGAGAGCAGGAGCCCGGTCGCTTCTGGCACACCTTCTCCGATATGAACACCGTCGTCCAGGGCCCCAAGTTCGTCGTCGCCAGGGGCGAGGGCGTGTGGCTGTGGGACGACGCCGGGGACCGCTACCTCGACGGCACCGCGAGCCTGTGGTACTGCAACGTGGGCCACGGCCGCCGGGAGATCGCCGACGCGGTGCACCGGCAGATGACCCGGCTGGAGGCCTACACCGTCTACGGCGACTTCGCCAACGCCCCCGCGCTGGAGCTGAGCGAGCGGCTCGCCGCGCACGCCCCGGTCGCCGACCCGCGGATCATCCTCACCTGCGGCGGCGGCGAGTCCATCGAGACCGCGGCCAAGCTGGCCCGGCGGTACTTCGCGGCGCTGGGCCGGCCCGAGCGGGTGCACCTGATCTCGCGCACCGGCGGCTACCACGGGCTGCACGGCATCGGCACCGGCATCATCGGGATGGACCGGTTCCGCGAGGGCTTCGGCCCGATGGTGGAGAGCTCCTCGGTGGTCCCGCACGACTCGGCGGCCGCCCTGGAGGCGGAGATCCTGCGGGTGGGGCCGGAGCGGGTGGCGGCCTTCTTCGCCGAGCCGGTGATCGGCGCGGGCGGGGTGCACCCGCCCTCCCCGGAGTACTTCGCCTCGGTGGCCGAGATCTGCCGGCGGCACGGGGTGCTGTTCATCGTGGACAGCGTGATCTGCGGGTTCGCCCGGATGGGCAACTGGTTCGGGATCGAGCGGTTCGGGGTGAGCCCGGACATGATCGTCTTCGCCAAGGGCGTCTCCAGCGGCTACCTGCCGCTGGGCGGGGTCGTCACGGCCGGCGCGATCGCCGAGCCGTTCTGGGACCGCCCGGGAAACCCCTTCCACCACGGCACCACCTACGCCGGCCACCCGGCCTGCTCCGCGGCGGCCATGGCCAACCTGGACATCCTGGAGCGCGAGGACCTGTTCACCGTCGCGCTGGAGGTCGAGACCCACCTGGACGCGGCGATGCGGACCCTGGAGGACCACCCGCTGGTGCGCGAGGTCCGCTCCGGCACCGGGGTGATGGCCGCGGTGGAGCTCACCGAGGAGGCGCTGGTCGAGCGGGGCGTGCGCCCCGCGGACGTGTTCGCCGAGGCCCGGGCGCGCGGGGTGATCCTGCGGGCGGTGCCGAACGCGCTGCTCGTCTCGCCGCCGCTGGTCATCGCCTGGGAGCAGATCGAGCACCTGGTGTCCACGCTGCGCGCGGCCCTGGACGCGGTCGCGGCCCGCTAGCCGGGAGCGCGGCCCGGACGACGCGGAACGGGGCGGAGCGCCGAAGCGGCGCTCCGCCCCGTTCCGCGTCCCCGGCCCCGGAGGGCCTTCCGGGCGGGGCGGGGAACAGAGCGCTCCGCGGCGGTGTTAGTTTACCAGGAAGATACTTACGCCGGCGGGGAGCGGGGAGACGGGGCCATGGGGGACGCGCTGGGGGCCGACCGCGCGCGGGCGGCGGGGGAGCCCGCCGACGATGAGCTGATCACCGACTGGGGGCTGCTGGTCGAGGCGTTCAAGGCGGTGTCCCCGCTGCTGCTGGAGGGGGTGCACCCCGGCGGGGAGGAGATGTCCGGGCCCTGGTTCGAGGTGCTGCTCCGGCTGCAGCGCTCGCCCGGCCACCGGCTCCCGATGAGCGTGCTCGCCCGCGAGGTCAGCCTGAGCAGCGGGGGCTTCACCAAGCTCGCCGACCGGCTGGCGGCCAAGGGCTACCTGGCCCGGGAGTCCTGCCCGGAGGACCGCCGCGTGGTCTACGCCGCGCTCACCCCCGCCGGGAGCGAGCTCGCCGGCGAGGTGAAGACCCGCCACGCCGAGCTGCTCCGCAGGCACGTACTGGACGTGCTGGGCCCCGACGGGGTGCGCACCCTGGGCTCCCTGGCGCGCCGGCTGCGGGACAGCGCGCGGGACTGACCGGCCGATCCTGCCCGCGCACCGCCCGGGCCGCCCCGATACGCTTGGCCGGCAGCAGAACAGCAGAGGCCACGGAGGGGCGGCCCAGTGAAACTCTTCGCCAGCGCGGCCGAGATGCGCGCTGTACCCCGCTCGGAGGAGTTCCGCAACGGAGGTGTGTCCCTCTGGTACCGGGACACCGGCCTCCCCGAGCGCCGCGCGGCGCTGCCGGGCCCGGCCGACTACGACGTCTGCGTCGTCGGCGCCGGGTTCACCGGCCTGTGGACCGCCTACTACCTGCTCAGGGCCGACCCCTCGCTGCGGGTGGCGGTGCTGGAGCGGGAGTTCGCCGGGTTCGGCGCCTCCGGCAGGGGCGGCGGCCTGGTCACCGCGGACTTCCCCGGCTCGCGCGAGCAGCACGCCCGGGAGTACGGCAAGGGCGCGATGATCGCCCTGCAGCGCGCCCTGATGGCCACGGTCGACGAGATCCTCGACGTGGTCGCCGAGGAGGGCATCGACGCCGGCGCGGTCAAGGGCGGGATGCGGATCACCGCCACCAACCCGGCGCAGAAGGACCGGCTGCACGAGCGGGTGGAGCACCTGCAGGAGTGGGGCTACTGGCCCGAGGACCTGCACCTGGTCGAGCACGGCCACGAGCCCTGGCTGCGGGTGGACGGCCAGCTCGCCGCCGCCCACACCCCGCACGCCGCCCGGATCGACCCGGGCCGGCTCGCCGCCGGGCTGGCCGGGGCGGTGCGGCGGCTGGGCGCCGACCTGTTCGAGGGGACCGAGGTCACCGGGGTCCGGCCGCGGGAGGGCGAGACCCGCCCCGCGGCGCTCACCCCGGCCGGGGAGGTCCGGGCCGACGTCGTGGTGCAGGCCGTCGAGGGCTACGCCGGCGGGCTCGGCGAGGGCCGGGCCGAATGGGCCGCGGAGGCCTGCGCGATGATCGCCACCGAGCCGCTCCCCGAGCAGATGTGGGAGCACATCGGCTGGGAGGGCGGCCAGGTGCTCTCCGACGCGGCGCACTCGCCGGTCTTCGCCCAGCGCACCGCGGACGGCCGGATCGCGCTCGGCGGCCGCGGGGCGCCGCACCGGATGGGCGCCGGGGCCGCCGCCGGGGCGGCTCCGCCGCAGGCCATCGCCGAGCTGTGGCGGGTGCTGGCGCGGATGTTCCCGGCCGCCGCCGAGGTCCCGGTGGCGCACGCCTGGGCCGGGCCGACCGGGGTGCCCGCGGACCGCCGCCCCCGGGTCGGGCTGGACGGCGCGACCGGGCTGGCCTGGGCAGGCGGCTACTCCGGCAGCGGCGTCGCGCTGGCCAACCTGGCCGGGCGGACCCTGCGCGACCTGGTCCTGGGCGAGCGCGGCGACCTGGCCCGGCTGCCCTGGGCCTCCGGTGCCGACGGCGCCGCGCACCCGCTGCGCCGGCTGGGCGGCAAGGTCGCGCACGGCCTCTACCGGGGCGCCGACCGCCGGGAGACCAGCCGGCTGTCCACCACCTCGCGGCTGGCCGCGGTCGCCTCCAGGATCACCGGGCATAGATAATTTATCCAGTAGGTTGCATAAAATTCCAGTCGGGTGCATGATGGTCCCATCGGGACCTGACGGCACCTGGACGGGAGTTGCGAGCATGGGGTACACGGCGGCGATCGCCGGAGCCAGCGGCTACGCGGGAGGCGAGCTGCTGCGCATCCTGCTCGGCCACCCGTCGATCGAGATCGGCGCGGTGACCGCGGGCGGCAACGCCGGCACCCGCCTCGGCGAGCACCAGCCCCACCTGGCCCCGCTGGCCGACCGCGTCCTCGCCGAGACCACCCCCGAGGTGCTCGCCGGCCACGACGTTGTCTTCCTCGCCCTGCCGCACGGCCGCTCCGCCGAGATCGCCACCGCCCTCGGCGACGCCGCGCTCATCGTCGACTGCGGCGCCGACTTCCGGCTCGCCGACGCCGACGCCTGGCAGCGGTTCTACGGCTCCGAGCACGCCGGCACCTGGCCCTACGGCCTGCCCGAGCTGCCCGGGCAGCGCGAGGCGCTCACCGGGGCCCGCCGGGTCGCGGTGCCCGGCTGCCACGTCACCACCGCCACCCTCGCGCTCCTCCCCGCGCTCGCCGACGGCCTGGCCTCCGCCGAGGACCTGGTGGTCGTCGCGGTCACCGGCACCTCCGGCGCCGGCCGCTCGCTCAAACCCAACCTGCTCGGCAGCGAGGTCATGGGATCGGTCGCGCCCTACGGCGTGGGCGGCGTGCACCGGCACAACCCGGAGATCGTGCAGAACCTGTCCCGGGTCGCCGGCGGCCCGGTCACCCTCTCCTTCACCCCGGTCCTCGCCCCGATGCCCCGCGGCATCCTGGCCACCTGCACCGCCCGGATCGCACCCGGCACCGGCGCCGCGGCCGTCCGCGCCGCCTACGAGCGACGATTCGAGGCCGAGCCCTTCGTGCACCTGCTGCCCGAGGGCACCTGGCCCACCACCGGCATGACCCTGGGCGCCAACACGGCCCTGGTCCAGGTCACCGTCGACGAGGCCGCCGGGCGGATGGTCGCCTGCGCCGCCCTCGACAACCTGGCCAAGGGGACGGCGGGCGGAGCGGTGCAGAGCGCCAACATCGCGCTCGGCCTCCCCGAGACCGCCGGCCTGCCCACCGCCGCCGTCGCCCCCTGACCGGCGCCCCTCCGAACCCTTCACGCCCGAAAGGCCCCACCGTGAGCGTCACCGCACCCCGCGGTTTCCGTGCCGCCGGCGTCGCCGCCGGCCTCAAGTCCGACGACGCCCGGGACGTCGCCGTCGTGATCAACGACGGGCCGTCCCGCGCCGCCGCCGCCGTCTTCACCCGCAACCGGGTCAAGGCCGCCCCCGTGCTCTGGTCCGAGCAGGTCGCCAAGGGCGGCCGGGTCCGCGCCGTGCTGCTCAACTCCGGCGGCGCCAACGCCTGCACCGGCGCGCCCGGCTTCGCCGACGCGCACACCACCGCCGAGCGGACCGCCGACGCCCTGGGCGACTCCGCCGCCGAGGTCCTGGTCTGCTCCACCGGCCTGATCGGCGAGCGGCTGCCCATGCCCGAACTGCTCTCCGGGGTGGACACCGCCGTCGCCGCGGCCGCCCGGGACGGCGGCCTGGACGCCGCCGACGCGATCCGCACCACCGACAGCGTCGCCAAGATCTCCTTCCGCCGCGGCGACGGCTACACCGTCGGCGGCATGGCCAAGGGCGCCGGCATGCTCGCCCCCGCCCTGGCCACCATGCTCGCCGTGGTCACCACCGACGCCGACCTCACCGCCGAGCAGTGCGACCGGCTGCTCCGCGCCGCCACCGCCGCCTCCTTCGACCGGATCGACGCCGACGGCTGCATGTCCACCAACGACACCGTGGTGCTGATGGCCTCCGGCGCCTCCGGGACCGCCCCCGACGAGCAGGCCTTCGCCGCGCTGCTCGCCGAGGTCTGCGACGACCTCGCCCGGCAGATGGTCGCCGACGCCGAGGGCGCCACCAAGTCCATCGCCATCGAGGTGATCCGCGCCGCCGACGAGGACGACGCCCTGGAGGCGGCCCGCGCGGTGGCCCGCAACAACCTCTTCAAGTGCGCGATGTACGGGGAGGACCCCAACTGGGGCCGGGTGCTGGCCGCGGTCGGCACCACCTCCGCCGCCTTCGAACCGGACCGGCTCGACGTCGCCATCAACGGCGTGTGGGTCTGCCGCAAGGGCGGCGTCGGCGAGGACCGCTCCCGGGTCGACCTCACCGGCCGGGACGTCACCGTCACCGTCGACCTGTCCGCCGGCGGCGCCTCGGCCACCGTGTGGACCACCGACCTCACCAACGAATACGTCCACGAGAACTCGGCGTACTCCTCATGAACTCCCGCAAGCAGGCCATGGACAAGGCCGACACCCTGATCGAGGCGCTCCCCTGGATGAGCCGCTTCCACGGGCGCACCGTCGTCGTCAAGTACGGCGGCAACGCCATGACCGACCCCGAGCTGCAGGACCGCTTCGCCGAGACCGTCGTCTTCCTCCGCTACGCCGGGCTCCGCCCGGTCGTGGTGCACGGCGGCGGCCCGCAGATCAAGGCCCACCTGGAGCGGGTCGGTCTGGAGAGCCGGTTCGCCGGCGGGCTCCGGGTCACCGACGAGGCCACCATGGACATCGTCCGGATGGTCCTGGTCGGCCAGGTCAACCGGGACATCGTCGGCCGGATCAACCGGCACGGCCCGTTCGCCGTCGGCATCTCCGGCGAGGACGCCCGGCTGATGACCGCCGAGCGCAAGCCCGCCCTGGTGGACGGCGAACCGGTCGACATCGGCCTGGTCGGCGAGGTCGTCGACGTCGACGCCGGAGTGGTCGCCACGCTGCTCGACGACGGCCGCATCCCGGTCGTCTCCAGCGTCGCCCGCGCCCAGGGCGACGGCGAGACCGTGTACAACGTCAACGCCGACACCGCGGCGGCGGCGCTGGCCGTCGGGCTGGAGGCGAGCAAGCTCATCATGCTCACCGACATCGAGGGCCTCTACGCCGACTACCCCGCCTGCGAGGAGCTGATCAGCAGGCTCACCGCCTCCGAACTGGAGGCCCTCCTCCCGGAGCTCGCCTCGGGCATGGTCCCCAAGATGGAGGCCTGCCTGCGCGCCGTGCGCGGCGGCGTCCCCCAGGCGCACGTCCTCGACGGCCGCACCCCCAACTCCATGCTCCTGGAGGTCTTCACCAACGACGGCGTCGGCACCATGGTCGTCGCCGAAGCAGACCGGCCCCTCGGAGGCGTCCCGGCATGACCACCGACAGAACCCCCGGGCCCGCGACCCGGGCCCTGCAGGCCCGCTTCGAAGCGGCCCTGATGCCCAACTACGGGGTGCCGCCCCTGGCGCTGGCCCGCGGCGAGGGGAGCAGGGCCACCGACGCCGACGGCCGCGAGTACCTCGACCTGATCGCCGGCATCGCCGTCTCCGCCCTCGGCCACGGCCACCCCGCGCTGGCCAAGGCCGTCGCCGAGCAGGCCGCGGCGCTCGCCCACACCTCCAACCTGTTCCTGCACGAGCGCGAGGTGGAACTGGCGGAGCGGCTCCAGGCGCTGCTCGGCGACACCACCGCCCGGGTCTTCCTGGCCAACTCCGGCACCGAGGCCAACGAGGCCGCGGCCAAACTGGCCAAGCGCGCCGCCGGCCCCGGCCGCACCGCCTTCGTCGCCACCGAGAACGGCTTCCACGGCCGCAGCGCCGGCGCCCTCGCGCTCACCGGCAAGGCCGCCATCCGCGAGCCGTTCGGCCCGTTCGGCACCGAGGTGCGGTTCGTCCCGTACGGCGACGCCGACGCGCTGGCCGCCGCGGTCGACGAGACCGTCGCCGCGGTCTTCGTGGAGCCCGCCCAGGGCGAGGCCGGCGTGGTGGTCCCGCCCGCCGGCCACCTGGCCCGGGTCCGCGAGATCTGCGACGCCGCGGGCGCCGCCTTCGTGCTCGACGAGATCCAGAGCGGCATCGGCCGCACCGGCCACTGGTTCGCCCACCAGGCCGAGGGCGTCCGCCCCGACATCCTCACCCTGGCCAAGGGGCTCGGCGGCGGGCTGCCGATCGGCGCCTGCGTCGGCTTCGGCCGCTACGCCGCCGCCTTCGCCAAGGGCGACCACGGCTCCACCTTCGGCGGCAACCCGGTCGCCGCCGCCGCGGCCCTGGCGGTGCTCGACACCGTCGAGGCCGACGGCCTGCTGGAGAACGCCGCTGCCACCGGCGCGCTGCTCGCCGAGGGCATCCGCGCCGCGGACCACCCGCTGATCGCCGGGGTGCGCGGCACCGGGCTGTGGCTCGGCGTCGAGCTGTCCTCCGAGGCCGCCCCCGCGGTGCAGGCCGCGGCCGCCCGGCACGGCTTCCTGGTGAACGCCGTCGCCCCCGCCGTGATCCGGCTCGCCCCTCCGCTCATCCTCACCGCAGCCGAAGCCCGGGAGTTCACCGGCGCGCTGCCCGCCATCCTCGACGAGGTGACCGCATGACCTCCACCGTCCGGCACTTCCTCCGCGACGACGACCTGACCCCCGCGGAGCAGGCGAAGGTCCTCGACCTGGCCGACGCCCTCAAGCAGGACCGGTTCTCCCGGCGCCCGCTGGAGGGCCCGGAGACCGTCGCCGTCATCTTCGACAAGGCCTCCACCCGCACCCGGATCTCCTTCGCGGTGGGCATCGCCGACCTCGGCGGCCAGCCCCTGGTGATCGACTCCCAGGGCAGCCAGATGGGCCGCGGCGAACCCGTCGCCGACACCGCCCGCGTGCTGGAGCGCCAGGTCGCCGCGGTCGTCTGGCGCACCTTCGCCCAGGAGGGCCTGGAGGAGATGGCCCGGCACAGCTCGGTGCCGGTGGTCAACGCGCTCTCCGACACCTACCACCCCTGCCAGATCCTCGCCGACCTGCAGACCGTGCGCGAGCGCAGGGGCCGCACCCAGGGCCTCGTCCTCGCCTACTTCGGCGACGGCGCCAACAACATGGCCCACTCCTACCTGCTCGGCGGCGCCACCGCCGGGATGCACGTGCGGATCGCCGCCCCCGAGGGCTACCGGCCCGACCCGGCGGTGCTCGCCCGCGCCGAGGCGATCGCCGCCGAGACCGGCGGGTCGGCCACCGTGCTCGGCTCCGCGGACGAGGCCGCCGCCGGCGCCGACGTGCTCGCCACCGACGCCTGGACCTCGATGGGCCAGGAGGCCGAGGCCGCCGACCGGGTCGCCCCCTTCCTCGGCTTCGCGGTCGACGACGCCCGGCTGGCCCTCGCCTCCGACGACGCGGTCGTGCTGCACTGCCTGCCCGCCTACCGCGGCCAGGAGATCACCGCCTCGGTCCTGGACGGCCCGGCCAGCGCGGTCTGGGACGAGGCGGAGAACCGCAGGCACGCCCAGAAGGCCCTGCTCTGCTTCCTGCTGGACGCCGCCCGGGAGGAGAGGCGACGATGAGCTCGGAGGGCGCCCTCTCGGCCCCGATGACCAAGGCCGCGCGGCACGCCCGGATCACCGAGGTGCTGACCCGCAACGACGTCCGGTCCCAGGGCGAACTGGCCCGGCTGCTCGCCGAGGCCGGCGTGCAGGTCGCCCAGGCCACCCTCTCCCGGGACCTGGACGAGCTCGGCGCGGTGAAGCTGCGCACCCCGGACGGGGACCTCATCTACCGGCTGCCCGGCGAGGGCGGCGAGCGGCTGCAGCGGGCCGGCGGCGGCGGGCTGGACCTGGGCGCCTCGGCCGGCTCCCGGCTCACCCGGATCGCCGAGGAGCTGCTGGTCTCGGCGGAGGCCTCGGCCAACATGGTGGTGGTCCGCACCCCGCCCGGGGCCGCCCAGTACCTGGCCTCGGCGATCGACCACACCGACTTCCCGGCCATCCTCGGCACCATCGCCGGGGACGACACCATCCTGGTGGTCTCCCGCGACCCCCAGGGCGGCGAGGAGCTCGCCGCGGCGCTGCTCCGGCTGGCCGATCGCAGGACCTGACCCGCGGCGCGCCGCCGCGGTGGCACGATCGGTGCACGGGGGAGGCCGGCGGCCTCCCCGGCCGGCCCCGGACCGGGACGCGGCCCCGCGGCCCCCGGCGGGCGCGGGGCCGCGGCGTCGGAGCGGCCGCCGCGACCGGAACCCCCCGAACACGACGGCACACGACAGCAAAGGAACCCCGACCGTGAGCAACCCAGAGGTGACCCGGCTTTGGGGAGGCCGCTTCGCCGGCGGACCCTCCGACGCGCTCGCCGCGCTCTCCCTGAGCACCCACTTCGACTGGCGGCTCGCCCGGCACGACATCGCCGGCTCCAGGGCGCACGCCCGGGTGCTGCGCTCCGCCGGGCTGCTCACCGCCGACGAGCTGGAGGCCATGCTCGCGGGCCTGGACCGGCTGGAGGCCGACGTCGCCTCCGGCGACTTCACCCCCGTCCTGGAGGACGAGGACGTGCACACCGCGCTGGAGCGCGGCTTCATCGAGCGCGTCGGCCCCGAGCTGGGCGGGCGGCTGCGCGCCGGCCGCTCCCGCAACGACCAGATCGCCACCCTGGTCCGGATGTACCTGCGCGAGGAGGCCCGCGGCATCGCCGGCGAGCTGCTCGACCTGGTCTCCGCACTCGCCGACCAGGCCGAGGCCAACGCCGCGGTGGCCATGCCCGGCCGCACCCACCTGCAGCACGCCCAGCCGGTGCTCCTCGCCCACCACCTGCTCGCGCACGCCTGGCCGCTGCTGCGCGACGTGGAGCGGCTGCGCGACTGGGACCGGCGCGCCGCGGTGTCGCCCTACGGGTCCGGCGCGCTGGCCGGCTCCTCCCTCGGCCTGGACCCCGAGGCGGTCGCCGCCGAACTCGGCTTCCCGGCCTCCGCGGAGAACTCCATCGACGGCACCGCCGCCCGCGACGTGGTCGCCGAGTTCGGCTTCGCCGCCGCGATGACCGGGGTGGACCTCTCCCGGATCTCCGAGGAGATCATCCTCTGGGCCACCAAGGAGTTCTCCTTCGCCACCCTGGACGACGCCTACTCCACCGGGTCGTCGATCATGCCGCAGAAGAAGAACCCCGACATCGCCGAGCTGGCCCGGGGCAAGTCCGGCCGGCTCATCGGCGACCTGGCCGGGCTGCTCACCACGCTCAAGGGGCTGCCGCTGGCCTACAACCGGGACCTCCAGGAGGACAAGGAGCCGGTGTTCGACGCGGTGGACACCCTGCGCCTGCTGCTGCCCGCGTTCACCGGCATGGTCGCCACCCTGCGGTTCAACGGCGAGCGGATGGCCGAACTGGCCCCGCAGGGCTTCTCGCTGGCCACCGACATCGCCGAGTGGCTGGTCCGGCAGCGGGTGCCGTTCCGCGAGGCGCACGAGATCGCCGGCGCCTGCGTCCGGGTCTGCGAGGAGCGCGGCATCGACCTGCCGGACCTCTCCGACGCCGACCTCGCGGCCGTCTCCGGGCACCTCACCCCGCAGGTGCGCGAGGTGCTCACCGTGGAGGGCTCGATGGCCTCCCGCTCCGCCAAGGGCGGCACCGCGCCGGCCCGCGTCGGCGAGCAGCTGGCCCGGGTCCGGGCCCTGGCCGCCGGGTACCGGAAGGACTTCGCCGAGGCCGCCCCGCGGTAGCGCCCGGGAGGGCTCTGCGAGCGCGCCGAGGGCCCCGGCGGGACGGCACGGACCACCCGGTCCGCACCGTCCCGCCGGGGCCCTTCCGCGCCTCCGCCTCGGCGCCGCTCCGACCGGGCCCACCAGCCGCTCCGCCCCCGGGCGGCGCACGCGGCCGCACCGGCGGCCAACACTCGGAAAACCCCCTCCGCCCCCCTCCTGATGCGGTAGCGTCCAGAATTCGCGGGCACTGCGGGTCGCGGTCCCTGCACTCAGGGTCAGAACGGGCCGCTGGCCGGCCCGCGGGGGAGGGGAGGCCGATGAGGGAGCCGGACGGAGCCCGGCGGGGGATCAGGGCGCAGCTCAACCGGATCGTGCTGATCCCCGGCGCCACGTTCCTGGCGCTGTTCGCCATGCTCGCCGCCGTCACCCTCACCCAGGCGGCCTCCCGCTACCTCGACTACCGCGGCGGGCGCGAAGGGGTCTACCTGGTCCAGGCGCTGACCGAGCTGCAGACCGAGCGCCGGCTGGCCGCCGAGCAGATCGCCGACCCCTCCGACGGGGCGCTGAGCGGGCTGCGCACCCAGGCCGAGAGGACCGACGCCGCCGTCGCCTCCCTGGAGGAGGCCGGCGGCCGGCTGCGCACCTCCGGGCCGGCCGCCTCGGCCTTCCGCACCGAACTGGGCCGCCTGGACGGCCTGCGCGCCCGGATCGCCGCGGGCGACACCGACCTGGGCGCGGTCTTCGACGGCTACGGCGCGGTGGTCCGGCAGGGCATCGGGGCCTACGACGCGCTGACCCGCACCCTGCACCACGGCCCCGCCGCCGCGGCCGGCTCCGACGCGGTCGCCCTGATGCGCGCCCAGGAGCTGTTCGCCGAGGCCGACGCCAGGCTCTCCGCCGACCCCGGCGCCCGGACCCGCCCGGCCGCGCTGATCGCCGCCGCCCGCCTCCGGCTGGACGAGGCCGCCCAGGTGCTCACCGGCCGGGCCGCCCGCACGCACGCCGAGCTCACCGGCTCCGCCGCCTGGAACCGCTCGGAGAACCCCTCGGTCGAGGACTGGCGGGACAGCGCCGACCGGGTCGGCGCGGACCTGGCCGAGCTGAGCACCATCCGGGCCGACGAGGCCGCCTCGCTGGCCCGCACCGCCGCCGTCCGGATGGCCTGGCTGGCCGTCGGGGGCGCCGCGCTCTCGCTGTTCGCCGGAGCCCTGGCCTACGGCGCCGCGTCCCGCTCGGCGGGCCGGCTCACCGCCCGGCTGGCCCGGCTGCGCGCCGAGACCCTGGAGCTGGCCCGCACCGGCCTGCCCCGGGTGGTCGAGCGGCTGGAGCGCGGCGAGCAGGTCGACCCGGACACCGCGGTCCGCCCGCTGGACCACGGCGGCGACGAGGTCGGCCAGGTCGCCGACGCGTTCAACACCGCCCAGCGCACCGCGGTGCGCGCCGCCGTCCGCCAGGCCGACATGCGCGCCGGGGTGAACCGGGTCTTCCTCGGCATCGCCCACCGCAACCAGTCCCTGGTCCAGCGCCAGCTGCGGCTGCTGGACCGGCTGGAGCGGGAGGAGGAGGACCCCGACCTCCTCGACGGGCTCTTCAAGCTGGACCACCTCGCCACCCGGGGGCGGCGCAACGCGGAGAACCTGGTCATCCTGGCCGGCGGGCAGCCCGGCCGCCGCTGGCACGACCCCATCCCGCTGGTCGACGTGGTGCGCGGGGCCATCTCCGAGACCGAGGAGTACGCCCGGATCGAGGTGTGCGCCGTCCCCGACCTCGCGCTCTCCGGCGCCGTCGTCGCCGACGTCATCCACCTCCTCGCCGAGCTGGTGGAGAACGCCACCGCCTTCTCCCCTCCGCACACCGCGGTGCAGGTCCGCAGCGAGGCGGTCCCCAAGGGCGTCGCGGTCGAGGTGGAGGACCGCGGCCTGGGCATGTCCGCGGGCGCCCTGGACCGGGCCAACGCGACGCTGCGCGAGGCCCCGGAGTTCGACGTGATGGCGTTCGACCAGGACCTGAGGCTCGGCCTGTTCGTGGTCGCGCGGCTGGCCGCCCGGCACGGGGTGCGCGTCCAGCTCCGCCCCTCGCCCTACGGCGGGACGCGCGCGGTGGTCCTGCTCCCCGCGGCGCTGATCGCCCGGAACGAGCCCGCCCCGCCCGCGCCCGAGCGGCCCAGGGAGGAGCCGCCCGCGGCCCCGGCGCCGCGGGCCCGCGCCCGGGCGGGGGAGCCGCCCCGGCCGCAGCGGGCCGCGGAGGAGGGCGGGGCGGGGCGCCCGGCGCTGCCCAAGCGCCGGCGGCAGGCGGGGCTGGACCCCCGGCTGCGCACCGAGCCCGCCGCTGGGGAGGGCGGCGGCGCGGAACCGCCCACGCCGGAGCAGAGCCGGCAGGTGATGAGCGCGTTCCAGAGCGGGACCAGGCGCGGGCGCCGGGCCGGGGGCGGGCCCCCGGAGGGGGAACCGGTGCCGGTGGGAGAGCACACGGGAGAGGGCAGCGAATAGATGGTGTACGACGGCAGCGAAGCGGCGGGGGACCTCAACTGGCTCCTGGACGACCTCACCGACCGGGCCGTGGGGGCCGAGCACGCGATCGTGCTCTCCTCCGACGGCCTGCTCATCGGGCGCTCGCGCGGGCTGGGCACCGAGGACGCCGAGCACCTGGCGGCGGTCGCCTCCGCCTTCCAGAGCCTGGCCCGGGGCACCGGGCGCCAGTTCGGCGGCGGGGCGGTGCGCCAGACCGTGGTGGAGATGGAGCAGGCGTTCCTGTTCGTCACCGCGGCGGGGGAGGGGGCCTGCCTGGCCGTGCTCGCCGCGGGCGACGCCGACGTCGGCCTGGTCGCCTACGAGATGAACATGCGGGTCCGCCGGGTCGGCCGGTTCCTCACCTCCGCGCCGCGCTTCCCCCGGGCCGAGGCGGAGACGCTCCCGGTCGGCGGGGGCTCATGAGGGGCGGTGCGGGGATCCGGACCGATCCGGCCGGCCCGCTGGTGCGCCCGTACGCGGTGACGCGCGGGCGCACCCGCCCCGGCCCCGGTGCGGGGCTGGACATGATCAGCGTCGTGGTGGCGGTCCGGGACCGCGCCGGCGGCGCGGTGCGGCAGCCCGAGCACGCCCGGATCCTGCGCATCTGCCGGAGGCCGGTCTCGGTGGCCGAGCTCGCCGCCCGGCTGGACCTCCCCATCACCGTGGTCAAGGTGCTCGTGGGCGACCTCATCGCCGGAGGCGACGTGGCCGCCCGCGCCCCGCTGCCCGCGGCCGACCTACCCGAAAGCAACCTACTCCAGGCGGTCCTCGATGGCATCAGACGGCTCTGAACCGGACACCCGCGAACGCCCCGACATCCCCGTCGCGCTGAAGATCCTCGTGGCGGGCGGCTTCGGGGCGGGCAAGACCACGCTGGTCGGCTCGGTCAGCGAGATCACCCCGCTCAGCACCGAGGAGGTGATGACCGAGGCCGGTGCGGGCGTGGACGACACGGCCGGGGTGGAGGACAAGAGCACCACCACCGTGGCGCTGGACTTCGGCCGGATCACCATCGCCGACGAGGTCGTGCTCTACCTCTTCGGCACCCCCGGCCAGGACCGGTTCTGGTTCCTCTGGGACGAGCTGGCCGAGGGGGCGCTGGGCGCGGTGGTGGTCGCCGATACCCGCCGACTGGACAGCTGCTTCCCCGCGGTGGACTTCTTCGAGCGGCGCCGGATCCCGTTCGCGCTGGCGGTCAACCGCTTCGACGGGGCGTCCCGGTACTCCGCCGACGAGGTGCGCGAAGCCGTCGACCTGGGTCCGGACGTGCCGGTGGTGCCGGGCGACGCCCGGCTGCGGGAGTCCGGCAAAGAGGTGCTGGTGGCACTGGTCGAGCACGTGATCCGGCGACGCAGCCCGGCGATGAGCGGGTGACCGGTAGCATGGCCCGTGCGGCGGCCAGCCCCCCGCATGCCAGTGGTCTGCCGGACGGATTCCCCGGCGGCGGCGCGCCCCCCGCGTGTTCGTTCGGAAATCGGAATCCGTTCGAGAGCAAGATCATCGCACACGAGTCGTTAGCATTTTGCACGTGAATCCTGACAGTACGCATAATCCGGACCGACTCCCCCCTCGCGACCTTCCGCGCCGGCGCTCCGGACGGCACCGCAACCCCCTCTCCTTCGACAGCTGGATCGGCACCCCCGAGCTGGTCCTCGCCGTTCCCGGAGGCCGGAGCGGCGCCGCCGAGGAGATCGGCGGCCAGATGGTCGGCCTGCTCCGCTCCTACCGCCCCGAGGTGGGCATCCGCTACGGCCTCGCCGGGGCCGAGGGCGACGGCGGCCTGGCCGCGGCCCTGGACGGCCTGGAGGCCGCGGAGGGGCGGGCCCTGGCGGGCGTCGTCGTCCCGCTGGTGACCGGTCCGCACGCGGCCACCGCCCGGGCGATCGAGGAGGCCGTCGCCTCCTCCGGCGCCGACGTCCGGGTCACCGAAGGGCTCGGCCCGCACCCGATGCTCGCCGAGGTGCTCCACCTGCGGCTGGCCGAGGCCGGCTTCGTCCGCGCCGACCGGATGCGGCTGATCAGCGTGGTCGCCCCGAGCACCAGCATGGCCGACGGGGTCATCGTCGGCTCCTCGGGCGGCGCCGAGGCCGCCGCGGCCGCCGGCGTCACCGCGGTGCTGCTCGCCGCGCGGCTGGGCATCACCGTGCTCCCCGCCGACCTCGACGACGACGCCGCGCTCACCGCGGCCGTCGCCCAGCTCCGCGACGCCGGCTGCGCCCGTCCGGTGATCGCGCCGTGCGTGGTCGGACCGGAGCTCCCCGAGGGGCGCCTGGAGGAGCTCGCCGAGCGGCACTCCGCTCGGGCCAGCGCCCCGCTGGGCGCCGGCGGCACCCTGGCGAAGATCGCCGCGCTGCGCTACGCGGAGATCCTCAACGCCCTGGGCGTGGAGACCCCGCCCAGCGCCGACGACCTGCCCGCCCCGGTGGGCTCCCGGCACCGCCCGGAGAGCTGACCGGTCCACCGGAGACCGGCCGACGCGCCCCTGAGCGGACCGCCCCCGCACGGTCCGCCCAGGGGCGCCGTCGCCTCCGCTCCCCCCGCACAGCACGGGATGTGACGGTTCCGACACTGAGCGCAGCGGTCTTCCGGTAGCCTCGGACCCCTCTACGGCGTGCCACTGGATGAGGGGGAGCCGATGGCCGCGACGTCGAGCAGTGCGCCCGCGCGTCCGAAGACGATCCGCGGGCAGCTCACCCGGATGGTTCTCATCCCCGGTGTCAGCTTCCTGGTCCTGTGGACCGTCATGACGGCGGCGGGGGCGATCCAGGCTGTGGAGACCGCCCGCGCCGTCCAGCAGGGGCGGTCCGGGACCGCCGCCTTCGACGCCCTCGGCGACGACCTGCGCGAGGAGCGCAGGCTGGGCCAGATCCTGCTCGGCGACCCCGGCGGCGAGCGCGCCGGCGAGCGCTTCGCCGAGCAGCGCGCGGCCACCGACGCCTCACTGCGCGCCGCGGCCGGCGCCGCCGCCGCGCTCACCGGCGACCCGGACCGGGAGACCCGGCGGGCCGCCGCGGGCCTCGCCGGGGAGGACGGCGGTGCGCCGCGCACCCTGGACCGGCTGCGCGCCGAGGCGGACGGCGGCGACGGCGACCGCGCCGAGGTGCTGGACGGCTACTCCGAGATCCTCACCGACGTGCAGGTGCTCCGCTCCGCCCTGCTGCGCGCCGCCGCCGACGCCGCGGAGGCCGGCCCGGCCCGGGACCTGGAGGACGCCCGCGAGGAGTACTCCCGGGCCGAGGCGCTGCTCGCCGGGGCCATCGCCGCCGGCGCCATGGACTACCAGGACACCTCGCACTTCACCTACCTCACCGCCTCCTACCGGGACACCCTGCAGCGCCTCGCCCCGGACCTGCGCGGAGAGGTCCGCGCCGGCTACGAGGAGATGATCGCGG
Organism: Nocardiopsis oceanisediminis; assembly: GCF_048595525.1. Taxonomy (NCBI): domain Bacteria; kingdom Bacillati; phylum Actinomycetota; class Actinomycetes; order Streptosporangiales; family Nocardiopsidaceae; genus Nocardiopsis; species Nocardiopsis oceanisediminis. Next base: position 5,115,438 of record NZ_JAFMZJ010000001.1, on the reverse strand, counting down.
GGCGGGACTGGGCGCGCACCGAGCGGCTCAGCCGGAGCGTCGTCACCCGGCCGCCCGTCACCGAACCCGACTTCCCCGGCGGCCCCGCCGACTGGAACGACGAGGTCGGCGTCGGGGCCGGGGAGTGGGAGCGGGCCGCCGGAGCCGCCGGAGCCGCCTTCGACGCGCTCACCGAGTCCCAGCTCGAGCACGCCTACGCCGCCGCGTGGAACAGCGCGCTGCGGCTGATCGGGCTGAGCGCGGGCGGCGCCCTGCTCACCCTGGCCGCCGGGACCGCCGCGATCGTGGTCGCGGTCCGCTCCGCCCGCCGGCTCACCGGGCGGCTGCGCCGGCTGCGCGCCGAGACCCTGGCCCTCTCCGACACCCGCCTGCCCGAGCTGGTCGAGCGCGCGCAGAGCGGCCGCAAGGTCGACGTCGGCGCCGAGCTGCCCCGGCTGGACCACGGCGAGGACGAGATCGGCGAGGTCGCCGACGCCTTCGACACCGCCCAGCGCACCGCGGTGGGCGCCGCGGTCAAGCAGGCCGAGATCCGGGAGGGCGCGAACCGGGCCTTCCTCGGCATCGCCTACCGCAACCAGGCCATCGTCCAGCGGCAGCTGCGGCTGCTCGACGAGATCGAGTACGCCGAGGACGACCCGGAGACCCTGAAGAAGCTCTTCCGCCTGGACCACCTGGCCACCCGGGCCCGCCGCTACGCCGACAACCTGATCATCCTCGGCGGAGCGCAGGGCGCCCGCCGCTGGCGCGACCCCATGCCCATGGTGGACGTGCTGCGCGCGGCCATCTCCGAGACCGAGGACTACGAGCGGGTCCGGCTCACCTCCGCCCCCGATGCGCTGCTGCGCGGCGCGGCCGTCGCCGACGTCGTGCACCTCCTCGCCGAGCTGGTGGAGAACGCCGCGCAGTTCTCCCCGGCCGGCACCCCGGTGGACGTGCACTGCGGCGCGGTCTCCGGAGGCCTCGCGGTCGACGTGGAGGACCGCGGCCTGGGCATGACCGCCGAGGGCCACGCCGAGGCCGAGCGGACCCTGGCCGAGGCGCCGGAGTTCGACGTGATGGCGCTGCTCGACGAGCCGCGGCTGGGCCTGTTCGTGGTCGCCCGGCTCGCCGCCCGGCACGGCATCGCGGTCCGGCTCAGCCCCTCGCCCTACGGCGGCACCCGGGCCACCGCGCTGATCCCGGCGGGGCTGCTGGAGGCCCAGGCCGACGGGAGGCCCGCCCCGCCCGCGGCGGTCGCCGCGGGCGGCCCGGCCGAGGGCGGTGACCGGGGATGACCGGCAGAGGAGGCAGAGAGGGCAGAGGGGGCAGAAGGGGCGCGGACGGAATGGTCGACGCCGGGCCGCTGGTCCGCCCGTTCGCCCTGCGCGCGGGCAGCCCGTCGGCCGCCGCCGGGCGGCCCCGGCGCGGCGGGGTCCCCGACGTCCTGGCCGCGGTGCGCGCCGCCGACCCCGGCGACGCCGACCGGGAGCCCGCCCCCGAGGTCGCGGCGATCCTGCGGGCCTGCACGGCGCCGCGCCGGGTCGCCGACCTCGCCGCCGAACTGGGCATGCCGCTCAATCTGCTCCGCCACCTGGCCGGCGAGCTCATCGCCGAGGGCCGCCTGCTCCTGGAGCGCCCGTGCGGCCCGCCGCGCCCCGAGCGCGGAACCGACATCCTCACCCGGGTGCTGGAAGGGCTGCGCTCCCTGTGAGACCGGGCGGCGGCCCGCACCCGGCCGATCCGCCGGCGGGCCCCGCCCCTTCACATCGGCCCGGACGGGCTTCCTCCCCGCCGGCCCCTCCGGCCCTAGGCGGCGGCCGACGTCCCGCTGCGCACCGAGGCCGTCCGCCGGGAGCGGGAGGGCCTGCTCCGGAGCCTGACGCTCGGCGGAACCCGGTACGAGCTGCGCCTGGGCCGCGACGCGGACGCGCGCTTCCACCCGGTGCGCGCCCCCGCGCTCCTCCCTCCCGACCCGCCGCGCATCACCGGGACGGAGCGGAGCGGGGACGGCGTCCAGATCCGCTTCGCCTCCGGGCACACCGTCGGCGTCCCCGCCGACGCCTACCTCGGTGGGCGCTGAACCCGGCGGAACCGCCCCTTGCTAGCGTGGTCCGCCGTGAGCAGCGAGCACATCGGCATCATCGGCGGCGGAATCGTCGGGCTGGCCCTGGCGCGGTGGATCACCCGGGAGCGGCCCGGAGCGCGGGTCACCGTGCTGGAGAAGGAGGACCGGGTCGCCGCGCACCAGACCGGCCGGAACAGCGGCGTGGTCCACGCCGGCCTGTACTACCGGCCGGGGTCGCTCAAGGCGACGCTCTGCCGCCGCGGCACGCTCCTGCTCCGCGCGTACTGCGCCGAGCGCGACCTGCCCTACCAGGAGGTCGGCAAGGTCCTGGTGGCCCGGGACGCCGACGACGCCGAGCGCCTGGACCGCATCGAGCGGACCGCGCGGGAGAACGGCGTCCCCGGGGTGCGCAGGCTCGGCCCCGAAGGGCTCCGCGAGATCGAGCCGCACGCCGAGGGCGTCGAGGCGCTGCACTCCCCGCACACCGCCATCACCGACTTCATCGCGGTCGCCGAGTCGCTCGCCGACGACGTGCGCCGCTCCGGCGGGCGGGTCCGGCTCGGAGCCCCGGTGATCGCGCTCCGCCAGGGCGCCGGCGGCGCCGAGGTGCTCACCGGGGACCCGGCGGGGGAGCGGACCCGGCACCGCTTCGACACCGTCGTGGTCTGCGCCGGACTCCAGGCCGACCGGCTGGCCAGGATGGCAGGGGCGGGGGCCGACCCCCGGATCGTGCCGTTCCGCGGCCTCTACCACGAGCTCGTCCCCGAGCGCCGGGACCTGGTCCGCGGCCTGGTCTATCCGGTGCCGGACCCCCGCTACCCCTTCCTCGGGGTGCACCTCACCCGGCACGTGCACGGCGAGGTCATGGCCGGCCCCAACGCGATCCTGGCCGCCGCCCGCGAGGGCTACCGGCTCCGCGACATCGCCCGCCGGGACCTGGCCGAGACCCTGTCCTGGCCCGGTTTCTGGCGGCTGGCCCGCGCGCACTGGACGGTCGGCGCCCGGGAGATCGCCGTGTCCGCCTCGGCCGCGGTCTTCGCCCGGGAGGCCTCCCGGCTGGTCCCCGGCATCACCGCGGCCGACCTGCGCCCCGCCCCCGCCGGCATCCGGGCCCAGGCGCTGGCCCGGGACGGCTCGCTCCTCGACGACTTCGCCATCGACGTGCACGGCAGGTTCGTCTGCGTGCGCAACGCCCCGTCCCCGGCGGCCACCTCTTCCCTGGCCATCGCGGAGTACCTGGGGGAGAAGGTGCTCGCCGCCCGCTGAGCGCCGCGCCTCTCCGCCGGGCGCGGGCGGACCGGTCGGCCCCGCCGGCCCCGGCCGCCGCCCGGTGGATGCGCAGAGTCAGGCCGTGCGTGACCGGCATCGGACCGGCGGGGGCAGGGCCGGTTGGGCGGCGGGCCGGGGCGGCAGGGGGGCGGTGCTCCTCGGAGGGCGGCCCCCCGACCGCTCGCTCCGTATCCGTTCGGCCCGGCTGAGCAGGACGGACAGGCCCGGGACCGCCGCGCGTCGGCAGCGATAGGGGGAACCGGAGCCGGACACGGGCGGCCCCGGGGGTCTTTCGGACGGTGATCGCCCGGGAGCCAGGGACCATGATCACCGACTACGGACCGTATGAGTGCCCTGTGAGGTGTGACGCCGGTCACAGGGGTTTTCGCGCCGCGGCGGCCGCCGCGGCGGACCGGCGGCGGGAACCGGGCCGGACACTCCGCTCCATTCGGTGATCGCCCTGGTCATGTCCGGGAAAAGCGGTATACCGCCGCTTCGCGGCAGGGAGCGGCACCGGGTTACGGCGCGCCGGCCGTCCCGGTGGACGGATCACGAGAATCCTTATGGGACAGAGGAATCCGCTCGATCGAACCGATTAGCGGAGTCCGAAAACCGGGCCCTCAACCCCGCCGAAAAACGGGGACGGGCCCGGCGCCGGCCCCCACCGCCCCCGCGCCCCGGGAAACCGGTTGCGAAGCTCTCCTGAGCAGCGGATAGCGTAGACGGCACCAGGTGTGATCCGGCGGCCCGAACCGGCCGCCGACCGACGAGACACGACGGAAGAACAACAGTGACCGACATCATCGACGAACTCGAATGGCGCGGCCTCCTCGCGCAGACCACCGACCTTGACGAACTTCGCAAGGCGCTCGCCGATGGCCCGGTCACCCTCTATTGCGGCTTCGACCCCACCGCGGGAAGCCTGCACGTCGGACACCTCACCCAGATCCTGACGCTGGCGCGCTTCCAGCGGGCGGGGCACCGCCCCATCGCCCTGGTGGGCGGCGGAACCGGCCTCATCGGCGACCCCAAGCCCAATTCGGAGCGGAGCCTCAACTCCGTGGACACCGTCGCGGAGTGGGTCGGCCGGCTCGGCCGGCAGCTCTCCCCCTTCCTCCGCTTCACCCCGGAGGGGGAGGCCCCGGCCCCCACGGACGCGATCCTGGCGAACAACGCCGACTGGCTCCGGTCGATGTCGGCCATCGAGATGTTCCGGGACGTGGGCAAGCACTTCAGCCTGAACCAGATGCTCCAGCGCGAGACGGTCCGCAGCCGCCTCGACGGCGAGGGCATGAGCTACACCGAGTTCAGCTACGTGCTGCTGCAGTCCTACGACTACGTCCGCCTCTACCGGGACCACGGCTGCACCCTGCAGACCGGCGGCAGCGACCAGTGGGGCAACATCACCGCGGGGCTGGAGCTCATCCGCCGGATGGACGCCAACGCCCCGCACGGCCCCGCGCACGCGCTCACCACCAACCTGCTGACCAAGAGCGACGGCACCAAGTTCGGCAAGACGGAGAGCGGCGCGGTCTGGCTGGACCCCGAGTTCACCACGCCGTACGCCTTCTACCAGTTCTGGTTCAACACCGATGACCGGGACGTCGTCCGCTACCTCAAGGTGTTCAGCTTCCGCGGTCGCGAGGAGATCGACGAACTGGCCCGGCTGACCGAGGAGCGCCCCGCCGCGCGCGCCGCCCAGCGCGCCCTGGCCGAGGAGCTCACCACCCTGGTCCACGGCGAGGAGGAGTGCCGCAAGGTCATCGACGCGAGCCGCGCCCTGTTCGGCCAGGCCGACCTGGACGCCCTGGACGCCGCCACGCTCGACGCGGCGCTCGCCGAGGTGCCCCGGACCGAGCTGCCCGGCCTGGGCGACGGGATCCCGGTGGTCGATCTGCTCGCCGAGACGGGACTGGTGCCGAGCAAGTCCGCCGCGCGCCGCGCGGTCCAGGACGGCGGCGCCTACCTGAACAACACCAAGGTCACCGACCTGGAGGCGAAGGCGACCGGGGCCGACCTGCTGCACGGCCGCTTCCTGGTGGTGCGCCGGGGCAAGCGGAACGTCGGCGGCGTCGTCGTCGCCGGCTGATCCCGAGCCGTCCGAACGGCCCCGGTGCCCGCGGTACTCCCGCGGGCACCGGGGCCGCCGCCGTTCGGGGCCACCGGACCGGGGGCACCTGGGAGCACCGCGGACGAACCCGGGAAAAAGCGGCCGGAGGGGTGTTTAGCCCTCGGGGTCGCCGGGGAGGTAATCCGCTGCAACCACATACGACCTACCGCGAGACCGGTGCCCCCGCCCCCAACTCCGGGGAGCCCGAGGACCCGGCTCGCGAGCCGAAGCCCCTCCCCCCGGGAGACTCTCCGGAGGGCGGTTTGACGACCTTCGGCGCGGCATCTATAGTCGACGAGTCGCTGCGGGACGGCGGCCCTCCGGGGCCGGAACCGGACCGCATCCCATCCAAGACCGAACGGTCGGAGCACTCTCTCCGCACTGTTAGTCTGTTCCAGCGGTTCTCCGACCGCCCGGAATCATGTGAGGGCGACTTACCGCGGATTTCTTCGGAAAAGCCGATTAGGCGCCTCCGAGAAAAGCGTGGTAACTTAGGAGAAACAAAGCGGAAAGCGCCGCCTCTAGCGGAAGAGCGGTCGGCCGGGGTTCCCGGCAGGCAGGCTTGTACGGGATGAGCGGTTGTTTCTTGAGAACTCAACAGCGCGTGTTCAATACTTTATGTGCCATGTTTGTTTTGGCCCCGTCGAACACACTTCGGTGGTGTTCGTAGGGTTCCTTTGATTGGATATCGGGTGGTTTTTCCGCCACCCGGGTTCGGTCAGGGTTTCTCTTCCAGGTTTCACCCCCGGGCAACCGGAGGGTGGGTTAGACCTTGATGGAGAGTTTGATCCTGGCTCAGGACGAACGCTGGCGGCGTGCTTAACACATGCAAGTCGAGCGGTAAGGCCCCTTCGGGGGTACACGAGCGGCGAACGGGTGAGTAACACGTGAGCAACCTGCCCCCGACTCCGGGATAAGCGGTGGAAACGCCGTCTAATACCGGATACGACCCGCACCCTCATGGGTTCGGGTGGAAAGTCTTGTCGGTCGGGGATGGGCTCGCGGCCTATCAGCTTGTTGGTGGGGTAACGGCCTACCAAGGCGATTACGGGTAGCCGGCCTGAGAGGGCGACCGGCCACACTGGGACTGAGACACGGCCCAGACTCCTGCGGGAGGCAGCAGTGGGGAATCTTGCGCAATGGGCGGAAGCCTGACGCAGCGACGCCGCGTGGGGGATGACGGCCTTCGGGTTGTAAACCTCTTTTACCACTCACGCAGGCCCCGGGTTCTCCCGGGGTTGACGGTAGGTGGGGAATAAGGACCGGCTAACTACGTGCCAGCAGCCGCGGTAATACGTAGGGTCCGAGCGTTGTCCGGAATTATTGGGCGTAAAGAGCTCGTAGGCGGCGTGTCGCGTCTGCTGTGAAAGGCCGGGGCTTAACCCCGGTTTTGCAGTGGATACGGGCATGCTAGAGGTAGGTAGGGGAGACTGGAATTCCTGGTGTAGCGGTGAAATGCGCAGATATCAGGAGGAACACCGGTGGCGAAGGCGGGTCTCTGGGCCTTACCTGACGCTGAGGAGCGAAAGCGTGGGGAGCGAACAGGATTAGATACCCTGGTAGTCCACGCCGTAAACGTTGGGCGCTAGGTGTGGGGGCTTTCCACGGTTCCCGTGCCGCAGCTAACGCATTAAGCGCCCCGCCTGGGGAGTACGGCCGCAAGGCTAAAACTCAAAGGAATTGACGGGGGCCCGCACAAGCGGCGGAGCATGTTGCTTAATTCGACGCAACGCGAAGAACCTTACCAAGGTTTGACATCACCGGTAAACCACTGGAGACAGTGGGTCCTTCGGGGATCGGTGACAGGTGGTGCATGGCTGTCGTCAGCTCGTGTCGTGAGATGTTGGGTTAAGTCCCGCAACGAGCGCAACCCTTGTTCCATGTTGCCAGCACGTGATGGTGGGGACTCATGGGAGACTGCCGGGGTCAACTCGGAGGAAGGTGGGGATGACGTCAAGTCATCATGCCCCTTATGTCTTGGGCTGCAAACATGCTACAATGGCCGGTACAGTGGGCGTGCGATGCCGTGAGGCGGAGCGAATCCCTAAAAGCCGGTCTCAGTTCGGATTGGGGTCTGCAACTCGACCCCATGAAGGTGGAGTCGCTAGTAATCGCGGATCAGCAATGCCGCGGTGAATACGTTCCCGGGCCTTGTACACACCGCCCGTCACGTCATGAAAGTCGGCAACACCCGAAACCTGTGGCCCAACCTTCGGGAGGGAGCGGGTGAAGGTGGGGCTGGCGATTGGGACGAAGTCGTAACAAGGTAGCCGTACCGGAAGGTGCGGCTGGATCACCTCCTTTCTAAGGAGTCTTTTGCAGCCGGCTGTTTTCCAAGTTTGGCCGGCGGACTCGAAAGTGGACCCGGTGCCGGTGGGGGGTTTCCTTCACCTGGTTTTCCGGGATGGCATGTGGAGTTTGGACTTCCCCTGGGTCTCTGGAAGAGCCCGGGGGCGCGCTGTTGGGTGTCTGAGGGAGCAACCCTCACCTCCGCCTTCGGGTGGGTGTGGGTGGGTGTTTCCGGGTGCCACCCCGGTCGAAGACCGGTCCGCGGGGGTTTTTCTGCGGGTCGTGTTCTAGGCGGGTTCGTGGCTGGTGTTTTGATTCGTGGATAGTGTGCGCGAGCATCTTGTATCTGTGGTGGCCAAGTGAATGTGGCATACGGTGGATGCCTTGGCACCAGGCGCCGATGAAGGACGTGGGAGGCCGCGATAGGCCGCGGGGAGCTGTCAACCGAGCTGTGATCCGCGGGTGTCCGAATGGGGAAACCTAGCCCGAGTCGTGTCGGGTTGCCGCCGCCTGAATGTATAGGGCGGTTGGTGGTGACGCGGGGAAGTGAAACATCTCAGTACCCGCAGGAAGAGTAAACAACAGTGATTCCCTGAGTAGTGGTGAGCGAAAGGGGATGTGGCTAAACCGCGGGCGTGTGATAGACGGCGGTCGTTGCGTTCGCGGGGTTGTGGGATGTGCCTGTTCCCGGTCTGCCGGCCGGGTGCGCTGATGGTTCTTTTAGCCGAATCCGTTGGGAAGCGGAGCCGTAGTGGGTGAGAGTCCCGTAGGTGAAGGAAGAGCCTGGGCGTTGGCATGCTCCCGAGTAGCGCGGAGCCCGTGAAATTCCGTGTGAATCTGGCAGGACCACCTGCTAAGCCAAAATACGTCCTGGTGACCGATAGTGCACTAGTACCGTGAGGGAAAGGTGAAAAGTGCCCCGGTGAGGGGTCGTGAAATAGTTCCTGAAACCGTGTGCTGTCAAGCCGTCAGAGCCCCAAGCCGGGTGATGGCGTGCCTTTTGAAGAATGAGCCTGCGAGTTGTGGTGTGTGGCGAGGTTAACCCGGGTGGGGTAGCCGTAGCGAAAGCGAGTCTGAATAGGGCGTTTGAGTCGCATGCTGCAGACCCGAAGCGGGGTGATCTACCCATGGCCAGGGTGAAGCGGCTGTAAGAGGTCGTGGAGGCCCGAACCCACCAGGGTTGAAAACCTGGGGGATGAGCTGTGGGTAGGGGTGAAAGGCCAATCAAACTCCGTGATAGCTGGTTCTCCCCGAAATGCATTTAGGTGCAGCGTCGCGTGTTGCCTGCTGGAGGTAGAGCTACTGTTTGGCTGATGGGCCCGACAAGGTTACTGACGTCAGATAAACTCCGAATGCCGGTCAGGTTCAAGCGCGGCAGTGAGACTGCGGGGGATAATCTTCGTGGTCGAGAGGGAAACAACCCAGATCATCGGCTAAGGCCCCTAAGCGTGTGCTAAGTGGGAAAGGTTGTGGAGTTGCTGAGACAACCAGGAGGTTGGCTTAGAAGCAGCCATCCTTTAAAGAGTGCGTAATAGCTCACTGGTCAAGTGATTCTGCGCCGATAATGTAGCGGGGCTTAAGCACACCGCCGAAGCCGTGGAGCCTGCACGTTTGTGCGGGTTGGTAGGGGAGCGTCGTGCGTTCGGTGAAGCGGCCGGGTGACCGTGTCGTGGAGGGCGTGCGAGTGAGAATGCAGGCATGAGTAGCGAGAGCAACGTGAGAAACGTTGCCGCCGATTGACTAAGGGTTCCTGGGGCAGGTTAATCCGCCCAGGGTGAGTCTGGACCTAAGGCGAGGCCGACAGGCGTAGTCGATGGACAACGGGTTGATATTCCCGTACCCGTCCGTGCGCGTCCGATACCGAGTCCTTTGATGCTAACCACCACCGAAGCTCGTCGGTGCCTTCGGGTGCCGGTGTGTGGAGGCGTGGGACCCGATGGGGTAGTAGGTAAGTGATGGGGTGACGCAGTGGGGTAGCTCTACCCGGCGGTGGTTGTCCGGGGGTAAGCGTGTAGCCCGGGGTGCAGGTAAATCCGTGCCCCTCATAGGGTGAGGCGTGATGCCGAGCTGTTTTCAGTGAAGTGAGTGATCCCGTGCTGTCGAGAAAAGCCTCTAGCGAGTTCGCGGGCGGCCAGTACCCGAAACCGACGCAGGTGGTCAGGTAGAGTATACCGAGGCGTTCGGGTGAACCATGGTTAAGGAACTCGGCAAATTGTCCCCGTAACTTTGGGAGAAGGGGAGCCCTGTCCGGTGATGGAACTTTGCTTTCTGAGCTGGGTGGGGTCGCAGATACCAGGGGGAAGCGACTGTTTATTAAAAACACAGGTCCGTGCGAAGTCGTAAGACGCTGTATACGGACTGACGCCTGCCCGGTGCCGGAACGTTAAGAGGACCGGTTAGATCTTTCGGGGTCGAGGCTGGGAATCTAAGCGCCGGTAAACGGCGGTGGTAACTATAACCATCCTAAGGTAGCGAAATTCCTTGTCGGGTAAGTTCCGACCTGCACGAATGGCGTAACGACTTCCCCGCTGTCTCAACCATGGGCCCGGTGAAATTGCACTACGAGTAAAGATGCTCGTTTCGCGCAGCAGGACGGAAAGACCCCGGGACCTTCACTATAGCTTGACATTGGTGTTTGGGATGGTTTGTGTAGGATAGGTGGGAGCCGGTGAAGCCGTCACGCTAGTGGCGGTGGAGGCGTTGGTGAAATACCACTCTGGCTGTTTCGGGCATCTAACCTTGGGCCGTGATCCGGTTCGGGGACAGTGTCTGGTGGGTAGTTTAACTGGGGCGGTTGCCTCCCAAAGGGTAACGGAGGCGCCCAAAGGTTCCCTCGGCCTGGTTGGCAATCAGGTGTTGAGTGTAAGTGCACAAGGGAGCTTGACTGTGAGACGGACGTGTCGAGCAGGTGCGAAAGCAGGGACTAGTGATCCGGCACCGGCGTGTGGAAGCGGTGTCGCTCAACGGCTAAAAGGTACCCCGGGGATAACAGGCTGATCTTCCCCAAGAGTCCGTATCGACGGGATGGTTTGGCACCTCGATGTCGGCTCGTCGCATCCTGGGGCTGGAGTTGGTCCCAAGGGTTGGGCTGTTCGCCCATTAAAGCGGCACGCGAGCTGGGTTTAGAACGTCGTGAGACAGTTCGGTCCCTATCCGCTGCGCGCGTTGGAGACTTGTGAAGGGCTGTCCCTAGTACGAGAGGACCGGGACGGACGAACCTCTGGTGTGCCAGTTGTTCCGCCAGGAGCATGGCTGGTTGGCTACGTTCGGGAGGGATAACCGCTGAAAGCATCTAAGTGGGAAGCCTGCTTCGAGATGAGGTCTCCTGCCCCTTCGAGGGGGTAAGGCTCCCGGTAGACGACCGGGTTGATAGGCCGGGTGTGGAAGCGTCGTGAGGCGTGGAGCTGACCGGTACTAATAGGCCGAGGGCTTGTCCGCCGCAGATGCTGGGTGTTCGCGCACACTGTTTTTCCCCCCGCCGCCGGGGCCCCGTGTTGGGGGTGCCGGCGGGTGGGGGGTCCGCGGGTCTGTTGGGTTTGCGGTGGTCATGGCGGGAGGGTCACACCCGGTCTCTTTTCGAACCCGGTCGTTAAGTCTCCCTGCGCCGATGGTACTGCCTCCATGGTGGGGGTGGGAGAGTAGGTCGCCGCCGCATTTCTTTTTCGGGGGTCTCCTGGTGCCTTTCGGGGTGCTGGGGGGCCCTTTTTTCGCACCGCCTTGTGAACATGTGAAATCCTTCGAAAAAGCCCCATGCGGAGTGGGCCAGGCGGTTTTCGAGGTCAGGGCGGCCGCCTGAGCCGGCGGTTCTCCGCCTTTTCAGGGCGTTGGATCCGAGGAGGCGGGAAGAGACTGGGAGAGAGGGTTCCAGGAAGTCTCGCGCTCGCCCCCGGTCCTGTCCGTCGCAGAGGTGGGGCCGGCGATCGGGGGAGGGGAGGAGAGAGGGCATGCTCCGAAGGGGCGGCCTCCGCTCGGGAACCGCTCCTCCGCACCCGCTCAGCACCGGCTTCCCGTCTCCGCTCCGGGTGACGAAGATCCCCCGGGGAGGCGGGAGGCGCTCCAGAGAGGCGTTTCCGGGGGGAAGGTGCTCGGAACCCTGCCGGTGAAGGCGTCCGTGGCGCTCCGTGCGGGGACGAAACGGGCGTGGACGCAGGGCTGATGACGTAAAGTGGGAGTTCTGGGAATCCTTGTGCGCTGCCGCGGCTCGTGGCGGCGCTTTTGAGTGCTTACGGACGGACGCATGACTGACGACACCCGATCAGGGGGCCGGGGCGGCTCCGGGCCCGAGGACCGTGGAGGACGTTCGGAGGGATCCGGCGGCCGGGGACGGGGCCAGGGCGAACGCGGATTCCGCGGCGGCTCTGGTCGTGGTGCGGCCGGTCGCGGCGGAAGCGGACGAGGGGAGCGCAGGTTCGGCGGGCGCGATGACCGCGGCGGCCGACGCTTTGAGAAGCGGGACGACCGCGGTGGACGCGGCGGCCGGGACGGCGATGAGCGCTCGGGCGAGCGCCGCGAGGGGCGCTTCGAAGGGCGTGGCGACCGCGGTGAACCGCGCCGTGACGACCGCCGGGATGACCGCCGGGACGACCGCCGAGGTGGTGACCGCCGTGACGATCGCAGGGGCGGGCGGCGCTTCGAGGGCCACGGCGGGCGCCGCGACGACCGCCGGGACGACCGCCGCGGCGGTGGCCGCGGGTTCGACCGGCGCGGCGACCGGCCGCAGCGCTCGGACCGGGAGCGGGACCCCAAGGACATCGCTCCGCGCCTGCCGGAGGACGTGACCGACCGGGAGCTCGACGGCGAGGTCCGCCAGGAGCTGGCGACGCTGCCCCGCTCGCTGGCGGAGGTGGTCGGCCGGCACATGGTGATGGCCGGCCGCCTGCTGGAGGAGGACCCGGAGAAGGCCTACGAGCACGCCGCCTACGCGCGCCGTCGGGCGTCCCGGGTCGCCGCCGTGCGCGAGGCCGCCGGGGTCGCCGCCTACAACGTCGGCAAGTGGCAGGAGGCCCTCTCCGACCTGCGCGCCGCGCGCCGGATGACCGGCCGCAACGCGTTCCTGGCGATCATGGCCGACGCGGAGCGGGGGCTGGGCCGGCCGGAGCGGGCCCTGGAGCTCACCCGCGCTCCCGAGGCGGAGAAGCTGGAGGTCGAGGACCGCATCGAGCTGCGCATCGTCGCGTCGGGCGCCCGGCGCGACATGGGCGAGATCGAGGCGGCCCTGGTCGAGCTGCAGGTGCCGGAGCTCAAGGAGCGCCGCGCCCGGCCGTGGGTGGCCCGGCTGTTCTACGCCTACGCGGACGTGCTCCAGGAGCTGGGGCGCGAGAGCGACGCGCGGGAGTACTTCGCTCGCGCCTCCGCGGTGGACCAGGAGGGCGTGACCGACGCGGACGAGCGCCTCGCCGAGATCGAGGGCGTCGAGCTGGTCGCGGTCGACGACGGCCTGGTGTGGGCGGACGCCGAGGACGCGGAGGACTTCGCCGAGTCGGAGGACGACGAGGCCCCTGAGACCCCCGAGGCCGACATCCGGTCCGAGGAGCGGCCCCGGGAGAGGGCCGAGGAGAGGTCTGAGGAGGAGTAGTACCGCTTCCGCGCAGCCGAAAGAGCGGGTGTCCCCGAGTGTGGGGCGCCCGCTCTTTTCGTCTCTTTCGCCGGAGGAGGGCCTGCCGGGTCTTCTCTCGGCCGCCTCCCGCGCGCGGTACTCGCCGGGGCTTCCCGGGGCCGAGTCCTGATGGGGGAGGGGCCTGGGCCCGCCCCGGGGAGACAGGGCGGTCTCCCCGGTCGGCGGGGAATCGGGTTCGATGGGGTTCCGCCGGCCCTTACTCGGCCAGTGGTTCCAGGCAGGCGTTGTGGTTCGGAGCCTCGACCGCGCGGACCCACCCGTCGGAGTTCTCCGATTCCGCGCAGCTCTCGTTCGGGTGGTCGGGGCGGGAGGCCGAGTCCGACCAGCCGGAGACGGTCAGGTTGACCCGGTACTCCGCGTCGGCGGAGGAGCAGGGGACCTCGGCCGGGGAGCCGTCGTCGACGACCGCGCAGTCCCCTGTGTCGAGATCGGCGTACCGTGCTCGCTCCACCCAGGTGGTGAGCTGGGGCAGGACGGCGGACAGCAGGAGGGCGAGGGCCAGGAAGGCGAATGCGGTCATCCCCCTCCTCCGTTTGGCCGGCTTCTTCGCGGGCGCCTGCACGGGCCGGTCCCCGGTGGTCCGCGTGGCGGGGGCCGCCGGCCGCGTGTCCGGTGCGAGGAAGCGGGTCTCGCGCAGGGCGACGACCTCGGTGAGATCGTCGGGCAGCCACGTCCCCTCCGGGCGGCTCGGGGCGGTCGGGGCTCCCGTGCCGCACTCGGCCACGATCCGCTCTGGGGCGGGGCGGTCGGCGGGGTCCTTGGCCAGGCAGGCGGCCACCAGGTCGCGGAGGGGGCCGGCCAGGCCGGTCAGGTCGGGTTCCTCCTGTACCACTCTGTACAGGAGTGCGGGTGCGGGCCCGTCTCCGAACGGGCTGCGGCCGGTGGCGGCGAAGGCGAGCACGCACCCGAGGGAGAACACGTCCGAGGCCGGGCCGACCTTCTGCGCGCGGGCCTGTTCGGGGGACATGAACGCCGCGGTGCCCATCACGGTGGAGCCGTGGGTGTGGGAGGCGGAGTCCAGGGCCCGGGCGATGCCGAAGTCGATCAGGCGGGGGCCTTCGGAGGTGAGCAGGACGTTGGCGGGTTTGAGATCGCGGTGCACCAGGCCCGCCGCGTGCACGGCCGCGAGGCCTTCGGCGAGGCCTGCGCCGAGCACGGCCACCGACTCCGGTGGGAGCGGGCCGTGCTCGGCGACGGCGCGGTGCAGGGTGGGCCCGGGGATGTAGGCGGTGGCCAGCCAGGGAGGGGTCGCGTCGGTGTCGGCGTCGATGACCTGGGCGGTGTAGAACCCGCCCACCTTGCGGGCGGCGGCCGCCTCGGCGGCGAACCGGCGCCGGAAGTCGGGGTCCTGGGCCAGGTCGGGCCGGACGACCTTGACCGCGACGGTGTGCCCGCCGGGGGAGCGCCCCAGGAACACCTGGCCCATCCCGCCGCCGCCCAGGCGCGCGTGGAGCCGGTAGGGGCCGACCTGCGCGGGGTCGGCGGGGCCGAGCCCCGGAGGCGGGGCCTCCGGTGCGGCCGTCCGGGGGGAGGGAGGCGCCGTGCGGCGGGACCGCCGCAGGAGGAGGACCGCCGCTCCCGAGCCGGCGAGCAGGAGGAGGGCCAGAGCCGTGAGGAGGATGTAGAACAGCGGAGAGGGTCCCATGGGCATGACTGTAGTCAGGGGGCCGGTGAGCGCGAGGCGGTCGGCGAACCGGACCGGGGCCGCCGGAGTCCTGCTCCGGCGGGGCTCTGCGGGCGTCGTGCCGGGATCTCTGCCGAGCGGCCTCGGCGGGTTCCGCCCTCCGGTCGGGGAGGCCGTGTGCGCCGTGCCGCCCGGTGCCCGTTCCGACCGGGGCGGCCGCACCGGGGCGGGAAGCGCGGAGGCCCGGTCCCGCCGCGCGGAGGTGCCGCTGCGGACGGTCCCGGGCCGGGTCCGGTCGCGGGTGCTACTCCCGTCCCGCGGTCTCGGCGGGGACGCCCTTCTTGCGGTAGTGGGCGCTGCGGCGGAGCAGGATGCCGGAGGCGAGCACGCTCGCGGTGAAGGAGGCCAGCAGCACACCGCCCTTGGCGTGCTCCAGGACCGTTCCGGCGGGGTAGGCCAGCTCGCTGATCAGCAGGGAGACGGTGAAGCCGATCCCGGCCAGCAGCGACATGCCGGTGATGTCGCTCCAGGCGAGGGAGGGGTTGAGCTCCGCGGCGGTCAGCTTGGTGGTGAGCCAGGCGGAGCCGAGGATGCCGATCAGCTTGCCCAGGATGAGTCCGACGATGATGCCGAGCGAGACGGTGTCGGTGAGCATGGTGCCGAACCCGGAGAACGAGACCCCGGCGGAGAACAGCGCGAAGATCGGCAGGGCCAGGCCCATCGCCCAGGGGCGCAGCATGTGCTCGGCGTGGTGCAGCGGGGACTCGTGCTCGCCGTCCCGGGTGGAGCTGCGCATCAGCATGCCCATCGCGACGCCGGCGATGGTGGCGTGCACGCCGCTCTCGTGCATGAAGGCCCAGATGACCACGGCGAGCGGCACGTAGACGACCCAGTTGGGCAGCGCGGAGCGGTCCAGGGCGCCGGCGAGGCCGCGGCCCTGCTGCAGGTAGCCGAAGACGGCGAGGAGGACGACGGCGCCGATCAGGTAGAGGAAGGAGAGGTCGTCGGTGTAGAAGACCGCGATGACGGTGATCGCGCCGAGGTCGTCGACGATCGCCAGGGTGAGCAGGAAGGTGCGGAGCGCGGGCGGGAGGCCGCGGCCCACGATGGCGAGCACCGCGAGCGCGAAGGCGATGTCGGTCGCCATCGGGATGCCCCAGCCGCCGATCTTGTCGGGGTGGGCCAGGTTGAAGGCGACGAACAGCAGGGCGGGGACGACCATGCCGCCGATGGCGGCGACGATCGGCAGTACCGCTCGGCGGGGGTTGCGCAGTTCGCCGTGGACGAACTCCTGCTTGAGCTCAGCACCGACGATGAAGAAGAAGACCGCGAGCAGGCCGTCCGCAGCCCAGGTGCCGATGCTCAGGTCGAGGTGGAGCGGGGCGCTCGGGCCGATGACGAACTCGCGGACGGCGTTGTAGGCGCCTGCGGCCGGCGAGTTGGCCAGGACGAGCGCGAGCACGGCCGCGGAGATGAGGAGGAACCCTCCGACGGTGTCCTTGCGCAGGGCGTCGGCGAGTCGCTGCAGGGGCGAGGAGACGGAGGTCACATGCTCTCCAGGGAGACGACGGCTACGGACTTGCCGACCAGTCTTCCCGGCACACCGAAACCCGGCTCGGCCGAACCGCCGCCGGGACCGGACCACTTTTTCATATGCCCAGGTCGAGGTGCAAGTCATAGAATGCCCCCTTCGAGAAGGTCTCGGTGAGGGGGCTGTGTTGGGCGGGGCGGAGCGGTTCAACGGGGCGTCGATCCGCCTGGGGGAGCTTCCGGAGCGGCACGATTCCGTGGTGTGCCTGCTGTTCGACGGGGACCGGCCGGTGCTGGTCCGGCACCGGGAGCGGGCCTGGGAGTTCCCCGGCGGCCACGCCGAGCCGGGAGAGACCGTTGAGGCGACGGTCCGCAGGGAGGCCCGGGAGGAGGCCGGCGCCGAGCTGGGCGAGGTGCACGTGGCCGGCCACTACGTACTCGCCGGTGGGCACACGACGGTCGTCACCTACGCCGGGGTGCGGGCGCTGCACCCGCTGAGCGGGGCGTTCGAGACGGTGGAGGTGCGGGCGTTCGACGCGCTGCCCGAGGCGCTGCTCTCCTGGGACGACGGGATCTACGACCACCTGCTGCGCGCCCTGGGGCTGCCCGGGGCGGCCCCGCTTCCCAGCTGAGAGGCCGTAGGGTGTGCGCTCCCCTCCGCACGGCGACGGCGGACGGGGACCGCCGTCCCGTCCGGGTGCGCGTCTCGCGGAGCGAAGGTTCCGGCGGGCAGCGACGGCGGAGATAGGGCCGGGGCCGGGTGGCCGGTGGGGCGCGGCGCCCCACGGGGCCGGGGTCCAAACCGGCGGCGAGGGCAGAGGGCATCCCGGCCGTCCGGTCGGGTGCGGCGCCCCGCAGAGCGAAGGCTCAAGCAAGCAGCGACGGCAGAGGAAGAGCCGGAGCGAAGGCCTCGGTCGAGCGCGGGCCTCACGGGGTGGAGGCTCAGACCGGCGGCGACGGCAGGGGGTGGCCAAGCCGGCCGGTTGGTCGGGCGCGGCGCCCCACGGGGTCGGGGTACAGACGAGCGGCGAGGGCGGGAAGGGGCCGGGGCGGCGGGTCGCCTGCGGGGGAGCGGGTGAGGGGGCGGGATCGCCGCGCCCGCGTCGCCCCGGCGCCCGGGCGGGTCGCTCGGTGATCACCGGTACCTCCCCGACCTGGGCGAACACGGACAGTGAAGGCAATGGGGGGCGCCCTGCGCACCGCGAGAGCACCCCGGTGATTCCCGGGTGCGCATCCCGGGGCGGATCGGGCCCCGGAAGGCTCGAACGGCCCTGCTCTGGGCGGTGTTCGGGGATCCGTGCCGCAGGGAAGGCCCGGAAAGGCGGGGCCGGAACCCCGGGGAGGGGCCGGGAGGGGCGAGATGTCGCATTCGTCCCCCCGGAAGGCCCCGCTTTCGCCACTCTGAGCGACCGGGGAGAGGGTGGCGGGGCTTCCGGGGGTGCTACTCGCCGGTAGATGTCATCGGGGGTGCCGCCGAGGTGCGCAGGGCGCCCCCACCTCACCCGGCGATCCGGCAAAGCGGACATAACCCCCCTGCTGGTGGGGCGGGCCCGGGGTCCTTCGCTGGAACACCGCTTTCCCCGCCGGGAACGCGGGCCGGGCCGGTGAACGCCGCCCCCGGCCCCCTCCCGCCGTTGCTGCCCGCTTGAACCCGGGCCCCGCGAGGTGCCGCGCCCGGGTGAGGCCTTCGCCCCGCCCCCTGCCTGCGCCGTCGTTGCTGGTCTGAGCCTTTGCTCCGTGGGGTGCCGCGCCCGGCCGGGACACTCTGCCCCGCCCCTGCCTGTGCCGTCGCTGCCCGCTTGGGCCCTGGCCCCGTGGGACACCGTGCCCGGCCGAGACGCCCGGCCCCGGCCCTTCTTCTGCCGTTGCCGCCGGTCTGAACCTTCACTCCGCGTGCCACCGCGCCGGGGGATGCGGCCGACTGCGCTTTCCCCGGTCGTCGCCGTGCAGCGGTGGCGGGGCCCGGCGAGGGCGGGATGCGGAAGGCTCCGGCTCTTCCCGTCCTCTCGGGCCCGCCGGTTCGGGGAGGGTCAGCTCTCTCCGCCGGCCGCGTCCCGCTCCCGCTGCTCGGCCTCCAGGCGGTCCAGCCAGTGCGAGATGCCGGCGTGGTTGCCCTCGACGCCGCTCAGCACCTCCATCACCTCGGCGGCCTCGGCCGGGGCGTCCGGCGGCAGCGACCGGTAGCGCTTGGTGACCTGGTCGCGGACCATGGCCACGGCGTGGTCCAGGTCGCCGGCGCTCGCGCGGGCCTCGCGGACCGCCGACACCCAGGCGTGCAGCTCCTCGCGGGCCCGGTCGATCGTCTCCGCGACCGGGTCGACCGCGCCGAAGTGGGAGAACATCAGGCGGCGCGGGGCGATCCCGGTGAACAGGTCCAGGGTGCGCAGGGCCGCGTCCAGGTCGAAGTCGGGCGGCGGGGTGGCCGGTCGGACGTCGCCGGTGTAGGGGTTGTACACGCCCAGGGCGTCGCCGGTGTAGAGGTCCCCGGTGGCCGAGTCGACCAGGCCGACGTGGTGCTTGGCGTGGCCGGGCGCGTAGTGCGCGGAGAGGCTGCGGCCGGCGCCCAGGTCGACCTCGCCGGTCTCGCCCACGGCCCGGATCCGGGCGGCGTCGGAGGGGCGCATCTCGCCGAAGAGGACGTCCAGCTTGTCGCCCCAGACCATCCGGGCCGAGCGCATCAGCCGGGCCGGGTCGGCGAGGTGCCGGGCGCCGCGCTCGTGCACCACGATCTCGGCCCGGGGGAACATCCGGACGACGTCGCCGACGCCGCCGGCGTGGTCCAGGTGGATGTGGGTGACGACGATGGTGGCCAGGTCGGAGGGGCCGATGCCGAGACCGGCCAGGCCGTCCCGGAGCACTTCGGCCGATCCCGCCGTGCCGACCTCCACCACGCAGGGCCGCTCGGTGCGGATCAGGTAGCTGGAGGTGATGCCCGGGTAGCCGGCCATCCGGGTGTCGATGGCGAACACCTCGTCGCCCAGTGCGGTGATGCCCTGCCGGGGCTCGCTGCTCGTGTCCACGGGAGCGAATCTAGCCCACGGGGCCGCGGCGCCCTGTCCACAGGGTCCGGAATCGGGGTGGTGCCCGGCGGGGCGGGTGCCGATGCTGGTCGGTGAGCGCGGCCCGCGCCCGCGGGCGCCGATCAGGGAGGTTCCGCATGCACACGTCCACCGCAGCCGCCGGTACCGCAGAGCGCCCCGGCCACCGCAACGAGGTGGTCCTGGAGGGGCGGGTGACGGCCGAGCCGTCGGTCCGCGAGCTGCCCAGCGGCGACCGGCTGGTGACCTGGCGGGTGACGGTGGCCCGTCCGGGCGGGGACGGGGCCGCCGGCGCCGGCCGCCAGGCCGACTCGATCACCTGCGTGAGCTTCCGGACGGACATCCAGGACGCCACCCGGGGGTGGCGGATCGGCGACCTGGTGCACGTGGTGGGGGCGCTGCGCCGCCGGTACCGGAGGTCCCGGGGGTTCGCCGGCGGGGTGGTCGAGGTGGAGGTCACGGCGGTGCGGGTGCTGGGCGGGGCGGCCGGCCACCGGCCGCCCCCGGGGCCGGGAGGGGAGGGCGCCCCGCCGCCCGGTCGGCCGTAGCGCCCGCGGAGGCCGCTCACGCCCGGCGCCGGGCCGCGGGAAGGCCTTCGGCGGGGCGGGGCCGGCGGTTCCGTGCGGTACGGGGCCGCCGCACCGGTTCCGGCGGCCCGCATCGCGCTCCGGGGCCGGCAGGTCCTCGGCCGCGCCGGGGTTCTCCGGCCGGTGCTCCCGGCTCAGGGCGGGGCCGGCCGCCCGGAGGCGGGAGGGGCGGGCGGAGGCGGTCCGGCCCCGCCGGGGCTACCAGCCGAGCAGGGCCAGGGCGGCTCCGGCGTCGACCGGGCCGTCCGCCCGCCAGGCCGCGGAGCAGACCGCGCGCAGGCCGTGCAGCCGGTCGCCGGAGCCGGAGAGCTCCACCCGGCCGCCGCGGACCGAGGCACGCCAGCCCTGCGGTTCGGGGTGCGCCTCGTTCAGCCCGGCCAGGTCCCAGGCGATGTAGTCGGGGCGCAGCCCTTCGGGGGCGGAGACCAGCTCGTGCGCTCCGGTGACGCCGGAGAGCACCAGCAGGCTCGCGGCGCCGCGCGCCACCGCGCCCTGCACGTCGGTGTCCAGCCGGTCGCCGACGACCAGCGGGCGCTCGGCGCCGGTGCGCAGCACGCCCTCATCGTGCAGCGGCTTCATCGGCTTGCCGGCGACCACCGGTTCCACCCCGGTGGCGTGCGCGATCACCCGGGCGAACGAGCCGTTGCCGGGGATGATCCCGGCCTCGACGGGGGCGGTGGCGTCGTTGTTGGCGGCCACGAACAGCGCGCCGCGGGCCACCGCGAGGGCGCCCTGGGAGACGAGGTCGTGGCTGAGCCGGGGGGTGTGCCCCTGCACCACGGCGACCGGGTCCTCGGCGGCGAGGGAGACCGGGCGCAGGCCGCGCCGGATCAGGGCCAGGCGCAGCCCGGTGTCACCGACGACGAGCACCGGGGAGCCGGCCGGGAACCGCTCGGCCAGCAGCCGGGCGGCGGCCTCGGCGGAGGTCACCACGTCCCGGGCGGCGGCCTCGACGCCCAGGCGGGTGAGGCGTTCGGCGATGGAGGAGGGGGTGCGCGAGGCGTTGTTGGTGACGAAGGCGACGCCCATCCCGGAGGCGCGGGCCTTGGCCACCGCCTCCGGGGCGGCGGGGACGGCGCGGGCCCCGACGTAGACGACGCCGTCCAGGTCGAGCAGGGCGGTGTCATAGAGGGCGTTCAGCGGCCGGGTGGCGGTCCTGAGGGTCATGCTCTCCTCGCGGAGGTCGGGTCGGGGCGGCGGGTTCGGTGGGTCAGTCGAGCGAGCGGAGCACCAGGCCGGTGCGGGGCTTGGGGCCGAAGGAGGTGGATTTGCGCGGGGTGAGCTCGCCGCGGGCGGTGACCCGGTAGACGTCCTCCAGGCGCATCGGGGGGAGTAGCACGGCGGTGCCGGGGCGGGAACCGCCGCCGGCGGCGGCCAGCGCGGCGGCCGGGTCGTCGTGCACCAGCTCGACGTCGTCCTCGGCGGCCTTCCAGGCGGGCAGCAGCAGCCGCTCCAGGGCCGCGGTGGGCAGGGCGCGCCACTCCGCGGAGCGGTCCGGGGCGGCGGCCTCCATCGCCCCGGCGGAGAAGCCGTGCAGCAGGAACCGGTCCTCGGCGTCGGCGGCGATCAGCACGGGGCCCCGTTCGGCGGCGGCGCGCAGGCGCCGCACGGCCTCTTCCAGCGGTCCGGGCGGCAGCGGGTCGGCTCGGGCGAGCGGCTCGGCGGCGTGCGCGGCCTCGCGGGCGCGCAGGCCGCGCAGCACCCTGTGGATCGCGCCGAGCCGGGGCGGCGAGGAGTCGGAGTCCACCAGCAGCGCCAGCCCGTGGTCCCAGGGGCCGGGCGCGGGGTGGTCGGCGCGGAGCCGGCGGTAGGCGGCGTAGCGGTGGTGCCCGTCGGCGATGAGCGCGGTGCGTCCGGCGAGGTCGGCGGCGACGCCGGCGTGCACCGCCGGGTCGGTGACCGCCCACAGCCGGTGCAGTACGCCGTCCGAGGTGGCGGCCTCCACCAGTGGTTCGGCGCCGGCCTCGGCGGGTGCTTCGGCGGCCCGGGAGGCGGCCCCGCCCGCGCCGCGGTAGAGCAGCATGATGGGTTCCAGGTTGGCGCGGGTGGCGGCCATCAGCCGGGCCCGGTCCAGGACCGGGGCCTCGGCGGTGGCCTCGTGCGGCCGGACCGCGGGGGCGTCCGCCGGGGGCAGCCGCAGTGCGCCGATCAGGCCGCGCTGGCGCAGCCCGTCCGGGGTGGTCTGCTCGTAGGGGTAGAGGGCGGGGAGCCGGTCGCGGACCAGGACGCCCCCGTCGATCCAGCGGCGCAGGGTGCGTGCGGCCCCCTGGTAGCTGGGGGGAAGGGTGAGCCGGGCGGCGTTGTGCGGCTCGACCCGGGTCATCTGCGCGTAGCGCTCCGCGTCGACCTGGTCGTAGGGCGGGGACAGGGCGAGGGAGAGGTCGAACGGCCCGGAGTCGATGAAGGCCCGCGCGTCGGGGCCGGCGTACCGGAGCCCTCGCAGCGGGGCCAGTTCCAGGGCGCCCGCGCCGGTGCCGCCCGCCGTCGATCTCCGCACCCTGGCACGATACCGCCCGGGCGCCCGGGCGGAACCGTCGCCGATGTCACAGCAGTTTGCGCAGGCGCATCAGGTCGCCGAAGCTGGCGTCGATCTTGACCCGGCCGGAGAACATGGCCTTGGTGAGCTCCAGCCGGTCGTAGGCGAGCGCGATGAGGTCCTCGGACTCCAGGGCGATCCGCACCTGGGCGCGGCCGCCGGGGGAGGAGGCGGGGCGGGAGGCCACGTCCTGCAGGCCGTCCCCGGTCAGCCGCATGTCGAAGACGGTGTCCAGGTCCTTGACGACCAGGCTGACGCTCCGCTCGACGATGTGCTTGCGGCGGTCGGTCTCGTCGACCTCCATGATCCGGCCGGAGACCCGGTCGATGGCTTCGCGGCACTCTTCAACGCTGGGCATGGCCACCATGATGCCCCAGGTTCGGCCGGTTCGGCCTCGGGCGCACCGCGCCCCCGCTACGATCGGGCGGTGTGCGGCCCTCGGACGCCGGGGAGTCAGTCGATCGCTAGGAGCAGTCCCACCATGGTCGTCGATGCGGTGCGCGCCTACACGGACGCCACCAGTGGTCTGGCCGAGCCGTCCCGCAAGCGCGCCGTGGCCGCGGCGCGGACCCTGATCAGAGAGGGCGGCGGGGAGCTTCCCGAGGAGGGCGTGGGGCAGAGCATCCAGGCGCTCGCCGCGGAGCTGATCGAGACCGGCCAGAGCAACCGTGAGGCGCTGGCCGCCCTGGTCGCCGCGGAGGTCGCCGCCGCGGTGGAGCGGCTCGACGTGGTGCCGCGCACCGAGTACGACCGGCTCGCCCGCCGGGTGGCGGAGCTGGAGCGGCGGCTCGCCGGGGTGCGCGCCCCGCTGCGCCAGGCGCCGGCCGGGCCCGTCCCGGCCCCGGCGGAGGAGCGCGCGGAGGACCGGGCGTCGGCGGTTCCGGAGCCCGCGGTGCAGACCCCCGCCGCGGCCCCCGCGGAGCGGAAGGCCGGGGCGGGGCAGGCGGAGGGGGAGAAGGACGCCCCCGCGGCCGAGGAGCCCCCCGCCAGATCCGCCGCCGGGGAGAAGGCCGCCGCCGCGGAGGACGCGCAGGGCGCGGACGCGGAGAAGGCGCCCGCCGGGCAGCCGGAGAAGGCCGCGGGGGAGAAGGAGGAGTCCGCCGCGGAGAAGCCGGAGCAGGAGCCCGGGGAGAAGGCGGAGCCCGCCGAGGCGAAGAAGGCCGGGGCCAAGTCCGGGCAGAAGGCCTCCGGTCGCACCCGCTCCGCGGCCAAGAGCTCCGGCTCTGCGGCCAAGGCCGGCGCCAAGCGCACGGCCGGCGCCCGGTCGAAGACCGCCGGCACGGCGAAGAAGGGGTAGCGCCGTGCCGGAGGAGGGAGAGGCGCCCTCGGGCGCCGAGATCGCCGAGCGCACCCTGGAGAGCGCCCGGCGGCGGCTGGCCGCGCTGGACGGCCTGCCCGTGGCCGACCACCCGAAGGTCTTCGACGAGCTGCACCGCGAGCTCTCAGCCGTGCTGGGGGGCCTGGAGGGGCGCTGAGCCGGCCCTCCTCGCGGTCCGGCGGGAGGCGGGCGGGGCGTTTTCCCGCGTCGGCCCCGGTATCGCCGGGAGCGGTGCCGTACCGAGCGGTGCGGGCGGGCGCCCGCCGGTCCGCGATGTGCCGGGCCGCACCCCTGAGAGGCCGACGGGTATGCGGTCGGCCGCTTGGAGTGTTCGGCCGTGGGCCGGGGGAGGCGGCGGTCCGGGGCCCGGTGCCGCCGCGGCCGCTGCGGGGAGGTTCCGCGGGGTGGGCCCGTGGCGGGCGGCGTACCGTGTCACTTCCTCGTTGGTCTTGGAGCTGCGGGGGGCGGAGCGCTCCGATTCCCCCGTGGCACCAAGACCGGCGAGGACGGGCGGAGGAGCCCGAGGCGGCCCCACCGGGCGACCGGCCGGTCGTCCGGGCCCTTCGCCTTCGAGCCGTCCCGCCTTCCCGTCGGTCTCGGCTGGGCCGCAGCGCCGAGACCACCGGGAGAGGGGCGCGGGGAGACGGGCGTCTCACGGGGCGGACCGCGCGGCCGCCCGCGATACCCGGCGGCCTCTCCGGCCGCCGGGGCGCGGACAGGGGCGATCCCCGGTGCCGCTGGGGCCGCGCCGGCCGGGGCGGGACCTCCTGCGGCGGCCCCGGAGGCGCCGCCCGGCGGAGCCGGTCCCGCGCGTTCCCCGGTGCCGCGGGGTTCCGGGATCCTCGGCATCCGAGGCCGCCGTTCGATAGTGTGTTCGACCGCGAGGTCCGTCCGCGCCGTCCGCCTCCGGTTCGGGCGGCGGGTCGGCGCGGCGGTGATCAGGGTGGGCCGCCCGGCCGGCGCTCGGCTCCGGGCGAGGGGCGGGAAGCGGGTATCGTCCTAAGGCAGACTTCTTCGGGATAGGCGCGGACTCAACACGATGGCCAAACGCAGTCGGCTCGATGCCGAACTCGTCCGACGCGGACTCGCGCGCTCGCGCGGGCACGCGGCGGAGCTGATCGACGGCGGGCACGTCGCCGTCGCGGGGATGACCGCCGGCAAGGCGGCCACCCAGGTCGGCACCGACCAGCCGATCGTGGTGAAGGCCCCGGACGACGCCCCGTCGTACGTGTCGCGGGGCGCGCACAAGCTCATCGGTGCGCTGGACGCGTTCGGGATCGACCCGGACGGCCGGGTCTGCCTGGACGCCGGCGCCTCCACCGGCGGCTTCACCGACGTGCTGCTGCGCCGGGGCGCCGCGAAGGTGTACGCGGTCGACGTCGGCTACGGCCAGCTCGCCTGGTCGCTGCGGAGCGACGAGCGGGTGGACGTGCGGGAGCGGTGCAACGTGCGCGAGCTCGCCCCGGCCGACCTCGGCGGGCCGGCGCCGACCCTGATCGTGGGCGACCTGTCGTTCATCTCCCTGGCCCTGGTGCTGCCCCCGCTGGCCGCCTGCGCCGCCCCGGAGGCGGACTTCGCGCTCATGGTCAAGCCCCAGTTCGAGGTGGGCCGGGAGCGGGTCGGCGCCGGCGGCGTGGTGCGCGAGCCCGAGCTGCGCGCCGAGGCCGTCCGCTCGGTGGCCGGCGCCGCCGCGGAGCTGGGGCTGGGCGCCGAGGGGGTGGCGGCGAGCCCGCTGCCGGGCCCCTCCGGGAACGTCGAGTACTTCCTGTGGCTGCGCGCGGGCGGACCGCCGCTGCGCGAGGAGGCGCTGGCCCGCGCGATCGCGGAGGGCCCCCGCTGAGCGGCCGCCGATCTTTCAGAGAGGAAACCCAGTTGACTTCTCCCGGCCCTCGGAGCGCGCGCAGCGTGCTCCTGCTCGCCCACACCGGGCGGCGGGCGGCCATGCGCAGCGCGCAGCTGGTGCACCGCAGCCTCACCGAGGCGGGGCTGGTGGTCCGGATGCTGGAGAACGAGGCCGACGACCTCAAGCGCGCCGGGTTCGAGCTGGACCCGGTGGAGCGGGTGCGCGGCCCGGAGGCCGCCGAGGGCGCCGAGCTGGTGATGGTGCTCGGCGGCGACGGCACGCTGCTGCGCGCCGCGGAGATCGCCCGCCCGGCCGGCGCGCCGCTGCTCGGCATCAACCTGGGCCACGTCGGGTTCCTCGCCGAGGCCGAGCGGGAGGACCTGGGCGCCACGGTGCACAGCGTGGTCGAGCGCCGCTACATCGTCGAGGAGCGGATGACGCTGGACGTCGCGGTGTACAACGGCGGGCGGTGCGACGGCGCCCCGCCGGTGCGCACCTGGGCGCTGAACGAGGCGACGCTGGAGAAGGCGACCGCCCGGCGGATGCTCGACACGGTGCTGGAGATCGACGGGCGGCCGCTGTCCCGGTGGGGCTGCGACGGTGTGGTGTGCGCCACGCCGACCGGGTCCACGGCGCACGCGTTCTCGGCCGGCGGGCCGATCGTGTGGCCGGAAGTGGAGGCGCTGCTGGTCGCGCCGATCGGCGCGCACGCCCTGTTCGCGCGGCCGGTCGTGGTCTCCCCGGACTCGGTGATCGCCTTCGAGATCGTCCCGGACACCCCCGAAGGCGTGCTCTGGTGCGATGGACGCCGTATGGTCGAATTGCCCGCGGGGGCGCGCATCGAGGTGACGCGCGGAGACGTGCCGGTCAGACTGGCGCGCCTGCAGCGGGCGCCGTTCACCGATCGGCTGGTCGCCAAGTTCGGCCTGCCGGTCGCAGGGTGGCGGGGGCGCGCCGAGCGCGACCTCTGACCGGGACGGCGGACGGATCCGCGCGAGCGGCACCACGACTGGAAGCAGGAGAGGGTTCGGTGCTCGAAGAAGTCCGCATCCGGGGTCTGGGCGTCATCGACGACGCGGTTCTGGAGCTTTCCCCCGGGTTCACCGCGGTCACCGGCGAGACCGGCGCGGGCAAGACCATGGTGGTGACCGGCCTGGGGCTGCTGTTCGGCGGCCGGGCCGACCCGCAGCGGGTCCGCCCGGGTGCGGGCCGCGCCCTGGTGGAGGGGCGGCTGGCCGTCCCCGAGGGCGGCAGGGTGGCCGAGCGGGTCGCCGAGGCCGGCGGCGAGCTCGACGACGGCGTGCTGATCATGAACCGGTCGGTCTCCGCCGAGGGGCGGTCCCGGGCGACGCTGGGCGGCCGGTCGGCCCCGGTGAGCCTGCTGGCCTACCTCGCCGACGACCTGGTGGCCGTGCACGGCCAGTCCGATCAGCAGCGGCTGCTCCGCGCCGAGCGGCAGCGCGCCTCGCTGGACCGCTACGCGGGCCCGGACCTGGCGCGCGCGCTGGGCGCCTACACCGCCGCCTACCGGCGGCACCGCGAGGTCGCCGACGAGCTGGCCGAGATCACCGAGCGCGCCCGGGAGCGCGCCCAGGAGGCCGACCTGCTCCGCTTCGGCCTGGAGGAGATCAGCGCCGCGGAGCCGGTGTCCGGGGAGGACGCCGAGCTGCTGGCCGAGGACACCCGGCTGTCGCACGCCGACGCGCTGCGCGTCGCCGCGACCACCGCGCACGAGGCGCTGACCGGTGACCCGGCCGCGGAGGTGCAGGCCGACGCGGTGGGGCTGCTGGCGGCCGCGCGGCAGGCGCTGTCGGCGGTGCGCGAGCACGACGCGTCGCTGGCCGCGGTCGCCGACCGGCTGGACGAGATCTCCTACCTGCTGGGCGACGCGGCGACCGAGATCGCCTCCTACGCCGGGTCGGTGGAGGCCGACCCGGCGCGGCTGGCGGCGGTCCAGGAGCGCCGGGCGCTGCTCGGGCAGCTGTGCCGCAAGTACGGCGAGACCGTGGACGATGTGCTGGCCTGGGCGGAGAACGCGGCCAAGCGCCTGGCGGAGCTGGACGGCGACGACGACCGGGGCGAGGCGCTCCGCGCCGAGCAGGCCGAACTGGCCGAGACCATGGACGGCCTCGCCGCGGAGCTGACCGGGCTGCGCACCGCGGCCGCCGAGCGGTTCGGCTCGGCGGTCACCGCGGAGCTGACCGAGCTGGCCATGCCGCACGCCCGGGTGGAGGTGCGGGTCACCACCGGCGAGGAGTTCGGCCCGAACGGCCGGGACGACATCGAGCTGCTGATGGCGCCGCACCCGGGCTCGCCGGCGCTGGCGCTGCACAAGGGCGCCTCCGGAGGTGAGCTGTCCCGGGTGATGCTCGCCATCGAGGTGGTCTTCGCCGGGGCGGACCCGGTGCCCACCTTCGTCTTCGACGAGGTCGACGCGGGCGTGGGCGGCAAGGCCGCGGTGGAGATCGGCCGCCGGCTGGCCCGGTTGGCGCGCAACTCCCAGGTCATCGTGGTGACCCACCTTCCGCAGGTGGCGGCGTTCGCCGACAACCACCTGGTGGTGCGCAAATCGCAGGAGGGCACGGTGACCGAGAGCGGGGTGACCCGGCTGGACCGGGCGGCCCGGGCCCGGGAGCTGTCCCGGATGCTGGCCGGCCTGGAGGACTCCGAGCTGGGCCGGGCGCACGCCGAGGAGCTGCTCTCGATGGCCGAGCGGGACCGGGTCGGATGACGCGTTCCGGACAAAAATATTCATGACGGTGTGAACACGCCGGGCTGCGCAGCGTTATGCCGATTGCCCCGGGCCCTCTGGCAAGATGCGAGCAATGAAGGTCCCGGAGGCGCTCGGCGCCAGACTCGTCCGGTTCCGCCGCCCCAGGGGCGACGGGCCGTCCGGCATGGTCGCACCGGTCCGCGCGGACCGGCGCACCAAGAACCTGACCAAGCGCCTCAGACCCGGTGACATCGCGGTCATCGACCACGTCGACCTGGACCGGGTCAGCGCCGAGGCGCTGGTCGGCTGCGGCGTCGCGGCGGTGCTCAACGTCGCCACCGGCATCAGCGGGCGCTACCCCAACCTCGGCCCGCAGCTGCTGGTGGAGGCGGGCATCCCGCTGGTCGACGAGGTCGACCCGGAGGTCTTCGCGCGGGTGCGCGAGGGCGAGGTGCTGCGCCTGGACGGCGGCACCCTGTTCCGCGGCGACCGGGTGGTGGCCACCGGCGCGGTGCAGGACGAGGAGTCCGTCGCCGAGGCGATGGAGGCGGCGCGCGCCGGGCTGTCGGTGCAGCTGGAGGCGTTCGCCGCGAACACCATGGAGTACCTCAAGCGGGAGCGCGCGCTGCTGCTGGACGGGGTCGGGGTGCCGCGGATCGCCACCCCGATCGAGGGCCGGCACGTGCTGATCGTGGTGCGCGGCTACCACTACCGGGAGGACATCGCGGCGCTGCGCTCCTACATCCGGGAGTACCGGCCGGTGATGATCGGGGTGGACGGCGGCGCGGACGCCCTGGTGGAGGCCGGGTACCGGCCGGACATCATCGTCGGCGACTTCGACTCGGTCTCCGACCGGGTGCTGGCCTGCCAGGCCGAGCTGGTGGTGCACGCCTACCGGGACGGCCGCGCCCCGGGCCTCAAGCGCCTCACCGACCTGGGCTACGACGCGGTGGTCTTCCCCGCGACCGGGACCAGCGAGGACGTCGCGATGATGCTGGCCGACGACGCGGGGGCCTCGCTCATCGTCGCGGTGGGCACCCACGCCACCCTGGAGGAGTTCCTCGACAAGGGGCGGGCCGGCATGGCCAGCACCTTCCTCACCCGGCTGCGGGTGGGCGGCAAGCTGGTGGACGCCAAGGGCGTGAGCCGGCTCTACCGCAGCCGCATCTCGCCCTGGTCGCTGCTGGCGCTGGTGGCGGCCTCGCTGATCACCGTCGTGGCCGCGCTGTGGAGCTCCCCGGCAGGCCAGGTCTTCCTCACCGGCGCGGGGGCGCGCTGGGACACGTTCCTCTACTGGCTGACGGGGTTGTTCACGTGATCGACTTCCGCTACCACCTGGTGTCCATCGTGGCGGTCTTCCTGGCCCTGGCCGTCGGCCTGGTGCTGGGCACCACCATGCTGCAGGACCCCCTCCTCGACACCCTGAAGTCGGAGACCGGCGAGCTGCGGGAGCAGAGCGACCGGCTGCGCGCGGACAAGGAGGGCTCCGAGGCGTTCGGCGAGGGCGCCGACCAGATGACCGCCGCGCTCGCCGAGGACGTCCTGGACGGGCGGCTGGACGGCGAGGACGTGGTCATCGTCTCCTCGCCCGGCACCGACGAGGCGCTGCGCGAGGGGGTGGAGCAGCGGATCGAGCAGGCCGGCGGGTCGGTCGAGGGCCGGATCGCCTTCACCGACTCCTACCTGGACACCTCCCGCTCGGCCTTCGTCGACGAGCTCACCGAGCAGCTCTCCGAGGGGGCCGAGCCGTCCGGCGACGGCCCCTACGAGCGGGCCGGGTCGCTGCTGGCGGCGGCGGTCTCCGCGGAGCGCGCGGAGAAGGGCGCCGACAAGGAGGACGGCGAGAAGAAGGGCGGCTTCGACGCGGAGACCGTACTGGCCGGGTTCGCCGAGGCCGACCTGCTCGCCTCCGAGGGCGCCCCGGCCGGCGCCGCCGACATCGCGGTGGTGCTCGCCCCCGCGGCGCCGTTCCCCGGCGGCGGCGAGGACGGCGGCGACCAGCCGCCCGGCAACGCGATCATGACCGCCCTGCTGCGGGCGTTCAACGACGGCGGCACCGAGAAGGGCGCGATCCTGGTCGGCGGGGCCGCCGCCGCGGCCCCGGGCGGGGTCATCGCCCAGGCCCGCACCGAGGAGGCCCGCTACACCACCGCGGACGCGGCCGGGCGGCCCGCCGGCGACGTGGCCGCGGTGCTCGCCCTCGCCGCCGCGGCCGACGGCGACACCGGGCACTTCGGCACCGGCGAGGGCGCGGAGTCCTTCGTCCCCGACCCGCTGCCCGCCTCCCGCGCCTCCGAGGAGGACGGGGAGGACGGGGAGGGCGCCTCCGGAGCCGGCTCCGAGCGCCGGTCCCCGCCGGAGGGGCGGCCGTGACCAACCCCTGAACCTTCGAAAGCGAGTCCCCCATGCCGTTCACAGCCACCGGGTGGAAGGGCGCCGCCGTCGGTGCGGCGGTGGGCGCCGCGGCCGCCCGGGCGGCCTATGCGCTGCCCGAGCGGGGCCCCGGCCCCGGCGCGGCCGGCGGCGTGTTCCGCGTCGCCGAGCACGCCCGGGACGTGTGGTCGCGCACCAACTTCCGCGGCGAGGAGGTGACCCTGCTGGAGGGCCCCGCGGTGGCGGCCGGCACCTGCGCCGGCATCCTCGCCGCCCCCGGGCTGGACCGGCGGGTGCGCGCCTCGGCGCTGGCCGCGACGGCCGGCGCCGCGGCGTTCGGCTGCTACGACGACCTGTCCGGCGGGGCCGGGGCGCGCGGGTTCCGCGGCCACCTCGCCGCGCTGGCCCGCGGCGAGGTGACCACCGGCGCGGTCAAGATCGCCGGGATCGGCGGCACCGGGCTGGCGGCCGCCGCGATGCTCGGCCGGCGCCCGCTCGACGTGCTGGTCGACGGCGCGCTGATCGCCGGGGCCGCCAACCTGCTCAACCTGTTCGACCTGCGCCCGGGGCGCGCCGCGAAGGTGGCGCTGGCGGCGGGCGCGGCCGGGCTGGCCGGCCCGGCCTCCGGCGCGGTGGGCGCGATGTGCGGGGCGACGGCCGCGCTGGTCGGCGAGGACCTGGGGGAGCGGGCGATGCTCGGCGACGCCGGGGCCAACGCGATGGGCGCGCTGCTGGGCGCCGCCGCGGCGGCGTCGCTGCCCCGCCCGGCCCGGCTGGCGCTGCTGGCCGGGGTGGCGGGGCTCACCGCGGCCAGCGAGTACGTCAGCTTCTCCAAGGTGATCGCGGGCAACCGGGTGCTGCGCCGGATCGACGAGGCGGGGCGGCGCTGACGGTGGGCCCGCTCCGCCTGGGTGCGGGGGTCGCGGGGGCCGCCGCGCTGATCGCCGCGGTCACCGGGCTGGCGCGGATCGCCGGCTTCGGCCGCACCGTGGTGTTCTCCCAGACCGTCGGCGACACCTGCACCGGCACCGCCTACGTCACCGCCAACCAGCTGCCCACCGTGCTGTTCGAGATCGCCATCGGCGGCGCGCTGGCCGGCGCGGTGGTGCCGCTGCTGGCGTCGGCGGCGGCCCGCGGCGACACCGAGCGGGTCCGGGAGACCGCTTCGGCCCTGGTCACCTGGGTGGTGCTGGTCTCGGTCCCGCTGGCGCTGCTGCTGGCGGCCGTCGCCGGGCCGGTGATGGCGCTGATGCTGGGCGGCGCGGCCGGCTGCGACCGGGAGGAGGTGCTGGGCCTGGCCGTGCGGTTCCTGGTGGTGTTCGCGCCGCAGATCGTCTTCTACGGGCTGGCGGCGGTGCTGTACGGGATCCTCCAGGCGCACCGGCGGTTCCTCGCCCCGGCGCTGGCCCCGCTGGTGTCGAGCCTGGTGGTGGCGGGGGCCTACGTCGCCTTCGTGCCGCTGGGCGGTGCGGGGCGGGGCGACCCCGGGCGGCTGGGCGCCGCCGCCGAGCTCACCCTGTCGGCGGGGACCACGGTGGGGGTGGCCGCGCTGTTCGGCACCGCGCTGGTGCCCGCGCTCCGGCTCCGGCTGGGGCTGCGGCCCCGCCTCTCCTTCCCCGAGGGGGAGGGGCGCCGGGCCCGGTCGCTGGCGGCGGCCGCGCTGCTGCCGCTGGTGGCGATGCAGCTGGCGCTGCTGCTCTCGGTGGCCCTGGCCAACTGGGGCGGCGGTGCCGGGGCGGCGGTGCTGTACAGCTACGCCTGGGCGCTGTTCACCCTGCCCTACGGGGTGGTCGCGGTGCCCATCGCGACCAGCGCGTTCACCGCGCTGGCGGTGCGCCACGGGGAGGGCGACGCGGCCGGGTTCGCCGGGGTGCTGGCGGCGGGCGCGCGGGTGTGCACGGTGGTCACCGCGGGGCTGGCGGCCGCGCTGGCGGCCGCGGCCGGGCCGGTCTCCGGCCTGCTCGCGGCCGCCGACCCGGAGCCGCTGGCCCGGGCGCTCCCGGTGTACGCCCTGGGCATCGTCGGGTTCGGCCTGGTGGCGCTCTTCAGCCGGGCGCTGTACGCCTCGGGGCGGGGCCGGGAGGCGGCGGCGGCCCAGGTCGCCGGCTGGGTGGTGGTGATGGCGGCGGCGTCGGTGCTGGTGGCGGCGGTGCCCCGGGGGTGGGCGGTGGCCGGGCTGGGGGCCGGGGCGGCGGCCGGCCTGACCCTGGCGGCGGTGCTGCTCGGCGCGGCGGTGCGGGCCGCGCACGGCGGGCTGGCGCTGGCCGGGCTGGGCCGGTCGCTGCTGGCCGCCGCGGTCGGCGCGGCGGCGGCCTGGCCGGCCGGCGCCCGGGCGGCCGGCGCGGTGCACGGGTGGGCGGGCACGGGCACCGGCGGCGGCCTGGCCGCGGCGGGGGCGGCCGGTGCGGTGGCGCTGCTGGTGTTCGGTGCGGTGGCGCTGCTCATCGACGGCGGGACGGTCCGCTCCGCGCCGGCCCGGCTGCGCCGCTCCGGCCGGGCGGAGGCGGACCGGGAGGACGGGGAAGAGCGGTGACGGAGACCGGCGCGCACGCGGCCCCGGGGCGGAGGGCGCGGCGGGGCCGGAGGGGCGTACGAGGAGGAAGGGGCCACGGGGGTGGACGGGATGCGGATCGCGCTGGTGCTGGGCACCAGCAGCGGAGGGGTCGGCGGCCATGTGCGGTCGGTCGCCGCCGGGCTGGCGGAGCGGGGGCACCGGGTGGCGGTGCTGGGGCCGGAGGGGACCGGTGGGCGGTTCGGCTTCGCGGCGGCGGGGGCGCGGTTCGCCCCGGTCGACATCGGCGCGGAGCCCCGGCCGGTGCGCGACCTGGCCGCGGCGGCGCGGCTCGGCGGGATGCTGCGCGGGGCCGACGCGGTGCACGCGCACGGGGTGCGGGCGGGGGCGCTGTGCGCGCTGTCCGGGGCGCGCCCCCTGGTGGTGACGGTGCACAACGCCCCGCCGCAGGCGAGCGGGGTCCGGGCGCTGGCCTACCCGGCGCTGGAGCGGGTGGTCGCGCTCCGCGCCGACGCGGTGCTCGGGGTCTCCCGGGACCTGGTCCGGCGGATGGCGGCGCTGGGCGCGCGCGGCACCGGCCTGGCGGTGGTGGCCGCCCCGCCGCTGCCCGAGCCGCGCCGGCCGCGCGCGCGGGTCCGCGCCGAGCTGGGCGCCGCCCCGGGGCGGCCGCTGCTGCTGACCGTGGCGCGGCTGGCCGGGCAGAAGGGGCTCGATGTGCTGCTGGAGGCGGCGGAGGAGCTGGGGGCGCGCGAGCCCGCGCCGCTGTTCGCGGTGGCCGGAGGCGGCCCGCTGCGCGGTCCGCTGCAGGAGCGCATCGACGCGGCCGGGCTGCCGGTGCGGCTGCTCGGGCACCGCGGCGACGTGTCCGAGCTGCTCGCCGCCGCCGACGCGTTCGTGCTGCCGAGCCGGTGGGAGGGGCCGTCCCTGGTGGTGATGGAGGCGCTGCGCGCCGGGCTGCCGGTGGTGGCGGCCCGGGTGGGCGGGATCGCCGACCTGTACGAGGACTCGGCGCTGCTGGTGCCGCCGGGGGACGCCGCGGAGCTGGCCCGCGCGGTGCGCAGGGTGCTGGACGAGCCGGGCCTGGCCGAGCGGCTGTCCGCGGCGGCGCCGGCCGCGGCCGCCGCGCTGCCCGGCGAGTCGGACGCGGTCGACCAGCTGGAACGGGTGTACCTTTCGGTCGCGGCCTGTGAGCGAGCGAACTCCGCGACGTGTTCACGGAACCGGGATTAGATGGCATTATTAGTGCTCGGGCCTTCTGGCCCGACGTGAGGGGAGTATCCCTAATCCAACGGCGGTGTCGTCATCACGGTGCGCAATGGCGCGGACCCGGTGCCGTCGGTCCCGGTACGGTCCTGTGCGGACCCGCGCCCCCGGGGCGGGAGAGACCTCCGGTTGCACGGCATGCCCGGTAGACCCCGGACACCCCGACCGGAGGAGCGGTACTTTCCATGGACATTCCCATGTGGGTCTGGTTGGCCACGATCGGATCGATGGTCGCGATCCTCGCCATCGACCTCGCCATCGTCGACCACCCGTGGAGCAAGAAGAGCGGGCCCAAAGAGTTCGGCATGAAGCAGGCGGCCTGGTGGGCCGCCTTCTACGTGGGCATCGCGATCCTCTTCGGATTCGGCCTGTGGTACTTCGGCGGTTCGACGGTGGCGGGCGAGTACTTCGCCGGCTTCCTCACCGAGAAGAGCCTGAGCGTCGACAACCTCTTCGTCTTCTACCTGATCATGGGCTCCTTCGCGGTGCCCAAGAAGTACCAGCACGAGGTGCTCCTGGTGGGCATCGTCATCGCGCTGGTGATGCGCGGCATCTTCATCGCGATCGGCGCCCAGGCGATCAACGCCTGGAGCGAGGTCTTCTACCTGTTCGGTGCGTTCCTGATCTACACCGCGGTGAAGATCGTCCGGGACCACATGAAGAGCGACGAGGAGGACCAGGACTACGCGAACAGCTTCGCGGTCCGGATGGTCCGCAAGGTCTGGCCGGTCGCCGACGACTACCACGGCGCCAAGCTCACGGTGAAGCTGGACGGCCGCCGCCACGTCACCCCGATGCTCATGGTCATCGTCGCGATCGGCGTGACCGACCTGGTGTTCGCGGTCGACTCGATCCCGGCGATCTTCGGCCTCACCCAGGACGCCTACATCGTCTTCACCGCCAACGCCTTCGCCCTGCTCGGCCTCCGCCAGCTCTACTTCCTGCTGGCCGGGCTGATGGACAAGCTGGTCTACATCAGCTGGGGCCTGTCGATCATCATGGCCTTCATCGGCGTGAAGATGATCCTGCACGCGCTGCACGAGAACGGCGTGCACGTCCCGGAGGTCGGCATCGCCACCTCCCTGAC
This sequence comes from Nocardiopsis oceanisediminis, assembly GCF_048595525.1. Taxonomy (NCBI): domain Bacteria; kingdom Bacillati; phylum Actinomycetota; class Actinomycetes; order Streptosporangiales; family Nocardiopsidaceae; genus Nocardiopsis; species Nocardiopsis oceanisediminis. The sequence goes on along the minus strand of NZ_JAFMZJ010000001.1, from coordinate 5,079,685 downwards.
CGTCATCATCGGCGTGATGACCGTGACGATCGTGGCCAGCCTGGTCAAGGCCCGCTCGGCCAAGGGCGCGGAGGAGGTCTCGGCCGGGGCCTCCGCCGGGGAACGGAGCGAGTGACGCCCCGTTCGAACGGCTGTTCGTCTATAGTGGTCAATGGCGCCCGCGCGGAAGTTCTTCCGGCGCGGGCGCGTTGACCTGGACGGTCCCGGCCGCGGGTGGCGTGCCCCTAGTCTTTGAGGCCGGATCCTTGTTCTTCCCGCGTGCGCTCCGGCGCAGCGGTGCCGATCTGGCGGATGGAGCGACATGGCCGAGCAGCTGGTGATCCGAGGCGCGCGCGAGCACAACCTCAAGGACGTCTCCCTTGACCTGCCCCGCGACGCGATGATCGTGTTCACCGGGCTCTCCGGGTCGGGCAAGTCCTCGCTCGCCTTCGACACGGTCTTCGCCGAGGGGCAGCGCCGCTACGTCGAGTCGCTCTCGGCCTACGCCCGCCAGTTCCTCGGGCAGATGGACAAGCCCGACGTCGACTTCATCGAGGGGCTCTCCCCGGCGGTCTCCATCGACCAGAAGTCCACCAGCCGCAACCCGCGCTCCACGGTGGGCACCATCACCGAGGTCTACGACTACCTGCGCCTGCTGTGGTCGCGGATCGGCGTCCCGCACTGCCCCGACTGCGGCAGGGAGATCGCCCGGCAGACCCCGCAGCAGATCGTCGACCGGGTGCTGGAGCTCACCGAGGGCACCCGGTTCCAGGTGCTGGCGCCGGTGGTGCGCGGGCGCAAGGGCGAGTACCTCGAACTCTTCAAGGACCTGCAGGCCAAGGGGTTCACCCGGGCGGTGGTGGACGGCGCCGCGGTGCGGCTGGACGAGGCCCCGGCCCTGAAGAAGCAGGAGAAGCACGACGTCTCGGTGGTGGTGGACCGGCTCACCGTCAAGGAGTCGGCGGCCAAGCGGCTCACCGACTCGGTGGAGACCGCGCTGAAGCTGGCCGGCGGCACCATCGTGCTGGACTTCGTCGACCTGCCCGCCGACGACCCGGAGCGGGAGAAGGTCTTCTCCGAGCACCTCTACTGCCCCTTCGACGACCTCTCCTTCGAGGAGCTGGAGCCGCGCTCCTTCTCCTTCAACTCGCCCTACGGCGCCTGCCCGGACTGCGCCGGCCTGGGCACCCGGATGGAGGTCGACCCGGAGCTGATCGTCCCCGACCCGGAGAAGACCCTGGCCGACGGAGCGGTCTCGCCGTGGTCCGGCGGGCACGCAGCGGAGTACTTCGGCCGGCTGATGCAGGCGGTCGGCGACGCGATGGGCTTCACCCTGGACACCCCCTGGGAGCGGCTGCCGAAGAAGGCGCAGCGCGCGCTGCTGGAGGGGCACGACACCCAGGTGCACGTCAGCTACCGCAACCGGTACGGGCGCACCCGCTCCTACTACACCTCCTACGAGGGCGTCATCCCGTGGGTGAAGCGGCGCCACTCCGAGAGCGAGAGCGACTTCGGCCGGGAGCGGCTCGAGGGCTACATGCGCACCGTGCCCTGCCCGGTCTGCGCGGGCAGGCGGCTCAAGCCGGTGGTGCTCGCGGTGACCGTCGGCGGCGCCTCCATCTCCGAGGTGGCCGCGCTGCCGCTGAACGAGGCCGCCGCGTTCCTGCGCGAGCTGCGGCTCAGCGAGCGGGACCAGGTGATCGCCGCCCAGGTGCTCAAGGAGATCAGCGCCCGGCTCGGCTTCCTGCTCGACGTCGGCCTGGACTACCTCACCCTGGAGCGCTCCGCGGGGTCGCTCTCCGGCGGCGAGGCGCAGCGCATCCGGCTGGCCACCCAGATCGGCTCGGGCCTGGTGGGCGTTCTCTACGTGCTGGACGAGCCCTCCATCGGCCTGCACCAGCGGGACAACGCCCGGCTGCTGGACACCCTGCGCCGGCTGCGCGACATCGGCAACACCCTGATCGTGGTGGAGCACGACGAGGACACCATCCGCGCCTCGGACTGGGTGGTCGACATCGGCCCGGGCGCCGGCGAGCACGGCGGCGACGTGGTGGTCTCCGGAACCGTGCAGCAGCTGCTCGACTGCACCGGCTCGGCCACCGGCGACTACCTGGCGGGCCGCCGCCGGATCGAGGTGCCCCAGGTGCGCCGACCGGTGGCCAAGGGGCGCGAGCTGGTGGTCAGGGGCGCCCGGGAGAACAACCTCAAGGGCATCGACGTGGCGTTCCCGCTGGGCGTGCTCACCGCGGTCACCGGGGTGTCCGGGTCGGGCAAGTCCACCCTGGTCAACGAGATCCTGTACAAGGTGCTCGCCAAGGAGCTGCAGGGCGCCCGCTCGGTGCCCGGCCGGCACACCCGGGTGAACGGGCTGAACCAGGTCGACAAGGTGGTGCACGTCGACCAGAGCCCGATCGGGCGCACCCCGCGCTCCAACCCGGCCACCTACACCGGGGTCTGGGACCACGTGCGCAAGCTCTTCGCGCAGACCCAGGAGGCCAAGGTCCGCGGGTACCAGCCGGGCCGGTTCTCGTTCAACGTCAAGGGCGGCCGGTGCGAGGCCTGCTCCGGCGACGGCACCCTCAAGATCGAGATGCAGTTCCTGCCGGACGTCTACGTGCCCTGCGAGGTCTGCCACGGGGCCCGGTTCAACCGGGAGACCCTGGACGTCCACTACAAGGGCAAGAGCATCGCCGAGGTGCTGGACATGACGATCGAGGAGGCGCTGGGCTTCTTCGAGCCGATCACCGCCATCCGCCGGCACATGCAGACCCTCAACGACGTCGGCCTGGGGTACGTGCGGCTGGGCCAGCCCGCCACCACGCTCTCCGGCGGCGAGGCGCAGCGCGTCAAGCTCGCCACCGAGCTGCAGCGCCGCTCCACCGGGCGCACCGTCTACGTGCTCGACGAGCCCACCACCGGCCTGCACTTCGAGGACATCCGAAAGCTGCTGGGCGTGCTGAACCGGCTCACCGACGCCGGGAACACGGTGATCGTCATCGAGCACAACCTGGACGTCATCAAGACCGCCGACCACATCATCGACATGGGGCCCGAGGGCGGCTCGCGGGGCGGCACGCTCGTCGCGCAGGGCAGCCCCGAGGACGTCGCGGGCGTGGCCGAGTCGCACACCGGCCGCTACCTGGCGAAGCTGCTCTGATGGCGGGCGAGTGGGCGGTGCTGGGCCGCCGGGCCGCGGCGCGGGTGATCGACCTGGTCCTGGCGACCGGGATCAACATGCTGGTCAGCGCCGGGGTGGTGGCCCTGGTCGGGCCGCCGGACACCGGCGGCCCGGTGGCCCTCGCGGTGGGCTCGGCGGCGGCGTTCGCGGTGTACGCCGGGTACGAGGCGGCGATGACCGCGGTGTACGGCGCCACCCCGGGCAAGCTGTGGCTGCGGCTGCGCCTGGTGCCCGCGGAGCCCGGCGGGCCGTCCGAGCGGCCCGGCGCCGGGGCGGTGCTGCTCCGCTCCGCGGTGCTGTTCGGGTCGGTGCTGCTGGCCTATGTCCCGGTGCTCAACGTGGTGGCGCTGATGGCGGCGCTGTACGCGCTGGTCTCCTCCGCGGCCGACCGGCCCCGGCACCGGGGGCTGCAGGACAGGATCGCCCGGACGGCGGTGGAACCGGCAGGGCCGGGTGCATGAGCCCCGCCGCGGGCAACCCCCTTTTCGGTGCAGGTCAAATGTGTTCTTCGGGGCGATTTTCGGTTCCGGTCCGGCCGTACTACAGTGCGTAGTAGTTTTCGGGTGCCGCGGGACGCGCCCGGTCGTGGACGTTGAGAGGAGCCGTGCATGGGCGCGGGGGGAGCGTGCGGGTGCGGGATCAGCCGCCGCCGGATGATCGGCGCCGCGGGGGCCGCGGGGGCCGCCGCGGTCGGGCTGAGCGCCTGCGGGAACGCGGAGGACAGGCCCGCGCCCCAGGATGCGGTGATGGGCACGGTGATCGCCCAGACCGATGAGGTCCCGGTCGGCGGCGGCACCGTCGTCATCAAGGGCAAGCTGGTGGTGACCCAGCCGGAGAAGGGCGACTACCGGGCCTACAGCGCGGTGTGCACGCACGCCGGCTGCACCATCCAGGAGGTGGAGAAGAACATCCACTGCCTGTGCCACGGCAGCGAGTTCGACATCGCCACCGGCGAGCCGCTGGCCGGCCCGGCCACCGAGCGCCTGGACCGGTTCGAGGTCTCGGTGCAGGGCACCGACATCACCCTGGAGCGCTCCCTGGAGGAGTGAGAGCGCTCCCCGGAGGGCGACCCCTCCGCGACGGCGGCCGGGCCCCGGTCCGCCCTCCCCGCCCGGCCCGAGGGCGCGGGGGAGGGCGGACCGGGGCCCGGCGGCGTGCGGTGCGGGTTCCGGGCGGGGCCGGGCGGGTCAGTCCCCGCCGTCGGAGCCCCCGTCGCCGTCCTCGTCGCCGTGGTCCCGGCCCTCGGAGGTCTTCGGGTCGCCGAGGGAGCCGTCCGGGGCCTGCGCGTAGCGGCCGCGGACGCTCGCCGGGAGGGCCCGCACCAGCTCGGCCGGGAGCGCCGCGCCGTTCTCCTCCGGGTCGCCGACGAACTCGGTGCGGCCCCGGGGCAGCGCCTGCGGGTAGTGCGTGCTGATGTAGGAGATCAGGTGCTCGCGCAGGTCGCAGCAGATGTCCCAGCGGGCGTCGGAGTCGGCGGTGGTCGCCACCGCGCGCAGCTCCACCAGGCCGCCCTCCAGGATGTCGGTGGCCTGCAGGGACCAGCGCCGGCCGTCCCAGAGCGGGTGCGCGGTGATGAAGTCGCCCACCGCGGTGCGCAGCTCCTCGATCGGCACCTCCCAGTCGACCCGGATCATCACCGAGCCGGTGATCGAGGTGCCCTGCTTGGTCCAGTTCTCGAACGAGGTGGTGGTGAACTGGGACACCGGGATCACCAGCCGCCGCTCGTCCCAGAGCCGCAGGGTCACCGTGGTCAGGCTCAGCTCCTCGACCCGGCCCCACTCGTTGTCGAACACGACGATGTCGTTGATCCGCAGCGCGTCGCCGAAGGTGAGCTGCAGACCGGCGAAGAGGTTGCCCAGGGTGGACTGGGCGGCGATGCCGGCCACGATGCCGATCAGGCCCGCGGAGGTGAGCAGCCCGGCGCCGAGCGGGCGGACCGCGTCGAAGGTGAACAGCACCGCGGCGGTGGCGATCACCACGATGACGCCGGTGATGATCCGGCGCATCAGCCGCACCTGGGTCTGCAGCCGCCGGGACCGGCGGTCGGCGTCGCCGTTGCTCACCGCCAGCCGGGCCAGCACCCCGTCGGTGATGGCGTAGGCGACCGAGGTGGCCAGCCAGGTCAGCCCGACGATCATCAGGATCTCGAGGGCGTGCAGCAGCGGAGCGTACAGGGACCTGTCCGCCATCTCGCCCCGGGAGGGGAGCGAGATGTTGACGCCCACCGCGGCCGCGGCGACATAGGCGGAGACGCGGCACCGGGCCACCAGGTACCGAGCCAGCCCCCACACCTTGGACAGCTGGTGCGTCAGCAGCCAGTGCGCGATGCTGACCAGCCCCATGGCGATGAGGACGGAGACCAGGATCCCGGTCCACTGCAAGAGGTCCACGGAAGAGTTCCCTTTCAGGCGTCATCGGTTACCCGCACAACCTAGGACATCCGGATACCGAATCGTGACATTCGGGGGGAGGAGCGGGTGTGGTGAAGCGCGCGATTGGCCGTCCGTCGGCGGGTGCGACCACAATGGAAGCATGACGGCGCAACCCCACCTCCGCCCCCGCCCGGGATCGATCCCGACCTCGCCCGGGGTGTACCGCTTCCGCGACGAGCACGGCCGCGTCATCTACGTGGGCAAGGCGAAGAACCTGCGCGCCCGGCTCTCCTCCTATTTCCAGGACTTCGCCGGGCTGCACCCGCGCACCCAGACGATGGTCTCCACGGCCGCGGACGTGGACTGGACCGTGGTGGGCACCGAGGTGGAGGCGCTCCAGCTGGAGTACTCCTGGATCAAGGAGTACGACCCGCGCTTCAACGTCAAGTACCGGGACGACAAGAGCTATCCCTACCTCGCCGTCACCATGAACGAGGAGTTCCCCCGAGTACAGGTGATGCGCGGGGCCAAGCGCAAGGGCGTGCGCTACTTCGGCCCCTACGGGCACGCCTGGGCCATCCGGGAGACGGTCGACCTGCTGCTCCGGGTGTTCCCGGTGCGCACCTGCTCGGCCGGCGTGTTCCGCAGCGCGCGCAACAGCGGGCGGCCCTGCCTGCTCGGCTACATCGGCAAGTGCTCGGCCCCGTGCACCGGGAAGACGGGCGCCGAGGAGCACCGCGCGCTGGCCGAGGACTTCTGCTCGTTCATGGCCGGCGACACCGGACGGTTCATCCGGGCCCTGGAGCGCTCCATGCGCACCGCCGCCGGGGAGCAGGAGTACGAGCGGGCCGCGCGGATCCGGGACGACATCGAGGCGCTGCGCACCGCCCTGGAGAAGCAGGCGGTGGTGCTGGGCGACTCCACCGACTGCGATGTGATCGCCGTCGCCGAGGACCAGCTGGAGGCCGCGGTCCAGGTGTTCTACGTGCGCGGCGGGCGGATCCGCGGGCAGCGCGGCTGGGTGGTGGACAAGGTCGAGGACGTCGGCACCGGGGGGCTGGTGGAGCGGTTCCTGGCCCGGCTGTACGGGGAGGGGGCCGACGCGGCGGCGGTCCCGCGCGAGGTGCTGGTCTCGGCCGCGCCGGACGACCCGGAGGCGGTGGCCGAGTGGCTCGCGGAGCGCCGCGGCTCCCGGGTCGACCTGCGCGTCCCGCAGCGCGGCGACAAGAGGTCCCTGCTGGAGACGGTCGCCAAGAACGCCGAGCAGGCGCTGGCCCGGCACCGCACCCAGCGGGCCGGCGACCTGACCACCCGCAGCCGGGCCCTGCAGGAGGTCCAGGAGGCCCTGGACCTGCCCGAGGCGCCGCTGCGCATCGAGTGCTTCGACATCTCCAACCTGATGGGCGAGCACGTGGTCGCCTCGATGGTGGTCTTCGAGGACGGCCTGGCCCGCAAGTCGGAGTACCGCCGGTTCAGCGTCCGGGGGCTGAGCAGGGGCGACCGGGAGCAGAACGACGTCGCCTCCATGCACGAGGTGGTGCACCGCCGGTTCTCCCGCTACCTGGAGGAGAGCAGCAGGGCCGGCGAGCTGGCCGTGATGGGGGAGAACGCCGGGGAACAGGAAGGGGAACAGGGGGCGTCCCGTCCCGGGAGGTTCGCCTACCCGCCTAACCTGGTGGTGGTGGACGGCGGCCGCCCCCAGGCGGAGGCGGCCCGGCGCGCGCTGGACGAGCTCGGCATCGACGACATCGCGGTGTGCGGGCTGGCCAAGCGGCTGGAGGAGGTCTGGCTCCCCGGCGAGGAGGACCCGGTCATCCTGCCGCGTACCGGCGAGGGGCTGTACCTGCTGCAGCGGGTGCGCGACGAGGCGCACCGCTTCGCCATCGCCTACCACCGGCAGAAGAGGGCCAAGGCGCTCACCGGCAGCGTCCTGGACGAGGTACCGGGGCTCGGCCCGGCGCGGCGGACGGCGCTGCTGAAGCACTTCGGGTCGGTGCGCCGGCTGTCCGAGGCGACGGCCGAGCAGATCGCGGAGGTCCCGGGGATCGGGGCGGGCATCGCGGAGGCGGTGCACGCGCGGCTGAGCGGAACCGAAGGGCGCAACGATGGGGGATGACGGGATGGCCGAGAGCGGACCTGCGGAGGGCCTGGGCGGAGAGCTCCCGCCGGAGATCGTGATCGTCACCGGGATGTCCGGTGCGGGCCGCAGCACGGCGGCCCGGGCGCTGGAGGACCTCGACTGGTTCGTGGTGGACAACCTCCCGCCGGGGCTGCTGCCGACCATGATCGACCTGGCCGGGCGGACCAGAGGGGCGGTGGCGCGGGTCGCCGCGGTGGTGGACGTGCGCAGCATGGCCTTCACCGAGGACCTGCTCTCCACCGTGGAGGAGCTGCGCGGGCGCGGGATCACCGCGCGGGTGGTGTTCCTGGAGGCCGGAGACGAGACCCTGGTCCGCCGGTTCGAGGGCGTGCGCCGCCCGCACCCGCTGCAGGGCGACGGGCTGCTCACCGACGGCATCGCCCGGGAGCGGGAGACGCTGCGCGCCATCCGCGGCGAGGCCGACCTGGTCATCGACACCTCCCAGCTCAACGTGCACCAGCTCAAGGCGAAGGTGATCGGCTTCTTCGGCGACTCCGAGGAGGTCCGCACCCGGGCCAACGTGGTCTCCTTCGGGTTCAAGCACGGCCTGCCGGTCGACGCCGACCTGGTGCTGGACTGCCGGTTCCTGCCCAACCCGCACTGGGTGCCCGAGCTGCGCCCGATGACCGGCCGCGACGAGCCGGTCCGCGACTACGTGCTGGCGCAGAACGGCGCCAAGGAGATGCTGGACGCCTACACCGAGGTGCTGCGCCTGCTGATCGCCGGCTACCAGCGGGAGGGCAAGCACTACATGACGCTGGCGGTGGGCTGCACCGGCGGCCGGCACCGCAGCGTCGCCATGGCGGAGCGGTTCGGCGAGAAGCTCCGCGAGGAGGGCGTCGAGGTGCACGTGGCCCACCGGGACGTGGGCCGGGAGTGACCCGGGGGGCCGGGCGCCGGCGGCGGATCGCGCGCGGGCCGCGGGATACCTACGATTGGCCCGACCGTCCGCCGCTGCCGTCGCAGGGGCGGTCCGTACGGCGTAGTCGGTAGGCGGGATCGGATGGCTGTGGATTCAGGTGGCGTGTCGGCCGGAGCGCGGATCGCACCGGAGGACGAGGAACTGCCGCCCCGGGTGGTCGCGCTCGGCGGGGGGCACGGCCTCTCCGCGTCGCTGCGCGCGCTGCGCCGCGTCACCACCGACGTCACGGCGGTGGTCACCGTCGCCGACGACGGGGGCTCCAGCGGCCGGCTGCGCGAGGAGTTCGGCATCCTCCCGCCGGGGGACCTGCGGATGGCGCTGGCCGCGCTCTGCGGCGACGACGAGTGGGGCCACACCTGGAGCGAGGTGATCCAGCACCGCTTCCGCAGCGACGGCGAGCTGCACGGGCACGCGGTGGGCAACCTGCTCATCGCGGCGCTGTGGCAGCTGCTCGGCGACTCGGTGGCCGGGCTGGACTGGGTGGGCCAGCTGCTCGGCGCGCACGGCCGGGTGCTGCCGATGTCCTCGGTCCCGCTGGACATCGCGGCCGAGGTGCAGGGCGCCGACCCGGCCCGCCCGGAGGAGGTCACCACGGTGCGCGGCCAGGTCGCCTGCGCCAGCACCGGCGGGCGGGTCCGGTCGATCTCGCTGCTGCCCGCCGACCCGCCGGCCTGCCCGCAGGCGGTCAAGGCGGTGCACGAGGCCGACTGGGTGGTCTTCGGCCCGGGCTCCTGGTTCACCAGCGTGCTGCCGCACCTGCTGGTGCCGGAGCTGGCCACGGCCCTGGTGGAGACGGACGCGCGCCGGGTGGTGGCGCTCAACCTGTCCCCGCAGCGCGGCGAGACCGACGGGTTCACCCCGGAGACCTACCTGAGCGTCCTGCGGGAGCACGCCCCCGGGCTGGGGGTGGACGTGGTCCTGGCCGACCGGGGCGTGGTGGACGACCCGGGCCCGCTGCGCGAGGCGGCCGGGCGGCTCGGCGGCGAGCTGGTGCTGGGCGACGTCGCGGAGGCCGAGGGGTCGGCCAAGCACGACCCGGACCGGCTCGCCGGCGTGTTCGACCGGCTTTTCCGCGGCTGATCCGGAGGCCTGTGCCAGGCTGGTGCGGTGAGCGGCGGCATCGTGCTGATGCGGGTGCGCGACGCGCTGGCGGACCCGCCGGAGCGGGGCGCGGTGTTCCTGGTGGACCGGCTGTGGCCGCGCGGGGTGCGCAAGGACGCGCTGCGCCTGGACGGCTGGCTGAGGGACGCGGCGCCCAGCACCGGTCTGCGCCGGTGGTTCGGCCACGACCCGGAGCGCTGGGCGGAGTTCGCCGAGCGGTACCGGCGGGAGCTGGAGGCCCGGCCGGAGGCGCTCCGCCCGGTGCTGGACGCCATGGCCGAGGGGCCGGTGGTGCTGCTGTACGCGGCCCGGGACACCGAGCGCAACCAGGCGGTGGTCCTGCGCGGGGTGCTGGAAGGCGCACAGGGCCGGTGACACGCGGCGGTTGGCGTGGCCGGGCGCCCCAGGGCGAGTAGTCTGCCTGTTCAGGGGAGTCGACCATCCAGGGGGAGGACCGCGACCATGGCGATGACCGGCGTGGTGAAGGACGAGTTGAGCCGGCTGACCGTTCTCAAGCCATGCTGCCGGAAGGCCGAGGTCTCCACGATCCTGCGGTTCACCGGCGGTCTGCACCTGGTGGGCGGGCGCATCGTCATCGAGGCGGAGCTGGATACCGGCGCGGCGGCGCGCCGCCTCCGCAAGGACGTCTCCGAGGTGTTCGGGCACGAGTCCGAGGTGGTCGTGCTGGCCCCGAGCGGGCTGCGCAAGGGCAACCGCTACGTGGTCCGGGTGATCAAGGACGGGGAGAGCCTGGCCCGGCAGACCGGGCTGATCGACGGCAACGGCCGCCCGGTGCGGGGCCTGCCCCGGCACGTGGTGGCGGGCGGCGCCTGCGACTCGGAGTCGGCGTGGCGGGGCGCGTTCATCGCGCACGGCTCGCTGACCGAGCCGGGACGGTCGATGTCGCTGGAGGTGACCTGCCCGGGGCCGGAGGCGGCGCTGGCGCTGGTCGGCGCGGCGCGGCGGCTCAAGGTGCACGCCAAGGCCCGGGAGGTGCGCGGGGTGGACCGGGTGGTGGTCCGCGACGGCGACTCCATCGGCGCGCTGCTCACCCTGCTCGGTGCGCACCAGAGCGTGCTGGCCTGGGAGGAGCGGCGGATGCGGCGCGAGGTCCGCGCCACCGCCAACCGGCTGGCCAACTTCGACGACGCCAACCTGCGGCGCAGCGCCCGCGCGGCGGTGGCGGCCGGCGCCCGGGTGGAGCGGGCGCTGGAGATCCTCGGCGACGAGGCCCCGGACCACCTGGTGGCGGCGGGCCGGCTGCGGCTGGCGCACAAGCAGGCGTCGCTGGAGGAGCTGGGGCAGCTCTCCTCGCCGCCGCTGACCAAGGACGCGATCGCCGGGCGGATCCGCCGGCTGCTCGCGATGGCCGATAAGCGCGCCTGTGACCTTGGTATCCCCGGCACCGAAGCCAACCTCACGCCGGACATGCTCGTTCCCTGAGTTGTGAATCCGTGTGAAGAATTCCGTATCGTTCCCGGTCAGGCCACATTCGGTTGGGAAGAAGTGTTAAGCCTCGGCGACCTCGGAAAACTTCGGCAAATGGTCTAGTCCTTTCCTCGCGAGCGGTGCGAAACTGGGCCGCGGCGCTCGGTCGGGCCGCCCTCCGGCGCGGGTCCGAACCCGCGGCCGCGGACCGGGGCGGTAAGGTCGGCCGTGCCACCCCCCGGCGCAAACATCCACTGCGACCGGCAGCTTTCCGGCGGCACCGCCGGGCGCTTCGGCTCTACCCGCGAGAACGTGAGGAGACTGGTCACCGTGACCATCCGTGTAGGCGTGAACGGTTTCGGGCGCATCGGCCGCAACTTCTGGCGCGCGGCCCAGGCCGCCGGCAGCGAGGTCGAGATCGTCGCCGTCAACGACCTCACCGACAACGCCACCCTCGCCCACCTGCTCAAGTACGACTCCGTGCTGGGCACCCTCGACGGCGACGTCGAGGTCGGCGAGGACTCCATCCGCGTCGGCAGCACCACGGTCAAGACCCTGGAGCAGCGCGACCCGGCCCAGCTCCCCTGGGGCGACCTCGGCGTCGACGTGGTCATCGAGTCCACCGGCCGCTTCACCAAGGCCGAGGACGCGGGCAAGCACCTGCAGGCCGGCGCCAAGAAGGTCGTCATCTCCGCCCCGGCCAAGGGCGAGGACCTGACCGTGGTGATGGGCGTCAACGACGACAAGTACGACGCCGCCGAGCACCACATCGTCTCCAACGCCTCCTGCACCACCAACTGCGTGGCGCCGATGGCCAAGGTGCTGCTCGACTCGTTCGGGATCCGCAAGGGCCTGATGACCACGGTGCACGCCTACACCAACGACCAGGTCATCCTGGACTTCCCGCACAAGGACCTGCGCCGCGCCCGCGCCGCCGCCGCCAACATCATCCCGACCAGCACCGGCGCCGCCAAGGCCACCGCGCTGGTCCTGCCCGAGCTCAAGGGCAAGCTCGACGGCATGGCGATGCGCGTCCCGGTGCCGGACGGCTCCGTCACCGACCTGGTCGTCGAGCTGGAGCGGGAGACCACCGCGGAGGAGGTCAACGCCGCGTTCAAGGCCGCCGCCGAGGGGCCGCTGAAGAACGTGCTGCGCTACACCGCCGACCCGATCGTCTCCTCCGACATCGTCGGCACCGCCCCGTCCTGCACCTTCGACTCCGGCCTCACGATGGCCTTCGGCAACACCGTCAAGATCGTCGGCTGGTACGACAACGAGTGGGGCTACTCCAACCGCCTCGTCGACGTGGTCAAGCTGGTCGGCGCCGGCCTGTAACCGGGCGCACCGCGCAGGGGAGGCGCCGGCCCGCGCGCGGGCCGGCGCCTCCGGACAACTGGGAGTAGGAGTACTGCATGCGGACGATCGACGACCTCGACGTCGCCGGCAGGCGGGTCTTCGTCCGGGCCGACCTCAACGTGCCGCTGGACGGCGGGCGGATCACCGACGACGGGCGGATCCGCGCCGCCCTGCCGACCATCGCCGCGCTGCGCGAGCGCGGCGCCCGGGTGGTCGTCGCCGCCCACCTGGGCCGCCCCAAGGGGAAGCCGGACCCGGCCTACACGCTGCGGCCGGTCGCCGAGCGCCTGGCCGAGCTGCTCGGCACCGAGGTGGCCTTCGCCGCCGACACCGCCGGCCCCTCCGCCCGGGAGGCCGTGCAGGGCCTGGCCGACGGCCAGGTCGCGCTGCTGGAGAACCTGCGCTTCGAGGCCGGGGAGACCAGCAAGGACGACGCCGAGCGCGGCGAGCTCGCCGACCGCCTGGCCGGCCTGGCCGACCTCTACGTCGGGGACGGCTTCGGCGCGGTGCACCGCAGGCACGCCAGCGTCTACGACCTGCCCAAGCGGCTGCCGCACGCGGTCGGCGGCCTGGTCCTGGCCGAGGTCGAGGTGCTCAAGCGGCTCACCGAGGACCCGGAGCGCCCCTACACCGTGGTGCTGGGCGGCGCCAAGGTCTCCGACAAGCTGGCGGTCATCGCCAACCTGCTCGGCACCGCCGACCGCCTGGTCATCGGCGGCGGCATGGTCTTCACCTTCCTCAAGGCCAAGGGCTACGAGGTCGGCTCCAGCCTGCTCGAGGCCGACCAGGTGGAGACCGTCCAGGGCTACCTGCGCGACGCCGAGAAGCGCGGCGTGGAGATCGTGCTCCCGGTGGACGTGGTGGCGGCCGAGGCGTTCGCCCCCGACGCCCCGCACGGGGCGGTGCCGGTGGACGCGATCCCCGCCGACCGGATGGGCCTGGACATCGGCCCCGAGTCCGCGAAGCTCTTCGCCGAGAAGGTGAAGGACAGCCGGACGGTGTTCTGGAACGGCCCGATGGGCGTCTTCGAGATGGAGCCCTACTCGCACGGCACCCGGGCGCTGGCCCGCGCCCTCACCGAGTCGGAGGCCTTCACCGTGGTGGGCGGCGGCGACTCCGCGGCCGCGGTGCGCGCCCTCGGCTTCGACGAGGCCGCGTTCGGACACATCTCCACCGGCGGCGGCGCCAGCCTGGAGTACCTGGAGGGCAAGGAGCTCCCGGGCATCGAGGCACTGCGGGACTGACCCCCGCACCTCCGCCGGGCCGGCCCTCCCCGGAGATCCGGCCCGGCGGCGACGCACCCCCCTCACAGCACCCAGCAGAACCGACCGACGAGGACGACATGGCACAGGCCGAGCGCAAGCCGCTGATCGCGGGCAACTGGAAGATGAACAAGAACCACTTCGAGGCGATCAAGCTCGTGCAGGAGGTGGCCTTCGCGCTGAAGGACGCCGACTACGACCGCGCCGAAGCGGTGGTCCTCCCGCCCTTCACCGACCTGCGCAGCGTGCAGACCCTGGTCGACGGGGACAAGCTGCGCCTGGGCTACGGCGCCCAGGACGTCTCCGCGCACGAGCAGGGCGCCTACACCGGCGAGGTGTCCGCCGCGATGCTGGCCAAGCTGGGCTGCGGGTACGTGCTGACCGGCCACTCCGAGCGGCGCGAGTACCACGCCGAGGACGACGCCCTGGTCAACGCGAAGACCAGGATCGCCTTCGCACACGGGATCACCCCGATCCTGTGCGTGGGCGAGGGCCTGGACGTGCGCAAGGGCGGAGGCCAGGTCGCCCACACCGCCGCCCAGGTCGAGGCTGGCGTGAAGGGGCTCACCGCCGAGCAGGTGGAGAAGCTGGTCATCGCCTACGAGCCGGTCTGGGCGATCGGCACCGGAGAGGTGGCCACCCCGGCCGACGCCCAGGAGGTCTGCGGGCAGGCGGTCCGGGAGAAGATCGCCGAGCTGTACTCCGCGGAGACCGCGGCCAGGACGCGCGTCCTCTACGGCGGCTCGGTCAAGCCGGACAACATCGCCGGGATCATGGCCGAGCAGGACGTGGACGGCGCCCTGGTCGGCGGGGCCAGCCTCAAGGGCGAGGACTTCGCCAAGCTGGTCCGCCTGGGCGAGTAGCCGGTGCCGCCGGGGCGGTGAGACCCGCCTCGCCCCGCTTTCCCGGGCCCCGCGGGACCCGAGTGGTGGACGGGGCGGGTTAGACTTCCCCGGAGGTTTTCTTCGCAGCATCCGCGCTCCGCGACGGTGCGCGGTAAAATCGAGCAGTGTCCCCCGGTCCCCTCCTCCGCCGGGCCCTAGGCCCAGCCGAGCGGCGAGTACGCGGTCTTGGGGTCCAAGGTCGTCAATTCCCCCTCGTCGGGGTCGAGTTACGGGTGAGCGTGTGATCCTCGGTCTGTCCATTCTCGTAATGGTCTGCAGCGTCCTTCTCCTGATGCTGGTGCTGCTGCACAAGGGCAAGGGCGGTGGTCTGTCCGACCTGTTCGGCGGCGGTGTCACCTCCTCCCTGGGCGGGTCGTCGGTGGTGGAGCGCAACCTGGACCGGCTGACGGTCGTCACCGCGCTGGTGTGGATCATCGCCATCGTCGTGCTCGGCCTGCTCATCAACCGGGGAGCGTAGTTCCGACTTCCCCCTCGCCGGGGCATGACCGCCGAAGGAGTTTTTCGTGGGTAGTGGTAGCGCCATCCGTGGCAGCCGCGTGGGCGCCGGCCCGATGGGCGAGGCCGAGCGCGGCGAGGCCGCGCCGCGCGTCCGGGTCCCGTTCTACTGCGCCAACAAGCACGAGGTCGTGCCGAGCTTCTCCAATGAGGCCGCGGTCCCCGACGAGTGGGACTGCCCGCGCTGCGGTTTCCCCGCCGGCAAGGACAAGGACAACCCGCCGTCCCCGCCGCGCACCGAGCCGTACAAGACGCACCTCGCCTACGTGAAGGAGCGGCGCAGCGCCGAGGACGGCGAGGCCATCCTCGAGGAGGCGCTGGAGAAGCTGCGCGCGCAGCGCGCCGAGGTCAGGGCGCACATGGAGGCGGCCGCCAAGGCCAAGGCCTCCTGAGGCCCCTCTGCTCCGCGGGGCGGGGCCGCCGACCGGCGGCCCCGCCCTTCGCCGTTCCCGCGCTCCCCGCGCCGGCCCGGTGCCGGGTCAGCGCTCCTCCGGGGGCGGGGTCCGGCCGCCGAGCCGCCGGGTGAGCTCGGCCGCGGCGTCGCCCACCCGGTGCGCGAGCGCCGCCGGGCTCATCGGGCGCTGCACCGGGACGGTCAGGCTGATCGCGGCGACCGGGGTGCCGTTGTGGTCGAACGAGGCCGCCGCCACCGAGGAGAACCCCTCGGTCACCTGCTCCTCCTCCAGTGAGTAGCCGCGCCTGCGCTCCTCGGACAGCAGGGTGCGCAGCTCGCCCGGGGCGGCCGGGCCGCGCCCGGTGCGGTCCGTGAAGGCGGCGGTGTCCGGGTAGAGCGCCCGCACCTGGGCCCGGGGGAGCCGGGCCAGCAGCGACCGCCCCGAGGCGGTCAGGTGCGCGGGCAGCCGCACCCCCACCCCGGTGATCAGCGTCGGCGAGTGCGGCGGCTGCTCCTTGAGCAGGTAGAGGGTGTCCCTGCCGTGCAGGATGCCCAGGTGCGCGGCGGCCCCGGTCTCCTCGGCGAGCCGGGCCAGCAGCGGGCGCGCCAGCCGCTCCAGCGGGTCGTGCCGGAGGTAGGCCGAGCCGATCTCGAACGCCGCGACGCCCAGCCCCCAGCGCCGCTCCTCCGGCAGGTGCACCACGAACCCCTCCTCGGCCATGGCCTCCAGCAGCTGGTAGAGGCTGGACCGGGGCAGCCCCAGCTCGGCCGCGAGCCCGGAGGCCGAGACCGGCCCGGACCGCCCGGCCAGGTGCCGCAGGACGCGCAGCGCTCGACTCGCCGCAGGGACGTGGGACATGCCCGCATTCTGGCACGTCGCGGAGGTGCGGCCGGGGAGCGCCCCAGGGCGATGATCTTGACGTTGCGGGGGTATCGGGGCGCCCCGATACCCCCGCAACGTCAAGATCATCGGGGGAGGGGCCGCCGGAGGGTCAGCCGTGCACTGCGCCGGGGATGCGGAGCAGGCGGGTGCTGAGGCGGCCGCAGGGGCAGCGGGTGTAGAGGAGCTGGCCGGCGGAGACGGTGTGCCGGGAGACCACCCGGTAGGCCTGGTCCTCGGGCCAGCCGCAGTCGGGGCAGCGGGCCGGGTGGAGGGTTCCGTTCCCTGTCGCTTCGGTGTCCATGGGACGAGTCTGCCGGGCGGAAACCTTTCACGTCCATCTCAACTTTTCGTCCTCCATTGTGTAGTCTCGACTACATGATCGATGTCCGCAGGCTCCAAGTGCTCCGCGCGGTGGACCGGCACGGCACCGTCACCGCCGCGGCCCGGGCCCTGCACCTGACCCCCTCGGCCGTCTCCCAGCAGGTCCGCCAGCTCGCCCGGGAGCTCGATGTGGAGCTGCTCAGTCCGGAGGGGCGCGGGATCCGGCTCACCTCCGAGGCGCATGTCCTGCTCCGGCACGCCGACGCCCTCAGCGCCGGCTGGGAGCGCGCCCTGGCCGACCTGGCCGCGCACGGCAAGGGCGAGACCGGGCGGCTGAGCCTGATCGGCTACCCGACCGCGATCGCCACCCTGATCGTTCCGGCCGCCGCCCGGATCCGCGCCGAGCGGCCCGGACTGGAGCTGGTCATCGGCCAGTTCGACGACGCCGACGTCCACGAGGAGCTGCTCGGCGGGCGCGCCGACATCGCGGTGACCGTTCCGATGGCGGGCGGGCCCCCCGTGGACGACCCCCGGTTCGAGCAGCTGCCGCTCTTCCAGGAGCCCCAGGACCTGTTCGTCCCGGCCGGCCACCCGCTCGCCGGGCAGGCCGCCGCGGAGCTCTCCGAAGCCGCCCGGGAGTCCTGGATCGAGTCCACCGACGAGTGCCACCACCGCGAGGTCGTGCGGACCGCCTGCTCGGCCGCGGGCTTCACCCCGCGCACCGAGCACCGCGCCTCCGAGTGGATCGCGGTGTTCGCGCTGATCGCGCACGGCAT
This sequence comes from Nocardiopsis oceanisediminis, assembly GCF_048595525.1. Lineage (NCBI taxonomy): Bacteria > Bacillati > Actinomycetota > Actinomycetes > Streptosporangiales > Nocardiopsidaceae > Nocardiopsis > Nocardiopsis oceanisediminis. The sequence continues at coordinate 5,062,173 of NZ_JAFMZJ010000001.1, read as the reverse complement.
GGGGGTGACCCTGGGGCCGCGCCTGCTGCAGCTGCCCGGCGACGGGCGGGTGGTGCGCGTCCCGCTGAAGGGCGAGGTCACCCCGGTGCGCAGCGTCTTCGCCTCGGTCCGGCGGGGCAGCGCGCACCGGCCCGCGGTCGCCCACGGGCTGGACGGGCTGCGCCGGGTCGCGGCGGAGCTCAGCGCCTCCCTGGAGCCCGCCGTCTGAGATCTCGGACGGAACGGGCGCGGCGGGGCTCCCGCCCGGCCGCCCGGGGGCGTGGAATGGGTCCATGTCGACCTCTACTGACACGACCGCCGCCGAGGTGCGGATCGGCCCCTCCGGGCTGAGCGCCGCCGACGTGATCGCCGTGGCCCGCGACGGGGCCCCGGTGCGGCTCACCGACGACACCCGCAAGGCCCTGGCCGCCGGCCGGGAGCGGGTCCGCACCCTGGCCGAGGGGGACACCCCCGCCTACGGGGTGAGCACCGGCTTCGGCGCCCTGGCCACCCGGCACATCGCTCCGGAGCTGCGCGCCCGGCTGCAGCGCTCGCTGGTCCGCTCGCACGCCGCCGGGGCCGGCCCCGAGGTGGAGCGGGAGGTGGTGCGCGCCCTCATGCTGCTCCGGCTGCGCACCCTGGCCTCCGGCGGCACCGGCGTCGAGCCGGCCACCGCCGAGGCGCTCGCCGGGATGCTCAACGCCGGCATCACCCCGGTGGTGCACGAGTTCGGCAGCCTCGGCTGCTCCGGCGACCTCGCCCCGCTCTCGCACGTCGCCCTCGCGCTGATGGGCGAGGGGACGGTGCGCGACGCCGCCGGCGGGCTCCGCGCCGCCGAGGAGGCGCTGCGCGCCGCCGGCCTGGCCCCGGTCGAACTGGGCGCCAAGGAGGGCCTGGCCCTCATCAACGGCACCGACGGCATGCTCGGCATGCTCCTGCTCGCCTGCCACGACCTGGAGCGGCTGCTCACCACCGCCGACATCGCGGCCGCGATGAGCGTGGAGGCGCTGCTCGGCACCGACCGGGTGTTCGCCGCCGACCTGCAGGGGCTCCGCCCGCACCCGGGCCAGGCCCGCTCCGCGGCCAACATGCGCGCGCTGCTCGCCGGCTCCCCGATCGTCGCCTCGCACCGCGGCCCGGACTGCACCAGGGTGCAGGACGCCTACTCGCTGCGGTGCGCCCCGCAGGTGGCCGGCGCCGCCCGGGACACCCTGGCGCACGCCCTCGCCGTCGCCGAGCGGGAGCTGGCCGCCGTCATCGACAACCCGGTGGTCACCGAGGACGGCCGGGTCGAGTCCAACGGCAACTTCCACGGCGCCCCGGTCGGATACGTGCTGGACTTCCTCGCCATCGCGGCGGCCGACGTGGCCTCCATCTCCGAGCGGCGCACCGACCGGATGCTCGACGTGGCCCGCTCGCACGGGCTGCCCGCCTTCCTCGCCGACGACCCGGGCGTGGACTCCGGGCACATGATCGCCCAGTACACCCAGGCCGGCCTGGTCTCGGAGATGAAGCGGCTGGCCGTGCCCGCCAGCGTCGACTCCATCCCCAGCTCCGCCATGCAGGAGGACCACGTCTCGATGGGCTGGTCGGCCGCGCGCAAGCTGCGCCGGTCGGTGGCGGCCCTCACCGACGTCCTCGCCGTCGAGCTGCTCACCGCCGCCCGCGCCCTGGACCTGCGCGCCCCGCTGGCCCCCGCGCCCGCCACCGGCGCCGTGCGCGACCTGCTGCGCACCAGGGTCCCCGGCCCCGGCCCCGACCGCTACCTCGCCCCGGAGATCGCCGAGGTCTCCGCGCTCGTCGCGGACGGCTCCGTGCCGGCCGCCGCGGGCACCGCCGCCGAACTGCACTGACCCCAGCCCGCGAGGGCACGACCGAAACGAGGGCAGAGATGACCGACCGACCGAGCGGCGCCCGGACCGTCCGCGCCCCCCGCGGCACCGAGCGGACCGCCAAGGGGTGGCAGCAGGAGGCCGCCCTGCGGATGCTGCACAACAACCTCGACCCCGAGGTGGCCGAGCACCCGGACGAGCTCGTCGTCTACGGCGGCACCGGCAAGGCGGCGCGGGACTGGCGCAGCTTCGACCGGATCGCCGCCACCCTGCGCGACCTGGAGGGCGACGAGACCCTGCTGGTCCAGTCCGGCCGCCCGGTCGGCGTGATGCGCACCCACGAGTGGGCGCCGCGGGTGCTCATCGCCAACAGCAACCTGGTCGGCGACTGGGCCAACTGGGAGGAGTTCCGCCGCCTGGAGGCGCTGGGCCTGACCATGTACGGCCAGATGACCGCCGGGTCCTGGATCTACATCGGCACCCAGGGCATCCTGCAGGGCACCTACGAGACCTTCGGTGCGGTCGCGGCCAAGCACGGCGGCACCCTGGAGGGCACCATCACCCTCACCGCCGGCCTGGGCGGGATGGGCGGCGCCCAGCCGCTGGCCGTCACGATGAACGGCGGCGTCGCCATCGTGGTGGAGTGCGACGCCAGCCGGATCGACCGCCGCATCGAGCACCGCTACCTGGACGCCAGGGCGGAGAGCATCGACGAGGCGCTGCGGCTGGCCGCGGAGGCCCGCGACGCGCGCCGCCCGCTCTCCATCGGCCTGCTGGGCAACGCCGCCGAGGTGCTGCCCGAGCTGCTCCGCCGCGGCGCCCCGATCGACATCGTCACCGACCAGACCTCCGCCCACGACCCGCTGGCCTACCTGCCGGCCGGGGTGGCCTTCGAGGACTGGAAGGACTACGCCGCCGCCAAGCCGGAGGAGTTCACCCGGCGCGCCCGGGAGTCGATGGCCGCCCACGTCGAGGCGATGGTCGGGTTCATGGACGCCGGCGCGGAGGTGTTCGACTACGGCAACTCCATCCGCGGCGAGGCCAAGACCGCCGGGTTCGAGCGCGCCTTCGACTTCCCCGGCTTCGTCCCGGCCTACATCCGCCCGCTGTTCTGCGAGGGCAAGGGCCCGTTCCGGTGGGCGGCGCTCTCCGGCGACCCGGCCGACATCGCCCGCACCGACCGGGCGGTCATGGACCTCTTCCCGGAGAACGAGCACCTGAACCGGTGGATCCGGATGGCCGGGGAGAAGGTCGCCTACCAGGGCCTGCCGGCCCGGATCTGCTGGCTGGGCCAGGGCGAGCGGGCCGCCGCCGGCGAGCGCTTCAACGAGCTGGTCGCCTCCGGCGAGGTCGGCGCCCCGCTGGCGATCGGCCGCGACCACCTGGACACCGGCTCGGTCGCCTCCCCCTACCGGGAGACCGAGGCGATGCGCGACGGCTCGGACGCCATCGCCGACTGGCCGCTGCTCAACGCCCTGGTCAACACGGCCTCCGGCGCGTCCTGGGTCTCCATCCACCACGGCGGCGGCGTCGGCATGGGCCGCTCGCTCCACGCCGGCCAGGTCAGCGTGGCCGACGGCACCGAGCTGGCCGCGCAGAAGCTGCGCCGGGTGCTCACCAACGACCCCGGGATGGGCGTCATCCGGCACGTGGACGCCGGCTACCCCGAGGCCGAGGCGGTCGCCGAGCGCGAAGGCCTGCGGATCCCGATGCGCGAGGGGGACGCCGCGCGATGAGCGACGGCTTCGACCGGCTCTGGGCCGACCTGGAACCGATCGGCCGCCACCCGGGCACCGGCGGCTACCGGCGCTACACCTTCGGCGCCGCCGACGCGGAGCTGCGGTCCTGGTTCGCCGGGGCCGCGGCCGCCCGCGGCCTGGACGTGGAGACCGACGGCAACGGCAACATGTGGGCCTGGTGGGGCGGGCCCGGTCCGGGCGCCGTGGTCACCGGCTCCCACCTGGACTCGGTGCCCGACGGCGGCGCGTTCGACGGCCCGCTGGGCGTGGTGAGCGCCCTGGAGGCCGTGGCCGAGCTGCGCCGCCGCGGGTTCGCCCCGGCCCGCCCGGTGGCGGTCGCGGTCTTCGCCGAGGAGGAGGGCGCCCGGTTCGGCGTCCCCTGCCTCGGCAGCAGGCTGCTGACCGGCGCCATCGCCCCGGAGCGGGCCGCAGCGCTCACCGACGCCGACGGCACCGCCTGGGCGGACGCCATGGCCGCCGCCGGGTTCGACCCGGCCGGCCTGGGGCCCGACCCCGAGCGGCTGGGCCGGATCGGGGCTTTCGTCGAACTCCACGTGGAGCAGGGGCGGGCGCTGGCCGACACCGGCGACGCCGTCGGCGCGGCCCGGTCCATCTGGCCGCACGGCCGGTGGCGGCTGGAGTTCACCGGGCGGGCCGACCACGCCGGGACCACCCGGCTCGCCGACCGGCGCGACCCGATGCTGCCGTTCGCCCGCACCGTGCTGGCCGCGCGGGAGCGCGCGGCGGAGAGCGGCGCGGTGGCGACGGTGGGCCGGGTCCGGGTGGAGCCGAACGGCACCAACGCGATCCCGTCCCGGGTGACGGCGTGGCTGGACGCCCGGGCGCCCGGCGCGGCGGAGCTGGGCGCGGTCGTCGCGGGCGTCACCGCCGAGGCTCGCGCCGCGGCGGCCGAGCACGGGGTGCGCCTGGCCGAGGAGCAGGAGTCCGACTCCCCGCTGGTGGAGTTCTCCACCGGGCTGCGCGACCGGGTCGCCGCGGCGGCCGGCGGAGCCGGAGGCCCGGTCCCGGTGCTGCCCACCGGGGCCGGCCACGACGCCGGCGTGCTGGCCGCGGAGGTGCCGACCGCGATGCTCTTCGTCCGGAACCCGACCGGCGTCTCGCACTCGCCCGAGGAGCGCGCCGACCGGGCCGACTGCCACGCCGGCGTCACCGCCCTCGCCGACGTCCTGCAGGACCTCGCCGGCGAGGGCGAGTGAGAGCAGAACGCGGTCGCCGGTCCTGCCCGGTTCGCCTGGTCCGCCTGGTTCACCGGGCGGGCCGGGCGGACCAGACGGCCGGGCGTGGCGTCTCGCGGGGTCGAGGTTCAGGCCGGCGGCGACGGCGGGGAGCGGGACCGGCCGGTCGGTCAGGCGCGGCGCCCCACGGAGTGCAGGTTCAGACCGGCACCAACGGCCAAGGAAGGGGCGAGACGCAGGCACCGGCCGAGCGCGGCGCCCCACGGGGTCGAGGTTCAGACGAGCAGCGAAGGCAGGGAGCGGGACCGGCCAGTCGGTCAGGCGCGGCACCCCATGAGGCCATGGCGCAAGCAGGCAGCGACGGCAGAGGAGGGGCCGAGGTGCGGGCGTCTCACCCGGGCGCGGCGCCTCACGGGGCCGGGGTTCAAGCAGGCAGCGAAGGCGGGAGTGGGTTCGGGGCGGCAGGTCACTGCTCCGGCCTGCACTTCCAGCGGCAGAGGGCAAAGTCAGGAGAAGGGGTCGGGTCGGCCCCGGCGGCAAGAGGGAGGCGTGTCCTATATGTCGGGTTGTCGGCGGGGGGTGGGCGGCGCGGCGCGGCCTGCGCACCTCGGCGGCGGCCCAGATGACGTCTACCAGCGAGTAGTAACCCCTGGGGCCTGCCCTGCCCCCGAATCGCTCACACACAGTGACGAAGTGAGGTCTTTGGGAGGGAGTGAGCGCGACATTTCGCCCCCTCGCCGCCCCTTTCCTGTTTCCGGAGCCTCCTTCTCTGCTTTCCGGTCTGCTCGAATGCCCGATCGCCGCCCCGATCGGGGCCGTTCGGGGCTCTGGCAGGCCGATCCGCCCCGGGATGCGCGCCCAGGAATCACCGGGGTGCTCTCGCGGTGTGCAGGGCGCTCCTCCTCGACTTCACTGTCCGTGTTTGCCCAGGTCAACGGGATTCGGGTGGCCCGTCTCGGTGCCGGGATCGCGCGGGCGCGGCGCCCCCATCGCCCCTGCCCGCCCCGCCGCACCCGACTCGCTGCCCCGACTCACTCGTGCCTTCACTGCCTGCTTGAACCCCGGCCCCGTGAGGCGCCGCGCCTGACCGACCAGCCGGTCCCGCTCCCTGCCGTCGCCGCTCGTCTGAACCTTGACCCCGTGGGGTGCCGCGCTCGGCCGACGCCCGCACCCCGGCCCCTCCTCTGCCGTCGCTGCCTGCTTGAGCCATGGCCTCATGGGGCGCCGCGCCTGACCGACCAGCCGGTCCCGCTCCCTGCCGTCGCCGCCGGCCTGAACCTCGACCCCGTGGGGCGCCGCGCTCGGCTGGTGCCTGCGTCTCGCCCCTTCCTTGGCCGTTGGTGTCGGTCTGAACCTGCACTCCGTGGGGCGCCGCGCCTGACCGACCGGCCGGTCCCGCTCCCCGCCGTCGCCGCCGGCCTGAACCTCGACCCCGCGAGGCACCGCACCCGGCCGGCACCCGCGCCCTGTCCGTCGTCGCCTCCGCGGTCGTCGCCGTGCGGAGCCGACTGCATACTCGACAGTCCGTCAACAGACGAGCAGTGGAGGAGCCCGTAGTGCCGGACCGCGAACCGACCCTGTACTGGTGCGAGTGGGCGATGGCCGCCCCCGAGTCCGACTCCGTCGATCCGCCGTCGGCCGCGGCCGCGGCGCCCGGTGTGCTGCTGGAGGTCGCCGGCGGCAGGATCGCGTCGGTGCGCGCCGGAACCGAGCCGCCGCCGGGCGCCGAGCGCCTGCCCGGCCTGGTGCTGTACGGCTTCGCCAACGCCCACTCGCACGCCTTCCACCGGGCGCTGCGCGGCCGGACCGGGGAGTACGGAGGGTCGTTCTGGAGCTGGCGGCGGCTGATGTACGCCGCGGCGGAGCGGCTCACCCCCGACTCCTACCGGGAGCTGGCCGCGGCGGTGTACGCGGAGATGGCGCTGGCCGGGGTGACCTGCGTGGGGGAGTTCCACTACCTGCACCACGCCCCCGGCGGCAGGCGCTACGCCGACCCGAACGCGATGGGCGCCGCGCTCGCCGCCGCCGCGGCCGACGCCGGGATCCGGATCACCCTGCTGGACACCCTCTACCTCTCCGGCGGGCTGGGCTCCGACGGCCGGCACACCCCGCCCGAAGGCGTCCAGCTCCGCTTCGCCGACGCCGACCTGGACGCCTGGGCGGACCGGGCGGCCTCCTTCCGCCCGGAGGGCGGCCACGCGCTGGCGGGCGCCGCCGCGCACTCGGTGCGCGCGGTCCCCGCCGACGCGCTGGCCGGCTTCGCCGATCTGCACCGGGAGAACGGCACCGGGTGGCCCTCCCCGCACATCCACCTCTCCGAGCAGCCCGCGGAGAACGAGGCGTGCCGGGCGGCCTACGGGCGCACCCCCACCGCGCACCTGGCCGAGGCGGGCCTCTTCACCGGCGTGCACCCGGTACTGGTGCACGCCACCCACCTGGACCCGTCCGACGTGCGGCTGCTCCGAGAGCGGCGGGCCGACATCTGCCTCTGCCCCACCACCGAGCGCGACCTCGCCGACGGCCTGCCCCCGCTGGCCGAGCTCGGCACGGACCGGGTGACCCTGTCCCTGGGCAGCGACGGCCACTCCACCATCGACATGCTGGCCGAGGCGCGCGCGGCGGAGATGCACGAGCGGTTGCGCACCGGCCGCCGCGGGACGGTCCCCGCGCTCATGCTCCTGGACGCCCTGCACGAGAACGGCCACGCCGGGGCCCTCGGCTGGCACGACGCCGGCTGGATCGGCGAGGGGAACCGCGCCGACCTGGTCGTGCTCGACCTGGACGGGGCCCGGACGGCCGGCTTCGATCCGGCGCAGGCCGCCGAGGCGGCGGTCTTCGCGGCGACCGGCGCCGAGGTGCGGCACGTCATGGCCGACGGCCGCTGGATCGTCCGGGACCGGGTGCACACCGCGATGCCGGACGCCCCCGCCCGCCTGGACGCCGCGATCAGAGGGCTCCTCGGGTGAGCGCCCGTGGCCCCGGGGCGGCGGTCTCCGACCGTCCCGTGCCGCCGCAGAACCGGGCGGACCGCCGCACGGCCGTCCCGTCTGCCCCACCTGCCCCACCCGTCCCGGCAGGCACGGGCGGCCCCGCTGGCACGGCGGCGGGACCGCCCGTGCCGGCGGGGCCGCCCGCGTCCGCGCCGACCGGCGGCACGGCCTGCGCCGGAGTAGGCCGAACAGCCCGTACCCGGCCCCGAATGCGGCCGGAACGAACCGACAGGGAAAGAGAGACCGATGAACCAGAGCGAACCCCGGACCGTCCTCATCGACCGGATCGGAGTGCTCGCCACCAACGATCCCGAGCTCGGGGAGGGGCCCACCGGTGAGATCGCCGACGCCGCGCTGGTGATCGAGGACGGGCGGGTCGCGTGGGCCGGCCCGGCCGACCGGGCGCCCGCCGCCGACGCGCGGGTGGACGCCGCCGGGCGCTGCGCGGTCCCCGGCTTCGTGGACAGCCACTCGCACATCGTCTTCGCCGGCGACCGCAGCCGCGAGTTCGGCGCCCGGATGAGCGGGCGGCCCTACGAAGCCGGAGGCATCCGCACCACCGTCGCCGCCACCCGGGCCGCCTCCGAGGCCGACCTGGTGGACAACGCCGTCCGGCTGCTCCAGGAGGCGCGGGCGCAGGGCACCACCACCCTGGAGGTCAAGTCCGGGTACGGGCTGAGCACCGCCGACGAGGAGCGCTCGCTGCGGGTGGCCGCCCGGGTCACCGACGAGGTCACCTTCCTCGGCGCGCACGTCGTGCCGCCGGAGTACGCCGACGACCCGCAGGGCTACGTCGACCTGGTCACCGGCGAGATGCTGGAGGCCTGCGCGCCGCACGCCCGCTGGATCGACGTGTTCTGCGAGCGCGGCGCGTTCGACGAGGAGGCCTCCCGGCGGGTGCTGCGCGCCGGCGCCGACAAGGGCCTGCTGCCCCGGGTGCACGGCAACCAGCTGGGCACCGGCCCCGGGGTGCGGCTGGCCGTCGAGGTCGGCGCCGCCTCGGTGGACCACTGCACCCACCTGGCCGCCGAGGACGTCGACGCGCTGGCGCAGGCCCCGGAGACGGTCGCCACCCTGCTGCCCGGCGTGGACTTCTCCACCCGCCAGCCCTACCCCGACGCGCGGGCGCTGCTGGACGCCGGGGCCACCGTCGCCCTGGCCGGCGACTGCAACCCGGGCTCCTGCTTCACCTCCAGCATCGCGTTCTGCATCGCGCTGGCGGTGCGGGAGATGAGGATGACCCCGGAGGAGGCGCTGTGGGCGGCCACCGCGGGCGGCGCCCGCGCGCTGCGCCGCACCGACGTCGGCCACCTGGCCCCCGGGGCCCGCGCCGACCTGGTGCTGCTGGACGCGCCCAACCCGATCTACCTGGCCTACCGGCCCGGAGTGCCGATGGTGCAGGCGGTGTGGAAGGACGGCCACCGGGTGCACGGCGGGGATCTCACCCGGGGTTGACCCGGGCGTAGCGCCCCGGAAACCTTCCCCGCCCAGACTCGGCTGCGAACGGCGGGAGAGACCGCGCGGAGCGATCGGGAGGGGAGGGGCCATGGCGCTGTGGCGCATCCGGACACCGGTGGAGGACCGGCCGGGCCGACTGGCCGGGCTCGTCGGGGCGATGGCCGCCGAGGGCGCGGACATCGTCGCACTGACCATCCACACCGACGCCTCCGGTGCCGTCGACGAGTTCGTCGCCGACGTGCCGGGCGACCCGGAGCGGCTGCGCCGGGCGGTCGCCGAGCAGGCCGGGGGCGGCGGGGTGCTGGCGGTCCCGGCCCGGCCGCGCGAGGTCGGCGACGACGCGACCCGGGCGCTGCTGCTCACCGCACGGCTGCGCAGCGCGCCCAACCGGCTCCCCGAGGCGCTGGCCGAGCTGCTCCGCGCGGACGAGGCGCGGTGGGCCAACCCGACGCTCCCCGGGCCCGGCCCAGGGGAGGCCGACACCCTGCTGGTGCCGGTGGGCCCGCTGCGCGCGGTCCGGGTGCACCGGCCGGGCCGGCCCTTCACCTGGACCGAGTCGGCTCGGGCCGACGCCCTGGTCAGATCGGTGCTGCCGGCGACGGGCCCCGCCCCCACCGAGGGCGTGCTGGAGACCGCGGGCGGGGACCGGCTGCACCTGTCCCAGGTGGGCGCGGGCGACGCGGACGCGGTCCGCCGGCTGCACGCGCGCTGCTCGGCGGAGACCAGGCGCCGCCGCTACCTGTCCTCGGTGGCCGAGCCGGGGGCACGGATGCTCCAGGTCTTCTGCGACCCCGAGCGCGGCCTGACCGTGGCCGCCCGCCCGGAGGGGGAGGACGAGCCGGTCGCGCTGGCCCACCTCATGTACACCCTGGACCCCGGCGTCGGGGAGATGGCCTTCCTGGTGGAGGACTCCTGGCAGGGCAGGGGGGTGGGGGCCGCGCTGGCGGACGCGGTCGCCGCGACCGCCGCCGACTGGGGTCTGGCGGAGGTCCGCGCGGAGACCGCCGCAGAGAACCGCGCCATGCTGCGGATCGTGCACCGGATGGGGGCGGCCGTGGGCCGGCCCGAGGCCGGCGCGGTCCAGGCCCGGGTGCCGCTGGCCGGCCGCGCGCCGGCCGCGCCCCGGGGGCGGCTGACGGCGCTGATGACCCGCCCCGGGGCCGCCGGGCGGTGAGGGAAGCGCGGCCGAGGGCCAGGGGTGCGCCCCCGGCCGCGCGAAAAGGGGCCGGGGCGTTCGACGCCCCGGCCCCTCCTCTCAGTCTCCGGACCGGTGTCCGGCGGGCTCGCTCCCGGTCACTCCTCGGACGAGGCGGCCTCCGGAGCGGGGGTCTCCTCGGTGGCGGCGGCCTTCTTCGGCGCGCGGCGCTTCTTCACCGGACGGGAGTAGTCGACGAGGGGCTCGTAGCGAGTCTCGTGCTCCTTCTTGCACTCCTCGCACGCGTCGACCTCGCGGACCGTACCCTCCCAGGCGAACTGGACGACATCCGTCGCCTCGACCTTCTCGTCGCGGACGGCGTGCGGGTCGCAATACTTGCGCGTGAAGACCTCGGTGACCACGGCGGTGGCATCCCTTCGGTTCGGTGCGGGTGCGGACTGACGAAATCATACACACGTTCGAAGGGCTCTCAGGTGGCGCGCGTACCCGGAATCGGGGCGCACTGAGGGGTTCTCCGGAAGCCTAGCGAATCGGCGCCCGCGGGGTGGCGCCGGAGCCGGGCGCGCCGCACCGCATGACGGAAGTCACGTGCGCCGCTGCGACGGGGCGCCCGATTTTCCTTTCCAAGGAAGATTTCATCTGGTTTGATGATGCTCCGGCGCTGCGGCGTCGCCCACCGTCACCTACCCCGCTGGAGTGAACGAGCATGACCGAGAGCACCCGCAGGGCCCTGGGGCCGGCCGCGGACGCCACCGCGCTGATCGCCCGGGCCGTCATCGGCGTCGTCTTCATCGCGCACGGCTGGCAGAAGGCCTCCCAGATGGGGCTGGCCGGTACCACCGAGATGATGGCCGGCATGGGGATCCCCCTCCCGAGCGCCGCCGCGGCCTTCGCCATCGCCGCCGAGATCGGCGGCGGCCTCCTGCTCCTGCTCGGCCTGCTGCTGCCGCTGGCCGGGCTCGTGCTGGCGGGGCAGATGGCCGGCGCGGTCTTCTTCGCGCACGCCCAGGGCCCGCTGATCGGCGAGGGCGGGATGGAGCTGCCGCTGGTGCTCGGCGCCGCCGCGCTCGCCCTGGGCTTCGGCGGCGGCCGGATCGCCCTGGACCGGCTGCTGCCCTGGGGGCGCCCCTCGGCCGGCGGGCGCGCCCGCTCCGCCGAGTCCGCCGCGGCCTGACCCCGGACCCTCCGCGCCCCGCTGCGGGCCCGCTCTCCGGCGGGCCCGCTTTTTCGTGCGCGGAGTTCCGGAAGCGGCGCCCCCGAACGCACATTCCTTTTCCCCCGCCGGTGAATTCACCCCTTTTTCGGAACAACGCCGCGGGGGGACGCGGCGCTGTATATCGTTTGCCTCCACTGCGCGCCGTATTTCCGCGGCGCTTCGCCGTGCCCGCGTTCTCCGTGCGCGAGCGCGCGGGGGCGGTGTTCCGCGAGGGGGAGGAACGAATGGTCGATTATCTGGAGGGGACGACCGGGCGAAGAGGGGTGCGGCCGGGCGCGCCCGGTACGGCGGAGGCGCGCTTCGCCGTACTGCGCCGCCGGTACGCCGCGTACACCGCGGTCCTGGTGGTGCTCTTCCTCGGCTGGTACGCCGCCTACCTCCTGCTGTCGGTGTTCGCCCGCGACCTGATGGCGGTGCGGGTGGCCGGCGCGGTCAACGTGGGGCTGCTGCTGGGGATCGGCCAGTTCGCCACCACCTTCCTGCTCGCCTGGGCGTTCGTCCGCTGCGCCGAGCGCCGGCTGGACCCGATCGCCGACGAGCTGCGCCTCCGCGCCGGAGAGGTGGGCGGCCGATGACGGCCGGGCTGGACGCCGTGCACCTGTGGACGCTCGGCCTGTGCGGCCTGTTCATCGCGGTGACGCTGGGGATCACCGTGTGGGCGCGGCGCAGCACCCGGGGCGCCGTCGACTTCTACGCCGGCGGGCGCTCCTTCGGCGGCACCCAGAACGGCCTCGCGCTCACCGGGGACTACCTCTCCGCCGCCTCCTTCCTGGGCATCGCCGGGCTGATCGCGCTCCGCGGCTACGACGGCTTCCTCTACTCCATCGGCTTCCTGGTCGCCTGGCTGCTGGTGCTGCCGATGGCCCAGCTGATCCGGAACAGCGGCCGGTACACCATGGCCGACCTGCCGGGGTTCCGGATGCGCCGGATGAGGGTCCGGCTGGCCTGCACCACCTCCACCGTCGCGGTCAGCACCGTCTACCTCATCGCGCAGATGGTCGGCGCGGGCGCCCTGGTCACCATGCTGCTCGGCATCGACCACGGCGGCACCTTCCTCGGCATGACCGGGGCCCAGACCCGCACCGCCGCCATCGTCCTGGTCGGCGTGCTGATGGTCGTCTACGTCATGTACGGCGGGATGAAGGCCGCCACCTGGCTGCAGATCATCAAGGCCGGGCTGCTGCTCACCGCCACCGGGCTGATGACCGCCCTGGTGCTGGCGGTCTTCGACTTCGACCCGAGCGCGCTGCTGGAGAGCGCCGCCGAAGCCAGCGGGAGCGGCCAGGCCTTCCTGGAACCGGGCCGGCACTTCGCGGTGGAGGTCGCCGGCGACCCGGTGCAGACCCTGGTCAACCGGCTCGACCTGTTCAGCCTGGGGATGGCCCTGGTGCTGGGCACCGCCGCCCTGCCGCACATCCTGGTCCGCTTCTACACCGTCCGCGACGGCAAGGCCGCCCGCACCTCGGTGAAGCGCACCATCCTGCTGGTCGGCGCGTTCTACCTGACGACGCTGGCACTGGGGTTCGGCGCCGCGGCGCTGGTCGGCCCGGACGCGATCGCCGCCCAGGACCCCTCCGGCAACGCGGCGGTGCCGCAGCTGGCCGCCGAACTCGGCTCCATCGTCGCCGGCCCGGCCGGCTCGGCGGTGATGCTGGCGTTCGTCTCCGCGGTGGCCCTGGCCACCATCCTGGCGGTCATCGCCAGCCTCACCCTGGCGTCCTCCTCCTCGATGGCGCACGACTTCTTCGGCCACATCCTGATGTGGGGCCGGTCGAAGGAGTCCCAGGAGATGGTGGTGGCCCGGATCTCCGCGGTGCTGGTCGGCGCGCTCGCCATCCTGCTGGCGGTCCGGGCCCAGCACCTCAACGTCGCCTTCCTGGTGGGGCTGGCCTTCGCCATCGCCGCCTCGGCCAACCTGCCGGTCATCGTGCTCACCCTGTTCTGGCGCCGGTTCAACACCCGGGGCGTGGAGTGGGGCGTCTACGGAGGCCTGGGCACCTCGCTGCTGCTGGTGCTGCTCTCCCCGGTGGTCTCCGGCAAGACCGACCCGGAGACCGGGGAGAGCCTGTCCCTGCTGCCCGCCGGGATCGACGTCCAGGTGTTCCCGCTGGAGAACCCCGGGCTGGTGGCGATCCCGCTGGGCTTCGCCTTCGCGATCGCCGGCTCGCTGCTCTCCCGGGAGAGCGACGGGGACCGGTACGACCGGATGCGGCTCCGCTCGCTCACCGGCATCGGCGCCAGCTGACCGCGCCCCGCGGCGGCCCCGGAGCGCCGGGCCGCCGCGCGGGGGAGGGGCGGTGTCGGAGCCCGGTGGCATGATCGGCCCATGACACGCTGGATCGCGCTGCTGCGCGGGGTCAACGTCGGCGGGCGCCGCAAGGTGCCCATGGCCGAGCTGCGCGAGGCGGTCGCCGGCCTCGGCCACACCGGGACCGCCACCCTGCTGCAGAGCGGGAACGCCGTCTTCACCCAGCGGGACGGGGCGCCCGGCGGAGAGGACGGGCTCCGCGCCGAGCTGGAGTCCGCGCTGGCCGAGCGGTTCGGGTTCGCCGTCGACACGGTGCTGCGCGACGCCGCCGGGATGCGCGCCGCAGTGCAGGCCAACCCGCTCCCGGTCGGCGACCCCTCCCGCTTCCTGGTGCTCTTCCTGCGCGGGGAGCCGGACGCCGCCGCGCTGTCCAGGCTGGACACTGCCGCCTACGCCCCGGAGGCCATGGCGGTCGGCGCCCGGGAGCTCTACTTCGACCTGCCGGACGGCCTGGGCCGGGCGAAGCTGCCCGACGCGGCCGCGCGCGCCCTGGGCGGGGCGGTGGCCACCGGCCGGAACTGGCGCACCGTGCTCCGCCTACTGGAAATGACGGAGGAATAGCGCATTTCGGGCGGCTGTTGCCATTCGGCGGGCGCGGCCGCGCCCGCCGAACGAGATAGGGGACAACGCCCGTGCGCGTCGACATCTGGTCCGACATCGTCTGTCCGTGGTGCTACATCGGCAAGGCCCGGTTCGAGCGGGGGCTCGCCGCCTTCGCCCACGCCGACCGGGTCGAGGTCGAGTTCCACAGCTTCCAGCTGGACCCCTCCGCGCCCGCCGAGCCCGAGCCGGTGCTGCGCGTGCTGACCGCGAAGATGGGGCTCACCGAGGAACAGGCCCGCTCCGCCGAGGCCGGCGTCGCCGAGAACGCCCGCGGCGAAGGCCTGGACTACACGACCGACCGGCCGCACGCCAACACCGCCGACGCCCACCGGCTGCTGCACCACGCCAAGGCCGAGGGCGTGCAGAAGCGGATGGTCGAGGCGCTCTTCGCCGCCCACTTCGGCGCAGGTGAGGACGTGTTCGGCACCGAGGAGCTGGTCGCCCTGGCCGAGCAGGCCGGCCTGGACGCCGGGAAGGCCCGCGAGGTCCTGGAGGGCGGCGCCTACGCCGACGAGGTCCGCCGGGACGCCGAGGAGGCCCGAGCCATGGGCGCCACCGGCGTCCCGTTCTTCGTGGTCGACTCCCGGTACGGGGTCTCCGGCGCCCAGCCCGCCGAGGTGTTCACCCGGGTGCTGGAGCAGGCCTGGGCCGAAGCCCACCCGCAGGCCCCGGTCATGGTCGGCGGCGACGGCGGCGGTGAGGGCGACGCGGACGGCTGCGCCGACGGCGCGTGCGCGGTCCCCGGGAGCTGACGCCGCCGAGGCGCGGACCGGGCCGGTAGCATCGCGGTGCCCCCCAGCCCTCCCGGAGGACCGATGCTCGTTCTCGCCCATATCAGCGACACCCACCTCGACGGAGGCGGGCGCAGCGCCGAGCGCGTCCGCCGGGTGATGGGCCACATCCGCGCCCTGGAGCGCCCGGTCGACGCGATCGTGCACACCGGCGACGTGGTCGACGTCGGGCTGCCGGAGGAGTACCGGCAGGCCGCCGAGGAGCTCCGGGCCGACGTCCCGGTGCTGCTCTGCCCCGGCAACCACGACGCCCGCGCCCCGTTCCGGGAGTTCCTGCTCGGGGAGGAGCCCGCGGACGGGCCGGTCGACGGGGTGCACCGGGTCGGCGGTGCGCTGGTCGCGGTCTGCGACACCTCGGTCCCCGGCGAGCACTGGGGGCGGCTGGCCGACACCACCCTGGACCGGCTGGAGAAGGCGCTCGCCGCGGCTCCCGCCGACGCTCCGGTGGTCATCGCGCTCCACCACCACCCGGCGGACCTCGGCATCCCCTACGTCGATGACATCCGCCAGCGCGACGAGCACCGGCTGGCCGCGCTCATCGAGCGGTACCCGCAGGTCGCCGCGGTGCTCTGCGGGCACGCGCACACCCCGGCGGCGACCGCGTTCGCCGGCCGCCCGCTGCTGGTCGCGCCGTCCGTCGCGCCCCCGCTGCGGATGCCCTGGGAGCCCGCGCCGCCGACCGGGGACGACGCCCCGCCGCCCATGCTCGCCCTGCACCTGATCGGCGACGACGGCCGGATCACCACCCACTTCCGAACGGTCTGAGATGCGCCGCTACACCGGGGACGACGGTCCGGAGAGCGAGCTGCCGTCCGGCGACGTCACCGAGGGCGTGGTGCGGGCGGGCGGCACCGTGCGCCGCCCGCCCCAGCCGCAGAGCCCGGCCGTCGCCGCCTACCTGGACCACTTGGAGCGGGCCGGGTTCGACGGCGCCCCGCGTTTCCTCGGCCGCGACGCGCAGGGCCGGGACGTGCTCACCTTCCTGGACGGGGAGCCGGCCGGGAGCCCGCCGGAGCCGTGGGCGGCCGATGACGCCCTGCTCGCCTCGCTCGGCCCGCTGCTGCGCCGGCTGCACGACGCCTCGGAGGGGTTCCTGTCCGGTACCGGTTTCGCCGCCCCGGACGGCGGGGTGTGGCGCCGCGACCAGGTCCCGGTCGCCGTTCCGGTGCCCGACCCCGACCCCGAGCCCGAGCTCGTCTGCCACTTGGACGTGACCCCGCAGAACGTGGTGGTGCGGGAGGGGAAGGCGGCCGGCCTGATCGACTTCGACCTGGCCGGCCCGGGGACCCGGCTGCTGGAGGTTTACAACACCGCGATGCACTGGGTGCCGCTGTGCGCGCCCGAGGACGTGTACCCGGACTGGCCCGCCGCCGACCGCCCGGCCCGGCTCCGGCTGCTGGCCGACGCCTACGGCCTGGGGGAGGCGGAGCGGAGGGCCCTGCCCGACCTGGGCGTGGACCGCTGCGACAGCGGCCGGGCCAGGATGAAGGCCTCCGCCGAACTCCTCGGCGGAGGCTGGGCCCGGATGTGGGAGGAGGGCGTCGGCGACGTCATCCTGCGCCGTCGCGCCTGGCTCACGGAGAACCGAGAGGTTCTGCTGGACGCCCTGCTCGGCTGAGCCGGGCGGGGTTCAGAGGAGGCCGGTCTTCACCTGCTGGAGGAAGGCGGCCCAGGTGCGGGGCGGGTATTCGAGGTGGCCGAGCTCCCTGTTCTGCGTGTCCCTGACCAGGACGGTCGGGCCTTCGGCCACCTCGACGCAGCTGCCTTCCCCCGAGCTGTAGCTGCTCTTGTGCCACGTTCGCTGCTCACGGCCGTTCTCGTTCATCGATTTCCTTCCTGATCTTGCGGATCAGCTTCACGGTAGCCTCCTGGGACAGCGCTTCTGCCTGGAGGTTCCCGAAGATGGTCATGCGTCGCTGCACGTCTTGGAGTTTTTCCATCAGGACCTCACCGCCCGAGTACTCGGCGGAAGCGAGCGGAGGATTGTCCGGAAAGGTGTAGACCCGGAACGGGCCGGCCGTACCGGGGTGGCGCCGGGCAGCCGGAGGGGTCGCTTGGAATCGGATTCTGCCTTCTTCGATGAGGGTGAGCACACTGTCGAGCTGCCCTGCCTGGATGCGCTCATCGCCGACGATGCGCCCTAGAACGAACGCCTCGACCACGATGGAGACGAGCGGTGGGTGCTCCCGGTGCAGGATCTCCTGCCGTTCCATCCTGGACTCGACCATCCGCTTCACCTCGGCCGGTGATTTCCACGGCGTCGAATCTTCGATGGTCACCTTCGCGTAGTCGGCTGTCTGGATCAGGCCAGGGATGATCTGACACTGATACTCGCGCAGCTCTGACACGCCCCGCTCCAGCTCTGGCACCTGTTCATACCAGGAGGGCAGACTCTCCGGGGTGTTCGCCGCCTCCCAGGCGCGGACCAGGCGTCCGTTCCCGTTGAGCAGGCGGTCGAGTTTGGTGACCTGCTCCTCGCTCATCCCGCGCTTGCCGTTCTCCCAGGCGGAGACGTGTGCCGGGACGACGTTCATCTGGGCTGCCACCTGGCGCTGGTAGAGCCTGGCCTTCTTCCGAAGGACGGTTATCTGAGATCCCAGCTTGCGCCAGCCGGGCTTGCCTCGATTCTCCATTCATCCCCTCCAGGAAACCGCGAAAGAAACCGATACAACCGGCAACCAACACTAAGTCAACCGGGGCAACCGCTTCCGCCCTTTCTTCAACCTTGTGGATGAATCTATGGCCATCCGATTACGGGCCATCCAAGGTGTTGTCCACGGACACACCGATTGGACGTGATCGACGTGGTGATGACCTCTTCCCCACAGGGCTCCAATGAGTTCGGCCCGTTGCTGCCTCTCCCCGCCGTTCCCGACGATGAAATGGGGCACGGATACAGTGCACTCCAGGTCAACCGGCTGGCCGCCTGGGCCGCCCGGGAATGCAACTGGGTCAACGGCATGGCCATGGAGCACCGCGCGCTGACCGCCTGGGAGGCGATCTGCGAGCACCTCGCCCTCGCCCCCACCCGCCCCGAGGAGACCGAGCTGATCGCCACCGGCTGGAAGGCGATGAAGTCCGAGCACTACCAGGACCTCAAGTCCCACGGCTGGGGCGGCCAGAACAAGAAGCTCATCTCCCGCGCCTTCCTGCGCTACTGGACCGACCACTCCGCACCCACCCGCAGTCCGGAGGACGCGGTCGTGGACCGGATCGCGCTGGCCCAGATCTGGGCGGCGCTCCGCCCCCGGCACCGCGACGTGCTCACCGCGCTGGCCGTCCACGACGACCGGCGCGCCGCCGAGCGGTCGCTCGGCATGGACCCCGTGACCTTCGCCCGCGCGCTGGGGCGGGCCCGGCGCGCCTTCTACGCGCTCTGGCACGAGCACGAGACCCCGTCCAAGATGTGGGGCTACGACCGCCCCGGCGCCCGGCACCAGAACGTCATGTACCTGGTCCGGCTCCGCAAGCGCAAGGCCGCGCAGCGCAGGGCCGAGTCCCGCCCGCGCGGCCGGATCGGCCGCCCGCCCAAGGACATCGGGATCTCGGCCCGGGGGCTGCTGGAGCGCTGGGAGTCGGGGGAATCCTACTCCGGGCTGGCCCGCGCTTTCGGCGTCAGCAAGGAGATGATCCGCGACCGGATCCTCCGAGCTGAGGCCGAGCGGGCAGAGGTAGAGCGGGCGCAGACGGAGCGGGTCGGAGTCCCGGCCTGAGAGAGTTCCGGGAGCGCGGCCGGTTCCACACGCTGACGCGCCCCACGGGGCGGGGTTCAAGCAGCGGCGACGGCAGAGGCAGGGCCGGGGCGGAGGCGGTCGCCCGGGCGCGGCGCCCCGCGGAGCGAAGGTCAAAGCAGGCGGCGAAGGCAGCGGTGGGGACCGGCCGGTCGGTTAGGCGCGGCGCCCCGCAGAGCGAAGGTTCAAGCAGCGGCGACGGCGGCGGTAGGGGCGGGGTGCGGGTGGTCGCCCGGGTGTCGGGCCCCACGGGGTCGGGGTTCAAGTGGGCGGCGAGGGCGGGAGTGGGCGGGGCGACGTGTGCTCCCGGCGAGGGGAGCCGGCCCGCCTGCCCGCGCCCGCCAGGGGGCCTTATCCCTGTATGCCTGGTTTGCGGCGGGGATCGGGCGGGGGTGGGGGCGCCCTGCGCGCCGCGAGAGCACCCCGATTACATCTACCAGCGAGTAGTAAGCCCCGAAGCCCCCACCGCCCTCGCACCGATTACCCAGAGTGGCCAAACGAGGCCTCTCGAGAGAATAAAAGCGGCATTCCGCCCCTGCCTCTACTCTCCCCGGGTTTCGGCCCTCTGCTCTGCGGCCTTGCGGGCGGCTCGAACCCCCGATAACCGGCCCGATCAGGGCAATCCGGGCCTCTAGAGACCTGTTCCGGGCCGGGATGCGCGCTCAGGAATCACCGGGGTGCTCTCGCGGTGCGCAGGGCACCCCACCCCACCATCACTCTGCGTATTCACCCGGGTCAAAGAGGTGCAGCGGTTTCAAAGGCGGCCGACCCCGGTACCGGGGCGACGCGGGCGCGACGATCCCGCCGCCCGGCCCGCCCCGGCTGCCCTGCCTCGCTCTGCCGTGCCGGACCGACCAGCCGGTGCCCACTGCCGCCGTCGCCGCCCGCTTGAGCCCCGGCCCCGTGGAGCGCCGTGCTCGGGCGACCGCCTCCGCCCCGCCCCTACCTTCGCCGCAGGCCTGAGCCTTCGCTCCGTGGGGCGCCGCGCCCGACCGACCAGCCGGTCCCCTCCCCGCCGTCGCTGCCTGCTTGAACCCTCGCCCCGTGGGGCCCGCGCCCGGGTGACCGCCTTCGCCTCGCTCCTGCCGCTGCCGTCGCTGCCTGTTTGGGCCTTCGCTTCGCGGGGCGCTGCACCGGACCGACTGGCCGGTGCCCCTTCCTGCCGTCGCTGCCAGCCTGAGCCGTCACCCCGTGGGGCCCGCGCCCGGGTGGCCGCCTGCGCCCCGCCCCTGCCGCTGCCGTTGGCGCCCGTCTTGACCTTCGCTCCGCGAGGTGCCGCGCCCGACCGACCGGCCGGTGCCCCTCCCCGCCCTCGCCGCCAGCCTGAACCTCCGCTCCGTGGGGCCCGCGCTCGGCCAAGACGCTCGGCCAAAACGCTCGGCCAAGACGTCCAGCCGAAAGGCCGCCGGGAAACGCGCCGCGCCGCCTCGGAGGGGTCCGGGGCGGCGCGGGGCGGGTATCGGGAACAGGGGGCCGGGGGCGGCGGTGCCGCCTTCGGGCCTCTATTCAGAGCGGTCCTCTAGAGCAGCCCGGGGGCGGTGAGGCCCTCCGGCAGCCGGGAGGCGGCCGGGCGGTCGAGCAGGAACAGGGTGCGCGAACGCCCCCGGGCGCCCGCCGCGGGGACCTGGACCGGGCCGGCCTCCGGGTCCAGGGCCAGGCGGACCGCCTCCGCCTTGGCCTCGCCCGAGGCCAGCAGCCACACCTCGGCGGCGGAGCGGATCGTCGGCAGGGTCAGCGAGACCCGGGTGGGCGGCGGCTTCGGTGCACCGTGCACCGCCACCACGCTCCGCTCCTCCTCGTACAGCGCCGGCTGCTCGGGGAAGAGCGAGGCCACGTGGGTGTCCGGCCCCACCCCCAGCAGGCACACGTCGAACGCGGGCTCGCCCGGGCGGGCGGCGGCGCGCAGCGCCTCGGCGTAGCGCTCCGCACCGGCCTCCGGGGAGTCGCCGCCCGGTCCGTCCGGGCCGTCCGGGGCGGGCATCGCGTGCACCCGCGCCGGGTCCAGCCCCACCCCGTCCAGCAGCGCC
Organism: Nocardiopsis oceanisediminis; assembly: GCF_048595525.1. NCBI lineage: Bacteria > Bacillati > Actinomycetota > Actinomycetes > Streptosporangiales > Nocardiopsidaceae > Nocardiopsis > Nocardiopsis oceanisediminis. The sequence continues at coordinate 5,041,147 of NZ_JAFMZJ010000001.1, read as the reverse complement.
TCGCGGGCCTGGGTCTCGTTCCGCTCCGGGTCGCCGGCGGGCAGGTAGCGCTCGTCCCCCCACCACACGTCCAGCGCGCCCCAGTCCACGGCGTCCCGGGCCGGGGCCTTCGCCAGCTCGGCCAGCACGGCGATGCCGATGCCGCCGCCGGTCAGCACGATCGACGCCGACCCGCGTGCGGCCTGCGCGTCCACCAGGCGGGTCACGATCCGGGCCGCGGCGGCCTTGGCCAGCAGCCCGGCGTCGGGGTGCACGATCACGGCGGGTGCGCTCACTGGCGCGCCTCCTCTGCTCCCAGGGTGCCGCCCTCGACCAGTCCGGTCAGGTGGGCGGCGGTTCTCTCGTACATCTCGTCGGGGTCCAGCCGGCGCAGCTCCTCGGAGAGCGCCTCGGCGGCGCGGCGCCGGGCCAGCGCCACCGCCTGGTCCGGCTGCCCCGGCCGGGACAGCGTCGCCACCCGGCCGTCCATCCGGTGCAGCATGATGTCCCCGGCGTCGGTGGTGAGCCGGACCGCGGTGATGCCGGGGCCGTTGGAGGCGGACCGCCGCACCGGGACGTCCAGCTGCCGGGAGAGCCAGGCCGCCAGCAGCTCGGCGCTGGGGTAGTGCGGCTCCGCGGTCACCTCGGCGCCGGTCACCCAGCCGGACGGGTGGTCCATGGCGCTGGCCAGCATCGACCGCCACGGGGTGAGCCGGGTCCAGGTCAGGTCGGTGTCGCCGGGGCGGTAGGCGCGGACCCGGGCGAGCAGGTCCTCCAGCGGCTCGCCGGCGCGCAGCGCGTCGGTGATCCGGCGGTGCGCCAGCCGGCCGATCGGGTCGGCCGACGGGTCGCGCGGGCCGGGGCCGGGCCACCACGCCACCACCGGGGCGTCCGGCACCAGCAGCGGGGTGATCACCGAGTCGGCGTGCTCGCCGAGCGGCCCGTAGAGCCGCAGCAGCAGCGCCTCCCCGGGCCCGGAGGTGCCCGGCCGGCGGATCTCGGCGTCGATCGCCGGCTCGGCCCCGGGGTCGCGCCGGATCAGCGCGATGATCCGGGACGGGTGCTCCCGGCCGGCCTCGGTGGCGGCGCGCACCGCGTCGTAGTGGTCCGCCTCGTCGGTCACCACCACCAGGGTGAGCACCATGTTCATCGCGCCGCCGCCGATGCTCAGCCGCTCGGCGGAGAGCGCCTCGGCGACCTGGGCGGTGTCGGTGCGCGGCAGGTACAGCGTCATCGCCGGTCCTTCCGGTCGTCGTTCCCGGTCACGGGCGCCTCCACTGGCGCCCCTCGCGGGCCAGCATGGCGTCGGCTGAGGCCGGGCCCCACTCGCCGGAGCGGTACTGCTCGGGCTGCCCGGAGGCGGCCCAGTGCCGCTCCACCGGGTCGAGGATCTCCCAGGACAGCTCCACCTCCCGCTGGCGCGGGAAGAGCGGCGGGTCGCCGATGAGCACGTCCAGGATGAGCCGCTCGTAGGCCTCCGGGCTGGCCTCGGTGAAGGACTGGCCGTAGGCGAAGTCCATGGTCACGTCGCGGACCTCCATGGCCGCGCCGGGCACCTTGGAGCCGAACCGCATGGTGACGCCCTCGTCCGGCTGGATCCGCAGCACCAGCGCGTTCTGCCCCAAGTCCTCGGTGTCGGTCTGGCTGAACACCTGGTTGGGGGTGCGCCGGAAGACCAGCGCCACCTCGGTGACCCGGCGGCCCAGCCGCTTGCCGGTGCGCAGGTAGAACGGGACCCCGGCCCAGCGGCGGGTGTTGACCTCCAGCCGCAGCGCCGCGTAGGTCTCGGTGACCGACTCCGCGGGGATGCCCTTCTCCTGCAGGTAGCCGCAGACCTCGGCGCCGCCCTGCCAGCCCGCCGCGTACTGGCCGCGGGCGGTCCCCGCGGACAGGTCCTCGGGCAGCCGCACCGCGGAGAGCACCTTCTCCTTCTCGGTGCGGATGGCGTCGGCGGTGAAGGAGACCGGTTCCTCCATCGCCACCAGCGCGAGCAGCTGCAGCAGGTGGTTCTGGATCACGTCGCGGGCGGCGCCGATCCCGTCGTAGTACCCGGCGCGCCCGCCCACCCCGATGTCCTCGGCCATGGTGATCTGCACGTGGTCCACGAGGGTGCGGTTCCACAGCGGCTCGAACAGGGCGTTGGCGAACCGCAGCGCCATGATGTTCTGGACGGTCTCCTTGCCCAGGTAGTGGTCGATGCGGAAGACCGAGTGCGGCGGGAAGACCTCGTCCACCACCGCGTTGAGCTCCTGGGCGCTGCGCAGGTCGTGGCCGAACGGCTTCTCGATGACCACCCTGCGCCAGGCGTCGTCGGAGGAGGAGGCCAGCCCGGACCGCTTGAGCTGCTTGACCACGCTGGGGAAGAGCGCGGGCGGCAGCGACAGGTAGAAGGCGTAGTTGCCGCCGGTGCCGCGGTCGGCGTCGAGCCGGCGCACCGTGCGGGCCAGCTCGTCGAAGGCCTCGTCGTCGTCGAGCTCGCCCTGGACGAACCGCATGCCCTCGCTGAGCTGGCGCCACACGTCCTCGCGGAACGGGGTGCGGGCGTGCTCGCGCACCGCGTCGTAGGCGACCTTCGCGAAGTCCTGGTCCGCCCAGTCCCGCCGGGCGAACCCGACCAGGCCGAAGCCGGGCGGCAGCAGCCCGCGGTTGGCCAGGTCGTAGATGGCCGGCAGCAGCTTCTTCCGGGCCAGGTCGCCGGTGACCCCGAAGAGCACCAGCACGCTCGGCCCGGCGATCCTCGGCAGCCGCCGGTCCAGTTCGCTGCGGAGCGGGTTCGGGGTCGCCCCCGGCATCGCCGGTTCCTTCACCGGGAAACTCCTTCCAGGGATCCGACCGCCCGGCGCAGCTGCTCGATGCCGGCGGCGCGGTCGGTCAGGTGCAGGCGCACGGCGGGCCGGCCGCGCGCGTCCAGGGCGCCGAAGTCGCCCAGCGCCTGGGCGAGCTGGAGCCGGGCCATCCCGTAGGGGCGGCCGGGGATCTCCAGGTCCTCCGCGGACTCCGCGGTGATCTGCAGGAACACCCCGGCGGCCGGGCCGCCCTTGTGGTACTGGCCGGTGGAGTGCAGGAACCGCGGCCCCCAGCCGAAGGTGACCTGCCCGGCGGACGCGGTGGCCAGCCCGGCGCGCAGGCCCGCCGCCGGCGCGTCGCCCAGCCGGTCCAGGTAGGCCATGACGGCGAGGTAGCCGCCCCCGGGGACCGCGCCGAGCAGCCCGCGCAGCAGGCCGGCCAGGTCGTCGGCGCGCGGTGCGGAACCGGAGGCGTGCACCTGCACCGCGCCCTCGGTGAACAGCGGCTCGCCGGCCGGCAGCGGCCCGCCGCCGGCCCGCTCCAGCAGCGCCTTGGTGTTGTCCTTGGACTCCTGCACGTTGGGCTGGTCGAACGGGTCGATGCCGAGCAGCCGCCCGGCGACGGCGGTGGCGTACTCCCAGGCCAGGAACTGCGCGCCGAGCGCTCCGGTGACCTGGACCAGGGCGCCGCCGTCCGGAGCCGGGCCCGCCTCGGAGCAGGAGACGGGGAGCGTGTCCGGGGCGTCGGAGAAACCGGGCGCGTTGGCCCCCTCGACCACCACCGGCAGCACGCCGGTGCCCTCCTTGCCGGTGGACTCGGCGACCAGCTGCTCGATCCAGTCGCCCAGCCCGATCGGGGTGGCGGCGGCCAGCGCGGCCAGGTTCCGGCCGGAGGCGCCCAGCGCCGCGCCGAGCAGCAGGGCGGGGTTGTCCTTGCCCGCGGCCAGCGACTCGGCCAGCGCGGCCGCCTCGTCCAGCAGCGCGCCGACGTCCACCCCGGCCAGCGCGGTCGGCACCAGGCCGAACGCGGACAGCGCGCTGTACCGGCCGCCGACGTCGGGGTCGGCCAGGAAGGTGCGGTAGCCGCGCTCGGCGGCCAGGCCGGCCAGCGGCGAACCGGGGTCGGTCACCACCACGATGCGCCCGGCCGGGTCGATCCCGGCGTCGGCGAAGGCCTTCTCGAACACCCGGCGGTGGCTGTCGGTCTCCACCGTCCCGCCGCTCTTGGAGGAGACCACCAGGACGGTGCGGTGCAGCCGGTCGGCGGCCGCGGCGCGCACCTGCGCGGGGTCGGTGGTGTCCAGGACGGTCAGCTCCGCCCCGCGGGTCGCCGCGATCACCTCGGGGGCCAGCGACGAGCCGCCCATCCCGGCCAGCACCACCCGGTCCAGCCCGGCGGCGCGGTTCTCCGCGGCCAGCCGGGACAGCTCGGGCAGCAGCTCCCGGGAGGTGCGCGGCAGGTCGAGCCAGCCAAGCCGGACCGCGGCCAGCGCGGCGGCGTCCGGACCCCACAGGGTGCTGTCTCCCGAGGCCAGTGCGGCCGGGACCCCGTCGGCGGCCAGCGCGGCGACCGCTTCGGCGGCGGCCGCCGCGGCCTCGCCGCGCACCCGCACGACCAGGCCGCCGGCGCGGGCCTCTTCGACTCGGTTCTCCGTGCTCAACGTGCGTGACCCTTCTACATCAGCGAGTTGAATTCGGGGATCCCCGGTCCGGAGGAGCGGAGCCGGGGCGGGGCCGCCGGGGACCGGGCGCGCGCCGCGTCCCGCCGCCCGGAGGCCGGACCGGGCCCGCCCCGGGGAGGGCGGGCGCGGAGGGCCGCCGGGACCGTGCCCGGATGCGAAGGGCCGGGAACGCCGTGCGCGTTCCCGGCCCCCCGCGGGCGGCGGGAACGGTCAGACCGCGCCGAGCGCGGAGCGGACCTTGTCCAGCAGCTGCTCCCAGGACTTCTCGAACTTGGCCACGCCGTCCTCTTCGAGCAGGCGGAGCACGTCGTCGAAGTCGACGCCGGCGTCGGCGAGCGCGTCCAGGTCGGCGCGGGCCCCGGCGTAGCCGCCGCGGACCGTGTCACCGGTGATCCGGCCGTGGTCGGCGACGGCCTCCAGGGTGGCCTCCGGCATGGTGTTGACGGTGTCCGGGGCGACCAGCTCGGTCACGTACCGGGTGTCGTCGTAGGCGGGGTCCTTCACGCCGGTGGAGGCCCACAGCGGACGCTGCCGGTGCGCGCCGGCGGCCTCCAGCACCCGCCAGGACTCCGAGCCGAAGAACTCCTCGTAGGCCTGGTAGGCGAGGCGGGCGTTGGCGACGGCGGCGCGGCCGCGCAGCGCCTTGGCCTCGGGGGTGCCCTGGGCGTCCAGGCGCTTGTCCACCTCGGCGTCGACCCGGCTGACGAAGAACGACGCCACCGAGTGGATCCTGGACACGTCCAGGCCGGCCTCGCGCGCCTTGGCCAGGCCCTCCTGGAAGGCCTGCATGACGGCGCGGTAGCGCTCCAGGGAGAAGATCAGCGTGACGTTGACGCTGATCCCCTCGGCGAGCGCCCGGGTGATCGCGGGCAGGCCCTCGACCGTGGCCGGGATCTTGATCATCAGGTTGGGGCGGTCGACCAGCCACCACAGGGCGCGCGCCTCGGCGACGGTGCGCTCGGTGTCGCGGGCCAGCCGCGGGTCGACCTCCAGCGAGACGCGGCCGTCCCGGCCGCCGGTGGAGTCGAACACCGGGCGCAGCACGTCGGCGGCCTCGCGGATGTCGGCGCCGGTCAGCGCGCGCACCGCCTCGTCCACCGAGACGCCGCGCAGCGCCAGGTCGCGCAGCTGCGCGTCGTAGGCGTCGCCCTCGTTGAGGGCCTTCTCGAAGATCGTCGGGTTGGAGGTCACCCCGACGACGCTGCGCTCGGCGATCAGCTCCTTCAGGTTGCCGGTGCGCAGCCGGTCGCGGCTGATGTCGTCCAGCCAGACCGCGACGCCCTCACCGGAGAGCTCGCTCAGCGGGTTCGTCATCGACTTCTCGTTTCTCCCTCGAATGGGTCGTGCGTCAGGCGGAGGCGGCGGCGAGGCTGCGGCGGGCGGCCTCCACCACGGCGTCGGCGGTCAGCCCGAACTCCTCGTAGAGCCGCTGGTAGGGGGCGGAGGCGCCGAAGTGCTCCAGGGAGACGGCCTCGCCGGCGTCCCCGGTGAACTCGCGCCACCCCAGCTCGATCCCGGCCTCCACGGAGACGCGGGCGCGCACCCCGGCCGGCAGCACGCTCTGCCGGTACTCGGCGTCCTGGGCGCGGAACCACTCCACGCACGGCATGGAGACCACCCGGGTCGGGGTCCCCTCGGCCTCCAGGCGCTCGCGGGCGTCCAGGGCGATGGCGACCTCGCTGCCGGTGGCGATGAGGATCGCCTCCGGGGTGCCGGTGGAGGCCTCGGCCAGCACGTAGCCGCCCTTGGCGGTGCCCTCGGCGGAGCCCAGCGCGGCGCGGTCCAGCACCGGCACGTTCTGCCGGGTCAGCGCGAGCGCGGCGGGCCGGTCGGCGTTGCCGATCAGGGTGCGCCAGGCGACGGCGGTCTCGTTGGCATCGGCGGGGCGCACCACGTCCAGGCCGGGGATGGCGCGCAGCGACCAGAGGTGCTCGACCGGCTGGTGGGTCGGGCCGTCCTCGCCCAGGCCGATGGAGTCGTGCGTCCACACGTAGGTGACCGGGAGCTTCATCAGCGCGGCCAGCCGCACCGCCGGGCGCATGTAGTCGCTGAACACCAGGAAGGTGCCGCCGTAGGGGCGGGTCGGGCCGTGCAGCGCGATGCCGTTGAGGATCGAGCCCATGCCGTGCTCGCGGATGCCGAAGTGCAGCACCCGGCCGTAGCGGTCGCCGGGGAACGCCTTGCTGGCGGCGTTCTCCGGGAGGAAGGACGGCTGCCCCTTGGGCGTGGTGTTGTTGGAGCCGGCCAGGTCGGCCGAGCCGCCCCACAGCTCGGGGAGCTCGGGGGCCAGCGCGCTCAGCACCTCGCCGCTCGCCTTGCGGGTGGCCATCCCCTTGGCGTCGGCCTCGAAGACCGGAAGGGCGTCCTCCCAGCCCTCGGGGAGCTTGCCGGCCTCCAGGCGGGCGAAGAGCTCGGCGCGGTCGCCGGCGTCGGCCTGCCAGGAGGCGAACCGCTGCTGCCAGGCCTCGTGCTCGGCGCGGCCGCGCTCGGCGGCGGCGCGGGTGTGCGCGAGCAGCTCGGCGGGGACGTCGAAGCGGGCGTCGGGGTCCATGCCCAGCACCTGCTTGGTGGCGGCGACCTCCTCGGCGCCCAGCGCGGCGCCGTGGATGCCGCCGGTGCCCTGCTTGTTCGGCGACGGCCAGCCGATGACCGTGCTCAGCCGGATGAAGGACGGGCGGGAGGTCTCGGCGCGGGCGGCCTGGACCGCGGCGTGCAGCGCCTCCACGTCCTCGCGGTAGGTGCCGCCGTCGGTCCAGTCCACGGTCTGCACGTGCCAGCCGTAGGCCTCGTAGCGGGCGGCGACGTCCTCGGAGAAGGCGATCCGGGTGTCGTCCTCGATGGAGATCCGGTTGTCGTCCCAGATCAGCACGAGGTTGCCGAGCTCCTGGGTGCCGGCCAGGGCGCTGGCCTCGTGGCTCACGCCCTCCTGCACGTCGCCGTCGGAGCAGATCGCGTAGACGTGGTGGTCGAAGGGGCTCTGGCCGGGTGCGGCCTCCGGGTCGAACAGGCCGCGCTCGCGGCGGGCTGCCATCGCCATGCCGACCGCGTTGCCGATGCCCTGGCCGAGCGGGCCGGTGGTGGTCTCCACGCCGGCGGTGTGCCCGTACTCGGGGTGGCCGGGGGTGGGGCTGTCCCACTGCCGGAGGTTCTTGATGTCGTCCAGCTCCAGGCCGTATCCGGCCAGGAAGAGCTGGATGTAGAGGGTGAGGCTGCTGTGGCCGCAGGAGAGCACGAAGCGGTCCCGGCCGACCCAGTGCGGGTCGGTGGGGTCGTGCCGCATGACCTTCTGGAACAGCAGGTACGCCGCCGGCGCGAGGCTCATCGCGGTGCCGGGGTGCCCGGAGCCGGCCTCCTCGACTGCGTCCATGGCCAGTGCGCGGACCACATCGACCGAGCGGCGGTCGAGGTCCGACCACGCAAGGGAGTCGGCGGTGTCGGTGTTCACGCGGGCTCAGGGCTCCTTTCGCGCATTCGACCGGTCCCGTGCGGCGTTGGGCCGGGGCACCGTGAATGTGAGGTTGTCCATGCTCATCGGGTCGGTGCGCCGTGCGTCGGGGCGCCGGTCGGCTCCCGGGGAGAGAACACGGCAGGATTGACCAGGTACGACCCTATCGCTCGCGGAGGGGGCCGGGACTGTGCGACGCGGCACGTCGGCGCCCGCGGTCAACCGGGGGCAAAGGGCGGCGGGCCGGAGGGAAAGGGCCGCCGGTGCGCGGGCAAGCGGCCCGGCAAGAGCGGGGCCGGGCAGGCCGGCCCGGCGGCGGGCCCCGCGGGCCCGGAGCGGCCGCGGGAGGCGGGGCGCTGGGCGAGCCCCGGTCGAGGGGGCGGCGGAGGCAGTACTACAGTATGTCGTCGACGGGGTTTTACGGGCTCTTGGCCGGCTGCCGGAGATGCCCCGGATCCCGCTGTGGCGAGCAGTGCAGATCCCTATTTCTTCGAGGTACAGCGTGTCATTGTCCGTAGAGCGGGTGCCCCAGGGGGAGCGGTCCTCCGGGAGCGGCGCCGGCGAGAGCGGCGGGCCGGGGCGCCGGGCGCCCTTCGGCGCCTATGTCCGGGCCTACGTCGCGCTGTCCAAGCCCCGGGTCATCGAGCTGCTGCTGATCACCACGATCCCGGTGATGTTCGTTGCGGCCGGCGGGGTGCCGCCGCTGGGCATCGCGCTGGCCACCCTGGTCTTCGGTACCTTCTCCGCGGCCAGCGCCAACGCCATCAACTGCTACATCGACCGCGACATCGACCAGGAGATGCGCCGCACGCGGCGCCGCCCGGTGGCGATGGACCAGGTCACCCCGCGCGGGGCGATGGTCTACGGGCTGGTCCTGGCGGCGCTGTCCACCGGCGGGTTCGCGCTCTTCGTGAACTGGCTGTCGGCGGCCCTGTCGCTGTTCGCGATCCTGTTCTACATCTTCGTCTACACCATGCTGCTCAAGCGGCGCACCGCGCAGAACGTGGTGTGGGGCGGCATCGCCGGGTGCATGCCGGTGCTGATCGGCTGGGCCGCGATCACCGAGCGGCTGGACTGGGCGCCGTTCATCCTGTTCCTGGTGGTCTTCTTCTGGACCCCGCCGCACACCTGGGCGCTGGCGATGCGCTACCGGGAGGACTACGCGGCGGCGAAGGTGCCGATGCTCCCGGTGGTCGCCACCGACCAGCGGGTGCTGCTGGAGTGCGTGCTCTACAGCTGGGCCACGGTGCTCACCTCGGTGCTGCTCTGGCCGGTCGCCCAGACCACCCTGTTCTACCTGGCGGTCGCCGCGGTGCTGGGCGCGGTGCTGCTGGTGCAGGCGCACCGCCTGCTGGCGGCCAGCCGGGCCGGCGTCTCCGGGGCCAAGCTCAAGACGATGGGCTTCTTCCACCTGTCCAACGCCTACCTGGCGCTGCTGTTCACCGCGGTGACGATCGACCCGCTGCTGCGCGGCTGGCTCGGCTGACCTGGGCGGCCCTCCGGAGCCGTTACGATCTGGGGGCATGCCCGCTCTCGACAGCAAGGCCATTCTCGAAGGCCGCAAACCGGGGAGCAGGTCCTACGGCCTGCTCATCGGTATTTTCATCAGTGTCCTGTGCACCCTGGGGATGCTCGGCTACCTGCTGCTCTCCGGCCTGGTCACCGGCGGCGTCTCCGGCGTCGTCGGGTTCCTGGTCAGCCTGGTCGCCGCGGTCATCCCGGTGGCGATCCTGATCCCGCTGATCCTGATGCTGGACCGGCTGGAGCCCGAGCCCGGGTCCATGCTGCTCTTCGCGTTCCTGTGGGGCGCGGGCGTGGCGGTCGGTGCCTCGCTCGTCCTCAACACCGCAGGCATGCAGCTGGGCACGGTGCCGCTGTTCGGCACGGACGCGGGCACCTACATCAGCACCGCGGTGGGCGCCCCGGTGGTGGAGGAGAGCGCCAAGGGCCTGGTGCTGGTCCTGCTGCTGTGGCGGCGGCGCTACGAGATCGACTCCTACACCGACGGCGTCATCTACGCGGGCATGGTCGCCACCGGCTTCGCCTTCACCGAGAACGTGCTGTACTTCCTCACCTCCTACTTCGAGGAGGGGTTCTTCGGCCTGGCGTTCACCTTCGTGCTGCGCGGCCTGATCGGCCCGTTCGGCCACCCGATCTACACCGCGATGATCGGCCTGGGCGTCGCCTACGCGGCGATGCGCCGCGGCCCGATGCGGCTGGTCGCCCCGGTGGCCGGCTGGGTGGGCGCGGTGCTGCTGCACGCGCTGTGGAACGGCTCGACCATCTTCGGCTGGTACGGCCTGGGCGCCGCCTACCTGGTGCTGTTCTTCGTGCTGGTGGCGATCATCGGCGTCGCGGTGCAGGACCGCCGCCGCCAGATCGCGGCCATCTCCCACTACCTGCCGCCCTACATCCCCACCGGCCTGGTCGCACCGGCCGACATCAGGATGCTGAGCAGCATGGGCGGGCGGCGCGCCGCCCGCGCCTGGGCCTCGCGCAACGCCGGGGTGCGCGGCCGCCGGGCGATGCAGGACTACCAGCTGGCCGCCACCGAGCTGGCGCTGCTGCACCAGCGCCTGGACCGCGGCGTGGCCCGCCCACGCTGGGAGGGCCGCCGGGACGCGTTCCTGGCGCTGATGCACGTGGCCCGGGAGGCGTTCCTGGGCCGGGTGCAGGCGCCCGCGACACCGGCCTGGGCCCCCTCGGCGACCGACTCCGGCTTCCTGCGCCGCTCGGACTTCTCGCACGTCATCGCGGAGGCGCAGGCGCGCCGCGGGTTCAGCGGACCGCCTCCGCAGGCACCTCCGGGGCGGCCTCCGGGGCGCTGACCCGCTCGGCGGTGCCGAAGTAGAGCCGCAGGATCGCGATCCACACCAGCGCGGACCCGAGCACGTGCAGCACCACCAGCCACTCGGGCAGGCCGAGGAAGTACTGGACGTAGCCGACCGCGCCCTGCAGCAGCACCGTCCCGAGCAGCAGCAGGCTCTGCACCCGGGCGGTCCGCGAGCGGTCCCGCAGGGTCAGCACCGCCATGGCCAGCGCGCCGGCCAGCACCGCCCAGGCCAGCACCGAGTGCACCCGGGTCACCAGCACCAGGTCGAAGCCCCACCGGGGCGCCTCGGCGTCGCCGCCGTGCGGCCCGGTGCCGGTGACCACGGTCCCCGCGACCAGCAGCGCGAAGCCCACCGGCACCAGCGCGGTGGCCAGGGTCCGGGCGGCCGGGCCGACGGTGGGCCGCAGCACCCCCTCGGGCTCCCGGCAGCGCACGTAGTAGGCGACGGCCACCACGACCACCAGCGCGGAGAGCAGGAAGTGCGAGGCGACCGACGCCGGGTGCAGGTCGCTCCAGACGGTGATCCCGCCGACCACGGCCTGGCCCAGCACGCCCAGCGGGATGACCGTCGCCATCACCCGCAGGTCCCGGCGGCGCGGCCGGAGCCGCAGCGTCGCGATGAAGACGATGACCCCCACGGCCAGCACCAGGAAGGTCAGCGTCCGGTTGCCGAACTCGATGGCGGCGTTGAACGCCGAGTGGTCGGTGCCCACCGGGACGAAGCTGTCCTCGGTGCACTTGGGCCACTCCGAGCAGCCCAGCCCGGAGGAGGTCACCCGCACGGTGGCCCCGGTGACCGCGATCCCCGCGTTGACCACGATGTTGCCCAGCGCCCACCAGCGCAGCGACGCGGTCGTGGGCCGCCACACGGTCCGGGCGAGCAGCGCCAGCGCCACCACGCCGACCACCGCGAAGGCCACCTGCCAGGCCCACAGCGGCAGGGACAGGATCTCGATCTCTTCGGCCGCCACCGGGCCCGGACCAGCGTCGATCAGCATACGACAGAGCGTAGTAGATTCTCGGGGGCGCCTGGATCCGGGGCGCCGGGACCGTGTGGCCTGCGCCGACGGGAGAGCGGGAGGCGCCCGCCGCCGCGGCCGGGTCCGGCCGAGAGGGAACGCCCGGCGGCGCCGCGGGGGCGGACCCGGCATGACCGCAGCTCCCCAGGCCCCCGGACCCGCCCCGAGAGCTCCGCGCCTCGGACGCGGCCGTCGCGGCCTTCGTCCACGTTCCGGCGGCGTCCACCGCCGTCCTCGGCCGGCTCATGCCGGTGCACAGCGGCTACCCCGCACCGATGGCCGAGAACCTGCTCATCCGCCTTCCCGTCGCAGGCGCCGCCGCTCTGGCCTCCGGGACGTACTTCAGAGTGCGCAGCGTCCCCGCCCCCTACCGGATCGGCGCCCTGGTGGCGTTCGCGTCGGCCTTCTGCGCCGCCTTCGGCATCGACACCGGGATCTGGTCGACGGGCCGGGAACGGCTCCTCTGCCTCGCCTTCCCGGTCTCCCTGGTCTTCGCCGCACTGCTGGCCGTGGCGGGACCGCCCCGCGGCCGGCTCCGCATCTCGCCCGCCTGGACCTCGGGGACCGCCTGGGCGGTGCGCTGGCCCGGCTCATCCGGCCGGGTCGATGTTGTGGTTGCCGGAGAAGAGGTTGCCCGGGTCCCAGGCGCGCTTGGCCCTGCGCAGCCGCTCGGCGTTGACCGGGGCGTAGACGCCGAGGGCGAACGGGTCGCCGTCGGCGCGCTCGTGGAAGTTGCCGTAGGTCCCATGCCCCTTCCCGATCGCGGACCAGGCCCTCTCCAGCCGGGCGACGTCGCCGGCGCCGCTCCCCGGCGGGAGGACCCCGGTGAAGACCGCCAGCGCCTCGGCGTCCCGCCAGCCGAACGCGGTCGCGGTGGGCGCCACCCGGCCGAACGCGCCGCCGAGGGCGCGGACGGCCAGGATCGACCCGGGGGCCTGCCCGACCAGGCCGGCCAGGCCGTCGACCACCGCGTCGTCGAGCCGGAGGAAGGCGTTGCGCTCCTCCACGACGACGTCGTCGTGGCCGGCCCCGGGCGCGTCCGCCAGGGCGTGCTCCACCACGTCCTCCAGGCCGTCGGGCTCGCCCCCGTCCTCGAGCACCGAGGCGTAGGAGCGGCGCTCGAACCGGGTGCGGACGATCCCGGGCAGCTCGAGCAGGGGCGCGACGGCGGCGCGGGCCCGGTACCGGTCATCGCCGCCCCAGACGGTGAAGATCTGGCAGTTCGCCGGCGCGCCGCCTTCGGCGGGCATGGCGAAGAGGGTGGAGTTCAGCCGCTCGTCGGCGCCGCGCATGGCGTCGCGCCACCCGCGGAGCAGGGCGGCCAGGCTCTCCCGGGACGGACTGACCGCGGTCACGGTGCCGTAGTGGACGGCGGGCAGCGGGTGCGCCTGGAAGGTGAACCGGGTGACCGCGCCGAAGTTCCCGCCGCCGCCCCGCAGCGCCCAGAACAGGTCGGGGTGGTGCTCGGCGTCGGTGTGCAGCACCTCGCCGGCCGCCGTCACCACCTCGGCGGCGAGCAGGTTGTCCAGGGTCAGCCCGTGCCGGCGCACCAGCCACCCCACGCCGCCGGTGAGCGCGAGCCCGCCCACCCCGACGCTGTCGGTGTCGCCCGAGCTGAGCGCCAGCCCGTGCGGCTGCAGCGCCCGGGCGACCTGCCGCCACACGGCGCCGCCGCCGACGTCCACGCGGCCGCCGCCGCGGACCTCGACGGCGTCCAGCCGGGACAGCAGCACCAGCACCGCGCCGGGGCGGGCGGCGAACGCGCCGTGGCCGCCGCCGCGGACCGACAGGGGCAGCCCGCTCCCGGCGGCGAAGCGCACCGTCCGTGCGACGTCCGCCGCCGTCGCGGGCCGGGCGATCGCGGTCGGCGCCGCGGTGCCGCCGTCCTGGGCGGCGGCCTCGGCGAAGCCGGGCTCGCCGGGCAGCAGCACCTCGCCGTCCAGGGCGGCCCGCCACGCGGAGAGCGCGGCGGCCGGTGCGGCCGAGGGGCGGGGTTCTGCGGTCATGGTCGCCTTCCCAGGGACGTCGCCTCTCTTTGTTTGCAGTGCAAACAAGACCGGTTTGCACCGTACACTCGTCCCGGACACCGCCGCAAGCCGCCGAAGGGGGACCGCGCCGATGACACCGGAGCACCGGGAACGGCGGGCGCTGAGCGTCCCGCTGATCGTGGAGGCCGCCATCGCCCTCGCCGACGAGCAGGGCCTGGACGCCGTCTCCACCCGCAGGCTCGGCGGGCGGCTCGGCACCTCCGGAATGGCCGTCTACCGTCACGTCAGCGGCCGCGGCGAGCTGCTGGAGCTGATGGTCGACGAGGTCGCCGGCCGCTTCCCCTACCCCGAGCCCCGTCCCTCCTCCTGGCGCGAGGCGCTGGAGGCGGCGGCATGGCAGGACTGGCGCTCCTACCGTGCGCATCCGTGGCTGGTCGCGGCGGCGGCCGGCACCCGCCCGCACCTCGGCTCCAACTCGCGCGCCGCGATGGAGTGGACGCTGGCCGCACTGGACGGCTTCGGCCTCGGGTCGGCCGAGCGGCTGCACCTGCTGGGGACCGTCGCCTCCTACGGCCGGGGCCTCGCCCTGGCCTGGATGCCCGAGGGCGGGGCGCCGCCGCCCGAGCCGCCGGACATCGCCCGCCACTGGAGGGAGCGGTTCGACCCGGGCGGGGACTCCGCCGCGGACCATCCCCGGCTCGCCGCCGCAGTCGCGGAACTGACCGGCGACCGGGGCGCGCCGGGCCCCGACGCCGAGTTCGGCTTCGGCCTGGCCCGCGTCCTCGACGGCATCGCCCGGCACCTCCGAACCGCCTGAGCGGCCGGACCGCCCCGGGAGGCCGCCGGAGCCCCCGGGGCGGGGAGAGATGCCCACCCCGCGGGCAGCATTCGCCTTCGGCCCGGTACCGGGTGGCCGAGCCCATGATGAGCAGGCCGTCTGCGGGGCGCTCGCCACCTACCGGGTAGTACCCGCCGCGGCTACTTGTCGGTGTAGGTGCGTCCCACTCGGCTGTTCGGGAAGGTCACGGGGAACTGGTAGATCTCCTGCCCCTCGGATCGGTGCAGGTAGTACACGTCTTGGCGGTAGAAGTCGCACACGGCCATGTCGGCGTTGGCGTAGGGGCCGATCTGGTAGCTGCCGCCGTCCTGCTTGGAGTAGGACTCCGACCACTTCTCGCTGGTCCTGACGCTCAGCCCGTAGGAGACGGTGCTGCTGACGCTGGCGCTGATGCCTTTGAAGCCGAACCCCGCCTCGGCGGTCACGCTCATGTTCATGGTCCGGTCGATCTCCTGGGCTTTCTCCTTGGTCACGCCCCAGGTCACCGACCAGGTGCGTTGCCTGGTCTCGGTCTTCTTGAGGATGTCGAATTTATCGGACTGCCAGCGGGACCAGCGGCGGATGATGTAGTAGGGCGTGTGCTCGGCTCGCCAGTGGTCGTCCTTGCCGCCGTCCTGGGCCACCACGAACCAGGGAACGGCGACCTCGCCGCACTTCTGCGGGTCGCTGTAGAGGGGCGGCGGGTTGTAGCTCTTCAGCTTCGGGGCTTCGAACTCCGGCGGCTTGATCCGGGACAGCGCCACCACCTCCGGGAAGGCGCCGACCTCCTCCAGCTTGAACAGGTCGTCGCCCTCGCCCTTGTCGCCCAACCCGACGTAGCGCTCCCCGTCTCCCACCACCATGGCGTACTTGGCCGCGGAGGGCATCCACAGCCGGAAGCTCCCGTTGCCCGCGTCCTCCAGCTGCCAGATCGCATCGTTCCGGCTCTCGAGGTGTTCGGGAAGCAGGGCAGCGATGTCGGGGTCCACCTGGTCCCTGCCGTTATGGGTGCGGACGAGCAGTCGGCCCGGGTGGGTGGGTTCCTCCGTCCGGCGGACGTTGCTGATCATGTACTTGCTGGTGGTCGGGTCGGTGCAGAAGAAGACGTAGTGGAACGCGGTCTCTGCGGATTCGATCAGACCGCCGGTCAGGTACTTCCCGTTGGCGGGGGACAGGATGCGGTAGACCTTGCCGATCGTGGGTTCGATGTAGTCCAGGTCGGGCTCGTCGCCGCGAGCGGCGGGAACAGGCGCCTTGCTCGCGGTGGTCTGGTCGGTCATGGGCGGGTCTCAGCTCCCTTGGTGTGGGCGGAGGCTTTCGCTCGGGTGGCGCATGGTCGGCCACGAGGGACGGCGTGTTCGGTCGGCTGGGGCTTCAAACCTTGTTCGTCGGGTCTGGAATTCCAGGTCAGGGCTCATACCAGGACCAAAAAGGCGAAGTCGGCGCCGTCGTTCGCCTGGGCGCTCTCCCGCGGGGTCGGCGCTGGGCGAACCGGTAGTGCCGCCCGTGCCGCACCGGGGGTGAGGGGCCGAGCCCGGCACCGACCGAAGGGCCGTCGGAGCCGTGGCGGCCGATCCCGGGTACTGCGGTGCCGCCCGGCATGACGAGGCACCGCAGCGGGAATGCATCCGGTCTCAGCGGCCGCGGAAGCGCAGTACGCGGCAGCCGCCGGGAGGCTCGGCCATGGGGGGCTATGCGGCCCAGATCGGTCTCGTCGTGCTGCTGGTGGTGGTCAACGCCGCTCTGGCCGGGACCGAGATAGCGCTGGTCACGTTGCGCGCGGGGCAGATCGCGCGGCTGGAGGCCGGCGGGCCGGGGGGCAGGGCGGTGGCGCGGCTGGCCCGCGACCCCAACCGGTTCCTGGCCACCATCCAGATCGGCATCACCCTGGCCGGGTTCCTCGCCTCGGCGACGGCCGCGGTCACCCTGGCGCAGCCGCTGGTCGGCCCGCTCGGGTTCCTCGGCGACGCCGCCGGTCCGGTCGCGGTCGTGCTGGTCACCGTGGTGCTCACCTTCTTCACCCTGGTCTTCGGCGAGCTCGCGCCCAAGCGCATCGCCATGCAGCGGGCCGAGGCCTGGGCGGTGCTGGCCGCGCGCCCGCTGGATCTGCTGGGCGCCCTCTCCCGGCCGGTGGTGTGGCTGCTCGGCATCGCCACCGACCTGGTCGTCCGGGTGCTCGGCGGGGACCCCCGGTCCCGGGGCGAGGAGGAGATCGGCGAGGAGGAGCTGCGCGACATGGTCTCCGGGCACCGGGGCATGACGCCGACCCAGCGCACCATCATCACCGGTGCCCTGGAGCTGTCCCAGCGGCGGCTCCGGCACGTCCTGGTGCCGCGCCGGGAGGTCGACGCGGTCTCCGCCGCCACGCCCTCCCGGGAGGCGGCGCGGACCCTCGCCGAGCGCGGGCACAGCCGCGCCCCGGTGGTCCAGGGCGACGAGCTGGACGACGTGGTGGGCGTGGTGCACTGGTGCGACCTGCTGCTCAACGACGACCAGGCGGGAGCGGTGGCCCGGCCGCCGATGCTGCTCCCCGACACCCTGGGGGTGCCCGCCGCGTTCCAGCGGATGACCGCCGAGCGGCAGCAGCTGGCGGTGGTCATCGGGGAGGCCGGGGAGGTGGCCGGCATCGTCAGCCTGGAGGACCTGCTGGAGGAGATCGTCGGGGAGATCTACGACGAGACCGACTCCGACGTCCGGGGCGCCACCCGGCTGGAGGACGGCTCGATCCGGCTGCCCGGCACCTTCCCGGTGCACGACCTGCCCGACGTCGGCGTCCACCCGGAGGACCTGCCGGACGGCTCCTACGTCACGGTCGCCGGGCTGGTCATCGCGCACCTCGGGCACATCCCCGAGGCGCCCGGCGAGACCGTCGACATCGGCGGCTGGCTGGCGCTGGTCGCGGCCACCGAGGGCCGCGCCGTCACCGAGGTGATCCTCACCCCCGACGTGGCCGAGGCCGGGGAGGACGCCGCCCGCTGACCCGCCCTCCCCTCCCGCGGCGATCTTGGAGCCGCGGGGCCATCAGAGCGCTCTGACGGCCCCGCAGCTCCAAGATCGCCGGGATGGAGGCGGAGTCAGGCCGGGTCGGGGGCGCGCCGGCCGCGGGTGGCGCCGACGCTGGCCGCGACCACGCAGCCGATGGCCAGCCACTGCCACCCGGAGAGCACCTCGCCCAGCAGCGCCAGGCCGACCAGCGCGGCCGCCGCCGGCTCCAGGCTCATCAGGATGCCGAACACCCGGGTCGGCATCCGGCGCAGTGCCTGCATCTCCAGCGAGTACGGCACCACCGAGGAGAGCAGGCCCACCGCCAGGCCGATCAGCAGCAGCCGCCAGTCGAGCAGCGCCGCCCCGCCCTCGGCGACGCCGGCCGGCGCCATCGCGAAGGCGCCCACCACGCTGGCGATGGCCAGCCCGGAGGTGCCGGCGAAGCGCCGGCCGGTGGCCGCGCTGAGCAGGATGTAGGAGGCCCAGGCCGCCGCGGCGAGCAGGGCGAAGCCGACGCCGGCCGCGGTGATGTCGCCGTCGCTGCGCCCCAGCAGCACCACGCCGGTCCCGGCCAGCAGCACCCACAGCACGTCGATCCGGCGCCGCGAGCCCAGGATGGCCACGGTGAGCGGGCCGAGGAACTCGATGGTCACCGCGATGCCCAGCGGGATCCGGGCGATCGCCTGGTAGAGCGCGTAGTTCATGGTGGCCAGGGAGAGGCCGAAGGCGACCGCCACCGCCCAGTCGGCGCGCGAGTGCCCGCGCAGCACCGGCCGGGCCAGGGCGACGAGCACCACCGCGGAGGTGAGCAGCCGGAGCCAGACCACCGCGCTCGGCGGGAGCACCCCGAACAGGTTCTTCGCGATGCCGGCGCCGGCCTGCACCGACACGATGCCGACCAGCACCATCCAGGTGGGCGGGATGTTGTCGGCGATCCCGCGCAGGCGCCCGGCGGTGAACGGGTTGGAGAGGAGCGGCCGGCCCGGGTACTCGGGGCGGCCGGAGGCTGCTTCGGCGGTCACGACCGATCATCCTAGGTCTTGGGGCGCACCGCCCGCTCCCGCCGCCCCCGGTTCACCGGCGCCCCCGGGGGAATGCAGCCTTCGTCCGGAGCAGCCGGAACCCAGGAGAGGGGAGCGCATGGTCTTCCGCGTCGCATCGGAGGTGGGGCGCCTGCGGCAGGTCATCGTGCACCGCCCCGGCCTCGAACTCAAGCGGCTCACCCCGTCGAACAAGGACGCCTTCCTCTTCGACGACGTGCTGTGGGTGAAGCGGGCCCGGGAGGAGCACGACGCCTTCGCCGCCCTGCTGCGCGAGCACGGCGTCGCGGTGCACTACTTCCACGAGCTGCTCCAAGAGGTGCTGGCGGTGCCCGAGGCCCGCGCCTTCATCCTGGGCGAGGTGGTGGACGAGCGCTTCCACGGCCCGCGGGCCGCCGGCCCGCTGCGCGCCGCCCTGGACGAGATGGGCGACGAGGAGCTGCGCCGCTTCCTCATCGGCGGCATCACCAAGGCCGAGATCCTGGAGCGCTCGGCGGACCCCTCCTCGCTGTGGCTGCACTCCCTGGGGCCGGACGACTTCGTCCTCGACCCGCTGCCCAACCACCTGTTCACCCGGGACACCTCCTGCTGGCTGTACGGCGGGGTGTCGATCAACCAGATGCGCAAGAAGGCCCGGCGCCGGGAGACCATCCACTACGAGGCGGTCTACCGGTGGCACCCGATGTTCGCCGGGGCCGGGTTCGAGGTCTGGAACCGGGGCCGGGTGCACGCCCCCGCCACCATCGAAGGCGGCGACGTGATGCCGATCGGCAACGCGTCGGTGCTGGTGGGAATGGGGGAGCGGACCCGGCCGCAGGCCGTGGAGCTGCTGGCCCGGGAGATGTTCGCCCGGGGCGGCGCGGAGCGCCTGGTCTGCCTGCGGATGCCGCACGCCCGCGCGGTGATGCACCTGGACACCGTGATGACCAACGTGGACCGGGGCGTGTTCACCGCCTACGCGGGCCTGGGGCTGCTGCCGTCGTTCACCATCGAGCCCGGCGGGGACGGCGCGGAGCTCAAGGTCACCGACCACCCGCCGGAGGACATGTACCGGGTGATCGCCGAGGCCGCCGGGGTGGACCGGCTGAAGGTGCTCACCCCCACCCAGGACGTCTTCTCCTCCGAGCGCGAGCAGTGGGACGACGGCTGCAACGTCTTCGCCCTGGAGCCGGGGGTGGTGGTCGCCTATGAGCGGAACATGACCAGCAACGCCCACCTGCGGGCCAGCGGGGTCGAGGTGCTCACCATCAGCGGCGGCGAGCTGGGCCGCGGCCGCGGCGGCCCGCACTGCATGACCTGCCCTATCGAACGGGATCCGTGAGCGGCTCCGCGGGTTCGGCGGCCGGCGCCTCCCCGGGCGCGGGCCGCCCCCGGAGGGCCCGCGGCCGCCGCGCCCCGCCGACCGCCGCGACCAGCAGCAGCGCCCACGCGGCCGCCTCCAGTCCGGGCTGCACCAGGATCATCGCCAGCCCGACCTCGGTGCGCCCGCCGACCCCGGCGCCGGCCTGGGCCAGCAGCCAGGCGAACGGCAGCGCCGCCGCGCCGAGCTGCACCGCCAGCGCGGCCCACACCAGCCCGCGCCGGGCCGGCCGCCGCCGCACCAGCAGCACCGCGCCGACCGCGAACAGCACCGCGGCGGGCCCGACCGCCCGCACCACCGCAACCCAGGGAACGCCGATGAACTCCACCGGCACACCCTACGGCGACGGCTCAGGAGGCCTGCACCGAGGCGGCGACGGTGGAGGGCAGGGGGACCGGCAGGCCCTCGGCGCGGAGCCCGTCGAGGTGGAAGCCGATCGCCCCGCGCATCTCCTCGACGGCCTCGTCCACGGTGTCCCCCAGGGCCACGCAGCCGGGGAGGTCGGGGGGCACCATGCCCCGTAGCCGCCGTGGCCGCGTTCAACGAGGATCACGTACCGGTTGTTCATTCGCGCCCTTCCAGCCGCGCCAGGACCGCCGGCACCAGGATGCCGGGCCGGCCGCCGGTACGGCGGGTCTTCCGGCCGGGAGTCACTCCCAGCGGAAGAAGCGGGCCGCGAGGGCCGCGCCGGCCGCGGTCCACAGGGCCAGGACCGCGACCGGGGCCAGGGCCGGGGCGGCGCCGTCGGCGAGGACCGCGCGCAGGCCCTCGGCCAGGGCGGTGACCGGGAGGGCCTGGAGGAGCGGCTGGACCGCGTCCGGGAAGCGGTCGGTGGCGAAGACCACCCCGCCCAGGCCGAGCAGGACCACGTAGACCAGGTTGGCCGCGGCCAGGGTGGCCTCGGCGCGCAGGGTGCCCGCCATCAGCAGGGCCAGCGAGCTGAACGCCGCGGTGCCCAGCAGCACCAGCAGCAGGCAGTAGGCCAGCCCGGCCGGGTCGGCCGCGGGGCGCCAGCCGAGCAGCACCGCGGTGGCCCCGATGACCAGGAACTGCAGCGCCTCCACCGCCAGCACCGCCAGGGTCTTGGCGGCGAGCAGCCCGAACCGGGAGAGCGGGGACGCGCCGAGCCGCTTGAGCACGCCGTAGCGGCGCTCGAAGCCGGTGCCGATGGCCTGGCCGGTGAAGGCCGTGGAGAGCACCGCCAGGGCCAGCACGCCCGGGGTGAGGAAGTCGACGCGCGGCCCGGAGCCCAGGTCGAGCACGCCGGTGGTGCTGAAGCCGACCAGCAGTAGCACCGGGATGACCATGGTGAGCAGCAGCTGCTCGCCGTTGCGGAGCATGACGCGCAGCTCCATGCCGGCCTGGGCGGCGACCATCCGGTGCAGCGGGGCGGCGCCCGGCGACGGGGTGAACGGGGAGGTCCCGGCGGTTGAGGTCATGGTTCTCGCAGCTCGCGTCCGGTCAGTTCGAGGAAGACGTCTTCCAGGGTGCGGCTCTGCACGCGCAGCCCCTCGGGGTCGACGCCGTTGGCGGCGCACCAGGTGCTGACCGTGGCGACCAGCTCCGGGCCGATGCGGTCGCCGGGGCCCTCCCCGGAGACGGCGCAGGCGGTCCGCCCGCCGGCGCCCTCCGCGCGGACCTCGACCCGGGTCCCCTCGGGCAGGGCGCTGCGCAGCGCCTCGGCGTCCAGCCCGGAGCGGGCCTCGAAGCGCAGCTCCTGGCGGGCCCGGGTGAGCTCGGAGGTGCTGCCGTCGGCGACCACCCGGCCGGCGTCGATGATCACCACCCGGTCGGCCAGCCGCTCGGCCTCCTCCATGTAGTGCGTGGTCAGCAGCACGGCCACCCCGGCGTCGCGCAGCTCGGCGACCAGGTCCCAGGTGGCGTGGCGGGCCTGCGGGTCCAGCCCGGCGGTGGGCTCGTCCAGGAAGACCGCCTCGGGGCGGCCGACCACCGCCGCGGCCAGCGACAGCCGCTGCTGCTGGCCGCCGGAGAGCCGGCGGAACGGGGTGCGCGCCACCGAGGACAGGCCCAGCCGCTCCAGCAGCGACTCCGGGGCGATGGGGCGGGCGTGGAAGGAGGCCATCAGGCGCAGCCACTCGCCGGCGCGGGCGCCGGTGGGCACCCCGCCGGACTGCAGCATCACGCCGACCCGGGGCTTGAGCCGGGCGGCGTCGGCCACCGGGTCCATGCCCAGCACCCGCACCGCGCCGGCGTCGGCGCGGCGGAAGCCCTCGCAGATCTCGACCGTGCTGGTCTTGCCGGCGCCGTTCGGGCCGAGCAGCGCGGTCACCGCGCCCGCGGGCGCGGTGAACGACAGTCCGGCGACGGCGGTGGTCTCGCCGTACCTCTTGACCAGGTCGGTGACCTCGACCGCGGGTGTTCCCATGGCAGCAGAGTCTATGGGCGCCCCGCCGCGGGGCTGCACCGGCCCGGCCCGGCGGGGCGCCGCCGGGCCGGGCTCCGCGCCCGCGGTGCCCCGCCGGGCCGGGCCGGAAGCGCACCACCGGGACGTGCGGGGGCGCCGGGGCCGTCCCGAATGCCGGTCGCCCCGTATCACATGCCGAGAGAATTCGGGCCCGGCGGCGGCCCGGTGCGGAGTGACGGACCGCTCTCTGCGGGTGAAACGCCTGCAAGGTAAGGCTTGCCTGGGTGATGAATGGCATGGATCACCGTTTGCCCCACCGGAACTATTTACGCCACACTGATGTTGTGAAAAAGGTGAGCGGCGGACAGTGGGCGCGCGAGGGCGGCGCGCACGATCCCGCGCGCACTCCGGCGGTGCCCGATCTGGGCGCCGAGACCGGGACGCGCGCGCGGGTCGCCCGGCTCATCCTCGAACAGGGTCCGATCACCGCCTCCAGCCTGGGGGAACGGCTCGGGCTCACGCCGGCGGCGATCCGCCGGCACCTTGACAACCTCATGGGCGAGGGCCTCGTGGAGGCCCGCGACGCCCGGCCGATCGGGCGGCGGGGCCGCGGCCGGCCGGCCAGGGTGTTCGCGATCACCGAAGCCGGGCGCGACGCGTTCGTGCACGGCTACGACGACCTCGCCTCCAGCGCGCTCCGCTTCCTGGCGGAGCGGGCGGGACCGGAGGCGGTCACCGAGTTCGCGCGGCGCCAGGTCGCCGAACTGGAGGCCCGCTACCGGCCGCTCCTGGAGGGCGTGCC
Organism: Nocardiopsis oceanisediminis; assembly: GCF_048595525.1. Classification (NCBI taxonomy): domain Bacteria; kingdom Bacillati; phylum Actinomycetota; class Actinomycetes; order Streptosporangiales; family Nocardiopsidaceae; genus Nocardiopsis; species Nocardiopsis oceanisediminis. Next base: position 5,018,046 of record NZ_JAFMZJ010000001.1, on the reverse strand, counting down.
CCCTCAAGCGAGGGTGCGCAGGCTCGCCGAGGCGCTGACCAACGACGGCTACGCGGCTGCCGCGGCCGAGGCGCCCGCGCCCGGCGGCGGACAGCAGCTCTGCCAGCACCACTGCCCGGTGGGGCACGTGGCGGCCGAGTTCCCGGAGCTGTGCGAGGCGGAGGTGGAGGCCTTCGCCCGCCTGCTGGGGACCCCGGTGCGGCGGCTGGCGACCATCGCCCACGGCGACGGCGTCTGCACCACCCACGTGACACCCCGGGACATCGAGGCCGGTGGCACCGCCCAGGCCCGCCAGACCCCCGCCGACGGCGGGCGAGACCAACAGGACGTCTGAGTCCAGGAGGATCCGCGTAATGACGTCTATCGCGCACCCCGAGCTCGAAGGGCTCGGAACATACGAGTACGGCTGGGCCGACTCCGACGAGGCCGGCGCCTCCGCTCGGCGCGGCCTGAACGAAGAGGTCGTCCGCGACATCGCGACGAAGAAGTCCGAACCGGAGTGGATGGTCAACACCCGGCTCAAGGCGCTGAAGCTCTTCGACAAGAAGCCGATGCCCTCCTGGGGTGCCGACCTGTCCCGGATCGACTTCGAGAACATCAAGTACTTCGTGCGGTCCACGGAGAAGCAGGCCACCTCCTGGGAGGACCTGCCCGAGGACATCAAGAACACCTACGACAAGCTGGGCATCCCCGAGGCGGAGAAGCAGCGCCTGGTCGCCGGTGTCGCCGCGCAGTACGAGTCCGAGGTCGTCTACCACCAGATCCGCGAGGACCTGGAGGAGCAGGGCGTCCTCTTCCTCGACACCGACACCGCGCTCAAGGAGCACCCGGAGCTCTTCAAGGAGTACTTCGGCAGCGTCATCCCCTCCGGCGACAACAAGTTCGCCGCGCTCAACACCGCGGTGTGGAGCGGCGGGTCGTTCATCTACGTGCCGAAGAACGTGCACGTGGAGATCCCGCTGCAGGCCTACTTCCGGATCAACACCGAGAACATGGGCCAGTTCGAGCGGACGCTGATCATCGTCGACGAGGGCGCCTACGTGCACTACGTCGAGGGCTGCACCGCACCGATCTACAAGACCGACTCGCTGCACTCCGCGGTCGTCGAGATCATCGTCAAGAAGAACGCGCGCTGCCGCTACACGACCATCCAGAACTGGTCGAACAACGTCTACAACCTGGTCACCAAGCGCGCCGTCGCCTACGAGGGCGCCACCATGGAGTGGATCGACGGCAACATCGGCTCCCAGGTGACCATGAAGTACCCCGCGGTCTACCTGATGGGCGAGCACGCCAAGGGCGAGACGCTGTCCATCGCCTTCGCCGGCGAGGGCCAGCACCAGGACACCGGCTCCAAGATGGTGCACTGCGCCCCGAACACCTCGTCCACCATCATCTCCAAGTCGGTGGCCCGCGGCGGCGGCCGCGCCTCCTACCGGGGCCTGGTCCAGGTGCAGGAGGGCGCCGACCGCGCCAAGTCCACGGTCAAGTGCGACGCGCTGCTGATCGACACGATCAGCCGCTCGGACACCTACCCCTACAACGACATCCGCGAGGACGACACGGAGCTCGGCCACGAGGCCACCGTGTCCAAGGTCAGCGAGGACCAGCTCTTCTACCTGATGAGCCGCGGCCTGGACGAGGACGAGGCCATGGCGATGATCGTGCGCGGCTTCGTCGAGCCCATCGCGCGCGAGCTGCCGATGGAGTACGCGCTGGAACTGAACCGGCTCATCGAGCTGCAGATGGAAGGAGCGGTTGGTTAAGTTGGCCGCCAATCTCGGAATCAAGGAGCACAGCCACGGAGCGGGCGAGCTCCCGGTCTCCCGGCTCGACGTGCACGGGTCGTTCGATGTGGACGCCTTCCCCGTGCCGAACGGGCGCGAGGAGGAATGGCGGTTCACCCCGCTGCGCCGTCTGCGCGGCCTGCACGACGGCCGGGACATCAAGGACGGCAAGGTCTCCGTGGACGTGACCGCCCCCGAGGGCGTCACCCACGAGACCGCGCCCTCCGGCGACCCCCGGCTGGGCACCAGCTTCCTGCCCACCGACCGGGTCTCCGCCCTGGCCTTCCGCGACTTCGGCTCCTTCGGCGAGGCCACCGTGGTGACGGTGGCCGTCGACGCCAAGCCGGCCGACCCGGTCTTCATCAAGATCACCGGGCACGAGCACGGCGACGCCTACGGCCACGTGCTGGTCCGCGCGGGCCGGCACAGCGAGGCCACCGTCGTCCTGGAGTACGCCGGCGACGCGGTCTACGCCGACAACGTCGAGTTCATCGTCGAGGACGGCGCCCGCCTCACCGTGATCAGCCTGCAGGACTGGGACCGCGACGCGGTGCACGTCGGCCACCAGTACACCAAGGTCGGCCGGGACGCGAAGTTCAAGAGCTTCGTGGTCACCCTCGGCGGCGACCTGGTCCGGCTCTCGCCGAAGGTCGGCTACACCGGCACCGGCGGCGACGCCGAGCTGCACGGGCTGTACTTCAGCGGCGAGGGCCAGCACCACGAGCACCGCTCGCTGATCGACCACAACATCTCGCACACCCGCAGCCGCGTCGAGTACAAGGGCGCGCTCAGCGGGGAGGGCGCGCACGCGGTGTGGATCGGCGACGTGATCATCGGCGAGGGCACCGAGGGCACCGACTCCTACGAGCACAACCGGAACCTCGCGCTCACCGACGGCACCCGGGTCGACTCCGTGCCGAACCTGGAGATCTTCACCGGTGAGGTGGAGGGCGCCGGGCACGCCAGCGCCAGCGGGCGGCTCGACGACATCCACCTGTTCTACCTCCGCTCCCGGGGCATCCCCGAGGACGAGGCCCGCCGCCTGGTCATCCGCGGCTACTTCGCCGAGCTCATCAACCGGATCGAGGTCCCCGAGCTGCGGGACCGGATCATGGCCGAGGTCGAAGAGAAGCTGGCCGAGCATGAGTGACGGCGGTTTCGTGAAGGTCTGCACGCTGGGCGACGTCCCCGACGAGGGGGCGCTCGGCGTGGAGGTCGGCGATACCCCGGTCGCGGTGGTGCGCAGCGAGGGAGAGGTGTACGCGATCAGCGACATCTGCTCGCACGCCGAGGTCAACCTGTCCGAGGGGGAGGTCGAGGACGGCACCATCGAGTGCTGGCTGCACGGCTCCTGCTTCGAACTGTCCTCCGGCAAGCCGATCAACCCTCCCGCCACCCAGCCGGTACCCACCTACGCAGTCAAGATCGATGGCGATGACGTGCTCGTCTCGCTGGACACCGAGAATTCCTGAGGCCTGAATCAGATGACGAAGTTCGAAATCCGCGGGGTGCGCGCCGATGTCCTCATCGGGGCCGAAGAGCGCGAAGAGATCCTGAAGGGCGTCGACCTCACCATCAACTCCGGTGAGACGCACGCCATCATGGGGCCCAACGGCTCCGGCAAGTCCACCCTGGCCTACGCGATCGCGGGCCACCCCAAGTACGAGATCACCGCGGGCGAGGTGCTCCTCGACGGCGAGAACGTGCTGGAGATGAGCGTCGACGAGCGCGCCCGCGCCGGCCTGTTCCTGGCCATGCAGTACCCGGTCGAGGTGCCCGGCGTCTCGATGTCCAACTTCCTGCGCAGCTCGGTCACGGCGATCCGCGGCGAGGCCCCCAAGCTCCGGCAGTTCTCCAAGGAGCTCCAGGGCCACATGAAGGACCTGGCCATCGACGGCTCCTTCGCCGCCCGCGGCGTCAACGAGGGCTTCTCCGGCGGTGAGAAGAAGCGCCACGAGATCCTCCAGCTGGAGCTGCTCAAGCCGAAGATCGCCGTCCTCGACGAGACCGACTCCGGCCTCGACGTCGACGCGCTCAAGGTGGTCTCCGAGGGCATCAACCGGGCCAAGGCCACCCACGAGATGGGCGTCATGCTCATCACCCACTACACCCGCATCCTCAACTACGTGAAGCCCGACCACGTGCACGTCTTCGCCAACGGCCGGATCGCCGAGTCCGGCGGCCCGGAGCTGGCCGACGCACTGGAGAACGAGGGCTACGAGCGTTTCGTGAAGGCAGGCGCTTCGCAGTGACGGCTACCGAGCCGGGGCGGCTCGACGCCGAGGCGGTCCGGGCGGACTTCCCGATCCTCGCCCGGACCGTCCGCGACGGGCGCCCCCTGGTGTACCTGGACTCCGGTGCCACCTCGCAGAAGCCCCGCCGGGTGCTCGACGCCGAGCGGGAGTTCTACGAGCGGCACAACGCCGCCGTGCACCGGGGCGCGCACCAGCTCGCCGAGGAGGCCACCGACGCCTACGAGGCGGCGCGGGCCACCATCGCGTCGTTCATCGGCGCGGTCCCCGGCGAGGTGGTGTTCACCAAGAACGCGACCGAGGCGGTCAACCTCGTCGCCTACGCGATGGGCAACGCGGCCACCGCGGACGAGCCCTACCGCGGGTTCGCGGTGGGCCCCGGCGACGAGGTGGTCGTCACCGAGATGGAGCACCACGCCAACCTGGTGCCCTGGCAGGAGCTCTGCCGCCGGACCGGCGCGACGCTGCGCTGGTTCGGCCTCACCGAGGACGGCCGGCTCGACCTGTCCGACCTGGACGACCTGGTCAACGAGCGGACGAAGCTCGTCGCGCTCGCCCACCAGTCCAACGTGCTGGGCACGGTCAACCCGGTCCGCGAGATCGCGGAGCGGGCGCACCGGTTCGGCGCCCTGGTGCTGCTGGACGGCGCCCAGTCGGTGCCGCACATGCCGGTCGACGTCGCCGACCTCGGCGCCGACTTCCTGGTGTTCTCCGGGCACAAGATGCTCGGGCCCAACGGGATCGGCGTGCTGTGGGGCCGCGCGGAGCTGCTCGCCGCGATGCCGCCGTTCATCACCGGCGGCTCGATGATCGGCGTGGTGCACATGGAGGGCAGCACCTGGGCCGAGCCGCCGCAGCGGTTCGAGGCCGGGGTGCCGATGGCGCCGCAGGCGGTCGGGCTCGCCGCGGCCTGCGACTACCTGTCCGAACTGGGCATGGAGAACGTCGCCGCGCACGAGCACATGCTCACCGAGCACGCGATCAAGCTGCTCGGCGGGATCGACGGGGTCCGCATCGTCGGCCCCGCCGACACCGTGGACCGCGGCGGGGCGGTGTCCTTCACCGTGGAGGGCATCCACCCGCACGACGTCGGGCAGGTCCTGGACGACCAGGGCGTGGAGGTCCGGGTCGGGCACCACTGCGCCTGGCCGCTGCACCGCCGCTACCAGGTCCAGGCGACCACCCGCGCGTCGTTCTACGTGTACAACACGGTCGACGACGTGGAGGCGCTCGCCTCGGCCGTCCGGGAAGCACAGCGGTTCTTCGGCACCGCGGCGCTCTGAGAGAGGTTGACCCACCCCGATGCGCTTGGACGCGATGTACCAGGAGATCATCCTGGACCACTACCGCAACCCGCATAACAAAGGGCTGCGGGACCCGCACGAGGGCGAGGCCCACCACATCAACCCCACCTGCGGGGACGAGGTGACCCTCCGGGTGCACCTGGAGCCGTCCGGTGCCGCCCTGGACGGCGGCGCCACCGTCGCCGACGTGTCCTACGAGAGCATGGGCTGCTCCATCAGCCAGGCCAGCGCATCGGTGATGACCGATCTGCTGATCGGGCGGACGGTGGACGAGGGCATGAAGATGCTCGACTCGTTCAACGAGCTCATGCACTCCAAGGGGCAGGGCGAGCCGGACGAGGACGTGCTGGAGGATGCGGTGGCCTTCGCCGGCGTGTCCAAATACCCTGCCCGTATCAAGTGCGCCCTGCTCGCCTGGATGGCGTGGAAGGACGCGACCGTGCAGTCCCTGGAGAAGCAGTCCTCGGACGAGGAGCCCCGCCAGGCCGGGGCAGGACCGGAGGGTGTCTCATGACGGAGAACGAGACCGCGGCGCCCGCCCCCGAGCAGGGCGGCCCGGCCGTGGACGAGGCGCTGGTCGAGGAGATCAGCGAGGCGCTCAAGGACGTCATCGACCCTGAGCTCGGCGTCAACGTGGTCGACCTGGGCCTGCTCTACGGGGTCCGGGCCGACGACTCCGCCATCACTCTGGACATGACGCTGACCAGCGCCGCCTGCCCGCTGACCGACGTCATCGAGGACCAGGCGACCAGCGCCCTGGACGAGTTCGGCCGGGACGTCACGATCAACTGGGTCTGGATGCCGCCGTGGGGTCCGGACAAGATCACCGAGGACGGCCGGGACCAGCTCCGGATGCTCGGCTTCAACGTCTGAGGCCGGCCCGGGAGGAAGCGGTACCGGAGGGCCGCCGCGCCGAACGGCGCGGCGGCCCTCCGCCGTTTCCGGGGCGGGCCCGGGGCCGGGCTCCGGGAGCGCGGCGCGGGCCGGGGCCGGTCAGTGCGGGGCGAACAGGCTCTGCCGCAGCTCCTCGGCGATGTCGTCGTCGCCGCGCCGGGAGAGCCGGTCGATCAGCTCCTGCGGGTCCGGGACGCCCGCGTCGGCCTCCTCCTCGCTGATCCGCCGCGAGATGATCCGCAGCGCCTCCTCCGCCGGGGCCGGCGCGGTGTAGCCGATCAGGTGCAGCGCCCTGCCGGTGGGGCCGTTGCCGCCCAGTTCGGCGGCGGGGAGCCGGCGGGCCTCCAACCGGTCGCCGTCCACCGTGATGAAGACCCGGTCGCCGGGCTGGGCGGAGAGCCGGCGCAGCAGCGGCCGCAGCGAGTCGAACGCGGCCTGGTCCCGCCAGACCAGCACCAGCAGGTCGGCGCCGGGGGCGGTGAGGCAGAGCAGCCGGCCCGGCTGCAGCCCCAGGTGGGTGGCGTAGCCGGGGGGCACCGTGACCGGGGCGCCGTTGAGGTGCTCGGCGCCGATGTCCACCCGGTGCCACCAGCGCCCGTCGGGGGCGCGGAAGCAGCGCGGGGAGGACGCGACCCCGGGGCCGGGCGGGGCGGCCGCGGCCGGCCGGGGGGCCTGCTGCGCGGCGGCCGGGGCCGGCGTCCCGGGCCGGCGCCGGATCGGCAGCCCGCTGGCGGTGGAGGAGGGAACGTCGACCAGCTCGGCGCGGGCCGGAGCCGGGGCGGGCCCCTCCTGCGGGGGCAGCGACGGGTCGAGGATGACCCGGCCGTCGCGGATCTCGATGCCCGGAGTGCTCAGCAGCCAGGCGCGCAGCGACTGCTGCCGGATGCCGATCCGGCCCAGCCGCACGCCCGCGTCGGCCAGGGTCGGCGCGTCGCCGAGCATCTCCCGGGTCTGCCAGCGCAGCCGCTCCGGGTCGTCGGCGACCAGCCAGCCGTTGTGCATCCGCCGGTCGGTGAAGAAGGTGATGACCACCCGCCACAGCGGCGCGTTCAGCGACGGGACGTCGACCGGGTGGTCCGGGTGCGCGTTGATCAGCTGGTCGATGGTGGTGGCGGCGCCGAGCCGATCGCTCAGCTCGCGCATGTGCCGGCCGATCGGCTCGCCGTCGGGGGAGGCCAGCCAGCGCAGCAGCCGCTCCTCGACGCTGCGCTGGGCGGCGCGGATCTCCCTGATGTCGGTGCTGATCTGGTCGGCCAGCAGCCGGATGCTGATCGGCTCGGCGGAGAACAGCCGCTGCGCGGCCACCGTGCGCTCCAGCGGGCTCCAGCCGCGCAGCAGCTCCTCGATCAGGTCGACCAGCGGGTGCGCGCCGAGTTCGGGGGCGGCGGGCTCGGGCGGGCCGGCCCCGGCATGGGGGGCGGCGGGGGGCGCGGACGGCTCGGGGCGGTGCGGGGCGGCTCCGCCCGGGGTGCTCTCCTCGGCGTGCTGGGCGCGGAGCGCGCGCAGGGTGCGGATGGCCCGGGACGCGGCGTTCTGCGGCGGCTCCCCGGGGCCGCCCGCGATCTCGGGCGGGAGGGCCGGAGGTGCCTCGTCTTCGGCGCCGGTCGCGGCGGACAGGTAGGCCAGGGCGCGCCGGACGTGCTCGGGCGCGGAGTCGGGGAGCCAGTGCGCGACGGTGCGGACCGCCTCGATGATGAGCGCGGGGGAGGGCAGCGGGGTGCGCCCCTCGTCGCCGCCGAACGGCTGCACGGCCCGCCAGGCGGCGGCCCCGATCACCTCGATCCGCCCGCACTCCTCGGTGAACGCCCAGGTCTTCATCTCGGCGGGGGAGGCGGTCACCAGCGCCTCCCAGCCGCCCGCGGTGGCCAGCACCGCGCTGCGCACCGGCTCGGCGATGTCGTCGACGTCCACCGAGGAGGCGAGCAGCGGCGGCAGGAACTCGCCGATGGGCAGGTGCTCCCAGTACTCGGCGGCCAGCAGCGCGAGGTTGTGCGCCAGCCAGGCGGTGCCCGCGATGTCGAGCACCCTGGGCAGCGGGACGGAGCGCCACCAGCCGTCGACGAGCCGACTGTGCCGCAGGAAGGGGGAGAGGTCGGAGGGCCGGTGCCAGCGGAGGGCCGGGGCGAGGTCCGTCAGGCAGACCGGGGAGATGGCGTTCATCTGCTCGGGACCTCGGCCTCCAGGGGTTCGGCGCGTTCGAAGGGAGAGAACCGCACGTGCATTGGGTCAGTGCTCCACTGTATGCGTCCTTTGCCGGATTCGGGGCCGAGCGGCCGCGATGGGGGGCGGAAGGGGCCGCGGACGCCGCGGGCCTGCCGGAGATCGTACGTCGCCGCACCGCCCATGGGTAGCCCCGGCGGTGCGCCGCGCGGCCCGCGGAACCGCGCCCCGGCGCGCGATCCGCTCCCCGACCGAACCGTACTATGAGCTGCGCCACACGTGCGGCCGGTCGGGGATCGCGGTCAGCGGCGGGTCACAGGGAGGCCAGGGCCGGCACCGCCTCGGACGGGACCGGCAGCCCGGCCGCGTTGCCCGGGTTGACGGCCAGGCCGACCCCCTCGGGGAGCACCTGGGCCAGGTCGCGGGCGTCCAGCACCGCGCAGGGGATGTCCCCGCTGCGCTGCTCGTACTGCTCCTGCGAGGTGAAGACCGGGATGAACACCGAGCCGTCGAGCTCCAGCGAGGGCAGCGAGAGGGCGCCGTCCTCCTCCCGCCGGCCCGACCCCTCGGGCACCGGCACCCACACCCGGCCCGCGGCGAGCGCCTCCAGGAAGGCCGCGTCGGGCGCGGTGTCGTCCGGGCCGTCCCGGTCGGCCTCCAGGACCCGCAGGAGGGCCTGCTCGACGGGGTTGGCGGGGAACCCCGGGCCGTAGCCGGCCGGGGCGTCGTGGCTGGTCATGCTGGACGGATCCGTTCCTTGCCGGGGGCCGCGCCAGGTCACGGTAGGGACCTGCGCCGGTCTCGGTCGGGATTCACTCCCGCCCCCGGCGGATACGCGGCGGTATGCTTGTCGGGCACGCCGTACCCCCGTCCTTCACCTCCGACACCTGGTCGCCGGTGTCGCGCGAGGCACACAGGCGGCGCTCCCAGCCCCGCGCTCCGTCGGCGGAAGCGGCGTGCCCCGCGCAGCCGTGCGGGGCGACGACCGGCCCGACGATCGACCAGCACGATGGGTAGAAGTGACTGACCTGGAGATGAACCCCCCAGGAAGAGCGCAGGCGGAGAGCCCGGCGGTCATCCGCTCGTACATGGCGATCGGCGACAGCCTCACCGAGGGACTGGAGGACGTGGGTCCGGACGGCGGCTACCGGGGGTTCGCCGACCGGCTCGCCGAGCACCTCGCCGAGGGAGTCCCGGGGTTCCGCTACGCCAACCTCGCCGTCCGCGGCCGCCGGATGCGCCACATCACCGGCGAGCAGCTGGACTCGGTCCTGGAGCAGCGCCCCGACCTGGTCACCGTACACGCCGGCGGCAACGACGTGCTGCGCCCCAACGCCGACCTGGACGGGCTCGCCGGCCGGCTGGAGGAGGCCGTGCGGCGGATGCGCGAGGCCGGGGTGCGCGTCGTCCTGCTCTCCGGGCACGACACCGGCTGGGTGCCGGTGCTGCGCATCTACCGGGGGCGGATCGCGGTGTTCAGCATGCACCTGCGGGCCATCGCCGAGCGCACCGGCTGCGACATCGTCGACCTGTGGTCCATGGCGGCGCTCAACGACCCGCGGGCCTGGAGCGACGACCGGCTGCACTTCAACGGGGAGGGCCACCGCATCGTCGCGGCGCGGATCGCCGAGCTCCTCGGCCGCCCGATGGGCCCGCGCGAGCTCTGGTCCGACCCGTGGGAGACCCCCACCGAGCGGCTGCCCAAGATCCTGCGCCGCCGGGAGCACCGCCGCTGGGCGCGGACGTACCTGGTGCCGTGGCTGGGCCGGCGCGCCCTGGGCCGCTCCTCCGGCGACGGCCGGCTCCCCAAGCGCCCGCGGCTGGAGGAGATCGACCCCCGCGGCGAGACCGACCCGCCCCGCGGCTGACCGGGGCGAGCGGGACCGGGCGGCGTCCGCCGGACGGCGGAGAGGGGCGGACCGGGGTCCGCCCCCGGCCCGCCCCTCTCTCTCCGTGCCGGGGAGGGGAGGTCCCGCCTCACAGCGGGATGTTGCCGTGGTCGCCGCGCGCGGCCGGCGCGGCGGCGATGGCCGAGGCCAGCGCGGTCCGGGTGGATCCGGGCTCGACGACCTCGTCGACCACGCCCAGCTCGCGGGCGCGGTCCAGCCCGCCGGCCTCTTCCTCCTGGCGGGCGGCGAGCTCGGCCTCCAGGGCCGGCCGCTCCTCCTCGGAGGCCGAGGCCAGCTTCCTGCGGTGCAGCACGCGCACCGCCGCGACCGGGCCCATCACCGCGATCTCGGCGGTGGGCCAGGCCAGTACCCGGGTGGCGCCCAGCGCCCGGGAGTTCATCGCGATGTAGGCGCCGCCGTAGGCCTTCCTGGTGACCAGGGTGACCCGGGGCACCGAGGCCTCGGCGAAGGCGTGCAGCAGCTTGGCGCCGCGGCGCACCACGCCGTCCCACTCCTGCTGCACACCGGGCAGGTAGCCGGGCACGTCCACCGCGACCAGCAGCGGAACGCCGAACGAGTCGCACATCCGCACGAACCGGGCGGCCTTCTCCGCGGACTTGGACTCCAGGCAGCCGCCCAGGCGGAGCGGGTTGTTCGCGATCACGCCGACGGTGCGCCCGCCCAGCCGCCCGAGCGCGGTGACGATGTTCGGCGCCCACTTGGCCTGCAGCTCGACGGAGCCCGCGCCCAGCGGCTCGTCCAGCAGGCCGTCGACCAGCGGCTTGACGTCGTAGGCCCGGCGGGCCGAGGCGGGCAGCACGTGCGACAGGTCGCGGTCGGCGACCTGCTCGGCCCGGAGCCGCCCCTGGTCCCCCAGGAGCAGCGCCAGCTCCCGGCCGCGCCCCATCGCCGCGGCGTCGTCCGCGGCGGTCAGGTGCACCACTCCGCTGCGCCGGCCGTGCGCGTCGGCGCCGCCCAGCTCCTCGGCGGTGATCTCCTCGCCGGTGACGCTGCGCACCACGTCGGGGCCGGTGACGAAGACCCTGCCGCGCTCGGACATGACCACGGCGTCGGTGAGCGCGGGACCGTAGGCGGCGCCGCCCGCGGCCGGGCCGAGCACCACCGAGATCTGCGGGACCACCCCGGAGGCGCGGGTCATCACGGCGAAGACCCGCCCCACGGCGTGCAGCGACTCCACGCCCTCGGTCAGCCGGGCGCCGCCGGAGTGCCACAGCCCGACGACCGGGGCGCGCTCCCGCAGCGCGTGCGCGTAGCCGGCCTCGATGGCGGCGCAGCCCGCGGTGCCCATCGCCCCGCCCTGGATCCGGGCGTCGTTGGCGAAGGCCACCGCGGGCATGCCGCCGATCAGGCCGGTGCCGGCGAGCACCGCGCCGCCGTCCTCGGCGGCGAGCGGCTCCAGCGAACCCTCGTCGAAGAACGCCTCCAGGCGGGCCCGGGGGTCGCGCGGGTCCTCCCCGGGACCGGGGGCCGGCGTGCGCTGCGCCGAGCGGTCGTCGATCAGGGTCATACGGCCTGCTCCTCGGGCACCGGGGACGGAAGCGACGCGGGTCCGGCCGGGTCAGGCCCGGCGGAAGGCGACGGCGACGTTGTGCCCGCCGAAGCCGAACCCCTCGTTGATCGCGGCCACCGCGTCGGCGGGCAGGTCGCGCGGCTTGTCCCGGACGATGTCCACCACGACCTCGGGGTCGAGCTCGTCGATGTTGATCGTCGGCGGGATGCGGCCCTCGCGCAGCGCCAGCACCGCGGCGATGGACTCGACGGCGCCGGCGCCGCCCAGCAGGTGCCCGGTCATGGACTTGGTGGAGGTGACCGCCACCCGGTCGGCCGCGGCGTCGCCCAGCGCGCGCCGGATCGCCACGGTCTCGCCGACGTCGCCCGCCGGCGTCGAGGTGGCGTGCGCGTTGACGTGCGCGATCTCCTCGGGGCGCAGCCCGGAGTCGTCCAGCGCCGCGCGGATCGCGCGGACCTGGCCGTCGGGGTCCGGGGAGACGATGTCGTGGGCGTCGGCGGAGTAGCCGGCGCCGGCGGCGACCGCGTACACCCGGGCGCCGCGGGCCGCGGCGTGCTCGGCGGACTCCAGCACCAGGATCCCGGCGCCCTCGCCCATGACGAAGCCGTCCCGGGAGGTGGCCCAGGGCCGGGAGGCGCCGGCCGGGTTGTCGTTGTTGGTGCTCAGCGCGCGCATCGAGGCGAACGAGGCGATGTTCAGCGGGTGGATCGCGGCCTCGGTGCCGCCGGCGATGACGATGTCGGCGCGGCCGGAGCGGATCAGCGCGATCGCGTCGGCGATCGCCTCGGCGCTGGACGCGCAGGCGCTGACCGGCGCGTGCGCCGCGGCGCGGGCGGTGAACTCCAGGGAGACCGCGGCCACCGGGCTGTTGGGCATCAGCATCGGGACCGTGAAGGGCGAGACGCGCCGCCAGCCCTTCTCCCGGAAGGTGTCGTACTGCTCGAGGATGGTGAGGATGCCGCCGATGCCGCTGGAGACGACGGCGCCCAGGCGCAGCGGGTCGACCTCGGGGGCGCCGGCGTCCTGCCAGGCCTCCTTGGCGGCGACCAGCGCGAACTGCTGGGTGCGGTCGAGCCGGCGCAGCCGCGCGCGCGGGAAGAGCTCGGCGGGGTCCTGAGCGGCGCGCCCGGCGATGCGGACGGGCAGCTCCTCGGCCCACTCCTCGTCGATGGCGGTGATTCCGGACCGGCCTTCGAGGAGGGCGGACCAGGTCGAGGCGACGTCACCCCCCACCGGGGTGGTGGCGCCCAGGCCAGTGACGACGACTTCGGTGGTGCTCATCGGCCTTTATCGCCCTTCGGGTCTCGTCGGTCGGTTCCGGTCGCGGTGCGGCCGGCCGGGGGAGAGGCGGCGGCGGTTCGGGCCGCGGAGGCGCGGGGGGCGCCGCCGCGGCCCCGCCGCGGCCGCGCCTACTTCTGGATGAAGTTGATGACGTCCTGGACCGTCTTGAGGTCCTTCAGCTGGTCGTCGGGGATCTCGGAGCCGAACTTGTCCTGGGCGGCGACGGCGATCTCCACCATCGACAGGGAGTCGATGTCGAGGTCGTCGACGAAGCTCTTCTCCGGGGTGACCTCGGCGGCCGGGACGCCGGCGATCTCGTCGATGATCTCGCCGAGACCCTCGAGGATCTCCTTCTCGCTGTGCTGCGCCATGGTGTCGCTTTCTCCTTAGTCGGTTCTCGCACCGGGGGCGGGGCCCCGCGGCGGGTCAGGGGATGCGCAGGACCTGGGCCGCGTAGGTCAGGCCGGCGCCGAACCCCAGGGTGAGCACGGTGCTCCCCGAGGGCAGCTCCCCGCGTTCGGTCATCCGGGCGATGGCCAGCGGAATGGACGCGGACGAGGTGTTGCCAGCGGAGACGATATCGCGGGCGATGACCGCCTGCGGCGCTCCGAGCCTGCGCGCGATCGACTCCACGATCCGCAGGTTGGCCTGGTGCGGGACGAACGCGGTCAGCTCCTCCGGGGCCACCCCCGCCCGCTCCAGCGCCTCCAGCGCGACCTTGTACAGCTCGGTGGTGGTCCACCGGAACACCGCCTGGCCCTCCTGGTAGAGGTAGCGGTGCTCGCGCAGGTAGATCTTGTCGGCCCGCTCGCCGGAGCTGCCCCACACCACGGGGCCGACGGCGTCCTCCTCGGCGGCGGAGACCACCGCGGCGCCCGCGCCGTCGGCGAAGATCACACAGGTGGAGCGGTCGTCCCAGTCCACCCAGTCGGAGAGCTTCTCCGCGCCGATCACCAGCACGTTGCGGGCCGAGCCGCCGCGGACCGCGTCGGCGGCGACGCCCAGCGCGTAGCAGAAGCCGGCGCAGGCGGCGTTGAGGTCGAAGGCGCCCGGGGCGGTGATGCCCAGCTTCGCGGCGACGGTGGCCGAGGCGTTGGGGATCTGGTCCTGCTGGGTGCAGGTGGCGACGATGACCAGGTCGATGTCGTCCGGGGAGAGGCCGCCGGCCGCCAGCGCCTTGCCGCCGGCGGCGACCGCCATGCTCACCACGGTCTCGGCGGGGCCGGCGATGCGCCGCTCGGCGATGCCGACCCGGCTGCGGATCCACTCGTCGGAGGTCTCCACCCGCTGGGCGAGGTCGTGGTTGGTGACGACGTTGGCGGGCTGGTACTCGCCGAAGGAGACCACGCGCGCGCCGCGGGGGCGGTCAGTGCGGCCGCTGTCGTTACTCATCGGAGGGGCCTTCCACGAGGACGGCGTCGCCGGAGTGCTTCGCGGCGAGCTCCTTCGCCCGCTCGAGGCCGTCCGGCGTCTTGACGGCCAGCAGCTCCACGCCGCGCAGGGCGCGCTTGGCCAGCCCGGTGAGCGTCCCCGCCGGGGGCAGCTCGATGATCGCGGTGACGCCCAGGTCCGCCAGCGTCCGGGTGCAGGCGTCCCAGCGGACCGGGGAGCTGATCTGGGAGACCAGCCGGTCCAGGTACGCGGCGCCGGACTCCACGACCGCGCCGTCCCGGTTGGACAGCAGCCGGGTCCGCGGGTCGGCCGCGCCGACCCGGCCGGCGACCTCCCGCACCCGCTGCACCGCCGGGGCCATGTGCTCGGTGTGGAACGCGCCGGCCACCGACAGCGAGCGCAGCCGCGCCCGGGCCGGCGGCTCCTCCGCGAAGGCGGCCAGCCGCTCCAGGGTCCCGGCGGCGACGATCTGGCCGGAGCCGTTGTCGTTGGCGGGGGTCAGCCCGGCGGCCTCGATCGCGGCCAGCACCTCGTCGCGGTCGCCGCCGAGCACCGCGGTCATCCCGGTGGCGGTCGCCGCGGCGGCCTCGGCCATGCCCCGGCCGCGCTCGGCGACCAGGGAGAGCGCGTCCTCGGGGGAGAGCACGCCGGCGATCGCGGCGGCGGTGAACTCCCCGACGCTGTGCCCGGCGACCGCGTCGGCCTTCGCGGCCGCGGTCCCCAGGTCGCCGAAGAGCGAGACGGCGGCCGCCATGCCGGCGCTGACGAGGAGGGGCTGGGCCACCGCGGTGTCGCGGATCTCGTCCGCGTCCGCGGCGGTGCCGTAGCGCACCAGGTCCAGCCCGGCGACCTCGGACCACGCGGCGAAGCGCTCGGCCATGCCGGGCGCCTCCAGCCACGGGGCGAGGAAGCCGGGTACCTGGGCGCCTTGGCCCGGAGCAACGATTACAAGCACGACAACCACCCTGCCCTGTAGGACATCACCAGTTGGATGAGGAGCATGACGAAGTTTAGGAGAGACCGCTTGTCGGACTTCTACAACATAGGGGCGGTTAGGTGCTTGAACGGGTCCGGATGTGACCGGGGTCGCCCGATCGGCGGGTCCGGAGTGCGCCGCTCCTCCGGCGGGATGCCACTCTGGGAGCGTGAGCACTGGATCCGCTGATCAGAACGAACACGACCAGGAGAACGGGCGCCCCGCGGAGGAGGGCCCGGAGGCCGGCGCCGTGCGTGCGGCGACCGTGCAGCGCCTGGAGCGGGCCATGGGCGCGCTGGGCACCGCCGCGGTGGCGCGGATGGAGAGCCGGCTGTCCTGGTTCCGCAGGATGTCGGCGGAGGACCGCTCCTGGGTGGGGCTGGTCGCCCAGTCCGGGGTGGCGGCCTTCGTCGACTGGTTCAAGAACCCGGCGCGGGGGCGGCCGGCGATCACCGTCGAGGTCTTCGGCACCGCCCCGCGCGAACTGACCCGCTCGGTCACCCTGCAGCAGACCGTCGACATGATCCGGGTCGTCATCGACGTGGTGGAGAACCAGGTGGAGGAGCTGGCCGCCCCCGGAGGCGAGCAGCAGCTCCGCGAGGCGGTGCTGCGCTACACCCGGGAGGTCGCGTTCAGCTCGGCCAAAGTGTACGCGCGCGCCGCCGAGGCGCGGGGCGCCTGGGACGCCCGGCTGGAGGCGCTGATCGTCGACGCCCTGCTGCACGGGGACCGGGACGAGGGGCTGCAGACCTGGGGTTCGGCGCTGCGCTGGTCGCGCACCCCGGTGATCGCGGTCGCCGGCCACGCGGGGGACGACGGCGAGGCGGTCCTGGAGGACCTGCGTAACGCCGCGCGCCGGGCCGGCCACGACGTGATCGCCGGGCTGCAGGGCGACCGGGTGGTCGCGGTGCTCGGGGTGAACGAGAAGGACGTCCGCGACGACGGGGTGTCGGGGGCGGTCACCGAGCCGCTGACCGAGCTGTTCGGACCCGGCCCGGTGGTGGTCGGCCCGCCGGTCGGCGAGCTGCCCCGGGCCGGCGCGTCGGTGCGCGCCGCGGTGAGCGGGCTGCGCGCCGCGGTGGGCTGGCCGGACGCGCCCCGCCCGGCGCTCGCCGAGGACCTGCTGCCGGAGCGGGCGCTGCAGGGCGACCCCAGCGCCCGGACCCAGCTGGTGGAGGAGATCTACAAGCCGCTGCGCGGCGCCGGCTCGCCGCTGCTGGACACCCTCTCGGTCTACCTGGAGCACGCCTCCTCGCTGGAGTCGACGGCGCGGATGCTCTTCGTCCACCCCAACACGGTGCGCTACCGGCTGAGCCGGATCGCGGAGCTGACCGGGCACATGCCGGCCGACGGCCGCGGCTCGTTCGTGCTCCGGATCGCGGTCACCCTGGGCCGGCTCGCGGAGAGCGGCGAGGAGGCCTAGGCGAAGCGCCCCCGGGAGGGGAGCGGCGCCGCGGGCGGGGGCGAATCGCGGAACAGGGGGCCCGAGCCCACCGGAATCTCCCGGAATGTGGGGTGAACGGCGGAACGCGACGGTTGCCCCGCACGTTGTGACGGGAGAGGATGGGGGCGGTGCCGCGGAGCGGCGTCCCTCCCGGTGGGGCGGGGTTCGCGGTGTCCGAGGCATCGGTGCCGACGGTGTGATGCGGGCCGCTCCGGCGAACGCGCTCCGGAGGTGAACTCCCCGCCGGGCGCGGGCGTCTCCTCACCGGAGGCGGACGCGGGGTCGGGATTCGGGGCGGGCACCGGTCCGCCGCCGAAGAAGTCGGAACTCAGGCGGTGTGGGGGCATTGCGGTGGGAATGATGAGCACGGAGCCGGCGAAGCGGCTGTACCGCGAAGCGGTCGATGCGGTCATGGCGCCCGACGAGGCCGGGCGGCTCTGGCGCACGGTACTGGTCTGCCTGCCCGTCCCGATCCCGATACTGGCGCTGGTCGCCCTGGCGGTGGGCGGCGGCTGGTCGGCCGCGGGCGTGTGGATCCTGGCGTCGGGCTCGGTCGCGGTGGCGGCGCTGCTGCTGGCCGCCGTGGTCCAGCCGTCGCCGCTGCCCGAGGGGCTGTCCACCGGCGCCTCGGTGCGCCGGTCGCTGCACCGCTACCGCCAGATCACCACGCTGCGCATCGCACTGGGCCTGGTCCCGGTCGCGGTCGGCGCCGGCTGCTCCATCGCCGGCGGCGGACTGCTCCCGCTCGCGGCGGCGATGGCGCTGTCCTGGCCGCAGCTGGCCCTGGCCGCGCCGACCTTCTTCTCCATCACCCGGGCGCGCCGCGCGATGGAGGCCTGGGGCACCAAGGCCTACCTGTGGGCCGCCCTGGCGCAGCCCGCCCCGGTCGAGTGGCCGGTGCTCACCCCGGCGGCGGCCTGGATCCGCGCCCGCCTGGACGCCCGCCGCGCCGGGGGCGCGCAGCCGCCCGCCGAGGCGGCCGGGCCCGCGGCCGGGCCGGGCGAGGAGCCCGACGACGAGGCCGAGGCCGCGACCGGCCTGCCCACCCGGCTGGCCGCGCCCAGCGCCGCCCGGCAGGAGCCGGCCGACCTGGTCCCCGGCTTCCCGGTGCAGGACCCGGCCACGGCCACCGGGCCGCGCCCGATCGTGCGCGCCGCGGCCCCGGCCCGCCGCCCGCTGCGCCCGCTCCGCCGCGACCGCAGGTCCAAGACGAAGCGCTGACCCGAGGCGCCGCCGCACCCGGCCCCTCCGGAGGAGCCCCCGCGCACCCCCGCCCGGCCGCTCGCCTCGAGCGGCCGGGCGGCGGCCGTTCCGGCAGGGCCGTTCGGGGGTAGGCCCCGGTGAGCGCGGGCCCTGCTCCGCCCGCGCCGGGGACGAGGGCTCAGGAGGGCAGCGGTGGCGACCGGGCGCTGGCAGTTCTGGGTGGATCGCGGCGGCACGTTCACCGACGTCGTGGCGCGCGGACCGGACGGCCGGATCACCACCCGCAAGCTCCTCTCGGAGAACCCGGCGGAGTACCGGGACGCGGCGATCGAGGGGATCCGGTCGCTGCTCGCCGCCGAGGGGGAGGAACTCGGCCCGGAGCGGGTCGAGGTGGTGCGGATGGGCACCACGGTGGCCACCAACGCGCTGCTGGAGCGGCGCGGGGAGCGCACCGCCCTGGTGGTCACCCGGGGCTTCGCCGACGCGCTGCGGATCGGCTACCAGAACCGGCCGCGCATCTTCGACCGGCGCATCGTGCTCCCCGAGCCGCTCTACGAGCGGGTCATCGAGGTCGACGAGCGGATGGGCGCGGACGGCGAGGTGCTGGTCCCGCCCGACCTGGAACGGCTCGCCGCCGACCTGAACCGGGCCCGCGCCGACGGCATCGGGGCGGTGGCCGTGCTGTGCATGCACAGCCACCTCCACCCCCGGCACGAGCGGCTGATCGGCGAACTGGCGGAGCGGACCGGCTTCGCGCAGATCTCGCTCTCCAGCGAGGTCTCCCCGCTGATGAAGCTGGTGCCGCGGGGCGACACCGCGGTCGCCGACGCCTACCTCTCGCCGGGGCTGCGCCGCTACGTCGGCCGGGTCGCCGAGCGGGCGCGCGGCGTCCGGCTGATGTTCATGCAGTCCAACGGCGGACTCGCCGAGGCGGGCCACTTCCGCGGCAAGGACGCGGTGCTCTCCGGCCCGGCCGGCGGCATCGTCGGCATGGTGCGCGCCTCCCGGGCGGCCGGCCGCACCAAGGTGATCGGCTTCGACATGGGCGGGACCTCCACCGACGTCTCGCACTACGCGGGCGCCTACGAGCGGGTGCTGGACTCCCAGGTCGCCGGGGTGCGGCTGCGCTCGCCGATGCTGGACATCCACACCGTCGCCGCGGGCGGCGGTTCGGTGCTCCGCTTCGACGGCGGCCGCTACCGGGTCGGCCCCGACTCGGCGGGGGCGGTGCCCGGCCCGGCCTGCTACCGCGCCGGCGGGCCGCTCACCCTCACCGACGCCAACGTGATGCTCGGCCGGATCCGGCCCGAGCACTTCCCCCGGGTGTTCGGTCCCGGCGGGGACCTGCCGCTGGACACCGAGGAGGTGCGCCGCCGGTTCACCGGGACGGCCGCCGACATCGCCGGCCGGACCGGCGACGACCGCTCGCCGGAGCAGGTCGCCGAGGGGTTCCTGCACGTCGCGGTGGAGAACATGGCCAACGCGGTGAAGCGGATCTCGGTGCGGAAGGGGCGCGACGTCACCGAGTACGCGCTGACCACCTTCGGCGGCGCGGGCGGCCAGCACGCCTGCGCGGTCGCCGACGCGCTCGGCGTGCGCACCGTGCTGGTCCCGCCGATGGCGGGGGTGCTCTCCGCGCTGGGCATCGGACTGGCCGACACCACCGCCATGCGCGAGCGCTCGGTGGAGGAGCGGCTCGGCGGCGCCCTGCTGCCCCGGCTGGAGGAGCTCGCCGGCGAGCTGGAGGCCGAGGCCCGCGCCGAGCTGCGCGAGGAGGGCGTGCCCGAGGAGCGGCTGCGGGTGCGGCGCCGGGTCCGGCTCCGCTACGACGGCACCGACACCGCGGTGGAGGCGGAGCTGGCCCCCGTCGCGGAGATGACCGCGGAGTTCGAGGCCGAGCACCGGCGCACCTACTCCTTCCTGATGGACCGGCCGCTGGTCGCCGAGGCGGTCGCGGTGGAGGCCACCGGCCTGTCCGAGCAGCCCGACCCGGTCCCCGAACCGGCCCGCGGCCGGACGGAGCCGGAGCGGGTGCGGATGTACACCGGCGGCCGGTGGCGGACGGTGCCGCTGCACCGCCGGGGCGACCTGCCGCCGGGCGAGCGGGTCGAGGGGCCGGCGATCATCACCGAGGACGGCGCCACCACCGTGGTCGACGAGGGGTGGCGGGCCGAGGCGGCGGCCACCGGCCACCTGGTGGTGGGCCGGGTCCGCCCGCGCCCCCGCAGCGAGGTCGGCACCGGCGCGGACCCGGTGATGCTGGAGGTGTTCAACAACCTCTTCATGTCCATCGCCGAGCAGATGGGCGCCCGGCTGGAGGCGACCGCCCAGTCGGTCAACATCAAGCAGCGCCTGGACTTCTCCTGCGCGCTGTTCGACCCGGACGGCGGCCTGATCGCCAACGCCCCGCACATGCCGGTGCACCTGGGGTCGATGGGCGCGACCGTGCGCGAGGTGATCCGGCGCCGCGCCGGAGACCTGCGCCCCGGCGACGTCTACGCGGTCAACGACCCCTACCACGGCGGCACCCACCTGCCCGACGTCACCGTGGTGACCCCGGTCTACGGCGCGGCCGGGCGCGGCGTGCTGTTCTACGTGGCCTCGCGCGGCCACCACGCCGAGATCGGCGGGATCACCCCCGGTTCGATGCCGGCGTTCAGCACCGACGTGCACGAGGAGGGGGTGCTGTTCGACGCGCACCTGCTCGCCCGGGACGGCCGGTTCCGCGAGGAGGAGACCCGCGCCCTGCTCACCGGGGCCCGGTACCCCTCGCGCGCCCCCGACACCAACCTGGCCGACCTGCGCGCCCAGGTGGCCGCGAACGCCAAGGGCGTGGAGGAGGTCGGCGCGATGATCGGCCACTTCGGCCTGGACGCGGTGCAGGCCTACATGCGGCACGTGCAGCGCAACGCCGAGGAGGCGGTGCGCCGGGTGATCGACGCCCTGGACGACGGGGAGTTCCGCTATGAGACGGACTCGGGGGCGGTCATCGCGGTGCGGATCACGGTGGACCGGGAGCGGAGGTGCGCCGGCATCGACTTCACCGGGACCTCGCCGCAGCTGGCCACCAACTTCAACGCGCCCTCCTCGGTGGCCGCGGCCGCGGTGCTCTACGTGTTCCGCACCCTGGTCGCCGACGACATCCCGCTCAACGACGGCTGCCTGGCGCCGCTGCGGATCACCATCCCCGAGCACACCATGCTCTCCCCGTCCTACCCGGCGGCGGTGGTCGCCGGGAACGTGGAGACCTCCCAGGCGGTGACCGGGGCGCTCTACGGGGCGCTGGGCGTGCAGGCCGAGGGGGCGGGCACGATGAACAACGTCACCTTCGGCGACGACCGGCACCAGTACTACGAGACGGTCGGCTCGGGCTCCGGGGCGGGGGAGGGCTTCGACGGCGCCTCGGTGGTGCAGACGCACATGACCAACTCCCGGCTGACCGACCCCGAGGTGCTGGAGTCGCGGCTGCCGGTCCGGCTGGAGTCGTTCGCGGTGCGCAGGGGCAGCGGCGGGGCCGGCCGGTGGCGCGGCGGGGACGGCGGGGTGCGCCGGATCCGCTTCCTGGAGCCGATGACGGTGAGCACCCTCACCGGCAACCGGCGGCGCGCCCCCTACGGCGCGGCCGGCGGCGCCCCCGGCGCCTGCGGCGCCGACCGGGTGGTCCGCGCGGACGGCACCGTCGAGCACCTCCAGGGCTGCGCCTCGGTCCGGATGGAACCGGGCGACCTGCTGGTCGTGGAGACCCCGGGCGGCGGCGGATACGGTCCGCCGGAAGAGCGGGCGGACTGACCCGCCCGCGCCCGCACCGCCCACGGGACGGGCGGATCCCCTCACCCCGGCGACCTTTCCGCCGGACGCTTCGGTCAGGCACGGCGAAGGAAGGGGCAGGGCGGAGGCGGTCACCCGAGAGCGCGGCGGGGATCAGGCCGGGGCGTGCCGCTCCGCGCCGTCGAAGGCCTCCACCAGCTGCCGCTCGGCGGCGTCGAAGTAGGCGGCGAGCCGCTCGGCGGCGGCCTCCGGGCGGCCCTCCCGGAGCAGCTCGTAGATCTCCCGGTTCAGCGCCACGTAGGGGACGTGGAACTCCTCCGGGGCGGCCATCACGTGGAAGACCAGCCGCAGCTCGGCGAGGAGGCGGCGCACCGCCTCGTCGGTCCGCGGGCTGCCGGCCAGCCCGGCGACGGCCTGGTGGAAGTGCATGTTGGCGGTGCCCACCGCCCACCAGTCGGCGCGGGCCGCCGCGTCCTCGGCCTCCTGCACGGCGGCCCCGACCCGGGCCACCGCCTCCCGGTCCGCGCCGCCGGCCGAGCGGAGCGCGGCCAGCTCCAGGGCGCGCCGCACCAGGTACAGGTCGGTGACGTCGTCCCGGGTCGGCTTGGCGACGAACACGCCGCGGTTGAACTCGTGCACCAGCAGCCGCTCGTGGCCGAGCAGCCGGAACGCCTCGCGCAGGGTGTTGCGGGAGACGCCCAGCGCCGCTCCGATGGCCTCCTCGGACAGCCGCTCGCCCGGGGCCATGGCGCCGGCGATGACCTGCGCGCGCAGGACGTCGGCGACCCGCTCCGCGGTGCTGGAGCGCTCCAGCGTGCCGCGCAGTGCGGAGAGCCGGTCCAGTCCCTCGCTCGTGGTCACCCGTCCCCGCCTTCGCCCGCCGTCGCCGTCCGTCCTCCCATTGTGGCGGATCGCAGTGGTGGTCCGGCTCACCGGGGGGTGTGGCCTGGGACGCTCTCCGGAGGTACCATGGCAGCCGTTCGCTCGATCAGGGAATTGTTCAACAATCCTCACATCGTTCGGGCGGACGCCCCCCGCCATTCCCCGCAACCCCCTCCCCGGAGGGCCGGACGCCAGTGAGGACCGTATGAGCGGAACGAAGGGAACCGGCGCGCCCGTGCGGCGCGCGGCAGGGCGCAGCGCCCTCCTCGGGGCCGTGTTCCTGATGGCCACCAGCGCCGTCGGACCGGGCTTCATCACCCAGACCACCGAGTTCACGGCGACGCTGGG
The DNA here is from genome assembly GCF_048595525.1 of Nocardiopsis oceanisediminis. Taxonomy (NCBI): domain Bacteria; kingdom Bacillati; phylum Actinomycetota; class Actinomycetes; order Streptosporangiales; family Nocardiopsidaceae; genus Nocardiopsis; species Nocardiopsis oceanisediminis. The sequence continues at coordinate 4,994,935 of NZ_JAFMZJ010000001.1, read as the reverse complement.
CGCCGCCTTCGCGTTCGCCATCGCGGTGTCGATCCTGATCGACGTCGCCGTCCAGCTGAACCTGTGGCGGGTGATCGGCGTCGCCGGCCGCCGCGCCCAGGAGCTGGCCGAGCAGGTGCTGCCCGGCGCCGGGTACCTGCTGGCCGCGCTGGTGGTCTTCGGCGGCCTGGTGTTCAACGTCGGCAACGTCGCCGGAACCGCGCTCGGCCTGGACGCGCTGGCCGGGATCGACGTGAAGATCGGCGGCGCGGTCTCCGCGCTGATCGCGATCGGCGTCTTCGCCAGCAAGCGCGCCGGGATGGCGATGGACCGGATCATCGTCGCCCTCGGCGTCGCGATGATCGCCATGACGCTCTACGCCGCGTTCACCTCGAACCCCCCGGTCGGCGAGGCGCTGCGCAACACGGTCCTCCCCGAGGAGCTGGGCTCCCCGATGTTCGTCGCGATCGTGACCATCGTCGGCGGCACGGTGGGCGGCTACATCACCTACGCCGGCGCGCACCGGCTGCTCGAGGCCGGCGTCTCCGGCCCGGAGAACGTCAAGGAGATCACCCGGGCCTCGGTGACCGGCGTCATCGTCACCGGCGTCATGCGGGTGGTGCTCTTCCTCGCGGTGCTCGGCGTGGTCGCGGGCGGCGCCTCGCTGGCCGGCCTGGACAACGCGCCGGCCGCCGCGTTCCAGCACGCCGCCGGGGAGTTCGGGCTGCGCCTGTTCGGAGTGATCATGTGGGCCGCCGCGATCAGCTCGGTGATCGGCGCCTCCTACACCTCGGTCTCCTTCGTCACCTCCTTCCACCCCTGGGCGGAGCGGAACCGGTCCTGGCTGGTGGCCGGGTTCATCGCCGTCTCCGCCGTGCTCTACCTGCTGCTCGGCCAGGCCCCCGCGCAGCTGCTCATCACGGCCGGCGCGCTGAACGGCCTCATCCTGCCGATCGGCTTCGCCATCATGCTGTGGGTGGCGGCCCGCCGCCGCGACCTGCTCAACGGGTACCGCTACCCGCGCTGGCTGCTGGCCCTGGGCATCGCCGCCTGGCTGGTGAGCGTGTACATCGCCTGGCAGTCGCTGTCCGGCCTGTCCGCGCTCTGGTCCTGACCGCCCCCGACAGAGGAAGAAGGAGGAGGCACACCGGTGCGCATCGACCTCAACTCCGACCTGGGTGAGAGCTTCGGACGCTGGGAGCTCGGAGACGACGAGGCGCTGCTGTCCATCGTCACCAGCGCCAACGTCGCCTGCGGGTTCCACGCCGGGGACCCGACCGTGCTCCGCCGCACCTGCGAGCAGGCGGTGCGGCGCGGCGTCGCCATCGGCGCCCAGGTGGGCTACCGGGACCTCGCCGGGTTCGGCCGCCGCTTCATCGACGTGCCGCCCGAGGACCTCGCCAACGACGTGCTCTACCAGATCGGCGCCCTGGAGGCGATGGCCCGCGCGGCCGGCGGCCGGGTCGGCTACGTCAAGCCGCACGGCGCGCTGTACAACGCCATCGTCCGCCACGAGGAGCAGGCCGAGGCGGTGGCCCGGGGCGTCCGCGCCTTCGCCCCGGGCCTGCCCGTGCTCGGGCTGCCCGGGTCGGCCTGGCTGCGCGCCGCGGAGCGGGCCGGGCTGCGCCCCGTGCACGAGGCGTTCGCCGACCGCGCCTACACCCCCGAGGGCACCCTGGTGCCGCGCCGCGAACCCGGCGCGGTGCTGCACGACGCCGAGGAGATCGCCGGGCGCTGCCTGCGGATGGCCCGCGGCGAACCGGTGGCCGCCATCGACGGCACCCCGGTCCGGGTCGGCGCCGAGTCGCTCTGCGTGCACGGCGACAGCCCCGGCGCGGTGGACATCGCCCGCAAGGTCGCCGAGCGGCTGCGCGGTGCCGGCGCCGACGTCGGGGCGTTCGCCCCGCCGCGCCCCGCGGCGCACCGGGAGGACCCGGCGTGCACGTCCTGAACTGCGCCGACTCCGGCGTCCTGGTCGAGGTCGAGGACCTGGGCCGGGTGCTGGCGCTGCAGGCCGCGCTGGCCGAGGCCCCGATCCCCGGGGTGGTCGAGGTCGTCCCGGCGGCGCGCACCGTGCTGCTGCGGATCGACCCGGCGGCCCCCGGCGGGCCCCGGGCCGTCGCCGACGCGGTGCGCCGCCTCCGCCCCAGCCCCGGCGGCCGCCCCGCCGGGCCCGAGGTGGAGATCGAGGTGCACTACGACGGCGCCGACCTGGGCGACGCCGCCGCGCTCACCGGGATGACCGAGCGCGAGCTGGTCCGCGCGCACACCGCCGCCGAATGGACCGTCGCGTTCTGCGGGTTCGCCCCCGGGTTCGGCTACCTGGTCTGCGACGACCCCCGGCTGCGGGTGCCGCGCCGGGGCGAGTCCCGCACCCGGGTCCCGGCCGGCTCGGTGGCCCTCGCCGGCGGCTTCGGCGGGGTGTACCCGCGCAGCTCCCCCGGGGGCTGGCAGCTCATCGGGCGGACCGACGCCGTCGTATGGGACCTGGACCGCGACCCGCCGGGGCTGCTCGCCCCGGGCACCCGGGTCCGGTTCCGCGAAGCATGAGCCGGGCACCCCGGCGGCACGGGGAGGGCGCTCGGCGCCGGGGCCGGCGATGACCACCGCGGATCGTGCGGCGGGTCTTCTCCGCCTCGGGTCCACTCGCCGCCGGCGGGCAGGGGGCGCGGCCCTGTACGGGGGAGCGCTTCCGGGGCGGCGGCCGGGCCGGTGCAGAGGGGGTGCGGGGATGCCGTGCAGCGGCGGTCGAGGGCCGTGCGGGGCGGGTCTTCTCCGCTCTGCGGGACCGCCGCCGGCGGAAAGGGCTGCGGCCCTGCGCCGGTGAACGGCTCCGGGCCGGTGCAGGCGGTGCAGGGAGAACGGCGGTGGCGGCCGCCGGCCGTGCGGCGGGTCTTCTCCGCTTCGCGGCTCGCCCGCCGCCGACGGCTCCGGGGCGCGGCCCTGCACGGGTGAGCGGATGCGGGCCGGCGGCCGGATCGGCGCAGGAAGAGGGGAGGCCGTACGGCGGACCCCTCCGCCGGCCGCGCCGCCCGTCCGCGGCCGGTCGGCGGGGACCGCGGTCCGGCCCGGCGAGCGGCCCCGGGGCGGCCCTAGGCCGGCGGGGAAGGGACAGGGAGAGTACGGGGGCGGCCCGCGCCGGGAACGGATCGGGCGCGGGCGGTTCAAGGAAGGTGGAAGATGACGGCGACGATGGCGGCGCCGCTCCCCGGGGCGGGGGCGGCACCGGCGGAGGGACGCGGCGGAGCGGCACTGGAGGTGCTCGCTCCGGGGCCCTTCGCCACCGTCCAGGACGGCGGCCGGCCCGGCCGGGCCGCACTGGGCGTGGGCGCCTCCGGCGCGGCCGACCGGGCCTCCTACGGCCTGGCCAACCGGCTGCTCGCCAACCCGGAGGGCGCCCCGGCCGTCGAGGCGACCCTGGGCGGCCTGGAGCTGCGCGCCCGGGGCGACCTGTGGGTCGCGGTCACCGGCGCCGAGTGCGCCGTCACCGCGGGCGGCCGCGGCGGCGCGATGAACACCGTGCTGCGGCTGCGCGACGGCGAGCGGCTGCGGCTCGGTACCCCCGACCGCGGCCTGCGCAGCTACGTCGCGGTGCGCGGCGGCGTCGCGGTCCGCCCGGTGCTCGGCTCGTGCAGCACCGACGTGCTGGCCGGCCTCGGCCCGGACCCGCTCGCCCCCGGCGACCTGCTCCCGGTCGGCCCGCCGCCCGCGGCGGCCCCGGTGCTGGACGCCGCGCCGGCCGCCCCGGTCGGCGCTGGCTCCCCGGAGCTGAGGGTGGTGCTCGGCCCCCGGGACGCCTGGTTCGCCCCGGAGGCGGTCCGCGCCCTGCTCGGCGCCGACTTCGAGGTGACCGTCCGCAGCGACCGGGTCGGCATGCGCCTGGCCGGGCCGCCGCTGCCGCGCGCCGTCGACGGCGAGCTGCCCAGCGAGGGCATGGTGCCCGGAGCGCTCCAGGTGCCCCCGGACGGCGAGCCGGTGCTGTTCCTCGCCGACCACCCGGTGACCGGCGGATACCCGGTGATCGCGGTGGTGCTCTCCGCCGACCTGCCGGCGGCCGCCCAGGCCCGGCCAGGCACCCGGCTGCGCTTCCGGGCGGTGCGGCCGTGAGCGGAGGACCGACGACCCCGACCGGAAAGGCGGCGACGCCGTGACCACCGACCCCGCGGCACTCACCCCCGCCGAGGCCCGCGCGCTGTTCCGCGGTGGACTGGTGGCGCCCACCGCCGGCTATAGCGCCGGATACGCCCAGGCCAACCTGATCGCGCTCCCGCGCGGCCTGGCCTTCGACTTCCTGCTGTTCGCGCAGCGCAACCCCAAGGCCTGCCCGGTGCTGGACGTGGCCGATGCGGGCGAGGTCTCGGCGTCGGTCTTCGACGGGGACCTCCGCACCGACCTGCCCGCCTACCGGGTGTACGAGCACGGCCGCCAGGTCGCGGAGACGGCCGACGTGCGCGACGTGTGGCGGGACGACCTGGTCTCCTTCCTGATCGGGTGCAGCTTCACCTTCGAGGCGCCGCTGCTGGCCGCCGGGGTGCCGCTCCGCCACCACGAGGCCGGGAGCAACGTCGCGATGTTCACCACGAACCGGCGGTGCCGCCCGGCGGGCCGGCTCTCCGGGCCGCTGGTGGTCTCCATGCGCCCGGTCCCCGCCGCGCAGGTGGCCGACGCGGTCCGGGTGACCTCCCGCTACCCGGCGGTGCACGGCGCGCCGGTGCACGTCGGCGACCCCGCCGCGCTGGGCATCGCCGACCTGGGCCGGCCCGACTTCGGCGACCCGGTCGAGGTCCGCCCCGGAGAGATCCCGGTCTTCTGGGCCTGCGGCGTCACCCCGCAGGCCGCGGTGGCGGCCTCCGCCCCCGAGTTCGCCATCGGCCACGCCCCCGGCCACATGGCGATCACCGACGCCCGGGACTCCGACTACCAGGTCCCCTGACCCTCTCGGAGGCCCGCCGCCGGCCCCGGGCCGCTGATCTCGGCCCTGCGGGGCCTGGGCGCTGAGGGACCCGGGGAGGGGCGGGGGAGGGGGATCGACCGGGCGCGGCGCCCCACGGGGTGAAGATTCAAGCTGGCGGCGACGGCGAGGGGAGGGCCGGGGCGCAGGCCTCACAGGGCGGGGGCGTAAGCGGGCGGCGAGGGCGGGAGGGGGACCGGCCGGTCGGTCAGGTGCGGCGCCTCGCGGAGCGAAGGTTCAAGCGGGCGGCGACGGCAGAGGCAGGAACAGGGCCGAGCGCCCCACCCGAGTACAGCGTCTCGCGGAGCGAAGGTTCAGACCGGCGGCGGCGAGGGGAGGGCCGGGGCGCAGGTCTCACCCGGGCGCGGCGCCCCACGGGTGAAGGTTCAAGCGGGCGGCGGCAGCGGTGGGGGCCGGGCGCTCCAGCCGGGTGCGGCGCCTCGCGGGGCCGGGGTTCAGGCGGTCGGCGAGGGCGGGAGTGGGCGGGCGCTGCGTTCACCGGTTCGGCCCGGCGCCTGTTCCCTGCGGGGAGAGGTGGCGCCCCGGCGGCGCGGGGGTCTGCTCGCGCCCACCAGGGGGCATATCCCATATGCCCGGTTTGCAGTGGGGATCGGGGCAGGGCCGGCGCACCCTGCGCACCTCCGCAGCACCCCGATTACATCTACTAGCGCGTAGTAAGCCCAGAGGCCTCCACCGCCCCCTCTTTGGTTACCCAGAGTGGCCGAGGTGGGCCCTTTTGGCAGGACAAATGCGACATCTTGCCCCCGTTTCTGTCCTTCCTCGGGTTTCGGTCCCTGCTTCCCGGTCGGGCTCGAACCCCGATCACCGGCCCGACCGGGGCGATTCGGGCCCCTGGAGGGCCGAATAGCCCCGGGGTGCGCGCCCAGGAATCACCGGGGTGCTCTCGCGGTGCGCAGGGCGCCCCTCCTTGCCATCACTCTGCGTATTCGCCCAGTTCAGGGGGGAGTGGTTTCAAGGGCGGTCGGCCCCGGCGCCGAGGCGGCGCGGGCGCGGCGATCTCGCCGCTGCTGCCCGCCCCTGCCGCCCCGACCCGCTCCGCCGCGCCTGACCGACCGGCCGACACGCCCTCTCGCCCTCGCCGCCTGTTTGAGCCTTCGCCCCGTGAGACGCCGCGCCCGGGTGAGGTGCCCGACCCTGCCCCTACCGCTGCCGTCGCCGCTGGCCTGAGCCCCCGCCCCGCGAGGCGCCGCACCGGACCGACCGGCCGGTGCCCCTCCCGCCTTCGCTGCCTGTTTGAGCCTTCGCTCCGTGGGGCGCCGCGCCCGACCGACCGGCCGGTGCCCCTCCCGCCTTCGCTGCCCGCTGGAACCTTCACCCCGTGGGGCGCCGTGCTCGGGCGACTCCTGCACCCCGCCCCTTCCTTGGCCGTCGCTGCGGCCCCGGAGGCCGCTGCCCCTTCTCTCCTTTCGGGCTCCTTCTGCAGAGGAGACCAGGAGACCCCGCAGGGACAGCGTGGGGTCAGTGCGGGGAGAGGACGTGCGTCGGGCCGTCCTCCAGCAGCGGGGAGCCGGAGCCGCACCCCTGGGCGGCGAACGACCAGCGGACCTCCGCTCGCTCGCCGTCGAGCAGCAGCGTCGCCACGGCGTTGCCGAACCACGGACCCTCGTCCAGCCCCCAGGTCAGCGGGGAGCGGGCCACACCGGCCAGCCGGGCCATGACCGTGCCCGCCGCGGCCGGGGTGCGCCGGGCGGACAGCCAGGCCGCCCGGCGGAACGTGCCGGGCAGCCGGTTGCACAGCGGCGACGAGGTGAGCTGCGCGATCACCGTCCGCCCGGCCGCCGCGGCGGCGCCCGCGGCCCGCCTCGGCCGGGCCCGCGCCAGGTAGGAGAAGTGCACGTCCCCGGAGAGCAGCAGCGCGGTGGACGGCGGCGCGCCGCGCTCGCCCGCGGCGACCTGCACCAGCGCGCCGGCGACCGCGTTGAAGGAGCGGCGGAACGCCGCCCAGTGCTCCAGGTCGAGCGCGCGGCGCAGCCGCTCGCCGAAACCGCGCAGCCGGCCGCCCCAGGCGCCCGCGCACAGCGCCTCGCTCCACCCCTCCAGGTGGTGCACGGCCCGGGGGAGCAGGAACGGCAGAGTGGTGGCGACGACCAGGTGGCGGGTGCCGCCGCGGAGCCGCTCGTCCAGCCACGCCTCCCCGGGGCCGCCGAGGATCGAGCGCTCCGCGTCGTCGGCGACGTCGCGCGAGGCCCGCGCGTCGACCATCAGCACCCTGCCGTCGCCCACGGTGTGCTCGTGGCTCCACAGCATGCTCTGCGGCTCGGTGTGCGCGCGCAGCGCGGCGGCGTCCACCTCCGCGCCCGCGTCGCGCCCGGCGGCCGCCGCCCGCCGCACCCCGGTGAAGAGCGGGTCCTCGGCGCGCTGCGCCGCGGTGAGGTTGCCCAGGTGCTGGTAGACCCAGTAGGAGCCGAGGCCGGAGACGATCCGCCGCCGCCACCAGGGGGAGGCGTCCATCTCCCCCCGCCAGGCACCCGAGGTGTTCCAGTCGTCGCGGACGTCGTGGTCGTCGAAGAGCATCAGCGACGGCACGGTGGAGAGCAGCCAGCGCACGTCGGGATCGGTCCAGGTCTGCCGGTACAGCTCGGCGTACTCGTCGTAGAAGACCACCTCGCCGTCGGGCGGGGCGGCCGCGGCGCGCTCCCCGGAGGCCCGGCCGCGGGCCTCGGCCAGGTGCGCCGCCATCCGCGGCTGCAGCTCGTCGGCGTAGACCTGGTCGCCGATGAGCAGCAGCGCGGTCGGCTCGTCCTCGCCCGCGTGGCCGCCGGCGGCGGCGCGCCGCCCGGACAGCCGCAGGGCGTAGGCGCGCAGCGCGTCGGGGCCGTAGCGGGCGACGGCGCCGGGGGAGTGGTCGGTGGGCGTGCGGCAGGAGCCGAAGGCCAGCCGGACCGGCCCGCCCGGCCCGGGCAGGGTGCGCAGCAGGCTCGGCGGGTGCGGGGAGGAGGCCGGCGGCCAGGCGTGCTCCCCGTCCACCTCCACGGTGTAGGGCTCGGCGGAGTCCGGGGCGAGCCCGCCGACCTCGCACAGCGCGTAGTGGTGGCCGTGCACGGTGAACGTCTCGGCGCTCGCCGCGGCGGCGCCCGCGCGGACCTGCACCGTGCCGGGGGCGTCGGTCTCCACCCACACCGTCGCGGTGGTCTCGGTCGTCTTCCGCAGGATCGGGCCGAGCCGGAGACCGGTTGCCACGCGCACCCCTTTGACTGATCGGCTGACTGGTCGGCGCTGCAGGCCGCCCGGGGGCGGCGGGGCCGGGGCCCCAAGGGCGAGTATGGCGCCCCGGCGAGGCGGGCGTCATCCGGACGTCCCCCGGAAAAGAGGTTCGGTGCCGCCCCGGTGTGGGTAACCGTTGCCGCATGCGGACAAAAGAACTGGACCTCCGCACGGGGGACCGCGAGGGCGTCTTCGACATCACCGGGGAGTGCCGCGCGTTCACCGCGGAGGCGGGCGGGGACGGGCTGCTGAACGTCTTCGTGCCGCACGCGACGGCGGGCGTCGCCGTCATGGAGCTGGGCGCCGGCTCCGACGAGGACCTGCTGGCCGCGCTCGCGGACCTGCTCCCGGCCGACGACCGGTGGCGGCACCGGCACGGATCGCCCGGCCACGGCCGCTCGCACGTCATGCCCGCGATGATCGCACCCTATGCCACGCTGCCCGTGCTGGACGGCCGCCCGGCTCTGGGAACCTGGCAGTCGGTCGCGGTGGTCGACCTCAACGTGGACAATCCCCGGCGCACGGTGCGGCTGTCCTTCTTGACGGACGGTGCGGACGGAGCAGGATGGTAGGTGGCGAGTCCGCCGGTGGGGCGCGCGTTGACGGATCGGTGCCGCAGCGTGTGAACTTAGGCGGCAGCAAGCGGGAACGAGCCGGTGACGGTACAGGACCGGTGGACACAGTGGATTTTCGTGGAGGAGGACTTTCGTGAGCGCGACCGCGGGCCAGGCGCAAAGTGAACGAGGCCTGGCCGATCGACTCGGTTTCAAGCCGGGTCAGGTGGTGCAGGAGTTCGGCTACGACGACGACGTGGACGAGCGGCTGCGCGAGTCGATCGCCGAGCTGACCGGCGAGGAGCTGGTCGACGAGGACGACGACGGCATCTTCGACGCCGCCCTGCTGTGGTGGCGGAGCGACGAGGAGGGCGACCTCACCGACGCCCTGGTCGATGTGCTCGGGGCGGTGGAGGGCGGCGGAGCCATCCTCGTGCTGACCCCCAAGGCGGGCCGGGAGGGCCACGTGCCGCCGACCGACGTGTCGGATGCCGCTTCGACCGCGGGCCTGTCGCAGACCAGCGCGGTCAGCGTCGGCTCGGACTGGGCCGGCTTCAGGCTCGTGGCCCCGAAGGCCGGCCGCTGAGCGGCGACGCACGGGGTCGCGCCCGGAGGGCCTCCGGCACCCGGCTGCCCTAGGCTTGGCCGTGCAGGGTGCCGCCCGCCCGAGCGCGGGCGGCACCCTCGCGGTGCGCATCGCCGATACAGAGAGGTACAGGTACCGCCCCCATGTCGATCGAGATCGGGCAGCCCGCCCCGGACTTCGAGCTCTCCGACCAGCACGGCCAGACCGTGCGGCTGTCCGACTTCAAGGGCCGCAAGAACGTGGTCGTGGTCTTCTACCCGCTGGCGTTCTCCGGGGTGTGCGAGGGCGAGCTCTGCTCCATCCGGGACAACATCTCCGACTTCCGGAGCGGCGACGCCGAGCTGCTGAGCATCTCCGTCGACTCGATGTTCGCCCACCGGGCCTGGGCCGACAAGGAGAACCTGGACTACCCGCTGCTCTCCGACTTCTGGCCGCACGGCGCCGTTGCCAAGGCGTATGGTGTGTTCGACGAGGACAAGGGCGTCGCCGTGCGCGGCACGTTCCTGGTCGACAAGGAGGGCGTGGTCCGCTGGAAGGTCGTCAACCCCATCTCGGAGGCGCGCGACCTGGACGACTACCGCAAGGCCCTCGCCGAACTCAGCTGATCACCGGAGGACCGTGATGCCCTGCTCGCTCTGCGGGGCGCGGCACACCGACCCGGCCCGTGGCGCGCGCCCCTGGAAGCGCGGCGTGCGCCACGAGCGCCAGGTCCTGATCTGCCCGGAATGCCAGCTCGTCCGGGACTGGAAGGCGGACCTGGACCGCTGCCCCCGCTGCCGCTCCACCTTCCTCCTCTCCCGCCTGGGCGAGGTCGAGTGCCACAGCTGCGGCCACATCCGCCCGCAGACCTCCCCCTGCCCGGCCCCGGACCCGGACCCGGCCCTCACCAACGCGGTCGAACAGGCCCTCTCCCGCGCCCTGCGCGGCCTGTCCTTCCTCCCGGCCGACCGCACCCACCACTGACCCGACCCTGTACCATTTCTTCCGACCCGGTCCAGGGCGCATAGCTCAGTCGGCCAGAGCATCCGGCTTACAACCGGAAGGTCGCAGGTTCGAGCCCTGCTGCGCCCACCCAGCCCAGAACCCGTGAAAAGCCCCGCCACCTGCACGGACAGGCGGCGGGGCTTCTTCATGCGTCGGCGGCTGTCGGTGGCTCCCCCCGGCTCTCAGCGGGGTCCTGTGCCAAATACGTGCCGAAGTCCGCCGCGGACCATCAGCCGCCTCCGAGCGCTTCGGAGGTCTTCCGCACCGCCCTTTCCCCGCCCCGGGCCGCTTCCCCCGCCGGGTTCCGACCCGGCCGCGGGCCGCCCGCCCAAGGCCCGGTAGGTCCGCCCCGCGCGGAGAGGCGAAGGCCGGCGTCCGCGGCCCGACGGGGGCGCCTCGGGGTGCGGGTCGGCGCGCTGTGACGGCTTTCACCGCCCCTTCCTGGGAAGATGGCCTACCATGAGGCCGGGATCCGGGGACCGGATCCGCGGACGAGGGAGCCGTACCCGCACCATGACAAGACGGCCTCGAAAGGGGCTCGTTCTTCCATGGCCTGGTTCGTTCTGGTCGTCTCCGGCGTCCTGGAGGCCGTCTGGGCGCTGGCGCTCTCCGCCTCCCAGGGGTTCTCCCGACGGCGCCCCACCGTTCTCTTCCTCGTCGCCCTGGCCCTGAGCATGGCGGGTCTGGCCTGGGCCATGACCTCTCTGCCGACCGGTACCGCCTACGCGGTCTGGGTGGGCATCGGCGCCACCCTGACGGTGCTGTGGGGCTTCCTCACCGGGCAGGACCGCGCCACCTGGAGCAAGTCCCTGCTGCTGGTCCTGCTCGTCGGTTCGATCGTCGGCCTCAAGGCGGTGAGCTGACATGCCGTGGATCGCCCTTCTCGTCAGCGCGGTGTTCGAGGCCGTGTGGGCCACCGCCCTGGGCATGTCCGAGGGGTTCAGCCGGCCGGTCCCGACCGCCGTCTTCCTCCTCGCCCTGGCGGTGAGCATGGTCGGCCTGGGATGGGCCGCCAAGTACATCCCCATCGGCACCGCCTACGCGGTCTGGGTCGGCCTCGGTGCCGCGCTGACGGTGCTCTACGCGATGGCCACCGGCGGCGAGAGCGTCTCGGCGGCCAAGGTCGCCTTCCTCACCGGGATCATCGCCGCGGTCGTCGGGCTGAAGCTGGTGCCGGGCGGGTCCGAACCGGCCTCCGAGGAGGCCTGACGGCCGTCCGGGGCGGGGTCCTCCGGGGCCCGGCCTGAGAGCGGCCGGGCCCCGGAGCCGCCCGGGGAGGGGCGGTGCCGGGCGCCTGCCCGGCCGCCATGAAGGCGCGGCCCTCCGGGCCGCCGGACGCATGCCCGAGCGGCCCACCTGATCGGATCCTCCCGGCGGTCACTCGGGGGCGCGGAGGCCTTCACCTCCCTCGTCGCCGGGCGGCTCGTCGTCGGGGCTCCGTGCCCCGAGCACGAACGACGCGGTCAGGGCGACGCCGCGGTCCGGGTCCTCCGCGAGCGCGGCCAGGGTCGCGCGGGCGTGCGGGCCGGGGACCTCCGCGAGCGCGGCCGCGAGGCGGCGGCGGGCCGTACCCTCCGCGCCGACCAGCCCGGCGGCGACCGTGTGCGCGATCTCGTCCGCGCAGCCGTGCAGCCGGGCCAGGAGCCCGAGCACGTCGGCGGCCTCGGCGTCGTCCCGCCCCTCGGCGACCATGGCGACGAGCGCGGGGACGGCGTCGGCCCGGCCGCGCGCACCGCGCGCGAGCACCGCCCGCCGGCGCACCAGCGGGTCGGGGTGGCGGAACGCCCCGGCGAGGGCGGCGGAGGCCCGGGGCGAGCCGATCTTCTCGAGCGCCGCCACCGCGCGGCGCCTCCGGTCGGCGTCCGGGGAGTCCAAGGCCTCCGCCAGGACCGGGAGCGCGCGGTCGCCGGTCCGCGCCAGGGCCCAGTACAGCGCGCCGGCGACGTTGGTGTCGGACTCGTTCAGCGCCGCTTCGGCGAGGGGGACGGCGTCGCGGTCCTCCCCGCCCGGAAGCGACAGGGCGAGCCGCTGGCGCGCCGAGGGGGCGCCGGCGCCGAGCCCGCGCACCAGCCCGATCAGGCGCAGCACGTCGGACCAGGCGTCGGGGCCGCTCGCCCGCACCCGGTCGAGCCGGCGGAGCAGCTCCTCCTCGCGCGCGAGGCGGTCGCGGGTGCGGGCGGTGAGCTGCTCGACCATGGCCGCCGGGCTGAACGAGAGGTCCGCGAGCACGTCGGCGATCTCGCTCAGGCTCAGCCCGAGCGAGCGGAGCCCCTCCACGTGGAACAGGCGGCGGACGTCCTGCTCCGAGTACTCCCGGTACCCGCCCGGCGTGCGCCCGCTCGGTGACACCAGCCCGATCCGGTCGTAGTGCCGCAGCATGCGGGTGCTGATGCCGGACTGCTCGGAGACCTCGCCGATCAGCACCGGCTCACTCCCCGGTGAGCGGCGCGCCGAGGAGCGTGACGATCCGCTCCGCTTCGGCGATCGCGGCGTCGAACCCCTCGTCGGGGTCGAGCATCAGGCGCTCGGTGGCGACGGCGTGCGTGCGCACGCCCTCGCCGGGGGCGGCCTTGGCCCGCTCGACGGCGGGCGCCGCGGCCGGGCCGAGCGCGACGAAGGCCCGGCTCAGGCTCAGCCGCACCTCGCGGTCTCCCCGGTCGAACTGGGTCGACAGCGTTTCGGCGAGGCCGGCCTCGCGGCCCTCCGGGACGAGCCCGGCGGCGGTGCGCCACGCGGTGCGGGCGACCTCGTCGTCCTCGTCCCGCAGCAGGTCCTCCGTGATCGCGGGCCACACCCGCGGGTCCCCGATCTTGGAGAGCGTGTGCAGGGCCTGGCTCCGGGCCTGCGGGTTCTCCGACTCCAGCTCGGCCAGCAGAGGGCCGACGGCGGCCTCCCCGCCGTGCTGGGTGAGCGCCCAGGTCAGCATGTCGCGCACGTAGAAGTCCGGCTCGGTGCCGCACCGCTCCACCAGGACCTCGACGTACTCGGGCGCGGGCCGCATTCCTGCGGCCAGCGCCGCCTGCAGCCGGGCCGACGACTCCGCGGCCTCCAGCGCCCTCTTCAACCGCGGCGCGATCCGGCCGCCGTGTTTCCCGTCCACTTCTGGACCACCTCCACCCGCGATTCAAGACCTTGTCACAGTGGCAGGGTCAAGTCTCCGCGGCAGAGCCGTCCCGGGCGGGGAGGGAAGGCGCCGGTCACCGGGCCGCCCGCTCGGTGGACCTCCGGATGGACCTCTGGACGGAGCGCTGGAAGAGGCCGCTCACCCCCGGAAGCCCGATGGCGCGCATCACCAGGTCGTTCGCCCAGACGTGGGCCCTGGTGGGCGGGGCGAACCGGCCCATCCCCGTGCGGGCCGAGGCCTGGCGCTCGCGGACCTCGGGGCGGAGCCGCGCCTCCCAGGCGGCCAGCGCCGCCGGGACGTCGCCGCCGTGCTCGTCGAGGGCGTCGCCGAGCCGGTCCGCCCCGCTCAGGGCGAGGGCCGCGCCGTGCCCGGCGAACAGGGAGACGCACCAGGCCGCGTCGCCGAGCAGCACCACCCGGCCCCGGCTCCACCCGTCCATCACGATCTGGGAGACGGAGTCGAAGTAGGCCCCCTCCGGGGCGCCGGCGAGCAGGCGCAGCGCGCCGGCCGGGCCCCCGCCGAGGTCTCCGAAGGCGGCGGTGAGGGCGCCGACCGGCCCGCGCTCCAGCTCGGCGTCCGGGTCGGCGCAGCGGTAGGCGAAGAACGCGGAGGACCGGCCCGGCCCCAGGTTGATCACGGAGGCGGTGCGTCCCGGGCCGATGTAAACGGTGCCCGCGCCCTCGGGGACGTCCGCCGGGACCCGGGGGAGCGGGAACGCCGCCACCGCGTGCCGCAGGTCCACCCGGAAGCCCGGCTCCGGGCCGAAGACGGTCCGGCGGACGCCGGAGTGCAGGCCGTCCGCGCCGACGAGGAGGTCGGCCTGCTCGGACGTGCCGTCGTCGAGTGAGACCCGGACCCGGTCGGCGTCCTGCTCGACGGCCCGCACGGTGGTGCCGAAGCGGATCGCGGCGCGGTCCCGCACCGCCCGGTACAGGGCGGACTCCAGGTCGCCGCGGAACACCGTGAGCGCCCGGTCGCCCAGTGCGGCCTGCGCGAGCGCGGCCGGGACGGTGAACTTCGGCCGCCCGTCCGCCCTGACCATGACCGTGGTGAACAGGCCGAGGTCCCGAGGGGCCAGTGCGGGCAGCAGCCCGAGGCGCTCCGCGGCGGCGTGGCCGGGGCCGACCAGGTTGACCATGTAGCCGCCGCTGCGGCGGGCCGGGGCGCGCTCGACCACGAGCACCTCCCACCCCGCGCGGTGCAGCCGGAGCGCGGTGGCCAGGCCGGCGATGCCGGCCCCGGAGACGACCGCCCGTCCGGCCCGCGCCCCTCCGCCCGAATCCCGGGCGCGCCGCCCGCCGCCGATGTCCGCCATCGCTGCCTCCACCATCTCCGAGCCGGGTACGAACGGTTGCCCATGCCAAGTATGAACACATGTTCATTCTGGGGCAAGTCGCCGGGAGCGCACCGCGCACCGGGCGCATAGACTGGTCGGCATGCCAAGGGGCGTCGCCATTCCGGAGGTCCGGCAGCACCTGTTCGCCGCCGCCGAGCGGGTGATCGTCCGAGACGGACCCGCCAGGCTCAGCGGCCGGTCCGTCACCGCCGAGGCCGGGGTCGCGATCGGGCTGCTGCACCGGCACTTCGCCGACTTCGACGCGTTCCTCGCCGACTACGCCGTCGACCGCGCCTTCCTGATCTCCGCCGAGGCCGTCGCGCTGCCGGACCGGGCCGGCTCGGGCACCGTCGCCGGCAACCTCCGCGACGCGCTGCTCGCCACCCCGCCGACCGCCCTGCTGGCACCGGTGCGGCTGCTCGCCTCCCGCCCGGAACTGGCCGAGCGGGTCCGCGCGATCCTCGGCGAGCGGACGGCCGGCCTCGACGCGATCGAGAGCGCCACCGCCGCCTACCTCGCGGAAGAGCGGCGCCTCGGCCGCCTGCCCCCCTCGGCGGACCCCGGCGCACTGGCCCTCGCACTCGTCGGCGTCCTGCACCACCTGGTGCTCACCGCCGAGGACGAGAGCGGCGTCCGCATCCGCATCCGGCACACCGTCACCGCACTGGCCGACGCCTTCACCGCGGACGCCCCGCACTGACGGCCCGCAGAGAGATGCGGCACACCGGAACACGGGCGATGGATTTCCCGACGACTCCGCGGGTGCGCTAAAGTCGGTGTGCAGCAAGGGCGATTGGCGCAGCGGTAGCGCGCTTCGTTCACACCGAAGAGGTCACTGGTTCGAACCCAGTATCGCCCACCTCGAAGAACGCCGGTCCGCAGGGACCGGCGTTCTTGCGTTGGGACGCCGAACGGGAAGCCGCTCACGGTCGGACCGCCCCGTCTTCCGAGCCACTGAAGACGCCGTCCATCATCTCCGCCCCGGCTGACCACCGGGCTTCACCCCCTGCGGCGGCGGTGCGCGGCGACGCGGGTGCGGGTGGCGCAGCGGGGGGAGCAGAACCGGCGCGGGGCGGCGCCGGAGGCGAGGAAGACGCGGGGGCAGCCGGGGGCGGCGCAGCGGCCGCCGGGGAGGCGCTGGCGGTCCGCGATGAGCTGGGCGATGGCCAGGGCGCCCGAGGTGAGCAGCCAGTCGGCCCAGGGGGCGTCGTCCCGGGCGTCGATGTGCAGGTGCCAGTGGGCGGTGCCGTGGTGGTCGGTGAGCCGGGGCGGATGGGCCGCCTCGGCGAGCAGGGCGTTGACCCGGCGGGAGGCCTCGGCGAGATCGTCGGCGAGCAGGGCGGTGCGCAGCCGGCGGGCCGCATCGGCCAGCGCGGGGAGGTCGGCGGGGGCGAGGTCGAGCGGGTCGGTCTCGCCGTGCGCGCGCAGGGTCTCGGCCACCGCCTCCAGCGGCGGTTCCTCCGCTCCGGCGAGCAGGTTGACCAGGTCGGTGGTGCGCTCGGCGACCGCGCGCACGGAGCGGCCGGCGAGCAGGCCGGTGACGCCGTCGGGCATGGCTCCCCCGTTCGGTCAGGTGCGGGCGGATGTAACGCAGTCTAGGCGTACCACCGTTACCGCCGTAGCGTCGCCGGTCATGGAAAGACCTGATGCGGGGAGACCGGGCGCGGAGGGGCGCGGCGGGCGGCGTACCGGCCTGGGCGGCTACCTGGCGGGGGCGGGGGCGGCGCGGATCGGCGAGGAGATGGCCAAGCCCGCGCTGGTGCTGGCCGGGCTGGCGGTCACCGGGTCGGCGGCCGCGGCCTCGGCGCTGCCGGCCGGGCTGGCCGTCGCCGCGGTGGTCGGCGGGCCGCTGGTGGGGGCGGTCCTGGACCGCGGCCGCCGGCCGGGCCGGGTGCTGGCCGGGATGCTCGCCGGGTACGCGGCCGGCATCGGGGCGGTCGCGCTGCTGCTGGGGCGGGCTCCGCTCGCGGCGGCCGCCGCGGTGGCGGTCGGCGCGGGACTGCTCGGCCCGGCGGTGGCCGGCGGGTGGAGCTCCCGGCTGGGGCGGGCGGCCGGAGCGGCCCGCCTCGCCCGGGCGAGCGCCCTGGACGCGATGACCTTCGGGGTCGCGGGCCTGGTCGGCCCCGCCCTGGTCGGCCTGGCCGCAGAGGCGGCCGGGACGGGCGCGGCGGTGGCACTGGCGGTACTGCTGCTGGCCGCGGCGGTGCCGTTCGCCTGGTCCCTGCCGGGCGAAAAGGGGCCGCCGCCCTGCGGTACGGGACAGGGGTGCCGCCCGGCCGGCCACGGGGCCGGGACGGGGGCGACGCGCGCCCGGGCGGGCCTCCGGGAGGCTCCGGTGGCGGGAACGGTGCGCGGCAGGGCGGGGCCGCAGGCCGTTCCGGTGGCGGAGGGGGTACGCGGCAGGGGCGGCCTTCGGCCGGCGCCGGAGGCGGGGTGCGGCGGGGGCCGTTCCCGGGTGGAGGCGGCGCGGAGCACCCGGCGCCGGTCGGGCCGCTCGCGGGGGCGGCCGCCCTCTTCCGTGGTCGGGAGCCCGCTCGGGCGACCGCGGCGACCACGCTCTCCGCCGCCCAGGACGGGATGCTGGTGGTGTGCTGGCCGCTGCTCGGTGCGGCCCTGCTCGGCGGGGCCGAGCGGGGAGCGCTGATGATGGCGCTCGCCGCGGCGGCGTCGCTGGCGGCCAACGCGGTCCTGGCCCGCCGGCCGCCCCCGGTGCGGCCCGGCACCGTGCTCTGGGCGAGCAGCGCGCTGCTGGCCTGCGCGGTGCTCCTGGCCGCGTCGGCGACCGGCGGGTGGCCGCTGGCGGGGGCGGCGCTGCTGATCGGCATCGCCCAGGGGCCGCAGCTGACCGCGCTGTTCCGGGTCCGGCACCAGGCCTCCGACGAGCGGGTGCGGGGGAGCGTCTTCACCACCGGGGCCAGCCTGAAGATCACCGCGTTCGCCGCCGGGGCGGCGCTGGCCGGGCCGCTGGCCGCCCGCTCGCTCACCGGGGCGCTGCTCGCCGCGGCCTGCCTGGAGCTGCTGGCGCTGGCGGTGTTCGCGCTGATCACCCTGGCGGTTCCGGGCGGGGCGGCGGGGGAGGGGGACTGACCGGGCCGTCCGCCGCCCCTTTCCGCTCCCGGGGGCGTCCTCCGCGGCCCGGCCGCAGGAGCCCGGTCGCGCCCGCTCGGGGCCACCGCCTTCGCGGTCGTGGTGGGGAGGGGAGGCCGGGCCCCGGCTCTTTCCCGTGCAGGTCCTCGGGGAGCCCGAGGCCGGGCGGCCCGGGGCCTCCGGGGCGTGCGCGGAGCCGGGTCAGCCCAGCCAGATCGGGCCGAGCAGGAAGGCGAGGCCCAGGGGCGCGGGGACGAGCCCGATGACGAGGAAGACGAACAGGCCGGTGCCGAGGGTGAGGACCGAGACGGGGGAGCGGTCGTCGACCCAGGCGGTCACCGGGCGGCCCGCGCCGAGGGAAGAGGCGTAGGAGGCCGGGCTCCACGCGCGGCGCACGGCACCGGCGTACTCGTACTCCACCTGGGCCTGGGAGGCCGGGCTGTCGTTGAACCGGACGTGCGGGTGGCGCCGGAAGGCGGCGACCCGGCCCCGCACCCGGGTGCCGCGGAGGATCAGGGCGAGCACCCCGGCGAGTTTCCCGGCGGCCAGGAACGGCAGGGCGGAGAAGACCGCGCCCACCATGCGCAGCGGGCTCGCGGCGGGGGAGTCGGGCGCCTGGGCCAAGGCGTGCGCGCCCAGCGCGAGCAGCAGCACGCCGTAGGCGAGGAACCCGGCCCAGAGCGCCTCGGCCGGGCGCGGGGCGGCGGCGTAGCGGCCCGGCGCACGCCGGGACGGGCGCACCGAGAGCTCGTCGCCGGGGAAGAGGCAGGGGCCGGCCTCCTCCAGCACGCCCTCGGCAGGGCGGTGCGGGTCGGTGCCGGCCACCTCGGCGCCCCGCTCCTCGGTCACGCGCACCACGGCGACCGGGATCAGCGAGCGCGCGGTGCGCAGCCGGCGCGCCCCCCACACCGCTCCGATCGCGGTGAGCACCGCTCCAGCGGCCGACAGCAGCCAGCCGGCGTGCAGGTATTCGGGGAACATGGCCGCTCCTCGGGGGTGGGGGTGCGGGGGTCTCTGAGGTGGGATGCGCCGCTGCCGCAGGCGGTTCCGCGCTCCGGCCCGGCCCCGCTCCGCCGGCCGGAGGGAGGCGGGACCAGGGTACGCGGCGGTCGCGGCGGAGCCGGAACCGCGAGCCGTGCGCGCTCCGGGCCGGGGCGGTCCGGACCGGATTTCCGGGGCCGGTCCGCCCGCCGGGTCGGGGGCGGCGGGATCCGGCCCGCCCGGCGCCGCAGGGGATCCCGGTGCGCGGGACGGGGGCCGGCTACTGCGTGTAATGCGCAGTTCATCGAGGTGAGACTTGCGCTTCATGCTCATTTCGGTCATTCTTGCGCGAGAAACCTGCTTGAAATGAGCACGAAGGGGGCGCGGTGCGGCACCAGAAGCTGCTGGACGCGGTGACCGACGGGGTGGAGCGGGTCGACGACCTCGCCCGGGAGCTCGGCGTCAGCCCGTCCACGGTGCGGCGCGGCCTGACCGAGCTGGAGCAGGCCGGCCGGGTGGTGCGCACGCACGGCGGCGCGGTGCCCGCGCCCGTCGGCGGCGAGCTGTCCTGGGTGCAGAAGGGCCGGCAGAACGCCCCCGCCAAGCGGCGCATCGCCGAGCGGGCCGCAGAGATGATCGAGGACGACCACATGGTCCTCCTCGACGCCGGCAGCACCACCGCCTTCATCGCGGAGCGGCTGGCCGGCCGGTCCGGCCCCACCGTGCTCACCACCGGCACCGGCCCCATGTCCGCGCTGCTCGACGCGGAGGGGATCGAGCTGATCCTGGTCGGCGGCCGGCTGCGGCGCCGCCGCGGCGCCATGGTCGGCGAGTACGTCCGCGGCGTCCTGGAGCGGGTCAGCGCCGACATCGCCTTCCTCGGCGCCGACGGCCTGGTCCCCGGGCGCGGCATCAACTGCCCCAGCCCGGAGCTGGCCGCGGCCAAGGAGCTCCAGGCGCGCGCCGCACGGCGCACCGTGGTCGTCGCCGACTCCACCAAGATCGGCGCCGACGCCGAACCGCACTGGGCCCTGATCCCCGGCCCCTACACCCTGATCACCGACGACGGGCTGGCCCCCGCGGCCCGCCGCGCGATCGAGGCCGACCCGAACTGCACCCCCCTCATCGTCCCGGCCCCGGAAGCACCCCGCACCCCCGGCCGGACCGGCTGACATCCCCACCGTGAGAAAGGGGAACGGACATGGATCCGCTCCTTCTGGCGGCCCTGCTGCTGGGCGTGGCCTCCGCCGTCGCGCTCATCCTCTGGAGCCGCCTGGACGCCTTCGTCGGGCTGCTGGCGGGCGCCCTGGTAACCGGCGCCGTAGCGGGCGTCCCGGCGGCCGAGCTGATCGGCCACATCACCACCGGCTTCGGCAACACCCTGGCCGGGATCGGCATCGTCATCGCCATGGGCGTGATGATCGGCAAGGTCCTGGAGGAGAGCGGCGGCGCCGACGCGCTCGCCAAGATGTTCGTCCGGATGGCCGGCAAGGGCCGTGAGGACGCCGCCATGACCGCCACCGGCGCCGTGGTCTCCGTCCCGGTCTTCTGCGACTCCGGCTTCGTCATCCTGCACCCGCTGGCCAAGTCCCTGGCCCGGCGGTACGGGAAGCCGCTGGTGGTGCTCTCGCTGGCGCTGGCCGGCGGGCTGTCCATCACCCACCACCTGGTGCCGCCCACCCCCGGGCCGCTGGCCGCGGTGGGCCTGCTCCACGCCGACATGGGCACGGTGGTCGTCGCCGGCTCGGTCTTCGCGCTGCTGCTCGTCCCGGTCGTGGTGGTCTACGCCCGGATCATGGGGCCGCGGCTCGAGCGCCACCTGGACCCGAACCTGGTCGGGGCCGGCACCGCGGCCGGCGACGCCGACGCGGGGGTGCCGCTCACCGCCGACGGCCGGCCGATCACCGAGGAGCCCGCGGACCCGCGGGTCGGCGCCTTCCGCGCGCTCATCCCGCTGCTGCTGCCGCTCGGCCTGATCATCGGCCAGACCGTCAGCGCCGCCGTCGCCGAGGGCACCGCGGTCGCCGAGGTGTTCGCCTTCATCGGCGCCCCGCCCATCGCCCTGCTGGTCGGCCTGGTCATCGCCGTCTACCTGCTGCCCGCCAAGGGCACGCCGCGCGCCACCGTGGTCGGCTGGCTGACCGCGGCCGCCTCCTCGGCCGGCATGATCGTCTTCGTCACCGGCGCGGGCGGCGCCTTCGGCGAGGTGCTCCGCCAGTCCGGGGTGGGCGACGCGCTCGCCGACGCGGTGGCCGGCTGGCCGGTGCCGATGCTCCTGGTCCCGTTCCTGATCGCCACCTTCGTCCGGCTGGCGCAGGGGTCCGGCACGGTCGCCATCATCACCGCCGCCACGCTCAGCGCCCCGCTGGTGGAGGCGGGCGGGATCGAACCCACCCTCGCGGTGCTCGCCGCCTGCTCCGGCTCCTTCGTCTTCTCCTACGTCAGCGACTCCTACTTCTGGGTGGTCACCCGGTTCACCGGGCTCTCCGGGGTCCCGGCGATGAAGATGTGGAGCGGCATGACGACCGTGCTGTGGCTGGCCAGCCTGCCCCTCCTGGGCGTGACCGCCCTCATCCTGGGATAGGAGTCCGATATGGCCCAGGTACTCGTCGTCGCCGACGACCTCACCGGTGCCAACGCCACCGGCGCCCGGTTCGCCCGCGCGGGCATGCGGGTGGCCACGGTCGCCCCGCGGCACGCGCCCCGGGCGGCCGCCGAGTTCGACGCGGTCGTGGTCGACCTGGACAGCCGGCACCTGCCCGCGGACGAGGCGGCCGCGCTGGTCGGCGAGGTGATCGCCGGGGTCGGACCGGTGCCGCTGGTCGTCAAGCGCACCGACACCACACTGCGCGGCAACGTCGGCGCGGAACTGGAGGCCGCCTGGCGGGCGGTGCGCGGGCGCACCCCGGCCGCGGCCCGGGTCCGCGCGCTGTTCGCCCCGGCGTTCCCCGCCTCCGGCCGGGTCACCGTGGACGGCGTGCAGCTGCTCGACGGCGTGCCGCTGGAGCGCACCGAGCTGGCGGTGGACCCGCTCAGCCCGGTCACCGGAAGCGTCGTCGCCGACATCGTCGCCCGGCAGAGCCCGCTCGCGGTGCGCCGGGTGTCGCTGCGCGACGTCACCGGCCCCGACCTGGCCGACCGGCTGGCAGAAGGGGACGAGCCGGTGGTGCTCTGCGACGCGCTCACCGAGGAGCACATCGCCGACACCGCCCGGGCCGCCGCCGAGGTGCACCGCAGGGACGGCACCGTGTGGGTGGCCGTCGACCCCGGCCCGTCCGGGGCGCTGCTGGCCGAGGCGCTCGGCCTGACCGGCGGCGGCACCGCCGCCGGGCCGCTGCTCGCGGTGGTGGGCAGCGCCACCGAGCTCACCCGCCGCCAGCTGGACGCGCTGGCCCGCGCGGGCGGCGTGCGCTTCGTCGACGTGGACGCGCGCGCCCTCACCGGCGGCGGCGCCGGGCACGCCGACGCGGTGCGCGCCCGGCTCGCCGCGCACCTGGAGGACGCGGCCTTCCCGGAGGCGGTCGTGGTGCGCACCGCCTCCACCGCCCAGGACGTCGTCGAACTCTCCTTCGAGGCCAAGCGGGCCCTGCCGGGCCTGCTGGCCGGGCTGGTCGCCGAGGCGGTGCGCGGCGTGCGCACCGCCCCCGGCGGCCTCTACACCAGCGGCGGCGACGTCACCTCGGCGGTACTGGAGGAGCTCGGCTCGCACGCCTTCGAGGTCGGCGGGGAGGTCGTGCCGCTGGCCGTGCACGGCCGGCTGGCCGGCGGCCCGCTGGACGGCACGCCGGTGGTCACCAAGGGCGGCCTGGTCGGCGACGACGGGACCGCGGCGGAATGCCTCGGCCGGCTCCGCCGGGAGGTCCGGGCGCGGGCCCGCACCGTCCCGGCGGAGCTGGGAGCCCGCCCCCGCACCGCTGAATCCGGAGCCGGGCGCGAATAGCCCGGCCGGCGCGAACGGAACACGGGCGGGGCGCGACAAGGGGAGCGCCCGCCCGGCGACAGGGAGGAAGACCCGAATATGACTGAACGACCGACCCTTGCCGTGACCGTCGGCGACCCGGTCGGCATCGGCCCGGAGATCACCGTGCGCACCCTCGCCTCGGTGGGAACCGGCGCCCCGGCGCGCGGCGTGGTGGTGGCCGACCCGGCCGTGCTCCGCCGCGCCGTGCGGGTCTGCGGACTCGACGTCCGAGTCCGCGGCTTCTCCTCCTGGAACGACCTGCCCGCCGAGGAGGAGGGCGTGATCGACTGCTACGACATCGACTCCCTCGGCGGTGCCGAGCTGCCCTGGGGCGAGGTGGACGCCCGCGCCGGCACCGCCGCGGTGCGCGCCATCGAGGTGGCGGCCAAGGCCGCGATGGAGCGCGACGTGGCGGGCATCGTCACCGGCCCGATCAACAAGGAGGCCATCTGGGCGGCGGGCAGCGAGCACCTCGGCCACACCGAGATGCTCGGCGCGCTGACCGGGGTCACCCGCCAGACCACCATGTTCGTGGTGCGCGGCAAGAAGATCTTCTTCGCCACCCGGCACCTGTCCCTGCGCAAGGCCCTCGACCAGGTCAGCGAGGAGCAGCAGGTCACCGCGATCGAAGAGGCGCTGACCGCGCTCCGGGTCTTCGGCCACGACGAGCCGCGCCTGGCGGTCGCCGCGATCAACCCGCACGGCGGGGAGAACGGCGCCTTCGGCGACGAGGAGATCGTGCACCTGGCCCCGGCGGTGGAGCGGATGCGCGCCCGCGGCGCCGGCGTCTCCGGTCCGGTGCCCGCCGACTCCGTCTTCCACCAGCTGCTCCAGGGCCGCTACGACGGGGTGCTGTCGCAGTACCACGACCAGGGCCACATCGCCGCGAAGACCTACGACTTCGACGGCACCATCTCGGTCACCGTGGGCCTGCCGATCCTGCGCACCTCGGTGGACCACGGCACCGCCTTCGACATCGCGGGCAAGGGCACCGCCGACCCGGGCACCATGACCTCGGCGTTCCTGCACGGCGCCGACTTCGCCCGGTTCGCCGACCGGATCCGCGCCGAATACGGCGGCTGACAGGGAGGGGCCGCGCTCCGTCCGCGCGGCCCCGCCCGCCCGGTACCACCCCCGGCGGGGACCCGCCGGGCCCGGTGCCGGCGCCCCGGGGGGATGAGCATCCGTACTCATCCCCCCGGGGCTTTCGTGTGCTGGGATGGCGTGCGGACACCGGCAGCGGGAAGGCCCCGGGGCGAGGGGCCGGAGCGGACGAGGAAGGGCGGTGCGCAGTGGCGGAGGAGCCGCGGGGCGCCAGAGGCGAGGCGCTGGACCGGCTGGTCGCCGAGGGGGTGATCACCCGCGAGCAGGCCGCCGCGGTCGGCGCGGCCCTGGAGGGCGCCGAGGCCCGGCCCCAGGTGCGCTGGGCCGAGGCCGTCGGCTACGTCGGCGGCGCCCTGGTGCTGGCCGCGGTGGCGGTCTTCATGGCGACCGCCTGGGACGCGATCACCCCGACCGCCCGGGCGCTGCTGCTCGCGGCCCTGGTCCCGGTGCTCGCGGCCGCCGGGACGGTGATGGCCGGCGGGCCGCGCGCGCTCCGGCCGGGAACCGAGCCCCCCGCGGTGCGCCGCCGGATCGGCGGCACCCTGTTCGCCCTGGCCGCGGTCGCCGCGTCGCTCGCGGTGGGGGTGTGGGCGGAGGAGCTGGTGGACTCCCATGATTCCCTCACCCCGCAGATCGCCGCCTCGGCGGTCGGCCTGGCGGCGGCCGCGGCGGGCTACGCGGCGCTGCGCTCGGCCCCGGGAGCGGTCGCGGCCTGGGGGATGAGCGCCTTCCTGGTCGGCTCCTCGGCCTGGGAGAGCGCCTACCGGATCACCGGCGCCGTCCAGGACTACGAGGATCCGGGGTACGCCGCGGCCCAGGACGCCATGGTGAACACCACCGGGCTGGCGCTGGCCGCGCTGGGCGCGGTCTGGATCGGCCTGGCCTTCGCCGGGGCGGTGCGGGAGCGCGGGACCGCCGTCGGCCTGGGCGCGGCGACCGCCTTCGCCGGCGCCGAGTTCCTCACCGAGCCGTTCAACCACCTCGGGGTGCTCGTGCTGGCGGCCGCCCTGTTCGCCTGCCACGTGCTCTGGCGGAGCAGGGCCGGCGCGGGCCGCGGCCCGGGCGCCGCGCTCGTCTTCGGGATCATCGCGGTGACCGCCGGCGTCCCGCAGCTCGTCTGGTACCTCACCGACGGCGAGATGTCGGCGGCCGGCGTCCTCCTGGTCGCCGGCGCGGTCCTGCTGCTCTCCAGCTGGCTCGGGCTCCGCCTGCACCGGGCCTCCGGCGGCCCCGCCGCCCCGGACGAGGGCGCCCCGGCCCCGCAGGCGTCGCCAGGGCCGCCCCCGCCGCCCTCGGAAGAGCCGACCGCCCCGGAGCCCCCGCCGCTGGTCGACCCCCGGGACCCGGACGACCGGCTCTGACCCGCCGCCCCTACTTCCGTGCCGGGCCCGCGGCAGCGGCTCGGATGCCCGGTTCGGCCAGGGCGCCCGGCAGCGGCTCGGCGTGCACCACGTGCAGCCGGGTCACCGCGCGGGTCAGGGCCACGTAGAGCAGGCGCAGGCCGCGGTCGGGGCCGCCGGGGGCGCTCGCGGCGATGGCGGCCGGTTCGGCCGCCACCACGGTGTCGAACTCCAGGCCCTTGGCCAGCGAGGCCGGGACGCAGACCAGGCGCTCGGCCTCCATGGCGTTCTCGTCGGTGCCGAGCAGGGCGGCCGCCAGCCCGGCGTCGATCAGGGCGCGGCGCAGGTCCGGCAGGCCGGCGTCGGCGGCGATCAGCCCGACCGAGCCGTCCGCGCGCAGGGCGTCGGCGCACGCGGCGGCCGCGGCGGCGGCCAGGCCGCCGGGGGCGGCGCGGGTCAGCCGCAGCGAACCGGGGGTGCGGCGGGCCGAGGAGGGGGCGCCCAGGCCGGGGGCGATGCGCGGGAGGAGCCGGGCGGCGAAGTCGATGATCTGCGCGGGGACCCGGTAGCCGCGGTCCAGCACCGCGCGCTCGGCGCCGGGGCGGCCCAGGTGCGCCAGCAGCTCGTCCCAGTCGCGCACCGCGCCGGGCCGGGTGGCCTGGGCGAGGTCGCCCAGCACGGTGGCCGACCCGGCCCCCGCCCGCCGGGCCAGCGCCCTGCACTGCATCGGGCTGAGGTCCTGCGCCTCGTCGACCGCCAGGTGGCCGACCGGATCCGGCCGCTCGATCAGGCAGGCGGCCTCGTCGATGAGGGCGAGGTCGGCTTCGGACCAGCGGGCGCTCTTGGGGCCGCGGGGGCGGCCGGGGAGCAGGATCGCCTCCTGCTCTTCGGGGGTGAGCAGGCCCTCGGCGGCGCGGGCCAGCCGGCCGGGGTCGGTGAGCAGGCCGAGGACCAGCCGGACCGGGTCGGCCTTGGGCCAGATCGCGGCCACCGCGGAGGCGACCTCCCGGGAGCGGGCCAGGCGGGCGCGGGTGCGCGCGTCGCAGGGCCGACCGGCGCGCTCCATGGCGGACTGGACCGCGGCGGCGATGCGCTGCGCGAGCAGTTCGCGCCCGGCCGCGTAGGGCAGGTCCTGCGCGGTGAGGTCGCCGAAGAGCGCGGCGGCGTCCTCGGCGGGGACCCGGTACCGGCGGGCGCCCACCGCCACGGTGATCTCCTCCTCCGGTTCGCGGAGCAGCGACCGCAGGTCGCGGCGGATCACCTCGGCCATCCGGGCGCCGCCCTTGACCCGGGCGGCCTCGGCGGTGTCGGTGCCCCGGGCCTCCCCCAGCCCGAGCAGCCCGGCCAGCGTCGTCTGCTCGACCCGGACCTCGCCCAGGGCGGGCAGCACGTTGCGGATGTAGGAGAGGAAGGAGCGGTTGGGGCCGACGATGGCCACCCCGGAGCGGGCCAGGCGCTGCCGCTCGGTGTAGAGCAGGTAGGCGATGCGGTGCAGGCCGACGGCGGTCTTGCCGGTGCCGGGAGCGCCCTGCACGCACAGCGTGGCCTCCAGCGGGGCGCGGACCAGGTCGTCCTGCTCGGGCTGGATGGTGGCGACGATGTCGCGCATCGGGCCGGTGCGGGGCCGCTCGATCTCGGCGGCCAGCAGCCCGCCGCCGGGCGCGGCCTCCTCGGCGCCGCCGGGCGCGGCCTCCTCGGCGCCGCCGGGCGCGGCGTCCGGCCCGGGGGCGGTGAGGTCCTCGTCCTCGAAGGCGGTGAGCTCCCCGCCGGCGCCGAACCCGTACCGGCGGCGGGCCAGCACGCCCATCGGGTCGCGCGGGCTCGCCCGGTAGAAGGCCGCCGCGACGGGCGCCCGCCAGTCCAGCACCACCGGGGTGCCGGTGCCGTCGTGCACGTTGCGGCGTCCGATGTAGCCGAGGTCGGGGGAGTCCGGCCGGTCGCCGTCCCGCGGCCCGCCCCCGTCGTCGAACAGCCGGCCGCGCGGGTAGGCCAGCCGGCCGAAGAAGAGCGGTACGTCGGGCAGGTCGGCGAGGAGTTCGGCGCGCTGCTCCCGGGAGCGGCGCAGCACGGCGTTGGTGTACTTGTCCACCACGGCGTCGCCGAGCGAGGCCTCGGTGGCGAGGACGTCCTCGCGCATCCGGCGCAGTGCGTCGCGGGCGGCGGCCAGCCGGGCCCGTTCGGTGCGGATCTCCGATGAGGGTGCGGTCTCCATGCCGATATCTTAACTCGGTTAAATTATTGACCGGGTCAGTGGCGAAGTAGGATGGCGGCATGGCGGAGCGCATCGGACTGCGGGAGACGAAGCGGCGGCGGACCCGGGAGGCGATCTCGGAGGCGGCGATCGCGCTGTTCGCCGCGGAGGGGTACGACCGGGTCCCGGTGGCCCGGATCGCCGCCGCGGCCCAGATCTCCAAGCCCACCCTGTTCGCCTACTTCCCCAGCAAGGAGGACCTGGTCCTGCACCGGATCGCCGACCACGAGGACGAGTCGGCCCGGGTGGTGCGCGCCCGCCCGGACGGCACCGCGCCCATGGCCGCGCTGCGCACCCACTACCTGGGCGCCCTCGACCGGCGCGACCCGGCGACCGGCCTCAACGACTCACCGGAGGTCCTGGAGTACCAGCGGCTGCTGTACGGGACCCCGGCGCTGGCCGCCCGGCTCCCCGCTTACCTGTCGCGGGGCGAGAAGGCGCTGGCCGAGGCCCTCGCCGAGGCCGGGGCGCCCCCGGGGCCGGCCCGCACCGCCGCCGCCCAGGTCACCGCGGTCCAGCGCGTCCTGGGCGAGGACACCAGCGCCCGGATGCTCGCCGGCGAAGCGGCCGACGCGGTCGCCCCGGACGCCCGCCGCCGCGCCGAGGACGCCTTCGACCTGCTGGAGGGCGGGCTGTCCGGGCTCTTCACCGGCGGCTGATCCAGGGCCCGCGCCACGGCCGCCTCCGGAACGGGCCCAAGGCGCCACGGGGATACTGGAGTTCCGTGAGGCGGGAAGCCGAGCGGATCCCTTCGGTACTCTCGAGTCCACACGGCAGGCCACCGGCTCCGCCGGGGATAAGGAGAGCGAACGCCATGGGCGTGCACAACTCGGCTTCCGTCGATCCGGTCATCCCCATGCCGGAGAAGACACCGGCCGCCCTCCGCATCGCCGTCGCCCGACTGGCCCCCGAGGCGGTGGCGAAGTTCGATTCCCACTGGGCAAGCGCCATGGAACAGGCGAGACAGGAGTACAGCCTCCTGCCCGGACGCCAGTTCGTGGAGCACTGGTGGACCTGGGTGGCGGTGACCCGGCATCCGGAGCGGGCGGCCCGGCTGCGCGAGTGCGAGCGGGTGATCGCCGATAGCGACGACCGCAGCCTCCGCCGTTCGGCCGCGGAGGAGATCGCGCGGATCCTGGCCGCCTCCACGGCTGAGGCAGGGGCCTGAGCGTGAGCGACCGGACATGGGAGTACGTTCCCGATGCGCAGTACGCCGTGGGCGGCCTGTCCGAGTGGCAGCGCACGGAGGTTGAAGTACTGGCACAGCGCATCACCGATGCGGTCGGAGCCCGGCGCGTCGGTCACGCCTTCGACATCACCGAGTCGGTCTCCAACCTCAAGAGCTTCGCCGAAGGAAACGTCGTCCTCTGGTACCAGGAGGACTACCGGGAGGACGTGATCCTCGTGTTCCGGGTGACGCATTTCCTCGCCGACTGAAAATGCCTCTGCGCCGGTCGAGAACGGTGGGCCCTCCGCCGCGCGATGCGGCGGAGGGCCCCTTCCGTCCCGGGCGGATCAGTTGCGCTTGGACGGGTCCAGGCCGGCGCGGCGGAGGGCGTCGGCCATGGCGCCGGAGGGCTCGGCGGAGCGGCGGGAGTCGCGGCCGCCGCCCTTGCGGCCGCCCTTGCCGGAGCGGCCGCCCCCCTTCGGTGCGGCGGAGCGGTCGCCGCCGCGGCGCTCGGCGTCCTCACCGGACGGCCTGCCGCCGACCTCGTCGTCCAGCCGCATGGTCAGCGAGATCCGCTTGCGGCGCACGTCCACGTCGAGCACCTTCACCCGGACGATGTCGCCGGGCTTGACGATCTCGCGCGGGTCGGAGACGAACCGCTTGGCCAGCGCCGACACGTGCACCAGGCCGTCCTGGTGCACACCGACGTCGACGAACGCGCCGAACGCGGCGACGTTGGTGACGGTGCCCTCCAGGATCATCCCGGGCTCCAGGTCGTTCAGCGTCTCCACGCCCTCCTTGAAGGAGGCGGTGGCGAACGCCGGACGCGGGTCCCGGCCGGGCTTCTCCAGCTCGGAGAGGATGTCGGTGACGGTGGGCAGGCCCACGCCGCCGCCGGTGAAGTCCTCCGGACGCAGCCGGGACAGCGCCGAGGTGTCGCCGATCAGCGACGCCACGTCGGTGCCGGCGGCCTCGGCGATGCTCCGCGCCACCGGGTAGGACTCCGGGTGCACCGCGGAGGCGTCCAGCGGGTCGCCGCCCTGGACGCGGAGGAAGCCGGCGCACTGCTCGAACGCCTTCGGACCGAGCCGCGGCACCTCCTTCAGCGCGGTGCGGGAGGCGAACGGGCCGTTGGCGTCCCGGTGCGCCACGATGTTCTCGGCCAGGCTGGAGCCGATGCCGGAGACCCGGTTCAGCAGCGGAGCCGACGCGGTGTTGACGTCCACGCCGACCGCGTTCACGCAGTCCTCCACCACGCCGTCCAGTGACCGGGAGAGCTTCACCTCGGAGATGTCGTGCTGGTACTGGCCGACCCCGATCGACTTCGGGTCGATCTTGACCAGCTCGGCCAGCGGGTCCTGCAGCCGGCGGGCGATGGACACCGCGCCGCGCAGCGAGACGTCCAGATCGGGCAGCTCCTGGGAGGCGAACGCCGAGGCGGAGTAGACCGAGGCGCCCGCCTCGGAGACCGTCACCTTGGTCAGCTTCAGCTCCGGGTGCCGCTTGATCAGGTCGGCGGCGAGCCGGTCGGTCTCCCGGGAGGCGGTGCCGTTGCCGATCGCCACCAGCTCCACCGCGTGCTCGGCGGCCAGTTTCGCCAGCGCCGCGATCGACTCGTCCCACCGGTTGCGCGGCGCGTGCGGGTAGACCGTGTCGGTGGCGACGACCTTGCCGGTGCCGTCGGTCACCGCCACCTTCACCCCGGTGCGCAGCCCCGGGTCCAGGCCGAGCGTGGGGCGGACCCCGGCCGGCGCGGCGAGCAGCAGGTCGCGCAGGTTGGCGGCGAACACCCGGACGCCCTCGTCCTCGGCGGCCTGCCAGAGCCGCATCCGCAGGTCGATGTCGAGCCGGACGAACACCCGGGTGCGCCAGGCCCAGCGGACCGTGTCGCGCAGCCAGGCGTCGCCCGGCCGGCCCCGGTCGGCGATGCCGAACCGGGAGGCGATGGAGCGCTCGTAGGAGCTCGGCCCGGCCGGGGCCTCCTCGGCGGCGCCCTCCGGCTCCGGGTCGACGGTGAGCGAGAGCACCTCCTCCTTCTCGCCGCGGAACATCGCCAGCACCCGGTGCGCGGGCAGCTTCGCCAGCGGCTCGGCGAAGTCGAAGTAGTCGGCGAACTTCGCGCCGGCCTCCTCCTTGCCCTCGCGGACCGCGGCGACCAGGCGGCCCCGCGACCACACCCGCTCGCGCAGCTCGCCGATGAGGTCGGCGTCCTCGGCGAACCGCTCGACCAGGATCGCGCGCGCCCCGTCCAGGGCGGCCTGCGCGTCGGCGACGCCCTTCTCCGGGTCGGCGTAGCCGGCCGCCGCGGCCTGCGGCTCCTGCCCGGGGTCGCCGAGCAGCAGGTCGGCCAGCGGCTCCAGGCCGGCCTCCCGGGCGATCTGCGCCTTGGTCCGCCGCTTCGGCTTGTAGGGCAGGTAGATGTCCTCCAGGCGCGCCTTGGTGTCGGCGGCGCCGATCCGGGCCTCCAGCTCCTCGTCGAGCTTGCCCTGGGAGCGGATCGACTCCAGTACGGCGGCCCGGCGCTCCTCCAGCTCGCGCAGGTAGCGCAGGCGCTCTTCGAGGGTGCGCAGCTGGGCGTCGTCCAGCCCGCCGGTGGCCTCCTTGCGGTACCGGGCGATGAACGGGACGGTGCTGCCGTCGTCGAGGAGCCCGATCGCGGCGGCCGTCTGGTGCCCGCCGACGCCGAGCTCCTCGGCGATCCGCTGTTCGATAGAGGTGGTCACGATGCCTTGTCCAACGTCGTCGAATGGTCCACGCCGCATTCTCCTGCGGCGCCGGGCGGTTGTCACGCCGGGGCGCCAGGGCGGGGACCCGGCGGCGGGCCGATTTCTTGGTTCTGGTATGAGACGGCGCCGACCGATCGTTGATCCGCCCCCTGGTCTCCTGTTAAGCAGGGAAGAGATCTCGCCCCGGTATCCGGGGGGAGCACAACGCTGAAGATTGGCGGGATGATCATCGTGCACCTTGATCAGACATCGCTCCGGGATCTGGCGGCCTTGCGGGACGAGGTGGGGGTGCTCTCCGTCTACGCCACCGCAGACCCCCGGGACAGGTCCTCCTCTCCCGCGTGGCGGCTGCAGATCGCCAACGAGATCAACGCGCTGCGGAACGAGGTCTCCTCCAACGGGGACAAGCAGCGCAAGGCCGCGGTCCTGGCCCGGCTGGAGGAGCTGCGCCCGCAGCTCGACGATGTCCTGGACAGCGGTGCCGAATCCGGTGTGGGGCGGGCCCTGTTCGCCCCGATCGGCTCCGACGAAGTGCGGTTGCTGACGGTGCAGATGCCGCTGGAGGACTGCGCGGTCCTGGACTCCACCGCTTACCTCAAACCGCTGGCGGCGGCCATGGCCGCCGGGGCCCCCGCGGGGGTGCTGGCCGTCTCGCAGGACGCGCTGCGCGTGGTCGACCTGCGATTCGGCTCCGCCGAGGACGTCACCAGCATGCCCATCACGCTGGACGACGAGGGGTGGCGGCCGGACCGGGCGCCGGCGTCCTCCGGCAGGCCCGGCCTGTACAACCGCGCCTCCGGCAAGGGCGACCGGTACGAGCGCAAGGTCTCCGAGCAGGTGCTG
The DNA here is from genome assembly GCF_048595525.1 of Nocardiopsis oceanisediminis. Taxonomy (NCBI): domain Bacteria; kingdom Bacillati; phylum Actinomycetota; class Actinomycetes; order Streptosporangiales; family Nocardiopsidaceae; genus Nocardiopsis; species Nocardiopsis oceanisediminis. Next base: position 4,962,735 of record NZ_JAFMZJ010000001.1, on the reverse strand, counting down.
CGCTCGCTGAACGCGATGCGCCCCCGGCTCAAGGAGATCGCCGACGAGCGCGGCTGGACCGCGGTGGCCATCACCGGGGACCGGCGGCTGACCGGCTCCCTGGAGGGCCGGTTCGCCCAGGACAGCAAGCGCGACATCGTCGTGCTGGAGCACGTGCTGGAGGGGAGCGGCCTCCCGGAGATCGCCGCGCGGATCGGACCGGAGATCGAGGCGCTCCGGGTGCGCCGGGCGACCGAGGCGGTCCAGGAGGCCAAGGACGCGGCGATGTCCGGCGGCACCGGCGCCGTCGGGCTCAGCGACGTCCTGGGCGCATTCCGCGAGGGCCGGGTCTCCCGGCTCTTCCTGGACGGCTCCCGCGGCCTCACCGGGCACCGCGCCCCGGACGGCGCCTACTACCCGGAGGACGAGCTGCCCCCGGGGACGGGCCGCGACGACATGGCCGCGGAGAAGGACATGGGCGAGCGGATGATCGAGCTGGCCCTGGCCAACGGCACCGAGGTGACCGTGCTGCCGGAGCGGGCGGCCGAGGCCCTCGCCGAGGACGACGGGGTCGCCGTCCGGCTGCGCTGGTAGCCGGTCCGGAGCAGGGGGAGGGGGCGTCGCCGCGGCGCCCCCTCCGCCGTGCCGCGGGACGCCGCGCGGGCGCGCCGCGGAGCGGCGGGGTCAGCGGTGCGAGCGGTTCCTCTCGTGCCTCATCAGCAGGGTGCCGACGATCATGATCAGAGCGATGCCCACGAACAGGATGATCGGCATGAACAGGTTCAGCGTCGTCGTGTCCATGCCCTAGGGGTACCCGGGGGAAGGCGGGCCGACGCGTCGCCGCCGGTCACCGGATTCCGGTCGGGTCCGAGCGAGGGTTCGGGCCCGCCTGCGGAGGCGCCGCGGACGCGGCCTGGGAGCGTCGCGGCGATCCGTCCGCCGCCGAGAACCCGACAAAAGGGGTACGACGCCCTTTCTGCTGGTGAGGCGGGCCCGGACTCTTCTCGTGATGTCGCTTTCTGCCCCCGCGAGCGCGGGCCGGATCGGCGAGCACCGCCCCCGGCCGGGAGGCAGGTGGGACTGCGGGTGCTCGCTCGCCCGTCCGTTCGCGCCTGCCGGCCGTCGCCGTGCCGGGGCCGCGCACCCGGCCGTCTCTCGGGGGGTCCGCTCAGGACTCGCCGTTGAGCAGGTCCGGGGCGTAGTACTCGTCCAGCGGGATCGGGCCGCGGTAGCCCTGGCACTTGCACTGCCGGTAGACGCCGTCGGCGGAGCCCTGGCCGGTCCAGCGGCCGGGGATGACCACCTGGGCCTGGCAGAGCTTGGAGCGCTGGTCGTGGAAGACGATGTGGTGGCCGCAGCCGCAGATCGGCTGCGGGTTGGCGCCCGCCGGGGGAGCGGTGACCTGCGGCGCCTGAGGCTGCTGGGGCTGCCGGCGTTCGCGGCGGGGCAGCATCCTCCCGATGAGGACCCCGCCCAGCGCGATGGCCCCGCCGACGACCAGGGTCACCGGATCCATCCCCCGCACCGCCCTTCCGTGTCGATCGCGACCGCTCCCCGAACATTGTCGCCCAATCCCGCGGCGGCACGCTCCACGGGACCGGGTTTTCCGGAAAGAAAGACGGCCGGAACCGGTACCGGGTTCCTGTTCCGGGGGAGGGAGCGGAAATAGTGCCAAGCAACTGCTTGGTTTTTCGCGCGCTCTTCCCTAGGCTGCCGGGCATGGGCGGCGCAGCGGGAGCGGGCGGGACCGGCGCGGGCCACGCGCTCGGCATCGATGTCGGCGGCACCTTCACCGACGTCGCGGTGGTCCGCGGCGACGGCCGGGCGGCCGTGGCCAAGGTGCTCAGCACGCACCGGGACCCGGTCGAGGCCGCGGTGCGCGGCGCCCGGTCCGCGCTGCGCGCCGCACGGGCCGACCCCGGGCGGGTGGAGCGGGTCGTGCACGCCACCACCCTGGCCACCAACGCCGTGCTGGAGCGGACCGGTGAGCGGGTCGCCCACCTGAGCACCGCCGGCTTCGACGGAGTGCTCGGCCTGGGCCGCTACGCCCGGGTCGAAGAGGACCGCTACGACCTGGGGTTCGACCCGCCCGGCCCGCCGGTCCCGGCGGAGGACCGGTTCGAGGTCCCCGAGCGGGTCGGCCCGGACGGGACCGTGCTCGCCCCGCTCGACGAGGACGCGGTCCGCGCCGTCGCCCGGACGCTGGCCCGGCGCGGCGTCCGCGCCGTCTCGGTCTGCCTGCTGCACTCCTACGCCGACCCCGGGCACGAGCGGCGCACCGCGCGCATCCTCCGCGACGAGCTCGGACCGGGCGCGTTCATCGCGCTCTCCAGCGACGTCTGGCCGGAGCCGCGCGAGTACGAGCGGGCCGCCACCACCCTGATGTCGGCCTACGTCGGACCGCTGCTGGGCCGCTACCTGTCCCGGCTGGAGGAGGCCCTGCACGCCATCGGGGTGCGCGCACCGCTCCAGGTCACCGACTCGCGCGGGGACGTGATGTCGGCCCGCGGCGCGGTCCGCCGCGCGGTGGCCACCATCGAGTCCGGGCCGGCCGCGGGCGTGCTGGCCGCCCGGGACGCCGCGGTGCGTGCCGGGGCGGGCGACGCGATCAGCTTCGACATGGGCGGTACCACCGCCAAGGCCTGCGTCATCCGCGGCGGCGAACCCGACATCACCCGGGAGTTCCACGTCGGCGGCCGGGGCAGCTTCGGCGGCCGGCGGGCCGGGACCGGGGTGCCGATCGCCGCGCCCGCCATCGACCTGGCCGAGGTCGGCGCGGGCGGCGGGAGCATCGCCTGGATCGACGGGGCGGGCACGCTGCGGGTCGGGCCGCGCTCGGCCGGCTCCGACCCCGGCCCCGCCTGCTACGGCCGGGGCGGCGAGGAGCCCACGGTCACCGACGCCGACCTGGTCCTCGGCCACCTCGACCCGGACGCGTTCGCCGGCGGCGGCCTGCCGCTCTCGGCCGCCTTGGCGGGGAAGGCGGTGGACCGCCTGGCCGGGCCGCTGGGCGTGCCGCGCGAGCGCGCGGCCCAGGCCGTCCGCGAGATCGCGGACGCCGCCATGGGGGCCGCCGTGCACGTGGTCACCGTCCAGCGCGGCATCGACCCGCGCGGCCTCACCCTGGTCGCCTTCGGCGGCGCCGGCCCGGTGCACGCGGCCGGGGTCGCCGACCGGTTCGGCATCGGCACGGTGGCGGTCCCGCCGCGCTGCGGGGCGGCCTCGGCGGCCGGGCTGCTCTTCGCCGAGCTCGGCACCGAGCGGGTCCGCTCGCTGGCCGTGCCCGGGGCCGAGCTGGCCGTCCGGGCCGGCGAGGTGGAGGAGGCCTTCACCGCGCTGGCCGGGGAGGCCTGCGCCGGGCTGGGGGTGCGCCCGGACGCGGCCGGGGTCCGGGTGCTGCGCTCGGCCGACGTGCGCTTCACCGGGCAGACGCACCGCCTGGCGGTGCCCTTCACCGGCCGGCCGCTGACCCCGGAGAGCGCCGGAGCGGCCCTGGCCGAGGCGGCCGAGCGGTTCGCCGATCGGCACAGGGCGGCCTACGGCGTCGACCACCGGGGACCGGTGGAGTTCACCGCGTTCCGGGTGCGCGCGGTGGCGCCGGCCGCCGGTCCCGCCCCGCACCCGCCGGAGTCCGGGGCCGCCCCCGCCGCACCGGCCGCGGTGCGCAGGGCGCTCTTCCCCGGGCCGGGCGCCGGCGCCGCCGGGACCGCGCCGTGGACCGGGTGGGACACCCCCTTCCTGCCCCGCTCCGCGCTGGCCCCCGGCGCCCGGCTGCCCGGTCCGGCGGTGCTCACCGACGACGCGTCGACGATCGCGGTCCCGCCCGGCTGGACCGCGGCCCCCGCCCCGGACGGCGGCACCCTGCTGGTCCGCGGCGCGGCGCGGTAGGGCGGCCGGAGAACCCAGGAGAGAGGACGGTGCGGACGATGGCGGAAGAGGCGGGCCCCGGCGGGGCCGCGGCGGAGATCCTGCACCACGCGCTGCTGGTCGCCGCGGAGGAGGCGAGCATCGCGGTGGTGCGCTCCGCGCACTCGGCGTTCATCGTGGAGGGCTCGGACGCCTCGGCGGCGGTGCTCGACGCGGAGGGCCGCCTGATCGCGCACTCGGTGGCGACCACGCTGATGAACAGCATGGCGCTGGCGGAGGCGCTGCCGCCGCTGCTGGAGCAGATCCCGGCCCGGACCATGCGCCGGGGGGACGTGTTCATCACCAACGACGCCTACCGGGGCGGGGTGCACGCCAACGACCTGATGGTGTTCGCCCCGGTCTTCGCCGGCGGCCGGCCCGCCTACTTCGGCGCCGCCCTGATCCACGTCGCCGACCTGGGCGGGCTCTCCGCGGGCGGGATGGCGCCGCTGGCCACCGAGGTCTACCTGGAAGGGCTGCAGCTGCCCGCCATGCGGATCGTCGACGCGGCGGGGGTGGACGACCGGGTCGCCGCGCTGATCCGGCTGAACAGCCGGACGCCGGACGCGGTGATGGGGGACGTCCGGGCGCTCATCGCCGGGGCCGGGACGGCGGCCGCGCGCACCGCCGGTCTGCTCGCCGAGTACGGGGAGAAGGGCTTGGCCGCCGGGGTCGAGGCCGCCCTGGACGCCGCCGAGGCGCGCACCCGCGCGGCCCTGTCCCGGCTGCCGGCCGGCGTGTACCGCGCGGAGTACCCGATCGACGACGACGGCATCGAGCCGGGCCGCGCGCACACGGTCCGGGTCGAGGCCTCGGTGGGCGGCGGGGAGGTGCTGCTCGACTTCTCCGGGACCGACCCGCAGGTCCCGGCGGCGATCAACGCGAGCCTGTCGCAGACGCTGGCGGCGGCGGTGTTCGCGGTGCGCTGCTTCACCGACCCGGCCGTCCCGATGAACGCGGGGAGCCTGCGCCCGATCCGCACCCGGGTCCCGGCCGGGAGCCTGCTCAACGCCACCCCGCCGCACCCGTGCGGCGGGCGGTTCGTCCCGGTCTACGCGGCGATGGAGGCGGTCCTCGCCGCGCTCTCCGAGGCGGTGCCGGAGCGGGCCGTCGCCGCCTCGGGCATCCTCCAGCCGTTCTCCATCGCCTCGGTCGGCGCGCCGTACTGGATCCACCTGGCCTACGACTTCGGCGGGGGCGGCGCGCGGGCGGGCGGGCCGGGCGGCGCGGGGAAGGACGGGCCGGACGCCACCGGGGTCCACTTCGGCCTGGGGCGCAACTCGGTGCCCCAGGTGGAGGCGGTGGAGGAGCGGTTCCCGATCCGGGTGGAGGAGGTGCGGACGGTGCCCGACTCCGGCGGCCCCGGCCGGTACCGGGGCGGCCTGGGCTCGCGCACCGTGTTCCGGCTGCTGGCCGACGCGCACGTGAGCGCGCGCGGCGACCGGCTGCGGCTGGCGCCGCCGGGCCGGGACGGCGGGGGCGCGGGCCGGACGGGCGGGTTCTACCGGCTCTCCGCCGCGGGGGAGGCGGAGCGGCTGCCGGCCAAGGCGAACAACGTCCGGTTCGCCGCGGGGGAGGCGCTCGCGGTGGAGACGACCGGCGGGGGCGGCGTCGGCGACCCGCTGCTGCGGCCGGCCGCCGAGGTCGCCGCGGATCTCGCCGCGGGCCGGGTCAGCCGGGGCGGGGCCGAGCGCGACTACGGGGTGCGTTTCGATGCGGGAGGCCGACCGCACCGCCCGGGCCGCAAAAGGGGCAAATCGGAATCTACATTGTAAGAGCGGCAATGAGGTGAACCCGTCCGGCATGGCGCACCGATGACGCGGCCTGCACGCATGTTATGAAATTCGCAGACGATGCGTGACCGTGGCTTCGCAGACCGTGATATGGGGGCGTTTACCCATGGACCATCCCCGTGCCGCAGCAGGGGCCGTACTGCTCGCAGCCCTGACGGCGGTGCCCCTCGCCGGGGTACCCGCGGCGGCGGCGACGCCCTCGGCCGCCGCGGACGGCGTCCAGGTCCGCGTCGGCGCGGCCGGCGACGAGGCGCGGGTGCACGGCACGGTCGACTACGCGGTCACCGTCGCCAACACCGGCCCGGAGGGCCTGCCCGACGCGCGGATCGTGCAGCTGCTGCCGGAGGGCCTGGCCGACGTCGAGGCCGGGCAGGACGGCGAGGCCGGCGACGGCGAGGTGGTCTGGGAGCGCGGGCTGCCCGCCGGCGGGGCGGTCGAGCTGGAGTCCTCCGGCACCGTCCGCTCGGACGCGGGCGGGCGGCTGGCCACGACGGTCTGCGTCCGCCCGGCACCGGGCGAGGGGCTGGTCGGCTGCGCCTCGGAATCGCTCCCGGTCGGACCGGTCTCCAAGGCCTGGATCGCCGCCTGGACCGCCGCGGCGGCGGGCGCGCTGCTGCTCCTGGCCGTCGGTGGGCGGTGGCTGCTCCAGGTGTACCGGCGGTTCCGCGAGGACGGCGTCAGGATCGAGTACGTGACCGGCAGGGTGGCGATCCCGGAGCCGCCGCTGGCGCTCGCCCGGATGCCGTGGCGCTACCGCCTCCACCTCCTCCAGGCCGTCCCGGTCGCCGGAACCCGGACCGGGGAGTCGGCGCAGGCCCCGGCCCCGGAGGCCGCCGGGCCCGCCGAAGCCGCCCCGGCCGACCCGGAGCAGGACCGCGCCGAGGCGCCCGAGGCCGCGGAGGCGGTCTCCGAGACGCCGGCCGGGGACGTGCGGACCGGCGCCGCGCACGACGACGAGGCGCGGAAGGACGCAGAGCCGGAACCGTCCGGCACCGCGTCCGAGGACGCTGCGGAAGAGGCCGGTGCGGAGCCGGACGCCGGGGACGGCGGGGACCGGGACGCGGCCGGCGCGGAGGCCGACGGGCAGAGCGCCGCCGAGGCGGCCGGTGCGGAGCCGGAGGAGGCCGCCGAGGACCGGGAGACCGCGGAAGCGTGGCGAGAGGAGCCCGCCGCCGGCGGCGAGAACGGTGCTTCCGCCGCTGGTGCGACCGGTGCGGATCCGGACGCCGAGGAGGAGCGGCCCGCCGGCGAAGGCGCCGCCGCCGAGCAGGAGGCCGGGGAAGAGGTCTCCGGAGCCGGCGCCTCCGACACCGGGGCCGCCGCAGAGGAGCAGGACCCGGCCGGGGAGCGGCAGGCCGAAGAGGCCGGAGGGGACCGGTCGGCGGAGGCCGCCGCCGAAGGGACCGGGACCGGCGGGGCCGGCGCCACGGAGGAGGACGCCGCCGTCCCGGCGCCGCGCGGCCGCCGCAAGGGGCGGAAGCCCTGGTCCCGCAAGCGCAAGCCGCGCACCGGCCCGGAGCGCGGCGTCCCCGAGCAGACCGCCGGGGACGGCTCGGCGGACACCGCGGAGGAGACCGCTGTCGCCGAGCGCGACCTGGCCCCCGCCGAACGGGACTGACACCCGGCCCCGCCCGCCCCGCCGGTCGGCGCGGCCGTCCGCCGGGAGGCGGGCCGCCTTCGGAGCGCCCCCCGCGCAGGCCGCCGCCGGCCCCAGGGCGGCTACGGAGGCCGCGATGACCGCGCGGTCCGATCCGGCGGTACCGTTCTCCGCAGGCCAGAGGTCTTCGGGAAGCGGCCGAGCGATCGGCAGGGGCCGGAGCCGGTGACCGGCGGCGCATGCGGGGCGGAGCGCCCCTCCCGGTCCGCGGTACCCGGCGGGGCCGCCTCGGAGGGCCATGCCGCCCGTTGGGGGGCGGCCGCGGCGGGTCAGGGGTCGAGGACCTCTGAGCGGAGCTTCTTCAGCAGGGCGGCGTCCGCCGCGTGCGGGCCGGCCGGGCCGGGGGTCTCCAGGGTGAGGGGGACGCCGGCGGAGACCGGGTGGACGAAGAGCTCGGCGAAGGGCTCGGCGCCGATCTGCCCGGCGCCGATGTTCTCGTGCCGGTCCTTGCTGCTGCCGCAGGCGGCCTTGGAGTCGTTGGCGTGCACCAGGCCGAGCCGGTCGGCGCCGACGACCTCGCCGAACCGGTCCAGCATGGCGGCCATGCCCGCGCGGTCGGAGATGTCGTGGCCGGCCGCGAAGGCGTGCGCGGTGTCCATGCAGACCCGGGCGCGCGGGTGCCAGTCCAGGGCGTCGAGGTAGCCGGCGAGGTCGTCGACGGTGGCGCAGAGCACCTGGCCCTGGCCGGCCATCGGCTCCAGCAGCACCGGGGGGACGTCCTCGCCGAGCCGCTCCAGCAGCGGCAGCAGGCGGGAGCGCATCCGGTCCAGGCCGGCGGCGCGGCCGCCGCGCACCGCGGATCCGGTGTGCACCACCACGCCCAGGGCGCCGATCGCCGCGCCGCGGCGCAGCGAGTGCTCCAGCGAGGCCACCGACTTGGCGGCCACCTGCTCGTCCGGGGCGCCCAGGTTGATCAGGTAGGGGGCGTGCACGAAGACCGGGAGGTCGGAGCGGTCGCGCAGGGCGGCGTCCTCCTCGGGGACGCCGGGGGTGGTGGCCCAGCCGCGCGGGTTGCTGACGAAGACCTGGATCGCTTCGGCGCCGATCTCCTCGGCGTAGGGCAGGCCCTTGGTGGCCAGGCCTCCGGACACGGGTACGTGCGCCCCGACGGGCGAAATGCGTGCGTCATTCATGGCTGGGCACCAGCCTATTCCTCCCGGGGCCCTGCGCCTGACTCGGTTTCCACGAGGCGACCAGTACGAACGACACGGTCACCAGCAGCGCCCAGGCGCCGAACTTGGCGGGGTGCACCAGGGCCCAGGCGTCGGCCTGGTGCGGGTAGCGCCAGGCGCCGAGCAGGGTGGAGGCGTTCTCCGCGACCCACAGGAAGAACCCGATCAGCACGAAGGAGAGGGAGAGCGGCATCCGGTAGCGGGCCGCGCCCACGGTGTAGTGCACCCAGGCGCCCCAGGTGACCGCGATCATGGCGGCGGCGAGCAGCAGCCGGGCGTCGGGCAGCCAGTGGTGGGTGAGGAAGTTCGCGTAGATGAGCGCCGCGACGACCGCGGTGGCCGCGGTGCGGTAGCCGGTCACCTCCAGTTCCAGCAGCCGCCAGGCGCGCACCACGTAGCTGCCGACCGCGGCGTACATGAAGCCGCTGTACAGCGGGACGCCGCCGATCTTGGTCCAGGCGTCCTCGGGGTAGGCCCACGAGCCCATGTGCACCTTGAACAGCTCGAAGACCAGGCCGACGACGTGGAAGCCGAGCACCGCGAGGACCTCGCGGCCGGTCTCCAGCCGGAGCAGCCAGAACAGCGCGGTCAGCGCGATCCCGTAGCCGAGCAGGGCGTCGTAGCGGGGGATCTCCGGGGGCAGCAGTGAGGAGAGTGCGAGCCCGATGAGGATCCCCGCGGCGAACGCGCAGGACCGGGCCTGGAGCAGGGCGAAGCGGAGGAGCTGGGCGGCGCCGTACCGGAGTGCGCGCCCGGTCCGGTTCAGTCCTGCTCCTGCCCGTCGTCCCCGTCGTCGCCGGTGATCGAGTCCACGGCGACCGCGACGGCGATCACCAGGGCCGGATCGGAGCCGATGTCGGGGCGGTAGGTGTTGACGTCGACGGCGTAGGTGTCGCGGACGCGGAACCACTTCCGGGAGATGTGCGCGACGGTGCCGTGCTCGTCGCTGACCACGTACTCCTTGCCGAGCAGGTCGCCGTGGACCTCCCACTCGCCGCCGGCGGCGAGTTCGACGACGAGCTTCTCCTTGATGGGGTTGAACATGCGCTCGCGCACCGTGGCGACGGTCTCGCCGCCGCGTTCGATGCGCATCCGGTCCCGCATGCTGAGCAGTTTCTTCCTGATCTGCAGCAGGAGCTCGCCGTCGGGGGTCTTGAGCTGGAAGGTGGTGCGCAGCCGGAGGGCCTTGCCGTCCACCCAGTAGACGCGCCGGTCCTGCTCGTCGGTGACCCAGAAGTCGTCGCCGATGTCGAAGAGCCGTTCGCGCACGAGGTATTTCATGGGAGCGAGGCTAGCCCGCGCGGGAGGAGCGGCACCACCCTGCGCCCGGCCGCCTGTGGACGGAGCCTGTGCACGAGGGCGCGCGGGGCGGGGCGCGGAACCTATAACCTGCGGTCCGTGAGCACAACGAGCGCGCCTCCGACCCTGCAGGACGTGACCGACGCCTTCGAGGAGCTGTACCCGCCGGCCTGGGCGGCCTCCTGGGACGCGGTCGGCCTGGTCGCCGGGGACCCGGGCCAGGCCGTGCGGCGGATCCTGTTCGCCGTCGACCCGGTGGCCGAGGTCGTCGACGAGGCGGTCGAGTGGGGGGCGCAGCTCATCGTCACGCACCACCCGCTGCTGCTGCGCGGGGTGACCAGCGTGGCGGCCACCACCCCGAAGGGGCGGCTGGTGCACCGGCTCATCCGGGAGGGCGTGGCCCTCTACACCGCGCACACCAACGCCGACACCGCCGACCCCGGGGTCTCCGACGCGCTCGCCGCCGCGGTCGGGCTGGCCGGGCCGCTGGCGCCGCTCGACCCCGACCCCTCGGACCCGGCGGGGCGGCGCGGGATCGGCCGCGTCGGGCGGCTGCCGGAGCCGATGCCGCTGGAGGACTTCGCCGCGCAGGCGGCGGCCGGGCTGCCCGGCACGGCGGGCGGGGTGCGCGTCGCGGGCGACCCGAAGCGCACGGTGCGCACGGTCGCGGTGTCCGGCGGGGCGGGCGATTCGCTGCTGGGCGCGGCGCGCGCCGCGGGCGTCGACGCCTACCTCACCTCGGACCTGCGCCACCACCCGGCCTCGGAGTTCACCCAGGACGGCGGGCCCGCGCTGCTGGACGTCGCGCACTGGGCCGGGGAGTGGCCCTGGCTCGCCGACGGGGCGGAACGGCTCGCGGGCGCCCTGGGCTCCCGGGGGGCTACCGTTGAGACCCGCGTATCCACCACCGTCACCGACGCCTGGTCGCAGGCGTTCCGAGGAGACTAGAGAACACGTGAAAGCCGCACCCGAACACCAGCTGCGCCTGCTCGACGTGCAGCAGGCCGACACCGCGATCGCCCGTGCCGAGCACAGGGCCCGCAACCTCCCGGAGGCCGAGGAGGTGCGGGAGCTGGACGCCCGCATCGCCGGGCTGAAGGACCGGGCGGTGGCCGCCCGGACCGCCCTGTCCGACCTCGGCCGGGAGCAGCGCAAGGCCGAGTCCGACGTCGACCAGGTGCGCTCCCGGGCCGACCGGGACCGGGCCCGGCTGGACGCCGGCCACGTCTCCTCGCCCAAGGAGCTGGAGGGGCTGCAGTCGGAGATCGCCTCGCTCCAGCGCCGCCAGGCGGAACTGGAGGAGGTCGTGCTGGAGGTGATGGAGCGCCGCGAGGCCGCGGAGTCGGAGGCGGCGTCGGTCACCGCCGAGCTGGAGCGGGCCGAGGCCGACCGGGAGTCGGCCGAGGAGCGCCGCTCCGGCGCGGCGCTGGAGATCGAGAACGACCGCGCCACCGAGCGGGACCGCCGGGAGCGCCTGGCCAAGGAGGTCCCCGAGGACCTGCTGGCGCTCTACACCAAGCTCCGGGACCAGTACGGGATCGGGGCGGCCGCGCTGCACTACGGCCGGTGCGAGGGGTGCAAGCTGGCGCTGAGCACGGCCGAGCTGGGCCGGATCCGCCAGGCCCCCGCGGACGAGGTGCTGCGCTGCGAGGACTGCCGGCGGATCCTGGTGCGGACCACCGAATCGGGGCTGTGAGGACGGGGGAGCCCGGGATGGGGCGCAGGCTGGCGGTGGAGGCCGACGGCGGGTCGCGGGGGAACCCGGGGCCTGCCGGGTTCGGCGCGGTGGTGCGCGACGCGGCCGGCGGGGAGGTGCTGGCCGAGGTCGCCGAGGCGATCGGGACGGCCACCAACAACGTGGCCGAGTACCGGGGGCTGATCGCCGGGCTGGAGGCGGCCGCGCGGATCGACCCGGACGCGGCGGTCGAGGTCCGGATGGACTCCAAGCTGGTCGTGGAGCAGATGTCGGGGCGCTGGAAGGTGAAGCACCCCGCGATGAAGCCGCTGGCGCAGCGGGCCGGCGAGGTCGCCTCCGGTCTCGGCGGGGTGTCCTACACCTGGATCCCGCGGGCGCGGAACGCGCACGCCGACGCGCTCGCCAACGAGGCGATGGACGCCGCGGCGCAGGGGCGCCCGGTGCGGCTCGCCGCGGCCGGGGAGGCCCTGGGCGAGCCCGCCGCCGAGGCTCCGCCCGCCGAGGGGGCTCCGGTCGGCGCCGCGGAGGCGGCGCGCCCGGCGCCCGGCACCGGGTGGTCGGCCCCCGCGGACACCGAGCCCACCCGGCTGCTGCTGCTCCGGCACGGGCAGACGCCGCTGTCGGTGGAGCGCCGCTTCGCCGGGGTGGGCGACATCGAGCTGACCGACGCGGGCCGCGCCCAGGCGCGGGCCGCGGCCGGCCGGCTGGCGGGCGCCGGCATCGGGGCGGTGGTCGCCTCGCCGCTCCGCCGCACCATGGACACCGCGGGGATCGTCGCCGCGGCACTGGGCCTGGAGGTGGAGCCGGAGCCGGGGCTGCGGGAGACGGACTTCGGCGCCTGGGAGGGCATGACCTTCGCCGAGGTGAACCGGGACCGCCCGGACGAGCTGGCCGCCTGGCTGGCCGACCCGGAGGCGGCGCCGCCGGGCGGGGAGAGCCTGGCCGAGGCGGCCCGCCGGGCGGCCAAGGCGCGCGACGCCCTGGTGGAGCGGCACCGCGGCCGCACGGTGCTGGTGGTGAGCCACGTGACCCCGATCAAGGCGATCGTGGTGCAGGCGCTGGGCGCGCCGGTGGAGTCGCTGTACCGGATGCACCTGGACGTGGCGGCGCTGAGCGAGGTCGACTGCTACGCCGACGGCCCGATGGTGCTGCGCTCCTTCAACGACACCTCCCACCTGGCCGGAGAGGCCCCGGCCTGACCCCGGCGGAGGAGGCGGGGCGGCGGCCGCCGGAGGGGCGCTCGGCCCGGTCCGCCCCTCGCACGATCCGCGCCGCTCCCGGCCGACCCGCGCGGCTCCGCCGGACGCCCCCGCCGCTCCGTGATGGCCGTTCTCCGAGGGGCGGGGTGTTCCCGGACCGGTCGGCGGCGCGGTCCGCCGGGGGCGCCGGGTAGCGCGCGGACCGGGCGGGACAGGCACCGCGCGCCGCCCCGCCCGGCCAGGCGTCTCCGCGGGGCGGCCGGTGCGCTCTGTGGGACCCGTGCCGCCCGCCGGGCACGGGCTCGGCGCGCCCCGGGTCCGTTCCGCGATACGATGCGTACCGGGGAGTCGGCCAGGCGGTCGCGGCGCCTGAGGGCGTCGAGGAAAGTCCGGACTCCACAGGGCAGGGTGGTCGGTAACACCGACCCGGGGCGACCCGCGGGACAGTGCCACAGAGAGCAGACCGCCACCGTTCGCGGTGGTAAGGGTGAAACGGTGGTGTAAGAGACCACCAGCGGCCGGAGTGATTCGGCCGGCTCGGTAAACCCCACCCGGAGCAAGGTCGAGAAGGAGGGCTCCGGCCCTCCGCGCGGACGATCGAGGGCGGCCCGCCCGAGGTCCGCGGGTTGACCGCACCGAGGTCGCCGGCAACGGCGGCCCCAGATGGATGGCCGCCCGGCCCCTTCCGAGGGGCCGACAGAATCCGGCTTACCGGCCGACTCCCCCTCCGTCTCCCGCCCGACCCGCTGGAGCGCCGCAAAGCGCTCGCGGGTCGGTTCTCCGGGGCCCTCGATGATCGCCCGGGGTCCGTTTCCGTCGCTCTCGGGGACTACTCTGCCCGTCGTCCTCTGAGGATCCGCCCTATCGGATGGAAGGAGTCGGCGATGGGCTACACCACCGCGTTCATCGGGCAGGTCACCGTCACGCCGCCGCTCAACGAGCACGAGGTCGCCTACCTCACCAAGTTCTCCCGGACCCGCAGGGTCGACCGGGGGAACGGTCCGTACTACGTGGAGGACGCCTCCGGGAGCGCGACGAGGGACGCCTCCGGATACGCGACGCGGGGCGCCTCCTCCTACGCGACGGAGCACGCCGCGGACGTCCGCGACTTCGACAGGCCGCCGGAGGGGCAGCCCGAGCTGTGGTGCAAGTGGGTGCCCAGCGGGGACGGGGCCGCCATCGGCTGGGACGAGAGCGAGAAATTCTACGGTGCCGAGGAGTGGATGCGCTACCTCATCGACCACTTCCTCAGGCCCGGCGCGCACGCCCAGGCCGACCCCGGCCCCGTCCCGCCCGCCGAGTTCGCCGGCTTCACCTTCGACCACTCGGTGTCCGGCGTGATCGAAGCGGAGGGGGAGGACCTTGAGGACCGGTGGCACCTGGTCGTCGCGGACAACCGGGTGACCCGGGTGGAGGAGGGGGAGCCCGAGGACGGGTGGGGCCCGCCGCCGGCGGACGGGTGACCGGCCGGGCGGTCCGCGGGGCCGCACCCTCCCGGTGGGGAGCGGGGCGGCCCCGCCCGCGGAGGCCCGATGGCGGGGCCGCCTCCGGAGCGCCTGCGGCTGCGGGGTTGCGGGCACGGAGGGGGCCGCCGGGCGCTACATTGGGAGGCCGGTACGGCGTCCCCGTATGCCGGCGAGCGGGAAGTCGGGTGTCTTTGCGTATGGACATGACCCTGGTCTGGGTGCTGATGTTCGGGCTGCCCATCGCGGCGATCGCGGTGATCATCGGCTTCGCCCGATACCAGGCGTCCGAGGTGCAGAAGGACGGCCGGGACGACCGGCCCGACGAGGAGTAGCGCCGGGCCGGCCGCGCCGGGTCAGGAGGGGGCGGGCTCGTCCGCCGGGCGGTCGTCGTCCGCGCTGCGGGGGCCGGGCGCCGCGCCGGAGGCGACCGGTTCGAAGGAGCCGGTCCGCCGGTCCAGCACCAGCACCTGGGCGGTGTCCAGGTCGTAGAACATGCCGCTGAGCTCCAGCCGCCCGGCCTCGGCGCGCTCCCGCACCACCGGGTGGGTCATCAGGTTCTCCAGCTGGCGGATCACGTTCTCCTGGGCGAGGATCCGCAGCGCCTCCGGGTCGCCGGCGGCCGCGGCCCGCTCGGCGCGGGGCCGGTGCAGGGACCCGCGGGCGAAGCCGAGCCAGCGCTGCAGCCGGCCGGCGCGGGCCCCGCCCGGGTCGGTGTGCGCCCCGTCGAGCAGCGCCTTCATCGCGCCGCAGTGGGAGTGCCCGCACACCACGATGGAGGGGACGTCCAGTACCTCCACGGCGTACTCGATCGCGGCCCCCACCGAGGAGTCCAGGCCGGTGTCGTCGTGCGCGGGCACCAGGTTGCCGATGTTGCGCACGGTGAACAGGTCGCCCGGTCCGCTGGAGGTGATCAGGTTCGGCACCACCCGGGAGTCGGCGCAGGTGATGAAGAGCGCCGAGGGGTGCTGCCGGTGGGCCAGGCCGCTCATCAGGGACCGCATCCGGCCTGCGGTGCTGGAGTGGTACTCCCGGGCGCCGGCCAGCAGCAGGCCGGTGGCGGGGACGGAGCGGTCGAACCCGTGGCGCATGCCCCAGGGCGCCCACCAGCGGGCCGGGCCGCGTGGCGCGGTCTTGCCGACCGGCGGCGACTGCCGGGAGTTCCGCTCGTACCAGTTCTCGTGCACCTCGTCGATGTCGACCCGGCCGCCGGTGCGCTCGTGGTCCACCCGCCAGGCGTGGATCGCCTCGAACGAGGCGTGGTCCATGAAGTCGACGTTGAGGTCGAGGTCGACGCGGGCGCCGGCGGGCACGGTGCGCAGTACCTGGTTGACCCGGGGGACCCCGAGGAAGGTGAGCGAGCCCTGCACCACCACGTGCCAGCGGCCCCTGGACTCCTCGGTGGACACGGTGAGCCGGGTGAGCCGGCGCAGCGCGACGACCAGGGCCAGGGCGAAGCCGATGATGACGCCTTCGAGCAGGCCGAGCAGGAGCACCGCGCCCATGGTCGCCAGGTAGACGCTGGCCTCGTGGTGGCGGCGCAGGTCGTTCAGGTGGGCCAGGTTGACCATCTGCAGGCTGACGAAGACGAGCAGCCCCGCCAGCGCCGCCATCGGGATCATCTCCACCACGCCGGCGAAGAGCGCGGAGAAGAGCAGCACCCACACGCCGTGCAGGACGGTGGAGAGCGGGGTGCGCGCGCCGGCCCGGGCGTTGGTGGTGCTGCGCACGATGACGCCGGCGACCGGGAGGCCGCCGAGGGCGCCGCTGACGGTGTTGGCCGCGCCCTGGCCGATGAGCTCCCGGTCGAGCCGGATGCGGGGGCCGTTGTGCAGCCGGTCCGCGGCCAGGCCGGACAGCAGCGACTCCACGCTGGCGACCAGGGCGACGGTGACCGCGCCGATCGCCACCGCGTGCACGTCGGAGCGGTCGGGCAGCATCGGGCCGCTCCACACCTGGGCCAGGGAGTCGGGCAGGTCCACCCGTTCGACGGGCAGGTCGGCCAGGGCCGCGGCGGCGGTGGCGGCGCCGACGGCCACCAGCGCCGCCGGGACCGCGCGCAGCCGGCGCAGGCCCGGCAGGCGCGGCCACAGCCCCATGAGCGCGATGGTGAGCAGGCCGACGGCGACGGCCGGGGTGTGGTTGTCGAGGACCTGGCCGGGGAGTTCCAGCGCGTTGGCCACGGCGGAGCTCTGCGGGGCGCCGCCGAGCACCACGTGCAGCTGGGCCAGGGCGATGGTGATGCCGAGCCCGGCGAGCATGCCGTGGACGACGGCGGGGGAGACGGCCAGCGCGGCCCGCGCGATCCGGGAGGCGCCGAACAGTATCTGCAGCAGCCCGGCGAGCACGGTGATCAGGCAGGTGACCTGCCAGCCGTGGGCGAGGATCAGGCCGGCGACGATCACCGTCAGGCTGGCGGTCGGGCCGCTCACCTGGACCTGGGAGCCGCCCGCCAGGCCGGTCACGACGCCCGCGACGACCGCGGCGATCAGGCCGGCCACCAGCGGGGCCCCGGAGGCGACGGCGATGCCGAGCGAGAGCGGGACCGCGACGAGGAAGACCACCAGCGAGGCGCCGAGATCGCCGACGGGGTTGCGGAGTAACGGCAGCGGGGTGCGCGGAGCGGCGGTGCTCTTCCGCCCCTGCGGAGGGCCGGCGGGTGTTCCCTGGGCGTCGTGGTGCATGTGTCCCCCTCATGGGTCGGACGGGCTGGCGCTCTGGGGACAGCGGCCTTCCGGTGGATGAGGGCAGGGGGTCGCCCGGCCGGCAGCGAGGCGGCGCGGGCGGCCGGACACGCACCGGACGCTGTCGATGACTCACTGTAGTCAGTCGAGGCGGTGCGGGGCGGGCGGGACCTTAAGTGACCTTGATAACCGTTCTTCACGTGCCGGGCCGGAACTTTTTCGGAGCCGCCGCGGAAGTGCGGATGAACCGGTGCGAACCAGAGGGGGGTTCCCGGGATGCGGAAGCGGCCGGGAGGCGGGACCGCTCTCCGGTCCGCCTCCCGGCCGCTCGGGATGTTCTCCGGGGCCGCGCCCCGGCGCCGCGGAACCGGGTGGCCGGGTCGGCCGCCCGGTTCCGCGGCGCGGCTCAGCGCCGGCCGTAGCCGTCCGGCGGGTAGGGGGCGTCGGGGTCGGCGCCGTACGGGCTCCATCCGCCGGGGGAGGGGGCGGAGGGGCCGGCCTGGCCGCCGAACACGTCGCCGTACCCGGCGGCGGGGGCGGGGCCGAGCGGGTCCGCCGCGGGCCGGGAGCCGTACAGGCCCTGGTCGTACCCGCCGGAGCCGAGCGGTCCCGTGCCGAGCGCTCGGCCGTCGTAGGCGCCGGCGGCCGGGGCCCCGCCGCCGTACCCGCCGGAGGTGAACGAGCCGGTGTCGAAGGAGCCGGGGTCGTAGCCGCCGGTCCCGGCCGGTCCGCCGTAGGACGGCGCGGGGGGCGGCGGGGCCTGCTCGAACCCGGTGCGGGGGGCCATGGACGGCAGCCCGCCGGTGCCCCCGCCCCAGGAGGGCTCGGCGGAGCCGCCGTAGGGCGCCGCCGGGTCGCCGAACGAGGCGCGGTCGAACCCGCCGGTCTCACCGGACCAGGCCGGGGGCTCGGGGGCCGGTGCCGCGGAGTGCCGGGGCCGCCGGTCGAACGCCGGGTCGCTGAGCGGGTCGGCCGCGGGCTCCGGCCGGTAGGCGTCCGCGGTGGGTCGGCTGTAGGACCCGGTGTCGTAGGCCGAGGGGCGGCTGTAGGAGCCGGTGTCGTAGGGGGAGCCCGCGTCGTAGGGGGACGGCGCGGCCGGGCGGGAGTACGCCCCCGTGTCATAGGCGTCGTAGGAGGCGGCCCGGCTGTGCGGTCCGGTCTCGTAGGCCGAGGGCCGGCTGTAGGACCCGGTGTCGTAGGGGGACGGCGCGGCCGGGCGGCTGTGCGATCCGGTGTCGTAGGCCGAGGGCCGGCTGTAGGACCCGGTGTCGTACGGGGAGGGGGAGGCCGGGCGGCTGTGCGGTCCGGTGTCGTAGGCCGAGGGGCGGCTGTAGGACCCGGTGTCGTAGGGGGAGCCCGCGTCGTAGGAGGAGGGGAATCCGCCCGTGCTCTGCGGGGCGGAGGGCGCGCCGAGGGAGGGGGAGGGCGCGGAGGAGGAGAGGGGGGAGGGGCCGCCGAGCGGGTCGTCGTCGCGCGCGGCGGGCAGCGGCGCGGGGGAGGGCTCGGCGGACCAGAGGGCGGGCGCGGCCCGGCCCGAGCGGGGGGCGGCGAGCGGGTCGGCCGCGGGCTGCGGGGCCGGCTCGGGCTCCGGGGCGGCGGGCAGGGCCGCGGCGTCGCCGCTGCCGAGGCTGGCCAGTTTGGCCAGGCCCTCCACGGCGGGCTCCGCGGAACCCTGCGCGGCGGGCTCGGCCGGCTCCTCGGCCCGCCGGGCGCGGCGGCCGCGGGAGCGGCGCGGCTCCGGGGCCGGCTCGGGCTCCTCGTCGGGGAGCGCCTGCATCGCGCGGGTGGACTCCTCGGCCGGGGCGCGGCGCCCCGCCGACCGGCGGGCGGGGGCCTCCTCCTCCGGGTCGCCGTCCTCGTCGCCGAGGCTGGACCAGAAGGAGTTGCCGGACAGGTCGTCCTCCTCCCAGCGGTCGGCCGCCCGGGAGCGCCGGGACCGGGAGCGTCCGGGCGAACGCGGTTTCGCGGGTTCGACCGGGTCGTCGTCTTCGTCGTCGTATCGGTCGTCCCGCGCGTCGTAACCGTCGTCGTAGGCCTCGCCGCGGCCGCCGGCGTTGAGCGCGCGCATGCCGAGCAGGATGAGGACGAGGACGAGGAGGACGACGATGATCGCGACGATCGTGACGATCAGAACGGTCATGCTGCTTGCACCACCCTTGGGGCCGCGGCCTTGTCGAGGACGGAGGTGCCACCGGCGGGGGTGACGAGCTCGGGAAGGTGGCCCCCCGTGTGCGGCACGGCGCGGACGCGCCCGGAGGAAAGGGCGGGAGCGCCGGCGTCCGACGGCCGCCGAGGGGGGCGTCCGCGGTGTCGCACACGTTCGAGAACAGATTCGGTCATCAGAAAATCACTGGGGGGCACGGCCCCACTTTATGCGCAGATGTGCCGCAGGTGCAGCGGGCGACGGCGGTTTTTACGCGCCGGAACCCCGTGCGGCTCCGGCGGGGAGGGGACGTGCCCTGGTCGCAGGCTACTCGCGGGTCGTGGTGAGCGATCCGCGCGCGATGGTGTGCCGCGA
This sequence comes from Nocardiopsis oceanisediminis, assembly GCF_048595525.1. NCBI lineage: Bacteria > Bacillati > Actinomycetota > Actinomycetes > Streptosporangiales > Nocardiopsidaceae > Nocardiopsis > Nocardiopsis oceanisediminis. The sequence goes on along the minus strand of NZ_JAFMZJ010000001.1, from coordinate 4,943,369 downwards.
GATCGCCTCCAGCGAATCCTCCAGCGAGGCGCCGCCGGCCAGCTCCGGCATCGCGTCCAGCGCGTAGACGGTGAACCGGTAGTCGTAGGGCTCGTCCTTCTCGGGGCAGGGCGCCGCGTAGTCGGCCTCGCCCGAGCTGTTCAGGCCGGCCTGGGCGGACTGCGGAAGGCCGCCCTGGCGGATCTCCACGGTGGCCGGGTCCAGGCCGTAGACCACCCAGAACACCTCGGCGGAGCCGGGGTCGTCGGCGACGATGGCGAAGGAGCCCACGTCGTCGGGCTGCCCGGACCACTGCAGCGGCGGTGACACGCCCTCCTCGCCCTCGCCGCGGCAGGTGAAGGTCTCCGGGAGCATCCTGCCCTCCTGGAGCAGGGTGCTGGTGACGTTGATGTCGTCGGTGAGCTCCCCGTTGCCGGAGCCCAGGCCGGAGCAGCCGGCGGCCGCGGCCACCGCGGCCGCCCCGCACACCAGGGCGGACCCGCGCCGGAAGCGGGCACGTGACGGGACCGCGCGGCGAGAGCCGGGGGAACGGTGACGTGCTGCCGAGAACATGGGGCTCCTGCGAAGAAGGGTCGGTGCGGCCGGGCGGCCGAGGGACGGGGCGGCCGGGTGACCGCCCGGCTGCGGCGCCGGGCCCCGACGGCCTCCACCGCACCTTACTGCGGCCGGCGGGACGCTGGGCCCGCCCGGGGCCGGGCGGTCACCCGGCCGGAAGCGGAAACCGTTCCGAGGAGGGCCGGGGGATCGTGGATCATGGGACGGTGCGGTTCTCCATACTCGGTCCTCTGACGGTGCTGGACGGCGCGGGCGCCCCGGTGCCGGTGGGCGGTGCCCGGCTGCGGCGCCTCCTGGTACTGCTGCTGCTGGAACCCGGGCGCACGGTCGGCGCGGACCGCCTCATCGACGGCATCTGGGGTGAGGACGCCCCGGCCAACGCGGCCAACGCCCTGCAGGCCCTGGTCTCCCGGCTGCGCCGGCAGCTGGGCTCGCCTTCGGCGATCCTCGGCGACGCCGCCGGCTACCGCCTGGACGCCGACCCCTCCCAGGTGGACCTCTGGGAGTTCGACGGGCTGGTCCGGCGCGGACGCCGGGCGCGGGCCGCCGGGGACCGCCGGGAGGCGGTGCGGCTGCTGGAGGCGGCGCTGCGGCTGTGGCGCGGCGACCCGGTCCCGGAGCTGGGCGAGGCCGGCGGCGAGGGGGAGGCCGCCCGGCTGGCCGAGCAGCACCGCGGCGCCCGGGGCGAGCTGCTGGAGGCGAGGCTGGAGGACGGGGAGCACTCCGCGGTCCTGCCCGAGCTGGAGGCGCTGGCGGCCCGGGAGCCGCTCCGCGAGCACACCACGGAGCTGCTCATCCGGGCCCTGGCCGCGTCCGGCCGGACCGCCGACGCGCTCGCCGCCTACCAGCGGCTCCGCTCCCGGCTCGCCGAGGAGCTGGGCATCGACCCGTCGGAGCGGCTGGCCGGCCTGCACCTGAGGCTGCTGCGCGGGGAGGCGCTGGAGCCGCCCGGGCCGGCCCGGGAACCGCTCGACCTGGGGGCGCGGCCGGCCCCGGTGACCCGGCTCCCGTCCATGCTCACCAGCTTCGTGGCGCGCGAGGAGGTGGGCACCGCGCTGGGCCTGCTGGCCGAGGAGCGGCTGCTGACCCTGGTCGGCCCGGGCGGCGCGGGCAAGACCCGGCTCTCGGTGGAGGTCGGCGGCCGCCTCGCCGCCGACCGCCCCGACCTGGTGCCCGACGGGGTGTGGTTCGTGGACCTGTCGTCGCTGCGCGCCGAGGGCGGCGTCCCGGTCACCCTGCTGGACGTGGTGGGCATGCGCGAGCGGGTGGTCTCCCCGCTGCAGATCGCCGAGCACACCGACCCGATCGAGCGGGCCCTGGAGGTCTTCGGCGACAAGCGGCTGCTGCTCATCGTGGACAACTGCGAGCACCTCATCGACGAGGTGACCGACGTGGTGGCGCGGATGCTGCCGGCCTGCCCCGGGGTGCGGATCATGGCGACGAGCCGGGAGCCGATCGGCATCACCGGGGAGCGGCTGCTGGCCGTGCCGCCGCTGGAGCTCCCCCCGGAGGGCGCCGCCGCGGAGGAGGCCCGCGGCTACCCGGCGGTGCAGCTCTTCGCCGACCGGGTGCGGGCGTTCTCGCCCGGCTTCGAGGTGGACGGCGGCAACGCCGCGGCGGTGGTGCGGATCTGCCGGGAGCTGGACGGGATGCCGCTGGCCCTGGAGCTGGCCGCGGTCCGGGTGCGCGCGATGCCGCTGCCCCAGCTGGCCGAGCGCCTCTCCGACCGGTTCCGGCTGCTGGCCGGCGGCCCCCGCTCGGTGCGGCCCCGGCACCAGACGCTGGAGGCGGTGGTGGACTGGAGCTGGGAGCTGCTGGACGGGGCGGAGCGGACGCTGCTCCGCCGGCTGGCGGTGTTCGGCGGCGGCGCGGCCCTGGACGCGGTGGAGGCGGTCTGCTCCGACGGCGAGGGCGGCGGCTCCGGCGACGTCGCCGGGCGCGACGTGTGGTCGGTGCTGTTCTCGCTGGTGGACAAGTCGCTGGTGATCGCGGACGGCGCCGCCGAGGCCGACCGGGGCCAGCCGCGCTACCGGATGCTGGAGACCGTGCGCGCCTACGGCATGCGGCGGCTGGTGGAGAGCGGGGAGCTGGAGCGGGTGCGCCGGGCGCACGCCCGGTTCCTGATCGGCCTCTGGGACGGCGCCGGGGAGCGGCTGCTCGGCCCGGACCAGCTGGTGTGGCTGCGCCGGCTCCGCGCCGAGCAGGACGACCACCAGGCCACGCTCCGCTGGGCGGTGGAGCACGGCGACCTGGACACCGCCTTCGCGCTGGTGCACGCCACGCTCCCGCACGGCCAGCTGGGCGAGGGGTGGAGCGTGCTGGCCCGGGAGGCCGCCGCGCTGATCGAGCAGGTGGGCGACGAGCCGCCGCCCGGCCACGAGGCGGCCTACGCCGAGTGCCTGCTGCTCCGCACCGCCGAGTACGACCTGGGCCGGGCCGGGAAGGACGACGAGGACTCGATCGCCCGGGCCGAGCGGGCGCTGTTCCGGGTCGAGGAGATCGCGCGCGAGCACCCGGAGGCGGCCCGGGGGAACACGTCGCTGCTGATGGCCCCGCTGATGCTGGCGATGCTCGGCCACGACCGGGAGGGGATGCTGCGCCGCCTGGACGCGGCCGCCGCCGAGCTGCCCCGGTGGCAGTCCCTGATGGTGGAGTCGTTCTCCGCGATGCTGGTGCGGGAGGTCTTCCTGGGCCGCGGCGCGGAGGCGCGGAGCAGGTTCGTCCGGGTGCTGGGCCAGCTGCGCGACGCCGGGGAGCGGTGGATCCGCTCGCACGTCTGCTTCATGCTGGCCGAGCTGGAGGGGCTGAGCGACCCGGAGCGCGAGCTGGCGCTGATGGACGAGGCGATCGAGGCCTCCGAGGGGCTGGAGCTGGTCCACCAGACGGTGGCGCTGCGCGCCCGCCGCGCGGTGGTGCTGGCCCGGGCCGGCCGGGGCGGCGAGGCCCGGCGCGAGCTGGAGGAGGTCGAGGGCGCCCGGCTGGAGGGCGAGTCGCGGCTGATGCTGAACGTGTGCCGGGCCGAGGTGGCCCGGTGGACGGAGGGACCGGAGGCCGCCCGGGGGCCGGCGGAGGCCGCGCTGGAGAACGCGGTCGGCGGCAACCCGTTCGTCCGGGTGCAGCTGGAGCCGTTCCTGCGGGTGCAGCTGGCCCGGATGGCGGCCGGGGACGGCGCGGAGGCGCGGGAGCAGACCGCCGCGGCGTGGCGCGCGATGGGCGGGGCATGGCACGGGTCGGTCGCCGCGCTCGTCACCGAGCAGGCCGCGGACGCCGAGGAGCGGATGGGCCGCCCGGAGGCCGCGGCGGAGCTGCTCGGGCTGGCCGAGGCGCTGCGCGGGCTGCCGGACACCGCCGGGGCCGAGGCCCGGGACCTGGCGGAGCGGCTGCGCGGGGCGCTGGGCGCCGCCGGGCTCGCAGCGATCCGCGAGGACGCCGCGAAGACCGCGCCGGAGGAGGCGATCCACCGGGTCTCCGCCGCGCTGGACGCCTGGGACGCCGCGCCCTCTGAGGGGGCGGAGGAGCGCTGACGGGCCGGGGCCGCAGGCGCGGGAGCGGCGGGCGCCCGGGAATCCGCCCCCGGCAGGCGCCCGGTCCCCGGAGCCGCCTCCGGCGGAACCGGGTGCGAAGGGGCGGCCCGCCGGCGGCCGTGCGGGTGTTCTCCGGGAGCGCGTTCGCCGATCCGGACGGGTCGGCGTGCACCGGATCGGCCTGCTCCCGCCGTCCGCTGCGGGCGCTCCGCCGGGCGGCCGGATCCTGCCTGGGGCGGGGAGCGGCCGGCCCGGGGGGAGGCGGCCCGCCGGCGGCCGCGCGGGCGTTCCCCGGGAGCGCGTTCGCCGATCCGGGCAGGCCGTCGCGTCCACGCGGCCCGCTCCGCCGGGGGCCGGGGCGGCCCCCGGCGGGCTCAGGCGCGGTTCCGGTAGGCCCGGGTGGCCAGCGGGAAGAAGACCCCGATCAGCACCGCGACCCACACCAGGGTCCAGGCCAGCGGCTGGAGCACCGGGCCGCCCTCCATCAGCCCGCGCATCGTGTCGGTCACGTGCGTGACCGGGTTCACCTCGGCGAACGCCGCCATCCAGGACGGCATCCGGTCCGGGTCGACGAAGGTGGAGGCGCCGAAGGTCAGCGGGAACATCCAGATCGAGCCGAAGATGTTCACCGCCATCGGGGTGCGCAGCAGCAGGCCCATGAAGGCCGACAGCCAGCACAGCGCGAACGCGAACAGCAGCACCACGCCGCCGGCGGCGACCACGCCGAGCAGGCCGCCCGAGGGCCGGTAGCCGATCAGCAGGGCCACCACGAGCACCGCGACCACGGTCAGCGCGTAGCGGACCAGGTCGCCCAGGATGGCGCCGACCAGCGGCGCGGAGCGGGCGATGGGCAGGGACCGGAACCGGTCGAAGATGCCCTTCTCGATGTCGCTGTTGAGGGAGACGCCGGTGCCGATGGTGGCGAAGATGACCGACTGCGCGGTGATGCCGGGGATGATGAAGTCCCGGTAGGCCTGCCAGTCGCCCATCATGGCCTGGCCGAAGACGAAGACGAACAGCGCCACGAACATCAGCGGCATGAACGTCAGCCCGAGGATCTCCTCGGGGTTGCGCTTGATCTTCAGCAGGCTGCGCCAGGTGAGCAGGGCGCCGTGCCGGGCTGCGACCAGCGGGGTCACCCGGGGCGCGAGCACCGGTGCGGCCTCCGCGGCGGTGTTCTCCGCGGTCGTCGCGGCGGTCATGCCGAGGTCCTCTCCGTGGGGGCGCCGGCCTCGGCGCCGTCTGCGGTTTCCGCGGTGTGCCCGGTCAGCGCCAGGAACACCTCGTCCAGGCTGGGCTTGCGCAGGGTCAGCTCGGCGATGGCCACGCCGGCCTCGTCGAGGCGCCGGACGACCTCCGGGAGCACCGCGGGGTCGGTGACCGAGGCGCCCGCGCTGCTCTCCGAGGTGCGCACCTCCGAGCCGGTGACCTGCTCGACGATCCGGCCGACCCGGTCCAGCAGCCCGGGGTCGCCGGGGCGGACCTGGAGCACCTGCGAGCCGGCCTGCTCCTTGAGCTCGTCGGGGGTGCCGCGGCTGATCACCTTGCCGTGGTCCAGCACGACGATGTCGTCGGCGAGCTGGTCGGCCTCCTCCAGGTACTGGGTGGTGAGCAGCACGGTGACCCCGTCGTCCACCAGGCCGCGGACCACGTCCCACAGCTCGTTGCGGCTGTGCGGGTCCAGGCCGGTGGTGGGCTCGTCCAGGTAGAGCAGCGACGGGCGGCCGACCAGGCTGGCGGCGAGGTCGAGCCGGCGGCGCATGCCGCCGGAGTAGGTCTTGGCGGCCCGGTCGGCGGCGTCGGTGAGCGAGAACCGGGCGAGCAGCTCGGCGGCGCGGGCCCGGGCCCCGCGCCGGGAGAACCCGAGCAGCCGGGCGATCAGCATCAGGTTCTGGGTCCCGCTGAGGTCCTGGTCGACCGCGGCGTACTGGCCGGTGAGCCCGATCTTGCGGCGCACCTCGTGCGGGTTGCGCGCCACGTCCAGGCCGTCCACCTCGGCGCGCCCCCCGTCCGGGCGGAGCAGCGTCGCCAGGATGCGCACCGTGGTGGTCTTCCCGGACCCGTTGGGGCCGAGGACACCGAGCACGGCGCCCCGGCGGGCGACGAGGTCCACCCCGGCCAGAGCGGTCTGCTCCTTGAATCTCTTGACGAGACCTTCCGCGCGGATCGCGTCGGTCATGAATCCTCCCCGTTCGTGATGGCCTCTACCAGTTTCGGCGGGGGGTCTGACAGGGGGCTGACAGCGCCGCTGACGGCGGGGCTGAGAGCCGGCTGACAGGACCGGACCGGGGCGCGGCCCGGGTCGCGCGGCCCGCGGCCGGACCCCGCCGCTCTAGACTCGTGGCGTGACGAGCACCCGACTGCGCCCCCCAGAGCACCGCGTCTCACCCCGCGCGATTTCCGTGTGGACGGTGGAGTCGGTGGTCGCCCACGTGGTGGTCACCGCCCTGCTGGCGGGGCTGGCCTGGGGGGCGGCCGCGGCCGGCTGGTCGTGGATCCCGGACTGGGCGGTCTCCTACGGCTGGGCGGTCCCGGTCTGCTACGCGCTGTTCGGCCTGGTGGAGACGGTCGCGGTGCCGCGGGTGCGGTACCGGGTGCACCGCTGGGAGGTCACCGCGGACGTGATCTACACCCGCACCGGCTGGCTCGGCCGGGAGTGGCAGCTCGTCCCGGTGAGCCGGATCCAGACCGTGGACCACACCCAGGGGTGGGTGGAGCGGATGTTCAAGGTCGCCACGCTGCAGGTGCAGACCGCCTCGCACGCGGGCTCCTCGACCATCGAGGGCCTGGACGCGGAGCGGGCGCGCGCCATCTCCGAGGAGCTCGCGGTGCGCGCGGGCGAGCTGCGGGACGACGCGACGTGAGCGGGCGGGAGGAGCGCGAGGGCGCGCCCGCGGAGGAGCGCGGCACGGCCCCCGGTCCGGGGGAGGCGCCGCCGCCCGTCGCCGCGGTCGGCGCGGAGGACGGTGCCGCGCCCGGTGGAGGGGGCGCCGAGGACGGGCCGGCGGAGGCCGGCGGCCCCGAGGAGGGCCCCGGCGGCGGGGACTGGCGGAAGCTCAGTCCGATGATGCTGGTGGTCGCGCCGGTCACCTACCTGAAGAACTTCATCGTCCCGCTGGTCCTGATGGCCTTCGGGGCGACCCAGAACCCGTGGGCCCTGGCCAGCCTGTTCGCCGCGCTGGCGGGCATGGCGGTCACCGGCGTCTTCACCTGGGCGACCTTCCGCTACCAGGTCGGGGACAGGCGGCTGGAGATCCGCAAAGGGCTGGTCTCGCGGTCCCGGCGGACCATCCCGCTGGAGCGGATCCGCGGCGTGCACGTCACCTCCAACCTGGTGCACCGGCTGTTCGGCCTGGCGGTGGTGCACATCGAGGCGGCCGCCGGCGGCGAGGGCAGCGAGGAGGGCAAGCTCGACGCGGTCGGCGCCGAGGAGGCCGAGCGGCTGCGCCGGCTGCTGCTGCACCGCCGCGCGGTGCTGCGCGGCGACGCCCCCTCCGCCGGCGCCGCCCCGGCCGGCGCCGCCGCCGGTACCGCCCCCGCCGGGGCGGAGGCCCCCTCCGCCGGCGGGACCGGTGCCGAGGAGGGCGGGGAGGCCGCTCCGGCGCCCGCCGAGCAGCCGCGGGAGACCGAGTACTTCCGGATGCCGGCCCGCTGGTACGGGTTCGGCGCGCTGAGCGTGGGCTACCTGCTCACCCCGTTCGTGGCGCTGGCCGCGGTGGTCGGGCTGGCCTCCCAGGTCGCCGGCGACCTGATGGAGCGGCCGGGCGCGGTGGCGGCGGGGGAGCGGGCGCTCCTGCACTACCGGTCGCTGGCAGAGGGGAGCGGCCTGCTGGCGCTGGCCGCGGTCGCCGCGGGGGTGCTGCTCCTGCTGCTGGTGCTGATGCCGGTCTTCGCGGTGGTGGCCTATGCGGTGAACCACTGGGACTTCCGGCTGGCCGGCCAGGACGACTCCCTGGTGACCCGGCGCGGCCTGTTCACCCGGCAGAGCGTCGCGCTGGAGCGGCGCCGGATCCGCGGCCACGAGCTGATCGACAGCCCGCTGGAGCGGGTGCGCTCGGCGGTGCGGCTGCGCGCCATCATGACCGGCCTGGGCGGCGACTCCACCCGCGCGGTACTGCTGCCGGCCGGCCCCCGGGCCCGGGTCGAGGGGATCGCCGGCGAGGTCCTGGGCGGCTACACCGGCGGGCTGGTCCGCCACCCCGGGGCGGCGCTCCGCCGCCGGCTGGTCCGCTCGGTCCTGCCGTTCGCGCTGGCCGCCGCGGTCGCGGCGGCGGCCGGGCTGTACTGGGCGGCGGTCCCCGCGGCGCTGCTGGCACTGGCCGGGATCCCGCTCGGGGTGGACCGGTACCGGGCCCTGGGGCACGGCCGCGACGCGGAGCGGATCAGCGTCCGCTGGGGGTCGCTCCGCCGCACGCAGGCGGTCCTCCGCCGGGAGGCGGTCATCGGCTGGACCTGGCGGCAGACGCCCTTCCAGCGCCCCGCCGGCCTGGCACACCTGACCGCCACCGTCGGGGCGGGCTCCGGCGGCTACACCGCGGTCGACGCGGACCTGGAGGAGTCGGTGGCGTTCGCGGCCGGGGTCACCCCGGAGATGATCCGCCCGTTCCTGGCCGCCCCGGAGAAGGCGGCGGGCCCCCCGCCCCGGGGGAAGGGCCCCTCCCCGGAGCGGCGGGAGCCCCCGGAAGAGCAGGAACCCCCGGAGTAAGGGGCTCCGGGGGTCGCTGGGGACCGGGGTCTACCGCGGCGGCGGTCAGTCGGACTTCTTGGCGCCGAACATGATCTCGTCCCAGGAGGGGACGGAGGCCCGGCGGCCCCGCCCCTTGCGCCGGGGCGGCTGGGCGCTGCCGCCGGCGGCAGCGGCGGGCAGCGGGGCCTCGGCGGCGTGCTCCCCGGTCTCGGCCTGCTCTTCGCGGTGGCGCTGGGCGGGCTCTTCGCGGTGGCGCGGGGCGGAGGCGCCGCCGACCGCGGGCCGCTCGGGGCGGAGCGGTTCGCGGTGCTCGCGGACCGGGGCCTCGGCCGCCGGAGGCTCGGCGGCGGGTGCGCCGCGGTTCGGGGCGGGCCGCTCCACCGGGGGCCGCTCGGCGGGGCGCTCCTCGGCGGGGGCCCGCTCGGGCTCAGCCCGCCGCTGCTCCGGCTCGGGGCGCGGGGCGGGCCGGCGGGCGGTCTCCGCGGGGAACACGTCGTCGGAGCCGGGCAGGCCGGCGCGCATCCGCTCGGCCGCGCCGGTGCGGCCGCGCGCCGCGGGGCGCTCGGCCCGCTCCCGCCGCTCGGCGGGCTCGGCCCGCTCGTAGCGCTCCGCCGGCCCGGCGGGTTCGGCGCGGGCGCTCTGCCGGGGGGCCGGCTCCTGCCTGGGGGGCGGGTCCTGGCGGGGGGCGGCCGGCTCGGCGGGGGCGGTCCGGGGGAGCGGGCCGTCGGCGCGGAGCGGCTCCGGGGGGCCGGTGCGGCGCGGGACGAAGGGGGTGACGGTGGCGCCCATGGGGGCGGCGGGCTCCGCGGCGCCGTCCGCGTCGGGGGAGGAGAAGCGGAGGGCCTCCTCGTCGGAGGGGGCGACCGTGCGGCGGCGGGGCTCGTAGACCCAGTGGGCCAGGCGCTCCTCGCCGCCGAGCAGGAAGGCGAGCTTGAGCTGCCAGGTGTTGTCCTCGCGCTTCCAGGAGTCCCAGACCGCGTCGCCGGTCTCCAGCTGGTGCGCGCCGATCCGGTCGGTGACCAGGTCGCCCAGGACCGGGCCGGGGGTGGAGTCGCCGGGGGAGCGCACCGAGGCGCGCTGCGCCTGCTGCGCCATGTACTCGCGCTCCTGCAGCACCGGGCCCTCGAACCAGCGGACGCGCTCGATGGGGATTCCGGCGAGCTCGGCGATCGCCTCCGCCGTCTCGCCGGAGCGGATCCGGGCCTGGATTTCCTTTGGGCGCAACGGATTCTCCACTTCGATCTCGTACTGGCCGAGCCGGGAGAACTGGCCGCGGACGGCGGCGCGGAGTCGGTCGTCGACGGGCAGCGTGAAGCGGGTGCCGCGACCGGCGCTGGCCAGCACCAGGTAGGTGCCGTCCTCGCTGACGGCCACGAGGCGAAGCTCCTGCATCGCCCTCCCTTTCGCTTCCCCGTCGAGGGTGGGCCCTCGGCCTTCCCCCGCGTTCTCAGTCTCGTGCGCTCGGCAGTGTTCGGCCAGTACCCCGCGCGGCATGTCCGAACCGCGGCGTGTCGCCGCCGCGGGTGCGCGCCGCCCCGCCGGCCGACCGTACCCGAGTGCCCATCTTGGCACGGAGGGGGAGGCGGGCGCCGGAGGCGGAGAACGGGTTCCCGGTCCCCTTGCTTCGATGTCTGCCGGTGATGCTATCCGGCGGGGGCCCGCCCGCCGCAGAGGCCGGGCCGGTGCGTCACCGGTTTCGCGGCGGGCAAGCCGACGCGCCGGGCGACATCGGACGGTGATTCATTTAATGTCCGCCCTCGACCGGAACTGAAACGGAGTTCGCGTAGGTTGTGCCGTTATGGGGTTGTTATGGCCGGAGGTCATGGCGGCCCCGCGATGACATGTACGGGGGATCCACTGCGCCGCGAGGCGTGCGAGGGGGGAGGATGTCCGGTCTGGAAGAGGACATGGAGCACAAGGCCGCGCACCGGCGCGGCACGGGGGACGCCGGCGACGGCGAGCAGGGCGGGCAGGAGGAGAAGAAGAGGATCAACCTGAGCGCGCCCCAGGTGATCGCGGGCGGCGTCGCGACGCTGACCGCCGCGACGGCGGCGTCGTTCCTCGGGGTCTACGGGACGATCCTCGGCGCCGCGGTGATGAGCGTGATGAGCACCGCGGGCACCGCCGTGACCCAGCACTTCCTGGAGCGCAGCCGGGACAAGGCCAAGGAGGTCGTGGGGTCCGGGTTCACCGCGGTGCACCGCGCCGGGCCGGCCGGCCCGGCCGCGGAGGCCGGTTCCGGCCCCGGCCCGGAGGCGACGGCGGTGTTCGGCCCGGCCGGCCCGGCCGGCGCCACCCGGGCCCTGCCGGCCTTCGGCGACCCGCCGGAGGGCGGCGGGGAGCCGGAGCAGGACGAGGAGCCGCGCACCTGGTGGCAGCGGTACCGGATGCTGATCGTCCCGGCGGCGGTGGTGTTCGCCGTCGCGATGCTGGCGATCCTGGCCTTCGAGCTGTTCACCGGGCGCAGCCTCTCCGCCACCGTGCAGGGAGAGGACGGCCCCTCCAGGCCCTCCCTGCTGGGCGGCGCCTCGCAGAGCCAGGAGGTGCAGGAGGAGGACCCGGACGCCGAGTCCGTCCCGGGCACCGGTGAGGACGGGGAGACGGCGCCGCAGGACGGCGCGACCACCGATCCGGAGACCGGCGGCCAGGGGCAGCAGGTCGCCCCCGGGACCGGGACCGACCCGGGCACCGGCACCGGCGGTGGGCAGCAGACCCCCGACCCGGGCACCGGCGGTACCGGTGGCACCGGGGGAACCGGCGGCACCGGTGGCGAGCAGGGCCAGGAGGGCACCGGCGGCACCGGGGGAACCGGGGAAGAGGGCACCGGCGGCACCGGCGGCGGTGGCGCCGGCGGCGAGGACCCGGGGCAGCAGGCGCCGCAGGACGGCACCGGCGGCGCACCGTACTCCCAGGACCTGGGAACCGACTGACCCCCGCCGGACCCCGCGGCGGGCAGAGGGAGCGGGGGAGGGCCCGGCCGTGCGGCCGGGCCCTCCTCGTGTTCTCCCCGGAGCGCCGCCGCCACCGCGGAGAAGGAGAGGGGAAGAGGGGCGCCGGCGCCCCTCTTCCCCCGGCGGCCTCAGAGACCGTCGGATGTGCGAGCGGCCGCCCGGAGTGTCCGGCCGGACGCCCGGAAGCCTCTCAGGGGCCGAAGACGCGCCCGGTGTAGGCGTTGGCGAACCGGCGCTCCGGGTCCACCCGGTCCCGGACCGCCATCGCGTCGGCGAAGCGCGGGTAGACCCGCTCCAGGTAGGACCGGTCCCGGGTGTGCATCTTGCCCCAGTGCGGGCGGCCCTCCACCGAGGTGAACACCGCCTCGGCGTCGGCGAAGAACCGCTCGTAGGGGGCGCCCTTGTAGACGTGCACCGCCACGTAGGCGGTCGGCCGCCCGTAGGCGGTGGACAGCCACACGTCGTCCGCCGGGGCGAAGCGGACCTCCACCGGGAAGCTGATCCGGTGGTCGCCGCGGTCGGTGACGGCGCGCAGCTCGCGCAGGACCGCCGGCAGCTCCTCGGCCGGAACGGCGTACTCCATCTCCACGAACCGCACCCGCCGGGGCGAGGCGAACACCCGGTGCGAGGCGTCGGTGTAGTCGCGCGCGGAGAGCGCCCGGGCGCTGAGCTGGTTGATCGCCGGGATCGCCGCGGGGGCCCGGCGGGCCAGCCGGTTCACCCCGTCGAACACGGAGTTGGACAGGAACTCGTCGTCCAGCCAGGACTTGAACGGGGTCAGCGGCCGGGCCGGGCCCTGCACCCGGTTGTTCCGCTTGGTGTTGGTCAGCCCGGTGTGCGGGAACCAGAAGAACTCGAAGTGCTCGTTGTCGGCGCGCAGCTCCGGGAGGCGCTCCAGCACCTCGTCCAGGCGCATCGGCTCCTCGCGGGCGTGCAGCAGGAAGGACGGCCCGACCGCCATGGTGAAGGCGGTGACCACGCCGAACGCGCCGAGGCCGACCCGGGCGGCGTGGAACAGCTCGGGGTCGCTCTCCGCGGAGCAGGTGACGACCTCCCCCTCGGCGGTGACCAGCTCCATCCCCACCACCTGGGAGGCGAGGCCGCCGGCGTCGCGGCCGGTGCCGTGCGTCCCGGTCTGGATCGCCCCGGCCATCGTCTGCACCGCGATGTCGCCCATGTTGGCCAGCGCGGCGCCGGAGCGGTGCAGCGCGTCGTTGAGGTCGCAGAGCGGCGCCCCCGCCTCGACCTCGGCGGTTCCCGCGGCCAGGTCGACCGAGCGGAGCCGGGTCAGCGAGGTGGGCAGCAGCATCATGCCGTCGGTGACGGCGGTGTCGGTGAAGGAGTGCCCCGACCCGACCATCCGCACCGGCAGGCCCTGCCGCGCGGCGGCGCGGACCGCGCCGGCGGCCTCGGCCGCTCCGTTGGGGGTCGCGGTCGTCCGGGGCCGGGCCCGGTACGTGTCGGCCCATGTGCGCCACAACACATTCGTCATGCCCCGGGAGGTTACTCCAGAGTTCACCGCGGGCCGGGGCGGGGTGCCCCCGGAGCCGGGGAGCAGGGTGGCGACGCTAACCCGGGGGATGTCGGGAACCGCGCCGATCAGCTGGTTACATGGATTCCATGAGGCCCTATGACGCTTTCCTTCTGATCTCCTTCGGCGGTCCGGAGGCCGAGGACGACGTGATCCCGTTCCTGGAGAACGTCACCCGCGGCCGGGGGATCCCGCGGGAGCGGCTCGCCGAGGTCGGCGAGCACTACTTCCTGTTCGGCGGGGTCAGCCCGATCAACGGGCAGTGCCGCGACCTGCTCGCCTCGATCCGCGCCGACTTCACCGAGCACGACGTGGACCTGCCCGTCTACTGGGGCAACCGGTTCTGGGCGCCGATGCTGACCGACACGGTGCGCAAGATGGCCGAGGACGGGGTGCGCCGCGCCGTCGCCCTGTCCACCTCCGCCTACAGCAACTACTCCAGCCACCGCGCCTACCTGGACGACATCGAGCGGGCGCGCGCCGAGGTCGGCCCCGGCGCCCCCGAGATCGAGCTGATCCGCCCCTTCTTCGACCACCCCGGCTTCATCGGCCCGCTGGTCGACCACACCGTCCAGGCGCTGGAGCGGCTCCCGGAGGAGAAGCGGGCCGGCGCCCGGCTGCTCTTCTCCGCGCACTCGGTGCCCATCGCGATGGCCGACGCCAGCGGCGCCCCGGAGCAGGGCTACGGCGCCGGCGGCGCCTACGTCGCCCAGCTGGAGGAGGCGGCCCGGCTGGTCGCCGAGCGGGTCGGCGGCGAGCACCGCTACGACCTCGTGTACCAGAGCCGCAGCGGGCCGCCCAGCCAGCCGTGGCTGGAGCCGGACATCAACGACCGGCTGGAGGAGCTCGCCGAAGAGGGCACCGAGGCCGTGGTCGTGGTCCCCTACGGCTTCGTCTCCGACCACATGGAGGTCAAGTACGACCTGGACAACGAGGCGCGCGAGACCGCGGAGAAGCTCGGCCTGGCCTTCGAGCGCGCCCTCTCCCCCGGCACCCACCCGGCCTTCGTCCGGATGGTGCGCGAGCTCGTCGCCGAGCGCGCGCAGGGCGCCGAGCGGGTCGGCCTGGGCACCCTCCCGGGCTGCCCGGAGGGCTCGGCGGACTGCTGCGCGCAGCGCTGACCCCCTTCCCTCCCTCCCCTGCAGGGGCCCTTCGGGCCGCGCTCTCCGGCCCGCCGCCCCGCAGGGCCTTCTCCGGCGGCCGCCCGGCCCGGGGCGCCCCGCCCCGGGCCGCGCCCCGGCGCGGTCCGGGAGGCCCGCCTCCCGCCCCCGATCCCCCTCCCGCGAGCCGGCTGCGGGGCGCTGTGCACAGGGGCCTCCCGGCCCCTTCCGCGGTTCCGCATTCCGGATAGGGTCGGACCGGACCGTCCGCAGGGATACGGGAGGAAACACATGGTTCGTTCCTGGTTCGAGCTCTCCGACTACGTCACGCTGCGGCGGGTGGGCGGCTTGCGGCTCTCCCCGGACGGCGGCCGGCTGGTCGCCCCGGTCAGCGAGCTCAAGCCGGACGGCAAGTCCTACGGGACCTCGCTGTGGGAGATCGACCCCTCCGGGAGCGCCGAACCGCGCCGGCTGACCCGCTCCGCCGAGGGCGAGGCCGCCCCGGAGTTCCTGCCCGACGGCTCCCTGCTGTTCGTCTCCAAGCGCCCCGACCCCACCGCGGAGCCGGGCGACGCCGCCGCGGAGAAGCCCGCGCTGTGGCTGCTGCCGGCCGGCGGCGGCGAGGCCCGCCGGGTCGCCTCCCGGCCGGGCGGGATCTCCTCGGTGGCGGCCGCCCGGGACGCTGGCACGGTGCTGTTCACCGCCGAGGCGATGCCCGGCACCTCCGGGGCCGAGGCCGACGCCGAGGCGCGCAAGGCCCGCGAGGACGCCGGGGTGACGGCGATCCTGCACGAGACCGCCCCGATCCGCTACTGGGACCGCGACCTGGGCCCGGCCGAGCCCCGGCTGTTCGCCGCCGACCCGCCCGAGGGCGCCGCCGCACCGCTCGGCGAGGCCCGCGACCTGACCCCCGAGCCCGGCGCCGGGCTCCGCTTCTCCTCGCCCGCGGTCACCCCCGACGGCCGCACCGCCGTCGCCGAGTGGAGCGTGATGGGCGCCCGCGGCCGCCGGCACTCCGCCCTGGTCGCGCTGGACACCGCCACCGGCGAGCGGCGCACTCTCGCCGAGGACCCGGAGTACGACTTCTCCTCCCCGCGGATCTCGCCGGACGGCCGCACCGTCGCGGTGCTCCGCTCCTACGACGGCGCGCCCGGCGGCGAGCCGCGCAGCGCCGCGCTGCGCCTGATCGACCTGGAGACCGGCGAGCAGCGCGACCCGCTCCCCGGCTCGGAGGCCTGGCCGCGCGAGTTCGCCTGGGCGGCCGACTCCGCGGCGCTGTACTTCACCGCCGACGACGCCGGCCGCGCCCCGGTGTTCCGCGTCGACCTGGCCACCTCGGCGGTCACCCGGCTCACCGGCGACGACGGCGCCTACGGCACGCTGCAGCCGGCGCCGGACGGCACCGCGCTGTACGCGCTGCGCGACTCCTGGGACGAGCCGCCCACGCCGGTGCGGCTCGACCCCGCCGCCGAGGCCGCCGAACCGGTCCGGCTGCCCGCCCCCGACCTGCCCCTCGACCCGCCCGGACGGCTCACCGAGGTGCACGCCACCGCCGACGACGGCACCCCGATCCGCTCCTGGCTGGTGCTGCCGGCCGAGGCCTCGGCCGCGTCCCCGGCCCCGCTGCTGCTGTGGGTGCACGGCGGCCCCTACATGAGCTTCAACGGCTGGTCCTGGCGGTGGAACCCGTGGCTGATGGCGGCCCGCGGCTATGCCGTGCTGCTGCCCGACCCGGCGCTGTCCACCGGCTACGGCCAGGACATGCTCCGCCGGGCCTGGGGCACCTGGGGGCCGCGGGTCTTCGCCGACGTCATGGCGGCCACCGACGCCGCCGTCGCCCGCGAGGACATCGACGGCACCCGCACCGCCGCGATGGGCGGCTCCTTCGGCGGCTACATGGCCAACTGGATCGCCGGGCACACCGACCGGTTCAAGGCGGTCGTCACGCACGCCTCGCTGTGGAACCTGGAGGCCTTCAGCGGCGCCACCGACGTGCCGCCCGCCTGGACCGCGGAGTTCGGCGACCCGTCCACCTCCCCGGAGCGCTACCGGGCGGCCTCCCCGCACCGCGGCGCCGACGGGATCCGCACCCCGGTGCTGGTGGTGCACGGGGACAAGGACTACCGGGTGCCGATCGGCGAGGGGCTGAGCCTGTGGTGGGACCTGGTGCACCGGGAGGTGGACGCCAAGTTCCTCTACTACCCGGACGAGAACCACTGGGTGCTGCGGCCGGGCAACATCAAGGTCTGGTACGAGACGATCTGGGCCTTCCTCGACCACCACGTGCTCGGCAAGGAGTGGCGCCGCCCGGAACTGCTGTGACGGGTGGGACGGGACCGACCAGGGGGGAGAACGGAGACGATGGCGACGACGGGCGGCGGTGCCGCGGAGGGCGTCGAGGAGCGGCGGGCCCTGGCCGAGCTGGCCGCGGGGATCGCCCGGGAGGCGGGCGAGCTGGCCGCCGAGGGGCAGGAGGGCATCGGGGTGCTCGCCACCAAGAGCACCCCCACCGATGTGGTCACCGCCATGGACCAGAGCTCCGAGGAGCTCATCCGGGAGCGGCTGCTCACCGCCCGCCCGGGCGACGCGGTCCTCGGTGAGGAGGGCGGCGAGGACGCGGGCGCCGGCGGGGCCGGCCGGGTGCGGTGGGTCGTCGACCCGATCGACGGCACCGTGAACTACCTCTACGGGCGCGAGGAGTGGGCGGTCAGCATCGCCGCTGAGGTCGAGGGGCGGGTGGTGGCCGGCGCGGTCGCGGTGCCGCGCCGCGGCCAGGTCTATACGGCCGTGCTGGGCGGCGGCTCGTTCCTGGACGGGCGGCCGCTGCAGGCACCGAAGCCGCCCTCCCTGGAGTTCGCGCTGGTCGCGACGGGGTTCGGCTACGACCCGCGGCGCCGGGCCTGGCAGGCGGAGGTGCTGCGCACCGTGCTGCCCCGGGTGCGGGACATCCGCCGCAACGGGTCGGCCGCGGTGGACCTGTGCTCGCTGGCGCAGGGCCGGGCCGACTGCTACTACGAGCGCGGGCTCAACCAGTGGGACTGGGCGGCCGGGGCGCTGGTGGCCCAGGAGGCGGGGGTGCTGGTGGGCGGCCTGCGCGGGGCGCCGGCCAACCCCGACCTCACCATCGCCGCCGGGCCGGGCCTCTTCGAGGAGCTGCACGACCTGCTGGAGCCGCTGGACGCGGACACCGACGGGCCCGCCGGCGGCTGAGCGGCGCGGGCCGGGAACGCGAAGGCGGCCGGCCCGGAGCACCGCGCTCCGGGCCGGCCGCCCCGGTGAAGGTCAAACGCAGCCGGCGTCCACCCCGTTGCGGGCGGCGATGCGCTTGAGGTCCTCGAGTTCGGAGGCGTGCATGTCGGCCAGGAAATCGTCTCCTGCGGCCCGGGCCGCCTGGAGCGACGTGTAGGTTTCCGTGATACGGACATTGATCTCCGCGAGGAACTCGCCCATTCTCACCTCACTCGGAATATCCCCCGCGCGCGCACGCGCGGGCCTGGTCGGTTGCCTGCTGTCACGACGCTGTGACGCTGTGGATCGCTTCCGGGCAGGTCGGACCCGGTCGCTCGGCGCTGGGACGGGCGTCCCGCGTCGTTCGGGGATCGCGGGCGCCCACGGGTCCAAGCCATACCCACCCCTCCTGAGGCCCGAAACGCGCCCGGATGGACGTGATCGATCCGTGATGGAGGGTGCCGGCGGCCGGCCGGTGCGGTCCGCTCTCTCCCCGGCCATGATCCCAGTGCCGCGGCGCTTCCGGCGGTCGGGGCCCGTTTTTTCGATGCTCCCGGTATCGTTGCTGGTCGTAGCGGGTATGACCGAAGACGGAGCGGACCGGCTCCCCGGTGGGCTACACCACATCCACCAGAATGCGCCAGTGCTTACCGGTTTCTTATCCTGGATGTGTCAGATTCGAGATGTGCGGGGTGAACGGTCCCCGCCGGCGGTTGGGGGATGCGCCGGCGGGGGCTCCCGCACAAGGGGGAATACCGGTGGCCCGGCCCTGTTGGGGGATGGGGCCGGGCACCGGATCTCAGTCTCCCCGGCGGCCTGCCAGGTTGCCGCAGGGCCCGCTCCGGCCTACGTTTGCCGGAGCGGACGGAGCCCGGGCCCGGCCCGGACGGCCCCGCCTCGGGCGGGGCGCTTACTCCGTCCTTATTCGGGCCGTGCGAGAAAGGGCAGTGCGTCCGGGGTCGAAGACGCCGCTGCCGGTGTGTTGGGGGATGCGCCGGCAGCGGCTTTTTTCTCACCTGACCGCTGGGAACGAAGGGCGAAGTGCGCGTACTGGTGGTGGAGGACGAGCAGGTCCTCGCTGACACGATCGCGGTCGGTCTGCGCCGCGAGTCCATGGCGGTCGACGTGGTCTACGACGGCGACAGCGCCCTCGAGCGGACCGACGTCAACGACTACGACGTGGTCGTCCTCGACCGGGACCTGCCCGGAGTCCACGGCGACGAGGTCGCCCGGGCCCTGGTCGGCCGCTCCTACGCCGGGCGGATCCTGATGCTCACCGCCTCCGGCGGCCTGGAGGACCGGGTCGAGGGCCTCACCCTCGGCGCCGACGACTACATGGCCAAGCCGTTCGCCTTCGCCGAGCTGGTCGCCCGGGTCCGGGCGCTGTCCCGGCGCGCGGTACCGCCGCTGCCGCCGGTGCTCAGCCGCAGCGGGATCACCCTGGACCCGGCCAACCACGTCGTCGAGCGGGACGGCCGGGAGGTCCCGCTCACCCCCAAGGAGTTCGCGGTCCTGGAGGTCCTGATGCGCGCCAACGGCACCGTGGTCAGCGCCGAGGGGCTGCTGGAGAAGGCCTGGGACGAGAACGCCGACCCGTTCACCAACGTCGTCCGGGTCACCGTGATGACGCTGCGCAAGAAGCTCGGCGACCCGCCGGTCGTCCAGACCGTCCCCGGGGCGGGGTACCGGCTGTGAGCGCCTCGGCGGGCAAGGGCGCCGACCGGCCCGGGGCCGAGCCGGTCGCCCCGGCCGGCCCGGGCGAGGTGCCGCCCACCCCGCCCGGGGAGACCGGGACCTGGCGCAGGCTCAGCGCCCCGCAGCAGGCCCCCGCCCCGGCGTCCGGGAGCAAGCTGGGCGGCTCGGTCGCCGACGGCCTGCACCGCTTCACCGACAACATGAGCCTGCGCGCCCGCCTCACCCTCATCTACGGGATGCTGTTCTTCGCGGCCGGCTCGCTGCTGGTGCTGCTGAACTACGTCATCGTCGCGGGCGTCCTGGACAACCTGCCCTTCCGCAGCAGCAACGGCCAGGAGATGGACCCCTCCGAGGTCGAGTTCATCAAGAGCCTGTTCATCGAGGAGCTGCTCGCCCAGCTCACCCGGTTCTCGGTGCTGGCCCTGGCGCTGGTGGGCCTGCTCGCGGTCGGCCTCGGCTACGCGGTGGCCGGCCGGGCGCTCTCCCCACTGCAGAAGATCACCCGCACCGCGCGCCGGCTCTCCGAGCGCTCGCTGCACGAGCGGATCGCGCTGGGCGGCCCCGACGACGAGATACGCGAGCTCGCCGACACCTTCGACGCGATGCTGGAGCGGCTGGACCGGGCCTTCGACGGGCAGCGCCGGTTCGTCGCCAACGCCTCGCACGAGCTGCGCACCCCGCTGGCGATCAACCGGACCCTGCTGGAGGTCGCGCTGAGCGACCCCGAGGCCTCCGCCGACCTGAAGAGCGTCGGCCGCACCCTGCTGGAGACCAACTCCCGGCACGAGCGGCTGATCGACGGGCTGCTCTTCCTCGCCAAGAGCGACCGCGAGCTGGAGGTGCGCACCGCCGTCGACATGGGCGAGGTCGCCGAGACGGTGCTCAGCCAGCACACCGCCGAGATCGACTCCTCCGGGCTGACCGCCCGCACCGACCTGCGCCCCGCGGCGGTCACCGGCGACCCGGTGCTGCTGGAGCGGCTGGTGGGGAACCTGGTGGAGAACGCCCTGCGGTACAACGCCGAGGGCGGCGAGATCACCGTGCGCACCGGCATGTACGAGGGAGCCCCCGCGGTGCAGGTGGAGAACGCCGGCCCGGTGGTCCCGGGCTACGAGATCGAGGGGCTGTTCGAGCCGTTCCGCCGGGCCACCGGCAACCGGGTGGCCTCCGGCAAGAGCGCCGGGCTGGGGCTGTCCATCGTCCGCTCGGTGGTGCGCGCGCACGGCGGAACGGTCAGCGCCTGGCCCCGGGCCGGGGGCGGCATGGTGGTCACCGTCGCCTTCCCCGCCCCCCGCGACTAGGGGCGCCCGCACATCCTCCGGCCGCGCCCCGCGCCCCGCGCCGAGCCCCCGCCCGGGGGCGGGGAGGGCGGCGCCGACGCCGCGCGGCCCCTCCCCCCCCGGGGACGCCGGGGCGCCCGCGCGAAGGCCCGGGGCGGGCGGGCGCGCACAGGCTCGCCGGGCCGGGCTGCACCGGCACTGCTTCCGTGATATCTATACGTGTCCGACGACACGGCCACCCCTGGTCCCGGCGGGTCTGCGGGGTGGGTATGCTCTCCCGGGCGTGAACGCGGAGGGAACACCCCATTGCGCGAGCGTTTCCACTCTCACCTCGAACATCGCACCGATCCGCGGCCCGTGTGCGCACGCGGGGGAACCCGCGGGGAGGAATGGGTCGAGACCCTTCCGATGTTGGGTAGCAAGAGTGGAGCGGGGAGCGGGCCGCTCACGGGCGCGCGGAGCGCGGCCGGGTCCGGCCAACCTGGGTCGCCACCCGGTGTGAGGACACTCGGGAGGGGTCACAGTCCTCTTACGCCGCCAAGGTTTTCCGGCCGACCGGGCACAAGATCCGACTCTCGCGCGTTACACCCGCGCGACGAGGCACAGAACGAGGGGGATGGAGCAAGCAGATGGCGACCGACTACGACAGCCCGCGCAAGACCGACGAGGACATGAACGAGGACAGCCTGCAGGAGCTGCAGGCGCGGCGCGTCGACAAGGGCACCGGCACCATCGACGTGGACCCCGACGAGGTCGCCGAGGGGATGGAGCTCCCCGGAGCCGACCTGTCGGGCGAGGAGCTGGCCGTCCGGGTGCTTCCGCGCCAGGCCGACGAGTTCACCTGCTCGCGCTGCTTCCTGGTGCACCACCGCAGCCAGCTGGCGGAGGAGCGCAGGGGCCAGCTCGTCTGCAAGGAGTGCGCCTGAAACGGGCGGGCCTCCTCCTCAGCGCTTCGCCGGTCGGCGCACCACTGATCCCGGATGCGCTCCCTTCGGGGGGCGCATCTTCCTTTTCCGGGGTACCGCGCCTGGAGCGGCCGGACCCGGCCTGAGCGGAATTCCCGCCGCGGGCCCGGCGTTCCCCGGCTGGGAGGCCGGGGCGCAGAGCCGCGGCGCAGAGCCCGACGCGACCACGAGGAGGCCCATGTCCACCGGAGCACCCCCGGAGTCCGAGCAGGACGGCCCCGGGACCGACCTCGTCCCGGCCGGGCGGGAGGACCTCGGCGACCTCGTCGGCCGGATCGTCTCCGAGGAGGGGGACGACCCCAAGCGCCGCGCCGGACTGGTCGCCCGGCTGGCCAAGGCCCTGGCCGGCAGCGCCAGGGCGGCCGGGGTGAAGAGCGCCGCCGGCGGGCGCTGGCTGGCCGACACCTTCGCCGAGGAGATCGCCCCGCGCATCCCGGTCCGCGACCGCGAGACGCTGGTCCGGCACCACAAGGGGCTGGAGGGCGAGGAGCTCGCCGAGGCCCTGGTCCGCAACGCCGCGCACGCCACCACCACGGTCGGCGCCGCCGGCGGGGCGCTGGCCGCGGTCCAGTTCACCGCGCCCCCGCTGCTGCTCACCGCGCCCGCCCAGCTGGTCGCCGAGACGCTGGTGGTGGCCGCGATCGAGGTCAAGCTCATCGCCGAGCTGCACGAGGTCTACGGGACCCCCATCCCGGGCGGCGGGCTCCGCCGGACCACCGGGTACGTGACCGCCTGGGCGCACCGGCGGGGCATCGACCCGCTCCAGGCGGGCCAGTCGCTCACCGTGGTACTGGGCGCCGCGGCCAAGGCGGCGCTGCGCAAGCGCCTGATGCTGCTGCTGGGGCGGCACCTGACCACCCTGGGCCCCTACCTCACCGGCGCGGTGGCCGGCGGGGCGCTGAACCGCACCGCCACCCTGGCGCTGGGCCGCGCGATCCGCGGCGACCTGGCGCCCCCCGCGGTGCGGGCCGCGGAGGAGAAGGAGAAGGGCCGCCGGAGGCTGGGCCGCGGCGCCTGACGCGTCCGCGCCGCCGGCCGGGCCCGGCCCCCTCCGCTCAGCCCTCCTCGATGAGGGGAGCGTCTTCGAGGATGGGCGCGTTGCCGGGGTGGGCCGGCAGCAGCCGCCGGTGCGCGGCGCGCACCGCCAGCACCCGGGCCACCTCCATGCCGACGCCGGTCAGCACCGCCCAGCCGAGCGCCTCGCCCAGCCCGACCTCGAGGGACTCGGGGTCGGTCGGCGGCTCCTTGCCCGTGGTCTGGGTCCAGGCGAAGGTGAGCGCCTTGCGGGCGACGTAGCCCGCCGCCAGCGCGGCGACGCCCCCGACGATCGTGGCGGTCAGGTCGCCGTCTTTCTTGGACATCGGATACCGGTCGCTTCCGTTCTCGTCCCCCTCCGCGCCCGGTCGGGGCGGAGGGGCCGGATGTTGGGGTTCCCACGGCGGAGGCCGCCGTGGGCCCATCCTGCCACGGACGCCCCGGGAGGGGCCGCCGCGGCCGCCCCGGGCGCTGCGCCGGGCCCGCGCGGCGCACCCCTGGAAAGCGGGAGCGAGCAGGCGCCGGGTGCCAATACCATTGCCCCTATGACCAACCGCGATCGTTCCTTCCGCGTTCCCGACAAGCCTTCGCTCGACGGCATCGAGGCGAAATGGGTCGACGTATGGGACGAGTCCGGCGTCTACCGTTTCGACCGCACCAAGACCCGCGACGAGATCTACTCCATCGACACCCCCCCGCCGACGGTCTCGGGGTCGCTGCACATCGGCCACGCCTTCTCCTACACCCACACCGACCTGGTCGCCCGCTACCAGCGGATGCGCGGCAAGACCGTGTTCTACCCGATGGGCTGGGACGACAACGGCCTGCCCACCGAGCGCCGGGTGCAGAACTACTACGGCGTCCGCTGCGACCCGTCGATCCCCTACGACCCGGACTTCTCCCCGCCCGCCAAGCCCGACCCCAAGCGCCAGGTCCCCGTCTCCCGGCGGAACTTCATCGAGCTGTGCGAGCGGCTCACCGCCGAGGACGAGAAGGTCTTCGAGGGCGTGTGGCGCCGGCTGGGGCTCAGCGTCGACTGGAGCCACACCTACGCCACCATCGACGACGGCTCCCGCGCCGCGGCGCAGCGCGCCTTCCTGCGCAACCTGAAGCGCGGCGAGGCCTACATGGCAGAGGCGCCCACCCTGTGGGACGTCACCTTCCGCACCGCGGTGGCCCAGGCCGAGCTGGAGGACCGGGAGCGCACCGGCGCCTACCACAAGATCGCCTTCCACCGCGACGGCGGCGACCCGGTGCACATCGAGACCACCCGCCCCGAGCTGATCGCGGCCTGCGTCGCCCTGGTCGCCCACCCCGACGACGAGCGCTACGCCGACCTGTTCGGCAGCACCGTGCGCTCCCCGGTCTTCGGCGTCGAGGTCCCGGTCAAGGCGCACCGGCTGGCCGAGCCGGACAAGGGCACCGGCATCGCGATGATCTGCACCTTCGGCGACATCACCGACGTCACCTGGTGGCGCGAGCTGCAGCTGCCCACCCGGCCGATCGTCGGCTGGGACGGCCGGATCATCGCCGACCCGCCGCCCGGCGTGGACTCCGGGGCCGCCCGCGAGGCCTACGCGAAGCTGGCCGGGGCCACCGTGCACACCGCCCGCGAGCGCATGGTGGAGCTGCTGCGCGCCTCCGGCGACATGGTCGGCGACCCGGTGCCCACCACCCGCCCGGTGAAGTTCTACGAGAAGGGCGACAAGCCGCTCGAGGTCGTCACCACCCGGCAGTGGTACATCCGCAACGGCGGCCGGGACGCGGAGATCCGGGAGCGCCTGCTGGCCCGCGGCCGCGAGCTGGAGTGGCACCCGGGGCACATGCGCACCCGCTACGAGCACTGGGTGGAGGGCCTCAACAGCGACTGGCTGATCAGCCGCCAGCGCTTCTTCGGCGTCCCCTTCCCGGTCTGGTATCCGCTCGACGAGGCCGGCAACCCGCGCTACGACGAGCCGATCCTGCCGGAGGAGTCGGCGCTGCCGATCGACCCCAGCTCCCAGGCGCCCGCCGGGTACACCGAGGAGCGGCGCGGCGAGCCGGACGGCTTCATCGGCGACCCCGACGTGATGGACACCTGGGCGACCTCCTCGCTCTCCCCGCAGATCGCCGGCGGCTGGGAGCGCGACGAGGACCTGTTCTCCCGGGTCTTCCCGATGGACCTGCGCCCCCAGGGCCAGGACATCATCCGCACCTGGCTGTTCTCCACGGTGGTCCGGGCCGAGCTGGAGAACGGCACGCTGCCCTGGCGCTCCACCGCCATCTCCGGGTGGATCCTCGACCCGGACCGCAAGAAGATGTCCAAGTCCAAGGGGAACGTCGTCACCCCGCTGGACCTGCTGGAGCGGTACAGCTCCGACGCGATCCGGTACTGGGCGGCCAGCGGCCGGCTGGGCACCGACACCGCGCTGGACGAGGGGCAGATGAAGGTCGGCCGCCGGCTGTCCATCAAGATCCTCAACGCCAGCAAGTTCGCGCTGTCGGTGGCCGGCGAGAACGCCTCGGAGGACCCGGCCGCGGTCACCCGCCCGCTGGACCGGGCGATGCTGGCCGCGCTGGCCGACACCGTCGAGGACGCCACCGCCGCCTTCGAGGCCTACGACCACACCCGGGCCCTGGAGCGGACCGAGCGGTTCTTCTGGGAGTTCTGCGACGACTACCTGGAGCTGGTCAAGGCCCGCGCCTACGACGCCGACTCCGCCGACGGGGCCTCGGCCCGCACCTCGCTGCTGATCGCCCTGTCGGTGCTGCAGCGGCTGTTCGCGCCGTTCCTGCCGTTCGTCGCCGAAGAGGTCTGGTCCTGGTGGCGCGAGGGCTCGGTGCACGCCGCCCGCTGGCCGGAGGCGGCCGAGGTGCGCGCCGCCGCGCAGGGCGGCGACCCGGGCGTGCTCGCCGCCGCCTCGGAGGTGCTGCGCGCCGTCCGCAAGGCCAAGTCCGAGGCCAAGCTCTCCATGCGGGCCGAGGTGGCCGCCGTGGTGGTCCGCGGCAAGAACGCCGGCGCGGCCGGGGTCGCCGAGGGCGACATCGCCGCCGCCGGCCGGGCCGCCTCGCTGGAGTTCCACCCCGGCGACGAGACCGAGCTGGCCGTCGAGGTGACCCTGCCCGAGGCCGCCGAGTAGCGGACCCGGTGCGGCGGCGCCCTTCCCCGGTGGGAGGGCGCCGCCGCGGGGTCGGCCGCACCGGCGCCCTGCAGTAGGCTCGGCGGATGTGAGAAGTGAAGCATCCGGCACCGCCGGTGGCGCCCCCGCCGGCGACGGCGCCCCGGTCGACGTGCTCATCCGCCGCCTCGACCCCGACCTGCCGCCGCCCGGCTACGCCCACCCCGGAGACGCCGGCGCCGACCTGGTCAGCGCCGAGGACGTCGAGCTCGCCCCCGGCCGCCGCGCCACGGTCCGCACCGGGCTGGCCATCGCCCTGCCCGACGGGTACGCGGGCTTCGTCCACCCCCGGTCCGGTCTGGCCGCGCGGTGCGGGGTGACCCTGGTCAACGCCCCCGGGACGATCGACGCGGGCTACCGCGGCGAGATCCGGGTGACCCTGCTCAACACCGACCCGGACACCCCGGTCAAGCTCGCCCGGGGCGACCGGATCGCGCAGCTGGTCGTGCAGCGGGTGGAGCGGGTGCGCTTCGTGGAGGCCGCGGAGCTGCCGGATTCGGTGCGCGGCGGCGGAGGGTTCGGCTCCACCGGCGGTTTCGGCGACAGATGACGGAGGCGCCCCCGGCGATCCACGGCGGGGGCCGGCAAGCGGGAGAGGTGTGAGGCGTGTTCGGACGCCGAGGCAAGAAGAGCGGGAAGAAGAGCGCCGCCGAGGCCGCGGAGGAGACCCCGCTCGCACGCGCCCGGGCGGAGGAGCCGGCCAAGGAGGCCGACCGGCACCGCGCCCTGGGCCCCTGGGACGCCTCCGAGGACGTCCCCGAGTACCCCAGGGTCGACCTGGGGTGCCTGCGCGTGCCGGTGGGTGAGCGGACCCAGATCCGGTTCGACATGATGCGCAACGAGCAGATCGTCGGCGTCACCCTGATCAACGACACCTCCGCGGTGCAGGTGCAGGCGTTCGCCGCGCCCAAGACCAGCGGGCTCTGGGACGAGCTCCGCGAGGAGCTGCGCGAGCAGATCACCGGGCAGGGCGGCAAGGCCGAGGACTTCGACGGGACCTTCGGCCCCGAGCTGCGCGCCCTGGTCCCGGTCGAGGGCCGCACCACCGAGGACGGCCGCCAGCTCGGCCAGCGGATGCGCTTCATCGGGGTGGACGGCCCGCGGTGGGTGCTGCGCGGCGTCATCCGCGGCGAGGGCGCGGTCAAGCCCGAGGTGATGGCCCAGGTGGAGGACGTCTTCCAGAAGATCGTGGTGGTCCGCGGGGACGACCCGGTCCCGCCGCGGGAGATGCTCAAGATCGTGGTGCCCAAGGAGGTCCAGGAGCAGATCCAGGCCCAGCGCGCCCAGCAGGCCGCGCAGCGCAAGGCCGCCCAGGAGCCGCAGGCCCCGGAGGCCGGCGAGGGCGCCGGGGCCCCGGCGCCCGACACCGGGGAGCAGAGCCGCCCCGCCCCGCCCGCCTCCTGACCCGCCCGCCGGGCCCTCTCTCCTCCAGCGGCCCCGGCGGCCGCCCCGCCCCGAGCTCCACCCGGGCGGAGCGGCCGCCGGGGCCGCCCGGCGTTCAGACGGGGCGGGCCGGGGCCGCCCGGTCCGGCCGGGAGCGGGACTCGCCGGCGGGCGGCTCCGCGAGCACCCCCGGATCGGCCCGGACCATGGGGAAGGCGCGTCCGGCGCACCACTGCGCGTGCACGCTGAGGGGGGCGAGGGCGACGGCGCGCTCGCCGTCCGGTCCGGGGAGGGACGCCGGGCGCCGCGAGCCGGTGATCCAGGCCCCCTCCGCACCGTGCAGGGTCCACGCGCCCCGCACCGCGACCTCCCCGTCCTCCGGCGGGTCCGCGGTCTCGCGGAGGGCGCCGCGGAACGCGGCGGCGCACGCGTCCGGATCGCCGGCGCGGACGGCCGCCGCGAAGGCTGCGAAGTCGGACCCGGCCCTCACCCCGGCAGCCGCACCGTGCCGGGGCGAGCGCGGCGGAGCCCCGCTATTCGGCCGGGCCCGGGTCCTCGGGGGCGGTGATCGCGCCGAGGAACAGCGCGGCGGAGCGGCGGCGCAGCACGAAGGCGAACGGCCGGTCGGCGGTGAACACCCTGGGCGGCTTCGGCGGCACCAGCGACATGGTGCGCATGACCACGGCGGTGGCCGCCGCCCCCTCGGCGCCGCGCTCGTCCACCCGGAGCAGCGCCTGGTGCACCACCTCGTCGACGAGCAGGCGGCGGTCGGCGATCCCGCTCAGGTCGGCGTCGGAGGTGAAGACCGTGCGCACCCCGGTGGCGGCGAGCACCCCGGAGAGCATCGCCCGGGAGGAGATCTCGAACCTGGGCAGCGAGAGGCGCACCTCCTCGGGGGAGCGCGCGGAGTACAGGCCGGACAGCGCGTCGGCGGTGAGCGCGGGCAGCGGGGCGCCGCCCTCCTCCTCCGGCGGCAGCAGCACGTCCAGGGCGAGGTCGTGCTCGCTGCCCAGGGTCGCCATGGCCCACCCGCCGGCCTCCGCGTAGGGCATCCGGCCCTGGCGGTGCATCATCGCCGCCTCCACCGGGCCGCCGGGGGAGCGGAACGGGTGCGGGGCGGTCTGCGCCGGGTCGAACGGGTCGGTCCACAGCAGCCGCACCCACAGGGCGTTGAGCAGCAGCGCCTGGGTGGCGGTGGTGATGTCGCCGGAGCGGAGCAGGTCGGTGATGAGGCCGTGGGTCGCCTCGGCCACCTCGGCGTTGGCGGCCTTGCGCACCCCCTCCGGGTCGCCGGCGAAGTCGGCGGTGCGCACCGACGCCGAGCGGCGCGCGGCGACCGCGCGCTCGAAGCCGGGGTCGACCCGCAGGTCCTCGCGGGCCCACAGGGACGTGGCGGTCTCCAGCTCCGGCCCGCCCGCGCCGTCCGGGGCCACCGCCTCCTCCAGGGCGCGCAGGTGGGCGCCGAGGTCGCGGCCGAGCAGTCCCTCCAGTTCGGCCCGGGTGGCGCCGCGCGCCCCTCCGGCGACCAGGCCGAGCGCCTCGCCCACCGAGTAGGGCGACCAGACGTGCGACTCGCCGCCGCGCAGGCCGGCGTCCAGGGCCAGGGCGAACGCCAGGTGGTCGGGGTGGAGCGGCGGGCGTCGGCGCATGGCGGCCTCCAAGCGGGGTCGGGGCGGCCGGGCGCCGGACGGCCTCCGGCCGGGTCTGCGGCCAGGGTAGGCGGAGCGCCGGACGGGTGCCAGTGCATCCCCGGCGCCTAACCTGGAACCCGGAGCGGGCGGCGGGGCGTTGCCCTAGGGTGGTGTCCGCGAAGAGCACGGCCAGGACGGGCGGGAACGGTATGACCGAGCGGCAGCGGGCGGCGGAGGAGACCGGCGCGGAGGCGGACGGCGGAGGCCCGGCCGAGCGCGGGGAGGTCTCCGAGCACACGGTGGAGGCCGTGGTCCGCGCTCAGCTCGCCAAGGCGCTCGGCGGCAAGCGCGGCATGGTCGAGGCGGCGGTGCCCACGATCGGCTTCACCGTCTCCTACCTGGTCACGCAGAACCTCCAGCTGGCCCTGGGGGTGGGCATCGGCGCCGCGCTGGTGCTGGCGGCGGTCCGCCTGGCGCAGCGCTCCTCGGTGCAGTTCGTCTTCAACAGCCTGTTCGGCATCGCCATCGCCGCGGTGTTCGCGCTGCGCAGCGGGGACGCCGAGGACTTCGCGCTGCCCGGCATCATCTACAACGCGGTCTACGCCGCGGTGCTCACCCTGAGCATCCTGGTCCGCTGGCCGGCGATCGGCCTGCTCATCGGCGCGGTCACCGGCGACCCGACGGGCTGGCGGTCCGACCCGGCGGTGGTCCGGCTCAGCTCCCGGCTGACCTGGCTGCTGGTGCTGCCCTGCGTGGTCCGGGTCGCGGTGCAGCTGCCGCTGTGGGCCGCGGAGAAGTACGACATCGCCTCCACCTTCGCCTTCCTCGGCATCGCCAAGATCGCGATGGGCTGGCCGCTCCAGGTCGCCGCGCTGGCCGCCATGGTCTGGATCCTGGCCCGCGGCAAGACGCCGATGTCCGAGGGCGGCGGCCTGTCGGGCCCCTCCGGCGAGGGCGAGGACCCGGGCTCCGACCGGGGCACCCCGCCGGCGGGGTGAGGGCTCCGCGCCGGACCTCTGCCGGCGGCCGGGGCCCGGCCGCCCGGCCCTGACCGGCTTCGACCCCGCGGCGGGAGCCGCGGCCCCGGCCTGTACGGCGCCGACCGCCCGGCCCCGTACCCGGCCCGAGCCGCCGGCGCAGGGGCGGGGCCGCCCCGGTGCCCGGCGGGGCCCCGGCACTCCTCATCTCCCGGCCGGCTCCCGCGCCTCGGCACGCGGGCGGGCCGGCCGCGGGGGCCGGTCCCGCCCGGTGGCCGGAGCGGGCGGAGGCCCTGTCAGCCTGCGGGGGCCTGCGGGTCGAGCAGCGAGCCCAGCTCCTCGGCGGAGTCCACGCCGCCGAGGAAGACCAGGTCGTCGCCGGCGCGCAGCGCGGTCGCCGGGTCGGGAGGGGCGGCCCGGCCGCCGCGCACCACGGCGACCAGCACCACACCGGCGGGCAGCGCCGGGGTCAGCTCGGCGACGGCGGCCCCGGAGTGCGGGGAGCCCTCGGTCAGGGTGAACTCCAGCAGGTCGGTCTCGGCGGCGGAGCCCGGCGGGAGCGCGGCGCCGTCCGGAGCGGCGGCGCGGGCGGCCGGCCCCCCGTCGACCAGCCCGGCGATCAGCCGCGGCGGGGAGACCGCCTCGTCCACCCCCCACGCCTCGGTGAACAGCCACTCGTCGCGCGGGTCGTTGATCCGGGCGATCACCCGGCCCACCCCGAACTCGCGCTTGGCCAGCAGCGAGAAGACCAGGTTGACCTTGTCGTCGCCGCTGGCGGCGATGGCGACGTCGAAGTCCTCCAGCCGGGCGCTGTCCAGCGAGGCCAGCTCGCAGGCGTCGGCCAGCAGCCACTCGGCGTCGGGCAGCGCGTCCACGTCGATGGAGCGCGCGCTCCGGTCGATCAGCAGCACCTCGTGGCCGCTGCCGCACAGCTCGCCGGCGATGGAGCGCCCCACGGCGCCGGCCCCCGCGATCGCGATCCGCATCTCAGTCCTCCCGCTCTTCGCCGTCGTCCGGCGCGTTCAGCCGGGCCTGCACCGAATCCAGGTCGCCGACGCGGGCCAGGATGTGCAGCACGTCGCCGGCGAGCAGCGCCTCGTCGCCCCGGGGGAGCAGGATCTCGCCGCCGCGCACCAGGTAGGCGACGCGCAGCGGCAGCGCCGCCTCCAGCTGCTCGATGCGCCGGTCCCGCCAGGCCGCGGGGAGCGGGGCCTCGGTCATGGTGAGGCTGCCCGACGGGTCGCGCCACAGCGGTCCCAGGCCGATCCCGTCGGAACCGGGCACCAGGCGGCGCAGGACGGTCTCGGCGGTCCAGTGCACGGTGCCCACGGTCGGGATGCCCAGCCGCTGGTAGACCTGGGCCCGCCGGGGGTCGTAGATGCGCGCCACGACGTGCTTCACGCCGAACGTCTCCAGGGCCACCCGGGCCGCGATGATGTTGGAGTTGTCGCCGCTGCTCACCGCGGCGAACGCGGACGCCGACTCGATGCCCGCCTTGACCAGCACCTCCCGGTCGTGCCCGAGGCCCCGCACCGCGGCCGAGGCGGTGGAGGGGCGCAGCCGCCGGAAGGCGTCCGGGTCGCGGTCGATCACCGCGACGGTGTGCCCCGCGTCCTCCAGGGCGTGCGCGAGGGTGGAGCCCACCCGTCCGCAGCCCAGAATCACGATGTGCATGCTCGTGTCTCGCTCCTGACCTCGCCTACTACGGGGGAGGGGCCGTACCGGGGAAGGGCTGCTGCCCGGGCGGGCCGGCGGCGCTCCCCAGCCGACGGTACACCCGCGCCCGCCGCCCGCGCTCGGCGGTCGGGAAGGCGGTTCGGCAGGGCCGGGAGGTGGGCCGGGTCGGCTAGAGTTGCCGCAGATGGGCGGTGGCTTGTGCCGGGTCACCCATAGCGATGCCCGAACGATTCCCGCCTTCCGGAGGTAGACCGCCATGTCCGTTGCCCGAACCATGCCCGAGATCGGTGCCCGCATCGAACTGCGCGTCGAGGGGGTGGCCCACGGCGGCTGGTGCGTCGGCCGCGACGGGGACCTGGTGGTGTTCGTCCGGCACACGCTCCCGGGCGAGCGGGTGATCGCGCAGGTCACCGAGCGCACCAAGCGGTTCCTGCGGGCCGACGCGGTGGAGGTCCTGGAGGCCTCGCCGGACCGGGTCGAGGCGCCCTGCCGGTTCGCCGGGCCGGGCCGCTGCGGCGGCTGCGACTGGCAGCACGCCTCCCTGGAGGCGCAGCGCCGGATGAAGGGCGAGGTCGTCGCCGAGCAGCTGCGCCGGATCGCCGGCATCGACCGCGAGGTCGCGGTGGAGGAGCTGCCCGGGACCCCCGACGGCCTGGGCTGGCGGACCCGGGTCCGGTACGGGGTGGACGCCGAGGGCAGGGCGGGGCTGCGCCGGCACCGCTCGCACGAGCTGGAGCACGTCGACACCTGTGTGATCGCCCACCCCGAGGTGGAGCGGCTCGGCGTGACCCGGCTGCCCTGGCCGGGCGTCTCCGAGGTGGAGGCGGTCGCCTCGGGCAGCGGCGGCGACCGCGCGGTGATCGCCGCGCCGAGCGGCAAGCGGCTGCCGGCGCTGCCCCGGCCGGAGGCCTCGGCGGCGGTGCTCCGCCGCCTCAAGGGCGGCCGCACCCAGGCGGTCCGCGGCCGCAAGGGGATCCGCGAGTACGTGTCCGGGCGCGAGTACCGGGTGGCCGCGGGCGGCTTCTGGCAGGTGCACCCGGCGGCGGCGGAGACGCTGACCGGCGCGGTGCTGGAGGCGCTCGCCCCCGAGCCCGGCCAGACCGCCCTGGACCTGTACTGCGGCGCCGGGCTGTTCGCCGGGGCGCTGGCCGAGGCGGTCGGCGAGGACGGGCGCGTCATGGGCGTCGAGGGCCAGCACGAAGCCGTCCGGGACGCCGCGCACAACCTGCGCGACCTGCCCCAGGTGCGGATCGAGGGCGGGGACGTCGCCGCCCGGCTGCGCGAGTGGTCCGACCTGCGCGCCGACATCGCGGTCCTGGACCCGCCGCGGGCCGGCGCCGGCCCCGAGGTGGTCTCCGCCCTCACCGCCATGCGCCTGCGCCGCATCGCCTACGTCTCCTGCGACCCGGCCACCCTGGCCCGGGACATCGCGGCCTTCGCCGAGGCCGGCTTCCGCCTGGAGGGCCTGCGCGCCTTCGACGCCTTCCCGATGACCCACCACGTGGAGTGCCTGGCGCTGCTGGTCAAGGCCTAGATCCGAGGATCGTCCCCGGGGCCCGCCGCCCCCGGTCCCGCGGGCGGGCCGCGCCCTTCGGGTTTCCGGCGTCCCCGGCCGGCGCTCCCGCCGGCCGGGGACGCCGTTCCGCTGTCCGGGCCTCCCCGCCCGCCGGCCGCGACCGGCCGGGGACCCGCGCGGCGCAGGTTCGCCGGGCGGGGGAAACGGGGGAACAATGGGGCGCATGCGCTTGAGGATTTTCACCGAGCCGCAGCAGGGGGCCGACTACGACACCCTGCTGGCGGTCGCCAAGGCAGCCGAGGACCTCTCGTTCGACGCCTTCTTCCGCTCCGACCACTACCTGAAGATGGGCGACGCGGACGGCCTGCCCGGCCCGACCGACGCCTGGATCACCCTGGCCGGCCTGGCCCGGGAGACCTCCCGGATCCGGCTGGGCACCCTGATGACGGCGGCCACCTTCCGCCACCCCGGGCCGCTGGCGATCAGCGTGGCCCAGGTCGACCGGATGAGCGGCGGCCGGGTGGAGTTCGGCTTCGGCGCCGGCTGGTACGAGGCCGAGCACGCCGCCTACGGCATCCCCTTCCCCGCCGCGGCCCGGGAGCGGTTCGACCGCTACGAGGAGCAGCTGGACGTCATCACCGGGCTGTGGAGCACCCCGGTGGGCGAGACGTTCCGCTACGAGGGCCGGCACTACCGGCTCGCCGAGGGGCCCGCGCTGCCCAAGCCGATGCAGGCGCCCCGTCCGCCGGTGCTCATCGGCGGCACCGGGCTCAAGCGGACCCCGCGCCTGGCGGCCGCGCACGCCGACGAGTACAACGTGCCGTTCTGCTCGGTCGAGGACACCGCGGCGGCGTTCGGCCGGACCCGGGACGCGGTGGCCGCCTCGGGGCGGAGCGAGCCGATGGTCTACTCCGCCGCCCAGGTGCTGTGCTGCGGCCGGAACGACGCCGAGGTGGCGCGGCGGGCCGGGGCGATCGGCCGCGAGGTCGAGGAGCTGAGGGCCAACGGCCTCGCGGGCACCCCGGATGAGATCGTGGAGAAGATCGGCCGGTACGCCGAGGCCGGCGCCGAGCGGATCTACCTCCAGGTGCTGGACCTGTCCGACCTGGACCACCTGGAGCTGGTGGCGTCGAAGGTGGCGTCCCAGCTCGGATGAGCCGGCCCTCCGGCGGGGGCGGGTGGGAGGCCGCTCTCACGCCGGGGTAACTTGATATCGAGATATCTCTTCGATACCTTGACGTCAAGATAAAAAGCAGACCCGATCACTGGGCTCGCGGGGTTCACCGCCCCGCCGGCGCGATCCCGGCGGCCCGCCTCCGCGCGCGGCGCCGCCCGGTCGGCGGGGTCCGTTCCGAAAAAGGGGCTCGGGGCGAGCAGGCCCGCGGCTCGGGGCGATTCAGGCGGCCTCAGTGATCTCCCGGTCCTCCCGGTGCGGGAGGATACCGGGAGCAAGTGGCGAGATCAGGAGGCAGAAATCGTGTCCACGAACAGCTTCGGCAGCCGTGACACGCTCCGCGTTGGCGACGCGTCGTACGAGATCTTCCGGTTGGACACCGTCGAGGGCTCCAAGCGGCTTCCCTACAGCCTGAAGGTGCTGCTGGAGAACCTGCTGCGCACCGAGGACGGGGCGAACGTCACCGCCGAGCACATCCGCGCGCTCGGGAACTGGGACCCCTCGGCCCAGCCGAACCAGGAGATCCAGTTCACCCCGGCCCGGGTGATCATGCAGGACTTCACCGGGGTGCCCTGCGTCGTCGACCTGGCGACCATGCGCGAGGCCGTCAAGGACCTGGGCGGCGACCCGGACAAGATCAACCCGCTGGCCCCGGCCGAGCTGGTGATCGACCACTCCGTGGTGGTCGACCTCTTCGGCCGGCCGGACGCCTTCGAGCGCAACGTCGAGATCGAGTACGAGCGCAACAACGAGCGGTACAAGTTCCTGCGCTGGGGCCAGACCGCCTTCGACGAGTTCAAGGTCGTCCCGCCCGGCACCGGCATCGTGCACCAGGCCAACATCGAGCACCTGGCCCGGGTCACGATGGACCGCAACGGCCAGGCCTACCCCGACACCTGCGTCGGCACCGACTCCCACACCACGATGCAGAACGGCCTGGGCATCCTGGGGTGGGGCGTCGGCGGCATCGAGGCCGAGGCCGCGATGCTCGGCCAGCCGATCTCGATGCTCATCCCGCGCGTCGTCGGCTTCAAGCTCACCGGCCGGCTCAACCCCGGCACCACCGCCACCGACCTGGTGCTGACCATCACCGAGATGCTCCGCGAGCACGGCGTGGTCGGCAAGTTCGTCGAGTTCTACGGCGAGGGCGTCGCCTCGGTGCCGCTGGCCAACCGCGCCACCATCGGCAACATGAGCCCGGAGTTCGGCTCCACCGCCGCGATCTTCCCGATCGACGACGAGACCATCCGGTACATGAAGCTGACCGGCCGCTCCGCCGAGCAGACCGACCTGGTCGAGGCCTACGCCAAGGAGCAGGGCCTCTGGCACGACCCCGCGCACGAGCCGGTCTACTCCGAGTACCTGGAGCTGGACCTGGCCGACGTGGTGCCGTCCATCGCCGGCCCCAAGCGCCCGCAGGACCGGATCGCGCTCAGCGCCGCCAAGCACACCTGGCGCCGCGACGTGCAGAACTACATCGACGACGAGGTCGACGAGGCCGGCGACGAGTCCTTCCCGGCCTCCGACGCCCCGGCGCAGACCGCCAACGGCCGCCCGCACAAGTCGGTCAAGGTGACCCTGGCCGACGGCACCGAGACCGAGATCGACCACGGCGCCGTCACCATCGCCGCGATCACCTCGTGCACCAACACCTCCAACCCCTCGGTCATGATCGGCGCCGCGCTGCTGGCCAAGAAGGCGGTGGAGAAGGGCCTCTCCCGCAAGCCGTGGGTGAAGACCTCGCTGGCCCCGGGCTCCAAGGTGGTCACCGACTACTACGAGCGCTCCGGCCTCACCCCCTACCTGGACAAGCTCGGCTTCAACCTGGTCGGGTACGGCTGCACCACCTGCATCGGCAACTCCGGCCCGCTGCCGGAGGAGATCTCCAAGGCCGTCCAGGACAACGACCTCGCGGTCACCGCGGTGCTCTCCGGCAACCGCAACTTCGAGGGCCGGATCAACCCGGACGTCAAGATGAACTACCTGGCGTCCCCGCCGCTGGTCGTCGCGTACGCGCTGGCCGGCTCGATGGACGTCGACATCACCACCGAGCCGCTCGGCACCGACCAGCAGGGCGAGCCGGTGCACCTGTCCGACATCTGGCCGACGCCGGAGGAGATCCAGGAGGTCATCGACTCCGCGATCGCCTCGGACATGTACGAGCGCGCCTACTCCGACGTGTTCGCCGGCGACGAGCGGTGGCGCTCCCTGCCCACCCCGACCGGCAACACCTTCGAGTGGGAGGCCGGCTCCACCTACGTGCGCAAGCCCCCGTACTTCGAGGGCATGGCCCCCGCCCCGGAGGCGGTCACCGACATCTCCGGTGCGCGCGTGCTGGCCAAGCTGGGCGACTCGGTCACCACCGACCACATCTCCCCGGCGGGCGCCATCAAGCCGGGCACCCCGGCCGCCGAGTACCTGAAGTCCCACGGCGTCGAGCGCAAGGACTTCAACTCCTACGGCTCCCGCCGCGGCAACCACGAGGTGATGATCCGCGGGACCTTCGCCAACATCCGGCTGCGCAACCAGATCGCGCCGGGCACCGAGGGCGGCTACACCCGCGACTTCACCCAGGCCGACGCGCCGGTGTCGTTCATCTACGACGCCGCGCAGAACTACGCCGCGCAGGGCACCCCGCTGGTCGTCCTGGGCGGCAAGGAGTACGGCTCCGGCTCGTCCCGCGACTGGGCGGCCAAGGGCACCCGGCTGCTCGGCGTCCGCGCCGTCATCACCGAGTCCTACGAGCGCATCCACCGCTCCAACCTGATCGGCATGGGCGTGCTGCCGCTGCAGTTCCCCGAGGGGCGGTCGGCCGACTCGCTGGGCCTCACCGGTGAGGAGACCTTCTCCATCACCGGCGTGACCGAGCTCAACGAGGGCCGCATCCCCGCCACCGTCAAGGTGTCCACCGACACCGGCGTCGAGTTCGACGCCGTGGTCCGGATCGACACCCCCGGTGAGGCCGACTACTACCGCAACGGCGGCATCCTGCAGTACGTGCTGCGCCAGCTGATCAGCGAGTAGTCCAGCCCCCGGGCGCCCCGGCGCCCGGGAGGCCGCTCTTCCGCGCCGCGCGGCCACCCCGCGCGGCATGGCAGGAGGCGAGGGCCGCCGCCGTCCAGGAGACGGCGGCGGCCCTGCCGCTTTTCCGGGGCCGCTTCCGGACGCGGCGGAACCCCCTTCCGGCCCGGGCGGGCGGAGCCGCCGCCGGAAAGGCGCCGCCCCGCCCGGGAGGGCGGGAATATCTGCGCCTCCGCAATGGTTGCTCCGGAGTCCGCGGGGCGCGGCCCCGGCCGCGCCCGCCCGCGCTCCCGGGTGCGCCCGCGCGCCCCCGCGCCGAGAACGGGCCCCCACCGAACACCCTGAGGAGACCTGTGACCGGGCGACCCGAACACGCAGCGGCCGAGACCGGAGCCGAACCGCGCCGCGGCGACAGGTTCGTGATCCCGCTCCTCCTGGTCTCGGCCTTCGTGGTGATCCTGAACGAGACGATCATGAGCGTGGCGCTGCCGGTGCTCAACCGGGACCTGGGCATCCCGGTCTCCACCGGGCAGTGGCTCACCTCGGCGTTCATGCTGGTGATGGCGGTCGTCATCCCGGTCACCGGCTACCTGCTGCAGCGCTTCCGCCTGCGCCAGGTGTTCATCGCCGCGATGACCCTGTTCAGCGCCGGCACCCTGATCTGCTTCCTCGCGCCGGGGTTCACCGTCCTGCTGCTCGGCCGGATCGTCCAGGCGGGCGGCACCGCGATCATGATGCCGCTGCTCATGACCACGGTGCTGAACATGGTCCCCGCCGACCGGCGCGGCCGCACCATGGGCAACATCTCGATCGTCATGTCCGTGGCGCCCGCCGTCGGCCCGACGCTGTCCGGGTTCATCCTCAGCGCGCTGGACTGGCGCTGGATGTTCGGCATCGTGCTGCCCATCGCGCTGCTCGGCCTGGCCCTCGGCACCGCGTTCATCCGCAACGTCACCGAGCCGCGCCCGGCCGCGGTGGACGTGCTCTCCGTGGTCGTGTCCGCGTTCGCCTTCGGCGGCCTGGTCTACGGCTTCTCCGGGCTGGGCGGCGAGGGCCACGGCACCGCGGCCGTGCCGCCGTGGGCGGCGATCGCGGTCGGCGCCGCGGCGCTGGTGCTGTTCGTCGGCCGCCAGCTCCGGCTGCAGCGCGACGAGCGCGCCCTGCTCGACCTGCGGGTCTTCCGCTCGGGGGCGTTCACGCTGTCGATCGTGCTGGTCGCGGTCAGCTTCATGGCGCTGTTCGGCGCGATCATCCTGCTGCCGGTCTACATCCAGAACGTCCTGCGGTACGACACCCTGGTCACCGGCCTGGTGGTGCTCCCCGGCGGCCTGGTGATGGGCCTGATCGCCCCGCTGGTCGGCCGGCTCTTCGACCGGTACGGCCCGCGGCCGCTGGTCTCCCCGGGCGCGGCCGTGGTCGCCCTGGTGCTGTGGGGCATGACGCTGCTGGGCCCCGACACCCCGCTGGGCTACGTGGTGGCCCTGCACATGACGCTCAGCGTCGGCCTGGGCCTCATGTTCACCCCGCTGCTCACCGGCGCCCTCGGCTCGCTGCGCCCGGAGCTCTACTCGCACGGCAGCGCCGTCGTCGGCACCGTGCAGCAGCTCGCCGGCGCCGCGGGCACCGCGATGTTCGTCGCGGTGATGAGCGCGGTGGCGGCCGGCCGGATCGGCGCCGGAGCGGAGGACGTCGCCGCCCAGGCGGCCGGCATCCACACGGCGTTCCAACTCGGCGCGGTCATCGGCACCCTGGCCTTCGTCGCGACCCTCTTCGTCCGCCGGGCGCCCGCGCAGCGGGAGGCCCCGGAGGGCGAGCAGCAGCCGGCCTGACCGCGGCCGGTCCGGCCGGGCCGCCCGGCCGGGAGCGCCGGAAAAGCCCTGTCGGGCGGGGAGGGCGGACCGTAGGGTCCTCCCATGACCCACGTCGACATCGAGCGTTTCCACTCCCTCGGGGCGCCCGCCCTCTCCCCGGACGGCCGGACCGCGGTGGCCGCGGTGGTCCGCTCGGACACCGCGGCCGACGCCTACCGCGGCGAGCTGTGGCGGGTCCCCGCCGACGGCTCGGCCGAACCGGCGCGGCTCACCCGCGGCGGGCGGGACTCCGCCCCGGCCTTCTCCCCGGACGGCACCCGGATCGCGTTCCTGCGCGCCGAGGAGGGGACCGGGGCCCAGCTGTACGTGATGCCGGCCGGCGGCGGGGAGCCGTGGCGGCTCACCGGCCACCCGCTGGGCGTCTCCGACCCGGTCTGGAGCCCGGACGGCACCCGCATCGCCTACCTGGCGCGGGTCCCCGAGGAGGGCCGGTACCGGGGAGAGCCCGGCAAGGAGCCGCCGCGCCGGATCACCGCCCTCCGGTACCGGCTGAACGGCGTCGGCTACACCAACGACCGGCGGACGCACCTGTTCACCGTCGATGCGGCCGAGACCGCCGGGAGCCAGCCCGAACCGGTCCGGGTCACCGAGGGCGACCACGACCACTCCGGGCCGGACTGGAGCCCGGACGGCCGGCTGCTGGCGTTCGCCTCCGCCCGGCACGAGGGCCGCGACACCGACATGGTCGCCGACGTGTGGACCTGCGCCCCCGACGGCACCGGGCTGCGCCGGATCACCCGCAACGACCTGGCGGCCTCCGCCGCCCGGTTCACCCCGGACGGGTCGTCGGTGGTCTTCACCGCCCACGACCCCGGGCCGGAGCGCACCCGGGCCACCACGGAGAACGAGGGCCTGTGGTCGGTTCCGGCGGACGGCGGCGCACCGCCGGTCCGCCTCACCGACGAGGAGCGGTTCCACCTGGGCATGGGCACCGCGGCGGTCCCGGTCGCCGACGGCGTGCTCTTCCCCGCCGAGCACCGCGGTGCGGTGCGCCTGCTGCTGGTGCCCTACGGCGGCGGCGAGCCCGAGGTGCTGCTCGGCGGCGAGCGGCTGGCCGGCACCCCCGCCCATGCCGCGGGCACGACCGTGGTCCCGGTGGGCGACGCCCGCTCCCCGGGCGAGCTGGTGGCGCTGGACGGGGCGGGCGAGCGCGTCCTCACCGCGTTCAACACCCACCCCGGCTGGCTGCCGCCGGAGGAGATCGAGGGCGCCGCCCCGGACGGGTACCCGGTGCACGGCTGGCTGGTCCGCCCGGCCGGCCCCGGGCCGCACCCGGTGCTGCTGATGATCCACGGCGGCCCGTTCGCCCAGTACGGCTGGAGGGTCTTCGACGAGGCGCAGGTCTACGCCGAGGCCGGGTACGCGGTGGTGATGGGCAACCCGCGCGGCTCCTCCGGGTACGGGCAGGCGCACGGCCGGGCGGTCCTCGGCGACGTCGGCCGGGTCACCGCCGCCGACCTGAACGCGCTGCTGGACGAGGCGCTCAAGCGGGACGGCCTGGACCCCGACCGGGTCGGGGTGCTGGGCGGCTCGCACGGCGGCTACATGACCACCTGGATGGCGGCCCACCACGGCGAGCGGTTCCGGGCGGCGATCAGCGAGCGGTCGGTCAGCGCCGTCGACAGCTTCCACGGCAGCAGCGACATCGGCTGGGAGTTCGCCTACGACCTGTACGGCGACCGGGAGGGCTGGGCCGCGCAGAGCCCGCTCACCTACGCCGACCGGATCGGCGCGCCGATGCTCATCATCCACTCCGAGCAGGACCTCCGCTGCCCGCTGGAGCAGGCCCAGCGGCTGTTCACCGTGCTCAAGCGGCGCGGCGCCGAAGTGGAGATGCTCATCTTCCCCGGCGAGGACCACGAGATGTCCCGCAGCGGCCTGCCCAGCCACCGGACCGCCCGGTTCGCGGCGATCCTGGACTGGTGGGACCGGTACCTGTGACGCCCCGGGGGCGGACCCCGAGGCGACCCTGAGCCGCCCGGGGCCCGCCCCCGAAACTCCCCTGAACCCCGGTGCCGCGGGGTGCGCCCGCCCCGCCGCCGGCCCTACGGTGGAGCCATGGGACGCATCCTCCTCATCGCGCTCGCGATCTTCCTCGCCTTCTCCGTCGCCGGCTGGCTCTTCGGGGCGCTGCTGGGCCTGATCAAGTGGGCCCTGATCATCGGCCTGGCGGTGTTCGTCTTCATGGCGGTCTCCCGGTTCCTCAAGCAGAAGCGCTGACCCCCGGGGCGCCGCCCCGCCCCCGACGATCCCGACGCCGCGGCCCGGTCGGCACGCGCCGACCGGGCCGCACCGCCGGGAACATCGGGAACCCGTCTAGACGTCCACCTTCATCGGCTCCCCGGTCGGCTGCTCGGCGCCCCCGGAGGGCTCCATGCTGATCCCGATCTGCACCGCGTCGCCCAGCCCGGGGGACATGCCGGTGAGCATCCCGCCGTCGGCGTGCAGCATCCCGGCCGAGCGCATCCCGTCGGGGTCGACGTACCAGAGCTGGTACCCCATCCCGTCGGGGGCCGGGGGCAGCCCCTCCACCATGATCATCACGGTGTCGTTCTCCTGGGAGACGAACAGCGTCGCGCTGGCCTCGCTGTGCGAGACCGGGCGGGTCGCCATCTCCGTGTCCTCGGCGGCGAGCAGCGCCTCCACCTCCGCGGTGTGCGTCCG
The DNA here is from genome assembly GCF_048595525.1 of Nocardiopsis oceanisediminis. NCBI lineage: Bacteria > Bacillati > Actinomycetota > Actinomycetes > Streptosporangiales > Nocardiopsidaceae > Nocardiopsis > Nocardiopsis oceanisediminis. The sequence goes on along the minus strand of NZ_JAFMZJ010000001.1, from coordinate 4,901,746 downwards.
CATCGACTCCATCCGGCCGTTCTGCTCCACCACGACCCCGCCCAGGACCGCGGCCGCCAGCACCGCCGCGGCGGCCACCGCCCACGGCAGCGCGGCGCGCGTCCGGCGGCGCAGCGGCAGCACCCTCCCCCGGTCCGGGGCGGCCTCCGGCGGGAGCTGCCGGGTGCGCTCGGCCTGCTCGCGGATGCGCCCCCACAGCCCCTCTGACGGAGGGACCGTCTCGGCGGAGCCGAGCAGGGCCGCCGTCTCCCGGAACTCGCGCAGGTCGCGGCGGCACTCCTCGCAGCCGGGCAGGTGCGCCTCGACGGCCTTCCGCTCCGCCTCGTCCAAGGCGTCCACGGCGTAGCCCGCGATCAGGCCGTGCGGTTCGGTCTCGCGCCGGTTCACCCCGCCACCCCCAGGCAGTCGCGCAGCCGGATGAGCCCGTCGCGCAGGCGCCCCTTGACCGATGTCAGCGGGACGCGCAGCGCCGCCGCGGCCTCCCGCTGGGTGTAGCCCCGGTAGTAGGTCAACCGCACCGCCTCCCGCTGCAGCTCGGTCAGCCGGCCCAGGCAGCGGCGGACCCGCTCCCGGTCCAGGCCCCGCTCGACCTGGTCGGGCACCTCGTCGGCGGGGGTGGAGCGGGGCTCGGCGCGCCCGGCGCGCAGCTCGCGGTCGGACGCGGCCTGCTCGGCGCGGACCCGGTCGACGGCCCGGCGGTGCGCGACGGTCAGCACCCAGGCGCGCACCCCTCCCGCCTCGGGGTCGTACCGCGCGGCCAGCCGCCACACCTCGACGAACACCTCCTGCGCCACCTCCTCGGCCTGGGCCCTGTCCCGCAGCACCCGGGAGGCCAGCCCGAGCACCGGCCCGGCCAGCTCGCGGTAGAGCCCCTCGAAGGCCGCCGCGTCGCCCAGCGCGGTCCGCCGCAGCAGCCCGGCCAGCTCCCGCGCCCCGGCCCCGTCCGGCGGGTGCGCCGGAACCGCTTCGTCCACCCTCATCCCACCCTGCCCGTCGGGTCGTCCGGATCCGTCATCCTCGCATTCGGAGCCGGCGGCCCGGAGGCGACCCGGCCGGGGGAGGGGCGGCGGAAAAAGTCGCCGGGGCGGGGTCTCCTCCCCGGGGGCGGCTCCGAAGCAGGGGTGTGTCCGAGACGAAGCAGCAGAACCGGAAATCCGCCCCGAGCGCGAGGGGTGCGGCCGCGGCGGTCGGCGGGCTGGTCGCGGCCGGGGCCGGGCTGGCCGCGGCCGAGGTCGCGACGGTGCCGGTCGGCCCCGACGCCGCGCCGCTGACCGCGGTCGGCGGCGCCGTCATCGACCTGGCGCCCCGCCCGCTGAAGGAGTTCGCGGTGCAGGCCTTCGGCACCGCCGACAAGGCGGTGCTGCTGGGCGGGATGGTCGCGGTGCTGGCGGTCGCCGCGGCCCTGCTGGGGGTCGCGGCGCGGCGCCGCCCCTGGATCGGCGGGATCGGCGCCGGCGCGCTGGCCGCGGTGGCCGCGGCCGCCGCACTGAGCCGGCCCGACGCCGGGCCGCTCGCGGTCCTTCCCGGGCTGGTCGGCGGGGCCGCCGCCTACCTGGTGCTGCGGCTGCTGCTGCACGCGGCCGGCCCGCCCGCCCGGCCGGCGGAGCCGGAGCGGGGCGCCGGGGGCACCGGGGCGGAGCCCGCCGGGGAGAAGCCCGCCAAGGCGGAGCCCGCCGGGGCCGCGGCGGACCCGGCGGCCCCGGGGGAGGGGTTCGACCGGCGCCGCTTCGTGCTGCTCGCGGGCGCCGCGGCGGCGGTGTCGGCCGGGGCGGCCGCCGGGGCGCGGGCCTACACCTCCAGAGCAGGATCGGGGGCGGAGCAGAGCATGCGCTTCGCGCTGCCCCGCCCCGCCTCCCCGGCCCGCCCGGTGCCGGACGGCGCCGACCTGGAGGTCGCCGGCCTGGCGCCGTTCTTCACCCCGACGGAGGACTTCTACCGGATCGACACCGCGCTGGTGGTGCCGCGGATCGACGCCGGCCGGTGGAGCCTGCGGCTGCACGGCGCGGGCGCCCGGGAGACCGTCTTCACCTTCCAGGACCTGCTGGACCGGTCCGATCTGGCGGAGCGGGACGTCACTCTGACCTGTGTCTCCAACCGGGTCGGCGGCCCCTACGTCGGCAACGCCCGGTGGATCGGGGTGCCGCTGGCCGCGCTGCTGCGCGAGGCCGGGGTGCGCCCGCCGTCCGAAGGCGGCCCGGCCGACCAGCTGGTCTCCCGCTCCTCGGACGGGATGACCATCGGCACCCCGGTGGAGGACGTGATGGACGGCCGGGACGCGCTGCTCGCGCTGGGCATGAACGGCCGGCCGCTCCCGGCCGACCACGGCTTCCCGGTGCGGATGGTCGTCCCGGGCCTGTACGGCTACGTATCGGCCTGCAAGTGGCTCACCGAACTGGAGCTGACCACCTTCGACGCGTTCGACGCCTACTGGGTGCCGCGGGGCTGGTCGGCGCGGGGCCCGATCAAGGTGCAGTCCCGCATCGACACCCCGAGGGACGGCGCCTCGGCCGGCCCCGGCGGGGTGACCGTGGCCGGGGTGGCCTGGGCCCAGAACACCGGGATCGACCGGGTGGAGGTGCGGGTGGACGGCGGCGGGTGGCGGGAGGCCCGGCTCGCCGAGGAGGCCACCGCGGACACCTGGCGGCAGTGGGTCTTCGACTGGGACGACGCCGAGCCGGGCGAGCACGCCTTGGCGGTCCGCGCGACCACCGCCGACGGGCGGGTGCAGACCGCGGAGGAGGCCCCTCCCGCCCCCGACGGCGCGACCGGCCACCACGAGGTGCGGGTGACCGTCGCCTAGCCCGGGACGGGCAGACCTCCCCCGCCGGCCCCGGCGGGGGCGAACGGGAACCAGTGAAACCAGTGATGGGAGACGACCATGTCCGCACGGACGATCGCCCTGCTCCGCCGCCTCGCCGCGGCCGGCGCCGTCGCCGGAGCCGTGGTGCTGTCCGCGGCAGCCTGCGACCTGACCTCCGGCTCCGGGGGCGGCTCCTCTGAGGAGGGCACCGAGGGCGAGCAGATGCAGGACGAGCAGATGGAGCAGGAAGAGGGGATGGAGGACGGCGGCATGGAGGAGTCCGAGGGCGCCGGCATGGACGAGGAGATGGACCAGGACGGCGGCGACGGCGCGGACGAGGGGATGGAAGACGGGATGGACGAGGGGGCGGACGACGGGAGCTGACCCGTTCCGGTCCACCGGGCGTGGCCCGCCCTGGGCGGGGAAGGGGGAGCGGGAGACTGCGGCCGCGACCGAAGGAGACGCCATGCCCCGACCACGCCTCGCCCTGCTCCGCCGCCTCGCCGCGGCCGGCGCCATCGCCTCGTTCATCGTGCTCTCCGGGACCGCCTGCGACCTGACCGGCGGCGGAGACGACTCCTCCCAGGAGGAGGGCGGCGACGAGGACGGCGGTGACGAGGAGGACGGCGACGACGGCGACGACTGACCGCACCTGACCGGACCGGCCCCGGCGGCCGCTCTCCCGCGCACGGCGAGGGGAGCGGCCGCCGGATCGCGTATACCCTGTCCCTCTGGGAACATCATCCCGTTCGGGTCCGCGGAGCCTTCGCAGGAACGGCGAAACCCCCCATTCCCCCAGGCCCACCGCGTCGACCCCCGCGCGCCCGGTTCCGCGGCGCGCGCTTCCGGCGTGAGAAAGGCGGGCATGGGCGACGAGGAGACCGGTACCGAACAGCAGACCGTCGGCGACTACCGGCTGGTCCGAAGGCTCGGCCGGGGCGGGTTCGGCGAGGTCTTCCTCGGCGAGGCGCCCGACGGGCGGCGGGCGGCGGTCAAGCTGCTCCACGCCACCTGGGCCGGCGACGCGGACATGCGGCGCCGGTTCGCGGCCGAGGTGGAGCAGGCCCGCAAGGTCAGCGGGTTCTGCATCGCGGCGATCCTCGGCGCCGACCCCGAGGCGGAGCGGCCGTGGATCGCCACCGAGTACATCGACGGCCCCACCCTGCAGGACGCCGTCGCCGAGGACGGCCCGCGCGGCGGGGCCGACCTGCACCGGCTGGCGGTGTCCACGGCCACCGCGCTGGCCGCGATCCACGGCGCCGGGGTGGTCCACCGCGACCTGAAGCCGGAGAACATCCTGCTCGCCGCGGACGGCCCCCGGGTGATCGACTTCGGCATCGCGCGGGCGGTGGAGACCACCTCGGTCACCGCCAGCGGGGTGGTGGGCACCGTCGGCTACATGGCGCCCGAGCAGCTGGAGGGGCTGCGCCTCACCCCGGCCGTGGACGTCTTCGCCTGGGGTGCGGTGCTGGCGTTCGCCGCCACCGGCAGGGAGGCGTTCTCCGCGCCCACCCAGGTGGCCAGGATCACCCGGATCCTCTCCGGGGCCCCCGACACCGAGGGCATCGCCGAGCCGCTGCTCCCGATCGTGCTGGCCTGCCTGGAGAAGGACCCGGCGCGGCGGCCGACCGCGCGCGGCCTGCTCGACCTGCTCCTGGACGCCCCCGCCGCCGGGGGCTCCGCGGCCCCGCAGGCCGCCGCCGGCGGAGCGGCCGCCGAGGTCTCCGCGGACGGCGCCACCCGGGTCCAGGGGGCGGACGGCGCGACCCGGGTCGAGGGGGCGGACGGCGCCACCCGCGTCCAGGGGGCGGCCGACCCCACCCGGGTGGAGCCCGCCGAGGCGCCGGGGACCCGCCAGTACACCGCGCTCGCACCGGGGGAGGCCGGCCCCGGGGCGCCGGCGACCCGGCAGTACACCCGGCTCGCCGGGGAGGAGGGGCACGCGGCCTCCGCGCTCGCGCCCCCGTCCGCCCCCGGGGCCCCGCCCGCCGGACCGCCGACCCCGCCGCCCGCGGGCCCGTACCCGTCCGGGGCGGTGCACCCCTCGCCCCCGCCGTACATCCCGCCGGGTCCGGGCACCCCGCCGCCCTACACCCCGGTCCCCTCCGCCGGGCCCTCCGGCGCGGTGCCCGCCTACGCCCCGGGCCCGCCCGGGGAGACCCCGCCGTACTGGTTCGCCGGGGCCAAGTACACCGAGCCCGGTGCGCTGGCCGAGGCGATGCAGCGCGACTGGGGCCACGCGGTCCGGGTGTTCGGCGACGACGGCGCGCGCGACGCGCTCGGCAGCTGGCTGATCAGCGACGCCCGGGACACCGCGGTGGACCGCTCGCTGTTCCGGCGCCGCCCCGACGACGCCAACATCGCCCTGGCCTGGTTCATCGCCCAGCTCCGGCCGGACCTGCCGCCGGTGTTCCGCGGCCGGGACGCCTCCCTGGCCGGGCTGCGGGAGCAGTTCTCCGACACCCAGGCGCTGTTCACCGGCGCCCCGCCCGCCAACGACCTGCTGCTGGTGGCCCGGCCCGAGGTGCTGCGCGCCATGGCGCTGCACCAGGGCCCGGACGCCGAGGACCGCCGCCGCCTCCTGCACGACCTGGAGGAGGCCGACCAGGCGGCGGTGGAGTTCCAGCGGCGGCTGCGGTCCGGCACCTCCCGGCTGAGCGGGCCGCCGATCGACTCGGCCCGGGTCCTGGCGCACCTGCTCCACCCGGAGCAGGTCGCGGGCCCGCCGCCGCAGGGCGACGCGGACGCGGCCGAGCTGCACGCGCTGCTCTGGGCCCCGGTGGAGCAGGCCCGCGGCGCGCGGCGGGCCGGCATGGCCGCGGTGCTCCGGTCCATGTCGGGCCTGGTGGCCACGGTGGCCAAGGAGCGGGCGGAGTGGCGCGAGGCGCTCAGCCGGGCCCAGGCCGAGCAGGGCACCGCCGCCGAGGAGTGGGAGCGCGAGGCGCGGCTGTACACCCTGCACCGGCGGCTCAAGGTCCCGGTCTGGGTGCTGGTCATCGCGCTGGTCGTGGCGGCCGGCATCGGCGGCGCCGCCGGGTCGGTCGCCGGGTGGACGGGATCGGTCTTCCTGCTCTGGGCGGGCGCCCGGATCGCCGCGATGGGGGTCACCGGCTCGATGGGGCCGCGCAACGGCTACCCGAGCGCGGTCCAGGCCGCTCAGGCCCGCCACCAGCAGGCCGAGGCGCACGTCGTCCGGCTCCGGCAGGGCGTGGACGCGATGGAGGCCGACCTGCGCGCCCTGCGCGCCCTGCCCTCGGCCCCCTGAGCCCGGGGCGCGGCCGCGCCCCCGCACCGCGCGGCCCGGGTGCTCCCGCCGCCGGCCCCCGGTTCCGGCCCGGGGCCGCGATGTGCCCGGGGTCTCCGGGCGCTCGGGCGGCCGGGGGCGGGAGCCCCTGAGCCGGGGCTCCCCGGCAGAGGACGTTCCGGCGTCCTCCGGAGGGCCCGCGCGCGGAGCGGCCGCCGGGTCGGCCGGGAACGCCCGGCGGCGCGCGGCATCCGCCCGGACGCGCCCGTGCACGGCCGGGGGAGCCGAACGGTGAACGGCCCCGGCCGCGCCCGGGGACCGGCGCCCTTGCCGGATCGGGCGCCGGCCCGGCGGGCCTTCCCCACCGGAGGGATCAGCCGTTCTCCAGTACCAGGTCGGCGTGGTCGCGCGGGGCGTCGGAGGCGTAGAACCGGGCCTCCTGCGCGGCCCACATCGAGCGGTAGGGGGCGTACAGGGCGGCGTCGGAGCGGGCGTCCAGCCGCTCGGCCCGCACCCGCTCCGGGGCCTCGACCCAGGCCAGCAGGGACAGGGCGGGGCGCAGCTCCGCGCCGCCGGAGCCGCACCCCTCGATGACCAGGAGGCCGGGCGGGTCCAGCCGGTGCCGGCCGCCGGGGCCGTCGGGGGCCCAGTCCCCGGCCTCCCAGTCCCACCGGCGCCAGTCGGCCGGGCGGCCCTCGGCGATCGGGTCGAGGACCTCGCGGCGGGCCCGGGCGACCGAGGCGGCAAGGCCCTCCCACCCGGGGTAGAGGTCGTCCATGTGCACCACCGGGCAGCGGAGCCGCTCGGCGAGCGCTCCGGCCAGCGACGTCTTGCCGGACCCGGACGGCCCCTCCAGGCCGAGGACCCGGCACCGCCCGGCACGGGCCGGGGCGCGGAGCAGCAGGTCGGCGACGCGGGAGCGCCAGTCGGGGGAGCGGGTGGGCACGGTGGGCATGCCCGGCACCCTACCCGGGCCCGCGCGGCGGAGCCCGGAGAGCCCTGGTTTCAAGCCTTGTAAGCTGGCTCTCACCAGTACGCTTCCACTCCGGAGGGCCGCGCCGCGGCCGGCGGGAGAGGTAGAGAAGGGGCTCAGTGACCGACGTCGAGGTGACCCCGGGCTCCCAGGCCGCACTCCGGGAGGCCAACCGCCGCCGCGTGGTGGAGGCGCTGCGCGAGGCCGGCACGCTGACCCAGGCGGAGATCGCGCGGGCCACCGGCCTCTCCGCGGCCAGCGTCTCCAACATCGTGCGCGACCTGCGCACCGCGGGCACCGTATCGGTCCGCGGCACCTCCTCCAACGGGCGCCGCGCCCGCGCCGTCACACTGCGCCGCGCCCCCGGCGCGGTGGCCGCGCTCGACTTCGGCAACTCCCGGATCACCGCGGCGGTCGGCGACACCGACGGCCGGACGCTGGTCCGCGAGTCCATCCCCTACGAGGTGGCCGCCGACCCGGCCAAGGGGGTGCGGCGCGCGGTCTGGCTGCTGGAGACGGTGCTGGCCGGGGCCCGGCTGGACCGCTCCGCGGTGCTGGGGGTGTGCGCGGCGGTGCCGGGGCCGGTGGACGTGCGCACCGGCGAGGTCGGCGCGATCACCTGCATGCCGGCCTGGGCCGGGGCGCGCCCGGCCGAGCTGCTCGCGGCCCGGCTGGGCCTGCCTGCGCTGGCGGAGAACGACGCCAACCTCGCGGTGCAGGCGGAGGCGGCCGAAGGCGCCGGGCGGGGGGTGCGGCACCTGGTCTACGTGCGCCTCTCCCAGGGGGTCGGCGCGGGGATCATGGTGGAGGGCCGGCTGTTCCGCGGAGCGGGCGGCACCGCCGGGGAGATCGGGCACATCGGCCTGGACGAGCGCGGCCAGGTGTGCCGCTGCGGCAACCGGGGCTGCCTGGAGACGCTGGTCGGCGCCCCCTACCTGGTGGACATGGTGCCGACGCAGGGGGGCCCGGGGGCGCCGAGCGACCTGGGCGGGCTGATCGGGGCCGCGGAGCGGGGCGATCCGGGCGCCCGGCGGATCGTCTCCGAGGCCGGGTCCGCGCTGGGCCGGGGGGTCGCGGTGCTGGTGAACGCGTTCAACCCGGAGATGGTGCTGATCGGCGGGGAGCTCGCGGCGGCGGGGGAGCGGCTGATGGAGCCGTGCCGGCGCTCGCTGGAGCTGGGCGCCCTCGGCAGCGCCCTGCGCGATCTGCGGATCGAGCCGGGCGCGCTGGGCGAGGACGCGGTGATCCGCGGCGCGCTCCGCGCCGCGGCCTCGGCGGTGCCGGCGGGGTAGCCCGGACCGGCGCCGGACCGGGGAGGCCGCGCGGGCGGAGCCCGGGGCCCGCGGCGCGGGGCGGCGCGGGCCCCGGAGCGCCCCCGCCTTCGACCGCTGTCCCCGGAACCCGCCTCCGGGGCGGCGCGGCGGGCGCCGCGACGTCGCTCACAGGCGGGCGAGGCCTGTGCCACCCGGGAACGCCTGCGGCGCCGTCGATGTCGGCTCCCACCTGGGGAAACCGGGTCAAGGCAGCGGTGCGGGCGGGGTGCACCCGGGGGGCCCACAGATGTTCACAGCCATGCGATCCTTGCTGCGACCTGCGCAAATATTTGCTTCACGGGTTGAACGAAACTCTCGTGACGTTTCAGTTATGTGTTCAAGACTTGACGGCAAAGTTTCCGGGGGCTTGACTTCACACATCGGTTCACCGGGCTTCGCGTTCCCCTGCCCGGTGTTCGCCCTGAGTAGGAGGAACATCCCCTTGAAGTCGAAGAACACGATGCTGCGCGGTGCCGCGGCGGGGGCGGCCGCCGTGCTGGCGCTGCTCGCCACCGGCTGCGGCGCCACCACGACCGGCGGCGGGGCCGCGGACGGCGAGACCCACAGCGTGGACGAGGGCTTCACCGTCGGCCTGCTGCTCCCCGAGTCCAAGACCGCCCGCTACGACAAGTTCGACAAGCCGTACTTCGAAGAGGCGCTGGCCGACCGGTGCGAGAAGTGCGAGCTGCTCTACCAGAACGCCGACCAGCAGACCTCCAAGCAGCAGTCCCAGGCCGAGGCGATGCTCACCGACGGCGTGGACGTGCTGGTGCTGGACGCCGTCGACTCCGAGGCGGCCGGCGGCATCGTGAAGAACGCGCAGAGCCAGGGCGTCCCGGTGGTGGCCTACGACCGGCTCGCCGAGGGCGGCGTGGACTACTACGTCTCCTTCGACAACAAGGAGGTCGGCCGGGTCCAGGGCCGCGCCCTGCTGGAGGCCCTGGACAAGGCGAAGGCCGACGAGGACGCCGAGATCGTGATGATCAACGGCTCCCCCACCGACCCCAACGCCGGCGACTTCAAGGCGGGCGCGCACGAGGTGCTCGACGGCCAGGTCGAGATCGCCCAGGAGTTCGACACCCCGGACTGGTCGCCGGACCGCGCCCAGACCCAGATGGAGCAGGCGATCACCTCCATCGGCGCCGACGACATCGCCGGCGTCTACTCGGCCAACGACGGCATGGCGGCCGGCATCGTCGCCGCGCTGAAGAGCGCCGGCGTCGACGACCTGCCCCCGATCACCGGCCAGGACGCCGAACTCGCCGGCATCCAGCGGGTCGTCGCGGGCGAGCAGTACATGACGGTCTACAAGTCCATCCGCCCCGAGGCCGAGATCGCCGCCGACATGGCGGTCGCCGCGGCCACCGGCGAGGAGTACGACGGCGGCGAGCACGGCATCAGCAAGATCGAGGACGGCAGCGGCGAAGAGGTCTCCGCGGTCCTGCTGGAGCCGGTCCCGGTCACCGTCGACCAGGTCGAGGAGACGGTGGTCTCCGACGGCTTCTACACCGTCGAGGAGATCTGCACCAAGGACTACGCCGACACCGACTTCTGCAAGGAGATGTCCGAGTCCTAGCAGGGCGCCCGTCCCGCGGGGCACCGCGGGACGGGCACCGGGGCACCGATCCGGCCCTCCGCGCGAACGGGGGGACCGAGGGGAAGATCCATGAGCACACCCGTCCTGGAACTGTCCGGGATTTCCAAGAGATTCGGCGCCGTCCAGGCGCTCAGCGACGTCGACCTGACCATCGCCCCCGGCGAGGTCGTGGCCCTGCTCGGAGACAACGGCGCCGGCAAGTCGACGCTGGTGAAGGTGATCGCCGGGGCCCACCCGGCGGACGGCGGCGCGTTCCGCTGGGAGGGCCGGGAGGTCACCGTCTCCCGCCCGGCCGACGCGCAGCGCCTCGGCATCGCCACCATCTACCAGGACCTCGCCCTCTGCGACAACCTCGACATCGTCGGCAACCTCTTCCTCGGCGTGGAGAAGACCCGCCTGGGCGCGCTGGACGAGGTCGAGATGGAGCGCACCGCCGCCGAGCTGCTGGACTCGCTGTCGGTGAAGATCCCCAGCCTGCGGGTGCCGGTCGCCTCCCTCTCCGGCGGCCAGCGCCAGATCATCGCCATCGCCCGCTCGCTGCTGGGCGAGCCCAAGGTGGTCATGCTGGACGAGCCCACCGCCGCCCTGGGCGTGGCGCAGACCGCGCAGGTGCTCGACCTCATCGAGCGGCTCCGCGAGCGCGGCCTGGGGATCCTGCTGATCAGCCACAACATGGCCGACGTGCGCGCCGTGGCGGACCGCGCCGCGGTGCTGCGGCTCGGCCGCAACGCCGGGGACTTCCCGGTGCAGGACACTCCGTACGAGGAGATCGTGGCCGCCATCACGGGCGCGGCCGACAACCCGGTGGCGCGGCGGCAGCAGCGCGCCGCGACGGCACGGACGGGAGCCGAATGATGGCCGCACAGCAGGCACCCGCGGCGGGGGAGGAGCAGCGGCCGGCCCCGGCGCGGCCGGACCCGCGCCTCATCGTCACCCGCACCACGCCGGCCGGCCTGGTCCAGGCCGGGCTGCGCCGGCTGCGCGGCGGCGAGCTGGGCCCGGTCCCGGTGATCGTCGCGCTGATCCTCATCTGCGCCGTCTTCCAGACGATGCACGAGCGGTTCCTCTCCCCGCAGAACCTGTCCAACCTCACCGTGCAGGTCGCGGCCGTCGGCCTGATGACCACCGGTGTGATCATGGTGCTGCTGCTCGGCGAGATCGACCTGTCGATCGGGTCGGTGGCCGGCGCGTCCGCCGCGATCACCGCGGTGCTCGCGGTCCGCTACGGGCTGCCCGAGTGGGCGGCGATCGCCGCCGCGGTCGGCGCCGGCCTGGCCATCGGCCTGGTGCACGGCACGATCTTCGCGAAGGTCGGCGTGCCGGCGTTCGTGGTGACCCTGGCCGGCCTGCTCGGCTGGCAGGGCCTCCAGCTCCAGCTGCTGGGCGACGACGGCACCATCAACATCAGCGACAGCGGGGCCATCGCCGCGCTCACCCAGACCTACTTCGTGCCGTGGATGGGCTGGCTGATCGGCGGCGGCGCGGTGCTGCTCTACGCGGTGCTCACCTTCACCGGCGAGCGGCGCCGCGCGGCCGCGGGCCTGGCCACCGCCCGCCCGCCGGCCGAGGTCGCGCTGCGCACCCTGCTGCTCGCGGTCCCGGTCTTCGGCGGCGTGGCCGTGCTCAACCAGTTCAAGGGCGTCCCGCTGGCGTTCCTGATCTTCGTGGGGTTCGTCGTCGCCTTCGACCTGATGCTGCGCAAGACCCGCTACGGCCGGATGGTGTTCGCGGTCGGCGGCGGCGCCGAGGCGGCCCGCCGGGCCGGCATCAACGTCGACCTGATCCGGATCTCGGTGTTCGGCCTGGCCTCGATGCTGGCCGCGATCGGCGGCGTGGTCCTGGTGTCGCGCTCCTTCTCGGCCAGCCTGGACACCGCGGCCGGCGAGGAGCTGATGATGGCCATCGCCGCGGCGGTCATCGGCGGCACCAGCCTGTTCGGCGGGCGCGGCAACGCCTACTCGGCGCTCCTGGGCGGCCTGGTGCTGGGCGCCATCACCTCCGGGCTGTACCTGCTGCAGATGGGCACCCCGGTGCGGTACATGATCACCGCGGTGGTGCTGCTGATCGCGGTGGTGCTGGACGCGTTCTCCCGGCGCAGCCGCAGGACGCACGCCCGAGGATGACCCCCGGGGGACCGGGCCCGCGGTCCGGTCCCCCGGTCATCCCCCCATCCGCCACCCCCTGATCCCGACCGGGCGGGTGGGGATATAGCGTCGGCGCCCATGCCGCCGATCGAGTACATGCTGGTGATCGGCGCCGTCGTGATCGTCGGCGCCGCCGTGCAGAGCAGCGTGGGGCTGGGGCTCGGCCTGATCGCCGCCCCCGTGGTCTCCTTCATCGACCCCGCGCTCATGCCGGGGAGCCTGCTCATCACCACCGGGCTCCTGCCGCTGCTCACGGTGGCCTCGGAGTGGCGGCACATCGACTGGAAGGGGCTGGCCTGGGGGCTGCCCGCCCGGATCCCCGGAACCCTGCTCGGGGTCTGGGTGGTGGCCGCCCTGGAACCGCGGATGCTCGGCGCGGCGGTGGGCGCGATGGTGCTGGTCGCCGTCGGGCTCTCGCTGCTCCCGCTCACCCTGCGCCCGGCCCCGGCCCCGCTGCTGGCGGCCGGCCTGGCCTCCGGGGTGATGGGCACCGCCACCTCCATCGGCGGCCCGCCCATCGCGCTGGTCTACCAGAACGAGGAGGGGCCCCGGGTGCGCGCCACCCTCGGCGCGTTCTTCCTGTTCGGCATCGGCATCTCGCTGACGGCGCTCGGCGCCTCCGGCCAGCTCGACCGGGACCAGGCCGCCGTCGGCCTGGCCATGCTCCCCTGCATCGTGCTCGGCTTCCTGCTCGGCCGGCCGCTGCGGAGGCTGGTCGACGCCGGGCTGCTCCGCGCCGCCCTGCTCGCCGTGGTCGCCTGCTCCGGAGCGGTCCTGGTGGTCCGCTCCTTCCTGTGAGCACCCGGCCCGGCCGGGGCGGTAGGCTCCCGCCGGTATGAGCGGCATGAGCAGCGGACGGCGGTCCGGCGAGGCGCGCCCGGCGCGCCCCACCCGCGAGCAGCTGGAGGCGGCGCGCGGCGCGGCCGTGCCCGACGTGATCGGCCCGGATCCGGCCGTGCTGTTCTGCGGCATCAACCCGGGGCTCTACTCCGGCTGGGCCGGACTGCACTTCGCCCGGCCGGGCAACCGGTTCTGGCCGGCGCTGCACCGGGCCGGGTTCACCCCGCGCCGGCTCCGCCCGGACGAGCAGCACCTGCTTCCGGGGCTGGGGCTGGGCATAACGAACGTGGCGGCCCGGGTCACCGCCCGGGCCGACGAGCTCACCCCGGACGAGCTCCGCGAGGGCGGCCGCGCGCTGGCCGAGCGGGTGGCCCGGTACCGGCCGGGCGTGCTGGCGGTGCTCGGCGTCACCGCCTACCGCGCGGCCTTCGCCGAGCCGCGCGCCCGGATCGGCTTCCAGGAGGGGGCGGAGGTGGGCGGGGCGCCGGTGTGGGTGCTGCCCAACCCCAGCGGGCTCAACGCGCACTGGACGCCCGAGGCGATCGCCGCGGAGCTGCGCGCGGTCCGGGAGCGCTTCGGCGGCGGCCCCGCGGAGGAGCCCCCGCGGTCCTTCCGGTTTCCGCGCAAGGGAGGGTCTACGGGAGGGTAGTTTCAGGTAACGGCAGGTTCACGGTGAACGTAGACTCGGTGGATCGCGTGGGCCCGCCGAAGCAGGCCGGTGTTCGCGAGGCGACACGCAGACGAGGGGACTGACGAGAGTTGACGCTGCTCGAAACGGTGCGCAACCCGGAGGAGCTGAAGAGGCTCGGCGCCGAGCACATTCCGGCGCTCGCCGCCGAGATCCGCGAGTTCCTCGTCGCAGAGGTGTCGCGCACCGGCGGCCACCTGGGGCCCAACCTGGGCGTGGTGGAGCTGACGATCGCGCTGCACCGGGTCTTCGATTCCCCGCGCGACCCGGTCCTCTTCGACACCGGGCACCAGGCCTACGTGCACAAGATGCTCACCGGCCGCCGCGACTTCTCCCGGCTGCGCAGTGAGGGCGGGCTGTCCGGCTACCCCTCCCGGGCCGAGTCCGAGCACGACTTCATCGAGAACTCGCACGCCTCCACCGTGCTCTCCTACGCCGACGGGATGGCCAAGGCCAACCTGGTCCGGGGCCGCAAGGACAGCACCGTCGCGGCGGTCATCGGCGACGGCGCGCTCACCGGCGGCATGGCCTGGGAGGCGCTGAACAACATCGCCGAGCGCAAGGACAGCCGGCTGGTCATCGTCGTCAACGACAACGGCCGCTCCTACTCGCCCACCATGGGCGGGCTCGCCGACCACCTGTCCTCGCTGCGCATGTCCCAGGGCTACGAGCAGGCCCTGGACATGGCCAAGTCCGCGCTGCACCGCGCCCCCGTGGTCGGCCAGCCGCTCTACGACGCGCTGCACGGCCTGAAGAAGGGCCTCAAGGACGCCATCCAGCCGCAGATCATGTTCGAGGACCTCGGCCTGAAGTACCTCGGACCGATCGACGGCCACGACGCCGCCGCGGTCGAGCGGGCGCTGCGCCGGGCCCGCGACTACGGCGGACCGGTGATCGTGCACTGCCTCACCCAGAAGGGCAAGGGCTACGCCCCGGCCGAGAACCACGACGAGGACCAGTTCCACGCGCCCGGCGCCTTCGACCCGGAGACCGGCGAGGCCAAGAAGTCCTCTTCGTCCGGTACCAAGTGGACCAAGGTCTTCAGCGACGAGATGGTGAAGATCGGCGCCGAGCGGGACGACGTGGTCGCCATCACCGCGGCCATGCTGCACCCCACCGGCCTGGCGCCGTTCGCCGAGGCCTACCCGGAGCGGACCTACGACGTCGGCATCGCCGAGCAGCACGCCGCCACCTCGGCCACCGGCCTGGCCATGGGCGGGCTGCACCCGGTCGTCGCGGTCTACGCGACCTTCCTCAACCGCTGCTTCGACCAGGTGCTGATGGACGCCGCGCTGCACCGCCAGGGCGTCACCTTCTGCCTGGACCGGGCCGGCATCACCGGTACCGACGGCGCCAGCCACAACGGCATGTGGGACCTGTCCATCCTGCAGGTCGTCCCCGGTCTGCGGCTGGCGGTGCCGCGCGACGCCCGCACCCTCCGCGAGGAGCTGCGCGAGGCGGTCGCCGTGGAGGACGCCCCCACCGTGCTGCGCTACCCCAAGGGCGTGGTGGAGGACGACATCGCGGCCGTCGGCAAGCTCGGCTCGATGGACGTGCTGCGCCGCGCCGCCGACACCGGCCACGGCGAGGACCTGCTGCTGGTCGCGGTCGGCGCGATGGCGCGGACCTGCGTCGAGGTCGCCGACCGGATGGCCGACCAGGGCATCGGCGTCACCGTGGTCGACCCGCGCTGGGTCAAGCCGCTGGACGCCGCGCTGGTGCGGGAGGCCGCCCGGTACCGGGTGGTCGCCGTGGTGGAGGACAACGGCCGGGTCGGCGCGGTCGGCGACGCGGTCGCCCGCGCGCTCCGCGACGCCGACCTCGACCTGCCGGTCCGCACCTTCGGCATCGAGCAGGAGTTCCTCGACCACGCCTCGCGCGACGCGGTGCTGGAGAAGCTCGGCCTGACCCCGCAGGACCTGGCCCGCAAGCTGATCGGCACCGTCTCCCGGCACACCGACGGGGCCCGCGCCGACGGGGAGCCCGCGCAGCAGTAGCCGCGGTCCCGCCCGGCCGCGTCCGGCCGGGCGGGCGGGCGCCCCATGGGCGACAATGAGGGGCATGAGCTCTCCCGAGCCCCTGCGGGTCGCGGTCATCGGGTCGGGGCCGGCCGGCGTGTACACCGCCGACGCCCTGACCCGGCAGGAGCGCGAGCCCGTCCGGGTGGACGTACTGGACAGGCTGCCGACCCCCTACGGCCTGGTGCGCTACGGCGTCGCTCCGGACCACACCAAGATCAAGGGCGTCGCCCGCGCCCTGCGCCGGGTGCTGGAGCACCCCGGCGTCCGCTTCGTCGGCGGCGTGGAGTACGGCCGCCACGTCGGCCTGGAGGAACTGCGCCGCGCCTACCACGCGGTGGTCTTCGCCACCGGCGCCGCCACCGACCGGAGGATGGGCGTCCCCGGAGAGGACCTCCCGGGCAGCGCCGCCGCCACCGATTTCGTCGACTGGTACTGCGGCCACCCCGACAGCGGGGTGGAGCGGTTCCTGCTGGAGGCCGAGGACGCGGTGGTGGTCGGCGCCGGCAACGTCGCGCTGGACGTCGCCCGGATCCTCGCCAAGAGCGCCGACGAGCTGCGCGGCACCGACATCCCGCAGCCGGTCCTCGACGTGCTGGCGGCGAGCAAGGTGCGCCGGGTCCGGCTGCTGGCCCGGCGCGGCCCGCTGCAGGCCCGCTTCACCGCCCCCGAACTGCGCGACATGGGCTCCCTGGACAACGCCGACCTGTTCGTCGACCCGGCCGAGGTCGACATCGACCCCAACGGCGAGGAGATGCTCACCGCGGCCCGCGCGGCCCGGACCAACCTCCGCTACCTCAAGGAGTGGGCCGGGCAGGCCCCGGCCGGGCGCCCCCGGGAGGTGCGGCTCCGCTTCTGGCGCCGCCCGCTCGAACTGCGCGGCGCCGGCCGGGTGGAGTCGGTCCTGGCCGAGCGGACCCGGCTGGACGCCGGCGGCCGGCTGCAGGGCACCGGCGAGACCGAGGAGATCCCCGCCGGCCTGGTGCTCCGCTCCATCGGATACCGGGGGGTGCCGCTGCCGGGGCTGCCGTTCGACGAGGACGCCGCGGTGCTGCCGAACCGGGACGGCAGGGTGGTCGGCCCGGACGGCGCGCCGCTGCCCGGCGTCTACACCGCGGGCTGGGCCAAGCGCGGCGCCACCGGGGTCATCGGCACCAACAAGTCCGACGCGGCCGGGACGGTCCGCGGGCTGCTCGACGACGCCGCGGAGCTGCGCGCCGGCGCGGACCCGCGCGCCGGCCTGGAGGAGCTGCTGCAGGGGAGCGGCGCCGAGCCCAACGACTACGCGGGCTGGCTGGCCATCGACGAGGCCGAGGCGGAGCTGGCCGCCCGGCTGGGCCGCGGCGAGCGGGTCAAGCTGCTCGGCTGGGAGGAGTTCCGCCGCGCGGCCCGGAGCTGACCCGGGCACGGAGCGCTCCGGCCGCCGCCGGGCCCGCCGATCGGGGCCGGCCCTCCGCCGCGGTCTTCCCGGTCTCCTCCGCGCGGCGGCCGGAGGGGCGCGTCTCCGCGCCGCCGGCCGGGGAAGGCGCCCTCCGGTGCTCTGCGTGCGGCCGGACGCCCCCGCCACCGAGGCGGGTCCCGCGGCCGGCGCCGCCCTGTGCGGGCGCCCGGGGCGCGGACGCGGCGCGGCCGCCGACCGCGCGGGACGCCGCGTCCGCGCCGGTCTCCGGGCGGTCCGGCCCCGGCCCCGCCGCCGCGCCTGACGCGTGCGCATCGCCCCCGGAGCAGGGCGTCCCGGGGGCGTGGTGCGCGTGGCGGTGGCCCGCGCCGGACCGGAGGGGCGGGGCGGATTCTCAGCGGACCTCGCGGGCCGGGGCGGCGTAGGTGTTGCAGGACTCCAGGGTCTCGCCGCCGGCGCCCTTTTCGTACCAGGTGCGGCGGTTGTGCGAGCTGCCGTGGGTGGGCAGGTCGTCGCCGCCGTTGAGCAGTTCGTTGACCCGTTCGATCTGCTCGTCGTCGAAGGCGCCCAGGCCGCGCATGGCGATCCCGCCCATGCACTCGGCCTGCAGCTCGGTGCGGCGCAGCGCCTGCAGCGACTGGCTCTGGGAGGAGGCGGCGTACTCCATCTCGTAGGACTCCTCCAGCACGCCGGTCACCTCCTGGACGTGGTGGCCGTACTCGTGCCCGATGAGGGCGCTCCACACGCCCTCCTGGTCCCGGCCGGGGAACTCCTCGGACACCGCGGAGACGTTCGGGATCACGATGGTGATCTCGTGGAGCTCGCTGTCGTAGTAGGCGAGGGTCACGCCCTCCGCGGAGGAGCCCTCGTCCGGGTTCTCGCGGGTGGTCGTGAACTCCGGGTCGGCCACGCGCAGCCCGAGCTCCTCCAGGCGCGGGCGCCACAGGTCGTTCAGGCAGGGGCCCAGTTCGGCGCTGAACGCCTCCCAGGAGGCGTCGGAGCCGGGGTCCAGGTCCGGGATCGGGCAGTCCACCGGCTCCGGCATGGGCAGGTCGTAGACGGGGTGCGAGGAGACGTCGATCTCCACGGCCCGCGGCGGCTCGGACAGCTCCGGGGAGTAGTGCGGGGACAGGTCGACGGCGGGCCGCTCGGAGGGCCCGGGGGCCTGGCCGCCCTGGGCGACCACCAGGACCACCGCGGCGGCCACGGCGGTGAGCGAGACCAGGGCGGACATGATCGCCGCGGTCCACACCACCGGCCGGGACGCCCGGCGGCGGGGCGCGGGATGCGGGTACGGCGCGGCCGCCCCGGCGGCGCCGGGGTGCGGCGCGGGCCCGGCGGTCCCGTAAGGCGGCACGGGCCCGGCCGGGCCGTGGAAGCGGGGCGCGGGGTACGGCGCCGCCGGCCGCGGGCCGGGCGGGCCCTGGGGCGGGTACGGGGGCACGGGGCCGCGCGGTGCGGCGCGGGGCGCTCCGGCTGCCCGGTCGTCGCTGGGAGAGCTGTCCACGTGGCGCGTCCTTGCCCGTTCGTCGTCCCCCGCCCTCGGCGGCGGAGGGGGAGAAGATCAACCTTATTCGGACATGGGCGGCGACGGCGAGTGCGGCGGGGGTCTCCGGCCGCCCCTCAGCCCCCTCCGGGGGCGCGGTAGGCGACGCCGAGCGGTGTCAGCACCTCCTGCAGCTCCGCCTCGAACAGCGGCTCCATGTCGCCGAGGATGAGCGAGAGGTGGTCGAAGACCTCCATGCACACCACGCCGTAGAGCCGGACCCAGGAGGAGAGCAGGACCCGCAGGGCGCCGTAGGAGACGTTCTCGGTGGTGAAGCCGGTCTCGGTGGCGAAGGCGTCCAGCTGCGCGCGGAGCGCCGGGGGGATGTCCTCCTCGGCGGGGAGCGCGAACCGGCGCTCCTCCAGCAGCCGGTCGAAGAGGGCGAAGAAGGTCGCGGCGAAGTGCCGGGCGGCCTCCAGAACCCGGGCGTCGGCGCTGCGGTCCGGGCCGGGCAGGCCGAACATCAGCGCGAACTCCGGCCGGTTGGCCAGCGCCCAGGTGCGGAAGGCGCGCAGCGAGGTGAGGATGCGGCCGTCGGTGTCCTCGGGCGGCAGCGCGGAGCTGGCCCCCTCCACCGCCTCGGCGAGCTCGGTGAACAGGTCGGCCTTGAGCGCGTTGAGCAGGTCGCCGATGCTGGAGAAGTACCGGTACAGGCCGGGGGCGGTCATCCCCATGCCGCGGGCGATGGCGCGCAGGCTCACCCCGCCCGGCCCCTGCTCGGCCAGCTGGCGCCGGGCGTTCTCCTTGATCTCGGCGAGTGTGGCCTCGCGCACACGCTCCCGCCTGCTCGGGGCGGTCCGGGCGCCGGCCCGCGCCTCCCCGCCGTCCGACCCGCCCGTGCCGACCTGCGCCGACCCTGGTCCGGAGCCTCGCACTTCCCTCCGCCTCTCTAGGCGCCCGCGCGCCCGCCCGGCGCGGCCTCCGCCACCGGCCTGTTGACACCGGAATCGGTGGTAAATAGCGTCATCTTCCGTGAACACCGTAAGCTGACGCCGTTCACCGGCATTAGCCGTGTTCGCGACCGTGTCACCTCACGTTAACAGCATGCCGAGGGGCGTTTCATGTTCTCAGCGCTGGGACGGTTCACCTACCGCGGCCGGGTGTGGGTGCTCGCCGCCACGCTCGTCTTCGCGGTCGCCTCCGGCGTCTGGGGCACCGGGGTGTTCGGCGCGGTCGGCGACGGCGGCTTCGAGGACCCCGGCGCCGAGTCCTCCCGCGCCGCGGAGGTGATCGAGGAGCGGCTCGGCCACGACGGCGTCGACGTGGTCGCGGTCTTCCGCAGCGACGAGCTGCGCTACGACAACCTCACCTTCGTCAAGCAGATCCAGGGCATGCGCGACCGGCTGCCGGACGAGGTCGCCTCGGCCACCACCTACCTCGACGACGGCCTGACCGACAGGGAGCGCGGCATCCTGCTCTCCGAGGACGGCCACGCCACCTACGTGCCGCTGACCATCGAGGGCGGCACCAAGGCCGAGCGGATGGAGAACTTCTCCGAGATCCGCGACGAGATCACCGCCGGCCCGCTGGAGCGGTCGCTGGGCGGCCCGCTCGCCATCGAGAAGGAGATCTCCGAGCGGGCGGAGAGCGACGCGGTCCGCGCCGAGCTGATCTCCCTGCCGCTGCTGCTGGTCCTGCTGGTGGTGATCTTCGGCGGCGTGGTGGCGGCGCTGATGCCGCTGGCCGTCGGCGGGCTGGCCATCCTCGGCTCGCTCACCCTGCTGCGCGTGCTCACCTACGCCACCGACGTGTCGGTCTTCGCGGTCAACGTCGCCACCCTGCTCGGCCTGGGCCTGGCCATCGACTACGGGCTGTTCATCGTGAGCCGGTTCCGCGAGGAGGTGGGGCGCGGCGCGGCGGTCTCCGAAGCGGTGCCCAGGACCCTGGCCACCGCCGGGCGCACCGTCGCCTTCTCCGGGGTGACGGTGATGATCGCCTTCGCCGGGCTGCTCTTCTTCCCGCAGCCGATCCTGCGCTCCATCGGCCTGGGCGGCATCGCGGTCGTCCTGTTCGACGTGCTCGCCGCCCTGGTGGTGCTGCCCGCGCTGCTCTCCGTGGTGGGCCGGCGCATCGACGCGCTGCGGGTCTTCTCCCGGGTGCACCGGCGCCGCGCGCTCGGCGTCACCGCCGCGCTCGCCGCGAGCACCGGCGGCGGGGCCTGGTCCAGGCTGGCGCAGAGCGTGATGGGCCGCCCGGTGCTCTACACGGTCGCGGTGGGCGGTGTGCTCATCGCGTTCGCCTCGGCGCTCTTCTCCACGCACGTCGGCTCCACCGACCAGCGCTACCTTCCGGCCGGCGCGGAGAGCCGGGCCGCGATGGAGTCGCTGGCCGAGGACTTCCCGGCCGGCGGGGTGGGCACCGCCGACGTCGCGGTCACCGGGATGGGCTCCGGCGCGGAGGCGGAGCGCGCCCTGGACGGCTACGCCGACCGGCTGAAGGCGGTCGACGGGGTGGTGGAGGCCTCGGTGGAGCGGTTCTCCGCCGGCACCGCGCACATCGCCGTCGCCTACCGGGGCGAGGCCGACGACCCGGACACCCGGCGGATGATCCGCGAGCTGCGCGCCGAACCCGGTCCGGAGGGCGCGGAGGAGGTGCTGGTCGGCGGGGTCGCCGCGATGCAGATCGACAACGTGGCGGCGATCGTCTCGGCGGTGCCCTGGACGCTGGCGTTCGTCATCACCGTCACCGCGGTGCTGCTCTTCCTCGCCTTCGGGTCGCTGGTGCTGCCGGTGAAGGCGGTGCTGATGGGCTTCCTGTCGCTGGGCGCCTCGCTCGGCGTGGTCATCTGGGGGTTCCAGGAGGGCCACCTCGCCTCGCTGCTCGGCTTCGACGCGGTCGGCACCATCGACCCCACCTACATGGTGCTCATCCTGGTGGTCGCCTTCGGCCTGGCCATGGACTACGAGCTGTTCCTGCTCAGCCGGGTGCGCGAGGAGTACCTGGCGACCGGGGACAACCGGCACTCGGTCGCGGTCGGGCTGCAGCGCACCGGGTCCATCATCACCAGCGCCGCCCTGCTGCTGGTGGTGGTGCTCGGCGCGATGGGCTCCTCGGCCCTGCTCTCGCTGAAGATCATCGGCGTCGGCCTGACCGTGGCGGTGGCGGTGGACGCCACCCTGGTCCGGGCCCTGCTGGTGCCCGCCACGATGCGGCTGCTCGGCGGCGCCAACTGGTGGCTGCCCGGCCCGCTGCGCCGGCTGCACGACCGGATCGGCATCACCGAGGGGGAGGGGCCGGAGGAGGAGCCGGGCGCCGGCGCGGAGCGCCCCCGCGAGCGGGCGCCGCTCTCCTGACCGCCCGGGGCCGGCGGCAGGTCACCGCCTGCGCGGCGGTGCGGTGCGCCGGTCGGTGATCGGCAGGGCGGGGCGGAGCCGGCGCACTTCGGCCAGCACCTCCTCCACGCTCCGGTCCCAGGTGGAGCGGACCGCCGCCCCGGGCCGGACGGTCCACGGCGACGGCGGCGGCACCGGCCCCCGCTCGCCCTCGCACTTCTCCTCCCCGGTGAGGAAGTGCAGGTAGTCCAGGTCGTGGGTGTGGTCGGCGTAGGCGACGGTGCGCCGGCACAGGCAGACCGAGGCGACCTCGTCCCAGGGCAGGAAGATGTCGTCGGAGGGGCGCCGCGGCCACGGCGCGAGCAGCCGGACCCCGGAGGGGTCCAGCTCCAGGAGCGGGCGGCGGGAGAGCCGCCGGCCGGCCACCAGCAGGCCGCCGCCGGCGAACAGCAGCACGGTGGCCGCGCCGATCAGGACGTCGGCGAGCCCGCCGCGCAGCACCAGGGCCACCCCGATGACGATGAACACCAGGCAGGCGGCGGTCAGCCAGAGCCCCTGCGAGGTGATCCGGCGGCGGTTGACGACGGCGAAGGCACCGGGTCGCGCGTTCACCCTCCCAGCGTACGACGGCGGCCCCGGTCGGGAGGGGCATCCCGGCCGGGGCCGCGCGTCGGGCCCCGCACCGCCCGGTGCGGGGCCCTGCAGCGCTACAGCGCCTTACAGTGCTTTGAAACCCGTGGCCTCAGGGTGGAACCTCTTCCCGTTGACCCGCTCGGAGACGCCGGCGTAGTCCAGGTACGGCGTGATGCCGCCCAGGTGGAAGGGCCAGCCCGCACCGGTGATCAGGCACAGGTCGATGTCGGCCGCCTCGGCGACGACGCCCTCGTCCAGCATGATCCGGATCTCCTTGGCCAGGGCGTTCAGCGCCCGGTCCAGGATCTCCTGCTCCGAGAGGCCGTCGCCCTCGGCGGTGAACAGCTCCTTGACCTTCGGGTCGAGCCGGAAGTCCGGCCCGTACAGGTCGGTGATGCCCGCCTCGACGATCTTGCGCTGCTGCTCGGAGACGTGGAACCGGTCCGGGAACGCCCCGGCCAGGGTCTCGGCGACGTGCAGCCCGACGGCCGGGCCGACCAGCTGGAGCAGGAGCAGCGGGGACATCGGCAGGCCCAGCGGCGCCACCGAGCGGTCCGCGGCCTCGGGGTCGGTGCCCTCCTGCACGGCGCCCAGCACCTCGCCCATGAACAGGGTGAGCAGCCGGTTCACCACGAACGCCGGGGCGTCCTTGCACAGCACCGCGGTCTTCTTCAGCTTCTTCGCGGTGGCGAACGCGGTGGCCAGCGCCGCGTCGCCGGTCTTCTCGCCGCGGACCAGCTCCAGCAGCGGCAGCACCGCGACCGGGTTGAAGAAGTGGAAGCCGACCACCCGCTCGGGGTGCTTCAGCTTGCTCGCCATCTCGGTGACCGAGAGCGAGGAGGTGTTGGTCGCCAGGATCGCCTCGGGGGAGACGACGGCCTCCACCTCGGCGAAGACCTGCTGCTTGACCTCCATCCTCTCGAACACGGCCTCGATCACGAAGTCCGCGTCGGCGAAGGCGTCCTTGGTCAGCGAACCGGTGACCAGGCCCTTGAGCCGGTTGGCCTTGTCCTGGTTGACCCGGCCCTTGGCGAGCAGCTTGTCGATCTCGCCGTGCACGTAGCCGACGCCCTTGTCCAGGCGGTCCTGGTCCAGGTCGGTCAGGACGACCGGGACGTCCAGCCGGCGGGCGAAGAGCAGGGCCAGCTGCCCGGCCATCAGCCCGGCGCCGACCACGCCGACCTTGGTGACCTTGCGGGCCAGCGACTTGTCCGGCGCGCCGGCCGGCCGCTTGGCGCGCTTCTGCACCAGGTCGAAGGCGTACAGCCCGGCCTTGAGCTGGTCGCTCATGATCAGGTCGGCCAGCGCGTCGTCCTCGGCGGCGAAGCCCTCGTCGCGGGTGCGGTCCTTGGCCGCGGCGACCAGCTCCAGGGCGCGCACCGGGGCCGGGGCGGCGCCGTGCAGCTTGCCCTCCAGCAGGAACCGGGCGTTGTTCACCGCCTGGTCCCAGGCCTCGCCCTTGTCCACCTCGGGGCGCTCGACCTTGATCTCGCCCTTGACGACCTTGGCCGCCCAGCGCAGCGACTCCTCGACGAAGTCGGCCGGCTCGAACATCGCGTCGGCGATGCCCATCTCGAACACCTTCGGGCCCTTGAGCTGCTTGTTCTGGGCCAGCGGGTTCTCGATGACGACCTTGAGCGCCTTCTCCGCGCCGATCAGGTTCGGCAGCAGGTAGGTGCCGCCCCAGCCCGGGACCAGCCCGAGGAAGGCCTCCGGCAGGGAGAAGGCGGGCACGCCCGAGGAGACGGTGCGGTAGGAGCAGTGCAGCGCCGCCTCGACGCCGCCCCCCATCGCCGCGCCGTTGACGAACGCGAAGGTCGGCACGTTCAGCTCGCCGAGCTTGCGGAAGACGTCGTGGCCGAGCCTGCCGATGGCGTGCGCCTGCTCGCGGTTCTGCAGCAGCGGCACGCCGGTCAGGTCGGCGCCGACGGCGAAGATGAACGGCTTGCCGGTGATCGCGACCGCGGTGATGTCGGTGCGCGCCGCGGCGGCGTCGATCGCCTCGCCGAGGCTGAGCAGGCCGCCCGGGCCGAACGTGTTCGGCTTGGTGTGGTCGTGCCCGTTGTCCAGGGTGATCAGCACGGCCTTGCCGGCGCCGTAGGGGAGTTCGACGTCGCGCGAGAGGGCCTTGGTGACGACCTCGTCGGCGAAGAGCTCCCGCGCCTCTTCGATGGGGCTGCTCACTTGGCGTTCCCTTCCCAGTTCGTGTTCTCCCACAGCACGGTCCCGCCCATGCCCATGCCGACGCACATGGTGGTGATGCCGTAGCGGACGTCGGGGCGCTCGGCGAACTGGCGGGCCAGCTGCATCATCAGCCGCACGCCGGAGGAGGCGAGCGGGTGGCCCAGCGCGATGGCGCCGCCCCAGGGGTTGACCCGGGCGTCGTCGTCGGCGATCCCGAAGTGCTCCAGGAACGCCAGCACCTGGACCGCGAAGGCCTCGTTGATCTCGATCAGGCCGATGTCGTCCATGCCCAGGCCCTGGCGGGCGAGGAGCTTCTCGGTGGCCGGGACCGGGCCGACGCCCATCACCTCGGGCTCGACGCCGGCGAAGGAGAAGTCCACCAGCCGCATCCGGGCGTCCAGGCCCAGCTCGGCGGCGACGTCCTCGGCGGCGATGATGGCGCCGGTCGCGCCGTCGTTCAGGCCGGCCGCGTTGCCCGGCGTGACGTTGCCGTGCGCGCGGAACGGGGTCTTCAGGCCGGCCAGGCTCTCCATGCTGGTGCCGGGCCGCGGCGGCTCGTCCGCGGTGGCCAGGCCGTAGCCCTGCTCGGCCGAGCGGACCAGCACCTCGACCAGGTCCTGCTGGATCCTGCCGTCGGCGTAGGCCTTGGCGACCTTCTCCTGGCTGCGCACCGCGTAGGCGTCGGCGCGCTCCTTGGTGATGGAGGGGTAGCGGTCGTGCAGGTTCTCCGCGGTGTTGCCCATGACCAGGGCGGAGGGGTCCACCAGCTTCTCGGAGAGGAAGCGCGGGTTGGGGTCGACGCCTTCGCCCATCGGGTGCCGGCCCATGTGCTCCACGCCGCCGGCGATGACGACGTCGTAGGCGCCGAAGGCGATGCCCGCGCCGCTGGTGGTGACCGCGGTGAGCGCGCCGGCGCACATCCGGTCGATGGCGTAGCCGGGCACGCTGCGCGGCAGCCCGGCGAGGAGGGCGGCGCTGCGGCCGATGGTCAGCCCCTGGTCGCCGATCTGGGTGGTCGCGGCGATGGCGACCTCGTCGATGCGCTCGGGAGGCAGGCCGGGGTTGCGGCGCAGCAGTTCCCGGATGACACGGACCACGAGGTCATCGGCGCGCGTCTCGGCGTACAGGCCCTTGCCGGCCTTGCCGAACGGGGTGCGGGCGCCGTCGACGAACACGACGTCGCGGGCGGTTCGCGGCACGATTGCCCCTCCTTCTCACACGGATGGGTGACTTTCCCCCACATGCTACTCGTCGGTAACTACTGCTGCGAGCAGCGGGGCGCCCGACTTTCCGGGAACCGCGCCGCGGCCCCCGCCGGACCGCCCGCACCGGAGGCGGGCCGCGCCGCCGGACACCCGGTCCGAGAGGGGCCGGGAACACGAGAAGGCCGCCCCGGAGGGCGGCCGGGAGAGGGCGGGGTCCGGAGCCGGCGGAAGGCGCCCCCGGGCGCGCCCCTCCGGCCGGAAGGGCGCGCCCGGGGGCGCGGGCGGCACCTCCGCGGCCGCTCGTGCGCGCTGGGCGGGACGGGGCGGGCGGGGCCGGGTCAGAACAGGGAGGCGGCCTCGCGGTGCCGGCCCGCCGCACTGAAGGCCCCGGCGAGGTCCCGGCGCATCTTGAAGGTGAGCATCCGGATCTCCGGGTCGCCGACCGCGGCCAGGCCGTGCCGGTAGGCGTCGCGCAGCGCGTCGATCGCCTCGGCGTGCATGCCCGCCTGCGAGTAGACCCGGCCGAGCCGGTGGTGGATCACCAGGGTGTCGTGGTGCCGGGCGCCCAGCCTGCGGCTGCGCTGGGCCAGCACCAGGCGCAGGTGGCGGACGCTCTCCTCGTAGCGGCCGGCCGCGTTGAGCGCGGTGCTCAGCCCCACCCGCAGCTTCTCCCGCTCGGCGGGGTCCGCGGCGTCCTCGATGGCGCGCTGGTAGTGCGCGATCGAGGCCTCGTGCTCACCGGAGCGGCGCAGCGCCGAGGCGAGCCTGGTGCGCGCCTCCACCGTGTCGTGCGCGACCGGGCCGAGCCGCTCGGTGCGGCTGCGCAGCAGCGCCTCCCACTGCGCCGCCGCGTCGGCGGGGCGCGAGGCGTCGCCGTAGCACCAGGCCAGGTTCTCCCGGATCACGTCGGTCTGCGGGTGGTCCTCGCCGAACACCCGGACCGCGTCCTGCAGGGCCAGCTCGAACTGGGAGATCGCGGCCGCGCGCCGGCCGATCTGGGCGTACTTGCTGGCCAGGTTGTTGCGGGCGGCGATGCTGCGCGGGTCGTCGGAGCCGAGCCGCTGGACCAGGTCGTCCAGGGTGCGCTCCAGGGAGGCGGCGCGCTGCCCGGGGGTGTGCCCGGACGGGGCGGGCGCGGGCGTCGGCGGAACGGACGCCTCGGTGCGCCCGGTCATGACGGAACCCCTGCGCATCAGGTTGCGCCAGATGGCCAACAGGCCCACCTCCCCTTCCCGGTGTCCGACGGTCTCCCCCGGAGCAGGGCTCGGGACGGGAGCGCCTGCCCCTCCGGTCCTGTGGAGCTTTCCGCTCCGCATCGACAACAGCACGATTCCATAACTTAATCCGCCCCGCGGGGCGGGGGAAACCCTCACCTGGGGGTGTGCCGATGTGAATCATGCCACTTATTGCAAATTTATGGCCAGAGGATGTTTAAGTCGTTTCTTGTCCGCTTTGCGGTTGCTTGGTGCGGTCCCCCGGAAGCGGGGCCCGGACCTGCCCGGAGACCCGCCCGAGCCGCTCTCCGGGCCGCCGGGAGGGCGGCCTCCGGGCAGCGCCGAGCGGCGCCGCGCCCGCGCCCCGGACGCGGCGCCGCCGCACGCTCTGCTTCGGGCTTCCCCGCCCGCTCCGCCCTTCCGGGCCGCCCGGAGGGCTCAGTCCCCGCCGGCCGAGCGCAGCGCCTCGGCGAGCCCTTCGGAGGTCAGGCCGAGCTGCCACTCCCGGGCGCCGTAGCCGCGCAGCCGCTCGCGGACCGCCTCCGGCTCGGTGCTCTCCGGCGGCGTCCAGGCGAGCCGGCGCACCGCGTCCGGCTGCAGCAGATTCTCCGCGGGCATGTTGACCTCCTCGGCGACCTGGGATACCAGGGCCCGGGAGGCCTCCAGTCGGCGGGCGGCCGCCGGGTCGCGGTCGGCCCACCGGTTGGTCGGCGGCGGGCCGTCGCCCGGCGCCGCGGGCCGGGGCAGGTCGGACTGGGCCATGTCGCGCACGCGGTTGACCGCCTTGATCCACTGCGGCACGTACCGGCGGGCCATCCGGACCCCGAACTGGCGGATCGCGGTCAGCTCCTGCGGGGTGCGCGGCATCGCCGTGGCGGCCTCCACGATGGCGGCGTCCGGCAGCACCCGGCCCGGGGAGACGTCCCGCTCGCGGGCGATCCGGTCGCGCTCCAGCCACAGCTCGCGGACCACGCCCAGGGCGCGCTGGTTGCGCACCCGGTGGATCCCGGAGGTGCGGCGCCACGGGTCGGGGCGGGGCTCCTTGGGCGGTGCGGCGAGCTCGGCGGCGAACTCCTCGGCCGCCCACTCCAACTTGCCGGCCGCCTTCAGCTCGTCCTCCAGGGCGTCGCGCAGGTCCACCAGGACCTCCACGTCCAAGGCGGCGTAGGTCAGCCAGTCCTCGGGCAGCGGCCGGGTGGACCAGTCCACCGCGGAGTGCTCCTTGGCCAGGCGCATGCCCAGCACGCCCTCCACCATCGAGCCCAGGCCGACCCGCTGGTAGCCGAGCAGCCGCCCGGCCAGCTCGGTGTCGAACAGCGAGGACGGGCGGAAACCCAGCTCGGAGAGGCAGGGCAGGTCCTGGTGGGCGGCGTGCAGGACCATCTCCGCGCCGGAGAGCGCGTCGCTCAGCCCGGACAGGTCGGGGCAGGCCACCGGGTCGATCAGTGCGGACCCCGCGCCGGAGCGGCGCAGCTGCACCAGGTAGGCGCGCTGGCCGTAGCGGTACCCGGAGGCGCGCTCCGCGTCCACCGCGACCGGTCCGGAGCCGGCGCTGAACGCGCCGACGGTCGAGGCGAGGCCTGCGGCATCGGTGACGACGGGGGGAAGGCCCTCGCGTGGCGCGCGCAGCAGAGGGGCCTCACCGGGCCGCCCGTCGTCCGGTTCGGGGGTGTCAGTCGTTGAATCAAGCACGTTCGCCACAGCACTACGGTATGCGCTCCGGGGAGCGCGGCGGTGACCCGCACCCTCCGTGACGGCGGAGAACACCGTGGTCAGTCGCTGCCGGGCCCTCTGCGGGCGGTGATGTCGGCGACATCGGCCGGGGGCAGTCCGGAGGCGGCGGAGAGCAGCGCGCACCACGCCGCCATGTGCCCGGACAGGTCGTCGCCCTCCGGCGACCACGAGGCGCGCAGCTCCAGCTCGGTGCTGACCGGCTCGTCGGCCTTGGCCGCGAACCCCTCGGTGGTCGCGCGGGTGACGGTCCCGCTGAGCACCCGGTGCTCCGCGCCGCAGGCCTCCAGCGCGTCGGTCAGCCAGCTCCACGCCACCTGGCCGAGCAGCGGGTCGGCGGCGATCTCCGGCTCGACCTCCGCGCTCACATAGGCGACCACGCGGAACGGGCCGGGCCATCCCCGAGTGCCCTCCGGGTCGTAGAGCACGATCAGGCGGCCCAGCGCGATGTCTTCCTCGTCGCCGTTCACCCGGGCCGACAGCGCCGCGGCGTGCGGGGCGAGCCGCTTCGGAGCGGGCATCGCCTCCACGGAGATCTCCGGCCGGACGGCGGTCGCGCGCAGACTTTCGACCGCGCGCCGGAACGGGGGAGGCGCGTCGTCGACCCGGCCGAGAGGGGGCATGTTGGACACGTCTGCCTTAACCATGGTCGTCGGCGGGGCGGCAGCCGAGGGGGCGGGCGGCCGACCCGTCCTGCACCGCGGTGGCCGCGGTGCGTGACTGGAGCTGATCACCTGCCACCGTGGCACGAGTCACGCCCCGGTCCGCGGAGTTTTCCCGGCGTGTCGGTGTTTCGTGATGATCTTGGGGTCCGGTCCGCGACGAAGTCGTTACACCCGGACCGCGTCCGCCCGGGGCCGGGGTGCGTCGTTTCGGCTCCGCGCGCATGGCACGATCGGAGGGTGACGCTGCAAGACTCTCCTTTCCTCCGCGCCTGCCGGCGCCTCCCGGTGTCCCGGACACCGGTGTGGTTCATGCGCCAGGCCGGGCGCTCCCTGCCCGAATACCGCAGGGTCCGCGCGGACGTCCCCATGCTGGAGGCGTGCGCCCGGCCCGACATGATCACCGAGATCACCCTGCAGCCGGTGCGCCGGCACGGGGTCGACGCGGCGATCTACTTCAGCGACATCGTCGTCCCGCTCAAGGCCATCGGCATCGACCTGGACATCAAGCCGGGCGTGGGCCCGGTGGTGGCCGAGCCGGTCCGCACCGCCGCGGACCTGAAGCGCCTGCGCGAGCTGGAGCCCGGTGACGTCTCCTTCGTGACCGAGGCGGTGGGGTCCCTCGTCGGCGAGCTCGGCGACGTCCCGCTGATCGGCTTCGCCGGGGCCCCGTTCACCCTGGCCTCCTACCTGATCGAAGGGGGGCCGTCGAAGAACCACGAGCGCACCAAGGCGCTGATGTACGGCGAGCCCGAGCTCTGGAACGACCTGATGGCCCGGCTCTCCGCGATCACCCTCGAGTTCCTCAAGGTGCAGATCGACGCCGGCGCCTCCGCGGTCCAGCTCTTCGACTCCTGGGTCGGCGCGCTGAGCGCCGAGGACTACCGCACCTCGGTGCTGCCGCACAGCGCGTCGATCTTCGAGGCGCTCTCCGGCCGCGACGTCCCGCGGATCCACTTCGGCGTGGGCACCGGCGAGCTGCTCGGCCTGCTCAGCGAGGCCGGCGCCGACGTGGTCGGGGTGGACTGGCGGGTGCCGCTGGACAAGGCCGCCCAGCGGGTCCAGGCCGCCACCGCGCTGCAGGGCAACCTCGACCCGGCGGTGCTGTTCGCCCCCTGGGAGGTGGTCGCCGAGCGCACCAGGGACGTGCTCTCCCGCGGCCGCGTCGCCGACGGCCACATCTTCAACCTCGGCCACGGGGTGCTGCCCAGCACCGACCCGGACGTGCTCACCCGGCTCACCGAGTTCGTGCACGCCGAGACCGAGGACTGACCGGCCGGGCCCGGAGAGGGGCCGCCCGGCGTCTCCGGCCCCGCCCGCACCGCGCGGGCGGGGCCGCGCCGTGTCCGGGACCGGCGGCGTCCGCACGGGCGCGGGCCGGCGCCCGCGGAGCCGCGGCGGGGTATCCCGGTTCCGTGCGGGCGGGCCTGCGCCTCCCCGCCCGCCCGTCGCGGGCCCTCGGGCCGGAGACCCGCCAGGAAGCCGACCCGGGATCCGCATCGGACCGGCGGCCGCCGACGCCCGGGGAGACCGGGGCCGACCCGGGCGCCCTGCCGGGGCCCGCCCGCCGCCGGACGGGGCGGACGGGGCGGCGCCCGGAACCGGTCGGGCCGGACGAGAGCGGGGACCGGGTCAGTGCCCGTCCGGTCCGGGCCGCGTGCCCCCGCCCGGTTCCGCGCCGGGCTCCGCCGCCTCCGCGGTCTCCGCCTTCCGGGCCTTCGCCCCCTCGGCCTGCCCGGCCTCCTCCGCGGGAGCCCCGGCGGGCTCGGCCGCGCCGCTCCCGCCCCCGGCCGGAGCGGCCGGGCCCCGGGGCGCGGCGGACCGGCGGCGCCGGCGGAGCAGGCCGGTCAGCGGGACCGCCGGGCGGATCCCGCGGCGGTGCCGCCACCAGGCGACCGGGGCGAGCAGCACCGCGGCCACCGCGGCGAACGGCAGCAGCCAGCCCAGCGCCACGGAGAGCGCCTGGGCCAGGCCGGTCA
This sequence comes from Nocardiopsis oceanisediminis, assembly GCF_048595525.1. Lineage (NCBI taxonomy): Bacteria > Bacillati > Actinomycetota > Actinomycetes > Streptosporangiales > Nocardiopsidaceae > Nocardiopsis > Nocardiopsis oceanisediminis. The sequence goes on along the minus strand of NZ_JAFMZJ010000001.1, from coordinate 4,870,304 downwards.
GCGCGCGCCAGCCGTAGGCCAGCCCGCCGGTGAAGCCGAGCGAGTCGCCGGGCTCCTCGTCGATCCGGCTCTCCGGGACCGACAGGGACAGCTCGATCGTGCTGTAGGAGGTCCGGTTCTCCAGCGACGCCCGCCGGGCCTGGAGCGCCTCCAGGTCGGCCTGGCGGGTGGAGATCTCCCCCTCGACGGCGAGCACCTCGTCCACGCCCTCCGCGTCCTCCAGCAGGCCGCGCAGCCGGTCCAGGGAGGCCTCCGCCGACTCCACCCGGCTCTCCACGTCGGCGACCTCCTCGGTGACGTCGACGACCTCCTGCTCCAGGCTGAGGCGGGTGCCCAGCCCGGACAGCTCCTCCAGCGCCTTCTCGTAGCGCTTCCGGGGGACCCGCAGCACGAGGGTGCCCGAAGGCGCCCCGCCGCCCTGCAGGCTCTCCCGCTCGACGTAGCCGTCCCAGCCGGTGAGCAGCTCCTTGGCCTGCTCGGCGGAGCCCGCGACGTCCTCGGTCTCCACGGACAGCGCCGCGGTGTGCACCTGCTCCCGCGGGGCCGCCTCGACGTCGGAGCCGGCGCCCTCCCCGGAGCCGCCCTCCGCACCGTCCTCCGGGGCGGCCTCCCGAGGGGCCTCGGCAGGCGCCTCCGCGGCCCGGCCGCCCGCCCCGCCGCCTTCGGCGGCGGTGTCCATCGAGGACTGCTCGGCGCCCCCGCCGCAGCCGGCGAGCAGCAGCAGGGCCAGCAGGCCGGCCGGTGCGGCCGCGGCGCGCCCCGCGGACCGGGGGACTGCGGGGGAGGAGGTGGTCCGGTTGCCCTCAGCGCTCATGCCGGTTTGGACGTGGCCGGGATCACCCCCGGTTGCCGGGGCGGGGTCACATGTCGGTCACGCCGCCCGGAGCAGGCCCGGACGTGCGGGAACGTGAGGAACGAGATGCCCGGGTCGGGCACGGCTCCGCCGGAGCATCTGGAAAGCTGGCGGATATGCAGAGCACACCCCACGTCGCGGTCGTCGGCGCCGGCCTGTCCGGGCTCACCGCGGCCTACCGGCTCGCCGAGCGGGGGGCGGCCGTCACCGTGCTGGAGGCCGGCCCGGACCTCGGCGGCAAGCTGCACGTCTCCGAGGTCGCCGGGGTCCCGGTGGACGCCGGCGCCGAATCGGTGCTGGCCCGCCGCCCCGAGGCGCTCCGGCTCTTCTCCGAGCTCGGCCTGGACGACCGGGTCGTGCATCCCGCGCCGGGGCCGGCCCGGATCTACAGCCGGGGCCGGCTGCGCCCGCTGCCCGAGGGCCACGTCATGGGCGTCCCCGGCGACCCGGTCGCGCTGGCCCGCAGCGGCGTGCTGTCCTGGGCCGGAACCCTGCGCGCCGCGCTCGACCTGGTCTGGCCGCGCACCCCGGTCCGCGGCGACGTCCCGATCGCCCGCTACATCGGGGCGCGGATGGGCGCCGAGGTGGTGGACCGGCTGGTCGAGCCGTTGCTCGGCGGGGTGTACGCCGGACGCACCGAGCGCCTCTCGCTGGACGAGGCGATGCCGCAGATCGCCCCGATCGCGCGCGGCGAGCGCTCGCTGATGCGCGGGGTGCGCGCGCTCAAGCGGCGCCAGGCCGAGGCCGCCGGGTCCGGCCCGCCCGCCCCCGTCTTCGCCACCCTCCGCGGCGGCCTCGGCGTGCTGATCGACGCGCTGGCCGAGCGGGGCGGGGCCGAGGTGCGCACGCTCAGCCCGGTCACCGCCCTGACCCCGGAGGGCGGCGGATGGGCGCTGGAGGTCGGAGCGCCCGGCGCCGCGGAGCCCGAGCGGCTGCGCGCCGACGCCGTGGTGCTGGCCTGCCCGGCCCCCGTCGCCGCGCGGCTGCTGCGCCCGGTGGCCGAGCCCGCCGCCGGCGCCCTGGACGGCATCCGCTACGCCGGGATGGCCATCGTCACCCTGGCCTTCCGCGCCGCGGACCTGCCGGTCCGCCCGGAGGGCAGCGGCTTCCTGGTCTCCCCCAGGGAGGGGCTGACCATCAAGGCCGCCACCTTCAGCAGCGTGAAATGGCCCTGGCTCGCCGATGAGCTGCGCGCCGCGCACCCCGGCGAGGAGCGGGTGGTGGTGCGCTGCTCCATCGGCCGGGCCGGGGAGGAGGAGGCGCTGCGCCGCTCCGACGAGGAGCTGGCCGCCGCGGCCCTCGCCGACCTGGCGACGGTGTGCGGCGGCCCGGTCGGGGCCCCGCTGGAGAAGCGGATCACCCGCTGGGAGGCCGGCCTCCCGCAGTACGACACCGGGCACGGGGCGCGCGTCGCCCGCGCCCGGGAGGCCCTGGCGGCCCACCCGTCGCTGGCGCTGTGCGGCGCCGCCTACGACGGGGTGGGGATCCCGGCGTGCATCGCCGGGGCGACCCGGGCGGTGGAAGGGCTGGCGGTGGAGCCGGCGGCCGGCGGCCGCCCGGGCACCGCGCGATGACCCCCGCGCCGCGCGGCCGGATGCGGCCGCGCGGGCACGGTGTGCAGGACGCGCCGCGACGAGGCGGCGCGAGGACGACAAGGAGCCGAACGTGAGCACCGGTAGCAGCACAGAGCAGGCCGCGCGGCAGAGCGACCCCGAGGACCTGAACAAGCTCATCCGCTACACCATGTGGTCGGTCTTCAAGGCCGGGGACCTGTCCGGGCTGGACCGGGCCGCCGCCGGGGCCGAGCTGGCGGCGCTGATCGAGGACGCGGAGAAGAAGGGCGTCACCACCCGGGGCACCTATGACGTGCAGGGCTTCCGGGCCGACGCGGACCTGATGTTCTGGTGGGTCGCCGAGACCTCCGAGCAGCTCCAGGAGGTCTACGCGGCGTTCCGCCGGACCGCCCTGGGCCGGCTCTGCGAGCCGGTCTGGTCGGTCGTGGGCCTGCACCGCCCGGCCGAGTTCAACCGCGGCCACGTGCCGGCCTTCCTGGCCGGGGAGGAGCCGAAGGGGCACGTCTGCGTCTACCCCTTCGTCCGCTCCTACGAGTGGTACCTGCTCCCGGACGAGGAGCGGCGCGCGATGCTGGCCGAGCACGGCCGGATGGCCGCCCCCTACCCCGACGTGCGGGCCAACACCGTCTCCACCTTCGCGCTCAGCGACTACGAGTGGATGCTCGCCTTCGAGGCCGACGACCTGCACCGCATCGTCGACCTCATGCGCCACCTGCGCGGCGCCGAGGCGCGCCGGCACACCCGGCTGGAGGTGCCGTTCTACACCGGCCGCCGGAAGAGCCCGGCCGAGCTGGTCGAAGCGCTGGCCTGACCGGCCCCGACGCGAAGGGGCGCCCGCGGATCCGATCCGCGGGCGCCCCTTCGCGCTCTTCCGGTCCCCGGCGGGCTCAGCCCTCCCGGGGGGCGGGCAGCGGCTCCTCGGAGCCGCCGCGGCCGCCCTGCCGGCGGGTGGCGAACACGTAGAACGGGATCGCCAGGATCAGCACCAGCACCAGGCTCGACCCGGAGTACAGCAGGGTGTCGCCGGCCGGGGCGTCCATCGCCCAGGCGGCCAGGCAGCCCACGCTGCCCAGGATCCAGGCCAGCACCGCGAAGGCGATCCGGCCGCGCGGCTTGGGGTAGACGATCCGGCTCACCATCAGCCAGGCCACGAAGAACACCGCGGCCGTGCCGACCAGCACCGGCGGGTTCAGCAGCACGATGGTGATCACCGCCATCGCGCCGAACGGGCTGGGCAGCCCGGTGAACGACGCGGTCCCGGGCGTCTCGCAGGAGAACCGGGCCAGCCGCACCACAACCGCGAGCAGCACCGCGGCGGCCGCGGCGATCGGCAGCGGGCCGCCGTCGGCGGTGAAGGTGCCCCAGGCGACCACGAAGAACGCCGGGGCGAAGCCGAAGCTGATCACGTCGGCCAGGTTGTCCAGCTCGGCGCCCATCCCGCTGCCGCCCAGCTTGCGCGCCACCCGGCCGTCGAACAGGTCGCAGGCGGCGGCCGCGAGCAGCAGCACCACGGCGGTCGCGATCGCGCCCCGGTCCAGCGGGCCCGGGGTGCCCGAGGCGACCTGCGCCGCCTGGGCCGAGGCCAGCTGCCAGACCGCCATGAACCCGCACAGGGCGTTGCCCAGCGTCAGGTAGTCGGCGACGGCCAGGCGGACGCGGGACGCGTCCTGCTCCTCCGGCGCCGGCGCGGCCCCGGAGAGGGCGGCCGCGCTAGTCGCGGTCAAGGCGAGTTTCTCCGGCTCGGACCTTCTGCCCGACCTCCACCGCCGGGGCGATACCGGGCGGGAGGTAGACATCGACGCGGGACCCGAAGCGGATGAGGCCGATCCTCTGTCCCTTCTCCGCCTTCTGCCCCTCAGCGAGATACGGGACGATACGCCGGACCATCGCGCCGGCGATTTGGACGACCGTGATCTCACCGATCTCGGTTTCGAAGGTCCAGATGACGCGTTCATTACGCTCGCTGTCCTTGTCGAATGCGGGGCGGAAGCCTCCGGAGCGGTGCTCGCGCCGGACGACGGTCCCCGCCGTAGGGGCACGGTTGACGTGCACGTTCAGGGGGTTCATGAAGACGGCGATCCGGGTCCGGCCGTCCGCCTGGGTGTCGATGCTCTGCACCACCCCGTCGGCGGAGGAGACCACCCTGCCGTCCGCGGGGACCCGCTCGGGGTCGCGGAAGAACCAGGCCATCCCGGCCGCCAGGCCGACGGTGGGGACGGCGATCGCCTTGCCGGCCCGGGAGCGGCGTGCGGCCAGGAGCGCGGCACCGGCGGCCGCGCACGCGGGCACCAGCCAGGGCGCGGAGCCCTTGGCCATGCGCACGCCGAGAGGGGGGGTGCTCGATCGAGCGGGATGGGAGTGGTCGGTCATGTGGTGCTTTCGTCGTGGAGCCTGGCGTCCGCTCCCGGGGAGCAGGGGGGCGGGCACATGCGTGGTCCCGTCGCTGGACGGGAGGGCGACCGGAGGCGGACCCGCACGGCCGGCCGCCGGAACCCATGAAGGAGGATGCTATTGCACTGAGTCGTCCGGCTCCAGCGTGAGAGCCACTGAGTTGATGCAGTAACGGTCATCGGTCGGAGTGTCGTAGCCCTCACCGCGGAACACGTGGCCGAGGTGGGAATCGCAGCGTGCGCAGCGGACCTCCGTACGTATGGTGCCAAGCGAGCCGTCCTCGTGCAGTGTCACGGCGGCGCTGTCCGAAGGATCATAGAAACTCGGCCAGCCGCAGTGCGACTCGAACTTCTCGGTGGAGCGGAACAGCTCGGCGCCGCAGGCCCGGCAGCGGTAGACGCCGCTGGTCCGGGTGGACACGTACGCGCCGGTCCAGGCGCGCTCGGTGGCGCCCTGGCGCAGTACCGCGTACGCCTCCGGACCGAGCTCGGCCAGCCACTCCTCCTCGGTCCTGCCTGCGGCCCCGGTAACCGGCCGCGATGAATCGTCCATGGTGACGACGCTACCCGTTCGCATTCGTTCGTGCTCGCGGGGTAGGGGTGGGTCTTGTCCGAGAACGGCCGCTCTTTCCCTGTTTTCAGCCGCTCCGGCCATGTTCGCACCGGATCGCCCAGGGTAGGGAGAGGAGAGGGTCTCATCGAGCACGGTTTCGACCAGGCGGGAGCGTTCGGCCATGCTCGTCTCGCAGCACAGAGGGGTCTACCAGGAGCACGGCGGGGTCTACCGGGGCGGGGCCGCCCGCCCTTGGGCGGCGGCGGGGGCGGCCGCCGCGCGGACGCTGAGGACGCGGAGCGGCGAGGTCGCGGACGAGGTCAGGATGGCCGGGGCGCTGGCGGCGGCGCACGCCGGAACGGCGCTGCACCGCATCCGCCCGGTCCGCTGGAGCGACCGCGCGCTGGCGGCGGGGCTGTGCGCGACCGGGGTGCTGGGGCTGGCCGCCGCGGGGCTGATCGGGGCCGCGCTGGCCCTCTGGGTCGAGTCCGACCCCGGCGACCTGCTGCCCGCCGCGGCGGGCGCGGTCATCATCGGCCTGGTCCTGCTGATCCTGGTATTCCTGGTCTTCGCGGAGCGGGAGCAGGGCGCCTCCTCCGGATCGGAGCGCTGAGCGGGACCGCGCCGGACGGGCGCGTCCGGCGCCCGCGGGCCGGGGCCGTCCTCCCCGGCCCGCGCGCGGCTCCCCGCCCCGCGGGGCGGCGGACCCGTGGAGCTCTCTAGAGAGGCCCCTCCGCCCATCACGTCACGGAAGCGCGGCGGAGTCAATCTCCCGGCCGGTGAGGACCGGGTTGCGGCGGGGGCAGGCGGTCCGGACCGCCGCGGGGCCGCGGGAGCGCCTGCGCGGCGGCTCCCCGGTGCGCGACCTCGGCGCTGCGGCCCCGTCAGAGAGCCCTGACAGGGCCGCGGCGCCGACATCGCCGCGCGAGGGGCGCGCCCTGGGCGGCCTCAGGCCTCGAAGTCGTACTGCAGCACGTAGGCCGAGCCGTCCAGGGTCATCTCGTTGAGCTCCACCGGGGTGTGCTCCGAGGTCAGCGCGGTGCGCAGCACGTCCAGGACCGGGGTCCCGGCGGTCAGCCGCAGCGCCTCCGCCTCGGCCGGGGTGGGCATCCGCACCCGGATCTCCTCGGTGAAGTGCGCCGGCGCGCGGCCCAGCTCGGCCAGGCGCGCGTAGATCCCGCCGGGGCCGGTGTCCACCCGGGCGATCGCGGTCTCCCGGACCAGGTCGAGCGGGAGGTAGGAGGAGGCCAGCTGGAGCGGCCGCCCGTCCAGCCGGTACCGGCGCCGGCGGCGGAGCACCACCGCCCCCTCGGGGACCTCCAGGGCCCGCGCCACGTGCGCCTCGGCGGCGACCTCGTCGATCCGCACGTCGTCGATCTCGAACGAGCGGTCGGCGGCGTCGGCCTGCCAGATCGCCCGCCCGGAGCCCCACAGCTCTCTGGACAGTCTGCGCGGGCCGTGTCTGCGCAGCGGCCGGAAGGCGCGCACGTACACGCCCGAGCCGCGGATGGGGACCAGGAGCCCCTCGTTGATCAGGACCGAGAGCGCCTGGCGGGCGGTGGCGCGGGCGACACCGTACCGCTTCATCAGGTCGTTCTCGCCGGGGACCCGATCGCCGTCGGAGAGCCGCCCGGAGGCGATGGCGGCCCGCAGCTCCTCGGCGATCTCGCGGTATACCGGAGGGGACTCGTTATCGGACGTCGGCACGGTTGTCATCCTCTCGCCCGGACTGCGTGGCGCCGCGGATCGCGGTGGGGGTCGGCTGGGGGTCGGCCATGGTCTTCATACCCTTGCTCCCCCCGGCACTCCGTGCCCGGAGGGATTCGGCGGGGCTCATCGAGACGACCCCACACAGCCGATATCTCCACCCGTGCCGGTGTTCATGCGTGATCGGCGGAGAGCCGAAACCGGCCACCCGGACGGGAACCCTCCGCGGGGCGGCCGGCCCGGCGCGCGCGGGCGGCGGGAAGCCCCGGCGGCGGCCGGGCCGTCCCCCGGGGCGGGCGGCGGTGGCGCTCTCTCCGCGCCGCCCCGCCCGCCGGGGAGCGGCGGCCTCAGGCCCGGGTGTAGCGGGCGAAGAGCGCCCCCTCGGACTCCAGCAGGTGCTCCAGGCGGAGCGGCGCGGTGTGCGAGGGCGCGTCCCCGGCCACGATCCGGGAAGCCGCCGGGCCCAGCAGGTGCGGGCTGGTGGTCAGGCAGAGCTCGTCGAGCAGGCCGGCCGAGGCGAACTCCGCGAGCAGGTGCGGGCCGCCCTCGGTGAGCACCCGGTTCAGCCCGCGCGCGGCCAGTGCCTGCAGTACCGCCACCGGGCTGACCGACTCCCCGCCGGCGATGACCACCTCGGCGCCGGCCCGCTTCGCCGCGCGGAGCCGGTCCGGCGGCGCCGAATCGGTGGTGAACACGATGGTGGGGGCGTCCTCCGGGGCGGATCCCAGCAGGTCGGGGTGGAGGTCCAGGGAGCGCGTCACCACCGCCACCGACGGGGTGGACGGCCGCCCCTCGCGCAGCCCGGCCCAGACCTCGCGGGGGCGCACCGGGCGGTAGCCCTCGATCCGGGCGGTGGCGGCCCCGGCCAGCACCACGTCGGACAGCCCGCGCAGCACCCCCATCACGGCGCGGTCCGCCGGCGAGCTGAGCTCGGCGGTGCGCCCGGAGGGCCCCCACGCCCCGCCGTCGGCGCTGGACACCATGTTGCAGCGGAGCCAGGGCCGGTCGAGCCCGGCGGGGTAGGCGTAGCGGGCGGCGAGGTCGACCTCGCCGCCGGGGTCGGGCAGCAGGGCGCGGAAGCGCGGGACGGAATCCATGGCTGCGAGGTTAGTATCCGCGGCCGCCGATCCGGCGGCGGCCGGGGCGGTGCCGCCCCGGCCGCCCCGGTCAGCTCGGCGGCTCGGGGCGCCGGACCCGGCCGGACGCGCCGTGCGAGACGCGGCGCAGCAGGATGAGCGCCCGGTCGATCACCGGGACCCGGCCCTCCGCCGGTACGAACGGCCGGTCGGAGACGTCGGGGTCGGCGGTGTCCAGCACGGTCTCCCAGGCGATGCCGAACTCCTTGCCGGGGACGCGGAAGTCGGTCGGCGCCGGGCCGGCGTTGAACAGCAGCAGGAAGGAGTCGTCGCGGACCGGGCGGCCGTGCGGGTCGGGTTCGGTGATCGCGTCGCCGTTGAGGAAGACGCCCAGCTCCTGCACCCCGTCGTGCCAGTCGCCGTCGCCCATCCGCGCGCCGTCCGGGCGGAGCCAGGCGATGTCGGGCAGTGCGCCCGCGCCGGGCCGGCCGCCCTGGAAGAACCGGCGGCGGCGGAACACCGGGTGCTCGCGGCGGAGCCGGGCCAGCCCGCGCACGTAGTCGAGCAGGTCCTCCTCCTCGGCCGCCCGCTTCCAGTCCATCCAGGCGATCTCGTTGTCCTGGCAGTAGGCGTTGTTGTTGCCGCCCTGGGTGCGGCCGATCTCGTCGCCGTGCGAGAGCATCACCACGCCCTGGGAGCAGAACAGCGTCGCCAGCAGGTTGCGCACCTGGCGGCGGCGGAGCGCCAGCACCTCGACCCGCTCGGTGGGCCCCTCCACGCCGTGGTTGGCCGACCGGTTGTCGTCGGTGCCGTCCCGGTTGTCCTCGCCGTTGTCCTCGTTGTGCTTGCGCTCGTAGGAGACCAGGTCGGCCATGGTGAAGCCGTCGTGGCAGGTGACGAAGTTGATCGAGGCGACCGGGCGGCGCCCGTCGTCCTGGTAGAGGTCGCTGGAGCCGGCCAGCCGGGAGGCGAGCTCGGGGACCACCGGCCTGCCGCGCCAGAAGTCGCGCACGGTGTCCCGGTACTTGCCGTTCCACTCGGTCCACAGCGGCGGGAAGTTGCCCACCTGGTAGCCGCCGGGGCCGACGTCCCACGGCTCGGCGATCAGCTTGGTCTGGGAGATCACCGGGTCCTGCTGGACGATGTCGAAGAAGGTGCTGAGCCGGTCCACGTCGTGGAACTCCCGGGCCAGCGCCGAGGCCAGGTCGAAGCGGAAGCCGTCGACGTGCATCTCCATCACCCAGTAGCGGAGCGAGTCCATGATGAGCTGCAGCGAGTGCGGGTGGCGCACGTTGAGGCTGTTGCCGCAGCCGGTGTAGTCGACGTAGAACCGCGGGTCCCCGTCGGCCACCCGGTAGTAGCTGAGGTTGTCGATGCCGCGCAGGGAGAGGGTGGGGCCCATGTGGTCGCCCTCGGCGGTGTGGTTGTAGACCACGTCCAGCAGCACCTCGATGCCGGCCCCGTGCAGGGCCTTGACCATGGCCTTGAACTCCTGCACCTGCTGGCCGCGCGACCCGTTGGCCGCGTACCCGCTGTGCGGCGCCAGGTAGGCCAGGGTGTTGTAGCCCCAGTAGTTGGTCAGCCCGCGGGCGACGAGGGCGTGCTCCGGCACGAAGTGGTGCACCGGCATCAGCTCCACCGCGGTGGCCCCCAGCGAGGCCAGGTACTCCACCATCACCGGGTGCGCCAGGCCGGCGTAGGTGCCCCGCTGGTGCTCGGGGACGCCGGGGTGGCGCATGGTCAGCCCGCGCAGGTGCGCCTCGTAGATGACGGTCTCGTGGTAGGGCACCCGGGGGCGGTTCTCGTTGCCCCAGTCGAAGAACGGGCTGACCACCACGCACTTGGGCACGTAGCGGGCGCTGTCCCTGGTGTTCCGCCGGCCCGGGTCGTCGAAGTGGTAGGAGAACAGCGACTCGTGCCAGGTGACCGTGCCGTCGATGGCCTTGGCGTAGGGGTCGACGAGGAGCTTGGCCGGGTTGCAGCGCAGGCCGCGCTCGGGCGCGTAGGGGCCGTGCACCCGGTAGCCGTAGCGCTGCCCCGGGCCGATCCCGGGCAGGTAGCCGTGCCACACGAAGCCGTCGGCCTCGGTGAGCGGGACCTCGGTCTCCTCCCCGGCGTCGTCGAACAGGCAGAGCACCACCGCCTCGGCGGCCTCGGAGAAGAGCGAGAAGTTGGTCCCGGTGCCGTCGTAGGTGGCGCCGAGGGGGTAGGGGGTTCCTGGCCAGACTTCCACCATGGGTCGCCGTCTCCGCTCCGGGGTCGCTGCCGTCGCCGGTGGGCCGGGGGTGCCGCCCGTGGCCCTGCCACCGGTATTGTGCCCCTTTCCGCACCGGATTCCGCGGAACCGGTGCGCGGCGGTGCCGGATTCCCGTCCCGCCGGGGGTACGGAACCGGCCCGAGCGGATATACCGGACCGAAACGACCCACTGGCCGGCCGAGCTAGCGGAGGACCGGTATGGCGCCATCGGAGAGTGGAGAAGGGCGGCCGACGCGGGCCCAGCTGGTGCGGGCCCGCTGCTACGACCGCCTGGTGCGCAGGGCCGACCCGCACTGGGAGGGGCCCGTCCGCGGCCGGCTGCTCGGCGGGCTCACCGGCAGGGTGCTCGACGTCGGCGCGGGCACCGGCAAGTCCCTGGCCGACCTGGCCGGAGCCGGGCACGTCACCGCGGTCGAGCCCGCCCCGGGGCGCCGCGCCCTGCTCGCCGAGCGCGCCCGCGCCGCCCCGGTCCCGGTGGAGGTGGCCGACGCCGACGCCGAGGACCTGCCCTACCCGGACGCCTCCTTCGACGCGGTCTGCTGCGTCCTGATGCTCTGCTCGGTGGGCGACCCGGCCCGGACCCTCGCCGAGATCCGCCGGGTCCTGGTGCCCGGCGGCACCCTCGCCTTCATCGAGCACGTCCGGGAGGAGGAGCCGGGGGCGCGCGCCCGGGTGCAGCGCGCGGTGGCGCCGCTGCAGCGCCTCCTCCTCGGCTGCGACCTGCGCCGCCGCACCGAGGAGGCGATCGGCGCGGCGGGCTTCGCCGTCGAGGAGATCACCCGGAACCGCCCGTTCGGCCCGCTGGCGCCGTCCCAGCCGATCATCGTCGGCCGGGCGTCGGCCCCCCGCTGACGCCGCGGGGCGTCCCGGCCCGGGGCCCGGGAGGCACCTCGGGGCGGGAGGGCGCCCGAGCGGGCGAGCCGCCCGGCCGGCCCCCGGCGTCAGTCCCGCTGCCGGCGCCTGCGGGGCCCCGGGCTCGGAACCATGCCCGTCCGGCTCACCGGGACCGGTCCCGCCGGGAGGCCGTTCGGGCGCGGAGGCCGCCGGGGCCGCCCGCAGGGGCCGCCGTCGCGGGCCGGGCACCGGGCTTCCCGCCGGTTCCCGCGGGGAGCCCCCCGGCCTCACCCGCGCGGGCGGGCCCGGTCCAGGATCGCCCCGGTGTCGGTGCCGCGCGGCAGGGTGCCGAACACGTCGCCGCGCCCCTCGCCCAGCCGGGAGGCGGTGAACGCCTCCGCGACCGGCGCCGGGGCGAACCGCAGCAGCAGCGACGCCTGCAGGCTCACCGCCAGCAGCCGGACCAGCTCCCGGGCGCGGAACTCGGCGTCGGAGAGGTCGGACAGCTCGGCGCCGATCCGCTTCAGCGCGGCGTCCAGGTGCGGGTCGGCCCCCTCGGCCAGGCGCACCTCGGCCAGGAGCGCCTCCACGCTCTCCGGGCTCTTGGCCATCGCGCGCAGCACGTCCAGCGCGGCGACGTTGCCCGAGCCCTCCCAGATGGAGTTGAGCGGCGACTCGCGGAACAGCCGGGGCATCCCGGACTCCTCCACGTAGCCGTTGCCGCCCAGGCACTCCAGCGCCTCGGCGGCGTGCGCCGGGGCCCGCTTGGTCACCCAGAACTTGCCGACCGCCACCGCCAGCCGGCGGAACGCGGCCTCGCCGGCGTCGCCGCGCGCGCTCCGGTCGGCGGCGCCGGCCAGCCGGGTCATCAGCGTGGTCGCCGCCTCCGACTCCAGCGCCAGGTCGGCCAGGACGTTGCGCATCAGCGGCTGGTCGATCAGCGCCCTGCCGAAGGCCCGGCGCTCGCTCGCGTGGTGCACCGCCTGCAGCAGCCCGGCGCGCATCCCGGCGGCCGACCCGATCACGCAGTCCAGCCGGGTGCCGTTGACCATCTCGATGATGGTGCGCACCCCCTTGCCGGGCTCGCCCACCCGCCAGGCGAAGGCCTCCTCGTACTCGATCTCGGAGGAGGCGTTGGACCGGTTGCCCAGCTTGTCCTTGAGCCGCTGCAGCCGCAGCGCGTTGCGCGAGCCGTCGTCCAGCACCCGCGGCACCAGGAAGCAGGTCAGCCCCTCCGGGGCCTGGGCCAGGGTGAGGAACAGGTCGCCCATCGGCGCGGAGGTGAACCACTTGTGCCCGGTCAGCCGGTAGGAGCCGTCGGCGGCGGGCACCGCCCGGGTGGTGTTGGCCCGCACATCGGAGCCGCCCTGCTTCTCGGTCATCGACATCCCGGCCAGCAGCCCCTGCTTGGTGCCGGGGGCGCGCAGGCCGAAGTCGTAGCTGCGCGCGGTGAGCAGCGGCTCGAACCGGGCGGCCAGCTCGGGGGAGTGCCGCAGCGCGGGGACGGCGGCGTAGGTCATCGAGACCGGGCAGCCGTGCCCGCCCTCCACCTGCGACCAGACGAAGAACTTCGCGGCCCGCGCCGCGTGCGCGCCGGGCCGCTCGTCGGCCCACGGCGCGGCGTGCAGCCCGTGGCCGACGGCGGTGTCCATCAGCACGTGCCAGGCCGGGTGGAAGTCCACCTCGTCGATCCGGTTGCCGTACCGGTCGTGCGTGCGCAGCTCCGGCTCGTTGGCGTTGGCCTGCTCGCCCCAGGCCCGGGCCCGCGCCGTCCCGGCGAGCCGCCCCAGCTCGTGCAGCTCCCCGGCGGCCCAGCCGGCCCCCTCCCGCTCCAGCCCCGCGGTGAGCGCGTCGTCCGCCGCGACGTCGTAGTCCTCCAGCGGGCTCGCCTGGTTGAACACTTCATGGGTGGCGGGCATGGGGGCGCCGTCCCTTCCGAATCCCGTTCGGTACCGATCGGCGCCAGCCTATCCCGCCCGCCCGGCCCGTACCGATGCGGGGAGCGCCCCGAAGCGGCGAGTGCTCAGCCGCCGTACCGGGGCAGCCCCTCGGTCTCGATCTCGACGTCCTTCAGCGGGGCGGGCAGCACGACGGTGTCGCCGAACTTCCAGTGGTGCACGCTCTGATAAGTGCCGTTCCGGGGATCCGAATAGCAGGTGATCGCTCCGTCTCGGGGGTCCAGGAGCAGATGGACGGGAATGCCCATCCCCGCGTAGACGCCGGGCTTGACCTTGGTGTCGATCGTGGAATTCCCTCTGGAGACCACTTCCAGGGCGAAATCGACGACGTCCGGGGAATTGAGCCGGACATCGTCGTCCTCGGCCTCGACAGGAAGGACGACCAGGTCGGGGATGACGATGTCGTCATCTTCCCCGGCCCGGCCGACCGAGGTGGTCTGCAGAGTGATCCGGCTTTCCGGGAGCTGCTTCTCCAGCTGGAGGAGAACGCGCCGGATCACGCCGTTGTGCTCGTTCGTTGAGACGGGGGACACGATGATGTTTCCTCCGAGGATCTCCACCCGATAGCCGTCGGGGAGCGACTCGGCTGTTCTCCTCGCGGCCGCACGCAGCGCGGAACCGTTCACGGGGGCAAGGCGGAGCAGGTTGTGAGGGGCCCGGAGGTCAGTCACCGTAGTACGGAAACCCCTCGGTCTCGATCTCGACGTCCTTCAATGGGGCGGGCAGCACCACGGTGTCGCCGAACTTCATCCGGCTGATCGCCTGGTATGCGCCCTCGCGGGGGTTCGAGTGGAGAACGATCGAACCGTCCCGGGGGTCGGCCAGAAGGAAAACGGGGATCCCCATCCCCGCGTAGATCTGAGGCTTCAGCTTGATGTCCGTTTCGGCATTGCCTCGGGAGACCACTTCCATCACGAAACAGAACGCCTCGGGGTGGACAAGCCAGTGGTCCTCCGCCGCCTCGACGGGCATCACCGCGAGATCAGGGGTCACGTAATCTGCGTTCTGCCCGTGTTCGCCGATGGAGACGACCTGATAGCACTCCAGGTCATCCGGAAGCCGGGTGACGAGCCGGCGGTGGACTCGACTGACCACGGTGCCGTGCAATGCGGAAGGGGTAGGGGACACGACGATGCTTCCTCCGAGGATCTCCACCCGATAACCGTCGGGGAGCATCTCGGCCGTCTTCTCGGCGACCGCGCGCAGTGAAGGCTCTTCTGTGCGATTGGAAAAGGCCTCGACTGATTCGAGCCGCTCGGCTGCTGCCACGGACATGGGGTCTGCTCCTCCTTGAGACTCCGCCATCGTAGAGAACAGCCCCTCTCCATGTCCGGGAAACCAACAGGATCCCAGGACTCAGCGTAGTCACCGGCGGGTCCGGTCTCCAGCCTCACCGCCCGTGCGCGCGCGGTCGCCGCCCCGGCGTGGGGCGGCGGCCGCGCGGTCGGTGGCCGGTGGTCAGCGGGCGGGCAGGCGGGGGAAGGACGGTTCGGCCCGCAGGGCCTCGGTGTAGCGGTGCAGGGCCAGGGCGGCCGTCTCCGGGAGGTCGCCGAGGGGTTCGGAGACCGCGGCGGCGCCCTCGGACAGGGCCTGGTCGCGGACCCGGTCGGAGAAGAGGCCGGGGGCGAGCAGGTAGGTGGCGACGGCGACCCGCGGGGCGCCGCCGGCGCGCAGCCCGGCGACGGCCTGCGCCGGAGAGGGCGAGGCCATCGAGGCGAACGCCGGGACCACCGAGCGCCACGGGCCGCGGGCGGCCAGCTGCCCGGCCGCCCGGGCCACCACCGCGTTGGCCTCCGGGTCGCTGGAGCCGGCCGAGGCCAGCACCAGCGAGGTGTCCGGGGACGCCCGCACCCCCGCCTCGCGCAGCCGCCGCTCCACCGCGTCCAGCAGCCACGGGTGCGGCCCCAGGGTCGACGCGTAGCGGATGCGCAGCCACGGGCCGGCCGCGCTCACCCGCTCCAGCAGCCGGGGCAGGTCCACCCGGCTGTGGTAGGCGGCGGTGAGCAGCGCGGGCAGCACCACCGCTTCGCCCGCCCCGTCCGCGGCCAGGCGGGTCAGCTCCGCCTCCGCGCCGGGCCCGACGTGGTCCAGGTAGGCGGTGCGGACGTCCAGGTCCGGGCGGAGCGCCCGGACCCGCTCGAAGATCCGCTCGACGGCCTCGGCGGAGCGCGGGTCGGCGCTGCCGTGCGCCACCGCGAGCAGCGGCGCCGGGCGGTGCGCGGAGCGCGTCGGGTCGCCGGCGGTCACAGGTGGATCCCGCATTCCGTCTTGCCCAGACCCGCCCAGCGGCCGCTGCGCGGGTCGGCGCCCGGCTCGACGCGGCTGGTGCACGGGGCGCAGCCGATCGAGGGGTAGCCGTCGTACTGGAGCGGGTTGACGATGACGCCGTTCTCCGCCATGTAGGCGTCCACGTCCTCCTGGGACCAGTCGGCGATCGGGTTGACCTTGACCATCCGCCGGCGCCGGTCCCACTGGACGGTGCCGATGCCGCGCCGGGTCGACGCGTCGTCCCGGCGCAGCCCGCTGAGCCAGGCGTCGTAGGGCTCCAGGGCCTCCTTCAGCGGCTCCACCTTGCGCAGGTGGCAGCAGATGGACGGGTTGCGGCCGTGCAGCCGCGGCCCCAGGTCGCGGTCCTGCTCGGCCACGGTGCGCCGGGGCTCCACGTTGACCAGGTTGATCGGGTACATCGCCGCGACCGCGTCGCGGGTGCCGATGGTCTCGGCGAAGTGGTAGCCGGTGTCCAGGAAGATCACGTCGATGCCCGGCACGGTCCTGGAGACCAGGTCGACCATGAGGGCGTCGGCCATCGAGGAGGTCATGCACAGCCGGTCGCCGAAGGTCTCCGCGGCCCAGGCGATGATCTCCCGGGCCGGGGCCCCCTCCAGTTCGCGGGCGGCGCGCTCGGCCAGGGCGCGCCGCTCCTCGTCCTCGGCGGCGGTCCGCCCGCCGTCGGTGCGGGTGTCGGTGGCGCTCATCGGTTCCCATCCGTCCCGGTCGGGCCCGCGCCGCCGCCGGCGACGGAGGCGCTGCGCAGCCCGACGAACTTGACCCGGAAGACGCGGGCGCAGGAGTGGCAGGCCCAGGCGTAGCCCGCGCCCTTCTCCGCGTCCCCCTCGTGCGGCACGAGGTCCTCGTCGCCGCAGTACGGGCAGTAGTGGGGTGCGGCTCTCTCGCTCATCGGCGGTCCCCTTCCCGTCTCGGTGCGCTCACTTCAGGTCCGCGTCGTCGGCGCGGGCGGCCCACACCGCGAAGGGCTCGCCCTCCTCCCGCTTCTCCAGGAAGCGGCGGAGCACCCGCTCGATGTAGTCGGGGAGCTCGTCCGCGGTGGTCTTCAGGCCGCGCACCTTCCGCCCGAACGAGGCGTTGAGGCCCATGGCGCCGCCCAGGTGCACCTGGTAGCCCTCGACCTGGCGCCCGTCGGCGTCGGTGACCAGCTGCCCCTTGAGGCCGATGTCGGCGACCTGGATCCGGGCGCAGGAGTTGGGGCAGCCGTTGAGGTTGACGCTGACCGGCTCGGGGAAGTCGGGCAGCCGCTTCTCCAGCTCGTCGATGAGCGAGGCGCCGCGCGCCTTGGTCTCCACGATGGCCAGCTTGCAGAACTCGATGCCGGTGCAGGCCATGGTCTGGCGGCGGAACACGCTCGGCCGGACCTGCAGGTCCTCCGCCTCCAGCGCGGCCGTGATGGCCTCGGTCCGGGACTCCTCGACGTCCAGCACGACCAGCTTCTGGTCCGCGGTGGTGCGGATCCGGTCCGAGCCGTGCGCCTCGGCGATGTCGGCGATCCGGGCCAGCTTGGTGCCGGAGACCCGGCCCACCCGGGGGGCGAAGCCGACGTAGTAGCGGCCGTCGCGCTGCCGGTGCACGCCGACGTGGTCGCGGCGCACCCCGGGGTCGAGCACCGGCTCCGGGCCGTCGGGCAGCCGGTAGCCGAGGTACTCCTGCTCCAGCACCTCGCGGAAGCGCTCCGCGCCCCAGTCCTTGATCAGGAACTTGATCCGGGCGCGGTGCCGCAGCCGCCGGTAGCCGTAGTCGCGGAAGATCGCGCACACCCCGGCCCACACCTCGGAGACCCGCTCCGGGGCGATGAAGGTCCCCAGCCGCTGGGCGAACATCGGGTTGGTGGAGAGCCCGCCGCCGACGTACAGGTCGTAGCCGGGGGTGCCGTCCGGGCCGGTCACCCCGGCGAAGGCGACGTCGTTGATCTCGTGGTTGACGCAGTGCACCGAGCACCCGGAGACCGAGGTCTTGAACTTGCGCGGCAGGTTGGAGAAGAGCGGGCTGCCGATGTGGTCGTCGTGGATCCGCCGGATCTCCGGGGAGGCGTCGATGACCTCGTCCTCGGCGATCCCGGCGAGCGGGCAGCCGAGGATGACCCGCGGGGTGTCGCCGCAGGCCTCGGTGGTGGACAGGCCCACCGCCTCGAGCTTCTCCCAGATGGCCGGGACGTCCTCGATGCGGACCCAGTGCAGCTGCACGTTCTGCCGGTCGGTGATGTCGGCGGTGTCGCGGCCGTAGGCGGTGGAGATCTCCGCGACGGTGCGCAGCTGGGCGGTGCTCAGCTGGCCGCCGTCGATGCGGATCCGCAGCATGAAGTAGCGGTCGTCCAGCTCCTCCGGCTCCAGCACCGCGGTCTTGCCGCCGTCGATGCCCGGGGCGCGCTGGGTGTACAGCCCGAACCAGCGGAACCGGCCCCGCAGGTCGGCGGGGTCGATCGAGTCGAAGCCGGCCTTGGAGTAGATGTCGATGATGCGCCGGCGGACATTGAGCCCGTCGTCGTTCTTCTTGTTCTCCTCGTTCTTGTTGAGCGGCTCCCGGTAGCCGAGGGCCCATTGGCCCTCGCCCCGGCGCGGGCGGGGTCGGGACGTCGTGGAAGGAGGCATTGCTGGGGATCCTCCGTGCGGATCGCGGGGCCGGGGAGGCGACCGCCGCGCACCACGTTCCGGCTCCGCCGCCCGGCACGCCGTCGTGATCCGGGCAGGGGGCTGTTCAGCCGGTTCGGGTGGGTGACGTCGGCGCCGCCCGGGCCCCAGTGAGAACTGGGCGGGATCATCGGGCGCGGGGTCTGCGGTAACCCGGCGCGCCGCGGCGGAGTCAGCCGACGTGGCGACAGATGGCGCTGCTGACCCGGAGCAGGTCCACGTGCCGGCGCACGTAGAGCATGGGGTCGATCGCAGCCATCATGCTGAAGACGATCGCACGGACGGTGACCGGCTGTCCAGGCCCGGCCGGCGGGCGGGGGCAGTGAAGCGGGTCACGTCCGCCGCTCCTCCGGTTCCGGGCAGGTCACGTTCGGCTATGCGGAGCGACACGAAAAGGCGTCACCGGTCGAGCGGGAGCGGCGCGCGCGGCGGGCCGCCCGTAACGTTGGTGGACGTGAGGGGCTTTGTGGACAGATGGCGCGCCGCCGCGGAGGGGTGGATCCGCCGGAACCCGGTCCCGGGCCGCCCGGTGCTGCTGGTCGCGCGGACCGTCCGGTCGGTGGCCCGTACCCGCATCGTCGGGCTGGCCGCCGAGTCCGCCTTCTTCTCGCTGCTCTCCCTGCCCGCCCTGCTGCTCGGCCTGGTCGGCACGCTCGGCCACTTCAGCGGGGTGTTCGGCGAGCAGACCGTGCAGCGGATCCGCGCCCGGATCCTGGAGCTCTCCGCCGACGCCCTCACCCAGCACACGGTGGACACCCTGGTCGCCCCGCTGGTCGACGACTTCCTCCGCGGCGCCCAGGGCGGCGTGCTCTCGCTGACCTTCCTGGTCTCGCTCTGGTCGGGCTCGCGGGCGCTGAACGTGTTCATCGAGGCCATCACCATCGCCTACGGCCTGGACGGGCTGCGCGGCTACATCCGCCAGCGCCTGCTGGCGCTCCTGTCCTACCTGGGCGCCCTGGTCTTCGCGCTGGCCGTGCTGCCGGTGATGGTGGTCGGCCCCGACATGGTGCACCGGCTCCTCCCGGCGACGGTGGGCCGGCTGGGGGCCGCCTACTGGCCCGCGGTCGCCGGGATGACGGTCCTCGCCGTGGCCACGCTGTACCTGGTGGCCGTGCCGGAGCGGGTCGCGTTCTGGCGGCACCTCCCCGGCGCGGTGCTGGCCGCCGCGATCCTGCTGCTCGGATCGGTGGTGCTCCGGCTCTACTTCGGCGCCTCCTTCGGCCAGGTCACCATCTACGGGTCGCTGGCGGCGCCGATCGCGGTGGTGGCCTGGCTGTGGGTGATGGCGCTGGCGGTGCTCATCGGGTCGGCGCTCAACGCCGAGATCGACCTGATGTGGCCCACGCAGCGCACCGCCGAGGCCCGGGCCGAGCTCGCGGCGCGCCGCTTCGACCGGGCCACCCGCCAGGTCGAGCGGCACGAGCAGGCCCTCCAGGTCGCCCAGGAGCGCAGCGGCGAGGACGGCGGCCCCGAACCGGGCGGGCCCACCGGGGTCGGCCGGCTGCTGCGCAGGTTCGGCGAGAACGGCGGCGGGGGCCGGGACCCGGACGCGGAGGACGGGAGCGGCCGCGCGCCCGGCGCCGCGGCGGCCCCGCAGCCGGATGGAGCGCTTCCGGCGGAGCCCTCCTCCGGCGAGGAGGAGGGCGCCCCGGAGGAGAGCGCCCCGGAGGGCGCCCGCTCCGCCGGGGAGGCCGGAGCGCCCGCGGACCGGCCGGAGAGCCGGCCCGCCGGCGAGGACGGCCCGCCCGCGGGGGGAGGGGACCCGCCCGGGCCGCACCCCGGGGAGCCCGGTGAGGGACGGGCGGAGGAGCCGGGCCCCGCCGGGGACCGGGGCGGCCCCGAGGCGGACGCCCGCGGCCGGGACCGGTCCGCGCCCGGCGGGACCGGGCCCCCGCAGAACTGACGCCGCGCCGCCTTCCGGCATCCTGGAACCGGGGAGGGAGCCCTCCCCGCACCCGCCCCGGCGGACCCTTCCGGGCACGGCACGACTCCGAGCACGGCACGAGCTCTCCCGAACACGGCACGGGCTCTTCCGGACACGACGAAAAGGCAGGTCGAAGCAGAGCCATGTCCCGTTCTCCCCGGCGCCCCTCCCCGCGCGGCCCCCGCGACCGCCGCAGGACCGGCGCCTACATCACCATCGTCGCGGCCCTCGCGATCGTCGCCTTCGCGGTACTGGTGATCGACCACGGCCTGTCCGGAGCGCTGCGGGTGCTCACCGGGCAGGACCCGGAGGGCGGCCAGGGCACCGCGGGCCCCGGCACCTCCGCCGGCGCCGAGCAGGCGCAGCGGCTGCTGGCCGAGGTCCCGGTCGAGGACCCGCGCCCGCGCGGCGACTACGAGCGGGACGAGTTCGGCTCCTCCTGGGTGGACACCGACGGCAACGGCTGCTCCACCCGGAACGACATCCTCTCCCGCGACCTGGACCGGGTGCGGGCCGCCGACGGCTGCAAGGTCACCGACGGCGTGCTGGACGACCCCTACACCGGGGAGCGGCTGGAGTTCACCTCCGAGGACCCGCAGGCGGTCCAGATCGACCACGTGGTGCCGCTCTCGCTGGCCTGGAGGACGGGCGCCTCGGAGTGGGACCGCGACACCCGGGTCGAGTTCGCCAACGACCCGGACAACCTGCTGGCCTCGGACGGCCCGGCGAACATGTCCAAGGGCGACGCCGGGCCGGGGGAGTGGCAGCCCTACGAGGGCTTCCGGTGCGAGTACGCGGTGGCCTACGTCGAGGTGGTGCACCGCTACGGGCTGGCGGTCTCCGCCGAGGACCGGGAGGGCCTCGACGAGATGCTCGGCACCTGCGCCTGACCCCTCCGCCCGGCCCCGCCGCCCCGGCGGATCGCGGTTCGGACGCCGAACGGTTGCGATTCGGGCGCGCCCGTGGCCGGAACCGGTCAGCCGAGAACGGCGATCCGGCGGAGCCGGAGCGGCCCCGCGGGCGTCCTTTCCATGGCGGGAAGCGGCGCGATGCCCGGGTGATCCACCGGTGGGCGATGCGTCGCGGCTGGTGAGCGGGGGTGGAGAGGTGGCAGGGGCATGCGGGGGAGGGGGCGGGGAACGGGGCGCCGGCGGGCCGCCGGACCGCCCCTCCCGGGCACCGGGCGGCCGAAACCGTCCCCGGCCCGGGTCAGTATGCTCGTCGAGGCCACCGACGCCCCCCACCGGCTTCTCCGGCCCTACCCCGCTCAGGCGGTCCCATGCCGACGACCGCCGCATCGACGCACCCATTCCTTCGCCGGAACCGGTATCCGACGACTCGACGAACAGGTTCAGCACCACGATGAGCGCAGCGTTTCCCCCGCGGGGCGGACGGCCTGTGACCGGTCCGCGCATCCGGCCGACACGGGTCGGTGCGCCATGAACGCCGGCACCGGTCCCGAAGCGCAGCACCACGCGGTCATCGTCGTCATCGCCCCGGACGAGCGCAGCGCCGAGGTCACCATCGAGGGCCGCACCCGGGTCGTGCACGGCGAGAGCCCCCGGCAGACGCGGAGCGGCGCCCTGGACGCCGCCGCCTCCTACGCCGCCCACCTCGGCCGCCCGGTCCTGGTCAACGCGCGCGACGCCAACGGCTCCTGGCAGCTCTCGGTCTCCCCGACCGGCGTGGTGCAGACCGTCGGCGGCACCGACGCCGAACTGGGCGCGAACCGGGAGAAGAAGCCCGCCTCCGGCAAGGGCCGCAAGGTCCTCGTCGGCACCGCCTCCGCGGTCCTGGTCCTGGGCGTGCTCGGCGGCGCCGGCTACTTCGCGCTGGGCCTGCTGCCCGGCGGCGGGTCGAGCGGCGCCTCCAGCGACGCGGAGACGCCGATCGCCTTCGACGCCCGGCCCGCCCCGCCGGGGTTCGCCGCGGAGGCCGCCTGGTCCCACCCGATGGCCCCCGGCCTCGACCCCACGGTGGCGCCGGACGGCGGCAGCGCGGCGTTCGTCTCGGAGGGCGGGGAGCTCACCCTGATCGGCCCGGACGGCGCCGTGCGGTGGGCGGAGAAGCTCCCGGTCCCCGCCGGTGAGGTGGAGAACGGCCCCTACTTCGTGGTGGACGGGGACGGCTACGGCGTCGCGCTGCTCGGCAAGGGGCGGATGTGGCGCTGGCCCGCCGAGGGCGGCGAGCCGGTCGAGACGGAGGTGCCCGAAGGCGGCCGCGTCTCCTTCGCCGGCGGCGCCCCGCTGGTGGAGGGCGGCGACGGCGAAACCTTCGTCACCGACTCCGACGGCGGGCTGGAGCGGATCGAGATCCCCGGCTCCGGCTACGGCGCCATGCTCTACGACGGCGAGCAGGTCCTCACCGCGGTGCTGAGCGGCCCGTGGCAGTGGGCGCGGCCCGACGGCGGCGGCGGGGAGAAGGTCGAACCGGAGGCGCCGAAGGGCGGCGACGAGGTCGACCGCCTGCTCACCGCCCGCGCAGACCACGTCGTGGTGCTGTGGACCGCGAAGCGCGGCGACGACGGGATCGTCGCCGTGCACGACTCCCGCGACGGCTCCGTCGTCGCACATGCCTCCGTCGACCCGGACGAGCTGTCCGAAGCGCACTGGGAGCAGGGCGGTGACGTCGCCGCCTACGGCCCGGTCGTGTTCGACCTGGCCGCCGGCGAGGCCACCGTGACCGGCCTCGTGCCGGAGAGCGCCTCGGACGGCCGGGTCTTCGGTGAGATCGACGGCGGCGCGGTCGCCGTCGACGGTACGGGAGAGGCGACCGAGATCGACCCGGACACGGCCCGCCCCTGGGGTCTGCTGGACGGCAGGGCGGTCGTCGCCGCCGGAGAAACCCTCTACGGCCTCTCCCCGGAATAGATCCCCCTCACAGACGAAAGGAGCAGGATGTCGCACGCACGACGCGCGTTCGGCGTCGCGGCCGCGGGCCTGCTGGCGGCCGGCTTCTCTGCGGCGCCGGCCCTGGCCGACACCGACGAGCAGCCGGTCGAGCCGGTCGAGGCGCCGGTCGAGCCTGCCGAGGGTTCCCCTGAGGGCACCCTCATCACGCTCGAGGTCGGCAACCCGCTGGACCCGATCCTCGACCCGATCCTCCCCGACCCGCCGGACCCGGACCCGGACCCGACGGACCCCCCGCTGCCGCCGGACCCGACCGACCCGCCGGACCCGCCGGACCCGGACCCCACGGATCCGCCGGACCCGCCGGACCCGGACCCGACCGACCCGCCGGACCCGCCGGACCCGGACCCCACGGATCCGCCGGACCCGCCGGACCCGGACCCGACCGACCCGCCGGACCCGGACCCCACGGACCCGCCGGACCCGGGTGACCCCGGCAACCCGCCGGACCCGGGTGAGCCGACGCCGCCGCCGGCCGACGAGCGCCCCGGTGGCGACGGCTCGGACGACGGCTCCGACGACGGCTCGGCTTCGACCGGGACCTCCGCCTCCGGCGGCAGCGCCTCGGGCGACGAGGGCCCGACGGAGCTGCCGAAGACGGGCGCGAGCGACCTGGACGGCTTCGTCCTGGGCGGCGTGCTCGCCACCGGCCTCGGCGCGCTGACGATCTACGCCAGCCGCCGCAAGGCCGCCCCGCTGGCCTGAGGTCCGGAAGGACCCCGGCGAGCCTGAGGCCCCGGCCGCTCCCCGCGAGCGGACGGGGCCTCCCGCCGTTCCGGGGGCGGCGTGCGGGAACGCCTCCGGCGCCCGCCCGGCACCGGTGGGGCGGTACCGCGCACGCCCCCGCCCCCGGCCGGACCGCCGGCCCCACCGCCCGCCCGCGCCCGGCGCCGAGGGGCCGGAGGCGCGAGGCGGGCCGTTCCCCCACCCGCCCCTTTCCCCGCCTGCCTCGCCCCCCAAGGCGCCGGCGGTCAATGCGCGGCCGGGCGCGGGCGCACGGCGCCGGCCAGGGCGGCCGCGAGCAGGCCCGCGGCGCCCACCGTCCACAGCGCCGCACCCAGCGAGGCGGCGTCCGCGATCGCGCCGATCATCGGCGGGAAGACCAGGAACCCGACCCGGCCCAGCCAGCCGACGACGGCCACGCCGTCCCCGCTGCGCACCCCGGGGACGGCCCCCGCGGCGGCCAGGGTGAGCGGGAACAGCGTCGCCACCCCCAGGCCCAGCAGACCGAACCCGGCGATCCCCGCGGCCTGGTAGGGCAGCAGCACGGCCACCGCCACCCCCGCCGCGGAGACCAGCGCTCCGGCGCGCACCACCGCCACCGCGCCGAACCGGTCGGTCAGCCGGTCGCCGGTCAGCCGGCCCACCGTCATCATCGCCTGGCAGGCCACGAACGGCATGCCCGCCAGGAACGCCGCCGCGCCCAGCTCGGCGCGCATGTACACCGCACCCCAGGAGGCGGCGGAGTCCTCGATCGCGCCGGCCGCCATGAGGAGCAGGCTGAGCGCGAGCAGCAGCGGCGCGGCGCCGCGCAGCGCGCCGGCGGCGCTCCGCAGCCGCCGCACCGCCCCCGCGGGCCGCGCCTCCGCGGGCTCCCCGGGCGCGTCCGCCCCCGCCCCGCCCCGCTCCTCCGGGAGCAGGTTCCGGCCGGCCCAGGCCAGGGCGGCGAGCAGCACCAGCGAGGCCGCCGCCAGGTGCACCGGGAGCGGCACGCCGGTCCCGGCCGCGAGCGAGCCGGCCAGGCCGCCGCAGACCGCGGCCACGCTCCACACCGCGTGGAAGGTGTTGATGATGGTCCGCCCGTACCGCTGCTGCACCCGCAGGCCGTGGGTGTTCATCGCCGCGTCCATCCAGGCGTCGCCGCACCCGATGGCGAACAGCGCCAGGGCCAGCGCCCACCAGCCGGGGGCGAACGCGACCAGCGGCAGCACCAGGGCGACGAGCACCCCGGCGGCGACCGAGGCCCGGCCGCTGCCCCAGCGGGCGATGAGCGGCCCGGCGAGCATCCCGGTGAGCAGCGCGCCGAACGGCAGCGCCGCGATCGCCGCGCCCAGCTCGGTGTTGGACAGGCCGAGCCCGCTCTTGAGCGCGGGCAGCCACGGCACCACGTTGGTGTAGGCGAACCCGTTGACCGCGAACAGCACCGCGACGGCGGCGCGCGCCCGCACCGCCGTCCGATCGGGGGGAGTGGTCCGCTGCAGCCGTCGCTCCGATGCCATCGGGCCTCCGTGTTCTCTCGGATCCCGGCCCTGGTCGGGCACGGGCGGTCACGTCGACGTCACTTCCCGTGCGCATCCGGGGTTGCGCGGGGAGGGGCGGGCGATCTACATATGATCTTCCGGCCCGCGCCGCGGAGCGGCGCGGAGGCCGGTGCGTCCCTGTCCGTTCCGACCCCTCCCGTCCGACCGCGCGGAGGCCCCGGCCGCCCTCGGCGGCCTTGCGCCGACGCTACATGCCGAGCCCACCGGGCGACCCGCCGGATCCCCGCCGGATCATCCGATCCCCGGCGGTCGACGACCCCTCGACGACCGGAGCCCCCGACAGATGATCGAGCTGAGCGCGCTGCGTGAGAAACCGGCCCTGACGGGCGATCGGGTGCGGCTGGTACCGCTCTCCGAAGAGCACGCCGACGACTTCTACGCCTCCACCAACGACGAGGAGATCCGCAGACTGACCGGGACCCACCGGGTCTTCGACTACGAGGAGGTCCGCGCGTGGTGCGCGGGCCGGGCGGCGCAGCCGGACCGGCTGGACCTGGCGATCCTGTCCCGCCCCGACGACAGGTTCGTGGGCGAGCTCGCGCTGCTCGACGTCGACCCGGAGAACGAGAGCGCGGCCTACCGGATCGCCCTGTCCGCCCTGGAGTTCACCGGGCAGGGCATCGGCAAGGAGGCCACCCGGCTGCTGCTGCGCTACGCCTTCGAAGAGATCGGCCTGCACCGGGTCTGGCTGGAGGTCTACTCCTTCAACATGCGCGCCATCGCGGTCTACCGCTCCTGCGGCTTCGCGGTGGAGGGCCGGCTGCGCGACGCCCTGCTCTGGGAGGGGCGCCGGCACGACGCCCTGGTGATGGGCGTCCTGGAGCGGGACTTCCGCAAGGCCGGCGGGGGCTGAGCGGGCCGGGCCGCACCGATTCCCCGCCCCGCCGATGTTGCGCGGAGCCGCGCAGCGGGTATCCCGTTGGCACTTTCTCAACCGCACACGCGAGGGGGAGCGGCGCCCGGTCCGCCGGTTCGGCGGCGGGGCGGACGCCGGGACGCCATGAGCCCAGTACCCGTATCGCTGCCGTTCGCCGACCGCGCCGAGGCCGGGCGCGGGCTCGCCGAGCGGGTCCGCCCGTTCGCCGTCACCGACCCGGTCGTGCTGGCCCTGCCGCGCGGCGGGGTCCCGGTCGGCGCGGAGCTCGCCCGCCGCCTCGGCGTCCCCCTGGACGTCCTCCTGGTCCGCAAGATCGGCCTGCCCGGGCACTCCGAGTACGGGGTCGGCGCGATCGCGGAGGACGGCCACGCCTGCCTGGACCACGCCGCGCTGGCCCGGCACCGCATCGCCCCGGACGCCCTGGCCCCCGTGGTCGAGGAGGAGCGCGAGGAGCTCCGCCGCCGGCTCCGGGTCTACCGGGGCGGCCGGTCCGGCCCGGTGCTGACCGGCCGGGACGTCATCGTGGTGGACGACGGCGCGGCCACCGGCGGCACCGCGCGGGCGGCGCTGCGGATGGTGCGCCGGCGCCGCCCGGCGCGGCTGGTGCTGGCCGTCCCGGTGGCCTCCCCCTCGGCGCTGCAGGCGCTGCGCGCCGAGGCGGACGAGACGGTGGTGCTCAGCGCCCCGGAGAACTTCCAGGCGGTCGGCGAGTGGTACCGCGACTTCGAGCAGCTCACCGACGCCGAGGTGACCGCCCTGCTGGCGGAGGCGGTGACCCCCGGGGAGGCGGACACCGGGTGGACGGTGCACATCGAGGCCGGCGGGGTCCGGCTCGACGGCGACCTGGTCGCCCCCGAGGACCCGGAGAAGGTGCGCGGCGCCGCGGTGCTCGGCCTGGGGCACGAGCGGCACGCCGCCCAGCAGCGGGCGGTGGCCGCGGCGATGCGCGACGCGGGGTTCGCCACCCTGCTGCTGGACCTGATCACACCGCAGGAGTGGGAGGAGTCCCAGGGGGCGCCGGAGATCGGCTCGGGGGAGCTGGGCGCCCGGCTCGCCGAGGGGGTGCGCTGGCTGCGGGGCTCCACCGACCTGGCCGGCCCCCGGGTGGCGCTGTTCGGCTCGGGCGCCGCGGCCCCGGCCGCGCTGGCCGCCGCGGCCGCGATCCCGGCGGACGTCGGCGCGGTGGCGGTGCTGGGCGGCCGGATCGACATGGCCGAGGAGCACCTGCCCGGGGTGCGGGCGCCGACCCTGGTCCTGGTGCCGGGGGAGGACTCCTTCATCCGCGAGCTCACCGAGTGGGCCGTGGGCCGGATGCCGGTCCCCGCGGAGCTGCGCGTGGTCCCCGGCGCGGAGGGCCTGCTGCCCGGCGGGGAGGAGGGCCGCGCCGTGGGCGGGGCCGTCGCGGAGTGGTTCGCCCGGCACCTGTGAGAGCGCCGGCCCGAGGCCGGTGCGGACAACCCGAGGCGCCCTCGACGTGCAACGTCGGGGCGCCTCGGGTAACGCGGGTCATTCCGTTGTGTGCGGCCGGGGACCACCAGGGAGCAGCTCGGCTTCCTCGGGGGAGGGGCGGGGCGGCCGGGGCGATCAGGCCGCGGCGTTGGCGCGGCGCATTCGGCGCCGGCGCTCGGACGCGCGCTCGTCCTCGTTCAGGCCGCCCCAGGTGCCGTATTTCTCGGGACGCGAGATCGCGTAGTCGAGACATTCGGTGCGCACCGGGCACTGGGCGCAGATCTCCTTGGCCTTGCGCTCGCGGATCTCCCGCTCGGGCTGGCGCTCGCCGTCCGGGCCGAAGAAGAGCACGAGGTCCTCGCCCCGGCAGCCGGCGGCATCCTGCCACCCCCAGCTCGGGCGGGGGCGCAGCGCGGCCTGCCGACGTACCTGAGACATGGTTGAACCACCTCTGTCGAATCGCTAGTAAGCTGTGCTCAGCACAGCAGGGGTCAGACGAAAAACGTGCGGTCAAGGTCGTGCGGCGCGAGCGACCCCGCATGCCTGGAACGGCATGCCCTGATTCTGTGTTCCCTGTGTGGTGGAGACCACGAAAGGCGCAGATCCGCCGATTCTCGGCGAGGCGCTCACGCGAGCGGCCGGGGAGGTCTTGGCGCTCTCCCTGCGAGCCGGTACGTAATCATGCCATCCCCGTTCCCGCTCGTGCACGGGGGCCGGGGAAATTCATCGCGGAACCGTTACCGAAGGACCGGGGTGGTCGCGGCCGGGGGCCGCGGCCCGCTCCAGATCGGCTCCGGAACGCGAGATCCGGCCTGGCGAGCCGGATGTAGAACATCGTATGAGGAATTTCGGTCCCTGCCTAGGGGTGGCTCCTGATGTGCGGGTCACATTCCGGTCTAGACCAGGTGGGGGCGGTCCCGCGGCCCCCGGCCGCTCCGCGCCGCCGGACCGACCGGGACTTCCAGGTTCGGGGCCGGGCGCCGCCGGGCCGCCCTCGGCGCCGGCCGCCGGGCCCTCCGGAGGGGCGGGCGGCCGTGCGCCCGGCCCCGCCGCGCGCTCCGGGAAAGGCCCTCCCGGACACGGCCCCGGAAGGCGGGGGAGCGGGGGCGGGCCGGGGCGCCTCCCCGGCGGCCGGCCCGCGGCGGCGCCCCGGGGACCAGCGGAGAAGGCCCGCCCGCGGGCTAGAGGTCGCGGCCCTCGCCGGGGGCGAGGCGGCTGTAGGCGGTGTCCGGGGCCAGCAGGCCGAACATCCGGGCGAACACGCCCAGGCCGTTCTCGCTGAGCAGGCCGTCGTGGATCGCCACCGCCTCCCGCGGCGCCGCCGCGCGCAGGTAGTCGACCACCTCGGACAGCTTGCACCAGGGGGCGTGCACCGGGACCAGGAGGGTGGCGACCGGGTCCTCCGGAACGGTGAGCGCGTCGCCCGGGTGGAAGAGCGCGCCGCCGGGGGCCTCGATCCGGAAGCCGACATTGGTGATGACCGGAATGTCCGGATGGATCACCGCATGGCGCTCGCCGTACACGTGCACGTCCAGGCCGGCCATGGCCGCGGTGTCGCCGTGCGCGACCTCGTGCACCCGCAGGCCGGGCTCGGCCTCGCGGAGCCGGGCCGCGATGCCGGCGTGGGTGAAGACCTCCAGGTCCGGCCGGGCCCGCCGGGCCGCGCGGATCCGGTCCAGGTCGAAGTGGTCCGGGTGCTCATGGGTGATCGCGACGGCGTCCGCGCCGACCGCGGCGTCCGGTTCGCTGAACCCGCCCGGGTCGATGACCAGGGTGCCGCCGCGGTGCTCCAGCCGCACGCACGAGTGGCCCCGCTTCTCCAACCGCATGTGTCGCCTCCCCGCGCCGGCGGGGCGCGCCGTCCGGGCGTCGCCCCTTCCCGCCGGACCGTCTTCTCGGCCCCGACCCTACCGCCCGCCCCGCGGGGGGAGCCGGCACCGCTCCGCGCCTCCGGAGGGCGGGCTCCGCGCCCTTCCGCGCCCTCCGGGGGATCCGCCCCGCGCTTTCGGCGGGCGGCCGCGGCGGTTTCCCGCACGGCCACCGGGGACAGTTCCTGATGAGTCCGGGAGCACCGGAGCGCGGACGGGAAGGGCCCGTCCGGTGCGCGGGCGCGCCCCTAGGGGAGGCGGGTCGGGGACCGGTCAGGGGGCGCGGAGGGAACGCCCCCGCCGCGTCCGGCGTCGTACGGTTCGACGCGGCCGGGCGGGAGGGGCCGCCGCGCACCTCGGAGAAGAAGAGAGTAGGAACGGGAACATGGCGCTGCTGAGGTTCGTCCTCAATGTGATCTGGCTGGTGGTGGCGGGCTTCTGGCTGGCCGTCGGCTATGTCGTGGCCGGCCTGATCTGCTGCGTGCTGATCGTGACCATCCCCTTCGGGGTGGCCTCATTCCGAATGGCGAACTACGCTCTGTGGCCGTTCGGCCGGACGATCGCCAAGCGCCCCGGCGCGGGGGCGCCCAGTACGGTCGGGAACGTCATCTGGCTCATCGTGGCCGGCTGGTGGCTGACGCTCGGCCACATCGCCACCGCGATCGGCCTGGCGGTGACCATCATCGGCATCCCGATGGCGTGGGCCTCGCTGAAGATGATCCCCGTCGCGCTGGCGCCGTTCGGCAATGAGATCGTGACCAGCGAGCGGGCGCGGGACCCCTGGAAGTTCTGACCCGGCGCCCGGTTCCGCCGGGGGCCCGGACCGGAGGCAGATGAGCAGCGAAGGGACGATGTGCGGATGAGATGGCCGGGCGATTGGGCGTTCTTCCGGAGGCGCCGGGCGGCGGCCGGCGGCGCGGACGGGCGGTCCGAGCCCGCGGCGGCCGAACCGCCGGCGCCGGAGCCCCCCGAGGAGGACGACCTGCTCCGGCGGATCAGCGAGGCCGCCTGGCGGATGCTGATCATCGGCGTCGTCGTCGCCCTGCTGCTGTGGGGCCTGGCCTACCTCAGCGTGATCAGCGTCCCGGTCATCCTCGCGGTGTTCCTCACCGCGCTGCTCATGCCGCCGACCAACTGGCTGCGCCGCAAGGGCCTGGGGCGCGGCCTCTCCACCACCCTCACCTGCGTGGGCGCGCTCGTCCTGCTCGGCGGGGTGGTGACGCTGATCGTGCAGCCGGCGATCTCCGGGTTCAGCGGGCTGGTGG
Organism: Nocardiopsis oceanisediminis; assembly: GCF_048595525.1. NCBI lineage: Bacteria > Bacillati > Actinomycetota > Actinomycetes > Streptosporangiales > Nocardiopsidaceae > Nocardiopsis > Nocardiopsis oceanisediminis. The sequence goes on along the minus strand of NZ_JAFMZJ010000001.1, from coordinate 4,839,630 downwards.
ACAGCGTCGACAAGGCGCTGGACAGCGTCACCGGGATCGCGACCGGCCTCGGCCTCCAGCCGGAGCTGGTCAACCAGATCGTGGGCGCCGCCGACCAGGAGCTCACCGACCTGCTCGCGGACAACCGGGACCAGCTGATGACCGGGGTGTGGACCGCGGGCACCGCGGTGCTGGAGGTCCTGCTCGGCCTGGTGCTGATCCTCGTCCTCACGGTGTACTTCGTGCACTCCGGGGACAAGCTGGTGGAGTGGCTGCGCGGGCTGGTCCCGGCCGCCTCGCGCCGCCCGCTCCAGGCCGCCGGCGAGCTCGCCTACGGGGTGATGGGCCGCTACGTGCGGGGCGTGGCCACGGTCGGCTTCATCGACGCGGTCGGCATCGGCATCCCGCTGTTCTTCCTGATCGACCCCGGGCTGGCCATCCCGCTGATCGTGCTGACCTTCATCGGCGCCTTCCTGCCGATCGTCGGGGCGTTCGCCTCCGGGCTGCTGGCCGCGGTGGTCGCCTTCGTCACCGAGGGCCCGCTGGCCATGCTGCTGGTCATCGCGGCGGTGCTCATCGTGCAGCAGCTGGAGAGCCACGTCTTCGCGCCCCGCGTCTACGGCAAGGCGCTGGACCTGCCCGCCGCGGTGGTGCTGGTCGCGATCAGCGCCGGCGGCATCATCGGCGGCATCGCCGGCATGTTCCTCGCCACTCCGGTGGCCGCGGTGCTCGCCGCGCTCCTGCGCGACCGCCCGTTCTCCCGGGAGGAGCCGGCCGCGGAGGCGTCCGAGGCCGGGGCGGGCGCCGGGGAAGCATCGGCGGCCCCCGCGCGTTCCACGGGCGGCGGGAACGGGTCGGCGCCGGCCGAGCGCCCCGCCTCCGAAGCGGGCCTGGAGCCGCGGGCCGCGGAGAAATCAGGGGTGGACTGAGAGGGCCATCGGATACCCTTTCCGAGTGCACCTGATCCCCGGTTGACCGCCGCGCCCCCGACCCTGCCCCGCCTCCCGGGGCCGGGCCGGTCCGCGAGCGCTCCCGGCGCCCCCGCAGCACACGCCTTCCACCGCAGAAAGACGCCTGTCCCATGCTGATCGCCTCTGGCCTCGAAATGAGAGTCGGATCCCGCCTGCTGCTCGAGCCCACCTCCTTCCGCGTCGGCCCGGGCGACCGGGTCGGGCTGGTCGGGCGGAACGGAGCGGGCAAGACGACCCTCACCAAGGTGCTGGCGGGCGAGGGGATCCCCGCCGCCGGCTCGGCCGGCAGCACGGGGAGCGTCGGCTACCTCCCGCAGGACCCCAGGGCGACCGACCCTGAGGAACTCGCGCGCGACCGCATCCTGTCCGCCCGCGGCATCGCCGACACGCTCCGCCGGATGCGCAGGGCCGAGCAGAAGATGAGCAGCGACGACCCCCGGCTGCGGGACCAGGGCGTGCGCGCCTACGCCCGCGCCGAGGAGGAGCTGCACGTGATGGGCGGGTACGCCGCCGAGTCGGAGGCGGCCTCCATCGCCAGCAGCCTCGGCCTGCCCGACCGGGTGCTGGCCCAGCCGCTGGGCACCCTCTCCGGCGGCCAGCGGCGCCGCATCGAGCTGGCCCGCATCCTGTTCAGCGGGGCGGACACGCTCCTGCTCGACGAGCCCACCAACCACCTCGACGGCGACTCGATCGTCTGGCTGCGCGACTTCCTCAAGGCGCACCAGGGCGGCCTCATCGTGATCAGCCACGACGTGGAGCTGGTCGAGGACGTGGTGAACAAGGTGTTCTACCTGGACGCCAACCGCTGCGTCATCGACGTGTACAACATGGGCTGGAAGGCCTACCAGGAGCAGCGCCAGGCCGACGAGCGGCGCCGCCGCCGCGAGCAGGCCAACGCCGAGAAGCAGGCCGGGGCCCTGCTCAAGCAGGCCGACCGGTTCCGGGCCAAGGCCACCAAGGCCAAGGCCGCCCAGCAGATGGCCAACCGCGCCGAGCGGCTCCTCGACTCGGTCCAGGGCGGGCGGGCCGCCGACCGGGTCGCCAAGCTCCGCTTCCCCGACCCCGCCCCCAGCGGGCGCACCCCGCTGATGGCCGAGGGGCTCTCCAAGGCCTACGGGTCGCTGGAGATCTTCGCGGGGGTGGACCTGGCCATCGACCGCGGCTCGCGGGTGGTCGTGCTCGGCCTCAACGGCGCGGGCAAGACCACCCTGCTGCGGCTGCTGTCCGGCGTCGAGAAGCCGGACACCGGCCGGGTCATCGAGGGGCACGGGCTCAAGCTGGGCTACTACGCCCAGGAGCACGAGACCCTGGACGCCGGCCGGAGCGTGCTGGAGAACATGATGTCGGCCGCCCCGGACCTGCCCGAGGTGGAGGCCCGAAAGGTGCTCGGGTCGTTCCTGTTCACCGGGGACGACGTGGCCAAGCCCGCGGGGGTGCTCTCCGGCGGGGAGAAGACCCGGCTGGCCCTGGCCGCCCTGGTCGTCTCCAGCGCCAACGTGCTGCTGCTGGACGAGCCCACCAACAACCTCGACCCGGCCAGCCGGGAGGAGATCCTCGGCGCGCTGCGCAACTACAAGGGCGCGATCGTGCTGGTCACCCACGACGAGGGGGCGGTGGACGCGCTCCAGCCGGAGCGGGTCATCCTGCTGCCCGACGGCGTCGAGGACATGTGGACCCCCGACTTCGAGGACCTGATCACGCTCGCCTGATCCCGGCGGGGCGGTGCCGGCGCGCGGCCGGTTCCCGCCCCGTCGGCGCGTCTCCGTTGACTCGGCCGGGTAAAACGGGTCAAGTTTTGTGCTGTCCGCAAACAGGTGAACCGGTCCCGGTACGACTCGCTCCAGGTGCCGGAGGGTAGCCAGTGACGATCTCATGGCTGATCATGGGCTTTCGATACCGCCCCGTCCGGGCGGTCCCCGTGCAGGCGGCACTGAACCCACCAGGAGGAAGTCGTGGCCGAGACGCTGAGAAAGGGCACCAGAGTGACGGGAACCGAGCGTTCCGAGCTGGCTACGGAACTCAAGAGGCGCTATGACGGCGGCGAGAGCATCCGCTCGCTGGCCGCGGCCACCGGCCGCTCCTACGGTTTCGTGCACCGGCTGCTCACCGAGGCCGGGGTGACCCTGCGCGGCCGCGGCGGAGCCACCCGCCGCACCTGAGCCGGGGCTACCCCCCGGTAACAAGGGGGGCGGCAGCACGGCTACGGTGTCCACCGTTGAATACGACGACGGGTCGCGCCGGGTCCCCGGGGCGGCCGCGGAACCGGAGGTGGGCATGGCCGAGCAGCGGGAACAGGGCGCGGGCGGCGCGGCGGTCCTCGGCGAGGCGGAGCAGACCGCGGCGGGGCTGCGGCTCTCGATCGACGGCGGGCTGGCCGAGATCACCATCGCCAGGCCGGAGCGGCGCAACGCGATGACCGGCCGGACCTGGACGACCCTGGCCCATGTCGGCCAGAATCTGCCGGAGTCCGTCCGAATCGTCGTGCTGAAGGGGGAGGGGCCGTCCTTCTCCGCCGGGATCGACCTGGCGATGTTCTCCCCCGAGGGGGTGCCGGGCGAGCGCTCCCTGATGGGGATGGTCGGCGACGACCCGCGGAACCGCGCCGAGCTGGACGCGGCGATCGCCGAGTACCAGCGGGGCTTCACCTGGCTGCACCGCCCCGACATCGTCTCCATCGCCGCGGTGCGCGGACACGCGATCGGGGCCGGCTTCCAGCTGGCGCTCGCCTGCGACCTGCGGGTGCTCGCCGACGACGCCAAGCTGTGCATGAAGGAGCCCGCCCTGGGGCTGGTCCCCGACCTGGCCGGCACCAAGCCGCTGGTGGACGCCGTCGGGGTCTCCCGCGCCCTGGAGATCTGCCTGACCGCGCGCACCGTCGCCGCCGACGAGGCGGCCCGCCTCGGCCTGGCCCAGCTGGTGGTGCCCGGCGCGGAGCTGGACGCCGCCGTCGCCGACCTGGTCGCGGCCCTGCAGGCGGTTCCGCGGGACGCGGCCGCCGCCACCAAGGAGCTGCTCCTGGGCGCCGCCGGGCGCACCCTCGACGAGCAGTGCGCCGCCGAGCGCGCCGCCCAGATCGACCGGCTCAACGCGATGGCCGCCCTGATGCGCGGCTAGACCATTGACGGGAGAAGCCCGCCCCCCCGGGCGATGATCTCGGGGCCATCAGAGCGCTCTGATGGCCCCGAGATCATCGGGGGAAGGGCGGCCGCCCGTCCCTCCCGGGCCCGGCCGCGTCCGCCGCGAGGTGCGGATCACCGCTGGGAATCCGGGGCGCCGGGGCTTCCGGAGGGCAGGTCTAGTACCCTTCTGCGGGCGGCTGATCTTCGCTGCGCGCATCCGGCGCGCCGGGCCGCTCTTGCGGCGGGGAGGCCGGACGGCCCCCGAGCCGCATGCTCCGGCGCGTTTGTGCGATCTCTCCGCTGTGGCCCTGTGCCGCGGGGCCTTCCTCGAAACGCCGCCGATTCGACGAGGAAGGTAAACGTCACTTGACGGACAATGCCGCCTGCGCCGGCTTCGGTGATCTCGGGCTGCCCGAGAAGATCGTCGAGAAGCTGGCGCACAACGGTGTGACCCGCCCGTTCCCGATCCAGGCAGCGGCGGTTCCGGACGTCCTCGCCGGGCGCGACGTGCTCGGGTGCGGCCGCACCGGGTCGGGCAAGACCCTCGCCTTCGGCCTCCCGCTGCTGGTGCGCGCCGCCGAGCGCCGCGCCGAGCCGCGCCGGCCGCGCGGCCTGGTCCTGGTGCCCACCCGCGAGCTCGCCCACCAGGTGCGCGACGCGCTCATCCCCTACGGCAGGGTGCTCGGCGCGCGGATCGGCGACGTCGTCGGCGGCAGCTCCTACACCCGCCAGATCAACGAGCTGCGCCGCGGCGTGGACGTGCTGGTGGCCACCCCGGGCCGGCTCAGCGACCTGATCGAGCAGGGCGCCTGCGAGCTGGGCGACGTGCTGGTCTCGGTCCTCGACGAGGCCGACCAGATGTGCGACATGGGGTTCATGCCGCAGGTCAGCGACCTGCTCGACCGGGTCCGTCCGGGCGGCCAGACGCTGCTGTTCTCCGCGACGCTCGACGGCGACGTGGACACCCTGGTGCGCCGGTACATGAAGGAGCCGCGCACCCACTCGGTGGACCCGCCGGTCTCCCAGGTCACCACCATGGAGCACCACCTGCTCAAGGTGCTCCCGAGGGACAAGGCCAAGATCGTCATCGAGATCGCCGCGCGCGACGGCCGCACCATCCTGTTCGTGCGCAGCAAGTACCGGGCCGACGCGATCAGCGAGCAGCTGATCGCCGCCGGCGTCCCGGCGGCCTCGCTGCACGGCGGCAAGACGCAGAGCGTGCGCACCCGGACGCTGGCCAAGTTCCGCGAGGGGCGGGTCCAGGCGCTGGTCGCCACCGACGTCGCCGCCCGCGGCATCCACGTCGACGGCATCGACATGGTGGTCAACGTCGACCTGCCCGCGAGCCACAAGGACTACCTGCACCGCGGCGGGCGCACCGCCCGGGCGGGGGAGTCCGGACGGGTCGTCTCGCTGGTCCAGCCCAACCAGCGCCGGATGGCCCGGCGCCTGCTCGGCGACGCCGGCGTCGAGGTCCAGCAGCACCTGGTCAACCCCGGCGACGAGCTGCTGAGCGAGGTCACCGGGGCCCGGCAGCCCTCCTGGGAGCCGTGGATCGAGCCGCCGGAGCCGGAGCGCCCGCGGCGCGGGCGCGGCGGGCCGCGCCGGGGCCGCAGCGGCGGCCGCCGGTTCGACGGCGAGCGCCGCGGCGGCCACGGCGGTGAACGGCGCGGCGGGTTCTCCGGCGAGCGCCGGGACCGCGACGAGCGCGGCGGCGAGCGCCGCGGCGGCCGCAAGCCCTACCGCGGCGACCGCGAGGACACCCGCAGCTCCCGGGGCTGACCCGGACCCGGGAACCGCACCCGACCGCCCGCCGCGCACCGCTCCCCGGAGCGGCGCGCGGCGGGCGCCGCCGTTTCCAGGCGGCCCCCACTGGACGGTGCGAGGTCTCCGCACCCGGGGGAGTCGGCCGGCCCCGGCCTCCGACAGGGCGGGCGCCCTCCGGCGGGCGCTGCGCAGCCCCCTTCCGAACCGGTGCGCGGGGCCGCTCGCCGTGGACGCGCTTGGACGCGGAAAGGCGCCGCGGTCCCGGGGCGAGGGGCGGCGGGCGCTCTGCCCGGTGCGGGGTGTCCGGTCGCGCGAGTGCCTCTCGGCCGTGGGGCCCGCCCCTGGGGCCGGGGCGGCCCTGTTCCCTGCCCGGGATCGGCCGGGGCGCGGTGCATCGCTCTTCCGGGATGGGCGGCGCGCGGTGGGCCCGTCCCGGAGGGGAGAAGAGGGCCCGCTGACCCGGGAGAGGGGGAGACCGGCGGGCGCACCGCCCGGTGCCGGGCGGCCGCCCCCAGAGCGGGTGCACCGCGGTCGACGGGGCGGTGAAGACACGGCGTGCGGCATATGTCGGTCGGTGTCGTACCGCGTCCGGACGGGGTGTTTAATGTTCCACGGCCCACAGGCGTGGACAGCGCCGATACGGGGCCGGCGGCGTGTCGCTGAAGCGGGACGCCGCGCGTCAGCACAAGGATGAGGCGGCGGGCGCACGGCGTTCGGTGCGGCCGGGACGGCCGCTTCCGGGATGCGCGCGCCCGGCCGTCGCACACGCCGTCCGGTCCGGCCCGAGAGGCGGGGCCCCGGCGTGCCCGCCCTGTTAAGGAGCAGCGCCGAGTGGAAGCGTTGAACGACGGCATCGTCGCAGTGAACGATGCCTTCTGGGGTTACCTGCTCATCCCGTTCCTGATCCTCCTCGCGCTGTACTTCACGGTGCGCTCCGGAGTGGTGCAGGTCCGACTCCTCCCGGAGATGTTCCGGGTGCTCGGCGGCCAGCCGCCCACCGCCGCCGACGGCAAGAAGGCGATCTCCGCCTTCCAGGCCTTCGCCATCTCGGCGGCCTCCCGGGTGGGAACCGGCAACATCGTGGGCGTCGCCACCGCCATCGCGCTCGGCGGCCCCGGCGCGGTGTTCTGGATGTGGGCGATGGCGCTGCTGGTCGGCTCGGCGGCGTTCGTCGAGTCCACCCTCGCGCAGCTGTTCAAGGTGCGCGAGCGGACCGGGTTCCGCGGCGGCCCCGCCTACTACATGCAGCACGGCCTGGGCGCCCGCTGGATGGGGCTGGTCTTCGCCGTCGTCATCACGGTGACCTTCGGCTTCATCTTCAACTCCGTGCAGACCAACAGCATCGCCGACGCGATCGCCGGCTCGGTCGAGGTCGCCGGCGCCGCCCCGGCCGCCTGGCTGAGCTGGGCGATCGGCCTCGGCCTGGTGGCGCTCACCGCCGGGGTGATCTTCGGCGGGGTGCGGCGCATCGCGCACGTCGCCCAGCTGCTGGTGCCGTTCATGGCCCTGCTCTACCTGCTGCTGGGCATCGCGGTGGTCGTGCTCAACGCGGGGGAGATCCCCCGGGTGCTCAGCGACATCGTGCAGAGCGCGTTCGGCGTCCAGGAGTTCGTGGCCGGCGGCATCGGCGCCGCGATCGTGCAGGGCATGCGGCGCGGCATGTTCTCCAACGAGGCCGGCCTGGGGTCGGCGCCCAACGCGGCCGCCACCGCCGCGGTGAGCCACCCGGTCAAGCAGGGCCTGGTGCAGACCCTGGGCGTCTACTTCGACACCCTGCTGGTCTGCTCGATCACCGCGTTCATCGTGCTGGTCGCCGACCCCTCCTACGGCACCCGCGAGGGGGCGAGCCTCACCCAGGCCTCCCTGGAGGCCAACCTGGGCGGCTGGTCCGTGCACGCGCTGACCATCATCCTCTTCCTGCTGGCGTTCACCTCGGTGCTGGGCAACTACTACTACGGCGAGTCCAACCTCAAGTTCATGTCGGCCTCCCCGTCCGTCCTCACCGGCTACCGGGCGCTGGTGCTGGTGATGGTCTTCCTCGGCGCGGTGGCGCCGCTGGACCTCGTGTGGACCATGGCCGACGTGTTCCAGGGCGTGATGGCCACCATCAACCTGATCGCGCTGGTGCCGCTGGCCGGAATCGCGTTCCTGCTGCTCAAGGACTACACGGCGCAGCGCCGCCAGGGCCTGGACCCGGTGTTCACCCGGGACCGGCTGCCCGGTGTGCCCGGCGTGCAGGTCTGGGAGGGCGAGGAGGAGCGCCCGGCCGGGAGGCTCGACCGGGAGTAGGCCCCGCGGCGCCCCGGTTCCGGGCGCCGGCACGCGTACGAAAACCGTTTTCGGTAGCATTCGCCGGGACGGCCGCCGCCGCGGCCGTCCCGGCCCGCTTTCCCGCGAACCCGATGACGGAGTGCACTCGTGTCCGACAGGCCCCCGGGCTCCTCCCTCGGCGACTCCCTGGTCCAGGACTGGGGCGGCCCCGGCGAGCTCCCACCGTCCGACTGGGGGCGGCCGAAGGGCCCCCGCCGCACCGCGACGGTGTGGCTGTTCGCCCTGTTCATCACCGCCATGGCGGCCGGCAACCTCTGGCTCTCCGACCGCTTCACCCACGAGGCCTTCCTCGCCTGGGCCACGATCTTCACCGCGATCTCGCTGCAGGCGCTGCCGTTCCTGGTGTTCGGCGTGGCGCTGTCGGCCGCGCTGACCGCGTTCGTGCCCGCCTCGTTCTACCGCAAGGTCATCCCGCGCAACCCGGTGGCCGCGGTCCCGGTGGCCGGGCTCTCCGGCATGGTGCTGCCCGGCTGCGAGTGCGCCTCGGTCCCGGTGGCCGGCGGGCTGATGAAGCGCGGCATCGCCCCCGCCGCGGCGCTGACCTTCCTGCTCGCCGCGCCGGCGATCAACCCGGTGGTGCTGATCGCCACCGCGGTGGCCTTCCCCGGGCAGCCCGAGGTGTGGATCGCCCGGCTGGTCGCCTCGCTCGGCGCCGCGGTGGTCATCGGCTGGATCTGGGCGCGGTTCGGCAAGGCCGACTGGATCCGCCCGCCCCGCACCCCGCACGACCCCGACGCCCCCAAGTGGCGGGTCTTCCGCGACTCGATGGTGCACGACCTGGTGCACGCCGGCGGGTTCCTGGTGGTCGGCGCCCTGGCGGCGGCCACCCTCAACGTGGTGATCCCGCGCGAGTGGGTCACCGGCCTGGCCGACCTCCCGGTGGTCTCGGTGCTGGTCACCGCGGCGCTGGCGATCCTGCTGTCGATCTGCTCGGAGGCCGACGCGTTCGTCGCCGCCAGCCTCAACCCGTTCCCGCCCACCGCGCTGCTGGCGTTCATGGTGGTCGGCCCGATGGTCGACATCAAGCTCATCGCGCTGCAGGCGGGCACCTTCGGCTGGGGGTTCGTGCGCCGCTTCGTCCCGCTCACCTTGCTGGTGACCCTGCTGTCCACCTTCCTGATCGGAGCGCTGATCCTGTGAACCGCATCGCGCAGGGGCTGGTCCTGGTGCTGCTGGGCGCGGCCGCGCTGGGCTCCTCGGCCTTCTCCGAGCTGTACCTGAACTACGTGCAGGGGGCGTTCCGGCCGTTCCTCATCGCCGCGGGGGCGGTGCTGGTCCTCCTGGGCGCGCTGGTCGTCGCCGCGGACCTGCGCACCGCCGCCCGGGGCGAGGAGGAAGAGGAGGGGCACGACTGCCAGGGCCACGGCGACGACCACCACGGCGGGCCGCGGGTCGCCTGGCTGCTGGTGCTGCCGGCGGTCGCGGTGTTCGTGGTCGCGCCGCCGGCGCTGGGCGCCTACACCGCCGCGGCGTCCGGCGCGGCGGAGGCCCCCGACCCCTCCCGGGTCGACCTCAGCGAGTACCGGGACGACCCGTTCGCCGAGGCCGGGGACGGCCCGGTCGAGCTGCAGCTGCAGGAGTTCGTCTCCCGGGCCTGGACCGACGAGGAGCGGACCATGTCCGGCCGGACCGTCGAGCTCACCGGGTTCGTCGTGCCGCACCCCGAGGGCGAGGACGAGGGCTGGTACCTGGCCCGGCTCCAGATGGCCTGCTGCGCCGCGGACGCGGTGGTCAACCGGGTGCTGATCACCGACGAGCCGGCCCCGGAGACCGACTCCTGGTGGACCGTCCGCGGCACCTGGGACGAGCCCGAGGGCGACCTGCAGTCCGTCCGGGACCACCGGTTCACCGTCGAGGAGATGCGCGAGGTGGAGAACCCGCCGGACCCCTACGAGTGACGGCCCTGCGGGGCGGGCGCGCCCTGCGGGGGCGGAGGGGGCGGCGCCCCCAGGTCGTCGGAGATCCGCGCGGCCACCGCCGCCACCTGCGGCCCCAGCTCCCGCACCCGGGCCGCCGGCAGCCGGCTGGCCAGCGACGAGACGCTGATCGCGGCGACCGGGTCCCGGTTGTGGTCGAAGACCGGCGCGGCCACGCAGCGCACCTCCGGCTCGTTCTCCCGGTCGTCGATCGCGTAGCCGCGCTCGCGCACCCGGCGCAGCTCCTCGGTGAAGACCTCCGGGTCGGTGACGGTGCGCGGGGTGGCCGCCGGCAGGCCCGCCGCGATCACGTCCGCCACCAGGTCGGCCGGGCTGAACGCGAGGATCGCCTTGCCGACCGCGGTGCGGTAGGCGGGCCGCCGGGAACCGATCCGCGAGGCCATCCGGACCGTGGTGGTGTTCTCCACCTTGTCGGCGTAGACGACGTCGTGCCCGTCCAGCAGCACCAGGTGGCAGGTGTGGCCGGTGCGCCGCATCAGCCCGCGCAGGTGCTCGGAGGCGACCGAGCGCAGGTCCATCTGGTCCAGGTAGGCCTGCCACAGCGAGAGCGCCGCCGGCCCCAGCCGGAACCGGCCGGTGCGCGCGTCCCGGGTGAGCAGCCCCGCCTCCACCAGCGGGGCGGACAGCCGCAGCACCGAGCTCTTGTTCACCCCCACCCCCTCGGCGAGCTGGGTGAGGCTCGCCCCGCCGCTGTCCGCCGGGCGGGAGCGGACGTAGTCGAGGATGGCCAGCGCCCGCCGCAGCGACGCCGAGGAGTTGCGCCGAGGGGTCAGGTCGACGTTCATCCTTTCACCGCCCCTCCCAGGCCGGAGGCCAGCCGGCGCTGGACGAACAGGAAGAACACCAGCACCGGGATGGTCATCAGCACGGACCCGGCCATGATGCCACCCCAGTCGTTCTCGTCCGGTTTGAAGAACGACAGCAGCGCGATCGGCAGGGTCTGGTTCTCCTGCGCCGAGATGATGAACGTCTTGGCGAACAGGAAGTCGTTCCAGGTCATGATGAACGAGAAGATGCTGCACGCCACCACCCCGGGGGCGACCAGGGGGAACAGCACCCGGGTGACGAAGGTCAGGCTGCCCGCGCCGTCCAGCTGGGCGGCCTCCTCCAGCTCCTTGGGCACCGCCGCGACGAAGCCGCGCAGCATCCAGATCGCCAGCGGCACTGCGAAGGCGGTGTGCACCAGCATCAGCGAGCCCAGGTGGTTCAGGCCCAGCTCCGGGACGGCCTGGCCCATGTTGCGCATCAGGAAGAACAGCGGGATGGTCAGCGCCTCCACCGGCACCATCTGCGCGATGAGCACCAGCACCAGCAGGGTGGTGCGGAGCCGGAAGCGGTACCGGGTCAGCGCCACCGCGGCGCAGAACGCGCAGAACGTGGAGGCGGTCACCACCACCGCGGCCACCACCACGCTGTTCAGCAGGTACTGGCCGAAGCCGTCCACCAGCAGCACCCGGCGGAACGAGTCCAGGGTGGGGGTGAGCGTGAACGGCATGGGGTCCCCGGCCTCCAGCGCGGCCCGGGGCTTGAGCGCGGAGAGCACCATCCAGTAGAGCGGGAACGCGACCACCAGGGCGATCAGCAGCCCGGCGGCGTCGGTCCGGATACGGCGGAGCAACTACAGCACCTCCCCTTGGCGGCGCAGCGCGCGCAGGTAGCCGAGCGTGATCAGGAGCAGGAGCAGGGTGGTGATCACGCCGATGGCCGACCCCAGCCCGTACTGGCCGGAGGCGAACGCCTTCTGGTAGGCGTACACGTTGAGCACCAGGTTCTGCCCGGCGATCCCGCCGCCGCCGGTCATGATGTAGATCTGGGTGAAGATCTTGAAGTCCCAGATGATGGACTGGATCGTCACGATGGTCATCGCCGGGCGCAGCATCGGCAGCATCACCGAGCGGGCGATGCGCGCGGTGGAGGCGCCGTCCAGCCGGGCCGCCTCGATCACCTCCTCGGGGATCGCGCGGATCGCGGCGTACAGGGTGACCATCACGAACGGGAACGAGCACCACAGCACCTGCGAGGCCACCAGCACGAACGCCGAGGTCTTGGTGTAGGTCCAGGAGTGCCCGGCGAACTCGGTCAGCCCCAGGCCGGCCAGGGCCTGGTTGACCGGGCCCAGGGTCGGGTCGAACAGGAAGAGCCAGACCGCGCTGCCGGTGACCGCGGGGGTGGCCCAGGCGCCCAGTGCGGCGAGGAACAGCACGGTGCGCACCCACGGCGAGAGCCGGGTCGCCAGCACCGCCAGCCCGCCGCCGAGCAGGATCGTGCCCAGGACGCAGGCCCCGGCGAACACCACCGTGTTGAGCAGCACCTCCCAGAACTGCGGGTCGGAGAGGAGCTCCCGGTAGTTGGCCAGACCGGTGAAGCGCAGCGGCTCGGCGCCGGTGACCTGCGGCTGCCGGTAGTCGAAGAAGGAGACCAGCACCAGCTGGTAGAGCGGGTAGACCAGCATCGTGCCCAGTACCGCCAGGGCGGGCACGAGGTACATCCAGGGTTCGAGGCGCCGGCGCCCGGAGGCGGTGCCCCCGGGGCGCCGGAGCGGAAGTGCGGGGATTCCCATGGCGCCCGGGTCACTCCCCGCCGAAGGCGTCGTCGAGCGCGGTGGCGGCCTCACCGGCGGCCTCGTCCACCGAGGCGTCGCCGGCGGCGACCTTCTGCACCATGGTCGGCAGCACGCCCTCGGCGTCGACCGCGGCCCAGGCGCCGGTCACCGGGACGAACCGGGTTCCGGCGTCCAGCGTCTCGATGAACGGCCCGGCGTCGGGGTCGGACTCGGCCAGCTCGTTCTGCACGTCGCCGAAGGTGGGCAGGTTGCCCATCGCGTCGTACATGTCGCGCTGGTACTCCTTGCCGGCCAGCAGCTTCACGAACTCCACCGCAAGGGTGCGCCGCTCGGTCCCGGCGAGCACGCCGAGGTTGTTGCCGCCGGCGAAGGCGGGGGCGATGCTGCCGGGCTCGGTTCCGGGCAGCGGGATCACCTCGGTGTCCTCGGCCACCTCGCTGTCCTGCACCGCCTTGAGGTTGAAGTTGCCGCCCAGGGTCATCGCGGCGCGGCCCGCGACGTAGTTCTGCACGCTGTCGTTGCCGGTCATCTCCGAGCAGGTCTGCGGCGGGCAGTTGTCGTCGGAGAGGATCTCGCCGTAGAGCTCCAGGCCGGCCTTGGCCTCCTCGGAGTCGATGGCGGCGGTGTAGGCCCCGTCACCGCCCTCCTCCGCCACGTCGCCGCCGTGCGCCCAGACGAACGGGAGGAAGGCGTAGGTGTAGGCGCCGCCGACGGAGACGCCGAGCATGTCCGGGTCCTCCTCGCGGACCTTCCGGCCGGCCTCGACGACCTCCTCCAGGGTCTCCGGCCGCTCGATGCCGAGCTCTTCGAAGACGTCGGTCCGGTAGTACAGGGCGCGTGCGCCCAGGAACCACGGGACGCCGTAGGAGGCCCCGTCGACCTGCGCGGTGGCGGCGACGTCCTCGGAGATGTCGGCGTGGTCCTCCCACTCGGCCAGCTCGTCGGAGATGTCGGCGAACCCGCCGGACTCCACGTAGCCGGCCAGGTCGGTGTTGCCGTACTCGGCGACGTCGGGCGCGGAGGAGGGGTCGTTGAAGGCGCCCTGGAACCGCTCGGCCCGGGTCTCCACCGGGATGTACTGGACGTCGACGGTGACGCCGTCGTGCGCGGACTCGAACTCCGCGACGGCCTCGTCGACCACCTTCTCCTTGGGCTCCTGGTCGACCTCGGAGAAGAGCCAGACGCGGAGCGTGCCCTCCATCTTGTCGGCGCCGGAGCCGGCGCCGTCGGTCTGGGCGGGGGCGCATGCGGCCAGCACCGCGGCGAGCCCGGCCAGGGCGCAGGCGCGGAGCGGGCGGGAGAAGGAGAGGGGGGACGGGGGGAAGGCCGGTCGGCCTGAAGCGCGGGGGCGGCCCGAAGCGCCTCCGCTGAGGGGGGTGGCGGGCGATGGGCGGGAAGGTCGCATCGGATCTCCTTCGCCGGTTATAGGGGGTGGGGGAAGGCGCTGACCGGTACGGACGGGACGAGTGCGACGAATGGTCTATACCGGATCGAACCGCCTGATGGGGCTTGAATGTAAGGTCGCCGCCCGGAGCGGCTGAAGAGAGGGTGTGCAAAGTTGTGCATCGCACAACGCCTGGACCGCAATGCAGCACATCGGCGAACACCGATGCACACCGGGTGACGTGCCGAGGGGGCGGGCACAGCGGAGAGGGCCGCCCCGAGCAGGGGCGGCCCTCTCCGCTGCGTCCGAGGGGCGGTTCAGAAGGCGAACACCCCGTCCGTGCCGTTCCGGGCGGTGCACGGGTTGCTGAAGGTCTCGGAGTAGTCGACCGGCTCGGAGCCCCAGTGGCCCCGGGCGGAGAGCCGCACCGGCCGGTACTCCATGGTGCACGCGCCGCCGGAGGGCCGCAGCGAGGAGAAGTCCCCGCCGGCGGACTCCAGGGCCGCGCAGGCGTCCGCGGCGGACGGGTGCGAGCCGCCGGCCGGCCGGCAGGTCAGGGTGGTCGAGCGGGGCGCGCCGCCCTCCCCCTCGCTCCAGGACAGCACGAGCCGGGAGCCGGCCTTCGGGGCGTCATCGGCCTGCGCGGGCGCGGCGCCGGCGAGACCGGCGGCCCCCGCTGCGACCAGGGCGGCGGCGACGGCCGGGGCGAACCTCTTCAGCATGGGAGCTTCTCCGTTCCCCTTCGAGATCGTTGCGGACGGTAATCTAGTCGCAACTCATCGTCCTCTGTGCGGGAATCGCCGAAATCCCCCGAGGCTCCGGATGCGGCGGGCGGGGAGCGCGGTGACGGTGCCGGAAGAGTAAGGCGGACGGTGCGGGCGGCGGCAGGGGCCGCACCGGCCCCACCGGTAAATAGATGACAAAAGTCCGTTTCGGTGCTGTGTTCGCCGCCCGGTGCGGGCCGCCCGGTTGGGAGGATCGTCGGACAGGGCGGCGCAGAGACCACGGGGGGCCATGAGCGGCTGGCGGCTGGCGCGGCCGCGCTCGATCAGGGCGCGGATGACCGTGCGCGCCCTGGGGGTGGTCGCCCCGGTCATCCTGATCTGCATCACCGTCGTCTCCGTGGTGCTCCGGCACGAGATCGAGCGGGAGCAGGTGGACCGGGCCGCCCAGGCGGCCCGCCAGGTCGCCCTGCACCTGGCCGAGTCCGGCTACTCCGAGCCCATCCCGGCGGCCGACGGGGTGCTCCGGATCCAGGTGGTGGACGGGTCGGGCGAGGTCGTCGCGGCCAGCGACGCGATGCAGGGCCGCCCGCCGCTCAGCGACAGGCTGCCCGCCGAGAACGACTTCCGGGTCGACGACAAGGTCTGCCCGGACGACCTCTCCGGGCGCTGCCTGGTGGTGGCCGGCTTCGAGACGGACAGCCGCGCTTACGGCCCGGTCGTCGTCTACGCCGCGATCGTCTCGGCGGAGGTGACCGACGGCTTCCTGCTGGAGTTCGGCCTGGTCGCCGTCGCCCTGGTGGTGCTGCTCGTGGTCGGCTGGCTCACCTGGTGGGGCACCGGCCGCACCCTGCGCCCGGTGGAGAGCATCCGCTCCGACCTGGAGCGGTTGTCCGCGACCGACCTCCGCCACCGGCTCGCCCTGCCCGGAACCGGCGACGAGCTCGCCGACCTGGCGCGCACCGCCAACGCCACCCTGGACCGGCTGCAGACCGCGATGGAGCGGCAGCGCAGCTTCGTCTCCGACGCCTCGCACGAGCTGCGCAACCCGATCGCCGGCATGCGCGCCCGGCTGGAGGTGGAGCTGACCGACCCGGAGCTGGGCGACACCGCGGCGCGGCGGTCCCTGGAGAGCGTGCTCGGCGACGTCGAGCGGCTGCAGCGGATCGTGAGCGACCTGCTGGAGCTGGCCCGGCTGGACGCCGACGTCGCCCGCGCCGAGGAGCGGGTGGACCTGGCCGAACTGGCCCGGGCCGAGGCCGGGCACCGCGCCGCCGCGGCGGCGCGCATCGACACCGACCTGGAGCCGGGCGCGGTGGTGCGCGGCAACCGGCTGCGGCTGGCCAGGCTGCTGGTCAACCTGATCGCCAACGCCGAGCGGCACGCCCGGTCGCGGATCCTCGTCGCGGTCCGCGCCGAGGACGGCGGCGCCGGGCCGGAGGCCGTGCTGGAGGTGCACGACGACGGCGCGGGCATCCCGGAGGAGGAGCGGGAGCGCATCTTCGAGCGCTTCGCCCGGCTGGACGAGTCGCGACGGAAGGACCCCGGCGGCTCCGGTCTGGGCCTGGCGATCTCGCGCGGGGTGGCCGAGGCGCACGGCGGCACGCTGACCGCTGGGGAGAGCCCGCTCCTGGGCGGGGCGGTGTTCGTTCTGCGGGTGCCCGCCGGGCCTTCGCGGGGCGGGCCGGAGCCGGAGCAGGGGAGAACCGAGGGGAAGGAAAGACGATGAGCGAGCGCGACCCGGAATGGGAGTCGGAGAGGTTCGGCGGCGGCGACCCCCGCGTCCGCCGCGCACGGGGCGAGGAGGAGCGGCTCCAGGCGGACATGGGCGACGACGAGCAGGAGAGCGACCTCTCCCTGTGGGAGCGCTACATCGACGACCCGCCGGAGGGCGAGGTCGACGTGGTCGACGACGATTCCGCCGGCGAGCTGGGCATCGACGCCGAACTGGCCCAGGAGCGCCGCCCGGGCGAGCAGGAGGACGGCTACGCCGAGTACGCCGAGGAGGAGGAAGGGCCCGAGGACGAGGCGGTGCACACCACCGACCGGCCCTGACCGGCCCGGCCTGCCGGAGCGGCCCGCCCGGCGGACCGCGCCCGCACCGCCCGAGCGGCGGACCGGACGGCCGGCGTGGAGCCGGTCGGCGAGGGCCCGGACGGAGAGGGAGGGCCGGTCACGTCCGCCGGCCGTCCGGTCCACTGGACACGGCCGCCTTGTGGGCGGCCGCTTCGAGCCACGGCCCGATGCCGCCGTCGGTGGTGAGATCGGCCCGGTAGGCCATCGCGATGATCAGGTAGCGGTGGCGCCAGCGCCGGTGGCACCAGCGGAAGTGCTTCCGGCCGGGGACGAAGGGCCTGACGTCGGGTCCGGACCTCCGGAACAGCGTGCCGATGTGCCACTGCGGGCGCCATGTGGTCAGGTTCCAGTGCGCGGGGCCGTCCAGGAACTCGTACATCTCCACGGCCTTCGCCTTGTCCGGGAAGGGAAAGACCGACACCGAGACCGTGACCGGGTTGTGCGCCGTGGCGAGGGGTCCGGGCTGCTCCGTGTAGACCCCGGCCGCCAGCCGGGTGCAGCCGAGGGCGATGATCTTCTCGACCACCTCGCCGGCGCTGGCGGAACCCTCACCGGTGGCGGCCAGGTCGCACGGCTGGATCCCTGAGGCCACCCGGGCGAATTCGATGCCCTTGTAGGAGACGAACCTTTCCGGGAGCAGCGCGTCCACGGTGAACGGGGTCCGGTCGGTGTCGCTGCTGCGCCAGGAATCCGGGTCGGCCGCGGGCCCGGTCCGCTCGCCGCCGGCGCGCGCGGTGTACTCGGTGGTCGGCGCGTCGCCCCCGGCCGGCGGGGGTGCGCTGCGGCCGGTGAGCAGCATGTCGAGGACCTGGCGTGCGGTGGGCCGCTGGTCGGGCTCCTTGGCGGTGCAGGCCAGGACGATGCCGAGCAGCGGCTCGGCCAGGTCCCCGGTCTCGGGCGGGCGGGTGAGGACGCGGTTGATGCGGGCGGCCTGGGTGGGGCCGGGGAAGGCCTCGGCGCCGGTGGCGGCGTGGACGATGACCGATGCCCAGGCGAACAGGTCGGCGGCCGGCCCCAGGGCGGTGCCTTCGAGCTGCTCGGGGGCCATGTAGCCCAGGGTTCCGATGCGGGTGGCCGAGGAGGTGTCGGCGTCCAGGGCGCGGGCGATGCCGAAGTCGATCACCCGGGGCCCGTCCGGGCCGAGCAGGATGTTGGCGGGCTTGAGGTCGCGGTGCACCACCCCGGCGGCGTGGATCGCGTTGAGCGCGGTGATGGTGTGCATGGCCAGGCGCTGCAGCTCGCCGCCGGTGCGCGGGCCGCGGTCGCGGACGTCCTCCTCCAAGGTGGGGCCCTTGATGTACTCGGTGGCGATCCAGGGCCGGGCGGCCTCGGCGTCGGCGTCCAGCACCTCGGCCAGGCAGAAGCCCTGCACCTGGCGCATGCTGTCCAGCTCCCGGGCGAAATACCGGCGTACTCGGGCGTCCTTGGCCAGGTGGGGGTGGAGCAGCTTCACCGCCGCCTGCCGGCCCGAGGAGTCCTCTCCCAGGTGCACCGAACCGAACCCGCCCGAGCCGATCTCGCGCACCAGCCGGAACCCGCCGACCTTCCGCCCTGTTCCCACTGGATCCCCTTGTCCGTCTGCCCTCCCGGTGTGCGTCGGAATCTATCCAGGGGAGGAGGGAACCCGCCACGGGCTCCTGGCCCCGGGCGGGGCGCGGCCGCCGCGGGGCGGTCAGCCCGCCGCGGCGGCGTCCGAGGCGCGGGTGAGGGCGGCGGCCTCGTCGTCGGTGAGGGCGGTGTCGGCGACGGCGAGCAGGGCCGGAAGCTGCTCCGGGCGGCTGGCACTGGCCAGGGCCGCGGCGATGCCGGGGCGGGTCAGCAGCCAGGCCAGGGCGATGGTGGGGATCTCCGCGGAGTGCGCGTCGGCGATCTCGGCCAGCAGGTCGACCAGGGCGAGGCCGGCGTCGCTGAAGTACCGCTCCACGGTGCTGCCGCGGGACCGGCCCTCCAGGTCGGCGCGGGTGCGGTACTTGCCGGTGAGGAAGCCGCCGCCGAGCCCGTAGTAGGGCAGCGCGCCCATGCCGGCGCCCACCGCGATGTCGCGCAGCTCCGGCTCGTAGGTGTTCCGGTGCACCAGGCTGTAGTGCGGCTGGAGCGCCACGGGCCGGGCGGCGCCGAGCCGGTCGGCGGTCTCCAGCCACTCCCGGAGCCGCTTCGGCGCGTAGTTGGAGACCCCGACGTGGCGCACCTTGCCCTCCTCGACCAGGGCGGCGAAGGCGGCGACGGTCTCCTCCAGCGGGGTGTCCGGGTCGTCGAAGTGCGCGTAGTACAGGTCGATCCGGTCGGTGCCCAGGCGGCGCAGAGACGCCTCCGCTGCGGCTTTGACGTTCTTCCCGGACAGGCCGGGGAACTCGGGGTGGCCGCTCACCTTGGTGGCGATGGCGACGGAGTCGCGCCGGCCGCTCGCCTTCAGCCAGGAGCCGATGGTCCGCTCCGATTCGCCGCCGGAGTTCCCCGGGACCCACGCGGAGTAGCCGTCCGCGGTGTCGATGAGCGTGCCGCCGCCGTCCAGGTAGGCGTCCATGATCCGGTGCGAGGCGGCTTCGTCGCCGGTCCAGCCGAAGGTGTTGCCGCCCAGGACGAGCGGGTGCAGTTCGATGTCCGATCCGCCGAGCGCGGTCATCGGGGTCCTCCTCTGTCCTCTGCGCGGTCGTCTCCGGCCGGGCGGTGGTCCCGACCGTCCCGGCCGGCGGTCCTCGGCGTTCGAGCCTATGCCCCGAGGCGGAACCGCGCCGCCGTCGGCCCCAGGAGGGCGAGGTGGGGAGGGGCGGAGGAACCGGCCGGCCGCGGCGCCTCGCGGGGCGGGGGTTCAGGCGGGCGGCGACGGCGGAGGAAGAGTCGGAGCGGAGGCCTCGGCCGAGTGCGGCGCCCCACGGGACCAGGGTTCAGACCGGCGGCGACGGCAGAGTTAGGGGCGGGACGGGTGCCCCGGCCGGGCGCGGCGCCCACGGGGTGGAGGTACGGGCCGGCAGCGACGGCGGAGGCGGGGGGGGGCGGGCGTCTCGGTCGGGCGCGGCGCCTCGCGGGGTGGGGGTTCAGACGGGCGGCGACGGCAGAAGGTGTGCCGGCCGGTCGGTCGGGCGCGGCGCCTCGCGGAGCGAAGGTTCAGACGGGCGGCGAGGGCGGGAGCGGGCCGGGGTGGCGGGTCGTGTGCGGCAGGGCGGTCATGGCAGGTGGGGCGGGCGAGAGGGGCGGGATCGCCGCGCCCGCGTCGCCCCGGCGCCGAGGCGGGCTGCCCAGCGATCACCAACACCTCTCTGACCTGGGTGAATACGGACAGTGATGCTGGCGGGGGGCGCCCTGCGCACCGCGAGAGCACCCCGGTGATTCCCGGGCGCGCATCCCGGGCCGGAACGGGCCTCCCGGGGCTTAAACGGCGCCGATCCGGGCGGTGGCCGGGGATCCGTGCCGCCGGGAAGGCCGGAAAGGTGGGGCCGGAACCCCGGGGAGGGGCAGGGAGGGGGCGAGATGTCGCATTCGTTCCCCCGGGAGGCCCCACTTTCGCTACTCTGAGTGACCGACGAGGGGGCGGCGGGGGGTTCAGGGCTTACTACTCGCTGGTAGATGTCATCGGGGCCGCCGCCGGGGTGCGCAGGGCGCCCCCGCCTTGCCCGATCCCCGCTGGCGATCCGGCATACCGGACACAACCCCCTCTGCCGTGTAGGGCGGGCCCGGATCCGCCGCGAGAACACCGCCTTCCCCCTCGCCGGGGGCCAGGGGCGGACCGGTGAACGCCGCCCCGGCCCACTCCCGCCGTCGCCGCCTGCTCGAGCCTTCGCTCTGCGAGGCGCCGCGCCCGGGTGAGGCGCCCGGCCCTGCCCCTGCCTGCGCCGTTGCTGCCCGCTTGAACCTTCGCCCCGTGGGGCGCCGCGCCCGGCCGACGCCTGCACCCTGTCCCTTCTTCTGCCGTCGCTGCCTGCTTGGACCCGGGCTCCGCGAGGCGCCGCGCCCGGGTGAGGCCTTCACCCTGCTCCTGCCTCTGCCGTCGCTGCTGGTCTGAGCCTTCGCTCTGCGAGGCGCCGCACCCGGCCGGGACGCTCTGTCCCGCCCCTGCCGGCGCCGTCGCCGCCCGCTTGAGCCCCGGTCCCGTGACACGCTGTGCTTTCGGCCGGGATGCTCCGCTCCGCCTCCTCCCCTCAACGGCTCGGGGCGTTGCGCTTAGGCGGGGGCGGTCGCTCCGCGGGGGAGGCGGGAGCGCTCCAGGGCGGAGCGGGGGGCGGGCAGTCCGCCGGCCGGGGCGGGGGCGGCGGTCACCGATACGACCCCCGGCACGTCGTCGCCGTCGAGCCGGTCGACCAGGGCGCGCAGCGCGTCGTCGGCCACGGCGCCGTGCACCGGTCGGAGCACGGCGGCCAGGCGGGCCCCGGGGACCAGCAGGGCGGCGGTCCGGCGCAGTGCGGTGCGGGCGCGCTCCAGGGCCTCGGAGAGGCCGGCGGCGCAGTCGACGTCGATGACCTCCCAGCGCACCGGGGCCAGGTCGAGGTGGCGGACCCCGGTGACGGCGCCGCCCCCGGTGGAGACGAGCGTCGCGCCCTTGGGGCCGGGCTCGTCGGCGCCGCGGCCCTGCAGGGCGCCGGGGTGGACGATCCACGGCGCGGTGGAGGCGACGGTCCGCCGGTGCAGGTGCCCCAGGGCCCAGTACTGGTAGCCCAGGCCGGCCAGGGCGCGCTCGGCGGTCGGGCCCGCGCCGCCGGCCCGGCCGCAGTGCCAGAGGCCGACGTTGACGGCGCCCGGGACCGGGTCGGGGAAGGCGGGGACGGGGGAGCAGGCGGTGTGCGGGCCGTGCCCGTGCAGGGCCAGCCCGAGGCCGTCCGGCACCCGGGTCTCCGGCCGCTCGTGGCCGAACCGGTGCACGTTGGGCGGCATCGGCCAGGCGTGCCGGCCGGGGTAGGCGGTGTCGTGGGCGCCGTCGGCGACGAACACCGGGACGCCCGCGTCGTGCAGGGCCCCCATGTGCTCCCGGAAGCGGCGCACCGTCTCCTCCCGGTGGTGCCCGCCGTCCCACAGGTCGCCGGCGATGACCAGCGCGTCGGCCGACTCCGCCAGCACGGCCGCCACGAGCCGGCCGAGCGCGTCGGTGGTGGCGTCCCGGGCCAGCCGCTCGGCCTCCGGGCGCTTCGGGGAGAGCCCGCGCAGCGGGCTGTCCAGGTGCAGGTCCGCAGTGTGCACGAAAGTCGTCACGGGGCCGACGGTAGTGGTCCGGCCGGGCCCGTCCGGGCCGGTCAGGGGACGTCCGCGTGAATTCCGGAAGAACGCGCGGGGACCGTTCCCAAGGCCCTCCCCTGCTGGTATCTTGCGCGGTGATTGAAATTTCTTGCACTGTCCGCAAGAAATTTATCAGGTGGCCGTCTTCGGCGCCGGGGCGGCCGCCGCACCCCCGCTGCAAGGAGCGCGCAATGTTCCTCCGAAGAACCGCCGCGACCGCACTCGCGGCACTGCTCACCGCCGTCCCCCTCGCCGCCGCACCCGCCTCCGCCGCACCGGGCGCGGGCGGCGCGCCCGCCGTCGCCGGGAGCGGAGAGGGGCCCATCGTCCACCTGTTCCAGTGGCGCTGGGAGTCCGTCGCCCGGGAGTGCGAGGACTTCCTCGGCCCCGCCGGGTACGCGGCCGTCCAGGTGTCGCCGCCGCAGGAGCACGTCGTCCTGTCCGGCGAGGGACACCCCTGGTGGCAGGATTACCAGCCGGTCAGCTACCGGCTGGACCAGACCCGGCGCGGCACCGCCGGCGACTTCGCCGACATGGTGGACCGCTGCCGCGGTGCCGGAGTGAAGATCTACGTGGACGCGGTCGTCAACCACATGACCGGCACCGGGTCGGCCGGCTCCGGCCCCGGCAGCGCCGGCACCGAGTACGGGAAGTACGCCTACCCCGACCTGTTCGGCGACGGCGCTTACGGCTACTCCCGGCAGGACTTCCACGCTGACGAGTGCGGCCGCGACATCGAGGACTGGTCCGATCCGTGGGAGGTGCGCACCTGCGAGCTGCTCGGGCTCAGCGACCTGTCCACCGGCGACGACTACGTGCGCGACCGCCTCGCCGACTACCTGAACTCGCTGATCGGGATGGGCGTCGCCGGGTTCCGGATCGACGCGGCCAAGCACATGCCGCCCGAGGACGTCGCGGCCGTTGTGGACCGGCTGGAGGGCACCGTGC
Organism: Nocardiopsis oceanisediminis; assembly: GCF_048595525.1. Taxonomy (NCBI): domain Bacteria; kingdom Bacillati; phylum Actinomycetota; class Actinomycetes; order Streptosporangiales; family Nocardiopsidaceae; genus Nocardiopsis; species Nocardiopsis oceanisediminis. The sequence continues at coordinate 4,816,628 of NZ_JAFMZJ010000001.1, read as the reverse complement.
CCGGATGGGACCGGCCGCCCTACGTCTACCAGGAGGTGATCGCCGACGGAGCCATCGGCGGCGGCGAGTACACCGGCATCGGCGACGTCACGGAGTTCGGCTACCAGCGGCGGATCAGCGAGCTGTTCGCCGCCGGCGACCTGCAGTCCGCCAAGGGGCTGGGCGAGGGGCTGCTGCCCTCGGAGAGCGCGGTCTCCTTCGTGGTCAACCACGACACCCAGCGGAGCGACCCGGTGCTCACCCACCGCACCGACCGCGGCCGCTACGACCTCGCCCAGGCGTTCCTGCTGGCCCAGGGGTACGGCACGGCCAAGGTGATGTCCGGCTACGACTGGACCGGGAGCACCGACGAGGGTCCGCCGTCGGCCGCGGACGGGAGCACCGAGCCGACCGACTGCGACGGCGGCGGCTGGGTCTGCGAGCACCGCGCCCTCAACGGCATGCCCGGCTTCGCCGGCGCGGTGGAGGGGACCGGGGTGACCTGGCTCGATGACGGCTCGGCCGCCGACCGGGCCGCCCTGGAGCGGGACGGCGCCGGGGCGGCGGCGTTCAACGCCTCCGCCGAACCGTGGACCGCCGTCCTGCCCACCTCGCTGCCGGACGGCGACTACTGCGACGTCGCCTCCGGCCTGGTCGAGGGCGGCGCCTGCACCTCGGAGACCCTCCGGGTGTCCTCCGGGGAGCTGGCCGTCACCGTCCCGCCGGAGAGCGCCGTCGCCGTGCACACCGGGGCCGCCCTGTAAGGGCCGCGCCCCGGCCGCCCGCCCTCCCCGCCGCGGCGGGGAGGGCGGGCGGCGGACGCCTCCACCCCGCCCCGGAGACGTCCGAAGGCCGCCGTGCCCACGGCCCGCAGGCCGGACCCCGCGCATCCCGGAGCGCGTCCTTCCCGTTCGGGGCCGAGCCGGGGTCCGGTCGGTGATCCGGTGCCCGCCCCGCCGTGGCCGCTGTGGAACGGCGCCCTGTGCGTCCGGCGGCGGCGCGGTTCGCCCGCCGAGCGCGCGGAGTGCCGGTTCCCACCGGTCTCCGGTCCCGCCGCTCTCCGGTGCCCCCGGAACGGGCCCCGGAGGGCCGCGCCGTTACCGCACCGCGCGGCTCCGGTCGGAGCCGCGCGGCCCGCCGAGGTACCGGCCGCGCGGGCGGGGGCGCGCTAACGTGATCGCGTCGGCGGCAGTGGGGAGGCCGGAGTGGGCGATCGACAGGAGCCCGGCGCGGACGGGCCCGGGGCGGAGCGCCCGGGCGGTGCCGGGGAAGAGCGCCCGGACGGTGCCCGGCAGGGGCGGCGGGACCGGGCCGCGGAGCCGGCCGCGGAGGCGCCGTCCGCCGGGGGCGGGGGCGCGGCGGAGGGGCCGGAGCGGGAGCCCCGGCCGGCGGCGGGCACCGCCGAGGAACCGCCCGGCCCCCTGACCGGCCGGGGGCGGCGGGTCAACTTCTTCATCGTGGGCTTCACCGGCGCGCTCGGGGTGCTCACCGCGTGGATGCTGGTGGAGGCGCTGGTAGAGATACGCGGCGTCTTCATCAACATCCTGGTCGCGCTCTTCCTCGCGGTCGGGCTCAACCCGATCATCGAGTTCCTGCGCCGGCGGGGGCTGCCCCGCTGGGCGGCGATCGTCGCGGTGTGCGCCGCGCTCGTCCTGGCCGTGACGGTGTTCGTCTGGACCCTGGTCCCGCCGCTGACAGCGCAGGTCAGCGAGTTCGCCGGCGCGGTCCCGGAGTACGTGGAGCAGCTCCAGGAGAACCGGCTGATGGCCGACCTGGACCGCCGGTTCGGCCTGATCGACCAGCTCCAGGCCTTCCTGACCAGCGCCGACTTCGGCCAGCGGGTGTTCGGCGGGGTGTTCGGCATCGGCCAGGCCGTGCTCAACTCCCTGGCCACCACGTTCACCGTGCTGATCCTCACCCTGTTCTTCATGGCGTCGCTGCCCGGCATCACCGAGACCGCCTACCGGCTGGTCCCGCGCTCCCGCCGCGCGGGCGTGCGCGAGCTGGGCGACGAGATCATCCACCGGGTCGGCGACTTCATCGGCGGGCAGCTGCTCATCGCCGCGATCGGCGGCACGGTCGCCTTCCTCTACCTGACCGCCATCGGGTTCGGCTACGCGCTGACCGCGGCCATGGTGGTCGGCGTGACCGCGCTCATCCCGCTGATCGGCACCACCATCGGCGCACTGGCCGCCGCCGGCGCGGTCGCCGTCGGCGACCCCGTCATGGGCGCCGTGACCCTGGCGTTCTTCCTGGTCTACCAGCAGATCGAGAGCTACGTGATCGCCCCGCGGATCATGCAGCGCTCGGTGGACGTCGCGCCGACCGCCACCATCACCTCCGCGCTCATCGGCGGCGCGCTGCTCGGCCTGGTCGGCGCGCTCCTCGCGGTGCCCGCGGCCGCCGCCGTCACGCTCATCCTGCAGCGGGTCGTCTTCCCCCGGCTCGACCGGGTCTGACCCGCCCCGCCGGCGGCCGCTCAGCCGCCCGCGCGCTGCGGGACCAGGTGCAGGGCCACGTCCAGCACCAGCCGGTCCCACGGGGTGCGCGGGTCGCGGCCGGTGAGCTCGCAGGCGCGCCGCAGCCGGTAGCGGAGCGTCTGCGGGTGCAGGTGCAGGAGCCCGGCGGCGGCCGTGGCCGAACCGGTGGACAGGAACGCGGCCAGCCCGTCCAGCAGGTGCCGGCCGTCCGGTTCGGTGAGCGCCCCCAGCGCGGTCCGGGCGACGGCGGCAGGGTCGGCCCCCGGGCGCGCCCGGAGCAGCGCCAGCAGATGGGCGTCGGCGTCGGCGAGCACCGCCCGGCCGGCGAAGGCGTGCTCGGGCGCCGCGTCCAGCGCGTGCGAGGCCAGCCGGTACCCGTCCGCGGCCCCGGCCGGGGAGTCCAGCCGCACGGCGCAGCCGCGCAGCCCCCGGGCCCGCGCCGCCTCCGCCGCATCGGGCCGCAGGCCCGCGCGGAGCAGCAGTACGGCGCGCCGCCCGCGCAGCGTCGCCAGCGGCCCCGCGCCCGGGCCGGGCAGGTCCGCGGCGAGCTCCGCCAGGGCGGCGCGGCCGAGCGGCGCACCGGGACCGGTGGCCTCGGCCACCAGCAGCAGCGGGTCGGCGGGCAGGTCGACGCCCAGCTCCCGGCCCCGGTCGGCGAGCGCGCCGGCGGAGCCGTGTCGGCCGTCGACCAGGTCGTCCACCAGGTCGCGCAGGGCCCGCCCGGGGTCGGCGGCGAGCCGCTCCCGGGCCGAGGCGTGGCCGCCGCCGATCGCCTCGGACAGGTCGTCGATGGCGTGCAGCACCGTCCGGGCCAGGGCGGCCATGTCGACGGCGGTCAGCCGGTCGCCGCAGACCTGGGCGACGGCGTCGACGGCGGCGCCCGCCCCGACCCGGTAGGCGCGCAGCACCGCCGCGACCGGGCGGCCGTCCTCGGCGCGCGCCGCGCCGATCGCGCGGAACCGGGCCAGGTCCTGCTCGGTCAGCCGGTCGCCGCGGGCCCACGCGTCGGTCACCCGGGACAGCGTCCAGGAGGAGATGGCGGCGACGTCGCGCATCTGCTCGCCGTCCAGCCTGCGGTAGGCGGGGACCTCCGCGCGCACCGCCCGCACGGCGGTGGCGGCCAGCTCGGCCCGCCGGTCCTGCAGCAGGTCGGCGACGGCCCGCCGCCGCTCGGTGTCCACCGGCGCCTCCCCGGGGCGGTCCGGCCGCCCGCCGCTTTGTCACCCGATGATGAACCGCGCCGCTCCGGCGCGCCCCTGCACGCTACCCCGGAGCGGCCGCGGCGGCCCCGCCCGCGTCCCCGCGTTCATCACCCGGTGATGAACCTGCTTGTCCCGGTGCGCGATCGCCATGGAACCGCCGGGCGCCCGCAGGGCAGGCTGTGGCCCTCGGCCCGCGACCGGCGGGCGCACCGGAGGGAGGCCCGGACGGATGGACGCCGACGCGATCGTGGTGGGCGGCGGGCTCGCGGGGCTGGCGGCCGCCGCCGAGCTGGCCGACGCGGGCCGCAGGGTGGTCCTGGTGGACCAGGAGCCCGAGAGCGGGCTGGGCGGCCAGGCCTTCTGGTCCTTCGGCGGGCTGTTCCTGGTCGGATCGCCGGAGCAGCGGCGGATGGGCGTCCGGGACTCCGCCGAACTGGCCTGGTGGGACTGGCAGGGCAGCGCCGGGTTCGACCGGGACGCCGGCGACCCGCTCGGCGAGGACCACTGGGCGCGCCGGTGGGCGCAGGCCTACGTCGAGTTCGCGGCGGGGGAGAAGCGCTCCTGGCTGCACTCCCTGGGGGTGCGGTTCTTCCCGGTCGTCGGGTGGGCCGAGCGCGGCGGCGGCCTCGCCGGCGGGCACGGCAACTCGGTGCCCCGGTTCCACATCACCTGGGGGACCGGGCCGGGCCTGCTGGAGCCGTTCGAGCGCCGGGTCCGCCGGGCGGCCGAGGAGGGCCTGATCGACCTCCGGTTCCGGCACCGGGTGGACGAGCTGGTGGTCACCGGCGGCGAGGTGACCGGGGTGCGCGGCGCGGTGCTGGAACCCAGCGCCGCGGCCCGGGGCACGGCGAGCTCCAGGGCGGAGGCCGGCGCGTTCGAGCTCACCGCGCAGGCGGTGGTGGTCGCCTCGGGCGGCATCGGCGGCGACCCCGACCTGGTGCGGGCGCACTGGCCGGAGCGGCTGGGCCCGCCGCCGGAGCGGATGGTCGCCGGGGTGCCCGAGCACGTGGACGGTCGGATGCTGGCGATCAGCGAGCGGGCCGGCGCGCGCCGGGTCAACGCCGACCGGATGTGGCACTACACCGAGGGCCTGCGGAACTGGGACCCGATCTGGAGGGACCACGGAATCCGCATCCTGCCCGGACCGTCGTCGCTCTGGCTGGACGCCCGGGGGCGCAGGTTCCCCGCGCCGAACTTCCCCGGCTTCGACACGCTCGCCACGCTCAAGGCGATCGGGGAGTCCGGCCACGACTACTCCTGGTTCGTGCTCACCCGCAAGATCATCGAGAAGGAGTTCGCGCTCTCCGGCTCGGAGCAGAACCCGGACCTGACCGGCAGGCGCGTCGCCGACGTGCTGAAGCGGGCCCGCGGCGGGGCCCCCGGGCCGGTGCAGGCCTTCCTGGACAACGGGGACGACTTCGCGGTCGCCGGCACCGTGCCCGAGCTGGCGGCGAAGATGAACGAGCTGACCGGCGACGGCCTGATCGACGCCGCGGAGCTGCACCGCGAGATCGTCGCCCGCGACCTGCAGCTGGCCAACCCGTTCGGCAAGGACCTGCAGATGGCCGCGGTCCACTCCGCCCGCCGGTACCGCGGCGACCGGCTGATCCGCACCGCCGAGCCGCACCGGCTGCTCGACCCGAAGGCGGGGCCGCTCATCGCGGTCCGGCTCAACATCCTGACCCGCAAGTCGCTGGGCGGGCTGCAGACCGACCTGTCCGGGCGGGTGCTGCGCTCCGACGGCACCCCGCTGCCGGGCCTGTACGCGGCGGGCGAGGCGGCCGGCTTCGGCGGCGGCGGGGTGCACGGCTACCGCGCCCTGGAGGGCACCTTCCTCGGCGGGTGCCTGTTCTCCGGCCGCGCCGCCGGACGCGCGGCGGCCGAGGCGACCGCGGTCTGAGCGCCGACCGGCGGCCGCGCGCCCCGACGGCGTGCCCGGCCCGGGCCACCGGGGTCGTGCGCCTCCCAGCCGGACCGCTCCACCGCGCCGAAGGCGGGGCCGGAGCGGCCCGGGGCGCGGCCGCGGTCACCCCCGGGCGGAGGTGACGGCGAACAGCCCCACCTCTTCGCGCTCGGTGGCGACCGAGGCGAAGCCGGCCTCCAGGGCCCACCGCTCGGTGAGCCCGGCCGGGCGGCAGTCCATCACCCACGGCTCGCCGTTCCGGTCGGTCAGCGCGTTGGCGATGAACTCCAGCTGCGGGTGGCGCTCCTGGGTGGTGAAGACCAGGACGCCTCCCGGGGCGAGCAGGCCGCGCAGCCGCTTCATCGAACCGGACACCAGCGCCGGGTCGCGGAGCAGCTCGTAGAGGCCGGAGACGACGATGACGTCGGGGGCCCCGCCGAGCAGCGGGGCGGGGGCGGGGTCGAGCGCGTCGCCGCGCTCGTAGGCGATGTTGGCCAGGCCGCGCTCGGCCGCGGCGGCCTCGCCGCGGACCAGCCCGTCCGGGGCCAGGTCGCGGCAGAGCACCCGGGTCCGGTGCGGGTGGTCCTCGGCGAGGTCCTGCAGGTAGCGGCCGGGGCCGGCGGCGACGTCGAGGATCCGCACCACGTCCTCCCGGCGCTCGATCTCGGTGCGCAGGACCTCGGTCAGCAGCCGGCGCCGGGCCCGGATCGCCCGCCATCCGACGGCGTCCAGGTACACCCGGTCCAGGAGCCGCCCGACGCCGAACCGCCCGTGCGGCTCGTTCCGGTAGACGTAGTCCAGCATGGTCCCGCTGTCGAAGCCGTGCCGGTGGCCGATGGAGATGCCGGTGCTGAGCCGGCCCGCGGTGCCCAGGGCGAAGCGGACCGCCGCCCACTTCGCCCGGGTGACCGGGGCCGCCGCGACCGGTGCGCTGATCACGTTGGTGGTGTCCATGGCACCAGGGTGCGCGCCGCCGCCTCCGCCCGCCTGAGTACGCCCACCCAGGCGGGGCCGGTCCGCTACTCACCGGGGAGGGGAGCGCGCGTCCGGGACGGCCCGCGCGGGAGGCGCGGGCACCGGCGGCCGGCGTTCCCGGGGCGGCGGGACACGGCCCGCACCGCTCTCCTTCCGGCCGTCGCCGGGCAGGGGCGGCCGGTTCCGGGGGAGGGCAGAACCCGCCGGTCGTGTCCGCGGTTGTCCACAGCCGGAGAAGTCCTTCCCCGCGGGCGGCCGCAGGTGCCTACCTTCGAGGCATGAGCAGTCCGCACGGCGCCCTGCCGCCGCCTCCCCGCCGCCGTCCCCTCTCCTCTCCCGCGCCCGCGCCCTGGAGGGGACGGGTCGGGCCCCCGGCCCGGCCGGAGCGCGGCCGGCCCGGTCCCGTACGGCCCCGGGCGCGGCGGCCCGCGGTGCGCGATGGCCGCGCACCGCCGCACGGCTCCGCCGGGCCGCGCCCCGCCCCCGGGCGGGGCCGTCCGGGCCAGCAAGGGAACGACCGCCCTCTCGCCCCTGGAGGTGTCCGCATGTCCGTCTCCCCGCCGACCGCCGTCCGCCCCCTCGCGCACTGGGAGCCCCGGGCCTACCCCGGTGCGCTGCGGCACACCGCCCGGCTCCGCCGCGACGTCCGCGCCGACCTGGCCGGCTTCCCGGCTCGGCTGGTGGCCGACGTCGAGCTGTGCGCCTCGGAGCTGTTCGCCAACGCCGTCAGCTACACCGCGACCGGGGCCGCCGGGGGCCGGGCCGTCCGCGCCCTGTCCTGGGCCGGCGCGGACCGGCTCCGGCTCTCGGTCACCGACGCCGGCGGTGCCGCCACCCGCCCCCGCGTCCCCGCCTACCTCGGCCCCGAGTGGCTGGAGGCGGAGAGCAGCCGCGGCCTGCTCCTCGTCGCCTCCCTCTCGCTGGCCTGGGGCTTCCGCCCGGCGGACGCCGGCCCCGGCCCGTGCCCGGGCCTCACCGTCTGGGCGGACTTCCCCGCGCCGGCGGCGCCCCCGCCGCCCCGGCCGCCGCCGGCGCCGCGCACCGTCCCGGGGGCGGTGCGGGCGCACCGGGCGCCTCGGAGCGGCCGGGCGGGGACGCACGGGCAGGGCTCCGGTGCGGCCGGGGCCCGGCGTGCCGCAGGGCCGTGCCCCGGCCCGCGGCCTCCCCGGCGGTGACCGGGGAGGAGGGGTGCTCCGCTGCTGCGGCGGGCCGCCCGGTACTGCGGTTCTCCGCAGGAGGAAATGCGGAAACGCGCAATGGTGCGGCGGCGGTGCCGGTTCCTATCGTCATCGGCGTGAAGAAGGCGAAGAGGATCGGAATCGCGACCGCCGCGGCGGTCGCAGCGCTGGTGGCCGCCGCGGCGGTGGCGGTCACCGCATATCGGGAGGAGAGCATCGGGTTCGTCGCCGACCGGATCGCGGGCGGCAGCGCGACCGGGGTGATCGTCCAGGTGACGGACTCCTCCGGAGAGAAGGTCTGGACCGCCGGGGAGGCGGTCCCCGGAGAGGGCGGCGGCCTCGGCGGGCGCACCCGGTTCCGGATCGGCAGCGTCACCAAGACGTTCGTCGCGACGGTGGTCGTGCAGCTCGCCGAGGAGGGGCGGATCGGGCTCGACGACCCGGTGGAGGAGCACCTGCCCGGAACCGTCCCGGGCGGGGAGTCGGTCACCGTGCGGCGGCTGCTCGACCACACCAGCGGGCTGTACGACTACATGAAGGAACCGGGAATGTCCACGAACCGCTGGCGGGGTGAGGACCGGTTCCGCTCCCATTCCTCCGGCGAACTGCTGCGGACCGCGTTCGAGAACCCGCCCTATTTCCCGCCGGGGGAGGGGTTCCGCTACTCCAACACCAATTACGTGGTGCTCGGTGAATTGATCGAGGCGGTCACCGGAAACCCGTACGGAGAGGAGGTCGAGAAGCGCATCATCGGACCGCTGGAATTGCGTGACACCGTGCTCCCGGGTACCGATCCCGGTGTCCCGGAACCGGCGATCAGGGCCCAGGACGTCCTCGGCGACGGGCGCACCGTCGACGTCACGGAGATGGACCCGTCACTGGACCGGGCCGCCGGCGAGATGGTCTCCAGCACCCGGGACCTGGCCGTCTTCCTGGACGCCCTGCTCTCCGCCGAACTCACCTCCGCGGACGCGCTCGCCGAGATGCGCAGGACCGAACCGATGGGCATGGGCTCCCACTACGGGCTGGGGCTGCAGCGGTTCGACGCCCCCTGCGGCGGCGAGCTGTGGGGCCACGGCGGCCAGCTGCTCGGGTACCGCACCTACGCCTACCGCTCCGACGACGGCCGGACCCTGACCATGGTCGCGGCCTCGGACCGGTCGCCCGACTACGCCACCCTCCTCGCCTCGGTCACCGCGGTGTTCTGCGCGGCCTGACCGGTGCGGGGGGAGGGCCGGGGGCGTCCCTGGAGGAGGCGGGCCGGGGAGCCCCGGTCCGCCCGGGGTCAGCCGGGGGCGAGGAGGCCGGCCCCTCCCGGGGAGCCGAGGTCCTCCGGGGCGAGCGGGGCGGGAGCGGCGCTCCCGCCGTCCCCACCGGGGCGGAAGAACCAGATCGGGGCGGGCCGGACCGCCGTCCCGCCGTCGGTGGGGAAGGACGTGGTCACCGCGATCTCGTCGGCGCCGTCGCCGTCGGTGTCGAGCATCCGCAGCCCGGTCCGGGGGATCTCGTCGTAGGGGTCGTGGCCGGGGCCGGCGTGCTTCCCGCCGGGAGGCGGCTCGACCCCGGCGTCCTCCGGGCGCAGCAGCTCGGCGCCCTCGCCGGTGAGGCCGTCGGGTCCGCCGCGCAGCAGGACCACGTCGGCCCGGTCCAGCATGGCCGGGCCTGCTGAGGCCGGGCGGTTCGCGCTCGCGGCGATGTCGGCGCGGCCGTCGCCGTCGACGTCGCCCGCGGCGAGCACCGCGCCGAACTGGTCGCCGTCGGCCTCCTCGCCGGGGACGCCCGGGGAGCCCAGGGTCAGCTCGGCGGAGGGTTCGAGGGCGGGGCCGTCCGGGCCGCCGGGGAAGACCGCGATGCGGCCCGGCTGCCACGGCGGGTTCTCGACGCTCCCGCCGATGCCGCGCAGCACCAGGTCGCCGTGGCCGTCGCCGTCGACGTCGGCGACCGCCCCGGCGTCGGCGGGGATGAGCCGGAGGCCCTCCGCGAAGCCGTCCTCCCCGGAGAGCCACACCCGGGTGTCGAACGCCGTGTCCTCGAACGAGCCGAACCCGACGAGGTCGTCCCGGCCGTCGCCGTCGAGGTCCCCGGAGATGAGCCGGTACTCCGCCGGATCGCCCGACTCCGGCCCGGGGAGCGGCTCGGCCGCCGGCCTCCCGTCCCGGCCGAAGGGGCCGGGGAGCACCCGGCCCACCGTGTCGTCGTTGGGGTTGTACACCAGCAGGTCGGAGCTTCCGTCGCCGTCGAAGTCCCCGACGGCGAAGAGGTCGGCGTACTCCCCGACCGGGACCTTCGCCCCTTCGGAGCCCCCGTCCTCGCCGCCCCAGAGCAGGACCGGCGCGGCCTCGGCACCGCCGGCGCCGCTCCCCGGGTGGTCCACGGCCGCGATGTCGGTGTAGCCGTCGCAGTCGAAGTCGCCGGTCCAGGCCGCCTCCCGGAAGGCCGTGTCCGGGGAGGCGAAGTACGGGACCTCCCCACCGGGCCGGAGGAGCCGCACCGCGTCCGGGGCCGGTCCCTCCTCGCCGCCGGGGAGGACGGCGAGGAGCCCCTGCTCCGGCCGGTCGCCGCCGGCGGGGGCGGGAAAGGCGGCGACCAGGTCGCCGCGGCCGTCCCCGTCCACGTCGGCGGGGCGCGCCCGACCGGTGCCGGGGCCGGCCGCGGCGGAGCCGCATCCGGCCGCCTGCTCCGAGTCGGCCGGGGGTCCGCAGCCGGCGGACAGGGCGAGCAGGACGGCGACGGCGAGGGGGAGGCGGGGGATCGGCATGGGCGGGGCGGGGCCTTCCGGTGAGGGGCGTACCGGAGGGAGACGCGCGGCGGACGCGTTCCGTTGCCTTTCCCGGGGGAGGAGCGGTGCGGCCGCCCGGACCGGGAGGGGAGGGGCGCCGCCGGAACGGTCCTTCGCGGGCGGGGGCGGAGGCGCGCGGTCCGGCCGGGTCCGGTCCCGGCCTCGCCGAGGCAGGAGGGGCGGGCATCGCGCTCAGGCCCTGCTCCGCCTCGCCGGACGGCGGGCCCGCGTGTCCGGCCGAGGCCGGGAGCGCGCTCCCGGCCCGCCGCCCGGGATCAGCCGGCGGCCAGGCGGCCGCCCCGCTCCGGGGCGCCGAGGTCCTCCGGAAGGAGCGGGGAGGGCGCCTGGCCGCCGCCGGGGCGGAAGAACCAGATCGGCCCGGCGAGTTCCCGGTATCCGTCGGAATCGGCCAGCGGGGTGGTGGCGGCGATCTCGTCGGAGCCGTCCCCGTCGGCATCCAGGAACCGCAGCCCGGTCCGCGGGATCTCGCTGTAGGCGTCGTAGAGCGGGTCGCCCCGGTCGGCGCCGTCCGGAGGCCGCACCCCGGCGTCCTCCGGGCGCAGCAGTTCGGAGCCGTCGCCGGTGAGGCCGTCGGGTCCGCCGTGCAGCAGGATCACGTCGGCCCGGTCGACCATGGCCGGGTCGCCTCCGGCCGGGCGGTTCACGCTCGCGGCGATGTCGCCGTGGCCGTCGCCGTCCGCGTCTCCCGCGGCGAGCACCGCGCCGAACTGGTCGCTCACGTCCGAGTCGAGGGGGACGCCCGGGGAGTCCAGGGTCAGCTCGGTGGAGGCCTGCTCGGCCGGGCCGTCCGGGCCGCCGGGGAACACCAGGACGGTGCTCTCCTGCCAGGGGGCGTCCTCCACGGTCTCGCCGATGTCGCGCACCACCAGGTCGCCGTGGCCGTCGCCGTCGACGTCGGCGACCGCCCCGGCGTCGGCGGTGGTGAGCGCGGGGCCCTCGGTGAAGCCCTGCTCCGAGGCCCGCCACACCTGGGTGTCGTAGGCCATCTCCTCGAACGAGCCGAAGCCGATGACCTCGTCGCAGCCGTCGCCGGTCAGGTCCCCGGTGATGAAGGAGTAGTCGATCCCGCCGGTGGAGGCCGGGGCCCCGTCCCGCTCGGCGGCGGGGGCGCCGTCGCGGCCGAAGGGGCCGTACAGCACGCTGCCCTTCGGGCCGCTGTAGGAGCCGTGCTGGACGAGCAGGTCGGAGGTGCCGTCGCCGTCGAAGTCGCCGACGGCGCTCGGCCGGGCGGACTCCTCCAGCGGGATCCGGGCGCCGCCGTCCGGGCCGTCCGGGCCGCCCCACAGCAGGACCGGCATGTCCGGTGCGTCCTCGGCGTCGCTCTCCGGACCGCCTGCGGCGGCGATGTCGGTGTGCCCGTCGCCGTCGAAGTCGCCGAGCAGGGCGCCGTCGCCGAAGGCCGATCCCCCGCCGGGGACGCCGTCCTCGCCGGCGCGCAGCGTCCAGGTCCGCTCCGCGTCGGGGCCGTCCGGGCCGCCGGGCACGGCGGCGATGTACCCGGTGCCCTCCTCCGGCAGGTCGTAGGAGGCGACGAGGTCCTCCCGCCCGTCGCCGTCCATGTCCCCGGGGAGCGCGCCGTCCGGCGCGGCCGAGGCGGGGGCGGCCCCGCATCCCGGTTCCGGGTCGTCCCGGGGCTCGGCCGGGGCGCCGCAGCCGGCGGCCAGGACGAGCAGGGCGGTGGCGGCGAGGGGCAGGGGTCTGCGTGGGCGGGGCATCTCGGGGCGGGGCCTTCCTCTGGGGAGCGGGGTACAGGGGAGGGGACGCGCGGCGGTCGCGCCGCGTTGTCCTCCGCTTTCCGGCGGGCCCCAGCGTGCCGGGAAGGCGCTCTCCCCGTCCGGGACGGACCCCGGCCCTCCCGCGCCGCCGGGGAGGGAGGGGCCCGCGCGGAAGCGCTCCCAGCAGGCCGGTCCCGGGTCCGCCCCTGCTCTCCGGGTGGGGCGCCGGCGGTACTCCTGCCGGACCGGATCGGTGTGGAGTGTCCCCTTTCGCGAAGAATTAGGTAAGCCACACCTTGGTCCGTTTGGGCAGGTCGGAGTCGGTGCCGGCGGCCGGTGCAGGTGCTTCGCCCCCGGTCAGGGCGGTCGGGTGGGTTGACACGATACGCGGCGTCGCCCCAGACTGACGGGCGGTTCGCTTAGGTAAGCATTGCCTTAGTGGGGAATGGCTGCCTGTTTCACACCGAGGGGGATGGGTGTCCCACAACGGGATCGAAGGAACGGTCGCCCTGGTCACCGGGGCCGGGCAGGGCATCGGGGCCGCGGTCGCCCGGGCGCTCGCCGAGGCCGGCGCCCGCGTCGCGGCGGCCGACCGGGCCGAGGAGCCGCTGCGCGGCACCGCGGCCGGGCTCGCCGCGGACGGGCACGACGTCCGCCCCTACCCCTGCGACGTGCGCGACCCGGAGGCGGTGGAGGAGCTGTTCGCCGCCGCCGAGCGCGACCTCGGCCCGGTCCGCCACGCCGTCAGCGTCGCCGGCGTGCTGCGGACCGGGCCGGGGGCCGAGACCAGCGACGCCGACTGGGCCGAGCTGATCGCGGTCAACGCCACCGGCGTCTTCCACGTTCTGCGCGCCGCCGCGAACCGGATGGTCCCGCGCGGCGCCGGCACCATCACCACCGTCGGCTCCAACGCGGGCACCACGCCCCGGGCGGGCCTGTCCGCCTACGGCGCCTCCAAGGCCGCCGCGGCCGCCTTCACCAGGGCGCTCGCCCTGGAGGTCGCCGGCAGCGGCGTGCGCTGCAACGTCGTCTCCCCGGGATCCACCGACACCCCCATGCAGCGCGGCATGTGGTCCGGCCCCGACGGCGCGGCGGAGACCGTCGCCGGAGACCCGGCGCTGTTCCGCACCGGAATCCCGCTGGGCCGCATCGCCGCACCGGAGGACGTCGCCGCCGCGGTGCGCTTCCTCGCCTCCAGCGACGCCCGCCACGTCACCGCACACGACCTGCGGGTCGACGGCGGGGCCACCCCCTGCTGAGGCAGCGCAGGCACACCACCAGAAAGGCCGAACGGTGCCCCACCACCCGTCCTCCCCGTCCTCCCTGCTGGAGGCCTACGCCCCCGGCATGTCGCTGATCGCCACCCCCGAGCGCACCCTGCTCGGCGAAGGCTCCCTGGACACCACCGACGACCTCGCCCGGGTCCCGGAGATGCTGCGCGGCGTCCGCGACGCCGGATGGCACCGCGAACCCGTCGCGATCGGCGCCGTCCCCTTCGCCCCGGACGCCCCCGCCCACCTGACCGTGCCGGCCGCCGTGCACACCGCGCCGCCCCTGGCCTCCGCCCGGGACGCCGCGGCCGAGCGCCGCGCCCTGCCCGGCCCGTGGAAGGCCGAGGCGCTGCCCGAGCCCGAGGAGCACCGCGAGGCGGTGCACCGCGCCGTGCGGGAGCTCGGCCCCGACCTGGAGAAGGTGGTGCTGGCGCGCAGCCTGCGCCTGATCGGCCCCGGCCCGGTCGACGCCGCTCAGGTGCTGCGCAACCTCGCCTGGCGCGACCCCGCCGGTTTCACCTTCGCGATGAACCTGCCGCCCCGAGCCGAGCTGCCCGGCCCGCGCACCTTCATCGGCGCCAGCCCCGAGCTGCTGGTCGCCAAGCGCGGCGGGCGCGCGGCCTCCAACCCGCTGGCCGGCTCCCGGCCGCGCAGCGCCGACCCCACCAAGGACCAGCACAACGCCGTGGAGCTGCTCGGCTCCGCCAAGGACCGCCGCGAGCACGCCCTGGTGGTGGACGCGGTCGCCGAAGGGCTGCGGCCGTTCTGCGGCAGGCTGGACGTCCCGGACGAGCCGGAGCTGATCCGCACCGCGACCATGTGGCACCTGTCCACCCGGGTCGCCGGCGAGCTGGCCGACCCCGACACCCCGTCGGTGGAGCTGGCCCGCGCCCTGCACCCCACCCCGGCGGTCTGCGGCACCCCCACCGACGCCGCCCGCGGCGCCATCTCCCGCCTCGAGCCCTTCGACCGCGGCTTCTACACCGGCGCGGTCGGCTACACCGACGCCTCCGGCGACGGCGAGTGGGCGGTCGCCATCCGCTGCGCCGACATCAGCGGCGACGGGCTGGACCTGTACGCCGGCGGCGGCATCGTCGAGGGCTCCGACCCCGCCGAGGAACTCGACGAGACCTCCGCCAAGCTGCGCACCCTGCTCCTCGCCCTGGGCATCAACCGGGCGCTGTGACCCCGGGCCCCTCCGCCCCCGACCCCCTCCACCCGGCCGAGGAACCGCGGGCCGAGCCCGCCCGAGCCGACCGCGACCGCCCCGACCCGGGCACCGACCACAGAAGGAACCCGCTGCCATGCGCGACGGATGCACCCCCTGGCCCGCCGAGTTCGCCGAACGCTACCGCGCGGCCGGGTACTGGACCGGCGAGACCTTCGGCGCCTTCCTCCGCGACCGGGCCCGCCGCTTCGCCGACCGCACCGCCGTGGCCGGCGGGGACCGCCGCTGGACCTACGCCGAACTGGACGCCCGCGCCGACCGGCTCGCCGCCGGCCTGCACCGGCGGCTCGGCATCGGCCCCGGCGACCCGGTGGTGGTGCAGCTGCCGAACGTCCCCGAGGTGTTCGAGGTCGTCTTCGCGCTGTTCCGGCTGGGCGCCCTGCCGGTCTACGCGCTGCCCGCGCACCGCTCCGCCGAGATCGGCCACCTGCGCGCGGTGACCGGCGCGCGGGCACTGGTCGTCTCGGCCGCCCGCGGCCCCTTCGACCACGTCCGGATGGCCCGCGAGGTCGCCGCCGAAGCCGGCGAGGGGGAGGCCCCCTCCGTGATCGGGGCCGGCGCCGCCGACCCCGCGGCGCTCACCGAGGCGGGCGCGGTCCCGCTGGAGTCGCTGCGCGCCGAGGCCGCCGACCCCGCGGCGCTCTTCGACGCGGACCCCTCCGACGTCGCGTTCTTCCAGCTCTCCGGCGGCACCACCGGACTGCCCAAGCTCATCCCGCGCACCCACGACGACTACCTGTACTCGGTCCGGGCCAGCGCCGACATCTGCGGGCTCACCCCCGACACGGTCTTCCTCGGCGCGCTGCCCGTCGTGCACAACTTCCCGATGAGCTCACCCGGATTCCTCGGGGTGATGCACGCCGGCGGCAGCACCGTGCTGGCCCCCGACCCCAGCCCCGCCACCTGCCTGGAGCTGATCGAGCGGGAGCGGGTCACCCTCGCCGCCGCGGTCCCGCCGGTCGCCATGCTCTGGCTGGACGCGGTGGACGGCGGCGCCCAGGCCCACCGCGACCTCTCCTCGCTGAAGATGCTCCAGGTCGGCGGCGCCAAGTTCGCCCCCGAGGCGGCCAAGCGCGTCGCCGGCACCCTCGGCTGCCGGCTGCAGCAGGTCTTCGGCATGGCCGAGGGGCTGGTCAACTACACCCGGGACGAGGACGACGAGGCGACCGTCACCGGCACCCAGGGCCGGCCCATCTCCCCCGACGACGAACTGCGCGTGGTCGGCCCGGACGGCGCCGAGGTGCCGCCCGGCGAACCCGGCGAGCTGCTCACCCGCGGCCCCTACACCATCCGCGGCTACTACCGCGCCCCCGAGCACAACGCCAGGGCGTTCACCCCGGACGGCTTCTACCGCACCGGCGACGTGGTCCGGGTCGGCCCCGGCGGCCACATCACCGTCGAGGGCCGGGTCAAGGACCAGATCAACCGGGGCGGCGAGAAGATCGCGCCGGACGAGGTGGAGGACCACCTCCTGGCGCACCCCGGGGTGCACGACGCCGCCGTCGTCGCGATGCCCGACCCCTACCTCGGCGAGCGCGCCTGCGCCTACGTCATCCCCCGGGACGGCGCCGGCGACGGGCTCGACCGCCCCGCCCTGCTCCGCTTCCTGCGCGGCCGCGGCCTGGCCGCCTACAAGATCCCCGACCGGGTCGAGGTCGTGCCGGAGTTCCCCGCCACCGGCGTCGGCAAGGTCAGCAAGCGCGACCTGCGGGCCGCCATCGCCGACGCGATCACCGCCGGCCGGCACTGAGAACCGGCGACCCAGAGAGGAACCGAGGAAACCCCGATGTCCCTGCCGCAGATCGCACCCTACGAGCCGCCGGCGCCGGACCGCCTCCCGGACAACCGCGCCCAGTGGCGGCCCGAGCCCGAGCGCGCCGTGCTGCTCGTGCACGAC